>NZ_CP088218.1:0-2525382 GCF_021117155.1 Staphylococcus sp. HL28
ATGTCTGAAAAAGAAATTTGGGAAAAAGTATTAGACCTCGCCAAAGAACGAATTTCAAAAATTAGTTTTGATACTTTCGTAAAAGATACGCAACTCTATTCACTCCAAAATGATAAAGCCATCGTATTAGTCAGTGAATCTTTCAATGCGAATTGGCTCAATCAAAAATATAGTGAGATTATGCAAAGCATCATATATGAAGTGATCGGTTATGAAGTCGAACCTCGTTTTATAACTGAAGAAGAACTGTCAAAATATATGAACACCGATCAAAAACAACCTGAAGAACCAACAGCTCAAGAAACTAATCAACATCAGAATGTCGATAATCCGGGTGGTATTGAACAATTTAATACACACAATACATTTGACACATTTGTAATCGGACCAGGCAACCGTTTTCCACATGCTGCGAGTTTAGCAGTAGCAGAAGCACCAGCCGAAGCATATAATCCATTATTCATTTATGGTGGAGTTGGATTAGGAAAAACCCATCTCATGCATGCCATTGGACATCATGTTTTGAGTAACAATCCTAATGCTAATGTGATTTATACATCTAGTGAAAAGTTTACAAACGAATTTATTAAGTCAATTCGTGATAACCAAGGTGATGCTTTTAGAGAGAAATACCGTAATATCGACGTTTTACTAATCGATGATATACAGTTCATTCAAAATAAGGAGCAAACACAAGAGGAATTCTTCCATACATTCAATGAACTGCATAACAATAATAAACAAATTGTTATTTCTAGTGACCGTCCACCAAAAGAGATCTCAAAATTGTCAGATCGACTTCGTTCTCGCTTTGAATGGGGCTTAATTGTGGATATTACACCACCAGATTATGAAACAAGAATGGCTATTTTACAGAAAAAGATTGAAGAAGAGAATTTAGATATACCAATGGAATCTTTAAACTACATTGCTAATCAAATTCAATCCAATATTCGTGAACTTGAAGGTGCTTTAACACGTTTACTAGCATATTCACAATTACAAGGTAAACCTATCACGACTGAATTAGCTGCGGAAGCTTTAAAAGATATTATTCAAGCACCTAAATCTAAAAAGATTACCATTCAAGATATACAAAAAGTCGTTGGACAATACTATAACGTTCGCATAGAGGACTTTAGTGCCAAAAAGCGTACAAAATCTATTGCCTATCCACGACAAATAGCGATGTATCTTTCACGTGAACTTACAGATTTTTCATTACCTAAAATTGGTGAAGAGTTTGGCGGGCGTGATCATACAACCGTCATTCATGCTCACGAAAAAATTGTAAATGATATAAAAGCAGATCCTACATTTAAACAAGAAGTGGAAAATTTAGAAA
Source organism: Staphylococcus sp. HL28 (assembly GCF_021117155.1). Lineage (NCBI taxonomy): Bacteria > Bacillati > Bacillota > Bacilli > Caryophanales > Staphylococcaceae > Staphylococcus > Staphylococcus sp. HL28. Next base: position 1,346 of record NZ_CP088218.1, read on the forward strand.
AAGAAATCAGAAACCAATAGTTGGGAAATAATTTGAACACTTGAGCTGTTATAGTACAGTTCGAATTGAAGATTAAATTTGATTATAAAAGGGAATAATTACATCGGAAAACATATGTCATTTTGTTGTCGTTGTATGATTCTAAAAAAGATAATCAAGTTGTGGATTGTGGATAATGTTGAAAAGGTGTACACAGTATACACACTTTATCCACATGTGTATAACTTTGCTATATCAGACTTATTGTCACTTATCCACTAATTCACAGGCCCTACTACTATTACTATGAATTTAAAACCTATATAATTATATATAAACGACTGGAAGGAGTTTAAATTTTAATGATGGAATTCACTATTAAAAGAGATTACTTTATTAATCAACTAAACGATACATTAAAAGCTATTTCACCAAGAACAACTTTACCAATTCTTACTGGTATTAAAATTGACGCTAAAGAAAATGAAGTCATTTTAACTGGATCAGATTCTGAAATCTCAATTGAAATCTCAATACCAAAACAAATAGATGGTGAAGATATTGTTGATATCTCAGAAACAGGATCAGTTGTACTTCCTGGTCGTTTCTTCGTAGATATTATTAAAAAATTACCAGGTAAAGATGTTAAATTGTCTACTAATGAACAATTCCAAACACTCATTACATCTGGCCATTCTGAATTCAACTTAAGTGGTTTAGATCCAGATCAATATCCACTATTACCAGAAGTATCAAGAGATGACGCCATTCAATTATCTGTAAAAGTATTAAAAAACATCATTGCACAAACTAATTTTGCAGTGTCCACCTCAGAAACACGCCCAGTATTAACTGGTGTCAACTGGCTTATACAAGATAATGAATTAATATGCACAGCAACTGACTCACACCGCTTGGCTGTAAGAAAGTTAAAATTAGAAGATACATCTGAAAATAAAAATGTCATCATTCCTGGTAAAGCCTTATCTGAATTAAATAAAATTATGAGCGATAGTGATGAAGATATTGATATTTTCTTCGCATCTAACCAAGTATTATTTAGAGTAGGTCATGTTAATTTCATTTCTCGTTTATTAGAAGGTCATTATCCAGATACAACGCGTTTATTCCCTGAAAACTATGAAATCAAGTTAGGAATTAACAATGGTGAGTTTTACCATGCAATTGATCGTGCATCATTATTAGCTAGAGAAGGCGGTAATAATGTCATCAAATTAAGCACTGGTAATGAAGTTGTTGAACTATCATCAACGTCTCCAGAAATTGGTACTGTAAAAGAAGAAGTAACAGCAACTGATGTAGAAGGTGGCAATCTTAAAATTTCGTTCAACTCAAAATATATGATGGATGCATTAAAAGCGATTGATAATGACGAAGTCGAAGTCGAATTCTTCGGTACGATGAAACCATTCATCTTAAAACCTAAAGACGATGATTCAGTCACTCAATTGATCTTGCCAATCCGTACTTACTAATCAATACTTAAAAAGCGAAAATGAATAATAGCTGAGACACGATTAAATGTCTCGGCTATTTTTTATTTAAAGTTCATTTTAAAGTGTGTGAGCCTTTGTGTAAGCGTAAGAAAATATTTTTAGGAGGAATTTATCGATTTATAGAAAAATGAGCTAATATGCCCTTTAAAATTAAAATGACGTTAATACATAACTAAAAAAGTAATTGAAATAACCAATAAATTTAAAATAGAGACATTATCACAATAAGTAAACGTTTACATTCTTTGTTTCACATGAAATTTGAGCGCAAAACAGGTATAATATATTAATGACATAAAAAGAAATGGAGTGATGAATTTGATTCAAGAAGTTGTTGTAGAAGGTGACATTACTTTAGGTCAATTTCTGAAAACAGAAGGTATTATTGAATCAGGTGGCCAAGCGAAATGGTTCCTACAAGATTTCGAGGTTTTAATTAATGGTCAACGTGAAGTTAGACGTGGCAAAAAATTAGAACATCATGATCGAATTGATATACCTGAATTACCTGAAGATACGGGTGCTTTTTTAATCATTCACCAAGGTGAACAATGAAACTAAATACACTCCAATTGGAAAACTATCGTAACTATGAACAGGTTACAATCGATTGTCATCCTGAAGTGAATATTCTCATAGGCGAGAATGCACAAGGAAAGACGAATCTCCTTGAATCAATTTACACTTTAGCTTTGGCAAAAAGCCACAGAACTTCTAATGACAAGGAACTCATACGTTTTGATTCTGAGTATGCTAAAATAGAAGGTGAGCTAAATTATAGACATGGCACAATGCCACTGACGATGTTCATTACTAAAAGAGGTAAGCAAGTGAAGGTCAACCACTTAGAGCAAAGTAGACTAACACAATATATAGGGCATCTAAATGTGGTTCTTTTTGCGCCGGAAGATTTGAATATCGTCAAAGGATCACCTCTAATACGCCGTCGTTTTATAGACATGGAATTAGGACAAATATCAGCTGTCTATTTAAACGACCTTTCTCAATATCAACGTATTTTAAAACAAAAGAACAACTACCTAAAGCAACTACAAATTGGTAATAAGACTGACACAACTATGCTGGAAGTCTTAAATCAACAATTTGCTGAATATGCGTTAAAGGTGACGTTGCGTCGTGAACATTTTATTAAAGAACTAGAACAATTAGCTCAACCCATTCATGCAGGTATTACGAATGAACGTGAACAATTGGCGCTTAAATATTTACCAAGTTTGAAATTAAGTCATCAGGACCAAACGGAATCAGAAATGTTAGAAGAGATTCTGACATTACTTAATGACAATCTTCAAAGAGAGAAAGACCGTGGTGTGTGTCTCTTTGGACCACATCGTGACGACTTAGGTTTTAATGTTAACGGCATGGATGCGCAAACTTATGGTTCACAAGGTCAACAGAGAACAACCGCATTGTCAATTAAGTTAGCTGAAATTGAACTAATGAATATAGAAGTTGGAGAATATCCAATTTTATTACTAGATGATGTGTTGAGTGAATTAGATGACTCACGTCAAACGCACTTATTGAGTACAATTCAACATAAAGTACAGACATTTGTAACTACGACATCCGTAGACGGTATTGATCATGAAATCATGAATAATGCTAAGTTATACCGTATAAATCAAGGTGAAATTATAAAGTAACAGAAAGCGATGGTGAATACATTGTCAGATGTAAACAACACAGATAATTATGGTGCTGGGCAGATACAAGTATTAGAAGGACTAGAAGCGGTCCGTAAACGACCTGGTATGTATATCGGTTCAACTTCAGAAAGAGGTTTGCACCATTTAGTATGGGAAATTGTTGATAATAGTATTGACGAAGCATTAGCAGGTTATGCTGACGAAATTAACGTAACAATTGAAAAAGATAATTGGATTAAAGTTACTGACAATGGTCGTGGTATCCCAGTAGATATTCAAGAAAAAATGGGACGTCCAGCAGTTGAGGTTATTTTAACTGTACTTCATGCCGGAGGTAAATTCGGTGGTGGCGGATACAAAGTATCAGGTGGTCTACATGGTGTAGGTTCATCCGTTGTTAATGCCCTATCAGAGGATTTAGAAGTATACGTACACCGTAACGATACGATTTATCACCAAGCCTATAAAAAAGGTGTACCTCAATTTGATTTAAAAGAAATTGGTAGCACAGATAAAACAGGTACAGCAATTCGTTTTAAAGCGGATAGTAGTATCTTTACTGAAACAACAGTTTATAACTATGAAACATTGCAACAACGTATTCGTGAGTTAGCATTCTTGAACAAAGGTATTCAAATCACTTTAACTGATGAGCGAGACGAAGACGATATCAGACAAGACTCATATCACTATGAGGGTGGGATTAAGTCTTATGTAGAAATGTTGAATGAAAATAAGGAACCTATCCATGGCGAACCTATCTACATTCACCAATCTAAAGATGATATCGAAGTTGAAATTGCGATCCAATATAATAAAGGCTATTCAACGAATTTATTAACATATGCCAACAATATCCACACGTACGAAGGCGGTACCCATGAAGATGGCTTTAAACGTGCGTTAACACGTGTGTTAAATAGTTATGGTATGAACAGTAAAATTATCAAAGAAGATAAAGATAGACTTTCAGGTGAAGACACACGTGAAGGTTTAACAGCTATTATTTCTATCAAACATGGTGATCCTCAATTCGAAGGTCAAACGAAAACGAAATTAGGAAACTCTGAAGTGCGACAAGTTGTAGATAAATTATTCTCTGAGCACTTTGAACGTTTCTTATATGAAAACCCTAGTGTTGGTAGAATTATTGTTGAAAAAGGTATTATGGCATCTCGTGCACGTGTTGCTGCAAAGAAAGCACGTGAAGTGACACGTCGTAAATCAGCATTAGAGATTTCAAGTTTACCTGGTAAACTTGCTGACTGCTCTAGTAAAAACCCTGAAGAAAGTGAAATTTTCTTAGTCGAAGGGGACTCTGCCGGTGGGTCTACTAAATCAGGCCGTGACTCAAGCACACAGGCGATTTTACCATTGAGAGGTAAGATTCTTAATGTTGAAAAAGCACGTCTAGATCGTATTTTAAATAACAATGAAATTCGTTCTATGATTACAGCGTTTGGTACGGGTATCGGTGGAGAATTTGATATTAGTAAAGCACGTTATCATAAAATTGTAATTATGACAGATGCCGATGTTGATGGTGCCCATATCAGAACACTATTATTAACATTCTTCTATCGTTTCATGAGACCGCTAATCGAAGCGGGATACGTTTATATTGCACAACCACCGTTATACAAATTAACGCAAGGTAAACAAAAATATTACGTTTTCAACGATAGAGAATTAGATAAATTAAAAGCAGAATTAAATCCAACACCTAAATGGTCTATTGCCCGTTATAAAGGTCTTGGTGAAATGAATGCCGACCAATTATGGGAAACTACGATGAATCCAGAACATCGTTCAATGTTACAAGTAACGTTAGAAGATGCAATTGATGCCGACCAAACATTTGAAATGTTAATGGGTGACATTGTTGAAAACCGTAGACAATTTATTGAAGATAACGCAGTCTATGCCAACCTAGATTTCTAAGCACTATGAACTGAACTTTTGAAGGAGGATCTCTTGATGGCTGAATTACCTCAATCAAGAATTAATGAACGAAATATAACCAATGAAATGCGCGAATCATTCCTAGACTATGCAATGAGTGTTATCGTTTCTCGTGCATTACCAGACGTCAGAGATGGATTAAAACCAGTACATCGTCGTATACTTTACGGATTAAATGAACAAGGTATGACTCCAGACAAGCCATATAAAAAATCCGCACGTATTGTTGGGGATGTTATGGGTAAATATCACCCACATGGTGACTCATCTATTTACGAGGCTATGGTAAGAATGGCACAAGAATTCAGTTATCGTTATCCACTTGTAGATGGACAAGGTAACTTTGGTTCCATGGATGGAGATGGCGCAGCTGCTATGCGTTATACCGAAGCACGTATGACTAAAATCACGCTAGAATTACTACGTGATATCAATAAAGATACAATTGACTTTATTGATAACTATGATGGTAATGAAAGAGAGCCGTCAGTCTTACCTGCACGTTTCCCTAACTTATTAGTTAATGGTGCGGCAGGTATCGCCGTAGGTATGGCGACTAATATACCACCTCATAATTTGACAGAGGTGATTGATGGCGTACTTAGTTTAAGTAAGAAGCCAGACATCTCAATCAGTGAATTAATGGAAGATATTCAAGGTCCAGATTTTCCAACTGCTGGTCTTATCCTAGGTAAAAGTGGTATTAGACGTGCTTATGAAACAGGTAGAGGTTCTGTACAAATGCGCTCACGTGCTGAAATTGAAGAACGTGGTGGCGGACGTCAACGTATTGTTGTTACAGAAATTCCATTCCAAGTTAACAAGGCACGAATGATTGAAAAAATTGCTGAACTTGTACGTGATAAAAAAATTGATGGTATTACTGACTTACGTGATGAAACAAGTTTACGTACAGGTGTAAGAGTTGTTATTGATATCCGTAAGGATGCTAACGCAAGCGTTATCTTAAATAACTTATATAAACAAACACCGTTACAAACATCATTTGGTGTAAATATGATTGCCTTAGTTAATGGCAGACCTAAGTTGATTAATCTTAAAGAAGCATTAGTCCATTACTTAGAACACCAAAAAACGGTTGTACGTAGACGTACAGAGTACAATTTAAGAAAAGCAAAAGACCGTGCCCATATCTTAGAAGGTTTAAGAATTGCACTTGATCATATTGATGAAATTATTAGTACAATTCGTGAATCTGAAACAGATAAAGTGGCAATGGAAAGCTTACAAGAACGCTTCAAATTATCTGAAAGACAAGCACAAGCTATCTTAGATATGCGTTTAAGACGTTTAACTGGTTTAGAAAGAGACAAAATTGAATCAGAATATAACGAATTATTAGCTTATATCGATGAATTAGAAGCGATTTTAGCGGATGAAGAAGTATTACTACAATTAGTTCGTGACGAATTAACAGAAATTAAAGAACGTTATGGTGACGAACGTCGTACAGAAATTCAACTTGGCGGATTAGATGATTTAGAAGATGAAGATTTAATCCCAGAAGAACAAATTGTAATTACATTAAGTCATAACAATTATATTAAACGTCTTCCTGTATCTACATATCGTGCCCAAAACCGTGGTGGTCGTGGTGTACAAGGTATGAATACATTAGAAGAAGACTTTGTGAGTCAATTAGTTACTTTAAGTACTCACGACAATGTCTTATTCTTTACGAATAAAGGTCGCGTATACAAACTTAAAGGTTACGAAGTACCAGAATTATCTCGTCAATCCAAAGGTATTCCAATTGTTAATGCGATTGAACTTGAAAATGATGAAAGTATTAGCACAATGATTGCTGTTAAAGACCTTGAAAGTGAAGACGATTACCTAGTATTTGCAACACGTAAAGGTATCGTTAAACGATCATCATTAAGTAACTTCTCTCGTATTAATAAGAACGGTAAAATTGCGATTAACTTTAAAGAAGATGATGAGTTAATTGCAGTTAGACTAACCGATGGTGAAGAGGATATCCTTATTGGTACTGCCCATGCTTCATTAATTAGATTCTCTGAAAAAGCATTACGTCCACTTGGTCGTACAGCAGCAGGTGTGAAAGGTATCACATTACGTGAAGGTGATGAAGTAGTCGGTTTAGACGTCGCACATGCGAATAGTGAAGATGAAGTATTAGTTGTTACTGAAAATGGTTACGGTAAACGTACACCAATTGCTGATTATCGATTATCAAATCGTGGCGGTAAAGGTATTAAGACGGCAACAATTACAGAACGTAATGGTAACATCGTATGTATTACAACTGTTACAGGTGAAGAAGACTTAATGGTAGTAACGAATGCAGGTGTGATTATACGTCTAGATGTGCATGATATTTCACAAAATGGCCGTTCTGCACAAGGTGTTCGACTTATGCGTTTAGGTGATGACCAATTTGTTTCAACAGTAGCTAAAGTAAAACAAGAAGATGACGCTGATGAAACAGAATCAGAAAATGAAAGTGATAACGCTCAAGGTGAGTCTAATAACGAAGAAGTTATTGAAGGTGGCGCACCAGGCAAAGCGATTCAAACTGAAGTTACTGACGAAGAACAAGATTCAGAAGATAATCAAGATGGCGATGAACGTATCGATGTAAGACAAGACTTTATGGATCGTGTAAATGAAGATATCGAAAACGATTCAGACAATAATGAAGATGAATAAGCAATAATATAAAGTAAAAAATAGGTTGTATATTTTTAACGGTTGGTGAATAAAATTCACTAGCCGTTTTATCTTTTAGACACAAAAAAGCACAAATATCTCTATAATTATAAGTGGCTAAACAAATAAGTAAGGAGAGATATTGTGCCTATGTGTAATGATATATCAGAAATCATTGGAATTGAAGTAGAAAACTTAAAAATCACTCAAAAACTTGGCTTGTATGTTCATAAAAACGTTCGATGTTTACTATACAAAGGGATTTTGACGTACATCCCTATGGGATGTGAATGTTGTGGTATTAAAAACGATAATCACTTAATCATTAAACACGGATTTCGAGAAACTAAAGTATATATGGGTTTAATTCTTGAACGACCTGCGTACCTACAGTTAAAAAAGCAACGTTTTTATTGTAAGGAATGTGGTCAAACATTTACGGCTCAAACACCTTATATTGAGCCACGTTGTAGAATTTCCAAAGATGTTAAACTAATGATGATGAAGAAATTAGCCAAAGTAAGTTCTGAAAAAGACGTAGCTAATAGCTTGTTTATTTCACCTTCCACTGTACATCGATATTTAAAGGAAGTCAGTTCTTCTGTTAAAACAACTCCTAATAGCGAGTTGCCGAAACATTTATCTTTTGATGAATTCAAATCTACAAAAGATGTGGATGGCGCAATGAGTTTTATTTATTGTGATAGTATCACGCACGATATCATCGATATCTTACCAGATCGTCGCCAATTTAAACTCAAAGAATATTTTTTAAGGTTCTCTAGAAAACAACGTAAAAATGTTAAGAGTATATCTATTGATATGTATGTTCCATATATTTCGCTTATTGAATCACTGTTTCCAGAAGCAAAAATTATCATTGATCGTTTCCACATTGTTCAAGCAATAACTCGCGAAATCAATCGAACTCGGATTAAAGTTATGAATGAATTTCGAAGAAAGGATAGGCCGAATTATAATAAATTAAAGCGGTATTGGAAGCTGTTACTTAAGACACCACACGATTTGAACCGAATGCATTATCATCAATTTAGGCTTTTTACTACATGGCAGAGTCAGTATAGCCTTGTCCAATATTTATTAAGTTTAGATGGTCAACTTAAAGCAACGTATGAAATGGGTCATTTAATTTCAGACGCCTTAAAATCTAATAACATTAAACAATTAACCTATAGTTTATATACTTCGAAAAAACATGATCTATCCAAAGGTTTAAAACGAGTAATTAATACGTTGATAAAATATTTACCCTATATTACAAATACAATTCGATATCCACATCTAACAAATGGCCCTATTGAGGGAATAAATAATAAAATTAAGCTTATTAAGCGAGTCTCTTATGGTTATAGAAATTTTTATAATTTTAGAAATCGAATATTGATTATTTCTAGGATATTTGTAAGTGAATATAAAAAAAGTACTAAGCAACTGAATAGAGTTGCTTAGTACTTAATTCCATTACCAACCGACGTTGACATAGAACCAAAAAATAAGACTCCCCTATCATCGGGGAGTCTTATTTTATGTAATAAAAAGGATATGGCAAGTGTTAAATATGACCATATCCCCTATAAATGCTATTCTTCTAATTGTTTCATTGCGTATGGAATTTCATTGATTAAACGTGATGGTGGTACGACATACATCGTTTCAGAAAGCTTTTCTCCGATATAACTATGCGTATATGTGGCGCTCATCACCGCTTCTTTAATACTGTCAAATTGGCCTACAAAGCTAGTAATCATTCCTGCTAAAGTATCTCCCATACCACCAGTTGCCATAGCTGGGCTACCGATAGATAGTTTATAATCATCATTTCTAAAGTAAATCTCAGTACCATGTTTTTTTAGAACAACTGTCGCGCCAATACGATCAACCGCTTCACGATTACGCTCATAAGTTTGTTCTTCAATTGGAATACCACTTAAACGTTCCCACTCTTTTTGATGTGGCGTAAAAATTACTCGACATGAAGGTAGTTGAGGTTTAAGTTTACTAAAAATAGTAATAGCATCACCGTCTACTATTAAATTCTGATGAGGTTGGATGTTTTGTAATAGGAAAGTAATGGCATTATTTCCTTTAAAGTCTACACCAAGTCCAGGTCCAATTAAGATACTGTCTGTCATTTCAATCATTTTAGTAAGCATCTTTGTATCGTTAATATCGATAACCATTGCTTCCGGGCATCGAGAATGTAATGCAGCATGATTAGTTGGGTGTGTTGCTACAGTGATTAAACCACTACCACTAAATACACATGCACGTGCTGCTAACATGATTGCACCACCTAAATTAGCAGATCCACCAATTAATAGGATTTTACCGTAATCACCTTTATGAGACTCTTCTTTTCTTTTAGGAATATTAATAGTATCTAAAGTTTCCATCTACCTAAACCTCCTTTTACCGGATTATCTATTTCTATTATACAAACCGGTTTATGTTCATTGATTCATTTGATATTGAATATAAGTCACAACGATGTGTGTGCTTTTAAATACAATAAAAAATACTATACCTGTAATACACTTTCGTCAATAGGAATTTAAGAAATGTAACGATATATATACCAAGTATAACAATGACAATATTTTAGCGTATTAAATAATTAAATTGTTAATGTATTATAAAAATTGTAAAAGGTATTGTTTATATAAAAATGAAAACGTATACTTTTTGATAATGGAAGTTTTAATTCTACATAAAGGGGAGCTGTTTCTATGACTTTATTTTTAAATGGAGATGCTTTAACGATTGAAGATATTAAACAATTATTACACCAAGATTTAAAAATTGAAATCACAGAGGAAGCATTAGAAAGAGTTAAAAAAAGTAGAAGCGTAGTAGAACGAATCATTAATGATAAAGAAACCATTTATGGGATTACCACAGGATTTGGTTTATTTAGTGATGTGCGTATTGATTCGACTCAGTATAATGACTTACAAGTTAATTTAATACGTTCACACGCTTGTGGGATGGGCGAACCATTTTCTGAAGAAGTATCACTCGTGATGATGATTTTACGACTTAATACATTATTAAAAGGAAATTCAGGGGTAACGTTAGAATTGGTCGACCAGCTCAAATATTTCATCAATGAGCGTATTATACCTGTGATTCCTCAACAAGGTTCACTCGGTGCATCAGGTGATTTGGCACCATTATCTCATTTAGCTTTAGCACTTATTGGTGAAGGGCTTGTTTATTTTAAAAATGAAGAAGTTGATAGTCGTTATGTCTTAAATGAATTAGGAAGAGCACCATTACATCTACAAGCTAAAGAAGGATTAGCACTAATTAATGGCACACAGGCTATGACTGCACAAGGGGTCATTAATTATATTGAAGCGGAAGACTTAGGTTACCAAGCAGAGTGGATTGCGGCGCTCACACATCAAGCGTTAAATGGTATTGTTGATGCATATGATCATAGAGTACATGCAGTTAGAAATAGTCAAGAACAAGTAGATGTCGCGGCACGTATGCGTCATTGGTTAGTAGACTCGAAGTTAACAACAAGACAAGCTGAGATTCGTGTTCAAGATGCTTATTCTTTACGTTGTATTCCACAAATTCATGGCGCAAGTTATCAAGTGTTTAACTACGTAAAAGAAAAGTTAGAGTTTGAAATGAATGCTTCAAATGATAATCCGCTTATCTTTGATGAAGACGGTGAAACAACAGTCATATCTGGTGGTAACTTCCATGGACAACCTATCGCCTTTGCGCTTGATCATTTGAAATTAGGTGTCAGTGAATTAGCGAATGTTTCAGAACGACGTGTGGAACGACTAGTGAATCCGCAATTGAATAACGGTCTACCTGCATTCTTAAGTCCAGAACCTGGTTTACAAAGTGGCGCGATGATTATGCAATATGCAGCTGCGAGCCTAGTTTCTGAGAATAAAACACTTGCACATCCAGCGAGTGTAGATTCTATACCATCTTCAGCTAACCAAGAAGATCATGTGTCTATGGGAACGATTGCTTCAAGACATGGTTATCAAATGATTGAAAATGCACGACGAGTGATAGCGATTGAATGTATTATTGCGTTACAAGCAGTTGAATTAAAAGGGGTCAATCAACTCTCACCTAAAACACGAGACAAATATGACGAATTTAGAAACATTGTGCCATCTATCAAACAAGATAGACAATTCCATAAAGACATAGAAGCCGTAGCACAGTACTTAAAGGATAGTGCATATCATTAAGACATTCATAAAATGAAAATGATTGAATTTTAAAATAACTTGAAAATTACAAAAAACTTTGCTATATTGTGTGTAAGTTAATAAAACATTGTTCGTAGGCCAAGTAGTATTATTGATGGATTTCAGAGAGCTTGTGGTTAGTGAGAACAAGTAATCCACTTTAATGTGAATCTACCTACATTTAGTGAGCAATCGGCGAATAACCGTTATTTTAGTTAAGTGCAAATGAAGTAACATTTCATTGAGATGTTTGCTTTGTTTGTTAAATAGGGTGGCAACGCGTAGACCACGTCCCTTGTTGGGGCGTGGTCTTTTTGTATGCTTTTATATACATAGTTGGCATGCTAAAATATATATTTTTTAATGGGAAAGGATGAAGGTTTCATGTTAGATATTAAACTTTTTAGAACAGAGCCAGACAAAGTTAAGAGCAAAATTGAATTAAGAGGAGACGACCCTAAAGTAGTCGATGAGGTATTAGCATTAGATGAAAAGCGTCGTACATTAATAAGCAAGACAGAAGAGATGAAGGCTAAACGTAACAAAGTTAGTGAAGAAATCGCTCAGAAAAAACGTAATAAAGAAAATGCTGATGATGTTATCGCTGAAATGCGTCAATTAGGGGATGACATTAAAGAATATGATACACAATTAAATGAAATTGATAATAAAATGTCTGATATTCTATGTCGTATTCCAAACCTTATCAATGATGATGTACCACAAGGTGCTTCAGATGAAGAAAATATCGAAGTTAAAAAATGGGGTACACCACGTGAGTTTGATTTCGAAGCGAAAGCACACTGGGATATTGTAGAAGATCTAAAAATGGCTGACTTCGATCGTGCCGCTAAAATTTCTGGCGCACGTTTCGTTTATCTAACAAGAGACGGTGCACAATTAGAACGTGCATTAATGAACTACATGATCACTAAACATACAACACAACATGGTTACACTGAAATGATGGTACCTCAATTAGTTAACGCTGATACAATGTATGGTACTGGTCAATTACCTAAATTCGAAGAAGATTTATTTAAAGTAGAAAAAGAAGGACTATATACAATTCCAACTGCTGAAGTACCTTTAACAAACTTCTATCGTGACGAAATCATCCAACCAGGTGTTTTACCTGAAAAATTCACTGGACAATCTGCATGTTTCCGTAGTGAAGCGGGTTCAGCTGGTAGAGATACAAGAGGTTTAATTCGTTTACACCAATTCGACAAAGTTGAAATGGTACGCTTTGAAAAACCTGAAGATTCTTGGGATGCTTTAGAAGAAATGACTACAAACGCTGAAGCAATCTTAGAAGAATTAGGATTACCATATCGTCGTGTTATCTTATGTACTGGAGACATTGGTTTCAGTGCTAGTAAAACATACGACTTAGAAGTATGGTTACCAAGTTATAACGACTACAAAGAAATCAGTTCTTGTTCAAACTGTACTGATTTCCAAGCACGACGTGCCAATATCCGTTTCAAACGTGATAATGCAGCTAAACCTGAATTAGCGCATACGTTAAACGGTAGTGGTTTAGCTGTAGGTCGTACATTCGCAGCAATCGTTGAGAACTACCAAAATGAAGATGGTACTGTAACTATCCCTGAAGCCTTAGTACCATTCATGGGTGGTAAAACTCATATTCAAAAGCCAACTAAATAATTTAGATTGTTAGCGAATGACTAGCTATACAATGCGCGGTAATGAAGAGCCATCATTGCCGCGTATTTTTTATGCCAATAATCAAAAATAAGAGGGTAGGGGAGTTTGAAGAGAGCACGGTTTATATGAGAAATTAAGAGGTAAGTCTAATTATTTATAGAAAATTCTGTCATATTTAAACTGTTGTGATGACAGCGTTTTAAAACTGAGGTTTGTCTAACGTCACACATACCGATGTCTAAAGTGATTGCCGTTTTCTTCATTGTATATTAGACTTGAGTTTATTATTTAAACGTATATTCATTTGGTATTAGAAAGGGGAGACAAAATGACCCATCTCACATTTAGACAGGGTGTTAAAGAATGTATTCCAACACTATTAGGATATGCAGGTGTTGGTATTTCATTTGGCATTGTTGCTGCATCTCAAAAATTTAGTTTATTAGAAATTATATTACTTTGTTTAATTATTTATGCCGGTGCAGCGCAATTTATTATATGTGCGTTAGTCATGGCTGGAACACCGATAACAGCGATAGTGTTAACAACATTTATTGTTAATTCACGTATGTTTTTATTAAGTATGACGTTAGCTCCCAACTTTAAGTCTTATGGTTTATGGAATCGAATTGGACTTGGTTCTTTAGTAACCGATGAAACATTTGGTGTAGCCATTACGCCTTATTTAAAAGGTGAGCCAATTAACGATCGTTGGTTGCATGGTTTAAACATCACAGCATATTTGTTTTGGACCTTTTCTTGTGTAGTTGGTGCTATATTCGGCAAATATATTTCGAATCCAGAGATGTTAGGATTAGATTTTGCGATTACAGCTATGTTTGTATTTTTAGGTATTGCTCAATTTGAATCTGTTAAAAAGTCTAAGATCAACATCTATCTTGTGCTGATTCTATGCGTCATTGTGATGATGTTATCGTTAAGCTTTGTTATGCCTTCATATGTAGCAATTATAATATCTGCAGTTGTCGCATCTACATTAGGGGTGGTGATGGACAGATGATGACAGATCAACATATGTTAATCATTATTATTCTATGTGGTATTGTTACGATTTTAGTTAGAGTGATTCCATTTATGATGATTTCACGAGTGAATTTACCAGATGTTATTATTCAATGGTTGTCCTTTATTCCTATCACGCTTTTTACAGCACTTGTCTTGGACGGTATCATTCAACAACATGAGGGTAGCGTAGGCTATACACTCAATGTGCCATTCATTATTGCATTAATACCAACTGTATTATTAGCTATATATACGAGAAGTCTAACTTGGACCATTTTAGGCGGTATTGCATTTATCGCTGCCTTGAGATTCTTTCTATAGAAATCAAGGTCTACATATTGAATTTCGTAAAGGAGTTAGTTAAAATTTAAGTAGTTAGAAAATTTAGATAATTAATATATTTATTCAAAACTTAATCATAAAATCTTATTCAGAGAAGTTGAGGGACTTGGCCCATAGACGCTTCAGCAACCGGCTATAAAGAATACGAGTACGGTGCTAAAACCAACGAGCACTCGGATGATAAGTACTGAACCGCTTCTTACTTTTCATAGAGTAAGAAGCTTTTTTATTTAAAGGAGGATGGATTCATATATGTCGAATTATACAGTTGATACATTAGAATTAGGCCAATTTACGACAGAGTCTGGAGAAACGATACGAAACTTAAAATTAACATATGAACATGTAGGTTATCCTGGACAACCATTAGCATTAGTTTGCCATGCATTAACTGGTAATCATCTTACATATGGTACAGATGAACATCCAGGTTGGTGGCGTGAAATTATTGATGGTGGTTATATGCCTATCAATGATTATCAATTTTTAACATTCAACGTGATAGGGAGTCCATTTGGTTCCAGTTCAAAGCATAATGATCCACATTTTCCAGATCATTTAACATTAAGAGATATCGTACGCGCACTGGAGAAGGGGATAGAAGCACTAGGATTTAATAAAATAGATATTTTAATCGGTGGTAGTTTAGGTGGTATGCAAGCACTAGAATTACTTTATAATCGACGATTCCAAGTAGATAAAGCGGTTATACTTGCTGCTACAGATAAAACCTCATCGTACAGTTGTGCCTTTAACGAAATTGCTAGACAAGCGATTCATATCGGAGGTAAAGAAGGTTTAAGTATTGCCCGACAATTAGGATTTTTAACCTATCGATCTTCTAAAAGTTATGATCAACGCTTCACACCTGAAGAGGTAGTTAGTTATCAACAACATCAAGGGAACAAGTTCAAAGAATCCTTTGATTTATCATGTTATTTAACCCTGCTGGACGTCTTAGATAGTCATAATATTGATAGAGGCAGAGATGATGTTGATGAGGTGTTTAAATCATTAGACACAAAGGTATTAACGATGGGATTCATAGATGATTTGTTATATCCAGATGATCAAGTGTTAGCGGTAGGACAACGCTTTAAATATCATCGACACTTTTTTGTACCAGATAACGTGGGACACGATGGTTTCTTACTAAATTTTGAAGATTGGGCACCCAATTTATATCACTTTTTAAATGCGAAACATATTCGACGATAATGACTATTTTTATAATCATAAAATAAGTTGTATTTCTCTCTAAAATACTGCTGGAATTGACCGACATAAATACCAGTAGTACTTTATTGTTTATTTTTTTCAAAGAGGTTAAAATGGTAATTATAGTCAAAAAAAGTATGGGAGTGGCGTGTGTGTTTTCAAAAATACAACCTAAAGCAACTATTATAGGTACATTAGCATTAGTGATAGTCGCTTTAGTAACACATGTATTACCTATTCTCGGCTTAATTTTATGTTTATTTGCAACAATCCCAGGTGTCGTATTATGGAACAAATCTATTCAGTCATTTGGAATTAGTGCCTTAGTAACAGTTATAATTACAACATTATTAGGTAATACATTCGTCTTAAGTATGATGGTTTTAGTGATTTTAACGAGTTTAATCATTGGACAATTACTTAAGGAAAGAGCAACAAAAGAAAGAATTTTATATGTAACAACGGTATCTCTAAGTTTAATGACATTGATAGGATTCATGTTATTACAAGTATTTGAAAAAATCCCAAGAGCAGCCGCATTAGTTAACCCTGTTAAAGAAACCGTTCATAACATGTTATTAACAAGTGGAGCAGATGCTGATTACAGACAGATGCTTGAAGAAAGTATCCGCCAAATGACGGTCCAACTCCCTAGTTATCTCATTATTATCGTTTTTCTTTTCGTTTTAATTAATCTGATCATAACATTTCCAATCTTGCGCAAATTGAAAGTAGCTACGCCAATATTCAAACCGCTTTTCGCTTGGCAAATGAATCGTACGCTATTAACAATCTATATTATTGATTTAATTTGTGTCATGTTTGCGACCCAACCAAGTACGTTCCAGAGTATCGTATTAAACTTTGAAGTTGTGTTATCATTAGTGATGTACATTCAAGGGATGAGCGTGATACATTTCTTCGGAAAAGCGAAGCGACTACCGAATGTAGTAACTATCATATTAATGGTTATAGGAACATTATTAACGCCAATGACTCACATTGTAGGGTTATTAGGTGTCATCGATTTATGTATCAATTTAAAACAACTAATGAACAATAATAATAAAAAGTGATGAGAGGTGGAAGAATGAACCGTCAATCCACTAAAAAAGCTTTGCTCATACCATTTATTATAATGGTACTGACTGCTATTGCATTAGTCGTCGTTTGGTTTATATTTAACCAAATCGTGGCAGGTATAGCTGCAGGTATACTACTAGTAATGATTATTGCTAGTGTGTTCTTGTTAAGACAAGCTTTTATGAAAATGGACAGTTATGTGGATGGTTTAAGTGGTCATATTACAACAAGTAGTAATAAGGCGATTAAACACTTACCGATAGGGATGATTGTGTTAGACGAGAATGATCATATTGAATGGGTCAACCATTTTATGTCTGAACATTTAACAACTAATGTCATTTCAGAATCGGTAAACGAAATATTTCCCAATATCTTAAAGCAATTGGAGAAAGTTCAAGAAGTAGAAATTGAACATGAAAATTATCATTATAGAGTACGTTATTCAAGCAATGAACATTGCTTATACTTCTTCGATATTACAGATGAAGTACAAACGAACCAACTATATGAAGATTCAAAACCCATTATTGCAACATTATTCTTAGATAACTACGATGAAATTACGCAAAACATGAACGATACACAGCGATCTGAAATTAACTCAATGGTTACGCGTGTGATTAGTCGTTGGGCATCAGAATATAATATTTATTTCAAACGTTATAATTCAGACCAATTCGTAGCCTATTTAAATCAAAAGATTTTAGCCGAAATCGAAGACTCAAATTTCAACATTTTGAGTCAATTACGTGAGAAAAGTGTTGGTTATCGAGCACAATTGACATTAAGTATTGGTGTCGGTGAAGGTACTGAAAATCTTATCGACTTAGGTGAATTATCACAATCAGGTCTAGACTTAGCGCTAGGTCGTGGTGGTGACCAAGTCGCAATTAAAAACATGAACGGTAACGTACGCTTTTACGGTGGTAAGACTGACCCGATGGAAAAACGTACACGTGTAAGAGCGCGTGTTATCTCACACGCATTAAAAGATATCTTAACTGAAGGCGATAAAGTCATCGTGATGGGACATAAACGACCTGACTTAGATGCCATTGGTGCAGCCATTGGTGTGTCTAGATTCGCATTAATGAATAATCTAGAAGCATATGTTGTCTTAAATGAATCTGATATCGATCCAACATTGCGTCGTGTCATGGATGAAATTGATAAGAAACCAGAACTTAAAGAACGATTTATTACATCAGACGATGCTTGGGACATGATGACATCGAAAACAACGGTTGTTGTCGTAGATACGCATAAACCTGAAATGGTTCTAGATGAAAATGTCTTAAATAAAGCAAATCGTAAGGTAGTGATTGACCACCATAGACGTGGTGAAAGCTTTATCTCCAATCCACTACTGGTTTATATGGAACCTTATGCAAGTTCAACAGCCGAACTTGTCACAGAGTTGCTAGAATATCAACCAACAGAACAACGTTTAACACGTCTTGAATCTACTGTTATGTATGCAGGTATTATTGTTGATACAAGAAACTTCACATTACGTACGGGTTCAAGAACATTCGATGCAGCAAGTTATTTACGAGCACATGGGGCAGATACTATTCTTACACAACACTTCTTAAAAGATGATGTGGATACGTACATTAATCGTTCTGAATTAATTAGAACAGTCGAAGTACAAGATAACGGTGTTGCGATTGCACATGGCTCGGACGATAAAATTTATCATCCTGTTACAGTTGCACAAGCAGCCGATGAGTTGTTAAGTTTAGAAGGTATAGAAGCTTCATATGTCGTTGCCAAACGTGAAGATAATTTAGTCGGTATCTCAGCCCGTTCATTAGGCTCAGTTAATGTTCAATTAACTATGGAAGCCCTTGGTGGCGGTGGTCACTTGACGAATGCAGCGACACAATTAAAAGGTGTCTCAGTCGAAGACGCCATTGTACAATTACAACAAGCAATAACAGAACAAATGAGTAGGAGTGAAGACGCATGAAAGTAATTTTCACACAAGATGTTAAAGGTAAAGGTAAAAAAGGTGAAGTTAAAGACGTACCAGTAGGTTATGCAAATAACTTCTTATTAAAAAATAATTATGCCGTAGAAGCCACACCTGGTAACTTAAAACAATTAGAACAACAAAATAAACGTGCTGAAGCAGACAGACAACAAGAAATTGATGACGCTAAAGCATTAAAAGAAAAATTAGCTAACATCGAAGTTGAAGTATCTGCTAAAACAGGTGAAGGCGGTAAATTATTTGGTTCAGTAAGTACGAAACAAATTGCCCAAGCCCTTAAAGATCAACATGATATTAAACTAGATAAACGTAAAATGGATTTACCACAAGGTATCCACACATTAGGTTATACAAATGTACCTGTTAAATTAGATAAAGAAGTTGAAGGTACAATTCGTGTGCATACAGTAGAACAATAAAGATGGATTGAAAATAGAGGTGTAATCAATAATGGATAGTATGTACGAGCAAAATCAAATGCCACATAGCAATGAAGCCGAACAATCTGTCTTAGGTGCCATTATTATTGATCCGGAATTAATTAATACAACTCAGGAAGTGTTACTTCCTGAGTCATTTTATAGAGGCGCCCATCAACATATTTTCCGTGCGATGATGCACTTAAATGAAGATAATAAAGAAATTGATGTAGTGACGTTAATGGATCAATTAACGACTGAAGGAAGCTTGAGTGAAGCGGGTGGCCCGCAATATCTTGCAGAATTATCTACCAATGTCCCTACAACAAGAAACGTTCAATATTATACTGATATCGTATTTAAACATGCGCTTAAACGTAAGTTGATTCAGACTGCAGATAGTATCGCCAATGACGGATACAATGATGAGTTAGAATTAGATACGATTTTGAGCGATGCAGAACGACGCATTTTAGAACTATCATCTACACGTGAGAGCGATGGTTTTAAAGATATTCGAGATGTATTAGGACAAGTGTATGAAACTGCTGAGGAGCTCGATCAAAATAGTGGTCAAACACCGGGTATTCCAACAGGTTATAGAGATTTAGACCAAATGACAGCTGGTTTTAACCGAAACGACCTAATCATTTTAGCTGCACGACCATCTGTTGGTAAGACTGCCTTCGCACTTAATATTGCCCAAAAGGTAGCAACACATGAAGATTTATATACAGTAGGTATCTTCTCTCTTGAGATGGGGGCAGACCAATTAGCAACACGTATGATATGTAGTTCGGGTAACGTTGACTCAAACCGATTAAGAACCGGTACAATGACCGAAGAAGATTGGAACCGATTTACGATTGCAGTTGGTAAATTATCTCGAACAAAAATATTTATTGATGATACGCCAGGTATTCGAATCAATGATTTACGTTCTAAATGTCGTCGACTTAAACAAGAGCACGGTTTAGATATGATTGTGATTGACTATCTGCAATTGATTCAAGGTAGTGGTTCACGCTTCTCAGATAACCGTCAACAAGAAGTATCTGAAATTTCACGAACGCTAAAAGCTATTGCACGTGAGCTAGAATGTCCTGTTATCGCACTGAGTCAGTTATCTCGTGGTGTTGAACAGCGACAAGATAAACGTCCGATGATGAGTGACATTCGTGAATCAGGATCTATCGAGCAAGATGCTGATATTGTTGCTTTCTTATATCGTGATGATTATTATAATCGTGGCGAAGATGAGGATGACGATGATGATTCAAGCTTTGAGCCACAAACTAATGATGATAATGGTGAAATTGAAATTATCATCGCTAAGCAACGTAACGGCCCAACAGGTACCGTGAAATTACACTTTATGAAACAATATAACAAATTTACTGATATAGATTATGCTCATGCAGAAATGTCATAAAATATTTTAAATATAAATTCCGTACAATAAATGACTTTGTAGTTTTATTGTACGGTTTTTGTTTTGTATAAAGGTATTTAAAAATCACTAAGTATGTGTCTTGGATTTCTGATTAAATACGTTAAACGCCGTCATTATAGCTTTTGTGTGCATTTTAACTTTCATTATAAAGAAAAATAGATGAATTTGATTGTACGAAATCAATGTTCGATTTTTATTTGCATTATAGTATCTATATTGGTAAAATACTTCATGGTTAAATGAGAAAAATTTGGAGGTGCTCTTATGTCATCAATCGTAGTAGTTGGGACACAATGGGGAGACGAAGGTAAAGGTAAAATTACAGATTTCTTAGCAGAACAAGCAGACGTGATTGCACGTTTTTCAGGTGGTAATAATGCAGGACATACCATCCAATTTGGTGGAGAAACATATAAATTACATTTAGTACCATCAGGTATCTTCTATAAAGACAAATTAGCAGTTATTGGTAATGGTGTGGTAGTTGATCCAGTTGCATTACTTAAAGAATTAGACGGTTTAAATGAACGTGGTATTTCAACAGATAACTTACGTATTTCTAACCGTGCTCAAGTGATTTTACCTTATCATATTGCACAAGACGAGTATGAAGAGCGTCTTCGCGGTGATAATAAAATCGGTACAACTAAAAAAGGTATCGGCCCAGCATACGTAGATAAAGCACAACGAATTGGTATCCGTATGGGAGACTTAGTCGAAAAAGAAACATTCGAAAGACTATTAAAACAAAATATTGAACATAAAAATGCATATTTCAAAGGTATGTTTAATGAAACATGCCCAAGCTTCGATGATATGTTTGAAAAATATTATGCTGCAGGTCAACGTTTAAGAGAATTTGTTACAGATACACCTAAAATCTTAGACGACGCAATTGTTGCAGATGAAAAAGTACTATTCGAAGGTGCCCAAGGTGTTATGTTAGACATCGACCACGGTACATATCCATTCGTTACTTCAAGTAATCCAGTAGCAGGTAACGTTACTGTAGGTACGGGTGTAGGTCCAACATACGTATCTAAAGTAATTGGTGTATGTAAAGCTTATACATCACGTGTTGGTGATGGTCCATTCCCTACAGAATTATTTGATGAAGATGGTCATCACATTAGAGAAGTTGGTCGTGAATACGGTACAACAACTGGTCGTCCACGTCGTGTAGGTTGGTTCGACTCAGTAGTATTACGTCATTCACGCCGTGTAAGTGGTATTACAGACTTATCAATCAACTCAATTGATGTGTTAACTGGCTTAGATACAGTTAAAATCTGTACAGCATATGAATTAGATGGTAAAGAAATTACTGAATATCCAGCTAACCTAGATCAATTACAACGTTGTAAACCAATCTTCGAAGAGTTACCAGGTTGGACGGAAGATATTACAGGTTGTCGTACTTTAGAAGAACTTCCTGAAAATGCACGCAAATATTTAGAACGTATTTCTGAATTATGTGGCGTACGCATTTCAATCTTCTCAGTAGGTCCAGATCGTGAACAAACAAATTTATTAGAAAAATTATGGTAATTAATACCGATAAGCCGTTAAATGATATAACAATTATTTAACGGCTTTTTTTATATTTAATATGATGATAAAAATGCTTGAATATACTACAAAATAACTAATCAATTGTTCTTTATTATTACTGTCTCAGGCCTAATTAAAAATAATGTTAAAATTATGTAAAAAATATCTTGTCATTCAAATATTGGCTGTGCTATAATCTATCTTGTGCTTAAGAACGGCTCCTTGGTCAAGCGGTTAAGACACCGCCCTTTCACGGCGGTAACACGGGTTCGAGTCCCGTAGGAGTCACCATTTTTAGGTCTCGTAGTGTAGCGGTTAACACGCCTGCCTGTCACGCAGGAGATCGCGGGTTCAATTCCCGTCGAGACCGTATTGCCTACCCAAGAGGGTAGGCATTTTTTTATGTCCTTTTATGATCAATGAAAGCAATGCCACTTTATTTAATAATTATTCCTCATTTTACAAGTCGATGACATTTGGCAATCGAAACTTAACATTTCCTCAATTATCGTTAGAAATAAATGGAAAAACATTGAATTAATCGGTTTTATACTAAATTTTAATATTACAAAATTATGAAGTTAATATCTTTTGAATTCTCAGCTTACTGAAAGCATTCAACTTATTTTGTGATATAGAATTTTGGTGGTAAACTTATATATAATATTATTCTATAATTTTTTATACAAAAATAGAATTAACCGTTCATAAATGGTAAATTAGATAGTAGTAACTGTGTTGAAAAAGCACATGCGTTTGAGCCTCGTGAAAGGTCTCAAGCGATACGAATTAAGAAAAGACGAACGGTAGAATTATACTTTGAGAAATGAGGTTTATATATATGGCTAGAAAAGTTGTGGTAGTCGACGATGAAAAACCAATTGCTGATATTTTAGAATTTAATCTTAAAAAAGAAGGATACGATGTATTCTGCGCGTACGATGGTAACGACGCTGTAGATTTAATATATGAAGAGGAACCAGACATCGTATTATTAGACATTATGTTACCTGGTAGAGATGGCATGGAAGTATGTCGTGAAGTACGTAAAAAATTCGAAATGCCTATCATCATGTTAACTGCGAAAGATTCTGAAATTGATAAAGTTTTAGGATTAGAATTAGGTGCAGATGACTATGTGACGAAACCATTTAGTACACGCGAATTAATTGCACGTGTAAAAGCAAACTTACGTCGTCATTATTCTCAACCAGCGCAAGAAGTCAATGACGCAACAAATGAAATTTCTATTAAAGATATCGTCATTTATCCAGATGCGTATTCAATTAAAAAACGTGGTGATGACATCGAGTTAACACACCGTGAATTTGAGTTGTTCCATTATCTTTCTAAACATATGGGCCAAGTAATGACTCGTGAACATTTATTACAAACTGTGTGGGGTTATGATTACTTTGGAGATGTACGTACAGTAGACGTAACGATTCGTCGTTTACGTGAAAAAATTGAAGACGATCCATCACACCCAGAATATATTGTGACACGTAGAGGCGTTGGATACTTCCTCCAACAACATGATTAGAGGTTTAGTTGAATGAAGTGGCTAAAACAACTCCAATCCCTTCACACGAAACTGGTCATTGTCTATGTCTTACTGATCATTATTGGTATGCAAATTATTGGTCTATATTTTACTAATAGTTTGGAAAAGGAATTACTCGATAATTTTAAAAAGAACATTACACAATATGCAAAACAATTAGATGTAAGCATTGAAAAAGTATATAACGAAAAAGGTTCGGTCAACGCTCAAAAGGACATACAAAATCTTTTGAGCGAGTATGCCAACCGTCAAGAAATTGGTGAAATCCGCTTTATAGACAAAGACCAAATTATTATGGCAACAACCAAGCAGTCTAACCGCGATTTAATCAATCAAAAAGCCAACGATAGCTCTGTTCAAAAGGCATTATCACTTGGTCAAAGTAACAACCATATGGTGTTAAAAGACTATGGTAATGGTAAGGAACGGGTTTGGGTTTATAACATACCAGTTAAAGTTGATAAACAAACGATAGGTAATATTTACATAGAATCTAAAATCAATGATGTATACAATCAACTTAACAATATCAACCAAATCTTTATCGTAGGTACCGCTATTTCATTATTTATTACTGTGATACTCGGGTTCTTCATTGCGCGAACCATTACCAAACCTATTACCGACATGCGTAACCAGACGGTCGAGATGTCTAAAGGTAACTATACGCAACGTGTTAAGATTTATGGTAATGACGAAATCGGTGAACTCGCACTTGCATTCAATAATTTATCCAAGAGGGTACAAGAAGCACAAGCGAATACTGAAAGTGAAAAACGTCGTTTAGACTCTGTTATCACACATATGAGTGATGGTATTTTAGCGACAGATAGACGTGGACGTGTCCGTATTGCTAACGATATGGCACTTAAAATGCTAGGCATGGCTAAAGAAGACCTTATCGGTTATTACATGCTAAGTGTATTGAATTTAGAAGAAGAATTTTCATTAGATGAAATTCAAGAAAATAATGACAGCTTCTTATTAGATATTAATGAAGAAGAAGGCATCATTGCGCGTGTAAACTTCAGTACGATTGTTCAAGAAACAGGGTTTGTGACAGGTTACATTGCCGTATTACATGATGTAACAGAACAACAACAAGTAGAACGTGAACGTCGTGAATTCGTAGCTAACGTATCACACGAATTACGTACACCATTAACTTCTATGAACAGTTATATTGAGGCACTTGAAGAAGGTGCTTGGAAAGATGATAACTTAGCACCACAATTCTTATCCGTAACACGTGAAGAAACAGAACGTATGATTCGACTTGTTAACGACTTACTTCAATTATCTAAAATGGATAATGAATCAGATCAAATTACCAAAGAAATCGTCGACTTTAACATGTTTATTAATAAGATTATTAACCGACATGAAATGGCTGCTAAAGATACAACATTTGTTCGTGAAATTCCACAACAAACGATATTTGCTGAAATAGACCCTGATAAGATGACGCAAGTATTTGATAACGTCATTACTAATGCAATGAAATATTCTCGTGGTGATAAACGCGTCGAGTTCCACGTGAAACAAAATGCACTTTACAATAGAATGACAATTCGTATTAAAGATAATGGTATCGGTATCCCTATTAATAAAGTAGATAAAATCTTCGATAGATTCTACCGTGTCGATAAAGCACGTACACGTAAAATGGGCGGTACAGGTCTTGGACTAGCCATCTCAAAAGAAATTGTTGAGGCACATAATGGTCGTATTTGGGCCAATAGTGTGGAAGGCCAAGGTACATCTATCTTCATAACACTACCATGCGAAATCATTGAAGACGGTGATTGGGATGAATAGTAAAGAACACATCAAAACGATTATCCTCATCTTACTCGTACTAATGAGTATCGTCTTAACCTATATGGTTTGGAATTTCTCGCCCGACTTATCTAATGCAGATAATACGCCGGAGAACAAGAGGGACAACACTAAACCCATTAGTAAACCAGGAACGGCTAAAATGGATGGTACCATCACACCGTTTCAAATTATTCATTCTAATGGTGAGAAAACAGAAGGTATGCCCGCAACAGGACATGCTATTTCAAAAATAATTAGTCCTTTAAAAGATAAAGATATTGTTTCAGTACAACATTTAAAACGAAATCACAATTTAATTATTCCAGAACTTAGTGATAATTTTATCGTTCTTGATTTTACGTATGATCTACCGTTATCAACATATTTAAGCCAAGTTTTAGATATTGATGCTAAGACACCGCGTCATTTTAACTTTAATCGACTACTAATAGATCAAGACCACGAAGGACACGTCGTATTATATGCAATTAGTAAAGATAGACATCAAGTCGTTAAAATGAAGACATCCGTTAAAGGACAAGACGTCAATCAATCATTAACTAGTCTGAAATCAGATATGGAGAAATATACTGAAATCATTACTAATAAAGAAACGATTGATAAAGCCACACACATTTTTGCACCTAAAAAGCCAAAAGATATTAAGACATATCGTATGGTATTCAATATTATTAACGTTGAAAAAATGAATTCCGTATTATTTAATGATTCAACGATTGTGCGTAGTGCACAAAGTGGTGTGACAACTTACAACAATAATACAGGTGTAGCCAATTACAATGATAAGAGTGAGAAATACCATTATAGAAACTTATCAGAAGATGAGAAGAGTTCAACTAACATGGAAGATACTATTGGTGGTACATTCGAATTCCTCAATGGTCATGGAGGCTTCTTAGGCGAAGACTACCGTCTGTTTAGCACAGATAATATGAGTGGTGAATTAACATATCAACGCTTCTTAAATGGTTATCCTACGTTTAACAAACAAGATTTAAATGAGATTCAAGTCACTTGGGGTGAAAAAGGCGTCTTTGATTATCGACGATCATTACTAAGAACGGATGTTATCTTGAATAGTGGCGATAAAAAGTCACTTGAAAGTGCAGAATCTGTTCGTTCAGGACTTGCGAACAATAGTAATATCGACTTCGAGCGTGTGACTAACATCGCGGTAGGTTATGATATGGATGATCGACCTAACAACGATGATATCGAAGTGCAACGTAATAGTGAGTTTACACCTCGTTGGTATGTCGAATATGACGGTAAGTGGTATGCGTATAAAGATGGGGGGCTAGAATAAATGAACTGGAAATTGACCAAGACCTTATTCATTTTCGTATTTATTCTTGTGAATATCTTCCTCGTCGTGATTTATATTGATAAAGTAAATAAATCACAAATTAACGAAGCGGAAAGTGATAATCGCGTAAACTTCCAACAAGAAGAAATTAAAGTCCCTGACGACGTCTTGAACAAAGATGTGAAAGATACGCATATGCAACAAATCACAGCAGAATCTAAAGATTTCTCAAGTTATGCCAAAGAACGTTCAAGCTTGAGTGTATCAGATTCAGGGAAGTTACTTGATGGCGATATCGGTAGTACTGTTAATGTCAGTGATAAAAATCTTAAAGATATTAAGAATTACATGAAAGACAATGTCTATAAAGGTAAATATTATCAATTAAGTAAACTTGGATCAGAGGCAATGACTTTTGAGCAAACCTATCAAGGTTATCCAATCATGAATAACAGTAAAGCACGTCTTAGCTTTAACATAGATAATGGTAAAGCGACGAGCTACAAACAGACAATGATGGATAACATTGAAGCGGCAAAAGGTTCAAACAGTAGTAAAAGCCAAGTGATAGGCCCTAGGAAGGCTATAGAAGCTTTATATTATAATCGTTACCTCAAGCGACATGATGAAGTGATAGACGCACGCCTAGGCTACTATTCAGTAGTTAAAGAAACAAACGTGCAATTACTACAACCTAACTGGGAAATCAAAGTCAAACACAACGGCAAAGATAGCACACAAACCTATTACGTCGAAGCCACAAGCACTAATCCAAAAGTAATAGATAAGTAGGGAGCAAGACTGAATATTAAACTGTCGACAACGTTTTTAACATTGTCGGCAGTTTTTTATGTATATTTTTAAGTTATGAATAAGATTGTGCTTTTTTGAAATATTAAATAGTGAAGATAAAAAATAAAATTATCATTATGCGAGTAGTTTAAAGAACGGAGTATTGGCAGATTAATATAAGAATTGGTATAGTATAATATAAGGTATTTTAAGAACGGGAGGGAGTGGGACAGAAATAACATTTTATTAAAATTGATTTCGTTGTCTCACTCCGGCAAGATTGACTAGAATTGAAAAACTTGATTCAAGTGGAAATCAATTTAGTCAACTAATGCCAATACAAAATGATAGCCTGAAACATTTGTTTATGTCTCCGGCTCAAAAAGTTAATTACTAACTAAAAGAATAATAGAAAAATGATACGGAAGGCACTCTTACGTCACTAAGAGGGATGAGTGCTTCAATTAGAAAGGATGAGCCGCTTGATACGCATGAGTGTATTAGCAAGTGGTAGTACTGGTAATGCCACATTTGTTGAAAATGAAAAAGGAAGTATCCTTGTTGATGTAGGCCTAACGGGTAAGAAGATGGAAGAACTCTTTGGCCAAATCGACCGAAATATTAAAGATTTAAACGGTATATTAGTGACTCATGAGCACATTGATCATATTAAAGGTCTAGGAGTCTTAGCACGTAAATATAACTTGCCTATATATGCGAATGAAAAGACATGGCAAGCAATTGAGAAGAAAGATAGCCGTATACCAATGGATCAGAAATTTATTTTTAATCCGTATGAAACGCAATCAATTGCTGGGTTTGATATTGAGTCATTTAACGTCTCTCATGATGCGATAGATCCACAATTTTATATTTTCCATAATGATCATAAGAAATTTACGATTTTAACTGATACAGGTTATGTTTCAGATAGAATGAAAGGTATGATTCGTGGTAGTGATGCCTTTATCTTTGAGAGTAATCATGATGTGGATATGTTACGTATGTGTCGTTACCCTTGGAAGACGAAACAACGTATTTTAGGAGATATGGGACATGTATCTAATGAAGATGCAGGTTTAGCAATGACTGATGTGATTACCGGTAATACCAAACGTATATATCTATCACATTTATCTCAAGATAATAATATGAAAGATTTAGCGCGTATGAGTGTAGGACAAGTGTTAAACCAACATGATATAGATACTGAAAAAGAAGTATTGTTATGTGATACGGATAAAGCACAAGCGACACCTATTTATACTTTATAATGAAATTTTAGACGGGAGTGAGACGGAAAGTCTCGCTCTTTTTTAATGCTATTTCTGTGGAAAAGTGGTAGAAGTAAGTCTTAAAAGTCATATTTATAGGGGATAACTTGATAAAAATAATTAAGACTATCGGGAAGTTATCCACTGAATTGTTCATAGTTATCCAGAGTTGTGTACAATACACACAGAAATACCCACATTGTACACATACTTATCCACAAAATAACAGGTTATTCCACAATTTTTGTGCATAAATCATAAAAATTTATAAAAAATGTGAGGATAAACTGATACAATAAGAGGGAATAGTGTGAACAAGTTGATAACTTGTGGATAACTCTAACAAGTATATCTCGGAGGATATTATGAAAATTACAATTCTGTCAGTTGGAAAACTTAAAGAAAAATACTGGAAACAAGCAATCGCTGAATATGAAAAGCGATTAGGTGCATACACTAAAATTGAAATAATAGAAGTGCCAGATGAAAAAGCACCAGAAAATATGAGTGATAAAGAAATTGAACAAGTTAAAGAAAAAGAAGGCCAACGTCTATTAGCTAAAATCAAACCACAAGCAACTGTGATTACTTTAGAAATTGAAGGTAAAATGTTGTCATCAGAAGGCCTTGCTAAAGAACTAAACCAACGCATGACACAAGGCCAAAGCGACTTTGTATTTGTGATAGGCGGATCTAACGGCCTACATCAAGACGTCTTACAACGCAGCAACTACGCCCTATCATTCAGCAAAATGACCTTCCCACACCAAATGATGCGCGTAGTGTTAATAGAACAAGTGTATCGAGCATTTAAGATAATGAGAGGCGAAGCATATCATAAGTGATGCAAAAATACTAAATATTATGAGAAAGTACTAGAAATATTACGAATATTGGATGTAGATGAGTTAAAATAGATTATGGCGTAATATTACTATTAGGAGATGAGAATATGATTACAATTGAGTCAAATGTTAATAAGCAAATCGCTAAAAATCTTTCTCTTGATGGTATGGATGTAACAAAGGAACAACAAAAACAAATTCTTGATGTGATTAATAATAAGAAGAAAGTTACGAATGAAGTGATTCGTAAAATTGCGTATAAATAATGAAATATAAAACCACTTTTCAAGATGAATATCTTATAAATTCGAACTTGCTTGGTGTTGAAACAATGAATGAATTAAAGCAGCTTTTGTTTCAGAGAATGTTGATGAAATAAAGATAAAAGAATTCTTTGATTATATAGAAAGCAACCATATTGCTGTTAAACCTAAGAAAGTATTCAAACTAAGCACACAGTTATTTAGAAGGTACACACAGCTTCGGTAAAGTTATTGTTTCAAACGAATTTGAGTAAGAATGAGCTAAAAAAGAATACTTAAATACAAAGCAGGCGACTATAGTAAAATTAAATTATATTTTATAATAAATAAAATTTATTTTTATGTTAAATGAAATGATTATAAATAAGAGGTGTGATTTTTATGAAAACAATCTTTATTTCGTATGCATGGGATGAAAAAGAAGATGAGAAAGTTATTAAGTTAGCAGAGATGTTAGAGGAATATATATAATTGAATGTGATTTTTGATAAATGGAATTTAAATAAAGGTCAAGAACTACCACTATTTATGGAAAAAGGAATAAAACAGTCAGATTTTGTACTAATTATTTGTAGTAAGCGTTATAAAGCAAATACAGATACAAGAATTGGTGGAAGCGGATACGAAGCAATGTTGATGTCAGATGAAATTTTAAAAAATACTGATAGAGATAGATTTATTCCAATATTATTAAATGAAAAAGATAAAGATAACATACCGAATTTTTTAAAGGGAAAACTTTGGACAGCTCTTTATTATAAACAAGATTCTAAAAATTATGATTTTGAAATTAAGAATTTACTGGCAACTATAGTAGGTCATAGCAAAAAAACAATTATAAAAAATAAAAGTGTTTACAATTATTTAGGTAAGGAAAGTATAAATTCAATACCAGAAAGTAGTGAGGAAGTAAGGATTTTAGGAATAAAGCAAGAAGAAGTAACAATACCTAGACTGGATGGTACTAGAGGATCAGCATTATACTGTATTCCATTTTTATTAAATAAAGCCCCTTCCAAAGAATGGAATGATATTTTTATAAATAAGTGGAACAGTCCGCGTTCATTCTCTACTATGCATAGACCAGGGATAGCAAAAGTTATAAATGATAAAATACTTTTAGATGGTACGACAATTGAAGAAGTAAAAGATTATCATCGTGATACTCTAATAATGTGTGTTGATGATACAAATCAAGAATATAAAGAATTAATAAAAATGAAATTAAAAAGGCAACAAATTGAAAATGAAAAAGTTAAAGAATTTGAACGTTCCTTAAATCAAAATGATATTAAATTTTAACTGTGTGACGGAAGTCATTCAAATTTGGATACGTATTTCATTATGAGTTCATTTATTCAGTTTCGATTTTTATATGTGTTTTCTTTTAAGTGATACGTTTTAAAAAGAAAAATCGATTATATATAATTATATAGGAGATTAAATTATGGAAGTGTCTAATTATTTTTCTGCATTAGCAATTTTAGTATCTATAATCGGAATTGGTATTAGTTATAAAAACTATAAATCCAATCAAATTTTATCAATGAGACAAGAAAAATTGAGGAAAATGGAAAATAAATTGCAAGTACAACTTAATAATACTAATAGTAGAATAGCTATAATACCGCATTTTCATTTAGAATTAGAAGATGAGATTTATTTAAAAGAGCAAAATAACCAAAAAAAGATTATTCTTCCTATAAAAATTATAAATCTAGGAAGAGAATCTGCAACTAATGTTAGATTGATACCTTTAAAAGAAACTGGAGATTTTAATAGTTATTTCAAAACAAATGATGATGTAAATAACCATAAGCATTTTGTTCATGATTATTTAGATAAACAGTATGCTTTACCTCAAGAAGTTATTAGTTTCTCTGTTAGATGTGAATTTCATTCAAACGCTTATGATGTTTATTTTAAAATACAATTTAATGATTTAATAGGTAGAACATATCAACAAGATTTTAAATTTCAATATTGCAAAGCTATTTCAAATAATTTTTCATATAACAATTATATTTCTGTACCAATATGTATAAATGTGGAAGATAAAACGGAAGTTTAAGTATACAAAACAAATATTTAATAATTTGAAAGGAGTATTTATTTGAGATATTCAGTTGAAATTTTCTAAGTAAATGATCTTGAAAAGATAGACCATTTGATTTTATATAGTACTGAGGTACCATTGAATAATCATAATAGAATAAAAATAGAAGATAAATCTGGATTTAATAAAACAGATTTAGGAGCCATAAAAAAGTGAAAAGTGATATAAATGAAATTATAAAAAATTATGCAGATTTTACTAAACTAGAAAAGAACTAATTGAAGTGATTAATAATATGCAAAGTATTCATGATTTAGAAATACTTTGCTATATTTGTATTAATAGTTATTTTAAGGAGTGTTATTGGATGGCAACTATAGGATTCGAGGAAAAGTTATGGCAAGCAGCTGATAAATTAAGAGGAAGCATGGATGCAGCTGAATATAAAAATGTGGCGTTAGGTTTGATTTTTTTAAAATATGTATCAGATTCATTTGAAGAAAAATATGAAGAATTGAAACAAGATCCTTATGCAGACGAAGAAGATCAAGATGAGTATTTAGCTGAAAACATATTTTGGGTACCAAAGGAAGCAAGATGGCAATATATAAATGATAATTCTAAAAGACCAGAAATTGGTCAAATCGTTGATAAAGCTATGATAGCAATTGAAAAGGAAAATGAATCTTTAAAAGGTGTTTTACCTAAAGATTATGCGAGACCTGCTTTAGACAAAGAAAAGCTTGGAGATATTATTGATTTATTTACTTTTAAAGTAGGAGATACTGAAAGTAAAAAACAAGACGTATTGGGTCGAGTATATGAATATTTTATCGCTAAATTTGCAAGTGCAGAAGGAAAAAATGCGGGTGAATTCTATACACCATCATCAATCGTAAAGTTATTAGTTGAGATGATTGAACCTTATAAAGGTAGAATTTACGACCCATGTTGTGGTTCTGGTGGTATGTTTGTACAAAGTGAGAGATTCGTTGAAAATCATCAAGGTCGTTTAGATGACATTGCTATATATGGGCAAGAGTCTAACCCTACTACTTGGAAATTAGCAAAAATGAACTTAGCAATTCGAGGAATTGATAATGATTTAGGTGATAGAAATGCTGATACATTCCACAATGATTTACATAAAGGATTAAAAGCTGATTACATATTAGCTAATCCACCATTTAATATTAAGGATTGGGGGCAAGAAAAACTTTTAGATGATTATAGATGGAAATTTGGTATTCCGCCAAGTAATAACGCTAATTATGCTTAGATTCAACATATTGTATCTAAATTAAAACCAAATGGTACTGCTGGTTTCGTTTTAGCTAATGGTTCAATTTCAAGTGGTAGAAGTGAGTTGGAAATTCGCAAAAATTTAATTGAAAATAATTTGGTTGATTGTATTGTAACATTACCATCCAATCTTTTTTACTCGGTTACTGTACCAGTTTGCCTATGGTTGATTACTAATAATAAGGGTGAAAATATCACTAATAAGAAGGAAAACAACATATTATTCATTGACGCTCGTAAAATAGGATATATGGTATCAAGAAAATTACGAAAATTTTCGGATGAAGATATTCAAAAAGTAACTCAAATATATCATTCTTGGCGAGGAACAAGTAATAAACAATATGAAGATATTATAGGTTTCTGTAAAGCTGCTAGTATAGAAGAAATTAAAAATAATGATTATATACTTACACCAGGACGTTATGTAGGTTTGATTAATGAAGAAGATAGTGAGCTATTTGAACAAAAGATGGAACGTATTACAGTTGATTTGAGTAAACAATTTACAAAATCTAAAGAACTAGAAGGCCAAATTCGTGCTTCATTGGAGGAATTAGGTTATGGAGTTTAATAAATATCGTTTAAAAGAATTAGCTGAATATAAAAATGAGAGAATTCCAACTAATCAATTAACTACATCAAATTATATATCTACTGAAAACTTATTGCCTAATAAGCAAGGAAAACAAAACGCAAATAATTTACCGAATAGTAAAACAGTAAAAAAATACATTGAAAATGACATATTAATTTCAAATATTAGACCCTATTTTAAAAAAATTTGGCAAGCCGATAATGTTGGTGGTACTTCTAATGATGTATTAAATATTACTTCTAACAATAAAAATATTTCTAATAATTATTTATATTATTACTTATCACAAGATAAATTTTTTCAATATATGAATCAAACTTCTAAAGGGACTAAAATGCCTCGTGGGGATAAAGAAGCTATTATGGAATTTGAAATTCAAGTTCCTAGAAATATAAAACATCAGAACTTTATAAGTGATCTAGGGAAATCTCTAGATAATAAAATTGCTTATAATACTAAAATAATAGCAAATCTGGAAGAACTTTCACAAACTTTATTTAAACATTGGTTTATCGACTTTGAATTTCCAGATGAAAATGGTAATCCTTATAAATCTAGTGGAGGCGAAATGATTGATAGTGAATTAGGAGAAATACCTTTAAATTGGTTTATTAAAAGTATTGATGAAGTTGCTGATTGTCAAAATGGATACGCTTTTTATAAAACAGGATATAGCGATAGCGGCTACTTTGTAATGGATCTCGGAAATATTAATATTAATTCTCAATATGTAACTACTAATAAGGATAAATATATTAATAAAAAAGATATTGATCAAAAAAAAGAAAAATTTCTATTAAAAACAAATGATTTAGTTATGGTAATGACAGATAGAACGCAAGAAATGAATATTTTAGGTAGAACTGTGAGAATAACAAAACCAGATTACTTTGTATTAAATCAGAGAATGTTTCGAATTAGAGTTTATAATAAATATTTGTTAACTTATTTACAAAGTTTACTTAATTCAGAATATACGAGACAACAATTTTTATCCAAATCGTTAGGTTCAGCACAGAAATATATAAACACTAAGCACATTACTAAACATAAAATAGTTATACCTAATACTAGACTAATTAAAAAATACTATAGTCAATGTGAGAATATGATTTTACAATCTATAGAATTAAGTGAAGAAAACTCAAAATTATTTCAATTAAGAGATACGCTTCTTCCAAAACTAATGTCTGGAGAAATAGAAATTCCTGATGATATTGAGGTGGATACAGATGAACTTTCAATTTAGCGAGGATGATTTAGAACAAGTAGCACTTGAATGGTTTGAAGGACTTGGTTATACCATTAAAAATGGTCGAGAAATTAGTGATAAAGGGATTACTCCTGAACGTGAAAGTGATAAAGATGTTGTTCTTGATAATCGTTTAGAAGCGGCTTTAAGACGTATTAATCCTGATTTACACAACAATGCTATTGAACAGGCTATCCGTGAAATATCAATAGAAAAATCGCCTAGTTTATTGGAAATCAATCGTACTTTCCATGAAATGATAACAAATGGTATTGAAGTAGAACACTATAATGAAGATGGTGAAACAGTCAATGACTTAGTCTATATTTTTGATTTTAGTAACCCAGAAAATAATGACTTTCTAGCAGTTAATCAATTGACTATTGTTAATGCAGATCATAATAAGAGACCGGACATTGTGTTGTTTATTAATGGATTACCAATTGTAGTTATTGAACTTAAGAATTCAACTAACGAGTCTGTTGGTGTAGAAGATGGATATCATCAATTAGAGACTTATAAAATTCGAATTCCTCAATTATTTAATCATAATGCTGTATTAGTAACGAGTGATGGGATTAATACGAAAGCAGGTTCTTTAACAGCAGATTATGATCGATTTATGACTTGGCGTTCGAAAGATGGAAAGACTGAATCTTCATCATCACTAGCGAGTTTAGAGGTTTTAATACATGGTATGCTCAATAAAGAAGTATTGTTAGATTTAATTCGTCATTTTATTCTATTCCAAGATGACGGTAAGGGAAATATTGTTAAAATTTTGGCGGCATATCATCAATACTATGCTGTAAATAAAGCTATTGAACGCGCAATGGAAGCAAGCTCTGAGCATGGCGATGGTAAAGGCGGTGTCATTTGGCATACACAAGGATCTGGTAAGAGTTTAACGATGGTATTTTTCTCTGGAAAGTTAATACAGAAATTAAATAACCCTACCTTGGTTGTGGTAACTGACCGAAATGATTTAGATAACCAATTATTTAGTACGTTTGCAAAGTCTAAAGGCCGTTCTGGTAAAGGGTTGTTACGTCAATCACCTAAACAAGCTAATTCAAGAAAAGAACTTAAAGATTTATTATCTGTTGAGTCAGGTGGGATTGTCTTTACAACTATGCAAAAGTTTGAACCTGAAGATGGAAAAGTTACAATGGATGCTTTAACGGAACGTAAAAACGTTATCGTTATTGCAGATGAAGCACATCGTACTCAATATGGCTTTAGTGCTAAGTATGATGATAAAGGAGAAGGCGTTAAATATGGTTATGCGAAATATCTAAGAGATGCTTTACCGAATGCTTCATTTGTTGGATTCACAGGAACACCTGTATCCTCCACAGATAAAAATACACAAATGGTATTCGGAAATTATATTGATGTGTATGATATGACACAAGCTGTAGAAGATGGTAGTACAGTCAAAATATATTATGAAAGCAGAATAATACCTTTAAACTTGCCTCAAAATTTAGATATAGATGCTGCTTATGATGAGATTACATCTGGACAAGAAGATGATGTCAAAAGTAAATTAAAATCTAAATGGTCGCGTATTGAAGCATTATCAGGTTCAGAACAACGTATTCATACATTAGCTACTGATATTATTAAGCACTTTGAAACAAGACAAAAAGCTATGAAAGGTAAAGGTATGATTGTCACTATGAGTCGTCGTATTGCAGTTGATTTATACGATGAAATTGTAAGACAAAAGCCTGAGTGGCATTCAGATGATGATAATGAGGGTGTTATCAAAGTTGTGATGACAGGTTCATCAAGTGATCCCCAAAATTTCCAAAGACATATTGGACCTAAAAAACGAAGAAACCTTTTAGAAAATCGTATGAAAGATGTAAATGATGAATTGCAGCTTGTTATTGTAAGAGACATGTGGTTAATAGGGTTTGATGTACCGTCTATGCATACTATGTACATAGATAAGCCAATGCAAGGACACAATTTAATGCAAGCTATCGCTCGTGTGAATAGAGTGTTTAAAGACAAACCAGGTGGTTTAATTGTGGACTATGTAGGTATAGCAGAAAGTCTAAAAGAAGCCTTAAAAGAGTATACAGATTCTGATAAGGAACAAACAGGAGTCAATACTGACAAAGCAGTAGAAATTATGTTATTGAAATACGATGTTATACAAGATATGTTGTATAACCATGACTATTCAAATTTTGAATCTGAAAAACAGTCAGAAAGATATAATGTTTTAACCAATACAATGGATTACGTTATTGGTTTGGGAGAAGATGAAAGACAAAGATTTGTGAAAACAGTAACTGAACTTAGTAAAGCCTTTGCATTGTGTTCAACTGAAGATGCCGCGCAAGATTTGAATAGTGAAATAGCATTTTTAAAAGCTGTGAAATCAGGTATTGTGAAATTATTAGAGCCACCTAATGAAAATAATAAACAAAAAAAATCGCCAGCTGAAATTGAAGCGGAAATAAATCAGTTAATATCTAAATCAGTTGTTACTGAAGAAGTGGTAGACATTTACCAAACTCTTGGTTTAGAAAATCCTGATATTTCAATCTTATCTGACGAGTTCTTAAAAGATGTAGAGGGATTAAAGCAAAAGAATGTCGCTGTTGAATTACTGAATAAATTATTAAAAGGACAAGTGAAGTCCTTAATGAAAACAAATGCTACAGTATCTAAACAATTTTCTGAAATGCTTGGTAAATCCATTCGAAAATACAATAACCGTTCTATTGAGGCATCTAAAGTTATTGAAGAATTGATTCAAATGGCAAAAGAGATTAATCAAGAACAACAAAGAGGGAAAGATTTAGGCTTGAATACTGAAGAGATAGCGTTTTATGATGCATTAGCTTCGCATGAAACAGCTAAAGAAGTAATGGGTGATAAAGAGTTACGTGCTATTGCGCATGAATTAACTAAAACAGTAAAAGAAAATATGAGTGTAGATTGGTCAAAACGTGACAGTGCTAAAGCCAAAATGAGAGTTCAAGTTAGACGACTCTTAAAGAAATATGGTTATCCACCAGATTTACAAAAAATGGCAGTTGAGCAAGTAGTAGAACAGGCAGAGTTAATGGCTAGTCAACAATAAAAATAATTAATACTTGTATATTATGGGGATTTCTATTAAGAAAATAGGAATTCCCATTTCTTTTATTTTAAATTACTTAAGGATTAATATCTCAGTAATCATGGGAAAGAAATACCATCCAACTGTATACCTTCGGCTAGTTTTAAATATATTACTAAACCAAAAAAGAAAGTGGTGGCATATTAGCAAATAGATATACATATAACCAGACCGAGACAGGTTATCAGACAAGAGCAGGCGATATTAATAGATATATCATTTGTGAATATATTTATAGCGAATTTAATAATCCTGTTGAACTCTACAAAAAAGATTTCTAGTATATACTATCTAAAAAATTAAAGAATAAATCTCCTAATAACAGTAATGGCAAACTATTAACTTCAGACTAGTACAAAAGGTTACTAAAAATATTAGTCAGTAGGAGAGAATAAATACCTAGTTGATATGTGATTTATAGGTAATATTAATAAAGATATGACACTACGTTAAAAATTATAGAGAAATATTGATTGTAAACAGTATAAATACGAAAATAAATTTAATTATTCGTATTTAGAACTAAATTTTCGAAAAATAGCAAGTGACATTGTTATTAAATCAAATTATGTTCAACTATTTACTATCGAGCGAAAAATTTAAAAGGCTGTAACAATCTTATTTCTGTTGGACTACAAGTGGATGAAATTATTAGTATTATTCGATTCAAGAATGAAAAATTTGTCTACTAATATATATAAGCAGTAAAGAATGTATTATTTATTTAAAATATGATAGTGAGACATGAATCAAGAATTATTTCACTAAATCTGTATAAATTAGATCTAAAATAACGTATCCGTTATAGTTAGTTTTTGATTTTCAAAATACTTACTATCATTCATTTGTTGTAAATAAAATTTAATTTTTGAGTATTATGTTCAATTAAATAGTTAACTATAATCTAATTTTTTATATTGTAGTGACAAAACTGAATTATTTTATTAAAATTAAAAATGTAGTTTGCAATTAAAATATAATTGGTTGAATATTTAAAGTATAAGAGGATGATGATTAGTGAAATGCAATAATTGTGGAGAAGAAATAAATGTATCACAAAAGTTTTGTCCTAATTGCGGAAAAGAAGTAGAAATAAAGGAAGATAAAACAAGTCCTCCCCATAATTCGAATGATTTTAAGAAACAGTTTGGAGCAAAGAGAAATCAAAGTTATAATTCAGAACAAAAAGGTACTCAAGTTAAAGATAATGACTTTAAAAAACAATTTGGAGCATCGTCTAATGCGGTATATACTAAAGTGAATGATAATGAAGACTTTATAGAGAGCAATAAAAGACATTTCGGGGCCTCTTCAAATAGAATGAGAACTAATTTTAAGACAAATTTTACAAATATTTTTAAATTAGATGATTACAATGAATGGTTAAAAAGATACATAATTTCAATAGTATTTTTTTGTTTATATGTTTTTTGGATGGAAATTCAGATGAATGTGTTTATTTTAATTTTAGATTTAATTTTGTTTCCATTTATTATATGCGTTGTAGACCACTTTATTAGAAAGTTTATTAATAAGTCTAATTATATTAATGATATAGGAAATTTAGGTTGTATGTTTGCTACTGCAAAATTTGCGATTAAGTATATATTTTTACTTCTTATTTGGAATTTTTCATGTATCTTAGGTATTATCGCATTAATTTATT
Organism: Staphylococcus sp. HL28; assembly: GCF_021117155.1. Classification (NCBI taxonomy): domain Bacteria; kingdom Bacillati; phylum Bacillota; class Bacilli; order Caryophanales; family Staphylococcaceae; genus Staphylococcus; species Staphylococcus sp. HL28. Next base: position 42,079 of record NZ_CP088218.1, read on the forward strand.
TATATAACTTAGCAAAAAAAATAGGATAGGAGTTATTAGTAATGAAAAAACCAATACTTGTAGGTAAAGGTTTTAGAAAAGTAAGCTTGGAAAGAATTATTCGAGATGGGTTAGCTAAAAATGAAGATGTAATAGTATTTGATAGTCTTAAAGATGAATCTCATGTTTATCATGACGGAATAGTGATTAGTAATTTAAGTATTAAGCTTCGAGGGGAAACAGCTCCTGAAGAAACAATTTTAGAAACAATTTTTGAAATTGAAAATAGTAAAGTAATTTTAGAAAATTTAACTATTGATGCAACAAATTTAGCTAAAAATGCATTAGCGATACGTAATAGTAACGTAGAATTGAATAATGTTATTGTAAAAGGCATATCTAAGAAAGTATCTTTAATTGCTAGACAAAATAGTAATATAGTATTAAATAATGTAACATTAGAAAATAATAGTACAAGAGGACCTGGGGGGATGTACTTAGGTAACTCTAGAGCATTCATTTTTAATTCATTAATAATGGGAATGAGAACAGATGATTATGCTCATACTGAAATTGAAAATACTCTAATTATTGGATTTATATCTGCCTTAAATGAAGCAGATATAAAAGCTAAGGACTTATATATTGAAAATGAAAATTTTGAATACGATATATATGCTAGAAAGAATGGACAAATTTTAATAGAAAATTTAAATATTCTTTCAGGTAAAGCATTTGCTATTTTAAAAGAAAGCTATATTTCAATTAATAAATTAACAACAAATACTATTGGTGATTTTACAGTAGAGCTAGATGATTTTTCAGATGCTATTGGAGAAGGAATACAATTAATCAATCGTGATGAACAAGTTAAAATGAATTCCTTTGTAGAAGAAGAACCAATTAATCAAATAATACAAAAGAATAGTTATAGCAATCAAGAATATGTTGAAAGCGAAGATTCTAAAGACATTAGCGATGAAGAATTTAACAGTTTTTTTAGAATAGAAAACGACGATTTAGAAGACATTAGTAATGAAGAATTTAATGATTATAACTATACTCAAATTAGTGCATTAGATGAATTAAATAATCTCATAGGTTTAGAACAAGTAAAAGAAGCTACCAATCAATTTATAAATGTTGCTAGAATAAATAAAATAAAAAAAGAAAGAGGTATTCAACAACACTTACCTTCAATGCATTCTCTATTTGTAGGTAACCCTGGAACAGGTAAAACAACAGTAGCTCGACTAATTGCACGTGCGTTATACGAAGAAGGTGTAATTGAAAGTGATAATTTTATAGAAGTATCTAGAAAAGACTTAGTATCTGAATATGTAGGTAGAACATCCACCCAAACCTTAGAAATTTTAGAAAAAGCTAAAAATGGCGTGTTATTCATTGATGAAGCTTATACATTAGTGAATAATGAAGGAGATAAAGGTGCTGGCCAAGAAGCTATTGATGTTATTCTTAAATATATGGAAGATTATAGAGAGAAAATCATGATAATATTTGCTGGATATTTAAATGAGATGGTGGATTTTGTAAATTCAAATCCGGGCTTATCTTCTAGAATTCCGAATACTTTTAATTTTGAAGATTATAATATAGAGGAATTATATTTAATAGGTTGTAAGGATTTATTTGAAAAAGGTTATGAATTTGATGAAGCTAAATATGAGGAATTTTTAGAAAGAGAATATAGGTTTAATTTCGACAATAGCAATGGTAGATGGGTTCGTAATTTTAATGAGAAATTGACAACACACCAAATGCAACGTATCTCTGAAAGTGGAGAATATCTTGATAACCAATCTTTAATTACTATTATTGATGAAGACTTTGAAATTTTTAGTAAACAAAAAAATAGTAATAATGAAACACTACAGTCATTGCTTCGTGAGCTTGATAGTTTAATAGGATTACAGAAAGTTAAAGATCATGTTAATACTATTGTTAATGAAGTCAAGTTTAATCAAATGATAGAACAACAAGGAAAAATAACTACAACTAGCAATTATCATATGATTTTTACTGGCTCACCAGGAACAGGTAAAACAACAGTAGCAAAGTTATTAGCAAAGATTTTTGATCAATTAGGAATAATTTCTAAAGGTCATTTAATTGAAACAGAACGTAGTGAGATGATTGGTAGTCATATTGGTCACACTGAAAAAAATACTAAACGTATTGTTGAACAAGCTATAGGTGGCGTTCTATTTGTTGATGAAGCTTACCAATTAATGCCTAAAGATAAATCAAGTAATGATTTTGGTATTCAAGCAATAGAGACGCTTATTACAGAGCTAGAGAATAATAGAGGCAAATTTATTGCTATATTTGCTGGTTATGAGGATGATATGGAACGATTCTTAACTTCTAATGAGGGTTTGCAATCTAGAATTCCTTATAAAATACATTTCGATGATTATTCCCCAAAAGAGATAGCTGAAATTGTTGTTTTAAGTTTGACTAATGATCAATGGAAATTTAATGAAAATTTACTAAGAAAAGTGGTTGAAGATAAATATAGTAGTCTTGAAGATTCTAAAAAGGCAAATGGTAGATGGGCTCGAAACTTTGTTCAAGAGCTTTTAGCTATTCATAAAAATGAAGTGATTAATTCTAATGACACTGCTGGTAATTTAACAGTAATTAATGATCAAACAATAAAAAGTATGCTTTTAGTTTAAAATGTTAATTCTTCAAACTATTAAACTGAATATTTATTTCATAAGGAATAGTAAGTTACTTGGGAATGCGAATCTAAAATTTTTAATATAATATTTTCTATAGGCACATTATCTCTTTTGATTATTAGTTTGGTCACTTTTAGTTTTAGAGATAATTGCGTTTTTTTCATATTCAAAACAAAAATCTATTAATTTTTTTATTAGCCCTATTTATTATAGAGACATAATCATATACTAATCCCCTGTTAACTAAGTAATTAACAGGGGATTGTTATGTGTTGAAATTAATTATGATTCTATATGTTTTTCTCGTTGTGCTTCGAATTCATCTAGTAATTCGCGTGCTTCAGCGATAGATTGCGTATTCATTAATTGATGACGTAGTTGGCTCGCACCTTTAATGCCACGTACGTATATTTTAAAGAATCTACGTAAACTTTTGAATTGTCGGTCTTCATCTTTGTCATATTTTTGGAATAATGAGAGATGTAATCGTAATAGACCTAGTAGTTCTTCGCTTGTATGTTCGCGTGGTTCTTTTTCAAAGGCAAATGGATTGTGGAATATGCCTCTGCCAATCATCACACCATCAATGCCATATTTTTCAGCTAGTTCAAGTCCAGTTTGTCTATCTGGAATATCGCCATTAATTGTTAATAAAGTATTTGGTGCTATCTCATCACGTAGTTGTTTAATCGCTTCAATTAATTCCCAATGCGCATCAACTTTACTCATTTCTTTACGTGTACGTAGATGGATCGATAAGTTCGCGATGTCTTGTTCGAAGACATGTTTTAACCAATCACGCCATTCATCTATTTCATAGAAACCAAGACGTGTTTTAACACTTACCGGTAGACCTCCCGCTTTCGTTGCTTGAATAATTTCAGCAGCAACTTCAGGTCTAAGAATAAGGCCAGAACCTTTACCTTTTTGAGCCACGTTTGCAACAGGACAGCCCATATTTAAATCAATACCTTTAAATCCCATTTCTGCTAAACCAATACTCATTTCACGGAACTGTTCAGGTTGATCGCCCCAAATATGCGCTACCATAGGCTGTTCATCTTCACTAAACGTTAAGCGACCACGCACACTGTGAATCCCTTCAGGGTGACAAAAGCTTGCAGTATTCGTAAATTCAGTGAAAAACACATCAGGTCTCGCTGCTTCACTCACCACATGACGAAAGACAATATCCGTCACGTCCTCCATAGGTGCCAAAATAAAAAATGGCCGTGGCAATTCACTCCAAAAATTTTCCTTCATAATATATTTAAACCTTCTTCTTTATTAGTATCTCGCAATTTTACGCATAATGATATTACCACAAAGGGAGGAGATATACAAAGTGAAGTTGACGAAATATGATTCTGTATCAATATTTATGGCAGTACTATCTATTAATGTTAATTTAGAAGGTTTATATACAATATGCCATCCGGTTGACATATTTTAAGAAAGCGTTTACACTTAAAGTCAATAAATCGATTTCTTAATACAAAGGGGATATATTATGGAACTCAACCGTTTAATTGCACCATTTAAAAATAGATATTATTTACAAAGTTCAGTTATGATTATGCTCTTTTTTGCCTCTTGGAGTATATGGTGGTCATTCTTCCAAATTTGGTTAACCTCTGAAAGTAACGGCTTAGGTTTAAATGGTGGACAGGTAGGTATCATTTATTCAGCGAATTCTTTCGTAACTTTGATATTAATGTTTTTTTATGGAGTTATACAAGATAAACTTGTCATCAAGCGTGGATTACTTATTTTCTGTGCGATATTTTCAACTTTAGTGGGTCCATTCTTCATATGGGTTTATGCACCATTGATTCAAAGTCATTTTTGGATAGGTGTTCCTATCGGTGCAATATTCCTTTCTTGTGGCTTTTTAGCTGCTGTAGGTGTATTTGAAGCTGTTGGTGAAAGATTTAGTCGTATGTTTAACTTTAACTATGGACAAGCACGTGCATGGGGGTCATTTGGTTATGCAATTATGGCGCTTGTAGCTGGATTTACTTTTGTTAAAAATCCACATCTTAATTTTTGGTTAGGTTCAGTTCTAGGCTTCATATTATTATTAATATTAATATTCTGGAAATCTAAAAAAGAAATTGATATAAAAGAACATATTGAAGAGGGCGATAGTGAGGCAGTACCATCATTCAATAAAATTGTCTCATTATTAAAAGTGAAAGACCTATGGGTTATTATCATTTTTATTATGTTTTCTTGGTCTTTTTATACTATATTTGACCAACAAATGTTCCCAGATTTTTACACAAAATTATTTCCAACGGTAAGTATGGGGCAACAAACGTATGGCACGCTTAACTCTGTACAAGTATTTTTTGAGAGTATTATGATGGCTGTTGTACCTGTCATTATGATGAAAATAGGTGTACGTAAAACATTGTTACTAGGTGTAACGGTAATGTTTTTACGTATAGGATTATGTGGTATTGCAAGTGGTCCTGTTAGTGTCTCTTTTATTAAAATGTTTCATGCATTAGAGGTACCACTATTTGTATTACCTATTTTTAGATATATTACATTACACTTTGATACTAAATTATCAGCAACGATTTATATGGTTGGATATAACGTTTCTGCTCAAATAGGACAAGTGGTTTTATCTAGTCCATTAGGAATTTTACGAGATCATATAGGTTATCAACCTACATTTTTCGTTATATCAGCGATTGTCTTATTAGCAGGAATTTTCGCATTCTTTACTTTAAGAAAAGATAATGAGTATGTTTATGGTGATCCTTTTATTAAAGACTTACATAAAGAGAAGGAGGTTGGATAACAATGGAAGAACAAAATACATTAGAAGTATCTAATTTAAGGTATCGTTTAGGTTATCACGTTATGCCTAAGTATGGTTGGATTAATGATCCCAATGGCTTTTCATATTTTAATGGATATTATCATATATTTTATCAATATTATCCTTATGCACCTGAATGGGGACCAATGCATTGGGGACACGCACGTAGTAAAGATTTAGTTCATTGGGAAACATTACCGATTGCTTTAGAACCTGGAGATGAAGAAGACAAAAATGGTTGTTTCTCTGGTACAGGTATAGTCAAAGATGATAAGTTGTATTTATTTTATACAGGTCACCATTATTATAATGACGATGATCCCGATCATTTTTGGCAAAATCAAAATATGGCTTATAGTGAAGATGGCATTCATTTTCAAAAATATAAACAAAATGCAATCATTCCTACCCCACCTGAAGATAATACACATCACTTCAGAGATCCAAAGGTATGGGAACATCATGGCTATTATTACATGATAGTAGGTAGTCAAAATGATAGAGAATTAGGACGTATTATCTTATATCGTTCTGAGGATTTATATGAGTGGGAATATCTTGGTCCTGTAGATCAATCCAATGGTCAAATGACAGAAGGCTATATGTGGGAATGCCCTGATTTATTTGAACTGAATGGGAAACATGTCTTTCTATTTTCGCCGCAAGGTATGGAAGCTGAAGAAGAACAATATTTAAATTTATTCCAAAACGGCTATTTTGTTGGTGATTTTGATTATGATACTTACAAATTGACTAGACAACAATTTAAAGAACTGGATCATGGACATGATTTTTATGCACCACAAACTATGGAAACATCTGATGGTAGAAGGATTTTAATTGGTTGGATGGCTATGTGGGAAGCTAATATGCCGGAAAAAGAAGATGGTTGGTCAGGTGCGTTAACCTTACCACGTGAACTTTATCTCAAAGGCGATCACTTATACATGCGTCCAGTTGAAGAATTAAAGTCATTAAGAATTGATGAGGGAAAACACGAAGAATATACATTGAGTGAACCTATAAAGCTTTTACAAGGTAAACATCAAGCTGAAGTGAATCTAAAAATGTTGGCTTCAGACTTTATATTGAATTTAAAAAATCAGCAAGGTGATTTATTATCTTTAGAGTTTGATAGTGAATTTCAGAAATTCAAGTTACATCGTTATGATATAGGTGATTATAGATATGCGATGATTCAAACTACTGAAACATTAGATTTACAGATATATATCGATACAAGTTCTATTGAAATATTTATAAACGAAGGAGAAGCGGTATTTACAGAAAGGTATTATAGTGAAACAGCCCCAGAAGTATGGTTATCATCACAACAAAATATTGAGGTCATCACTTCAATTTATGAATTGGAACATCAAACCATACAATTTGAATAGCATCACGTAAGTTAAAATAGAGTTGAGTATATGTTGCCACTGAGTGCCTATGCTTAACTCTTATTTTTATGTCGAATTATGTTTATGAAAAGTGCATAATAAAGATAGGAATTCAAATGAATTGGAGTAGATATTGATGAAACCGAAATTGGAAGATGTAGCTAAATTAGCTCAAGTTTCTAAAACGACTGTTTCACGTGTATTGAATAATCGTGGATATATTAGTGACGAAACTAAAGATAAAGTCTATCAAGCAATGACAACTTTAAATTACCAGCCCAATTCTGCTGCTAGACAATTATATAATCAAAAAACGAATATCGTCGGGTTATTATTTCCAACTGTATCGAATCCTTTTTTTGGGGAATTAGTGTTAGAACTTGAAAGAAAACTTTATGATATGGGGTATATCGTTATAATAGGAAACTCAATGAATGACTGTGAAAAGGAAACACATTATATTAACCAATTACTCTCTAATCAATTAGATGGTTTGATTGTAGGTACACATAATATTGGTATTGAACAGTACAATAATAGAAATCTTCCAATCGTAGCTATAGATAGAGTAGTCAATGAAGACATTCCGGATATACGCTCTGATAATTTTGAAGGAGGTGTCTTAGCAACGCAACATTTAATAGAAAAAGGTGCAAAGTACATAATTCACACAAATGGACCTATCGATGTAAATACAACTGCGAATTTAAGACAGTCTGGATACGAACACTCTATGAGTCAACATGGTTTTAAACCAATAACATATACCATTGATTTTGAATTAAGCTTTGAGGAAAAAGCTAAGAAATTCAAACAGATTTTTGAAGAACATCCAGAAGTTGATGGTATTTTTGCATCTAATGATACTGACGCAATTCAAATATATAATATAGCTTTATCTTATGATAAAAGAGTTCCCGAAGACCTTAAAATTATAGGTTATGATGGCACGGATTTAATAAGGCATATGCATCCGGAGCTGACAACGATTATTCAACCTATTGATAGCATAGCACAACAAGCAGTGAACGCTTTAGAACAACGTATCAACAATGAAGAAACTGAACAACATATGATATTACCAGTTAAACTATGGCAAGGTACGACGAGTTAGATGTATTTGTATTTATGATGGGAAACATGTATAAAATTAATATTAGGATTTTTGAATTAAGCAGTATTCAGTTTTACTACAGTATATGTTGATGCTAAGATAACTGATTATTTAGTACTAAATATTAGTTAAAGTATTAAAAGAAAATAAAACGATATATTATGCTAAAATGAATTGAATAATCTATTTACTATAAGTTAAATAGTGAAGGGTTCATTAAGGAGAAAAGATGAAGAAATATACGCCTGAAAAGATAAGTGAACAGTTTTCTAAATTGTTGTTATTAGCGGTTAATATTTGCATTGGCTTCATTGCGGTAACACTTGTTATATTTTTATTTACCGAATGTTTTGGTTTCTTTCAAAACTTATTTTTACAAGATAAAGATTTGAAATATAGCCAAGTGATTGAAGATTTATTGGTATCATTCATGTATATTGAGTTTATTCTACTCATTATTCAATATTTCAAACACAATTATCATTTTTCGTTACAGTACTTTATTTATATCGGTATTACAGCGATTGTCAGAATTATTATAGTAGAACATAGCGATGCTACTGAGACAATCTTGTTAGTCGCAAGTATATTTATACTAACGATTTCACTGTACTGTTTACGAAAATTTACGATTGATTAAAATCAAATATTAAGTTTTAAGAGGGAAGCATGTGTGAACGCACTGTTCCCTTTTTATATTTATGGAACTAAGCGATATACGATACTCTTAAGATGAAAGATGTATGTTATTTATTTTATTGTTACACTATTATTGAAATAGAATAATTTCAATTGTAATTATACAATAATTGATTAAAGGAGTTTTTATCATGAACAAAATAGACTTAAAAACTACGATAAAATCACTTTATAATGACATCTTAATTGATTTGAATTTGGATAAAATAAATAAATATTTTGCGCCCACATACGTACAAACAACAGATCATGTTTCCACTAATTTTGATGAGTTTAAAGCACATCTTAAAAAGTTAAAAGAAGTTGTTTCAAGTTTGAAAATCAGTTATTTTAAAACGATGATCATTGATGAAGATCAAAATGAAGTGTTTCTACGTTATGACGTAGAAGTAGAGAAAAAGAATGGAAACCAAGGCATCATAGAAGTGTATGCAGAGTTTACATTTAACGATGAAGGAAAAGTTATGACATGTAACGAATTAACTTTACCATATCATGAAGCGCTTAAAGGCATAGGTAGTATTAAATAAACTTAATGATCATCGTCATTTTGTTTGTCTTTCGTACTTGGAACTAAACAATATAGTGTCAGTAATATTGTAAAAGCATAGCCGAAATATTGTCTGCCGCTATAGGGCATTTCAGTGAACCCTATAATTATAAGCACGGTAATTAAATTTATAGCCATAAGGGTAAGATATATACGCTTTCTTATTTTTCGTTTCATATGTATCTTCCTTTTGTGAATAAGTAAAGGTTAATTATATGATTTAGATAGCCTATTCAAACTTAATCAAAACGGCAAAACTAAATATTCCACCTTAAGTTAACATGTTGTTATAAAAGTGTAAAAACACCTAATCCAATTTAGTAGTTGATAACTAGGTGGAAAATTTATTTAACATATTCAAAGAGCGTTGATACTCAACATATATTGTTTACTTATGGTCTATGTAATAGGTGCTTTCATATTGTAGTATGGGGCTTTTTAACAACTCACATTATATAGCCCAAACAATCGTATAAAATAACTGTTGCTATTCTAAAAAATCATGGTATTATAATCATAACTTAAAACACTTTCGTATAAATTCATACGTTTATGTATGAGTTCGACGAGAGTGTTTTTTTATTAAAAGGTTCGTTGTCACGTACTTTAAAATAAAGAAAGAAACTATGAGGTATTTGAATTATGGGCGAAAAACAATGGATTACACCCAGATCATTTTTATTTAATATATTAAATGGATTAGCGATAGCAATCGTTGTAGGTATGCTTCCTAACGCGATTTTAGGAGATTTGAGTAAATACTTAAGTCAGTATAATGAGATATTTTCAAAAATAGTAGTTGTAGTTCAAGGCATTCAATATACAATTCCAATATTAACGGGTGTCTTAATTGCGATACAGTTTAATTTAACACAATTACAAACAGCTGTGGTTGGTGCAGCAACATTTGTCGGTTCTGGCGCAACGACAATTACAAATCACCAATGGGTCATTACAGGTATCGGAGATTTAATTAATACTATGATTACCGGAGCAATCGCAGTAGGTATTATTTTAATTATCGGAGACCGTGCAGGTAGTTTAAATATGATTATCTTACCCATCGTTGCCGGTGGTATTCCTGGCCTCTTAGGATTGTTATTGCTGCCTTATACCAAATTGATAACAGTGGGCATAGGTAGTGTTGTTAATAGTTTAACGAATACACAACCTATCATTATGACAATTCTAATTGCAGTGATATTCTCTATTCTTATTGTGTCACCGATATCTGCGATTGGTATTGGTATTGCCATTGGAATTTCAGGACTAGCAGCAGGTTCAGCCGCTGTAGGGGTCTCTGCCAGTGCTATTATGCTAGCGCTAGGGGCATGGCGTGTTAACAAAGTAGGTGTTCCGATTTCAGTGTTACTCGGTGCCGTTAAATTAATGATGCCTAATACCATTCGACATCCTATTATATTTTTACCCGTTACATGTACTGCTGCAGTATCAGGACTAGTAGGCGGTTTGCTTAATATTAAAGGTACACCTGATTCGGCTGGGTTTGGTTTAATTGGATTAGTAGGTCCAATTAAATCATTAAACTTATTAGGTACTAGCATGGGTAGTGGCTTGCTACTGATTGCGATAACTTATGTCATCGTACCAATCATATCAGCTATCTTTTTCAATTATCTATTTGTGAAAATATTGAAACTCTATAAACCAGATGTATTTATTTTTAAATAACTTTATATAAGCCAAAGGCAATTTCTATGAATGAGATAGAAGTTGCCTTTTTCTATATAAAATGACTATTTCAAAAATATTTCAGGGTATAGTTTTATTAAGAAATAAATAAGCATAAATAGTTTAAAAGTTCAGTCTGATTAGAACATTATTAATCGTAGATACTAAATTAATGAGAGGAGTGATATGATGGAAATTAATTTAGAGCACCCAGTGTATAAAGTTCAAGTTTCAATGAAATTACTTACATCTCAAGGCGTTCCCGGTACACTATATTTACTAAAAGACATGATTTATTTTGAAGCAGATGGATTACTGAAAGGTTCAGAGATTAAAAATGAATTTTACTTTAATGAAATTAAGAGTTTGAAATTTGGTTTATCATTTAGCCCGTATAGAATAGTAATAACCGAAAAAAAATAATGAAAATTGGATATTTGATTACGTGTCACGTAAAGAAGGTAAAAAATTTGTAGAATTATATGAGGCTATCAAGGAAAGTAACGCGTAGTTAATGTGCAATAGTAAAAATGCCAATTCACCTTTAATGATAGGTGGATTGGCATTTGTTTTATATTATGACTTTCTACAACTCACACTATTGATCAGTTACTTTTTCGTTTCTTATAGCATCGTTTTTCTAACATATGTCAAAGGCTTATATATCACCATGTGAGCCTTTTTAATTTGTAAATAAAAAAGTTTAAATTATAAGAAATATTTATACATAACTTTAAAAAATATATAGTAAGTTGTTACAAAATAAGTTAATATATTTTTATTAGAATTAAATTTATAAAAAGGAGTGCAACTAAATGATTTGTCCATCATGTGCAAATGAAGTAGGTCAGAATGATAAATTTTGTCAACATTGTGGTACCAATTTAACTGTGGAAAAGCCCATTATGAAGGAAAACGTAGATACAAATAATAATTTAACATGTCCAAATTGTAATGAAACCGTCCAATCTAATGATAAATTCTGTATCAATTGTGGATTTAAATTAAATGAATCTATGCAATATTCATCTAATGAAACCTATAATCATAGTCATCAACATATTGAAAGAGAAGTCGCTAATAATACCAATATTACTGAGGAAGCTAAAAATCTATTCAATAATACGACAAAATCAATAGGTAGATTAGCTGGAAATGATGAAATTCTTAAATTAAATTTGAGAGATATGTTTTCCCAAGTGTTTAAGTTTCATTCAAAGCATGAATCAGATGATGTGTTTATAGCTGGTACACAAAGTACTACACCACATATTACAGAGGTTTCAGAAGAATGGGGAAAACCATGGGTATTTTCACGCGTATTCATATCACTATTAATTACTTTTATTGGCTTGTGGTTTTTAGCAAAAATGTTTGGTAATGAAAATAGTATTCCAGGTATGATATTTATTGGAGCACTAATCGTTCCTATTTCTGGAGTAATATTTTTCTTTGAATCCAATGCATTTCGTAATATTAGTTTTTTTGAAGTCTTGAAAATGTTCTTTGTTGGTGGGGTCTTTTCTTTAATAAGCACGCTTGTGCTATATCAATTTGTATCTTTTAGTGACGATCTTGAAATGTATGGAATTATGACAATGGGTGATGCATTTTTAATTGGATTAGTTGAGGAAATAGGCAAAGCTATTATAGTTGTTTTATTTATTAACTATCAAAGAACCAATAAAATTTTGAATGGTATATTAATAGGTGCTTCTATAGGTGCTGGTTTTGCTGTATTTGAAACGGCAGGATATATATTGAAACTTAGTTTCGCGAGTGATCAAACAGTTGATCTTAATGTAATGATTGAAATTATCATTTTAAGAGGATGGTCTGCTTTAGGTGGTCATTTAGTATGGGCAGCGATTATTGGAGCAGCTGTGGTTATTGTGAAAAATACTAGTCAGTTTACTTGGTCTAATATCCTTGATAAACGATTTCTATTTTTCTTCTTTATCTCTGTTATTTTACATTTTATTTGGGATGCACCAATCACATTCTTAGGAAGTTATAACTTAAAATTAATTATTTTAATAGTTATTGCATGGATTTTTATATTTATATTAATGAAATCTGGGTTGACTCAAGTAAATGTATTGCAGAAAGAATATATTGAAAATAAAGAAAAACAATGAAAATTTATCAATGAATAGTATAGCTATTTTTCTAGAGAAATATAGCTAGTTCGACGACATTTAAAGTTACACCATATGAAGGTACTGTAATAGTTTGTAACAATATGAATAGGGTTTTGGAAGAATTAAATAACGGGGGGAAACGATGAAAATATTTTTGTCTATCTTAGCATGTGTATGCTTAGTTATTATAATCTTGGCAACTGGTTTATGGGGATATTCTTCTTATAAAAATATCATAACTAAAGAGAAAGAAGTGCATAAAACAGAACATAAAGAATCAAAAAAGAAAACTACTAAAGAAAGTAATAAACAAACACCTGACGATACAATGCAAAATAATCAAAATACTGTTAATCAACCAGTAAGCCAACCTCAACAGCCTGTAACAAATACAGCGGATACTCAACCTAAAACAAAAAGAAAAATCGATGAAAAGGAAGAACATTCTGATGAAACGATGCCTGAAATAGAGGTTTACGACTATACGGATGATAACGGAGATGGTAAACCAGAAACAATTAATGGCAGTCCGGCTGGGGATGTTGGCCAAGGTGGTGTCCCAGGAGAAACCGTTCATTAGATGAAGAATTTAGATAATTCCAAGATTAAAAGTAAATCATTAAATATATCTATAAAATAGAATAATAACCCCTTCTATATTGGCTATTTGTTTAAATATAGAAGGGGTCTTAATTTTTATAAATGTTTATTGATCAGTCTCTTTTTCGTTTCTTACAGCGTCGTTTAATAGGTTATCCCAAAAGCCTTGGAATTGCTCGATTGAGATGCCGTTTTCATCTTTTTGCGTTCCGACAAAGTCGCCGTGGTCCCAATCGTGTTGGACAGGTGTGACCTGCCATATGCCTTTTTGAATTTGATCTGTAGCATCGACATATTTTTGATTAGATGGATGTTGTGCCGAAACTACTGATACTAGGCCGTCATTTTCTCGCCAAGCTTTATCATCTAATTTACCAATTACATTGGTTGTTGGTAAATATTTAATATTCATATGACTATTACGATGATGGATACCATTTTTATCTGGGTCAGATGATTCGCCAGTATATGTTTTATAAACTATATTCGGATTGAGTGACGTATGATTATTCAACTCTTGTGCACCTTCAGTTGTTAAATCATAGAATCCGTTATCTTTTGTCTTCCATAAGTTACTATTTTCAACGCGTTTTACATAGTCTATATAAGTTTCATCAGGTCTCTGTTTTAATCCCCATTGAGTTAAACCAAGATCAGCACGAGAGAATTTATTACCTTGTGATTTCGCAAAATCATAAACAGCTTGTCTCACAATTGCCTCATTACCTAGTAAATCAGAGGCGTGTGTGCCGTTATGAGGTGACGCTAATGTAGTAATAGAAGAAATCATGTTATCTTGTCCACCTTTATATAATGGTGAAATCTCACCACCATGTTGTTTTTGATATTCGATTTCTTCGGGATTTCCATTACGTAACATTTCTTCTAATAAACGAACAGTTTGTCCACCCATACTATGACCAATTAAATGGATTTTTTGGCCTGGTTTCCAATCTCTATAGGCACCTGCATAAGACTTGCCATAACGTTCATGACCATATTTAGCCGCATGTGCTGCACCATAATCCACAGTGCCACCTTTGATATAATAGTATAATTCAACTGCGCGATCATAGTTACTACCTAATGCACTTACACTAGCTTCACTCACGTTATAACCTTTTGCACGTGCTTCTTGTGTGATGTTAAGACGATCGCCACCCCAATAATTACTATCGCCTAAACCAGGTCCATTATCAGCTGTAAAGCCATTAAATCCATGTACAAGTATAATAGGGTCATGATTTTTATACTGTTGTTGAGGCGCTACCTTATTCGTCTGGTCTTTAGTAGGTTGAGTAGCCTGTGCTTTGGATTTGTTGTTATGTATGGCTACCGCATTTTTAGTTAATGTATTTAGACCATCTTTAGATTGATCATCGTCATTATCTGCAGGTGTGCTATCTTTTGTCGCTTTCTTATCAAGGTCATCTAAATTGATATGGCTTTCAGTGGATGTCGTTTGATCTTGTTTAGATGAATCTAGTGAATGAACTGGCACCTCTTGTGAAGCACTAGAATCTTTAGCCGTGATATGTTGTGTTGTAGATGGTTGTTGTTCTGATGATGACTTTGAAGGTGTTACATTGACATCTTTATGCGAGTCAGTCTGCGGGATCTCTTGTGTACCTTGTTTCTCTATAGATGAATCTTCTTGTGATACATGTTTATTTTTTTGAGCATTATCCTCAACAGGTTCTTTAGAAGACTGTTCTTGTTTATCTGCTTTAGATGTTATATCTGACTTTGATGGTACAAGTTTTGAATCTTCATTAGGCTTAGATGTTTTATCAATATCTTGCTTTGTATTGTTAGGTTCTTGTTTGGTTGGAGTTGATTTGTCATTTGAAGTTGATTTCTCATTTGAGTCGACTTCAGGAGATTGTTCTGAATTGTCTTGAGATGACGTTTGATCTGTTTCATTTGCCTTTGTAGTTTCATGTGAAACGTCATTATTTTTATGATTAATATTTTTAGAGTTTTCATTTGTTTGATTAGTTGATGTATCATGCATTTTGTCAGTATCTTGCGTTGACGTTTGTGTCGAATTAGACTTCGGACTTTCAACATTCGTATTATTTGTATCAGAATCTTTCGCTTTTGTTGGTTCTGAAGGTTGTTGTTGCGTTTGATCAGAGTTAGATGATTCAGTTGTTTCTTTAACATTTTGTACAGTAGTTTGATTTTGTGGTTCAGTTTCTGCTGCTTGTGCAGATTCTGCTCCAACAAATAACATAGATGCAACAATGATGGAAGATGCACCTACACTTAACTTACGAATACTATAAGAATTCTTTCTGTTTTTCATGTTATTAGCACCTCTATCTGTTAAATCTGGATTATGAGCAACATTTAAAATGAAATGCCGACAGATTAACAACGTATTTCAGAAAATCCGACGACACCCCCATCATAAATTAAGATTATGAACGTAATATAAATTTCTCTTTACAACTTCTTAAAGTTCCATCAAACAAAGGTACGTGTAAGCAACACTACACTTTACTTATTGTACAAGTTTTTGTACAATTTTATTAAAAGGAGGTACAGATTATGGCAATAGTATCGTACTCAATAGCTAGAAAAAATTTTAGAAGTTTAATAGATAAAGTAAACAATGATTCAGATGCAGTGACTATAACAACTAATGATAGTAATGCTGTATTGATTTCTGAGTCAGATTACAATGCGATGATGGAGACATTATACCTCCAACAATCCCCTGCTAATGCCCAACACTTGGCTAAATCTATAGAAGATGCTGAGCGTGGAAATACAATAGAGGTAGATTTAGAATTATATGAGTAGATTAAATATTTTATTTACACCTGATGCATTTGAAGATTATAAATATTGGCAAATTCATGATAAAAAATTATTAAAAAAGATTAACCATTTTATTAAATGTATAAATCGTAATGGCCCACTCCAAGGCGAAGGAAAACCTGAAGCTTTGAAAGGGAATTTTAAAGGATATTATAGTAGAAGAATCAATTTTGAACATAGGTTAGTTTATAAAGTATACGATTCATCCATCATTATTGTTTCTTGTAAATATCATTATTTTAAATAATTTACTATGGTCTCTATACAACAGATTGAGGTATTTGAGATCAAAACCACCTAAATATTAGGTGGTTTTTTAATGATTCAAAATATTTCCCATACGAATTACATATTTCCTCATAAACCATGTTATGATAAAATATTTTAAAGCGCTTACATTTTTCTAAAAATTAAAACGATTTGGTATTTAAGTATTTTGTAAACAAATGCAATATCGTCGTTTCATTATTTAAAGGGGGATGTTAATCATGCAAGGGGATAGTATGTGGTTAACGATAGTTGGTTTAGCAATTATTATTTCAATTGTAGGATTGCTAATTGCTAAGAAGATTAGTCCGGTTGTGGGTATGACATTGATTCCATGTATCGGTGCCTTAATTTTAGGTTATAGTGTTGCCGATTTGGTGAAGTTCTTTGATAAAGGGTTAGCGCAAGTGATGAACGTTGTCATTATGTTCATTTTTGCGATTATTTTCTTTGGTATTATGAACGATAGTGGTCTGTTTAAACCACTTGTGAAGCGGTTGTTACTAATGACACGTGGTAATGTAATTGTCGTTTGTATTATGACAGCATTACTTGGAACGATTGCACAACTCGATGGCGCAGGTGCGGTGACATTTTTATTATGTATTCCTGCCTTATTACCATTATATAAAGCATTAAATATGAGTCGCTATTTACTCATTTTATTATTAGCGCTCAGTGCAGCAGTGATGAATATGGTGCCTTGGGGTGGTCCAATGGCACGTGTCGCAACCGTTTTAAAAGCTAAAAGTGTCAATGAGTTATGGTATGGTTTAATACCCATTCAAATAATTGGTTTTATTCTTGTTATGTTACTTGCAGTGTATTTAGGTTTTAGAGAAAAGAAACGTATTCAAAAAGGGATCGCAAAGGGAGAAATTGAACAAACACAAGATATTGATATACATAAACTTGTTGCGCATTATGAACATGAACAAGATATTAAGTTCCCAGTAAGAGGCCGTGCTAGAGAACATGGGTCTATTAAGTGGATTAATACACTGTTAACTTTATTGGTTATGGTTGCAATGTTAACGAATATCGCACCGCCAGAATTCGCATTTATGATAGGTGTATCTATTGCTCTAATTATTAACTATAAGAGTGTAGACGAACAAATGGATCGCTTAAAAGCACATGCACCTAATGCGTTAATGATGGCTGTTGTCATTGTGGGTGCAGGGATGTTCTTAGGTATTCTCGATGAGACGGGTATGCTTAAAGCAATCTCTACAAGTTTCATTCATATTATTCCGCAACCAGTCGGACCGTATATTCACATTATTGTAGGTATCTTTGGTGTACCACTTGATTTATTAACAAGTACGGACGCCTATTATTTCGCATTGTTACCTATTGTTAAGCAAACAGCTGCTGAATTTGGTGTATCACAAGTCTCTACCGCTTACTCAATGGTGATTGGTAATATTATAGGTACCTTCGTAAGTCCATTTGCGCCAGCAGTATGGCTTGCACTTGGTTTAGCCGAAGCCAACATGGGCACATATATTAAATATGCCTTCTTCTGGGTATGGGGCTTTGCTATTGTATTGTTACTTATTGCAATGTTAGTAGGTACAGTAGCCTTTTAACTATAGGGATGTGTAAAGGCAGTCTAAAAAATAAGCGTAGTACAGAACATGATTGTTAAGTACTGCGCTTGATTTATATGGTCATTGATATATTATGAATAAAATGCGTCAAAGACTTGATCGATATCTTTAGCTGCATCTTTGATAATATCTTCTTTAGGTAAAATGGATGTACCTTGGGCACGAGCAATATAGAATTCATCAAAGCCCATAATTTCTTTGAACATTTCTCTTAAATAATGGTATGAAAATTCAAGTGGTGTATAACGATCTTCATTGGTATAAATACCACCACTAGCTTGTAAGAGTAATGCTTTATAATCATCTGTCATCAGACCAACTGAGCCATCGTCTGTATATTTAAATGTTTCTCTAGGAACCATAATATTATCGATATAATCTTTTAAGCGAGAAGTGATATTAAAGTTGTGTAATGGCGTCAAAATCACAATACGATGGTGTGCTTTAAATTGTTGTACTAAAAATGTAGATTTGTCAGCAACTTGTTGCTCTTCCTCAGATAATGGTGTACCCGCACCAAGTTTATTCCACACGTTTAACAATTGTTCGCTATCAAGGCGAGGTAATAAACCTTCATATAAGTTAAGTTCTGAAATCTCTCCATTAGGAAATGCTTCATTATATTTTTCTAAAAACATAGCTTTCATTTGAGCAGTATAGGTACTGTCATTATTAAAATCAGGGTGTGCGTTAATAAGTAACGTCTTCATAGTTAAATACTCCTTTGTATGTAATATGACAAGTATACACGGTTATCTGTTTAAAGACTATAATCGGCATTATTATTTTTGAAAGTAAATGTACATAAAAGAGGAGTGGATATCAAATAGAGCCACTCCGGAAACATTGTTATAGTGTTTATGGTTACCTAAATGGGAACAGGTGAATTTATAAGAAAATATCCAATTAATAATTGGGGATATCTCATCTTATAGTTTATTTATTAATAAGGCGTAGTTGCCAATTACCTATAATTTTAGCAAGCATTTTATTAGGAACAACATTTAAAAACTGTCTTTCTATTTTGTGTAATAGTGTTGGTATAATCACAAGTTCATTATTTTGCATTTTATAGAATGTATGGTTAGCAACGGTTTGTGGATTGCTTGCAAAGGCAGATGAAGATTTACCGGCATTAGCAGCCCAATTGGTATCTAAAGGCCCAGGGCATAAAACACTAACATTAACATTAGTATCTAATAATTCACCATACATAGTTTCGGTTAATTTCATCACATAAGCTCTACTTGGTCCGTAAACATTAAAATAAGGATCAGGTGTCATAGCCCCTAGAGATGCTACATTTAAAATTTTCCCACTGTTTCGTTCAACCATATCTTTTCCGAATAAACGTGATAATAATGTCACACTAGTAATATTTAATTTAAGGTTGGAAATTAATTGTTCTGTACCGATATCCACTAACTTACCACTTTTTCCATATCCCGCGTTATTAACTAATTGCTCAATTTCAATGCCTTTTTCGGATAATTTATCATATAAATGATAAATATCTTCAGTTTTAGATAAATCTGCAGGAATGACGATTACATTAATTTCATATTGTGCTTTTAGTTGATGAGCCAATTGGTTTAATTTATCTTCAGATCTTGCAACTAATACTAAATTAAAGTGATGTCGTGCAAATGTTTTACTAAATGCTTCACCTAAACCACTTGAAGCACCTGTTATTAATGCGTATTTACCTGCCCCGTCAATATGCTTATTTTTAAAATAAGTATTTAATTGATGTGCGCCAATACCTACTGATAATAATGTTGCTATTAATTTTTTATTATTCATATGAAGACCTCCTTTATTTTTGTTGGTCTATTTTTATTGTGTAATGTAATAAAAAGAAGAAAGAATAGTAAAACAATATACTAACAAGTGTTAGAAAATATAAGTTTTAAAGTTATCTCCCTTTATTTCTATAGACATAATATATCCATAGATAAAATAAGTCAAAATATTAGATTTAGTCATTGTATCCCATGTATATCGTTCAATTTCACACATTTCATTTCAACACACACAAATATTTTCAACAGTTAGGAATAATTTAGCGTCTTTTAAGTAAAATGGTTTGCTAAGCTAACTAAAAATGATACAGTTTTTCGTGGACAATTTTAAGAAAGGAGTAGGGTGTCGTGTCGAGTAGTGAAATGACAATAGCAAAACGAAATACGATTGTAGTAGTGATGTTAATCAGTGCATTCGTAGCTATGTTAAATCAAACCATTTTGAATACCGCATTACCAGCGATTATTTCCGGCTTAGGTATTCCTGAAACGACAGCACAATGGTTGATTACAGGATTTATGTTAGTTAACGGTGTTATGATTCCACTTACTGCATTTTTAATGGATAGATATTCCACACGAGGTTTATATATTTTCTCTATGGCTGCCTTTTTAATTGGATCTTTAGTAGCAGCACTTTCCCCAAACTTTAGTATTTTAATGGTGGCTCGTGTGATTCAAGCCATAGGCGCAGGTATTTTATTACCACTCATGCAATTTACCGTGTTCACCTTATTCCCAGTAGAAAAACGTGGATTTGCGATGGGACTAACAGGTATAGTCGCACAATCTGCACCAGCGATTGGACCAACGTTAACGGGCTTACTCATTGATGCGTTTAGTTGGAGAATGCCGTTTTACGTCGTCGCAACGATTGCTATTATCGCCTTCGTGATTGGTTACTTCTTCGTTGAAAATCATAGTTCTCCAAAAGATACTGCGTTAGACAAGATTTCTGTTGTATATTCTACCTTTGGTTTCGGCCTCATTTTATTCGCGTTTAGTAGTATCAGTACGTTAGGTATCACGTCACCAGCAGTGATTATTACATTTATTTTAGGTGTGATCGTGATTGCCATTTTTACAGTCCGTCAGTTAAACATTGACCATCCATTGTTAAATTTGCGTGTCTTTAGAAGTAAGACATTTACCTTATCAGCAGTAGCATCTATGTTGTTATTTATTGGTATCGTTGGTCCGGCATTATTAATTCCTATGTACGTACAAACAGGTTTAGGACTATCAGCGGTACTGTCAGGTCTTGTGATTTTACCTGGTGCCGTGTTTAATGCATTTATTTCTGTTTATACAGGAAAGGTGTTTGACCGTTTTGGATTACGTGTCCTAGTGATACCTGGCTTTACACTGTTGATTATTATGACGATTCTTCATACATTTTTATCAACAGATACGCCATTTTGGTATGTAGTCGTTATTTATGCGATTCGTATGTTCTCAGTCGGTTTATTAATCATGCCATTGAATACTGCAGGACTGAATGCGTTACAATCGGAAGAAATTTCTCATGGTACAGCAATTATGAATTCATTACGTATTATCGCTGGGGCAATGGGTACCGCAGTGAGTATTACGATTCTTTCCATTGTATCTAAAAATGATTTAGCGGGTAGTCATACCGGTCAGTCTAAAACTGAAATGATGCGTGCAGCTACTGTACATGGTGTAGATGCAGCATTTATATTTACAACCATCTTGATTGTGATTGCATTTATTCTATGTTTATTCATCAAAGATAAAACAAAAACTTCTAGAAAATAAAAAATCATAAAGGAGTATTTGACATGAGTGTATTTACAAAAGAGGACCATTTACAAATTTTAAAAGATATCGTAGAAATCAAAACAGTGAACGATAATGAAATAGAAGTAGCAAGATATTTAAAAGATTTATTAGAAAAACATGGCATCAAAGCAGATATAGATGAAATTAAAGGTCACGACAATCGTGCTAACTTAATTGCTTCAATTGGTGAAGGCCATCCAGTCGTGGCGATCTCAGGACACATGGATGTGGTATCAGAAGGCGATCCTAATAATTGGCAATTCCCACCATTTGAATTAACAGAACAAGATGGCTTTTTATATGGACGTGGCACATCAGATATGAAAGCAGGCTTAGCTGCACTAGTCATTGCGATGATTGAAATTGGTCAAAGTGGCGCGTTAAAACAAGGTACTATCAAGTTAATGGCGACAGCTGGAGAAGAAATGCAACAACTTGGTTCAGAACAATTATATAAAGAAAGCTATATGGATGATGTCGATGCATTAGTTATTGCTGAACCATCCGAATCAGGTATTGTCTATGCGCATAAAGGTTCTATGGATTATCAAATTGTATCTCGCGGACAAGCAGCACACAGTTCTATGCCAGTGGTTGGACAAAATGCGATTAAGCCATTACTAGATTTTGTGCGAAATATTGATGAGGAATACGAAGACATTAGAAAAGAATTACAGTGTGAACAATTTGATTTCAAACATGTGATTGAGAGAATAAAAGGACGTGTGGGCGACAAAGTTGAGGAAGAAGAAATCGAACGCGTCATTAATGGATTGGTTATTAACCATACAATTATTCAAGGTGGTAACCAAGTCAATTCTGTACCTGATATGGCAACAACAGACTATAACATTCGTACAGTTCCAGAGTTTAATAATGATCAAGTAAAAGCTTTATTTAAAAAGCATATTGAACAGATCAATAACGAAGGTGGTCAACTAGAAGAAGACATGTACCTAGACTTAGATCCAGTACTTACAACAGGAGAAAATCGTTTAATCGCGCTAGGTCAACAAGTTGCAGCTCATATTTTCAAGAGAGATGTCGTTGCAACACCTACAGTTGGTGTGACAGACGCATCTAATTTACTACGTGATAAAGATGAGCATTTCTCATTCTTAATGTTTGGTCCAGGTACCGTCCCACATCAAGTCAATGAACATGTAAATAAAGAAACATATCATCAATTCGTTGATTATTATATTGAATTATTAACATCATATTTAAATGAAGCTTAAATAAGAATGTAGAGGAGTAGCTAGTGATTGCGTGAGGGACGTATGATCAGAGGCTACTCCTTTTATATTATGATAATAAGAGTGGCGTAGAAAATAGGATGAGTAAGATGGTATTTAAAACACCTAATAAAATGGTGACTAATTTTTGATTACATTTTGAAAGTAAGGTTAATTGGATAATTATAGTAATGAAAATAAGAATAGCGCCTGGCCAATACCAGAACGAGAATGTAGAATTGTTAAATAAGTTCGTGAAAAAGGTCGTATAAACGATAAATAAGTTCAATACTGTTAAAATAATTGAAGTGATATAGAGTAAGCGGGTGTTGGTCATGATGTTTATCCTTTCTAATCATGTAGTTATATTCATATCATATTATATATGGTTAACACTCAAATTTCAAATAAATTTAATTATTAAATTATATAAAATAAAGGACGCTATGGTTATAGGGAAATCAGGAGCTTTTCAAAAGGGAGAGAGATGAATGAATGAACGAAATGAAGTTATTATCAAGTTGCTAAATAGAGCAGATATTAAACCAGGCATGCGCATATTAGATATCGGATGTGCGACTGGGGAAGTCACTCAATTAGCAGCTGAACGCATTGGATCACAAGGTGAAGTGATTGGTATTGATATGAATCAAACACTATTGGAAAAAGCAGTTGAAAATAATCAATATGATCATGTGTCTTATCAACAACATGATATTTATCAATTACCAGAATCATTAGGCCAATTTGATGTCATTATTGGGAGAAGAGTGCTCATGTATTTACCAGACGTGGTACGAGCGTTACGTATTTTAAAGGACTTTTTAAAACCAGAAGGTATATTTTGCTTTCAGGAAAGTGATGCTATCAATGGCGGTACGGGTGCAGATGAACTACCACTACATCAAACAGCGATACAGTGGATATGGCAAACTGTAGCGCAAGAAGATGGCGATATTCATATCGGTCAAAAACTATACAATTTGTTGAACGAAATAGGTATGAAAGACATTGATTACTTTGCGGAAGCGGTCATTCATACATCCGACAACAATGATTTAGAATGGCTTGTAGGTATTATGCTACCAAGAATGAAGGCACATCATATTGTGGACGAGACCTTCTCAATAGAAACGTTCAAAGAAAAATTAAAAGCAGAGGCACAACACAATCATAGTGCCTTCATAAGAGATATGGCATTCGGAATAATAGGGAAAATGAAGTGATAAAGAAGGGAGAGGAACAGAAATAATAAAGAACCACTAATCATTTATTATGTAGTGGTTCTTACGCATTAGCCATAGCTAATGTGTACTTTAAAATGGGAATACATGAGTGAAACTCATGCATAAGAAATACTAATTTCTAAAGAAAAAGTATTTCTTTATCGTTGTCCCACCCCGGCAAGGTTGACTAGAAATGAAAAAGCTTGGTACATTAGACCGTCTTTGTAATTCATTACTTAGACGGTTTTATGCATGAACTTTTAAGTTCATGTATACCTCTTAAACTTAATCTGAACACATGAGTTAATACTCATGTGTAAGTCATTCTAATTTCTTTACGGAAAAGAATGACTTTTCAGTCAACTACTGCCTAAACATAAATGTAACTTGAAGTATATATTTATGTCCTAGTTTCCTTTTTATATATGGGAGGTATAATATTAACTAGCTCTAAGATGTTTATGATACGTTGGCTTTAGTGACATATCCGTTTTCAATTGCAAACGCAATATGACCTTTGCCTACTTGATAACTATAAATGCCATCGCCTTTCTTTTTAGCAGGTCCTGTTAATGGATTTTGATAATCATAGTTATTACCATATTTTTGTTTCACTTGTTTTAAGCTAATTGAGTTTGGTTTTACTTTAATATCTACATTGCTTGCTTTGTGATTTTTATACTGTTGGAATGTTTGATCATAAATGACTTTAGAGTTGGTAGGTGCTTGATATTTACCGCTAACTTTAACACCGTTGAACTCTAAATTATCCGCTTTTAAACCATTATAGAATGATTGGCTTAATAGAAAGTTACCTCCTGAAGCAGTGTAACCGTTATATTTATACCAATACTGTGATGACGCTGCGTGTGCTTGGTGAGTTGATACATTATCTGTAGAAACGCTTACTCCTAGTGCTGTGCCTAATACAATGCTTCCCGCAACAAAAGTTTTAGTTAATTTCTTCATAAAGCATCACTCCTGTGTAATTTTTTTGGTAGTGAAAACGCTACCAACTTTAAAGTACAACAAATTTATAAAAGATTCAAATTTAAAGTATAAAATGATTGTCGATTTTAGCAGTATAACTATTAATTTTAAAAATACATTTTTGCATATACGGTATAAATATAAATAATTTCTGTTTGTCGGCCATATTTTTATAAAAATATAGTATAATTGCCTCGTATAAAGAATTATTAATAATATATATTTGAGAATTTTTGAAAAACATTAAACAAAGGGGATTTATCATTGAAGAAATTTTTATTTTTAAGTGGAACAGCTTTATTACTTTTGTCAGCGTGTAACAATGGCGATTCATCTAGTGATTCAAAAGGAGCATCGAAAGTAGAAGATACACAAAAGAGTGAAGACAGTAAAAAAGGGAACGATTCTAAGTCATCATCAAGTAAAGAAAGTTCAAGTCACTCAAGCAATTCTAAACAATCATCTGATAATGATATTGCGAACCTATCTGAAAAGGAAAGAATAGCGTTAATCTTTTTATCTAATGAATCAGGAGAGTACACTTATACTAAAAATGATATATTAACAGGTAGATATACTGAAAATAATTCACAAGGAAAAGAAACAAAAACTTTGACTGAATTAAAAATAAGTAAAGATGGTCAACAAATTCCGGGAGCACCTGAAGGAATGAAATTTTATAATGTTACACCATCAAAGGTTATGGCCGCTACAATTATTGGTATTAGTGATGACAAGATATATATCGGTGTTACTCAAAGTCAAATTCCTTCATATAAAGATGCATTAAAAACTGGGGAAGAACACGATACGAAAGATGTTTATAATAAATACAAAAGCGATAGTGCTTTAAAAACAATAGCTGATAAAATTAGCTTATACGATAAGATGCCTACTCCATCTGACGACGAAACTGATGATGATTCAAGTTCAGACGACAATAGTTCATCTGATAGTAGTTCAGATTCTGAAGAAGTGACACGTGATAATGTCATCGATAAAGTAGAATCTTACGAAGGTGAAAAGTTAGATACAGATACGTATACATTTAAAGAACCTGAAAAAACAAGTGATGGTAAATGGGGATTCTCATATGACGATAAAGACGGTAATTTAGCCGGCTCATATACTGTTGATACAGATGATGGTTATGTGACTAAATATGACGAAAACGGGGACAAAATCGGTTCAGGATATTAGGACTCGAATTAAATTAGAAAAGTTCGCTAAATATGTAAAACTATATGTATGTCTTGATTATTAATAAGATATAAAAAACAACTCCCAATCGCGATAACAATCGCATGATTGGGAGTTATTTATGTGTTATGAGTGTTTAGTATGCTTCTGCCAAGGCATTGGTATGTGTAAGTGCATTAAATCGAATTTTTTAATCAGTGTACCAATAATAAAGGCGAGTACTAAACTTGTAATGGCTACGGCAATAATTGTAATCGCTGATGAAACTGGATTGTTAAAGCCAAATAAGACAATCGCACCTGCAATAGGTGTTGCCATACCTGTGACACCAATTTTCAGTCCACTAAATGCAATGATACAAGCATTGACCATACCAATAAGGGCGTTTGTACCGTATAAAACGGGCGCATATCTTACGATTAAATCAATTTGTGTCAGTGGCTCAATAAAGACCGCAAATCGATTTGGTTTTTCGCCAATTTTTAAAATGTTGAATAATGTGAAGTTTACAAATGATGCCCCTGTACAAGTAATAGCACCAATGGCCATTGGAAGTCCTGTAAGGCCTAAGATACTTGCAAGCACCATTGAACTTAATGGCGTCATACTTGTAACTGGAATAATTAAGCCTAAGATGATCGCAAGCGCATAGGGACTACTGTCGCCGACTGAGTTCACAGCACCTGCAATTTGATTTAATACGGCTGTAACACCTGGATTAATCAATGATGCAAGTCCATAAACTAACGCAGGTGCAATAAGTATCACTGCGATTAAGTCTAAACCTTCAGGTACTTTCTTCTGAATCAATTTAATAATAAATGCAACTATATATGAAGCGATAAACGCTGGTAATAAGCTGAAATCTTTTAATACAAGACCGACGATAATAGCGAAGACAGGTGATACACCCAAATTGATGCATGCGAGTATACCTACCGCAATACCACCTAGACTACCTGCAAGGTCCCCGATGTCTTGTAAGAATTTAATATGTAAGATACCACCGATCGCATAACTTAAGAATGCTTGGGGTAGGAATGTGGCACAAGCAGCACCAGATAAAGCTTGTAAGCCTTCCTTACCGTATGGTGCGAATTTAAGGAACAATGTCATAATGACCAACACGATAACGAGTGTTCCGACGCCTAATATAATATTCATGTCATTAAACCCCTTTAGTAGAAATAAGAATTGTTCTATAAAAAATCATTTGACAATTGTAACATAATGTTCAAAAAATTAAATCGTCCACAAAACATTGTTAATCAATATTTAATTTTTTTGAAAATTCAAATGAAATGGTTGTTATCTTCTTTTATAGTCGTATCGAGAGAATGAAAATGAAACAATATACTTCAATATTCAAAATAATATTTTTAACAATATAGACAAAAAAGATGGCAATTTACATGAATAAAATGATGATTTGGGGTATATAATATACACATAAAGAGGGGGAGATTGTCATGACATTTTATAAATTAGAGTATCAACACAATAAAGATATTGTTGATGATAATGTGTTGACGGTATTTGTTATTGCAAAAAACAAAGGGGAAGTAGAAGAATTTGCTAAAAAATTAGGCTATGCAGTAGAAAAAATTACGAAATTAACGCAACAAGAATTTGATCACGAAAAAGAAACCACAGAACATTATAGATTAGAACATGCAGATCAGTATTTATAATGTTTAATTACGAATTCGAAAAGGCTACATATTACATTTAAAGTGTGATTTGTAGCTGTTTTTTTATAATGAGAGAAATAGAGTTAATCTAAGAAATTTAATTTAATAAAGGGGTGATCAGTATGTATATTGGAAAGCATTCACAGATCGATGATTATGAAGAAATTAAACAATTTATACAACATAACAATTTTGCGACAGTTGTAACGAATAACGGTACAAAGCCCATCGCTTCACATATACCAGTGATGATTTCAGAACAAGATAATCATTTAGTGATTACGGGACATTTAGCCAAAAACAACAATTTAATACAAACAATTGAACATAATCCCCATGTATTAATTATCTTTCAAGGACCAGACGCCTATATTTCCTCTACTTGGTACGAAGCAGAAGATGTACCGACATGGGATTATCAAAGTGTTCATGTATATGGTGATGGGAGATTATTGAATCATGAGGAACTAGTCTCTGACTTGAAGCAATTATTAAATCACTATGAAGGCCATAAAGAAGAAGGTGCAACTTGGAATCATTTATCAGAAGGTACTAAGAAACAAATCAAAGGGATTGTAGGATTTCAGGTTAAAGTGAATGACATAGAAGCAGCATACAAACTTAGTCAAAATAGAAGTGCGCAGGAGAAAGTGAACATTGCCAAGCAATTAAAGGCGTCGGGCAATCAAAAGGCAAGTAAATTAGCTGAAGAAATAGAGAAGTATTGAGGCATCATTTTATAAACCCCATGAATAATATGACACTTGAGAGGACTAGATAGCAATGAGAGAAATAGAAAAATTAGATAAAGGTATGCCATATCATTTTGATGATAAAGAAGTGGCGGAACGTAAAGCTAGAGCAGCGCAATTATGCCAAGAATTTAATGCCATTCCTGCTACAAAACCGGCACAACAAGAAAGTAAAATTCGCCAAATATTAGGTTCAGCTGGTGAAAACATTTCATTCCAAGCGACTTTCAATTGTGATAATGGGAAAAATATACATGTCGGACATGACGTGTTAACAAACTATAACCTTACCATTCTAGATATAGCGCCAGTGAACATTGGTAACCATGTGATGATAGGTCCTAATGTTGATATTTATACAGTTAACCATCCATTAAGCGCAAAAGGAAGACGAGAGTATTTAGCTCAAGCAAGTCCAGTGAATATAGGCGACGATGTTTGGATAGGTGGAAAAGTCACGATTACTCCCGGAGTAACTATTGGGAATAATGTAGTGATCGCTTCAGGTGCCGTAGTAACAAAGGATATACCAGATAATACTCTTGCAGCAGGTGTACCAGCTACAGTCATTAAAGAATTAGAAGTTGAATAGAGGGAGGTCTAAGGTAAGTCTTATTAATAATTGAGTGTAGATCATAAAATAAGAAAGCGTACCTAGTGCAATAAAATGTGACTAAGTACGCTTCAATATTTAGATAGCAGCTAATTTAAGAAATGATTTAATACTATATATCAAATTTCACTTCAGACATAGCTTTAATACGTTCAGGGTCTTTATGGTCGAAAAATTGACTTTCGTTTGTATCAAGTTCATTAATTTTTGCAATATCTTCATCACTTAATTCGAAGTCAAAGACATCTATATTTTGTTGAATTCGATCTTCGTTGACTGATTTAGCTAATACAGTGATACCTCGTTGCATTAACCAACGAACAACAACTTGTGCTACAGATTTATTATATTTATGACCTATTGATGCTAAAGTTTCATTGTGGAATAAATCGTTTTTACCTTCTGCAAAAGGGGCCCATGCTTCAACATGAACGTCTTGAGAACGATTGAAATACTCATTATCATGTTGTTGATGGAAAGCATTCACTTCAATTTGATTGACCATAGGTTTAATTTCATTGAAAGCAATTAAGTCTGCTAAACGATCAGGTGAGAAATTAGATACACCAATGGCTTTGACCTTACCTTCTTTGTATAATTCTTCCATTGCACGCCAACTACCATGTACATCACCATAAGGTTGATGAATTAAATATAAATCAATGTACTCTAAACCTAATCTATCTAAAGATTTTTGGAATGCTTTTTTAGTATTTTCATAACCTACATCTTGTACCCATAATTTTGTCGTAACAAATAAATCTTCTCGATTAACATTTGAGGATTGGATGGCTTGACCCACTTCTTTTTCATTTTGATAAGCAGCAGCAGTATCGATGAGCGTATAGCCATGACGAATCGCTGATTTTACACTTTCAATAGCTTCTGTAGAATTTGTAATTTGGTAAACGCCAAATCCGATTAATGGCATTTTTAATCCGTTATTTAAAGTTGTATATTTCATATTTACGCCTTCTTTCTATTTAGTAAAAGCTTGGTTTATTAAAGTTAGTGTTGGGTTCGTTGACACCAATACTTTCATGTGAATATGATTCAGGTTGATTAATTATGTCTGAGATCAGTTGTGCGACAGCCTGTCTAGTTACTTGTGTACCTGTGAATGGTTCGTTTTTATGTGTGATTTCATATGCTTTGCCTTCTTGATTGTATAACCAAGTTAATCTTAGGACAGTGTAATCCAAACCAGAGCGGAAGATGGTATTTGCGGCATCGACCCGTAGTTTTAACCCACTACCCACCATATTTAAATTCCATTGTTTAAATGGTCCAACGACTTCATCATGAATATCTAAAACACTTGCAGCTATCAATCGTTGTACACCGGTGTTTGTCATTGCTTCAATAATAGGTTCAGCTTGGCTTGTATCAGAAAGTGTATTGGTATAGACAATATCTATATTTTTTAGTGCTTCTTTTAAAGTAGATACATCTTTCAAATCGCCATTCATTAATGTGACTTGTTGATCATGACTATATGTGCTTAATCTTTTTTCTGCTTCTCGTGCAAACAACACAACATGGTGTTCTTGGTCAATAAGTTTTGGAATAAGATAATGTGGAATTTGTCCGGCAGCACCGATTATTAATATATTACTCATTTAAAATTACTCCTTTGTTTTTGGTTGAAGTACTTGATCATAGTGATTAATTTTGTGAGTAAGTAATTCAATCGTTTCTTGAATTTCATTTTGCTTAATTATTAATTCATCTAATTGTGATTTTAAAATTTTTACCCGTCTATTTATGGTCGTATCGCCTTCTTGAGATAATTTCACATATTCAACAAGAGAATTCATAGACAAACCGGCTTGTCGCATGCACTTTGCAACATAAATCCACTGTAAATCAAGTTCTGTATAATCACGTTGTCCGTGGGCATTCCGTTTGATATTAGGAATAGCCCCCATTTTTTCATAATACCTTAGCGTGTCTATACTAAGTCCAGATGATTGACTTGCCTCAGAAATATTAATCGTCTTCACCACCTTCTCAACATCATAGTTATAAAATACTACCTGGAGTAAACTTCATGTCAAATTTTTAATTTTAAAATGTTAAAAGATATGCTATGTTTTAAAAAATAAATTATACAATGATGTATATAATTAAGAGCTAAATAATGAATTTTGTAACTTCGACATTTGCTATTTTAATAGCGGTAGCAATTGCATTAAGTATGTCTAAATTTATCCCAAGATTTCCAAATAACTTTATTAGTCTGTTAGTAGGTGTGCTATTCGGTATAATCCCACTTACAAACCAATATGTTTTAGAGTTTAATAATGACATTTTTATGTTGTTTATTTTAGTGCCTTTATTATTTTTTGAAGGACATAAAACACCTTTAGTTAATGTACTTTCAAATGCGAAAAATATTATTAGCACTTCTGTGTTATTAGTCATGATTTCTGCCATATTTACTGCATTCTTAATAAGTACAATATTTGGTTTGGCGTTTGCATTGAGTTGTGTACTAGTAGCTATTAGTACACTTACAGATGTGACAGCATTTGAATCTGTGATCAATGGACGACAATTTCCAGAAAGAGTTAAAAAACAACTTGTTGGTGCGGCGTTATTTAATGATGCGACTGGTATTATTTTATTAGAATCTGCCATTTTATGGTATACCACTAAACACTTATCCATTTCCGACGGTTTAATAGAGTTATTATACTCTGCGATAGGTAGTATTTTGGTTGGTGCCATCTTAAGTTTTATTTTTATGCTGGTTCGACAAAGAATAGTACAAATCTCCAAAAATCAAATGGAATCACAGATGCTTTTATATATATTTACGCCGTTTATCATATATTTGATTGCCGAACATTTAGGTTTGTCTGGGATATTAACCGTTGTCATTGCAGGGATTATTCATAATAGTGAATAGAATCGAAGTCGTTTTACCATTCCAAAGCAAATTCATTTAGGAATTCAATATATTAATGTTACTTCAACGATTTTAAATAGCTTTGTATTTGTAAGTTTAGGAATTAGTTTGGAAAGAATTTTCAGCACGCAAAGAGAACTATTTTTAAATTCAATTAATTGGTTATTCACTGGAATAGCCATATATATAGGTTTAGTGTTAATTAGATGGATATATGGTAAATTATTTGTCGGCCATCGTACATATAAGGATGGTTTATTATTTGGGATAGGTGGCGTGCACGGTGCAATCACATTGGCTATGACTTTTTCAGTTCAAGACATGGTCAGTAATTCTACATTTTCCTATATTGTTGCTGTAGAAACGGTAGTCATTTTAATTAGTATGATTGTACCGACCATTGTATTTAAATTGATATTAGATAAAGATAATGAAGCTTATGAAAAAGAGAAGATAATTAAAAATGTGAGAATAAATATGACTCAAGTCGGTATTAATAAAGTAAAGTCTATAGACATCTCTCAAAAAGTAAAAAATTTAGTTATCTATGATTTACAAGATCAAGCTAATATCAATACATTTAAATCTTTTTTCCGAGAAATTCTTTATTATAATAAAAATGAACAAGTATTAACTCAATTGCAAAGCTTAGAACAAAGGCGTGCATTGATGTATGCTTTTGAAGCACAAAGATGTTATTTATACGATTTATCCAAAAATAATGAAGTTAAATCAGAATATGTCTATGAAGTTTATAATGATGTTTTATTAGCACAATCAATCGTAATGGATCCACAAAATCAAATGCACTGATATCAATATAATATGAGTGATAAATAGAAATTAAAATGATAGTGAAATAGGTTGAAAGATGAGGTGGCTTAAAAAATGGAATTAAGAAGTTTAAGATATTTTTTAACGGTTGCAGAAACATTATCTATCTCTTCTGCAGCCATAGCACTTAACATTACCCAACCTACGTTAAGTAGACAATTAAAACAATTAGAGTTGGAGTTAGGTGCTGAATTATTTAAAAGGGAATCTAGCGGAATAGTTTTAACCGAAGAGGGTATGTTTCTCAAAAATAGGGCAGCAGAAATATTAACACTAACAAATCATACTCAGCAAGCATTCGCAGATAAATTAGATGATGAGTTAAGAGGCCATATCTCTATAGGTTGTGTAGAAGCAGATAACTCAGATACATTAGCTATGATTTTAGAAGAATTGGTAACAGATTATCCATCAATCACATTTAATTTATATAGTGGAACAAGTGATGACATTATTGAAAAATTAGATAAAGGTTTAATAGATATTGCCATATTACTAGAACCTATTACATTAAAAAATTATGAAAAGATAGCACTTCCACGTACAGAACAATGGGGATTATTAGTGTCAGATGATTCACCTTTATATGATTATCATATGATTAAACCCAATCGTTTAAGCCAAGCGTCACTTTTAATGTCTGCTAGAATAGAAGTACAGCAAATGATTGCAAAGTGGTGTGGTATACATGTTGATGAGTTAAATATTAGGGGTACTTATAATTTGATTTTTAATATTCTTGATTTGGTAAAAGAAAATGTTGGTTCCGCGTTACTTATTGAAGGCGCTATATCAAATATAAAATTAGATAATCAGTTAAAATTTATCCCTTTAGAACCTTCAATAAAAACAAATTGTATACTAACTTGGAAGAAAAGTAGGGTTTTAACCCCTGTTTTAGAACTATTTATCAATAAGTTCAAAGAATTAACTTGATACTGTTATTTTAGTAGAGCCCCATGCTTATAAAGCATGGGGTGTTTTTTTAAAGGCATTGGACACCTCATATTCGAAGAAGTATGCTTAGTTCACAGTAAATGAAATTTCAATCATATTCAGAAAGGTCGTGCAATAGATGAAAAAGCAAACTGCAGGTAGAGATAATTTAGGTGAATTAGCACCTAAATTTGCTGAATTGAATGACGATGTTTTGTTTGGAGAAGTATGGTCTAGAGAAGAACAATTATCACCCTATCATCGTAGTATGATTACTATTTCTGCACTGATAACTGGTGGCAATTTTGAACAATTATTACCACATTTAAAAATAGGCAAAGACAATGGTATTACACAAGAAGATATATCAGAAATGATTACACATTTAGCATTTTATGTTGGGTGGCCCAAAGCATGGTCTGCTTTTAATTTAGTTAAAAAAGTATACAAAGAAGAAGAGTAAATAGGAGGAAATGAAAATGAATAAAAATGAAGATGTTAAAAATGGTGTTATTTTTTCAAGTGGAGAATCAAATGATGCATTTGCACAATATTTTACTGGTCAAAGTTATTTAAACTTATTAGTTAATGAAGATGATGTAAATGTAGTAGTTGGAAATGTTACATTTGAACCTGCTTGTAGAAATAATTGGCATATCCATACAGAAGGTTATCAAATATTACTTGTTACAGGTGGAGAAGGTTGGTACCAAGAAGAAGGGAAAGAAGCCCAAAAATTATTACCTGGCTCAGTAGTGGTTACGCATAAAGGAGTCAAACATTGGCATGGTGCAACAAAGGATAGTTGGTTTGAGCATATTGCCATAACATCAGGTGCTTCAGAATTTTTAGAGCCAGTGAGTGATGAGTTATATAATCAGTTGGGTTAATATCAAATGTTTTTGTATTGATGTTGAAGCATATTGTGATTATAAGAGGTTAGAATATCTTACGTTCTAACCTCTTTAAATTCATAACGTTATTGTAAACGAAGCATGTCTAAAAATAATTGTGCTGCTTGTGATAGTGGCTTATCTTTTTTCCAAATCATGCTTAAATTGGAAGTGATTTGAGGATTAAATGTAATAAACCTTAAGTCAGTATTATCGGTGTTAATGATGCCATCAAGACATATAGCATGTCCTAATCCCTCTTTAACCATTAGCGAAGCGTTGTAAAGTAAGTTATAAGTAGCGACAATATTTAATTCAGCCACATCGATATTTACCATATTAGCAATCATCGTTTTGACACCATCTTGTTTTGAAATAATTAATGGTTGGTCTTTTAACATGTCTGCTGTGATATGTGAAACATCTTTAAAATCTGAGTCGACTTTCGTAAGCACACCCCACGTATCACTTTCTGCTAACGGTAATGATTCATAGTTCAATTTATTAATTGGCTCCACAACTATACCAAAGTCTAATAATCCATTATCTAATTTTTCTAATATTTGTTCACCATTACCACTATATGTATCGAATTTAATATTTTTATGATTCATTCTTACACATTTCATAGTTTTAATAACATGGGTAATGACTTTAGATTCTGCTATGCCTATTGTTACTTCACCGTATATATCTTGTGACAATTGAATGTTAGACACCGTTTTATCTACTAAGCCAATGATGTTTCGTGCTTGTTCAGCAAGATAATGTCCTTCTTTCGTTAGAGACATATATCTTCCGTTACGTTGAAATAGTGTCACACCTAATTCGTTCTCTAGATCTTTAATTTGTCTAGAAAGTGTTGGTTGTGTGATATGTAAAAGATTAGCTGCTGCACTTATATTTCCTTCAGATACAATCGTTAAAAAGTATCGCAAAACTCTGTTTTCCATATTGACTCCTTTTTATGCCTTTAAAGCATAATTAAATATTTGATATAGGCATTGGTAATATATTGATTTCTATTTTAACATTAAATATGTAATAAATAGCAAACAATTTTAAGGAGGTCATCAAATGTTTAAAAGTGTGTTATCAGAAAATATATGGAATCGTGTTGTAGAAGCGGATGAGTCAGTTTATAGAGAAATTCATAAAATTGTAGATGAAAATGCACCAATTGTATCTGAATTGAATTCGATCTATCAAAATCATGAATCAACAATTGAGTTATTATCTAGAATTACAGGACAGAAGGTAGATAGTAGTGTGGGTGTTAATTTACCGTTATATACAGATTTTGGACGACATATTTCAATAGGAAAAGACGTGTTTATCAATAACAACGTAATGTTCACGGATCTTGGCGGAATTACATTAGAAGATCGAGTATTAATTGGTCCACGAGCTAATTTATTAACTGTTAACCATCCTACCAATCCTTCTCAAAGAAGAGGACTTATTGTTAAACCTATTACAGTTAAAGAAAATGCATGGATTGGAGCAGCTAGTACCATATTGCCAGGTGTGATAATTGGTGAGAATGCTATTGTTGGAGCTAATTCATTAGTCACTAAAGATGTACCTGCTAATACAATCGTAGCTGGAAGTCCAGCACGTGTGATTAAAACGATTGAGGAAGCATAATTAAGGAGGAATTGAAAATGAAAAATACAAATTTAAATTTAGTAGAAACTTGGGACAAAGTATTTCCGAAAAGTGATAAAGTGAAACATTCAAAAGTAACATTTAATAATAGATATGGTTTAACATTAGCTGCAGACATGTATATCCCATTAGAAAGTGCGCAAGAAAAATTGCCAGCAATTGCTATTAGTGGGCCGTATGGTGCTGTTAAAGAACAATCATCAGGTTTGTATGCACAAACATTAGCGGAAAAGGGATATTTAACAATTGCATTTGACCCATCTTATACAGGAGAAAGTTCTGGTACACCACGATATGTAGCATCACCGGATATTAATACCGAAGATTTCCAAGCTGCGGTCGATTTTCTTTCTAATTATAATCAGGTAGATGCAAATCGTATAGGTATATTAGGTGTTTGTGGATGGGGCGGCATGGCATTAAATTCAGCAGCTATCGATACACGTATCAAGGCTACTGTAACTTCTACTATGTATGATATGAGTAGAATTAATGCAAATGGTTATTTTGATGAAGAAAAAGATGAACAACAACGTTTTGAGAAAAAACAAGTATTTAATAATCAACGTACGCGTGATTTCGCTTCACAAGATCCTGAACTAGCGGGAGGCGTGATAGATCCAGTACCTGATGAATTTCCACAGTTTGTTAAAGATTACCATTCTTATTACAAAACACAACGCGGCTATCATCCAAGATCACTTAATTCAAATCGTGGTTGGACTATAACAAACCCACTATCATTTATGAATATGCCGTTATTACAGTATAGTCATGAAATACGAAGTGCGGTATTAATGATTCATGGTGACAACGCACACTCTAAATATTTCAGTGAGGATGCATTTAAACAATTAACTGGAGATAATAAAGAATTAATGATTATACCTAACGCCAACCATACTGATTTATATGATCAATTTGATAAAATACCATTTGAGAAAATAGATCATTTTTATAAAAAATATTTGAACTAGTATCAGTTTAGCTATAATTAATATAAGTGTCTAGTCAATCATGTGGTTAACGCATTCATTGACTAGACGCTTTTTGGTTTAATAACCCGAATGATGACGTAGTTTAATTTAAAATAGCAATTATTGTCTAATTTTTTAAAATTTTCTTGTTATTTACATTTTTCCTTTACAAAATATCATGTATAATGAATAAAAAATAACTAGGAGAATAAACAGACATGATGAAAAACAAATTGACTTTAAAAGAGAACATTTTTATCGGATCAATGCTATTTGGTTTATTCTTTGGTGCTGGGAATATTATCTTCCCAATTCATCTTGGACAAACAGCAGGGTCAAACGTATTTATTGCCAATTTAGGCTTTTTAATTACTGCTATTGGATTACCTTTTTTAGGTATTATCGCCATCGGTATGTCTAAAACAAACGGTATTTTTGAAATTACATCAAGAGTCAGTAAAACATATGCATACATATTTACGATTGGATTATATCTAGTCATTGGACCATTCTTTGCGTTACCTAGGTTAGCGACAACATCTTTTGAAATTGCATTTTCACCATTCATTTCACCTGATGTTGCGAAGATTTACTTACCCATCTTTAGTATTATCTTCTTCTTATTAGCGTGGTTCTTTGCGAGAAAGCCGTCTAAAATTTTAGATTACATAGGTAAATTTTTAAATCCAGTCTTTTTAGTTTTATTAGGTATTGTCGTAGTCTTAGCGTTCATCCATCCATTAGGTGGGTTAACGAATGCGCCTGTGAGTGCAGATTATGATAAGAGTCCATTACTTAAAGGATTCATTGATGGTTATAACACGTTAGATGCGTTGGCATCATTAGCCTTTGGTATTATTATTGTATCTACGATTAAAAAGTTAGGTATCACAAATCCTAACAGTATTGCCAAAGAAACATTTAAATCAGGAACAATCAGTATTGTTTTAATGGGGATTATCTATAGTTTACTTGCGTTTATGGGTACGATGAGTATCGGTAAATTTAAAGTGAGTGAAAATGGTGGTATTGCATTAGCTCAAATCGCGAGACACTATCTTGGAGATTACGGAATTATCGTATTATCTCTGATCGTTATTGTCGCATGTTTAAAAACAGCGATTGGTTTAATCACTGCGTTCTCTGAAACATTTACAGAGTTATTCCCGAAACGCAGTTACTTAATGTTTGCAACAGTGGTCAGTATCTTAGCATGTATTTTTGCTAATGTTGGTTTAACTAAAATTATTATGTATTCAACGCCAGTATTGATGTTTATTTATCCATTGGCTATTACAATTATTTTATTAACTTTAGTAAGTCCATTATTCAATCATTCGACAATTGTATATCGATTTACGATTTTCTTTACAATGATTGCGTCATTTATCGATGGTATTAAGGCTAGTCCAGAGCCATTTTTAAAAACATCATTCGCTAAATTCATCATCTCTTTAGGTGAAAAATACCTACCATTCTTTGATATTGGTATGGGTTGGATTCTACCGGCATTAATCGGTTTTATCATTGGATTAATTGTTTATAAAATCCGTTCTAACAAGTCAACGACGACAAAATAATTGACTATATAGCGTCTATCTTACATTTGAGATAGACGCTATTTTTTTAACTATGACGGAGTTGAAAGCGTATGACTTAAATAAATATTTATTTGAACTTAACAATGAGTTAATAATCATTAATTACGCTTAATCTAAAATAAAATAAGGGATGGTTAATATGGAAATTGTGAAGTCAAAGCAAGATTTGTATCGAATCATTGATGACGCGGACAAGCAACATACATCTAATATGTTGTTATTGATGATATTAGGAACGATATTTTTAGATGCATATGATATTACCATTTTAGGAACGATGACAGACCAAATCACGAAAGAATTCAATTTATCACCCACCATGCTATCATTCGTGATGACATCACTACCTGTAGGGGCATTGATTGGTGCGATTTTTGGAGGATCGCTCGCGCATCGATTTGGCAGAAAGCGTATCCTTTCAATTTCATTATTAATTTTAATTGTAACGTCTTTAGGTGCAGCACTTTCGCCTAATCTTATGATTCTATTAATATGTAGATTTCTTATGGGGATTGCGATAGGGATGGACAGTCCAGTTGCGTTTACATTTATTGCAGAAATTAGTAATAAAGTACAACGAGGTCGTAATGTTAACTACTGGCAAGTCGTATGGTACATAGCGATTGTGACATCTTCGTTAGTGGTTATTGCATTTTTCTTAATGGGAGCAGGAGAAACATTGTGGCGTATGGCCGTTGGATTTGGGGCTTGTATTGCTTTAGTGTTATACATCATGCGATTAAAGTATTTACAAGAAAGTCCAACTTGGATTATTAATCATTTTTCACTCGAAAAGGCGACAAACTATATTCAGAAACATTACGATGTCCAGTTGAAGCTAGAAGAAAGACAAGAAGAATATCAGGTCAATCATTATGAACATCAACAATCTTACAAAGCATTGCTTAAAAAGCCATATTTAAAAAGGTTAACTTTAGCAACAGCGATATCAACATTGCAAGGTATGCAGTACTATGCAGTGGGTTTATATATCCCAATAATTGCTAAATACATGATAAGTGAGGATAAGCTAGGGGTCTTATTTGGTACAGCAATTGTAAATATTGCAGGTATCATCGGTGCGTACCTAGGTGCACAGTATACATATCGACTGGGTACGAGAAAACTCACAATGATAGGTTTCGGCATTGTCTTGTTTGTCATGGTTGTAACAGGGCTATTTTACAATAACTTACCAATGATGATGAATACATGTTTAATTGCATTGTTTTTATTCGGTCATTCAGGTGGACCAGGAACGCAAGGTAAGACGATTGGTGCATTATCATTTCCAACACATTTACGTTCACAAGCGACAGGTATTGTAGAGTCAGTGAGTCGAACTGGCAGTATTATTGGTACGTTTGTATTTCCGATTATATTAGCAGCAGTCGGATTAAACCAAACGATGTTATGGATTGGTCTTGTACCACTGATTGGTCTCATAATTACATTTGTATTAAAATGGGAACCGGTCGGTAAAAATGTTGAAGATGAATAATATAAGTATAGGGGAGAAACAGAAACAATAATGACATAATTGTATAAACCCACTATAAAGTTCGAGATGACAGGGTTTATACGCCTATGGGTAAGTGTACCGTTTGTCTGAAGTTAGACAAACGGGTGTCTTATTTTTTGGAGTGTTTCTGCGTAGCTCCCCTCCCCTATTGCTAATTAAACATTCAAACATTCCGCTTATAGAGTTTGTTTATCGTAATAATTACAATCAATAAAAATATACACATTTTAATATATTTTGTAACTTTAATTGTGTTAATATTTAGATAACTTAATAATCAGTCATAATTAACTTTCATATGTAAGGGGGAAGGGCATATGCCTAAAAAGTTATTTAGTATTGATTTAAACAAGAAGATGGATCAACAAGCACATCCAGGACACAATCGATGGCATCCAGATATTCCAGCAGCATTTTCAGTAGATCCAGGAGAATCATTTAGAATGGAATGTTTAGATTGGACAGATGGACAAGTAGCTAATAATGATGATCCAAGTGATATTAAACACGTGAACTTAAATCGTGTACATGTTTTAAGTGGTCCGGTGCATGTAAACAACGTACAACCAG
This sequence comes from Staphylococcus sp. HL28, assembly GCF_021117155.1. Lineage (NCBI taxonomy): Bacteria > Bacillati > Bacillota > Bacilli > Caryophanales > Staphylococcaceae > Staphylococcus > Staphylococcus sp. HL28. Next base: position 83,719 of record NZ_CP088218.1, read on the forward strand.
GTGATTTACTTGTAGTAGATATCTTGGATATTGGTGTTTTTGATGAACATCAATGGGGGTTCAATGGTATTTTCGATAAAACAAATGGTGGTAGTTTCTTAGTTGATCATTATCCCAATGCACAGAAATCAATTTGGGACTTTAATGGTATTTATGCAACGAGTAGACATGTACCAGGTGTTGAATTTGTAGGTCAGATTCACCCAGGATTAATTGGTGTGGCACCTACTCAAGAGATGCTAGATGAATGGAATCGTCGCGAGAAAGAATTAGTGGATACGGATCCAAATCGTGAACCAGTCTTAGCTAATTTACCTGATACGGATGCGGTTGTGGCTGGTACCTTAACTGGTAAAGACTTTGATAGAGTAGCGAGAGAAGGTGCGCGTACTGTGCCACCTCGTGAAAATGGTGGGAACTGTGATATTAAGAACCTATCAAAAGGCTCTCGCATCTATTTCCCAGTATTTGTTGAAGGTGCAAAACTTTCAGTCGGAGATTTACATTTCTCTCAAGGGGATGGAGAAATTACCTTCTGTGGTGGTATTGAAATGCCCGGATGGATTGATTTAAGAGTCAATGTTATTAAAAATGGTATGGAAAAATATCATATTAAAAAGAACCCTGCGTTTAAACCAGGACCAGTAATGCCGAATTATACAGATTATATTGTGTTTGAAGGTATTTCTGTAAATGAATTCAGTGGTAAACAAACATATCTAGATGCCAATACAGCGTATCGAAATGCGGTATTAAATGCGATTGAATTCCTAAAAACACGTGGGTTTACAGGTGAACAAGCTTATATGTTATTAGGTACTGCACCGGTACAAGGTACAGTCGCAGGTATAGTGGACGTGCCTAATGCATGTTGTACGATTGCGATTCCAAGAGAGATTTTCAAAGATGACATCGTACCGAATTTGGAGCCTGATCAATAATGCCTCAATATACTTATGAATGTAAAGAATGTGGCGAATTTACCTTACGCCAAACTATGAATGAACAACATGATATGGCAGAATGTCCACAATGTCATCATGATGCGAAGCGCGTATTCTCTACATTCCAAACCTATAAAATGGATGGAAAACTGAAACAAAGAATTGAACGAGGACAAACACCTCGTGTCATGTCCAAAGAGCAATTACCAAAAATGACACCAAGACCAACCAAACAAAGCAGACCATGGATGGCAGATCATTAAATTTGATTCAAAAATAACCTCTACGGCCTAGATCAGTCGTGGAGGTTGTTTGCATTGAAAGACGTCAATATACCATTAATAAAAACTTGGTTTATCGAAATTAGTATTTGGTTCGTTAACGCCAATACTTTCTCTAGGATAAAGCTCAGGTTGGTTTACTATGTCATTTACTAGTTGTGCCACAGCTTGTCTTGTAACTTGAGCACCAGTAAAAGGTTTATTTATCAAACTTTTAAATATGAGTTAGATTAGTATTTTGGAATAGATAGTGCACAATTTTTATTGTTGTTCGAGAAAGTTTTATATGTTTTTATTTTTGAAAGTGGTAAAATGATATATTGTTACTATTCGGAATTTAAATAGAAAGAAGGATAATATGGGTTTTTTATGGTCGCGTCGAGCACGAATGTTAGAAATTTTTGTGCTCACAGTAATTACAATATTTGGCATTGGCTCGCAGTATTTTTCTAATTTAGCTTATAGTTTAAATCAAGGTATACTTCAAACCTCTTTTGGTACTGGTTCACAGTACTTAATCATACCGTCAGTTATAGCGAATTTTGCGTTTGCATTTGGCATTCCATTAGGACATGTATTCACACATCGTTTAGGTTTCAAGAAAAATTATCTACTTTTTGTTTCTTTCTTTTTAGTCGGTTCAATAATCGGTCTCATATCACAGGATTTAATAGTATTAAGTATTGCTAAAATTATACAAAGCGTTAGCACAGGTGTTCTATTTTTCACTTTATTACCACAATTATTTCGTAACTTCCCACGAAGATTCCGCAATGTATTTTTATTATTTGTCATTGTAGGCTTGTTTGGCGCCAATGCGTTAGGTGGATTATCTGGTAGTGTCTCATTAGAGCTTGATAGTTGGCATTGGGTATTTGTACTTAATATCGTTTCAGCTATCGTTTGTTTAATATTTGGGACAGTATTTTTAAATAAAGAAGAGCACAAGCATGTGTCTTCGAATTCTATGGATTATGTGCTTATTATTTTATTGTTTTTAACTATATTATGTTTTGTGATACCAATGGCTATGTTAACGCAAAAAGGATATAGCTCATTATGGGTATGGCCATTTCTACTACTAGCGATGTTCTTCCTAGTCAACTTTATATACAGAAACATGCATTCATCGTCACCGTTAGTGTATTTTAAAACATTATTTGCTAAAAAGCCTAGTGTTGGAGCAGTGATGGCAATATCATCACATTTAACATTGTTGACTGGGATAGCAGGTATTAATGTTTTTCTAACTAAGATTTTAAAGCTACCTTTTGAAGATATTGCGAGATTTTATTTATGCTTTTTCATCGGTGTCGTCATAGCTGGTTTTATTAAAATGTTCTTTTATAGTGCGATTGGGGCAGGTATATTAGGTTCCCTTGGTTCGGTAGCATTATTATATGTCAGTGTGCACTGGATAGCGATGGGGAATGTGATTAATTTGCCGTTATTATACTTGCAAGCGGCTTGCTTAGGATTTGGCGCATCTATGGCATTACTAAGTGGTGCGATGGCCACGTTATTAGATGGAGAGATTAAATTTGCTTCAAATCGCTCAACGACAATGCATTCGATGCGTAATTTCTTTGCGGCACTACTGGTACCTATCATTGCTTATACAATGAAAGATCATATTCAACAAGGTGTTCAATTATTATATGGTAGTTTCACGACTCATATAGATAACCCAGTTCAGAACCAATTAATCTTATCGAAAAAAATGCAAGATATCACAATTGATGCTGATGATAAAGTGTTCATGATGATGATTGTTTTTAACATCATTCTATTAATCGCTTCTATAATTCAAATGTTCTTAGGTAAAGGTCGACGTATCCATGTTAAACCTGAATAAATGTTATGATATAATCAAACACCTCTCACTCAAATTCATGTGAGAGGGTTAACTTATTAGGAAAAAGCGAGATTATTTTAAGTTTGATAAAAATTCAGTTGTAGTAGTAACTACTGCAAAGTTAGATAATGCTGAAATAAATGCGTTTTGTACATCTTTGGCTTCTGCCATTTGTCCATTATATTCTAGGTTGCAAGTTGCAGTTGTATCTTCGATAAGAATAGGTTCATAACCTAATTCTGCAGCAGCTCGTGTTGTAGAATCGATACACATGTGCGTCATCATACCAGTAATGACAAGTTGTTCGACATCATATTTTTGTAATGTATCTTGTAACGTTGTTCCTAAAAAGCTATTAGGATACTGTTTTTCAATAACAATATCATCAGATTGTACGTTAAATTTTTCATGGATTTCTATGCCATCTGTGCCAGCTTCAAATAAAGGTGCGCCCTCGGTATGATCAATATGTTGAATATAAATAACAGGTAGCTCTAGGGATTTAAATTTATCCTTTAATTGCACGGCATTGTCTGTCGCACGCTCTGGATTGACTAAAGGATTTTAACCTCCTTCAAAGTAATCGTTTTGTATATCTATAATAATAAGTGCTTGTTTTTTAGTCATGATATATCTCCTTTATCTATCTTGGTTATCCATAGACTAAACTAAAATAACAAAGAAGAGAATTAATTACTTTTATCTATATTATTGTTTGATTTATAAGTGTGTGTTGTATGATTATGACATTCTATTTAAAATAAGGCACCATGATGATTAATACTCCATCTGCCATCTTTTCATATTGGCCATTTCCTTGTAATGTAAATTCAGTCATGACGCCATAGATAGCTGAAGTTAAGAATGTAAATAGTATGTCTTCGTTTAAATGTTGTTGTGCTATCAATTCTAGGTCTAGCTTCAAGCTATAGAAAAAATGAAATCATTTTATGGGCAATATTTATAAGATAAAGATTTGATTTTGACAATTTTCTAAAATAATTGTGTCTAAATTATGAGCAAAGCCCTTGAAATTTATATTCAATGTATTATAATAATAAATGTATTGTAATTGAAAACGCTTCTTAATTAGAAGAAGGTGAGTCAAAATAGACAAACATAAAAAAGAACAAGCCTTTGCAAATCTTGTGCGTGCATACCGCAAACAATATGTTGGAAAAGGACCTGAAAAAATCGACGTTAGTTTCCATGGTAAGTGGGCTATTGCATTTATGACAGGTGCATTAAGTAAGGTTGAAAATTTCTATTTACGAGATGAACGAAATGAAGATATGTTGAGACATGCACGAACACATGAAGTAAAGCGTTTGTATGATGAGATTAATCCTGACGAGATGGAAGAACTCGTAGGAGCTAAATTCGTAAAGTTATTTACAGATGTTGATTTAGCTGCTGATGAAGTTGTATCAATATTTGTATTCGATAAATCAATAGAATAAGCGTGCTGGTGTAAGGTACCTAGTGCTGTTTACTAACTACGCTTGAATAATTAGTTATTCAAGGAGGTGGTTTGCGTAAATAGAGCTAGGTACTTTTTTAATTTTTGAGTATAACCAGTATCAATAAAATATATTAATAGGAGTGTATCATTTATGAAAATAGTAGCATTATTTCCAGAATATGTTGAAGGCGAAGAAAATCAAATTTTAAATACAAAAAAAGCAATTGGCTTAAAACCATTCTTAGAAGAAAAAGGTCATGAATTAGTTGTATTAACTGATAATGATGGTGATTTAGAAAAACACTTAGCTGATATGGATATTGTTATCAGTGCACCATTCTATCCTGCTTATATGACTAGAGAGCGTATTGAAAAAGCACCAAACTTAAAATTAGCCATCACTGCTGGTGTTGGTTCCGACCATGTTGATTTACAAGCAGCTGGTGAACACAATGTAGGTGTTGTAGAAGTAACAGGTAGTAATACTGTAAGTGTTGCTGAACACGCTGTGATGGACTTACTAATTCTATTACGTAACTACGAAGAAGGACATAGACAATCAGTTGAAGGAGAATGGAACCTTTCAAAAGTGGGTAACGACGCGCACGAATTACAAAACAAAACAATTGGTATCTTCGGTTTCGGTCGAATTGGTCAATTAGTTGCAGAACGACTAAAACCATTTAACGTTACAATTCAACACTATGATCCAATTAACCAAAAAGATAATGAAAACTCTAAATTTGTTGACTTTGACACATTAGTATCAACAAGTGATGCAATTACAATTCATGCACCATTAACACCTGATACAGACACATTATTTGATAATGATGTGTTAAGTAAAATGAAAGAAGGTAGCTATTTAGTCAATACTGCTAGAGGTAAAATTGTAGATACAGAAGCATTAGTAAAACAATTAGAATCTAAACACATTCAAGGCTATGCAGGTGACGTATGGTTCCCTCAACCTGCGCCAAAAGATCATCCTTGGAGAAATATGCCTAGAAATGCAATGACTGTACACTATTCAGGTATGACATTAGAAGCACAAGTACGTATCGAAGAAGGCGTTAAAGACATTTTAAATCGTTTCTTTAATAATGAACCATTCCAAAGCAAAGATGTGATAGTTGACGGTGGTCAAATCACAAGTGCAAGCTATAACGCTAAATAATTAACCTAGCCATAGATTATACCCTTTCCCATCTCCCTTTTAATAATAAATGTAATAGAGCAACATAGCCTTACCCCTGGGCAATGTTGCTCTATTTTTATGTTTCGTTTGATATAGAAAGATTGAACTTTTGCAATTCAAAGTAATACATTGCATAATAAACGGATAGGTGTCCGAATAATAACGAGGACATATGAGCAAGTTATATTAAAGGAGATTTAATATGTTATTTGAAAGAAATAAACCCTACACACAGGAAACATTGCTTGATAAAGCGGATATATTAGAATTGATTCAGTTTGAAAGATTTTGTCGAGACAATAGCCTTTGGGACAGTATGTATGAATGCTTTGCTGAAGATTCAACAGTTAATATTTCATGGTTTAAAGGTTTGGGTAAAGCATTTGTGGACGCCTCTAGAGAAATGAAGCGTTATGCACCACATCAAATTTATAATTCCCAAATATGGATAAACCAAGATAGAGCAGTGGCAATCATGCAAGCCACGATTCAAACAAGATTACCGATTAACGAGGTTCAAATGCAACTCAATTCTGATGCGAAAATTGTTTATGGATTAGTTAAACAAGACGGTATTTGGTACATCAATAATATGGAATGCGTATATGAAAAGGATAGCTTGACACCTGTTGTCCCATCTACCATATCGTTACCAGCTAATGCGTTGAACCAATATCGATCTAGCTACGCATGTTTAAGCTTCTGTCTTAATTACATTGGTTATAGTGTTAATCATGAATTACAAGGCATTGATCGACCAGAACAATTGAATGACTTTTACAATCGATTGGATCAATGGTTGACGTATCAAACAGAGTCTATATAAAAGGAGTATATTAATGATGAAGAAAATAGATTTACATTCACATTACCTATCACCTGGGTTTGTGAAATTTTTAGATGATTATTCTGATGGTAAAGGAGACGGTGTACCAACGCCAGCATTCTCTGTTGATGACTATTTGAAATTAATGGCAGAAGAAGAGATTGATTATAGTGTGCTTTCTATTTCAAGTCCCCATTTGAGTGCTGCACCAGATGAAGTGATGCTTGAACTTACAGAAGAAGTTAATGCCTATGCTGAAGATATACATCATGCACATAGTGAACAATTAGGTTACTTTGCTTCATTACCGCTACCATTAGTTGATGAAAGCATTCGCATGATCGACCATGTATTAGATGAACAACACGCTCTTGGCTTTACATTGCCAACGAATGCACGTGGTATTTATTTAGGAGATGACCGTTTAGATCCAGTGTTAGCGAAATTGAATGAACGACAAGCGACCGTAGCAATTCATCCTAATGAGCCTAAACCAGTGAATGAAGCTATTAAAGCACAAATTTTATCACCATTAATGGAATTCTTCTTCGATACAACACGTACAATCATTTTTATGAGTCAAAACAATGTGTTTAGTAAGTATCCTAATATTAAATGGATTGTACCGCATAGTGGTGCATTATTACCTGTCATTGCACAACGTGTTAATATTGGTAATAAAATGTTTAACGTTGAAAATGGTCCAGATGATATTGAACAGGTGATGCAAAGTTTATACTTTGATTTAGCAGGTATGGTTTTACCACATCAACTTCCAACATTATTAAAAATGGTAGATGAAAATAAAATCGTATACGGTGCAGATGCGCCTTATACAACAGATCAAGTCATTAAGCGATTAGCTAAAGATATTGAATCTACCGATTTACTTACAGAAGAGCAAAAAGAAAAATTCTTACATCGCAATGCGAGTCAATTATTAGGATTTTAAAATAAAGCTAACAAAGGAGCCTTCCAATTGGAACGCTCCTTTTTATATTATAGATACAACACACAAGTTAAACGTCATTGTAGGAAAATCAACATGTGGTTTGAAAATGTAGAACATTGATTTTGGTTATTGAATAAAGCGAGGGTCATTATGGAATGAGGTATATATGTATCGTTTATTAGAGTAGAATCAAGATGATATAAATCTATTCAGCTACGCTGTTTAGTGATAAGATGTAAGCAATATATTGTGATATAGGACGTGTCAGTAAGGGGTAAGGATGTATGAAACGAGTATCAATTAAAGATGTGGCGAAAGAAGCGGGCGTATCAGTAACGACAGTGTCGCACATTTTAAATCAGAATAAAACAAGGTTCTCTAAAGCAACCATTCAAAAGGTATTATTAGCGAAAGACCGTTTAGGCTATATTCCCAATAAAAATGCCCAACAACTCAGAGGACAAACAAGGAAGTTAATAGGTGTTGTTTTGCCTAACTTAACCAATCCATTCTTCTCGGCGATGATGCAAAGAATGGATGATTGTAAAACAGATGACGTTGATTTATGTTTTATAGCAACATCAAGTGCAGACTTTAAAGATAATATTCAGCATCTTGTAGAACGTGGTATAGATGGTCTGGTTATTGGTCGATATGTGAATGACCCACATCACTTAAATGATTATCTTAGTAAACATCACGTTCCGTATGTCTTACTAGACCAAAGTGAAGACCATGGTTATACCGATATTATTAGAACGAATGAAATAGAGGGTGGTCAGACTGCCGCACAACATCTTATCGAATTGGGACATCAACAGTTAGCGATTATTCAACCTCATGCGTTAATGGCTAATATGAAAGATCGAGTGAAGGGATTTGAGCAAACGTGTCAAAGTCATCAGGTGCCGGCCCCTGTCAGAATTTGTACAGAATTGTCTAAAGCTGGGGGACGTGATATTGCTACAAAACTGGTTGAGCATCATGTTACGGGAATCTTTGCGATTAATGATGAATTAGCGATTGGTTGTCTACGAGGTTTAACAGAATGTGGTAAATCAGTGCCAGATGATTTGTCGATTATTGGTTATGATGATATAGATATGGCAGGTTACATGACACCGGCACTCACAACCATTGCCCAATCGGTCGACGATATTGCTCATATCTCACTGCAATTAATTACCGATAAAATTAATGGTAGACCACATGAAAATAAAAGAGTAGAACTTCCGACTCAACTGATGCAACGCGAAACGACACGACAAATATAGTGGTTGCGAAAAAATAAATACTGACGTTCATAAAAAAGCCATACAATCAGGCATTGATAAGTATGGCTTTTTTATAGTGCGTTTAAGAAAGCGTATACATTTTCAAATAGAAGTGCTATAATTTAGTAAAACGTTTTACTAAACGCAACAGACAAAAAATATACTAATAGAGGTGTTGAATCATGAATTTAGTTGCATTGTTAATTGGTTTAGGGCCATTAATCGGTTGGGGTCTATTTCCAACGATTGCATCCAAATTTGGTGGTAAGCCGGTTAACCAAATTATAGGTGCTACAGTCGGTACGTTAATCTTTGCCTTTGTCTTCTTTATCTCCACAGGACACGGCTTCCCAACAGGCATGGATCTGTTCTTTGCATTATTATCAGGAGCTGGTTGGAGTTTCGGTCAAATTATGACATTTAAAGCATTTGAATATGTAGGATCATCACGTGCCATGCCAGTTACAACTGCCTTCCAATTAATGGGTGCATCACTTTGGGGCGTCTTTGCATTAGGTAATTGGCCTGGTGTTACAAATAAAATCATCGGCTTTTTAGCATTAGTAGTTATCTTGATTGGTGCTTGGATGACAGTTTGGAGTGAACACCCTGAAGCTACAAATAAAAACTTATTACGTAAAGCGGTAGTGATTTTAATCATTGGTGAAATTGGTTATTGGTTATATTCAGCAGCACCACAAGCTACAGACATCGGTGGTAAAGCAGCATTCTTACCACAAGCCATTGGTATGGTGATTGTGGCAGTTATCTACGGACTAATGAAAATGAAAAATGGCAATCCATTTACTAATAAAGTGACATGGTTACAAATTATTTCTGGTTTCTTCTTTGCCTTTGCAGCATTGACTTATCTCATTTCTGCCCAACCTAATATGAACGGTTTAGCGACTGGTTTCGTATTATCACAAACATCTGTAGTACTTGCGACATTAACTGGTATTTACTTCTTAAATCAACATAAAACATCTAAAGAAATGTTAGTCACAGTGATCGGATTAGTTCTCATCTTAGTAGCTGCGACAGTTACAGTATTTATTAAATAATCAACTGGAGTGATATAAATGAAGAAAACAGCATTACTCAATAGTCATGTATCTAAAGCCATTGCGACAATCGGACACTATGACTTATTAACTGTCAATGATGCAGGCATGCCTATTCCTAATGACGATAGAAGAATTGATTTAGCAGTAACGAAAGAATTACCTAAATTTATTGATGTATTAGAAACAGTATTATCAGAAATGAAAATCCAAAAAATCTATTTAGCTGAAGAAATTAAAACAAATAATGCAACTCAGTTAAAACAAATCAAAGCATTAATTGATGATGACGTTGACATTGAATTTATTCCACACAGTGAAATGAAAGCATATTTAAGTCATCCATTAAATAAAGGTAACATTCGTACAGGTGAAATTACGCCATTTTCTAACATTATTTTGGAATCAAACGTGACATTTTAACATATAGAAATGGGGACATTGTTATGACAAATAAAGTCGTTATTCTAGGATCTACCAATGTGGATCAATTTTTAACAGTTGAGCGCTACGCTAAACCAGGGGAAACATTACATGTAGAAGAAGCACAAAAGTCATATGGTGGCGGTAAAGGGGCAAACCAAGCCATTGCAACGGCACGTATGAAAGCTAATACGACATTCATTTCCAAGGTGGGAAATGACGGATTAGCACAATTTATGTTTGAAGATTTTAAAGCAGCAGGTATGAACATTGACTATATTTTAGAATCCGAAACAGAAAAGACTGGCCAAGCCTTTATTACAGTAGATGCACAAGGTCAAAATACGATTTATGTCTATGGTGGTGCGAATATGGCGATGACACCAGATGATGTGAAAAGTGCGAAAGCAGCAATTGTCGATGCAGATTTCATTGTGGCACAATTAGAAGTACCTGTTCCGGCAATTATAGAAGCATTTAAAGTTGCGAGAGCGGCAGGTGTGACGACCGTCTTAAACCCCGCACCAGCCAAAGAGATTCCTCAAGAGTTATTAGAATTAATCGATGTGATTGTACCAAATGAATTTGAAGCTGAAATATTATCAGGTGTACCAGTCACAGATGAAAAATCAATGGCACAAAATGCAGATTACTTCTTAAGCTTAGGTGCCAAAGTCGTGATTATTACATTAGGTGAACAAGGCACATACTATGCGGTTGAAAATGATTCAGGCCTAGTACCAGCGCAAAAAGTAAAAGCTATTGATACAACAGCAGCAGGTGATACGTTTATCGGCGCCTTTGTCAGTCGCTTTAATATGAAAGCGCGTAATTTAGTTGAGGCTATCGACTTTGCCAATAAAGCCGCATCACTAACAGTTCAAAAGTCAGGGGCACAAGCCTCTATACCATTAGCAGAAGAAGTTCAGTCATAGATATGATAAATCCCATTCCAGTTGGTTTCAGTTGGAATGGGATTTCTTAATGCAAGCATATAAACGTAATCAGAAATCTTGATAAATGTTTTAAGGTTGCGTACACTTCAATTCAATAGTTATTATAGCCAATCAATTGTATAAGAAAACTAGATATGAAGATAAAGGGAGTCAAACCAAATGAAAACAGATATGAAAGCAATGGTTATTCATCAATATAAGGATGAATTACTGTCAGAAGAAACGATGCCAATACCTAATATAAATCCTGATGAAGTTCGTGTGAAAATTAAAGCTGCAAGCATTAATCCCATAGACTCAAAGATAAAAGACGGAGAATTAAAGATTTTACTAACGTATCAATTCCCACTCATACTAGGTAATGATTTTTCAGGTATTATCACTGAGGTAGGCAGTAATGTAAAGCAATTTAAAGTTGGCGATGAGGTTTATGGTCGTCCACGTAAAACTCAAATTGGTACATTTGCTGAATATATAGCCGTCAACGAAGCTGATATTGCACTCAAACCAAGTAATGTCTCATTTGAAGAAGCCGCAAGTTTACCTCTAGTTGGGCTTACATCATATCAAGCACTAAACGACATCATGCAATTGAAACAAGGTGATAAAGTACTCATTCAGGCAGGTGCTGGTGGTGTTGGTACATTTGCGATTCAACTCGCTAAATCAATGGGATTATATGTGGCAACTACAGCTAGTCCTAAAGGATTTGATTTAGTTTCTCGTTTAGGTGCAGACGAAATCATCAATTACAGAGAACAATCATTTTGGAATGAATTGTCAGATTATGATGGTGTATTTGATACCTTAGGTGGGGATAATTTAAATCATGCATTTGAAGTGCTTAAGAAAGGCGGCACAGTTACCTCCATATCAGGAATACCTACTGAGAAAACAGGTAAAGAAATGAAAATAGGTTTTGTCAAAACAACATTATTGAGAGTAGCTTCTGCTAAATTGAAACGAATCGCTAAACAATATAGTGTGAATTATGAATTTTTATTTATGAAACCGAGTGGTCAACAATTAGAAGTCATTCGTCAATTAGTGGAAAATGGAAGTATTAAGCCTGTCATAGATAAAGTTTATGACTTCAAAGAAACCCAAGCCGCACTCGAGTATTCCAATAGTGGTAGAGCTAAAGGTAAAATAATTGTTAAAATGGAAGACTAAATTAAAACATATAGAAAATAGTAATCATTATACCGAACACAAAGTATTAGAATCAGTAGGTAAAGTGATTAAAGGCATGTTAGAAAAATCATCCCAATAAATCATCCCTTTTGTTAGCATAGTCATATTGAATCGACCATCTATCAAAAGGGATTGTTTCATTTATATTTGAATTTAATCGCAAATGGATCGCTACGTTATCACTAAAGTAATGGTATTAAGAGTGATGATGGTTTAATTGATAGAACTCAATAGCATTACCTCTTAAAATACCGTCAATTGTGTCTGGATCAATATCACTGTTTTTAATATAGTCTACACCACGTGTATATTTCTCATCTTGGAAGTAAGGGAAGTCTGACCCCATCATGAGCTTATCCTTACCGAATGTATCAATGGTATTGATTAAAGAAGGTTCATGGAAATTAGCAGTATCATACCAAAATTGACGATTTAATACTTCATATGGATCAATGTTAAAGGCGTTCCAGTCTTCGTAATTGTCTTTAATACGAGTCATGAAGAATGGTAAAGCACCACCTAAATGTGAAATATGGAATTTAATATTTGGATATTTTTGTGGAATCTCGTTTTTAATTAATTGTAACGTAATGAATGTAGATTCTAATGGTGCGCCAATCACCCATTCTAATTGATAGTCGTTCACGAGTGGACTTTGGGCACCGCAACCAGTTGGATGAATATAAAGTGTTGCATTTAATTCGTTCATAGCTTCGAAGAAAGGTTCGAATTGTTTGTCGGCAACTGACACTTTATCTTTCACAATAGTTGGAATCGCAATACCTACAAAGGCATCTTTTTTAAGTAGTTCTTGCGCTTCTTTAATAGCTTGATCGACATATGGAAGAGATACTGCACCATATGCTAAGAAACGGTCTGGATATTGTTGAACCAATGATTCATATAAATCGTTAATCTCTTGTGCACTTTGATGTGCTTCTTCTTTTGTACCCCATTGTGGTGATTGTGGTGTAGCAGAAATGATTTGCATATCAACGCCAGCATCGTCCATCATTTTAAAGCGCTTGTCTAGATCTTCTTTAGAGGCAGATTGATTAATCCCTTTAGCAACTTCTGTACCTTTACTACCTAATTTGCCTAATTTCTCTAAATAGTCTTCACTCCATAAATGTGTATGTGTATCAATCGCTTTTGCATTTGACATATGATTGTCCTCCTTTAATTAAATAACTATATTAAATATTTATCCAGTTTTTAAAAAAATAATCTTTTATTGACGACGATTTAAACTTAAAACTTCGATTAAGCTAAGGACATTTAACATAAAGAATTTTGAAGCGGCTTTGGCACCTTGGTGACCATGCCCTGCTTTATAGTGATTGTAAATTGCTGTACCCATCACAATGTTAATCATTAAAGTACCCACAACGACTAATTTTTGGCCGAGTTTGCCTAAAATTGAACTAAATAAAAATATAGAACCTACAAATTCGAATAATCCTGCTAATCGCATTGAACGACGTGATAATCCGAATCCTTCTTTAAATTGTTGTGCCATAGCATCGTCATTTTTTACTTTTGGTAAACTACTTTTAAAAATTTCTTTTCCTACATATGCGTTAATAACATGTCTTAGTAACATGCTTAACACCTCCTATTAAAAATATTAAAGATTAGTGTGTTGTATTTGATTGTCTTTTTTCTGAGAAGAGTGCAATGAATGCGCCTATCAGTGCTACAAAGGCAACAATATAAAATGTCATATCTAGACCATGGATAAGACCGGCTGCACCGTGTAATGGTGAAAGGTGACCGAAACCAGTCATGAGTGTTACAAGGATACCTGTACCGATAGCTGCTGAAATTTGGCGAATTGTATTATTCATTGCCGTTCCATGCGCAATCAAGGATACAGGTAAAGCGTTTAATGCTTGTGTGGTCATTGGTGTCATAATCATGGAATTACCTAACATCAAGATGGAGAATGTCACAATGACATACAATGCTGATGTCTGTGGATTAAACTGTGCCATGAATAAGGCACCTATCATAATTAATAACATGCCAGTGATACTTAAACTTCGGCCGCCAACACGGTCGTATAATCTACCAGTAACAGGTGACAACAAGCCCATGACGAGTCCACCAGGTAATAAGATGAGACCAGATTCTAAAGGTGACCAATGCATCATGGTTTGCATGTAAATAGGTAAAATAGTCAAATTACCGATAAAGAGTACAAACATTAATACAATTAAAGTCATCGAAATGGTGAAACTACGGTATTTAAATACTCTAAATTCGAGTAACGGTGAAGATAGTTTCAACTGACGACGTATAAATAACGAAAGTATAATGATGGAAATGATGATCGTCATGTAAACGGATGGATGCGACCAACCAAGATTACCGGCTGAACTAAAGCCATAAAGTAAACCACCAAATCCTAACGTAGACATGATGACTGACAAGATATCTAACGAAGGTTGTTGTGTTTCGGTAATATTTTTCAAATATAAGAAACCGAAAATAGCGTCAACCACACTAATTAATAGCACGACTAAAAATAGATAGCGCCAGTCGAATAGGTGGATGAACCAACCTGCTGCTGTAGGACCAATCGCAGGTGCAAAGCCGATGACAAGTCCGAAGATACCCATTGCCATACCACGCTTTTCAACAGGAAAAATAATGAACAATAGTGTTTGAGACAGTGGCATTAAAATACCTGCACCTAACGCTTGAATACTACGCCCAACTAATAATAATGGGAAAGTAACCCCCAACATACAGATTAAAGAACCAAGTATTAAACAAGTCGCAGCCGTAAAGAATAATGTACGTAATGAAAACTTCTCGATTAAGTAGGCTGTGACAGGAATCATAATACCGTTCACTAACATAAAGATGGTCGTTAACCACTGTGCTGTACTACTAGATATCGCAAAGTCCTTCATAATCTCTGGCAATATCGTCGTAAGTAACGTTTGGTTTAAGACACCGATAAAAGCACCAATCATCATGACTGCAATCATTAAATTACGTTGTTTTATATTTAAATGTGATGGTTGTGTCTGAGTCATAAGTTCACCTCTTTTCTTAAATGGAATCAACTATCACTTATTTTATTCGGAATGCGTTCCGTTTGTCAAATTTATGAATTCAATATAATATAGATAGTGTTAAAAAACGAAAAAAAGTAAAAAGGAGAGGTTTAGTAATGAATATTGAAGGTCTTGAAAATTATTTGAATATAGATCCAAATAAATATAATGAACCAAGCTTAGAAGCATTAAATTATTATTTAAAACGATATATGTTAACAGTACCTTTTGAAAATATCGATGTTCAAAATGGTGTAAGAATATCAGTAGAAGTAGACGATATTTATGAAAAAATCGTTAATCACCAACGAGGTGGTTTCTGTTATGAAATGAATCACTTCTTCAAAGCGTATTTAGAAGCAAAAGGCTTCACAGCGAATATGGTATCTGCAACTATTCATACACCGGGTGGTGGACGTAGTCTTAAAGGATCTCATATGTCATTAATCGTGCCGATTAATGGTGTCAATTATGTCGCAGATGTAGGTTATGGTGACTTGCCAATCAGTGCTATGCCAATTATTAATCAAGATAGTGATGCTATCATTGAAGATATTAACGGCGAATATCGTGCGATTTATGTAGACGATCACTTATTCTACATTCAAAAATGGAAAGATAATGAGTGGGATACAGAATACGAAGCGGAATTAGAACCTAGAGACATTCATGATTTTGATTACAATATTGAATACAATCAAACTAATCCTAACTCTACATTCGTTAAACGTCTGCTAGTTACAATGCCTAAATCATATGGTCGTGCGACAATGTCTCAAAATAATTTAACGTTAACGAAACAACGAGATAAGGAAAAATATGATGTGACAAGTGAAATTTATCGTCAATTTTTAAAAGAAGCATTCAATTTAGATGTTAAAATTAATAGACTAGAACCATAAAAGAGAGCACTTCATTTGGAAGGGGATAAGATGACCAATCAACGGAAAAAACGTAGTGATGCAACGCATAATAAAGCAATCATCTTACAGACAACGACCCAATTATTAGCACAGGGTGAAGATATTAGTGAGATGAATATGTCGGAAATCGCGAAGAAAGCGGGTGTGGGTGTAGGCACTTTATATCGTCACTTTGAAAGTAAATCGTTACTATGCCAAGCGATGATGGATGAAAAGGTTCATGATATGTTTGATGAAATGGATACGTTGCTTCATCAGCATCAAGATGCGTCTGTGAGAGACAAAATATATGGTATTTTATCTATTTATTTAGATTTAAAAGAGGCAAATTTTAATGTCTTAAACTTTATTGAGAAATCAAATTCTCAACATCAGTCAATGATTAATATTCCATTTTATGAACAACTGAAAGATTTGATTAAAGACCAGTTCACTAGTCAACAACAGACCCAAGATTTGGAATTTAAGATTAATCTGATGCTAAACTCATTTTCATCAGATTTCTATTACTTTGCCAAACACGATCAACAACTGACAAAAGACCAATTTTTAAGCCGTTTATTAGATATATTTATTGGATAGATAAAAGCTTTTGAGCGGAACAGAAATATAGATAGCCCTTAAATTTAATTGTAGCCTGAGACATTAATTTATGTTCCAGGCTACAATTTTTATAAGTCGTATGATAGATTGTTAAACTTTGCGATAACGCTTAAGTCCGATGATATTTAAAATGATAAATAAAATAATGAAAATGAGAAGAACTAAAGCATCGAACCAAATATCAGACCAACCTTGTCCTTTGATCATAATACTGGTTAACGCATCTCCTGCGTATCGTAATGGGAATAAATAACCAATATTAGCTAACCAAGGTGTCATATTTTCTAGAGGAAAAATACCAGAAAAGAACACTTGTGGAATGGCAACAATAGGAATGAATTGAACCATTTGAAACTCAGAATTAGCAAATGTTGATATGAAAATGCCCATCACTAATGCCGTAATGGCTAATAAAATATTAATGAGTAAGACATACCAGAGACTACCCGCTAGGTTGATATTTAATAAATAGATTGAGAACAACACGATAATCAATGTTTGAATAATAGCAAAGATACCGTAACCAAGTAAATAACCAAAAACAATTTCACTTCGTCTAATTGGCGTAGCAAGTACGCGTTCTAACGTTCCAGTTGTGCGCTCGCGTAATAAGGCGATACCTGAGATAAGAAAGACGAATAAAAAGACAAAGAAGCCCATCAAAATAGGGAACATTTTATCGAAATAGTTACTATCTTTATCCCCATATAAATAACTATGATCGAGTTGGATATCATTAGTGTCTTTATTTTTGGCTGCTTGTGGTATTGAATTCATTACTTTTTTAATATCATTCATTTTATCTTTTTGAATAGATTGATGTACTAACTGTTTAACTGAACCAGATTTACTTGGATCTTCATTGGTATAAGTGACATGTAAAGTCTGATGATCTTGATATATAAAAGCATCTAAATGATTGTCTTCTATTTTAGTTTTAATATTTTGATTAGAATCAAAGTGCTTGAATGACACATCATCATTTTTCATATGGTTAGTTATTTTAGTGGATACAGAGTCGGCGATGCCAATATTTAAAGTAGTGTCTTCATCAGAATTAAAGATAAAGTACATTAAAGTTAGAACTAATAAAGGTGCTAAAAACATAAGCGCTAGTGTACGTTTGTCTCTGAGTAATTCTATGATGACACGCTGAATCATTGCTAAAAGTTTCATTAATGTTTAACCTCCTCTGCTTTAATAAAGACCTCTTCAATCGTGTTAACATTGAATTTTTGTTTTAACTCATCAGGTGTGCCTAATGCGAAAAGCCGCCCTTCTACAATTAGCCCAATTTTGTCGCAACGTTCAGCTTCGTCCATAACGTGTGTTGTGACGATGACACTTTTCCCTTGTTGTGTTAATGATTTTAATTGTGCCCATATTTGTTGTCTTAGTTTAGGGTCAATACCAACAGTTGGCTCATCTAATATAATTAAATCTGGATTAGATAACAAAGTAATTGCTAACGACAATCTGCGTTTCATTCCACCAGAAAATGTATTAATGGTTTTATCGAGTGTACCTTCTAAATTGACTAATTTCATATTTTGATCAATACTTTGTGCTAATTGTTGGCCTTTTAAACCACTTAAATGACCAAAAAATGTAAGATTTTGTTTAGCAGTTAAATTTTCATATAGAGCATCAGTTTGTCCCATGTAACCAATATGACTTAATACGCCTCGATTAGGCATACTATGGTTGAAGACTTCCGTACTGCCTGCATTTAATGTTTCCATACCAAGCAGACATTTGATGGTCGTCGTTTTACCTGAACCACTAGGCCCTATTAGTCCCAAAAGTTCGCCTCCGTTAATGTCTAGACTGATTTGGTCTAAAACTTTATGTTTATCATAAGATTTTACTGCGTCTTTGAGTGAAGCAATCATTTGCGTCATGCCGTGTACCTCCTTATTTGACACTGTGTTTAATTACTGTATATTCAATATAAATCAATTTTCGACAATTGCATGCATCAATTTTAAATAATCAGACACATGAGATATAAATGTTCAATAATATTATGGGGGCGACACAAATGAACGAAGAAACCATGGATAAACGTGTGTATAAAACATTAACCAAAATTGAAAAAAGCATGGTTACACTACTAAACGTTAAATCTTATGATGACATCAGTATTAAAGATATTTGTGATGAAAGTGGCATTAGTAGGGGAACGTTTTATCAACACTATAGAGATAAAGATGACTTTTTATTTCAATATCAAAAAGCCATGATGAAAAAAGGGAAACGTCGATTGACACAAATTCAATTTGAGGAACGACGTCAATTCTTTGAACACGCGTTAAAATTTTGGATTAATGAAGGAGAATTATTACTATTATTGTTAAGAGATAATGGCGCTTATATTGTCCATCAAGCTATGAAAAAGAATTTACAACAAAACATTGAAGTCCGTTTGGTGCCCATTATGAATACTCAGGCACTTACAAATAAAGAAAAATATTTTTTAATTATATTTATGAGTAATGCGGTTTTCGGTGTGTTACAGGATTGGGTGCAAAGAGGGAGACAGGAATCGCCAAAAGAAATAGCACTCATGATAGACAAGGTTTTTAATACGGTGTTTGTTTAACACGTTTTACATGATTTTAGTGAATCGGTAGTGTTTCATTGTATATGAAGCATTATCGATTTTTTATTTTTAAAAATTATTTTTAATCCCACTTTTATATCATCTTATCCCCATTCACAATTTATTAAATGAAAATTATTATCATTTATATTGACAATATGATTCTACTCGTATATTATCTTCTTTAAATCGTAACCATTACGATTTGTTTTGCGCAATTGTTTTGAGAATTAGGATAGGTTGATTAAAAAGGCCAATGTATCCATCAAAATTCAAAAGAAAATACAACATTAAGGAGCATCGTATGAATCGACAAGTGATTGAATTTTCCAAGTATAATCCGTCAGGGAATATGACTATACTTGTTCATTCACAACACCATCCAAACGACTATGCCAAGATTGCGAATCAATTAATGGCGTCGACACATGTATGTTGTGAGCAAGTGGGATTTATTGAATCTAACAATCTAAATCATGGGGATGATTGTCGGTTAGTAATGAGCGGAAATGAATTTTGTGGTAATGCGACCATGTCATACATGCATTATTTACAAGAACATCAACGATTAACGGCACAACAATGTCATTTGAATGTATCTGGTTGTGATGATTTAGTGCCTTGTACTATCCATGGTCACCAGCAGTATGAGGTAGGGATGCCACAAGCACAATACGTCACAACTGAATATTTACACATTGCACAGCATATGTGGCAAGCGATCAAGATTACATACGAATCATACGTACATTATGTGATTCCAATCGAAAAGATCACAGCAACATTCAAACAACAAGTGGCACAATTTGTGCGTGAACAACAATGGGATGAACAGTATAAAACCATTGGTGTCATGTTGTTTAATGTTCAGGATCAATATTTACATCCGTTAATATTCATACCAGAAGTAAAGAGTCTGATTTGGGAAAATAGTTGTGGTTCTGGTGCAGCTTCGATTGGTGTATTTAACAATTATCAAAGTCAACGGTCATGCGAAGATTACATCGTTTATCAACCAGGTGGCAGTATTTCAGTGACATCTGCAATTTGTTCTGAAGACGGTTATCGCACCTCTATTAAAGGTCGTGTATCAACTGTTGCTAGAGGACAAGCTTATATAGAAGAGGAGACGATGACCCATTGATGCATTCAAATACAAAGATAGAAACACTTTTACAACAATATTTAGAACAATTCGAAGCACGATACCAACATGTTCTTAGTGATCCAAATTCGATTGACGCATTAGAAACATTAGTTGATGACTATAGTCAATTGATATTAAATCCAACATACCAACAACAATATGATTTATGGCACGACGAACCACGTAAACAACTAATCACACAACAACTGCAAGATATCACTGCACAATGTGTGAAACAAGTTGAGATGATTAGAGCAAGACGATTATTAGACGGTAAGGCGTCTACGTCCGGTTACTTTGACAACATAGAACACTGTATCGACGAGGAGTTTGGGCAGTGTCACATCGGAAAGAATGACAAACTGTTACTCGTTGGATCGGGAGCATATCCAATGACATTAATTCAAGTAGCTAAAGAAACTGGTGCCTCAGTCATTGGTATTGATATTGATCCACAGGCAGTTGATTTAGGTCAACGCGTGGTCAATGTGTTGGCGCCTAATGAAGATATCCAAATATCTAATCAAACTGTAGATCAGTTACCTGATATTAAAGAGGTCACGCATATTATATTTAGTTCTACGATTCCAGTTAAATATGAGATTTTAGCGCAATTATTTGAGTTAACTAATGATTGTGTAGTGGTCGCTATGCGTTATGGAGATGGGATGAAAGCCATCTTTAATTATCCATCTCAATTTACGGCGTCAGATCAATGGCAATGTGTACACCAACTCGTCCAACCCAATCAAATATTTGATGTGGCACTCTATCAAAAGGTGTCGTCAAAGGCAGGGGTCACTTATGTCTAATATTTTGATTATTGGAAGCGGGCCTGTCGCTATTCAACTTGCTCAATTATGTAACCATGTATCGAAAAATCATATCGACATGGTTGGTAGAGCGTCGACCTCAAAGAAATCAATGGATGTCTATCAAAGCTACCAACAAGCAGGTACATTTACAGTTACAACACAGAATGATTCACATCATCAATTTGCTGGTCAGTTTCAAATACGTCATTTTTATCAAGATATTCAACAAATTGACCAAAGCTATGACACCATTATTTTGGCGTGTACTGCAGATGCTTATCGACTGATGCTAAAGCAGTTGGCACCTACGATATTACAGCATGTGAAACACATCATATTAGTATCACCAACATTTGGTTCACATATGATGATTGAGCAATTATTGGCAGACATCAATACTGATGTTGAAGTCATTTCATTTTCAACATATTTAGGAGATACGCGAGTGGTTGACATGGCTCAACCACATCGTGTGTTAACGACGGCTGTGAAATCGAAATTATTTGTTGGGTCTAACAAGACATCGTCCCAGTTGATTCCACAATTACAAATTTGGTTTGAAGCATTACACATTCAACTTGCAGTGATGGACACACCCTTACATGCCGAGATACATAATAGTTCGTTATACGTTCACCCACCATTATTTATGAATGACTTTGCATTAAAGGCGATTTTCCAAGGTACTGAGGTACCGGTATATGTCTACAAATTATTTCCAGAAGGTCCTATCACGATGACTTTAATTCGAGAAATGCGCCAAATGTGGCAGGAAATGATGACGATATTACAAAAATTAAGTGTGCCCTCCGTCAATCTTTTGAAGTTTATGGTTAAAGAAAACTATCCCGTACGTTCAGAAACATTAAGTGAGTCGGATATCCATCAATTCGAAGAGCTATCAGCTATACATCAAGAATACTTACTTTACGTCAGGTATACGGCAATTTTAATTGATCCCTTTTCTAAGCCAGATAAAGATGGACGTTATTTTGACTTTTCAGCGGTACCATTTAAGCCACTTTATCAAAACGAACAAGGTGTCGTTCATATACCAAGGATGCCGAGTGAAGACTATTATCGTACGACGGTCATACAAGCGATTGGGAAAGCATTAGGTGTGTCGACACCAATGATCGATACGTTATTACATAGATACACGGATTATTGCGAACGTTATCAAATCGAGCACCCACAACAGTCTATGTCGTCACAATTCAACCTTGATGATTTTGAAGAAGATATATCGCTAGTTACAACGTATTTAGCAAACAAGTTATAGAAGTCATTTGTATGTCGTTTGAGACATGGCAACACATTTTTCAATCCATATAGAAAGAGGAAAAATAATGAATAAACTAACAAAAATGAGTGCAGTTTTACTAGCTTCTGGAATCATATTAACAGGATGCGGTGGCAACAAGGGATTAGAAGATAAGAAAGAACAGAAGACTTTATCTTATACAACAGTTAAGGATATTGGAGACATGAATCCCCATGTTTATGGAGGATCTATGTCAGCGGAAAGTATGATCTATGAACCGTTAGTGCGCAATACGAAAGAGGGTATCAAACCGTTATTAGCTAAGAAGTGGGATATCTCAAAAGACGGTAAGACCTATACTTTCCATCTAAGAGATGACGTCAAATTCCATGACGGTACGAAATTTAACGCAGAGGCAGTAAAGAAAAATATCGATGCTGTACAACAAAATAAAAAGTTACATTCATGGTTAAAGATCTCCACATTAATCGATGACGTCAAAGTGAAAGATGACTATACTGTACAGATTCACTTAAAGGAAGCCTATCAACCAGCATTAGCTGAATTAGCAATGCCTCGTCCTTATGTCTTTGTATCTCCTAAAGACTTCAAGCACGGTACAACGAAAGATGGTGTCAAAGCATTTGATGGTACAGGTCCTTTTAAAATGAGCGAACATAAGAAAGATGAGTCGGCCACATTTAATAAAAACCAACACTATTGGGGTGAAAGGTCTAAATTAAATAAAGTCGAAGCCAAAGTAAAACCAGCTGGCGAAACAGCATTCTTATCAATGAAGAAAGGTGAAAACAACTTTGCTTTTACAGACGACCGTGGTACGGATAGTTTAGATAAAGACAGTTTAAAACAACTTAAAGAGACAGGTGATTATAACGTTAAACGTAGCCAACCTATGAATACGAAAATGATTGTGGCCAATGCAGGTAACAAAGACAGTGCTGTCAGTGATAAGTCAGTTAGACAAGCCATTGGACATATGGTTGATAGAGACAAAATCGCAAAAGACATTTTAGATGGCCAAGAAAAGCCAGCAACGCAGCTCTTTGCGAAGAATGTCACAGATATTAATTTCAATATGCCAACACGTCAATTCGATACGAAGAAAGCTGAAAAGCTATTAGATCAAGCCGGTTGGAAAATGAATCAAGACAAACAAATTCGTCAAAAAGATGGTAAAGATTTAACGATGACTATGTACTATGACAAAGGCTCAACAAGTCAGAAAGAACAAGCTGAATTTTTAGAAGCTGAATTTAAAAAAGTTGGTGTCAAATTAAATATTAATGGAGAAACGTCAGATAAGATTGCAGAACGTCGTACATCAGGCGATTATGATCTAATGTTCAATCAAACATGGGGATTATTATACGATCCGCAAAGTACCATTGCAGCCTTTAAATCCAAAACAGGCTATGAAAGTGCTACCTCAGGTATTAAAGATAAGAAAAAGTTATATAACGACATCGACGAGGCATTCAAGATGAAAGATGAAAAAGCACGTTCTAAAGCTTATCAACAAATCTTAAAACAAGTGGATGACGAAGGTGTATTCATACCTATTTCACATGGCAGTATGACTGTTGTTGCACCTAAAGATTTGAAAAACGTGTCATTTACTCAATCACAATATGAACTACCATTTAACGAAATGCAATATAAATAAAGGAGCGTCTCAATGTTCAAATTAATAATAAAACGTATTGCACTCATGTTTCCGTTATTGATTGTAGTGAGTTTTATGACATTTATGATGACGTATCTAACGAATGAAGATCCAGCGGTAACCATTTTACATGCGCAAGGTACACCGAATGTGACACCACAATTAATAACTGAGACAAAAGAAAAGTATGGGCTCGATGCGCCGATTCTTGTTCAATATAAGGATTGGTTACAACAAGCCGTTCAATTTAAATTTGGGACAAGTTATATTACAGGCGATCCAGTATCAGAACGTATCGGACCTGCATTTATGAATACATTGAAATTAACATTGATTTCAAGTGTATCAGTCATGGTGACCTCCATATGTCTCGGCGTGGTAAGTGCGCTAACAAGAGGGCAACGTACAGATCGTGTGATTCGTTCTTTCGCGTTCTTTTTAACAGCCTTACCTTCGTATTGGGTCGCATCTATGCTCATTATTTATGTTTCAGTTAAGTTAAATCTATTGCCAACATCTGGATTAACAGGCCCAGAAAGTTACGTATTACCAGTTATTGTAATCACGATGACCTATGCAGGTATTTACTTTAGAAATGTGAGACGTGCCATGATTGAACAACTTAATGAAGATTATGTCTTCTATTTAAAAGCAAGTGGTGTAAAGACCATGACCTTATTGCGACATGTCTTACGAAATGCATTACAAGTGGCAGTGTCTATCTTCTGTATGTCGATACCAATGATTATGGGCGGCCTTGTCGTTATTGAAAATGTGTTTGCTTGGCCTGGATTAGGACAGCTAAGTATTAAAGCGATAGTTGAGCATGACTTTCCGGTAGTACAAACGTATGTGTTAATCGTGGCGGTGTTATTCATCATCTTTAATACATTAGCCGATATCATCAATGCGCTTTTAAATCCTAGATTAAGGGAGGCATCACGATGATGATTGTAAAACGATTATTACAAGATAGAGGGGCAGTTGTTGCGTTAGTGATTATTGTGACTTATGTCTTGCTCGGATGCCTAGCACCAGTGGTTACCTTTCATGAGCCGAATCATATTGACACAGCACATAAATTTGCAGGTATAAGTGCGACACATTGGTTGGGCACTGATCATTTGGGTCGCGATGTATTGACGCGGTTGATTTATGCCATTCGACCAAGTTTACTCTATGTCTCAATCGCATTAGTCATTTCAGTTGTGATTGGTGCCATACTGGGTTTTATTTCCGGATATTTCCGGGGTTATATTGATGCACTGATTATGCGATGTTGTGATGTGATGCTAGCATTTCCAAGTTATGTAGTGACTTTGGCTTTAATTACATTATTTGGTATGGGTGTGGAAAATATCATTTTAGCGTTCATTCTCACACGTTGGGCGTGGTTCTGTCGTGTCATACGTACGAGTGTGATGCAGTACACGTCAGCCGATCACGTCAAATTTGCTAAAACGATTGGCATGAGTGATTTTACGATTATTCGTAAACATATTTTACCGTTAACTTTAGGAGATATCGCGATTATTTCCAGTAGTGCTATGTGCTCGATGATATTACAAATGTCAGGGTTCTCATTTTTAGGTTTAGGTGTAAAGGCACCGACTGCAGAATGGGGCATGATGTTGAATGAAGCACGTAAAGTGATGTTCACTCATCCTGAAATGATGGTCACGACAGGTATCGTCATAGTCATTATCGTCATGGCCTTTAACTTCTTATCAGATGCATTACAAGTAGCGATGGATCCACGTATCTCTTCTAAAGAGAAAATGCGTGCAGTAAAGAAAGGCGTGATGCATGAATGACCTTATTAACAGTTCAACAGTTAACGATTCGTGATGAATGGACAGATACAACACTTGTAGATGATATTAACTTCCAAGTCGAGCGTGGTGAGACATTAGGGATTATTGGTGAAAGTGGTAGTGGTAAGTCGATTACATGTAAAGCATTAGTAGGGCTTAATCCAAGTCGTCTCAAGGTTACAGGAGATGTGCATTTTGACGGGCATAACCTGTTAGCATTATCAGAAAGGCAATTACGCCAATACAGAGGACAAGCAATTGCGATGGTTATGCAGCAAGGTGCACGTGCCTTTGACCCATCTACCAAAGTCGGTAAACAAATGATCGAAACCATGCAGGTACATACGTCATTATCGACACAAGAGATTGAACAAACATTGATTGACTATATGACCTATATGAATTTAACAGAACCGAAAACGATTTTGGCGTCTTATCCTTATATGTTATCAGGTGGGATGTTGCAACGATTGATGATTGCATTAGCTTTGGCATTAAAACCTAAATTGATTATTGCAGACGAACCCACTACAGCATTAGATACGATTAATCAGTTTGATGTGTTAGAAGCCTTTGAAGATATTAAACAACATTTTGATTGTGCGATGATATTCATTTCACATGATTTAACTGTTATTCATAAAGTGGCTGATCGTGTCATCGTTATGAAAGAAGGTCAATTAGTCGAAGAAGGAACAACAGAAGCGGTTTTACATCATCCACATCACAGATATACGCAATATTTATTATCGACGAAACAAAAAGTAAATGACCATTTTCAACGTGTCATGCGAGGTGATAGCCATGATTAAAATCAATCATGTTGAAAAACATTACGGCAAGCGTAGTTTGTGGGGGCCTAAACCTAAACCGATTATTAAAGATGTCAGTTTAGACTGCCCTGTAGATGAAGCGATAGCCATTATCGGTGAAAGTGGTAGTGGTAAATCGACATTGAGTCGCATGATATTAGGGATTGAAAGGCCAGATAAAGGTACAGTGACATTAAATGACCAACCGATGTACAAGAAGAAGGTCAGACGTCATCAAATTGGCGCTGTATTTCAAGATTACACCTCCTCACTACATCCATTTCAAACTGTGCGAGATATTCTATTTGAAGTGATGTGTCAATGTGATAAACAGAGTACTGATGAGATGGAAGGAGCCGCAAAGACACTATTGGAAGAAGTTGGATTATCAGAAGATTTTCTAGATAAATATCCCAATATGTTATCAGGTGGCGAAGCACAACGGGTTGCTATTGCTAGAGCGATATGTATTAACCCAACTTATATCTTGTTCGATGAGGCAATCAGTGCGCTAGATATGTCGATACAAACACAGATATTAGATTTGTTGAAGCGATTAAAGCATACGCGTCATTTAAGCTATATCTTTATTACACACGATATTCAAGCTGCTACGTATCTATGTGATCGTTTAGTTATTTTTAAAGACGGTCAAATTGATGAACAAATCGCAACACGTGATTTACATACAACAACCAATGCTTATACCCAAGCATTGATAGACAAACAACTATCATTCTAAGGAGTGAGACAATGAAAGGTGCCATGGCTTGGCCATTTCTAAGATTATATATACTTACACTCATGTTTTTTAGTGCGAATGCCATATTGAATGTATTCATTCCATTAAGAGGACATGATTTAGGGGCAACCAATACAACCATTGGTATTGTGATGGGGGCTTACATGTTAACAGCAATGGTCTTTCGTCCGTGGGCAGGCCAAATTATTGCCCGTGTCGGACCTATCAAAGTATTACGTATTATTTTATTGATTAATGCTTGTGCGTTAATACTATATGGACTGACTGGATTAGAAGGCTATTTCATAGCCAGAGTGATGCAAGGTGTGTGTACGGCATTCTTCTCAATGTCGCTACAATTAGGTATTATAGATGCCTTGCCAGAAGAACATCGATCAGAAGGTGTGTCACTATATTCATTATTTTCTACAATACCTAATTTGGCTGGACCACTTATTGCAGTAGGTATTTGGCATTTAGATCGCATCTCAATATTCGCTATAGTGATGATTGCGATTGCCTTAACGACGACATTCTTCGGTTACCGTGTCACCTTTGCTAATGAAGAACCTGACACGCGTAAAAAGGTTGAACCATTGCCATTTAATGCAGTCACAGTCTTTGCACAATTCTTTAAAAATAAAGAATTATTTAATAGCGGACTCATTATGATTGTAGTATCAATTGTCTTTGGTGCAGTGAGTACCTTTGTGCCGTTATACACAGTCAAATTTGGGTTTGCAGATGCCGGAATCTTCCTAACCATTCAAGCTATAGCTGTCGTGTTAGCACGTATTTATTTACGTAAATACATTCCTTCAGATGGTATGTGGCATCCTGTTTATATGGTCAGTGTCTTGATGTTACTTGTTATTGCATCGATGCTTGTAGCCATAGGGCCACATATACACGTAATGATGTTCTACAGTAGTGCGATATTGATTGGTGCCACACAAGCTTTAGTATATCCAACACTTACGTCATATTTGAGCTTCGTTTTACCCAAAGCAGGTCGAAATATGCTACTAGGATTATTTATAGCCTGTGCAGATTTAGGTGTCTCGTTAGGCGGAAGCTTGATGGGGCCTATATCCGATTTAGTAGGATTCAGCTGGATGTATACCATTTGCGGTATGCTTGTTGTAGTTATGATATTAATGAGCACATTAAAAGGTGTACGACAAAAGTAATTGTCGACAGTGTTGAGTTTATGGAAAGTGATTTGGAAGTTAGAAAATAAGTGAATGTAAAGCGGTGATTTAGCGGGAGTGAGACCGAAATAATATTTTCTTAAAAATTATTTCGTTGTCCCACCCCAGCAAGGTTGACTAGAAATGAAAAAGCTTGATACATTAGACCGTCTTTGTAATTCATTACTTAGACGGTTTTATACATGAACTTTTAAGTTCATGTATACCTCTTAAACTTAATCTGAACACATGAGTTAATACTCATGTGTAAGTCATTCTAATTTCTTTAAGAAAAAGAATAACTTTACAGTCAACTACTGCCTAATTATGAATGTAACTTGAAATTTATATTTATGTCCCAGTCTGTTGTATATTGCGATGTATATACTCGCAATCATCAATGGTTTTATCGTTGCTTTATTTACGCATTGGCTACGTAATCGCAATAATAAAAAGGATGACAGGTAGCCAACACTAATAAAGCCCCTTACTATGGCAGTAGTAAGGGGCTTTGGTGCGTTTTAAGCGATATAATTACATTGTTATTATATAACGTTAGGTATCATAATACAACGTTTGTGAATTAATTAAATCATTTATAAAATTCTGATGTATAGAAATGCAATTTACCCTTTAGTTTACAGCAAAGGATTAAGTTGTGCTTGAATGGCATTTAATATGTTGTTTTTCTCGTCCTACTATTAGGTTTAAATCGATGTAAATGATACCAGAATTGAATAAGCTTGATTATAGGATTTGATTTTAAAACAGATAAGTTGCTAAATACATACAAACACTATTTAATAGATGAAAAGATAGAGTTAGAGGAGTGGTTGGTATGACAATATTAGGGCACCATCATATTTCGATGTACACCAAAGATGCGGTCAAAAATAAGGCGTTTTATACTGAGGTACTTGGATTAAGATTGGTAGAGAAAACAGTTAATCAAGATAATACAAAAATGTATCATTTATTTTATGGTGATGATGCAGGTCATCCTGGTACATTATTGACATTTTTTGAAATTGAAAATGTTGGTAAGCATAGACCGGGAACAGATTCGATTCATCGGTTAACATTACTCGTACCATCGGAAGCGGCCTTGAACTATTTTAAACAGCGTTTAGACCAAAACAATGTGGAATGGACGTCACTCACCTATGTAGGTCAGTCTGCGGTGTTGCTAAAAGATCCAGATGAACTTGAAATCATTTTATTAGTGAACGATGATTATCAAACGCCAGAACAATGGTCAGCCAATGATGATACAGACATACCTAAAGATGTTCAAATACTGGGAATGGGACCAGTTGAATTACGTAGTAGAAAGCCAGAAGCGTTAACTGAATTTCTTGAATATATCTTAGGTTATCATCAACGTAATGATTTAGAAGTAGATGATAATACAACCATCATGACATTAGACGAACAAGGATTATATACAGACTTCGTCATCGTTAATCAACAAGGTCATCGTGTGCGACCAGGGCAAGGCTATGTACATCATGTCGCAGTCAATCTACCTACAGATATAGACTTAAACGATATTTATGAGAAAATAGCACGACAACCTAACCCTAACTCCGGCATCATCGATCGATACTTCTTCAAATCATTATACTATCGACATAACCAAATCCTATTCGAATTTGCGACAGCAGAGCCAGGGTTTACCGTTGATACACCCGTCGATAAACTAGGTCAACAACTCAACCTCCCCGATTTCCTAGAGGACAAAAGAGACGAAATCGAAAGCCAATTGAGAGAAATATAAAATACAATATAAAAGCACTCGCTAGTACGGCGAGTGCTTATTTGTGGTTATAAAAGTAGATTTTTATTTGTTTAAGATATATATTTAGATTATCAAGTAGATAATACGAAGTATGTATTACTAAAATTTTTAGTAGTAAAGATTTATACGCTAGAGGTTTTAGTACTCTGTAATTTTAGGTATGAGTGAAACGAGTTATT
The DNA here is from genome assembly GCF_021117155.1 of Staphylococcus sp. HL28. Classification (NCBI taxonomy): domain Bacteria; kingdom Bacillati; phylum Bacillota; class Bacilli; order Caryophanales; family Staphylococcaceae; genus Staphylococcus; species Staphylococcus sp. HL28. Next base: position 114,786 of record NZ_CP088218.1, read on the forward strand.
AATTCTTAATACTTACCATCTAGTTTTAGTACTCTGTAATTTTAGGTATGAGTGAAACATTATACACAATTTTCGGATACATCCAGTAGTTTTAGTACTCTGTAATTTTAGGTATGAGTGAAACTGAATAAGAAAGCATTCCTAAGCCAGTATTGTTTTAGTACTCTGTAATTTGAATATTGAAAGTGTAATATTTTAGTTGCAATGCTATTGAATAACAATTATAATTTAATTACAGACAACAAGTTTAGCTAACTTGTACTCATACCTAAAATTACAGAATCTACTGAAACAAGACTATATGTCGTGTTTATCCCACTAATTTATTAGTGGGATTTTTTTGTTTTAGAACAACTTATGTAGAAAAAATATAAAAAGTAGTGCCACGTTTATTGGTTTTAAATTATAATAAAATAAAACAAATAAGGTGGGTGTAAACTATGAAAGAAAAATATATTTTGGGTTTAGATTTAGGTATTACATCAGTAGGATATGGAATTATTAATTTTGAAACTAAAAAAATTATAGATGCAGGAGTTAGGCTTTTTCCAGAAGCAAACGTAGATAATAATGAAGGTCGTAGAAGTAAAAGAGGATCTAGACGATTAAAAAGACGAAGAATACATAGATTAGAACGAGTAAAATTATTACTCACAGAATATGACCTAATAAATAAAGAACAAATACCAACATCAAATAATCCTTATCAAATTAGAGTTAAAGGACTAAGTGAAATATTAAGTAAAGATGAACTTGCTATTGCTTTATTACATTTAGCGAAAAGAAGGGGAATTCACAACATTAATGTTAGTAGTGAAGATGAGGATGCCTCCAATGAGTTATCTACAAAGGAACAGATTAATAGAAATAATAAACTATTAAAAGATAAATATGTTTGTGAAGTACAGTTACAAAGATTAAAAGAAGGACAAATAAGGGGAGAAAAAAACAGGTTCAAAACAACAGATATATTAAAGGAAATTGATCAACTCCTTAAAGTGCAAAAAGATTATCACAACTTAGATATAGATTTCATTAACCAATATAAAGAAATAGTTGAAACACGTCGAGAGTATTTTGAAGGACCAGGACAAGGTAGTCCTTTTGGATGGAATGGTGATTTGAAGAAATGGTATGAAATGTTAATGGGACACTGCACATATTTCCCCCAAGAATTACGAAGTGTAAAATATGCATATTCTGCTGATTTATTTAACGCATTAAATGATTTAAATAATCTCATAATACAAAGAGATAATTCTGAAAAATTAGAATATCATGAAAAATATCATATTATTGAAAATGTATTTAAACAAAAGAAAAAGCCAACTTTAAAACAAATTGCTAAAGAAATAGGGGTAAATCCAGAAGATATTAAAGGTTATAGAATAACAAAATCTGGGACACCGCAATTTACAGAATTTAAATTATATCATGATCTAAAGTCAATTGTGTTTGATAAAAGTATTTTAGAAAATGAAGCTATTTTAGACCAAATTGCTGAAATATTAACAATCTATCAAGATGAGCAGAGCATAAAAGAAGAGCTAAACAAATTACCAGAAATCTTAAATGAACAAGATAAAGCTGAAATAGCTAAACTAATAGGATATAACGGAACACATCGCTTGTCATTAAAATGTATTCATTTAATTAATGAAGAATTATGGCAAACATCTAGAAACCAGATGGAAATCTTTAATTATTTGAACATTAAACCGAACAAAGTCGACTTATCCGAACAAAATAAAATACCAAAAGATATGGTGAACGACTTTATTTTATCTCCTGTAGTGAAAAGGACTTTTATTCAATCAATAAATGTTATCAATAAAGTGATTGAAAAATACGGTATACCTGAAGATATCATTATAGAATTAGCTCGAGAAAATAATAGTGATGATAGAAAAAAATTTATTAATAACCTACAAAAGAAAAACGAAGCAACTCGTAAGAGAATAAATGAAATAATTGGCCAAACTGGAAATCAAAATGCCAAAAGAATTGTAGAGAAGATAAGATTACATGATCAACAAGAAGGTAAATGTTTGTATTCATTAGAAAGTATAGCTTTAATGGATTTGTTAAATAATCCTCAAAATTATGAAGTCGATCATATTATTCCTCGTTCTGTAGCATTTGATAACTCAATTCATAATAAAGTGTTAGTTAAACAAATAGAAAATAGTAAAAAAGGTAATATAACACCATACCAATACCTTAATTCTAGTGATGCAAAGTTATCATACAATCAATTTAAGCAACATATCTTAAATTTAAGTAAGTCGAAAGATAGAATTTCTAAGAAAAAGAAAGACTATTTATTGGAAGAACGGGATATTAATAAATTAGAAGTACAAAAGGAATTTATCAATCGAAATTTAGTAGATACAAGATATGCGACTAGAGAACTTACTAGCTATCTAAAAGCATATTTTAGTGCTAATAACATGGATGTAAAAGTTAAAACAATTAATGGGAGTTTTACCAATCATTTAAGAAAAGTATGGAGATTTGATAAATATAGAAATCATGGTTACAAACATCATGCTGAAGACGCTTTAATAATCGCAAATGCAGATTTTTTATTTAAAGAAAATAAAAAATTACAAAATGCAAATAAAATTTTAGAAAAACCAACAATTGAAAATAATACTAAAAAAGTAACAGTTGAAAAAGAAGAAGATTATAACAACGTGTTTGAGACACCTAAGCTTGTTGAAGACATTAAACAATACAGAGATTATAAATTTTCTCATAGAGTAGATAAGAAACCGAATAGACAACTTATTAATGACACTTTATATTCTACAAGAATGAAAGACGAACATGATTACATTGTTCAAACTATTACGGATATTTATGGGAAAGATAATACTAATTTAAAAAAGCAGTTTAATAAAAATCCAGAAAAATTTTTAATGTACCAAAATGATCCAAAAACTTTTGAAAAATTATCAATTATAATGAAACAGTATTCTGATGAAAAAAACCCGCTAGCTAAGTATTATGAAGAGACCGGAGAATATTTAACAAAGTATAGTAAAAAAAATAATGGTCCAATTGTTAAAAAGATAAAGCTTTTAGGAAATAAAGTAGGGAATCATTTAGATGTAACAAATAAATACGAAAATTCTACAAAAAAATTAGTGAAATTATCAATTAAAAATTATAGGTTTGATGTTTATTTAACTGAAAAAGGATATAAATTCGTAACAATTGCTTATTTAAATGTATTTAAGAAAGATAATTATTATTATATCCCTAAAGATAAGTATCAAGAATTAAAAGAAAAGAAAAAAATTAAAGATACAGATCAATTTATTGCCAGTTTTTATAAGAATGATTTGATTAAACTAAATGGCGATTTGTACAAAATTATTGGTGTGAATAGTGATGACAGAAATATCATTGAATTAGATTATTACGATATTAAATATAAAGATTACTGTGAGATAAATAATATTAAAGGTGAACCACGTATAAAGAAAACAATTGGTAAAAAGACGGAATCAATTGAAAAATTTACAACAGATGTTTTAGGTAATTTGTATTTGCATAGTACTGAAAAAGCACCACAATTAATATTTAAACGAGGTCTTTAATGATGAGTTGGCGAATCGTGTATGTTTCAGATGTAAACCATATGTCTTTAAATTTAAATAGTTTAAAAATCATGAAAGGTGATTTAGAAACTAAAATACCATTATCCGATATATTTGCCTTAGTAATAGAAGATTTAACTACAACGATTACGGCAAGACTTCTAGTTGAATTATCTGATTACAACATATTAGTCATATTCTGTAATCAAAAGCATCTGCCTGAATGTACATTACAACCTGTTTCAGGACATTTTAACCAATATACACAAATGAAAGAACAATTGAAATGGGATGAGGCTAGAAAAAGCGAATTATGGAAAATTATTATCGAAAATAAAATTCAAAATCAAATTGAATGCATGAAATACTTATCAATTCAAAGTGAGAGAGTAGATAAGATGATAGAATTAAAAAATTCCGTAACTCTTTTTGACAGAAATAATATTGAAGGACAAGCAGCGAAATATTATTTTAATAGTTTTTTTGAAGACTTTACTAGAGATAATGAAGAAATTATAGAGAATGCAGTATTAAATTATGGATATACTATTTTGAATTCAGCGATAGCAAGAACGATTGTTGCAAAGGGCTTAATTCCAGCAATTGGGATACATCACATAGGAGGGAGAAATCATTTTAATTTGGCTTCTGATTTGATTGAACCTTTTAGACCAATTGTAGATTTATTTCTTTTAAAACACCCGCCCCAAGACTTTTTAACCAAAGAATACCGGGTAAAAATTATTAATTTATTACATGCACGTATTGAAATTGATGGGAAAATGCAGACTGTAATTAGAGCAATTGAAATCATGATTCAATCTATCATTGACTATTTTAAAGATGGACAACTTGATAGAGTTAAATTTCCTAAATTAAGTAAATATAGTTTTTATGAGTTATAGATTTATGAGAGTATTATTAATGTTTGATTTACCAACTGAAACGAAAAAACATCGTAGGATTTATAGTAAATTTAGGAAAAAGTTAATTGAAGATGGATTTTTGATGATGCAATACTCTATTTATATAAAAAGTGTTGTAAATAAAGACGCTGCGAACCAAACGATTAAACGTGTAAATACATTTTTACCATCAGAAGGGCATGTCAGGGCTTTGATTATTACCGAAAAACAATATGAACATATGCAAATATTATTGGGCGAGGAAAATCAAAATATTGAAATATTAGGTGACAATCGAACAATCATATTTTGAATGAGGTATTATCATGACAAATTTACAATGGTGTATTAAAACAGAAAGTTTACCCACAATAACATTAAATATTGGTAAATATACGTCTATTTATAATGAGTATGAAACGATAGAAGAAGATTTGTTGAATGTCATCAATCAATATTTTAAAAAGAGAAATTCTAATAAAAGTCATGTGACCATCGCGGAAATGTTAAATCAAGAAGAAATTTCACCACTTTCTTATGAAAGTATAATCATTGATAATAGAGCGATAGATAATGAGTTTTTGTTAAGTAGCAATTCAATTATAAACAAAAAGCTACAACGTGATTTTTATGAAAACATTGAAAGTAGTTCTTATATAGAATCCATTAATGTTTTATTTGAAGATTTATTAAATTTGATTAATAAAACAGAATTACCTTTAAAGATAAAAGCATTTGATATCAAACAATTTATTAAATTATTAAGCTTTGAGTATAGTTTAAATGAAGATTATTCTAAATTAATTGTCAGAATCGAACAAATATTACCGCTTTTAGTTGAGGAGTTAAATAAACAATACGGTGGCAAGTTGCTATTAATATATTTGTATCCTGAAGCAAATTTAAGTCCAAAAGAACAAATACGTTTGAAAGAGTTAATAATATCACTTGGAATTGATATTATAGTATTAACAGGGTCATTGCATTTTTTAGCTGAGGATTGGAAATATAATAACTATATTAGATGTGATAATCAAAAAATATCATCTGAATTGGTAGATAATCTACTTTGGAATGCCCCATTAAATTTTGAAAGAAGTGAAATAGAGCAGAGTTTAAATCAATTTATATTAGCTTACCAGGATAAAATTGAAATAAAACCGATTATCTCTAATTATCAAATTGCTCAAATTATGTTATTTAGTTCAATTGATTTATATGTAGGAGTTTCATATATGCAACATTGCAATCATGAATTTATATTGAATATAGATGAGACGAAATTACCCTTAAGTATGGCTAAATATTTAGAACAGTTTGTTAAAGAAAATTAACTATAATTTTGCGCTAGAGGTTTTAGTACTCTGTAATTTTAGGTATGAGTGAAACGATGTGCATGATCTGCGTCAGTAAAATCTAGTTTTAGTACTCTGTAATTTTAGGTATGAGTGAAACCGTCGGCTTTTTATTTTAGGAGTTGAAAATGTTTTAGTACTCTGTAATTTTAGGTATGAGTGAAACTAATTTATACATCGAGAATTCACATCATGAGTTTTAGTACTCTGTAATTTTAGGTATGAGTGAAACTAAAAGAGGGAACTTGGCGTACCGAAGAGAGTTTTAGTACTCTGTAATTTTAGGTATGAGTGAAACGGTATGGCGCTAACGGTTGGACAGGTTCTCGTTTTAGTACTCTGTAATTTTAGGTATGAGTGAAACAAAGATGGAGAAATATTAGACCCGGTGAATGTTTTAGTACTCTGTAATTTTAGGTATGAGTGAAACACGGTATTGTAGGCGAACCTGTCGACCAAGGTTTTAGTACTCTGTAATTTTAGGTATGAGTGAAACCAAACACCTAATGTTAAAGCGTCTTCAGGTGTTTTAGTACTCTGTAATTTTAGGTATGAGTGAAACTATGCAGAATACGGTCATACTTATTTAGTTGTTTTAGTACTCTGTAATTTTAGGTATGAGTGAAACGAATTAGGCTTTATCACTAACAAAACCGACGTTTTAGTACTCTGTAATTTTAGGTATGAGTGAAACCAGAAGTTCTTGATTCAATGGATGAGTTAGGTTTTAGTACTCTGTAATTTTAGGTATGAGTGAAACCTGAGGCAGAAATTAATAAAATGCAGCAATGTTTTAGTACTCTGTAATTTTAGGTATGAAGTAGATTGGAGGATATATGAGTAGCATGAGGAAGCCGATTATAAAAAATATTAGTTATTCTAATGAAGAGCTAGTCAATTCATTAGGCGAGTGGCAACAGAGTGATGATTCCAAATTTTTACTCAGATATCCCACTGTCTATATAATAAATGATAAAAATAAGTCTGATCACTTTAATTTGTATGTTGGTGAAACAACGGATATCAAAAATAGAACTATTCAACATTTGAAAAATGATGTGAAGCTTAAAGACTATTGGAAATCATTTTACAGTTCTGATACGTCTTCGATGTATGTTATAGGACATCCGTTCTTTAATAAGTCTTTAACTTTAGATATAGAAAACAAGTTTATGCAGTATTTGTCTAGTGTAGATGCTGTGACTTCAATATTTAATAGTAGAACAAATCAGCAAAATGAATATTATACTTCTGAAAAATTAGATGAAATATTCACAAATATTTGGCAACAATTACATAAAGAGAATAGCAAACTTTTTCCTATTGAAAGTGTAATTAAAGACTCAGCGATTTTTAAAGCATCTCCATTTCATAAATTAACGAATGAGCAACAATCAGTTAAAGATGAGATTTTAAATAAAATAGAACATGCTATTTTAAGTGAAAGTGAAGAAAATCAATTGATTTTAGTAGAAGGAGAAGCTGGTTCTGGTAAAACTGTATTAATGAGCACATTGTTTTTTGAGCTAAAGCAAATGATGGATTTAGATGAGATGAAGAATTTAGATATTCATCTATTGGTTAATCACGATCAACAATTAAAGGTATATAAGCAAATTGCTAATAAACTTGGTTTAGAAGGAAAAAATCAGAATATAATTAATAAACCCACTAGTTTTATTTTGAATAGAGATGTTAAAGATAAAGCGGATGTTGTTATTATTGATGAAGCACATTTACTGCTTACGCAAGGTAAAATGTCTTATCGAGGAGAAGGACATCTAAAAGATATTCAAAAAAGAGCTAAAGTCGTTGTTGCAGTCTTTGATAAAAAACAGATATTAAGTAAACAACAAATATGGGAATTTGATACACTAGATAAATTAATACAGTATTCTAAAGATCAAAATAATCATTTACTACTTAAGAACCAACTAAGAATCAATAGCAGCATTGAAACAATGAATTGGTTAAGACATTTAATAGATGATCATAAAATTGACCCTATTCCCCAAGATAGCAAAGGATACGATATTAAAATTTTTGACACACCAGCAGAATTAGAAAAAGCGATTTTAAGAAAATCTAAAAATATTGAATCAGGTTTGTCTAGAATGCTTGCGACATTTGATTGGGAATTTAAAAATGGAAAATCACCGAATGATGGATTATTTTGGGAAGTTAAAATAGGACAATGGTCTAGACCATGGAACTTACAATTAAAATGTCCTAGAGGTGAGAAAAATTTAGCATGGCCAGAACAGAGTCAAACGATTAATGAAATAGGATCGACTTTTACAATTCAAGGATTTGATTTAAATTATGCTGGTGTAATTATTGGGCCATCAGTGAAATATCGCAATGGTAAGATAATTTATGATAAAAGCGAAAGTAAAAATATACAGGTAACACAAAACCGAAAACTCTCTGATGATACTATGAAAAATTTTGGCGAAGAATTATTAAGAAATGAATTGAACGTTCTGCTTACAAGGGGCGTCAATGGTTTATATATTTATGCGGTTGATGATGAACTAAGAAATGCACTTAAAGAAGCTTCGAAAGGATGATAGAAATGAGAACTGAAAACAGTGTTATGGAAAAAATTAATCAATTTAGAGATGAACGTAATTGGAGACAATTTCATAATGAAAAGGATTTGGCGTTGTCTATAACACTAGAAGCTTCGGAGTTATTAGAATTATTTCAATGGAAATCATCAGAAGATGTTGTCGAAAGTAAAAGAGAACGATTAGCAGAAGAATTGGCTGATATTTTAATATATAGTTATATGTTTGCCGATAATCTAGATTTCGATATCAATGAAATTATAGAGCGAAAACTTGTTAAAAACGCAGAAAAGTATCCTGTAGATAAAAGTAAAGATAATAATTCAAAATACAATGAATTATAATTACTCATTTCATTAAATTACTCAATAGTACATTTAATTGCCGAAACTTCCTTTTAATTCTAAAATATGATTTGAAAGCGTTATTTCAAGTGAATTTTAGATGAAAGGGGGTTTTTTAATGATTGAAAGACAAATTAAGCTTATAGAATTATTGCGTAATAATCGAAGTGATTACCTAAAATCTGATGATATAGCGTCTTATTTAAATATTTCAAATAGGACAGCTAGAACCGATATCAAAATCATTAATAATCAATTTATGCCAGAAGTGATTGGGAATATTAAATCTAAAGGGTATTTCTTAAATACGACACGTTATTCTCTCGAAGACATTGATAATCAACTGAGCAATTATTTACATCAAGATGGTAAGTTGTTGATTAAAATAGCATACCAATTACTCATGTATAGTAAATCAGTATTAATAAGTGAATTAATGGAACAATTTCAATTGTCTAAGAAAGAAATATTGGATTATATGAGTAGAATTCAAATGTGGTGTGAGAAATATGAAGTTAATATCATTATCAAGAGAAAGACAGGTATTAGGGTAACAGGTAATGAAAAAGATATTAATAATGCGATTTTACATTTGAATCAATTATCAAAGCAACATCACCGAGTGGAAGATTTGATATTAAATGAATTACCCAAGGCTCATATACAAATAATCAAACAAATTATTGAAACAAACTTAAGCGTCCATGATATTCGGACGTCACATCTTCAAATTGAACAACTTGTCATACATCTAATATTAATTTTAAAAAGGCAATCCATATCAGAAGAATCATGGAATATTAATGATGAATCACTAGTTATTTCAAATGAAATTATAAAAGGCATCAATCAGCGCTTAGGATATCATTTAAATACACAAACTGTACATTTATTCTCATTTTTTATTAGTTATCATTTTAATAAATTTGATTTAGGTTTTGAGAAAGTTTTCATTGAAAGTTACATACAGCAGTTGATTACAAAAATGGAACAAAAGATGCACCTTAAATTTGGTTCGGATAATGTTTTAAAGGACAATTTACTTGCACATTTTAGTCGTACCTATTTAAGAATTATGAAGGAAGTTTACTTAAATAATCCATTAACAGGTGAAATAAAAATACTTTATCCATATGTATTTAACGTATTATACGATATTATCCATGAACTTGCTAAAGATACTGGAATCAATTTAAGTGAAGATGAAATTGCATTTTTAACGATACATTTTCAAGCATCTATAGATCGAAATGAAGAATCACAGGTTAATATAGCCATTTGTTGTTACTATGGATTAGGTATTTCTCAATTATTAGAAACCAAAATATCGAAAGTTAACCAGCATGTTAAGGTTATAGATATACTAAGATTTGAAGATATTGAAAATGATGCATTTGAAAATATAGATATACTTATCACAACGCATGATATTAATATGCAATTACCACAATATTTAGATGTAATTAAAGTTTCTCCACTATTTTCAGAAGATGATCAATTTAAATTGAATCGAATCGTTAAAGGTAAATTAAACCCGATATCTAAAAATAATGGATTAAATGAGATACCTGTTACGATCGTTAACAATGATTTTATACAAACCATACCAGGTGTGTTTGAAATGGCGCATCAAATTTTGAATAACTATAAAGCGATTAGTAGTGGATATATAGAAACAGCATTAAATAGAGAAAAAGCCTCCTCAACATATATTGGTAATAGCATGACAATGCCCCATGGTGATCCTACAAAGGTATTAAACTCACATATTATTATATTTAAGAGTAATAATGGATTTTATTGGAAAGAGCATAAGGTAAAATTAGTGTTTTTCTTAGCAATTGCTAAACCAGATATCCATTTGATGAAACAAATGATGCAAAACTTGTCTTTATTAGATGAAGAAGATATTCATCAATTAGCACATCTTGAAGAAACAGCTTTTCAAAATAAAATATTAAAACTAATCAAAGGATAATTACCACTAGTAACGGTAATTATCTTTTTTTATGGCCTTCTGACAACGCTTACACTATAAGTGAAGGAGCGTGAAGAAGATGAAAATATTGGCAATAACATCTTGTCCAAACGGTATCGCTCATACTTATATGGCTCAAGAGAAGTTAGAACAAGCAGCCAAGAAAATGGGTGTAGATATTAAAGTTGAGACACAAGGTGGCGTAGGAGCAGAGAACGTTTTAACTGCTAAGGAAATTAGAGAAGCTGATGGCATTATTATTGCAGCTGATAGACAAGTGGATTTATCAAGATTTAATGGAAAGAGATTGATTAATGAAAATGTAAGAGAAGGCATCCATCATCCAGAAACCTTAATACAAAGAATAATAGATCAAGATGCTAAAATTTATCACGATAAAAATGCAACAACACAATCTAATGATTCGGATGACGAAGAAGATCAAAAAAGCGGTATTCAGATGGTGTATCAACATTTAATGAATGGTGTATCATTCATGGTTCCATTTATCGTAGTGGGTGGTTTACTAATAGCAATCGCTTTAACTTTAGGAGGACACCCTACATCTGAAGGTCTCAAAATTCCTGATGATTCATTTTGGAAAGCAATTGAGAATATAGGTAAATTATCATTTGGTTTTATGGTTCCAATATTAGCAGGTTACATCGCATATAGTATTGCTGATAAACCAGGTCTAGTACCAGGTATGATTGGTGGTGCTATTGCGGCTGATGGAAGCTTGTACGGTAGTGAAGCTGGCGCAGGATTCTTAGGTGGTATTGTGGCAGGTTTCATAGCAGGATATGTTGCTAAATGGATTAAAAATATTAGAGTACCTAAAGCAATGGCACCTATTATGCCAATCATCATTATTCCAATACTTGCATCTTTAGTAGTAGGACTTATCTTTATATTCCTTATAGGTGCGCCTATTTCTGGTATATTTACAGCGTTGACTGGATGGTTGAAAGGTATGCAGGGCGCTAACATTATTATATTAGCCCTTATTATAGGTGCAATGATTGCATTTGATATGGGAGGTCCTGTGAATAAAGTAGCTTTCTTATTCGGATCTGCCCTAATTGCAGAAGGAAATTATGCTGTGATGGGAATGGTAGCAGTTGCTGTTTGTACACCACCAATTGGATTAGGGTTAGCAACATTTGTTCAAAAACATAAATTCAATCATGCTGAACAAGAAATGGGGAAAGCCTCATTTACTATGGGATTGTTTGGTATTACTGAAGGTGCTATACCATTTGCTGCACAAGATCCATTGCGTATCATACCTTCTAATATGATTGGTGCAATGGTTGCTGCAGTCATTGCTGCTATGGGTGGCGTTGGAGATAGAGTTGCGCATGGTGGTCCTATTGTTGCTGTTTTAGGTGGTATCGATCATATTATTTGGTTCTTTATCGCAGTTATTATCGGTAGCTTGGTAACAATGATTACAATTTTAATTTTAAAAAGAAATACACCTGTAACTGATGTAGAAGAGAATCAAGTAGATGCTCATTTAGAAACAAGTACAAATAGTAGTCAAGAAAGCAAACATTCAGAGTCTAAAGTGGATGAAAGTGTTGAACATAACGATAACGTATTTCAAAAAGACGTTATCAATATAAACACTAATGTGAAAACCAAAGAAGAAGCTATTGATTATATGGTGAAAAATTTAAAAGAACATCGCTTTATAAACAATGAAGATGTTGTTAAACAAGCAATTTTAAATAGAGAAGCGGAATCAACAACAGCCATTGGTATGAATGTGGCAATTCCTCATGCTAAATCTGATGCAGTTAAACAACCTACTGTAGCCGTTTTACAAAATAAAGAAGGCGTAGATTGGATTAGTTTAGATGAAACACTTCCGAAAATACTCTTTATGATTGTCGTACCAAATGACAGTAATAATACACATTTGAAATTACTACAAAGACTGTCTAGAAGTTTGATGGATGACAAAACAAGAGAAGCACTAATTAATGCACCATCAAAAGACGATATTTACGACATATTAAAAGAGATATAGAGGTGAAATAAAACATGGTATTATTTTTAAAACCAGTATTTCAGGAAAAAATTTGGGGTGGCACTGCATTAGAATCATTTAATTATCATTTACCTAGCAATAATGTTGGAGAATGTTGGGCCATTTCAGCACATCCCAATGGTCCCAATGTGATAGAAAATGGTGATTATAAAGGTAAAACGTTAGATGAAGTATGGTCAATTGATCGTTCATTATTTGGTAATGATAAAAGAGATAAATTTCCATTATTAACCAAAATCCTAGATGCGAATGATAAGTTATCGGTACAAGTTCATCCCGATGACGATTATGCTCAAAAGTATGAAGGTGAATACGGTAAAACTGAATGTTGGTATATCTTAGATGCCAAAGAAGATGCAGAAATCATCTACGGCATTAATGTTGATAATAAAGAAGATTTGGTTGAGTGCATAAATAATCGAGAATTTGATCGATTATTTAAAAAGGTGAAAGTTAAACCAGGTGACTTCTATTATGTGCCTGCGGGGACAGTTCATGCTATTGGTTCAGGTATATTGATATTAGAAACTCAGCAGTCTTCTGATACAACTTACCGTATATATGATTATGATCGTAAAGATAAACATGGGCATTTAAGAGATTTGCATTTAGAACAAAGTAAAGCAGTCATCAATATTAATCAAGAGAACCCTAATATGGTACCTCAAAAAAGTGAAGTTCAAGGACAGACAGTAACTCAATTTGTATCAAACGAATTTTTTACAGTCGAAAAATGGGAAATTAATAGTAAATTAAATTACAATAAACCACATGCTTATTGCTTAGTTTCAGTCATCGATGGGACAGGTAGTGTGATTATAGATGATGAAAGATACGATATACAAAAAGGTAGACATTTTATCATTACAAATGAAGATCAAGATATTTTATTTGAAGGTAAATTAGAAATGATTATAAGTTACTCGTAAATTTAGGTAAGGGATTAAGTGAAGTTAGTGAAAGAGGGACAAGCACTGTGATGTCGGTGTTCTCCATTTAAGCATGATTAAACTAATTAATAATTATGTATAGTCAATTTGTAAGAATTATATATTTTCACTTTAATTTAAATTCTTTTTTTAGTAAGATGACTTTAGTAATTTTTTCACACTTTATTGTAATGTTCACAGGCAACCTATATGGTTGCTTTTTTAATTATTTTTGTTGAAAGGATACATAAAAATGAAACTAAAATATTTGATTTTAGTATTATTAGCACCTGTATTTTTATCAGCTTGTAACTATTCTAAACCAGAAAATCGAAATGGGTTTTTCTATAATACTTTTGCTAAACCAATGGATTTATTTTTAAATTGGATGGGAGAACATCTTAATCATAATTATGGTCTAGCTATTATTATTATCGTATTAGCGATTAGATTAATAATGTTGCCATTTATGTTATCACAAACTAAAAATGGTCAGTTTATGAGAAAACTAATGAAAATCGCTAAACCAGAGTTAGATCCTATTCAGGAAAAAGTGCGACGTGCGCGTACACAAGAAGAAAAAATGGATGCTAATAAAGAGATGATGGATGTATATAAAAAATACCATATTAATCCAATGAAAAGCATGTTAGGTTGTCTACCTATGCTTATTCAAATGCCAATATTATTTGGTCTATATGCATCATTAAAATGGCCAGTACATAATCATTTATCACAATATCCTCACTTTTTATGGTTTGATTTATCCAATCCAGATATTTATATAACGCTCATTGCGGGTATTTTGTATTTTATCCAATCTCTAGTAAGTTTAGGTAACATGCCCCAAGAACAAAGACAAATGGGCTATATGATGATGGTAATTTCACCTATATTTATTATTTATATTTCATTCACATCAGCATCTGCTTTAGGACTATATTGGTCCATCAATGCATTATTCCTTATCATTCAAATGTATTTTTCAAATCAATATTATTCAAAAATTGCAGACGAGTATATAAAATCATTTGAAAAACAAAATGATAAAAAGTCACAGAAAGCAAAAACAATTAAAAAGAAGAAATAATCAATAATAAAAAGGGACTCTGCAATGACCCAAAATTTGGGAAATAACTTAAAAACACTTTCGTTGAATTCATATTAAAATGAATCATGCGAAGGTGTTTTTTCTATGAAAAGAGTAGTTTATTCATTAGCAACTAAAAATAAAGTGATTGAAATGAAAGTAGTTGATTATATGACAAAAGAATTATGAAAGCATAAAATATTAGGAATAGAAAACAAGTGAAAACTTGATGTCAATGATATTGAGAAGAGAGAAAGGTATAGGTTTAACCAACAAGACGGTAAACTATATGATTATAGTAAGGGATTGGAAGAACTATCAGAAGTAGAACAATTGAAATTAGAGAATAAGAGAAAAGGTGTTGAAATCGCATTCAATAAAATCTAGTCAACTTATCACTTGTAAAATACAGAGAATTAGTAATCTAGAACATAGTGTTTTATTAAGTATACAGTTCAGGGTTCAGTGTCAACAATACTTATTCTATATCTTGATTTTATCTATAATTATTGATTGCTTTTGTATTATTTTTGGGTTTTAGAGCATATAACACAACTAATGTTATAAGTATTACCGCATGGCTAACTATGCCTAAAAAAGAGAATATCCGGATGCATAAAAAGGTTTAAAATAGGATGCTGATTGTTCTAAATTGATAAAGATATGCGTACAAAATAGAGAAATTAATATTCCTAATGTTCTGATTAAAAATACTAGAACATAATTTTTAAGGTTTTTAATGTTTAATCCTAATAAAATAGAAACGATTTTATTTCCAAAATCCTAGCTACTATTTTATGTTTTGTTACTTATAAAATGGTAGATTTGATATTAGGTTTTGTTGGTGGATTTATTGAAAGAAGAATATACAAAGCTAAATATAGAGAATGGACTGTAGCAAGAGCGCTAGATCAAGATTACTTTAATAGAGAGATTGCTAGGTGTGAGGCACAGTTTGAAAGTGATAAGCAATATATTTTATCTGAACATAAAAGGATTGATAGTAAAATAAGGAATGATTATCAATCAATTTATACCCATTTTGAGACTGAAGCGCAAAAATTAGAAACATATCTTCCATCTGAGTTTAGAAGTTTAGACATTTTATCTACATTATTTGCAATTTTAAATGCTGGATTTGGTGACAGTTGGAAAGAAATCATCAATGTATATAGAGATCAAAAAAATATGAATGAATTGAAATCTCATATCAATGATATTCAAAATACATTAAATAGTATGAGTAACAATCAAAAAGCAACTATTCAAGCTATCAATCATCAAGGTCAGCAACAACAAAGGTTATTAAATGAACTTAATGTAGGGATACAACAGTCAAACAATAACATCGAGAAGTTGACTAATGATATCAACAGAGGTTATGACAAAGTACAAAGAAATCACAAAGCTATACATGATGAATTAGTTGATATGAACCCTAATAATCCTAGAGGTAAATATTAAGTCAATATATACAAAAAGAGTACAAAATTGTACTCTTTTTGCATATTATTAGAACTATTTTTCTTTTGAAAAACGTTTGAAAGTAAGTAATGAACCAATAGCTAATAATGCCGTAGCAATTGATGCTACTAGACCATTGTTTGTTGTTTCACCAGTAGCTGGTAGTTCTTGTGCTTGTGTGGCATTATTTTGAACTGCTTGTTGTTGGTTATTATTTTGAGTAGTTACTGTGTTATCAGTTGCTTGTTGTTGACCTTGTTCATTATTGTTTGAATTATCAAATTGATATTTACCATTCTTATAAAATTTACCGTCATCAGCTGTTGCTAAAACACCTTCTCCTGTTTCTACAGTGCCATCTTTATATACTCTAACAGCACCGTCGCCTACACCTGACTTATTATTATAACCTAGTAAATAATAGTCCCCTTTATCTTCCGCTTTTTGGAAATTAACACGTTCTGGCTTATAACCATCTTCTTTCCAAACTTGAGTAGCTACTGATTGAGCGTTATTTGCATTTACTGATGATTCAGCAGCACTTGCATTATGTGAACTTACTCCTGTAAATAATAATGCACCTGCTAATGTTGTTGCCCCTAAAATTTTAGTTGTTTTCATGAAAAATCCCCCATCTATAAATATTTTGAAAATTACAACTAAATTCTAACACAAACCACTAAATAAAAAAATGATAATTTTAAATATTTTGTAAATGTCTAAGCTATATAAAAATGTTGAGTTTAATTTAATTCTATA
Source organism: Staphylococcus sp. HL28 (assembly GCF_021117155.1). Taxonomy (NCBI): domain Bacteria; kingdom Bacillati; phylum Bacillota; class Bacilli; order Caryophanales; family Staphylococcaceae; genus Staphylococcus; species Staphylococcus sp. HL28. The sequence goes on from NZ_CP088218.1 coordinate 131,841, forward strand.
TTTATTTGATTTTTTGGTTTTGATCATTATATTAAAACAAAATAAAAAAGTTTGTCCCCTTATCTATAGGAAACAAACCTTAAATTAAAATTTAAAGACAAAAGCTAAATTCAGATTTTCTTTAATGTATTTTATTCGTCATTTTCTGTTGCTAAATCATCAGATGCGACGCCATTATGACCAATGCGTTGTGCTATATCACCAGGTAGTTGTCTATCTCCAACTAGCTCATTATATTTCTTAAAGTCAGATTCGGTCATATTATCTTTACTTCTTAAATAAGTTTCATAATTTTCTATATCTTGCAGTTGCTTATCTTGTGTTGGATTTGTATTTGTTTGTGCTTGTTGAGGATTTTGTTGTACTGGCTGATTGTTTTGTATTTGTTGGTTTTGATTTTATAAAGAAATCGCATCTAAAATATTTAAATATATCATTTATATAAAAACGAAATAATTGTATAATTTTAATGAAGACATTTCGGATTTAAATGTATCATTACATAGATATTCAAATTATCTGTAGCTGTTTAAAATGAGGGACTTATATGCAAATAAAGAATGCTATTTATCAAGGGACTATAAGTGGTAAACAAGTGGTTGTTGATCATGAACGTTTGAAATATAACAAATTTTTAATATTACCGGTGATAGTTGGTATCATTTTTATTTACCTAGCAATGGTAGTGATGGTGATAATTATTAATCTAGCATTTCTAGTGGATCTAGTTTTTATAAATATTTTAGGTTGTATTGTAGGATTTTTTATACCTGCCATACTTTTTAAGTATCTCCATAATCAGATTTTTATGAGGGAGATTACCTTAATTCAATTAGGTTGGGATCAATATGAATTACATGTAGGTAATCAGAAATATATTGGCTATTATAAAGATGTAAAAAAAGCTATCTATGTAAGTTATCCAGGTCAAGCAACCATATTTATGCCAGATGCAGTAACGAAAATTAAAACATCTGATGGGACTTATAGAATTGCTGCAGTGAAAATGGAACAACAACAAACTGTACAAAAAATTAAATTTCATTTTGAACAAATGATTGATAAATATCAATCTTAAAATATCATTTTATATCCTTCACATTAAAATGAATGAAGCAACTTGGTAAAAAGCGAAAAGAGATGTGTATCATAAGTTTTAACTTCATAATAGATTACAGGGAGGTTTGATCCTATCCTTATTAAAAATAAAGTCTATATGTCGATCATCATCGTATTAATTATTATAAATGTAATATTAATATCGACTGATCAGGGCATAGCAAGTAACATTGGAAATAGGTTGATTTATATGATCTTTTTTATTAATTACTTATTAATAATTATAGGAGTTACCGTTAAAACTAAAAAGTGATAGTTATTAAACTTACGTCTGACGTAAAACAATGATTTAATCGAAGTGACAATCGGTCGCATTTTTATAGCTAATTATATTGTACAAATATTTCGTCTCACAACGCTCTCTTCAACGTACTCACAATCATCCCTATGTTGAAGGGAGCTCTTTTATATATTCAACTACGTAAAAGGCGATACACATCTTCAAGTTGTACCTATCCAAATCTATCTTCTGATAGCTCCTCAATGACTCATTCTCATTCTATTTCTTCATCCATATACATACGCTTATATAACCTTGCAAATTCCATTTAATTATTTATATATTATCCAAAGGCATTCAGTTCAAATAAATAAATTTTAAGCGTATACTTGAATTGTAAGCAATATGAATTATGGGGGCATTAGAGATGAATTTTAAAAACGTAGTAGTCGCAGGTGGCGGTGTACTAGGAAGCCAAATCGCTTTCCAAAGTGCATTCCACGGATTTAATGTAACGTTATATGATATTAATGATGAGGCTTTAGAAAAAGTTAAAGAACGTTTGAATATCTTAAAAGGACGTTATTTAGATGATTTAGATACGACTGAAGAGAAAGTAGAACAAGCGTATCAATCAATCCAATTTAGTACTAGTATTCCTGATGCAGCGAAAGATGCTGACATTGTTATTGAAGCAATTCCAGAAGTTGTTTCAATTAAAACAGATTTCTATAAACAATTAGGTGAAAGTGCACCTGAAAAAACAATTTTCGCAACAAATTCTTCAACATTTGCGCCAAGTCAATTTAAAGATGTCACAGGTAGACCAGAAAAATTCTTAGCATTACACTTTGCTAATGAAATTTGGTTACGTAATACAGGTGAAGTGATGCGTACGGAAGATACTTCAGATGAAATCTTTAATGAAGTATTAGACTTTGCGAAAGCAATCGGCATGGTTCCACTTCCAATACAAAAAGAACAACCAGGTTATATTTTAAATTCATTACTTGTACCTTTAGTAACACAAGCAGGTTACTTACTAGGTAACGAAGTTGCAGATTATAAAATGATCGATAAAACATGGATGAAAGCGACAAACGATGAACATGGACCATTTGGTATGAATGATATCGTTGGTATCGCGACACATTTAAATATCAGAAAATCAAAAATGGATGAAAACTCACCAGAATGGGCTAAAAACTACCTTAAATTCTTAGAAGGTATGGTAGAAGAAGGTCGTCTTGGTAAATCTGTAGGTAAAGGTTTCTACAATTATCCAAACCCTGAATTCAAGAGTGACAACTTCTTTGATAATCCAAAAGAAATCAAAGATTTAACACACGGATTTAAAAATATCACTGTAGCAGGTGGCGGTGTCTTAGGCAGTCAAATCGCATTCCAAACTGCGTCTGGTGACTTTAACGTGTCACTTTATGATATTAGTGATGACGCGATTGAAGCTGCTAAAGGCCGTGTAAAACAAATTAAACAAGATTACAAATCAGATATGAATGTAGATGACGCAACTGTAGACAAATTTGAATCAAATATTAGCTACTATACTGATTTAGCTGAAGCAACAAAAGATGCAGATTTAGTTATTGAAGTTGTACCAGAAAACACTGATATTAAAAAAGATTTCTATAAACAATTAAGCGAAGTCTTAAATGAAGATGCGTATATCGTTACAAACTCTTCTACATTAAGACCAAGTGACTTTGAAGACTTAACTGGTCGTCCAGAAAAATTCGCGGCATTACACTTCTCAAATGGTGTATGGCTTAAAAACACTGGTGAAGTCATGGTTGCAAGCAAAACAACAGAAGACACATTTAATAAAATCTTAGCATTTGCACGTGATATTCACTTAGTAGTAATTCCAATTCACAAAGAACAACCAGGATATATCTTAAATACGTTATTAATTCCATTACTACATGCTGGACTTAAATTATTAGTTAAAGACATTGCAAATGTTGAAACAATTGATAAAACATGGATGATCGGATTCCATGCGGTTCATGGTCCATTAGCTATTGTAGATATCATTGGATTAAATACGATGTATCACATTTTAAATGCTATTTACCAAGAATCTAACGATGAAATCGATGGTAAAGTCGTTGATTTATTACAAAGTAAAATCGATAAAGGTGAATTAGGCCGTGGTGTAGGTAAAGGTTTCTATGACTACTCAAACGGTGCACCATATTTAGAACCAGATTTCTTAAAATAAGCATTCTGCATTAGTAGATGTAAAGATTCATTAGTGACAGTTCCCTTTAACAATTAAAATCATTCAATAGATGACATATAAATAATTTCCCCGACCCCTTTACTATCCGCCGTAGTAAAGGGGTTTTTGCTATTGGTTAAGTGTATCAAAAAGCTCGACAGCGATCGCTACATTGATCTTTGTCGAGCTTTAGGCGGTTAATCACCATGTCACGTTAATAAAAGGAGGTCTTCATATGCTGATTAACCATGGGATGGGGTGAGTATGGGTTTATGGGATAAAATGATTACGCTAATATTTGCTTACTGATAATCCAGTTTTTATGGTGTTTAAGCAAAATATTTTGCTCTTTCAATTCTTGAATAATATGACCAGTTGTTTCACGTGAAATACTTGCAAGATCACTAATCATTTGAATCGTTAAAAATGATTTGATTTCATAAAATTCCTCGTTATCATAACCAATCATGTGACATAAATAAATTAATATTTTAATCACGCGTTCTTTTGCACTTTTAGAACTGAGTGCCATATGATATTCAATTTGTTGTTTCTGATTGTTACATAACAATTGGTAAATTCTAATAAACACTTTGTCATTGTTTCTACATAGATATTCAATAAGATCAATGGGAACGGCAATCATGATACAGTCTGTAATGGCTGTACACATTTCATTCGTCGTCTTCTCTTGGAAGAGGTTATGCATGGGGAATAATTTATCATCCTTGTTTAAGATGCGGTATACATCACCATTCATACTAAATTGTTCTCTTAATATATAACCATCAATCAAATAGTAAATATGTGTTAATTCGTCAGAAGAATAGTAAATGACTTGTCCTTTGTTATATTGTCTAACAATACATTCATTTTTGTAAGGTTGTAAAGCAACAGAAGGGATGTGAATCAATTGGGCAAGTCGTTCAAGACACTGATCGCTATGATTTGTGATTATTGAATTATCGATTGCAATGCCTCGTGATTGGTTGTTTGTCATAAAGTCACCACCTTAGTGATTAATGCTCAATTTGTGTGCCAACATGTCCTTTGAATGCTTCATAGGCATTATCTAAATTAGTGATAATCGCGCGTCGGTCTTCACCACTTTCAACAAAATCAATGGCAGCTTCGATTTTAGGAAGCATAGAACCCTCGGCAAATTTACCATCTTCGGCATATTGTTTTAACGTTGCAACGTCAACGTTTGTTAAAGCCTCTTGATTAGGCTCGTTATAGTTGATATATACATGCTCTACGTTCGTTAATATCATTAAAGTATTAGCGTCGATGAGTTGTGCTAAGCGTTCACTGGCAAAGTCTTTATCTATTACAGCTTCGACACCTTCATATGTGTCGTTGCGCTTAATAACTGGTATGCCGCCGCCACCACATGCAATGATGATATTTTGATTCTCTACTAATGTACTAATGAGTTGATGCTCTAAAATAGACACTGGCAAAGGTGAAGGTACCACTTTACGGTAACCACGTCCAGCATCTTCTTTATAAGTTGATTCTGGATTGGCTTGTTGTAATTGCTCAGCTTCTTCTTTAGTGTAAAATGGTCCAATCGGTTTAGTAGGGTTAGACATACGGGGGTCATGTTCGTCGACCTCAACACGAGTAATTACTGTACCTGCACGTCTTGGACTCTTAATTTCAGCAAGTACTCTATTGACTTCTGTCTCTATCCAGAATCCTATCATACCTTGGGTCATGGAACCACAAACATCAAGTGGCATGGCAGGGGTTTGTGGACTATCTGCTTTAGCTTGTTGGATTAACATTGTACCAATTTGTGGACCATTACCATGAGAGATAACGATGTCTGCATCAGTATCAAATAAAGGTTTGAGTGCTTGCATTGTCGAACGTATTGCTTTTCTTTGTGCGTCAGCTGAGCCATCATCAGTTTGTATGGCATTACCGCCTAACGCGATGACGATTTTGTTATCCATATCGTTCACTCCTTAATTAGAATACATTTACGGCACCAGTGATTAATCTGAAAATGCCGATGATTGCTAGAATTGTGATTAATACAAAGAAGATATAGTCAACCTTGTTTAAAGGTTTCCGGTTATTTTTTTGGACGGTTTGGTAAACGAATAAGCCTGGGATATAGAGCAACATGGTTAATAGTAAGTAATCTATACCCGCTGCATAAACGAGCCAAATCGCGTAAATAGAAGAGATAATACCAATAACCCATTGTTTCGTTGTGGCACGTTCCTTCGTTAAGTAAGTGTATTTAACTTGATAGAAAGCACTAAACATATATGGGATAAGGATCGCACTGGATGCGAGTGAAAAGGCGAATTGATAAGCACTCTCTGTGAATAACATACTGATTAAAAAGATTTGTACTAATATATTCGTAATTAATAATGAATTGACAGGTGCTTTATTTTTATTTTCTTTTGCAAACCATTTAGGGAATAGGCCATCTTTCGCGACGACGAAGGGTAATTCACCTGCGAGTAATGTCCATCCTAACCAAGCACCTAATACAGAAATGATTAAACCAATGTTGACTAGTACTGAACCCCAATGTCCTACAATATGTTCTAAGACTGCAGCCATAGATGGGTTAGATAGTTCAGAAATGTGATTCTGTTGAATGACACCTTGTGCGAGAACAGTCATTAAGAAATAGATGACTAATACAGAGATAAGACCGATCACAGTCGCAGTACCAACGTCTTTTTTACTTTTAGCACGGCTTGAAAAGACAACTGCACCTTCAATACCTGTGAATACCCAGACCGTTACAAGCATTGTACTTTTCACTTGGCCTAATGTATCACCCCAACTGAATATGCCAGTATCACCACTTGTCATACCGTATAAACCAGCTTTAAAGGTCTCAAAGTTAAACGCAGCAATCATACATATGATGACAAGTAAGATAGGGATGAGTTTGGCAACAGTAACGATACTATTAATAAACGCAGCTGTTTCTACGCCTTTTAAGATGAGATAATGCACACCCCATAAAAGGATAGAAGCTACGATAATACTTGGTAAGGTATTGCCACCTTTGAAGATCGGGAAGAAGTTACCGACTGCTGACATTAATAATGTAGCATAGGCCACGTTGCCCAAGAAGGCTGCAAACCAATACCCCCAAGCACTTGAAAATCCAATAAAATCACCGAACCCGGCTTGTGCATAACTATAGATACCACCATCTAAGTCTTGTCTTTCATTCGTTAAATTCTGAAAGACAAAGGCTAGGGAAATCATACCAATTGCTGTGATAATCCAACCAATAATGATGGCTAAACCACCAGCTTGATTACCCATATCAGAAATAATGTTAAATGCACCGCCACCAATCATTGAACCAATGACGAGGCCAATCAAGGAGGTTTTACTTAGTTTATTTCCATCTGATTCACTCATATGTCATGTCTCCTTTGAATAAATGAGCAGGTTCAGTTGTGATTCATATATAGGAGTTCAGTGATATGAGAGTATCGTAACCAAACCTGCATCTTCTTTTTAATTGCAAACTATCCTAGCGTAGCCGCCATTACAGCTTTAATCGTATGCATACGGTTTTCTGCTTGATCGAATACTTTAGAATGTTTGCTTCTAAATATCTCGTCAGTGACTTCCATTTCAGATAAACCATAGTCATCTTTGATTTGTTGACCATATGTGGTATTTGTATCATGGAAGGCTGGTAAACAATGTAAGAAAATCGTGCTATCTTTACCAGTTTTGTCGAACATAGCTCTATTAACTTGATAGTCTTTTAATAATTTAATACGTGATTCAAACTCACTTTCTTCACCCATAGATACCCACACGTCAGTGTAGATAACATCAGCATCTTTAACACCTTCGTCAATATTATCTGTAATTGTGATTGAACCACCGTCTTGTTTGGCACGTCTTTCTGCAATATCAACATAGTCTTGAGATGGGAAAAGTGCTTTAGGAGAACAAATTGTTACGTCTACACCAAGCATTGGTCCAGCCACAAGTAGTGAGTTAGCCACATTGTTACGTCCGTCACCCACATAAGTAAGTTTGATGCCATCTAAATGACCAAAGTTTTCTTTAACTGTCATGTAGTCAGCTAACATTTGTGTTGGGTGCCACGCGTCCGTTAAACCATTCCATACAGGGACACCTGAATATTTAGCTAAGTCTTCAACCATCTCTTGTGAGAATCCACGGAATTCGATACCATCAAACATTCTTCCTAATACTTTAGCTGTGTCTTCAACAGATTCTTTTTTACCTAATTGGATATCATTTTTTCCTAAGAATTCAGGATGTGCACCTAAATCAATAGAGGCAACAGTAAAAGCTGCACGTGTACGTGTAGAATTCTTTTCAAATAATAGGGCGATATTTTTATGATCTAAATAACGATGTGGAATCCCTTTTTGTTTATAATCTTTTAAAGTAATAGCGAAGTCGATTAAATCGCTAAATTCTTTTTTCGTAAAGTCATCTTCTTTTAATAAATGTCTACCTTTTAAGTTAAGTGGTTGTTGAATTTCTGACATGATTCATTCCTCATTTCTTTAAAATGTATTAGTAAAGTGCATGTGTTTACTGAATTAAATATCTTCTCTATATAATGGTTGGCTCATACATCTTGGGCCCCCACGACCACGTACTAATTCACTGCCTGTAATTTCAATAACTTTAATGCCTTTATCACGTAATAATTGGTTAGATACATAGTTTCGGTCGTACGTTACGACAACCCCTGGTCGGATTGTCAATGTGTTAGAACCATCGTTCCATTGTTCACGGGCACCATCGATAACGTCACCATTACCTGTTGGGATAAATTCAATATTGTCGATGTTAAGCGCATCTTCTAATGTTTCTTTTAATTTGTTTGAGTGTGTAATTTTAATGTCTTGGCCTTGTTCATCTTTTTCAATGGTGAAGATGTTCATGTTATCTTCTTCTTTGAAAATCGCAGCATGCATTGTAAATTTGTCGTAGTCAATCATGGTAAATACTGTATCTAAATGCATAAATGTACGGCTGTTTGGAATTTCGATAGCAAGTACTTTAGTAAATGTAGATTGATCATCGAATAAAATTTGTCTTGCTAAGCGTTCGATAGCTTGTGCAGAGCTACGTTCAGAAATACCAACTGCAAGTACATCTTTAGATAGAATTAATTCATCGCCACCCTCAATATTGAATGGTGAATTTCTATCTAACCAAACTGGGACATCGTCGTTTTTGAATCTTGGGTGATATTTCAAAATATATGTCATAAAGATAGATTCACGACGACGGGCACGCCAATACATACGGTTGATAGTCATTCCTCTACCTACAGATGCTTGAGGATCTCTAGTGAAGTAAAGGTTTGGCATTGGATCGAGATAGAATGGATAGCGATCATCCATATATTCTACGAGGTGATTCGTTTCTAATTGAATTTCTTCTTTACGTACACCAGCCATAATTTTTTCTACAAGTTCTTGATCATTTAATGTCGCGAATAGTTCTTTAATTTCTTTTTCATGACCGAGGACAGTCTTTTGTGATTCTTTTAAAATATCGTCGATAAATTGTTCGCGAACTGAGGCATCTGCAATGGCTTCTGCAGCTAGGTGTTCTAAATAGACAACCTCGACACCCTCATCTCTAAGTACTTGCGCGAAATGGTCATGCTCTTCTTGAGCAACTTTCAAATAAGGAATATCGTCAAATAGCAATCCACTTAGATGATCAGGCACTAAATTTTCTAATTCTTTACCTGGTCGTTTAAGTAATACCGTTTTTAATTTGCCGATTTCACTGTTTACGTGGATAGGTCCTTTTTCCATTGTTATTTCCTCCTTTGATTTAATACACCTAGAGTATAAAGCGCTTTCAACATAGATATTGAGAATCTTTTCACAATAAAAATGTCGATATCTCATATAAAATATTTATTCAATGCAATTTGATGATAGATTATGCAATATAAACGCATAAAACCTATAACTATATGTATATTAAGTTAATACGATAATAAATAATTAATATAATATGATTTTTTATTCGATTGAATGTATGGTTAGTCATACATGATTAATTAACTATAAATGTTAAATCTATCTATATTTTAAGAAGATTTTTATACATCAATATAAAATTTTTTATAAAAATTGTTATAAATGAGAAATACTTCACATATTGTATGAATAAAATTTGATATGGTAAGTGTGATGACGTTTGTCTGTATTTTGTGAAATATGCAGATAAAGGAGTAAATAGATATGAGAAAATGTAAACGATTGGATTTAATATCGACAATTGTGAAAGACAATGATATACGTTCAAAAGCCGAAATTGTCGACTATCTTGATAAACATTTTGGTATCAAATATAGTGTGGCAACGATTAGTAGGGACTTAAATGAGTTGAAAATATATAAAATGCCTACCGCCAATAATGATCGATGTTACCGAAAGTTTAATGGTAATGCTCAAAACGAAGCGAAAGCGAAACTCATAGCCTTTTACAATGATGAGATCGAAAAGGTCACAATTAAAGATCACTACCTTATTGTCAAAACATCGCCAGGATTTGCGCAAAGTGTGAACTTTTATATCGATCAGCTCAATTTAAATGAGGTATTAGGGACAGTTGGCGGTAATGATACGATATTGATATTAGTCAGTTCAGCAGATGTTACCGAATTTGTACATTATCAATTATTTGGACAGACGTATCAAGAAGAGCTAAAATCATGATTCATGTGACGTGATGTATATTGAAAGTCGATGATAAGTATTAAAATGAATTTTGCCATTTAAGCGTTCATGATGTTATAATGCGTAAGGTTTCAATTCGGCAAATAAAACGCGATTCAATTGATATATGTCATATAGTGAGTGGCACGTAGGATAGTCAATAAATAACAATACAACGAAATGCTAATATAACCACCTTCATGGGCGAGTGATGAAACCAAGTTGAATGATACAAGGGTTTCTTACTCGCTCTATTTTATTGGAGAAAAAGTGGTGATGGCATATGTATGCAAAGTGCAAGTATATACATATATTAAATATGATAGGGACGTAATGAGTGTTTTATCAATATTGAATTTAAATAGTATGAAAAGGAGCGGATGTCATGGTAGATAGTTGGAAAGTTCAGTGGTTTAACCAACCGATGAAAAATATACTAGCAGGTATTGTAGTGGCACTTGCTTTAATTCCAGAAGCAATTGCCTTTTCAATCATAGCGGGGGTAGACCCGATGATCGGTTTATATGCGGCATTTATCATAGCGACAGTGACAGCGATTGTTGGTGGACGACCGGCAATGATTTCAGGTGCTACAGGCGCAGTGGCACTTGTTGTGACACCACTCGTGAAGGAACACGGTGTGGAATATTTATTTGCAGCGACGATTTTAATGGGTTTGATTCAACTTGTCTTAGGTATTTTAAAAGTAGGAAGACTGATGAAATTCATTCCACAATCCGTAATGATTGGCTTTGTTAATGCATTAGGTATTATGATCTTTCTATCTCAAATTGAGCATATTTTTAATATATCCATTGCGACTTACATTTATGTCATGATTACTTTGTTAATCGTATATATTGTACCTAGATTCTTTAAAGCAATTCCTGCACCATTAATTGCGATCATTTTATTAACAGCATTATATATGTTTACAGGTGCTAATGTGCATACTGTTGGTGATTTAGGTACGATTAAGCAAGCATTACCTCATTTTATTATTCCACAAGTACCATACACACTTGAAACGTTACAAATCATCTTACCATTTTCAGTTTCGATGGCGATTGTTGGGTTAGTAGAAAGTTTACTCACAGCTAAAATTGTAGATGAATTTACAAACACATATAGTAGTAAAAATAAAGAATCTCGTGGTCAAGGGATCGCAAATATCATTACAGGATTCTTCGGTGGTATGGGTGGTTGTGCAATGATCGGACAATCAGTCATTAATGTGAAATCTGGTGCGACAAGTCGATTATCGACATTAACTGCAGGTGTAGTACTCATATTTATGATTATTGTATTAGGGGATTTAGTAGTGCAAATTCCAATGCCTATTTTAGCGGGAATTATGGTTATGGTATCTATTGGAACAGTAGACTGGCATTCCTTTAAATATATTAAAAATGCTCCCAAAACGGATGCCTTTGTAATGATTCTAACAGTTGTTATTGTATTGATGACACATAATTTAGCCATTGGTGTTATCGTAGGTGTAGTATTTAGCGCGCTCTTCTTCGCGACTAAGATTTCTAATGTGAATGTAACATCAGAGACGTTTGATGAGACGTTACATGTATACTTTGAAGGACAAATTTTCTTTGTATCTATTGATTCTATGATGAACCAAATTGACTTTAATGTGGAACACTCAGTCATTGAATTAGACTTCAACCATGCACATTTATGGGATGATTCAGCAGTGAATGCGATTGATACCATCGTACAGAAATTCGAAGCCAATCATAATACCGTCTATGTGAAAAAGTTAAATTCAGATAGTAGAAAAATTATTTCCGAGCTAAGTCAAATTAATCATAACCAGCTGATTTAATCGACACTAGCTATAAAATATAAGAGAATTCATTACAATAATTGTATAGAATATAAGCGTACTGACTAAGTTTAGGGGTGAATAGGATGAATTTCATAATCAGACAAGAGAGAAAAGAAGATTACAGAGATACAGAAGAAGTTGTACGCAGAGCATTTGAAAATGAAACATATAGTGACCAAAGTGAACATACATTGGTTGCGAAATTACGAAAGTCAGAGGTATTTGTTCCAGATTTATCATTAGTCGCTGTAAATGAAGATAAAATCATAGGACATATATTATTATCTAAAATTTGGATTGATACCGAGGATAAGAAAGTAGAATCTTTAGCATTAGCACCTATCTCTGTTTTACCCGAATATCAAAATAAAGGTGTAGGTCGAAAATTAATACAACAAGCTTTAACCATCGCAGAGAAACTTGATTTTGAATCAGTCATCGTTATGGGACACGAAGCATATTATCCGAAATTTGGTTTCAAAAAAGCGTCTCATTGGGGCATACAAGCGCCTTTTGAAATACCAGATGAGTTATTGATGGCAATTGAATTAAAAGATAATAGTTTAGATCATGTTTCAGGTGTCATCCAATATTCAAACGCATTTTTTGAATGATGTGTTTTAGTATACTCGTATTGAGTTAAAAGGAGATTGTCATTGATTAAAGTGTTTAATATAAATTTACACATACAAAAAGCAATTTCTATTCGAAGTGGATAGAAATTGCTTTTTTTAATTTGAACATAGTCTATTAATTTGTGATTCACACTTATTGTTTTCAACAATAGTAAGTATTTTTATTAAATGATATCTAACTCATTTTTGAAGTACGTATATTTCATAAAGTTGTAGCTACTATTTAAAATTTTTCTAGTTTTATTTAAAATTGTTGCTAATTTTTTATTAAGTTGTGTTAATATTTAATTATTAAACAAAAAGGATGGGGAGAAATGAAATTTAAATACATAGCAATACCTAGTATTGCAATTACTTTATTATTAACAGGTTGTGGTCAAAAAGATAATGACCAAGATAAAGATTCTAAAAACAAACAAGAACAAAAAAAGAAAGATAATAAGAAAGAGAAATCAAAAGGTAAAACTACAAATAACTCTACAGAGAATAATTCTAATGAAACTTCTCAACAAAATGCTAATAATGAAGAAACTGCTAATACTTCTAACAATCAACATGGAGCACAAGAACAAGCTAATACTAATTCACAAAATAATAATGTAAATAATAGTAACGCAAATAATGAAAATATTGATACAAATAGTAAAGAGTATCAAGATTATCTAGGAGCAAAAAGAAGCCAATATGCTATTACACATTTAACTCCTGAACAAAAAGCTAGTGGTGCTGGTGGTGGAGGTGCTGGTTGGAATTACGCTGATGAAGATGAAAGCTTTAGTGATTGGAAGGCTAGAAGTGCTAGAGAAAAAGCTGAGGCAGGATATTAATATAATTTAAAACTTAATAAGGAAAGAGAGAAAATGATATGTATTGTTCAAATTGTGGAAGTAAATTAGAAAGTGATACTAAATTTTGTGGTTACTGTGGTACACCAGTAAATAATAATGATAATTCTAATCAACAATATCAGGAGAATAATTACCACACTCAACCTCAAAATAATAATTATGTAAAAAATCAAAAGAACCCATGGGAACTATTTTTAGATGGTTGGAAACATATTTTTAACTACCAAGGTGTTACATCACGTAGAGGGTTTTGGTGGTTTATGTTAATACAAGCAGGTGCCTCTTTCGTACTTGGATTATTAGCAATATTAATATCTGGTCAAAATAGTTTTTTAGGTCAGTTAGTGTTAACTATAGTGTATCTTCCAATTATATCTGCGGGTTCAAGAAGAATGAGAGATGCTAATAAATCTATTTGGTGGGCTATAGTTCCATTTGGTTTAGCGTGGTTTTTCCAACCATTTATGGTTGGTTATTATTTAAGTGGTGTTATGCAAATTGTTGTTACTCCACTTAGTATAGTATTTATTGTGTTTGCTTGTTTTGAAACTAAGGATAATAGCGATCGTGAAAGAATCAATTAGCTTAAAATTATTAAAGTATTAAGTATGATTGGTTAGAACCTACTTAAAAAATAGTTCCAATTCAAGTTAAATCAATCATAACCAGTTGATTTAAAAGATTGATGATGTGAAATATATCAATTAAATCGATAACTATTAATTTTTTCATTTCATCATGTACATGAGAAAAAGCAATTTCTATTCGAAAGGGATAGAAATTGCTTTTTTTATTTATATACTTATTCATACAGTGCCTGTTGCATTACACTGACGAATGTGTCAATTGTAAGTTGGTTAGCATGTCTAGCTTGGTAAGTACGATGTAAGTCGAACTGTTGATGGTTAGTAGTGATATCGTGTAACACTTGGTTAAACTGGTTCAATTGTTCTAATGTAAATGTGTTTTCTGGTGCAGTAAATGGACGCTGATGCGCAACCTCATCCCACGCTAAGATAACGTGTTGATGATGAAATGCACGTGCTACTGCATTTTCAATTTCGTTGCCTTGATTAATGTCGAGGTAAATATCACAGCGTTGGTATAGTTCCGCAAATATATCTTTCGTTGCTGCTGGATATAAATGTACGTATTGATGTTGATCGTACGCCATGAGTTTGGACGACATTTCAGTTAATGCAGCGATATGGAATTGTATATTAGGGTGGGCCACTATAATATGTTCAAGCTGCGGTATTTCATCTGAGTTTGTCAGGATGAGTGCATGGTTTGAATATTGATTTGATTTATCAAAGTCATACAGATAACCGGCTTGATAAACATGCGATGCTTGTTCAGAATTAAGTTGTGCCACCACAGTATGATATTCTCTGTAATCAGGTATCATCACAGAGAATTGACGTTGTAATGTACCATCTAGTAATGACAACATATTTCCTGGGACATGACCGTTACTACTTTCTTGCCAGAATAATAAGCCTTTACCTTCTGTATTCATATGATGTAAGACTAAGAATGGTGTTGATAAAGAATTAATAATGATCTCAGATAAATCCACTTGAATTTGTTGTAGATAGAAGGTTATAAACGCCACTTTAGAAGGGAAGAAATAGGATTGTCCTTGCCAGTCTAATACATAATCCCCTGTGACATAGTTTTCATATATCACTTCTTTACCTTCTCGGGTTACATATTTCTTTAATATAGCTTTTCCAGCTAAATCATAAATCATTTCAGCAAATTTAAAGCCATGTTTTGAATAATGATCTTCAGAACGTAAACGCCCTTTATCGTCGAACCAACGCACATGACTAACTATGCGCGTTTTATAATGCGGGCGGTAACGTATTTCGCCTCTAATATGTCCCATATCTTTAATTTGAGCTGATTGTCCATTGCCACTAATTTCCCAAAATGGTGAGACGTCAACAGCATTAAAGAATTTAGGTTGATCGTCATCATGTAATAAATTAGCCGCAAAGAATTGATAAGGGGACGTCACCTCATCTGGTAGGAAACCATCATCTTCAATACAAATGGTGAAGTTATGATAATCTGCTTGTTCAAGTGTTTGATGTAATAACTGAGTCGGTTGATTATAATATTCAAATAAATTAATCATAGAGCACCTCGTCGACTAAATTCTGCCATTTGTTAATCATTTCTGCTGTCTTAAATGGTGTAGCAATATCATATGAAACTTGCTGAGGAGATGTAGGGCCATTGTTAAAGTATTGAACTATTTTATTAGCCATACGATCTGTAATCTCCTCGATAGATTCTTCCTTAGTCGGTTTATCTAATAAGTAACCATTTTGACCATCTGAGATGAAAGTGGGGTTCCCATAATTCACATTGAAACCAATCATACCTAAGCCAGAACCTACTGCTTCCATAAGCGTTAAGCCAAAGCCTTCACTTTGTGATGCAGATACAAATAATTCATATTGTGTGTAAATTTCATCAAGATTGACGTGACCTCGTAATTGAATGTAGTCTTCGGCATGATGTTCACTGATGATTTGCTGAATTTTATCTTTTTCTGGGCCGTGTCCATAGATATCAAATGATAGCTGTGGTACGGCTTGTTTGGCTTTAATAACTGCTAGTGCGATCCAATCGACGTGTTTTTCAGACGCTAAGCGTGAAGCGGTTAGGATAGAATATGGTTGTCTTTCTACACTTGGCATTGTTAATTGGTCGAGACTTCCCACAGGTATTGTTCTAATACGTGGTTGAAATGTTGTATATTGCGCAAATTGTTGTGACAGAATTTGATTTTGTAAATCGGTAGCTACAATATAGAAATCAATATATGGTGCGTGATTAAACTGATATTCATAATAATTGTTCCATAAAATGTGCGTACCATCTGTGATATTGTCACTATAATGTTCTGCATGTACCACAACACCGACATGACTTTGGCCTTTATTTTGCAGGACGGCTTGGCCGATATCAGTGGCACGATCTAATATGACAATGTCGTTATGCGTTAAATGTAATTGCTGAATAAAGTAAGCAACAAAGGCTTCTTTACTATCCAAACGTGCATCGTTAAATACATAGGAATGTGCATCGCCATCTATGATCTCTTGATAGGCGATAGAGCCATTCTCATTGTAGAACTGACGCATATACAATTTGGCATAGTTATCATATGGTGCGTAATATTCAGAGAAGACACGAACGTAGCTATAGAAATCTTTACGAATTAGCATACCATTAACGACAAATTCAGCGCGGTCAACATAGGGTTGGTCGGTATTTTTCATATAACAGGTTACAAATGTTTGAGGTTGATGGTCTAAATAAAGACGTTGCACCTTGCCTTGTTGATCGACTTCAGTCCGTGTCACTGTATTTCCGACATCGTGTTTGAGTTGATCAATGGTATATGTAGTTGGTGCTATTGGGATATCTGTAAAGTATTGATATAACCAAATGACTTCGTTGTCTTGAAACCCTAAGTTAGCTGTTAAGGTTTGTATATTTTCTGACGCTATAAAGTCTAAAAATATGAATTTTGCATCTTCTTTTAAATGTCGTAGCATTTGTGCACGATAACTTTGTGCATATTCTACGCCACTACTTGCCCAACCAATGCCAAAGTTGATGTTATAAATTGTCATAAATAGCCCTCCTTTTAAGGGAAATGAATGGTTAAATCACCATTTTGTTGTTCATCAATGATACTTAAACATAAGTTTCGAATCATACGATGTTTAATATCATGTTCCATATCATTAAATGAGTCTAAAGCCACTTTATGGTATTCAAATATAGAATTCCGTTGTCCTTTTTGACGCTGATTGACGTTCGCTTTGAGTTGTTGTAAATAGTCTACTTGCTCGATCCAGGATGTATCGATGGCTTTGAGTACTGCTTTTCTTAAAAATTGTTGATATAACTCGTTGTCACTAATTTTCTGTTTATTAGTAGCCAGTTGGTCTTTAAATTGTGTTATTAAAAACTCAATATTTTCATCGTGATTTTGATGATTAAATTCAAAATTAGCATCCACAAAACTAAAGCTCAAGTTTTTATAGATATAGCGAATAATATGATCTCTTGTCATACTGCCTTCAGTCTTAAAGTGATGATTAAAGACATCACGAGCAATACTTTCAAAGTCTAAAGCATCTAAGTTTTCACTGTTAAGTATACGGTTACGTTCACTATAGATTAATTGACGTTGTGTACTAATGCTCTTCTCGAATTCATTTGCCGTTTCACGTGCTTTCATGCCTTCTTCTTCAGAAACACGTTGTGCCTTTTTAACAATACGTTTGATTTTATTATTAAAGGTAGGGCTATCAGATAAGTATGCTGTATCTTGTTTCATCAATGATGGATTGTCTTTTAACTTGGAATCGCTCCAACGTTGGACTAAGTAATCATCTAATGAAATGAAAATTTGAGATTGACCTGGGTCACCTTGACGACCAGCACGTCCTCTTAATTGTCTATCGATACGACTATTTTCCATGTGCTCGTTAATCAGTACTGTTAGACCACCGAGTTCGTGAACTTCTTTAGATAGTTTAATATCTGTACCTCTACCAGCCATACTTGTGGCTACAGTAACGGCATTCAATTGACCTGCCTCAGCAATCATTTGGGCTTCACGAGCGACATTTTGTGCAATTAGCAAGTTGTTCGGGATATGTCTATTAAATAATTCACTTGAAAAGTATTCCGCTGCTTCAGCTGTACGTGTAATTAATAATACAGGACGTTGCTTTTGATGATAGTCAATCACTGTATCTAAAATTGCGACATTTTTATCATCATCGTTCACAAATACCTTATCCGGTAAATCTCGTCTTATCACAGGATTAGACGTTGGAATTTGAATAACGATTTTTGAATAAAGGTCGAAAAATTCTTTCTCTGCAAGCTTACCTGTCGCCGTCATCCCAGAAAAACGCTCAAATTGCATAAAGAGATTTTGGAAAGTAATGGTAGCCATGACACTCATATCATCTGAAATATCTAAATGCTCTTTAGCTTCTAAGGCTTGGTTAAGTCCGGCTTGCATTTTAGTGCCTGGTAACATACGTCCAGTGATACGGTCGATTAACATGATTTCGCCGTCCATAATAATGTAATCTAAATTAAGATCAAATAAATAAGTGGCACGTAATGCAAGATTAATATTCCTTACTAAATCAAAGTAGGGGGCATCATAGATATTAGGCACATCAAAATATGTATTGGCCTTTTCGATACCTTGTTCAGTTAACCAAATTTCACGCTTTGTCTTTTTCATTTTGAAATCTTGATCTTCTTTAAGTGTTGCTACAAAGGCTTTTACAATTTCAAATAAATTAGATTGTACTCTTGGTGCACCAGAAATGACGAGTGGTGTTTGTGCTGCATCTAAGATAATAGAATCCACTTCATCAATGAGTGCATAGTGTAATTCCGGCAAGAACTTGCTTTCTTTTGTATCAGCTAAGTTATCGATAAGATAGTCAAAACCTAAATTACCATTGGTTGTGTAAATAATATCGTGATGATATAACGTCTGCTTTTCTTGATTGGATATAGGTCCTTGAGGATTCTCTACAAATCCCAGTGATGTTGTAAGACCTAACCATTCATATAAAGGTTTCATTTCTTCGTAGTCACGTTTCGCTAAATAATCATTTGTAGTGATTAAAAAGACAGACTTACCTGTTAGCGCATTTAAGTACAAGGGTAATGTGGCAGTTAATGTTTTACCTTCACCCGTCTGCATCTCTGAAATATTTCCTTGATGCATCACTATTGCGCCTAGTACCTGTACATCTTTGTGATACATACCTAATACGCGACGTGACGCTTCACGAACAACAGCATATGCTTCGGGTAAAATATCATTTAACGTTGCGTTACCATTTTGCAACTGCTGTTTGAAGTCTATGGTTTTGTCTTGTAATTGTTCATCTGAATATTGACGCATGTCTTCACTGTAACGATTGATTTTATTTAATATTTTATAAAGTTTTTTTAACCTCATATGATTAATTGCGGTATTCACATTGAGATTCATAGTTATCCTCCTTTCTGATTGATTAATGGATTTTAATCATGATCGCGTTTTGGACGTGTTGCTTTCATGATTTGATTGACTAGGTTAACATTCTCCTGTGGTGTACGTGGTTGATTGTCTTCTGTTGAATGTGTCTCTGTTATATCATCAGTGCTCGTTGATATGTCACTGGTTGATGATTCGGTAGATTCGGCGGTCTCTTTATCTTTATCCTTAACAAGATATCGTTCAGTTAAGGTGATTTTCTTAAATATAAGATGATGACATGCTGCGTTCATCAGACAAATATCATAACTATAAGCCTCATTTGGATAAATAAAATAGCTATCAGTTTCTTTAATCATACAGTGGTCGAATGCTTTACCATTTTTTAAATAAAAGGTCACAATGACATAAACACTTTGTGCTGGCATGGCAGTAATATCTAGATGAATATCATAACGATAACCTCTCTTTAACATAGGGAGTTTAGGCGGATGGCCATCTTTATCAAATGTAGTGGCTGGTTCCCATAAGTTAATTTGCAAGCCTGATGGCATGAGTTGATTTTCATAATATGTGTAGTCATCGTGAAATTGTATTGTTGCACCATGTTTATAGGTATGACGTGTCACTTTGCGCCATCTTACGTCTAATGTTTGATTACTTTGCATGATTGTCTCTCCCAAAATGATCTTTTAATAAAATATGATAAAAGTTCATAAACCAATTCACAACTGTTGATGTATCATCATTATGTCGACCTGGTACGGCTTTGTTCATCAGATGGACATGATGTCGACTTAATACTGGTAGCAAATCTTCGAATGCAGACTGATCGTAATCGTCGTTTTTCATATAAGTAATAGCAATGGATGTATCGCTAATATGACTATTTGAAAAGACATTCCAGAATTTGTCGTCTAAGTCTTTAATATGCTTCAAATCGTTGTTAATTTGTGATGACTCGGTCATTGTATGTTCGGGTGAAAGGGCGATGTCTAATGATGTTTCGAAATCATTAGGTCGCAATAACTTCATATTTTTAGCTATAGTACCGACATTGACTAAAGGTTTACCAACGTTAATGCCTTTAGGGTTTAATTGGGCACCGTAGTATAAAGCACCAAATGATCCCATAGATAAACCTGATAGTATCAAGTCATCTTCCTTAAAACCGAGTTGGTTTAGTGTATCAGTAATGACTTGTTTAATGCCATTTTCATACGTTTCAGAGCCTAAGTAAAATGCGCCACCTTGAATTCTTGGATCACTAATCAGTAAGAAAGGCGCACCTAATTGATTCATTAGAAAATAAGCTTCAAACCCTTCAGCTTCACGATAACCACTAAAGTAAACATTAAGTGGTGGTTTGAAATCTCCAGGATTAAAGTAATAAAAGAATTCTTCGCGATTTTCATCTACAAAACGATGACTACCGAGTAATAAATGACCGAATTCAATATGTGATAAACGTTTATGTACGGCGCCGATATGAACGGTACCACTACCTTTAACACTGACTGACGTTGAAATGTATGCTGTATAGGGTCTGCGTTGTAAATAAAGTGGCTCGGCAAGTTCTTCCTCATTTAGAACAATCTTTTCAAGGACGCCTTCTTCTGGATTTAAAGATACTAATCGAAACGTATATTCTAAGGTGACATCGCCTTCAGTTCGGAATTCGGGCCAAACTTCAATCACTTTATCTTTATCGTATACGAGGTTTTGCTGCCAATTGAGTACCGGAATCAATTCATCACCGAAATGACCTTTCAATTGAATTTCTCTATTACCATAATGAATCACTTCGATATGTGCTGGCGATTGGATATGTGTTCGAGCTGGACTCACCTTATCCCCGTATTGCCCAGGAAATGAAATAGATATCAATTTATCATGAAGATCATCCGTCGTATCATAATGAATAGGACGAATGAGATACCTCTGCACTAAATCAAGTTCATCATAGCCACTTGGCCAATATTGTGCATCGACAAGTGTATTATATGGATGACTCACAATATGCAAGAGTTGTGTTAATGCATCTGTCAGGTTCGCTTGTATAAATAATAAATCAAACTGTCCAGATTCCTCGACAATCTCTTTAATACTATCGATATACCCACTATCAAATTCAAATAATTGTGTATCAAAATAGTCCCAAGCGACTTCTGGTTTATGCTTGAATAGATATTCTAAATCTGTTCCACCAATTTGTAATACTTTAAATTTACGTGGCATGGTTATCACCTTCTAAAAAATGGTCAAGTTGTTCAATAATGTGACCTGAACTTAAATCTTCAATCATATTGGTATTAAATGTAAAAGCACCATTCCAATGTTTCAAGGTACTTAAGAAATAATCTAACGCAGTCGTAATATCCGCATAACTATTAATTAAATAGCCATTTTCTAAATGAGTGACATAACTACTTTGATGGATATTAATTTGTGGAATTCTGACACTGATACTTGCAATTTGTAAGAATAAATCCGGCTCATCACTAAGGTCAATGACGATTCTTAGTCGGGACAATGCCTTTAATACGTCATATTCAAATGGCACTGATTGAATTTGTACTAATTCTTCAAAGTCTTCCGCTGATTTTGCTTGGATCAATTCTGATTTGGCTAAATCTTCCTCATCTTCTTCGTTAAATGTTTCATTGACATTTTGTATTAATTGAGACAGCCATTGTTGTAATTGAGTAGCGCTATTTTTCGTTAAAATGACTAGGCGATACGATGGATGCCGTTTAATATAAGTGATTAAATCATTGATTAATATTTGTAAATAATCATCATTAAGGCCATCAATCCAAACACCTATGTAAGTTTCATCTAACTGGCTACTTAGATTTTCTAAGATTTGTGTATCGAATGGTGTAAATCTCAATATTTCAGGTTTAGTATCCAGTGTTTCAATGAGTTGGTGTAAGATATGTTCATTTTCATTTGTATCAACAAGCCATTTGTCGCTATGCGCCATACTCTTAATCAATGATTGGTCAATCGTACGATTACGTTTACTAAAAATGGAGTAATATACTTGCATGTCATCTCTAATCGTATTAAAAATACCGTTATGAGCAATATGTGATGAAACAATCAGTTTATCATTCGCTTCCATATGTTGATTACAAAATGTGTTCAAACGTTCTGTAATTAAATCAACCATTGATGCGTAGGTCTTGGAATGAAAATGGTGCGCATGATCTGCCATAACCTGAACAACATTGGTCTCTAGGTTTTCACGTAAAACAACATCACCCGAAGCGGTTAAATAATCTTGATATTGTTCGTGACCGAGTTCGTTGTAATAGCGGATAGCGCTCAAATAACCACGTTCATCAAAGATATAACGACGCTGATGAATATCATGTTCAAAATCGTCCACTACAATTAAATAACCGTCTTGATTAAAATAAATTTTGGATACGTAATGTGCTTTCATAGCCTGTATTAAATAAGGTGAATAGAAAAATTCAGTGTTATCAGGCCACTCTAGGTCTTCAAATTGAAAGGATCTAGGTGGAATGTCTTCGAATCCCTGAATTTCATCAAATAATGACCAAATATTTGCTTCATATAAGTCATACTTATGCAGAAATAAGCGTAAATTGGGATTAAAACTTAAATGAAGTAGTTTAAAATCTTCGTCATTTTTTTCATGCATCGACATGAGACTAATGGAATCATCAAACTCTATCATTGCGTTTTTTATATAAAATGGTTGATTCAAATTACGCCACCATTGATCATTGTTGTACCAAGCTGGAACGAAATATTTCATACCTTACTCCTTACCAATATTTGTTTAAAAATGATTTATATTTATCAAAGTATAAATATGTTCTAATTGTTTCTGTAATATTTATCGTAATGTAAATTAAAATAATAAACTGCGTAAAAATTGAAATTTGATCATAAATACCAGATATAAATATAGAACTAATAAGCGGCAGACTGATGATAAAACCAATTATTAAGGCGCCGATTGCACTAATTTTTTTTGCTCTACGGTCTAAATAATGTCTTGTATCATCACCAGGATAAATGCCGTCGAAATAATTCCCACTCTTTTGAAAGTCTTTAGCAATACGTTTCGTATTCAACATAACTCGGGATAAATAATAGTTTAAGATGATCAACATGATGATGAATATCAATACCCCAATCGGATTGTCTAATTCTAAAAATGGGGGTCGATATTGAGCATCTCCAGTGATCCATCTTCCAACTAAATGTATTAAGACACCTAATAAGAAGAACAATGAAAAGTTAAACATGATTGAAATACTACCAGCAGGGTTTAATTTCCAAGATACATAAGTGTCTTTTTTAGATGTACTGATATTCATAATATCTCTATAAATCATGCGATATTCAATCATTTCTATGAATAATAAAAGAATCAAAACGACTAATATCATAATTCCACCAATCACCATCGTTTGGGCATCCAACAATTGAAGATGTTTATTTTGAAACATAGATTTGATGATACTAACTAATACGATAGGCGTTGGACCTGCGATACCATAAACAGTATTTTGATCAGCTAACCACACGAGTAACATTGTTCCGGCTACTAAGACAAGTAACATTAAAGGGAAGTTAGCGTGATGAATCATACCCTTATTAATGTACTCACTTAAGATAAAATAGCCTTGAATTAATGCTAATAAAATAGTGAAAAAACGTTCTTTATAGCTACGTTCTAGTCGGGTTTGTTTTTGACCTTTCTCCATATTTCGATAGGTCAGTAACGTCATAATAATCATCGTAGTAAGCCAAGGACTTAACCCCAATGAGAATAGGTTGAGTGTTGTAATATCTCCGCCGACATTTGAAATAGCTAAATCAAGGAATTGATTCGTATGTTGTGCTGATGATTTCATATCAGCAATTTTAATATTACTACCCAATATGTATATGAAAATGATCATTAGAGTGAAAAGAATACGTTTATATAAAATTTTATATTCGATATTTTTAATGTTTTTAATATTCATCAATTTCCCACACTAATCCTTTTCTTTAAATGATTATAAAGAGGCAAAAGCACCCATTATTTTTTGAGTAATCAATTGAGTACTTTAGAAATAACAATGCTTCTGCCTCTATTTTATTCTAATTAATTATTGTTATCTTCTTTACGATCTTTTTTGTCTTTTCTAGATTTTCTAAATATAGCTAGACCGAAAATTAATGATAATAATCCTGATAGTAAACCTTTAGATTGATTGTCATCTTCACCAGTGTCAGGTAATGCTTCTGAATGAGGTTTGTTGTTGTCATGTTGTTGTGCCTCAGAAGTTGGATGCATTGGTGAAACGTTAGTTGATTCACTAGATGATGTACTCATGCTATGTGACATAGATTGAGATGTGCTAGCGCTTGTAGAAGCGCTTATGCTCTG
Organism: Staphylococcus sp. HL28; assembly: GCF_021117155.1. Lineage (NCBI taxonomy): Bacteria > Bacillati > Bacillota > Bacilli > Caryophanales > Staphylococcaceae > Staphylococcus > Staphylococcus sp. HL28. Next base: position 156,935 of record NZ_CP088218.1, read on the forward strand.
ACTATGAGACGTACTTTCACTTGGTGTTTCGGACGTAGACATTGATGCGCTATGACTGTTTGAGTCACTGCTACTTACTGATTGACTGAATGAGTGACTATGACTTGGCGTATCCGATGTACTTACACTAGCGCTATCTGACGTGCTATTACTATTTGAGTCACTGCTACTTGTTGAATCACTAATAGAAATACTATTCGTATGGCTATGTGATTGACTATCAGAAGTAGACATGCTTGCACTATCAGATGTCGACGTGCTCGTTGAGTCACTTGTTGAAGTACTGCTACTTTCTGAAGTCGAAGTACTTGTACTTACAGAGTCGCTTAATGACGTACTGCCACTTGTAGATGAACTATCAGAAAGTGAAGTACTTGTTGAGTCGCTTGTCGAAGTACTGTCACTTAATGAAGTGGATGTACTTGTACTTTCGGATCCGCTCAGTGACGTAGATGTACTCGTTGAAGTACTCGTTGAATCACTAGTAGAAGTACTGCTACTTTCTGAAGTCGACGTACTAGTGCTAACAGAACCACTTAGTGAAGTACTGCCACTCATAGATGAACTGTCAGAAAGCGAAGTACTCGTTGAATCACTTGTCGAAGTACTAGTGCTTTCAGAACTACTCATTGAAGTACTGTCACTTAACGAAGTTGAAGCACTTGTACTTTGAGAATCGCTCAATGAAGTGCTGCCACTTGTAGACGAGCTATCACTTAATGATGATGACGTGCTTGCACTTTCGGATCCACTTAGTGATGTAGAAGTACTAGTACTTTGAGAATCACTTAATGAAGTACTACCACTCGTCGATGAGCTATCAGAAAGTGAAGTGCTAGTTGAGTCGCTCGTTGAAGTACTATCACTTATCGAAGTTGAAGCACTTGTACTTTGAGAATCACTTAATGACGTACTACCGCTTGTTGACGTACTATCAGAAAGTGACGTACTAGTTGAGTCACTAGTTGAAGTACTGTCACTTAACGAAGTAGAAGTACTAGTGCTTTCAGAATCACTTAATGATGTGCTACCACTTGTAGATGAGCTATCAGAAAGTGAAGTACTTGTTGAATCACTCGTCGAAGTACTGTCACTTAATGAAGTGGATGTACTAGTGCTTTCGGAATCGCTTAATGAAGTACTACCACTCGTCGATGAGCTATCAGAAAGTGAAGTGCTAGTTGAGTCGCTCGTTGAAGTACTATCACTTATCGAAGTTGAAGCACTTGTACTTTGAGAATCACTTAATGACGTACTACCGCTTGTTGACGTACTATCAGAAAGTGACGTACTAGTTGAGTCACTAGTTGAAGTACTGTCACTTAACGAAGTAGAAGTACTAGTGCTTTCAGAATCACTTAATGATGTGCTACCACTTGTAGATGAGCTATCAGAAAGTGAAGTACTTGTTGAATCACTCGTCGAAGTACTGTCACTTAATGAAGTGGATGTACTAGTGCTTTCGGAATCGCTTAATGAAGTACTACCACTCGTCGATGAGCTATCAGAAAGTGAAGTGCTAGTTGAGTCGCTCGTTGAAGTACTATCACTTATCGAAGTTGAAGCACTTGTACTTTGAGAATCACTTAATGACGTACTACCGCTTGTTGACGTACTATCAGAAAGTGACGTACTAGTTGAGTCACTAGTTGAAGTACTGTCACTTAACGAAGTAGAAGTACTAGTGCTTTCAGAATCACTTAATGATGTGCTACCACTTGTAGATGAGCTATCAGAAAGTGAAGTACTTGTTGAATCACTCGTCGAAGTACTGTCACTTAATGAAGTGGATGTACTAGTGCTTTCGGAATCGCTTAATGAAGTACTACCACTCGTCGATGAGCTATCGGAAAGAGACGTACTAGTTGAGTCACTTGTCGAAGTACTGTCACTCAATGAAGTAGAAGCACTTGTACTTTGCGAATCACTTAGTGATGTACTACCGCTCGTAGATGAACTGTCAGAAAGCGAAGTGCTAGTTGAACCGCTCGTTGAAGTACTGTCACTTAGTGAAGTAGAAGTACTAGTGCTAACAGAACCACTTAATGACGTGCTGCTACTTGTAGATGAACTATCAGAAAGCGACGTACTCGTTGAGTCGCTAGTCGACATACTATCACTTAATGATGATGAAGTGCTTGTACTTTCGGATCCGCTTAGTGACGTAGACGTACTAGCTGAATCACTTGTTGAAGTACTGCTACTTTCTGAAGTCGACGTACTAGTGCTAACAGAATCACTTAGTGAAGTACTGCCACTCATAGATGAACTGTCAGAAAGTGAAGTACTTGTTGAGTCACTTGTCGAAGTGCTGTCACTCAATGAAGTAGAAGCACTTGTACTTTGCGAATCGCTTAATGACGTACTACCACTCGTAGATGAGCTGTCAGAAAGCGAAGTACTCGTTGAATCGCTCGTAGAAGTACTATCACTTAATGAAGTGGATGTACTTGTGCTTTCGGATCCGCTTAGTGAAGTCGACGTACTAGTACTTTCGGAATCACTCAATGAAGTTGAAGCACTTGTACTTTGAGAATCGCTTAATGACGTACTACCGCTTGTTGATGAACTGTCAGAAAGTGAAGTACTAGTTGAGTCACTAGTAGAAGTACTGTCACTTAATGATGATGACGTGCTTGTACTTTCAGAATCACTCAATGACGTACTACCACTTGTCGATGAACTGTCAGAAAGTGAAGTACTAGTCGAATCACTCGTAGAAGTACTATCACTTAATGACGATGATGCACTTGTACTTTCAGAGTCGCTTAATGACGTACTATCGCTCGTAGATGAACTGTCAGAAAGTGAAGTACTTGTTGAATCACTAGTTGAAGTACTGTCACTTAATGAAGTAGATGTACTAGTGCTTTCGGAATCGCTTAATGAAGTACTGCCACTCGTTGATGAACTGTCAGAAAGTGATGTGCTAGTTGAGTCGCTCGTAGAAGTGCTATCACTTAATGATGATGAAGCACTTGTACTTTGAGAATCACTAGTTGAAGTACTATCGCTTGTTGACGAACTATCAGAAAGTGAAGTACTTGTTGAGTCACTTGTCGAAGTGCTGTCACTCAATGAAGTTGAAGTGCTTGTACTTTCAGAATCACTCAATGACGTACTACCGCTATTAGATGAGCTGTCAGAAAGCGACGTGCTCGTTGAATCACTAGTTGAAGTACTATCACTTAATGACGATGATGCACTTGTACTTTCAGAGTCGCTTAATGACGTACTACCACTCGTAGATGAACTATCAGAAAGCGACGTGCTCGTTGAGTCACTTGTAGACGTGCTTGTACTTTCAGAACCGCTTAGTGAAGTAGAAGTACTAGTACTTTCGGAATCACTTAATGACGATGATGCACTTGTACTTTCAGAGTCGCTTAATGACGTACTACCACTCGTAGATGAGCTATCGGAAAGTGACATACTAGTTGAGTCACTTGTTGAAATACTGTCACTTAATGAAGTCGACGTACTAGTGCTTTCAGAATCACTCAATGATGTACTACCACTTGTCGACGAACTATCAGAAAGCGAAATACTCGTTGAATCGCTCGTTGAAGTACTATCACTTGATGAAGTGGATGTACTTGTGCTTTCGGATCCGCTCAGTGATGTAGAAGTGCTTGTACTTTCGGATCCACTTAATGACGCACTTGTACTGCTAGAAGTCGATGCACTATCACTTGCAGATGTGCTAGAAGAAGTAGAATCACTGGCGCTTGTTGACGCACTTGCGCTATCACTTAATTTACTACTAGTACTTGCAGATGTGCTTGCACTTTGAGAACCACTTAATGACGCACTTGTACTGCTAGAAGTCGATGCACTATCACTCGCAGACGTACTAGAAGAAGTAGAATCACTCGCACTCGTCGAAGCACTTGTGCTATCACTTAATTTACTACTAGTACTTGCAGATGTGCTTGCGCTTTGAGAACCACTTAATGACGCACTTGTACTGCTAGAAGTCGATGCACTATCACTTGCAGATGTACTAGAAGAAGTAGAATCACTGGCGCTTGTTGACGCACTTGCGCTATCACTTAATTTACTACTAGTACTTGCAGATGTGCTTGCACTTTGCGAACCACTTAATGATGCACTTGTACTATCAGAAGTCGAAGCGCTCGTCGAAGTCGATGCACTTAAACTGTTGCTTTTCGAATCGCTCAATGACGTACTTGTACTGTTCGAAGCCGAAATACTATTACTATTTGATGTACTATTAGAGGTACTTGTACTAGTTATAGTAGACGTGCTTTCGGAGTTGGATAGTGAATCACTAGCTGCGTTACGTTCTATATTCCATGTAAATGTTTTAGTTGTTGTATTGTTACTTGCATCTTTTGAAGTAACTGTCACAGTATAACTACCTAATTGTGATGGTGTACCGCTTACTGTTTTAGTAGATGGATCATATGTTAATCCTGGTGGTAACCCAGTTACTGTGTCAGTCGTTGAACCACTATTATCACTTGTATTGATAGTGACATTGTTAATAGGTGTGAACACTTGATTAGACTGATTACCGATATCAATCACAGGGTTAGTAGTATCTACGACATTGATAGTGAAAGTAGATGATGATGAATTACCTGCTTGGTCTACTGAAGTAACCGTCACAGTATTATTGCCTAATTGAGTTGGTGTACCTGTGATTGTATTTGATGTTGAATCATAAGATAATCCGGCAGGTAGTCCAGTGACAGTATTAGTAACTGTTCCGGTACCATTATCTGTACTATTCACTGTGATTGGTGAAATAGGGCTATTAATTTCTTTAGTTTGATTCGTCATATTAATTGTTGGCGCTTTAACATCTTTATAGAAGATGGTGATAGCTTGACCAGCATTAGTTAACTTAACAGTTTTATTTGTAGCATTGTATGTCGGTGCATATGTACTATCTACATTGACTAATTGATAGCCTTTAGGTGTGATTGTACTTTGTTGATCGTCAATGTTAACTGTATTATCAACATCTCCAGCCAATGTTTTAGGTGGAACGATTTCTTTCCCAGTATCAGCGTCAACATAGTGCACTTGTGCTGTAGCAGTTTCTGTATAGGTGAATTGATCAATTTGAACTTGTTGTAAGTTTCGTGCACTACCTGTTGAAGCAGTCATAGATAATGAAAAGTTTGTGTTCTTACTTGCTTTAATCCAGTCTGAGATATTTCTTGTCCATGTTTGTCCAGCATAAGTGACTGTCATTACTTTTGTATCACCATTATAATCAATGACGAAATCTTGGAAGGTACCATTAGGTTGTGTGGTTAATTTCGCTGCATTGGCTGTTTTTGTGTTGTCCGTATATGTTGATGCGACACCGCTTGAGTTTGTAGTTACAAATGCGCCAAATGCGCCACCACCTGATACGTTAGCAGGGTCTTTATTGGCACTGGCTGATGCGTTCGGTTGAGATGTATTATGATAACTATCTAGTTTAAATCCGAACGCATTATTTAAGCCACCGATACCTAAAGCAGCACCTTCTTTACCGATTTGTCCTACAGAACCAGGTGAAAAGGCAAATCCAATACCATCTCCACCAGTAACCCCATCAGGACTAAAACCTTCATAACGCGTTCCTAAGTTAACTTTACCAGTGAAATGGAAACTCTTATTTGAGTCAATTTTAGTACCTAGTGAAATGGCACCTTTTTGACTACCTACATCAGGTGTCAGTGTAGCAATACCAGTGTTTTTATCAAAAGTTGCAGAACCAACTGTAGTGAAATGGTCTGTAAAGTTGTTTTTATCAACAACAACTTGTGATGTTGTAGGTGCAATAGGTGTAGGTGATGTTGCTGCTAAACGATTGACCGCTAATCGACTAAACGCACGTACTTTAGTTGTATTAGCTGGTTTAGTAGACTCACTTGCAACGGGTGTTGTGACTACACTTTCAGAAGCAGTATGTGTCATTCTTTCATTCACATAGGATGTTTGATTTGTAATCGATTCACTTTTAACAATGTTATTTTGATTAGATGATGATTCACTAGTTGTAGCATTGTTTGGTGTTTGACTATCTTTACTTTGTGTTGATTTTTGAGACTGACCTTCATTTGTATCTACTTTAGATTCACTAGACGTACTTTGTTGATGATCTTGTGAAGTAGATGTAGATTTATGTGATTGTGTATCTGTTGATTTATCGTTAGTTGAAGATGCCGTACTTTTAGCATCTTTACTATCGCTTTCACTAGATGTCGTACTGTTATGTTCTGATTGATCTTGCTTGGATAATTGTTCTGAGTGGTTGTCGTTATGTGATTGATCGGATTCACTTTGTTGTTCAGTTTTCTCTTTCACACTCTCACTTGATTGTGTGTTTGATTGATCACTTTGACTATCTGTAGATTGAGTACTATCAGCTTTGTCATTTTTTTCTGAACTTTGTGTTTTTTCTGAGGAAACCGATTCGCTATTCGAAGGATTTTCGTTGGTGCTTGCATGTTTAAGTTCTGTTGAATTTTGATTTGCAACAGCTTCACTTTGCGTGGAAAGTTCTGAAGTTATAGGTAATTCAGAAGCCGCCATAGCTTGATGATTATGTAACATGTTCACTGTAAAAGCGCCACCAGCTATGGTTGTAGCTTTTATAGCATTTCTTTTTACGAAATTACCTTTGTCTTCTGTTTCATCAGGATCTTCACTTGTGTGATTAGTAAATATAGGTAATCCCATAATTTGCATGAGTTTAATTTCTTTGATACCTGATTTAATCCAGTGTTTACCAGATTTATATAATTTAACCCGTGACTTTTCTTCTTCTAAACTGTGTTTTAAATTTCTTTGTCTTTTTGACATTGAACCATACTCCTTTTAAATGTTGCTCTGTAAGAATGGGTTAGTCTCAATGTAATAATACACTAATATATAACTTCAATATTACAATACAAATATACCACATATAAAGAATAATAAATAATAATATTATTTGGAAAATGAATTTGTTACTTTTTAGTAACGAATAGAGCTAAATTAAATAATGTTGTGTTTGCAATATTTTTGTCGACAATTATAGTTAGAAAGCAATTAAAATTAAGTTAAATGTTTTTGAGAAATCTTATTTTTATAACTTTGCAATTAAATAGGGTGAAGACGATTTCAATATAAATAGATATAATGAAAGATGTTTGATAAGGGCACACTTCGGTTTGTCTGAAGTCAAACTGACATCTGTCTTAATAGTAGTACGTTAAAGATAAATGAGCTTAATAAGTCTTCTAAGTCTAATTGATATGCTGTCATGCGATCAGTTAGGCTTTTTTAATTAATTTAAGTGCGACTATAAATTTATATTGTATTATTTACTTTTTTATAGTAATCTTTAAAACGAAATAATTACGATTTGAAAGGTTAAGGATAATAATATGGGAAATACATACGATATTTGGTGGAAAAAGGGAGAAGAAACAGATGATGACATGGCAAGGGACCATCAAGAGTCTTGGCAAAGAATCATTCACATGCTTGATCCAATACAGATTAAGGGACAAACAATTTTAGATTTTGGTTGTAATCAGGGCGGCTTTTTACGCCAACTGTATCAAACATATGAATTTGATACAGGAGTGGGTATTGATTTAGCTTACAACTCATTAGAAAAAGCAAACACATTAAAAGAACAACTCCCCCTCGAATACTTTTTAACGGATAAGCCTCAAACAACGGGATATACGTTTGACACAGCTATAAGTACGTCAGTGTTATATCTAATTGAAGATGTCCCTCAGCATGCAAGAGATTTAAAAGCAGTTTTAAAAGAAAAGGGTGTTTATTACGCCACATTTGCAGATCATACGAATAATCCAAGTAGATATTTTATGAAAGAAACTATCGATAAATATGGCGCGACGCCATCTCAAGATCATTCATTAAAACATATCGTTGATAGCTTTGTCGCAGAAGGTTTTGAAGTAGCAGTGATAAAAGAAAGCGTACCTGACGTTATTGATCTTACAAACTATAGTGATTTTTATTTATCTCCGAATGACTACTTACGTACATTATTTGAAGAATCATTTTTAATTAAAGCTACATTGAAAGAAGGAACAAAATAGTGAAAAAGCGAATATTATTATCAGTTGCAACAACGACGTTACTATTAGCGGGTTGTTCAAGTCATACTAAAGATGATCACAATATTAATGTGTCATTACCAACAGAGGCTAAAGCAGATAAATTAGATGCACAAGGTTATGATGCTGCGATGCCGGTTTATAGTGCAGTATATGATTCACTTGTTCAGTACGATAAGAAGAAAGGTATCAAAGCAGGTCTTGCAGATCATTGGAAAGTTGATAACTCAGGAAAAGAATATGAATTTCATTTGAAAGATAATGTAAAATTCTCTGATGGGTCTAAACTAGACGCTAAAGCAGTTAAATTTTCAATTGAACGTGCTAAAAAGATGAATAAAGAAACGACTGTTGAAACATTAAAGCAATTAGATCAAGTGGTGGTAAAAGATTCACATACAGTACAGATTAAATTGAAACAACCATCTAATCAGGTATTGAATGAACTAACACAAGTGAGACCGTTGCGTATTATGAGTCCGCATGCGGTTGAAGGTGGCAAGGTCGATGGCAAGTTTAAGAAGGCAATTGGTACTGGTGCATTCGTTGTAGACAAAGCAGGTAAGGAAAAAACGACAATGAAACCAAATAAATATTACAATCATGAGCATCCAGTTAAATACGACTTATCTTTCCAAACGATAGAAGATGGTGATTCTAGAAATTCAGCTATACAGAGTGGTTCTGTAGATATTTCTGGTGGTTCATTAGGAATGTTATCAGACCAACAATTAAAACAAGATAAGAAAAATAAAGACTTAACAATAGAAGACCGACCAAGTACAGTTAGTCATTTTATGGCCTTTAATCCAGATCATAAGACATTAAAAGATGCCAAAATAAGAGAAGCGATAAGTAAAGCCATCAATACAAATCAATTATCAGATCAACATATGCGCGGCATTTTCCAAAGAGATGTTCGATTTGTAAATGATAAGAACCAACAACAACATAACTATAATGTTAAAGATACTGAAAAAATTCTTAAAGAAGAAGGCTATCAGAAAAATCATAACGACATTTATGAAAAGGATGGTAAACCATTATCATTCAATCTTGTCATTCAAACTGCAGAATTTCCAAATTGGAAAGATAAAGCAGAACAAGTTCAAAATCAATTGAAAAAAGCAGGTATCGAATTAAAGATTAAAACATTAGATTCTCAATCGTATTATGACACATTATGGACGAAAAAAGACTTTGATCTCATTTTCTATAGAACATACTCAGATGCCTTAATGCCTTATAACTTTATGAATTCAGTATTTAAAAACAGTGATGGTAAATCAGGGGTGCTTGCAAACGATAAAGTGTTATCACAGAAATTAGATGCTTATCCTAAAAAGATTAACCATGATGAGCAACAGCAGGCAATGGATGATATCTTTAAACATTTTAATCGTAGTTATTATGGTGTGCCAATTGCTTATCCAAATGAAACATTTGTGACGAGTCATAAAATTGAATCGTTTAAATTCTCAGGTCTTACTGATGCGCCTATCGACTATAAACATTTGAAAGTTAAGCAGTAAAATGTTTAAACGTACGTTGAAATTATTGCTGTACTTATTTATGAGTTCATTCATTATATTTCTGTTAGTGGAAAAGACATCAGGAAATCCAGCCATCTTGTATTTACAGAGGCATGGGTACACACATATTTCCCAGGAAAATATAGAAGCAGCACAACATCAACTAGGTCTAGGTCATCATATGATATTAAGGTATCTAGACTGGGTTGCGCATGCTTTTACAGGCGATCTTGGTTATAGCTTTAGTACTAGTGAGCCAGTGACTTCTATGATTATTCAATCATTAACGCCTACATTGATATTAATGGTAGTTGCAACGGCTATTTTATTACCTTTAGGATTCGCTATTGGTTATGTCGTTGGCGTCAATCCAGGTCATAAATGGGGGTTAATGCTCAGAAGTATCGCTCAAATCTTAACTTCAATGCCGGAATATTGGTTAGCGATATTATTCGTGTATTACTTTGGCATTCGCTTGCAGTGGTTGCCCTTTGTAGGAAGTAGTACGTGGTTACACTTTGTGCTACCTGTTACAGTGCTAGTTATAGTAGAAGGTTGTCATATTATTCTAATGACAGCACATTTAATAGAAGGTACGCTTAAAAGTGATGCATATCAATTAACCTTATTACGTGGCTTTAAACTAAAACATCGAATCTATGTGCAGATTAAAGATATTGTCGCACCATTAATAACGATCATGATTAATAGTACGATTCATTTGTTTGGTAAGGTTGTTATCTTAGAGGTGATCTTTAGTATGTCAGGTATAGGCAAATTATTGATTACTGCAATCAATCAACGTGATTATCCAGTAATTCAAGGTATTATCATGATAGTGATTGTCGCAATTATGGTCACGAATTACTTGGGAGATATACTTATGATCAAGAATGAACCTCGAATTCAGCACAAGCAGTTAACTCAACCTAATTTAGAAAGGGTGGGTAATCATGAATAAATATAAAACTGTATATATAATAGTAGGTTTTATATTCATGATGATTGCAGCTATAGTTGTTAGTTTGATACCACAACAGTTGAATGAATCGTTAGGATTACGTCCACCTAGTTTCAATCATTTATTAGGAACAGATCAGTTAGGTAGAGATTTTCTATTGCGTCTTATCCAGGGAAGTATCGTGACGGTTGGATTAACGATGACAGTTATTGTGTTAAGTATTGGTATAGGTTTAATACTAGGATTAATTGCAGGTATAGAAGGACGTTGGTTTGATAAAAGTTGTATGTTTTTAGCGGATTTATTATTAGCTATCCCATCTTTTATTATTGCTTTAGTTGTTTTAAGTTTAGTGAGTGATTCAATGCTAGGATTACTATTTGCACTCACAATAGGATGGTTAGGACGATACTTACGTTACTTTAGAAATTTAACTAGAGATTTACAAAAACAACCTTTTATAACTTATGCAGTGTTAAGTGGTAATTCTAAGATGAAAACAACATTGGTGCATACTATTCCTCATCTAATGAGTAATGTACTAGCCTTAATTACTGCAGATATAGGTAAAATTATGTTAAGCATTTCAGGGTTAGCCTTTTTAGGTCTAGGGATTAAACCACCCACACCTGAATTAGGGACAATATTATTTGATGGTAAGAGTTACTTTAGTGCGGCGCCGTGGTTATTCTTCTTCCCAGGACTACTATTAGGAGGTTATGCTTTATTATTTCAAATGCTCAACAACAAAATAATGAAATAACAGACTTTGTGAGTGTCGATCGGTTAAGTGTTTTTAACAATGCGCGCACATTATTAAATTCAATTTCTGTAGATATTCAAAAAGGTGCGTTCCATTGTGTTATTGGTGAAAGTGGTAGTGGGAAGTCCTTGTTAATTCGTACAATATTAAATATGACTTCTTCAGAATTATCATATCAAGGGCATATTGATATTAATTTGGCAAATGTTGATGCAGTGTTTCAAGATACAGCGAGTAACATGTTTCAAAATATTACCCTTGATAAACACTTTGATATGTTATATCAAGCACAATCATCGAAGTTGACTAAGTCAGAGCGACACGTGCAGTTGATTGAAATGATGACAGCCTTTGGTTTAGAAGAGCCGCAACGCTTATTAAAATCTTATCCCTTCGAATTGAGTGGTGGTATGGCTCAAAGAGTTGCGCTAATGATGGCACTGATTAGCAAGCCTCAATGTTTAGTTTTAGACGAACCTACAAGTGCACTCGATCAGAAAAACAGTCAAAAGGTAATGCGTTATCTTTCGAAGATAATGAAGGAAAAGCAGATGACGATGATATTTATCACACATGATCTTAATTTAGTAGAAGATTTTGCGACACATATTAGTATTATGAAAGAAGGTCATCTCATAGAAAATGGTACTACTAAGGAGATACTTCAACATCCCAAAGACGATTATACGAAGAAATTAATCGACATTGCGCATAGGAGAAAGCAATATGCTTACAATCAAACAACTGTCTAAAAGTATTCAACAGCAACCAATTTTAAAAGATATAACATTAGATTTAACAGAAGATCATTTACTGATATGTGGAAAAAGTGGTAGCGGGAAGTCTACTTTAGCGAAAATAATAGCTGGATTAGATTTAGATTATACTGGCCAAATCAAGTACAATGGCATTTCAAGAACAGACACTCAAACGAAAAGATGGATGAAAAAGATTCAATATGTACCACAATATCAAAGTAATACATTAGATCATCGAAAAAGAGTACGTGATATCTTATTAGCGCCGTTAAAAAATTATCATTTTGATCCGTCAACTTATCAAGAGAGAATCACGACAGTGCTTAAACAATGTATTTTACCTCAGTCGATTTTAGATCAACGTGTAAGTACATTGAGTGGTGGCCAATTTCAACGACTTTGGATTGCTAAAGCACTTATTATAGAGCCGCAAATATTAATACTTGATGAAGCAACTACGAATTTAGACATTATTAATGAAGAAACGATTCTCAACATGCTAAAGGAATTAACACAAATTCAAATGATTATCATCTCACACGATCCTTACGTGATAGATTATTTTAAGGGTCAGAGACTCGACTTGGATTTATAAAATTGATTGAGCCATATTGTAGTGAATACGATTCACTATGATATGGCTATTTGTATGAAAAAGGTTTGCCATTGAGCACACTCTATGGTTTACAATGTTTGTAACAGAAGTGGAGGTCGTAGTCATGAATACAAAAGAAGTTGTCGAATTGATGGATATTTCTCAAGATACTTTAAGATACTATGAAAAGGTAGGCGTGATTCCACCAGTTGAACGTGATAAAAATGGATATCGCATTTATCAAATGAAAGATTTAAATTGGATATACTTAGTTAAGCATTTAAGACAAGCTGGTGTAACGATTGAATTGCTCGTTGAATTTTGTAGGTTAGGTCAGTTACCTAAAGATGAGACGGTTCAAAACCAACAGAAAGAAGTACTCAACAAACAACTTGAAGAATTAGATGAACATTTGAAGACCATTCATAATACAAGAGAATTATTAAAATATAAAATTGAAACGTATGATGACCATATTGCCAAAATCAATGATGAAGCGGCTCAAGAATATAATTTGAAAAAGATTTGGGAAAATAAAAGACAATAAATTTGCTATAGAGTGGTCTCTATAGTGTAAGGTGTCGTTATAAATAGTAGGAGGTTTTCATATGAAAACAATTAAACTAAACGAAACAATTGAAATACCAGCATTAGGATTTGGTGTGTTTCAAATTCCACAAGAACAAACAAAAGACGCCGTAGTTAATGCGATTCAAGCAGGCTACCGCCATATAGATACAGCACAAAGTTATATGAATGAAACAGAAGTAGGCGAAGGTATTAAAGCATCCGGTATTGATAGAAGCGAATTATTTGTTACTACAAAAGTATGGATTGAAAATGTAAACTATGAAGATACATTAAAATCAATCGAACGTTCTTTAGAAAGATTGCAACTAGATTATATTGATTTAGTATTAATTCACCAACCATATAATGATGTTTACGGATCTTGGAAAGCGTTAGAAGAGCTACAAGAAAATGGAAAAATCAAAGCGATTGGGGTATCTAATTTTGGTGTTGATCGCGTTGTTGATCTAGGTATTCATAACAAAGTGCAACCTCAAGTGAACCAAATTGAAATTAATCCGTTCCATCAACAAGAAGATGAAGTACAATCACTTCAAAAAGAAGGTGTACTTGTTGAAGCTTGGGCACCATTTGCTGAAGGGAAAAACAATTTATTTAGTAACGAAACGTTACAAAATATTGGTGACAAATACGGTAAATCAATCGCACAAGTTGTACTACGTTGGTTAGTAGAAAGAGACATTGTTGTCTTAGCAAAATCAGTTAATCCAGAAAGAATGAAACAAAACTTAGATATTTTTGATTTTGAACTAACAGATGAAGATAAAGCACAAATCGCAACATTAGATAGTAACGATAGTCAATTCTTCTCACATGCCGATCCAGAAATGATTAAAGCATTAACAAGTAGAAGACTCGACGTATAATATTATTGAAAAAGAGGTTATTTCCAAATCAGAAATAACCTCTTTTAATTATGTTTCTTATGTTTATTTCATATTTTTAAATGCTTTATAAAAAATATCTCTTTGTTTTTCTAATGAAATAGGGTCATTATATTGTGTTTCTGAAACATCAAATGTAATAACATGATGTTTTTTTACTGCAGGTAAATTTTTCCAATTTGCAGTTTGTTGGAATTGAGGTTTTTTGTCACCTTGTTGAGCGATAATTGCAAAATCTCCAATGAAATCTTGGAATTGTTCTTGATTGATTGGTGTCGCAAATTCAGATTGTGTTGCTTCTTTTAAAGCTTTTGGTTGTTTCATACCATAGCCTTGATAAATAATTTCAGTTCCACGACCCATATGATCGCTAAATGCCATGATACCCTTAGGTGTTTGTTGTAGTACAGAAGCAGTTTTTCCTTTGATTAAAGGTGCTAGTTCTTTTTTATCTTTAGATAATTGTTTATCCCAATCTTTGATCCATTTGTTTGCTTTACTTTCTTCATTGACTAATTGGCCAAGCTTTCTAGTATTATCTTTGTAATTTGATTTTTTAGCATTAAATGTAACAGTAGGCGCTATCTTTTCCAATTTTTTAACATTTTTGTCTTCTGCGGTCGTTATAATTAAATCTGGTTTTTCTTTGGCAACTTGCTCTACACTTGTATTATCAATTTTTTTACTATTTTTAGTAACATCATTAAGTACTTTATTTTGTTCGATAAATTTTGGAACAGCTACAGGTTTATGTCCAAATTTAACTAAAGCGCCGACATATGTAGGGTGTAAGACTACGATTCTTTTCGGATTTTGAGGTACTTTAACTTTATTACCATCATCTGTAGTGAATGTTGTCTCTTTATTAGTGTCTTTTGACTTGTTTCCCGTATCTTTTGAAGCTTGGTTTTGTTTACAATTTCCACACGAAGCTAAAAATAATAATAAACATAAAACGACAATAAATATTCTTTTCATAAAATAGCACACTCCTATAATTGATATTGATAATCGTTATCAAGTATAGCATAATTGTAAACGTATTCAATTAGATATTTTGACTATTTAAAAAATGTGTTTTTTAAATATGGAGGATGAAAATGAAGCGATTGATAGAAAAGTTTGAAGTAGATCATTATTGTATCACTATAAAACTTCCTAAAGATTATTTTAAGAATATAGATAAACGCTATCCTGCGCTTATCGTTCATGATGGAGACTATTTATTTAAAAAGATAGAAAAAAATATAATATTTATTGGCGTTGAATCCGAAAAACGTACAGTTGATTTTACACCTTGGGAAGCAACAATAGGGAGTCGCTACAATGAAGGTCAAGCGGATCAATATTTAGCTTGGCTTACACAACAACTAATACCCATTTTACGTAAACAATATAGAATATCATTAGATAATAAGGATTTGGGAATATCTGGTGCTTCTTTTGGTGCATTAGTTTCAATATATGCTTTATACAAAATGCCTTATTATTTTGGAAATTATATATTAATTTCACCTTCCTTATGGTATCCAGAATTTTTAAGTTTTATGAAAATGCATCGTACGATTTCTCATAGGGTGAATGTCTATTGGTATGTAGGGCTTAAAGAGGGTATAAAACATACTATGAGAGTCAAGGATATGGTACCTAATAGCATAGAAGGAGAAAAAGTTTTAAAAGACAGTTTGAAAAACCCAATGTCTAAACTTGAATTTGAAACTTCAAAAACTGGAATTCATCGCCAACGATATTTTAAAAAATACTTTAAAAAAGGACTTAAAGTAGTGTATTGGTGAAATATGCTATATCACAAAATCTTTTTAAGCGAAAAGAGTAATCATTCATGAAATGATCCATTAAATCTTTACAAATTATTTACATTTGCTTAATATTAGTTTCTTTATATTAGGAGCGGGAATGTAAAATAATCTAATATAAAGGAGAGATTAGTAATGAAACATACAAAAACAATAGCTTTATTATCATCAGCAGCCATTTTATTAGGTGCGTGCGGTAACGGTGGCAGTGATTCTGCTTCAAATAAGAAAGATGAAGGTACCAAAGACGCCACTGTAGCAGTCAAAGATATTAAAACAAAGCCTGAAGATGCAATTAAAAAGGCACAACAAACATATAAAAACCAAGATTTAAAAG
The DNA here is from genome assembly GCF_021117155.1 of Staphylococcus sp. HL28. Lineage (NCBI taxonomy): Bacteria > Bacillati > Bacillota > Bacilli > Caryophanales > Staphylococcaceae > Staphylococcus > Staphylococcus sp. HL28. Next base: position 173,272 of record NZ_CP088218.1, read on the forward strand.
ATATATCTTATGAAAAATCAAATGGTGACTGGGTCTACAAAGTTGAACAACAAGATACGAAAAATAATAAAGAATCTGAAGTTATCATCAATGATAAAGATAAAAAAGTGATTCACAAAGAAACTGAAAAAGGTGAATCTAATCAGTCTAATGACACATTTAATTACAGTGATGTGAAGAATTATAAAGATGCTATTAAATCAGCGCAAAAAGACTTTGATGGAGATGTGAAAGAGTGGTCATTATCAAAAGATGATGGCAAATTAGTATATAACTTTGACCTACAAAAAGGTAAAGAAAAGCATGAAGTGACTGTCGATGCTAAAACTGGAAAAGTATTAGACAATCAAAAAGACGATTAAAATACATGCGCTAATATGAAAACATACTAAGATTAGCTGTGAAGAAATCTATGACGATAGATTTTTTCACAGCTATTTTTTATAGTTGTAAAGAGAGAAGTAGACTGTGCAGGCTCTTGGGTTTTAAATCCGTTTATAAAACAAGTCAGCTTTACTCTCGCCTTTTGAAATTCGATTGTAGTATGTTGGGTTCTTGAAACCGTGTATAGGAAAATGAAATGAGAAAGGTTAAGTAAAGTTTAAACTTCTCAAATTAAGCAAGGAGGTTTTAGTTATCGATTATTTAGGGATTGATATTAGTAAAAGAAATAGTGTCGTCGCCCATTATAAAGATGAGAAATTCCAAAAGGAATTTACCATTCAGAATAATAAAAATGGTTACAATTATTTATTAAAGTATTTGAACGACTTAAACCATCCAAAAATCATTTTTGAATCTACAGGTATCTATTCAAGAGCTATGGTACGATTTTGTCGTGTAAATCAAATTAACTATATAGAAATGAATCCGTTAGAAGCTAAATTTAGAACGAGTTCTTTAAGATCATGGAAAACTGATCAGGCTGATGCTCACAAACTCGCTCATTTAGCGCCTACTCTCAAACAAACGGACAGCTTACCTACTCATGAATCAATATTCTTTGAATTAAGAGAACGTGCCCGTTTTCATCTAGAGATTGAAAGTGAACAAAATCATTTTAAATTTGAGATTGTTGAACTACTCCATCAAACATTTCCTGGTTTAGAAAAATTATTTAGTAGTCGATATTCAATCATTGCGCTTAACATCGCTGAAATATTCACTCATCCAGACTTGGTTATTGATTTAGATAGAGACATACTGATTACACATATATTCAATTCTACAGATAAAGGTTTATCAATATATAAAGCTGAAAAATATGCGCAACAACTAATAAATATCGCTTCGGAAAGCTATCCTAATGTCGATAGACATTCTTTTCTAGTTGAAAAAGTACGTTTACTTATTCAACAATTAAAACAATCTATCCAACGTCTTAAACAATTAGATGATGCCATGATTCAATTAGCAAAACAACTCGATTGTTTTGAAAAGATTTATTCGATACCAGGTATTGGTGAACTAAGCGCAGCGATGATTATTGGGGAAATTGGAGATATTACAAGATTTAGATCACATAAACAGCTCAATGCTTTTGTAGGTATTGATATCAAACGATATCAATCAGGTGGTACTTCTAGTAGAGATACAATCAACAAGCGTGGAAATAAAAAAGCGAGAAGACTTTTATTTTGGGTGGTTATGAATATTATAAGGGGTCAACATCATTATGATAATCATGTCGTCGATTATTATTACAAACTAAGAAAGCAGCCTAATGAGAAATCTCATAAGACTGCCGTCATCGCTTGTATAAATCGACTATTAAAAACGATTCATTACTTGATAATGAATCAGAAATTGTACGATTATCAAATGTCCCCACATTAGCCAAACGTACAATCAAATACAGTTTAACACCTTATGCAAAAAAATTAAATTGAACGGTTTAGTTAAGTAATGCTTATTTTAATTATAAGTACTTGACTAATCGTAGGAAACGAGCCTGGGACATAAATAAAATGTCTCAGGCTTCAATTTTTTAATATATTTCCAATAATTTCTTCCAGTTATAAGAAACCATAACCGCAATGCTCATAACTAGTAACAAGATGACAAGTTCAGACGCCATGTATCCTTGTGATAAGTGTACGGTAAATAGGGCGCCTAACATAATGACGATAAATCCAGCAGCAACGTAATTTGAAAATAATCCGATAATCATTAAAATACCACCGATAAATTCAAACAAGCCTAATACAATTCCTAAAAATGCAGGAAATCCTAATCCAGACATCATTTCCATAGGCTCTTTAAACCCACTAAATACCTTTTGTGATCCATGTATTGTAAATGTAATACCTAACATCAGTCTAATTAATAGTAATCCTAAGCGCATAAATAATTACCTTCCTTTAAATATATTTTTTATATTCGATATGGTTAGTATACTACAATAACATTATTTTCAATGCAACCACGAATTTGATTTTTTTTGAAATGATTTCAAAGACATAACATATAGAAGTAGTAACAAAGCTATTAAGAGGACACATGATGTCCGGTTCAAATGATTAAATTGATAAAAACGAATAAATTTGATTTTGATTTTAAATTGGATATAAATTTGCGTTATAATACATATGCGTATGCAATATACATATAATTAATTTAATTTGATGTATTAAAAGTTTTTTGTGCGAAAAACGTTAATGACTTCATCACTGTATATTAATGCAAGTTACATCTAGTTTTAAGAATGATTGCGTAAAGCAAACTAAAGGGGGAGCATCGTTGAAAAAAGTTTTTACCAGTTTAATGATGATTATGATGTGTTTAGTCTTGATATCGCCAACTGTTTTTGCTGAACAGTCTCCAGTCGATGTTGCTAAACAAGAACATCAAGATATTGATAAGCAATACAATCCAAAAGGGATGATAGTAACAACTAAAGATGGTCAAATACTTTATGATTATCATGGAAGTACTCAAGTTGATCCGGCATCTACTACTAAATTGATGACGATGAATTTGGTTTATGATGATATTAAATCAGGCAAAATTAAAATGAATGATAAAGTGAAAATTACATCACGATATGAAAAAATGTCAGAATTACCTAATTTAACTACATTTCCACTTAAAGAAGGAACAACCGTTACAATCAATCAATTATTGAAGCAAGCTGCATTAGAATCAAGTAACGCTGCGACATTAGTATTGGCAGAACATATTGATGGTAGTTCTTCGAAATTTACAGATAGAATGAATCAAAAAGCTAAAGACTTAGGCATGAAGGATACAACCTTCACGAATCCAAGTGGTGCTAATAATAAAATATTAAAACCATATGAGCCAAAAAGTTATAAAGATGATACGATTTCTCATACAACTGCACGTGATATGTCATTATTAAGTAATCATATATTGAATGCACATCCAGATGTTTTAAAAATTACAAAACTATCTAAAGATAAGCAGTCAAATCAAGAATTACATAATACCAATACATCATTACCTAATGAAGCAGATGGTATGAAAGATGTTGATGGTTTAAAAACAGGGACAAGTGACAATGGATACAATTTAGAATTAACTGCCAAACGAGATCATTTAAGAATCGTAACAGGCATATTTAATGTTAAGCCGTACCCTGATGAACAAGCGAAACATGCCCGTCAAAAATTGGCGAATGCTTTAACTGAACATGCATTTAAGCAATACGACTACCGTAAAGTCATTTCAAAAGGTGAACATGAAATAGACGGTAAAAAATATGAAGTGAAAAAAGATTTATATGATTTAGTACCTAAAGATAAAAGTAAATATCAATTAAAAGTGTCTGACGATAATCAATTATATGTCGATTACGATCGTCAATTTACGAAAGGACATCAAGCACCTACCGTAGAAGTCGAACCTACGACACATTGGGGCATGATTTTTCTATACATATGTATGGCAATTGCCGGGCTAGTACTACTAGGTATGTTGACCATCATAGGTATCAAAATTTATTACAAAAAGTTTTAATCAAATGATGACGTATAAAAGGGAGAGGGACAGAAATAATAAAGAACCACTACATCATTTATGATGTAGTGGTTCTTACACATTAGCCACAGCTAATGTGTACTTTAAAATAGGAATACATGAGTGAAACTCATGCATAAGAAATACTAATTTCTAAAGAAAAAGTATTTCTTTATCGTTGTCCATCCCCAACTTGCATTGTCTTTAGATTTTCATTTCGAAATTCTCTATGTTTGGGGCCTGTCCCCCTGGCAAGGTTGACTAGAAATGAATAAGTTTGATACATTAGACCGTCTTTGTAATTGATTACTTAGACGGTTTTATGCATGAACTTTAGTTCATGTATACCTCTAAAGCTTAATTTGAACACATGAGTCAATACGCATGTGTAAGTCATTCTAATTTCTATAAGAACAAGAATGACTTTACAGTCAAAATATAAATGTAACTTGAAGTATATATTTATGTCCTAGTCTGTTTTTTAAAATTAAAAATCAATGAAATTGACAAAAGATATAAGTGTAACTACAATGGTTACAGGAGGTTAATTCATTTGAAAATTAGTAGTAGATTTACAGTAGCAGTGCATATATTGTCTTTAATTCAAATAGAGTCCAATCAAGAGCTATCATCAAAATATATAGCTGGCAGTGTTAACACTAATCCCGTTGTTATTCGACGTATTATTGGCTATCTTAAACGTGCACAATTAGTAGATATGTATCGTGGCAATGGCGGTCTATACTTATTAAAACCGTTATCAGATATTACATTACTAGATGTATATCATGCTGTAGATGTGGTTGAAGAAGGACAATTGTTTCAGATACATGAAGACACGAACGTGAACTGTGTGGTAGGTGCCAACATTCAAGGGGTGTTAGAGATTATATTAATGCAAGCACAAGATGCTATGGAAGGTGTTCTAGCGAAAGTAACAATGAACGATATCGTTAATCAAGTATTGCAACATAACGAATAGCGTATTCGTTATTTGACTGTATGTAACTGTAACTGTTACAGTTACATTAATGATAAACATATTTCAAAATGTAATTAATCTTAAAAGAGATAAACGGAGGAGTTTCACAATGAAAATAGGAATTATAGGCGCTTCAGGTAAAGTAGGACAACTTGTATTAAAAGAAGCTTTAGATAGAGGACATCAAGTAACTGCCATTGTAAGAAATGCATCAAAAATAACAAATACGGAAGTAGAAGTTATCGAGAAAGACATTCATGATTTAACAACTACAGACATAGCATCATTTGATGTTGTTGTTAATGCCTTTGGCGCACCATTAGGCGATTCAGAAGGACATATCAATGCAGGCCGTCATTTAATTGATATTTTAAAAGGAACAGATACAAGAGCAATTATTGTTGGTGGTGCCGGAAGTCTATATGTAGATGATGCACATACAGTTCAATTAATCGACACACCAGAATTTCCTGATATTGTTAAACCTACAGCAAGTGGTCAAGGACAAAACCTTGAAGAATTACGCAACTCAGAAGGTATAACATGGACGTTCCTAAGCCCTGCTGCAGAATTTGATCCAGAGGGTGTTAGAACAGGTCATTACCAATCTGGTAAAGATCAATTAATTGTTAATTCTGAGGGAAATAGCTATATCAGTTATGCAGATTATGCCGTTGCATTAGTAGACGAAATTGAAAATCCTCAACACATCAATGAACGCTTTACTGTTGTGGGAGAAGCAAAATAATAGAATTAAAAAAGGTTGAGATATTCATGAGGACTGGTTATGAGTTGATGTGTACATATCACACAATCACTCAGATTATCCATCATGTATCTCAGCCTTATTTTTATTATTTTTTAGGATATAAACCTAAATAAGATTCTAAACTTTGTCCTGAATCTTTGACTTCTTTGGCTTTCTCTTTACCTAAATAGCGTAAATGCCATGGCTCATATTGATAGCCTGTTTCATTTTCTTTGCCTTTACCGTATCTAATAATAAAGCCATATTCATCTGCATGGCGTTTAATCCATTGACCTTCTTTGGTTTTACCAAAACTGCGGTATAAGTTTTTATCAGACCCCTGTGCACCCACATCGAATGATAAACCAGTTTGATGTTCTGAATGACCTGGTTTAGAGCTGTATTTATTAGCTGCTTTTTCACCATCTCTAGCTTTATAATTATTGAATAATTGAATTTGAGTTTGATAGCTTCTGAAGCCACTAATTTTGTATAAATTGATGTGATCTTTTTTCGCATCAGCAATCATTTTATTTAATGCTTTCACTGCTTTAGGATTTTCCCCAGGATTATAGTCTTTTGGTAATTTAATTTGCTTATTCACCATTAAGATACCGTCAATATAAGTTTTACCATCTTTTTTAACTTTCTTGTGAGATTGATTCTGTTTATTACTATCTTGCTTGCTCGCTTCATTTTTTCCTTCAGAATGATGATTTGAACATGCTGATAGTACTAGTAACCCCATCAATAGCACAGTCCACAACTTTTTCATACCACACAAAACTCCTTTTATATTGTTAACGTGATTTACCAAATAACCAACTAATTGTACACGAAATAAGTTTAACATATTTTATTAGTATATTAATGGTATATAAGAAATGAATTCATTTGGTTTTTATGTAAGTATGTTAATTTTGAATTTATGATATTTATAAATCTGTTATGTAACAGTGAATAAAAATGTAATTCTGTATTAATTTAAAATACAGGTTCGCTAATCAGCCATATTTTAGTTGAAAATTAGTCATAAATTTTGTGAAAATTATCACAATAAACATGCTACACTACATGTGAAAACGTTAACAAAACGAAATGGAGGCGAACAGTATGTTAGAAACAAATCATCATACTAGTGCTTGGCAAGGTTTTAAAAATGGTCGTTGGAATAGACATGTAGACGTGAGAGAATTTATTCAACTAAATTATTCATTATATGAAGGTGACGATGCCTTTTTAGAAGGTCCAACTGAAGCAACATCAAAATTATGGGACCAAGTGATGCAATTATCTAAAGAAGAACGTGAACGCGGTGGCATGTGGGATATGGATACGAAAGTAGCATCCACGATCACATCACATGACGCTGGATATTTAGACAAAGATTTAGAAACAGTTGTCGGCGTGCAAACAGAGAAACCATTTAAACGATCAATGCAACCATTCGGTGGTATTCGTATGGCTAAAGCAGCATGTGAAGCATACGGTTATGAATTAGATCCAGAAACAGAAAAAATCTTTACAGACTATCGTAAAACGCATAACCAAGGTGTATTCGATGCATATTCCAGAGAAATGTTAAATTGTCGAAAAGCTGGAATAATTACAGGATTACCAGATGCATATGGCCGTGGACGTATCATCGGTGACTATCGTCGTGTGGCGTTATATGGTGTTGACTTCTTAATGGAAGAAAAACTTAAAGACTTTAATACGATGTCTACTGAAATGTCAGAAGATGTGATTAGATTAAGAGAAGAATTATCCGAACAATATCGTGCATTAAATGAATTAAAAGAACTAGGACAAATGTACGGATTTGATTTAAGTCGACCAGCTACTAATTTTAAAGAAGCGGTGCAATGGTTATACTTAGCATATCTTGCAGCAATCAAAGAACAAAATGGTGCTGCCATGAGTTTAGGACGTACATCAACATTCTTAGATATTTATGCTGAACGTGATTTGAAAAATGGTGACATTACAGAAAGTGAAGTACAAGAAATTATCGACCACTTCATTATGAAATTACGTATCGTTAAATTTGCACGTACACCAGACTATAACGAATTATTCTCTGGCGATCCAACTTGGGTTACTGAATCTATCGGTGGTGTAGGTATTGATGGTAGACCATTAGTTACGAAAAACTCATTCCGTTTCTTACATTCATTAGATAACCTAGGTCCGGCACCTGAACCAAACTTAACTGTGCTTTGGTCAGTAAGATTGCCTGAAAACTTCAAAATTTATTGTGCAAAAATGAGTATTAAAACAAGCTCAATTCAATATGAAAACGATGATTTAATGCGTGAAAGCTATGGTGATGACTATGGTATCGCATGTTGTGTATCAGCAATGAAAATCGGTAAGCAAATGCAATTCTTCGGTGCTCGTGCTAACTTAGCTAAAACATTACTATATGCCATCAATGGTGGTAAAGATGAAAAATCTGGCAAACAAGTAGGTCCAAGTTATGAAGGTATCCATTCAGACGTATTAGATTATGATGAAGTATTTGAGAAATTTGAAAAAATGATGGACTGGCTTGCAGGTGTTTACATTAATTCATTAAATATCATTCATTACATGCACGATAAATATAGTTATGAACGTATTGAAATGGCGTTACATGATACAAATATTATTCGTACGATGGCAACAGGTATTGCTGGATTATCAGTAGCAGCTGACTCTTTATCAGCAATCAAATATGCACAAGTAAAACCTATCCGTAATGAAGAAGGTCTAGTTACAGACTTCGAAATCGAAGGCGACTTCCCTAAATATGGTAATAATGATAGCCGTGTGGATGATATCGCAGTCGACTTAGTTGAACGCTTCATGACAAAATTACGTAGCCATAAAACATACCGTGACTCAGAACATACAATGAGTGTATTAACAATTACATCAAACGTTGTTTACGGTAAGAAAACAGGTAACACACCAGACGGTCGTAAAGCCGGCGAACCATTTGCACCAGGGGCAAACCCAATGCACGGTAGAGACCAAAAAGGTGCATTATCTTCATTAAGTTCTGTTGCTAAAATTCCTTATGATTGCTGTAAAGACGGTATTTCAAATACATTTAGTATCGTACCAAAATCATTAGGTAAAGAAGAAGAAGCTCAGAATAAAAACTTAACAAGTATGTTAGACGGCTATGCAATGCAACATGGTCATCACTTAAATATCAATGTATTTAACAGAGAAACATTATTAGATGCAATGGAACATCCAGAAGAGTATCCACAATTAACAATCCGTGTATCTGGTTATGCAGTTAACTTCATTAAATTAACGCGCGAACAACAATTGGATGTCATTTCACGTACATTCCACGAACAAATGTAGAAAATAAGGTGGGAGCAAAATGCTTAAAGGACACTTACACTCCGTCGAAAGTATGGGCACAGTCGATGGACCAGGTATTAGATATATATTATTTACACAAGGTTGCTTATTAAGATGTTTATATTGTCATAATCCAGACACTTGGAAAATCAATGAACCATCAAGAGAAGTTACTGTAGATGAAATGGTTAATGAAATATTACCGTATCAACCTTACTTTGATGCATCTGGTGGTGGCGTGACCGTAAGCGGAGGCGAGCCATTACTACAAATGCCATTTCTAGAAGCGTTATTCAAAGAACTACAAGCAAATGGTGTGCATACGTGTCTTGATACCTCTGCAGGATGCGTCAATGATACACCAGCGTTTAACCGACACTTTGATGAACTACAGAAACATACAGATCTTATATTATTAGACATCAAACATATTAATAATGAAAAACATATTAAATTAACAGGCAAACCCAATACACATATACTCAAATTTGCCCGTAAATTGTCAGATATGAAACAACCTGTTTGGATTCGTCACGTCCTAGTACCAGGTATCTCAGATGATAAAGAAGATCTCATCCAACTTGGAGAATTTATTAATTCTCTAGATAACGTAGAAAAATTTGAAATCTTACCCTATCATCAACTCGGCGTGCATAAGTGGAAAAATTTAGGCATCCCATATCAATTAGAAAATGTTGAACCACCCGACGATGAAGCGGTCAAAAACGCCTACCGTTACGTCAATTTCAAAGGGAAAATCCCAGTCACATTATAAAAAGATATAAACCCATAACACTAAACACCCTTCACAAACACATCAGTTCCTTGTTGGAATTGGTGTGTTTTTTATAATAATAAGTTCTATTAGATAACTTATGTAGGTCAGTACTCAGAAGTAAAAATGACTGTGGAAACGATTATGAATAAACATAATAAGATTGATGTATTAATTAATAAGACTGGTATTAAGCTTCCAAGATTATTAGTAGATTATCGTGAAGAAATATAAATCGTGAAATAAGAAATTAGTATTTAAAAGAGGGATTTAGTAGTTCTATTTAGCTACTAAATCCCTATATTTGGTATATTATTCTTCTCTAATAGTAATTTTCTTTTCTTTTATCTTATTACCATTTTGATCTAATTTAATAAGATTATCGTTTACAAATTTGTATGTTCCCAAAATTTCACCATCATGATTACGATAATTAACAGTCCAATTACCGTCTTTGTCTAATCTAATGTTATCCCAAAGATATGCATTGTTATTTAATTCTCCACCAAATTCACGAATCATTCTATATAGTTGACTTCTCATATGAGCCATCATACCGATATTATTTTTATCGGGGTCAAATAATTTAATGCTTTCATCTCTATTAACAATTTTTATTTTCTTTTCCATTTCAGGTAAGGATTTATTATATTTATTTTTTTGATATAGATTATTAATATCTAATTCTATCCCTGACTTCAATAAAAGTTGATAATCAGTTACAGCACCTTGAGTACCACACATAAAAATTTTATCCTTATTCATACCTATAATTGAAGCAAATTGACCTTTAGGAGGATACACATAATAAAAATGCATTCCAGTTGGTGCATTATTTATTGGAGGCATTTTTTCTAACAGTATATCTTCTGTTTGTGCTTTTTCAGTTTCTCTTCCTTTTTTACAATCATATATACCTGTTAGTATTTCATTTTTGGTTAATGTATATTGACCTGCTTCGTCAGCATAAAAAGCTAATGCTAATCTTTGTTTATCTGATAAATGAATCGCCGATTTATTTGTGTCTTTTTTACTGTTTCCTTGATCTTTATGAATTTCCCGTTTTTTTGAGTCTATATCAGTTTCTGTTTTCTGAGATTTAGTAGATACTTTATCGTCTGAATTACAACCAGCTAAAACTAGAAATACTGATAAACATAAAATGAAAATAAGTTTCATCAATACGACTCCTTTCTAATGTGTTATTACTAATATAAATTTAAATAATTATTTTATATTTTTCAATATGTATTTATATGGATACGAAAGTAATACGCAAAATGAGGTGTATTATTTGGACTATAGTATGAAAGACATACACACCTGGCTTTTCATGTAATAAATGGATATGCATGACATAAATTATTGATTTGTGAAGCGTGTAATTAAATATTTTAGTCATAATCAATCAGAAGAATAATGTATTGATGAAGCGTTTAGTGACATATCAAGGTTACTAAACGCTTTTTAAATTTCTAAACAAATTATTGTTAATTTTCTGAAAATAGGGTATCGGTATAAAAATATTAACTTCAATGATTTAAAAAGGGGATTAATCATATGGAAAAAGAAAAATCGAAGAAGTTCAAATTTAAAACACCTCATACGTATGTTTTATTATTAATGGTTATTATATTTGCTTGGGTAATGACCTATTTGATACCAGCAGGGGAATATGCACGAGAAAAGAAAAGTGGTCAAACAGTAGTTGTTTCTGGTTCCTACCATGAAGTTGCGAATCAGCATTTATCATTTTTAGATATTTTTAGAGCAGTGCCAGAAGGTTTGGTAAGTGGCGGTGAAATTGTATTTTATGTATTTTTAGTAGGTGGCGCATTTGGGATAGTTCACCAAACAGGTGCATTTGAAAATGGTGTGAACAAAGCAATGCGTACATTAGGCAAAGCCAATTTTTTAATGATTCCACTGACGATGACGGCCTTTTCCATTTTAGGGTTTTCTATCGGTTTATCAGAGGAAACGATTATTTTTGTACCTATAGGAGTGTTGATTGCTCGCACACTTGGTTATGATGCATTAACAGGTGCAGCAGTAGTCATATTAGGAGCTGGAAGCGGATTTATGGGTGGTATGCTTAATCCGTTTACTGTTGGTGTTGCGCAAAAAGTAGCTGAGTTACCATTGTTCTCTGGTTGGGGATTACGTACGATTATATACGTCTTTATACTCACTGCAGCTATTACTACAGTCATGCTTTACGGTCAAAAAGTTAAAAAGAATAAGTTGAAGAGTATTGTTTATGAGTTGGAAAAAGAAGAAGGACAACTTAATACAGAAATTGAATATCAACATTTTAGTAAGAGGCAAGCTTTCAGTCTAGCATTGATTCTTGGTGCGATTTTATTTAATGTATTTGGTATTTTTAAGTATGATTGGACCTTTACACAAATGAGTGCCAACTTTCTATTGGCTGGTATCGTAGCAGGATTAGTCGCTGGACTTGGATTTAATGGAACATTTGATGCACTAGTTAAAGGGATGCAAGATATTCTCTATGGTGCGTTAGTCGTGGGTATTGCTAAAGGGATTGTTGTACTATTAGAAAATGGTAAAATCATCGACACAATTGTACATGGTATGACAACACTCTTATCTGACGTACCTGCTTCTTTAGTTATCATGGTGATGTTTATTTTACAATTTATATTGAATTTCTTTATTCCGTCAGGCTCAGGACAAGCCTTAACAACAATGCCACTCATGATACCTATTTCAGATTTACTACACATCAATCGACAAATTACAGTGCTAGCCTTCCAATATGGCGACGCCATTAGTAATATATTATTCCCAACATCAGCGACACTGATGGGTGCTTTAGCAGTTGCACGCATTTCATATACACAATGGCTAAAATTTGCATGGAAACTCATTGTTGTATGGATCATTATCTGTGCAACAGCAATGTCTATCGCTCTGATGATAGGTTACTAGTATGTTTATATAATTTATAAATGAAAAATATTTAAAACTGATTTTACATCTAAGGTGTAGAATCAGTTTTTTTATAGAATAAGTTAATTTAAATTGCTACACAATACAGACTAGTGCAATATTTATAAAAATCAATACTAAAAATAAGTGAAATGTTGTGATAATATAATATAGTGTAAATACTTAACTTTTTAATAAATTGAATAAATCTATGTAAGTAATACATATACTATATATATTGATTGTTAATCTAATAAATGATTTATTCGAGGGATTGAACGGTTATTCGAGGGGAGCTATTTGAGTGAAAGTTAAAAAAGCAATTATTCCAGCAGCTGGTTTGGGGACAAGATTTTTACCAGCAACGAAAGCAATGCCAAAAGAAATGTTACCCATCTTAGATAAACCAACTATTCAGTATATTGTTGAAGAAGCATCAAGAGCAGGGATCGAAGATATCATTATCGTTACAGGTAAACATAAACGTGCGATTGAAGATCATTTCGATAACCAAAAAGAATTAGAAATGGTATTACAAGAAAAAGGGAAAAATGACCTATTAGAAAAGGTTCAATACTCAACAGATTTAGCTAACATCTTCTATGTTCGTCAAAAAGAACAAAAAGGTTTAGGTCATGCTATTCATACAGCACGTCAATTCATTGGAAATGAACCATTCGCTGTATTATTAGGTGATGACATTGTGGAATCAGATACACCAGCAATTAAACAATTGATGGATGTTTACGATGAAACAGGTAAATCCGTAATTGGTGTTCAAGAAGTAGCTGAAGAAGACACTCACCGTTACGGTATTATCGATCCGTTAGAAAAATCTGGTTTACGTTATGAAGTTAAGAAATTCGTAGAAAAGCCAAAACAAGGTACAGCACCATCTAATTTAGCGATTATGGGACGTTATGTACTAACACCTGAAATCTTTGATTATCTTGAAACACAAGAAGAAGGTGCAGGTAACGAAATCCAATTAACAGATGCGATTGAACGTATGAACGCCGAAAGCCAAGTATACGCATACGATTTCGAAGGTGACCGTTACGATGTCGGCGAAAAACTAGGCTTTGTTAAAACTACGATTGAGTATGCATTAAAAGACGAAGATATGAAAGACGATGTGAAAAAATATATTAGAGAATTGAATTTTTAATATTAGGAGAAAAAAATTGAAAAAAGTAGATATTAAAAAAAAGATTGATAATTACAAAAAGAATAAAGGTAAATTTTGTTATATAGAGAATCGAAGAAAGAAAAAGATACAAAAAAAACTATTTTGTATTAGAGTCCACTCATGGTGATTCGGTAGGGGGACATATTTTTTATCTTATTGATGAAATTCAAAAACAAGTTGAAAAAAGTAAAATTTTCATAGTATCTAAACAACCAGACAAGCATAAAAAATTGCTTGATGAAAAAGGAATTTCTAACATTCATATGGTGAAACATTTATCAGAAGAATATTATGAATTGATGGCGGTTTCTGAGTATTTAATCAATGATACAACATTTTATCCATTCTTCAGTAAAAGAGAAGGACAAAAATATTATATTATTTGGCATGGTACACCTTTAAAAAATATGGGGAAAGATATGGAAGTAGTCGTAGATGTTGCTAATGTCCAACGAAACTTCTATATGGCTGACAAAATCATTGTAAGTAATGAACATACTAAAGACGTTTTAGTAGATTCACATAATTTAAAAAATATCTATCCAGGTAAAGTAGTTGTCGGACCATCACCTAGAAATAGCGTGTTTTATAATCAGGAATTACGAGAAGTTATTAGAAAAAACTTAGGTATAGATAATAAAAAAGTGATAAGTTACATGCCGACATGGAGAGGAACAGTAGGTAAGGTAAAAAAATCAACAGAAGTCGAAAGAATGCTCAACTACTTAGATAAATTTTTAGATGATAATACTATATTATTTGTTAAACTTCATGATTTCGAAAAAAATAGTATAAAAAATACGTATAGAAATATTCGTTTCTTCCCAGAAAACTTTGAAACATATGAATTCTTAACTGCTACAGATGCTTTAATAACAGACTATTCATCAGTGATGTACGATTATTTGAACATGGATAAACCTGTCATTCTATATACATATGACTTAGATGAATACGCCAATACTAGAGGAATGTATGAGGATTTAACTGATTATCCATTTATTAATACAGATACCTTAGAAGAATTAGAAAAGGTTATTAATAAAATTGAACCAACCAATGATTACACTGAAATGAAAAATAGATTCACTAAATACGATAGCCAAGCAGGCGCCTATAAAATAACTAAAAATATATTGAATGATTATACGGATGATTCAATCATAGAATATGATATACACAACGGAAAAGAAACTGTAGCCATTCTTAGCGGGGGCTTTTGGAATAATGGTGTAACGACGGCACTTATCAATACTTTGGAAAATGTTGACACCTCTCAACGTAACTATATATGCTTTTTTGAAAAATCTAAAGTGAAACCAGAGCACTATTATAGATTGCTAAATCTTCCAGAAAATGTACTTTTTTATCCTACAACTGGGGAATTAAATGGTAATTTATATGATCGGATGTTAGTTAAAAAGTATTTATGGGATGAAAATTATTCTGCAAAAGCTAGGAAAAACCAATTAAAACGACTTTATAGAGAAGAATTCAAACGATTATTCGGAGATGTAAAAATAGATTGGATGATTCATTATACTGGTTTTGAACGAAAAGAAGCCGAGATGATGAGACATATAGATGCTAAAACAGCTATATGGGTGCATACTGATATGTTTGAAGAATATAAAGCAAAACGTAATTTTAGTAAAAAGATTGTATTTGGCGCATATAAAGATGTAGATAAGATTGTTTTGGTACATAATAATTTAAGAGAGAATCTAGTGAACAATATCAAAGGTATTAGTCATAAAATGACAACTGTGAATAATTTCTTAGGAGAAAATAGAACTCGAAATCTTGGTAATGAAGATTTGTTTGAATCATTAGAGGGTGTTAAGGTCGATTATTCTTTTAATGACAATGCATATAAATCTAAGAACCAAATTCATCTAGAGAACTTTAAAGATGAAATTCAAACTCTATTAAATGAAATTAAAAATAAGAAAAATATAAACTATAAGTTAGTCATAGATAAAATTATTGAAATTAGCTCAACATACAAGCTTAGTGACTATTTAACTCATGTCGTTAATAAAGAGGTTGAAATGATTAATGAGTCTATACACAGACTTCAAGGTATATTTAATGATAATGAAGATTTGGTATATGAACTAGCATTTGAAGAGTTTGTATCAGCTATACTTCCTACATTAAAAGATAAAGAAGACGAACTGCACTTTGATTTTCCTGAGTTAAACGATCGAATAGAACAATATAGAGATAGTGAAATCGATGAAAATGAAAATTTGAGTAATGATGCAATTAACCAACCTAGACAACAACTATCTACAAAAGTTGAAAAATTAATTTTAGATAGTTATCAAACTTTAAAAAGAGAAAAAGATTTATCAGCTAAATATGATCATTTATTTGGTAAACAGTTTGAAAAAGTGTCTAACTATATGAATCACTCAGTTTTAGATAATGAAAATCAGTTATCTAAAAAACCAATATTTGATTTTTACAATCACTTTAGAATTTCTAAAGTGAAACTTTTAAATGCTATATATGATGAAAATATTAAGGTTTACATTAATATAAGACGATATGATTATCAAAAAGGACACGATAAATTAATTGAGGCATTCGAAGACTTATATGAAATCAATCAAAATATATTCTTAGTTTTAGTTTGTCCGCATGGTCCACTAAAAAGTAAAACGATTAATAGGGTTAGAAATTCATCGGCTAGGGAAAGCATCGTCATTTTAGGTGGAATGAATAATCCATACCCACTATTATCGAATTGTGATGCATTTGTATTATCATCAAATTACGAGGGATTAGGATTGGTTGTATACGAAGCATTAGCGCTAGAAACAGATGTAATCACTGTAGATCTTCCAGAAACAATACAATACTTAGAAGATGATCAAGCCATTATTGTAGATAATAATGCGAAAGGAATCTATAACGGTTTATATAAACATAGATATAATCAATATGAAATTAAACCATTTAATTTCGAACCATTTAGACAATCGTCTATTAAGGAATTTGAAGAAGTCTTTAAATAATTCATATAGACGTACAGGCATTGCTAACCATCAACTGGGGAAGATAAGTCTCCGATTATCAAGTTATTGTTACATTAAATGTATCAATATATTTAGTGTAAAGGAGAATAAATATGAAGTTAATTCGATGGTCAGGTCTCGTGTTAATTTGTACGTTAACTGTGATACCGATGAATGGTTCAGCACATGCGCAAACTAATCAAACAAATATGTCATCAGTACATACTGATACTCGTGATACTCATTTTAAACAATCGGGAAATGTCGGTAATCACGCACAATTTTTACTTGATGAATCATTTCTAAAATCACTAGATAAAGGAACTGTTTCATTTAATGGTTACCAAGTTGTATCAAACGATGATGGAAAATCAACGTATAACAAGCATGTGTTTGATCAAGATATCACAGTTATTGATTCCCATTCAGCATCGAGTGTGAGATTTTCAGTAGCCAATTCAAGTGTGTCATTACAACAGATGAAGGACGTATATGATGCATCAAAGCTAAAACATATCCCTCATACAAGTGATGATGCACAATATCCTAATGATGGTACTTATGTTTATCAAGGTGATGCTACGCGATTACAATTTGTAGTTAAAAAGGGCTATGTATCAACTGTAACAGTCGGTCAAGTGAATCCAGAAGGATAAAGTAAGGGTAAGTCTGCGGTTTGTCTAAGGGTAGATAATTATACTTTTAAAAGAACTCTAAATGAAGAAACATAAATATAAAATCCTCAACTTGTGGTATCAACACTATTGAAAAGTGTGAATCAATCATCACTCTAGATTCAATGGTGTTCATCCATTTAAGTTGAGGATATTTTTTATAATGCTTCTTTGAGTGCTTCTTTCATAGCGACATAAGCATAGTTACCAAAGTCTGCTTGTGCACTTTCAAACGGAGCGCCATTAACACTCACTACTTCATGATTTTTATCTTTATCATACTTAACAGGTGAGAAATTAAAATAAGCTAAATAGTTAGAATCGTCTTTTTCGTCTTTTTCCTTTTCACCTTTAACTAATATTGACACATTAGTAACTGGAAGTGCTTCATAATTCATTTGAGCTACACTATATGGTACAGGTTTTGATTGGTTAAGTTTTAATAATTGGTTTAAATTTTTAACTTTAGTGAAATCTTTATTTTCTACAGCATCACTGAAACTTACATGATATAGACCTGGTTCAACAGAAGCATAAATAAGTTTACCGTCTTTATATTTAGTCATGATTTCAGTATAATATTCTGGGTAATTAGTGTTGCCGACTTTTTTACCAGAGCCAGTGACATACCAATAATTAACTTGCTTAATACCATCTTCGCCTGCATCCATTTTTTGACGTTTTACATCTTTTTTATCTTTGAAAAATGCATCAACATCGTCTAATGAAGAACCCTTAGATTCTTTAGTATATTTATAATCAGCAAGCTTTACTTTATCCATTAATTTCTTATAATCTTTCCAACCTTGCATTCCTTTTTGATTAGTAAAAGTTTTATCTGTCATTATTGGATCTAATTTATTAAGCATAGAGATTGGTTTTTGTTTATTATACTTTTTCTTAGCTTCTTCATACGCTTCACTATTGTCATCGTATTCTTTAAAACGTTCACTTTTACTTTTAGCTTTAGATTCTGATTTTTTCTCATCATTTTTATGTGAATCTTTATCATTATTACTATTGCTACAACCTGCTAAACATAATACTAAGGCTAAAATAAATACACTAATTAATTTTTTCATAATAAATTCTCCTTTAACTATGTTTTAAGTTAATGCATTATTATATTTTTCATAAGCCATCCCTTTGTCTTCAAGAACATGACGATAAAAAGGATTTTGACCGATAATTTTAATGTAATCAGCTAATACTTCAACCTCATCTAAATGATGTGTGGTCATAATAATTAAACATTGGGATTTCAACTGCACTAATAAGCGATGGATATCGTATCTAGACTCAAGATCTATACCCACGGTTGGTTCATCTAGAATTAAAATTTTAGGTTGACTAAGTAATCCGATTAAAATATTAATTTTTCTTTTATTACCGCCGGATAAATTAGAAACTTTAGCTTTAGTGTCATCAAAATTGAGTTGTTTTAAATAACTTTGAATCGTATCTTCTGAAATAGGGTGCTCACAAAGTGATTTAAAAAAGTTAATATTTTCAATAACTGTCATATGTTCAAATAATGCGATGTCTTGTGGTACATAACCGACTAATTGTCTGATTTGACGCTTAGTTAATGACTTTCCAAAATATTGAATACTACCTGCATCGACTTTTTCAATACCAGCAATTAAGCGCAATAACGTAGACTTACCGGCACCATTTTCACCTAATAGAATAGTGATGAGATTGTTCTGAAATGTCATATTTAGTGAATCGAAAATATGCTTCTTCTTATAATGTTTCGCTACGTTTTGAACGTCTATCATATTTATCACACTCCTTTATAATTGAATCCATATATAAATCACACTTAATATGATGGCATACACAATCGCCATAAATAGACGATGACTTAAGATATTTACTTTAAATAGTAGTAATGCCATACCTATCTCATAAACCACCAATATAATGATTGATTTCAAGTAAAACCATATACTCAAAGGTTGGTGCATGCCTATACTAATGAGTAATAATACAGCTAATAAAATCAGAACGTGCGTGATGATATAGGTACTGTAGAGTTTGAGCTGACTATTGTTAGTCAGGAATAGTCGATGAAGCGGTGCATTTTGTTTAAGTCGTTGATGTAATAGAATTTGAATCACACTGACCCATATCACAACGGCAAATACAATGCCGATAGAGATAGATTGATTGGCATTATGATTGATGGCATGCGTAGTCATTTGTGATTTGGGTGTGTCTTTGTTGTATTGCTTTTGAATGTCTGACATTGTTTTAGGTTGTTTTGTATCACTTAAATGTTCATATATAATATTTGGAATTTGTTGCTCATATAAGGAACGACTTATGATTTCAATGGCTATACTACCTATGAAATCATCACGTCCATATAACGGCAGGGCAGCCTTTAAATTGTTGTCTTTAAGTTTACGATCAAAGTCTTTAGGAATTTGTAGGCTTGCCATGACTTCCTTTTTCTTTACTAAATCATCGATATAAAAGTCGTCTTCAGATAGTTGACGAACATCAACATATTTACTTTGATTAATTTGATGTATGAGTTGCTTAGATGATTGGGTATGACTCATATCTTGTACTGCGATTGGAATTTTAAACGTTTGATTTGCAGATTTTTGACCCAACCATAAGGCAGTTAATGTTAAGACAATCGTCAATATCAAGATCAAATAAGCTAGCCATTGCTTTTTAATCACAAGTTGAATATAAGGTTTCATCGGCGGTACCTCCAAACAAGAACAAGTATTAACATCATAATCAATACAACCAAACTAGAATAAAAAGCAGGGTGTGTATTTAAAATGTAATTATTTAATGTAATTTCTAGCATTTGATTAGTGACTAAACTAAATGGTTGACTGACTATCATATTATTAAATATATGTTGGAAGAAAATGGTTGGGACAGTGATACCAGAAAATCCAATAATTATGATGCTTAAACTGACTTTTAATAGTAAATTAAACCATGATTTAGCTAATAAATCGATTATGATTAAGCATAAGGTCATCATTGTTACAAAGTATAGTAATTCAATAGTTACTGTAGGCCAATTGTAATTTCTAAAGGGACTATTTAGTGCATGATGAATCCAAATAAACCCTATAGCTGACCATAGTAGCGTGTAAAACCAAGCGATAAACCCACGGACAAGTGTGAGTTTCTCATAGGAAAAGTGAAACATTTGTAATCGCTCTTTTAATGCAGATTCTTGGTTCATTTTAAGTACAGTATAGAGTGATAGACATAGGATATATATTGAAAGTAAATAACCAGTCACCACATAATAACTACCAGTGTCATAGATATTTATAGGTTCATAATCGAAGGCACCAGTACGATTGAGGCCTGTAAATAGCATGTCAGTCATTGTCATTAATGTCTCATTGTCAGAAGGTTTATCCGCAAGATGACTGAAACTCAAAATGCCACCCATCGACAACATTAAGCGATCATACACAGAATGAGTGAGTTGGTTAATGACTACACTTTTAGTGGACTGTTTGTCATATGTATAAACTGAAATAGGAAGACTACCGTTTTTATAAAAAGCCTTTGTCATACCTTTATCAAAGACGAAATAGCCCTGTAATTTCTGTTGTTGCAACAATTGATGTGCTTGATGTTCATCATATTTTTTCAAAGAGACGTTTTTTCCTAAGTGACTCCCTTTACCTACAGACCCTAAAATAAGTTGGGTTTCTTTGGAATGATCCTTGTCAACGATACCTATCTTGAAAGATGATTGATCTTGGTTAAGTTGCTGTAGAATTGTTAGTGTCGTGATTAAAGCCATAATCATCAGTAATAAATATAAAAATAAATACCACTTCTTCAATAAAAAAGAGTGGTAGATGTGAAACAATTTTAATGCTTTCATATACCCACTCCTATTAAATGATATGAAAAATGGGGTGGAAATTATGTCCCACCCCGTATGGTTGTATTGGCTACGATATCCTATATTGAAATGGATAGGGGTATGAGCCAATCAATAGTTTGAAAATGTATTTGATATATCATTCTCTAGCTACTTAATCTTCTAATTTTTTAGTTATTTTTTTGAAATTATCTTTATAACTTTTATTGATTTCTTTGGTTAGTTTTTCTTTGTCTTTTTCAGATAAATCATTAAAATCTTTAGCACCTTTTGTATCAAAGTCAATTTTTTCTTTTAATTTGGTATCTGCATTTAAAATGATGTTAATAGGTTCATTTTCTATTTTAAACTCTACATTAAGCTTCTGTTTTTGTTGATTATTCTTTGTATCAGTATCTAAATTATTTTCATAGTCAATATCATAGTTATCTGTACCATCATCTATAGTTACAGTACCAGCATCTTTTCGTTTTGAATCGCTTTGACTTTCCTTATTATCGATATCAACTGTATAACGATCATAATCTATACTACTTGTTAATGTGTATTTATCTTTGTAGTTATCATCTTTCTTTTTAGATGTACCATTAATCTCAAATGTATTATCATTACCAGACACTTTGTAATCCACTTTTAAATCATCATCAATTTTATTTGTACCTTTGATAGTGATTTTTTTGTCATCTGAATCAGTAATAGTAATATCTCGTTTTAATATTTGGTGCTTTTCTTGATAAATTTTAGATTCGATTTTAGGGAAATCTTTATCTTGAGCATCCTGTGCATCTTTGAGTGCATCTTTAATTGATTTGTTATAATCTTTTTCATTCATATTTGAAAGTCGCAAAAGTTCATTGTCATTCTTTGCTTTTTTTAATGCGGCTACTGTTATTTTCTTAGCTTTTTCTCTACTAATAGTTAATGTGACAGGTTTAATCTTTTTAGATTCGCCGTCAATTTTGACCTTTTCTTTATCGCCTTTTTTAAAGTCATCATCATCTAATTGATCTGTGATTAAATCAGTATAGCGTTTAGTTATTTTGTCAACATCATCTTGTCGAGTTTGCAATACACCCAGTTGATTATTCAGGTTGAAATTAACATTTGAATAGCCTTTATCTTTTAGTTCGGATGCATCAACATCTTGTAATTCAGCTAATCCATCAATGATTTCGGAGTTTTTGATACTATAAGTATCTTTGAAGAACGGTGATTGATAATATTGATTTTTATCATCAGCACTAGTTTGGAATTTACCGATTTCTTCATCAACGATTGTAGGTGACAAACTGACAGTACTTTTCTTACTTTTAGGATCATGACCAACGGTACCTTTAAGTTTTGTGCCATCTACTACTGATTTAGGTAATCCAAGATCTTCGATAAAATCTTTAGAGGCATCTGCAGTAACCTCGAATTTAGATAAGAATGAATTATCGTTATATTTTTCTTGGAATTTCATTTCGTTTTCAAAACGATCATTTACATATGAATTTAAGTTCTTAGCTGTTTTCTTTTCACTTAATAAATATGTATTTTTGGGTGTGTTAGTAATAAAAGCATATACGCCCCAAGCTATTCCAAATACAAGTAATAATCCGACCACGATAGGTAAGATAATTTTAAGTTTTTTCGACATATCGTATCCTCCCAAAATTTGCTATTATCCCCAATTAGACTTCAACTATTTAACAAAAGGAGGTCAGGACAAAAATCTTTATGTCTCAACCTCCTTCAATTTTACTATTTTAACTTGATTTCTTTTTTAGCAAGATTATCGTTGCTATAATCGTTAGGATCTTTAACCTGTAATGTTACTGGTGTTTTAGTATCTTTTAACTTAAAGAATTTAACTGCTTTAACTTTACCACCTTTATTGATTTCGTCAGTATCGTTATCTCCGTATTTTCTATCTAATTTACTATCATAAGCATCGCCAGTTTCTAATTTTCTTTTTACATCTTTAGAATCTTGGTATGCTTCAAAGCTTTGACTGAATGCTGATGATGCTGTTACATCTTCTTTATCAGTTTTCTTTTTAACACCATAAACAATAGCAATATTTGGTTTGTCATCATCTGCATATTTACTTGCATCAACGATTTCAGTATCTAAAATTTCAATGTCAAAATCTTTACTTGTCAATTTATCATTTTTGAATTTAGAGTTAGATTTTTCTTTATCATCGTCAGAAGAATCAACTTTAACAGAATCAGTATTACCAGAATCTTTCTTGCTTTCAGATGATTTGTTTGATGAATCACTATCTGATGAATCCTTAGAAGAATCATCTTTGCTACCACAAGCGCCTAAGATTAAAACTGACGCAAATAGTAAAGCTAATAATTTTTTCATAATTAAACCTCCCAATATTATAAAATGAATAGTATGTAATGAAAATATTCACTTATTAATATTAAATGAATAATAAAATAATGAATATTTATGGTAATTAGTATAGCATTTAATTGTTGTTAAAGTAATACTTTATTTCAAAAAAAATTACGTTAAAATATGTTTATAGACTGAATGAATAA
The DNA here is from genome assembly GCF_021117155.1 of Staphylococcus sp. HL28. Taxonomy (NCBI): domain Bacteria; kingdom Bacillati; phylum Bacillota; class Bacilli; order Caryophanales; family Staphylococcaceae; genus Staphylococcus; species Staphylococcus sp. HL28. The sequence continues at coordinate 197,373 of NZ_CP088218.1, forward strand.
AACTGAAATAATTATGTTTATTTTAAAATATAATAGTTTTTATTTTGAATTTAAATACAGTAAATTCAATAGTGTTAAATTCAATTTTGGGTAATGTAATTGAGGCATTTCTAGATAAATATCTAGATTAAAAAGATCATTCGTTATGTTGATAATTTAATAAGCTTAATACATTTAGTTGATTGCTAGAATGGTTTAAAAAACTTGGAAATATCTAATTATGATTTATGAATTCAAGGAGGATAAATATGAAAAGGTTCGCATTAATACTGAGAATATTTACTATTTTAGTTCTCGTTGAAATTATCATTTTTATAGGTGCATTGTGTACTCATTTATATTTCCAACATCAATATATACAGAAAGAAGAGAAACGGATTGAATTGTTTTTAAAATATAACTTTAAAAATATTAATAGTACAACAGTATATAAGAGTAATAGTGATTCACCGCTAGGAAGTTATAATATTATCGTTCGTATTAATGGGGATAAAAATAAAGAATTAAATTATGATGGTGAATGCGGGAACTATAAACCAAAATTCAATGGAGAGGAGTATATTTTAAACGGTAATCTAAAAAAGAAGAAAGCAAATAGAAAGATAAAATTAGTAAAAGATATATTAAAAGAAAAAAATACCAATTCTGTTAATGATGCCTTAAAGAAATTAAAATCGGAAGGTGAACAACATGAAGAGAATAACTAAGCGGAAGACATTAATGCTTATTGCTATTCTATCAACAATAATGAGCAGTTTCGTTATATTGATAACTGTGGGGAATATACTATTTATATTTGGTTGGGGATTATTTCCATATTGGACGCCTATTGCATCTACAATTGTTGTCTTCGGCAGTTTTATATTATCTTTTTCACTAAAATATATTAAACATAAATATCTAAAGTTTTTCTTTTCAATACATATAATCGCTAATTTTCTATTATTTTTTGTAAATATAATGTCAATTTGCTCAGTACAATTAATTTAAGCAATTTAAAAATATGATTTTTTGAGGGGATAATATGAAAGATATTAAAAAGATAAATAAAATGTTTTTTTCGTTTGAGATTATTCCTTTTATTATGTTTGTTTTGTTAATGTTTGCACCGATGTTAGCAGAATTAATGAATAATCGCTTGCAGTATGGTAGGGATTTTAGTGATAAAGTTGCGTTATATTCTTATATTTCAATTATGAGTGTATATGTTATTACCATATTGTTAGAAATTATTTTTTATTTTAAAATACTGAAAAATTATCAATATGATCAAACAAATGTTGAATTAGCTAATAGAGTTAAAGTCACAAAAGTATTATCAATTTTATATATGATTCCAGGTTTATATGCGATTCCATTTTATTTTAGATTTTTACATGTTCGCTCATTTAGAGAAAATAAAAAGTCGGGACAACCTGCTTATCATTTTTGGGAAAGCTTTATAAAAGCTGACAGAAAACCATTTGAGTTGAAAGACTTATTTATTAAAAATAGATAATAAGGAGAAACTAATGAAAAAGTTATGTATAGGAGTGTTAATTATCATGATGAGTATCATCAATAGTGGTTGTAGTCACGACCAAAAAGAAAATAAATATCAAAGTCACATTGATAAAGTAATGGAAATACAACAAGAAACACATAAAGAGATGGTTAAAAAAAGTGATCAAGTTACACCTAAATTCAATAAAGATCAAGTGAATACTTATGTCTTTGAAGATGGTAAATTGATTATCCTTAGTTATAAGCTATTTAAAGATAAAGATGAATTGTTCTATGCAACATATGAATTTAAAGATGACAAAATTTATTATAAGAGAGATATTGATCCTAAAACATATGTGAAAGAACATCACCCAGATTATAAGGATATTAAAGTAAAATAATTTAAAGGAGTCGGAAAATAAATGGAAAAATTAATTAAAGTGACGTCTTTAATTGGCGTTATCATACAAAGCTTTTTAACATTATTGTTTTTATTATTTTTAATTTTATCAGCCACAGGAATTATACAACCTGATTTAACCACAACTGTTAATGGAAAGGAAACAGTACAAAGTCCAGAAACAGCTCAAGCAACATTCGTTACGGTATTTGCCATTTTCTTTGTAATTTCATTAGTTTCAGATTTATTAGGTATTTTCGCTATGAAAAAGTTATTTGTGAATAATAAAATGAGTGGTATTTTGCATATTATTGGGGCAGTTATCAGTGCTAATTTATTAACATTTATTGCTTGGTTAATCAGTGGTATTTCTATTTTAAGATATAATAAAACAGGAAAAGAAGTGTCGTAGAATGAAATATGTTTGGTGGATACTTTTAATAATTGCTGGAATTTTAAGTTTAATCAGTGTTTATGGATTTATTCTATGTGTAGGTAGCTTTGGAATGGTGGCGTTGAATGTCATGTGGTTATTTGTCTACACACCACATAAAAATTCAAAAGCACTTGAATCTGTTTCAAAACCAACAATATATTTGTCAATCATTGGAACATACGCTGTCATAACATTGATGTCCATTCTATTTTACTTTGTAATGAAAACTGATTTTAATGATATAGGAACAAAATTATACGGTGAATCTTTCAATACGTTAGGATTGCCATTATTTATCATTGGCATTATTTTATTTACTATTGGTACATGGCTTGTATTTAAAATACAACAATCACGATTAAGACAATAAAACGAATAGAATGTGAATTAGGACGGTTTAATGAGAATGCCGTCCTATTGGTTTATACATATAAGATGAGTCTGATTTTAAATGTTACAATCGCATCATGTAATATATACTAAAACTTAATGAATAATTATATAGAAGGTGAATTATGGAATATGTACAATATTTAAAAAGATTCAATCAAAATATAAAAATTTTAAAAGAAAATGAACTAGAAAAGATACCACAATGTTGGAAGTATATTTTGCTATCTGAGAATAGACTTGAGAGAGTAGTCGAATATTGGAAAGAAGTAGTGGGGCAAAATTTAAGTAATACAATTCAATATATGGAAAATCATTTAATTGATATACAATGTATAAAAGTTAATGAAGATTATTATATTTTGTATAACATTCTTGCTGAAAATAAAGAAGAAGGGATATATGTAGGGAAGATACCTAATGAAAATAAAAAAATATCTTCTATATATGATAAACTGCCTTCTTCATTACAAACTTTTTATTCTAATCTTCATGATGGATTTTATTATTATGCAAGTGACTCAATAGGAATTTTGGAATTGAGTATGATTAAAAATTTAAATGAATATGATTGGGCGATTTTAGAAGAAATAGATGAACCAGAAATAAATTTAGATACAGCTTATATCATTTTTGATTCTGGTATGGGCGGATTTATTGTTGTAGATGTAAATAAAGGGATAGATAACGCAACGATTTGGTTTGATGACGAAGCACCAATGTATCAAAAAAACTTTTGGGATTTTTGTGATGAATGGATAAAAATGGGGATGGAAGAGTAAAAAATATTGTTTAACAATTAACGAATAGTCAGGAGATTTATTGAAGTCAGTCAAATAAAGTTTGAGTTCGTATATTATAACGGTGGTGAATAAAATTCACCAGCCGTTATTTTCATTTAAATACAAAAAAGTACAAATATCTCTATAATTATAAGTGACTAAACAAATAATCAAAGAAGATAATGCACCTAATGGTATAACATGGAGCAGGAATGGCGAGAAGCTATTGAATCAGGTGATCAAGTAAAAAATATTAAAATGGAAGTCAAAGACCAAGTGGTTTTTCAGTTGATTATGAAATAAACGGAGATAATCAAATACATTAAGAATATTTAGGAGGAATAGAAATGATTTTTTAAGAACAAATAAGTAAGCTTTACAATGATATTGCTAGTGATGTTAGTGATATGATACCTGATAAATGGGAAAATATTTATTTAAAAGCATATGTGAATGATGAAGGCAGTGAAGTGTTTTTCTTTTTCACTAAGAAAAATGAAAATGAAATATATTATAGTGGTGATATTCCAAAGTTATATAATGTGTCTTCAGCAATATACAAATATTTATTGATAGAGGTTCATGAAAAATTTATAAAATTAATAGATGTTTTTAAAAAGGAAAATCAGGAACCATGGACATCATGTGAATTCAATTTTACAAATGAAGGAAAATTGAATGTATCATTTGGGTATATAGATTGGAAAAACTCAGATTTTGGGCAATATGACCGGTTCAATTATTATAGATATAAAAAATTTGGTATTCTACCTGAAAAGAATATGCTATAGAAGAAATTAAAAAAGTAGAAAAATTTGTTGAAGAAAAGGAGAATGATTAATGAAACAAGCACAAGACTTAAAAAAGACATTATTTCAATTAGATGGTCAAAAGTACGGTGCTTATAAACGTATTAAAAATGTCTATGATTTTAATGACTTTCAATTAGCCATTGATCATATACAAGTGGATCCATATGCGCCGCCATCTAAAATAAGATTAATCATTGATAGAGATATTGTAGGTATACCAGATAAATATTTAAATACTGAAGATAAGCATGTAGCTGTTGCTGACTTTTTAACAAGAAATGTCGCACATGTATTGAAATCTTTAGTTTCTAAATCAAAGGGACAACACAAACTATTGATCGATCGTTGCGGTCAAGAAATGTTGAAAAGAACGTCAGTAGTAATTAACAACAATAATATAGAGGTGCGTCTCGAGGTAGGTCTTCCAGCTGCAGGACGCAAAATATTAGGCAAAGCTGCAGCAACAACACTGACCGAACTATTACCTCAGCTTGTATCTCAGGCACTTAACTATCAACAAATTGATCAAGCATCTTTAAAACAACAGGTTGAATTAAAATTAAATCAAACTTATATTAGAGCGCAACTTGAGCAACAAGGACTTATCGCATTTGTAGCTAATGGGGCCATATTACCGAGGAAAAGTGGTATATCTGATGGACCAATGTCCAAAGCCAAATCATTTATAAGCCCTAAGTCATTTGAGACGACTATGCATGTGCCGTTTGGTGAAGCAGTAAAAGGTATGGGAATACCTAAAGGCATTACACTCATTGTTGGTGGTGGCTATCATGGTAAATCAACATTATTACAAGCGTTAGAGAGAGGTGTCTATGACCATATTGCTGGTGATGGGCGAGAATATGTCATTACCAATGACAGTGCAATGAAGATTCGTGCTGAAGACGGTCGTAGCGTTGAAAAAGTTAATATACAACCATTTATTGATCACCTACCAGGTAAAAAAGACACAAGTCAATTTTCAACAGATAATGCAAGTGGTAGTACATCACAAGCCACCAATGTGATGGAAGTACTTGAAGCACAATCCAAGGTGATGTTAATTGATGAAGATACATCAGCTACGAATTTTATGATTCGTGATGGGCGTATGCAAAAGTTAATAGCACCCGAGAAAGAACCGATTACACCATTTTCAAATAAAGTGAAGCCATTATATGATGACTATAATGTATCGACTATTTTAATTGTAGGTGGGTCAGGCGATTACTTTGAAGTGGCTGATCAAGTACTGATGATGGATGAATATGTACTCAAAGATGTCACTGAAGAAGCTAAGGCAATAGCACATTCCACCGGATATGAACGTGACGTGATTTCACAACAATCATTTGGTAACATCCCGTCAAGAGTGCCACTTACGTCAAGTTTTACTAAAAAAGGTAAAGACGGTCGATTAAAAGCAAAAGGCCAACATGCAGTGGTGTATGGTAAAGAGGCGATTGATATATATGGGTTAGAACAATTAGTAGATGATAGTCAGACTAACTGTTTGGCAATGATGTTAGATTATATGCAACGTCATAAGGTGAACAACGAGCAGACGATTGTAGAGATAGTCGATGCTATTTATCAATTGATAGACGAACAAGGGTTAGAGGCGATGTCACATCATCAAGGTCATCCAGGTAATTTAGCATTACCTCGTAAACAAGAATTGATAGGTACGTTGAATCGCTATAGAGGGTTGCATGTGAAATGATATAAATGTAATGATGAATAAAGAGATGAATAAAGTATTTTTAAATTTTAACGAAAGGACGGAATAACACGTTGAAATTTTTGAGTATTTTCTTCCCTGTTATTATTTATGTCATCATTTTAGCGTTACAATATTTTTTATCTCGAACAGGTAGTAAAATATTAGGTTTAATTATGCCAGTTGTATTAGTTGTAGGTGTCACATATGGTTATATGATGAATTATTTTGAATTAGGATTAATGCCTATCATCTTCTTAACAATTATGGGATTATTTATGTTATTAGGAGAATGGCAACGTGCACAACAAGCTAGAAAATCAAAAATGAAAGAATAATGAGATGCGCATGTATCTAGAAGTACGTGAGGTACTAAGATAACATGCGCATTAATGTATGATAGATGTTATTTAATAAAAGGTTTATTGTCATTATATTCTGCTTCAGTCATCAATCTACTTTTTCTCTGCAAACCGTAATCTTCTTTGAAACAGTGCGCTCCTTCTTTTAAATAGGGTACTACAGTTGCTCTAAATTTTACTTTTTTATAAAGAAGTGAAAACCCAATGTCATAATATTTTTGCCTCTCAAAAAGCCATATATGGTCAATCATAGCACCATTAATTTGGACATCTTTTAATAAGATTTTGACATTGCGCAAATATGGAATATCGCGATTCAATCTATTTTTATAACCTACATATTCAACTCTACCAGTGACTACGACATTTTTATTACGAAATGGTCTTAATTGTTCCCTGATCATCTATGTTCCCCTTAAAATATCACTTATTAATGAAATAATATCACAAAATTATAAAAAGTGACCAAATATCATTTGGTATAAATAAAAAAGTAGTGCTATTGGAGTGATGTGTGCTATTGATTACATTTGATGTTGTAGGGGATATTAAATTAATATAAAAAATAAAACCTTCATCCGATAGATTGATGAAGGTCAGTACGTTGCTATTTTCGAATTAAAGCTAGAATACCAGCAACTAAAATTAAAATACCTGATAAGATACCAAAGAAACCGATAAAGATGAAGTTTAAAAGGCCACCAATAACTAATAAAACACCCATTAAAACTCTTTTCTTATTGATGATACAACTTAAGATTAAAGTGATAATACATGTAAGGATGACAGCGACACCTAGTCCGAAAACTTGTCCACTATCTGATGCTTCAAATTCATTACCGATACTACCCACCATAATCGCAAATAATCCACCAAGCATACCGAAAATACTTCCCATAATGCCTAGAATCATTTCCGCTACTCGGTTTGTTGGTCTTTCAAACTGATAATTATTCATTATGTCACCTCGTTATTATTCATAACTTTAATATATACTATTAAACAAATTAAATAAATAGTTTTGTAGCAACTTATTAAAATAATAATACTTAATTGATGTAAAAACATTTAATATACAAAAAGAAGTTGAACACACTTTAAAGATGTGTCCAACTTTTATATGAAAAATGATTCGTTTTAATTATGATTGTCCTTAAACGCTCTAACAAAATAATAAATACTAATACATGCGATAATAAGAAATGGAATAAATACAGATAAACTAAAACCATGGATGATATTCCAAACAATCATGACAATTGCTAATAAACAAACGACCACACACGCTAACATTTCAATTGTACGTAGCATGATGTATAACCTCCTATGTATTTAAAACATGGTATTGTAAATATATAATGATTCTAATAGTTTAATTATAAAGTAATTTATAATGTTGTTAAATAATTAAATATGAAAGATTGCTTATTAAAAAGTTATAAAGAAAAGGAAGGTCTTATTATGTCATATAACGCATTAATCGTTGAAGATGATATAGATATAGCACATATTTTATCTTTAACTCTTACAAAGATGACGGTACATACAACAATTAATTATTCCGGTCAAGAAGCGCTTCAAACATTAAAAAATAATCAATTTGATATAGTGATTTTAGATTTGATGTTACCAGAATTAAGTGGTGAAGAAATACTTCCTTTTATAAAAGAAAATACATATAGCAAAGTTATAGTTATATCTGCTAAGACTGATGTAGAAGAAAAAGTAAAACTATTAAATTTAGGTGCAGATGATTATATGACTAAACCATTCGATGCTAAAGAAGTAACAGCTCGTGTTTTGGTTCAATTGAGAAATTTAGATAGCAAATCTCAAATGGAGCAACTTAAATGGAAAGATCTTACTTTGGATATTAGTAAACATCAAATGTTCTATAAAAATACTGAAATTAATTTAACTAATTCAGAGTTCGAGATTATGAAGTTGTTAATGCAATATCCTGAGAAGGCATTTTCAAAGCAAAAGATTTATGAATCCATACAAGGTGTTTATTTAGGTGATGACAATACCATCAATGTACATATATCTAATATTAGAAAGAAGATAGCGCTGCATACAACTGAAACATATATACAAACAGTGTGGGGGATTGGGTTTATGTTGATCTAAAATCTTTATGATTTCTTTATATTTTACTTAAAGGAACTTAAGGAATATTTCGTTATGTTAAGTGTAAGAATAGCGAAGGAGATGATTAAATGAATCCAGTCATACAAACAAAGCAATTATCTAAAAAGTTTAAACACGACTATGGGTTACAACCTACCGATTTCAATCTTTATGAAGGAGAAATATGCGCGATTATCGGACGAAATGGCGCAGGTAAATCGACGTTATTTAAATTAATTGCGAATCAAATTCATCCTACGAGTGGTAGTATCAAATTGTTTGGAGAAGATGGCTATAATATTAATAATCAGGGGCGAAAAAGAGTAGGATTTATGATTGAAACACCAGAATTTATATCTAATTTTACGGCTTATCAAAATCTACATTATTTTAGTATTCAACGTGGTGTTACGAACAGTGAAAAATTAGAAGAAGTATTAACTCTAGTAGGTTTGAAGAATATCACTAAAAAGGTAAAGCAATATTCATTAGGAATGAAGCAAAGGCTTGGTATAGCGTTGGCTTTATTGACAGGGCCAGATATATTAGTACTAGATGAACCGATTAATGGATTAGATGCTCAAGGTATTAAAAGTTTTCGAGATTTAATTTTAAAATTAAATGAAGAAAATGGAATTACAATATTAATATCTAGCCATATTTTAAATGAACTACAACAACTTGCTTATCGATTTGTATTCATTGAAAATGGTGAAATTATTGAAGATATAAGCAAAGAACAAATGCTTAGTAAAGGAAAGCGTCAACTAATAATCAAAGTTGATAAGCCTGAAAGCGCAGTAAGAATATTAGAAGAACATATTGAAAATATTAACTATAAAGTATTGCATAATAAAGAAATTGTTATAGAACCACCCAATATAGAAAGTAGTGATATTAATAAGTTACTACTTAATAATAATATCGAAGTTGAAGAATTCAAGATTGAAACAACGAATTTGGAAGATTATTTCTTAAATAAGGGAGTGGGAAATTAACATGATTAATTATATGAAAAGTGAACTTTATAGAATATTTCATAGTAAAGGATTATATATATACTTAATTATTTGTAATGTTCTAATGATACTTGCGGCACTCACATTATTTTATTTTGATAAAACGGAAAATAATTTTCCTTATGGTAATGCTAAGTTTTTCTATACAAATGTAATTACAGCTGGATTACTCATCTTGGTTATTGGTGCATCCATGAATATGTTAGTGAATAGTAAACAAAACAAAGCATTAAAAAAAATTTCAATTTCTTTTGATACAGCAGTTTCATCTATTTATTGGGGCAAATTTATAGTTTATATCTTGAGTTTCTTAGTTTTATCTCTAATTAGTACTGCTATAACAGTTATATTAGGTATCACATTATTTGATTTTGATCAAACAGCACTCACGAATTATTTAATAGCTTTAGTTAATATGGCCCCTATTGTATTTGGTGGTCTCGCTCTAGCCCATGCTATTAATAGTTTTAAAGCTAATCTTGCAATAGTTATCATTATTATTAGTATTTTTTACTATCAATCGGCAATGATATTACAAGTATTGACGATGATCAGTCATAAATTTGATGTTATTTATGATAATTCTCCAACAGAGCTATTTAATCAAAATTTCAAAGAATTTATGCAGGAGTCAAGTCAGTTTGGGATTCATTATTGGTTGATAGGTGTATTATTAGGATTGATGTTTTTAATAGTAGGTTATTTAATTTATAGAAATAAAGAGTTTATAGACTAATTTAAGGAAGTTATTAAATGATAATCAGTATGATATTAGTACTCATTCTTGTTGTTATAATTTATAAATATTTATTGTTGAAATATGATATGACTCAATTAACGAAACAATTAAAATATATAAAACATCATATTAATTCGAATCAAATTATTCGAACTAATACTCATCATAAACACTCAGTTAACCTGATTAATGAAATCAATGACGTGTTAAATGCAAAGAGAAAAGAAGTTGTGAAATATAAGCAACAGGAATTACTGTTAAATCAAGAAATTACCAATATATCTCATGATATTCGAACACCTTTAACAGCTATTAAAGGATATGCTAACTTAATGCAAGAGATTGAAACAATAGACGAAATCAATCGTTATGCTAAGGTGATTAATAGTAAAACAGATAACCTTATCAATATGGTGGATCTATTTCATGAAATGACCAAATTAAATTCAGGTGACTATGCTTTAAATATACAAGAAATTAATATTGATGAATGTTTAAAAGAACAATTTTTATCGTATTTCAACCAATTTGATAACAAGTCTATTAATGTATTATTTAATGAGGATGGTACACACTTAGTCAAAGCTGATCGAGTATGTTTAGAACGGATTATCAATAATTTAATATCGAATATTCTTAAATATGGTAAGACATATGCGAAGATTAAAGTTTTCGATAACAAAGACAGGGTGCTTATTGAAATACAAAATGATACTGATGAACCATTAAGTGATGGTGATCAAACTAACTTATTCAAAAGATCTCAAACACTTGACGTCAGTAGACATAATGGTAGTACGGGATTAGGTTTATACATGGTTAAGCGATTAGTAGAAGTACAGAATGGTAGAATTACAGCTACTTTCCAAAATAATCAGTTTAATATATCCATTGAATTTCCTAAATATGCGATTTAATATTTGCCATACCTACAATATTATATTTGGTTACTGGTTTTAAATCATGTTTTTTATAAAATGATTTAGTACTTTCTTGATCGTCAGTCATACAGACGATTTGCATTGTGTGGTCAAATTGACTAAGAACTTCTCCAAGAAGCTTAGAACCTATACCATGGTTTTGATACTGACGTTTAACTAATAAATCTTGAATTATGATAACTGAAATACCATCACCAACAAGTCTTATGAGTCCTATGAGTTCAGTATCATCCCATACCGATAACACATATAGTGAATGATGAAAAGCTTGACTGAGTTTATTCAGATCATAAGTATAGTTGAACCAACCGACATCATTGTATATTAATCTTAATTCTTCAATAGGGATATGTTTGGAAGTTATGTATTGCATAGCGACTCCTCCTTATCATCATCCCATATAAATAACCTGTTCTCAACTTCAAGTTGTGGAGAACAGGTTTATTTAAATTATTGCTCTTTCAATACACCGTCTTGCATGTGATAGACTTTGTCGCAGAATTGGGTTAATCGTTCGTCGTGGGTAACGATGATGCATGTTTTGTTTCGTTGCTTTGTTTGATGTTCTAAGATTTTCATAACGGCCATCGCGTTGTCTGTATCTAGAGAAGCAGTTGGTTCATCGGCCAATATGATTGATGGGTTAGTGTAGATTGCTTTGGCAATGGCAACACGTTGCTTTTGACCACCTGATATTTCACTAGGGAGTTGGTTCTCTATTTCGGTGAGGCCTAATTGATTTAGTAAATCTTTATATTCATCTTTATTGAGTACATCTTTTTTATACTTTTTAAGTAACTGAAATTGTTGTTTAACCGTTAAAAATGGCACTAAATTAGTGGATTGTAGAATAAATCCAATTTCTTGAATTCTAATACGGGCAAGGGCCTTTTGTTTTAATTGGGTAATATTTTGATGATTAATCCATATGTCACCCGTAGTAGGTGTTTGTAATGCACCTGCCATTGTTAAAAAAGTACTTTTCCCAGAACCAGACGGCCCTACAATGGCGATGAGTTCGCCTTGATTAAACGACAAATCAGTTGATTTAACAGCTTCTATCGTTTGGTTACCATCTTTAAATGATTTCGTAACAGCTTTAAATTGTAACATTTGCATACTCCTTTCTATCCAATTGCTTTTAATGGATCAATTTTTCTAATAGATAAGACTGAAAATAGACTTCCCAATAATGAAATAATGATGAGTACTATACCAAATATAAGTAGTGTGATGATATTAAACTGTATTGGAACAGCGTCAGGCAGGATAGTGCTCGTTAATAATGTTAGTCCCAGTCCAATTGCCGTACCAATCAGTGACAATATAAAGGTTTGTGCTAATACCATTTTAGCTAGATAGGTATTAGTGAAGCCTTGTGCTTTTAAGACACCGAATAGGTTTGTCTTTTGTAGTGTCATGACGTATAAGAACACACCGATAACCGTTGCTGAAATCACAAATAGGAAAGAAATCATAAAGTTTAAAGTTAGATTTTGCGCTTTATACCCCGGTAAGTTTTCAATAAACGCATTGATAGATACAGCTTCTAAATTACTATCGAGCTTATGATTCTTCCAATCTTTATCTTTCACGACAATGGCATTGGTTTTATCTTTTGAAAGCGCTGGATTAATCTTTTCAATCGTTTTGTTATTAGAAAAAATTACTGGTGATGCATTGTACTTCGCACTTTCTGTAATACCAACGACCTTCAATTTCTCGTCTGATTGTGACAATGATAATGTATCGCCAACTTTGAATCCTTTATCTTTGAGGGTTTGGTCAATTACTACATCATTAGTCTTTTTTACTTGATGCCCCTCAACTAATTTTGGCACTAAAAATGAATGAGATGTCACACCGAAGAGTAGGGCATTTTCTTCTTTTCGTTTATTTGAAACGATGACGCCTTGTTGTTTCAGTGATGCTGCTTTTTTGAAGTCGTCTTTCACTTTGGATTGATCAAATACAGATTGTTCTACGGTTTGATTGGCATCTTTGTTTAAAATAATAGCGTCAGCATGCCACTTTTCAATGCCTTCTGTATTCATTTTGATTAACCCATTTGCAAGTCCAGATAATAAAAATAATAAATAGCTAATGAGTACTAAAATCCCAATAATTAAACTGAACTTAAGTTTGTTTCTTTTAATTTCATTCCAGGCTAAGAACATTAGGTTGTATCCTCCTTTGAAAATAGATAAGACCATTATATAACTTATCGTGATTAGATTACTTTAAGATACCATTTTTTACGCTTATTTCATAAAATTTCGGTTGATTTAAAATGATAACAAAGCATTGGTAATATTCATATAATTAGTTGAATGTCATAGAACCTGTTATAATCAAAGCTCAAATAAGTTAACCTGAGGAGGTTAAATATGAATGAACAAGTCTTGGTCACAGGTGGTAGCGGGTTCTTAGGAATGCGTATCATTAGTGAATTATTAAAAGATGGTTATGAGGTACGTACGACGTTACGTTCTTTAGATAAAAAGAAACAAGTAATTAAAACATTAAATGATCATCACATAAAAACGGATAAATTAACATTTGTAGAAGCGGATTTATCGAAGGATGAACATTGGAATGAAGCGATGAAAGATTGTAAATATGTATTGAGTGTCGCTTCACCAGTATTTTTTGATATTCCGGAAGATGAAACGGAAGTCATTAGACCAGCAATTGAAGGTATTCAACGAATTTTGAGAGCAGCGGAGAAAGCGAATGTGAAACGTGTAGTGATGACATCAAACTTTGGTGCTGTTGGTTTTAGTAATAAAGACAAATCTAGTGTCACTACCGAAGAAAACTGGACAAACCAAGATGAGCCTGGATTGTCAGCTTATGAAAAATCTAAGTTATTAGCAGAGAAGGCGGCATGGGACTTCGTTAAGAATAAGGATAATAATTTAGAATTTGCGACGATTAATCCTGTAGCAATGTTAGGACCATCATTAGATAGTCATATTTCAGGTAGTTTTAATGTCATTAAAAACATAGTTAATGGTTCATTGAAACGTGTGCCTAATATTCCATTAAATGTAGTAGATGTCAGAGATGTGGCGCGTTTACACATTTTAGCGATGACTACACCTGAAGCTAATAACCAACGATTTATCGCTACGGCAGACGGACAAATTTCAATGCCAGAAATTGCCCAATTAATTAAACATCAACGTCCTGAATTAGCTACTCAAACATCTACAAAGAAATTGCCTAACTTTGTATTAGGTTTAGGTGCGAAGTTTAATAAAGAGGCTAAAGAAGGTAAATTGTTACTTGATATGAATAGAAATGTAAGTAACGAACATGCTAAATCAATGCTTGGTTGGCGCCCAATTGGAACACAAGAAGAGGCAATTCTAGAAGCACTTGATAGTATGGCTAAGTATAACTTGATTAAATAAATTAAAAAAGCAGTAGTAGGTCAGTGTTTAAAATGACTTACTACTGCTTTTATGTTGTATATCTATTTTCCTAATAATTTAACAACACGTCGTTGTTGTTCTTTACCCGTTGGATCAGCTTGTGTTTTAAGTTCAGTAAATGCTTCAGACCAGTCTGATGTACGAGTACGAATAGGTGGTTCTTCCATTTCTAACGTATTAAGTATGACGGTAGCGACTTCTTCAGAAGTTTGAGATGACCCCGCGCCATAATTCTCTTTAAGACCACCTAAGTATGAGTCAAGGATTGGCTTATACTCATCATCTTTAAGACCACCCGTAGACTGTAGTTGTGCCATCACATTATTTGTGAATTCTGATTGAATGCCACCTGGTTCAATGAGAGTGAATTTAATATTGAATTCCGGTTGAACGTAACTAGCCATCGCTTCTGTATAACCTTCTACACCGAATTTAGTTGCACAATAAATTTCGTTAAATGGTTGACCTACAAGACCGCCAACAGAAGATATATTAATGATACGACCGTCTCTTTGATTTCTCATATATGGTAAGACTGCTTTTGTCATACGGATGACGCCCATTAAGTTTAAATTTAATTGCCACATGATTTCATCATCTGTTGCGAGTTCCGTTGTTTTAACAAAGCCAGCACCTGCGTTATTAATAAGGATATCAATACGACCTTCAGTATTGATAATGTCAGAAACGACTTGATTGATATGATCTAAGTTTGTAACATCCAGTTGTTTGACTTCTAAGTCTATACCCTCTTGCTGTGATAATTGTGTGAGTGCATCTTGCTTTTCTAAATGACGCATCGTTGCGTATACTTTATATCCATTTTTAGCAAGTAGTGAAGCAGTTTCTAAGCCTAAGCCTGTTGAAGACCCAGTAATTAATGCGATTTTTTTATTCATGAACGAATACCCCGATTATTTTTATTTAAATGATTAGTTGCGCTAAGTTTACGTGGTTATCAACGGAATAGCAAAGATTTAAGACCAACGTTGCTCAACTTTTCCGAATTTCCAAATCAGTGTTGAAATCAACCATGTGATTAAGAACAAACCAACCAAAATATAACCTAAATAGTCAAATTGAATGGATTGAATTAATGACCAAAAACCACCTGATAACGCAAATTTATCAGCCATAATTTGTAATAATTCTATTAGGCCAATAATTAAAGCTGCAATAACTGAAATGGTTGTAATTGTAATGTTGTAATAGATTTTGCGAATAGGATTAAAGAATGCCCAGTTGTAGGCAGATTTCATCACTACACCATCTAAGGTATCTAATAAACTCATACCTGCTGCAAATAAAATAGGTAATGATAAGATACCTATAAATGAAATAGCTTGTTGAGAAGCACCAGATGACAACGCGAGCAATGCAATTTCACTTGCTGTATCAAACCCTAAACCAAAGAGGAAACCTAATGGTAATACGTGCCAACTTCTACTGATGACTTTGAAGTAAGGTCCTACAAATCGAGTGATAAAGCCTCTAGATTCTAAAAGTTCATTCACTTCCTCATCATCAATGCCTTTTTGTTTACGTAATTTCATAAATAATTGAACTAGAGATACTAGAATAATTAAATTTAAGATACCAATTAAAACTAAGAAAAATCCGGAAACTAACGTGCCAATCGTACCGCCTATGTCTTGGAAATGGGGTAATTCACTTTTAGCCCATTTGACTGATATGCCTAGTAATACTGCCATTAAAAATACGACGGTAGAGTGACCGATTGAAAAGTAGAAGCCGACACCTACAGGATCGCGACGTTGTTGTAATAACTTCCTAACTGTATTATCGATGGCAGCAATATGATCGGCATCGAAAGCGTGACGTAAACCTAACGTATATGCCAAAATACCCATGCCAAATAAAATATGATGATCTTTACCTGCAAACCATAAAAAACTAAACCCAATAATGTGTAGTAAGATGACAATGCTTATGTATGGTAACCAACTTAATGATTGTCGTTGCATTGATTTCAAAATAATACCCTCTTTCTGATAAACATAATAATTAATCATACTCCGATTAATGATAAACGCATAGAAAATTTTATTAGTGTAACAAAAATGTTATGCCGAAAATAAATTAGTTTTAATTATTATTTAATTGATATTACAACGAAATAAGGTCAACAGATTAAACGTTTGAATGATTATATTGTCAGGTATAAATTAATGACAAGTTTTTAAATAAGGGGGAGATGACAAATGGTTGAACATCAAGGGTGTGTTAAATGCGGACATACTGAAGTCGAAGAGGGCACACTATCTGCAACTGGTTCAGGGCTCTCAAAAGTTTTCGATTTACAACATAATAATTTTATAACGATTACTTGTAAAAATTGTGGTTATACGGAATTTTATAAAGATGATAAGAATAGAAAATCAGATATCATTGATCTCTTTTTCGGTGGCTAGTGACTGACTATGAGTCCTTAAATAAACTATCTTTAATCGTTGATAGTGAGTATATGAATAAACATCCCGATTGTTGAATTAAATTTTCAATATGTTGGGGTGTTTTTTTATAAACAAACTATTGTTTTTCTGATTCATTTATTAGTAGACTGATATTATTATAACGATTGAGATGTGTGGAGGGAGGACTTTGATGAATAATGAATATAAAAAAGGCATATTTTTCGCACTAGGTGCATATGTTTTATGGGGCATTTTACCTATATATTGGGAACTGATTCATCATATTGGTGCATTTGAAATTTTAGCCTTTAGAATTATCTTTTCAGCGATATTCATGATTTTTATTTTAATCATTGGCAAGAATCAGAGGCAAGCATTTATTCGAGATGTGAATCAATTGGTGACACATCCTATACAACTTGTAGCCATCGTCGTTGCTGGTTATGTGATAACGATTAACTGGGGGACATTTATATGGGCAGTGACGAATGGACATGTATTACAATCTAGTTTAGGTTATTATATTAATCCGTTAGTGAGTATCTTATTAGCGCTCATTTTCCTAAAAGAACGATTTAATAAATTTGAATGGTTAGCGATTCTATTTGCATTTATTGGCGTACTTTACATGACATTGAAAGTAGGAGAATTCCCAATCGTGGCACTAATGTTGGCATTTTCATTTGGGATTTATGGATTATTGAAAAAGGTTGTCCATATCGATGCGATTAGTAGTATTACAGTAGAATGTATTGTCACGGCTCCTGCAGGATTAATCTATGTTGGTTATTTATGGCAACAGCACCAACTTAGCTTTGGTATGAACATGTCTTCGTTCTGGTTATTATTCTCTGGTGCGATTACAGCGATTCCTTTAATACTATTCTCAGCAGGCGCAAAACGTATTCCACTATCTTTAACAGGCTTCATCCAATATGTTGGACCAACCATTATGTTTGTTTTAGGTATCTTCTTATTTAACGAACCATTTGATATCAATCAATTGATTACGTTTATCTTTATCTGGATAGGTATTGTGTTATACAGTACATCTCAATATTTAAAAATGAAAAGAAGACCAATTACAGAATAAGAAAAATCATCACCTTTACCCAAGAATAAGTGGTATAGGTGATGATTTTTCTTATTGATATTGAATTGATTAAAATATACCGATTAATTTCATCCATAATGAGCCTAAGCCAATCCAGATGATAAAGTAGACGAATCCTAATACGATATTCATTGTCCACCAACGTTTTTGTGTGATGTAGCCTGAACCATAAAGAATAGGCGCTGGACCACTACTATAGTGTGTTGTTGACGCTAATAAGTTACCGAAGAACCCAAGGATTAAAGCACTGAACAATGGAGGTGCTCCGGCTGCGACTGCCACGCCTAATAATGCGGCATACATTGCACTGACATGTGCAGTTGCACTTGCGAATAAATAATGTGAATAGAAGAAAAATAGTATAAGTAGCACAATGACAATTGGCCAACTTAAACCATGTAAGCTATGTGCAATCAATTGACTCAACCATGGAATAAATCCTAGCTGGTTTAACTGATCTGCCATGAGTACAAGTACTGAGAACCAAACTAATGTATTCCATGCACCTGTTTCATTTAAAATATCTTTCCATGTTAAGACACCTGTAAGTAACAGTAATGCTAACGCAATAAATGCTGTTAATGTTGCATCAACATGGATAAAGCTACCTGTTACCCATAATGCTAATGCCACGATAAAGATACCTGTCATGAATTTTTCAGCAATGGATATAGGTCCCATATTGGCTAATTCATTTTCAGCCCACTGTTTGGCATTGGGTGTTTCCTTTACAGTAGGTGGATACATTTTATAAATAATAAATGGAACGACGATTAAGGATACTAGTCCAGGTACAAGTGCAGCTAAAAACCAATTCATCCACGTAATATGTACATGCGCAGTTTTTTCGGCTAAGTTTTGAGCTAGTGGATTACCTGCCATTGCAGTTAAGAACATTGCTGCTGTAATGAGGTTACCTTGGAATTCAGTGAAAATGAGAAAGGCACCCATTTTACGTTCTGTACCATCTTTAGGACTTGAACCAAATGATTCAGACAATGATTTAATAATAGGGAACATAATACCACCGGCACGTGCAGTATTACTTGGTGTTGCAGGGGCTAATATTAAATCGACGCCTACTAATGAATAGGCTAAGCCCAAGGTCTTTTTCCCAAACAGTTTGACGAATTGCAGTGCGATTCGACGACCTAAACCCGTTTTAACAAAGCCTCTTGAAATGAAGAATGCCATAGCGATAAGCCATATACTATTATTACCGAATCCTTGGACAGCGGTCTTAATATCAACAACACCAACCAAAACGGTTAATGTAAATCCAATAATAGATACGGCACCAATTGGCATAGGTTGCGTGATACAAGCGATGATCGTAGCGACAAATATCGCAAACATATACCATGCTTGAGTATCTAGTGCATCTGGTTTAAAAGGGGTTAATGCCCATATGAGTAAACCAACTACAATAGGAAGAATAAACTTTTTGTATTTTACATTATTTTCCAAGATGAGTTTCCTTCTTTCTTTCTATTAGGAGATTCATTAGTACACCACTAGGATAATCCTATTTATAGTGAATGTACAGAGGGTTTGTGCAATTAATTGAGAATCATTTTCGATGATTTAGGACATAAAAAAGGACCTCACTTTACAAGCGAAATCCTTTAAATGATGATAGCTTAAGATACTGTTTTAACAACCAGACTATCAAAAAGCATTGTTGAATTATTGTTGTTTTATGACACGTGCCATTTCTTCAATTTTACCAGCGTGAAGTGGGATATGAATAGCATTCAACATTAATAGACCTTCCACTGTGGAGAATCCTGCAATGGGTTGATCTAGTGTTTGTGCTAACTGTTCATCTGTTAATTGTCTTGCACGTTCAGGAATAGTTTGAATATCTTTTAAAATCTCATCGATACTCGGCACACCACCTTCAATTTGAGGCCAGTCAGCTGGTTTAGATCCAGGCGCAAATAGTTGTTTATAGCGTTCTAAATCAACCACATGTTGATTACCTTTAGATAATGCATTTTCAAAAACAGTTAATACATGACCGAATTGCCAATGTATATTATTAGGAAATATATCACTATCTTGATCTAAAATAGCTTCAACTTTCCAACTATCATACATATTTACTAAATAATGAACACCCGTATCTATAACATAATAAACCGTATTCGTCATTATTCATCTCTCCTCTGTATAAAAAATATACTCAATAGTTCTAATTGTGTTTACCCAGATTCATCGCATCTTAGACATTATCAAATGAGTGTGATTGATAGTGAATATTATGAAATGACTATCTTTTATTGTAAGATAGTTGACAAGAATAGATTTATTGACTATCTTATATTATAAGATAGTGGTCGGAGGCGTTGATGATGTCAGTATCAAATCAAATGATGAAAGGACTGCTAGATGGCGCAATTTTAGGACTAATAGCTAAAGGTGAAACATATGGTTATGAAATATTAGAAAAGTTGCATGCCAATCAATTTCCAGAAATTAGTGATGGAAGTATTTATCCTGTACTCTTACGTTTGAGTAAAAAAGGATACGTAGAAACAACGGTTCGTAAATCTGATAATGGTGGGCCTAAAAGAAAATATTATACGATTACAGAAAACGGCAAAGTAGAGTTAGCAGCATTTCAAGAGAAGTGGAAGTATTTAAACTCAGGTATGAATAATTTATTCGGGAGTGAATAGTTATGTTGAGTAAAGAATCGGAAAATTTCTTGGACAAATTAAGAGTCGAACTTCTTTTTAGAGGAAAAGACGAAGATGAAGTGAATGAGATAGACGATGAATTGCGAGATCATTTACTGACTGCTGAACAAAATGGTGAAGATGTACGGCCAATTATCCAAACGCCTGTGAAATCATATGCAGATCGTTTCGCTAAAGAAATGACAATGACACAGGGACTATATAAATATGTGATGTACTTTATAGTATTCTTATTGGCCATTTTTATGATACCTAGAATGCTTGATCAAGGTACGTTTGATGTGTCAGTATCACTCCTGCTTTATATTATAGGTGTATTCGTTTTAGGTGTGGTTGTACAACTCGTAGTGATGAGGAAAGCGTTAGTTCGATGGGGAGATAAGAAAGAATCTTACATTGTGATCATAGGATTTGGTATTGGTGTTTATTTATTGATGATAGCTGGCGAATATTTATTAAGGCATTATCCAATCTATACGATGATTAAATTATCTAATATACAAAGTTTAGTGATTGGAATCATCTTACTTATTTTGACAATGATTGGTTGTTTCATTGTTAAACAGAAGATTTTCGCATTCATTATTTTAATAGTGTCTGCACCAAACTTAATTGCGCACCTTTTCACTGGAAGTATGAGTGGTAATCTAGAAACATTTATCATTATTTCCTCGGTGATACTTGTAGTGATTAGTTGGGGATTCATAGGTTATTATGTTTATAAGCTTTGGAAATTAAGAAAAGAAGATAAACGTTAACAAATCAATTAAAAGAGGTGGCAGTATGATGTATAAGTATAAAAAGAGGAATCCTTTTTCTACCCAATCATCTCCAGTTTATGATGAAGGGAACCAACATATTGTTGATATACAGAAAGTTTTTCGTAATCCATTTCAAAGAATCGTAAGTATTGTCACATTATCTTTAAGATTTAGAAGATATGAATTGAGGAATTCAGCGGGAGAAATCGTTGTCGAAGCTAGTGCAAAGTCTGTGTTAGAGGGTAAACATTTCGAATTGTATTATCACGACAAGGGCAGCACACAAAAGGTTTTATTTGATAAGAAAAGTAGTGGAACTAAAGATACGTATGGCATTATTAAATTAGATAATCGAATTTTAAATATATATGCCGATGAAAATAATCAGACGCACATTAAAGATGCTAAATTAGATCGTGATATTGCATATTGGAAACAGGTTGGGGACTACGCAGAAATACGTGGTGGAGAAGACCGGTTTTTTGAAGATCATAAGATCTTGTGTATGGCGATACTCCATGTCTTTGCAGTGAATCATGTCTATACACGTCATAAAGGATGGTCAATGATAGGACCACCTACGATATAATAAATTAGCCAAGAATGATAGGTGTAGATCATTCTTGGCTATTTTTTATACATTAATGCGTTTCACCTAAAGCAATTTTGATGTCATCATTTCTGTCAATTGCTTCGATTGCTGCGATTAACCCTTTAACAATTGTGTCCAATGATAATGAGGGTGATTGAGATGGTGCTTCGACTTGTTCAGGAATATAGGGCACATGAATGAATCCGAATAGCAAGTTTGGAAAACGTGTAGCATTTAAGTAACCGAGTTGATATAAAATATGATTACATACAAACGTACCTGCACTGTTTGATAGCTTAGCAGGAATACCTTGTTGTTTGATATTTTCTGTCATTCGTTTAACAGGTAAATTTGAAAAATAAGCTGATGCACCCTTAGGTTGTATAGGAATATCAATAGGTTGTTGTCCGTCATTATCAGCTATTCTAGCATCATCTATATTGATACCGATACGTTCAGGGGTGATTTCGGCACGACCACCGGCTTGACCTACTGCAACGACGGCGTCATATTCTCCGGAATCTAACGCTTGTTGTATGACATTCATCACTTTATGAAAGACAGTTGGTACTTCTAACTTTGTAATATCATGTTGTCCGATATAGTCAGGCAACTGCTTAACCGCCTCCCAAGAAGGATTAACTTGATTGCCCTCAAATGGATCAAATCCAGTAACTAGAATCTTCATACGCCCACCTCTTAATATGATTTATTTATATAGTATCATTTAAACCCAATGACTCAATAAAAAAACAGGTCGTAAAACGTATCGTTTTACGGCCTGTTTTAAATATTTTAATTATGCGTGTGCATGTTCTGGAACGTCTTTGAAGTTTTCTAAACGACGTTCCCATTCTTCATCACTAATATCATGTGTTGCAACGTAACGGTTGCGTTCATGTTTAGCGCAGTCGTATGAGCATGCGCCTAAATATTTTTCTTCATTTTCTTCTGAAACAAGGATTTGTTTGTTACATTCTGGGTTGGCACAATTGATATAACGTTCGCAAGGTGTGCCGTCGAAATGTTCTTTACCGACAACTGTTTTCTCAACTTGGTTAACATCTACGCTAATACGTTCATCGAAGACGTACATTTTACCATCCCAGTATTGGCCTTTGGTTTCTGGGTCTTTACCATAAGTTGCGATACCGCCGTGTAATTGACCAACGTTTTCGAAGCCTTCTTTAACTAACCAACCTGAGAATTTTTCACAACGAATACCACCAGTACAATAAGTGACAATGTTTTTACCGTCTAATTTGTCTTTGTTGTCGCGGATCCAATCTGGTAAGTCTCTGAAACGTGTAATGTCTGGACGCACAGCACCACGGAAATGACCTAAATCAAATTCGTAATCATTTCTAGCATCTAAGATGACTGTATTTTCATCTTCAAGTGCTTCTTTAAATTCTTTTGGTGAGTAGTATTTACCAGTTGTTTCACGTGGATCTACATCTTCTTCTAAATCAAGTGCAACGATTTCTTTTCTTGGACGTACGTGCATTTTTTTGAATGTGTGACCTTCAGCTTCATCAATTTTGAATGTCATATCTTTAAAACGTTCGTCTGCATGCATATGTTCAATATATTTATCTGTATCTTCTTTAGTACCTGATAGTGTACCGTTGATACCTTCTGTTGATACTAAGATACGCCCTTTTAAGTTATTCTCTTTACAGAATGCTAAGTGTTCTGCAGCAAATGTTTCGGGATCTTCAATCGTTGTATATTTGTAATATAAAAGTACTCTATAATCCATTTTCTATTCTCCTCTAATCTATTAATCTATGTGTTTTACATCATTATTTATACATTGTTAAACGTCTCGTTAATGTCTACGTATTTTTACACCATTATAATATTGTACCAAAATTAGCAAATGATTCAATATCTCAGCTTATAATTCATTCAAGTGACTGAGTATTTAAATGTATTTTACTAAGATATAAAAATAACAAAATAAGGCATTAATGATATAAGAATTTTTCTTATGTAACAGAATTAGCAAATGGGTTATATCCCTCAATGACTTTAAATTTAATTTCAGATAAAATAGTGATGATATCATTATATATGAAAGAAGGGGTATGGAAATGGAAAATAATGGTTTACCAACATTAAAGTATGAGGGGCTATCGGCTAGTGTTGCGCCGATTGTTTCGGAAAGTGAATTGCAAACGATAACAGTTGAACCATGGGTAGAAATCTCGGATAAAGGATTACAACTTGAGGGATTAAACTTTGATTGTGATGGGCAATTATTCTTACTTGATGTCTTTGAAGGTAATATCTTTAAAGTTAATCCTGACACCAAAGAAGTGACACGTCCATTTAAATCGAAAAAAGAAAATCCAGCAGCCATTAAAATTCATAAAGACGGTCGATTATTTATATGTCATCTAGGTGATTTCAAATCGACAGGTGGCATATTTGCTACAACTGACAAAGGGGACCAATTTGAAGAGATTATTTCAGAATTAAATACGGAATATTGTATTGACGATATGGTATTTGATCGTAAAGGTGGCTTTTATTTTACTGATTTTAGAGGTTATTCAACGCATCCTCTAGGCGGTGTGTATTATGTATCACCAGATTTTCAAAAGGTGACACCTGTGATTCAAAATATTAGTGTCGCAAATGGTGTTGCCTTAAGTACAGATGAACGTGTGCTTTGGGTGACTGAAACGACTACGAACCGATTACACCGTATTGAATTAGAGGAAGATGGAGTGACGATTGCACCATTCGGCGCGACGATTCCTTATTATTTTACTGGTCATGAAGGCCCAGATTCTTGTTGTATTGATAGTGATGATAATTTGTATGTTGCGATGTATGGACAAGGAAGAGTCTTAGTATTTAATAAAAAAGGCTATCCTATTGGGCAAATTCTAATTCCAGGTCGAGATGAAGGTCATATGCTACGCTCTACGCATCCACAATTTATCCCTGGAACAAATCAACTTATTATTTGTTCGAATGACATCGAAATGGGTGGCGGATCAATGTTATATACGGTAAATGGATTTGCTAAAGGTCATCATAGTTTCCAATTTCATTAAAAAAGAGTATGAAAAAAACGGTTTTCTACGTATATGTAGAAAACCGTTTTATTTAATATATTAGTCTTGGATTGAAAATTCTGCTGAAACTTCGAATTTTACTTCTCTACCTAACATTACGCCACCAGTTTCTAATGCTTGGTTAAAGCTAATGCCATATTTTTCTCTATCGATTTTACCAGTTACGATGAAACCAGTTACTTGTTCACCGTTCATAGGGTTTTTACTTACGCCATTAAATTCAACGTCGAATTTTTCTTCGTGTGTTTCGCCTTTAATTGTTAAGTCACCAACAACACTATTTTCGCTTACTTCTTTTGATACGAAAGTGATTTTATCGAATTCATCAGTACCGAAGAAATCGCCTGTTTTTAAGTGGTTGTCACGGTCTTCGTTACCAGTATTGATTGAAGCAGGATCAATTGTTGCAGTTGCTTTTAAAGTACTTAAATCGTTAATATCGCCTTCAACGTTAACGTCGAATTTGTCGAATGCACCTTTCACTTTTGAAACCATTAAATGTTTGATTTGGAAATCTAATGCACTGTGTACGCTATCGAATGTAAATTGAGTCATAATTAACTCCTCCGTTTTCTCTTTTTAAATATATCATTTATATTTGATATAAAGAATATACCACATACATTTTAGAAAAGCAAACTTTTTATGATTAAATCTTCAAAAGTTTATATCTTTTATACTCTAAAAGTATATTTAACTTCTAAATGTGTCAAATGAAAATATATTGGGAATAGAAAATAAAAAGAGGCTAAACTATTTAAATCAGAGGTGTCATTAATGATGAGTATCACAAGAGGTATCAATCATATTGGATTGACTGTTCCAGACATTGAAGTAGCGACAGAATTTTTTAAGCAAGGATTAGACGGGAAAGTGGCTTATGACAGCCAAACACAAAAAGATAGTCCTAGAGAGGGCAAATTTGTAGAAGAGGTATTAGGCCTTGAGAAAAGTGCCAAAATTATTAAAAAGCGCATGATGGTTTTTGGTAATGGTCCAAATATTGAACTATTTGAATTTAAAGATGCGACACAACAACAAGCTGTATCATTACAAGATATAGGTTTCACTCATCTTTCATTCTATGTAGATCATTTTGAGAAAGCTTTGGCACAAATTAAACGTGCAGGTGGGCAACCCATATCTGAACCACATCTAAATACACGTTATGAAGATACGAAAGATAATCAAACAGTTTATGTTAAGACACCGTGGGGAAGCTTAATTGAGTTACAAACGATACCAAATGGTTATTATTATCCTCCTGATAGTGAAGCAGATGTATTTATTCCGAATAAAATTAATGATTGATGTCATTATTGTTCGAAAGTGGGTATAAGTGAACTAAAGGGGGATGACAATGAATTATATTAAATACATTCAATCAGCAGACGGTACTAACCTATATGCTAAGGTCAACGAGGTATCGGAACCAAAGGCCAATATCATTGTTGTTCACGGTTTAGCTGAACACCTTGAACGTTATGATCACATCACTACATTTTTAAATGACAATCAATTTAACGTCATTCGATACGATCAGCGCGGACACGGTCGTTCAGAAGGAAAGCCTGTATATTATAGTAATAAAGATGAAATTGTGGAAGATTTAGATGCAATGATTCAATTTGTGAAAGAAACATACAAAGGTAACGTCTATCTTATTGGACATAGTATGGGCGGATACACAGTCACATTATATGGTACAAAACATCCTGGACTTGTCGATGGTATAATCACTTCTGGAGCATTAACACGGTATAACCTGAAATTATTTGGAGAACCTGACCGTAGTCAACCAGTAGATAAATATTTACCGAATGAACTTGGTGATGGTGTATGTTCAGATGAAGATACGATTCGAAAGTATGAATTAGACGATTTAGTAGCTAAAGATATCTCTTATGGATTAATTTATACACTGCTTGATGGCGTAGAATTATTAAAAGCACAAGCAGCATCGTTTACTGATCCAATATTGATATTACATGGCAAGGAAGATGGTCTTGTAAGTTATCAAGATTCACTTGAATTGTTTAATGACATTAGTTCCGAACATAAATCAATGCATATTTATGATGGACTGAAACATGAAATATTTAATGAATCTTCGTATAATCAAAGTATTTTCCAGGAAATAGTAGACTGGCTAAATCATAATGTATCTCAATAAAATGATAACCGGGATAGTGCTAGCTGTGCACTTATCCCGGTTATTTTTATATCAAACGATTAATGTAATAAAACTTGTGTGACTAACATGCCACCATCAAATACAAGTACAAAGACGACAACAGGCCATACAAAACGGAACCAATGAGAATAACGCATATTGAGCATTTGTAATGTCGCCATGACTAAACCTGTTGGTGCTAAGAATAGCATTGCATATTGTCCAAATTGATATGCAGATACAATGGTATATCTAGGAATACCTACTGTATCAGCTAGTGGTGCGAAAATAGGCATAGCTAACACAGCTAATCCAGATGATGATGGAATAATAAATCCTAGGAAGAAGAAGATAAATAATAAAGCGATTATAAATAATGGACCTTGAATATGTTCTACGAGCGAAGAAGAAAAATGTAAAATCGTATCTGAAATGCGACCATTATTTAATACTAAGTTTATGCCACGTGCTAATCCGATAATGAGTGATACCCCAACTAAACTGGAAGCACCTTTGACAAATTCATCTACGACACCTTGTTCACCTAAACCATTAGGACCAGTTGCAGTGAGTAGCATGATAATAATGGTAAAGATAAGGAATGCAGAAGCCATTGTTGGGAACCACCAACCTTGTGACATCACACCCCATACCATGACTGGGAAAGGTATCACAAAGAGTAGTAAAATTAATTTTTTACGCGTTGTAAATGATTGTTGTGTGGTATCGTGTTGCATCACAGACCATTGTTGATCAAATTCGTCTTTGTCTTCGTAACTATAAGACGCGGTAGGGTCTTTTTTAATTTTTTTACTATACCAATAGAGGTAACCAATAACAAATAGTGCACCGATAATACAACCAGCGATACGCCAGTACAAACCTTCAGTAAATGTAGTGCCGGCCGCATTAGATGCGATAACTACTGAGAATGGATTGATCGTAGAGAAGGTTGAGCCCATCGAACTTGCTAAAAAGATAGCCCCCACACAAACAATAGAGTCATAACCCATAGCTAAAAAGATAGGGACAAGTATAGGGTAGAAAGCCACAGCCTCTTCCTCAATACCACACAAGGTACCACCAAGAACCATTAATAAAGATACAAAGAAGATTAATAAAAATTCTCTACCTTTGGTCTTTTTAGTTAGTGCTAGTAAGCCAGATTCAAAGGCACCACTAGCTTGAACGACACCAATTAAACCACCGAGTACTAAAATGAATACCATAATATCAGCAGCTTCAATCGTACCATTTACCATACTACTCGTAATATCAGACAAATGAGCTGGGTGTTGATCTAAGCGCTCATATGTATTGGGAATGGATACAGGTTTATTAATGGCACCTGAAGTAAATTGATCAATATCAATTTTGACACCCATCTTATCTAGTTCATGTTGTGTAGCTTTGTGTGATTCAACTTTACCTTGCGGACTTTCGACCTTTAATACATGATCATCATAAGATAATTTAGAGTAAGAACCTGCAGGAATCATCCAAGTTGCTAAAACAGCTAAAATCGTTAAGATGAATAAAATTGCAAATGCACCAGGCATTTTTAATTTAAACTTTCTTTTTGGTGAAGATGTGTGACCATCGTTCATTCTGTGTTCCGTTTCCATTCAATCTCCTCCCTATACATACTTTATTAGTGAATAATTATAAAAAATATACATATAATTTCAAACAAATTAAGCATAACATTTATTATGAAAAATAATGAGGAAAAATTAACATTTTCAAAGAAAAAATAATTAAGAATTGCTAGAAGTGTAATTCATATACTTTTAAAAATAAATTGACCTTAAAGTATACTTTAATGATAATGTAAAATTACAAAATAAGGAGTGGTTTTATGAATATTGATAAAGTTTCCGAAATATCTGGTCTTTCTAAATCCAAGATTCGCTATTATGAAGAAATGGATTTAATTAAAGTTCAAAGAAAAGAAAATGGTTATAGAGATTTCAAAGAAGAAGATATTCAACTATTGAAAATAATTAATGATTTGAAAAGACTGAATCTAAAATTGAAAGATATTGAATACATTATTTCGTTATTTCAAAAACCCGTAACACAAAGTTGTAATGATGAATCTCAAATATTCCTGGATAATATAATCCAAATAATAAAAGCCAACATTGATGAACAAATTCTAATTTTAGAAAGAGTAGAAAAAATAAAAATTATGTCTGAAAACATGAAATATGAAGAAAATAAATCTAAGATTTTAGATGAATTATCGGGATGGAAGGAAAATATATGATTAGTTTAATTTATGCTGGAAATGAAAAAGGTAAATGTAAAGATATTCTTCAAAGAGTTGAAAAATTACTTTTAGATCAAGAATATCAAAAATTTAATTTGCAAAATGATCAACATGAAATTTATTCCCTTAGCAAGGGATATCATACTAAAATGTCTGAATATCAAATTAGAAGTATAGAAAAATTGAATAAAAGTGAATTATTTATTTTTATTTATCCATTATATTGGTTGAATTTACCAATGATATTAAAAGGGTTTATTGACATGGTATTTTGGCCAGAATATGCCTTTAGTTTTAAGCGAAAAAAATATTTTAAAAATGGACTTTGGAAAGATAAAAGAGCAATCATTATTTATACTTTAGGTGGTAGTGAATGGTTTCATATATTACAAGGTAGATTAGGGTATAGAGTCATGAAATACCCATTAAAACTTGCAGGCATTAAAAATATTAAACACTTCTATATAGACAATTTGAGTAAATCCACTAATGATAGGAATGTAAATAAAGTAATCAAAAAAATTGAAAAAGTATTATAGTTGATTTAATAAATAGGGGGGGATGGCAATGATAGAAACAGAACATTTAAAATTAATACAACCGTCTATGAAATATGTAGAGGACTTATTTCAATTACATACTAATGACGAGGCGACAAGATATACACCTTTAGGTCGCCATGAAGATATTGAAGATACAACTCATTACATTCAACAATGGCAACAACATTGGCAAGATAATCAATTTGGTTATTTCTTGATTCAACCTAAAGATAAAGATGAGGTAGTCGGTATCATGGGGTACGAATATAGAACGATAAATGACCAACGCTTTTTAAATCTTTATTACCGATTACTACCAGAATATACTGGTCGTAATTATGCATATGAAGCGATTAGTCGAATTGATGAATGGATGCTAAGTAGAGATAATGAGACAATGCATATTGTCAGAACCAATATACAAAATGTTCCATCCATTAAACTGGCTCAAAGATTGGGATTTAAGAGGGATAAGGAATGAGACGATATCATCAATAAAGGGGACATATGCCTTTTTAAAAGTTAATACAGAAGTTATTATAAATGTAAACACACTTTATTTTGTTTTTGAAAATATAAAGTGTGTTTTACTATGACCATATTTTTGAATAGTGTCTATAAATGATTCTACATCTCTCATGTTTTTAAAACGTGCTTTAAACATAAAACAACTATCGCCAGAAACTCTAAAACATTCATCTACAAATACTTGATTAGAAATAAATGTTTTGAAATCAGAATACAAATTATTTTTAATCGTAAGTTCTATAATAACCTCGATTTCATAGCCTAATTTTTTAAAATCTATATCAATTGTATATTTAGTGATAATGCCTTGATCTTGTAATTTCAAGATTCTTTCTCTAGTAGAGGGTACAGATAAATTAATAATTTCGCTTAATTTATTTAAAGACAATTTACTGTTTTCTGATAGTAAATCAATGATTTTATAATCTATAATGTCCATGTATCTATTCTCCTAAAATTTTGAAAGTTTATGTTGATTATAACTTAAATATAGTATTTAGAAAGGTGATATTTTTAATTATTATTAATATATTAAGGAGGAGTGATCATGGCGATTATTGACGAATCAAGTATAGGAGAAACACAATTTCAAAAATTATTAGGGCATCATCATATTTATAAAGAATGGAATAATTTAGCTAATAATTTAGAAAAAACGAGTTATTTATCAGCTCAAGTTAAAGAAGAAATACGTCGTATGCTAGCTCAAAAAAATCATTGTCAATATTGTAAGGCAAAAGGGAAACCACGTGGAATCCTTGGAAATGAGAAAGAACAAATTTGCATAGGCTTAGTTGAAGTGTATATGAAAGTAGGAGATAGGATACCAAATGAAATAATCCATTTATTGAAGCAAAGTTTAACAAATGCTGAGATAGTAGAATTATTTGCATTTATTTCTTTTACAAATTGTCAGCAACAATTTGGTGCATTAATGAAACTCAATCCCTCTGACTAAGCTATTATTAAATCAAGTTGCCTAAAAATAACCAGTACGTTTTTGTCTTCACGTACTGGTTTCGTCTGTCGCCAATATACTATTGTTCAATATATCTTCTTAGATGCTTGGCGGTTACAGATTGTTCAACATCAAGTAAGCCTTGTGGTTCACCGCTATAAAGGAGTTGTCCGCCTTTATCACCTGCATATGGACCGATATCGATAAACCAATCTGCTTGTGTCATCATCGTTAAGTTATGCTCGATTAGGATTACTGTGTTACCTTGATCAATCAAATGATTGAAACATTCGATGAGTATGGGAAGGTCGTCTTCATGAAGACCTGTTGTAGGCTCATCAAAAATAAATATGGCATCTTGTACCGTTTCTGTTAAATATTTACTCAATTTAACACGTTGTATCTCTCCACCAGAAAGCGTATCAAGAGATTGTCCTAGTGTCATATAATTTAAGCCAGTATTTGCTAAAGCTTGTAATGGTTGTACAATGTGCTTATCATTTTTGAATTTTTCGATGGCTTCTTGGACAGTTAACGATAAAATATCTGCAATTGAGTAGCCATCAACTTTGGCTTCAAGTACTTCGGGACGATACCTTGTACCACCGCACATTTCACATGTTTGAGAGAAATCAGGCATAAATGCCAACTCGGTTTTAATTATGCCCTTACCATGACACTCAGGGCATGCACCTTCAGAATTATAACTGAACATACTTTTCTTAAGACCAGTATGTTGACTAAAGAACGCGCGCACGTCATCAAAGATATTTAAATAAGTTAGCAAGTTTGAACGGTTTGATGCGTGGGCAGGTTTTTGGTCTATGAAAATCGCATGGCTATCTTTTTCAAATGCTGATGTGATTAATGAACTTTTACCTGAACCTGCTACGCCAGTTACGACAGTCATTGCATGTTTAGGCAATTGAGTAGTGATATGTTGCAAATTATTTTTAGAAATATCGTTAATCTCTAACATATCATTGTTTGATCTAATGTCATCTTTTAAAGTATGCGTACGATGAAGTGCTTGGCCGGTACTTGTTTGAGATTTGAGTAAATCTTTATAAGTGCCTTCAAATGTAATTTCGCCACCATCTTTACCAGCTAAAGGCCCAATGTCAATAACATGATCGGCAGTCTTGATAACGTCAGGGTCGTGTTCTACAACAAGTACGGTATTGCCTTTATCTTTTAAAGATTGTATTAAGTCATTAATCCGTTGAATATCCTCAGGATGAAGTCCCACACTCGGTTCATCGATAATATAGACAAGGTCACTGAGTGGACTGTTCAAATGTCTGATGAGCTTAATTCGCTGTGATTCGCCACCAGATAAAGATGTCGTTTCACGTGATAAAGTTAGATAATTAAGACCGACATAGCTCAATGATTTAAGTTGTTGTTTGAGTGGTTCGATGATAACTTGTGCTTTGGTCGATTCAATCGTTTCTAAAAATGCTAAAGCATCATCGATTTGTAAATCGGTAAAATCAGCGATATTCATACCATTGATTTTACAACTTAATACTTTGTCATTAAGTCGTTTACCTTGGCATGATGGACAAGCATGTTTACTTACAACACGTTCAATATCTTTCGCAAAGCGTTTTTTCTCAAAGTTATCATTTAATAAAAATGAACGTCTAAATCTATGAATTAATCCTTCAAACTTTGCGGTTCTAGGCCAATTCGCTGGTGGATTTTTAAGCTTTGTTGGTTCTGTATATAAGAACGTGTCTAATTCTTCTTTAGTATAATCTTTTAATTTTTTATCATTATCGAATAAACCTGTATATAAATAACGTTTTCCTCTCCAACTGTCAGGACGAAATGATGGAAAGTTAATCGCATCTTCATTTAAGGATTTATCAAAATCAAGCAGTTCATTTAAATCGATATCTTCGACATAGCCTAAGCCTGAACATGTTTCGCACATGCCTCGTGTATTATTAAATGAAAAGACATCGGAGTACCCGACAAATGGTTCGCCAATACGCGACCATAATAAACGTACAGAAGCATAAATATCTGAAATTGTGCCTACTGTAGAACGCGAATTACCACCTAAACGTTTCTGATTAATAATCATCGCTACAGGTAAATGTTGAATTTGATCGACTTCCGGCTTGGAATATTGACTTAATTGATGTTGGATATAACTCGAGTAAGTTTCATTGAGTAAACGTTCAGATTCGGCTGCTAACGTATTAAATACTAGGGAAGACTTACCTGAACCGGAGCGCCCTGTAAAAACAGTTAATTGATGTTTAGGAATGGTTACATCTATATTTTTTAAATTATTTTGCTTGGCACCAATGATTTTGATTTCTGACATGTGTTTCACCTCTTAATACGTTATTACCCTAATATGTATTTTCAATTCGTTATGAATAGGCATTTAACAACGCTTATTCGCCATAAGATGAAGTGTGTATAATTACAAAAAATAAAAATTGTATAGAATTGGATTTGATTATTGACTTTTCAGACAAATTTTCGTAACATTTTAATCAATTACTAGTTGAAGTAAGTGTAAGTGATGATGTCGAAATTTTTTATTTTAATATTATTGTAAGCGCTTACTAATCAAAGAAAGGATGGTTTTTATGAAAGCTTGGTTTACAAAATTAATTGAGTTTTTACCACGTGCAATTGTCAATTTATTCATCTAGTCACTTAAGATTGATTAAAAAATAAAATAAAATAGAGGTGCCGAATATGAAAAACAGAGAAAATAAATATAGTATTCGTAAATTTAGTGTAGGAACATCTTCCATTTTAATTGCAGCATTATTATTTATTGGTGGAGGTTCTGCTCAAGCAGCTGAAAATCAAGATAAGGGAAATGTTGATTCAGAAGCACAACAAGCACAATCTATTGGGGAACAACAGGGAAATGATGTTAAAAATGAACAAACAAATCAATCTAGTGAATTAAAAGAACGTAACGATAGCGTTAAAGCACAAAATGACAATCAAAAAGATGCAACACCAACAAGCTTACATAAAGAAACATCTGAGAAAGATACGACACATACGTCACAAGACAATACTGAAGAGAAACAACCAAAAGAGGCAACAGTAGAAACTGATCAATCAGCTGATCAAGTACAGCAAGATGTTAAAACAACACCTAAAGAAAAAACAACAGAAGATC
Organism: Staphylococcus sp. HL28; assembly: GCF_021117155.1. NCBI lineage: Bacteria > Bacillati > Bacillota > Bacilli > Caryophanales > Staphylococcaceae > Staphylococcus > Staphylococcus sp. HL28. The sequence continues at coordinate 232,352 of NZ_CP088218.1, forward strand.
AATCAACAAAATCAGTTGAAAAACCAGATGCTACAACACCAAATCAAAAGGACAAAGCTAACAGCAAAGCAGCAAAAGAAGAAACGCCAACACCTAGTCTAAAGGCACAAGATAAAGCATCATCAGCTCAAACGCATCAACATGATGTAGATCCAGAATTTAATAGCAAACATAAAGACTCACAAGTGGATCCAGAATTTAGTCATAAGCAAGCGCAAAAGAAAGAGGATGTAGATCCAGAGTTCAATAAAAATCATAAAGCGCAACAAGTGGATCCAGATTTCTCTCGACGTCATGCTACTGTGAATAAAGACAAAGCAGATGCCACAATTAATCAAAAAGACCAACAAAAAGTGACAGCACAATCAGTTGAACAAAAAGCTACAGCTCCGAATCAAACTGATTCATCTCAAAAATCAAAACAAAAGCAACCAGTCTCTCTTGATCAATTAGAAAAGGATTCACCATTATTATCAAAAGATAATCCAAGTAAAAAAGATAAAGAACAAAAAGACGGTTTACAAGCGCTAAAATCGAATTCAGTTGCTACATTAAATAACCAATCTAAAAATAAAGTAGCCGTGGCAGATAAAGATCAAACAAATAAGAAAGCTAAACAACAACAGTATAAAAATCATGATCCAATCATTCTCGTTCATGGATTTAATGGATTCACTGATGATATTAACCCAGCTGTCTTATCACATTATTGGGGCGGCGATAAAATGAATATTCGCCAAGATTTAGAAGAAAACGGCTATAAATCATATGAAGCAAGTATCAGTGCCTTCGGTAGTAACTATGACAGAGCAGTAGAGCTTTACTACTATATCAAAGGTGGTCGTGTAGATTATGGTGCGGCACATGCTGCGAAATATGGTCATGAGCGATATGGTAAAACATATGAAGGTGTATATAAAGACTGGAAACCAGGTCAAAAAGTGCACTTAGTTGGTCATAGTATGGGTGGACAAACGATTCGCCAACTTGAAGAACTTTTAAGAAATGGTAACCAAGAGGAAATTGAATATCAGAAGAAACATGGTGGCACAATTTCACCATTATTCAAAGGTAATAATGATAATATGGTTTCTTCAATTACGACACTTGGTACACCACATAATGGTACACACGCTTCAGATGTATTAGGTAATGAAGCGGTGGTAAGACAGGTTGTTTATGATATTGGTAAAGCATTTGGTAATAAAGATTCAAGAGTCGATTTCGGTTTATCTCAATGGGGCTTAAAACAAAAACCAAATGAATCATATATCGATTATGCTAAACGTGTGAAAAACTCTAAGTTATGGAAATCACAAGACAATGGTTTCTATGATTTAACTCGAGATGGTGCAACAGACTTAAACCGTAAAACATCATTAAATCCAAATATTGTATATAAAACATATACTGGTGAAGCAACACATCCATCACTATTTGGTAGACAAAAAGCTGATTTAAACATGTTCTTACCATTTATTTTAACTGGAAATGTAATCGGTAAAGCTAACGAAAAAGAATGGCGAGAAAATGATGGACTTGTATCTGTGATTTCTTCACAACATCCATTTAACCAAAAATATACACAAGCAACAGATAAAAACCAAAAAGGTATTTGGCAAGTAACACCTACTAAACATGATTGGGATCATGTTGACTTTGTTGGACAAGATAGTTCTGATACAGTAAGAACTAGAGAAGAGTTGCAACAATTTTGGCATGGTCTAGCAGATGATTTAGTACAAAGTGAAAAGTTAACATCAGAGCCAAAAGCACAAGCATAAACAAGAGACTCTAATATTAATAGAGAAAGGAGCATGCGCTATGACTGCAGATTTCTTCCAATTAATCGGATCATTCTTCAAAGTATTAAAAGAATTATTTAAGTAAGTACTATATTAGTAAAGTACCTAACACGCTTAATGAGCATGTTAGGTGCTTTTTTAATACGAAAAAACAATTGAATTTAAATATCTAAATTTATAAAAGTAAAAAATATGTAAAGAAATATAAAAATAAATGATTTAATTTTAAAAAGTTGTTATGATATAGATGTGTCAATGATTCACTTTTGGAAGGAGATTTTAAAAATGAAAAAAATGACAATGTTAGCAGGTTCAGTATTAGCAGGCACACTCGCAGTTGCAGGTGTATCTGGTGTGGCGGACGCAAGCTCAGTACATAAAACTGCCAAACATCAAACAACTCAAGGTGACCGTCCTTATGGTGGAATTGCACCTAAGGGTATGTCAGAGAAACAATATGCAGAATTAGAAAAGAGATTACCAAAAGCAAGTGAAGTATCAACTAAAGAATATAATCAATTACTTGATAAAGAAACACAACGCATCGCTGATAAATATGATGTGACTATTCATGCACCACAAAAAACATTCCATCCACATCAATAATTCATAAATAATAAGGCGTCTCGCACAATGCGAGACGCCTTTATTGGTAAAAAAAGAACCTAAGACATATAGAAATGCCTCAGGTTACAATAATATATTCAGTAGCGGAGGGAGAAGGATTTGAACCAACGCGAGCACGAAGCTCCTACCAATCATAAATGATTGGCCTCTTAAGCCAGACTTGAGTATCCCTCCAAATCAATTAACAATGAACAGTATATAACTATCTATAGTAAATGTAAAGATAAATGTATTTAAAAATTAAAAATTTGTAAAGACGTGCAATATTCTAAAAGAATCAATTTACTTTTATAGTTAAAACAATCCTTTAACAATACGAATCAAGCCATAAATGATTTCAGGTATACTTTGAAATAAAATTTCATAGACCGTCTCTTTTAGAATGTCCACTTTTCTTCTTTTACCATTTTTATTTTTTGTTGCCAAAATCATCCCTCCAGTTCATCATCGTAATAACGAAAGTTAAAAACATTAAAACAATGAACGAATTAGACGCATAAGGCCACCTAGTATTTCAGGTAAAAAACTAAATACGTCTGCCCAAAATGAGTTTTTAGTTTGTTTTTCATCTTCAGCAATTACTTTTTCGTCTTTCTGGTCTTGTTGGGATGTCATTGTAGCTACCTCCATATTCATCTTTGTATCGCTTTCATCTTATTATAACGTGTATTTGATATCTATCATAATATGAAGAGTTGATGTGGGCTAGTCCAATCAATATCAATTTTGTCACATGATTGTCAAAATTTAATCATATGCATGATGATGTATAGAGATTCAATGTACAGAGACATTACATTTAAACGATAATGCTCTAGAATGCCTAATCCAAAATTGTCTTAATTTTAATATAATGAAAATGAAATGAAAGCTTATGAAAACTCGTATTGAAGAATTCGAAAAATTTCTATATACCTCTTCACGTAGTTCAAAATCTTTTGTAGTATATCACTCATGTTGATTTTTTGAACGAAATGAAAAGGGGGAAGCAGTGATGAGAGAAAATAAAATGATGTTTTTTATTTTTATGTTAGGTACGTTTACTGTTGGTATGGCTGAATATGTTGTCACAGGATTACTAACACAAATATCTGATGACATGCATGTATCTATTTCAAGTGCGGGACTGCTTGTGAGTGTTTATGCGATTAGTGTGGCAGTGATTGGTCCATTCATGCGTATATTTACGATGAAAGTCCATGCGCATCGTTTGTTACCTGTACTTGTAGCTATATTTATCGTGAGTAACTTAGTAGGGATGTTAGCGCCTAATTTTAATGTGCTCTTATTATCAAGATTAATGTCTGCAGCTATGCATGCACCGTTCTTTGGCGTTTGTATGAGCGTAGCAGCAGCTGTTGCACCACCAGCTAAGAAACCGCAAGCGATTGCCTTAGTTCAAGCGGGTCTGACGATAGCAGTCATGATTGGTGTGCCATTCGGATCATTTTTAGGTGGTTTGGCTAATTGGAGAGTTGTATTTGGTATCATGATTATTTTAGCAGTGATAACGATGTTAGGTATGATGAAGTTTACACCGCACGTTTCATTAAGCGCGGAAGCCAATATTTCTAAAGAATTAACTGTATTTAAGAATCCACATATTTTAATTGTGATTTCCATCATCGTATTTGGTTATTCAGGTGTGTTTACAACTTATACGTTTATGGAACCTATGATTCATGACTATGCACCTTTTAAAATAATTGGATTAACCGTATGTTTATTCTTATTTGGACTAGGTGGCGTAATTGGTAATTTAGTGACAGGTAGTGTACCAGAACATGCTTTAACTAAATATTTATTCTATACGTTCTTCTTATTATTTATTACGATTATCTTATTCGTTACTTTTGTTCATTATGCAGTATTAGCATTACTCATTTGCTTCTTATTTGGTTTTGGAACATTTGGTACAACACCGCTGCTAAATAGTAAAATTATTTTAAGTGCGCATGAAGCACCATTACTAGCAAGTACACTAGCTGCTTCCATATTTAACGTAGCTAACTTTATTGGTGCTATACTTGGTTCAATATTATTATCAATTGGATTACCATATATGACGATTACATTCATATCTGGTAGCATTATTATATTAGGTATCATACTCAATACTGTAAATAATGTTTACGAGAAAAAGCACATACAATTTCATAATTAATTAATAACCCTGTTCGACACGTGATCGAGCAGGGTTTCTCATATTTAATCATTACTTTTCAACTTTAAAATTGACGACCTGAGGAATATGAGAATTTGAATGTGCTTGAAGGTAATCGATAATTAATTGTGCGCCGTCAATTTGGATATCTTTAACCACTGGTGCGTTGGCGTACATATCATACTGACCGCCACCCACAGAACGATAGTTATTCACACAAATCGTATACGTTTGATCAAAATCTAATGGTTCACCATTGAATTGAATATGTGACACTCGTTGTCCTCTAGGCTGACTAGCTTGAATCGTATAACGTACACCGGCGAATATATCATAATTAAAATGTTGAGGTTTCGGTTCCATAAACGCTTTACTGATGGTGATTTCTTGATGAATAACATCGAAATATTCAGCAGAGCGTTCAATTGCAGCTTTAATATCTGCACCGCTAACACGTAATACTTTAAATGTATTTGGGAAAGGATAATTGTTAATGACATCACGCATTGTAACGTGTTTTGTAAAACCAGTTGCTGAATCAAATAAGGCTGTACAAGCAATATCTGCGCCACTCTTAGCTAATAAGACATAATTTAAAAAATTAATAAATGGATGTGGTGCTACACGAGCTTCAAATGCATTATGCACAATCATTTCATTAGGTAATTCAGCAATCTGAGTATCTAGCCAGTCTTCTAATTGACTTCTTAAATTGCGATCATCTTTACTAACAACAAAGTCATCATCATCTGTAACAGATAATAAACTACATGATGCAATACGTTCAGTAGTGTCATCGTTTAAATTCAGAACGACTTTACCTACAGATTTTCCTCGAGTACCTGGTTGTATGACAGCTGTTTGTTTGAAGAATGTTGCGATATCTCTATGTTGATGACCTGTAATGAATATATCAATATCCTCAAAGAAGTGTTCTAAAATTGCATAACCTTCATTTTCACCTGTTTGTGCTTCGGTAGCGTCTCCAGTTTCTAAATCTTTTTCAAAGCCACCGTGATAGCTCACAACAACGAAGTCTGATTGGCGGCGTACTTCGGATAGCCAACGTTGTAATGTTGCTACGGCACTTTCAAAGGTGAGTGACTGGATGTGTTCAGGTTGTTCCCAATGAGGGATATACTGCGTTGTTAATCCAATTACGCCAATTGTTTTACCATTAATTTCAAAATAGTGAATACCCTGATGCGTGAGTAATTCACCATTGTCAAAGATATTGGCACATACCACCGGATAGTTTAGACGATTCAATGTATCTTTCAAATAAGGTAACCCGTAATTAAATTCATGGTTACCTAGCGTACCAAAGTCAAATGACATACGATTATAGAAATTGGCTAAAGGCTGGCTATTCTTGATATGAGAGACGAGATAATTACAAAATGGTGATCCTTGTAAAAAATCGCCATTATCTATTTTAATATGATGTGCGTAATGTTGTTGGTCTTTTTCAATCAAATGATTAGCCAACAATAAACCCATAGGTAGGTACTGGTCTCTTTTGGAGAAATCTGTTGGATATATGTAACCATGTATATCGCTCACTACGTAAAACGCAAGTTGTTCCATAAAATATCACTCCTTTTTACTCATCATGAATTATAGAACATCATTGTTACATTGTGTATTATTTAATAAAATTTACAAAAACTTCAACTGTATTTAAAAATAAGTTATTAAAATTCATTTTAATATAATACAAATTCACTTTAATATGTGGTAATCTATAAGTGTAATTTTATTGTATACATATTACACCAAATACGTATTAGAAGGGACAGTTATTAGATGAAAAAGTTGAAGTGTTTATTGATTCTTGTTTTATCAGTCATTATGTTTACGGTAGCATGTGGAAATTCAAGCTCTTTAGATAATCAAAAGAGTTCTGACAAAGGTTCAGATTCTAAATCTGGAGATTATAAACCAAAAGAATTAACGGTACAATTTGTACCGTCACAAAATGCAGATAAATTAGAAGCAAAAGCGAAGCCACTTGAAAAACTTCTCTCTAAAGAATTGGATATGCCAGTTAAAGTATCCGTTTCTACCAACTACAATACAATTGTCGAAGCCATGAAATCTAAAAAAGTAGATGTCGGCTTCTTACCTCCTACAGCTTACACATTAGCACATGATCAAAAAGCAGCAGATTTATTATTACAAGCACAACGTTATGGTGTGAACAAAGATGGTTCACCTAATAAGCAACTTGTGGATGACTACAAATCAGAAATTTTAGTGAAAAAAGACTCGAATATTAAAAGTTTAAAAGATTTAAAAGGTAAGAAAATTGCCTTACAAGATGTAACTTCAACAGCAGGTTACACATTCCCATTAGCTACATTAAAAGAAGAAGCGGGTATTAATGCAACTAAAGATATGAAAATCGTCAACGTTAAAGGTCATGACCAAGCAATCATTTCATTGTTAAATGGTGATGTTGATGCAGCAGCCGTATTTAATGATGCACGTAATATTGTTAAGAAAGACCAACCAGATGTATTCAAAGATACTAAAATTTTAAAACTTACGGATGCGATTCCGAATGATACGATTTCTGTAAGACCCGATATGGATAAAAAATTCCAAGATAAATTGAAAAAAGCATTTAAAGATATTTCAAAAACTAAAGAGGGACACAAAATAATTAAAGAAGTATACTCACATGAAGGTTATACTGATACAGATGATTCTAAATTTGATGTTGTCAGAGAAAATGAAAAGGCAGTTAAAGATATGAAGTAATGCATAAAGCAACTATCTAAATAAGGTGAATAAAGTTCAAATGACATAAACAAAGTACATGACTTTGAAATGCTAAGTGTTGAATTGGATGAAATATTGGGAGATTTTGATATTCAATTCGCCTTAGTATTTCTTTGTAAAAGAAAGGTGTCAATCATGAGTCAAATAGAATTTAAAGATGTCAGTAAGGTTTATCCTAACGGACATGTAGGATTAAAAAATATTAATTTAGAAATAGAAAAGGGAGAATTTGCAGTTATAGTTGGCTTATCTGGGGCAGGTAAATCAACATTACTAAGATCAGTCAATCGTCTCCATGATATTACTTCTGGTGAGATTTTCATTCAAGGTCAATCGATAACGAAAGCACGAGGCAAAGAATTACTTGAAATGCGCCGTAACATTGGTATGATTTTCCAACATTTTAATTTAGTCAAACGGTCTAGTGTTTTGAGAAATGTATTAAGTGGGAGAGTGGGCTATCATTCGACTTGGAAAATGGTGCTTGGGTTATTTCCTAAAGAAGATAAAATTAAAGCAATGCATGCACTAGAACGCGTAAATATTTTAGATAAATATGATCAACGTTCGGATGAACTTTCAGGTGGACAACAACAACGTATTTCAATTGCACGTGCATTATGCCAAGAGTCTGAAATCATATTGGCAGATGAACCTGTAGCATCATTAGACCCATTAACAACGAAACAGGTTATGGATGATTTAAAGAACATCAATCAAGAATTAGGCATTACGATTTTAATTAACTTACACTTTGTCGATTTAGCAAGAGAATATGGTACACGTATTATTGGATTGCGCGATGGTGAAGTAGTCTATGATGGACCTGCTTCTGAAGCGACAGATGATGTGTTTAGTGACATTTATGGACGCTCAATTAGCGAAGACGAAAAGCTGGGAGTGAATTAGTATGACCGGACCAGTACAACAGAAATATGATACATATTTAAAGCGGAAAATGTCGCTCAAGACAAGTTTCACATTTGTATTATTCATCGCGTTAATTGTTTGGAGTTTTATTTATACAGGTTTTAATGTTGGGGACTTAATGGTTGGCTTACCTCAAATAGGTGATTTGTTTGCTCAAATGATTCCGCCTGATATGAGCTATTTAAGTCAAATTACACAACCTATGTTAGACACAATTAGAATGGCGATTGTCAGCACTGTATTAGGAAGCATCGTGTCTATTCCAGTCGCATTATTATGCGCCAGTAATATAGTACAGAAGAAATGGATTAATATACCAGCACGATTTGTATTGAATATTGTCCGTACGATTCCAGATCTACTACTTGCGGCAATATTTGTTGCTGTGTTTGGTATTGGTCAAATTCCAGGTATTTTAGCGTTATTTATTTTAACGATTTGTATCATAGGTAAGCTATTATACGAATCTTTAGAAACGATAGATGCAGGACCTATGGAAGCGATGACGGCGGTAGGTGCAAATAAGGTGACATGGATTGTTTATGGTGTGGTGCCGCAAGCGATATCATCATTTGCCTCGTATGTACTTTATGCATTCGAAGTAAATATACGTGCTTCAGCCGTGCTAGGTTTAGTAGGTGCGGGTGGTATTGGATTGTTTTACGATCAAACATTAGGTCTATTTCAATACCCGAAAACCGCTACCATTATTTTATTCACGTTGGTTATCGTAGTCATCATTGATTACGTTAGTACGAAAGTGAGGGAACAACTCGCATGACGAATAAAGATACGCAATATCCATTACACACTAAAAATCATCGCAAAAAGTTGATTAAACAATGGCTCATTGCAATTGTAGTAGTGAGTATAATTATTTGGGCTTTTTCAGGTGTGCCAAGTTTAGAACTCAAAAGTAAATCTATTGAAATTTTAAAAGCTATTTTTAACGGTTTGTTTCACCCAGATTTAAAATATATTTACATTCCTGAAGGCGAAGATTTATTAAGAGGGTTATTAGAAACATTTGCTATAGCAGTCATTGGTACTGTTATAGCAGCCATTATTTGTATTCCACTAGCATTTTTAGGTGCTCAAAATATGGTGAAATTACGACCTGTTTCAGGCATAAGCAAATTTATATTGAGTGTTATTCGAGTATTTCCAGAAATCGTGATGGCATTAATTTTTATTAAAGCGGTAGGTCCTGGTTCATTTTCAGGTGTTTTGGCACTTGGTATTCATTCAGTTGGTATGTTAGGGAAATTATTGGCAGAAGATATCGAGAGTTTGGATTTTAGCGCCGTAGAATCATTAAAAGCCAGTGGTGCTAATAAAATGAAAACATTAGTGTTTGCAGTTATTCCACAGATTTTACCATCATTTTTATCATTAATCCTTTATCGATTTGAATTGAATTTACGTTCTGCGTCGATTCTTGGATTAATAGGTGCGGGTGGTATCGGGACACCACTTATCTTTGCAATTCAAACTCGTTCTTGGGACCGTGTAGGTATTATATTAATTGGACTTGTAGTCATGGTAGCTATCGTTGATTTGATATCTGGTGCAATACGTAAACGCATCGTTTAAATAAGTAGATTAAGCTAGAGTTTCTCATTATGGGAAGCTCTTTTTAATTAGGAAGCATTTTTTTAATAGAAGATCTCATTTTAAGATTAAAAATATAGTTAGCAACCGAATATATATTCATGAGTCATCGTGGTATAATGATATTAAATAAATATTTTATATAATGTGTTTTGATGTTGTATGGATATCATAAACGTTTAAACACTATTATATATGATTCAATGACGGAGATGACAAATCATGATCGATATTCATAACCATATATTGGTTAATATGGATGATGGACCAAAAACGAAACAAGCCATGATTCAATTGCTTAATCAAGCTAAAAAAGAAGGTATCACAGGCATTATAGCTACACCACACCATCTAAACCCTAAATTTAATAATAGCTTTCAAGACGTTTCTTTGACATTAGCAGAAATGAGAAAAGTACCAGAAATTAAACACTTAGGTATCGAATTATTTCCAGGTCAAGAAGTAAGGCTAACAGAAGCAATGATTAAGGAAATTGAATATCGCAGTATACAAGGATTAAATAAATCACGTTATTTATTGATTGAACTACCATTTGGTGATGTACCAGACAATGCTAATCGACTGTGTAATGAATTACAATCTTTAGGATATATACCAATCATAGCGCATCCAGAACGTAATAAAGCAATTGCCAAAAATCCGTATCTCTTGTATGAGTTGATTTGTAACGGGGCATTGAGCCAATTAACAGCAAGTTCTTTATTAGGTGATTTCGGAAGAAGTGCTCAAAAATTATCATTACGTTTTATTGATTGTCATTTAGCACACTTCATAGCATCTGATGCACATTCTGTAGATCATAGACCTTTCGTCTTAAATCAATTGTTTGATGAACGAAAATTAATGACTTATAGAAATAAAATAGAAGAAATGATTGAAAATGCTAAAGCTATTGTGAACAATGAAGCTGTTTATTCGGATAAACCATGTGAGCCGGAAATGATGAGACGATTTCTAAGATGGTTTTAAGAATGAATTTGAATGAATAATGAGATTAATGTAGACAATAGTCGTGAATGCAATGTGTAAGGTTAAATAAAGAGAGGTATGGATGAATAACCCGGGAAATCAATTAACCATTAAAATGAAGAGGTGATAGAGTTGGAAGATAATCATAAAGTAGTTAACGACAGAACAAGTAATGTATTGGGGGCATTAAGTTATTTAAGTATATTCTTTGCACCTGTACTTTTTCCAATTATTGTTTGGATCGTTGCGGAGCCACCTGCATCTACATATTCTAAAAAAGCGTTATTAAACCATGTCATGTCTTGGGTTTGTATGGTTTTAGGCATTATTTGTTTTGCAATGGCGCCAGCAGTATACAATCAAAGTACAGTGTTAATGGTAATTTTGTTTATTTTGGGTATCGCATTTATCTTAGGATCAGGAGCACTTTTTATTATTAATATCGTTAGAGGTATTCAATTATTAATTGATTAATTACTCATAAGGGAAGCGTCGTTCAATGACTTTGAACGACGCTTTAAATGTAGTATTAGAATTTTTCGTATCTTATGGGTCTTGACGTGCCGTACGAATTTTTAACTGAAGTTTGTACGAATATATGGTTTGTATCTTCATAGTCTAAAATATACATGAGTTGATGAGCTTTTTCAGATGTCAGTTTAATACGTTGATGTTCGGTATCGACTTGAAGAATTTGATATTGATTGTGACTTGTATCAACGCCAGTATGAATGCTAATAGATTTTTGGGCTGATGGGTTAATCCAATTGCCTAAAAATAAGTGAATCGTGTCTTGCTGTGACTTTGTGAGTGTATGTGCGTCGTCATTAATATGAATAAAGTGGAGTTGATACATAGCGTCGCCTGCCTTCAATCAATATCTATATTATGTTTAATAACCTATCATTGTGTCGTCCCAAGTATAGTCTCTGTTGAATGATAAATGAAGTAAATTAGAATCTGCATCTTGAATAGATAAATCGGTATCCCATGGATTCCAAAAAATCAGTTTGTCTTCATTATTAATTTTAGCATTACCGACAACTGCCATAGCGTGCCCAAGATGAGGATCATTAGGATTATTTTCAACACTATGTGCTAAAATCATTGCGCCTTTATTCTCTTTAGTTAATTGATCAACTTGATTATAAGAAGGCATACCACTTTGATGTTGTATGTCTCTACCTTGTGAATTACCATATTTAATCATTTGTTGTGGGTTAGTAGAGTATTGTGGTAATTCTTCTTCACTGACATCTGGATATAATGTTCTCATAATGTCGTATGCTTTATATTTATCTGTATTCTTAGTAGCATTCAGTAGGGCTGCCATACTAAAACCAGCACACCATGAATTATCAAATTGTTGTTCTCTTATTTTGAAGTTTTTTAACGTATTTTCATATTGAACTTGATTGTCTTGGTTGGCTTCAGCTGCTTGATTTTCATTTATTTTTGTTGGATTAGATGTGGCTTTAAGTTGTTGTTTAAGATGAGATGACATTTGTTGGCTATTTTCTTTGTCTTTGATGTTTGTAGGAAGCGGTGTAGCTTTAACTAATCTAACTTGTCCATTTTCTTCAAAGTAGAAGCCCTTTTCATCAGTTAAAATCGTTATATTTGTGTGTTTGTCTTTAATTTCATCTAAATCTTTAGCGATGAAATTTGAGATTTTCACACTATAGTTTGCATTTTCTTTAGATTGTTTTAAATCAGCTTCATTTTTAGGGCTAATCGTTAATGTATAAATGATTTTGCCGTCTTTTAATACTGGATAATAATAACTATTATCTTCTTCACCATTAAATTTATAGATTTTAAATGCTTCGCCTAATTGATAGTTACCAGTTTGGCTATTTTTTTGTTTGTCTAGTGCTTGAGCATAGCCTTGATATTGTTGTTGTGCTAGATTCTGCACTTTTTGAGGGACTTTATCATTTTTAACGTTAATTTCTAGTTGATTGGATTTCTGTGCGGCATAAGATTTGTTAAGGTCAGTAAAAGCAATGGTTGATAATAAAAGTATAGCGAATAAGAGAATACTTATTAATTTAAATGATATATGTTTATATGAATGATGCATTTAACAGCCTCCGATAATGTTTGATGATTGATTTATAAGTATACGTTGTCTGTTTATTCTGAATTTTTATATTAATATGTTTGGCAAGTTACGCTGCGTCTGGATTATCGTAGTTATTATCGTCATCGTTAGTATTATTGTTATTATTATTATTATTATCGTCTGTACCATTGTTGTTATCATTGTCGTCATTATTGTCGCTATTTGAGAAATGAATGTCTTCAATATTTTGTTTTAAGAAGTTTTGTACATCTTTGTTGATAAAGACAGCACCATTGTAGCTATTGGCTGCGCCACCCCAATGAATACCAATGACTTCGTTACGGCTATTGAATACAGGGGAACCTGAATTACCACCAGTTGTACTTAAGTCATAGTGCATATCTTCACCTTGTATTTGAGTGATTTTACCTCTACTTTCCCACATTGTAGCAAGTGGTTTATCTCCTGGGTAACCAGTAACGGTGATAGGTTGATTTTGATTTGTGTCCGCATTGTCACTTAAAGTGGCTGGTGTAACCACTTCACCAATATTTTGATTTTTGTCATTAGGTGAGAATTTAACGATGGCTAAGTCCGCATTGCCTGGATATTTAGTGATTTGTTCTCCAGTAAAGCCACCATTTGGATAATTATTTTGATTAACTGCAGAAGGGAAGGCTTTTAAAGCGCGTGGATTTCCGTGAGTCGCATCTACAACATGCTTGTTAGTTAAAAATTTGTCTTTACCAACAACAACACCTGATGCGATAAATGTACCTTCATTTGATTGAACTTGAACGAAAGTAACAGGGGCATAGTGACCTAACGTTGTATCGTTAATTTGATGTCGATCATTGTTAGGTAATATGACATTAGCGCGTTCTTTCTTTTCAACAGGTTTGACGTTATTACCTTTATCAATCTTAGGCGTCTTTTGTTGTTGAGATTGTGTTGTTTGTTGGTGATTATCGGTTGATGAAGTCGTTTCTGCATGTGCCGGATTAATTAATGTCGCTGATGTCAAAGTTGCAATTAACAAAGAACTTGCTGTAAAAAACTTAACTTTCATTTTAAAACCTCCTAAAAATTATATTTCCAACACAAATATAACACCAAAAATTTTTAAGTCAATACAAATATATAAAATAATTAAAAAAGTTTTGTAGAAAATAGTGTTTTATGAAATGTTTTCTATAAGATTGAATTAAATATCATTTTATATTATTTAATTGTACAAAAATGGATTTTAACTATATAAAAAGCACCGACTAAAACTATAAAAATAGTAATTAGCTGGTGCTTATTTGTATTATATCAATTGTAATGGAATTAATGATGTTTAAATGATTATCCTATTTTTTAGCGGATGATTTTCTTAATAAAATAAAGGTTACGCCTAAAACGAGTGTGATTACAAAGCCAATGTATGGCGAACGTGTTCTGTCTTGACCTGTTGCAGGTAATGATTTTGATTGGTGATGAGTTGTTATAGCTGATTGCGGTGTTGTAGAATTATGTGATTGTTGCATTGAACGACTTATCATTGCTTGGTTGTTAGCATGAATAGGTTGTCCAACTGCATCATGATTGAAGCCAGTATCTGCATTATCATCAGCAACGATAGCATCGCCATTTTGGTCATGATTAAAGTTGTTATCGATGTTATTATCAGCGGCAATAGGGTTGCCGTCTTGATCGTGATTAAAGTCATTATCTACACTATTAGCTGTCATTAAAGGATTACCGTCTTCATCATGATTGAAGCCAGTGTCTGCATTATCATCAGAAACGATCGCATCACCATTTTGATTATGATTAAAGTTGTTATCGATGTTGTTGTCAGCGGCAATAGGGTTGCCGTCTTGGTCGTGATTGAAGTCACTATCAACGCTATTAGCTGTCATTAAAGGATTACCGTCTTCATCATGATTGAAACTAGTATCCACATTATCATCAGAAACGATCGCATCGCCATTTTGGTCATGATTAAAGTTGTTATCGATGTTGTTGTCAGCAGCAATAGGGTTGCCGTCTTGGTCATGATTAAAGTCACTATCAACGCTATTAGCTGTCATTAAAGGATTACCGTCTTCATCGTGATTGAAATCAGCATCTGCATTATCATCAGAAACGATCGCATCGCCATTTTGGTCATGATTAAAGTTGTTATCGATGTTGTTATCAGCGGCAATAGGGTTGCCGTCTTGATCGTGATTAAAGTCACTATCTACACTATTAGCTGTCATTAAAGGATTACCGTCTTCATCATGGTTGAAGCCAGCACCTGCATTATCATCAGCAACGATCGCATCGCCATTTTGGTCATGATTAAAGTTGTTATCGATGTTGTTGTCAGTGGCAATAGGGTTGCCGTCTTGGTCATGATTGAAACTGCTATCGATGTTATTTTCCCCAGTAATAGGGTTACCGTTTTCGTCGTGATTAAAAGTTGAATCTGTTTGATTAGCTTGAGTGATGGCATTACCATTCGACTGATGGTTAAAACCTTGGTCTACTTGATTATTTTCTATAGTTGCAGCTGAAGCCTCGTGATGTGATGTAAGAAATAAAGCAGAAGTAGTGATAGTTGAGCCGATTAAGTATTTGATAGAATGATGCGTCAAAAAAATCTCTCCTTGAATATATTTATTTATACAGTAAAGAATTTTTATCTAAGCTATTGTAGTTAACTCATAAAGTTAAATGTTTAGTTATCAAAACTTCGTTATGTACAATCTAAATATAGCATCAAAGCATTTGAAAGCCCTATGAATCAGGTGTCAATGAAATAACAGTTTTGTCACTCTAATCATCAATCATGAATTAATGCTTAATATTATCCAGTATAGTAAGTACTTTTGATAAGGCTTTATTTTATGTAGAATACGTATAAAGAGGTGAAGACGATGGAAACAGTATATGTTGCTGGTGGTTGCTTGTGGGGTGTTCAAGCTTTTTTTAAAACTATACCAGGTATCGTATTAACTGAAGCTGGAAGAGCAAATGGAACAACATCAAATTTGAATGGTGACTACGATGGTTATGCCGAGTGTGTAAAGTTAACGTTTGATCCGGATAGTTTAACTATTCGTAATATTATGGCATATCTTTTTGAGGTAATTGATCCTTATAGTTTAAATCAACAAGGTCAAGATATAGGCAAGAAATATAGAACAGGATTATATAGTGAAAATGCACAACATTTGAACGAAGCACAAAATTTTATTAATGAGCGTGAAGATAGTGATCATATTGTAGTGGAAGTCTTACCTCTGTCTAACTATGTGAAAAGCGCGCCCGAACATCAAGATAGATTGGAACATTATCCTGAAGATCATCATATGTGTCATATACCTATGCATATGTTAAATAAATATAAATAAAAAACAGGTTTGGACATAAATATATATTTCGAGTTACATTCATATGTAGGCAGTAGTTGACTGTAAAGTCATTCTTTTTCTTATAGAAATTAGTATTTCTTATGCATGAGTTTCACTCATGTATTCCTATTTTAAAGTACACATTGGCTGTGGCTAATGCGTAAGAACCACTACATCATAAATGATTAGTGGTTCTTTATTATTTCTGTCTCACTCCCAAATAAAAAAGAGGTCACTTAATGTGACCTCCGTGTAATTATTTGCGTTTACCGTCAAAAGTATCGAATAAGCTTAATGTTGCTAAGCCTAATAAGTCTAATGCATGTTGAGCACCTTTTTTACCATGTCCAGCTTCGAAGTGTTTGTAAGCTGCTACACTTAGTACTGAAATTGTAGCCAATGAGCCTAAACGTGAAGCAGTTTTACTTAAGAAACTTACTGCGAATAAGCCTGCAGCAGCTGCTTCAATCGTACCAGCTAATTTAACTGATTTTTCAGGCATACCGAAGACATTTGTGAATGTATCAGTCATACCTTGGTCACCTTGTAATTTTGGTTTTGATGCATCGTAAAGTTCTTTAGCAAGTTTTAAATTTGTAGCATAACGTAAAATCATAAAAATATTTCCTCCTATTTATCTTCAAAATATTTATCTACTATAGGTTTAACCTTTTCCCCGAAAAGACGGATGGAATGCATTGTTTTTTCATGAGGCATTGATCCAACTGGTGTATGAATCATAAAACGATTAAGACCTAGAGTTTCTACAGTTTCAATAATTTTTTGTGCGACCGTTTCAGGGCTACCTAAGTATATCGCACCTTCACTTCCAATTTCTCTTTCAAAGGCTTGTTCATCGAAAGGTGGCCAACCACGTTCTCTACCAAGTATATCTTGATGGGCTTTTAATGAAGGGAAGAATTCGCGTTTAGCTTGCTCATCAGTTTCAGCAATATATCCCCAAGAATGTACAGATATTGGTAATTGAGATGGATCATGTCCATATGATTCAGCAACAGATTTGTAAATTTCTATGTTGCGTGCGAATCGTTTAGGATTACCACCAATAATAGCATAAGTGATTGGTAAACCAAATGCACCTGCTCGTAATGATGATTCAGGTGTACCACCTGTAGCGATAGAAATCGGTAATTCGCCATGTTCTATTCTAGGATAAACACCTGTGTTTTCAATGCTAGGACGTAATTTGCCTTCCCAATTTATGATTTCATGCTTATTAATTTTTAATAGCATTTGAAGTTTTTCATTAAATAAATCTTCATAGTCATTTAAGTTGTAACCAAATAATGGGAAAGATTCAATAAATGATCCTCTACCTATCATAACTTCAGCTCGACCATTAGATACAGCATCTAATGTAGAGAAGCGCTCATATACTCTGACTGGGTCATCAGAAGATAAAACAGTAACAGCAGATGACAGTTTGATATGAGAAGTACGTGTAGCTGCAGCAGCTAATACAGTTACTGGATCTGACACAGCGTAATCTTTACGATGATGTTCGCCTAAGCCATAGATATCTAAGCCTAGTTGATCTGCCAATTCTATTTCTTCTACGATATTTCTAATTCGTTGTGCATTTGAGATAGGAAGTTCAGAACCTTCCGGCATATGAATCACACTATTATCGGCAAATGAAGTTAATCCTAATTCAATTTTCATTATTGCCACCTCCTAATATATTTTTTATACTGGATATATTATATATCCGTAGGTTTTGAAAGTCAATACTATTTATTCGTCTCATTATTGGGGCTAATTTCGGGGATGAAAAAAGCATATTTGTGATAGCAATTTAATTTGCGGTAAATTTAAAACTTTTTTGAAAATTAAATAGGTTCTTTAGTTTTATTGAAGAAAGTGTAATAATAGTGAACGTTATCATAAATAGGAAGGGAGCATCGGTATCATTGGAGGAACAACGTCATTATAATCTTATCACTACGATTCTATTTTTCTCAGGAATTATCGTTATGGGTAGTTTATATACTGCACTTCCACTTACAGCAGCATTTGCACATTCCTTTCATATACCCCAATCGGTAGCCACATTAAATGGTGTCATTTTTTCAATTATGTATTCAATAAGTTGTTTGTTTTATGGAACGATTTCCGACAAATATGGAAGAATTAAAACCATATTAATAGGTTTGAGTGGTTTGACCATCATTTGTTTTATTATCGGATTTGTACAATCATTTCCACTATTACTCATTATGCGTGCATTACAAGGTATATTCGCTGCAACATTTTCTCCGGTAGCAATCACGTACACGACAGAAACATATCCAGCTAAAAAAAGAGTGACTGCTATTAGCTTTATTAGTACAAGTTTCATGTTGTCTGGTGTATTAGGACAGAACTTAAGCGAACTCATTGTTCATCAGCTTAACTGGCATTGGGTTTATTTCACTTTAACTGTATTATATTTGTGCTTGATATTTTTTATATACAGATTTGTACCGGAAAGCCCACGTCGAAATAGGGATGTACAATTACTTAAATTTTTTAATAACTTTAAAGATTTTCGCGATAATCTAAAAGTTTTATACTGTTTATTCATCTCATTTACATTATTAATTATGTTTATCAGTATGTACGCCATTTTAAATTTATACATTTTATCAGATAAAGTAAATGGAGATATGTCTACAGCATCATTAGTAAAATTATTTGGTGTGATAGGGATGTTAGTATCATTGTTAGGGGGCCGTTTAAGTGGCAGAATAGGTATTAAGCGTGTGATCTCACTTGCCTTACTTACAAGTACGTTATCACTTATACTGATGGGAATTACGACAAATATTATTTGTGTCACAATATTTAGTGTTACATTTGTTGCTGGTATTGCATTTGCGATTCCATCAGTCATTTCGAAGGTAGGTATGACTGTTAAACACAACCAAGGATTCTTTTTATCAGTCAATACTGTCATATTATTCATGGGAACAGCAATTGCACCTATTTTAATGATTTATATCGCTAAGTTACCGCAATATTTCTTAATGTTTGTTTCAATCGCATGTATTGGTTTTATTTCATTTATTGTATCGTTATTAATGCCTAAAGATGAAAGTGCATATTAAATAAAAAGCATAACGAATGATTTAGTTAATAGATATGATATATATTTAAACGATTTATTTATAGCGTATAGCTATAAGTAAATCGTTTTTTAGTATTAGAATTATGCAAATAGCTATTATATGATTGAAGAAATACAAATATTTAATAGGGGTGAGAAACGATGAATTATTCACCAAAGCAAGGCACTAAATCTCATGGATTACCACACGATCCATTTAAAAGTAGTACAGTACCAAGACCTATCGGTTGGATATCTACAGTTTCGAAAGATGGTAAAGATAATCTGGCACCTTATAGCCAATACCAAAATTTAACATGGGACCCACCTATGGTTATGTTTGCGGCGAATCAGTCAGTATTAGGTGATCACGAACGTAAAGATACTGTGAAAAATGCTGAAGAGACAGGTTGGTTTGTATGGAATATGGCGACATATGATTTAAGAGAAGCGGTTAATTTATCATCTAAAGCATTAGCGCCCGACGAAGATGAATTTGACTACGCTGGGGTTACTAAAGAATCATGTATTGAAGCACCTGGCTACAGAGTGAAAGAGTCTCCAGTGCATTTCGAATGTGAATATGTTCAAACAATTCGTATACCAACTGGTGATCCTGTATCTACAGTTGATATTGTGATTGGACGTGTTGCTCAAGTGCATATCGATGATAAAGTCATCACTGAAGATGGGAAATTAGATATTCCATCTATTCGTCCAATTGCACGTTTAGGATATTATGATTATACAGTTGTTGATCAAGTATTCGAAATGAAAGCACCTCATGCTTCTAAAGAAGAATTAGCAGGATTAGAAGGTAGAAACTTCGATAATAAAAATGATGACTAATAATATAGAAAAATAGCCAGTTAATGCGGTGTTAGAACCCCATTAACTGGCTATTTTAATTTGGACATTCAATATCGGATTTTGAAATCCTGATATCTATAGTAAATCTTTATTCACTTTTTGTAGTTCTGTATAGTCGCCATCAATGTTTACTTTTGGAGGTTGTACATCAACTTTTGGAAATAGTATTAAAGCGACTAAACCTATTAAACCGTATATAACAAAAGTCAGTGTATAACCTAAATCTTCAATAAATGGTCCTGCTACCATAGATCCTAGCACTTGCCCAACGGCTAACATTAAAAAGGGTATTCCGATTCCTAATGAGGCGTTCTTCACAAATATCTTCACACCCCAAACGAGTAGCACACCTGTAATGAAAATATAACTCACACCAAAGATCAATGATGAAAGGAAAGGTACTATCCACACGATAGGTGTTAAGGCTAAGAGAATAGAAGCAACTGACATTAAGATAACGCCAAAAAAGTAGGCGAATTGAATACCATATTGATCAATGATATGGCCAGAAATCCCACCAAAAATACCAGCTACACCGATTAGAATCCAAAAAATTGATAAAGCGATTGGAGAATAATGGTCTGTTTGTTGGACATATGATTTAGAGAAAGTCCAAAATGGTGCAGTTGAAAAACCTAATATTGTGGAAGCCATAATGATTCTTTTACTTGCACTAATATCTAAAATATTTAAAGAACCTGGATAGATTTTTAAACTATGTTTTAAAGATGGAATAACGAAAAAATTCCAAACAGTAATGAGTATGGCGATCACACCATAGATTAAATATGTTGTTCGCCAATCAATAAATACTAACATTGCAGTGATACCAGTGAATACTAAGCCTAAACTTGTACCCGAATTAATCCAAGTATTGGCCTTACCTTGTTGTTCCCATTTAATCCATAAAGAAATGGCGTAACCATAAGGTGGAGAGATTAATCCAGAACTTGCGCCAGCGAGTAAGACACCTAATGACAGTGTTAAGGCATTAGGTGAAATGCTTATCATAAATAAACCTAATATGACTAACACACTAGCTAACATAATCATGTATTTTGGCCCCGTTTTGGCAGTTCTTAATGTTGCATAGACGATAGTAAAACAATATGACAAATAGAATAAAGATGAAATGAGTCCTGCACTAGAAGCACTAAGTTTTAAATCATTAGATATATCGGGAAGAAATAGACCAAAGCTAAATCGACCTAAGCCATAAATGGTAGCAATCATGGCAATGCCAGGAAAAACTAATTTATAGAAATTCATATAGTAACAACTCCTTTTTATATAGAACGTTCATTCTATTTTAGTTTAAAAATGAGAGAGATTGATTTAGTTATCAATCTCATCGTTGGTTTAATTATATTTAGTTGCTTCGTCGATAAATAGGTGGGCAACGTAGCGTGCATGCTTGGTTGCTTCATCGACACCTAAAAGGGTAGTCATAGAGGTTGTACCTTCCATTAGCAAGGTATATCTAATAGCTAAATCGCGTCCGTTTTTAAAATTAGAACGGTTGGCTAAATTTTCAAGATAAGTTAATAATCGTTCTTTATGTCCACGTGCGATAGCTTCGATATTATTATCGGTATCGCTATAGTCTTCAATCGCACGAATAAACATATCACCAGTGTACGAATAATCCTTCAACCACTTACAGTGTGCATCTACTGCAGCAATGAATGGTTGTTGTGGAGATTGATGAACACCGTCTTCTAAGTATTGCCAATAACGCATTTCTCGTTGTTGAAGTACGGCTTCGACTAGTTTTTCTTTAGAGTCGAAATGGTTATAGAGTGTCATAGTAGCTACATTGGCTTCTTGAATAATTTGCTTTAATCCGACACCACGAAAGCCATGTTCGTAAAATAAGCGTTCTGCTACTTCTAATAAATCTTGCTTTTTCTTTGACATTATCATCACTCATTTAAAAATAGAATAGTCATTCTAGTTTAAAATAACAATTTTATCACTAGCTGTCAAAGTGAAAAATTCGCAATGATTAAAATGTCCTGTTGTCATCACTCATTAAATACCTAGTTGGTAGATACATGATCTGTAGGACGGGTGAAATCGAGAGTAACATGCAATGCGGATAATATTTCTTCTTCTGAGTAATTATAATTATTCTCAACCCATCTTCGTATAATTTCAATAAGACCACTACTATAAAAATCAGCAATTAATTGTGGATGATCGCTTTTCATAATTTTATGTGCTAATAAATCGTTATTACACTCAGCACCTTCTAATATATTCTCACTACAGAATTGAGTCAAACTATGAAAGACATCGTCTTGTCTTGATGCAACAAGTAAATGTTTAAATACTGGTTTATGTGTATTGATGAAAGAGATAAATGATTCTAATGCATCTGTTGGACCGTGCTGATGTAAAGAATCTAAATCGAGTGCTTCCTTCATATATTCTGTTAATGAATATAGTAAGTCGTATTTATCTTGGAAATATCGATAAAATGTACTGCGATTAATTTCAGCAGCATCACATATTTTTTGAACAGTGATTTCATCAAAGTGATAGTCATTTAATAATTCAAAAACTGTTTGATTAATATGTTTTATCATACGTTTTTGTGTAGATGTCGTCATAAGCAGGACTCCCCGAATAGTCATTTTATTAAGATAAGATTGATAGATAATTTATCATAGACGTTGTTATTTTACCAAATATAAATGCTTTTTACATGAAATACACATTAGTGGATTGCGGAGACAACACAAAAAAAGCAGGACTTGAGAATAGATAGCTCAAGTCCTGCTTACATGATTGTTACTCGGAGTTATTAGATTTTACTAGAAGAATTAATGATCAATACCTTCTAACCATTCATCTACTTTATTATCGTTGTCATCAACATAGTCTTTGGCAACTTGTTCTGGATTTTTCTGGTCTTTGAAGATTTTCTTAGCTAATTGATCTTCATCTTTTTTACTCCAGTCATCTGACATACGTGTTGCAATTGTGTATGCTGCTGGATGATTGGCTTTGAATTCTTTATTAAATACTAAGTTAATATGTTGATCTTCTTTACCATAAATTTTGTCAGGGTCTTTTAACATTTTAACGCCTAATTCTTTAGAGAACCAACTAGAATCCATTGCTGTAAATAGGATTGGTTGTTGTTGTTTATAAGCTTTTTGTACTGCTTTAAATTGATCTTGGTCAGAAGATTCTTTAAGACTATAACCGTCTAGATTATCTTCATCAAGTTCACTTTTAGTTTGTTTCATGACACCATTTCTAGCGTCTGTACCTTGAATTTCTTTATCGAACTTCTTGCTATCCTTTAAGTCCGCAATTGAGTCGATATTTTGTTCATATTTTGGTACGGCTAAGCCTACTTTAACATCATCGACAAGGTTCTTTTTGTCGTAAACGGATAATTTACTTTTGTATTTATTATAGTAACTTTTATCTGTAGATGGGAAAATACCTGACGCATGGAATGAATCTGGATTTTCAGCTACAGATGCATATAATGGACCGCTTGCTTGTACAGGTGTAGTTGTAACGTCATAACCAGCTTTTTTAAGTACTTCAGCTATGACTAATGTACGTGGCGCTGAGTTATCACTAGCAATATATGGTAATTCGATTTCTTTATTGCCTATGGAAGTATTGTCATCTTTTGATGAACTTCCGCCACCGTTACCACATGCACTTAGCACGATGGCTAAGGCAATAGTGGCAAACAGGCCTAACAGTTTGAAACCTCTTGTTTTAAACATTCAGCATATCCTCCTTTTTAAAATTAATATCTGTCATCGTCATGATTGAAATCGGTACGATGTTTGTTGTCAGTATGATTTGAATATTGATCGTATACATCTTTACTATTTTCTCTTGCATATAACATTAATGCATTAAATAGCATGTCTTGATCATTCGTTTGATTTGATAACTGTTTGAATAAATCAGTTGTACGTGCTTCGTTACTTTGTGGACGAGATTGAGAGCGACGTGCGTATGAATGACTGCGCTCAGAATGGTCGTCTAATCTGTCGTCACGTCTTGGATAATTATCGTGACCATTACCTTGTTTATTATATAAAGATTCATAATCTACATCGTCGTTTGGTTCATTAGATGCAAATCGTGATACGTGTGATTCGCTTGTGTAAGTTGAACGATGTGTATCATCTTGATAACGTCGTTCATCTTCATCGCGATGATATTGACGATCTAAACGGGAAGGGTGTTCACTTTCAAAGTCTCTGTCATCTCTTTCACGACGATCAGTAGCGTAAGCACCATGACGATCTTCATTGGTAGATGCATGAGATTCAACTTGATGTGAATCTTGTTCTAATGCTTTACCTTCGATATCTAATTCTGGGAGGATGCTGCCTAACCATTTAGGTAAGTACCATGATCCTTTACCAAATAATTTCGTTAATGCTGGAATTAATGTCATACGTACGACAAAGGCATCAAATAGTACACCAAATGCTAGAGAGATACCCATTGATTTGATTTGCATATCGTCTTGGAATACAAAGGCGATAAACACACTGAACATAATCAATGCAGCTGCTACAATAACAGGGCCACTTTCTTTAATACCTACTCTAATAGAGTGATCATTGTCACCAGTTTTACTATATTCTTCATGTACACGCGTCATTAAGAATAGTTCGTAGTCAATGGCTAGACCAAATAGTAAACCGATTGTAATAACTGGTAAGAATGCTAATAGTGGACCAGTGTTTTCTACGCCGAATAGACCACCAAGGAAGCCATCTTGCATGACTAAGGTTGTGAATCCGAGTGTAGCCATTAATGATAATACGAAACCGAGAACGGCTTTTAATGGAACAAGGATTGAACGGAATACAAATACTAATAATACAAATGCTAATAATACGATAACACCAGCAAATACTGGAATAGCATTATTTAATTTTTCAGCCATATCGATGTTGATTACGCTTTGGCCTGTTACTTCTGTATTAAAGTCGTATTTTTCTTTGGCTTGTTTATTGTAATCACGTAAATCATAAACTAAATTGCTTGTTGATTGCGCATTAGGTCCATCTTCAGGAATGATAGAGATTAATGCATAATGATTATTATCATTTAATTGAGGTTTTTCGACAGTATCGACATTATCCATATCTTTAAGATCTTTTCTCATACTATTTAAATCAGATTCAATGTCTTTTTTACTGCCACCATCTTTAGTATTTACAAGCATTGCAATTTGACCGTTATATCCGGCACCAAAGTTGTCAGTAACTAAGTTATACGCTTTATGTGCGGATGAATCGTTAGGTTTTAAGCTATCATCTGGCATACCTAAACGCATTCCAGAAATTGGTATGATAGCTGCGATTAAAATAATTAAACTAATAATAATAGCTAGTACTGGTTTACCAACTACAAATTTAGCCCATGGATGATTTTTAGGGTCTTTACTTTTTTCTGGTTTGTCTTTGATTTTAATACGTTTATGGAAAACACTGATCAATGCAGGTAATAATGTTAAAGCGGCAAGTACCGCGAATAAAACACTAATTGCAGAAGCGAATCCCATAACGGCTAAGAAATCAATACCTACTAATGAAAGACCACAAACGGCAATCATAACTGTTAAGCCGGCGAATATAACTGCGCTTCCTGCTGTACCAACAGCTAAGGCAATCGATTCAACAGGTGGGGTACCTTTTTTCCTAATTTCTTTGTATCTAAATAAGATGAATAGAGAATAGTCGATACCAACAGCTAATCCAATCATTACGGCTAGTGTTAATGTGAAGTTTGGAATATCAAATACTTTTGTTAATAATGCAATGATACCAATACTTGAACCAAGTCCCATGAGGGCACTGACAATTGGCATACCTGCTGCGATTAATGAACCAAATGTAATTAATAAGATGATAAATGCAGTGACAATACCAACTAATTCTGAGTTACCACCTGGTTCAGAACCACCGCTACCACCTTGTGCTTGTTCAATTTGAACATTGTGGTTATCTTTCACATCTTTCATTTCGCGATCGATAATTTTCTTAGATGAATCTTTTAATGATGTCTGGTTAACTACATAATTGACTGTCGCAATTGCAGTATCTTTATCATCATTGACTTGATTTGTTTCATATGGATTACTTACATTTTGTACGTAATCATCATCTTGTTTAATGTTATCAAGTGCTTTTTCAATGTCCTTCTTAGTGTCTTTATCTGTAATGCCATCCTTTTTATCAGAATGTATTACAATTTTCATCGATGCTTTCTCACTATCTTGATGGAACTCTTTTGACATCTTGTCATTTGTATCTAATGATTTAAGACCATTCATTGTAATATTGCTATCAAATTTAGGGGCGCTAATCAATAATGGTGTAATGATAACGCCTAGAATCAAAAGCCACGCAATGATACTAACCCATTTGTGCTCAGCAATGAATTTGCCTAATTTGTATAAAAGTTTTGCCAAGACATTTCCTCCTATTTGTTTTTTATTAGTTAACTTGTGACGGAACTATGAAGTTGGACTCAATTCAATTGAGATAAATCTATGGTGTTTTAAAGTTACAGTTATTAATTTAACAAGATTCAACTGCTTGAAACACCATTAATTTTATTGAGTCGTTGAAAAATGAAACAGATTGTAAGAATTGTTGGACATTTTATTGAAAAGATAACTCAGAAGTGTGATTTATGAGTAGTGATAGCAACTGTTAACTTGTGACAAAATGTCCAATGAGAATTAAAATACCTATCAATACTAAGCATAAACCAGGTAAATAAAATTTCTCTTTTAATTCATGGCGTTTTTCGTTAGCATACATCACGATTTTGGAAATAATGATTAAAATAGAGCCTAAAATTATAAGTATGATGGATAAAGCCATGTGGATGCCTCCTTACAGTATGAAACATGAGCTAACTTAAGATGAAAAGAAATAATTAAAAAGTGCTTAGTATAAGTTATATTCCCTTTATTCAGTTAAATAATGAGCTAAATAAACTAATTTAATAAAAAACATCAAAATAGGGATGAGGATGGCATGAATCCCCATTGGTGTATCGGTACATAAAAATTTATATAAAAAAAGTGGGGAGAGTTAAATACTCACCACCACTTAATAGGTATTTAGGAGCTGTTCATTAATCAAACGCAAGGGTTTAATAATTGAATACCATTATTGTGCGTTAGCTTTTAAGTTAACGTCAATATTACCACGCGTTGCTTTAGAATATGGACAGAATTGATGCGCTTGTTCTACATATTGTTCAGCATCTTCCTGAGATACATTTTCTAACGTAACTTCAATGTCTGCTGCTAATTTGAAACCATTATCGGTAGTATCTTTCACTAATTCAATAGTGATTTCAACTTCAGGGTTTGCGTCATTAACTTTATGTCGAGATAAAATTAATGATAATGCACTGTTAAAGCATGCACTATAACCTGCTGCAAATAATTGTTCAGGGTTAGTATCATTACCACCTTGACCGCCCATTTCTTTCGGTGTTGCTAAATTTTGAACAAACGTATTATCTGGACTAAATACGCGACCATCACGACCACCATTACTTATCATTGTAGTTGAATAAATTGATTCTGCCATTTTAAAAACTCCTTTTAATATAAAATTAAGTTAAATCATATTATGATTTTAACTAATTTAACTTGATTGAATTATAAAGGGATATACATATAGTTACAAATTATTTGTTTATTTCATTTTACTGATAGACTAAATAGCTTATATTTAAAATGCGAAGTGTAATTTTATAGTACTTTGTTATATAATGGAGATGAATTTTAAAACGGCAATTGATTAAAGGAGATTGAAAACATGAAAGATAAACAATTCGACAAAGTCAGCATGTGTTTGAAATTATCTTGTTCAGCGCTTTTAATCAGTGGATCAATGATAGGTTATGGTTCTGCTATTGATATGACAGTACAAGCTAAAGAAACTTCAACTTCACATCATACATCTGAATCTAAAGATGAGTCATTTCAAGATAAAATAGATGACGCTAAAGATGACATTGATCGACTTACGCATTTAAAAGAAGATTCAAGACAGGATTACTATAAACAACTAGATGATGTATCTGATAATGCAACATTGGATAAGATAATTGAAGATGCTAAAAAAGAAGACCGCAAATTGAAATCATTAAACAAAGAAGCGCAGCATTCAACAGATTCAGATAAAGCTGCCTCTGATGAAAAAAATAATGGAAATGTGAAAGATAATGAAGATGTTACAAAAGACCTAGACAAAATTTTAGCGGATTTGGATTTATCTTCAGAAAATGTTGATAACCATCAACAAAAAGATGGGGAAACGAGTCAGTCACAGGACCAAGGTCAGTCACATGATACGCAACAAACGTCAGTGTTGGATGATTTAGATAAAATAAAACAAGATACAACATTAGATGAAGCTGCCGATACGACACAAAAACAAAAGCGCTCCGATTCATCATCTAATCAACGTCAAGATGCACAACAAGATTCTAAAGATCAATCACAAGCTACTACTAAAGAACTGCCACATTCTAACGCCAAAGAACAAGAAACAATAGATGATTTGAAACACATTGCAGATGAAGCGGATGTGAAACAATCAGATCATAAACAAGATGGACACGTAGGCAAGATTACAAAAGAGTTAGAGGGTAGCGACAAAATAGATCAAGCGATTTCTAGTCAATTAGCTTCTAATAAAATGAATGACAATCAATACATTAATGATAAAAGAGATACACTTAAGGCATTAGAAAAGGATGTCAATCAACAAAGCGATTTTAACAATCAACGTAAACAGGCTTTAAAACAAGACATTCGTCAAACAGAACAACGTATGAATCAACAACATGATTTAATACTTAATCAGTTGCAACAATCTAAAGATAAAAATAAAGCGGCTCAATCCATTTTGGATACAGTGATGAGTCAAAATGAAGCGAAACAGGCAATGAAACACGTAAATACGGAAGGTAAGACAGATCAACAAATTGCCAATCAAATTGATAAACAGTTGGATGGGCTTGCACATACTTCGTCAGACAATATTTTAAAATCAATGTTAGATCAATCTGAAGATAAGCAACAATTAATTAAACAACTCCTTGCTACACGATTAGGGGATAAGGAAGCACAACGTATTGCGAAACAATTAGCTAATGGACAGTTATCAAACCAACAAATTGTAGAGCAACTCAAACGACACATTGATAAACAAGGACATGTGAGCGCAGATGACATTTTAAATGATGTATTAAATAATGCAAAAGATAAACGACAAGCGATTGAAACTATATTAGCAACGAGAATTGAACAAGGAAAAGCAAAAGTGCTAGCAGATATCATTAATCGTATACAAAGTGATAAAGCAAGTGCTTTAGATTTAATCAAGTCTGCAATTAACGGTAAGGCTAATGATTTATTGCAACTGCAACATAAGATGGACAGTGCTAAGAAAGATTTAGACAATATTGTTTCTCCGATCAAAAATAGACCAAGCATTTTTGATAGAATGAATCAACATTCAAATCAAGGCTCTCGTTTATTAGATCAACTTAATTCTGGTGGTAGTCTATTGGATAGTATTCCTGATATTCCAACGCCAACACCTGAAAAAGGCCTAACGCTTGGTTCTAATGATGGATTCCTAGATGGATTGTTTAATGATGATGGTAATCTATCATTACCTGATGCAGGTCAGGCAGTTAAGCAACATTGGATGCCTATCGCATTAGTTATAGCCATTATTGGTGGTAGTATTATCTGGTTTAGCCAACGTAAAAGATCAAAATAAATTAAAACAAGCGAGACAAAGTTAACTTTGTCTCGCTCTTTTTAATGGTGTAATCCGAGTGATTTATTTACCCGTTATATAATCCAATTGTGATGCATCATCAGCATCAATCGTTCTATATGAGATAACGCCTAAGCCTTTCACATTTGATTCTGAAATGATAATTGAACCATCAGCGTTAACTTTTTCTACGAATGCAACGTGACCATATTGTGTATCCGCACCTAATTGACCAGCTTCAAAAACGACTGCTGTATGTTTTTTAGGTGTTGAAGATACTTGATAACCTTCCCGTGCTGCGCGATTATTCCAATGATGTGCATCGCCTAAATTACTATGAATATATTGACCAAATTGTTTCATACGCTGATCCACGTACCATGTACATTGTCCTTGTGGATAGCTTGAACTTCCTTGGTTTTCTTCGAACGGTTTGAAACTTGATTGTGATTGATCATCGCTATGAATCGTATGATTATATTTATCCAAACTTGGCATTTCTTTCTTATCAAAATCAGTTAAATGATAATGTTTTATAATACTATTTAATTTCTTAGCATAATTAGGATCAGTCGCATAAGTACGTGATAAATGAGAAGTTGCTGACTGGTAAGTAGACGCTTCGCTCTTCCATGTTGGACGGTAAATGTTAGGATTACCATCTATACCTTTTTTAATTAAACGTGCGTAATCTTCGAGTGAGGCTTTTGTATCAGGATACTTACGGAAACCAGCTGTAATATTAAACATGTTATTTGTACTATCAGCTTCTAAAGTGTTAAATGAAACAGACTGTCCTTGATAAGTTCCTTTAATGCCAAATAGATTAAAATTAGGTTTTTGTGCTAAAGCACTATTACCAGAATCGGACTCTAATATAGCTTGTGCCATCATCACTGAGGCATAGAGGTCTTCTTTTTGACCTATTTGATGTGCATCTTTGGCAATCGATTTAATAAAATCTCTCGTGCTTTTACTATCAACGATATTGATATCGCCATCTGTTAAAGTCCCATCTTCTATTTTAGGTAATTGTTGAAACAATCCAGTGGCACGTGTATTTGATTGTTTAAAATCACCTTCAAATGATTGTGCGGGCTTTGTTTTATGTTTTAATTCATCTGGTGTTGGAAGTTGAGGATTGACGTCTTGCTGTTTTGTATTGTTTTGCTTTGTATCTTGTTGTTTATCATCTTGAGTGTGTTTATCTTTAGATGTTTGATATTGCTTTTGCGTCTTCGTTGCATCTTCACTATACTCATCTAAAATAGAATCGATGGCTGAGTCGGAAATGCTTTGATTAGATGATGACTTGTCATTCTTGTTCGAACCATTCGATTGATTTGAAGAATGGTCTTGTTGATTGTTGTCGCTTTGTTCATGATCTTGAACTTTATCACTTTGTGAATGATGATCTTGGTCTGATAGGTCACTATTTTCCTTATCGTTACTATTTATAGATTGGTCATCATTATTAGATTCATCTTGTTGGGTATGATTTTCCGAGCTATCGTTATTGTCTGTATTTTGATCTTTATCAGTCATCGTATCATTATCATCATTCTGTTTATTTTCAGACGTTGTATTTGTATCATCTTCTTCATGAGAAGGTTGTTGGTAGTCTGAAATATCGGAGTTAAAATGAAATAGGTTTTGAATTAACGTCGTTAAACTAAAGCTATTGTCATATTGGTCTGGAGACCATAATCGATTAAAGTCAGATTGATGCGTGGATAATCCATCATAAAATTGATTAATTAAATTAGTTGATTGATGTGACTGTTTATAATTATCATCTGTTACAGATGTTTGTGTTCCGTGATGCTTTTGTTGGTGCGCTTTGTCTTGTTTTTCCTTTTTAGTGTCTTGGTGTGATGATTGCCTCGTTTTTTCATGTTTGTGTTCTGATGTGTTAATTTCATTATCTTCTTGTGTGTCTTTAGTACTTTTATCATCAATGTTTGTTGAATCATTGTCACCTTGAGTGTCACGCTGTTGTGATGAAGATGGTGTTGTTGAGTGGTCATCTGCAGCATTAGCTATGGGTGCTGTTGAGAAAGATGGCACAATTAATGTAGTTGTAAGTAAATATATTAAGAATTTTTCTTTAGACATCTATGATTAGCTCCCTTAAAAATTTGAAAAATGATTGAGATACTTATTGGACATTTGTTATAATTTAACTTATGACATTTATAGTTGATACATATCAACGAATTGAATTAATCTAGTAAAATTAATTATACTAACCTTTATCAGAAAAATAAATTGTTTTTAGAAAAATGTAATCTAACATTTGGTAAAATAAGTATAAATATGATGGCGATATAAATATAGATAGGAAAGTTTATCAATCGTTTTTAGGAGTGTGACAATGAAAAACGCACTAAAGCTGTTTAAAACAGATTTAAAGAAAATTGCTAAAACACCAGCAGTTTGGATCATATTAGCGGGATTAGCCATATTACCCTCATTCTATGCATGGTTTAACTTATGGGCAATGTGGGATCCATACGGAAATACAGGTCATATTAAAGTAGCGATTGTCAATGAAGATAAAGGTGACAAAGTTAGAGGGAAAGAGATTAATGTAGGTAATAAGATGGTACAAACCCTAAAGAAAAATGATAGCTTTGATTGGCAATTTGTCAGCCGTGAAAAAGCAGATCATGAAATTAAAATGGGGAAATATTATGCAGGCATATACATACCGAGCAAGTTTACACATCAAATTACGGGAACATTAAGGAAACATCCTGAAAAAGCGGATGTCGATTTCAAAGTCAATCAGAAAATTAATGCTGTTGCTGCGAAATTAACGGATACAGGTTCTTCATTAGTGGTAGAAAAAGCAAATGAACAATTTAATCAAACCGTGACGAAAGCATTACTTTCAGAGGCGAATAAAGTAGGTCTAAAAATTGAAGATGAAGTGCCAACAATTAATAAAATCAAAAATGCCGTCTATGCAGCAAATAATTCTCTGCCAGAAATTAATAAGTTTAAAAATAAAGTCATCTATTTAAATGAACACCAAGATGACCTTGATCGCTATGCGAATCAATTTAGAAATTTAGGTAATTATAAAGGTGATATTTTAGATGCACAAGAGAGATTAAATCAAGTTAATTCATCAATACCAGCATTAAATGAAAAGGCTAAATTAATAATTGCG
The DNA here is from genome assembly GCF_021117155.1 of Staphylococcus sp. HL28. Lineage (NCBI taxonomy): Bacteria > Bacillati > Bacillota > Bacilli > Caryophanales > Staphylococcaceae > Staphylococcus > Staphylococcus sp. HL28. The sequence goes on from NZ_CP088218.1 coordinate 265,674, forward strand.
TTGAATAATTATATGCCTGATATTGAAAGAGTACTAAATGTAGCAGCTAATGATGTATCAGCACAATTTCCTAAAATCAATAGAGGTGTCTCTTTAGCGGGGCAAGGTATTGATGCTGCGAATGACCAACTCACAGATGCTAAAGGATTTTTAACACAAGTTCAAAATCGAGTTGGTGATTATCAAGATGCAGCAGGACGTGCCCAAAATGTAAATAATGATGTTAACCAAGATTTACGTCAACAATCAGGTACGAGTCAACAAAGTGCTCATAGTCAACAACGTGATGAAGGACATAGTTATCAAACTGGAATCAAGACACAATCGTTAAGTACTTCAGGTAATAAAGATAATAACCAGTCAAACGAGCTGGTAAGTTCAAATGATGTTAAATCAATGAATATAGCATTGACCGAATCATTATTATCACTTTCTAATTTAAGTGATGTTCAGGCCAAAGCATCTCAAAAAGATATGGATGCATTGAAACATATATCATACGGTATATTAGCATCAGACAAACCGACTGAGTTTAAAGAGCCGTTAGAGAATGTATCATCTCGTTTAGAAAATGCTACGAAATATAATCAACAATTTATAGATATATTATCAGAGCTTGAAAAAAATGAAGATGTTGATTTATCAAAAGAAATTAAGCAAATAAAAACAGCTAATAATCAACTCAATGATCAGTTAAAAACAACCAACCAATTAATTGATGCTTTATCAAACGGTAGTTCTGGTAAATCAGAAGCGATTAACGTATTGAACAAAATCAGTGATACGAATAAGACGTTAAGTCAATTCCGTACGTATGTTAAGAAAGAATTAAATCAAAGTTTATTAAACATTTCGAATGATATTACGTCGCAATTGGCATCAGGTCAACAAGCATTATCAACTGTTCAATCTAAATTAAATTCAATTAATCAAGTGATTCAGTCAGGGCAAAGTATATTAGATAGTGGTAAAAAGCGTATTGATCGTATTCAAACAGCATTACCTGGTATAGAACAAACGTATATTAACGCAATGAAAACAGCACAAGATTACTTCCCTACAGTGAAGAAAGATGTAGCTAAAGCATCAGACTTTGTGCGTAATGATTTACCTGGCTTAGAACAACGCCTAGCGAATGCTACTCAAGCAGTTAATGATAATTTACCATCGTTATTTAGTAAATATGATAATGCGGTGAATTTATTAGATGAGAACCAACCAAGAGCTAAAGAAGCCTTGTCTAACTTAGCGGATTTCTCAGAAAATAAATTACCAGGTGTTGAGAAAGATCTGAAGAAAGCCAATAAAATATTTAAACAATTAGATAAAGATGATGCCGTAGATAATTTAATCGATGTATTGAAAAATGATTTGAAAAAGCAAGCTGATGTCATTGCACATCCAATAAATAAAAAGACCACCGATGTGTTCCCTGTTAAAGATTATGGTTCAGGAATGACACCATTTTATACAGCCTTATCTATTTGGGTAGGTGGATTGTTAATGGTTAGTTTATTATCCGTAGATAACAAACATCAGTCATTAAAACCAATTCTAAGTCCAAGAGAAATCTTCCTGGGGAAAGCAGGTTTCTTCTTCCTATTAGGAATTGTACAATCATTAATTGTATCAATTGGAGACTTAGTTATATTAAAAGCAGCAGTCGAGTCGCCAGTATTATTTGTGACGATAGCGGTATTCTGCTCACTAGTATTTAACTCAATTATTTATACTTGCGTATCGTTATTAGGAAACCCTGGTAAAGCGATTGCGATTATTTTCTTAGTATTACAAATCGCTGGTGGTGGCGGTACCTTCCCAATTCAAACAACGCCTAAGTTCTTCCAAACGATATCACCGTATTTACCATTTACGTATGCGATTGATGCTTTACGTGAAACGGTAGGGGGTATTGTTCCAGAAATATTAATTACGAAAGTGATTATCTTAGCATTATTTGGATTAGGATTTATCATAGTTGGGGTTATTTTAAAACCAATCACAGATCCATTGATGAGAAAAGTTTCATCCAAAGTTGATGAAAGTAATGTAACTGAATAAAATGAATGAGTTTCTAGCACTTAGGGCATAATATGCATCCCTTAAGTGCTAGATTTTTTTATGTAAGATGCATTAAGACACGAGTTATACACAAAAAATATATTCTTCAGTGATATTATAATAAGTGAATATATTTAAGGAGCGTGTGTAGAATGACACATCAAAATAAAGTGGCTATAGTAACAGGAGCAGCACAAGGTATTGGTTTTGAAATAGCCAAAAGACTATTTAATGATGGCTTTAATGTTGTGTTGGTGGATTATAATGAACAAGGTGCGAAAGAAGCGGCTGCCACATTAAAGGGTAAAGACCAAGAAGCTATCGCATTTAAAGCTGATGTCGCTAATCGTGATGAAGTCTTTCATGTTTTTAGTCAAGTAGTTAAACACTTTGGAGAATTAAATGTAGTAGTGAATAATGCTGGGTTAGGCCCAATGACACCTATAGATACTGTAACAACTGAGCAATTCAATCAAGTTATTGGTGTGAATGTCGGTGGTGTATTCTGGGGTATTCAAGCAGCACTCGAACAATTTGAAACGTTAGGTCACGGCGGAAAGATTATAAATGCAACGTCTCAAGCAGGTGTAGAAGGTAATAAAGGATTATCACTATACTGTAGTTCGAAATTTGCAGTTAGAGGTTTAACACAAGTAGCTGCGCGTGATTTAGCTGATAAAGGTATAACAGTAAATGCATTTGCACCAGGTATTGTTGAAACACCAATGATGGAAGGTATCGCTATTAAATTAGCTAAAGAAAATAATCAACCTGAAGAATGGGGGTGGAAACAATTTACAGATCAAATTACTTTAAAACGTTTATCTAAACCAGAAGATGTTGCGAATGTTGTTAGTTTCTTAGCTAGCAGTGATTCAGATTATATTACAGGACAAACAATTATCGTTGATGGTGGTATGAGATTCCACTAGACTAGTGAAATGATTTTAGAAGAAATTTGAAAATTTGATTCAAACCAGACTCATGAACGATTGAGTGTTTAATAAAAAAGACAGGATAAGACATTCAGCTCAAGTAAGAGCCAATGAGAATGACTTAATCCTGTCTTTTTATTATTCTGATTTGTTCTGTTTGTTTGAAGTGCTATCGTTCTGAGTTGAACGATTCGCATTATTATTGTTATTAGATCCTTGACCACCTTGACCGCCTTGACCTTGTGGTGATTCAGTACTTGCTTTTGGTTTATTTGCTGGTTCTGATTGTTGTGTACGCGCAGGTTGATTACTACTTTTTTGTGCTGGTTGGTTTGACGGTTTAGATTGAGTTGATTGACTAGGTGATGTCTGATGATTAGCTTGAGATGATTTTTGAGTTAGTTGTTGATTAGCTGAATGATTGGAATTGCTTACGTTATTTTGTTGTGAATTCGTAGGTTCAGCTTGAACAGTTTCTTGATCTGTTGTATTATTTTTGGCTTTGTCTTTTGACGTTTTCTTTTTATCTTTTTCTTCAGTTTGGTGTTCAGTTTTATGATGAGATGATTTGTTTTGGTGTGTTAAAGCTGCAAAAACAGAAAATCCTAAAGCTAATACAAGTGCAAAAATAACAATACTTGCTAATAATTTCTTCAAAAGTGTGTCCTCCATTAACTTCGATAATCATTAACTATATTATAATCAAATTTTTGAATAAGAACACAATATTTAATGATATTTTAAAAAAATAGGAAAGTGAGTGAAATATATGGGTGTATTAACTAATGAACAAAAGGTGGGAATATTATCCGAAATAGTGGCTATCCCTTCAGTCAATGATAATGAATTAGCCGTAGCACAATATTTAGAACAATGGCTTAATCGGTATGATATTGACACACACATTGATTACATTTCAGGTCAACGTGCAAATCTAATTGCAACTATAGGATCTGGTAAACCAGTCATTGCAGTTTCAGGACATATGGATGTAGTAAATGAAGGAAACCATGAGGATTGGACCTCTCCACCATTTGAATTGACTGAACGAAATGGTCATTTATATGGAAGAGGTGCTGCTGATATGAAATCGGGATTAGCTGCGCTAGTGATTGCGATGATTGAAATTAAAGCAAGTGGACAGTTAAAACACGGTACCATTAGATTATTAGCAACTGCTGGAGAGGAAATGGAACAAGCAGGATCAGCACAATTATATCGTAAAGGTTATATGGATGATGTCGATGCCTTAGTCATCGCAGAGCCATCTTATCCAAGTGTTGTATATGCTCATAAAGGCTCAATGGATATTAAAATCACATCGCAAGGACGTTCAAGTCACAGTTCTACACCATTTATGGGGGAAAATGCCATAACACCACTTATTGAATTGGTTCAAAATATTAATCAAGCATATGAAGAAATAACGCATAGCATAAAAGGAAGGGCTTTAGATTATAGCAATATGGTCAATCAGATGGCTGATCAATTGCCTAGTTTTGTAAGTAAAGACGAAGTTCAAACTAGAATTCAGGGACTTGTGATGACCAATAGTATGATTAATGGTGGTTCTCAAGTTAATTCTGTTCCCGATTATGCAACTGCAACGTTCAATGTTCGCACGATTCCAGAATATGATAATACAAAAGTTAAAGCACTATTTAATAAATATATCGATGAAGCGAATCAACAAGGAGCACATTTGACTCATGACATATATTTAGATCTTGAACCAGTTGTAACAACGGGTGACAATCACTTATTTAAATTAGGTCATCAATTGGCTCAAACATACTTTGACCCTTCGGCATTGATAGCTACACCAACAGTGGCCGTTACGGATGCATCTAATTTATTAAAAGGTAAGAGCGAGGACTTTCCCTTCTTAATGATAGGGCCAGGTCAAGGACCTCATCAAGTTGATGAATGTGTTAATAAAAATCATTACTTAAAATTTATCGATTATTATATTGAATTATTACTGACATATCTAAATGAAAATTGATAAGACGTGTAATATAAATTTTAAATTTAATCGTAAATTAGATATGACAAAACTGTAAGGGCTATTACTTTTAATTGTATGTCTTTAGTTGATGACGTATAATTTAGAAGACCCAGTAAGCCTAGAAGGTATGGGTAAAGAAAGAGAGGATACGTTATGAATAAAAAGACAAAATCAATCATTGCGTCTACATTAGCTTTCGGTACAGTATTAAGTGCTTCAGCGAGTGTAGCACCAGTAATCAATCACACGGCACATGCAGCAACAACACAAGCACATCAATCTGCTTATTATACTTATAAAGGTAATGCAGGTTATGATGCGAAGTTTGTTTTAGATAAAAATTTCAAAAATGCAATCAAAGCTGGCAACGTTACATTTAATGGTATTAAAATTGCACCAACTCAATCAACTCAAACAGTAATCAAATCAGATCAATTATTCCGTCAATATGATAAAAAATCTAAAAAAGCTTCATTAGTTGATATTCCATTGAAAAAGCAATTGAAGTTAACAGATTTACAAAAATCCTATGGTAAAGATTTGAAAAAAGTAGATAATGGTAAAAATAATACAACAGGAATTTATTACTACCAACCTAAGAAAAATGGTGAAGCGGTTTGGTTCGATGCATCAAAAGGTAAAATCGACCGCGTTGTTATTGGCTATGAAAAAACTAAAGTAGCCATTCAAAAAGATAAAACATTAAATAAAATTAAATAAGCTAGACTGATATGAACAGACGTCCGTATAAAGGATGTCTGTTTTTTTGATGGGTTCAATTATGATAGATTGAAGTTAATGATAACTATGAAGGAGGTTAGGTCTAGTGATTTATAACGGCTTTATGAATATGATTGAACAAAATGATTATAAAACACTTTATTCATACTTTACTAAAGAAATGAAGAAACAGATTTCTAAGAAAGCATTAAAAAAGTTGATGCAAGACTACAATAGATTTGCGCATCAACACAAGTGTTTTGTAGATATCGGGACTGAAAAGTATGGTGAGAATGTATGGTTAGATGCTTTTGAAAACTATGGTATTTCAATCCATGTCACTCATGGCAAAATATCTGCACTTTTATTTAAACCTTTGTATTATTTTAAAGATAAACGAACAACTTTAACTTATCAATTTCCATTTTATGATGAATGGTTTGTATATTGGGGTGGCGATAATGAACTATTCAATTATCATTATCCTTTAGAAACACAAAGGTATGCATATGATTTTATAAAGATAAATAAAGACTCTGGAATGAGCTACATTGATGATGGCATGAGATGTAAACATTATTATGCCTATGGTACTCAAGTATATGCACCATTAAATGGTGTTGTTGTCGATATTGAGAATAATATAAAAGATAATCGTATAGGACAAACGAATCAAAAACAACCACTTGGTAATTATGTCGTGATAAAGCATTCGACAAATGAATTTAGTCTAATTGGACATTTAAAACAACATTCGGTCAAAGTGAACATTGGAGATGAAATAACAGATAACGATAGGATAGGGCTTTGTGGAAATTCAGGTAATTCGTCAGAGCCTCATATTCATTTTCAGGTGAGTAATCAACCTAGTTTAATAGAAGGACAATCACTCAAAATTAATTTTAAAAATAATAGAATGCCTGTTAAAGGTGAAACGATTTGTCGATAAACTAATTTAATAAAATTAACATATTATATTACAAAACGAAACGTATATTTATTGAATTTTATGTAATTTCCATTTACTTTTTACAAAAATATAAATAGTATGAAGGGAGATTAAAATTTATACATATACGGAGGATTAACATGAATCGATTGTCTAAAACTATCATTTCCGGTCTTTCAGTAATAACTATAAGTAGTACATTTTATAGCGGAGAAGTGGATGCAAAGAATGATCGTTCAGCAAATCAAAACAAATTAGAAGTTAAGAATAAGAATAAAGCATTCCAGGCATTAAAATTATTACCCAATGATAAAAATGCTAAAAAGCAATTTAAACACTATAAAACAGTCGACGTCAATACAGATCAATTAGGCTACACGCACTATACATTACAACCAAAATTTAAAAATGCATATGTTCCTGATAGAGAAGTTAAAATACATACCAATCCTCAAGGTAAAGTTGTACTTATTAATGGTGACACAGGTGGTAGTGAAATAAATCCTAGTAATAATGTTCAAATCCATAAAAAAGAGGCCATCAATAAAGCTTTTGACGCTGTTTCTATGTCTTCAGATAAAGCCAAAAACTTTAATAATGAGGTCATTAAAAAGAATGAAATTCAAATTAGCGGTCAACATAACAAATATGTTTATCAGGTAGAAATTGTAACGACGTCTCCTAAAATATCACATTGGAACATTCAAGTTGATGCTGAAACCGGGAAAGTTATTGATAAGATCAATAATATCCAACATGCACATACTGAAGGTACGGGAAAAAGCGTATTAAACAAAACGAAAAAAATTAATATTAATAGTAAGGATAAAGGATATGAGTTGAAGGATGTGACGCATAAAGGGAATATTTCAGCTTATGACTATAATGATGAGGATGGCAGTTCGAAACTGATGACCGATAAAGATAAAGAATTTGTAGACAAGTCGCAACATGCTGCTGTTGATGCGAACGATTATGCTAAAGATGTGTATGATTATTATAAAAATAAATTTGGTCGAGAATCATACGATGATAAGGGAAGTCCTATCGATTCATTAACTCATGTGAATCAATTTGAAAATGAAGATAATCGTAACAATGCTGCTTGGATTGGTGACAAAATGATTTATGGAGATGGAGATAATGACAATTATTTACCATTCTCTGGTGCTAAAGATGTGGTAGCACATGAAATTACACATGGTATAACTCAGGAAACAGCCAATTTAGTTTACGAAAATCAACCCGGTGCATTGAACGAAAGTTTCTCAGATGTCTTTGCATATTTTATTGATAGTGATAATTTCCTAATTGGTGAGGATATATACACACCTAATGTTAAAGGTGATGCATTAAGAAGTATGTCTAATCCTGAAAAATATGATCAACCTGCACATATGAAACATTACTCTAAAACACAAGAAGATAATGGTGGTGTACACACCAATTCTGGTATCCCTAATAAAGCTGCATATTTAACAATCAAACGTATGGGTAAAGATAAAGCTGAACAAATTTATTATAGAACGTTAACACATTATCTATCTTCTAATTCAGATTTCGAAGATGCTAAAAAATCATTACATCAAGCTGCGCTTGATTTATATGATAAATCCACAGCAGATCAAGTTAATCAATCATGGGAAGATGTTGGCGTTTAATCTAATAAGCCTTTCACTGAGATAAGCACAGTGAAAGGCTTGTTTGATGTGGTAACACTTAGGGTTGTCTAACGTTAGACAACGAGCAGTCTAATTTAAAAAAGTTAAGAGTGTACGATTTAAATTAACTCGTCATATTTTATTTTGTAAAACAATAATTTACATAAATTTAAAACTAAAAATATTGTTTTTATTCATGAATATAGTAATGTTGTATGTATATAGTATATAAGGAGATACAACATTGAAAAAGTATTATTTAATAACGATTTTGTCTTTTATTTTATTTTTGATAGTTAGCATGTTGGCATATCGGATGGATTTAAAGCAAGAGGCACAAGTTTTAGCAGTAGGCGATAATTTAATACACCCTAATATATATAGGGATGCACTTGAATCAGATGGTGTTACATACAATTTTACCCCTATGTATCAAAATATAAAAAAAGATATTCAATCTGCAGATATTGCATTCATCAATCAAGAATCTCCAATTGGTGGTGATCATCGTCCTTATCATGGGTTTAAGCGATTTAACACACCTAGTGATATTTCAGATAGTTTAGTGCAAACCGGATTTAATTTTATTAATGGATCTAATAATCATGCTTTAGATCAAGGTGATGAAGGACTTAAATATCATCTTCAACAATGGAATAAATATAAAAATAAAGTCTTGTTTACAGGTATTTACGATTCGCAAAAGTCTCATGATCAAGTGGCTGTCAAAAAGATAAATGGTATCAATATAGCTATGTTGAGTTATACATTTGGTACGAATGGAATTAAACCTAAACATCAATACGAAATCAACTATTTTGATGACAAACAAATTAAGAAGGATATTCAACAAGCTAAAGAAGTGGCAGACGTCATATTTGTATCGGCACACTGGGGTAATGAAGGATCTCATCAACCTAATCCAATACAACGTAAATATGCAAAATTATTTGCTGATGAAGGGGTGGATGTAGTACTAGGTACACATCCCCATGTCATACAACCTGTTGAATGGATTAAAGGTAAGGATCATCATCGTACCTTAGTCGCTTATTCCTTAGGAAATTTCTTGAATGGACAAGAAACTGGAAATGAAAGTAATGACTTACTCGGTAGATTAGAATTTAAAATAATGAAAACGCCTAAAGCAGTAAAAATCGAAAACGTTAAATGGCGAAGTATGGTTAATTATTATGAATTAAGTGATGTATACAATAAAAACAGTAAAGAAAACTTTAAAATTTATCCATTAAAGGATGTGGATGAACGCTTAATTCGTAAACATGGCCGATATTATGACCCGAATTCTGATATGAGTCAATTACGATTACAACAAATAACTAAAGAAGTCGTTAACGAATCATTTTTAGATGATGATAGTTTCTAAGATTATTAGCAGTTATATATATGTACTACTAGCATTTCCCCAACATAATCATTAAATGTTTCATGAGAAACATCGCAAATGATGTTTCTCATTTTAATAATGTATACAATACTGAATGATTTGTATCACTCTGATGTCGATAAAGTAGGTAAAATGTGCGGGGAAGTCATTTTGTATATTGCATAAATAAACAATATATTGAATTTATATTAGTTATGTTGTAAGATGTTATCAAGGAGTTGATGACATGAGCGAGTTTAACTTTGAAGGTAAATGTTTATTAAAATCGACCGATTATTCTAAAGATGAATTGAATTACATCATAGATAAGGCACAACAATTAAAAGCAGAAAAGAAAAATAAACAATCACATCAATTATTAACTAATAAAAATATAGCCATTATATTTGAAAAACCATCTACACGTACACGAGCAGCATTTAGTGTTGCAGCCCATGATTTAGGTGTTCAAGTAGATTATTTTGGACAAGGAGAGATACATTTAGGAAAAAAAGAAAGTATATATGACACGGCGAAAGTGCTCGGTAGTATGTATGATGGTATCGAATTTAGAGGACATGACCATAACGATGTTGAAACACTAGCACAACATGCTAATGTACCAGTCTGGAATGGTTTAACTAATGAATGGCACCCAACACAAATGTTAGCGGACTTTATGACACTTAAAGAAGAGTGGGGGACGTTAAAAGGTAAGACTTTAACATATATTGGAGACGCTCGAAATAATGTAGCCAATGATTTATTAGTTACAGGGTCGTTATTAGGCGTCAATATGAATATTGTGGCACCAGAATCTCGCTTGCCAGAATCACATGTGGTAATGATGGCTAAAGACTATGCGGAACAAACAGGCGCAACGATTCAAATCAGTAGTGATATTGAAAAGACCGTTTATCAAACGGATGCTATTTATACGGATGTTTGGTTTTCAATGGGAGAACCAACAGATGTTATAGAAGAAAGAGTTAAGGCATTACAACCTTATCAAATTAATATGTCATTAATTCAAAAGATACAAAATCCAGATGTGAAAGTACTGCATTGTTTACCAGCTTTCCATAATACACAAACCCAAGTAGGCAAAGAGGTCTACGAAAAATATGGATTATCAGAAATGGAAATCACAGATGAGGTCTTTAATAGTCCTTATTCTATTGTTTTTAAACAAGCAGAAAATCGTTTGCATTCTATTAAAGCCATAATGGCATTAACTTTAGGTGGCATAAAATAAGAGATTACAAATGAGGTGTTATGCATGATTATAGAAGTCTCTAAAGCATTAAAGTCATTTCTTTATGAACACTACCAAATAGAAATAGGAGAAATAGCAAGTAAGCAAATTATTGATCACATCTATCCTATGATAGAAAATGAAATACACGAAGATATGAAGACAGAAATTCAAAACCAAACTATTAATGATGTTATAGCAAAGTTAGAATCTGAAAAGATAATTAATCATAAATGAATGAAGAGGTTGAGACAAAAGTGTTTAGGATTTGAGAAGAACCGAACGATGATAAAGAACTACTTCCTTATTCATAGGTTAGTAGTTCTTACAAACTCAATAGTTGAGTTTGTTCATTTGAATTGTTTTTTTTAATTTTGTCTGATTGTGAGAATACCATGTCCAGCTCGCATTGCCAGTAGGTTTTCAAAATGAAAACCTTTCTGCTAGGCCCATGCCTAGCTTGCATTGCTTGTAGAATTGCTGATTGAAATTCTCTCTGCTGATTCCCGGCAGATAATCCTGTTTTGGGACGTTGTTAATCGGTTTCCCAGAGTACTAAAGCTTTATCTCTCAACCTCTTTCATGATTTATTATTTATTTTGTGAAGCAAATGCTTTAGCGATATCACTTAATTTAGCTGGTGCATCTTCAATTGCCATTTTTACTTCAACAAAGTGCATGCAATCGCTATGTGCATTGATTTTTTCAAATGTTTCTTTAAGTTCATGTGATGTATTAACATCATGGATGACTACATTATCTCCGCCAAATACTGCAGGGAGCGCTTTGTAATCCCACATATGAATATCATTATATGGCTCTTTCATACCATGAATTAAACGTTCCACTGTATAACCATCGTTGTTGACTACAAATATAATTGGTTTCAATTGTTGTCTAATCATTGTTGATAACGATTGAACTGTCAGTTGTAGTGAACCGTCCCCGATAAGTAAGACATTACGTCTATGCGGTGCAGCGATTTGTGTACCTAATGTTGCAGGTAATGTGTAACCGATAGATCCCCATAATGGCTGGCCAATAAAGGTATTGTCTTTATATAAAGCTAAATCATAAGCGCCAAAGAATGAAGAACCTTGTTCAGCGAGTAATATATCGTCTAGTTGTAAGAAATCTTGCATCATCTTGAAATACGTTGCTTGAGTTAATGGTTCATGATCAACTTGATAGTCATGTTCTTGTGGTCGTTGATACTTTGGAAATTCTGATTTATTTTTATAAGAAATTGACATTAAACCTTTTATAAGATGAGGTAGTGCAGCTTGTTCAGTGATTGTTTCGTTCATTTTAAAATAGTTATGGTTAATCATAACAACATCGTCGATATCAAATTCAAATGAGAAACCAGCTGTAGCTGAATCAGTTAACTTCGCACCAATATTTAAAATAGCATCACTTTGATTGACATAGTTTTTAACGTTTTCTTCAGCGATACTACCATCAAAGATACCAAGATAATGTTCGTTTTCTTCATTAAAAGCCCCTTTACCAAGAGACAATTGAGCGACGGGAATATGAGTTTGATTTACAAATTGTTCTAATTCAGAATGAAGACCAAAACTATTAATTTCATGTCCAGTTATAATCACAGGTTGTTTAGCAGAATTTAATTTATCTTCAATCATTTGAATATAGTGAGATACATCTTGATCATCACGTGCTTCAGGTTGGAAAGGTTTAGACACGTCGATTTCAGTCATTGCAACATCGATTGGTAAATGTAAATGAACTGGACGACGTTCGTTGATCGCTGCTTGTATAAGTCTAGGAATTTCAGTCGTTGCATTCTCAGGCGTAATATATCCTTGCGCGGTTGTTATAGGTTCAAACATTTTTCTATAATCATCAAATGTACCTTCACCTAAAGAATGATGAACATATTTTCCAGCTGATTCAACAGCACGAGTGGGTGCACCAGTAATCGCAATGACAGGTACACGCTCAGCATAAGAACCAGCAATGCCGTTAACTGCACTTAATTCTCCAACACCAAACGTAGTAACTAACGCACCTAATCCATTGATTCGAGCATAACCATCAGCGGCATAGCTCGCATTTAATTCGTTAGTATTACCAACCCACTCTACTTGGTCATGAGAAATAATATCGTCTAAAAAGGCTAAATTGAAATCACCAGGGACACCGAATATTTTATCTACCCCAGCAACATTAACTGCATCCATTAAATATTGTCCTACACGTTGTTTCATTATGCATTCCACCTTTGTTTATGTATTTGCATTTTACAATTAAAAGATAACTTTTTGTAAAAAGAAAGTCAATCAACTTGACCTTTTTAAGAAAGTTTAACATGACGAAATAAGGAAACTTTATTATAATGAACCTTAAATATTAGAAAAGGAAAGAAAGTACATGTCGACAAATAAAAACGATTATGAGCATATGCTATTTTACTTTGCATATAAAACCTTTGTAACGACAGCGGATGACATTATTGAGCAATACGGTATGAGTCGCCAACATCACCGTTTTTTATTTTTTATCAATAAATTACCTGGAATTACGATAAAAGAGTTACTTCAAACATTGGAAATATCAAAGCAGGGTTCTCATGCTACACTGAGAACGTTAAAAGAAAAGGAACTTATCATCGAGCAAACATCAAAACAAGATCGGCGTGTTAAACAGTTATTTGCTACGGATAAAGGTAATGCGTTAATTAATGAACTCAATTACGCACAAGATCATCTATTACAAACGATTCAACAAAAAGTAGGAAACAACTGGTACGATATAATGGAAGCGTTAGCCAACCAAAGAGATGGTTTTAAACATATTGAACATTTAAAAGGACAAGATTAACTAATACTTTCACGAACCCCCGTTACATATGATGTGATAGGGGATTTTTATAATGAAGTAGTGAAAGAAAAAGTGAGTTATTTTAAAAGAAAGTATTGTTAAGAAATAATGTTAAAAATATTAACTACATACATACTCTTTTTAAAATTTTTGTTAATAATGTAATAAATAGTTGATATATTAAATAAAAATATTGCTATTTTCAATGGATAAGTTAACATAGGATAAAAGCATTTTATTTTAAGGAGCCTATGAATGAAAAGATATGTAACTAAAAAAACTAAACCCATTGTTAAAATAACGTTAGGTTTAATCACTGCGTCAATTAGTTTAGCAACGATAAGTGTCGTGACCCAACAAGCCACTGCTCACGCCTCTACTGTACAATCGATTCACAACCATACGAGCACGCAAAATCAAACACGAACATTATCGACAGCGTCTCATATATCCCAAACGAAGACACCTGTGAAACATGTCACAACAAAAGTTAAGACTCCAACTACAGTGAAAACGACGACGAAAGTAGCAACCGTTAAGCAACCAACTCAAACAGTAAAAACGGTATCTGTTTCAGCTCCTAAAACAAGTCAAACATCTAAGATCAAAACAAGCACGAGTCATACACAAAAACCAACATCTGCTATGGCACCTACATCTACACACCATAAAAGCAGTAAAACAACGATTAAGTCTTCGATAAACCGTACGCCAACAACTAAAACACCTACAACTCAACCAACAGTATCCAAGACATCAACAACTAAGCCAACGAGCACGACAAACCATACGAATACAACACTATCAAAATCAACAGCGTCGACGAAAACATCCACAACGACTCGTCCATCGATCCAGACATCGAAGACAGTATCCAAGACATCAACATCAACAAGTACTGTAAAATCACCTACGACATCAACATCACAACCAATTACTCAAATATCAAAGACGACTGCTTCTTCAACGAAATCAGTAACGCCGACAACACCCAATCCAATACAAACGAGTTCAAGTTCGAAAGATACTACAAGACCATCAACAGGTGTTAATTCAGATGTTAAACCGATCATGCCGATTGAAAGTACACATAAAGATTATTATGCTTCAATGACCCAACTTCAACGAGAAACTAAAGAAGGCATAGATTGGAAGAAAGAAATTCGTGACCAAGGCAACCAAGTACTAATCGTTGCACCTCATGGAGGTAATATAGAACAAGGTACGTCTGAGTTAACAAAATTACTTGCACAACAAGGCGGTTATGATTATTTTTCATTTGAAGCTATGAGACCATCTAACAATACACAATTGCATGTAACGTCGACACATTATGATGATCCAACTTTACATCAAATGGTAGAGGGACGTGTGGCTACCATTTCTATACATGGAGCTAAAGGAGACGACCAAATTGTATTCTTAGGCGGCGCTAAGTCTGTCCTAAGAGATGCAATTCAATCACAATTGGAAAGTAGAGGTTTTGCTGTACAAGTACCGCCTGAATATTTAGGCGGATTAAATGAGGATAATTTTATTAATAAAAATGAAAATAGCACTGGTGTACAATTAGAGTTAACGACTGCATTACGAAAAGCATTATTTATTAATCAAGATATGAGTACAACATCACGAAAAAATGAAGATAATTGGTCCTCGTTAATGTATCAATTTGCAGATGCATTGCATACAGCAATATCACAAACAACGGAGACATTAACACATTAAAATCAACGTGTTGAGTGTTATCGAAAAAATAATGTCGATGAAGTATATTAAATTTAATTTATGTTTTTTCAATCCATTGATAATAAGGTTTTTAAAATTGTTGAAAAAAAGTGTATAATTATGTCATAAGAATTTCAAAGCGATAGTTGAAATGAATAATCGAAGAAGGAGTTTTTATGATGAAAAAATTCGCTATATTATTAACTTTAGTCGGTGCAGGTTACTATGCATTTAAAAAATATCAAAATCATGTGAACCAAGCGCCTAATATTGAATATTAATATGTATCATAAGTAATTAGATGCATACATTAAAATAATCCGGGATGAGTCACGCTCATCTCGGATTATTTAGTATCAAAGTTTATTTTACGTCATTAGCAAAGAAATCAAAGATATTTTTTGCACTATCTGTATTTTCTTTATTTCCTTTGAATTGATTAGATCCAGGACCATATGCATACGTATTTACATCTTCACCAGTGTGACCGTAAGTCGTCCAACCTGTATGTGATGCATCATTGATTGGTTTTTGAATTGCATCTTGTAGACGCGTAGTTTGTTCGACAACTTTTGGATCTTTTTCATCTTTGCCTGATTTTGTTAATTTCTTAAGCTTTTTAGCTTCTTTTTTAACTTTATCCAGTTGTTCTTTAGGGAAGTCAATACCATAGCCATCGTCGATTACTTTTTCAGGGTCTTTACCAGCAGCAATTTCTTTTGTCATATACATACCAGAATGTTTCATTTGATGAATTGATTGAGGATTCCATTTGTAATCTTTACCTTTACCAATGGTCATACCACCTGTAGAATGATCTGCTGTTGCTACAACAAGTGTATCTTTATGTTGTTTAGCATAGTTAATCGCATTTGAGAAGGCTTTATCAAATCCTTGCATTTCAGACATTACACCCGTCACATCATTTGGATGTGCAGCTTTGTCGATAGACGCACCTTCTACCATTAAGAAGAATCCTTTATCATTCTTTTCAAGTTTACTTAAAGCGCTATTTTCCATATCTACTAATAATGGATTACTTTCTGGCGCATCAATTTGAAGTGGCATATCTTTCTCAGAGAATAAACCTAATACCTGATTGCCAGTAGATTGATTCAGTTCATTTTTATTAGAAACTACATCGTAACCATCTTTTTTGAATTTTTGATCTAAGTTCCCATTATCTTTACCAAAATATTTAGAACCGCCACCTAAAATGACATCTACTTTATGTTTGCCGTTAATTTTATCATTATAGAATTGTTTCGCAATGTCATCTTTTTTATCACGAGAATCGACATGTGATGCATAGGCTGCTGGGGTTGCATCAGTGATTTCTGCTGTAGATACAAGACCAGTAGATTTACCTTTTTCTTTTGCACTTTCTAACACAGTTTTAACATTTTTCTTATTAGCATCGACACCAATGGCACCGTTATACGTTTTATGGCCTGAACTAAATGCTGTAGCACCTGCCGCAGAATCTGTAACGTTTTCCTTAGGGTCATTAGGATAAGTACGGTTAGTACCCTTTAAATATTTATCAAATGTAGTGGGTTTCATCGATTTAGTTGAAGGATCGTTTTGATAATAACGATAAGCTGTGTTGAATGAAGGCCCCATTCCATCGCCAACTAAGAAAATGACATTTTTAGGGTTTTTAGTATTACCGAAAGCAATAGCATCGTCATTACCTTGTTTTTTATGGTTATCTGTATTTGTCCCAGAAGCTAAAGTTACATTCGTACTACTTAATAATGTTGCAGCAATGATACTACCTGACAACAAGTATTTAGTATATTGATTAAATAATTTCATTTAAAAAGCCCCCTAATGTATGTATAAACGCATTACAATTTAAGTATAAGCAAATCATTTTGATTAGATGTGTGGTTCTTGTAAATAGATTGTAAACATGGATAAAAGAGGATTTTATTAGTGGATTACTCATAACAAATGTACTTTTAATAATAAACATGTAAAATAGATATTAAATAGAGTACAGCAAGGGGAAAATTGGAAGCCATTTTTCCACCATGACAACTCATGCTTAAAATAAACGAGGTGAAAAAATTGATATTTGTTATGTTATCTCCGTTATTCATCATAGGTTTTATTGCATTAAGTATTTATGAAGAAAAAAGAAGAAAGAAGAATGAAGATGCTAAAAAGGCATCAAATGACGCTCAAACTGATGAGAATCAAGCGCAACATCAAGATAAATCAACGTAACGCAACGAAAGGTGTATCTCAATGAAGATTTATATAGTAGAAGATGACTTAGTCATTGCAGAAAGTTTAGCAAGTGAACTTAAGAAATGGAACTATGACGTTAAGATGGCAAAACAATTTTCGCATGTTTTAGATGATTTCAAAGGCTATCTACCTGACTTAGTACTACTAGATATTAATTTACCTACTTTAAATGGATTCCATTGGTGCCAAGAAATGAGAAAAATCTCGAACGTACCTATTATATTTATTAGTTCAAGGACAGATAATATGGACCAAATTATGGCGATTCAAATGGGTGGCGATGATTTTATTGAGAAACCATTCAATTTATCATTAACAGTTGCTAAAGTACAAGCTTTATTACGACGAACTTATGATTTAGCTGTATCTAACAACGAATTAAATGTTAAAGGATGTAAACTTATCGTTGATGAGGCTAAATTAATATTTCAAGATGATGCGACACAACTATCTTTAACAGAACTTCAAATCGCTAAATTGTTGTTTCAAAATGAAGGTAAATTTGTAAATCGAACAGCTTTAATTGAAAAATGTTGGGAATCAGAGAATTATATTGATGATAATACTTTGGCGGTAAATATGACACGATTGCGAAAAAAATTAAGTCAAATTGGCTTAACAGATTTTATTGAAACGAAGAAAAATGTGGGTTATAGGGTGTAAATAAGATGTTACTAACGTTTATTAAATCAATTAAAAATGAAATAGCGATTGTTACCTTTATATCCTTACTGTTTGTACTCATTTTCTTTGTGTTTTCACTCCCCAAAAGTGCGTTGATTCTTGGGTTAGCAATTATTTTATTTATTATGTGTATTTATTGGTGGATCAGTTATTTAGGTTTTCAAAAACAAGAAAGACTTAAAGAAAAAGTAGTATCACTCGAAGAAGAACTATTTGAAATGAAGAACAAACAAATTGAATATCGTAAAGATGTTGAAAGTTATTTCTTAACATGGGTACATCAAATCAAAACGCCAATCACTGCATCGCAACTATTGCTAGAACGTAATGAACCTAATGTTGCTAATCAAGTGAGACAAGAAATTGTACAAATTGAAAATTATACTCGCCTAGCGCTAAGTTACTTAAAATTACTTAATGAAGCCTCCGATATGACAATCACAGAGGTTAGCCTAGATGATTTAATCAAACCCTTAATCATGAAATATCGAATTCACTTTATTGAACAACATACTAAAATTCATTATCAATCTATAGATGATAGTATCTTAACAGATGCACAATGGACTTCGATATTGATAGAACAGATACTGAATAACGCCTTAAAGTACGCACGTGGAAAAGATATTTGGATTGACTTTGACTCAAGTTCTCACCAATTATTTATTAAAGATAATGGTATTGGTATTAGTCAAGCAGACTTGCCGAAAATCTTTGACAAAGGATATTCTGGTTACAATGGTAGCCTCAATGAATCCTCTAGTGGTATTGGATTGTTTATCGTTAAACATATTGCGCAACATCTGAATTTAAATGTTGAAGTAACATCAGAATTAAATAAAGGTACACAATTTACAATTAGCTTTCCAACGCAAAGCTAACTTTCAAAATTGTAAGATGGCCAACAAGATTTGTAAGAAATTATAAATGTTGTTGGTTCTTTTTTAATATAAAATAGAGTTGGTATTAGAAAGGAGCGTCCATATGTTACTGGAAGTCAAACATGTCAAAAAGGTATTTGGAAAGGGTTTAAATAGAACTGAAGCATTAAGTGATATGAATTTATTAGTTGATACTGGAGAGTTTGTAGCCATTATGGGTGAATCAGGATCCGGTAAATCTACATTATTACAACTGATTGCTACGTTTGATCAATTAACGGAGGGTACCATTCAATTGAATGGTCAATCTTTAGCGTCATTGAAACAAAAAGATATTGCTCAATTTCGACGAGAACAATTAGGATTTGTCTTTCAAGAATTTAATATTTTAGAATCAATGACAAATAAAGATAATATTTTAATGCCGCTTGTCTTAAGTAATCAATCTGTGCATACGATGGAAGAACGTCTAGATAAAGTGAGTCAGCAGCTTAATATTAGTGACATTTTAAATCAATTTCCAAATCAAATTTCTGGCGGACAAAAACAACGCGTTGCTATAGCACGTGCCCTTATTACGCATCCTAAACTATTATTAGCAGACGAACCAACGGGGGCGCTTGATTCAAAAAGTTCGAAACAGTTAATGCAATTATTTCAACACCTCAATCAACAACAACAAACGATTTTAATGGTTACGCATTCTAATATTGATGCTTCGTATGCTAATCGTGTTGTTTTTATTAAAGATGGTCGTTTATATCATGAGATATATCGTGGGGAAGAGAGCCAGATAGCATATCAAAAGCGTATTGCTGATAGTTTAGCAATCATAAATGGAAGGGAGTAGATAACGTGCCCCTAACAATGATTTGGACAATCGTTAAACGCCATTTTGTAACGCAACGGCATATCATCATACCATTTATTTTGTCTTCAAGTACGATATTTGCGATTGAATACATACTAATATCATTAACCACTAATACATATATTCAACAACATCATCAATTATTAGGTGTTTTTGCAATAATTGGAAATGTGTTTATGTCATTATTAGCTATCATTTTTATCATTTATGCAAATCAATTTGTCATAAAACAACAACAAAAGACCTATTCACTTTATATTATTTTAGGTATGGAAAAACGTCATCTTGGCATCATAATACTAATAGAATCCATAGTAAAATATTGTATTATCGCATTATTGAGTATCGTTGGAGGATATTTATTCGGTGCACTATTATTTATGTTCATTCATAAAGTGACGACAGGGCGGGAAGGGTATCTAAGTGCCTATCCATTTGATTTTAAAGCCATGTGGATAACATTGCTATTATTATCAATCGTCATGATATTATTATTAATGATTAATGTATTTAAAATCACTATGCAAAATCCTATGCAATTAATGAATAAGAAAGCGTATCGTAATTATCGATTTCAAAATGTATTCAATTATAGTTTATTAATTATCGGAATGTTATGTGTTGGCAATGGTTATCGTATAGCTTTACAAAATAATACACCAATAGAGTCGATTTTGGCATTATTTGCTGCCATATTCTTTGTGTTTATAGGTACATATTTATTATTTATTTCATTGAGTATTTTACTTATTGAAAGGTTACAAAAGTTGCCTAAGTATTACTATCGACCTAAACGTTTCTTTTTGATATCAGGATTAAGAGCACGTATGAAATCGAACGCAGTAGGGTTAGCAAGTATCGCGATATTATGTACGTTCTTGATTGTTACTTTAGGTATGACTATCACGATATACAGAAGTATGAGTGATAATGTTCGTAATATGTGGAAAAATCAATATCTTACCAGTATTGATGGTGATATTCATCGAGATAAAAAGGTAGCTCAAAAGGTTAAAGCAGTAACAGAAGATATTAAACAAAATATAAATTCAGATACGCCGAAAATATATACCCAATCCATGTTTAATGTGCTTTTAGACAATCATTCAGATTATCGGCGTTTACTCAAACCAAGCGATACACCTAACAAGTTCAATATTGATCCTTGGAGTACTAAAAATGTGTTTATTACGATTATGACATTGAATGATTATAACCAATTTAATCGCCCGCTACATTTAAAATCAAATGAAATCGGTGTGAACACGAGCATGCAAATGCTAAATATAAATGACAATTTAGTACTAAGAGGAAAAGCCTTTAATATTAAACCTGTTGAAGAAACTAATGTGAATTCTATAAGATTTAGCGAAAACATTAATTTAATCGTTAAAAATGACAAAGAACGTGATCAAATCATCCAATATTATACTAAAAATTCAGGTAAAGCTGATGATCAAGTCACACACACGATGATTGAATTTAATGCGTATGATTTAAAAGGAAAAGATACACCGGATATTCATAAAATTGAGCAAAAATATCATATTAATATTACCAGCTATGATTCATTTCGTAAGATGTTTTATAACTTCAATGGCGGCTTAATATTTGTGGGGAGTTTAGTTTCTTTCGTTTTAGTGATTGGTATATTCTTAATGATTTACTATAAACAAGTATCAGAAGCGCAAGAAGATGTTGATCATTATGTTACGATGGCACATCTAGGACTAGATAATGATGATATCAAACATATATTAGATCAACAGTTAATTTGGTTATTTAGCGTTCCATTCATTGTGGGTATATTCCATACAGTGGTTGCTTCTAAAATAATATATAATGTACTCGGATTATTTGGAGAAGTTAGTAAAGGTATATTTATAACTAGTTTTATAAGTGTGATCATTGTGGTAAGTGCACTCTACCTCTTGATGTATAAAATGACTTCTTATTTATATTTAAAATATGTAAATCAATTAAAAAAATAAAACTAATAAACTACTGATATAATAGGAAAAATAAAACTATTACCAATTTAATTTTATAATTTAAGCATACATAGTATGTCAATTGGGTAATGATAAAGAAACAAAGAAAGAGGTGTCATTTAATGAAAAGGACAATTGAACGGATTCTTGCTTGGTTAGGAATCATTACTCAATTATTTATAATATTAGGTTTAGGCATTGGTGCCATGTTTGGTGGTACAAGTGAAGTACAAAAAGAAATTAAAAGACAAGCTAAAGAGCAGGCAGCTTCAAACCCAGCTGTTGACTCATCATCACATATGTCTGAATTATTACCATCACTTTTTAAAGTTGGACTTATTTATGGTTTAGTTATTTTAGTAATTGCACTTATTGCGACATTATTAATAAAGAAAAAGGCTAAATTAGCAGGTGTTTTACTCATCATTGCTGCTGTACTTTCATTAGTAATGAACTGGATTGCTGCTTTATTCTGGATTATTGCAGGTATTATGTTATTAGTTAGAAAGAACAAAGATAAACATGATGTAGATGACAGAGATGATGTCCACAACAAACATTCAAAGGATAAGCATTATGATGATGCAAATCATTTACATGATGAAAACAGTAAACATCATCACGATGTTGAAGAGAGACATGACCGTGACGTAGAAGGAAGAGACCCACGTGATGAATTCGATGGAGATCGTAGAGAAGACGACCAACATAGAGCAGACCACCATGATGTAGACCGTCGAGATGCCAATCAACAAGACACAGACCGTCGATTCGAAAGTACAGATAGAAGACATGACCGTGACGTAGAAGGAAGAGACGCACGTAACGAATTCGATGCGGATCGTAAAGAAGATGACCGTCGTGATGCAGACCATTCTCAAGACCATTTTGAAAATGATGAACATAACAAAGATAATTTTGTGGATAAAGTAACACGTCGATTCAATAATGAAGATAAGAAATAAAGATATAAAATAAAATTGATGTTTTACCTTGAAAGGAAGAATGATCTATTCCTTTCAAGGTTTTTTATTTGATATGCAATATCTATATATGCAATTAATTATTTTTGAAAAGTAATTATGAATACATGTTATTTGTCAAATGTAATTAATATCGTTATTATGGATTGATATTGATTTTTTGATTGAAAAGGTTTGAAATTTCTCTATGAGTCTATAATATAATTTGCGTGCGAATTATTGTGAATATATTGAAGATAAATGACAAGATTTGATCCATTGTAAAAATAGAGTATTGTATTGTTATTTTAATTATTTTATAGAAAGGAGGTTTCACCGATGTATACAGTAGGATTAGTGCCATCGCCTGGCGTTGCACATGAACATGTGACGAAGATTATTCCCAAAATCAAACAATTACTGACACAAAGGATTAACGATGATAGTCAATGGAACTTTGATGTTAAAGAGGATTTAATTATTGGTTCTGCCGAAGATGTACATGAGAGTGTTGATAAAGCAGAACAAATCAAAAATGAAAAACATTGGGATTTCGCAATATGTGTCACAGACCTTCCCAGTATTTCTGGCAAAAAGGTTGTCGTTAGTGATTTCAATAATGAAAAGCAAGTCGCAATGTTATCATTACCATCCTTGGGTGCGATTAATTTAAAAAGAAAGTTAATTAGCAGTATTACAACGATGATTGAGCAACTTTATTATAACGAACCACTATCAAAGACAAGCACCCATCCATTCATCCATTTAAAATCGGTAGAACCTGAAGAAGACGAATCCCCTAAAAGGCGATATATTAATCCATTCATGATCATAGGATGGATTCAGTTAATTTGTGGTTTAACACGTGCTAATAAACCATGGAAAAATATTTTTAACTTCAAAAAAATTATTTCTGTGGCCTTTGCTACAGGGACATATGTGTCTATTTTTTCTATGCCGTGGGAGCTTAGTGTCATTTACTCACCACTCAGATTTATTATATTAATGATTATTTCTATTGTAGGTATGGCGTGTTGGTTGTTATATGCACATAAATTAATCGAAAGAAAAACAGCCAAATCACAAAGAACGTATAGATGGATATACAATGCCACAACGATGTTGACACTGATAGTGATTACGCTAATCAATTATTTCATATTATATCTATTATTAATTGTGAGTATTACATTGTTTGTGCCAGTAAGTTTATTTAATAGTTGGACCAGTGCACAAGCAGAATTTACTTTTATGAATTACGTCAAATTAATTTGGTTTGTATCATCGCTAGGCTTATTGGCTGGTGCAATGGGGTCTACAGTAGAAGATGAAGAGAAAATAAGAAAGATTACGTATTCATATCGTCAATACCATCGTTACAAGGAAGCGCAAGAAGAAAAAGAAGAACAAGAACAACAACATAAGCCATCACAACAAGAAGTTGAAAGACAATCTACCAGCGATGATAGTGACGATGATGTATACGAAGAGAAAAAACAAGATCATAGAGAGGAGGGTCATTGATGTCTGAAAGAAAAGTCATAGGATTAGTTGTAGCCCCTGGTGTTACTGAAAAGTTAGCAGAGAATTTAATGGAAGATATACCTGACATTTTATCAGAACAACATAACAATCAAATTGAATGGGAAATTGATTTAGTTGTTGACCCTCTAACTGGTTATGCGGAAAAAGTAGAAGAAATATTTGCAAAGGTGCAAGAGTATCATGATGAACGTGAATGGGATTATGTATTAGCTATTACAGACTTACCGATATTTCACCACAGACGCGTGATGGCACTGGATATCAATATGAGAAATGGTGCAGCTATCTTTTCATACCCTGCGTTTGGTTGGAGACCGGTTAAAAAACGATTTAAAAACGCGATTGTGACAATCATTAATGAAGTCCATCATGCAGAGCAAGACCACCGTAATTATGATGATAATAATCATGTCGAACAAAGTGTTAAACAACAGTTCCCTCTTTCTAAAATAGACAAGACACATGTGTATTTAGATGACACAGATTCAAAACATATACGATATCTATCTAGTTCTAGATCAAGAGGCATGTTTAGATTAGTCAGTGGGATGACATTTGCCAATAATCCATTAAATATGATGGCGAGTTTAAGTAACATTGTTGCCATTGCTTTTACTACTGGTGCATTTGGTTTAATATTTACAACCATGTGGCAAATGGCTAATAATTTCTCGATGTGGCGGTTATTCGGCATATCTATTATTGCGATACTAGGTATGTTGCTATGGATTATGATGTCACATGATTTATGGGAATCCACGAAGCAAAGTAGTAATAAGAGGATTACACTTTTATATAATTTAACCACAGTGATGACGTTATTTATTGCAGTTATCATTTATTATATTATTCTGTACTTAATGTTTTTATTTGCAGAGTTAGTGCTTTTACCGGCCGACTTCTTAGGCCAACAAATTAGTCTTAAAGGACCAGCCGGCCCTGACTTATATTTAAGTATTCCTTGGTTTGCAGCATCAATTTCAACTGTAGCAGGTGCCATTGGTGCAGGTTTACTTGATGAAGAACTAATCAAAGAAAGTACGTATGGATATCGACAACGAATTCGATATGAAGATACACATCAAAATCAATAATCTTTAATGATATATCAACCTGGGACAATGGGTACGTCCTAGGTTATTTTTGTATTGAAAAGAATCATCTAGTAAGTCATATGCAATTATTCTGAGCCAGTTCCTATTTATTTCTTTAAATATTAAAATAATCAATTTTAGAAATTGTTTAGAAAAGATAGTCTTTTTAGAAAAAGTAATTTAAAATATTGATTAACAATATTTTTAGAATATGAAAAATATAAAACAATCATTATGAAGGGAATGGTGGAAAATGAAATATTGTCCCAATTGTGGCAATGAAGTAAAACCAGGGCAAGCATTTTGTAACAAGTGTGGTAATACATTAAAAAAAGAAAACAAACAAGCGGAATCAGCATCACAAGGAAAACAAGAGACGCAAGCAACGCAATCAATGCAATCAAAGCAAACATATCCAGATAGTAATCGATATACCCCGCAACAAGAGAAACAAGATAAGAAGCCGATTTGGATTATATTACTTTCAATTATCTTTATTTTATTAATTGGCGCATTACTTTATGGTGCTTACTACTATTACAATAATGTAATTAAAGACAATGGTAGTGATAACCAAACTACTGAAACACAAAAGAAATCTAAAGATGATAGTCAGTCAAAAGAGTCATCATCTAGTGAGTCTAACTCATCAGAGAAAGCACCAACAATCGATGTGTTTAGCAATAACTTTGATCAAGGGTATATGAAATCTGCATCAACTGAAGGCTATAAAGGTATTTATAAGGATATGACAAGAAAAGAAGTCGAAGCTAAATTTGGTAAATCCTCAGGCAAAGTTGATGGTGGTCAAACATATTATGAAAAATATGGTGATTTAGCGGTACTTTATTCTGGAGATAAAGTAGATCGTGTGGGTGTAGCGCCTTCTAATGTGACTGAAGATGAATTTTTAGATCATTACTATGAACCTGATGAACGCAAAGGTGATGAATTAATTTATGATAGTAACAAAGATAACGACTTCTCAGTCATAGCTCACAGTAAAAAAGGTAAGATTACTTTAATTGAAAATATAGATCAATTATAAAAATAGGAAAAGGTTGGGACAAATTCTGCTTTTGTGAGGCTGTTAATCAGTTTCCTAAAGCACAAAACTTTATGTCTCAACCTTTTTTATTTTATTTAAAACATTAATTTTCTGACAACTTTTAAAAAATGGGTTGACTTCAAAATAAAAAAAAGTTAATGTATTAACATATTATTCTGACAATTCAGATAGGTTTTAAAGAGAATGGATAAAAATCGATAGGGGGATGATAGAGATGTCAGTCAAAGCAATGACATACGATAATTTTACGGGCGACCCTTTTATACACTCCCTCAACACTGATAACGACACTAAGGGCGCATATCAAATATTAAAATGGGCATATGATCAATATGACGATGAGTTAGTTTATTCATGTAGTTTTGGTGCAGAAAGTATGGTGCTGATTGATTTAATCTATCAAATCAAACCGAATGCCAAAATTGTCTTTTTGGATACTGACTTGCATTTTCAAGAAACATATAACTTAATTGATGAAGTAAAAACAACATATCCTGAATTACGTATCGAAATGAAGAAACCTGATTTAACATTGGAAGAACAAGCTGACCAATATAATCCTGCGTTATGGAAAAATAATCCTAACCAATGTTGTTATATCAGAAAGATTAAACCACTGGAAGAGGTCTTATCTGGGGCGAAAGCTTGGGTATCAGGACTGAGACGTGCACAATCTCCAACAAGAGCGCATACTAACTTTATTAATAAAGATGAACGGTTTCATTCAATCAAAGTTTGCCCACTTATATACTGGTCAGAAGACGATGTATGGCAGTATATCAAACAACATCAATTACCATATAACGAATTGCATGATCATCATTATCCAAGTATAGGTTGTATTCCATGTACATCATCAGTATTAGACTCTGAAGACTCCCGTGCAGGACGATGGTCAAATTTTGACAAAACTGAATGTGGATTACATGTTCCTGACAAACCTTAAATAAGGTTAAAAATTTTATATATAAAACCTAGCATTCCGATAAGGATTAAACAGAAGCTAATGACATCATATTTCATTTACTCATTTAACAGTTTGGTACATAATTAAAGTAATCGGATCTGGGTGCAAGCGTCATGAATGAAACTAATAGAATATAAATAGCGCATCGTTAAAATGATGACTGGATTGAAAAAGTATGATGAGGTCAAAATCTAGGATAGTGACAGCATACGATACCCAGACTTTCAAAATCTAGGATGGAAGACAAGAGGTGGAAATTAGTGAATATTAACATCACAAATAGTCCTTTCAATGAGGAACAAGCAAAACAACTTAATGAATTACTCCCAACTTTAACACCTGAACAAAAGCTCTGGTTGAGTGGTTATTTAACAGCGAGTCAACAAGCTGAGACCAATGAATCAGTGACGTCGAATCAAATAGAACAACAAGATCAACAAACTGAAACAATGCTTGCTGATAAAGAACCTGAAGTTACACCAGAATCTCGTGCCATTACAATTTTATATGGATCAGAGACAGGAAATGCCCAAAGTTTAGCAGAGATCTTTGAAGAACGTCTTGTAGATATGGGCAACAACGTGACATTGAAATCTATGGAAGACATTAAACCTAAAGATATTAAAAAAGTTGAAGATTTATTTATAATCACTTCTACACATGGCGAAGGTGATCCACCTGATAATGCTATTGAATTACATGAATACCTACATGGGCGTAAAGCACCGAAGTTAGAAGGAGTAAGATTTTCTGTACTTGCTTTAGGCGATCAATCGTACGAATATTTCTGCCAAGCAGGTAAAGATTTTGACTTTAAATTAGCTGAATTAGGTGCTGAGCGCTTATATGACCGTGTAGATTGTGATATCGATTATGAAGAAGATGCTGAAAAATGGATGGCCAACGTTATCAATGCTATTGGTTCCAAACCCAAAGATACTGATAGTGAGCAAGTTGTAAGCGAATCGATTAAATCAGCAAAGGAGCGTAAATATTCTAAATCCAATCCATATGAAGCAGAAGTATTAGAAAACATTAATTTAAATGGTAGAGGATCTAATAAAGAAACAAGACATGTCGAATTACTATTAGATAATTTTGGAGAGGAATACGAACCGGGTGACTGTATTGTAGTATTACCACAAAATGACCCATCGATTGTTGAATTATTAATCAGTACATTAGGATGGGATTATGAAGAACAAGTGCTTATCAATGAAGATGGCGATACATTAAATCTGGAAGAGGCATTAACATCGCATTTTGAAATTACTAAACTAACTAAACCATTATTAGAGAATGCAGCAGCACTATTTGATAACGATGAATTAAAAGGAAAAGTTCAAGATAAAGAATGGATTCAAAATTATATCGAAGGGAGAGACCTTATCGATTTATTAAACGATTTTGATACGACTGAACTTCAACCCGATAATCTATATCAACTATTGAGAAAGTTACCACCTAGAGAATACTCTATTTCAAGTAGTTATAAAGCGACGCCTGATGAAGTACATATTACAGTGGGGGCGGTAAGATACCATTCGCACGGTCGAGATCGAACAGGTGTCTGCTCAGTTCAATTTGCAGAACGTGTGCAACCCGGCGATACGGTCCCGATTTATTTAAAACGTAATCCAAACTTTAAATTTCCGCAAGAAAGCGAAGTACCTGTCATCATGATTGGACCTGGTACAGGCGTGGCACCGTTCAGAAGTTATATGCAAGAAAGAGAAGAATTAGGATTTAAAGGAAATACTTGGTTATTCTTCGGTGAACAACATTTCACAACGGATTTTCTTTATCAAACTGATTGGCAAGAATGGTTAGATAATGGTTATTTATCGAAACTAGATGTTGCATTTTCTAGAGATACTGAACATAAAGTGTATGTGCAACACCGTATATTAGAAAATAGTAAACAGTTTAATGAATGGATACAAAATGGAGCAGCTATTTTCGTATGTGGGGACGAAAAGCAAATGGCTAAAGATGTACACCAAACAATTAAGGAAGTATTGATGAATGAACAAAGCTTATCCGAAGAAGATGCTGAAGCTTATCTTAAACAAATGAAGAGAGAAAAAAGATATCAAAGAGACGTCTATTAACGGGAAAGGGTGTCAAACATGGTTAAATCAAATCAAAAACTGTCAGATGAATTAGATGATCATTTAGATCAAATGGAATATTTGAAGGCAGATAGCCAGTATTTGAGAGGTACCATTGAACAAGGATTGGCTAATCCTATTACTGGTGCGATTTCTCAAGATGATGCGAAGTTATTAAAGTTTCATGGTAGTTATATGCAAGATGATAGAGATTTAAGAGATGAACGACGTAAACAGAAATTAGAACCTGCTTATAGTTTTATGATTCGTGTACGTGTACCAGGTGGCAAAGCTACACCGGAACAATGGATTGCCATGGATGATATTTCGAATCAATATGCTAACCACACCATCAAATTGACAACGCGTCAAGCATTCCAATTTCATGGTATTTTAAAACGAAATTTAAAACAATCTATGAAAGATATTAATCAATCTGTACTTGATTCGATTGCGGCCTGTGGTGACGTTAACCGAAATACAATGTGTAACCCCAATCCATATCAATCTAAAGTACATGCCGAAGTAAATGATTATGCTACAGCGATTAGTAATCATTTACTTCCTAGTACAGGGGCATATCACGAAATATGGTTAGACGGTGAGAAGGTATTAGATTCAAGTGAAGAATCAGAGCCCATTTACGGAAGTACCTATTTACCTCGTAAGTTTAAAATTGGTATTGCCGTACCACCGTCTAATGATATTGACGTTTATTCTCAAGACATTGGTCTTATTGCTATCATTGAGCAAGGTGAATTAATTGGCTTTAATATCACTATCGGTGGTGGGATGGGTATGACACACGGTAATAAAGAGACATACCCGCAATTAGGTCGATTAATTGGTTTCATTCCTAAAGACAAAGCGGTTGATGTGTGTGAAAAATTATTAACAATTCAACGAGATTATGGTAATAGAGAAAATCGCAAAAATGCACGCTTCAAATATACTGTTGATCGTTTAGGTGAAGCTTGGGTGACTGAAGAGTTAAATCGACGCTTAGGTTGGGAGATCGAATCTGCAAAAGATTATGAATTTGACCACAATGGCGATCGTCTTGGATGGATAGAGGGTGAGAATAATTGGAACTATACACTGTTTATTCAAAATGGACGTGTAAAAGATACAGAAGATTATCAACTTAAAACAGCACTTCGTGAAATTGCAGAGACACATACTGGAGATTTCAGATTGTCACCTAATCAAAATTTGGTCATTGCTAATATTTCTCCAGAAAAGAAAAACGATATACAACAAATTATAGATAAATATCAACTCACAGATGGTACTTATTATACTGGATTAAGACGTAATTCAATGGCTTGTGTAGCATTTCCAACATGTGGCCTTGCTATGGCAGAATCAGAACGTTATTTACCTTCACTCATTTCAAAAATTGAAAATTTACTTGATGAAGCGGGGGTTCAAGAAGAAGACATTACGATTCGAATGACAGGATGTCCCAATGGGTGTGCTCGCCCAGCTTTAGCAGAAATCGCATTTATCGGTAAAGCGCCAGGAAAATACAATATGTATTTAGGTGGTGGATTTAAAGGAGAAAGACTCAATAAATTATATAAAGAAAATATTGATGAAAACGAAATTTTACAAACGTTAAGACCACTACTCATACAGTACGGAAAAGAAAAATTACCGGATGAACATTTTGGTGATTTTGTGATACGCACTGGGGTGGTAGCAAAAGTGCATGATGGCAGAGATTTCCATAGTTAAAAGATAAAAAGGCGTTAGGGGTTGAGTATCTATGGGCAAAGTTTATTTAGTAGGTGCAGGACCTGGAGATCCAGAATTGTTAACGATCAAAGGGCTAAGAGCAATTGAGGAAGCAGATGTCATTTTGTATGACAGGTTAATTAATAAAGACATATTAGACTATGCTAAGCCAAACACCAAGTTTTTCTATTGTGGCAAGGACCCATATAGACATTCGTTACCTCAAGAAGAAACAAATCGTATGATGATACAGTTGGCTAAAAAAGGACATACAGTCACACGTTTAAAAGGCGGCGATCCATTTGTTTTTGGTCGTGGCGGAGAAGAAGCGGAGCAATTAGCGACACATCATATTCCATTTGAAATTGTTCCGGGAATTACTTCAGGCATTGCAGCACCAGCATATGCTGGTATCCCAGTAACACATCGAGATTATAGTTCATCTGTAGCGTTTATCACTGCTGTAAATAAACCTGGTATGGATAAGGAAGTGTATTGGCAACATTTAGCGCAAGGCCCTGAAACCTTATGTATTTATATGGGTGTCAAACGATTACCGGAGATTTGTGAATTACTAGTGAAATTTGGTAAGACTCCTCAAACACCAGTGGCACTTGTACATATGGGTACAGCTACATCACAACATACAGTAACGGGTACATTGCAAGATATCACAAAAAAGGCAAAGGAAATTACTAATCCGGCGATGATAATAGTTGGAGACGTTGTGAATATGAGAGAAAAAATCAGTTGGTTTGAAGAACAAGCATTTAAAGAAAATGTCAACTTGGCTAAGTAAGTTACACTTAATTGTTAGAATATTAAAATAATTATTTTGGATAGGAAAGGTGACGAGGCACATGCAAATGCCAATCATGATTAATTTATCACAAATGAATGTTGTGGTTATCGGGGGTGGTCGAATAGCAACACGACGCGTCGCATTGCTACTTGAGTATGCTAAGCACATTCATGTAGTGAGCCCTCATATAACTGAATATTTAAATGAGCTTATCCAACAACAACAGGTAACATGGCAACAAAAAGAATTTGAAGCCTCAGATGTGGCAAATGCAGACTTAGTCATTGCTGCTACAAATGATGATCAAGTGAATGATGAGATCAAACATCACCTAGGGTCGCATACATTATTTAATCATGTAGGTAATGCAAAAGAAGGTAATATCACATTTCCTAATCAACTTAGAAGAGGCAAACTCACAATAAGTGTATCAACAGATGGAGCAAGTCCTAAACTAGCTAAACAAATCATACAAGATTTATCACAAACTTATGATGAATCTTATGAAGACTACATTGAATTTTTATATGAGTCTAGACAACTTATTAA
This sequence comes from Staphylococcus sp. HL28, assembly GCF_021117155.1. Classification (NCBI taxonomy): domain Bacteria; kingdom Bacillati; phylum Bacillota; class Bacilli; order Caryophanales; family Staphylococcaceae; genus Staphylococcus; species Staphylococcus sp. HL28. The sequence continues at coordinate 298,741 of NZ_CP088218.1, forward strand.
AGGAAAGGCACTCACATCATCTGAAAAGCAACGCTTACTTCAAGATATTTTAACTGAAAAATATAAACATACGAACGCACAGCAATCTTTTATAAGTTGGTTGAAAACGCTGGATTCATCCAGATAGGGGGCAAGATAAAATATGCGGAAATTATTTATTTTTGCGCTAGCAGGCTTTTTAGCACAATTAGTAGATGGATCACTTGGAATGGGATTTGGTGCATCATCATCATCCATTCTATTAACTTTTGGAGTGGCACCCGCTATTGTTTCAGCTACAGTGCATTTTTCAGAAATAGCAACTACCGCAGCATCAGGGACCTCACATTGGAAGTTTGAAAATGTCCATTATCCAACGATGTTGAAATTAGCTATTCCAGGTGCTATCAGTGCATTTTTAGGTGCAGCAGTACTAACAAGCATTAATGCTAATGCGATTAAACCATTGATTGCTTTATTTTTATTGTCGATGGGCGTTTATATATTATATCAATTTATATTTAAGCATATGAACGATGAACATTATTATTCTGGTCATTTTGGCCGGATCAGAATGGTGTCACAAGGTGCTATCGCAGGGTTTTTAGATGCTATAGGCGGTGGCGGATGGGGGCCAGTTAATACACCATTACTTTTATCTAGTAAAAAGATGGAACCACGATACGTGATTGGTACAGTCTCAGCAAGCGAGTTTTTCGTTACACTATCAGCGTCGTTAAGTTTTATCATCTTCTTAGGTATGACGCATATCAATTGGTTAGCTGTTATAGCACTTAGTGCAGGCGGACTGATTGCAGCACCTATTTCCGCATATCTAGTTAAAATCTTACCGATTAATATTTTAGCAATATGTGTTGGAGGACTAATTATTTTCACTAATAGTAATGCATTGCTTAGTTACTTTGTTAAGGACGAGGTGCTATCTAACATTGTGAGAGTTATCATTATCGTTGTTGTTTTAAGTCTACTTGTTATCCAGGTCATTAGAAATAGAATGCTAAGTTTTTCTTACAAGAAAAGCCGAGTAAACAAATATAATTAATTGGAAAAGGAGATTTGAATATGTCAGAGCATAAAACGTATACAAATGATACTATTCGCCCACATGGCGGAACATTGGTCAATCGTATTGTAGAAGGTACAGAAAGAGAACAACTGATTGAAAATGCGAAGTCTTTACATTCAATTATATTAAATCAATGGAGCTTATCAGATCTAGAATTAATAGGAATTGGTGGCTTCAGTCCATTAACTGGTTTTATGAATCAAGCTGATTATGAAAGTGTCGTTGAAAATGTTCATCTGAAAAATGGGCATGTTTGGAGTGTGCCAATTACATTGCCAGTCAGTCAAACAGAGGCTAATAATTTAGAAATTGGCGAACAGGTAGCACTATATGGAGAAGATGGTACGTTGTATGGTGTGTTAGATTTAGAAGAAAAATATACTTATGATAAACAAAAGGAAGCCCAACATGTTTATGGTACAACAGATAATGCACATCCAGGTGTGAAAAAGGTTTACGAAAAGGGTGAGTATTATTTAGCGGGGCCTATAAAACTAATTAATCGTCCACAGCATGATGCATTTGTAGATTATCATCTTGATCCATTAGAAACGAGACAGCTATTTAATGAATTGAATTGGAAGACAGTTGTAGGATTTCAAACTAGAAACCCAGTTCATCGTGCCCATGAATATATTCAGAAATCAGCATTAGAAATTGTAGATGGTTTACTATTAAATCCATTAGTAGGTGAAACTAAATCTGATGATATTTCGGCAGAGGTGAGAATGGAAAGTTATCAAGCTATACTTAATAACTATTTCCCAGAAAATCGAGCACGTTTAGTGATATATCCTGCTGCGATGAGATACGCAGGTCCAAGAGAAGCGATTTTACATGCGTTAGTAAGACAAAATTATGGTTGCACACACTTTATTGTTGGTAGAGACCATGCAGGTGTTGGTGACTATTATGGCACTTATGAAGCACAGGAGTTCATTTCTCAATTTGAAAATGAACTAGACATACAAATATTAAAATTTGAACATGCATTTTACTGTGAAGCATGTGGCAATATGGCTACAGCTAAAACTTGCCCGCACGATGCTTCAAATCATTTACATTTAAGTGGTACGAAAGTAAGAGAGAAATTACGCAACGGAGAATCATTGCCAGAAAAATTTTCAAGACCAGAAGTGGCAAATGTGCTCATCAAAGGATTAAAAGAAAAATGACAAAGGGTGAAGTTAAATGAGTGAAACAAAACATATTTCATGGCACGAATCTGAAGTCACAAAATCACAAAGGCAAGCACGTAATGGTCATCAAAGTGTATTAATTTGGTTTACTGGTTTATCAGGGTCAGGTAAATCTACGGTATCGGTTGCTTTAGAAAAGGGATTGTTTGAAGAAGGTAAACAAACGTATCGTTTAGATGGAGATAATGTCAGACACGGTTTAAATAAAAATTTGGGCTTTTCTCCTGAAGATAGACAAGAGAATATTCGACGCATCGGTGAAGTCGGTAAGCTAATGGTAGATTCAGGAGCAATTACAGTTACAGCATTTATTTCACCCTACAAACAAGATAGGGATAATGTCAGACAATTATTTGAGGATCAAGAATTTATCGAAGTTTATACACAATGCAGTATTGAAACTTGTGAGCAACGTGATCCTAAAGGCTTATATAAGAAGGCACGTACAGGTGAAATACCTGAATTCACAGGTATTAGTGCGCCATATGAACCACCAGAAGAACCAGAAATTATTATTAATACTGAAGAAAATAGTGTTGAGTCATCGGTTAATCAAATATTAAACTATTTAAAAGAACATCGTTATATTTAAAAATACTAGGTAAGCGTGTAATGGAACTGTTTTATTTTCATACACGCTTTATTTTTTTTGGAAAAATAAGATAGTTGTCAATATGAATTAAAAATTAAATTAATGTTTAAACATCTACTGATTGTGAAATAATAAATAAGAAATAAGTAATTATACACATAAAATGAAGGTGATAACATGAGTGTCTTTTCTAAAAAGGATAAAATTCAAGTATTGTCAGATATAGTTGAGATAAATACTGAAAATGATAATGAGCTTGAAGTATGTAAATATCTTAAATCATTATTGGGCAAATATGATATAGATGCTAAGATTCAGGAAGTTGACGATAATCGAGCGAATTTAATTGCTGAAATTGGTGAAGGGTCTCCGAAACTAGGTATCTCAGGCCATATGGATGTTGTTGATGCTGGGGATTATAATGAATGGAAGCATGATCCATTTAAATTAACAGAAGAAGATGATAAATTGTACGGTCGAGGTACGACTGATATGAAGGGCGGTTTAGCAGCATTAGTTATTGCCATGATTGAAATTAAAGCGTCAGGTCATCTACAACAAGGCTCAATTAGATTAATGGCTACTACAGCAGAAGAAAGAGAAATGTCAGGAGCAGAGAAACTTAAAGAACAAGGCTATGTTGATGATTTAGATGGTTTAATTATTGCCGAGCCATCAGATGGCTTTGTATTTTACGCCTCAAAAGGCTCGATGGGATTAAAAGTAACTTCTAAAGGCGTGCCAGCACATAGTTCATTACCATCATTGGGACATAATGCGATTAATACGCTCATTGAATTTATTCAAAAAATTAAAGAAAAGTATGATGACATCAAGAAAAACGAAGGTACACATGCACTTGATGTGCACCCATTTATTGACGAATTCTTTGGCGACCAAGTTGACGATAAGACAGAAGAAAAAGTTGAAGACGTAGCTGCAGGACTTGTTATTGTGAATTCGATTATACGAGGTGGAGAACAATTTAATACTGTACCGGAAGAAGCGTATGCTGAATTTAATGTGAGAACCGTACCAGAATATGACAATCGAGCGATTGAAAAATTATTTAAAGATACGATAGAAGAAGTTGATAGTGACAGACTTTCTTTAGAAGTAACTGTCGATCATCAAACAGTATATTCTCAAAAAGATAACACGTTAGTACAAAGCTTTTTAGATTATAATAATGAATTTAAAGTATCTGGTTTAGTTGGGGCGACTGATGCAGCAGAATTATTAGTAGATAAAGATGAAGACTTTGATTTAGCTATTATTGGCCCAGGTCATATGACTATGGCACATAAAACAGATGAATATATTTATAAATCAAGATATTTAGAATATACAGATATGTATCAACAAGTAATGTTGAATTATTTAAACCAAACCAAATAAAACAAATTGAAATGAACTAAGATTATTGCGTGGATAATGCAATAATCTTAGTTTTTTGATGTAGAAAATTGTCAGATAAATTACATACATAGTAATAATTGATATTAACAAAATGATTAAGTTGCGTAGCTATCCTTTTGAAAGCCATTACAACTATAATCCAACAATTTTACAAAAAATGTTGGATTATTATGATTCATTTACAAAATCTTAACATCGCCCACAAAAGCTTGTTTGTTTGTTAGAGTGTGTCTTGTCGTTAATTAACGAAGAAAAAACTTATATGTTTATAGAAAATTGAAGGTAGCCACGAGATAGTAAATAAAAAAAGCTTTATCATTCTTAGGAGGATATTTAAAATGAAAAAAATCGCTACAGCTACAATCGCAACAGCAGGTTTCGCAACATTTGGTTTAATGCAACATGATGCAGATGCAGCAGAAAACAATAACGGATATAATCCTAATGATCCTTATTCATATGAATACACATATACAATTGATCAACAAGGTAACTACCACTATGATTGGAAAGGTAATTGGAGCCCTAACCAACAACAGGGCAATAACAATAGTTATTCATATGGTAACCAAGCTACTCAAAACTACAATTCAAATAATGCTACAAACAATAATCAAAATACACAATCTTACACTGCTAATAATACAAATAACCAAGGTGGCGGATTAGGTGCTGATTATTCAACATCAGATAAAAATATCAAAGTGACTACGCAAAACGCGCCATCTTCAAATAATTCAACTGCATTTTCTGGACAATCAAGCTCTGGTTCAAATGCGTATACTGCTGGTCAATGTACTTATTATGTATATGACAAAGTTGGCGGTAAAATCGGTTCTAATTGGGGTAACGCAAGTAACTGGGCAAACGCAGCAGCACAAGATGGTTATAATGTAAGCAATTCACCTAAACAAGGTGCAATTATGCAAACATCACAAGGCGCATTTGGTCACGTTGCATATGTAGAAAATGTAAATAATGATGGTTCAATCAAAGTTTCAGAAATGAACTATAATGGTGGACCAGGTAACGTTTCAACACGTACTATTTCAGCTAGCCAAGCTGGTTCATACAACTACATTTCATAATAATCTATATTAAAATACGAACTCGAAATAATATTAAATATTATTTCGAGTTCTTTTTTGTTTTGGATTAAATGTTTAATGTGTATGACATATTTGCCAGAGTTATGATTAAATTTGTGCACCCATGGGGCTTTATTATTATTTGACATACTTCAATTTTCAAAACAATGATTTTAAAAATTGAATGATTATTTTTATAGTTGTTCATGAATTAGTAATAAACTTATGACAGTTTAGTTAAGTCATCGATTACACATTGTAATACTATATATTGTGTTTTAAATTTTAAATAAACACTATATATAGAAAAGAGTGGTAAGATGAATCAACTAGAACAATCATTGACTGGTTTGATTGAGAAAGATCCAACTATCGTAAATGAGAATGCTAATAAAGATAGCAATACCTTTTCGACTATGCGTGATTTAACGGCAGGTATTGTTTCGAAATCATATGCTTTAAATTATTTATTACCTAAACATATTGCTAAGGCGCATCAAAATGGTGACATTCACTTTCATGATTTAGATTATCACCCATTTCAACCATTAACAAATTGTTGTTTAATTGATGCAAAAAGTATGTTAAAAAATGGCTTTGAAATAGGTAATGCCAATGTTACATCCCCAAAATCGATTCAGACAGCGTCAGCACAACTTGTACAAATTATTGCGAACGTCTCTAGTAGTCAATACGGTGGATGTACAGTGGATCGTGTAGATGAATTATTGAGTGAGTATGCACAATATAATGAACGACATCATCGTGAAATAGCACAAGTTTATGTTAAAGATGAACAGATTGAAACATATGTAGCACAACAAGTTACTAAAGATATTAATGACGCCATTGAAAGTTTGGAATATGAGATTAATACACTGTATACCTCTAATGGTCAAACACCATTTGTTACATTGGGATTTGGCTTAGGAACAGATACATTAAGTCGTAAAATACAACAGGCGATATTGAAAACGAGAATTAAAGGATTGGGAAAAGATCGTGTCACAGCCATTTTTCCTAAATTAGTATTTTCTATTAAAGATGGAATTAATTTGAAAAAAGAAGATCCGAATTATGATATCAAGCAACTTGCATTAGAATGTTCAACAAAACGTATGTATCCTGATATATTAAATTACGATAAGATCGTTGAATTATTAGGCGATTTTAAAGCGCCGATGGGATGTCGATCATTTTTACCAAGTTGGCGTAATGAGCAAGGTGAATTTGAGAATAATGGACGTTGTAATTTAGGTGTTGTAACTTTAAATTTACCAAGAATTGCACTTGAATCAAAAGGTGACATGACAACATTTTGGGAAATTTTTTATAACAAAATGGCATTAATGCACGATGCTTTAGTATATAGAATAGAGCGATTAAAAGAAGTGACAGTAAATAATGCACCAATCTTATATAAAAGCGGTGCATTTAAATATAAACTCGATGATCGCGAAGATGTAATGGCGCTATTTAAGAATAAAAGAGCTACGATTTCCATGGGATATATCGGATTATATGAAACTGCTACAGTATTTTATGGACCTAATTGGGAACATAATGACAAAGCCAAAGCATTTACAATTGAAATATTAAAAGAAATGCAGCGTCTACAAAAACAATGGACAAAACAATATGACATTTGGTTTAGTATATACAGTACGCCTAGTGAATCATTGACCGATCGTTTTTGTCGGTTAGATCAAGAACGATTTGGAGATATTCAAGATATTACAAGTAAAGGTTATTACCAAAATTCATTTCATTATGATGTGAGAAAAGATATTACGCCGTTTGAAAAATTAGATTTTGAAAAAGATTATCCCTATTATGCGAGTGGGGGATTTATCCATTATTGCGAGTATCCAAAATTGAATCATAATATTAAAGCGCTAGAAGCGGTATGGGATTATGCTTATGATAAGGTGGGATATTTAGGTACCAATATTCCAATAGATCATTGTTATGAATGTGGATTTGATGGAGATTTTAAATCAACACCACACGGCTATCAATGTCCACAATGTGGTAATGATAACCCTGAAACGGTTGATGTTGTTAAACGAACATGCGGTTATTTAGGTAATCCAGTTCAACGTCCAGTTATTGAAGGCCGTCATAAAGAAATGTGTGCGCGTGTGAAACATATGAAGGAATCTTGACAATGAATCCTATATTAGAAATAGAACATGGACAGGGGTATATAGCCAAGATTGAAACGCATAGTTTTGTAGACGGTGAGGGTGTGCGGTGTAGTGTGTATGTTTCAGGATGTCCATTCCAATGTCTAGATTGTTATAACAAAGCAGCGCAACATTTTAAGTATGGTGAACCATTTACAGAGAAAATATTACAAGAGATTATTTCATATTGTGAACAGAGTTATATTAGTGGTTTGAGTATTTTAGGAGGCGAGCCCTTTTGTAACTTAGACGTCACATTGAAACTCGTACAAGCATTTCGACAAAGATTTGGACATACCAAAACAATATGGGTGTGGACTGGATTCCAATATGAATATCTTTCAAAAGATAAGGGATTACGCTTTGAATTATTAGAATCTGTGGATGTGTTAGTTGATGGTATGTTTATAACGCAGTTATATCGTCCTAATCTACCTTACAAAGGGTCATTAAATCAAAGAGTGATTGATGTAACCACATCATTAGAACGACAACAATTGAGTGAATTCATTTGTAGTGGCCCGTCTACTAGTAACAGCTTTTAATCATGTTATAACTCGTTATAATAGGGAAATGTAATTATAAGAGTAAAGATTCAATATAGAGAAGGTGAGACGGTATGTGGTTATTAATAGGTAAATGGGTGATTGCCATTGGTCTTATCGTAGGTTCCATTATTGAAGAAACGATTTATAAAAAACGACGTCAAGCACGTAAAACACAACAATAATTAGACGATGAATCAAATGAGCAATAACTACCAAGTGTAGTGTTGCTCATTTATTTTAATGTTAATCTGATTTGTAAATGTTAACATTTTTTGACATTGTTTAAATACTAGATATATCAGTATTGAACACTCGTTTATATTGATAAAATAATACATTTGATTTTGTAATCAAATATGAAAATATATACTTATCACATGTTTAAATGATAAAATATCAATGTTACTAAAAATTGACATCACAAGAGAGTTAGGAGTTCCTAAATTGCTAGTGTTTATAATAGAAATTATGATTATGATTTTAGCTGTGTTACTCGGTTTAAGGACAGCCGGTGCACTGGGTTGCGGTATATTTGCTATTGTAGCGCAACTCATTATGATTTTTGGCTTTCAATTACCTCCAGGTTCGGCACCTGTCACAGCTGTATTAATTATTCTATCAATAGGTATCGCAGGTGGTACGTTGCAAGCTACTGGCGGTATAGACTACCTTGTATATATTGCATCTAAAATCATCGAGAGATTCCCAAAATCAATTATTTTTATTGCACCAATGATCGTGTTTGTATTTGTCTTTGGCATTGGTACTGCTAATATTGCTTTATCATTAGAACCTATTATTGCTAAGACAGCTCAAAAAGCAAACATACAACCTAAAAAAGCACTTACTGCATCAGTACTTACTGCGAATTTAGCACTTTTATGTAGTCCAGCTGCATCTGCGACAGCTTATATCATATCTGTGTTAGCTGGTTACGATATTTCTATGGGAAAATATTTAAGTATCGTATTACCAACTGCGTTGATGAGTATGCTTTTATTAAGTGTATTTTGCACATTTGTTGGGAAAAATGATTCCATACCATCACAAAAGTTAGTCGAACTACCAGAAGAAACATTACCTAGTGAATTTTCTAAAAATGTAAAATTCGGTGTACTAGCATTCTTAATATGTGTATTAGGTATATTAACATTTGGGATATTCCCTCAATTAATGCCATCATTTAATGTGAATGGTAAAACTGTTAATGTTGAAATGACCGATATTGTACAATTCTTTATGTATTTAAGTGCCGCAATTAATCTATTATTATCAAAAATTAATACGTCAGATATTCTAACATCACATATATCACAATCAGCATTTGGCGCATTGTTTGCAGTATTGGGGCCTGGTTGGTTAGGCGCTACTATTTTTAATGCACCTAATAATTTGAAAATATTAAAGAATGATATTGGCCAAGCTATTAGTAGTGTACCTTGGCTAGTCATCGTTCTCGTGTCAGTAGTAGCGATGATTGTGATTTCTCAAACAGCGACTGCATCAATAATGGTGCCAATTGTCATGAGCTTAGGCATTCCGCCCATATATTTTGTCGCCATGGTTCAGACGCTTAACGTTAACTTTGTGATTCCAGCACAACCTACTTTATTATTTGCAGTTGAATTGGACGAAACAGGCAGAACAAGGCCCACGAGTTTTATAATTCCGGGATTCTTTGTCATAATCACCTCAGTTGTGATTGGTTTTACATTAAAATTATTCTTAGGATACTAACAAGTAATGAAATAAACTATCTTTCACGAATTAAGTGGGAGATAGTTTTTTTGTTGTAATAAAGCAAAATTAATGAAAGAAAGTGAAATAAATAAAAATTCTGTTTTTGTGCATAAAAATTCATATATTTAATGAGGTTAAGTTTGTTCAATTCGTTAAATCTAAATTTAACACTGTTGTCACAACAATCAATTGTGAAAGAATAATCGTCAGAAATTATATAATTATTCAATAATGGGGTTGTATTTCTTTGTATGTAATTTGCATTATTATTAAATGTTCGTTATTGTCAATTTTGTGAATCAATTATATTTGAACGTGGAACTTAAGAACATCAAGATTCATAAATCATTTAGTATTAGGGGGATCACGATTGAGAAAAGAAAAAGTTATGGACTGGACGACCTTTATAGGTGTAGTCATAGTGTTACTTTTAGCTGTTATACCTATGATGGTTTTCCCGAAAGCAAGTGAGACAATTATTACAGATATCAATAGTGCGATTTCAAACTCGATTGGTTCTGTTTATTTATTCTTAGGATTAGCAATTTTTTGTTTCGTTTTATACATAGCATTTGGTAAATACGGTAATGTTACTCTAGGTAGAGCGAGTGACAAACCGGAATTTAACACATTTACTTGGGCAGCCATGTTATTCTGTGCAGGTATTGGCTCAGATATTCTATATTGGGGTGTCATTGAGTGGGCATTCTATTATCAAGTGCCACCTAATGGCGCTAAAAGTATGTCTGATGAAGCACTACAGTATGCGACGCAATACGGAATGTTCCACTGGGGTCCGATTGCTTGGGCGATTTATGTATTGCCAGCATTACCAATTGGTTATTTAGTGTTCGTTAAAAAACAACCTATATATAAAATTAGCCAAGCGTGTAGACCTATATTAAAAGGACAAACAGATAAGCTTGTAGGTAAACTTGTTGATATCTTATTTATCTTTGGATTATTAGGTGGTGCAGCAACATCACTTGCCTTAGGTGTACCTTTAATATCAGCAGGTATTGAAAGACTTACAGGTTTAAATGGTGAGAACATGGTTATGCGTTCAATCATTTTGTTAACTATTACAGTTATATTCGCCATTAGTTCATATACAGGATTGAAAAAAGGTATTCAAAAGTTGAGTGACGTCAATGTATGGCTATCATTCATCTTATTAGCCTTTGTCTTTATTATTGGACCAACTGTATTTATTATGGAAACTACAGTGACCGGTTTAGGGAACATGATGCGAGATTTCTTCCATATGGCAACTTGGGTTGAGCCATTTGGTGGTATAGGTCATCGTAAAGAGACTCATTTTCCACAAGATTGGACGATATTCTATTGGTCATGGTGGCTAGTTTATGCACCATTTATCGGCTTATTTATTGCTCGAATTTCAAAAGGTAGAACTTTAAAAGAAGTCGTTCTTGGTACGATGATATATGGTACGTTAGGTTGTGCATTATTCTTTGGTATATTCGGTAACTATGCCGTTTATTTACAAATTTCTGGTCAATTTAATGTGGTTGATTTCTTAAATCATCACAGTACAGAGGCTACTATTATTGAGGTAATGCATCATTTACCATTCCCAACTATAACGATTGTTCTATTCTTAATTTCAGCATTCTTATTCTTAGCGACAACATTTGATTCTGGTTCTTATATTTTAGCGGCTGCTTCTCAAAAGAAAGTCATTGGGGAGCCATTAAGAGCGAACAGATTATTCTGGGCATTTGCCTTATGTTTACTACCATTCTCACTCATGTTAGTAGGTGGAGAACGTGCACTAGATGTACTTAAGACTGCATCGATACTTGCGAGTGTTCCATTAATCGTCATATTCATATTTATGATGGTCTCATTCTTGATTACCTTAGGACGAGATCGAATCAAACTGGAAACACGTGCTGAGAAATTAAAAGAGGTTGAGAGACGTTCACTTCGAATTGTTCAAGTGAAAGAAGAAGAACAAGACGATAATTTATAACATATTAAAAAGGCTAAAGGATTGATATCCTTTAGCCTTTTACTTATCTTCGTGTTCTGGAATAGGGAAGTATTTAAAGATTTCTCCTGTTTCTAAAGCTTCGCTAAGTTGTGCTAACCATTCGTAGTACACCTTTGAATGATCGAGTTGTGCTTTCACTTTATCAATATCTTGTCGTTCTTCATCAGTTAAATCATTGTTGTTTAAGATAGGGTTAATAATAGCTTCAGCATCTTTGACTGCTTCCATATTTGTATCGATTTCTCGTTCCCATTTCTTAGTGAAAAAATTGCGGAAGAAAGTAAAGAAGTCTTTTTCAGCAACGAAATGTTGTTTTCTGCTACCTCTTGTAAATTGTTGTTTAACGATGTCATATTCTTGTAGTTTCTTTACACCGGCGCTCATGCTCGGTTTACTCATTTGCAGTTGCTGTCTCATTTCATCTAGTGTCATGCTTCCCTCAAACACCATGATGCCGTATAAGTTACCAACACTACGATTAATGCCATACAAATCCATTGTTTCGCCAATGGAATTAATTACCAAGTCTTTGGCTTCTTCGACTTGAGATGTGTAGTTTTCTGAACGTGTCATGACTGTACCTCCAAAAAGAATTATTTCATTTTACCACGTCTCAACATAAAGTTAACATGATTTCATCTTTTATATGCTAATCAATTATATAATTTTATTCAAAAAGATGAAAAGCAAGGTTTTAGAAAAATATTAAGTGAAATATTTTGCTTTATCTCGTTGTGCTAGAGCCGTTCGATTCAGCTCAAAAGGAACACCCTAGCTAAAGCTAGTGCGTAAGAATCACTAGCTTAATAAATAAAGAGTGATTCTTTATTTTCCAGACCTTTTGACATGTTTTCATTTTATATGCTAACATATTTCTGTAAAATTCGTTAAATAAAAATTTAACAAACTTAACGGAGGTATTTTGATGGAACTTGTAAAGCGCTTGTCAAATCGCCAATTCATTGATGGTGAATGGGTAGATAGCTCAAATAAAAATACGAGAGATATAATCAATCCTTATAATCAAGAAGTTATTTTCACTGTAGCTGAAGGTACAAAAGAAGATGTAGAACGCGCTATTTTAGCGGCTAGACGATCATTTGAAGATGGTGAGTTGTCCTCAGAAACAAGTGAAGTCAGAGGTCAAAAAGTAAGAGCCATTGCAGATAAAATCAAAGAACATCGAGAAGAATTAGCGAAATTAGAAACATTAGATACTGGTAAAACATTAGAAGAATCTTATGCAGATATGGATGACATTCACAATGTATTTATGTATTTTGCAGGATTAGCTGATAAAGACGGTGGCGAAATAATTAATACACCAATTCCTAATTCAGAAAGTAAAGTCGTTAAAGAACCAGTCGGCGTGGTGACACAAATTACACCTTGGAACTATCCTTTATTACAAGCGTCTTGGAAAATCGCACCAGCATTAGCAACTGGATGTTCATTGGTTATGAAGCCTAGTGAAATTACGCCTCTAACAACTATTCGAGTATTCGAATTGATGGAAGAAGTAGGTTTCCCTAAAGGTACAATTAACTTAGTTTTAGGTGCCGGTTCAGAAATTGGTGATGTTATGTCAGGTCACGAAGAAGTGGATCTTGTTTCATTTACAGGTGGTATTAAGACTGGTAAACACATCATGAAACAAGCAGCAGATCATGTGACTAATGTGGCTTTAGAGCTTGGCGGTAAGAATCCAAACATTATCTTTGATGACGCAGATTTTGAATTAGCAGTTGACCAAGCATTGAATGGTGGATACTTCCACGCTGGACAAGTATGCTCAGCAGGTTCAAGAATATTAGTGCATAACGATATTAAAGAAGACTTTGAAAAGGCACTTATCGACCGTGTTAGCAAAATTAAACTAGGTAATGGATTTGATGAAGCTACAGAAATGGGCCCAGTCATTTCACAAGAACATAGAGATAAAATTGAGAAATATATGGAAGTTGCCAAAGAAGAAGGCGCTACAATAGCTATTGGCGGTAAACGTCCTGAAAGAGAAGATTTACAAGCCGGATTATTCTTCGAACCAACTGTTATTACGAATTGTGATACATCCATGCGTATTGTACAAGAAGAGGTATTTGGACCAGTTGTCACAGTAGAAGGATTTTCAGATGAAGCAGAAGCCATTCGCTTAGCTAACGATTCTATTTATGGATTAGCAGGTGCGGTATTTAGTAAAGATATCGGAAAAGCACAACGTGTTGCTAACAAATTAAAACTAGGTACTGTTTGGATTAATGATTTCCATCCATATTTCGCACAAGCACCATGGGGTGGATATAAACAATCAGGTATCGGTAGAGAACTTGGTAAAGAAGGATTAGAAGAGTATTTAACATCAAAACATATTTTAACAAATACTAATCCAGAACCAGTTAACTTTTTCAGTAAATAAAACATAGCAATGAAACAGAGGTTAGAGTGACGCAAGTGACATGAGTTACTCGACCTCTTACATATTTCAGTACGATTCAAGATAACAATGAAAGAGATGAATACAAATAAAAATTGATTTCGGAGGTTATACGTGATGAGTAGAAAACATGATTCATATGATTACATCATTATTGGTGGCGGTAGTGCAGGATCAGTATTAGGTGCAAGACTGAGTGAAGATAAAGATAAAAATGTATTAGTATTAGAGGCAGGACGTAGTGACTATTTCTGGGATTTATTTATTCAAATGCCGGCTGCGCTAATGTTCCCATCTGGTAATCCATTATATGATTGGATTTATCAAACAGAAGAAGAACCACATATGGGACGTAAAGTAGACCATGCAAGAGGTAAAGTATTAGGTGGTTCAAGTTCAATTAACGGTATGATTTATCAAAGAGGTAACCCAATGGACTATGAAGGTTGGGCAGAACCTGAAGGTATGGAAACTTGGGACTTTGCACATTGTTTACCATACTTTAAAAAATTAGAAACAACTTACGGTTCAGCGCCATATGATAAATATAGAGGACATGATGGCCCAATCAAACTAAAACGTGGTCCAGCAACCAATCCATTGTTCAAATCATTCTTTGATGCAGGTGTTGAAGCAGGATATCATAAAACGCCTGACGTGAATGGTTTCCGTCAAGAAGGTTTCGGCCCATTCGATAGTCAAGTACACCGTGGACGCCGTATGTCAGCTTCAAGAGCTTATCTACGACCAGCTATGAAACGTAAAAATTTAGATGTAGAAACAAGAGCATTTGTAACTAAAATAAATTTTGATGGTAGAAGAGCAACGGGTGTCACTTACAAGAAAAATGGTAAAGAAAGAACAATTAATGCCAAAGAAGTTATTTTATCAGGTGGTGCTTTCAATACACCACAATTATTACAACTGTCAGGTATTGGTGATTCAGAATTCTTAAAATCTAAAGGTATTGAACCTCGTGTTCATTTACCAGGTGTTGGTGAAAACTTTGAAGACCACTTAGAAGTCTATATTCAACACGAATGTAAAGAACCTGTGTCATTACAACCAAGTTTAGATGTTAAACGCATGCCATTTATCGGTTTGCAATGGATTTTTGCACGTAAAGGTGCTGCAGCTTCTAACCACTTCGAGGGTGGCGGTTTCGTTCGTTCAAATAATGAAGTAGATTATCCTAACTTAATGTTCCACTTCTTACCAATTGCAGTACGTTACGATGGTCAAAAAGCACCTGTCGCACATGGTTACCAAGTTCACGTAGGACCAATGTATTCTAATTCACGCGGTAGCTTGAAAATTAAATCTAAAGATCCTTTTGAAAAACCAAGTATCGTCTTTAACTATTTATCAACCAAAGAAGATGAGCGTGAATGGGTAGAAGCTATTCGAGTTGCAAGAAACATTTTATCTCAAAAAGCTATGGATCCATTTAATGCTGGCGAAATTTCACCAGGACCATCTGTTCAAACAGATGAAGAAATTTTAGATTGGGTACGTAAAGACGGTGAAACAGCGTTACATCCATCATGCAGTGCGAAAATGGGACCTGCATCAGATCCAATGGCAGTTGTAGATCCACTTACAATGAAAGTACATGGTATGGAAAATTTACGTGTTGTTGATGCCTCAGCAATGCCTAGAACAACAAACGGAAATATTCATGCACCAGTTCTAATGTTAGCAGAAAAAGCTGCTGATATTATTCGTGGTAGAAAACCGTTAGAACCTCAATATGTAGATTATTATAAACATGGTGTTCATGACGAAATGGCAGGCGCTAAAGAAAACGACCCATTTTATAAACATTAAATATTTTCAATCAATCACTTCGGTATGACATATTCATATCGAAGTGATTTTTTATATTTTAATAATCATGTCTTTAACAATGTAAAGTGTGACACAACAATAAAAGGGAATAACGTATTATAATATAGATAAAAGGAGAGGATTTTATGAGTAATACTTTAGTTGAACGTCTACGTGAAAAAGAAGATAGAATGATTGAGATAAGAAGATATCTTCATCAACATCCAGAATTGTCATTTAAAGAAGTAGAAACACCTAAATACATCGCAGACTTTTACAAAGATAAAGATTGTAAAGTAGAAACGAATGTAGGACAAAATGGTGTAAAAGTAACGATTGATAGTGGTAAACCTGGTAAAACACTAGCGATTCGTGCCGATTTTGATGCGTTACCAATTAAAGAAGAAACTGGGTTACCATTCGCCTCTGAGAACGAAGGCGTTATGCATGCGTGTGGCCACGACGCACATACTGCTTATATGTTAATTTTGGCTGAAACGCTTATCGAAATGAAAGACCAATTTAAAGGTAAAGTTATTGTTATTCATCAACCAGCTGAAGAAATGCCTCCTGGCGGTGCGCAAGGTATGATTAAAGACGGTGTCTTAGACGGTGTTGATCACGTACTAGGCGCACACGTAATGAGTACAATGGAAGCCGGAAAAGTCTTTTATAAAGAAGGATTTGTTCAAACAGGACGTGCGTATTTCAAACTTACTGTACATGGTAAAGGTGGTCATGGATCATCACCTCACATGGCAAACGATGCAATCGTTGCGGGGGCTAACTTTGTGACAACAGCACAAACTGTGGTCTCTAGACGTTTAAGTCCGTTTGAAACAGGTGTTGTAACCATTGGTTCATTTGACGGTAAAGGCCAATTTAATGTTATTAAAGATAGTATTGAAATTGAAGGTGACGTGCGCGCGTTAACAGATGATACTAGAGATACAATTGAAAAAGAATTAACACGTCTCGTTGAAGGATTAGAAAGTACATTTGGTGTGACATGTGATTTTGAATTTAATAAAGACTATCCTGCGTTATACAACAACCCAGAATTTACTTCTTACGTTGCTGACACAATTAAAAATGCTGGAGACAATGATATTAAAGGTGTCGAAGAATGTGAACCACAACCACCATCTGAAGACTTTGCATTTTATGCAGTAGAATTACCAAGTACATTTATTTACTCAGGTGCTGCACCTGAAGATGGTGAGATTTATCCACATCATCACCCTAAATTTAATATTAGTGAATCTTCTATGTTAGTTGCAGCTGAAGCAGTAGGTACTGTTGTGCTAGATTACTTGAACTAAAGGAGATTAATACAACTATGAATCAACAACAAGAATTTAAAGGTAATAATAGATTATTAATTGGTATTGTTTTATCGGTGTTAACATTTTGGCTATTTGCGACGTCATTAGTTAACGTGATTCCAACATTGACGCAAGCATTTCATAGTCGTTTAGAGACAATCAGTATAGCCGTCAGTCTAACAGCACTCTTTTGTGGAATGTTTGTTGTAGGTGCTGGCGGTCTTGCTGATACATATGGGCGCGTCAAATTAACGAATATTGGTTTATGGCTGAATATCGTAGGGTCATTACTTGTGATAGCGACGTCTTTTGTTCCGTTATTATTAATAGGAAGAGCGATTCAAGGTTTGTCAGCAGCAGCCATTATGCCAGCAACTTTAGCAATAGTTAAAACATACTATCACGGTAAAGATAGACAACGTGCATTGAGTTTTTGGTCCATAGGCTCTTGGGGTGGCTCAGGTTTAGCATCTATATTTGGTGGTGTAATGACTACATTTTTAGGATGGAAATATATATTTATATTTTCTATTATCGTGTCGCTTATTGCGTTGTTGCTTATTAAAGGCACACCAGAAACAACTGCATATCAAGGCAAAGAGAAGAAACGCTTTGATGTTATAGGTGTAGGGTTGCTAGTTTTAATTATGCTCAGTATCAATATTGTCATTACACAAGGGTCAAAGATGGGATGGCTTTCTATACTTATCATATGTTTGATATGTTTTTGCATTATGATGGCTATCATGTTTTATTACTTTGAAAGAAAATCCTCGTATCCATTAATAGATTTTAATCTTTTTAATAATAGACTATATTCGGTTGCAACATTAGCTAACTTTTTACTAAATACAGTGGCAGGTACACTCATTGTTGCGAATACATTTGTACAACAAGGTTTAGGATTTTCCGCTTTTAAAGCAGGTATGTTATCAATCACATATTTAGTTGCTGTGCTTTCAATGATAAGAGTTGGAGAAATACTTTTAAGAAAAATAGGGCCCAGACAACCAATGTTACTTGGTACTTTTTCAACCATGTTAGGCGTGTTATTCATGTCGATGACTATGCTCTCAGTTACAAGTTACATTGTAGCCTGTGTATTAGGTTATTTGTTATTTGGATTAGGATTAGGTTTGTTTGCAACGCCATCCACAGATACTGCCATTTCAAATTGTTCCGAATCAGAAGTTGGTGTGGCAGCAGGTATCTATAAAATGGCCTCATCTTTAGGTGGTGCATTTGGTATTACTTTAGCCGGTACCATTTATAGTGTAACGGCAAGTACATCTTCTATTGCTACTGGTGCAATGATAAGTTTCTGGTTTAATGCTTTGATGGCATTAAGTTCATTTTTAGTTGTTTGTGTAGCTTTGCCAAAATTATCACGTCGCTCAAAATAATATCAATGATGTAAAAGGACTTACATGTGAGTTGATATAATTTTGAAAACGAAAAAAGTTTAATGCTATTTGATTAATAGTGATGTTTTATTGCGCGTTTCGTGATAGTATAGTAGCAATAAGTAAGATGAGGTGATAGCGTGACGTTTTATGAATTTATACAAAGTTTTACAGGGGACAAGACACCTCTAGGCGAACTTGCGGCATGGGTAGATAAGGATATACAATTTCCAAAAGAAGAAAAACTAGCTGATAATATATTATTATATTTTAAGCAAGTGACTAATTTAGACGATGAAATATTAGAAATAGTTAAAAGATCACTCTCATTATACGAGCAAACTGTATAAAGAAATGTAAAAATGAATTAGGATGAAGGAATAACATGTTATTAAATGATTACTATAAAACATATAAAATGAATGAATCAGACGATACATTTATGATCGAAAAAAATAATGATGCTCAATATTATGACATCTTAGAATCGATTAATGAGCTATCAAATGATACATTTTGTGTGCTCAATCATTTATATGTCAATGAAGATAAAGAAACTCAATTTGAAGATAAATTTTTAGGACGTCAGAAGCATTTGCAAGATGTACCAGGATTTAAAGCGTTACGTTTTCTTAGACCTCAAACTAAACATAAACATTATATTATAGTGACTTTATGGCAATCGAGACAAGCCTTTTATGATTGGCAAAAGTCATCAGCATACGCGCAAACACATCGTAAACGTGGAACAAAACGTGGTGTTGATAACCTAATCGTAAATCGTGATTTGTCATATAATATTAGAATAGAACTTGAAGATATGGCCAAGCAATTTCTAAATTACGAAGATATATTCTAATATATAAAGGAACGATGCAGAAACTATTTCTGTATCGTTTTTTTGATGAAAAAGAAAGTCATATTAGTTTGGTCGTCTGTCAATAAGGAGTAAAATATATCAATGTAATAATACATTTGATAAAATTGAAATGAATGACATGGAAAGGGAGTAAAAATATGCAAAAAACCGATTTACTTGCACCTGAAAAATATAATATTACATCAGCGATAGAACAATATGCTTCAGATGCAACTAAAAAAGCAATTATTTACAGAGATTCAGAACATGATCATATTGAAGTGACTTATCAAGACTTGATAAAAAATGCGAATAAAGTAGGTAATGTTTTCAAGAAGCATGGCTTGAAATACGGTGATAAAGTATTAATTATGATGCCAAGAGCTATAGCTACATATGAATTATATATTGCAGCATTAAAATTAGGGATTGCCATCATTCCAAGTTCTGAAATGTTACGTACCAAAGACTTACAATATCGAGTAAGCCACGGTGAAATCGATGCAGTTATTTCATTTGGGAAATTTATTAAGGAATTTGAAGGGTTAAAAGAATATCAAAACCTTACTAAATTTATTGTTGGTGATACACATCCAGATTGGATTTCAATTGAAGAAGAGAAGTCCAATGCAAGTGATGAACTAGAAGCGGCTGATACTTCTCGAGAAGATGTTGCGATTTTATCATACACGTCTGGCACTACTGGTAATCCAAAAGCTGTTACCCATACACATGGTTGGGGTTATGCCCATTTACAAATGGCACCTAAACACTGGCTATGTATTAAAGAAGATGACCTTGTTTGGGCGACAGCAGCGCCAGGTTGGCAAAAATGGGTATGGAGTCCATTTTTATCAAGTTTAGGTTCGGGAGCAACAGCGTTTGTATATAACGGCCGTTTTAAACCAGAAACATATTTAGAATTATTACAAGAATATCAAATCAATGTATTATGTTGTACGCCGACAGAATACCGTATGATGGCAAAATTACAAAATCTAGATGATTATCATTTAGAACATCTGCATAGTGCAGTGTCAGCGGGCGAGCCATTAAATAGAGAAGTCGTTGAACAATTTAAGAAGTATTTTAATATCACAGTGAGAGATGGCTATGGTCAAACAGAAAGTACATTACTAATTGGTTTCTTAAAAGATACAGCATCTCGTCCAGGTGCGATGGGTAAATCTATTCCAGGTAGTTATACAACTATTATTGATGACGATGGAAATGAAGTGGAACCTAACGTCAAAGGTAATATTGCTGTGCCGTTAGACTTACCTGCATTATTTAAAGGATATTTCAAAGAACCTGAACGAACTGCAGCTGCAAGATTAGGTGATTATTATGTCACAGGTGATTTAGCTCACCAAGACGAAGATGGTTATTTCTGGTTTGAAGGTCGTAAAGATGACATCATTATTAGTTCAGGCTATACGATTGGGCCATTTGAAGTAGAAGATGCATTGACAAATCATCCTGCGGTTAAAGAATGTGCAGTGGTTGCAAGTCCACATGAATTAAGAGGTAATATTGTTAAAGCATTTATAATTCTTCAAAATGGATACACAGGTGATGACGAGCTAATTAAAGAACTTCAAACCTTTACCAAAAATGAAGTTGCACCATATAAATATCCACGTGCAATTGAATTTGTAGAAGATTTACCAAAAACAAATTCAGGTAAAATTAGACGTGTGGAATTAAGAGATGCAGAAGTAGAAAAATATAACCAAGAACATGAATAAAATATAAAGTGAGAATAACCTGAGCATTGGATCCATGCTCAGGTTATTTTTATTAGTATGACACATTGTTTGTGATTAGATGGCTAAAATAACTATAGATTTTTAGTCCAAATATTAGATAAATTGTGACAATAATAAAAAATATGCGTAATCGTTTTCATATCATGCTTGTATTTTTCTTTTTATTATGACATACTCAAAATTAATTAGTATGACATAATAAAAGAGGTGCTTACTCATGACAAAATTGATTTATGCATTTGATGAAGGACAAAAATCTATGAAAGACTTACTAGGCGGAAAGGGTGCCAATTTATCGGAAATGAAACGATTGGGTTTGCCTGTTCCAGACGGTTTTACGATTACGACAGAAGCTTGTATAGATTACTTAAAGCAAGGTGAACGTTTATCAGACGATGTAAAATCACAATTACATGACCACTTAACTGCCTTTTCAAATAGAACAGGCAAATCTTTTTCATCTCAGGATCATTTATTACTTGTGTCAGTACGAAGTGGTGCGAAAATATCTATGCCAGGTATGATGGATACCATATTAAATTTAGGTTTAAATGATGAGAATGTAGAAAAACTTGCCACAAAAACAGATGATGCTCGATTTGCGTATGATTGCTATCGACGCCTATTACAAATGTTTGGCGACGTTGTTTATGGCGTACCAATGACTCATTTTGATACATATTTTGAACAATATAAAAAAGAACATCAATATGATTCTGATGCTGATATTACTGCTGAAGGATTAAAAGAAATTTGTGAACAATATAAAAGGATTTATTTAGAACATGGGCATAAACCATTCCCTCAAGATCCGCTTCAACAATTAGAAGAATCAATTGAAGCTGTATTTAAGTCTTGGGATAATGATCGTGCGCGTGTCTATAGAGATTTAAATGATATTCCACATGATATTGGTACTGCTGTAAACATTCAGGAAATGGTATTTGGTAATAGTGGTGAACGAAGTGGTACAGGAGTGGCATTTACTAGAAACCCTGTGACAGGAGAGAATCAATTATTTGGAGAATACTTGTTAAATGCTCAAGGTGAAGATGTTGTAGCAGGTATTCGTACACCAAAAGATATCGATACATTGAAGGAACAAATGCCAGACGTGCATCAACAATTTGTCAATGTAACAAAACAATTAGAAACGCATTATAAAGATTTACAAGACATTGAATTTACGATTGAAAATGGAAAACTGTATTTATTACAAACACGTAATGGTAAGCGTACGGCTCGAGCAGCTATTAAAGTGGCTGTTGATTTGGTTAATGAAGGGCTCATTACTAAAGAAGAAGCTGTGACACAAGTTGATGTAAAATCAATCGAGACATTATTACATCCTAATTTTAAAGAGGAAGCATTAAAACAAGCGACCGTTATTTCGAAAATGGGGCTACCAGCAAGTCCAGGTGCAGCGACAGGAAAAGTTGTGTTTTCAGCTGAAGAAGCTAAAGTTCAAGCAGAGAATGGTGACAATGTTATTTTAATGAGACCTGAAACATCTCCAGAAGATATCGAAGGTATGGTGGCGAGTGAAGCTATTGTCACTACACACGGTGGAATGACATCACATGCTGCAGTTGTCGCTAGAGGAATGGGGAAATGCTGTGTGACTGGTTGTTCCGATGTCGAAATTGATACAGTAAACAAAACAGTACATTACCCTAATGGTGATATGTTACATGAAGGGGATATCATTTCAGTCGATGGTAGTGCTGGAGATTTATATCTTGGAGAAATTGAAACAGTTAGCGCTGAACATAGCGATGAGTTCGAACAATTTATGCAATGGTCAGAGGAGATTGCACGATTACAGGTACGAATGAACGCAGAAACACCACAAGATATACAAGCAGGTTATCAGTTTAATGCTAAAGGCATTGGCTTAGTGCGAACAGAGCATATGTTTTTCGGTGCGGAACGCCTTGTGGAAATGCGTCGATTTATATTAGCTTCTAATTATGATGAACGTGTAGAAGCATTAAATAAAATCAAGACATATCAAATTGAAGACTTTGAGGCCATATTTAAATTATCAGCTGGGCGACCAACAATTGTTCGATTATTAGATCCACCGTTACATGAGTTCTTACCATCAACGGAAGAAGATATTGCTATGGTGGCAGACCAATTAAACGTTTCTACAGCACATCTAAAACGAAGAATCAATGATTTGAATGAGGTTAACCCAATGTTAGGACATAGAGGATGTCGTCTAGCTATTACTTACCCTGAACTTTATGAAATGCAAGTTGAGGCAATCATGACTAGCGTGTTTAACCTTAAAAAAGAAGGTATTACATCTCAACCAGAAATCATGATTCCACTTGTATCTACAGTTGAAGAGTTTACAACATTAAAATCACAATTAGTATCAACGATTCAGGATTTAGAGAATGATATGAAAAATAAAGTACATTATTTGATTGGCACTATGATTGAAACACCAAGAGCATGTTTGATTGCGGATCAATTGGCACAACATTGTGACTTCTTTAGTTTTGGAACGAATGATTTAACGCAATTAACATATGGATTCTCAAGAGATGATGCAGGCAAATTTATAAATGTGTATACTGAAAGTAATATATTACAGCTTGATCCTTTCCAAACGTTAGATCATGATGGCGTAGGTCAACTGATAGAGATAGCGGTCACAAATGCTAAACACGTTAATTCGTTTATTAAAATAGGTGTTTGTGGAGAATTAGGTGGAGATGCTAAATCAATACGTAGATTTAACCAATTGGACATTGATTATGTTTCATGTTCACCATTCCGAGTACCTGGAGCAATCCTAGCTACAGCTCAGAGTCAAGCTGAAGAAAGTGAGAGATAATGTGAAAGAACAACAAGCACAACAATTAACGATTTACATCGTTTCTGACTCTATTGGAGAAACGGCACAACGGATGATACATGCGACACTGACCCAATTTCCAGATTTAACACAAATAGAAATTAAGAAGTTCCCATATATTAAGGATGAAAATGAATTTCTTAATGTATTAGAATTAGCGCATGAAAAAAACGCGATAGTGGTTACAACACTGGTTAGTGAATCTTTCAATGCACTTGGTCATCAATATGCACAGGAACATCAAATATCATATATAGATTATATGTCGGAATTAATCACGATGATTGAACAACATACGCAATCTACACCACTGATGGAAAGTGGTGCATTACGAAAAATGAACACTGAATATTTCAAACGTATTGAAGCTATAGAATATTCGGTTAAATATGATGACGGTAAACACTTCACGGATATTGGAGAAGCGGATGCTTTAATTGTTGGCGTATCTCGAACGTCTAAAACACCATTGAGTATGTATTTAGCCAATAAAGGTTATAAAATAGCGAATATCCCATTAGTGCCAGAAGTGACGATTCCTGAAAGTGTCTTCCAACATAAAGGGTTAAAGGTATTCGGTTTAACAGCAAGTCCTAATTATATCGCTAATATTAGAAAAAATCGTGCTGAAGCATTAGGTATTTCCAAAACATCAACCTACAATAGTTTAGATAGAATTAAGAAAGAATTATCCTATGCTGAGGAAATATTCAATAAATTAAATGCGACCGTGATTAACACAGAATATAAATCAATAGAAGAATCAGCATTTTATATTGAAAAGTTTTTACAACAAAATAATTAAAATTTAGTTAAAATAAATATTATTCCGTAGTGACTTAATGTGACATATATATAATTTCATGTATTTATGGATAAAATATAATCACCTTCTAAATCAATTTCTATTATTATAAAGAATAATAATTTACTTTTATCAATGGTTGATTTAACATAAGAATAGAAGACTAGTTTACGAGATGAAATGTTAGAAAAATTGTATTAAATCCTGATTTAGTCAATAAAATGCAATTTTAGTGGACTGGTGTAAGTATTTATTTTGGAGAGGTGAACAACATGGCAAAGTCTGACAAAAAAGACGTAATTTTAATTGGTGCCGGTGTACTTAGTACAACTTTCGGATCAATGTTAAAAGAAATTGCGCCAGACTGGAATATTCATTTGTATGAACGCTTAGACCGTCCTGGTATTGAAAGTTCTAACGAACGTAACAATGCAGGTACAGGTCATGCTGCGCTTTGTGAATTGAACTATACTGTTCAACAACCTGATGGTTCAATTGATATCGAAAAAGCGAAAGAAATCAACGAACAGTTTGAGATTTCTAAACAATTTTGGGGTCATTTAGTTAAATCAGGAAATATTGAAGACCCACGCGCATTTATTAATCCATTACCTCATATTAGTTTTGTAAGAGGTAAAAATAACGTTAAATTCTTAAAAGATCGTTATGAAAAAATGAAAGCTTTCCCAATGTTCGATAATATCGAATACACTGAAGATATCGAAGTAATGAGAAAGTGGATTCCATTAATGATGAAAGGTCGCCAAAATGATGGTGGCTACATGGCAGCAAGTAAAATTGATGAAGGTACAGATGTAAACTACGGTGAATTAACACGTAAGATGGCACAACACCTTCAAGAAACTGATAATGTAGAAGTAAAATACAATCATGAAGTGGTTGATTTTACACGTTTATCAAATGGTAAATGGTTAGTCAAAATTAAAAACCGTAACACAGGTGATGTGTTTGAACAAGAAACGGACTATGTATTTATTGGTGCTGGTGGTGGCGCAATTCCACTATTACAAAAAACAGGTATCCCTGAAAGTAAACATTTAGGTGGATTCCCAATCAGTGGACAATTCATTGCATGTACAAACCCAGAAGTGATCAAACAACACGATGCCAAAGTGTATGGTAAAGAACCACCTGGTACACCACCAATGACTGTACCTCATTTAGATACACGTTATATTGATGGTGAAAGAACATTATTATTCGGACCATTTGCGAACGTAGGTCCTAAATTCCTTAAAAATGGTTCAAACTTAGATTTATTCAAATCTGTAAAACCATACAATATTACAACTTTACTAGCATCTGCAGTTAAAAACTTACCATTAATCAAATATTCATTCGACCAAGTGATTATGACTAAAGAAGGTTGTATGAATCATTTACGTACATTCTATCCAGAAGCACGTGATGAAGATTGGCAAGTTTATACAGCAGGTAAACGTGTACAAGTTATTAAAGATACAGAAGAACATGGTAAAGGTTATATTCAGTTCGGTACTGAAGTAGTGAATTCACAAGACCACTCAGTGATTGCATTATTAGGTGAATCACCAGGGGCTTCAACTTCAGTATCTGTAGCATTAGAAGTTCTTGAGAAAAACTTCGCTGAATATGCTGATGAATGGAAACCATTAATTAAGAAAATGATTCCATCATATGGAGAATCATTAATTGAAGATGAACAATTAATGAGAAAAATCCGTAAACAAACTTCAAAAGACCTTAAATTAGGTTTCTATGGAGAAAAATAATTAAAATTAACTCAACCAAAGCGTAAATGAGCCTTGGTTGAGTTTTTTGTTTTGTTATAAAATAGTGTCTTGTTAACTTTGAATAGGCACGAAAAATTTTGCATTTTTAAAGTGATACACAATATTAGAATAGTCAAAAGGTATACCTTTATTAGTGTGGAATATGAGTTCATGTCTCATACAAGGATCGCCTTCATTTAATTCTAATTGTTGTGACTCATTTTTGTTAAGAAAATCCACATAAAAATATATGTCAGAAAATCCTATATTGATGTTTAATTGTTTTTGAATATGACTGAAAATGGATTGAGTAGCTATTTGTTTATCAAGTGTAGGAACAATGTTTTTATTAAAGTACGATGTTTCTATACATAATATTCGATTGTCTAAAAAGCGTAATCTTTTAATATAAATTACTTTTTCATTTTTATTTAATCTCAGATGTTTTCTTACTGATTCCTCTGGAATAAATTCATCAAATTCAATGACTAAACTACTTATATTATGATCTTGTAGATTATCAGAAAATCCTTTTGTTTTTAATAAATTGACGTAACCATCAATTCTTTTATTTCTAACATATATACCACTTCCACGAGCTTGGAAAATAGTTCCTTCTTTTTCTAAAATAGCAAGTGCTTTAATAATAGTACTTTTGCTTACATTATATTTTATTTTTAATTCTTCTACGCTGGGTAATTTATCACCAGCTTGATAATGACCGTTATCAATAAACCTTTCAATATCATTAGCAATATGTTCATATTTCAACATAATTTATTATTCTCCAATCTAGAATTATATATATATTATAACAAAACGAAATTGTACCGATATAATATCAGAGAATTCATTTACAAATTGTACCGGTACAATTATAATGATGATGAAAAGGCTTACATAATCTTTGCCATTAGGAGGTAATGACATTGAGCGTCAAAAATAAAGAATTGGCTAAGGATATTCTAGATATTATCGGTGGGAATGAAAATGTTGTTAAAGCATCACATTGTGCTACAAGGCTAAGAATTGTATTAAAAAGATCGATACCTAATGCTAAGAAACAAGTATCGAATTTAGATGGCGTTGTAACTGTGGTTGAAAATAATGGTCAATTCCAAGTTGTCATTGGTAACGCAGTAGGTTCTGTATTCCAAGAATTTGAAAAATTAATTGATCAAAATGATAACTCTAATTATGATAGCCAAGGCCAAAAAGAATCTATAGTGAATAGAGTTATTGCTACGATGTCTGCTGTATTTGCCCCTTTTATCTATGTTCTTGCAGCGGCAGGAATATTGCAGGGGTTATTAATCATCATCAATTTGATAATACCTAGCTTTAAAGAAACGGGGACTTTCGAAGTTTTTAACTTTATTTCCTGGGCACCATTTACTTTTTTACCTATTTTTATAGCTTTAACTGCGTCAAAACATTTTAATGTTAATACTTATATTGCAGTTGCCTGTTGTGCGGCTTTGGTTAGTCCAGATTTAGCGGGAATAATAGAGAGAATAGGTAAAGGTGAAAGTTTTCATTTCTTAGGTTTACCCTTATCAGAAACAAGTTATGTTTCATCTGTTTTGCCACCACTATTATTAGTTTGGGCTTTATCATATGTTGAAAAGTATTTGAACAAATATATACCTGAAGTGGTTCGACAATTATTTGTACCATTTTTCAGCATTGTCATTATGGTACCACTAACACTTATCATAATTGGGCCATTAGCTTCTGGTGCAGCACATGGTATTGCAAGTGGTTTTAACACGTTAGTAGATGTTGCTCCATGGTTAGCTGGAATATTAATTGGTACATTTTGGCAAGTATTTGTTATTTTTGGTGTGCATTGGGGTGTTACACCGATGGTTCTTGCAAACTTTGAAGAATATAAAAGTGATGCATTTCAAGCATTTCAAACAATTGCAGTTATTGCTCAATTTGGTGCTGTATTGGGAGTGTTTTTCAAATCAAAAAATGCAGAAATTAAAAAAGTTTCCTTATCTGCTGGTATAACAGGTATATTTGGAATAACAGAACCCGCTATGTATGGAATTAACTTAAGATTTAAAAAGCCATTTATTATTGCATGTATTAGTGGTGGGATTGGTGCTTTAGTTGCGAGTTTCTTCAATCCTAAATACTATGCTTATGCAGGATTACCTGGGCCAATAACAATTGTTAATGGATATAGTGGCGATAATCCAACATCAATTTGGGGAATAGTGATTGGTTCAATTATCGCAATTGTTTTACCTATTATTTTAATACAAATATTTGGTTATGGAGAAGACACAACAGATAAAGTTCAAGATGCAGATATAAATAACAATAGCACTGAAATTAATAATGATTCATTAGAGGAATATATTTTATCACCGACAACTGGTTCAATAGTACCTTTGAAAGATGTCAAAGATCCAATTTTCTCTGAAGGAATGATGGGGAAAGGGATAGCAATTCAACCGATTGAGAATGAAATTAAATCTCCTGTTGTCGGTAAAGTAAGTATGATTGCCGCGAGTAAACATGCTATAGGTATTACTTCTAATAATGGTATAGAAATATTAATCCATGTTGGTTTAGATACAGTGAATTTAAAGGGCAATGGATTCGAAGTATTAACAAAAGAAAATGACAATGTAGAAATTGGTAAAACATTACTTAGATTTAATCAAAGCTATATTGAAAAACAAGGATATAACACTATTACACCGATTATTATAACTAATAGTGATGAGTTTGAAGAAATAATAATCGAAGATAAAAATGAAGTTACAGATAAAGATAATATAATGACAATTATTAAAAAATAAAGGAGAGATATATAATGTCTAAATTACCTAATGATTTTTTATGGGGTGGCGCATTAGCAGCTAACCAATTTGAAGGTGGCTATGATCAAGGTGGAAAAGGACTAAGTGTGATTGATGTGATGACAGCAGGTGAACATGGAAAAGCACGTGAAATCACTCAAGAAGTAGAAGCAGATAAATATTATCCTAATCACGAAGGTATTGACTTCTATCATCGTTATAAAGAAGATGTGAAATTATTTAGTGAAATGGGATTAAAATGTCTACGTACTTCTATTGCTTGGACACGTATTTTCCCTAATGGAGATGAAGAAGACCCTAACGAAGAAGGACTAAAATTTTATGATGACTTATTTGATGAACTATTAAAATATGATATTCAACCGGTCATTACGTTATCACATTTTGAAATGCCATTACATCTCGCTAGAGAGTATGGTGGATTTAAAAATAGACAAGTAGCAGATTTCTTTGCACATTTTGCTGAAACAGTATTTAAACGTTATAAAGATAAAGTAAAATATTGGATGACATTCAATGAAATTAATAACCAGATGGATTTGAATAATCCTATCTTTTTATGGACAAACTCTGGCGTGTTATTATCCGAAGAAGATAATAAAGAAGAGGTATTATATCAAGTCGCACATAATGAACTTATCGCAAGTGCCAAAGCTGTCAAAATTGGTAAAGACATTAATCCTGAATTTGAAATAGGCGCAATGATTTCACATGTACCTATTTATCCATATAGTTGTAATCCTAAAGATATGATGGAAGCGGAAATTGCAGGTAGAATGCGCTTCTTCTTCCCAGATGTGCAAGTTAGAGGATATTACCCAGGTTATGCTACGAAAATGTTTGAAAGAGAAAATATTAACATAGGGTGGCTTGAAGGAGACGACCAAATTTTACAAGAAGGTACAGTCGATTACATTGGATTTAGCTATTATATGTCTACAGTAGTTAAACATGATAGTAATAGTAGTGTAGAAGATAACGTAGTGAACGGTGGTTTACCTAATTCAGTTGAAAATCCTTATATTCAAACTAGTGATTGGGGTTGGGCAATTGATCCGGTAGGTTTAAGATTCACATTAAATGTATTATATAATCGCTATCAAATTCCATTGTTTATAGTCGAAAATGGCTTTGGTGCAGTTGATGAAATAGATGAAAAGGGAAATATACATGATGACTATCGTATTCAATATTTAAAAGAACATATTGAAGCCGCAATTGATGCAGTCGACCAGGATGGTGTTGACTTAATGGGTTATACACCTTGGGGTATTATAGATATTGTATCTTTCACTACTGGAGAAATGAAAAAACGTTACGGTTTAATCCATGTTGATAGAGATAATAAAGGACAAGGTACACTCGAACGCACGAAAAAAGATTCTTTTGAATGGTATAGAAATGTGATTGAATCTAATGGAGAACGGTTATAAGAATATCAATAACGTAATATTAAAAAGGAGTATACTTTGTCTTATTATTTAGTGAAATTTGTTCATACAGACATGAAAGGTTGGCAACAGCACATACGTGATCATGCTATGTATTTATATCAACTCGTTGAATCTGGTGATTGATTAGTATCAGGTCCAGTTGAAAATGAAGATAAAAGTAAATTGGAGGCATATTTAGTACTCAAAGCAAATAATGAAGACCAATTAATGTCATTACTCAAAGCTGATCCGTTTTGGAAAGAAGGATTAGTAGCGGATTATTCGATAGAACAATGGACACCTATGTTTGGTAAGCCAGAAAATATCGAGATAACTAGTCCCATAGAAGAAGATTAATCAATAAAAATGGTGCTATGAAAGGAAAAATCATAGTGCCATTTTTTTATTTTAAAATAATTAACGATATATCGTTGACAAGTTTCGATATATCGTTTAATATATCGATATATCGAAAAAAAGAAAGGTGATTAACATGTTTAATAGAAATAATAATCGTATAAATAGAGGTATGAGACATTTTGAAGGATTTGATATGAACAGAGGCCAAGGTAGAGGGCCAGGTCAGTTTGGAGACTTTAGACAAATGAATGGTAGAGATAGATTCTTCAAAAAAGGAAATTTACAATTTGTAATTTTAGAAATGTTAAAAGAGGAACCAAGACATGGTTACCAAATTATTAAAGATTTAGAAGAAAAATTTAAAGGTTTTTATTCTCCAAGTCCAGGTTCAGTGTATCCTATTTTACAAATGTTAGAAGATAGAGACTTTGTCACAATCACTAAAGATGGCAATAAAAAAGTGTATTCAATTACAGAAGAAGGTCAACAATTTGTTGATGAAAACAAAGAAAATAGTGATTTTTCAGAACGCATGGCGCAATTTGAAAATGTAGACTTTGAAGAAATGAAACAATCACGCGAAAAGTTACACGATTTATTCCATTTATTTATGAAAGCATCAAAAGAATCTATGCAAGACAATGATAAAAAAGAACAGTTAGATAAGATTATAAAAGAGACAAAAGAGAAATTAGAACAATTATCTAAATAGAGATATAGTTGTACTGGAGAAGGTCTATTCAATAAAAAAGAAAGAATAGGAATTATCGGTGCAGGTCCAGGAGAATTAATGTTTAGTCAAAATAGTACACAAAAATTTTGTGATTTTTTCAACCAAACTTTTGATGAAACATAAAGGATAATATAAAGAAAGGTCGTGCAGTTTTCCTGCACGACCTTTTTTAAATATGAAAATTAGTTTTTATTAACTGATGCATCGTAGATTGAATCTACAGCGTCACCTAATGCTTTATCGAATTCTTCTTGTGATTGGCTAGCTCTTAAGTCACTAGCTAATGCACGTGAGAAGCTTGCGATAAGTTCATCGTTATCTTTTAATAATTTGTTAGCTTCATCTCTGCTGTAACCACCAGAAAGTACTACAACACGTACAACATTTGGATGTTGAGCTAATTCTTTATATAAGTTAGGTTGAGTTGGGATAGTTAATTTAAGCATTACTAATTGATCACTGTCTAAGCTATCTAAACCTTTTTTAAGTTCATCTTTTAAGACATTTTCAATTTCAGCTTTATCTTTAGCATTGATATTTACTTCAGGTTCGATAATTGGTACTAAACCTTTAGCAATAATTTTTTTAGCGAATTCAAATTGTTGTTCAACAACATCTTTGATACCTTGTTCGTTTAATTCTAAAATGTTAGAACGCATTTTAGTACCAAAAATGTGACGTTCATTAGCACGATCTAATGTTTCGTCTAAATCATCGATTGGTTTCATTAATTGAACACCGTTTTGTTCTTCAGCTAAACCTTTATCCACTTTTAAGAAAGGAACAACGCCTTTATCAGCTAAATAGTCTCCAGTATATTTACCTTCAACTTCACGATCCATTGTTTGTTCGAAAAGAATTGCACCTAGGATTTTATCAGCTGAGAATGATGGTGAAGTTACCACGCGAGTACGCATGTCATGTACAAGTTTGAACATTTCATCGTCATTGCTATATTCATCTTCGTTAACACCATATTCTTTAAGTGCTTTAGGGGTACTACCGCCACTTTGGTCTAATGCAGCGATAAATCCTTTACCATTCTTCATTTTTTCTAATTGTTCTTTATTCATACTTTCCACTCCTTAACTTAACTTTCATCTACAGTATGATAAAAAATATTGTTATTCTCAAGCGATTCAACTTATAATTACCAAGAAAATTACACTATAATAGTATAAAGTCAAAAAATCGCCTTATAATGTGATGATTTGAAGGAGGATAACAATGTATAACAAAGTTCTAGTTATAGGTAGTCCAGGAAGTGGTAAATCTGCATTAAGTAATTATTTGTCTAAATATATGAGCTTGCCTCTTTATCATTTGGATCAAATCAATTGGAAAGATGATAATCGGACCATAGAACAAGATGAATTGATTAACGAAATCAAAGATATCTTAGTACAACATTATTGGATCATTGATGGGAATTATATAGACACATTAGAACTAAGAGTGAGTCATGCTGAAGTTGTGATCTGGTTACAAGAAAAAAGAATGACGTGTATATGGAGAGTGCTAAAACGATATTTTCTACATGTCATTTGTAATCGAACAATTGGAAAGAATCCTAAAACAATGAGTCTAGCATTTTTAAAATTTATTTGGGATTTTCCAAAGATTAATAACGAAAAAATAAAGAAGTTACAACGTAAATACCCTGAGAAATTATGGATTATCAAATAAAAAATAAATATATGTAATGTACATGCTATGTATGAAATATGATAATATATAATATAAGAAAAGATTGATGATTTTTAATATTTTGCACCACGATATAAATTGTTTGTGAAAATCATTTCTCAATACATAAAAGGGGATTAAGGATGAAGCAAAAAAAAATTTGGATTACATTAGCAGCAAGTGCATTAATAATTACTGGTTGTAGTTCGGGTCATGAGAATGATAAATCGAAAGATAATAAAGCAGAACAAACGGCTAACCAAAGAAATAAAGTCGCTTATCCTAAAGATGGTGTGAAAGGTATCTACGTTACAAGTAATTCAATACAAGGGGATAAAATTGACCAATTAATTAAATACGTGAAAGATGCCAAATTAAATGCAATGGTTATCGATGTCAAAGATGACGAAGGTAACGTCACTATGAAATTTAATACTGGTAATAAATTAATCGATAAAAATTCTATGGATATTGCAGATGCAAAACCATTATTGAAGAAGTTAAAAGATAATGACATTTATCCTATCGCAAGAATCGTTACATTTAAAGATACTAAGTTAGCTAAAGAACATCCTGAATGGTCATATAAAGAGAAAGATGGTTCTGTTTGGCAAAATGGTAAAGGGGATAGTTTTGTAAATCCATTTGTTAAAGATGTTTGGAAATATAACGTAAGTATTTCTAAAGAAGCAGCTAAAGCTGGTTTCCAAGATATTCAGTATGACTATGTTAGATTTCCAGAAGGATTTGAAAATGAAGCTGATCAATTAGATTACGATAAAGGTGATTATAAAAATAGTAAATTAAGTAAAGGCGATCAGCGTGTAGATGCAGTTACAAGTTATTTAGAATATGCACGTAAAGAATTAAAACCATACAATGTCAAAATATCAGCGGATGTCTTTGGGTATTCTGCACTAGTGAAAAATGCACCAGGTATTGGTCAAAGCTTCCCTAAAATCTCTAAAAACGTAGATGCCATTTCTTCTATGATTTATCCATCACATTGGAGTCCAGGAGATTTTGGATTAGAAGCACCTGATACTGAACCATATAAAACAGTTAATAGATATATCCAAAAAGAAAATAGTATTTTAGATTCATTAGGTAAACAAAAACCAATTTCCCGTCCGTGGATTCAAGACTTTACCGCTTCATATCTTGGTGAAGGTAAATATAAAGAATATGATGCAAAAGCATTATCAGATCAAGTACAGGCTTTAAAAGATAATGGCGTTAACGAATTCTTATTATGGAATGCTGGCAATGACTATACTAAAGGTGCCAACTTCAATCCTGAAAAAGGAAAGAATCAAGATAAAGATTACCAAAAAGAGAAAAGAGATAAATAGTTAATTAAAAAACACCTCTAATGCATACAATGCACTAGAGGTGTTTCTTTCAATGTAATTTAAAATAGCATTTGATCGCTACCAAATGTGTCATTTAATGCTTGTTGAGCAAGTACGTTTAAGTAATTCCAAGGTCTGTCGTAGTCAGGTTGGAAGAAGAAGTCTTGCACTGCGAGTTGTTCTAAAGTATAACCAGCTGAAATGGCAATGGACATTGTATTGATTGATTCAGTGATATTATCTTTAGACATTAGTTGTGCACCTAAAATTTTATGACTATCTTCATCATAGATAATTTTCATATGCACAGGGATTTCATCTTGCATGAATTTTGGACGAATAAGTTCTTTGACATATTTTTGTCCTAAATTTCCATCATAATGATCTTGTTCTGTACCATGAACACCTGTTTGACCAAATTTATAATCAAACAATTGTAAACCAGATGTACCAGAAACGCGAGGCATTGTCATATCATGACCTAACATATTTTTAGCTGCTGTTACACCTTGTCGACGTGAATTGGTTGCTAAAGCAATATATCGATCTTCTTCAACTGGTGCAAATGGTACAAGTGTTGCATCGCCACCAGCATAGACATCTTTTGCAGATGTTTGTTGTTGATGATTAATATTAATGACGCCTTTTTTACCTAAGTCTATTTTACCTTCTAACCAATCTGTTGCAGGTTGGACACCCACGGCAAATAGTACTGTATCTGCTTCGTACTCATTTTTATCTGTGATGACTTTAGTTACATTTCCTTGTTCATCACCATTTAAGGATTGAACGGTTTCGCCACCTATAAATTCTAAGCCGTGTTCTTTAGCGTTATCCTCAAGAATATCAGTAAATTCTTGGTCTAGATACGTACTTAAAATACGATCCGCGACATCAATAACTTTCGTTTGAATACCGGCTTTAGCAAAGGCTTCGGCTGCTTCGATACCGATATAGCCACCACCAACGACAACTGCTTTTTTGGCGTTTGGCATGCGTGATTTTACTTGATCAGCCCAATCTCTGCCACGCATGAATAAAACATGATTGTATTGATCGATACCTTCAACTGGAGGTGTGACCGGTTTGCCTCCTGGACTTAAGAAGAGTTTGTCGTAACTTGCTTGTTCAGTGTTACCATTTTGATTAACTGTAATGACTTTTTGTTCAGTATCTATATCAGTAACGGTGCTATTAACATGAATATTAACGCCTTGATCTTTATATGATTGTTCATTCGCATAGTGTAATGAATCTAGAGATGGTGATACATCTTCTAAGTAACTTTGTATACCACAAGATAGGAAAGAAGGTTTATCACCACTTTCATATACATGGATATCAGCGTCTTTATCTTCTTTAAGTAATGTTTGGATGACCTCATAACCAGCATGAGATGTACCAACAATAATATATTTCATTCCATTACCTCCTATTAGAATAGTTTATACATTTGAAAATAATTTCATTCCGTCTACAAATTAGGTTTACCACTATATTTATTTTTTATTCACACAATCGGCAATTAGAAATAATGTTCAAAAATTTGTCATAATTAACGGTTTTGAAAACATAAAAAAGAGGTCGAGACAAAAGTGTTTAGGATTTGAGCAGAACCGAACGATGATAAAGAACTACTTCCTTATTCATAGGTTAGTAGTTCTTACAAACTCAATAGTTGAGTTTGTTCATTTGAATTGTTTTCCAAATTTTGGCGAATCGTGAGCGTATGCCCAACTTGCATTGTTTGCAGAAATTGGAATACCAATTTCTCTATGTTGGGTCTCTTCTGCCGATATTCCTGCTTTTGGGACGCCGCTAATCGGTTTCCCATAGCACAAAAACTTTATATCTCAACCTCTTTTTTAAATATATGAATTATGAAATTTTTCTTAATGGTCTTTGGCTAATGAAAGCTGTGCCTGCTACTAGGGATAACACTGCTAATGCATTAGTAGGTATTGAGTCATTCTTACCTGACTCTGGTAGTTCGTTAGATTTCACTTTACCAACATAATACGCATTTAACTCTTTAGTACTATCTACTGATGCATTCTCTTGTTGGCTTTCGTGATTTTCTTCATAGGTTTTGGCGCTAATACCTTGGCCTGTATAGTTATCTGATGAATTTAAAGAACTATAATCTCCGAAATTACCACTTTTATATTGAACTTCTCCATTTTTATAAACTTTATATGCACCAACGCCGGCACCAGACTTATTATTAATATTAATGATAAAATATGATCCCTTATCTTTGACGTCGTTGAAATTTTGTAAGTCGGGATTACCGCCGCTATTTTTCATAGCTTGTTGTGCAACATTGATGGCATTATCTGCAGTGACTTCTTCAGCTTTGGCCTCACTTACGAAACATGCTGAAAATAAAACAGTACTTGCTAAAACAGTTGTTGCAATTATAGAGCGTTTCTTCACAATGAAAACCCCATTTCCAATTAGAGAATGATTTAATTCCTTTTACATTAATAGTGTACCACCATTTTTTTCTGAATAAGCCTTTTTAAATGAATCAATACTCAAACTTAAAGCTAATTTAAAGAACTTAATAAATGATTTAGAAATGGAGATTAAATGTTATAAATAAACCAAATAGATTAGAAGATAAACAATTTACTAATTTACAATTAATGTGTAATTAGATATATGTTTTTGAAATAAGATAGTTTATAATAAATTTATAATGTAATGTATATACAAAATATAAATAAAGGGGATTCTTCAATGAAAAAATTAGCTGGCACATTACTAACAGCATCGATAGTATTAGCAGGTTGTGGGTTAGGGAATAATGACAATGACAAAGGAAGTTCTAAAGTATCTGATGATTCAACAAGTAAGAGTCATCAAAGCAGTGATAATAAAGATAATCAATCATCACAATCGAATCAAAGTTCAAGTCAATCATCTTCAAAGAGTTCAAAAGCACAACAAGAAAATACCAATACTCAAGACTATTATGCTAAAGTTTGGCTTACAGTTTTTAAAGACTACCGTGGAAGTGGTGAAGTAGAGAATCATATATCAGCTATGTCCCATACTGATGTTGGTGGTGAAGCGATTAACCCATATAATAAAGAGGCATCAGAAAAATATCCGGATGGCGTTCAAATTATAAGTGGTACACCGACCGCTGCTGGACATGTTATATATAAAAATAATGGCGATGGTACAATAACGACTTATGGCACGCCATCTCATTTCCAAGACCGTCGTTGGATGGAAGATGATTATTCAAAATCTGAAACAAAACGTATTTTAGATAATGCTAATACAATTAAGTTATATGATGCGAGTCAAGATGAAATTGATAAAGTTAAAGGATACTTTAATGAATCGGATTCAGTGCCCGCGACTGATGATGATGTATCAAGCGATTCATCTGACGATTCAGATGATGACACGTCTTCAGATTCTAGTGATACAACAGTGACACGTGATAATGTTATTGATAAAGTTGAAGACTATGAAGGTCATAAATTGGATACATCAACATATACGTATAAAGAACCTGAGAAAAATAGCGACGGAGAATGGGGATTCTCATTCACAGATAAAGATGGTAATTTAGCTGGCTCTTATATTATTGATGAAGATGGAAATGTAACGAAATACGATGAAAATGGTGACGAAGAATAATCATCATTCAATTAACAACAAGCTAGGACATAAATATAATACCTCAAGTTACATTGATATTTAGGTAGTCGTTGACTGTAAAGTCATTCTTTTTCTTATAGAAATTAGTATTTCTTATGCATGAGTTTCACTCATGTATTCCTATTTTAAAGTACACATTAGCTGTGGCTAATGCGTAAGAACCACTAGATCATAAATGATTAGTGGTTCTTTATTATTTCTGTCCCACTCCTTTATTTTATAAATGTAATTTTGAAATAACTAGGATACAGAAATACATGAATACCACAAATATCATATGTGCAATGAGCCACCAAATCCATTCCGTCGCATTAAATACAAAGAATGATCTTTGAGCGATGGCAATGAGAAAAGGATACATACCGATAAAGGTCACTAGTAAAGATAGATAGGCTAAGTGGTAGAGTAGTTTTGATATATTGTAAAGTACCATGAAGATGAGATAAATCATCAAACCTATAGAAAGATGTATAATGACTTCCATCCATGTTGGTACAAGTTTAGGGTTAACTAGAAAATCTATATTTAATAATAGCTGTGTTAGATGAGTATGCTGTAAGAGAACATCTATAATTATAGTACTGAGTAATAATACAAAGGACGAAATAATAGCACTTAAAAAGTGGTAAGTCAGTCTTAGAATAATATCACTCCCAGTCCGCGGTTTATTAATTTTTTATTCCCTAATACGGATAAAATATACATACAAAAAAGATATCTATTTTATTTAGTTAGAATTTTCGGAAAATATTTACAAATCTGAAAATTATTAGTATATTGGGTACTATCATCAAATCGAAATCATTTTATAACTGAAGCATATGAATCATCTTTTTAATCGTCAGTAATGAAGTGAAGTTTAATTAGGAAAGGATGATTTGAGCATGAGTAAAGCACAAGACTTAATAAAAGAAGATGAGCAATATTTTGCTAAATCTGGAAGAATCAAATATTATCCTTTAGCCATCGATCATGGCTACGGTGCAACGCTAGTAGATGTTGATGGAAAAGAGTACATCGACTTATTAGCCAGTGCAAGTTCACAAAACGTGGGTCATGCGCCTAAAAAAGTAACCGAAGCGATTAAAAAGCAAGTTGACAAGTTTGTCCACTATACGCCAGCGTATATGTATCACGAGCCATTAATTCGCTTATCTAAAAAGTTATGCGATATTTCACCCGGTGACTATGAAAAAAGAGTGACATATGGATTGAGCGGTTCAGATGCCAATGATGGTATTATAAAGTTTGCTCGTGCATATACAGGACGACCTTATATCATCAGTTTTACAAATGCGTATCATGGTTCAACATTTGGTTCACTTTCTATGTCCGCAATAAGTTTGAATATGAGAAAAAAATACGGTCCACTTTTGAACGGCTTTTATCATATACCGTTTCCTGACAATTATAGAGGTCTATTTGAACAGCCTAATGCGAATACTGTAGATGAATATTTAGCACCACTTAAAGAAATGTTTGATAAATATGTTCCTGCTGATGAAGTTGCATGTATTGTATTAGAAACGATACAAGGGGATGGTGGTCTATTAGAACCTGTGTCAGGCTACTTTGAAGCTTTAGAAAGTATTTGTAGAGAACACGGTATCTTAATTGCTGTTGATGATATTCAACAAGGATTAGGACGTACTGGAAAATGGAGTTCAGTAGAGCACTTCAACTTTACACCTGATTTAATTACTTTTGGTAAGTCACTTGCCGGAGGATTGCCTATGTCAGCTATCGTCGGACGTAAAGAAATCATGGAGACATTAGAAGCACCGGCACATCTATTTACTACTGGTGCGAATCCAGTTAGTTGTGAAGCGGCTTTAGCTACACTTGAGATGATCGAAGAAGAACAGTTACTCGAAGCAAGTCTAGAAAAAGGTGAGTATGTACGTCAAACGATGGATAGATGGGTCATTGATTATGAATGTATTGGTGATGTCCGTGGTAAAGGATTATCAATTGGTATCGATGTAGTATCTGACCCAATTCAAAAGACTCGTGATCCTGAAGCAGCATTAAAAATATGTAACTATTGCTTTGATAAAGGCGTTGTTATCATAGCAGTAGCAGGGAATGTTTTAAGATTTCAACCACCACTTGTAATCTCTTACGAACAATTAGATTATGCATTATCGACGCTTGAGAATGCGATACAAGCTTTAAATCAAGGGGATTTAGATCAATATGAAATAGAAGGTCAAGGTTGGTAAATAGATTGTAAACTATAAATAAAAGAGCCGTTCCACAAGCGATAATTATTGTGGAACGGCTCTATTTATGTTTATATTAAGATTTTTTTGGAGATTTGTAGGCATCATTACGATCTTTTTTAGAATGTCTCATGCCGTATAGTAAATAGATAAATATACCTACAATGAACCAAATGAGTGTATATAATTTGGCTTCAAAACTTAATCCCCAGAATACTAATAGAACTAGTATGAAAGTGACTGCAGGTAATACTGGGTATAATGGCAGTTTGAAAGATGGTATAGGTAAGTCCTTACCTTCACGTTTTCTAAGTTGATACATTGCTAATGAAACAAACATAAATGCCACTAATGTTCCTGCTGAAATTAATTGTGCTAAGAAAGCAAATGGGAACATTGATCCGATTAAAACACCAATTACTGTTAAAATAATTAATGCTCTATTAGGTAAATGTTTATTATTTAATTTACCTAACCATGATGGTAATAAACCGTCACGACCGAATGAGTATAACAGTCTTGATCCAGCAAGCATCATACCAATTAAGGCTGTGAACATACCGATTACTGAGATAGCTTGCACCACTGCGGCAACAATACCGTGACCACTTTCACGTAATGCCCAACCTACTGGTTCAGCGTTATCAGCATATTGACTATAATGGAACATACCTACTAACACTAAAGCAACTGCAACAAATAAGACAATAGCGACTAATAATGATCCTAAAATTCCTCTTGGCATTGTTTTTTGAGGATTAATCGCTTCAGCAGAGTTGGCAGCGATAGAGTCAAATCCGATATATGCTAAGAAAATCATAGATACACCAGCATAAATACCTTGCCAGCCACCAAAGTCACCTGCATCTGTAACTTTGTGTTCTGGAATAAATGGTACATAGTTACTAAAGTTGATAGCTGTTAGTCCTACGATGACGAATAAGATAATTGCTAATACTTTTAATATAACTAAAATATTTTCCATTCGTGCAGCTTCACTCATACCACGAGATAATAGTAAAGCAGTTAAGATAATAACAATGGCTGCAACAATATCAATCACGCCACCATCACTACCAAATGGATTAGATAATGCTTTTGGTAATTCAATGCCCAAGGGTTTGACTAAACCTCGTAAGTTAGCGGAAAAACCAGAGGCCACAAAGGCGACGGCAATGAAGTATTCGGCTAATAGTGCCCAACCGGCAACCCAACCAAAAAATTCACCAAATAATACGTTAATCCAAGAATAAGCAGAACCTGCAAATGGCATAGTCGAAGCCATTTCAGCATATGTAAAGGCAACTAATCCTGCTACAATGGCTGCAAGTAAGAATGATAATGCAACCGCTGGTCCAGCATGCTGAGCTGCTACAACACCAGGTAAAGTAAATATAGACGTAGAAACAATAGTACCTACACCTAATGCAAGAAAATCGCGAACACGTAAAGTTCTTTTTAAATGTCCATCTTTACTTTGATAGATGGACGGATCTTCTTTTTGTGTTAATCGTTTAAAAAAACTAG
This sequence comes from Staphylococcus sp. HL28, assembly GCF_021117155.1. Taxonomy (NCBI): domain Bacteria; kingdom Bacillati; phylum Bacillota; class Bacilli; order Caryophanales; family Staphylococcaceae; genus Staphylococcus; species Staphylococcus sp. HL28. The sequence continues at coordinate 341,484 of NZ_CP088218.1, forward strand.
ACATAATAAACCTCCGTATATCAATGAGTTATATTTAACTGTCATTTTAATAATTTATATCATAGCATAAAAAACGCATGTTTTGTCTAAAAATTCTGAAAAATCAAAACTTTCTTGTTCAATTCTGTTATACGTGACATAAATTAGCATTATATAATATGTCTACAAAATGGCAGTAGCTTTCTAAATCGTATATACCATGAAATGAAGTATTACAATTAGAGCTATCCTTGCCGAGGTGACTTGATGAAATAAATAAAGTTAGTAGTTATTTCTGTTTCACGCTCAAATTTAAAAGGATAAACTTGATTATAACAGAAAATATCGTTATAAGAAGTACTTTTTTATAAATGTGAACGATATTTTAGCTTTTTACAACATATTCTATAAAATAAAGATATATGAAACTTATCAAGGGACTTTATGTTCCATGTTAATATAAATAAAAAAGCATTGAGGCGATAATGATGGCTTTAGAAAAATTTAAGAGAAGAAATATATATCAGAGTAAGGAAATGGCTATACTCTTAACCTTTGTTGGTGGATATATTGATGCTTACACCTTTTTAAGTCGGGGAGGTACACTAGCAGCAGGTCAAACAGGAAATATTATATTTCTTGCTTCAGAAGTATCACATAGAGATTTAACTGGTGGTATGTTGAAGATCGCTTCGGTTGTATCTTTTATGATTGGCGTAATGTTTGTATCTTTAATTCATCATCAAATGGCAACACGGTATTGGAGATTAGTCTCATTATTACCTATTACATTAAGTTGTCTTGTTGTAGGATTTTTACCAATGAGTATACCTAATTTGTATATCTTACCACCATTAGCCTTCGGTATGGCAATGCTAACAACCTCATTCAGTAAAATAGAAGGTGAAGGTTATAATAATACCTTTTCAACGGGAAACCTTAAAAATGGTGTGATAGCACTGAGTGAATATATATTAAATGGCGATACTGCTCAATTGAGAAAGGCTAAACTTTACATTAGAATAGTATTAAGTTTTATTATTGGAGCTATTATTTCAGCAGAAGTTCAAAAATATATAGGTACTTATGCCATATTAGTTGCAGCAATCATCCTAGTATTGATATTTATCTTTTATAGTATATTAATCTATAGAAGAGAGCATACGGTGGAATAACTTTCAAAATTCAAATTAAAAATTAAGAGGTTAACACTATGGAAATAAAACAGATAAAATATTTTGTTGAAACTGTTCGACGTGGTGGTATGACACAGGCTTCTGAACATTTATATATTGCACAGTCAACAATCAGTAAAGCAATCAAAAGTATAGAAAACGAATATGATATTACATTATTTGACCGTTCACAAAAGCAAATTAAACTAACAGACATTGGTCAGACATTTTATGATAATAGCTTAGAATTTTTAGCATTGTTCGAGAAACTATCATTAGAAATGAATGATGTGATGAATGTACAAAAAGGTCACATTAGAATAGCCCTATCGCCGATGATGAATGTTCAATTATTTACAGATAGTTTAAATCAATTTCATCAACTCTATCCGAAAGTCACGTATGAGGTAATGGAGGGTGGAGGTAAAATAGTAGAAAACCTCACAGAAACAGATGAAGTAGATATAGGTATCACGACGTTACCAGTTGATGCGACTTTATTTCATTCGGTACCATTGTATAATGAAGAGCTATTACTTGTTGTGAGTAAAGACCATGCATTGGCACAACAAGAAAAAGTAGATTTAGCTGAACTAAAACAAGAAGAGTTTGTGCTATTTCACGATGATTATTACTTGAAAGATCAAATTATCGAGAACTGTAAACGATTAGGGTTTTATCCGAAAACTGTAGCGAATATATCTCAAATTAGTTTTATCGCGAATATGATTAGTCAAGGCATTGGTATTAGTGTCGTACCAGAAAGTTTAGTACATTTAATGGGAGATAATGTGAAAGCATTGAAACTAGAAAATGCAGAGTTATCATGGCATTTAGGTTTAATCTGGAGAAGAGATGCATATCTTAATTTTGTAACGCGGGAATGGATACAATTTATAAGGGACTTAAGAGAGAAGTAATAATCCTTTAATATCAAAATGAATATTTGAATTTATAAATACTTTGGTGTCATAGTGCATCAAAGTATTTTCATTACGTTTTTCTATATATAATGTATTCCTTTTAGGAATGTTATTAATCGAAAATATGTATTTTATTAATACATTAAGAGAGACTATAATGAGTGTTGTAAGGCACTTAAAAACCAACAAATTGGTGACGTTAACATCATTTAACCCCTTGTATGTTTACACATAAAATTTAATAAAGTATATTTAAAATGAAGTCGTATTTAATTGTAATTTATTATAAATGAATGAGATAAAAACGTAAACTTTAATCTTTATCTCTTCAAAGTGAAGGAGTTTTTCAATATGAAAAAATTTGGTAAAAAAGTTGTTTTAGTTGGGGACGGCTCAGTAGGTTCTAGTTATGCTTTTGCAATGGTAACACAAGGTATTGCAGATGAATTTGTAATTATTGATATTGCTAAAGATAAAGTGAATGCAGACGTTCAAGATTTAAACCACGGTGCACTTCACAGCGATTCACCAGTTGTTGTCAAAGCTGGAGAATATAGCGATTGTAAAGATGCTGATTTAGTAGTTATTACTGCTGGAGCACCACAAAAACCAGGTGAAACACGTTTACAATTAGTAGAGAAAAATACAAAAATTATGCATAGCATTGTGACAAGTATTATGGATAGTGGTTTTGATGGTTACTTCCTAATTGCGGCAAATCCAGTAGATATCTTAACACGTTATGTTAAAGAATTAACTGGTTTACCAGCTGAACGTGTTATCGGTTCAGGTACAGTATTAGACTCTGCAAGACTTAGATATTTAATCAGTAATGAGTTAAATGTAGCTCCTGCAAGTGTGCATGCTGCAATCATTGGTGAACACGGTGACTCAGAATTAGCAGTATGGTCTAAAGCAAATATCGCTGGTATTTCAGTATTCGATACGCTTAAAGAGCAAACAGGTAGTGAAGCAAAAGCACAAGAAATTTATGAAAAAACTAGAGACGCTGCTTATGAAATTATTCAAGCTAAAGGTTCAACATACTACGGTATTGCATTAGCCTTATTAAGAATTTCAAAAGCTTTATTAAACAACGAAAACACAATTTTAACAGTTTCTTCACAATTAAATGGAGAATATGGATTTAAAGATGTATACATTGGTGTACCAACATTAATTAACGAAAATGGTGCAAGTAAAATTTATGAAACACCATTAAGCGATCACGAAAAAGAATTGTTTAAACAATCTGTTGAGGCATTAGAAGCTTCATATGATTCCGTTAAACATCTTTTAGATCAATAGAACATGAATAATAATCTTTAATGTTTAAATGAGCAACGGGGAATTGTTTTCACACTGATGTTATCGTCAAGATAAAATAAAATGTGAGCATTGGAAGGAAATGAATATAATGGCAGACAAAAAATATACTGCAGCCGACATGGTCATAGACACGTTAAAAAATAATGGTGTAGAGTACGTATTTGGTATTCCAGGTGCAAAAATTGACTATTTATTTAACGCACTTGAAGACGATGGACCTGAACTTATTGTTACGCGTCACGAGCAAAACGCAGCAATGATGGCCCAAGGTATAGGACGACTAACTGGTAAACCTGGTGTCGCACTTGTAACGAGTGGCCCAGGTGTAAGTAACTTAACGACTGGACTATTAACAGCAACATCTGAAGGAGATCCCGTATTAGCTTTAGGAGGACAAGTTAAGCGTAATGATTTATTACGTTTAACACATCAAAGTATAGATAACGCGGCTTTATTAAAATACTCAACAAAATACAGTGAAGAAGTACAAGATCCTGAATCTTTATCAGAAGTAATGACAAATGCTATGAGAACAGCAACATCAGGTAAAAATGGTGCAAGCTTTATTAGTATTCCACAAGATGTGATTTCAGCACCAGTAGAATCAAAAGCTATAGCACTATGTCAAAAGCCTAATTTAGGTGTTCCTAGTGGGCAAGATATTAATGATGTGATTGATGCAATTAAAAACGCAGCATTCCCTGTTTTACTTGCTGGTATGAGAAGTTCAAGCGCGAATGAAACAAATGCTATTCGTAAATTAGTTGAAAGAACAAACTTACCAGTAGTTGAAACATTCCAAGGTGCTGGTGTCATTAGTCGCGAATTAGAAAATCACTTCTTTGGCCGTGTAGGATTGTTCCGTAACCAAGTTGGTGACGAATTACTTCGTAAAAGTGATTTAGTTGTCACAATTGGTTATGATCCAATTGAGTATGAAGCAAGCAATTGGAATAAGGAATTAGACACGAAAGTGATCAATATTGATGAAGTTCCAGCAGAAATAACAAATTATATGCAACCTACTAAAGAATTAATTGGTAATATTGCAGGAACTATTGAAATGATATCTGACAAAGTAGATGAACCATTTATTAACCAACAACATTTAGATGAATTAGAGCAGTTAAGAGCACATATCGTTGAAGAAACAGGTATAAAAGCTACTCATGAAGATGGTGTATTACATCCAATCGAGATTATCGAATCTATGCAAAAGATGTTAACTGATGACACTACAGTAACTGTTGATGTCGGAAGTCATTATATTTGGATGGCGCGTAAATTCAGAAGTTATAATCCAAGACATTTATTATTTAGTAATGGTATGCAAACGTTAGGGGTTGCATTGCCATGGGCGATTTCAGCAGCACTTGTACGTCCCAATACACAAGTTGTCTCAGTGGCTGGTGATGGTGGTTTCCTATTCTCAGCACAGGATTTAGAAACAGCTGTTCGAAAAAATCTAAATATCATACAATTAATTTGGAATGATGGTAAGTATAATATGGTTGAGTTCCAAGAAGAAATGAAATACGAACGTTCATCAGGTGTAGATTTCGGTTCAGTTGATTATGTGAAATATGCAGAAGCTTTTGGAGCAAAAGGTATGCGTGTCACAAATCAAGAAGAATTAGAAGCGGCTATCAAAGAAGGCTATGAAACAGAAGGCCCTGTATTGATAGATATCCCAGTTAACTATAAAGATAACATGAAACTTTCAACAAACATGTTACCTGATGCATTTAACTAATAAAGATGAACACAAATTAGGAGTGAAATCGTTTATGACTAATGTCTTATATCAACACGGAACATTAGGAACATTGATGGCAGGATTATTAAAAGGTACTGCTTCAATTAATGAACTATTAGAACATGGTGACTTAGGTATTGCGACACTAACCGGTTCTAATGGAGAAGTGATATTTGTGGATGGTAAAGCCTATCATGCCAATGAACACAAAGAATTCGTCGAACTTAAAGGTGATGAATTAACACCTTATGCAACGGTGACAAAATTCACAGCAGATACAACATATCAAACTAAAGATAAATCTTCTGAAGCTGTTTTTGATGAAGTGAAAGAAAAAATGCTCAGTGAAAATTTATTTTCAGCAGTGAAAATTTCAGGATTGTTTAGAAAGATGCATGTGCGTATGATGCCTGGTCAAGAACCACCATATACTCGTTTAATCGATTCAGCACGTAGACAACCTGAACAAACCGAAACATATATCAAAGGATCTGTAGTTGGATTCTTCACACCAGAACTCTTTCATGGTGTGGGTTCAGCAGGATTCCATGTACACTTTGCTAATGATGATCGCAACTTTGGTGGACATGTATTAGATTTTGAAGTTGAAGATGTTAAAGTTGAGATTCAGAACTTTGAAACATTCGAACAACATTTTCCAGCTCATGATGAAACATTTAATAATGCTAATATCGATTACAAAGATATTGCAGAAGAAATAAGAGAAGCCGAATAATTAGAAATGAAGCCTGAGGTAAGTCGTGTCTTGCCCCAGGCTTTGTTACATTATTGGAAAGGTCATTAAAATTGAGATTGATAAGCTGATAAAAAAGCATATACCATATTGAGGTAAGGTGTCGTTATATTATATTCTTGAGCCTTCCTATATATGTATCCTTGGATAGACTCCATTTCTAAAGGTCTTCCAGATGTGATATCATAGTACATACTTGTTCCCATTTGATCAGGGTATCCCTCATATATAGTCATAATAGAGTTGAGCGTATTCACATCGAAATTGAGCCCTTCAGCACGCGCCACGGCAATCCCCTCTGAAATGATTCCACGACAAATGTCCCGAATATGTGATGAATGTAATAATTTGGCAGTATCTCGTCCCAACGCAGTAATTGAATTGATTCCTAGATTAACTAATAGTTTATACCATATTATTTTTTCTATATTTTCTTCGAGTATGATTTCAATATTCGTTTGGTCAGTTAACTTTTGTAATTTTCGAGTCCTTGGTGTATCTTTCAAGTGAAGGCGATAGTCTCTAAAATGAGTGACATCATTGTTGTTTTTCTGACCACTAATATAGACAACGGCTTGATATGAATTTGGATAAGGTATGAGCTCTAATTGTCCATAGCCATTTTGAGCGAGAATGATTATAGTCTCTTCATGGATAATAGGCGATAATTGAGTAATAACTGTTTCTAATTGATATGTTTTAACTGCAATAAATACAATATCAAGGGGTTGTGTTATATCTTGATAAGGCGTTACAGAAATGGTTTTAGATAGATGCCCATTTTCTGGGAAATAATTTAATGTGTTTTTTTGTTTTCCAATAAGTAAAGTGTCAGGATATGCTTGCTGTAGTTCAATAGCAATCGTTGTTCCAACGGCACCTGGGCCAATAACACCAATTGTCATAATATTATTCTTTCCTTTCTGGGATAGATTCATTATACTATTGCTTAATAATATAGGAAATTGAGGATGAATTGAATTGAAAACTATAGCTCAGTTAGTAGAAATGAAAGCACAAAGCAATAAAATTTCAATGGTTACTGCTTATGATTTTCCTAGTGCAAAGCAAGCACAACAAGCAGATATAGATATGATTTTAGTAGGAGATTCCTTAGGAATGACTGTGTTAGGTTATGAAAGTACAGTTCAAGTTACAATAGACGATATGACTCATCATGGTAAAGCAGTTCGACGTGGTGCGCCCGATACATTTGTTGTCGTAGATATGCCTATTGGCGCGGTGGGTATCAGTGATGAATTAGATTTGAAAAATGCATTAACGTTATATCAACAAACAGAAGCAAACGCTATTAAAGCAGAAGGTGCACATTTAACATCATTTATTCGTAAAGCCACTCAAATAGGCATTCCTGTTGTAGCGCACTTAGGGTTAACACCACAAAGTGTTGGCGTTATGGGATATAAATTGCAGGGTAGTACCAAAGAAGCTGCATTACAGTTAATTGAAGACGCACATCATGTAGAAGAAGCTGGTGCAATTGCACTTGTGCTCGAAGCGATTCCTAGTGATCTGGCGCAAGAGATTAGTCAACAGCTATCAATTCCAGTTATAGGTATTGGCGCAGGTAAAGATACTGACGGACAAGTATTGGTTTATCATGACATGTTAAATTATGGTGTCGATCGACATGCCAAATTTGTTAAGCAATATAGTGATTTTTCAATAGGTATTAATGGTTTAAAACAATATAATGAAGAAGTAAAATCAGGCGCATTTCCATCCGAAGCACACACGTATAAGAAAAAAATTATGAGCGAGGTAAATAAAAATGACTAAAGTGATTACAACGGTAAGTGAAATGCAAAGTATTGCTAAAGAATACAAAAGACATGGTCAAACGATTGGTTTTGTACCAACTATGGGTGCATTACATGAAGGTCATTTAAAAATGATGGAGTTATCATCAGAATTTAACGATATAACTGTAGCGAGTATATTTGTTAATCCTTTACAATTCGGTCCAAATGAAGACTTCGATGCATATCCACGTCAAATTAATAAAGACGTTGAAATGATGGAAGAAATTGATGTAGATTATGTCTTTTACCCAAGTGTAGAAGAAATGTACCCTGATGAATTAGGTGTAACGTTGAAAGTGGGCAAATTAGCTCATGTATTAGAAGGAGCTCAGCGACCAGGACATTTTGAAGGTGTCGTAACAGTGGTAAATAAATTATTTAATATTATTAGCCCAGACTATGCTTACTTCGGTAAAAAAGATGCACAACAATTGGCTATTGTTGAAAAAATGGTTAAAGACTTCAATCATCCAATAGAAATCATTGGTGTTGACATCGTTCGTGAAAAAGATGGACTAGCTAAAAGTTCACGCAATGTATATTTAACTGAAGAGGAACGTCAGGAAGCCGTTCATTTAAGTAAAAGTTTGAAATTAGCACGCGATTTATATAATAATGGTGAACGCAATAATTCTGTTATAATAGATGAAATTACACAGTATTTATTAGATTATACAAGTGGTCAAGTTGATGAAGTAGCCATTTATAGTTATCCAGAATTAGAAGAGCAATCTAAAATTCAAGGTCAAATCTTTATTTCATTAGCCGTTAAATTTTCTAAAGCACGTTTGATAGATAATATAATAATTGGAGCTGAATAAATTGATTAGAACAATGATGAATTCTAAAATTCATAGAGCAAGAGTGACGGAATCCAACTTGAATTATGTTGGAAGTATCACGATTGATTCTGACATTTTAGATGCCGTTGATATACTTCCTAATGAGAAAGTCGCAATCGTTAACAATAATAATGGTGCACGTTTTGAAACATACGTCATCGCTGGAGAAAGAGGTAGTGGCAAAATTTGTTTAAATGGTGCCGCTGCAAGATTAGTAGAAGTAGACGATATAGTTATAATTATGACCTATGCACAATTAAATGAAGAAGAATTAAAGTATCATGCACCTAAAGTTGCAGTGATGAATGAACATAATGAAATCATTGAGATGATACATGAAAAAGAAAATACGGTTGTTTTATAAGTCCTATAATTCAATATGAAAATAAAGTCCTAGTAAATCGTGAGGAGCGGTTTATTAGGATTTTTAATTTTTAATAAATAAAATAAAAATAATATAGAATAGGGCGTTCAAATGGGATATAATTTAGCTAAGTAAGTATAGCGGAGGAATTGAATAGACATGAAATGTCCAAATTGTGGTCAGAATTATCAACAAGAAGATCAATGTTGTGGTCATTGCGGTTACCAGTTAACGCGTCAAAATGACCATGCAACAACTAGTACAACAGCATCTACAATGAAAGAGACACAACAATATTCTACTCAAACTAATGATGACAATGTGGAAAGTAGAAGGGATAAAGAAAACTTTAAACGAGGTACAACATCACATCAAACAAAGAGAAAACTATCTACACTTGGTGAAAACGATGCGCATTTTGAAGAAATTATGAAAGATAAAACGGCATCTTTTGAACATAAAATGAAGGATTTAAAAGACGAAAGTAAACAGTTTTTTAATCATGTATTTAAATCGTCGGATCAAAGCGATGTGATATATAGTTATCGATTATTAGTGACGTTAATGTGTGCTGGATTATTTTTAAGTACGTTATTAGTCATTATTTTATCATCTGATATATTTTTATTATTTCCAGAAAGTTCACCATTTAAAGCTATTTTTTACATGATAGTTATCATTCTAGGTAGTTTGGCTTTATCAGTGAGTATTTTATATGGCATTGTGAAATATACTTTTACCACAGCGATAGAATTTCATAAAGTATTTTCAGATTATATCGCAATTAATACATTCTCAGTATTAGCATTAATGATTGGTCTAGTCTTAGGGATTTTATCTATCTTTAAATTAGCATTGATTATCATGCTATTAGCATTTGTTCTATTATATATGGTTTCACCAACGTATATATTAGTAAAATATAGCGGTGTCTATCCTACAAAAATTGCGAGTATATATGGTATTATCATTTACCAATTTGTCATGATGGTAATGGTTTATTTATTAGGGCATATGATTATACAACAAATCATTAATGATTACCTGATGAAACTGTTTGGTAGTGGTTTTAGTGGTTTATTGTAATAGATGTGATATGCCTATCAATTATAATCTAATTCAAAATTGTTCATCGCATCGTTCAAAAGCGTCGAACAAAAAATACAACAATACTCATTTGCATCGAATACATGCCACACGTAAATCGCATAGGTACCGTTTTCGCAAGCCACGAAAACCATTGTTCTTGATTGTCCTTTTAGTGATGCTCATGGTCATTACATTAGTAAGTTGGGTATACTATTTTAGATATGAAAATTCAGCTGATAAAAGAATTCAAGCATTTTCAGATACGATGAGATATAAAGATAAAGATCAATTATCAACATTGGTTACCTCAAATCATCAATCACTGACAGATGAAGAAGCGACAGCATATTTTTCTTTAATTCAAAAAATGGGTGGCTCGGATAGATATATGAAACAAATCAAATCTGCCATCCGCCATCTAGATCAGAGTGAAGCTACATCACAAGATATCAACATTGATGGTGTGACAATTTTAACAATAAATAAGAAAACGCAATTATATGGTTATATCAAAGAATTTCAATTTGAAATACCACAATTTCGTTTTATATTAGATGCTAAAGATAATGGTAAATTGACATATCAATTAAATGACAAAAAGCATGAAATACGTTTGGTGAAAGGGCATATAGTGAGTCTTGAAGCAGTACCATTAGGTGAATATAAATTAAAAGCAACTAAAAAAGTGGGTAATCGTACCTATGATGGCGATATCATATTAAGTTTAAAGCAATATGGCACAATGGCTAAAGAAGATTTTAGTGAAAAGCGTTTTAAAGTGACAACTAAAAACAGTTATATGTTTAAAAAAGTAGAGTTAGTATTAAATGATAAACATATCGGTAGAGTTAAAGATTACATCACATATGGGCCGTATAGCGGGGAAGAAGACTTACTTGTATATGGATTAGGTTATATAGGGAATCAATCATTCAAATCCAATGAAGTGAATGTACCATCAATTAATAGCGATGAAAGTCCAGTTAATGTTGTACTTAAATTTAATGAGTCGGAAGTCTTTAATCAGACTCGAAATAAAGATAACCATGATATGACAAAAAATTAAATCATATTGATATAAAAGAGAAGGCGAGAAGCACTTCTCTTTTTTTATTGGTTTGATAACGATAGGAGGTTTTTGATAGATATTAAAATAAAATAATTTTAGTACAAATATCTATAAAGGTATTTGGTCTATCTAAAAATATAACTAACTTTAATAAAGAATTTTATAAATATTTCAAAAATCCATAGAAAACAACATAAATATAATGTTATACTTTGCAAAGATTAAAAATAGAAATTGGGGGTAACATTATGAAATGTCCAAATTGTGGTCATCAAGTCGAACAAGATGACGTTTTTTGTGGAGAATGTGGTACTAAATTAGACCGTCAATCTAAAGCAGTCACAGCCGCTGAAAATGATATTCAAAAAGCAGACTCTAATACACAGTCTCATCATTCAACACAACCATCCAGTCACCACACGATCAATTCAACTAGCAATGCCTCACATGAACAATCACAATCTATGAACCAAGGTGCTTCATTTAATTCTATGAATCAACATACTGGATCTACAGAAAGTAGTTCAAACTCAAACTTCAATCATAGTCAACAGCAACAAGCGTCAAACAATACTCATCAACAGCAATTCCAAAACCAGCAATATCAGCAACAACATCAACAATTCCAAAATCAACAATATCAACAACAACCACATGGTTATCAAAAGCAACCTAACCAATTTAGTGAACAAGCTAAAGAGGTTACAGCTGAAAGTAAAGGTTTTTTCAAAAGTGCCTTTGTAGATCCAGACAGAGAAATTAAAAGTATACATACATTTAGTTTCAAATTATTAGGGTCACTTTTAGCAATTGGATTAATTTTAATAGCGATTATTTTATTCTTAGCTATTCCAGAAGAAGTATCATTATTCACTTCAGAATCTAAAATTGTTTTTTCTATTATTTTTAGCTTAATTATTTTATTAGCTGCAATTGTAGGCGCAACGTTTGCTATTACTAGATTAGTAGTAGTCCAAGCGATACCATTTAAAAAAGTACTTTCAGATTTTGTATTTATAAATAGTGTCACAGTAGCAACATTATTACTATCAATTATTTTATTAGTAATGGAAGCATATACGTTTGGTACAGTCGTTCTCATCTTATCTTTCGTTATACTTGTTACGTCAGGTGTCTATCTTATTGCTAAATATAGTGGTATTAACCACACTAGATTTTCTAGTTTTTACGGTATTATTATTTATTTAATTGTTATTTTCATTTTAATGAGAATATTTGGTGAAGTAACATTCTCAAGTATCTTAGAATCATTCAATGAAACGAAAGATTCATTATTTGATAGCTTATTTGGTGGGGGTAGTACGTTTTAATGAAATATTGTAGTAATTGCGGTAATCCTTTACGCCCAGACGTAAAGATATGTACAAATTGTGGTGCGCCAGTTAATGGATCATCAAACACATCACAATCAACTCAAAATCAAGGAAATGCACAACGACAACAAGGTTATAATAATGCGAATACACATCAACAGTATGAACCACAACCTAAGAAAAGTAAGAAAAAGATCATCTTAATTATTTTGATTATTGCGGTTGTATTGGCTATGTTAATTGCCATTTTTGCAATCTTGAAACATCAATTTTCACCTGAAAGTCAAGCGGACAATATCGCACATGCAGTGAAAAAAGATGATGCTAAAGGTTTAGCTAAACAAGTGACGTCAGATAATCATAAATTGAGTGAAGAAGAAGCAAGGGCATATTTAAATTACATTAAAGCTGAAGACGATTTAACTAACGTTGCCAATCAAATTAAAAATAATACTAAAGAAATCAAGCAAGGTAAGTATAAAAGTTTATCAGTCAATGCGAATGATAATAATGTCTTGAATATTGAGAAGAATGGTAAAAAATATCTATTCTTCGATAAGTACAACTTTAATATTCCTCAACAAACGGTATCCATTTATCCTAATGATAGTGGTGACATTACTTATACTTTTAATGGAGAGAAACACCATATTTCTGTTGAGAAAGAAGAAGAAAAAACGTTAGGCGCATTTCCAATAGGCGACTATAATCTAAAAGCGTCTAAGAAGATAGATGGCAAAACGTTTAATGGTGCGCTTGACATTAATATGAGTGAAGATAAAGCTACTGCCAAGGAATCATTTAAACAAAAGCGTTTCACTGTGACAACTGAAGGTGGTTCGATGTTAGATGATATTAAAATCTATGTGAACGATAAAAATTCAGGTGATGAATCAAAAACGTATGGTCCATATGATCCTGATGAAGAGGTAATTGTTTATGCTCAAGGTACATTAGATGGTCAGTCATTTAAATCAAGTTCAGTGAACGTTTCCAGTGCTAGTAACGAAGATGATGGCGTATCTGAAGTCACATTGAAATTTGATGAAGACGCGATTGATGACGCATATGATAAGAAAATGGATAAAGACGATGACAGTGACAGTAGCGACTCAGGTGAAGTGACAAGAAGTAATGTTATCGACAAAGTGGAATCATATGAAGGTCATAAATTAGATACAGATACGTATACGTATAAAGAACCTGAAAAAACGGATGACGGCAAATGGGGCTTCTCATTTGAAGATAAAGATGGAGACTTAGCTGGGTCATATACAGTAGACACAGATGATGGTTATGTAACAGAATATGATAAAGACGGCGATAAAGTCGGTTCTGGCTATTAAGATTTTCATACTTTAAAGATATCAGTTTCATACTTTAATTAAACAAAAGAAAGGGCCACTCTGAGGAGTGGTCCTTTCTTAAATATATGGTATTATTTTGTTACTGGAACGATAAGTTGAGAATCATATTGTCCACCTGTAAGAATATGATGAAGACCTTTGTTAACGCGTTCTTCATGTTCATAGCGTGTTTTCATACCAGGCGTACTATTACCTTTAACAATTTCACTGCCTTTGACAACAACTACTAATGTTTCGCCTTGTTTGAAACGTGTGCCAGATGGTAATAATTCAACTTCAACAGGAACAATGTCTCCTTTATTAAGTTTGAGCTCTTGTTCATGTTTATGCCAAGGTTGAGCGATAGTTGATTTGTCTTGGTCTAACTCCCGATGAGATGCACGTAACCAACCAGTAGCTACTTGACCTTGTTCAATATGGTTGAAGTCTGGGAAGTGTACTTCGTTACCGCGACGGTCTAGTTTTTTAATACCTGCGAATAAGTCCATATCGTCTGCATCATCTGTACTTACCCAAAGTTTCAAGTTCATATTACCTACTAATTCTGTGTCGTGATCGAATGTATAGCTAAAGCGCACATCATCTTGTTCATTTTCAGAATCGTATTGAGTTGAACTTTCTTCGTTGACAGCATTTTGATTTAAAGTTAAGTCGTCAGCATTTAGATATAAAGGTGTGTAGTTCGTATTTGGTAGTGGGAATGCTGATGCTGTTTTGAATTCACCTTTATAGAATTGATCTCTTACTTCATAAGTGACAGTTGGTGTTTCTTTCCAATCATTATCTTCTTCTTTTAGGTAATAATCGAAAAATGCTTTTTGGCGTTCAAGATTTTCTCGAGCATAATAGCTTTCCCATTCTTTACGACCATGGATATATAACCATTTATCTTCTGAACTTGCTTGTTTAAACCCTTCAAATGAACCACGATTGTGTAAACCTTGTGTTGACCAACTTGCACAAGCTAATAATGGTGTTTTAATTTGGTGTAATGGTGCTTGACGTTGTTTCCAATAGTCATCGAATAATGGATGCTCTTTTTGAGCTTGAACTAAATCTTCAATATTTGGATTGTCAGTCCATCTTGCAAAAATACCTTGAACCCAGAAACGGAAGAAACCTGTATCAGGAATACCGCCATGGAAGGCTACTTCGCGATACATATCATTGAGCCCTTCCCAAGGAATCATAGCTTTTAAATGAGGAGGATTTAATGAAGCAACCCACCATTGTGTAACAGCTAGGTAAGATACACCATTGGTACCCACATTACCATTACTCCATTCTTGTTGTGCAGCCCATTCGATGACTTCATAGTAGTCTTCAGCTTCACGTTTTGACCAAGGTGATAGAACACCGTTTGATTTAGAACTACCTCTTAAAGCAAGTTTAACTACTACATAATCTTGAGGTACCCAGAAACCTGGATCAGGTGATTCTTCTGGTGTAAAACTAGAAGTTGGAATAGGACCTAATGTAGGCCATTGTGCCCCCATGTTAGTAATTTTAGGTTTATTATCTTTGCCGTATGTGTCGGCTGACATGACAACTGGAAATTGTCCTTCTTTATTTGGACGGAAAATATTGACGTATAATTTTTCACCATCTTTCATTTCTACAGCTACATCTTTTTCCATAATCATTTCTTGATTACCAAATTGTACACTATCAACAACGATATGATTAAGACCTTCTTTAACATCGTTAACATCTGTGACAGTTAATTGAGGATTACCTAATAAATTTCTTGTCATATGAATCACCCTTTTTTGGTTTGTTTTCTTTACACTTTTATCGTAAAGGGTTATGTGGTTAATTCCAATCATCAATGTAGATGATTTGTATGTTAACCAACAAACACCTTATAATTGTTGGAAAGAAAGCTATAAGGAAGTGACATAATGCCACAAGACCGACGTGTTAGAAAATCACAAACAGCCATTAGACAAGCTTTTATCAATTTACTTTATAAATATGAATTAGAACAAATCACAGTTCAACAAATATCAGATTTGGCAGATGTGAATCGCAGTACTTTTTATACTCATTACATAGATAAATATGATTTATTAGAAAAAATGGAAGATGAACAAGTAGAAATTATTAGAACGTTTATTGAAGAGGGAGATGTATATAGAAATCAAACATTTTCTACTGAAAGTATCCGCACGATTATGGAATTTTTAATAGGCAATATAGAAAAGAATATGGAATTTTATCAGTTAATGTTTACGATGGGTAAAGATTCGAATTTACATGAAAAGTTATATGAATTAATCACAGGTCATTTAAATCATTTTAAAAATGAAAACAATAAAATAGGAGATATTCCGTTTTCTTATTTTATGAGTTATGTATCAGGTGCTGGATTATCATTTATCCGCCACTGGGTCGAGGATCCTAATCGTATTGCTAAAGATGACTTGATACAGTATTTTTACGATATTGTTAACAATGGACCAGCTACGATAATTAGAAGAGCAGAATAAAAAAAGGTCGGGACAAAAATGTTATGTCTCGACCTTCTTATATTAATTATGATTGTGGCATTGCAGTGTAATCTTGACCGTGTAACATCCATCTTACACCGTATTTATCTGTAAATACGCCCATTTTACCGCCCCAGAATTGCTCTGATAATGGTAATTCAATGTCGATAGAATCATGGTCTTTAATTTTATCATAGAAAGCTTCGACTCTTTCTACATCAGCTTGATCATTAATATCAAAATCAATTAATAATGAAATGCCGTTATTGATAGGTTGGATTCGGCTGAATGAATCCGCGCCTAGGATTTTTACCCCAACAATTTCAAATTCAGAATGCATTGTTGCCTCTTTGGCTTGCGCTTTAGTCATACCAAAATGTTCAGCTTGATCTTCGCCAACCTCTAAACGTTTAATATTTGTTGCGCCAAAAACCTCTTCATAATATTTAAGTGCTTCTTTTGTATTTGGAAAAGCTAAATATGGTGATAATTGAGTCATAAAATACCCCTTGTTATTTTTTAATTTTATTGCTAACCACATCATACAATGTTTTATGTAAAAAGAATAGAATTATGTATGATTGGTTTATTAATAAATGAAGAAAGACACAGTTTTCAAATGTATCGTTTATATGGATATCGTAGGGAACTAGAAAGGCACTTTTTATGTATAATTTATTGTATAATATTCATAAATTATATTATGACATAAAAAGGAGGGGTTTCTTTTGATTGAAGCGGGCGAAATTTTAAAGAAAATGAAGAACCAAAAGGTCAATTATGACAAAGTTTTAAGGAAAATGATTCAACAATGGGAACAAAACGGGGAGCGACCTAAAATTTTATTACATAGTTGTTGTGCACCTTGTAGTACCTATACTTTAGAATTTTTAACACAATATGCTGATATCGCGATATATTTTGCCAATCCCAATATTCACCCTAAGAGTGAATATTTAAGACGCGCTAAAGTTCAAGAAATGTTTGTAAATGATTTTAATGAACAGACAGGAGCTAATGTAAAATATATTGAAGCAGCTTATCAACCACATGAATTTATGAAAATGGCTAAATCAAGAGGACTTACTGAAGAAAAAGAAGGTGGTCTTCGATGTACAGCTTGTTTTGAAATGAGGCTCGAGATGGTTGCCGAAGCAGCTGTTAAATATGGTTATGATTACTTTGGTAGTGCAATCACGTTATCGCCCAAGAAGAATGCGCAATTAATTAATCAACTTGGTATGGATGTTCAACAAATTTATGATATTAAATATTTACCAAGTGATTTCAAGAAAAACAGGGGATATGAGCGTTCCATTGAAATGTGTAAAGATTATCATATTTTTAGACAGTGTTACTGTGGGTGTGTGTTTGCCGCAATGAAACAAGGGATTGATTTTAAAGAAATTAATAAAGAAGCCAATGAATTTTTAAAGCAATTTTAAAAATGACCCAGAGCGAAGATATTATATCTTTTACTCTGGGTCATCATATTAATTAGATCATTCTATGAATGAAACGGACGATAGCCATAATAGCTATGACGAGCATTGCTGCAAAAGAAAAGAATTTAAATCGTTTATTTTCTTTTTTAATTTCTTTGTCTTCATTTTGCATCATTTCTTGTAATTCACGTTCGATTTCTAAATCGAGATCTGTTTTTCGATAGCCATTTAAGCCTTTTCTTTCATCTTCATCATTTGAAGGATGTGATTTACTGTTTTCTGTTGTGTCTTGTTGTGTGGACTGATTCATTTCTTTATCTTTGATATCTTCTCGCATTGTATAATGCCTCCTATATTCATGACACATACTTTTAATGATTATACTTGATGTAAAGTCATTGATTCATCGTTAACTTGCTTTTTAATTATTTTACATCTAATCCGATAATATCGCTAATATGATGATAACCGTTTTGGTTTAAATATTGAACAATATCTTTATTTATTTTTTTAGTTAATCCTGGACCTTCCATAACTAATGAAGAGTATATTTGTAATAAAGAGGCGCCATTACGTAGCATTTGAATGGCATCCTCAGTATTAAAGATGCCACCTGTACCAATAATTAAGAGTTCTCCCTTAGTTTCTTGATATGCTAATTTAACAAGTTTTAAATTACGTTCAAATAACGGACGTCCGCTTAAACCACCATCTTCAACACGATTTGCTGATTTCAAGCCATCACGTTTGCGTGTCGTATTTGCAAGAATGACACCATCGAAATGTGTTTGAATAGTTGGTAATAGAGATTTCAAACCTTCTTCATCCATATCAGAGGTCAATTTTAAGAAAATAGGTACATTGATTTCATTGTTCGCTTTAAAGTTTTCTAAGGCATTGCATAACATTGAAAATTCATCTTTATCGTGAAAATTTTGTAAGTTTTCAGTATTAGGTGAGCTAATATTGACAGTGAAGAAATTAACATCATTTTTGAATGTATCGATAACTTTAATGTAGTCTTGATAACGTTCGTCGTAAGAGGTCATTTTGTTGACGCCTACGTTTAGACCTATAGGTGTATGATAAGCGTAGCGACGTAAATGACTAAGTGCTTTGTTCATACCGATATTATTAAAGCCCATACGATTAATTAAGGCATCATCTTCTAATAAACGATACATACGAGGCTGTGGATTACCTGGTTGTGGCTTTGGTGTGATACCACCAAGTTCTAATGCGCCGAAACCAAGGTTTTCTAAAGCTTTAGGTACTTCGCAAGATTTATCATAACCAGCTGCAAGACCGATTGGGTTTTCAAATGTAATACCGTGAATATCTTGAGATAACATTGGATTTTGATAATCGAATAATTTTTTCATAATCGGTAATACATAGGATTGCTTTTGTGCAATTTTTAAGGCATCGATAGTTAATCCGTGTGCTTTTTCAGGTTCAATTTTAAATAAAAGGGGTTTAATTAATTTATACATGTTAACGCTCCTAGTTCATTATATTTGAGGCTTACTATCCTCAACTTAATATATGTGAAACTTTTCCTTTTAATAGACTAGCATTTTCATTTGCAATTTCCTAGTTAAATTATAAAAATTAAAAAAATAGACGAACTTTTATAACGTAGGACTACATATTGATATCGTCCTTAACGATTAAGAGATTGGAAAAGAGGTAATATAATTAGTATTCAGTAATATAGGGAAGGTGACATCATGGCTATAGATTGGAAAGCACATTTACCGCTAGATTATATTAAAGATATTACGCCAGTCAGTGGTGGAGATGTGAATGAAGCATTTAAAGTAACAACGCAACAAGATGATACGTTCTTCTTATTAGTACAACGTAATCGAGATGAATCATTTTATGCTGCAGAAATAGCAGGATTAAATGAATTCGAAAATGCAGGAATTACTGCTCCTAAAGTCATTGCAAGTGGTGAGATAAATGGGGATGCTTATTTAATTTTAAGTTATCTTGAGGAAGGACCAACTGGAAGTCAAAAAGACTTGGGACAATTAGTTGCTAAAATGCATAGTCAACAACAAGAAGATGGTCAATTTGGATTCAGATTGCCACATGAAGGTGGCGATATTTCATTTGATAATTCATGGACGGACAATTGGAAAGACATTTTTATTTATCGCCGTATGGATCATATTCGGGATGAATTATTACGTAAACAACTATGGAATGAAGAAGATAATAAAGTATATGAACAGGTGAGAGCGGTTATGCTAGATGCATTAGATCAACACCAAAGTAAGCCATCGTTATTGCATGGTGACTTATGGGGCGGTAATTATATGTTTTTAACAGATGGTCGTCCAGCTTTATTTGATCCAGCACCGTTGTACGGTGATCGTGAATTTGATTTAGGTATTACAACCGTATTTGGTGGTTTTACTCAAGAATTTTATGATGAATATGAAAAGCATTACCCATTAGCAAAGGGTGCATATGAACGATTAGAATTTTATAGATTATATTTATTGATGATACATTTATTAAAATTCGGTGGAATGTATGCGAGTAGTGTTAATCGTTCAATGGAAACAATATTGGGGTAAAGAAACATACTAAGATTAGCTGTGAAGAAATCTATGACGATAGATTTTTTCACAGCTATTTTTTATAGTTGTAAAGAGAGAAGTAGACTGTGCAGGCTCTTGGGTTTTAAATCCGTTTATAAAACAAGTCAGCTTTACTCTCGCCTTTTGAAATTCGATTGTAGTATGTTGGGTTCTTGAAACCGTGTATAGGAAAATGAAATGAGAAAGGTTAAGTAAAGTTTAAACTTCTCAAATTAAGCAAGGAGGTTTTAGTTATCGATTATTTAGGGATTGATATTAGTAAAAGAAATAGTGTCGTCGCCCATTATAAAGATGAGAAATTCCAAAAGGAATTTACCATTCAGAATAATAAAAATGGTTACAATTATTTATTAAAGTATTTGAACGACTTAAACCATCCAAAAATCATTTTTGAATCTACAGGTATCTATTCAAGAGCTATGGTACGATTTTGTCGTGTAAATCAAATTAACTATATAGAAATGAATCCGTTAGAAGCTAAATTTAGAACGAGTTCTTTAAGATCATGGAAAACTGATCAGGCTGATGCTCACAAACTCGCTCATTTAGCGCCTACTCTCAAACAAACGGACAGCTTACCTACTCATGAATCAATATTCTTTGAATTAAGAGAACGTGCCCGTTTTCATCTAGAGATTGAAAGTGAACAAAATCATTTTAAATTTGAGATTGTTGAACTACTCCATCAAACATTTCCTGGTTTAGAAAAATTATTTAGTAGTCGATATTCAATCATTGCGCTTAACATCGCTGAAATATTCACTCATCCAGACTTGGTTATTGATTTAGATAGAGACATACTGATTACACATATATTCAATTCTACAGATAAAGGTTTATCAATATATAAAGCTGAAAAATATGCGCAACAACTAATAAATATCGCTTCGGAAAGCTATCCTAATGTCGATAGACATTCTTTTCTAGTTGAAAAAGTACGTTTACTTATTCAACAATTAAAACAATCTATCCAACGTCTTAAACAATTAGATGATGCCATGATTCAATTAGCAAAACAACTCGATTGTTTTGAAAAGATTTATTCGATACCAGGTATTGGTGAACTAAGCGCAGCGATGATTATTGGGGAAATTGGAGATATTACAAGATTTAGATCACATAAACAGCTCAATGCTTTTGTAGGTATTGATATCAAACGATATCAATCAGGTGGTACTTCTAGTAGAGATACAATCAACAAGCGTAGAAATAAAAAAGCGAGAAGACTTTTATTTTGGGTGGTTATGAATATTATAAGGGGTCAACATCATTATGATAATCATGTCGTCGATTATTATTACAAACTAAGAAAGCAGCCTAATGAGAAATCTCATAAGACTGCCGTCATCGCTTGTATAAATCGACTATTAAAAACGATTCATTACTTGATAATGAATCAGAAATTGTACGATTATCAAATGTCCCCACATTAGCCAAACGTACAATCAAATACAGTTTAACACCTTATTCAAAAAAATTAAATTGAACGGTTTAGTTAAGTAATGCTTATTTTAATTATAAGTACTTGACTAATCGTAGGAAAGAGGTTGAGACATAACGTTTTTGTGCTTTGGGAAACCGATTAACGGCGTCTCAAAAGCAGGATTATCGGCAGAAGGGACCCAACATAGAGAAATTGGTATTCCAATTTCTGCAAACAATGCAAGTTGAGCATACGCTCACGATTCGCCAAAATCTGGAAAACAATTCAAATGAACAAACTCAACTATTGAGTTTGTAAGAACTACTAACCTATGAATAAGGAAGTAGTTCTTTATCATTGTTCAGTTCTGCTCAAATCCTAAACACTTTTGTCTCGACCTCTTTTTCATCAACTTATTTATGCCACATTTTTAATAATACTTCGGCAAAGCCTTCAGGTTTTTGTACATAACCTAAATGACCGCCAGGAATATCAAAGATAGGTAAACCAATTTGTTCATTAATATAGAAGTTAACATCTTGTGGGAATGATCCTTTAGAGTCAGTACCATTTAGTAATGTGATTTGATCTTCATGTTTTTTAAAGTCATCTAAAGTAATATCTGAGTGTGTATATTGGCGAATTTCGTATTCAGACCAGAACATCACACGTTGATATTGTTCCTTTTGAGCTTCTTCTGTTTCTGCAGGCTGAGACATCATTTTAGCATCGATGGGTGCAATATTAAGTGTTTGAGCAAATGTTTTCATACCTTTTTCTAAACCTTCTGTAAGGATTTGGTTTACAATTTCATCATTTTTATCTTTCCAGTATTTACTATCTGGTAAGAATGTATTGATTGGTGGTTCATGGAAAGCAATTTGTTTAACCACTTCTGGGTGTTCTTTAAGTACATGCATAGCAACGATTGAACCAGAACTTGAACCTAAAATATAGACAGGTTCATCACTAAGTGATTGTGCTAATTCTGCAATATCTTGTGCGTCACGTTTTACACGGTAATCATCGTCTGGATTTGCTGCAGATTCTGGTAGTGGTTCTGTTAACTCACTTTCACCATAATCACGACGATCCACTGCAACTACAGTGAAGTGATCTTTTAATTGTTGTGCTAATGGCAAAAAGATGTCACCAGTACCATTGGCACCTGGGATGAATATTAATACCGGACCTTGTCCAATTTGATGATAACGTAATTTAGCACCTTTTAATTCTATTGTATTCATATGAAATACCTCCATTTAGTTAAAGCATGATTTATAAATAATATTATTCTAAGCCAAGTAATTTAGCGCCATTTCTATAACTTACTTTCTCTTTTTCTTCATCAGTTAAACCAAGTTCATCTAAAAATACGCCTAAACGTTCTGGTTCGATATAAGGGTAGTCTGCCGCATATAAAATTCGGTCAATACCCATTTCTTTTTTAACTAAATCAAATTGTGGCTTAGTCAACATACCGCTTGGTGTCATATAGAAATTATTTTTAAAGTAATAACTAACAGGGTGTTTTAAATGATCTGCAAATAATGTTTCGTCCATACGTTCTAAGAAGAATGGAATGAATTCACCCCAATGTCCGATAATCATATTTAAGTTAGGGTAACGATCAAAGATACCTGATAGCACCAAATGGATTGCATGAATACCAACATCGATGTGCCAACCATAACCGAAACAAGCGAATGTAGCAGCGGTGATTTCTGGATAGTTACCTTTATAGTAAGCTTGGTATACATCACTATTTACGGGTGCGGGATGTAAATAAATAGGTACATTTAATTCTTCAGCAGTTGCAAAAATACCGTCAAATTGATCTTGATCTAAGAAACCATCTTTTGTACGTCCCATGATGAGTGCACCTTTAAAGCCTAACTCGTTGACACAACGTTTGAATTCTTCAACAGCTGCTTCAGGTTCGTTAATCGGTAATGTAGCAAATCCTACAAAACGATCTGGATATTGTTTGATATAGTCAGCTAATTGATCATTAGCTTTTTTACATAAATCGATGGCTTTTTGACCTTCAAGATTTGAAGGTGCACCATTACCGTATGATAATACTTGCATTTGTACATTTTGTTCATCCATGAATTTAATTCGTTTATCATGATGAGAGATTTCATCAGCGTCAGTAAAACCTGATTTTTTCTCTAATCCTTCTAACATGACTTTCATGGGTACGCCATTAGGGTCAGCAGAAGCTTGACTCATTGTTTCTTTTTGAATGTCATCTATCACATAATGTTCTTCGAAAGTAATACTTTTCATTTTAAATCCTCCATCATAGTGCGTTTTTATTTATATAGTGGGAATACTTCTGATTGATAATTTGAAATTACCAAGGCATTTTGCCATCACCATTAATGAACGTACCTGTTGGTCCATTAGCATCAATTGTTGCTAATTCTACAATAGGTTTGATGCCTTCAGTAGCTGGTTTAGAATTATTGCTAAAGTCACCAACTAAGTCTGTATTTGTAGAACCTGGATCGGCAGCATTGATTTGCATTTGAGGTAAACCTTTAGCGTATTGAACTGTTAGCATTGTGACAGCTGATTTAGAAGAACAATAAGCTAATGAATTAACATGAAATTCTTCTGTCTCAGGATTTGTTACCATACCAAATGAACCTAAACCACTAGTTACATTAACAACTACAGGTTGTTCTGATTGTTCTAGTAATGGAATGAATGTGTTCATCATTCTAACAATGCCGTATACGTTTGTTTGATAGACTTTATCCATGTCTTCAACAGTAATATTTGCAGGTTTTGCAAATTGTCCTGAGATTCCAGCATTGTTCACAAGTACATCTAAGCGACCTTCTTGATCTTTAATATAGTCGAAAGCATGTTGTACAGATGTCTCATCAGTAACGTCTAATTGTACACATTGTGCACCAATTTCTTTTGCTGCTTCTTGTCCACGTGATTCATTTCTAGACCCAATGTATACTTTATGTCCTTCATTGATTAGTGCTTTGGCAGTTTCGAAACCTAAGCCTTTATTGCCACCTGTAATTAATGTGATTTTAGTCATGATATTACTCCTCTTTATCAAAATATAGTTTGATTATATAATCTCTGATTGTTTCATTTGATAGTCCGCGTTCGTCTTTTTGTAATTCGAAAGATTTAGTAGATAATGATTTTAATAACATATCTACTTTGAAAGTTGTCCATGTTGTACTTATATTATTGCCAAGAATTTCACTATAAAACTTAAATAACTGTAGATAAATATCACTATGGTAAAAGTCATTTTTATCCGTTGTTTCTTCAATGCAGTGAAGTAAGTCACTGTTGATAGTTTTGAAATCTAAAAAGATATCAAGCGACTTTGTCATGACTACTTTAGTATCGTGATGTTTTTCTTTCACTTCGTACATTTGGTTGATAATCTCAGTAAAGTCATGTTCGATAATCGTCGCACACAATGCGCTTTTATCTTTAAAATGACGATACAAAGTTCCCATTCCAATATTTAATTCTTTTGCGATGCGATTCATACTCACTTGTTGAACACCATATTGGTTAAAGAGTTCAATCGCTTTATTCTCTATGCGTTGCCGGTTCTCGAGGGCGTCTCGTCGCAAATACATCACCTTCTTAAAATAAGTTTGTTGACAAACGGACAACTATCCGTTTATTATAAAGCCTATCATATAAAAAGACAAATAAAGAGATATAGATGTTTAATTAAGAAGGATGAGTGATATAAGTGTCATTAAATAAAGAACAAAGACAAATCACAGCTAAAGAATTACAAGAGCATTTTGACGAAACAACGTTAAGTTTAAAAAATATAGCAGATGAATTGAATATTTCAATCAATGATGTATCACATGTATTACAAATGAAAGCGCCAAATAAATTATTTGGAAATCATTTGCAACAATTTATACATTTAGTTTGGGACGTTCGAGACCTAATGAATGAAAATATCTGGCATACTGGTAAATCACCAAAAGAATATACATATTTAAAAGGTGAAAAGGAAGATTATTGGTTTTTACAACAGTAATGAAGGAGAGAATATCAATGAAAAGTATTTTAGTAATCGGTTCTACAGGTAAACAAGGTAATGCAGTAGTTAAGCAACTGTTATCAGATGGATGGCATGTACGTGCATTGACACGTAATAAAAATAATGAAAAATTAACTTCTATTGAAAGTGATCAACTTGAAATCTTTGAAGGAGATTTAAGTGATCAACAAAGCTTAGAACAAGCAATGGAAGGGCAATACGGATTATATAGTGTTCAACCTATTGTTAAAGATGATATTGCTGAAGAATTAAGACAAGGAAAAATGATTATTCAACTTGCCGAAAAACAAAATATTGAATTCGTGGTTTATAGTACAGCGGGTGGTGTAAATAGAGATAGAAAGGGACCTCACTTTGAAGCCTTAGCAGATATTGAAAATACACTTAAAGTGTCCTCATTGAATTTTTCAATTATCAAACCTTCATTCTTTATGGATAACTTCCTTAGAATAGCTAAAAAAGAAAATCAACAAATTGTAATACCTGAATTTATTAGTCCGGATGTTAAATTTGCGATGATCTCTTCAATTGATATTGCTAGAATTGCTGCAAATTTATTTAAAGAGCCTGCACAATATAATCATCAAGCGATTGAAATTGCGTCAGATGAGTTAACACTTAATGAAGTCGTTAAAACGTTTGCTACTGTCACTGGTATGCCAACAGAAATTAAAGGTGAATTTGTTAGTGGTACAGCCGAAAGAAGTTGGCTAGAAGAAAAAGGTTATGTTGTCGATTTTGATTTAATGAATCAAATTAATCCAGATAAACTATCATTAGCCCAATGGATTGAAAAAGTACAATTTTAGTAATTGTCTATGTTAATAAGGAGAGATAGTTATGATTCAGTCGATGTGGTTTAATTTACATGTTAAAGATTTAAAAAGAAGTGAGCAGTTTTATCAATCTTTAGGATTTGAAATTAATCATAATCCTGACATGCTTGATAAAATGGTAGGAATTAAAATTGGATCGACCATTGTCATCTTAATTGAAAATCAACATTTTGAAGCGGTCACTCAGGACAAGATTCATGATAATGCTAATGAAACGATTATTTCTCTAGGTGTAAAGACGAATGAAGAAGTTGATCAACTGATTAAACAAGTTGAAACGGCAGGTGGTCGTATTTTAGAACAACCGACAGTTAAACAAGGCTATTATGGGGCGATGTTTGCTGACCCTGATGGTCATAAATTTAATTTTTTAGTTTGTTAAATAGTTAAAGGCACTCAGTTTCCAACTGGAAACTGAGTGCCTTTTTTAAATGAGTTATTCATTTTCTTGTATATTGCCGTATTCTTTTCTCAAATCATAAACTTTGTCAGGTGTAACATCTTGGCCAAGTGGATCAACTACTTTCATAGTTGAAAATGTATTTAACACTTGTCCTCTAATCATTTTTAAATAATCTTGTCTGAGTGCTTGTTGTTCTTGTTTTTCCTTCTACACTCAATGTTTGAACTTTTTCTTTATTTGCTAATTCATTTATTCTATTTAAAATTTCCATTATTAATTCCTCCTAAATTTGGTGAGTTGGAAAGTGAGGTACAATATACATTCCAACTTCATCGATGAGATCTTTTAATTGTCTATCTTTATTTATAAATCGTAATATTATATGGTTTGTACCTATAGTTTCATATGCTTTTAATATTTCTAATAACATTTTTCTACCTGTACGATAGCCACCTTTGATAGGTTTGACTGTCTCATTAGGATTACTAGATAAATCAATAAATAATATATTAATGAAAGGTTTAAAACTGTCATTATCTTTATGCCATTGTTCTACCAATTGTTTTTGATTTTGAAAACGTTGTGCATAGAATATCCAACCATCCATATTTTGTTTGAGCCATTCTATAGATTGTTTAGAGTATCCAGTACCAAACATCGGAATGGCTTTATTTTTAGGTAAAATCTGTAGACCTGACTCTTCACTTAATTCAAATATAGAATTTGAAATGTCAGGTGAATTTGACTGCCATAATTGTCGCAACGACTTAATAGAAGTACGATAGCGTTCTGCTAATTCATCTTTATTCACTTTAAAAGCTGGAAATTCAAATGATCGGTCACCTGTAGCCATACCTAATAATAGTCTTTCGTGAGATAAAATATCGAGAGATGTAGCTGCCTTAGCTAAATGGAGGGGATGACGTAATGTAGCAACCATACTTGCTGTGCCGAGAGATATTGTGGAAGTATGCGCAGCTAAGTAAGTTAAAAATACAAATGGATCGTAATTTTCGGTTACATGACCCAAATATTTGCTATATAACGGATTATCCCTAACAAATAGACTTGAGTAACCCAAATTTTCAGCTAATTGGGCTAATTCAACTTGTTCTTCGATATTGATGTGTTCCTGTTGTGACTGATCGAACGGAATCGATAAACCTAAAGTTAAATGTTTATCTTTAAAAGTTCGCTTGAATCCCTCGTGATCCTCAATTGTCGTCATATCATTCCCTCAAATCTTTTGATTTAACAACATGTATTATCTAAGCAACACTTGTTGTTTAGATATAATATATACCTTAATCCCAAAAAGTGCAAACAACATGTTTATAAGTTTGTCGTTTAACTAACACATTTTAAAATATGTTGCTCAATAGTAAAAAACTATTCATAAAAATAGCATTTTACAACGCCTTTCATGAATAGAAAATGAATTGATATAGGTGAATTTTTATTTGGATAAGAAAATTATAAATGAGCAATGTGATGTATAAGGAATGGAAGATTTTTTTTTATAAATACTTTAGCAGTTTGTTGGCTTGTATTAAGCCAGTGTTTGCATAAGCCACATAGACCAGCTGATAAGAAACTAGCGCTATTGACGAGAGTGTCTCGATCGTGGTTAGGATAACTATTTTCCAACATAATTGTAAATATATCTTCTAATTCTTCATTAATGCGTTGATGTGCTTGATTACAAAATATAGCTTGATTTAATTCGCAAAAGTTTTGAACATCTACCATATAGTCGCAAATCGTTATAAATAGTTTTGAGAGTACTTGCTCATTTATAAAATCTGAAATATTCAATGTATCGTTTAAATCTTTAAGAATGGTTACTGATAATGAATATTCCAAAATATCATATTTATCAGTGAAATGAGCATAGAATGTAGCTCTATTCACTGTTGCTTCGTCGGTAATATTTTTCACGGTTATCTGAGAAAATTGTTTTTTTCTAGATACGATTTGAAATGCTTCAACTAATAGCTTTTTAGTACGCAAGATTCGGGGATCTATTTTAGTCGTATTCATCTTTTTACCTACCTAACATGTGTTGTATATCTTTATTAAATTATCTTGCTAAACGATCGTGATGTCAAAGTATTAAGCTAAATTATTTTAAATATTTGATTGTAATTTGAAAATGAGGGTATGTGTAACTTTATAGTAGAAATGAAAGATTATATTAAACCAAAAGGTATAAAGTTAAGCAATGACCTGAATGGGGAGACAATAATGGCGGATAAATTGCAACGTGAGTTAAGTAATAGACATATTCAATTGATAGCTATTGGTGGTGCAATTGGAACAGGTTTATTTTTAGGAGCAGGTGAATCGATTCATTTGGCTGGCCCTTCGATTTTACTTACATATATTATAGTAGGTTTTGTATTATTTATGTTTATGCGAGCAATGGGGGAAATGTTATTATCTAATCTTGGTTTTAAATCATTCGCAGATATAGCTCATAAACATATAGGTCCACTGGCAGGTTTTATCGTAGGTTGGACATATTGGTTAACATGGATTATTTCTGGTATGGCTGAAATTACAGCTGTAGCGAAATACGTAGATTATTGGTACCCAGCTATGCCGAACTGGTTAACGGCATTATTTACATTACTAGTTCTCATGTCTTTAAATTTATTCAGCGCTAAATTATTTGGGGAATTAGAATTTTGGTTTGCAATTATTAAAGTTTTAACGATTTTAGCATTAATCATAGTAGGTATTGTTATGGTCATTTTTGCGATGAAAACACCATACGGAATAGCTAGTGTATCTAACATTTGGAGTCATGGTGGTATATTCCCACATGGTGCTTCAGGATTTTTTATGTCCTTCCAAATGGCAATCTTTTCATTTATTGGTATTGAATTAATAGGCATCACAGCAGGTGAAACTAAGAATCCTCATAAAACAATTCCACAAGCGATTAATAATGTACCATATCGAATTTTGATATTTTAAATTGGATCATTAGCAGTCATTATGGCGGCGGTGCCATGGAATCAATTAAATCCTTCAGATAGTCCGTATGTTAAATTATTTGGATTAATTGGTATTCCATTTGCAGCTGGACTTATCAACTTTGTAGTATTAACTGCAGCAGCGTCAGCTTGTAATAGCGGTGTGTTTGCCAATAGTAGAACAATGTTTGGATTATCTCAACGTAAACAAGCACCGCCTATTCTTGGTAAAACAAATCGCAACGGCGTTCCATATTACGCGATATTAGTGACATGCGCACTATTAAGTATTTCTGTCATACTGAATGCTATTTTTAAAGATGCAACTCAAGTGTTTGTATATATTACGACAGTATCAACGGTTTTAAATATAGTGATTTGGTCCATCATCATGATTGCGTATTTAGGATATTTAAAACATAATCCCGAACTTCATAAAGCAAGTCAATATAAAATGCCAGGTGGTAAATGGATGGCATATGCTATTGTACTATTCTTTATATTTATCTTTGTGGTATTACTGATTAATCAAAGTACGAGACTTGCTGTAATCATTGCACCATTCTGGATGGGAATCTTAGGATTGATGTATTTAAAATATAAAAAAGAATCTAGAAAAGCAGAGATTCCAGACAAATAAATCAATACGCGGTTGAGACATAAAGTTTTTAAGCTCTGGGAAACCGAATAACGGGCTCCCAAAACAAGATTATCTGCTGGGACCCAACATAGAGAATTTCAAACAGAAACTCTACAAGCAATGCAAGTTGGGCTAGGGCCCCAACATAGAGAATTTCAAAAGGCGAGAGTAAATCTGAGTTGTTTTTGATACGGGTTTAAAACCCAAGAGCACGCACAATCTACGCCTCTTTATAACTATAAAAAATAGCTATGAAAAATCTAACGTCATAGATTTCTTCATAGCTAATTTTAGTATGTTTTAGTTAAATAGGTTAAAAAGCAGTCGTATTAAAAGAAAATTTGTAAAATTAATGACTTTACAAATATATTTATCTGAAAATTCTAATAATGTGATATACTATTCTTCATAGTCTTAATTGGCCCGACTTTACACAACAAATGATTGCATCAACGAATTACCAACACACCTTAGATTTCATCATGTGTATAGTTAGTTCAATTAAGGCTATTTATTTATGTTTGATTTATCGTATTTTAGATATTGGAGGCGCTAGAAATGACAACATTGAGTAAAATTGGACCGAAAGAATTTATTTTTAGAGTGCTATCTGGTGTAGCGGTTGGTATTGTCGCAGGATTAGTACCCAATGCGATATTAGGAGAGATATTTAAGTATTTAATGCAGTTTCACCCTATTTTTAAAACATTACTAGGTGTTGTTCAAGCAATTCAATTTACGGTGCCAGCACTAGTTGGTGCATTAATAGCATTGAAATTTAATCTGACACCTTTAGCGATGGCAGTTGTTGCAAGTGCATCGTATGTTGGTAGTGGTGCTGCACAATTTAAGAATGGCACATGGATTATAGCTGGAATTGGGGATTTAATTAATACAATGATCACTGCATCGATTGCAGTATTATTGATTTTATTAATAGAACATCGTGTAGGGAGTATGGCTTTAATCGTATATCCAACTATTGTAGGTGGTATCTCGGCGACTATAGGTGTGTTGATACTGCCTTACGTACATATGATTACTACTGGTATAGGTAATATGATCAATAGTTTTACAGAGTTACAACCTGTTTTAATGAGTATGCTTATTTCAATGGTATTTAGTTTTATTATCATATCGCCGTTATCGACTGTTGCCATTGCGATTGCAATTGGCATTTCAGGTATTGCAGCAGGTTCAGCTTCAATCGGTATTGCTGCTACAGAAGCAGTACTGTTAATTGGTACGAGCCAAGTTAATAGAGCAGGTGTACCAATATCAATCTTCTTTGGTGGAGTCAAAATGATGATGCCTAATATGGTTCGCTATCCTATTATTATGTTGCCTATATTGATTACAGCTGCAGTTTCAGGGATTGCATCCGGCATTGTCGGTATCGCAGGTACAAAAGAATCTGCAGGATTTGGTTTTATAGGAATGGTAGGACCAATTAATGCATTTAAATTTATGGGTATTGACTCAGCTTGGTTGAGCTTATTATTGATTATCGTTGCTTTCTTTATTGTACCTTTCTTCGTTGCATGGATTTTAGATATACTTTTAAGAAAGGTCTTCAAAATATATACAAATGACATTTTTAAATTTTTAGCGTAAAGCTAAATAGAATATAGACATCTTACATATAAGTGAGGTGTCTATATTTTATTATGCTATACTTTATTAAAATCGCTATCTATAAAGGGTGGGTAAGATGAATAAAAAGATAGAACAATTAAAATTAAAAGCGGCAAGTTTAACACGACAAACACATGATTTAGGTATACCGGTCATGATCGTATTTGAAGGTGTACCTGCCTCAGGGAAGACGCGCTTGTCCAATGAATTATTACTTACGTTTGATGCGAAATACACACAATTTATATCAACAAAAACACCGGATGATGAAGACTTAAGATATCAATTTTTACAAAAATATTGGAATACACTGCCTCAAAAGGGAAATATCAATATTTATTTTAGAAGCTGGTATTCTCATTTTTTGGATTATAAACAAAATAATATTAAGCAAGATTATTACAAAAATGATGATAAACTCGTGAATCAAATCAAACATTTTGAAGAGATGCTTCAAAATGATAGTTATGAGCTAATTAAATTCTATATTGAAGTTAGTGAAGAAAAACGACAAGAGCATATTCAACAAACCAAAGATAATCCATTAATGAGTTGGAAAGTACAAGAGTATGAACAAATCATACCTAAAGATATCTATTTGAAAGAAATGAGAAAGTTCACGCATTCTGATAAGCAATGGGAAGTTATAGACTATACACAACGAGAAGTTGCATTTGAAAAGATGTATAAACATATTATAGAAAGATTAGAACAAGCTATCCAAAAAGCAAATCAATCAAAAGGTAATAAAGACGGGGCATTTACTAAAGATTTTTCAACTACTAAATTTGATGTAACATTAGATGAAGTATCTAAAAAAGAATATAAAGAATTGATAGAACCTTTACAAAAACGTATGCGAGAAATTCAATTTGCATTATATGAACGAAAAATTCCGCTTATCTTAACATTTGAAGGCATGGATGCAGCTGGTAAAGGTGGTAATATCAAACGTATTCGTGAGAAATTAGATCCAACCGGCTATGAAGTGAATGGTATAAGTGCGCCGACAGACGTTGAATTGGCGCATCAC
Organism: Staphylococcus sp. HL28; assembly: GCF_021117155.1. Classification (NCBI taxonomy): domain Bacteria; kingdom Bacillati; phylum Bacillota; class Bacilli; order Caryophanales; family Staphylococcaceae; genus Staphylococcus; species Staphylococcus sp. HL28. The sequence continues at coordinate 374,854 of NZ_CP088218.1, forward strand.
TACCTTTGGCGCTTTGCGAAAGAAATGCCTAAGAGCGGTCACATTGAAATATTTGATCGTAGTTGGTATGGCAGAGTGTTAGTAGAAAGAGTAGAAGGATTTGCAAATAAAGATGAGTGGCAACGTGCTTATGAGGAAATCAATCATTTTGAAAAAATGTGGACAGATGAAGGAGCAATTTTATTAAAATTCTTCTTATGTTTAGACAAAGAAGAACAACTTAAACGATTTAAAGATAGAGAACAAGATGTAAATAAGCAATGGAAAATCACAGATGAAGACTGGCGCAATCGTGAAAAGTGGGACTTATACTTAGAAGCAAGTCACGATATGATAGATAAAACAGATACAATACATGCGCCTTGGCTTATAGTTCCAGCCGATCATAAAAAGACAGCAAGGATTGAAGTTTTAAAATATATCATTAGACAGTGTGAGAAGGTATTATGGGGTGTTAAAGATTATTAGTATCTTGAATATATCTTAAATAGTAAAAATTAAAGGTGGTTATATATCAAATTAATGTCAAAAATTTGAATATATCCACCTTTTTACGTGAACTTAGATCTTTTTAAAATTTTTAGAACTATTACAATTATGTAACTACATTGCAATCTGTAATGTTACGATGGATGTAAAAGTTGAGCAAAACTTAAAGAAATTCAATGTAATATAAGGGTTTATAATGAAAAATTAAACCAAATCATACAAAAATTAATGTTACAAGGACGTCAGTAATATTTCAAAGTTACAAAACTTGATTTTGTTTGTAATGTTTTGTAAGGAACGTGTAATATACAAAGCGGATTTTTGTGGTATAGTGAATACCGTCGAAAGTTAAACAAAAACATTTTCAATATTGCACAACGAAATTTAATACTTTAAAACATATAAAAAACAAAAAACTTTTTGGAGGATTTTTCAATTATGAAGAAGACATTTATCGCATCAACTTTAGCATTAACATTAGGCGCAGCAGGTTACGCAGTATCAGGACACGAAGCACACGCTTCAGAAACTACTAACGTAGATCAAGCACACTTAGTAGACTTAGCTCATAACCACCCAGAACAATTAAACGCTGCTCCAATTCAAGAAGGCGCTTATGACATTCACTTTGTAAGTGGTGGATACGAATACAACTTCACATCAGATGGTTCAAACTTCTCTTGGAACTATCAAGAAGTTGGTTCAACTTCAGCTCAAACATCAAACACTGCTGTTCAATCAGCTGACTACACAACTTCTTACAATCAAGAAGCTGGTACTCAATCAGTAAGCTCTAACCAACAATCAAGCAATACTAATGTAGAAGCTGTTTCAGCTCCAACTACATCAAACAATGGTTCAAGCCATAACTACAGCACTAAAACAACTTCATACTCAGCACCATCAACTTCAAGTGCTTCAACTTCAAGCGCTTCAACTGGTGGATCAACTAAAGCTCAATTCTTAGCTAATGGTGGTACTGAAGAAGCATGGAACGCTATCGTTATGCCTGAATCAGGTGGTAACCCTAACGCAGTAAACCCAGCAGGTTACAGAGGTTTAGGACAAACTATGGAATCATGGGGAACTGGTTCAGTAGCTAGCCAAACTAAAGGTATGCTTAACTATGCTAACAGCCGTTACGGTTCATTAAGCAATGCAATTGCTTTCCGTAATAGCCACGGTTGGTGGTAGGATTTAATTTATAACTGGAAAGCCCTTCGAGTTATAAATGATTGAGAGGATGACAATGTCATCCTCTTTTTTTTATGCATAAAAATGAGCGATTAGAATATTTTTATATTTCGTATAAGGTGTTTGATTACCATTAAATACGGGAATTTAAGAAAAACTATATATAGCATATCATTCAGTTTTTAATCAATTGAATTGGGTGACGAAACATTGAATTCAAATGATATAGATATAAGCTAAGTACGGTAGAAAGTTCTATATATTCATTACATAAATATCATTCTATTCGTATAGAATGGATATTAACGTATAATAGGTGAAGTGTAACAGGAGGTCAATGAATGACAACGGTCAATGAGAGTTATAAATATTGTCATCAAATAATGAAAAAGTATTCTAAAAGTTTTTCTTATGCGTTTGACTTATTACCAGAAAGTGAGAGGCGTGCTGTTTGGGCAGTTTACGCGGTTTGTAGAATTATAGATGATAGTATTGATGAAGAACAAAATCCTCAAAAATTACAAGCTATCAAAGAAGATATTCAACTGATTCAGTCGCAACAAGTTGATTCAACGGATCAATTCAAGAGTAATCAACGTATTATGTTAGCTTTTTACGATACATCTCAAAATTACAAAATGGAGTATCAATCTTTCTATAATTTAATAGAATCTGTATTTGAAGATGAACATTTTGAAATGTTCGTCCAAGACGAGGATTTAATGAGATATTGTTATGGTGTAGCTGGGACAGTTGGAGAAGTACTATCACCTATTTTGACTGAACAGCCAAGTGATGAAACATATGAAGTGGCACGAGAATTAGGAGAAGCATTGCAATTAACTAATATCTTACGTGATGTAGGCGAAGACTTTGAAAAAGGTCGTATTTATTTTAGTCGAGAGATGTTAAAACAATATGATGTAAATATTGAAGATGTTTATCAACATCAACCAACTGATAATTATATTAATTTATGGGAACATTATGCTCAAATTGCAGAAAAGGATTATCAATTTGCATTAGATCATTTACATGTTTTTAAGACAGAAGCAAGATTAATTATCGAATTAGCGGCACGTATATATAAGGGTATTATAGATGAAGTTCGTGAACATGGTTATCCTTTACATCGAAGAGCATATGTCTCAAGGTTAGATAAGTTAAACATATACAGACAAGTTAAAGCTAAATATAATAAATAGGTGGAATGTCAATTGAATATTGCTGTAATAGGTGCGGGTGTGACAGGTTTAGCTTCTGCAGCTAGACTTGCTGCCCATGGTCACCAAGTAACATTATATGAAAAGAACGAACAGATTGGTGGACGTATGAACCAATTTACGAAAGATGGCTTTACATTTGATATGGGACCTACAATAGTCATGGTGCCTGAAGTTTATAAAGCTGTGTTTGAAGAGTGTGGAGAACGTTTTGAAGATTATGTAGATATGGAACAATTACCATATATCTATGATATCTATTTTGATAAAGATGATAAAGTGAGAGTGCCTACCGATTTAGCTGAGTTACACGACACTTTAGAACAAATGGAACCTGGAACGACACATGGATTTATGAAATTTTTAGCAGATGTATATGGAAGATATGAGATTGCTAGAAAATATTTTTTAGAACGAACATATAGGAAACCATCAGACTTTTATAATTTAACATCACTGATTCAAGGTTATAAATTAAAAACGCTAAATCATGCGGATAACTTAATTGGTCAATATGTCCAAAATGAAAAAGTTCAAAAAATGTTAGCATTTCAAATGTTATATATAGGTATCGATCCTAAACAAGGCCCTTCATTATACTCGATTATTCCAATGATTGAAATGATGTTTGGTGTTCATTTTATTAAAGGTGGTATGTATGGCATGGCGAAAGGTTTAGAACAACTTAACCTTAAGCTAGGTGTGGATATACAATGTAATGCTAATATAGATGAAATTATTATTGATCCTAAGTATAAGAAAGCAGATGGCGTAAGAGTGAATGGCCTCGTTAAACGATTTGATAAGGTACTTTGTACGGCAGACTTTCCATATGCTGCGCAACAATTAATGCCACAACATGCGCCCGTTAAAAAATATCCTCCTCAAAAAATAGATCAATTAGATTATTCATGTTCAGCTTTTTTAATGTATATAGGTATTGATAAAGATATTACGGAAGATGTATTGTTGCATAATGTCTTATTTTCAAATCATTTCAGACAAAATATAGATGAAATATTTAATGGGGATATTTCCGAAGATCCATCGTTGTATTTATATGTACCTAAAGTAGGAGATGCCACATTAGCACCTGAGGGACAGACAGGATTATATGTTTTAATGCCAACACCAGAGCTTAAAACAGGACCTCTAGAATGGGAAAATCCAGAGTTTATTGATAGTGTTAAGCAACATATTTATCGTAAATTAGCTACTATACCTGCACTTGAACATGTTCGAGATCATGTTATTTCCGAAACGATTTTTACACCTAAAGATTTTGAACAAACGTTTAATGCTAAATTTGGTACAGCATTTGGGTTAATGCCCACGCTAGCACAAAGTAATTATTATAGACCTCCGAACGTATCTAGAGATTATAAAGATTTATACTTTGCTGGTGCGAGTACACATCCAGGTGCCGGTGTACCTATTGTTTTAACAAGTGCTAAAATCACAGTTGATGAAATCATCAAAGATATTAACAATCATATATAATTCATTAGTTTAGAGCGTGAGATAGAATTGCTATGACCTTCATATCAATACGATTTCTCACGCTCTATTTATATTGGATACTAAACACTAAGAATAAAAATCAGAATATTGTTAATATTGACAACATTAATCTGCTTGATAGAATGATAGTATCTAAACATGGCGTAGAAAATTGGAGATTAAGGAGGCATGAGACGTGAAAATGTCAGAGAGATTGGCGGCAATTCCTGAAAGTTATTTTGGCAAAACTATGGGAAGAAAAATAGAATATGGGCCTCTTCCTTTAATTAATATGGCTGTTGGTATTCCGGATGGTGAAACACCACAAGGTATTATTAATCATTTTGCGAAAAGATTGAACGTACCTGAGAATCAAAAATATGGTGCTTTTCATGGTAAGTCATCATTTAAACAAGCCATCGTCGATTTTTATCAGAGACATTATGATGTTGAATTAGATGCAGAAGAGGAAGTTTGTATATTATACGGTACGAAAAATGGACTTGTTGCACTGCCAACGTGTCTCGTTAATCCTGGGGAAACCGTGCTATTACCGGATCCAGGTTATACAGATTATTTAGCGGGGGTCATGCTTGCGGATGCGCACCCTGTCCCATTAAATTTAGAACCACCGCATTATCTCCCAGATTGGGATAAAGTAGATAAAAATACATTAAATAATACAAAGCTAATTTATTTAACATATCCAAATAATCCAACAGGCTCTACTGCTACGAAAGCAGTGTTTGATGAAGCGATTCAAAGATTTAAAGATACCAATACTAAAATTATTCATGATTTCGCTTATAGTGCATTCGGTTTTGATGCTAAAAATTAAAGTATTTTATCATCTGACAATGGTAAAGATGTAGCTGTTGAGATATTCTCATTATCAAAGGGATACAATATGTCAGGATTTAGGGTGGGCTTTGCAGTAGGAAATCGTGACATGATTCAGGCCTTGAAAAAGTATCAAACACATACGAATGCAGGTATGTTTGGTGCCTTACAAGACGCAGCATCCTATGCGTTAAATCATTATGACGAATTTTTAGAACAACAAAATGATACATTCAAGCGAAGACGAGATATGTTTGAGCGTAAATTAAGTGAAGCACGGGTGCCATTTGTACATTCTAAAGGTGGTATTTATTGTTGGTTAGAGACACCACCTGGATATGAGAGTGAATCATTTGAACAGTTCTTATTAAAAGAATATTCCATTTTAGTGGCACCTGGTATCCCGTTTGGTGAAAATGGTAGAAATTATGTAAGGCTATCTTTGGCACTATCAGACGAACAACTTGAAACAGCAGCAGAACGATTAGCAACTTTAGCAAATTTATATGAAAAATAGTGCATAGGGGATGACGTTATTATGACTAAAATTAAAATAATGAGTGTGCGTGACGAGGATATTGTATATATTGAATCATGGGCTAAGGAAAATAATGTGGAATATGAGTTAACTAAGTCACCGTTAACAGAAGATAATGTCGATGAGGTTAAAGGATTTGATGGTTTATCATTATCACAACAACTACCCATTTCAGAAGCGGTGTTTGCTCAATTAAAATCATTCGGTATTAAACAAATCGCACAAAGAAGTGCGGGATTTGATACATACGATTTAGAGTTAGCTTCAAAATATGACATTATCGTCTCTAATGTGCCTTCGTACTCACCAAGTTCAATTGCAGAATTCGCAGTAACACAAGCGATTAATGTTGTCAGACATTTCAACGCTATTCAAACTAAAATGAAATTACACGATTTTAGATGGGAACCATCGATACTGTCACAATCAATCAGCGATTTGAAAGTAGCAGTCATAGGTACTGGAAGAATAGGAAGTATTGTAGCTAAAATTTTTGCTAATGGTTATGGATGCGAGATAGTCGCATACGATCCATTTCCTGATGCGCATATTAAAGATATAGTGTCATATCAAACCACTTTACAAGACGCAATTGAAGGTGCGGATATTGTCACTTTGCATGTCCCAGCAACTAAATATAATCATCATTTATTTGATCAATATACATTTAATCATTTTAAAAAAGGTTCAGTATTTGTCAATTGTGCGCGAGGCGCTTTAGTCGATACACATGCGTTACTATCATGTATAGATAGCGGGCAAATTAAAGGTGCAGCTCTGGACACTTATGAATTTGAACGTGGTTTATTCCCTAGTGATCAACGAGATAAAAAGATGAATGATACGTTACTTCAACAATTGATTGATAGAGAAGATATCATCATAACACCACATATTGCATTTTATACAGAAGCAGCAGTGAAAAATTTAATCGTTGATGCGTTAGATGCAACAATGGAGGTTATTCAAACAGGAACTACGCATTTGCGAGTAAATTAAAAAAGCGGGAGCGATACCCATTAAGGTCGCTCCCGTTTTAATCTTTATTTAACATCATAGCCTTGATCTTCAATAGCATCTTTCATGTCAGAAAGTTGAACTTTATCTTCGTTATAATCCACACGTACTTGTCCTTTGTCTAAATCAACTTCTGCAGCTGAAACACCGTTAATTTTAGCTAAAGCAGATTCAACAGCATTTTTACAATGATCACAGCTCATGCCTTCTACATTAATTATTTCTTGTCCCATTTTAATTCACCTCATTTTATTAAATGTATTATCTTCATTTTATAACTAAGTTGTATAACTTAAAAGTAATTGGCACAACTTAATTTGGATTGTTTTATTTAATGATTCGTTTCAATCTTAATGCATTGGTTACAACACTAACAGAACTTAATGCCATCGCAGCACCTGCAATCCATGGTGCAAGTAGACCTAAAGCAGCGATAGGGATACCTGCGATGTTATAGCCGAATGCCCAAATGAGATTTTGACGGATATTGCGCATTGTTAGTTGGCTGATATTGATTGTTTGAGATAGCAATGATAAATCGCCACCTAATATTGTAATATCGGCTGCTTCAATCGCCACTTCGGTACCAGTACCCATGGCAATACCAATATCTGCAGTAACAAGTGCAGGGGCATCGTTAACACCATCACCCACCATAGCTACTTGTCGACCTTCTTTTTGTAGACGAGTGATATTGTCGGACTTTTCGTCTGGCAGTACATTGGCAATGACATGATCAATACCGACCTGTTGTGCTATCGCTCGGGCGGTATTGTTATTATCACCGGTCAACATAACGACATCAATATTCATATTGTGTAGTTTTTGTATTGATTCAATAGCATTATCTTTAATAGTGTCTGCCACAGCAATCATACCTTGATATATACCATCGATGGCAATCAACATGACTGTTTTACCATCGAGTTCCCACTGTGTCATTTTTTCATCTATATGGGAATTCAAATTGATTTGATGTTTTGTCATTAATTGACGATTACCAACTAAAATCATTGAATGGTCAATCGTTGCGGATATACCATGGCCTGGCATAGCGTTAAATTCATTCGTATCCACTAATTCAAGATTTTTTTCTTTAGCATAGTCTACAATGGCTTTAGCCAATGGATGTTCGGAAGCATACTCTGCACTAGCGAGTAATTGTAGTGTACGTGTTTCACCATCAAAATCAGTAACTACAGGCTTTCCATTAGTAATAGTACCCGTTTTATCCAAAACAATAGTATCAATGTGTTGTGTTTGTTCAACGTATTGACCGCCCTTAAATAAAATACCTTTTTCAGCAGCACGTCCTGTTCCCACCATGATAGATGTTGGTGTAGCTAAGCCTAATGAACATGGACAAGCGATAACAAGTACTGAAATAGCAGCCATAAGTGCAGGTTCGAATTCTCCAACATGGACGACAGTAATCCATACAATAAACGTAAGTAATGCAATACCAACAACGGTTGGTACAAAATAACCAGATATTCGGTCAGCTAATCGTTGAATAGGCGCTTTGGAACCTTGTGCTTGTTCGACGACCTTAATGATATTAGCAAGTGCTGTATCATTACCAACTTGTGTCGCTTCCATAATGATTGAGCCATTTTGATTAATCGTTGCACCAATAACTTTGTCATCCACATTTTTATCTACTGGGATAGATTCCCCGGTTAACATAGATTCGTCTATAGACGTTATACCTTTAATAATGACACCATCAACTGGGATTTTTTCACCAGGTTTAATAATAATATGATCGCCTACTTGAACATCTTTAATGGGAACCATCTTTTCTATACCATCTTTAACAATACGCGCTTCCTTAGCTTGTAAACTTAATAATTCACCTAGGGCATTGGTCGTTTGTGTCTTAGCTTTTGCTTCTAAATATTTACCAAATAAAATAAGCGTAATTAAAACAGCACTCGTTTCAAAATAAAGATGTGGCATATGCGTTGAATGATTGAGCCACTTAAACATTTCATAGATGCTATAAAAATAAGCTGCGCTTGTACCTAAAGCGACTAATACATCCATGTTTGCAGAACCATTTTTTAGATTTTTATAAGCGCCTTTATAAAATTGCCAACCAATTATAAATTGTACTGGTGTAGCCAATATGAATTGGAACCAGGGATTCATCAATATAGACGGTAAAGATAAATGGAATAAATGAACCAACATCGTCATCAGTAGTGGTACTGATAATACGATAGAAAAGATTAATTTATGGAACCGTTTCTTCAATTGTTTATCTTTATTTGAATATTGTTGTTGTCCTTCTTTGACTTCAGCGTCATAACCCAAATTCTGGATTTTAGAAATAAAATCATCACTATTAACAACACCACGATAATATGTCACAGTTGCTTGTTCTGTAGTCAAGTTAACCGTCGCTTGAACGACACCGTCCATTTTATTAAGGACTTTCTCTATACGATTTGAACATGCTGCACATGTCATACCAGAAATAGTTAATTCAACACTGCCTTTTACTACATCGTATCCCAAATGCTGGATTTCATTGACATAGTCACTAGTACGATATTGTCCTTTAAAATCCTCAATAGTGGCTTGCTCAGTTGTAACGTTAACTTGAGCTTTAACATCATCCAGTTTGTTTAATTTCTTTTCAATTCTATTGGAACACGCAGCGCATGTCATGCCTGTGATGTCTAAAGTTGTTCTTTTGTTTTTGTCCATGCGAAAGCCTCCGTTTCTATTCACTTTTAATATACCCCCTATAGGTATTTAAGTCAATCGTATGAACTGAGGTATTGTCAGTAAATAGGTAAGAAAAACAAAAAAGTACAATTCGACCATGCGTAAGACATGAGAATTGTACTTTAATCATCTATATTAACAGCTGTTTCGCTGGTGTTGTCATTTATATGAGTCATTGGCTTTTTAAGTAGCTAGAAGAAATCTGATGGAGAAAATTGTTTAAGATTAATATCTTTAACTTGGTTAATATCATAATTGGAAATGTTCTCTAAAAGTTGTCCGTTTTTCATTTGTTGATAGTATTGGTCGGCTTCATTAATGACATCATGTGTTTGAACTGTTTTAACCACACCTAAGAGGATTAGGACTGCAATAACAGCTTTTAATATCCGTTTCATTATTATCGGCTCCTTTTTGTATTGATACTATTAATTATAGAAAATAAAGTGTGTAAATACATGGGGCTATGGTATTGATATCATCTCGTACCTTGGTATGATGATTAAAAATATGCATAGTGAAAGTATTTAAATCGTTTTGAAAGAAGCTTTATAGGGAAGTTGAATATTGGTAAGGAAAGGGGACATTTTATGAATTTATTAGAATTTCATCAACAAATTAAAGGTTATACGCAAAGTAAGCAACCAGGTATTGAAGCGGATATGACACCTAAACCAGTAGCTGAGTTGAACGCATATCAAGCTGCAGGAAAATTAAAAGGCAAAGTAGCACTCATAACTGGTGGTGATTCAGGCATTGGACGTGCAGTTGCGATATTATTTGCTAAAGAAGGTGCTAATGTAGCCATTGGTTACTATAATGAGCATCAAGACGCTGAAGATACAGTTCGTCGTTTAGAAGAGTTAGGTGTTAAGGCTAAAGCGTATACACATGATTTAAAAGACGAGACACAATCGCAACAACTTGTGAAAGATGTTGTTGATGATTTTGGTGGTCTTAATATTCTAGTTAATAATGGTGGCGTGCAATTTCCTCGTGATCATTTTGAAGATATTACACCAGAACAAGTTAAAGAGACATTCCAGACAAATATATTCGGAATGATATTCTTATCTCAAGCAGCAGTACCGTATTTAAATAATGGAGATTCAATTATCAATACGACAAGTGTGACCGCATATAGAGGGTCAGGTCACTTGATTGATTATTCAGCGACAAAAGGTGCTATCGTATCATTTACACGTTCATTAGCTACGACATTAATGGAGAAAAATATTCGTGTGAATGCAGTAGCACCAGGCCCCATTTATACACCGTTGATTCCCGCAACATTTGATGAAGAGAAAGTTGAAAATCAAGGTGGTGGCACACCAATGGGCCGTCGTGGTCAACCAGCTGAACTAGCACCATCATATGTATTTTTAGCAACACCTGCAGATAGCTCATATATCACTGGACAAGTAATTCATGTTAATGGTGGAGACTTCATGACCACTTAAAAAATAGTTAAATGAAATAAAAGATAGGATGACGTAATAAATGACAGAAAAAGAAAAAATGCTAGCACATCAATGGTATGATGCGAATTTCGATTCGGAATTAATCAATGATAGGAAAAAAGCTAAAGATTTATGCTTTGATTATAATCATACAAAATCGAGTCATGAAGACAAAAGAAATGAAATATTAAAGTCATTGTTCCAAACGAATACTGAAAATATAGATATTGCGATTCCATTCGATACTGATTACGGATGGAATGTGACTTTTGGTGAAAACGTATTTCTTAATACAAATTGTTATTTAATGGATGGTGGCGGTATTACATTTGGAGATAATGTATTTGTGGGCCCCAATTGTGGTTTTTATACAGCGACACATCCATTGAAATATGAAGATAGAAATAAAGGATTAGAATTAGCTGAACCTATTTGCGTCGGAAGTAATACGTGGTTTGGTGGTAATGTAGTAGTATTACCTGGTGTTACTATCGGCGAAGGCAGTGTGATAGGTGCAGGTAGTGTTGTAACAAAAGATATTCCTCCCAATAGTTTAGCAGTAGGAAATCCATGTAAAGTCATACGTCAAATTGATAATTAATCATATAGTTGTCCATAAGAAGTAAATGTGATTCAATACGTTTGCTTCTTATGGCCTTTTTTTACCGAAATTAGGTTGCCGACTTAACTGTCAGAATCAAAAAAATTTAAAGATTGATTAATCTGTATATCAAATTTTTGAAATATTAAGATTTTTAAATGAAAGCGATTGCAAAAGTGTAACAGTACATAGTAGAATGTAAGAAAGGTTGAGATAAAATGACACTGTAAGACAGTAACATCAAAAGGCATTTATCTAGACCTCAATTTAATTAAACAAAGGGTTTGAAGAACTCACTTTAATATTTCATAGGGGGTACGCAATAATGGTAGTAGATTTTAAAAATGAACCAGGTATTGATTTTACGGTTCAAGAGAATGTAGATAAATTTAAAGAGACTTTAAAAAAGGTTGAAGGACAACTTGGTCAAGATATTCCATTAGTGATTGATGGTAAAAAAATTAGTAAAAAAGATCAATTTGAATCAATCAACCCAGCCAAAACATCTCAAACTATTGCTAAAGTCTCAAAAGCAACAAAAGAAGATGTAGAAAAAGCATTTCAATCTGCTAACGAAGCATACCAAACATGGAAAAAATGGTCTCATAAAGATCGTGCTGAATTAATGTTACGTGTTGCTGCAATTATTCGTCGTCGTAAAGAAGAAATTTCTGCAGTAATGGTTTACGAAGCGGGTAAACCTTGGGATGAAGCAGTAGGCGATGCAGCTGAAGGTATTGACTTTATTGAATACTATGCACGTTCAATGATGGATTTAGCTGATGGTAAACCAGTATTAGATAGAGAAGGAGAGCATAACAAATACTTCTATAAATCAATTGGTACAGGTGTTACGATTCCACCTTGGAACTTCCCATTCGCTATTATGGCTGGTACAACACTAGCGCCAGTAGTGGCAGGGAATACAGTATTATTAAAACCAGCAGAAGATACACCATTAACAGCATATAAATTAATGGAAATTTTAGAAGAAGCGGGATTACCTAAAGGTGTAGTTAACTTTGTACCGGGCGATCCAAAAGAAATTGGTGACTACTTAGTTGATCATAAAGATACGCATTTTGTTACATTCACTGGATCAAGAGCCACAGGTACACGTATCTATGAAAGAAGTGCAGTAGTGCAAGAAGGACAAACATTCTTAAAACGTGTTATTGCTGAAATGGGTGGTAAAGATGCGATTGTTGTCGATGAAAATATCGATACGGATTTAGCAGCTGAAGCCATTGTTACCTCAGCATTTGGTTTCTCAGGACAAAAATGTTCAGCTTGTTCTAGAGCCATTGTTCATAAAGATGTGTACGATGAAGTTTTAGAAAAAGCAGTTAAATTAACGAAAGCATTATCATTAGGTGATACAACTGGCAACACGTTCATGGGGCCAGTGATTAACCAAAAACAATTTGATAAAATTAAAAATTACATTGAAATTGGTAAAGAAGAAGGTAAATTAGAACAAGGTGGCGGTACTGATGATTCTACTGGATACTTCATTGAACCTACCATTTTCTCTGGATTAAAATCTTCAGATCGTATCATGCAAGAAGAAATCTTCGGACCAGTAGTTGGATTTGTTAAAGTGAAAGACTTTGATGAAGCTATTGATGTTGCAAATGATACTGAATATGGTTTAACAGGTGCAGTGATTACAAATAACCGTGAACATTGGATTAAAGCTGTTAATGAATACGATGTTGGTAACTTATATTTAAATCGTGGTTGTACAGCTGCAGTCGTTGGTTATCACCCATTTGGTGGATTCAAAATGTCAGGTACGGATGCCAAAACAGGTAGCCCAGATTACTTATTAAACTTCTTAGAACAAAAAGTTGTTTCTGAAATGTTCTAATTCATATAGTAATTAAAAGACAAGAAACGTTGTTTAAGTCGCATTATGACTTAAACAACGTTTTTGTGTTTCATAAGAATCTGGTGAGAAATTAAGTTGTCATAAATTGTTAATAATATAGGATTAAATGTTATTGAATATCGAAGGATAAAAGTATACGCTTACCTTAATTAATAATGATTATCAATGTTATTTGGGAAGCGTGAGGTAAATGTTAAATATTAAATCAGCACTAAAAAATAAAAAATATAAGATTAAACAAATTGATATCAATAATAAGGACATGATCTATAGATTGAATGCATTTGGAATACGAGTAGGTTCAGATATTAAAGTGAAACAGCGTTGTATGTTCAATGGGCCATGTGTGATTGAGATTAGTGGACAACAAGTGAGCATTAGACATTGCGATGCTTGTCAGATAGCTTTGGAGGAATAGATCATGAGTCAAAGTTATTGTATTTTAGGTAATCCCAATGTCGGTAAGACATCCCTCTTTAATAATTTAACAGGATCTTATGAATATGTCGGTAACTGGAGCGGTGTCACTGTTGAAAAGAAAGTTGGAAAATTAAAGCAAGAATTAGGAAACCTCGTAGATTTACCAGGGACGTATGATTTATCTCCAATATCTAAAGACGAAACAGTTGTGACAAAGTATTTATTGCAAAATGATTATACAGGCATGATTAATATTGTTGATGCGAGTCAACTTAAGCGAAATTTGCAGCTAACAATTCAATTATTAGAACTGAATGTGCCAATGATGATTGGTTTAAATATGATTGATGTATCTGCAAAACGAGGTATTATGATTGATCATGATAAACTGATGCATCGTTTAAGAGTACCAGTATTGCCAGTTATTGCACGTAATGGTAAGGGTACAGCGCATATGCTTGAAGAGTTACAATATTTAGATCAAGCTCAAGTGCCACACTTCAAATTAAACTATGGAACAGAAATAGAAAAAGCTATCAAAGATATTTGTGTATGTTTAAAAGACGGTACTCATTATACGTCGCAGCAAATGCGTTTTATCGCAATTCAATATTTGTTAGATAATGCGCAAATTTGTCAAACGTTAAATCAGACATTGATTCAACAATTAGAACCAATTAAATCAGCACTTTCACAACAAATCACATTATCTATCCGTGATGATATAGAACAAAAACGTAATCAATATATAGAACAAATACTAACAGACGTCGTGACATATCCAGATGAAGAAAAGCAATTCTTTTCATCAAAATTAGACAAAATACTAATTAATAAATATATAGGCATGCCTATTTTCCTGGGTATTATGTGGTTAATATTCCAAATTACTTTTACCTGGATTGGTACACCATTATCTGATCAATTAGATGATTTTATTGGAGGCACCTTAACCGATTGGGTTAAAGCGGGCATGCATCAAATAGGCGTCGTACCATTTTTACAAGATTTAATTACAGATGGAATCATTGCAGGTGTAGGCTCAGTACTTGTATTTGTACCACAAATTATCGTATTGTTCTTCTTTATTTCATTGCTTGAAGATTCAGGGTATATGGCTAGAATCGCCGTATTAATGGATAAATTAATGGAACATTTTGGCTTAAGTGGAAAAGCATTTATACCGATGATCATTGGTTTTGGATGTAATGTGCCAAGTATTATGGCTGCACGTAGCATTGAAAATGAGAAAGAAAGATTATCGACAATTTTAATTGCGCCATTTATGTCATGTTCAGCAAGACTACCCGTCTATGCTTTATTTGTAGGTGTCTTCTTTAAAGAACATCAATCTTTAGTGGTACTCAGTCTATATGTGTTAGGTATTGTCATTGCTCTTATTGCAAGTACTATTTTAACTAAGACTGTGCTTAAAAATAAACATTCATTATTTATCATAGAGTTACCTACGTATCGAATTCCATCAATCAAAACATTATGGAGAAGCACATGGGAAAAGGCAAAAGGCTTTGTTAAAAAAGCAGGTACATTTATTTTTGGTGGGTCAGTCGTGATTTGGCTTCTAAGTTATGCAGGACCGGGTGGATTTAATGTCAGTATCGATCAAAGCTTCTTACACATTGTAGGTTCAATTGTAGCTACTGTACTACATCCATTAGGATTTGGCACTTGGCAAGCAGGTGCAACACTCGTTCCAGGGTTTTTAGCTAAAGAAGTCATTGTTAGTTCAATGGCAATCATTTATTCATCAAGTGAAGGTGGTCTCGTACATGTTTTACAACAACAATTCACACCTTTATCAGCGTATGCCTTTATGATTTTTATATTATTATATATTCCATGCCTATCAACAGTAGCGACGATTCGTAAAGAAACATATTCAATTAAATGGACACTATTTTCAATGATTTATCCATTAGCAACAGCTTATATTTTAGCACTAGCATTTTATCAAATTGCTAGATTAATCGTTTAAGGAAGTGACATAATGACAATTATCATTAATATTTTGATATTTTTAGCAATATTCGGCTATGCAGCATATGTATTAATTAAACACTTCAAACAATCCAAGTCTGGACAATGCGGCTCATGTAGTTCTAAATGTCATTGTGATGATCAAATTAAAAGCACCCAAAGTAAAATTTTAAAATGAAAAAAGTTCAATATCTGATTTTTAATATATTAAGAAATGATTGATTAAATATTAATTTACTAGAAAAATGATTAAAACTTTTAAATAGTGATATATAGTCAATAAGCAGAAAATTAAAAAACTATTGGGGGATATTAATCATGAAAGGTAGTAAGAAATTAAATCAGTTATTAGAAGACAATGAGAAGAAGTTAAAGAAATTATTTAAATATGATAAGAAAGAGGCATTATCTTTCACGAAAGAAGACAGAGAAAAAGTCGAGGATCAGTTTGGGGTATATGTGATATTCGATGGCAAAAAACCTGTCTTTGTCGGCCAAACTGGTGGTTATTCAACTGGATATAAACCGATTCAAAAGGATTTAAATAGCAAACTAGCGCAATATAATTCTAAATCTGATAGTGGCACAACCAAATTTAGACGAGAACTTGCGAAAAGTAAGAAAAAAGATATATCAGATTTAAAAGGTGTAACTGCAGAAGAATACGGATTAACATTCCAATATATTAAAGTCAAAGATGAACCAGCATTTATTAATATTTTAGAAATTTTAGCTTTAGAATACGCGAAAAAGAATGACATACAATTATTTAATTTTGCCTAATCAAATTGAAAATGAAACAAAGATAACACGATGGAAATAATAACATTTCCATCGTGTTATCAGTTTAAATTAGAAATTATTTTCCTTTGACAACAATTTCATTATCTTTTACTTCAATATCAATATTTTGGACATCTGTGTGATCCAAATAGTAGTCTGTAATTTTATCTCGCACTTGCTGTTCTACTACTCTACGTAATGGACGCGCACCCATTTGTTCATCATAACCTTCTTCTATTAGCCAAGATTTTGCTTCTTCGGAAACATGCATAGTGATATCTTTTTTATCTAAAGTTACTTGAACATCATCTAATAGTAAATTTATGATATCTTTTAATGCCTGTTTGTCTAAATGAGTAAATTCGACAATACCATTGAAGCGGTTAAGGAATTCAGGTCTGAAGAAACGTTTTAATTCGTCCATAATATTACCAAAGTCTTCGTTGGCTCCAAATCCAGCATTTGATGTACAAATAATAATTGTATTTTTAAAATTAATGACATTACCTTGTCCATCTGTCAAATTACCATCATCCATAACTTGAAGTAATAAGGTTAAAATTTGTGGATTAGCCTTTTCAATTTCATCAAATAAAATAACGGAATATGGATTACGTCTTACTTTTTCGGTAAGGGTATTAGAATTATCATCATATCCGACATAACCTGCTGTAGTACCAATCATTTTGGATACAGCGGTTTGGTCACTATATTCACTCATGTCTAATCGAATCAAAGCATTTTTATTGCCGAATAGATCTATAGCTAATTGTTTGGCTAATTCTGTTTTACCAACACCAGTAGGACCTACAAAAAGGAAACTACCAATCGGTCTATTTCCTTCATCAAAACCAGCACGATTACGACGGATTGCTCTTGATACCATATCTACAGCTTGATCTTGACCAATGATTTTATTTTTAAGTCGTGTATTTATATTTTTTAGTCGCTCAATATCATTTTGATCCATTTGAGATACAGGAATACCAGTAAGTCGTTCTATTGTATCAGAAACATCTTTGACAGTAGCTTCAGAATCATGTTCATTGGCGTTTTGATCTAATTTATCTTTAAGTTCTTTGATTTTACTTTGAATTTGATCTGCATCTTTATATTCTTCTTCACTAACTGCTTTATGTTTATCATTTTCTAATTCAGTGATTTGTTTTTCAATGGCAACTTTATCAATTGCAGGACTCTGTGCTGATAGGTGTGCAGCTGTAATATCTAACACATCGATTGCTTTATCAGGTAATAAACGTTGTGGTATATATTGATTAGATAAATCAACACATGCTTTAAGTACATCATCATTCAATTTAACTTGGTGATGCGTTTCAAACTTCTCTCTAATTCCTTTCAAAATTTCAACTGTATCTTGAGGTGTAGGTTCTTTGACTAATACTTCATTAAAACGACGTGCAAGTGCAGCATCTTTAAGAATATTATTACGATACTCGTCTTGGGTTGTAGCACCAATAATTGAAATCTCGCCACGGCTTAAAGCTGGTTTTAAAATATCCGATAGTCCTTTACCTCCTGATTCTCCTCCAGTTGAGCCAGAACCAATCATTTGATGGATTTCATCAAAGAATAATATAGCATTTTTATTCTCTTTTAAAGTATCTACAAGTTTTTGAATATTTTCTTCGTAAGCACCGCGATATTGGGTTCCTGCTTCGAGCGAGGAAATATCTACGGATATAATGTCTTTATCTTTGATTGACGTTGGCACATTACCTTTTACAATTTCTTGGGCTAAACCTTCGACTATAGCAGTTTTACCAACACCAGCCTCCCCTACAAGGATAGGGTTATTTTTTGTTCTTCTACTTAATACTTCAGCAGTTTTTTGAATTTCATTATCTCTACCAATGACTGGATCCAATAATCCATCTCGTGCTTCTTGTGTTAAATTTCTACCAATTTGATCTAAATAAGTCTCATTGTTTTTAGTTTGTCTAGTATTTTGAGCCTGTTGAAATACATTGGCACTTTGTTCAGCAGAATGACCACCTTGTTGTCGTAATTGATTAAGTTCTTCTGGAGAAATTTCTTTTCCATTAATATAAAACTTTTTGTTGCCAGTATTAGAGTTATCCTGCATATTTTCCATCATTTTTCTTAAAATTGAGTCAAAATCATTACCGAAAAATTGATTGTTCATTTTACCACCTCTGAAATGTAAAATATTGATTAATGATTACATTTTACATTTACCCTATTTCTATATATGTAATCTTATGTATAGCGTTTTGTATAAGAGAATTGTGGTAAATAGTTAAAAAAGAAATAATTATATTAATGGGGTAATCATTATGTCACTTTCCATTTATTATTCAGATGATGGATTGCAATTTTTTAAAGTTCATCATTTCACTGAAGTACCATCAAAACCATCATTAATTTGGGCAGATTTTCAAGATCCTAATGATGAAGAACAACAATATTTAACTAAACATTTGAATATGATGCCTCACCAGCTAAAAGAATCAGTTTATGTTATGAGTAAGCCTACTTTGTATAAGAATAAAAGCAATGATACAAAGTATATCGTGTTACACGCTATCAATAATCAAAACTTTTCAGCAGAACCTATGAGTATAACGATTGATCATCATTTTGTAATAACAGTTCACCAATCATCCATTAATGCAATTGATCAATTAAAGAAACAACTTTTGACGCCACAACAACAGACAATGAGTGCGAATTATTTATTATTAAAAATTACTGATATTATCACAAAACGTTACTTTGATTATGTTGGAAACGTGGAAGATACGGTGTTTTCCTTTGAAAGGAAAAATGTGGATCATACGAACAATAAAAAATTAATGGACGAGGTATATGACATTAGGTCGGAAATAATTAAATTGAAGCGTGTGCTCATGCCTATGGAAGAATTGATTTCGGAAATGATAGATGACAATCTTTTTGCTAATAGTCAACAAAACCAACAACAAATTGAACACATTCATCAACGTTTAAAACATCAAAAAGATACGTTAATCGCTTGTGAACAGTTTACTGATGATATTAAAGATAATAATCAATCTTATCGTTCAGCACGTATCAATAGAGTTATTAATGTTTTAACAGTACTATCTTCTATATTTTTTCCACTTTCGTTTTTAACTGGTTGGTATGGTATGAACTTTAGTGTAATGCCTGAACTAAACTGGAAGTATAGTTATTTTGTATTTATTGCGTTATCAGTTGTAGTTTCAATAAGTTTAATTTACATTTTTAAGAAAAAAGATTGGTTTTAAAATAAATGTATAAGTAACAAAATAGACTAGGCTTAAAATAAATTAGCCTAGTCTATAGTATCATTTGACGTTTTATTTTTGTGTTTTAAATATTGTTTGTGATAATAACGGGATAGTTTTAAATCATGTATAAATGAGATGACAGGTCGGGCTGTCATTTGAAGACTACCAATCACAAATAAAATTGTTCCCCAAGTCATTGTTGTATTACTGAAGAATAAGAAACTACCAATGAGAAAAACAAGTCCTAATACAATATCATTAATCTGATAAATAGCTTTATAAAAACTAGTAATTTGATTGGCATGTGCATGTGTAGCGTCACTATCGTTTTGATTGTTTGTGTCGAAGTGTAAATCAACGTCTCTGCGTTTGTGTTTCACTTTGTCATCACCTCATATATTTTCATAGATGTAAAGTACCCTTAATGGTAAAAATAAAACGATGTTTATTCTAACCAATAATAAAAAGGAGTGATCATAATGGAATATCATTGCTTTTATCAATCCCCAGTTGGCCAATTGGAATTGGTCAGTGATGGTCAATATTTAACTCAATTATTATTTAGTAATCAACAACAACAGACTGAAAGAGTAAACAAAGCATCGTTACCAATATTTAAACAGGCAAGAGCCTGGCTAGATACGTATTTTAAAGGAGAACGTCCACAAGATACTATTCCTGTTAAACCATCAGGAACAGTATTTCAACAATATGTGTGGGAAGAACTGAATCAAATAGAATATGGTAAATTAACGACATATGGTGATGTAGCTGAACGAGTTGCTAGGAAAATGCGTAAAGATAAAATGTCGGCACAGGCAGTAGGCGGTGCGGTAGGTAGCAATCCGATATCTATTATAATCCCATGTCATCGCGTAGTTGGCAAAAATGGTAGCCTGACAGGATATGGTGGGACGTTGCCAAATAAAATCAAACTATTAGAAATAGAAAATATAGACATGACTCATTTATTTACGCCGAAACACACAACTAAGCCATAATAAAAAGCCTAGATGTGGACATCAATGATGATGGTCCGTTACATCTAGGCTTATTTATATTTTAATAAAGATGTGATATTTCTACTAAAGTTTAATATGGAACGTGGTATTCACGAATATTGTCATTGATTGATTTTAAATAGAAGATCGATTGATCATTGTCAACTTCATCTTGTTGTTCATCAAATTCTAATTCATCAAAACGTTTAAAGAATGTTTCGTAGTCTTCAACTGACACTTCATGGCGTTGTTTTAACGCAGATTGATGACCTTCTATATCTAAGTGATTTTGATAACCATCTACTACATTAGCGCTAAAGAATTCGCCTACTGAACCAGAACCGTAACTAAATAGTCCAATCGTTTGTCCACTTGAAAGTTCATGATTTTCTAATAATGAAATAAGACTTAAATATAATGAACCAGTGTAAATATTACCTACATAACGATTGTAATAAACCGCATCTTCATAACCTGCTCTTAAACGTTCTTGAGTTGTTTCATCAGCGTCATCAATAATTGATTCTAATGCTTTTTTACCCATTTTTGTAAATGGTACATGGAAACATAATGATTCGAAATCGGCTAATGATTTATTTTCACGCTTAGCATATTCGTTCCAACTATGTTGGAATGAGCGTATATAAGCATCTTTAGATAATGCGCCATCAACTAATGGATAAGCATGGCCCGTTGGTCTCCAGAAGTCATAGACGTCTTCTGTATAAGCGACAGCATCGTCATTAAGTTGTAAGATGCTAGGATTGTGTGAAATCATCATGGCTACGGCACCAGCGCCTTGTGTAGGTTCCCCACCAGATTGTAAGCCGTAACGTGCAGTATCACTTGCAATAACTAATACCTTTTCTTCTGGACGATTTGCAAGATAACCTTTTGCTAATTGAATGGCAGGTGTAGCAGCATAACAAGCTTCTTTCATCTCAAAGCAACGTGCAAAAGGTTGAATACCTAGTAAACGATGCACTTGAACGGCTGCGGCTTTAGCTGAATCAATTGCAGATTCAGTTGCAACAATAACCATACCGATTTTCTTTTTATCTTCGTCTGTTATAATATCTTTAGCAGCATTTGCTCCCATTGATACGATGTCTTGATTGACTGGACTTACAGCCATTTCAGTTTGGCCAATGCCAATTAAAAATTTATTTGGGTCAACTTGGCGTGCTTCTGCAAGCTTTGACATGTCTACATAAAATTTGGGTACATAAAAGTTAATTTTATCTATACCTATGTTCATAAGGCGTACATCCTTTCAGTTTTAAAAGTAGCATTAGTATCATACCAAAATAATTTAGTGATATACAATGAATATAACAGATTTTCATCTCAATGTATAACAGTTGTGTAAGCGTTTTAATAAATGCTTTAAATAGCTTATTGAATCAAGTTGAAATTAAAAAACATAGTGATCAATGTTGTTATAATTTGAAAATATTAGAATGTTTTATAAGATTGAGAAAACATATAGGCAGTATCATCTAAAAACGATGACGCCTTTATGGATCATATATTTCAAATTTAAGATTAATGAATACACGCTTGATTGCGAGTAACGATGATAACTAAAAATGTTAAATAAAGGAGAAACATAAATGAAAAAGTTAGACAAAGGGTTCCGTCATCTTTCACGAGAAGATAAATTAGAGCAATTAGAATCATATGGTTGGTTATCTAGTGACAATCATGACATTCTTTTAAATCATCCAATGATAGATGAAGATATTGCGAATAGTTTAATAGAAAATGTAATTGGACAAGGGACTTTACCGGTGGGATTATTACCTGAAATCATAGTTGATGATCAACCATATGTTGTACCAATGATGGTAGAAGAACCATCTGTGGTAGCTGCTGCAAGTTATGGAGCTAAATTAGTAAACAATACCGGTGGATTTAAAACAGTTTCAAGTCAACGATTAATGATTGGCCAAATTGTATTTGATGGCGTGACTGATACGGAAAGTCTATCACAAGCCATTCAAGATAAAGAAGTACAAATTCATCAAATAGCTGATGAAGCATATCCATCTATTAAAGCAAGAGGTGGCGGATATCAAAAGATTGAAATAGATTCATTCCCAGAACAGCAATTGTTATCACTTAAAGTATATGTTGATACTAAAGATGCGATGGGTGCTAATATGTTAAATACAATTTTAGAAGCGATTACAGCACACCTAAAAAATGAATTCCCAGATAAAGATGTATTAATGAGTATATTATCAAATCATGCTACTGCATCAGTAGTTAAGGTGCAAGGTGAAATAGACATTAAAGATCTTAATAAAGGCGGACGTGATGGTGAAGCGGTCGCTCGTAGAATGGAACGCGCTTCAGTATTAGCACAAGTAGATATCCACAGAGCGGCAACACATAATAAAGGTGTAATGAACGGTATACATGCTGTCGTTTTAGCAACAGGTAATGATACACGCGGTGCAGAAGCCAGTGCACATGCATATGCAAGTCGAGATGGTCAATATAGAGGCATTGCGACTTGGAAATATGATCAAGAACGTCAACGTCTTATCGGTACAATTGAAGTACCAATGACACTTGCAATAGTGGGCGGCGGTACGAAAGTATTACCAATTGCTAAAGCATCACTTGATTTATTGAATGTTAAATCTGCACAAGAATTAGGCCATGTTGTGGCAGCAGTTGGATTAGCACAAAACTTCTCAGCTTGTAGAGCACTTGTATCGGAAGGGATACAACAAGGTCATATGAGTTTGCAGTATAAATCATTAGCTATTATCGTAGGTGCAAAAGGTGATGAAATTGCACAAGTGGCAGATGCACTTAAACAAGAAGATAAAGCCAATTCAGCAAAAGCAAAAGCAATTTTAGAACAAATTCGACAAGATCAATAAATATAAAAAAAGGACATTGTTTGCAATCCCAATTGCAGTAACAATGTCCTTTTAAATGTCTTTAATAAATATAGTTATAATTACGAGCAGATGCTTTACTTATAATACGTGTACCATAACCATATGGACGATTATAATTGTATTCTGATATTTTGATATTGCCGTTATTATATATTCTTTCTACTACGGCAACATGTCCGTAATAACCTGCTGTTGATTGCATAACAGCATATTGTCTAGGCGTATGACCAGTAGCGTATCCAGAACGTCTTGCGTTGTAATACCAATTTTTCGCATTTCCCCATCGATTAGAAACAGGTTTACCTAATTGTGCACGTCTTTGATAAGCCCACCATGTACATTGACCTTTGTTGTAATAATTTTTATATGAAGCTGCTTCTGACACGTGTGTCTGTTCAGCTGTTTGATAAGCAATAGTTCCAGTTAACAAGATTCCAGTAGCGATTATGACACGAGATAATAATTGTTTTAGTTTCATTGTTTTCTCCCAAAAATCGTTTTTTATTTAGTAACCGTATTCATAATAGATGTAAAAAAGATAGAATACAACATTAGAAACGAATTATACAAGTAACTGTAACGCTATTGAAATAAAAATAGGGTATTTGTAATAATATTTATATTTGTATGCAATTCTCATAATTTACATTAGATTTAAAAGCATAAAAAAACTGCCAATAAAGTACGAAACTTTATTAGCAGCGTTCGACGTCATTTAAGACGTTTTCGAGATGATAGACTCCATGTATTCATTATGTTAGATGAATGCTAAATAACAATTAACATAGATCATACATTAGTGAATTGGTTGAAGACTGACAATGCTCTTTTAACAATCGTCATTGATAAGTCTTCAGGACACGGATTAGTTCGAAAATATGACAATATTTCACTTTGGCTCTTCACTTGTCTAGGAAAATTGTTATCTTGATTAATCCAATCAACCAATTCGCCTAATGGTGTGTCATCACCAAGAAAATTTTGCATAAATTCGTAAAAGCTCAATACCTCACCTCGAATAATCAATTTGAGCCAGATTAAATTATAACATAGTTAACAGAGTGACATGCGATAAATAGCTAAATAAAAATACAGTAATGTGTATACTAATGTTTCATACATATAAAGCTAAGTGATATTGTATAATAAAAGAAACAGTTTTTTGAATGGGTGAGTTGCGTGGATATTAAACATATGAAATATTTTGTTGAAGTTGTGAGGCAAGGCGGTATGACTAATGCATCGAAGTCTTTATTCATAGCTCAACCTACTATTAGTAAAGCAATCAAAGATATTGAAGGTGAGATGGCAGTACCATTGTTTGATAGAGAGAAGAGGCAACTTGTATTAACAGATGCAGGCCAAATCTTCTTTAATAAATGTAAAGAAATCATTGCACTTTATGAAAACTTGCCATCTGAAATCAATAGTTTATATGGATTGGAAACAGGTCATATGGACATAGGACTTTCAGCAGTGATGAACATGCAGACTTTAATTGATATGATTGGTGATTTTCATCAACATTTTCCCAATGTCACCTTTAACTTTGTGGAGAACGGTGGAAAATACATTGAACAGCAACTATTAAATGATGAATTGGATTTTGGGATTACAACATTACCGGTTGATCAACAACGATTTGAAGCCATTTCTTTCAATAAAGAATCATTATGTGTAGTTACCCATCATGAACATCCTTTATCACAGTACAAATCTGTGAAAATGAAGGAATTAATTCAAGAGGACTTCATATTATTTAACGATGATTTCTATTTAAATGATAAAATTATGGAAATAGCTAAAAACGCTGGTTTTATACCCAACATGGTATCTCAAATTTCACAATGGAACGTCATCGAAAACTTAATCAGTAATCAACTTGGCATCGCTATATTACCTTATTCTATTACGCAACTCATGAATGAAAATGTACGTGTGCTTAATATTGAAGATGCGCATGTAGATTGGGAGTTAGGTATTGTTTGGAAGAAAGGGAAACGATTAAGTTATGCAGCGAATAAATGGATTGATTATTTAAGAGAACGCTTAGTGTAATAGAATAATGAAATCTCAATAATATAAAATGAATGCATGCTGTAATACAAATATATAGTAGTGTTCTCCTGTCGGCTCGGGAGAACTTTTTTTATTGCATTTAAGAAAACGCTTCCATAGATTTAAGGAATGTTTATTATTCGAAAAATGTATTTTAATAATAGGAAGATGGAGACTATAATTACAAGTATCACTAAAAAATTGTTGTAACAATTTGGACAAATTTTTTAGAAGGGATAGATCGCATGCATAAGGTGAGAGATTTACTACAACTTTTTGTACAAATCATTCTTATATTACTTATTTCATACATCGGTACCGAAGTGCAGCGCTTATTACACATTCCTTTAGCAGGTAGTATTGTTGGCCTACTCATGTTTTATCTATTGTTACAGTTTAAAATTATTCCTGTATCATGGGTAGACGAAGGCGCAAACTTCCTATTAAAAACGATGGTATTTTTCTTTATCCCGTCTGTAGTTGGCGTGATGAATGTAGCATCAGATATTACACTAAACTACATATTGTTCTTCTTAATTATTATTTTAGGAACATGTTTAGTGGCATTATCTTCAGGCTATATTGCTGAAACGCTAGTGAAAAGAGATGATGTTGGAAAAGGAACGGATGAGTTATGACGAATATATTGCAAGCTACTATCATGATTCTGCTGACGATTGTGGTATATATCATAGCTAGAAAACTACAAGATCGATACAACAATCCTTTTCTGAACCCTGCATTAATTTCATCAATCCTCATTATAGCTATTCTGCTTATGTTTGGCGTGAGTTATAAGGGTTACATGAAAGGTGGGGAATGGATAAATCATATATTAAACGCGACAGTCGTTTGTTTGGCTTATCCTCTCTATCAAAATAGACATAAGATAAAGAAATATCTATTTGTGATTTTCACGAGCGTGTTAACTGGTGTAGTACTTAATTTTATGTTAGTATACGTAACGTTGAAAATCTTTGGCTATTCAAAAGAAACCATTGTAACGATGCTACCAAGGTCTATTACGGCAGCCGTAGGGATAGAAGTATCCAATGAACTTGGTGGTACAGACACGATTACAGTGCTCTTTATAATAGCTACAGGGTTAATAGGCAGCATTCTAGGTTCAATGCTATTGCGTATGGGAGGCTTTCAGTCATCTATCGCGAGAGGCTTAACATATGGTAACGCTTCTCATGCTTTCGGTACGGCAAAAGCACTAGAATTAGATATAGAATCAGGCGCATTTAGTTCGATTGGTATGATTTTAACTGCAGTAATCAGTTCGATTTTAATACCAATTCTTATTTTATTGTTCTATTAAAGGGAAGAAACTCATATAAATAGAAAGGGAGGCTATTTGAAAAAATGGCAAAAATCAAAGCAAATGAAGCATTAGTTAAAGCATTACAAGCATGGGACATCGATCACTTATACGGAATCCCAGGAGATTCAATCGACGCAGTAGTAGACTCTTTACGTACAGTTAGAG
The DNA here is from genome assembly GCF_021117155.1 of Staphylococcus sp. HL28. Classification (NCBI taxonomy): domain Bacteria; kingdom Bacillati; phylum Bacillota; class Bacilli; order Caryophanales; family Staphylococcaceae; genus Staphylococcus; species Staphylococcus sp. HL28. Next base: position 402,282 of record NZ_CP088218.1, read on the forward strand.
ATCAATTCAAATTCTATCACGTACGTCACGAAGAAGTAGCAAGTTTAGCTGCTGGTAGTTATACAAAAATCACAGGTAAAATTGGGGTTGCATTAAGTATTGGTGGTCCTGGTTTAGTTCACTTATTAAACGGTATGTATGACGCTAAAATGGATAGCGTTCCTCAATTGATTATTTCTGGTCAAACAAACGATAGTCTTTTAGGTACAGGTGCGTTCCAAGAAACTAACTTATCTAAGTTATGTGAAGATGTAGCGGTTTTCAATCATCAAATTCAAAAAGGCGACAATGTATTTGAGGTTGTTAACGAAGCAATCCGTACTGCTTATGAGAAAAAAGGTGTAGCTGTTGTTATCTGCCCTAACGACCTTTTAACTCAAAACATTAAAGATACAACTGATAAACCAGTTAACACAACTAAACCAAAAGCAATTGCACCTAAATTCAAAAACATCAAAAAAGCTGCTAAATTAATCAATAAAAGTAAAAAACCAGTTGTACTTTTCGGTGTTGGTGCACAACATGCGAAAGATGAATTACGTGAATTTGTAGAAATGGCTAAAATCCCAGTTATTCACACATTACCAGCAAAAGCAATTATTGCTGATGATCACCCATATAACTTAGGTAACTTAGGTCAAATTGGTACTAAAGCATCTTATCAAACAATTCAAGATGCAGATTTACTAATCATGATTGGTACTAACTTCCCATTCGTTAAATATTTACCTAAGAAAAATATTAAAGCAATCCAAATCGATACTAAAGAAGAAAACATCAGTCACCGTTTCGACATCAATGTTGGTATCTTAGGCGACAGTAAAATTGCGTTACAACAATTAACTGAAAATATTAAACATGTTGCTAAACGTCCATTCTTAGATAAAGCATTAGACCGTAAAGCTGTTTGGGATAAATGGATGGAACAAGACTTAAATAATAACAACTCACCATTACGTCCAGAACGTTTAATGAAAGCAATCAATGATAACTTAAAAGAAGATGCAATTGTATCTGCAGATGTTGGTACATCAACTGTATGGTCAACACGTTATCTAAACTTAGGTGTTAATAATAAATTCATCATCTCAAGTTGGTTAGGTACAATGGGTTGTGCACTTCCAGGTGCTATGGCATCTAAAATTGCTTACCCAAATCGTCAAGCTGTAGCTATTGCTGGTGACGGTGCATTCCAAATGGTTATGCAAGACTTTGCAACTGCAGTTCAATACGATTTACCATTAACAATTTTCGTATTAAACAATAAACAATTAGCGTTCATTAAATATGAACAACAAGCTGCTGGCGAATTAGAATATGCCATTGATTTCTCTGATATGGATCATGCTAAATTCGCTGAAGCTGCTGGCGGTAAAGGTTATACAGTAAGAGATGCTAGTCGTTTAGATGATATTGTTGAAGAAGCAATGTCACAAGACGTACCAACTATCGTTGACGTACATGTAGACCCTAACGCTGCACCATTACCAGGTAAAATTGTTAACGCAGAAGCACTTGGTTATGGTAAATGGGCATACAGATCTATCACTGAAGATAAACACTTAGACTTAGATCAAATCCCACCAATCTCAGTAGCAACTAAACGTTTCTTATAATATAAATAGAAGCAAAGTACAAAGACTCAGACAAAATAGCTTGGCTGAGTTTTTTTGAAATTCCTATTGTAAACGCTTAAACAAATGTGTATACTATATTTAAATTTAATATAACATTTGCGTGTTACTGGTTAAGCAGGCATGAGCAAACAGGAGATCATTTAATATGGTCTTGTTTGTTCATGCCATTTTTTATGTGCATGCGAGTGATTACAATATGAGAGGAATGTTTTTACATGTTTAAAAAGCTCTTTGGGCAATTACAACGTATAGGTAAAGCATTAATGCTACCTGTCGCAATTTTACCGGCAGCTGGGATTTTACTTGCATTTGGGAATGCAATGCATAATGAACAGTTAGTCAAAATTGCACCATGGTTAACAAACCATGTATTTGTCATGATTTCTTCTATCATGGAAGCAGCAGGACAAGTTATTTTTGATAATTTACCATTATTATTTGCAGTCGGAACAGCACTTGGATTAGCAGGTGGAGATGGCGTAGCAGCATTAGCAGCGCTAGTTGGATATTTAATTATGAACGCGACAATGGGTAAATATTTAAATATTACAATTGATGATATCTTCTCTTATGCAAAAGGCGCAAAAGAATTAAGCCAAGCAGCAAAGCAACCTGAATATGCGCTTGTATTAGGTATTCCAACGTTACAAACGGGTGTGTTTGGCGGTATTATCATGGGGGCTGTAGCAGCATGGTGTTACAACAAGTATTATAATATTACATTGCCAGCATTTTTAGGATTCTTTGCAGGTAAACGTTTCGTACCAATCGCTACATCAGTAGCAGCAATTATTGTAGGTATTTTATTAAGTTGGGTATGGCCACCTATTCAAACAGGATTAAATGACTTATCTAACTTCTTATTAACGAAGAACTTAGTATTAACAACATTTATTTTCGGGGTTATAGAACGTTCATTAATTCCATTTGGATTACATCATATTTTCTATGCACCATTCTGGTTCGAGTTTGGACATTATACAAACCACGCTGGAGAACTTGTCCGTGGTGACCAACGTATTTGGATGGCGCAATTAAAAGATGGCGTACCATTTACTGCAGGAACATTTACAACTGGTAAATATCCATTCATGATGTTTGGTTTACCGGCTGCTGCATTTGCAATTTATAAAAATGCACGTCCAGAACGTAAAAAAATCGTTGGTGGTTTAATGCTATCAGCAGGTTTAACAGCATTTTTAACAGGTATAACAGAACCGCTTGAGTTCTCATTCTTATTTGTAGCACCATTATTATATGCGATTCACGTCGTATTAGCAGGATCTTCATTCTTAATCATGCATTTATTAGGTGTAAAAATCGGTATGACATTCTCAGGTGGATTTATCGACTATGTATTATTCGGTTTATTAAACTGGGACAGAACACATGCATTACTTGTGATTCCAGTTGGTATCGTGTACGCGGTCGTGTATTACTTCTTATTCGACTTTGCTATCCGTAAATTTAACTTAAAAACACCGGGTAGAGAAGATAAAGAACAAGAGGTCAGAGATTCAAGTGTCGCTAAATTACCATTTGATGTGTTAGATGCAATGGGTGGTAAAGATAATATCAAACATTTAGACGCATGTATTACACGTTTAAGAGTTGAAGTTAATGATAAAGCTAAAGTAGATGTACCAGGATTAAAAGCATTAGGTGCTTCTGGTGTGCTTGAAGTAGGTAATAACATGCAAGCAATTTTTGGTCCAAAATCAGACCAAATTAAACATGATATGGCGAAAATTATGAATGGTGAAATCACTAAACCAAGTGAAACGACTGTGACTGAGGAAGACTCTGAAGAGCCAGTTCATGTAGAAGATATTAAAGAAACTGAAATTTACGCACCAGGTGTTGGTCAAATTGTTCCATTATCTGACGTACCTGATAAAGTATTTTCAGAAAAAATGATGGGCGACGGTGTTGGATTTATTCCTGAAAAAGGAGAAATTGTAGCACCATTCGATGGTACAGTTAAAACCATCTTCCCTACAAAACATGCAATTGGTTTAGAATCAGATACAGGTATTGAATTATTGATTCATATCGGTATTGATACAGTTAAACTAGACGGAGAAGGTTTCGAAAGTTTAGTTAAAGCAGATGATAAAGTAACACAAGGTCAACCGTTAATGAAAGTGAACTTAGCATATCTTAAAGAACATGCACCAAGTGTTGTAACACCTTTAGTAATTACTAATTTAGGTGATCAAACATTAACAGTTGAAAATACAAGCAGTGTTGAACCAAGCCAACGCATTATGAAAGTTAAATAAATATAAGTGCACATTTTAAATTTCTAAAATGTGCACTTTTTTAATAGGGTTGACATGTATATTAATAACTAGCAGTATAAAATTGTATATTGCATTAATACGTTTAAAACTGTTGGAGGTACAAAATATGATTGATTCCAAAATAAATAAGAAAGATGATGTAAGACATAATGGGAATAAAATTATTAATATTTTCATTATTATTGTTTTGACAATCATGATACAAATTCCTGCAGCTATGTCCATTATTGCACTGCCACTTTCATTAAAACTTAACGATTGGTATACTATCGCATTAAGTATGCTTATTCTTGGTTTAGCATTATTTATTGTTTGGGCTATAAGGTCGTATTACTTATATCGTACATACGAAAACCAATGTCATAAAATGAGTATGAAAGATGTTTTTAAAAATATTGGTTTCTTTTTTCTAGCTATTATCTGTAGCATCACTAGTAATGCTTTAATGTTTATTTTTATTGGTGATTCAGGCACCAAAAATGAAAAAGTGATTGATGAAAGTCTCGATTCATTAATGGATAAAAGTCATTTGCCTCACTTTTCTATTGTACTAGTAACAATATTATGTCTATGTTTCATAGGTCCTTATCTTGAAGAACTCATTTTCAGAGGGATTTTTAAAGAAACATTATTTATGAAAAGCCGATTTTGGTTACCTTTAATCATCTCGTCTGTAGCGTTTAGCTCGCTACATATATCAACAAATATATTCTCATTTGGATTATAATTTTTTAATGGGATGTGTTCTATATGTTGCTTATAATAGAAGACGAAATATTAAAGATAGTATGATGGTACATATGTTAAACAACTCTATAACGACGATTCCTTTGTTTTTTGCCTACTTATATATTTACTTTAAATAATAGCAAATCATCTCTTTTAATAAATAAAAAAGTATTTTACTTTAACTTAAAATATCATTTAATAGGGTCATATTATTGATTAAATGTGTAATCAATAATATGACCCTTTATTTTTCAATATTTAAGATAATAAGAATATATTTATGCTTCTGTGATATCATTTTCGATTAATAATTTAATCGCTTTATGATCTGTAGCATTTCTAAATAAATCATATGCATTTTCAATATCGCTTAATTTACTATAATGTGTCACTAATTGTTCTGGTTGAATGATTTTACTTTTAAGTGCTTCTAAAAGTTCTTCTGTAGTATTACCAGAAACCAATCCAGTTGAAACGTTAATGTTTTTAATCCATAATTTATCGATATCAAATTGAACAGGTAAACCATGAACACCCACATTAGCGATTGTGCCGTCAACGCCAATAAGTTTTTGACATAAATCAAATGTTTGTGGAATACCAACAGCTTCGATTGCTACATCTACACCACGATGATTAAGTTTGTACACTTCTTGAATAGCTTGTTCAACGTTACTTGAATTAATCGTATGTGTAGCACCTAATGATTTAGCAGTTTCTAAACGGTTGTCATCTAAATCAATCATAATAATCTTAGATGGTGAATAGAATTGAGCCGTTAATAATGTCGCTAATCCGACTGGTCCTGCACCGACAATGGCTACTGTACTGCCAGGTTTTACTTTTCCTTTTAACACACCAATTTCGTATCCAGTAGGTAAAATATCTGAAAGCATTACAAGTGCTTCATCAGGTAATGATTGAGGTGCATGATATAAAGAATTATCCGCAAATGGTACTTTAACATATTCAGCTTGAGTACCATCAATTAAGTGGCCTAAAATCCATCCACCATCATTCTCACAATGTGCATAAATGCCTTTTTTACAATAGTAGCATTTACCGCAAGAAGAAACGGCTGAAACAATAACTTTGTCGCCAACTTTAAAATTGTTTACATTAGACCCTACTGATTCTACAATACCAATACCTTCATGACCTAGTGTCGTATTTTCAGGTACTTCAGGTGTATCTCCTTTGATAATGTGTAAGTCAGTACCACAAATTGTCGTTTTGACCATACGAATAATGGCGTCAGTACTTTCTGTAATAACAGGTTTTTCCTTATCGATTAATTGTGCCACACCAGGCTTTGCATAGTTATAGGCTTTCATATAAATCCCTCCAATGATATTGTGAATTATTTCACAATAATTATACCACAAAATAGAGAATAATAATTTAATACTAAAAAAATATAGTGAAAAAACTATAAAAGCTTTTACCTATAAATGCACAATTAATTATAAATATCAAAGTTTTTAAAAGATGAAAATATTGATTGCATGGCGTAAAATAGAATTGAATTTAGATATAAAGGAGTTATTAGTAATGGATACAAATGAAGGGAAATTAGTAGTAGATACTGAAATAGAAGTCAATGGCTATGATATTGATGCGATGGGGATTGTGAGCAATATTGTCTTTATTAAATGGTTTGAAGACTTGCGTACGATTTTTATCAATCAGTATATGAATTATTCTGAAATGATGACACAAGGCATCTCACCGATATTAATGAAAACAGAAGTAGAGTATAAAGTACCTGTGACGATACATGATCGTCCAAGAGCGCGTTGTTGGATGATCAAAGCGAGTAAGATGAAATGGGTTTTTAAATTTGAAATTACGACTAACGATAAAGTTCACTGTATTGGCTATCAAACGGGCGGCTTTTATGACTTAGAAAAACAAAAGATAACAAAATTGCCACAAGTTTTCCAAGATATCTTAAAATAGAGTGGAAGTTGATTGACGAGAGTGAACTGCATACCTTATGATATATACCAATTTCATAGCAAGAGGGTGTATGATATGGTTGAATCAATTCGTGATGTAGCCCAATTTAAAACATTAATTAATACGAAATCTTTAGTAGTGATACATGTAATGAGGGAACATTGTAATGTTTGTCATGCTGTTTTACCACAATTGAAAGATATCTTAGACACGTCGTATCCAAAAGTGACATTGGCGATTATAAACCAAAATGAAGTACCCGAGATTGCAGGAGAGCTAACTATTTTTACAGTACCTGTTGATTTGATATTTATGAATGGTAAAGAAATGCATAGACAAGGTAGATTTATTGATATGCAGTCATTCGAAAGACAATTAGCTATTATGTATGAACAAATAGATGATTAAATCATAAAGACGCCTCAAATTGATAATTCAATTTGGGGTTCTTTTTTATGGAAAAATCAATATTAATTTAACCCGAGTTGTTGGGGCAAAGATATGATAGATGTTATGATAAAAAACGTGTGAAAATTTCAGATTGTAGTATGATATAGCGTTATTAAACATTATTTAAGATGTTAAGAGCTGACGTTTAATAAAAGAAGAACAGTGATGATTTAATAATGTTAGTGATATCCTTGTATGCTTTTTAGCGCTTATCAATATGCTTTTAATTATTGTTGTGAAATAAGGAGGCTCAAATGGAAAAACATTCTCGTAGTTATCATATTAAAAATACTATTTTTTGTTTGTTAGGTACATTGTTAATTGCGCTTGGAGTTAACTGTTTTGTTATTCCTGGGAATTTAGGTGAAGGTGGCGCTATCGGTATGTCTTTAGTGCTAAAGTATACACTTGGTTTATCACCGGCACTAACATCTTTCGTCATCAATGCCTTTTTAATAGTTATCGGTTGGAAGTATTTAAGTAAAACAACGGCCATTTATACAGTCATTACTATTACTGCAAGTTCCGTTTTCTTGGATTTAACAAAGTCTTTAAGTTTGGGTATTGATGAAAACTTTATTAATGCTGTATTTGCAGGTGTATTTATTGGTGTAGGTTCTGGTCTAGTCATTGCTTCTAGAAGTACGCTAGGTGGGACATCAGTTATTGCACGAATTATTAGTAAATATTCCGAAGTAAAAACATCGCAAGCGTTATTTATTCTAGATGCACTTGTCGTATTATCATTCTTAATCGTATTGCCAGTGACTAATGTGCTATATACAATTGTTATGTTGTTTATTGTCGAGAAAGCAATGGCATTTGTCGTTGAAGGTTTCAATCCTAAAAAAGCGGTAACCGTTATTTCTGATCATAATAAAGAGATTAGTTCGGAAATATATCAAGCAACTGGCAGAGGTTCAACATTATTAGATGGTAAAGGCGCATATCAACTTGATAATACAGATATATTATACGCAGTAGTATCTCAAACACAAATCGCTACAGTTAAAAAGATTGTCAATCGATATGACGACCAAGCCTTTTTAGTTATCCATGACGTAAGAGACGTTTTAGGTAACGGCTTTATGAATATCAAATAATAAAATGTGATGAGCGTTTGTAAGACCAATCACAAGAAATTGTTATATGATAGTAGTAAAGAATATAGGAGGTGCGTGTCATTGTTTAAAAGAGTACTTGCTGTAATTAGCTCAACTGTTTTAGGAAGTATATTATTTGCTAAAGTTAAAGAAAAAAGAAGTTACCGTAGTTTTGTGCAGGAGAAAATGATGCGATTAAATGGTATGAAAAAGTCATTTGATAATGTTGAAGGAGCTAAAAAAGCACTTGAACGAACTAAAGAAGAGACGGCTGGTAAATACGGTGGCACACCGTATGAATTTAAACATCATGTGAAGATAAGAGATTATTATGGTTCACTTGTTTATATTGTTAATGATCAAAGCGACCGTAAACAAAAAACGGTATTATATATACACGGTGGTGCTTGGTTCCAAGATCCATTACCGTATCACTTCGAATTTATCGATTTGCTTGCAGAAACGTTAAATGCCAAAGTTGTAATGCCAGTCTATCCGAAAGTGCCGCATAGAGATTATGTGACAACAGATGTATTGTTGCATCATCTATACCAAAACTTACTTCAAAAAGTTGATGATGCTGAACAAATAGTGATAATGGGTGATTCTGCAGGCGGTCAAATTGCCTTATCATTTGCACAGTCTTTAAAAGAAAAACAATTACCTCAACCAGGACACATTGTTCTTTTATCACCAGTACTAGATGCTACATTTAGTAATCCAGAAGCCAAGAAGTATGAACAGGAAGACCCTATGTTAGGTATAGAAGGTAGTAAATATTTAGCTACATTATGGGCAGGCGATACGCCTTTAGAGGATTATAGAATCTCACCTATTAATGGGGAGATGGAAGGACTTGGTCATATTACGATTGTGATAGGTACAAAAGAAACGTTGTATCCTGATGCACTCAAACTCTCTCATATGCTCAACGACAAAGGCATTGCGCATGACTTTATACAAGGCTATAATCTGTTTCATATTTATCCTATTTTTCCGTTACCAGAACGCGAGCGTTTCTTAAAACAACTTCAAGAAATCATAAAAAAATAACCCTATGCCAAATAATTTTTGCTAGGGTTTGTTTGGAATATAACAGCGAATTCATTTATCAGTATGTTTGATAATTTGAATTCGCTGTTTTGTTATCTATATGTTCATTTTGATGCTTACTATTGTCATTTGTATCTACATTTTTATAATTTGTTGCTGTATATGAATGAGATTTTGATGAAGCTTCTTCATTTTTAAGAGAAGTGTTGACAGCTTCATCGCTATTACGAGTTTTATTGTTTATCTTCGTATGATCTGTATCTAGTACAGAATTAGTCATGTCTTTCCCTTGTAAACTCCCAATTAGAATGAATGATAAGTATAAAGTTGTCACAATTAAGATAATCGCCAAATAAATACCGATAGCGAATTTAACTGACTTTTGCATTCTTCTCCTCCTAAGGTCTGAGTAACTACACTCTTAATGTAACATTTAATTTTTAAGATAGTGTAAATTCCTAGTAAAAAATATATAACTTAATCAAACGTTGGTACAAACTCATTTAACTATTAATATCGCTAATAATGTAAGCTTATCTGTTAAATCGGGAATCGTATCTTTACATTCCTTTACATATTTTTAATCTTTGATTAATAGAATTAAAACTGAGTCAATAACCAAATGATAGGCTACTACTTGTAAGTAGTAGATTAAGCATTTTCGAGTAAGAATTTTAAGCTAATATTTAAAATATATTGACTTTTAATTAATAACTTTTATAGACTTTATAGTGATGGAAACGTTTGAATAATTTGTATTTATCTAATTTTATTTAAATATAAATCTACATGTATTGTTCCATTCATAATTTAATATACATAGAAAAGAGAGGGATTACAGCGTGATTCTCATAATAGTATGTGTCGTGTTGATTCTATGGCTAGGCATTAAGGAGAAAAATCGCCATGCGAATCGACTTAAGAAAATCCCTATACGTATCAATATTAATGGTATTCGAGGTAAATCAACAATAACTCGAATGGCGTATAGTGTGCTTAGAGAAGACCACTATAGAGTCATAGGGAAGACAACAGGAACTGACGCAAGAATGATGTACTGGTTTACCCAAAAAGAGTACCCAGTGATTAGAAAACCTCAAGGTGCTAATATTGGTGAGCAACGTGATATCATTCGTAAGGTTGTTAAACAAAAGGCGAATGCACTTGTTAACGAATGTATGGCTGTTAACCCAGATTATCAAATTACTTTCCAAAAGGATTTAGTAAAAGCGAATATTGGCGTTATTGTCAATGTTATGGAAGACCATATGGATGTGCTAGGTCCAACATTGCAAGATGTTGCTCAATCATTTACGGCAACTATTCCATACAAAGGTAAATTAGTTGTAATGAAAGATGAATTTACAGAATTTTTTGCTAAAGAAGCCAAAAAGCGTAAAACAGAATTAATCGTTGTGGACAAAGATCAAATACCAGAGTCTTACTTAAGAAAGTTTGATTATTTAGTCTTTCCAGATAACGTAGCTATCGTGTTAGGTATTGCTCAAGCAGTTGGCATTGATAGTGAGACAGCCTTAGAAGGTATGTTAAATGCACCAGCAGATCCAGGAGCAGTAAGAATTAAATACTTCCATGCCAATAACACCAAAAATGTATTTGTTAACGCGTTTGCTGCTAATGAACCACAATCCACAAAAGCTATTTTAAATAAGGTGGAATCATACAATTATCCTTATACGAAAAAAGTGGTCATTTTAAATTGTCGATCTGACAGAATTGATAGAACGCAACTATTTGTTGATAATTTCTTAGAAGATATTGATTACGATACGTTGATTTGTACCGGAAAAAGTACTCAGATGGTGTCAGATTTAATGCATCGTTTACCTGAAAAGAGATATTTGAACTTTGAAGGACAAGATTTTACAGAAATTGAAAAAGCTATTATGAAAGAATCGGACAATGCACTTGTCTTTTGTGTAGGTAATATCCACGGCCCAGGTGGAAGAATAGCGGAATTCATAGAAGGGATAGAATAAAATGATAGGTTCAGAATTATATTTCTCCTTATTTGTAGGTGTAGTTCTCAGTCTTATTTTTGCTGAGAAATTTGGTATTAACCCTGCAGGATTGGTTGTACCAGGTTATTTAGCTTTAATTTTTGATCAACCCATCATGCTATTATCAGTACTTATTATTAGTTGTTTAACATTCTTCATTGTAAATAATGGTATTAGTAAATGGGTTATTTTATATGGTAGAAGAAAGTTCGCAGCCATGATTCTAACAGGTATGGTATTGAAGTTTATATTTGATTTGATTTATCCATTGACCCCATTTGAAATGGTCGAAGTGTCCGGTATTGGGGTAGTAATTCCTGGTATCATCGCTAACACAATTCAAAAACAAGGTGTTGTAATAACATTATCATCTACTATGTTATTAACATGTATTACATATGTCATCTTGTTCTTATACAGTTTTATTAATTAATCAAGAACAAGGAGCGCGTAATAACAATGAAAAAGAAAAAACGATTAACGCCAAGCGAATGGTTGCTCAAACAATCTAAACGACATAAGCGTAGAAATACGTTGTATACAGCCATCGTCCTTCTTATCGCTTTAGTATTAATAGTCTTCGCTATTCGCGCGGTCAAAGTAGTACCAGTTAAGAGTGATGCGAAAGATCCTAGCAGTATCCGAATGACATATTTAGGCAATATTACGTTAAATAAACATATTCGTCAAAATAATCTCAATAGTGTCTTTTCTGGTTTACAAGATCCGTTGAAAAATAGTGATTTCTCAACAGCATCGCTATTAGTTAATGACTTTTCAAATGATCCTAAGAAAGAAATTGAAAAGAATTTAGAAAATATCATGTTCTTAAAGAAACAAAATATTAAAAGTGTCAATTTAATTAACCAAACAGCCGACAATGTTACAGCTAGAGACTTAATGGAGAAAGTAGAATCGCAAGCAGGATACAACTTCTTAACGGGTAATGGTTCAAACCCTATCAACAGTAAAACAATTCAACAAAATATTAAAGGTAAAAAAATTGCGAATGTATCCTTTACAGATGTTGAATCGAATTATGCAGAGCCACTTAAAAATACGACGTCTATTAGTTTAGATCCAGATATTTTTTATCCATTAATCAAAAAGTTAAAAGAGAACAATGACTATGTCGTTGTAAATGTCGACTGGGGTATTCCTAATGAAAGAAATGTTACAGATCGTCAAAGAGAATATGCACATGCGCTATCAAAAGCAGGTGCTGATGTCATTATCGGTCATAATTCAGTCATTCAAAAAGTTGAAAAATATAAGAATACACCTATTTTTTATAGCCTAGGAAATACGACATCAGATGATTTCCTATCTAAAAATCAAAAAGGTATGGTTGTTCAAGATAATTGGAAAGGTAAAAAACATAAGTTCCATCTTACACCAATTCAATCTAAAGACGGTAAAATTTCCGAAGATGATATGAATAAGATGGACCATAAACGTTTCCAAAATAATATTAAAGATCAGTCAATCAATCTTAAAAAAGCTGACGATGGAGGTTATACATTTGAATATTAAAAAGCATTGGCTACCGATTACTGTCATTATTATAGTCATTATCATTTTCCTACTCGTCATATTTGCAAGAGCGAATGAAGGTTTAGATAGTTATGAACAACAAGAACTGAAAAATGGAGAACAGCAATATCTTTCAAAAGGGGCCAGTTAGGAATGAACATATACAATAAAGCAACCTTGACTGTCATTTTAATTATTACCATTATTATTTCGTTTGTCTTTTACTTCTTCACCTCAGATGAAAAGGTAGATAAAGATAAGCTATATGAAAATAAAATAGCTAATCATAAAAAGCCGGGAACTAAAAATTATGGGATTGCATCCAATAATGCAATTGCTACCAAAATAGGTGAAAAGGTAATAGAAGATGGCGGTAATGCAACAGATGCTGCATTTGCAGTGTCATATGCATTAGCAGTGACTGAGCCACATTCATCTGGATTAGGTGGCGGTGGCGCAACGCTAACGTACGATGGTAAAGATGGCCAAGTACCAAACTTATACGAATATAAAACATATTCTTCTTATAACTTTAAACAAGGTGACAAAATCGGTACCCCTGGGTTTGTAAGAGGGATGCATGATATGCATGAAAAAGAAGGTAAGATGGATGAGAAGAAACTCTTTGATTACGTTATTCCACTTGCTAAAGATGGATTTGAAGTTGATTCAGAGTTAGAGCGTAGCTTGAAAATATATGGTTCTAAAATTGATCGAAATTCACCATTCTTTAAAGGTAAACAAACAGTGCGTGAAGGCGATGTAGTAAAACAGGAAAAACTAGCAGATACGTTAACTAAAATACGTGACAAAGGTCCCGATTACTTCTACAAAGATGTAGGTAAAAGCGTTTCTAAACAACTAGATAATAAACTAACCGAAAAAGATTTTACGACATTTAAGACTGAAAAGAAAGAACCGGTAAGTACAGATTATTTAGGTAACAAAGTTTATTCAGCTTCTAATCCACTAGGTGGGACATTAACACTACAAGGTCTCAAAATTGACGAAAAGGAAAATCAAGATACCGCTGATCGAAATAGCTATATTAAAGGTATCTTGGAATCCCGAGATATCATGTATAGTAACCGTGATGTTGTTAATGGCGCAGAGCCAAGTAGTGAAGAACATTTATCGGATGACTACTTATTAGGTGAACTTAATAAAGTCAATGTTGGTACAGCAGGCGAAGGTGGTAGTGATTTCAATCCTATCCAAACAGATAACACTAGTACAACACACTTTGTTGTGATTGATAAACAAGGTAAAGTTGCAAGTACAACAAACACGTTATCAAGTTACTTTGGTTCAGGTGACTTTATGAAAGAAGGCTTCTATATGAATAACTCATTAGGCGACTTCTCTAAATCACCATCAAGTCCAAACTATGGTGAAAAGCATAAAGCACCACGTTCATTTATTTCACCATCTATCATCGTTGGTACAGATTTCTATATGGGTATCGGTACACCAGGTGGTAACAAGATTCCAACGATGTTAAATGAAGTCATAGTCGATTATTTAAGAGGTGACGGTACGTTACAAGAAGCAGTAGATAAACCACGTTTCTATAATGATGGTGGCACGATTTACTATGAAAATGCGATTGATGATAAAGATTTAGACATCTTCAAGAGTATGGGATATGCTGTGAAAGAAAAGCGTAACGATCCAAACTTTGGTAGTGTTCAAGGCGCTGTGTATGATAAGAAAAACAAAAAAGTAGATGTCGGATCTGACGTTGGTAACAGATAAGGCAATACTATTAAAAAAGACGTGAGGCAAAGGCCCCACGTCTTTTTTCAATATTAACTATTTTCGGTTCTATGTCAACGTCGGTTGGTAATGGAATTAAGTACTAAGCAACTCTATTCAGTTGCTTAGTACTTTTTTTATATTCACTTACAAATATCCTAGAAATAATCAATATTCGATTTCTAAAATTATAAAAATTTCTATAACCATAAGAGACTCGCTTAATAAGCTTAATTTTATTATTTATTCCCTCAATAGGGCCATTTGTTAGATGTGGATATCGAATTGTATTTGTAATATAGGGTAAATATTTTATCAACGTATTAATTACTCGTTTTAAACCTTTGGATAGATCATGTTTTTTCGAAGTATATAAACTATAGGTTAATTGTTTAATGTTATTAGATTTTAAGGCGTCTGAAATTAAATGACCCATTTCATACGTTGCTTTAAGTTGACCATCTAAACTTAATAAATATTGGACAAGGCTATACTGACTCTGCCATGTAGTAAAAAGCCTAAATTGATGATAATGCATTCGGTTCAAATCGTGTGGTGTCTTAAGTAACAGCTTCCAATACCGCTTTAATTTATTATAATTCGGCCTATCCTTTCTTCGAAATTCATTCATAACTTTAATCCGAGTTCGATTGATTTCGCGAGTTATTGCTTGAACAATGTGGAAACGATCAATGATAATTTTTGCTTCTGGAAACAGTGATTCAATAAGCGAAATATATGGAACATACATATCAATAGATATACTCTTAACATTTTTACGTTGTTTTCTAGAGAACCTTAAAAAATATTCTTTGAGTTTAAATTGGCGACGATCTGGTAAGATATCGATGATATCGTGCGTGATACTATCACAATAAATAAAACTCATTGCGCCATCCACATCTTTTGTAGATTTGAATTCATCAAAAGATAAATGTTTCGGCAACTCGCTATTAGGAGTTGTTTTAACAGAAGAACTGACTTCCTTTAAATATCGATGTACAGTGGAAGGTGAAATAAACAAGCTATTAGCTACGTCTTTTTCAGAACTTACTTTGGCTAATTTCTTCATCATCATTAGTTTAACATCTTTGGAAATTCTACAACGTGGCTCAATATAAGGTGTTTGAGCCGTAAATGTTTGACCACATTCCTTACAATAAAAACGTTGCTTTTTTAACTGTAGGTACGCAGGTCGTTCAAGAATTAAACCCATATATACTTTAGTTTCTCGAAATCCGTGTTTAATGATTAAGTGATTATCGTTTTTAATACCACAACATTCACATCCCATAGGGATGTACGTCAAAATCCCTTTGTATAGTAAACATCGAACGTTTTTATGAACATACAAGCCAAGTTTTTGAGTGATTTTTAAGTTTTCTACTTCAATTCCAATGATTTCTGATATATCATTACACATAGGCACAATATCTCTCCTTACTTATTTGTTTAGCCACTTATAATTATAGAGATATTTGTGCTTTTTTGTGTCTAAAAGATAAAACGGCTAGTGAATTTTATTCACCAACCGTTAAAAATATACAACCCTATTTTCTCCATTACGGACACGGTCAATAATATTTTGAATTTGTTGTTGCTTTTCCTCTTCATTTTCAACAAAATAAGCGAACGGGCCTTCTTTAATAGAAACCCAAGGTACGATTACATCAAAGTCTAACGTTTTAATCAATTCAAGGCTTTGAATCGAGCGTTCTCTATCACTTGAACCTAATATAACAGTACGCCATGAGTCGCCTTCAAAACATAAGAAGTCGCCAGTAAATAAGTAACGATGCTCACCGTTATCCCATAGAAACATCGTCGTACCAGGTGTATGTCCTGGTGTAGGAATCACTTCTAAATCATCATATAACATTTGACGATCATTGAAGTAATCTTGGATCGTTATTGAACGCGTGAGCGCCTTAGCATCACCTTGGTGTATGATATACGGCATATCAAGTTGGTTAGGACCGCCTAAAGATTCGTGATCATGATTCATTAAAACTTTAGCAGCACCTCCCAATGTTTGAATGTCTGGTTGAACGTCTTTTAAATGACCAGAGTGATAAATGATTATATTTTCACCTTCACGTTCTAAAATAAATGATTTAATTTCAAAACGAGGGTCAAAAGGTAATTGAGTTGTTGGCGTTGCATAAAGTCCTTGAGCAATTTGATGTAATTGAGAATATGGTTGTGATTGATTATCTTTATATTGATTGGTCATAATCATTCATCCCTTTAATTATTTAATAATTACAAAATTCCCCTTTATATAAAGAATTAATCATAAAAAGGCTAAAATAGACAGTACGAAATGTGTATATTAAGATAATGAAGAGTAATGATATAAAGTGGTAATGAGACAGACACATGTTGATGAATATAATAATGGACAAATGATTATAGATAAAGGAAGTGTGCCATTTGAAAGAAGTCGTATTAGGTATCGATTTAGGAACAAGTTCAATTAAAGTGATAGCTGTGAATCATCAGGGGGACGTCATTGAGTCTGAGAATGCGCCATTATCATTAATCCAAGAGCAAAGTGGATATAGTGAGCAAGATCCCGAAGCTTGGTTCCAAGCAACTAAAAAAGCAATTTTAGCATTAATGTCATCATCTAAAATGAAAGGTTATGTTGTCAAAGGAATGTCATTTTCAGGACAAATGCATGGTTTAGTGATAGTCGATAAAGATGGACATGTCTTGCGTAATGCAATTCTGTGGAATGACACTAGAAATTCTGAACAATGTCGACAAATCATAGATAAATTTGGTCATAGAGTTAATGAAAATCCTGTTTTAGAAGGATTTACTTTACCTAAAATGCTTTGGGTACAACAACATGAGCCTGACATCTGGAAAAATGTAGATTACTTTATGTTACCGAAAGATTATTTACGTTATCGTCTCACAGGTAACATACACATGGAATATAGTGATGCAGCAAGTACTTTATTATTGAGTCCAAAGACGAATCAATGGACTAAAGATATAGGAGATACGTTTGAAATTGGTGATATATATCCGACACTTGTCGATTCACATGCATTTACAGGTAACGTTTTACCTACAATTGCTAAGGAGCTTGGTTTAAATGAAGATGTAGCCACATTTGCAGGTGGCGGTGATAATGCATGTGGAGCCATTGGCGCTGGTGTGATACATGATAAAGAGACCTTATGTAGTATTGGGACATCCGGTGTGATATTAAATGTCGAACATCAAAGCGTAACAGAATATGATGATAATCTACATTTCTTTAATCATGCGATACCACAAACTTACTATGCGATGGGAGTAACTTTAGCTGCTGGATATAGCTTGAATTGGTTAAAACACACCTTTTTCGAAGAAGAAAGTTTTGATCAATTAATACAGTTGGCAGGACAATCCACGATAGGTGCAAACGGTTTATTATTTGCGCCATATTTAGCTGGAGAGCGTACACCTCATGGTGATGCAACGATTAGAGGTAGCTTCATAGGGATAAGTGGTCAACATACTAGGGCAGATTTCGTTAGAGCAGTAATTGAAGGTATCACATATTCATTATATGATTCTATACAATTTATTCGACAAGCTGGCAATGAAATCAATACCGTCATCTCAATAGGAGGCGGCGCGAAAAGTGATTTTTGGTTACAATTACAAGCGGATGTGTTTAATACTTCAGTTAAGAAGCTAAAACATGAAGAAGGGCCTAGCATGGGTGCAGCCATCATTGCGGCATATGGTCTAGGTTGGTATCAAACATTTGAAGAGTGTGTTAACGATTTCATTCAGGTAGAAAATGTATTTAAACCTAATACGGATAATCATCAACAATACGAGTATTACCATAATATTTATAAAGACATGTACAAGCACACTAAAGATATAACGGCTAAACTGATCAAGTAATATGAGGTAGGGAGTGGGACATAAATAATAAAGAACCACTAATCATTTATGATGTAGTGGTTCTTACGCATTAGCCACAGCTAATGTGTGCTTCTAAAGCTTAATTTGAACACATGAGTCAATACGCACGTGTAAGTCATTCTAATTTCTATAAGAAAAAGAATGACTTTACAGTCAACGACTGCCTAAATATGAATGTAACTTGAAATATATATTTATGTCCTAGCCTCTACTATTTTTTTAATTCTTAAGAAAAGAATCGTATAATTATTAGAAAAATCTGAAAATTTATATTGACAAAATTAATTTAAAATCGTTTAATATACATATAAAAACACTGCGTTTTATTTTCAAACTACATTTTTCCACAAAGCTCGCATGAATCAACTAAAATAGACTACTATTACCTTGTTAATAATAACTTCTGTAATCCAATTCAATTAACTCCACCATTTTAACTTAGTACATTTTTATTAATGTCGTTTTTTCATTTAAATACTTACTTTTTCAATTAATCTACTAAATAAACATTCATTTTTCTTAAATTTTAACCTCATCATATTTATTACTATTATAATAACCACTTTTATTAAAATTCCAAAAAAAGGATTATTATGTTAGAGGGGAGCATCCTAATATGATATTTGATATAAAAAGGGGTAGAGGGCCTCCAGTTAATGACAATCTTGAAATAGTTAAGGGATTGTAGTAATTGAATAAACTCAAAAACATCAAACACACTTGATGTAAAAACACACTCAAATTTATAACATTCATATTTATGGGTTTCTTACACAAATTTATAGTAAGAAACCCTAAAAAATTGTGAGCGATTTGTTACAAAATAAGTGTATAAGCGTTAAAATAGATAAGTCGTCATAATAATTGAGAGAATATAGTTTAAAAGAGTAAGTTTACATCGTTAGTTTTTTTCATGTAGAATGCAACACACAAGGGAAATTACTTATAAAATGTATATTTGCTTTTAAAACATGAATAATACACTTAATTCGTGAAACATTTCACAAATTAGTCTTATTTATATCTTTTTAATTATTGAAATCGCTTTCTTAAGGGTGTACGATAACTATGGCCTAAAAATAAAAAAGTGAGGTTTTGGGGAAATGAATATTATCTTAGGAGTGGGTACACTTGTACTAGTACTTGTTATCATGACGCTATTCTTAAAATTTGCACCTTACGGTAAACAAGGATTGCAAGCACTATCGGGTGCTGCTTGTGCAACGTTTTTACCTCAAGCATTTTTAAGTTATGCAATTGGTGGCGTATTCCACATCAAATTTTTACAAGAAATCGGTGATTTAGCAGGTAGTTTAAGTGGTATAGCAGTAGGGATACTTACTTGTTTAAACTTAGGCGTATCTCCAGTTTTTGCAGTTATCGTTGGTTTAGTTCTACATGATTTCAAACTATTACCAGCATTTATTGCAGCGTATATTGTAGCTTTTGGAATTAAATTAATAGAGAAAAAAGTTCCAGAAGGACTAGATTTAATTGTTGTTATTTTATTGGCTCCAGCAATTACATTTGGTTTAGCAAGCGTGATTACACCAGGAGTTATGGCTACACTTAAACAAATTGGTAGTGCGGTTACTTCAGTTGGCGACAATAACCCTTATGCACTAGCAATTATCTTAGGACTAGTAATTCCGGTAACTGGTATGACACCATTAAGTTCAATGGTATTAACAAGCTTATTAGGTTTAACAGGAGTACCAATGGCAATCGGTGCGATGACATGTATGGGAAGTTCATTCGTCAATTATGTCTTATTTAGCAGATTACACATTGGTGGTAAATCTAAAGCATTTGCAGTAGGTATCGAACCATTAACACAAATTGATTTAATTGCGCAATATCCAGTACAACTATATGGAACGAATGCATTAATTGGAATGGTAAACGCTTGTATCGTAACATTTATGGGCGTAGTGATCGGCGTAAAAGGTATGGCTACACCAATTGCCGGCGCGATTGTCTTATTCGGATTTAATGAACCAATGAAAGCAATTATTACAATTGTCATTGTTGCAATCGTAAGTATCATATTGGCATTAATCATGAGTACAATTATCAAGAAATTTAACTTAATGAATTTAAGCTTAAATGTACCGAGCAGAAAGAACCAAGTTAAGGAGAGTGTTTAATGATGGCTAAAAGCTATGATTATCAAAGTGCATTCGATATTATTGGTCCAGTTATGATGGGACCGTCAAGTTCTCATACAGCCGGAGCAGTAAAAATCGGTAACTCAGCAAGAGCTGTTTTAGGTGATGTGCCTAAAAATTTAGAAATTCGTTATTATGAATCTTTCGCTAAAACACATCAAGGACACGGAACAGACGTAGCTGTAGTTGGCGGTGCAATGGGCTACAGTACATTTGATAACAGAATTAAATCAGCATTAGACATCGCTAAAGACGAAGGCATCTCTGTTGAAATTATTGAAGATGAAGGCGAAAGTATTGGACAACATCCAAACTGTGCTTACATTAAAGCTGATGATGCAAATGGAAGACATATTGAAGTCATTGGTATTTCAATTGGTGGCGGAACAATCAAACTTAAAGGTATCCATGTAAATGGACTTGAAGTAGAAATGAATCATGGTTTACCTATTTTAGAAGTTGATGGTCCTGCTGATAAAGCACAAATCAACCATTTAATTAATGACTTAAACGATATGGAAATTGAATACAAAGATGAATTAACACAAGTTAATGATGATAAAAGTTTAGTGGTTCTGCCATTGAATAAATCAATCAAAGAATCAACATTAGACACAATTAGAGAAAAATACAGTGATTTTAACGTTTCCTATATTAATTAAGGGGGATTCAAGATGTTTGATTCAATTAGAGAAACAATAGATTATGCAGTAGAAAAAGATATGGCATTTGCAGATATCATGATCCAAGAAGAAATGGAACTTAAAGGTCTTACGCGTGATGAAGTGCGTGCCAACATGAAACAAAACTTAGATGTTATGAGAGACGCTGTTGTTAAAGGTACTACGGGCGAAGGTGTAGAAAGTGTAACTGGCTACACAGGACATGACGCAGCAAAACTTCGTGACTATAATGAAAATAATCATGCACTATCGGGACATGAAATGATAGAAGCGGTTAAAGGTGCAGTTGCTACAAATGAAGTTAACGCAGCAATGGGTATTATTTGTGCCACACCTACAGCCGGTTCCTCGGGTACTATCCCAGGTGTATTATTTAAATTAGAAAAAACACACGATATTACAGAAGATCAAATGATTGATTTCTTATTCACAGCCGCATTATTCGGAAGAGTTGTAGCTAATAATGCAAGTGTGGCAGGTGCAACAGGTGGTTGCCAAGCAGAAGTTGGTTCAGCATCAGCAATGGCAGCAGCTGCAGCAGTATCAATTTTCGGTGGTTCACCGGAAGCTTCAGGCCATGCTATGGCATTAGCAATTAGTAACTTACTAGGTCTAGTATGTGACCCAGTTGCAGGTTTAGTTGAAATTCCATGTGTAATGCGTAATGCAATTGGTTCAGGCAATGCATTGATTTCAGCGGACCTTGCATTAGCAGGTGTAGAAAGTAGAATTCCAGTTGATGAAGTCATCAGTGCTATGGATAAAATTGGTAGAAACTTACCAGCATCATTACGTGAAACTGGTTTAGGTGGTCTAGCAGGTACGCCAACTGGTGAAGAAATTAAACGTAAAATCTTTGGTGAAGCTGAAGATATGGTGAATAATAAATAATATTTTGTATTATTAAAAGCACTTAAGAGTATAAAAGCTCTTGAGTGCTTTTTCATATAAAAGTGTTAATGAGCGGAAAAGTTATAAATTTATTTTTCTAAAAATTAAAAAAATTCATTGCAAAAGTTTAGCCCTATCACTAAAATAATTTAAAAGGGGCTGATGCAATGCTACGATTAACATTAATTTTTATAGCATTCATCATTAACACAACGATAACGTATTTGTGGACGACAGAGGGAACTTGGGTGAATTTATTATTCAAATCATTATCGCTGAGTATGATTATTGTGTTCATGTTTTACTATATTCGTTTTGTTATTGAAAACAGAGGTAATCAATGAGATTAAGTCATGGAAGTCTATTCCTACTTAATCTCTTTTTACGTTGTACAAATCAAGTTGATAAAAAGCAAGATCGAGCCATTGATCAAATTTATAACCTACATGTTGTATTGTACCCGAGTGAATGAAGCCAAACTTTTCGTGCAATTTAATACTACCTTTATTAGAGGCATCGATACCTGCTACTAGTGTGCGGTAATCATTGTCTTTAGCTTCATCAATCAGTTTTGATAATAATTGTGATGCAATACCATGGTTTCTATATCCTGGATGAACATATATTGAGTGTTCGATGGTATATAAATAAGCTGGCCAATTTCTAAAAGGGCCATATGTTGCGAATCCTTGCACGATACCCTCTTTTTCAAATACAAAAATAGGATCACCGTTTTGTTGTTTATGTTTAAACCATGTCTGTCTTTCTTCTATTGTTGTTGGCTGATACGTGTATACTGCAGTTGTATTGATAATAGCGTCATTATAGATATCTAGTATTGAAGCTAAATCTGATTGTTGTGCTTGTCTAATCATGTTCTTCACCTCAATAACTATTAGATACTAATTTAAAACTAAAAACAAGACATACGTAATGACATTTTCATAAGAATATTTAACGGATTTTACATCATTCAATGAATTCAATACTTTATTCAAAGATTATGTAATATGAATATTTAATGATATACTGATATCAAAATATAGAAATAGCTAAATCTGGAATTAATTTCATTGTATTTAACTAAAGGAGTAACATATATGAAGAAATGGACCAATCGATTACTGACTATAGTTGGTGTTGTATTAATATTAGTAGCAATTTACTTATTTGCTAAACCCCATATCGATAATTATTTACATGAGAAAGATAATAACGATAAAATCGAAAATTATGATAAAAAAGAAAGTAAGGATAGCAGTCAATCTAAGGATAAAGCACCCGAAATCCCTAAAGATAAATCAAAGATGGCAGGTTATATTAAAGTACCAGATGCAGAAATTGAGGAACCTGTTTACCCTGGGCCTGCAACACCAGAACAATTAAATCGTGGTGTGAGCTTTGCTGAAGGTAACGAATCATTAACAGATCAAAATATTTCTATAGCAGGACATACATTTACCGATCGCCCACATTATCAGTTTACAAATTTAAAAGCAGCTAAAAAAGGTAGCAAAGTGTATTTTAAAGTAGGAAATGAGACTCGAAAATATAAAATGACAAGTATCCGTGATGTGGATCCATCAGATGTTAAAGTTCTAGACGAACATAAAGGTGAGAAAAATCAATTAACTTTAATTACTTGTGATAATTATAATAAAGATACAGGCGTTTGGGAAAAACGTAAAATATTTGTAGCTAAACAAATTAATTAATTTAATAGTATAGACTGGGACATCAATAATGGTGTCTCAGTTTTTTATTTTTTTGTCTTGAAATAAATTTCAAAGTCTGAATATAGTTTCAGGATGTGGCGTGAATCTTCATCACTATTGAATTGTTGTCTATAATGAACGTAAAGATTGGATGAGGGGGATTACACGTGATTAAGGCAATTGCAGTTGACATGGATGGGACATTTTTAGACTCAAATAAACAATATGATCATGAAAGATTCGAACGTGTATTTAAAGCGTTGAAGGAACAAGACATTGAATTTATAGCTGCAAGTGGAAACCAATATGCTAAATTGAAGTCGATATTTGGTGAAAGGGATATGTTCTTTATCTCAGAAAATGGTGCTGTTATTTATAAAGGTGATACATTATATCAATATCGCAGTTTTAATCATCAAGATTATCAAGACGTGATTGATTATCTACATAAAGATAGACAGATTGATCAAATGGTGATCTGTGGATTAGAAAGTGCTTATATTTTGGAAGATACACCAGAAGTATTTAAAGAAGATACACGATTCTACTATCATCAATTAAATGAAATTACGCAATTAGAAGATTTACCTGAAGATGAATTTGTAAAAATCGCGTTAAATATTAATAGGGAGACACATCCACATTTAGACGAAGAACTAAAAGCACGTTTTCCAAATACAATTAAGTTAGTATCGAGTGGACATGATAGTATCGATATCATTATGCCCAACATGACAAAGGGACAAGCATTGGCCAGATTATTAGATGTATGGGAAATGCAACCTTCAGAATTGATGGCATTTGGCGATGCGAATAATGACAAGGATATGTTAGAGTTAGCTCAATATAGTTATGTGATGAAAAATAGTCAGGATAAAACGTTATTTGATATAGCTTATGACGTCGCGCCAAGTAATGATGAACAAGGGGTATTAACTACAATTGAAAATGTAGTACTTAATATTAAATGATAAAAGACGCGTTGTGGTGAACATCATATTGAATCACTACAACGCGTTTTGATATGTGATATTAGTTTAAACGTGTGTCACAAGTGCCTGTGTTAATCACAGATAATGATGCGTTTAAACCGCCTTCAACAAGATTTTGTACAGCTTCATCAGAGAAGAAAGCAATATGAGGCGTAACTAAAATATTTTCATTGTCGATGAGTTCTAATAATGTATCATCTTCAATCTTTTTATTTGTCCAATCAAATGTGAAATAAGGTGCCTCGAATTCATAAGTATCAATAGCCGCACCATATAATGGACCGTTATTAACAGCATCAATCAAATCAGGTGTGTTGATAACGGCACCACGAGCGGCATTTACTAGTACTGCACCTTCTTTAACTTTAGAAAACATTGCTTTATCGAACAAGTGATAACTCTCTTTATTAGCTGGTACATGTAATGAAATAATATCAGCACCATTAATGGCTTCTTCTACAGATGATTGATATTCAATGAAATCTAATGATTCATTTGGATATGCATCATAACCCACAACTTTAGCTCCAAAGCCAGCATAAATTTTAGCTGTTGCCGCACCGATTCTACCAGTACCAATAATGGCTACAGTCATATTTTTAACTGGACGTGACATAATAGGCGCAGCCCAAGTGAAATTATGATCTTGTACGCGTTTTTCAATTGCAGGGAATTTACGTACTAATTGTAATGCGATAGATACAGCATATTCCGCAATAGTTTCTGGTGAATAGCTAGGCACGTTTGAAATAATGATATCGTGTTTTTTAGCCAATTCTAAATCATACATATCAAAGCCAGCAGTTCGTTGTGCAATTTGTTTAATACCATATTCTTCTAGTTTAGGATAAACTTCCTCTTCAAGTTTACCGAATTGCATTGTAGTAACACCGTCATAATCTTTAAGTTGATCAACGGTTTCTTTACTTAATAACTCAGGTGACGTAGTAACTTCAATATTATTCTTTTTAGCCCAGTTTAACGCCATATCCTTTTCATATTCTCTCGTACCGAAAAACATAATTCTTGTCATCATTTTTACCCCATTTCTAAAATATAAGAAAACTAAAACAAATTAATAATATAAAATATATAAGTAAGACTGAAACTTACAATCACATTATATTGTGAAACTTTTCACAATTCAAGAGAAATATTAATTTTTCTTTTAAATAAGATAAATTATGGATTAAGATGTTACATTTTCTTAATTAACCAATTATTAAGACACATGGATCCAGTTCAAATATTTTTTCGGAAAGATTAAGTAAGCTATAATTTATAGTATGAAGAAATGAATAGGAGGCAATACAAATGAGCGATATGAATCAAACAATCATTGATGCGTTTCATTTTAGACATGCAACAAAACAATTTGATGCTTCTAAAACGATTTCCAGCGAAGATTTTGAAACAATATTAGAAGCAGGTAGATTATCTCCAAGTTCATTAGGTTTAGAACCTTGGAAATTTGTAGTAGTTCAAAGTAAAACACTCCGAGATAAATTAAAACCTTATAGTTGGGGTGCTCAAAAACAATTAGATTCCGCAAGCCATTTTGTACTTATTTTTGCACGTAAAAATGTGACTTCTCAATCACCATATGTACAAAATTTAGTGAAAAATGTTAAAGGATATGAAGAGAGTACAATCCCTGCAGTTTATAAAAAGTATGATGACTTCCAAACAGAATTCCATATCAATGATAACGAACGTACCTTATATGACTGGGCTTGTAAACAAACATATATTGCCTTGGGTAATATGATGACAAGTGCAGCTTTATTAGGTATAGATTCATGTCCAATTGAAGGGTTTGATTTAGATACAGTGACTCAAATCTTATCAGATGAAGGTATTTTAGATACTGAAAACTTCGGCGTTTCAGTTATGGCAGCATTTGGTTATCGTGCAGGAGAACCACCTCACGGTAAAGTTCGTCAAACACAAGATGATGTAGTTAAATGGATTAATTAAAAAATAGACATGGCTTCTTAAACTATGATTTTTATAGTGTAAGAAGTCTTTTTTGATTCAAATTTTTGAAACAATGAGCATCTTGTTTTATTTTCATAATTGAAGTCGTTACAATGTTACTAAGAAAAAGTAAACGTTTACATTTCCGAAAGTATTTCAAAATAAAATTTAAAAAAGGAAGGGATACTATGGCAAATATTAACGTAAGAGATTATATCGATGAGCGTTACGGATTATTTATTAATAATGAATTCCAACAAAGTGAAACTGGAGAAACGCTGACAGTGACTAACCCAGCGAATGGTGACGAATTAGCGGAAGTTGCAAAAGCAAGTCAAAAAGACGTGGATAAAGCAGTTGAAGCGGCTACAAACGCATTTGATAGTTGGAGTAAAATTTCCAAAGAAGAACGCGCAGACTATTTACTAGAAATTAGCCGTAAAATTCATGAGAACGCAGAACGATTCGCGACAATTGAATCATTACAAAATGGTAAACCATATAGAGAAACATCTACAATTGATGTACCAATGGCAGCAAATCAATTTAAATATTTTGCAAGTGTGTTAACAACTGATGAAGGTTCAGTAAATGAGATTGATCACAATACGATGAGTTTAGTTGTACATGAACCTGTAGGTGTTGTTGGTGCTGTTGTGGCATGGAACTTCCCAATTTTATTAGCTTCATGGAAGTTAGGTCCCGCACTTGCAGCAGGTAATACTGTTGTGATTCAACCATCATCATCAACACCATTAACACTAATTGAATTAGCTAAAATCTTCCAAGAAGTATTGCCAAAAGGTGTTGTCAATGTTTTAACTGGTAAAGGTTCTGAATCAGGAGACGCGATTTTCAATCATGAAGGTGTTGATAAATTGTCATTCACTGGTTCTACAGATGTAGGTTATGGCGTAGCTAAAGCAGGTGCAGAACGTATTGTTCCTACAACATTAGAACTTGGTGGTAAGAGTGCCAATATTATCTTTGACGATGCAAATATTGAACAAGTGATTGAAGGTGTGCAATTAGGTATTTTATTCAACCAAGGTGAGGTATGTAGTGCCGGTTCTAGATTGCTCGTTCAATCATCAGTGTATGACAAATTACTACCAAAATTAAAAGAAGCATTTGAAAACATCAAAGTTGGCGATCCGTTTGCTGATGATATTAAGATGGGAAGTCAAACTGGTGGAGAACAAATGGAAAAAATTCAAAGCTATGTGAAATTAGCTGAAGATGACCCAAATGCAACGATTCTTACAGGTGGCCACAGACTTACTGATAATGGTCGAGATAAAGGTTTCTTCTTCGAGCCAACGATTATTGAATTAAATGACAATAGCCATCAGCTAGCACAAGAAGAAATTTTTGGACCAGTCGTTGTTGTTGAGAAATTTGAAGACGAACAAGAGGCTATTCAAATTGCCAATGATTCTGAATATGGATTAGCAGGCGGTATCTTTACAACGAATCTAAACCGTGCATTAAATGTTGCTAAAGCGATTCGAACAGGACGTATCTGGATTAATACGTACAACCAAATTCCAGCAGGCGCGCCATTTGGTGGATATAAAAAATCTGGTATTGGTCGTGAAGTATACAAAGATGCCATTAAAAACTATCAACAAGTTAAAAATATCTATATCGATACTTCAAATGAAACAAAAGGTCTTTATTAATAGGACGCAGTATCAATCATGCGATAACCCTTTCATCAAAGTAGATGAAAGGGTTATTTATATTTTATAAATGATAATAATAATTAATATTAATTTTTTGAGAAAGGCACATATTTAATTAATAATAATGTATAATACAATTAATATATTTATATATTAATATGGATTATGGAGTAAAGTGAAAATGAAAAAAATGATTATATTAGTATTAATGTCTATGTCGTTAATGCTAATACTGATTGGTTGTAGTCATTCTAAACAACAAACGCAAAAGAAAGATTATAAACCCAAAGTGTTAAACGTAGAATTTGTTCCATCTCAACATAGCGAGACACTCAATGCAAAAGTGAAACCATTACAAAAATTACTCTCTAAAGAATTAGGCATTCCAGTAAAAGTACATATTTCAACGAACTATAATACCATGGTTGAAGCATTAAAATCGAAAAAAGTTGATGTCGCCTTTATATCACCTGTGTCTTATACTATTGCACATGATCAAGGCGCTGCGAATGTACTATTAAAATCAAAGGGATATTTGGTAGACAAAAAAGGTAATAAAACGAAAAAGCTTGTTGATTACTATCGCTCACAAATTGTAGTGAAGAAAGATAGTGATATTAAAGATTTAAAAGATTTAAAACATAAAAAGGTAGGTCTACAGGATGTTGAATCAACATCGGGCTATATTTATCCTTTGGCAAGCTTAAAAGATAAAGGCATCTCAATTAATGACATTCATACGAAACAAATTAAAGGTTACGATCAAGCTTTAATTGCTTTATTAAATAATGATGTGGATGCGGTTGCTACATACCAAGATGCGCGTGCAGACTTGAAAAAAGATTATCCTCATATATATCAAGATACTAAAGTCATTTATCATAGTGATAAAATTCCTAATGATACTATTTCTACTAGAAGTGACATGAGCCCATCTTGGAAAGACAAAATTAGTAATGCATTTATGCATATGAGTGAAACCAATAAAGGTAAAAAAGTAATAAGTGAAATTTATGGACATAAAGGCTATGAAAAAGCACATGATAAAGACTTTGATAAAGTGAGAGAATATAGACAGAAAATAGATAGTAATTAAATTTTAGCAAAAGGACATTACATGACCACTGCATTGATTAAACTGTAAGCGTATTAAACAAATGGAGGTCATGGATGATGAAAAAAGGATTAATTGCAACAACACTAGCAGGAACAGTTTTAGCGACAGGTGTGTTAACTGGACAAGCACATGCTGCAGAACAAAAACAACCGATTTATGTATTTACGGAAAAGCAATTTAATGAACATAGAACAGGTGAAACTGAAGGATTTGGTGGGGGACCAGGTTCGGATGTAGGCGTAGTAATGGGTAATGAAACGTATCAACAGTATTTACAACGTGTTAAAGCAGGTCAATATAATGCCGAACATTCTGGATTACCCATTAAATATGTGTATCCTAAAGACGCTGAACAAAACAACATACAACAACCTGATCAAAATAATACAAACATGAATCATCAATTATCGACACCACAAACTGTGGCTAATGCTCAGCAACAGCCGGAGCAATCAAGCCAAGCAACAGCATTACCAGAAACTGGACAACAAACTTCAAATAGCGGTGTTATTTTAAGTAGCATTTTGGGCATCATCGGTAGTGCCGTGTTATTGATTAGCCGCAAATTTAAGCAACAAGCATAAGTATTATTGCTTCAATCATTGTAATTTTTGAAATGATATAGAGGAATGGTCGCAATACTTTGTTCTTAAAGAATCAAGTATCACGACTTTCCTCTCATTTTTATATCATTTTTTTTGAAATAAAGAACAAACAGACAATATGTGTCCATGGCATTTCTTATAATTTTACTAGGAGTTGATTGTTTTGGATAAAGCGACCCGAGTACTCAATTTATTTACTCGATTAATAAATGAAAATGTTGTGCTTACCTCAGATTTAACAGACTTAACAGATGTGAGTTCAAAATCCATTCAAAGAGATATAAATACGATCAATTTATTTTTTTATGAAAGTGATTTTTGGAGATTTCAACAAACAAAAGTGATTTATAATCGACGTCTTAATGGATATCAGTTAATTAATGACGCATATAATCAAAAAAGCTTACGACTCATAAGTTTATTGATTAAGATTAAAAGTTTAACACCAACACTACACAAGGAAATTTTTAACTTATTCGAGAGGGAAATTAATAGCCAAAATGTAGAAAATCAGAAAGTGTTGAAGTCAGTGTTAAATCATTTTAATTTAAGGGAAGAATCATTGCCAGGATATCAATTAATGACTTTACAAAGGGCGATTACACAACAACGCAATGTTAGATTTCAAATCGAGGGTCAAAACGACAAAATTGTAATCAAACCATTATCTCTAATGTACATGCATTATGACTATTGGTTAACGTACGAATATAAGAAGGAAGTATCAACAATTTCTGTACGTTCGATAAGCGATATCAATGTATTAGAATCACATTTTAATCATGTCCATACGAAGACACCTATCACATTTGAAATTAATAAACAAATTTGGGAACAATTTAAGCAACAATTTTCAATTCAAAACATGATTGAAGAACGTGAAGATACATTAATCGTAGAAGTGAATTGTACCGATTTAGATGCATTTTACATATCCTATCAATTAGCTCCGCTAGCAAGAATGTTAGGACCACAACAATTAATCGATCAATTTGTGAATCGTTTAGAAGTAATTAAAAAGCAATATACTAATTAATGGGAGATTACATTTATGAATTTAGAAGAAAAAAAATTATATCGAGAATCAAGTGACCAATCGGTCTAAGCAAATGAGTGTAGCGTATATTTTATGGTTTTTCTTAGGTGGATTAGGGGGACATCGTTTTTATCTAGGTAAGACCGGATCAGCAGTAGGGTTATTAATTTTAACATTAATAACAGCAGTGTTTACATTCGGTATTCCTACAATTATCTGGCTCATTATCGATGCTTGTCTTATTCCGGGGATGATTGAGGAAAATAAGGAAAAGGTTAGACGACATGCGACAGAAGAAGTATCAATGATGAATCACAATTCAAATCACAACTATAATCCATACCAAGACCAATATGCTCAACAAGGTCAATTTAATCAAGCGCAACAGCAAAACGGACAACAGCACTTTAATCAAGGGGCAAATGAAGAAGTAACAGAACAACAATTTAATCAAAATCAATAAAGCGTAACAAAAAAGGTAGGACACTTTGTCCTACCTTTTTATTATGATTGAGGTACTTTAGTTTGATCTGAGTGCAAGTGTACAGTTAAGCCCTCTGGTGAAGTTAATGTCTCTTCAGTTTGATTTGGTTTATAAATATCAAAGCCAGTTAAGCCGTAACTATTTTCATTATCTTCGCGTTTTTTACTTGATTGCCAAGTGTTAGTTGCTAAGTGATGATGATATTGATTTGTAGACATAAACAAGGCTTGAGGTAATTTAGATACATGTTGGAAACCAATTTGGTTAATATAGAAATCTTTAGCTTCTTCAATATTATGTGTTTTCAAATGAAGATGTCCTATTTTAGCATTATCAGGTGCACCGTCCCAACCCTCTTCGGTTCTTTCTAATAATAATTTAGGACCGTCAACTTCTAGTGTATCCATTTTAACGAAGCCATCATTCCAAGTCCAACCGTCACTTGGGCGGTCGCTATATACTTCAATACCATTACCTTCAGGGTCATTGAAATAAAAGGCTTGGCTTACAAGATGATCACCTGCACCGATACGCATACCTTTATTTGCTACGAAATATAAGAAATTTGCTAAATCTGTATCTGTTGGTAACAAATAAGCAATATGGAATAAACCAGCTTCTGAAGCAGCAGGTTGTCTGCCATCTTTAAGTACATTCATCGTAAGTGTATGGCCACTGTTGCCAATACCTAGAACAGCTTTATCTTCTGTTTGTGATAAAACTGTAAATCCAAGAATATTTGTATAGTAAGTGATCATTGTATCTAAGTCTTTAACGTTTAAATTGATATTTGTAATTTGTGTTGCAGTATTGTCATGAAATGCCATTTTAAATCCTCGCTTTTCTCTTTTGTAATATATTTATTATAACAAGTATAAAAAGTATATTCAAGTAAAACTTTTAAAAAATGATGTGGAATAATGTTAATGATGTCATTATCCCACATCTAATTGAGTGTTCTCCAGAATTAGCCTAAATATACATCTTGTACTTGCTCATCTTTTTCAAGAACTGCTTTAGCAAATGGGCAAGATGCAATGATTTTTAAATTGTTTTCTCGTGCATAATCTACAACTTTATATACTAATTTTTTACCTAAGCCTTGACCACCAAGTTCATCGGCAACACCAGTATGATCAATATCAATTTCGTTATTATCTACAGATTTGAAAGTAATAACTGCTTGTGCATTGTTTTCATCTTCACCTACATAAAATCGTTGATTGCCTTGTTTAATTTCTTCAGCCATGAGGCATCGCTCCTTTTTGATTATATAGTATATATTTATCACTAAATGGTAAAAGATAAACATATTACAATACGTTAAGGAACATAAAGCACGATTGTTGATCGTTTACATCATTAAATAAAATTGCTAATCTGAATTTAATTCAAAGACTAAGGGGAGATGTTATGACACAATTAAAATATATGCAAGTGGATGTATTTGCGAATGAATATTATAAAGGGAATCCTGTAGCGGTTGTATTTGGAGCGGATCATTTAACGGATCAACAAATGAAAGATATTGCGCGATGGACGAATTTATCTGAAACGACATTTGTGTGTCAGCCAGAAAATGAATTGGCAGATTATCGTTTGCGTATTTTCACGCCTAATAACGAACTACCATTTGCAGGACATCCCACAGTAGGGGCGTCATTTGCGGTATTGCAAAATGGTACGACACCTAAAAATGAGCATTATTTAATCCAAGAGAGTGGCGTTGGTTTAGTGAAAATAGATATAGATCAAGATAAAACATTCTTTAGTCTTCCTGAACCAAAAGTTTCCCAAATAGAAGTAAAACAATTAGAAGGTATTATTAAAAGTTTAGACCTTACAAATCAAGATATTGAAAGAGCTGAAAAAGTAAATATCGGTGCTGAATGGTTAACAGTACAGTTGAAAGATGCACAAAGTGTAAAGGATTTACAGCCTAATTTTGAATTAATGAGTGAGTGTATTTATCCAGGTACGACAGGTGTTACAGTGTTTGGTTCGTATGACTCTGAAAATGAGGCTCAATTTGAAGTTCGTTCTTTTGCACTTAATGAAGGGGTGAATGAAGATCCAGTATGTGGCAGTGGGAATGGTTGTGTCGCAGTGATGGTTGAACGATATGGTTTAGTAAAAGATAATGAATATATCAATACTCAAGGTTGTTGCATCGATAGAAATGGAAAAATTAATGTAAAACAAGAACAACCTTTAAAAATTGGGGGACACTCGAATACAATTATAGAAGGTTATATCACTGTAAAAGAAGATAAATAATAAAAAGGGTGAATTGAAACAGACATGAATCAGTTTGTTTGTATTCACCCTTTTTATTATATTTTAAAGTAGCTTTCATGTTTGATTAAATAGTTTTCAATAAACTTGAAAAAGGCTTCGTTTGCTGGATTGAGGGTCGTATCTTTTAAAGTTGAAAGATAAATAGGTTGATTGAAAATAAACTCTTCATCTTCGATATATGGCAAATTTAGGTCCCTACATGATGAAATAGGAAGAAAGGAAAAGTTATTGCGTTTTGATAATACGGAGGATATGAAGTGATCATCTACATAGTTTTCGTTATCAACAGATATATGTTTATAAGATAAGACTTCTTTAAACATACGATTAAATTCTGTATTTTGAGAAGAAAATAAAAATGATTTATACAAATCAGGATCACGTAAATCAAAGTGTTGGCCATCTAAATATTTAGGGTATGTGAGTACAATATCTTCAGTAATAATTTCCTTACAATGAATATGAGGATGCGTCAACGCCATGGTATTCAATGTAAAGTGAATGTGTTGAAATAATAATTTCTGAATCATTTCACTGTTACTAATAATATCAATATTAAAGTTATTATCTGGATATTGATCAATAAATTGGTCAAATATTGTCATCATAAATCGACTGCTAGATGTAGCGAAACGAACAGTATGTAGACGCATTGATTCATTCTCATTAATGATATCAGTGACTTGGCTTAATTCATTGAAAATAGTGTGTGCAGACTCAAGTAGAAGTTGACCACTTTCTGTTAATTGAATGCTACGTCCTTTTTTAATAAATAATTGCGTATTTAATTCATTTTCTAACTTTTTAATGGTCATACTAAGTGCTGGTTGGCTAATATATAACTTTTGCGCTGCTACAGTATAGTTTAAATATTCGGCAACATAAGTAAAATATTTTAAATGTAATAACTCCATGTAGGACCTCCTTTGAGATGAATTGAAAATGATATAATTCGTTTTAATTAAGGGAGTGGGACAGAAATATATACTTATATCCCAGCCTGAGGCATTTGATTTATAGATCATTTGTTAGTTTGATTAGGATGTTGTGATAATTAATATAATTACATTATACCTTTATTATAAATCTTATTACAGGTATTAAACCTATGCAAATTGCAAAGGATAAAGTTATGTAAATGTATATTAAGCAATAAAAAAGAGCACATATTGATGTGCTCATGAAATATTATTGATATCTAATATAAGACACTGTAGTGTTGTAATATTCCTCGAATCCATGAATACCATCGGCACCACCTAGACCAGATTCTCTCCAACCGGCATGATAACCATTCACAACTTCTTCTGCTTCACAATTGGCATATACTTCACCAAATTTAAGTCGTTCCGTAGC
The DNA here is from genome assembly GCF_021117155.1 of Staphylococcus sp. HL28. Lineage (NCBI taxonomy): Bacteria > Bacillati > Bacillota > Bacilli > Caryophanales > Staphylococcaceae > Staphylococcus > Staphylococcus sp. HL28. The sequence continues at coordinate 437,765 of NZ_CP088218.1, forward strand.
TGTCATGACTTCTGATAAATCATTAGAAAAGATATATGAAGATAGTCCGGCATTAGTGTCATTAGCATCATCGATGACTTGCTCAAAGTTGTGGTAAGTTGTGATAGCTAAAACAGGGCCGAAGATTTCTTCTTTAAATACAGCATCTGTTTGTTTAACATGATCAAGTACTGTTGGTGCATAGAAGTAACCAGGACGATCTAGTTTGTGACCACCTATTACAAGTTTAGCGCCATTTTGCACTGCTTCTTGTACTTTATCATCAATACTATTTAATTGGGTTTTATTGATTATCGCACCGAAGTCAGTTTTATCATCTAATGGATCTCCGACTGTGAGAGATTTCATTTTTTCTGTGACTTTATCTACAAATGTATCGTGGATATCTTCATGCACAAAAATTCGTTCCGGGCATGTACATACTTGACCTGCATTTTTAATACGTGCAGTGACAATATAATCTACAGCTTTGTCTATATTAGCGTTAGGTGTGACAATCACTGGTGCATTGCCACCAAGTTCTAAATTGACTTTTTTAACTGTACTTGCCGCATTTTCGAATACTGCTTTACCAGCACGCATACTACCAGTTAATGAAATAAGTTGGATGTCTTTATGTTGTGCTAATTGTGTACCTACTGTTTCTCCTGTGCCTGGTACAATTTGAACGAGTCCTGCAGGAATGGTAGATGCCTTGAATAGTTGAGCAAGACGTAATGTGAGTAACGTTGTTTCTTCGCTTGGTTTAATAACTACAGAACAACCTGTTACGATAGCAGGAATCACTTTACGTAGTAATACTAAAATAGGTGCATTCCAAGGCACAATGCCAGCTGTGACACCAATAGGCTTTTTAGTAAGTTGAATTGTTTCATTTTCTACACTATTTTGTAATACTTCTCCCTTATTACTCATACTTAAACTAGTCATATAATCAATAAATTGTATGGATTTATCGATTTCACCTTGAGCTTCAGCTAATGTTTTACCCTGTTCTTTAACGTATAATTGAGCAAGCTCATCTTTATTTTGTTCAAATAGAGGAATAAGCAATTTAACATGTTCAGCACGGGTAGGTTGTGGGATTTTTTCCCATTCTAATTGTGCTTGTTTCGATTTTTCGATAGCTTGATTGACTTCATCCTTTGTCGCGAATGTGATGGTATCTATCTTTTCTCCTGTAGCTGGATTAATCACATCCATAGTTTCATTCGAGTTACTTTCAATAAATTCGTTATTAATAAATAATTGATTCGTCATCTCAAACACCTCCATAATTTATATTCCCTAAACTAACGATGATTAAATATAAAAAAGGTCGGCATGAAAATATGCCAACCTGTCATTTCTAAATTTAATGTTTTTTAAATCCTTTATAAAATATAGGAATCAAGAGAATAAAACCAAATAATCCCATGATAGGGAAGACTTTACCAATAAGTGAAATGAAACCTACAAAGGTACATATGAAAGTCACGATAGCCATCGAAATAATTAATATAAAGTATCTCTTTGAAAAAGGCGTACTAAATCGAGCAGCAAAAGCATACATAAGACCAACAACGGTATTGTAGATCACTAAAATCATGATAACTGACATGATAAGACCAATCGAAGGCGAAATATTTTTAGCTAATAATAAAGAAGGGAGTGCGACATCCTTAATTTGGTCAAATTCTGTAACTAAGCCTAAATTAATCATTAATAGTAAAAATGTAATAATTAAACCGCCGATTAAACCACCATAAGTAGCAGATTGGCGATATTTTAATTTGCCACCCATCACTGAGAAGAAACTAAATGCAGCAGCTATTTGTAAGCTAGCATAATTGATACCATCAAACCACCAACCTGGTGACATGGATGGATGATGATGTGCATAATGATTAGCTGCTTCAAAGTTAAGGTGTCCTGATGCAAAGTAATAAATTGCAATCATTGTCACGACGGCAACGAGAAACGGTGTGACACCACCTAGGACTGCAATTAGTCGATCAAATTTTAAAAATAATGTTAATAGTATTAATATGACAAGCAACAGTGAACTTAGCCAGTAGGGTAGTCCAAAGCTTTCATGTATCGTGGATGCACCACCTGCTGTCATAATAATCGCTAAAGAAAATAAAAAGACGGTTAATATTAAGTCAAATACTTTAGCAATTGTTGGATGTAGGTAGTAATGGACAGATTCAGAATGATTACCTGATTGTAATCGATATCCTGTTTTTAAGACTAAAATACCGCCAACTGTGATGATAGCACCTGTGATGGCAATACCGCCAAGACTATATATGCCATGACTCGTAAAGAATTGAAAGATTTCCTGACCAGTCGCAAATCCTGCACCTACGACGACGCCTACAAATGCAAACGCCACGATGATGGATTCTTTAAAAATATTCATTGTCGTTCTTATCCCTTCATGTCTAAATTGATTTTATTATAATTTTAAATTTTTTTATCATGAAAATGCGTATCTTTTTATTTTAGACGAATTAACATAAAAAATAAACACATCAGTACATCTAATATGGACGATTGTATGAATATGGTGTACTAATGTTGTGACAAAGATCATAAAATTAAAGCGAAGCGGTAGCAAAGACAAATGATAAACTATAGAATTTTAAGTAAGGGTAATGCATTCGTACAAATACTTTGATAGTATTATCAAATATTGAATTTTTTAGAGTGAAGTAAGTGTAATAATTGAAGAAGGTGTAGTTATGATTTTTGATTTACCTTTAATGTTAATGATTGTTGTGTTTTTAGCGTTAGGTATTTTTAGTCAGTGGTTAGCAAATAAAATTAAATGGCCATCGATAGTTGTGATGGCCATAGTAGGGCTATTAGTAGGTCCGGTACTAGGGTTTGCTAATCCGAAAGAAGCGATGGGGTCAGATGTCTTTAGTCCTATCGTATCACTCGCAGTAGCGATTATTTTATTTGAAGGAAGTAGTAACTTAGACTTTAGGGAACTTAGAGGTATCTCTAAAGCGGTTATTAGAATGATTACAGTAGGGGCAGCAATTGCATGGATTCTAGGTGCAGTTGCCTTACATTACATCTTAGACTTCCCGTTAGCAGTATCATTAGTAATGGGCGGTTTATTTTTAATTACAGGTCCAACTGTCATTCAACCACTATTAAAACAAGCTAAAGTGAAGAAAAATGTTGATTCGATATTACGGTGGGAAAGTATTATTTTAGATCCGATAGGGCCAATGTTAGCACTAACAGCTTTTTATGCGTTCCAAATTATCGATGATGGTATTAGTTTTTTAGTGATTGTACAATTCTTCTTGAAAATTGTATGTGTCATTGTTATTGGATTTGGCGCATCTTTCCTATTCAATTGGTTAATAAAACATGATTTAATTCCACAAAGTTTAATGCCACCGATTCAACTCGTATTTATTTTATTGATTTTTAGTATTTGTGATGAAATCTTAGCAGAATCTGGATTACTTTCAGTCACTATTTTTGGACTGATGATGGCACGAAATAAACGTCATGACTTAATGTTTAAAGAATCAGATCATTTCATTGAGAATGCATCATCTATACTTGTATCAACCGTATTTATTCTCATTACATCATCATTAACGAAAGATGTTTTATTAAATGTACTTTCATGGCAATTAGTGGTGTTTAGCATTGTGATGATTTTACTTGTAAGACCGATATCCGTCATTGTCTCTACATTTAGAACTGAAATATCAATACGGGAGCGTGCAAGTGTAGCGTTAATGGCACCAAGAGGGATTGTTGTATTAACAGTAGCGCAATTCTTCTCAAGTTTATTTATGGATGATGGTGTTAAAATGGCGCAATATATCACACCAGTAACATTTGGACTCGTATTTATTACCGTTGTGATTTATGGATTTAGCTTTACACCATTAAGTAAATTATTAGGTGTGGCCAGTAATGAACCACCTGGTGTAATTATCGTTGGAGAAAGTGAATTTTCATTTCACATAGGTAGCATGCTTAAAGAACATGGTATTCCAGTGATGATGTTCAACTTATTTGAGAATACATCTGACAAAGCGCATCAAGAAGGATTTGAAGTCTTTAAAGGCAACTTATTATCCAGTAATGATCGAATATATTCAGATTTATTGAGATATAACAAATGCATCTTAATGACTAAATCTTTTATATTTAATAGTTTAGCATTTAATGAGCTTGTACCAGAGTTTGGTTTGAATAACGTTGATATGATGCCCGTATCATTCAATGATGAACAAGCCCGCAATAACATGAATGGTCCAATTCGAAATCATATATTATTTGATGAGAACCATACACCAAGATGGTTTGACCAATATATAACACAACATAATATTATTGAAGTGCCAGCTGAAAGATATGATGATATTACGCACAAAGATATGTTGATTTATTATATTAGTGACAGTAAAAAAGTGACATTTAAACGCAGTCAACGCACATTACCAAAAGAAGATCACGGTGTTTATGGTATCTTGAAAAATGTATATGATGAATAAACAATGCTAATTTATGATTAGAATGATTTTGAATATCAACAACAACCCCCTCACTAGAACTCGTAGTGAGGGGGTTGTTTATGTGTAATCATGTATGTCGTTTTTTATTTATTTTAAATAGCGGTCATGCATTAATATTTTGAGAATATCTATTTGTGATTGTAACTCCTGACCAACATTCGTATCTTTGATTTTTTTACGTGTGAGTTCTTCATCTACAACACGTTTGACTGATAATTCATCAGTACCATCTGACAGTACCTTTTCTTTTGTATTGAATTCTTGGTGCGCTACCAATTGCATACCAAAGGAGTTATATAATAATGTATACCCTGCTATGCCAGTGGTTGATTGATATGCTTTTGAAAAACCACCATCAATAACTAACATTTTGCCATTCGCCTTGATTGGGTCTTCGCCATCAATTTCTTTTACTGGGGTATGTCCATTAATGATACGGCCTTCATCTGGATTCAAACCAAAGTCACTTAACATTTTACGAATCATATCTACATCTTCACGAAGATAGTAGTATGGATTCTTCACTTCTTTGTGAGATGCTTTATCTTCAATAAAGTAACGTTCAAATGTTGTCATAGCACGTTTACCAAATAATGAAGAATATTTACCCGTCCATAAATACCACACTAAATCCGTAGATAAATCATCTGTGATTTCTTTGTCATCGAATGCTTTTCTCACATGATATTCAAAGACATCTAATAGCTCACGTCCACTATGCATTTCACCGTCAATTTCAAATGATTCCATTTCACCATTTTCATCAACAGGGATACAACCATGTATTAGTAAATTGCCATTGTATGGTAAATATAATTTACCTTCTCGCATTAAGAATGACATGTGACGACGTAATTTCTCAGATTGTTGGAATGATAATAGTAGTTTGTCGATGACTTCTTGTTCTTCTTCCAGTAAGGCTTCAGGGTGTTGGCGATCAACTGTTTGGAAACATGTATCCTTCAATGGGTACGTTTTACCGTAAACAGTGATTTCATTGTTGTCAAAATCGATTTTTTCAAGTACTAAACGTTCTTCCATTTCAAATGACGGTCGACGTTTAATGATTGGCATTTCAAGTTTGAATTGAATCATCGCAATGGCTTGATGGATCTTAGTAATTTGATGTTCTTCGCGTTGAGTCAAGCTAACTTCTTTATCTGGACGTTTTTTAGGTTTGAAAGCAGGATTATCGCCACTATAATATTTCTCAGCCAAAGTAAGTAACGGTCTTAAGTTGATACCATACGCATCTTCAATAATATCTAAGTTGTCGTAACGCGCACAGATTCTAAGTAAATTAGCAAGGCATACCTTTGAGCCGGCATATGCCCCAATCCACAGCACATCATGATTTCCCCATTGAATATCTACAGAGTGATAATTGATTAATGTGTCCATAATTTTATCGGGTTTTGGACCACGATCGTAAATATCACCAACAACATGTAAATGGTCGACAACGAGGCGTTGTACTGTATAAGAGAGACCAATAATTAAATCATCAGATTGTTCTAACTCGATGACTTGATTGACTAATGTTTCATAATACGTCTTTTTGTTTTGATATTCATTATTTTTATAAAGTAATTCCTCAATAATATAGACAAATTGTTCTGGTAAAGCTTTGCGAAGTTTAGAACGTGTATATTTTGAAGAGCAATATTTGATTAGCTCAATTAAACGTTCGATGGTTGTAATATACCAAACGTTAAGTTGTCCTTTGGCATTGAATTGATTTTTAACGAGTTTTAGTTTGTCTTCTGGGTAGTAGACAAGGGCGGCTAAATCATTAATTTCTTTTTCGCTAAGCGTCTCGCCAAATATATCATTAATTTTAGCTCTTACATTACCAGAGCCATTTCTTAAAACGTGTTGGAATGATTCATATTCTCCGTGTAAGTCACTTACAAAGTGCTCAGTACCTTTTGGAAGTTCTAGGATTGACTCTAAATTAATGATTTCAGTTGCTAGCTTTTCAGCACTATCAAATTGTTGAGATAGTAAGTCTAAGTATTTTTTCTTTAGTTCATTTTCAGTAATATGTGTCATGTCTGTCACTCCTATTTATAAATTCCGCTCAAAACCAGTTATTACAATAATTAATGCGCTTACATTTGATTATCAATAAAAATTTAACAATTTTCAATAGCAAAGCATTAATTGAAAAGATATTTTTAAATTTAGAAAAAACGTAATGATTTCAAACATTAGAAATAGCAATCACAAGATTTTCTAAAAGATGTGATTAAAGTGATAAGAAATGAGCCTTGTTAATTTAAAAGACAGGAAAATACAAAAAAGCCAACAAAGTGAGCACACAATGTTGGCTTGGGATAGCTTTAATTAATTATTTTACGCGTTTACGTTTGACAAAGTATCTGATGACGAAATAAATAACGGCGATGATGATAATGACATACATAATTCTAGAATACGTATGGATACCATTCATTAGGGCGCCAAAGCTATCACTTAAAAGACGACCTAGTAAAATTAATGCGAAGTTCCAAATCGTTGTACCAAGAAGTGAAAGTGATGTGAACTTCACAATATTCATACGGTTAATACCTGCGGGGATAGTAATTAATACACGTAATACCGGTATGAAGCGGCAAAGTAAGACTGCCCATGCACCGTATCGTTTAAACCAATCATTAGCACGTTTTAAATCACTACTTTTTAATTTCATCCATTTACCATGACGATCGACAAAACGGTATAGCTTTTCTTCAGAAATAAGACGGCAAATATAATATAGAATTAATAATCCGATAAATGATGCAATTGTCGCAATGATTAATAATGTCCAAATGGATAAATGAGATTTAACTGACAATAAACCTGCAAAGGTTAAAATAATTTCCGAAGGGACTACAGGTAACACATTCTCTAACAAGATGAGAATGAAGATAGCCGTGTATCCCCACTGACTAATAAAATTCGTAATAATTTGTTCCATTTATATGAATAGACTCCTTTATGCATTGAAGCATATTACTTAAGTAATATAGTTTGGTAAAACCATTATAATAAAAATAATACGTAAATGCTTGTAAAAGGGGAGTCAGTTAGTCATTTTATTGATTTTAAGAGTTGATGATAAAGTGCATGAACATCTGTCTCTTCTGTAATACCGTGTACATTCATACGGCCATCTTTGAATAGTGTGAACGTCAATTCATTGTGTTGAATTAATTTAACAAATGGCGTGGATTTAATCATATGTCCCGGGAAATCTGAAGCATAATTAAAACTATGATTAGGCAATCTAAATCTTACTGAATCTCCACACAATGGTTCGATCGCATGATTTTGTTTTTCATTTAATACATCATATTGTTGGAAATGACATACAGGACATTGATCATCCTTTAATTGGCTTATATTTATTGATTGATGTTGAATGTTAAACGCATCTAATGTGATTAATTGTTGGGAAAACCCATATCCACTAATATAACGTATAGCTTCAGCCACTTCGTAACTCGCTACAATCGAAATGATAGGTGGCAAGACGCCGTTGATAGCACAACTTTCGCCCGTTTGAGGTATTTGTTGTAATAAACATTTAAGGCATGGTCCAGTAAAATTAATACCATAAACGGTGCCTTTGCTACCGACTGCAGCACCATAAATCCAAGGGATTTTTAATTTATGACATACTTCATTAATAAGATAACGAATTTTAAAATGGTCCATGCCGTCTAAAATAATGTCTGGTTGAAAGTCTTTAATGATGTCTTCGATATTTGTAGATAGCAATTCTTGATGATAGGTTTTTAAATGTACATGATGATTAATGGTATGGACTTTCTGTTTAAGTGCCTCAACTTTAGATGTCATATATTGTGCATCTTGCTCATCATACAAAGTTTGGCGATGTAAATTGGATAATTCCACAATATCCATATCAACGATGGCTAAATGGTGGGCACCCATGCGCGCTAATTGGTCTACCATATGACTGCCTAATGCACCTGCACCAAGTATCATGATTTTCGTTTGTTCTAATTGAGCCTGTCCTATTTCTCCAAAAGGTTGAAAGCGTGTTTGTCTTTCATAGCGTGACATTATAAGAAGCCTAAGCCTTCTGTTGGACTTGATGCTTGTGCTGTATATTTAACAGGAATACGACCAGCTTCATATGACAATCTACCGGCTTGAATACCTAATTTCATTGCTTCGGCCATTTTAACGGGATCTTTAGCTGCAGAGATAGCCGTATTTAATAAAATCGCATCAGCACCTAATTCCATTGCTTGACAGGCATCTTTAGGAGAACCGATACCGGCATCAACTATCACTGGGACGTTAGCATTTTGAATAATATAACTTAGATTAAGTGGATTATTAATACCTCTACCTGTACCAATAGGGGATGCTAATGGCATCACTGCATGGACACCTAGTGCTTCTAACTTTTTAGCTAATACGAGATCATTAGAGATATAAGGACAGACAACATATCCTTTTTCTAATAGTACTTTACAAGCTTCATACGTTTCAAAAGGATCAGGTAATAGTGTTTCATCATCACCAATGACCTCAACTTTAATCATGTCGCATACACCAGCGTGATTTGCAATTTCCGCAATACGAATGGCTTCATCAGCAGTTTTAGCACCTGCAGTATTTGGAAAAGTAATGAAATCTTTTAAGTTCACATTAGCTAGTGGGTTTGGAAGGTTTTTATCATATAAATTCATACGTCTTACTGCAAATGTTAGTACGTTTGTTTCAGCTGCTTTAATTGCTTCGGATTGAGTTTGTTCATCATTGAATTTACCCGTACCTAATAATAAACGAGATTTCAATTCTAAATGACCTATTTTCAACATATTATCCGCCTCCTACAAATTCTAATAATTCTAAACGATCATCTTCTCTGACAATCTGATTGTCAAAATCGTCTTGCTTAATTAAAGATTGATTATGTTCAACTACCACACGTTGAGGGTCTAATTCTAATGATTTTAATATGTTTGTAATCGAATCTTCGTGTTCAAAGGTAAATAAATCTCCGTTAATGATGCACTTCATTTTGCTCACTCCTTGATAAACTAAATGCTGAATAGCTGACTGGTTTAGTTCCGGATAATAGCCAATTGGCAATATCTTGACCTATTATAGGCGATAAAAGTATCCCGTTACGATAATGACCAGTGATTATAAACAAGCCGTCATCGATTTGATCCATGATAGGTAATTCATGTTCTGTGTAAGGTCTTATGCCTGACCATTGTTTAAGAATATGACCATGCGATAGTTCAGGTATACGCTGTTGAGCATGATTGAGTAACCATGAAACGCCCACATCACTATTACCGACACTATAATTATTGAATTCGCTCGTCGCTCCAATTAGGAAACGATGTTTTTCCTTTGGAACTATATAGCAACCATTCGTCATGAACACAGTATGGTTTAATTTAAGTGAAGGTTGTTCAACTAAGATTACTTCTCCTTTAACACCAATGACTTGTCTTGGTAATGCATTATCTTTTAATAGTTGAGTTGACCAAGCACCACCCGCAACGATTACTTTTTTAGCGTGGATATCGCCATTATTTGTTGTAACTGTGTAATAACCATTATTGTGATGAATATGTTGTACTTCTGTTTGATAATAGCGATGCACATCTCGTTGAATGACTGATTGTAATAAAGCTTTGGTATAGCGATTGGCATTGATTTGGCCGTCTTTTGGAATATATATGGCTAAGTCAGTTGGTTCGACATGACCATTTGACAATTTAAATAATTCATCATCTGAGAGTAACTCAACACTAGGGTCTTTTGATTTAAGGAAGTCATATTGTTGAGTTAACCGCTTTACGTCTTTGGTTGATGATGCCATTTTAATTAATCCAGATTGTTGAAATTCAATATCAATGCCTGTTTCATGATAGAGGGCATCACTTAATTTTGGGAACAAAGACCTAGACGCTAGAGCTAATTGAAATAATTCACTATCAGTTGTGAACTCATTTTGAGCGCCTAACATGCCACCGGCTTTATAAGAGGCATGCATACCTGGTATATCTCGGTCTATAATAGCAATATCTAAATGTGATTGGCTAAGTTGTCGAGCTATCGACATACCTATCACACCAGAACCGATAATAAGAACATCATGCATGAGAATACCACTTCCTTTTTAAAGAGTTAATTTCGCTAACGGTAGAGGTCATGAAAAATGAAATTGAACATAGACCATCAAATTCAGTAGGTAATTGTGAAATGGTAGAGAGGGAAATACCGCCTATAGCATAAATCGGAATATCAATCTCCAGTACGTCATGAATCTCTTGAATTGTTCGTGGATGTTCATCTGGGTGCGACGATGTAGGGAATATGTGACCGAAAAAAACATAATCTAATTGACATTCATGGCAATGTTTAACCATTTCAATATTATGCGTTGACATACCGACAATTAACTCTGGATATTGTTGTTTTATTAAAATTGCTAGTTCGTCATTTTCTTTAAAATGAATACATTGTAAATTTAAAGCTTTAAGTAATTTAACATTACTGTGAATGATTATTTTATCTTTGGGAAATCCAGCTTCAATGAGCTGTGTAATAAATCGGCGTAACTCAAAAGTAGACATAGGTGTTCTAAAGAGTAAGCCATCAATGGCCGGTTCTATAGTTATAAAATGCTTTAAATCTTGTTGCGATAGTTCTTTATAAAAAGTTATTGCAATAAATATATACATCACCTCAACAAAAAAACGCTATTTCCACATAGTAGGGAAATAGCGTTAAATTGCTAATGAGTACTTTAAATTCATAGCTATGCCACTTCCCTACGCCAGTACAAACTGAATCAGGTTCTAGGAATTATAAAGTCACATCTTTACTCTCAGCCTTAAACAAAGGCACTTCCAGTGGTTTTATTATTAAATTGTATAGATGGAATAGCGCTTTCAATTTACATACAGTTTACTATTTTTTAGTGACGGTATCAAACATGACAACTATCTTTATTTAGCTTTTTTGGAATAAAGACAAGAAAGAGACAATCAATTTAGACGAGGATTTAAATGAAAATGAATGGCTTATTTAAATATTGAAAATTAAATGTAAGTATTGTTAATTTTTATTGAATAAATTGTGAATATTTTCTAAATTTTATATTGTAACCGTTTCCATTTCGTGCTATTATAATAAAAATTGTAGCGCTACAAGAAATTAAAAGATGTGTGATTAAAAGTTAAACAGTCATCATTAGGAATTTCTGAAACTTAACGACAACACATAGAAACAACATATCATTATGGGAAGTAGGAAAAGAAATGAATAAAAAAAGAAGTAACGTTCGTTGGTTTTTTGCGATTGCATTCTTTCTTATTGGTGTTATAGCTTATATGGATAGATCTAATATTTCATATATTGCTGTACCGATGATGGAAGACTTACATTTAACAAAAACACAATTTGGTTTATTAGCGTCATTTTTCTCATTAGGATACGCTTTAATGCAAGTACCGTCAGGGATGTTAGCAGAGAAATTTGGACCACGTAAAATGATTACAATTGCTTTAGTATGGTGGAGTGCTTTCACAATTCTCACAGGTATGATTAAGCATCATGGTTTATTATATTTTGTTAGATTTTTATTTGGTGTGGGGGAAGCACCTATGTATCCATCTAATGCAGTGTTCAATTCATTTTGGTTTGCTAAAAATGAAAAAGGAAGAGCATCAAGTGCGTTATTAGCAGGTTCATATTTTGGACCTGTGTTAGCACCGATTGTAACCATTGCGATTGTTAACGCATTTAATTGGCAAGCAGTCTTTTATATTTTTGGTGCGGTTGGTATTGTAATGGCAGTTTTATGGGCAATTATCGCTAAAGACTTGCCGGAACAACACAAAATGGTCAATGAAGCTGAAAAGCAATTTATTACTGAGCATAGAGACATTGTTGAAACAGATAAATCACTACCACCTTGGAAACGTTTCTTAACACACTTTAGTTTTTATGCGATTGCAATTCAGTACTTTGTAGTACAATTTGTCATTACATTATTCTTAATTTGGTTACCAACATATTTAACAGAACAATATCATGTTGATTTTAAAGATATGTCAATTAGTTCATTACCATGGTTATTAATGTTCTTCTTGATTTTATCTGGTGGTGCTATTTCAGATAAGATTTTAAATACTGGTAAATCTCGTTTCGTCGCACGTGGCGTCATTGCGATACTAGGATTTGTAGTCTTCTCAATATCAATCTTTTTTGCAGTACATACTGAAAACTTATATGTCACTATATTTTGGTTATCTCTTGGTTTAGGTGGTGTCGGTATGTCTATGGGTATGAGTTGGGCCGCTGCGACAGACTTAGGTCGTAACTTCGCTGGAACAGTATCTGGTTGGATGAACTTATGGGGTAACATTGGTGCCTTAACGAGTCCATTCTTAGCTGGTGCCTTTGTTGAACAACTTGGTTGGAGTATGACGTTCCAATTATTAATTATCCCAGCTGTATTAGCAATCATCATGTGGTTCTTTGTTAAACCAGATCAACCATTAGTGATAGATGAACATCAATCAGTTAAATAATTTATAAACAATAAATACGAGCAATAAATGAGTATAGACAGGTCGTTAAGATCTTGCATCAAACTCATTTATTGCTTTTTTAATTTTACTAGGTGCATAATTATCTTATAGAAAGGTGTGGTTCGAATGATGATAATCAATGCGAAACTTAAAATATCAGAAGAAAAACGTGAAGACTATTTAAAACTTATGGAACATTTAGTTTCCGAATCAAGACAAGAAGAGGGCGTATTATTCTACAGTCATTATGAAGATGTGCAAGATAGAAATACGTTTATCGTAGTTGAGAACTATGTAGATGAAGCGGCTATTAAATCACATAACGAGTCTGAACACTTACAAATGTTCAAAAATGAAATTGGTAACTTTGTTGTAGAAGCACCAGTAATTGAAGTGGCTCAACAAGTTAAATAAATATTTATATCGTTATAAAGGGGATTAGTCATCAAACAAAAAGAAAAATGTTATAATAGTTTTTGTGTTTTGATGAATTGTAAGCAATACATCCGATAAATTGACGCTATAGAGAGCGGAATAAAGCTGATTTCAAAAGTGAAATGAGAACCATTCCGTTCTCTTATTTATGTTCAAATAATAAAAAAGAAAGGAGAGCAAATTTTGAAGAGTTTTTTAAAGACAGTGTTTTATTTCAATCGGTCTAAGATTGATATATACAAAGGTATCAGACAAGGCTTGCTCATGATAATACCTGCGTTATTAGGTTATTACTTGGGTTCTTTCTCATTTGGTTTACTTATTGCCACTGGTACGTTAGCCCATATTTATGTTTTTAAAGGTTCACCGCAATCTATGATTAGAACGGTGATACTTTGCTCGTTAGCTTTCGCGGTTTGTATGATGTTAGGGACATTGACAGCTGCACAACCACTCATCTTCGGTATCTTACTATTAGTTGTTACAGTGGTACCTTTCTATATATTCACAGCATTAAAAATTGCTGGTCCATCATCAACTTTCTTTATAGTGACATTTTGTTTACCAATGAACTTTCCAATTGCACCTGATCAAGCATTAGTGAGAGGACTTGGTATTCTCATTGGTGGTGCATTTGCGACACTTGTTGTGCTTATAACTATTTATATGAAGAAAGAAAAAACAGAGGATAGTGCCATTAATTCTGACTTCAAAGTGATTCAAGATTTAATGAAAAATTATAATGACTCAGAATCATTTAAGAAAGTAGCAACATCTGCAGTGTCTTCTTTTAAAGCATCAGATAAATTATTAATCACATCATCATCTAGTAATGGTAAATTAAGTACGAGATTTCAAAAATTACTATTACTACATACATCCGCACAAGGTATTTACTCAGAATTACTTGAATTAAATGAAAAAGGTGTACGTCCATTACCCAATGAACTAATTGAAATGTTAGATTTTATCATTGATAAGATAAACCATCCATCTTCAAATGGTCAAACATGGAGAAAAGAAGTAGATGTGAGCCCAGAATTCGAAAACTTACTCAGCCATATATTGAAAATTGACGAAATTGCTCATGCAAACGCTGAACAGCTTGAACATGAGGCAAACATTCGAAAACCATTGTACAGTAAACGTATTTTACAAAACTTAACTTTAGATTCAATTGTGTTTAGAAATACATTGCGATATACGGTCATTATTGCGATAGCGATCTTTGTTGCTTTATTCTTTGGATTTGATAAAGCCTATTGGATTCCACTTTCTGCACACACATTATTATTAGGTACATCAACGATTCACACATTAGAACGAGGCATGGCTAGAAGTTTAGGTACGTTATTAGGTGTAGTGGTGCTTTCAGGTATTTTAGCATTCACTGTACCAGCACCAGTAGCAGTTGTATTAATGGGCTTAGGTGCAATGATGACAGAAGCGTTTGTGGGTGTTAACTACACCTTTGCAGTTATCTTTATTACGATACAAGTTATCTTATTAAATGGATTGGCATCACAGAATCTATCCATCTCAATTGCGTTCCCACGTATTGTCGATGTAGCCATGGGGGTTGCCATTGCATTACTCGGTTTATTTATACTAGGACAACGTACAGCGTCTGCGTTATTGCCTAACACTATTGCAGATGTTGTAAGACAAGAAGCGAAATTTTTCCATTATTTATTTTCCAACAATGAATACAAGAATGAAGAACAAGAAAAACATTTAAGCCTAAGTTTGTCAGTAAGATTAAACAATATGACTCAAATGTACAATGCAGCTAATGGGGAATTATTTAGTAATAAATCAGTCATTCAATATTACTATCCAAGTATATTCGCTTTAGAAGAAATTAGCTTTATGCTGAGTAGAGCCTTAAATGATAAAAATCGAACAAGAATTGACGATCAACAAATGGGTGAATACTTAGCTATATTTGAAAATATTGCTAAACACTTTGAATTACAATCTCATTTAGAAGTCAAAGACTTAACAGATTTACCACAATATAATTATATTAAGTCAGGTTTAATGAAGATTCAAAATAATAGTCAAAAAGAACGTAAAGATGCGAATGAAACAATATCATTTGCTTAAGCGTGCGAATGATTAGGCAGTCAGAGGGTTGTCTAACCTCAGAGTCCGGGTATGGTGATTGAATAGTTGCGAAGAGTGGTAAAGATAACTATCACACACATTAACTAGGAGATGAAATGCCATGCCATGGACTATGGAAGATTATCCTCAAAGCTTAAAGAATTTAGACAAATTAGAACGTAAAAAAGCAATTGATATTGCTAATGCCATGCTAAAAGATGGTTATAAGGAGTCAGATGTGATTCCTATAGCAACGCAACAAGCTGAAAAATGGTATAAACAAGCTTCTGAAGACGAACTAGAAGAACTTAAAAATAAACACATTACACAACATCAACAAGACAAGTCAGCCCAACCGGAATTAAATGAAAAGCCAGTTCATGTATATTTCGAAAATGATGAATGGAAAGTAAAAACAGAAGATGCAAAACAAGCATCTGATACATTCACATATAAAAAAGAGGCTGTGAAGCGTGCACAACACATTGCAGACAATAAGGACACTAAAGTAGTTGAACATCAAAAAGATGAATAAATGACTAATCAGGCTATCTCCATATCAGGGATAGCCTGATTTATTGTTTACGACTAAAGTAGGGAATGCAATTGTTTCTTATTCTCATTGAACTTCGATATAATGAAAGGGATAAAAGAGATGGAGGAAATCATATGTATGTAGAGAGAAAACCATCATTATACCTAGAAGACTTGAGATACGAATTTAAAAATAGTTTGAGTGCGATTCAAAATGGTGATGAGGCATTTGATATTTTAGTAGGATTTGTTGAACTCGATCACATTTATTCATCTGCACTTAAAGAAATAAGTACCAAGTTAAGCATTTTAGACGATAATTTCAATCATAGATATAAACATAATCCCATACACCATATGGAACGACGTGTTAAAGAGATGGGGAGTTTAGTTAAGAAGCTTAAACGGAAAGGTTTAGACATTAGTGCACAAAGTGCTAGAGACCACATTATGGATATTGCTGGTATTAGAGTGATATGTAATTATATGGATGACATATATGTCATTGAAGAGATGTTATTAAAACAGGAAGACGTTAAATTAATTAAACGCAAAGACTATATTGAACATCCTAAAGAAAATGGTTATCGCAGCCTACATATTGTGGTATCGATTCCAGTATTCTTAGCAGACTCTGTAGAAATTATCCCAGTAGAAATTCAAATTAGAACCATTGGTATGGATATGTGGGCGAGTCTAGAACATAAAATCCGTTATAAAAATAATGCAGATACTGAAAAATATAAAGGTTTATTAGAACAATGTGCAACAGAGATTACCGATGTAGAAAGTAAGATGCAACAGATTCATACTGAAATATCTAAGGATGATTAATGTCACCATTAAAGAAAGTTGAATAAAGTAGTAGGTCGCCAATTTACTAAAGGATGACGACTTACTACTTATTTTTATGTAAAAAGGATGTTAATTAAAGTAATATGATAAAATATTTAATATATATAATATGATATTTGAGAATTAGAGGGTCAAGATGAATAAGCAAAATTTTAAAACACAACTATACCAATTAAATAATTATGAAAATGAACAAAGTGAAGTGATATATGGAGGTAATCCCAATTCTAAAGAAGTCATTGTCTTTATTCATGGTGCATTGCTTACATATAAAATAATGACTATGTTTGAACCATACATGAGAGAATACAAACTGATATTTATCAACTGCCCTAGTAGAGGTAAAAGTTCTGAAATTGAAAGAGATAATCACACATTAGATGACTATTCAGAGCGCGTTTATGATGTGTTAAGTCAGATTGTGACTGAGCAACAATTGTCAGAAATAACAGTAGTTGGTTATTCTATGGGAGGTATGATTGCTACACGTTTATTGAAATTTAATACACTCCCTATTTCTCATTTGATTTACCTAAACAGTGCTGCAAAAATCACACCAGACGGTAGTATGTTAGCACGCTTATTTACGTCAGATAGCAAGCGAGATATTTTAAAAGATGAAATTAATGCAGTGAAAAATTTACCACAATACATACTCGATAAAACGATTTTTGCACAAAAGGAAAATGCGATTGAACTATTTCAATTCGTCGCACCGATTAAGACAATTATCACAGATATTTTGTATACGATAAATGCTGATTACCTACCAGATATTGAGGAAATAGAAACATTTCCGAAGATATTATTCATGTCTGGGAAAGAGGATCAGATTATTCCATATACAGATTCACAAGCGACATTAGAACAATTTAAAGCTTATGGTGGCACAACAAAAGAAATCGTATATGAAGGAATAGGACATCTTGATTTTCCAAGTGTGCTAGAAACAAAACCAGACCAAGAATTAGGTGTTGTAGATCATATCAAACAATGGATTCAAGAATAATTTAAATATGTAGACGACCGGTAGTCTTAAAACGATGTTTTTGTATTGATTACGACGTAACGTCATCATTTACATTGTGAGTAGGAGGTGAATGATCTATGTCATATTATACGACGGGAGAAATAGCGGAAAGATGTCAGGTCTCAGTGAGAACTGTTCAATATTATGATCAAAAAGATATTTTAAAACCAAGTCACATGACAGAGACAAATCGACGTATGTATTCAGAGGATGACGTGAAACGTCTGGAATTGATTCTCTTATTAAAGCATTTAGGGTGTTCTTTGAACGATATTAAAACGTTGCTCAAAGAAGAAAGCACTATGAACACGTTGAACTATATACTAAGTATGAAAGAAGAATCTCTATCACAAGAAGTAAACCATAAACAAAACATCATAAAAAGTATTAAAATCATGAAACAATATATAAATGCGCAATCTGTATCGCCCATTCAAAAATTAACTGACATTAAGCGCATGGTACAAGCATCAACACATATTCGTTATATCCATAAGAACATTTTTATAACAGCTGGGTTGATAAGTATTGCTCAGTATACTGGTATCATAAGTTCCATTATTTTAAAAAGTAAACGTCCATTACTTACAGTGTCACCATTTGTAATAAGTTATGCTATAGCACTAACATACTATTATGCTAAAAAGGTAGCTTTTATATGTCCGAATTGTCATACACAATTTCATCCGGCATTAAATCAATTAATCACTGCTAAACATACATTGAATACACGACGCCTCGAATGTCCAAATTGTCACAAAACCAATTATTGTATTGAAACACCTGCCCAATCTTCATAATTTCTTAAGGATTTTAAAGCTTCGATTACAAAAATAATCGAGGCTTTTTATTATTCAAGTTGAAGTAAGCGTTTGCAAAAATATATGGCATGTATTAATATACTTGTATACAAGTATAGAACGACAAATGAAAGTGCGGTGTGAGCTATGACATATGGCTATCCAGAACAATGGAAACGACATTTAACTACAGGTGAGGCGATAGCTTCAGAAATAAGATTAGGCATTATTAAAGGTGATATTCAAGCAGAAACGCTACTGACTGAAAATCAAATCGCTAAACAATTCAATGTGAGTCGCTCACCTGTTAGAGATGCATTCAAACTATTACAAACAGATCAACTTATTCATTTAGAACGAATGGGGGCGCAAGTCTTACCGTTTGGTGAACAAGAAAAAAGAGAACTTTATGACTTACGCTTAATGTTAGAATCGTTTGCATTTTCTAGATTGAGATCTCAAGATACACAACCGATTGCTAAAGAAATGAAAAAGCAACTCGAAATGATGAAAGTAGCAGTACAATTTGAAGACGCTGAATCGTTTACGAAACATGACTTTGAATTTCATGAAGCCATGATTTTAGCTTCAAACCATCAATACCTCAGAACATTTTGGAATCATTTGAAACCTGTGATGGAGTCACTAATTCTCCTATCGATGAGACGCAGAATGTCAGAAGATCCTAATGATTTTGAACGTATACATCGAAATCACAATGTCTTTGTAGATGCAGTTGAAAATAAAAATGCAGAAACGTTAAGACAAGCCTTTCATTTAAACTTTGATGATGTAGGTAAAGATATAGAAGGATTTTGGTTACGCTAAATTTTTAGAAAGGAAGAGTTAAGATATGAAATATATGATTGGTGTCGATATTGGTACCACAAGCACTAAATCAGTACTTTATGATGAAAATGGACAATTCATTATGAAACATAACATCGGGTACGAATTGCATACACCTAATGTCGATGTGTCCGAAGAGAATCCAGATGAATTATTTGATGCAGTATTGATGACTGTCAAATATGTCATCAGAGAAGCTAATATCGCTAAAGAAGATATTAAATTAATCTCATTTAGTGCCCAAATGCATAGTTTAGTTGCGATGGATGAACAACATCATCGCTTAACAGAGAATATTACTTGGGCAGATAATCGGGCAAGTAAATTTGCCGACCAAATTAATCAACAACATGATGGTTTTAATATTTATAGAAGAACAGGAACACCCATTCATCCAATGTCACCATTATCAAAGATATTTTGGATGAAGCATGAACAACCGGATATTTTCAATCATACTGCCATGTTTGCTGATATTAAGACATATATTTTATATCAATTATATGAGACATATGTTATCGACCACTCCATGGCTTCAGCTACAGGTATGTTCAATCTGGAACAACTCGATTGGGATGACGACGTATTAAATTTATTAGGTATCACACGTCAGCAGCTACCAGAATTAGTGCCCACAACACATATTTTAAAAGGAATGAAAAAGCGCTACGCCACATTAATGGGTGTCGATGAGAATACGCCAGTAGTAATTGGTGCGAGTGATGGTGTGTTATCTAATCTAGGCGTGAACAGTTACCGAAAAGGTGAAGTTGCCGTTACTATTGGGACATCTGGTGCTATTAGAACCGTCATAGATAAACCAAGAACGGATGATAAAGGTCGAATTTTCTGTTATGTCTTAACAGATGAACATTACGTGATTGGTGGACCAGTTAATAATGGTGGCGTCATCTTAAGATGGCTTCGAGATGAGTTATTAGCAAGTGAAGTCGAAACAGCCAAACGCTTAGGTGTTGATCCTTATGACGTATTAACTCAAATCGCCAGTCGTGTTAAACCAGGCGCGGATGGTTTAATCTTCCATCCATATCTTGCTGGAGAGCGTGCACCATTATGGAATGCAGATGCACGTGGGTCATTCTTCGGCTTAACACTATCTCATAAGAAAGAACATATGATACGTGCTGCCTTAGAAGGTGTTTTATACAATCTATACACAGTTTATCTAGCTTTGATAGAAGTGATGAATGAAACACCAAGTACAATCAAAGCGACAGGTGGATTTGCTAAAAGTGAAATTTGGCGCCAAATGATGGCAGATATCTTTGACACGCATTTAAGTGTGCCAGAAAGTTACGAAAGTTCATGCTTAGGTGCATGCGTGTTAGGTATGAAAGCACTAGGTGAAATTGATGACTTCTCAATAATTGAACAAATGGTAGGTACGACAAATGAACATCACCCTGATTCAGAAACAGTCGAAATTTATCAAAAACTTGTAAGTATCTTTATCAATATTAGTCGTTCTTTAACTGACACGTATAGTGAGATTGCCGCATTTCAACGACAGCATATGGATTGATTTTTAGCAGTGCCAGACAAATATAGTATTGCATCGTTAAGTCACAACGTCACTTTGCCACTTTCGAATTCGAGCAACTTTGTAAATGAGAACAGACATATTATAGGAAGAAGGGGAATGCCATGTTTGCAGAAATTTGGCCATTAATTAGCGTTGTTTTAGGAATTGTGATCTTATTAAGTTTAATTATCTTTTTAAAACTGAATACCTTTATCGCTCTAATCATCACATCAATTATTACTGCTTTATTATTAGGTATGCCACTGGATAAAATTATGGAAACTGTAGAAAAAGGTATGGGTGGTACACTAGGCCATATTGCACTTATCTTTGGTTTAGGAGCCATATTAGGGAAGTTACTTTCTGATGGAGGTGGCGCAACACGAATTGCCGATACATTAATCGCCAAATTTGGCCAAAAACATGTACAGTGGGCGATGCTCGTTGCTGCATTTATCGTCGGTATCGCTTTATTCTTTGAAGTGGGATTAGTGTTATTAATTCCATTAGTATTCACAGTAGCCAAACGTGCGAATGTATCTACACTTAAACTTGGATTACCAATGGTTACAGCATTATCAGTGACACATGGTTTCTTACCGCCACATCCTGGACCAGTAGTTATAGCTAAAGAATTAAAAGCGAATATTGGTCATGTACTCCTTTACGGTATTATTATTTCAATTCCTGTTACTTTAATCGCAGGTCCATTATTTAATAAAATCGCACAAAAAATCATTCCATCTGCATATGGTAGAGAGGGAGATATTTCAGCATTAGGTGCTCAAAAGGAATTTACTGAGGAAGAAATGCCAGGATTTGGAATTAGTATTTTAACAGCAATATTACCAGTCATCTTAATGCTTATTTCAACATTAGTACAACTTATTACAGGACATGATTCTCCTAAAAATGCATTCGAATCAATCATTTATTTAATTGGGAATGCTGGTACAGCCATGTTAATTGCAGTTATCTTCGCTATATTTACAATGGGTATATTAAGACATAGAAAAATGGATCATATCATGGAATCAGTTACTCAAGCGATTTATCCAATAGGCATGATGTTATTAATCATTGGTGGCGGTGGTACATTCAAGCAAGTACTTATTGATGGTGGCGTAGGTGATACGATCGCCAAAATGTTCGAAGGCACACATATGTCACCAATTCTACTTGCATGGATTGTTGCTGCAGTACTAAGAATTGCACTAGGATCTGCAACAGTAGCTGCCATATCTACGACAGGTATTGTGATGCCATTATTACAAGCTTCAGATGCCAATGTCGCACTTGTGGTGCTAGCAATCGGTGCAGGAAGTGTGATTTTATCTCATGTGAACGATGCAGGATTCTGGATGTTCAAAGAATATTTCGGACTAACAGTTAAAGAAACATTTTTAACATGGTCATTACTAGAAACAATCATTTCAGTTTCAGGCATCATCTTTATCTTATTTATTAGTTTATTTGTCTAACATAGGGGATATAACTACCGGCTGGAAACAGTCGGTAGTTTTTTTCTTAAAATTAAAAAGACAATACAGTAAGTTATAGTTAAAAGTCATATGTTATCACACACAGCTTACGATGTTTGTGTAGAGGGGTGATAATGATGACAATAGATATTACAATACACATTATTGAGTACATACCACTAGCAGTAACTATTATATGTATTGTTATGTTGTTTATCAAGCACATTCGAGCGAAAAAATAAACCCGTCTTACTGTGAATAAGACGAGTTTAAAAGCTGTTTGTGTAAAACATATGAATTGAGTTAACGCTCAAAATATGTTGCTTAGTTTTTCCACCTAGTGACTAGTCGAATGGTTGCTAGGTGTATTTTTATGCTTCATTTATACTATGCCATCGATTTGATTGCAATAAACCGATAATGAAATAAAACCAATGATAAGTTTTAGACAATTAAAATCAAATATTAAAATAGATGATTATTCATAATATGGCTAAAACTAGGCACAATGTTTATTTAATGATAAGATAAGGTAAATAATATTAAGCTTCATACTTTAATTTAAAGGAGTAGTAGAGACTTTGAAACAAATAAAAAAAGCAATTATTCCAGCAGCTGGTTTGGGGACAAGATTTTTACCAGCAACGAAAGCAATGCCAAAAGAAATGTTACCCATCTTAGATAAACCAACAATTCAATATATTGTTGAAGAAGCATCAAGAGCGGGTATCGAAGATATTATTATCGTTACAGGTAAACATAAACGTGCGATTGAAGATCATTTCGATAACCAAAAAGAATTAGAAATGGTATTACAAGAAAAAGGGAAAAATGACCTATTAGAAAAGGTTCAATACTCAACAGATTTAGCTAATATCTTCTATGTTCGTCAAAAAGAACAAAAAGGTTTAGGCCATGCTATTCATACAGCACGTCAATTCATTGGAAATGAACCATTCGCTGTATTGTTAGGTGATGACATTGTTGAATCAGACACACCAGCAATTAAACAATTGATGGATGTTTACGATGAAACAGGTAAATCCGTAATTGGTGTTCAAGAAGTAGCTGAAGAAGATACTCACCGTTACGGTATTATCGATCCGTTAGAAAAATCTGGTTTACGTTATGAAGTTAAGAAATTCGTAGAAAAGCCAAAACAAGGTACAGCACCATCTAATTTAGCGATTATGGGACGTTATGTATTAACACCTGAAATCTTTGATTATCTTGAAACACAAGAAGAAGGTGCAGGTAACGAAATCCAATTAACAGATGCGATTGAACGTATGAACGCCGAAAGCCAAGTATACGCATACGATTTCGAAGGTAACCGTTACGATGTCGGCGAAAAACTAGGCTTCGTTAAAACTACGATTGAATATGCATTAAAAGACGAAGATATGAAAGACGACTTAAAGGCATTTATTAAACAATTAGACTTATAAAATTAAAAAGCACCAACCATAGCAGTCTTATGGTTGGTGCTTTTGCGTTATTTTAAAACTTTGACGAAACTCTGATTAGCAGTGACGTAAAGTCCATCAGAGGTTTTTAATCTAGGTGTTAACTTACTCGTAAATTCAATATCTATAATATCTAATTTTGTACCTAATTCTAATGATTTAATAGGATCTTTCTTAAATCCAATATCCTCATATAACTTACACTTTTTAACAATTTCAATCGCTTTAGGTGCATGAGTAATATAACCTTTGATACTATCAAGGTTAATAGGTGCAACGAAATCTTCATTAGCGGTAATATAGTACCCATCTTTAGCTACCAATCTAGGCGTTCCTTTATCACTATTTTCCATACTACTTACTTCTATGCATTGTCCCTTACTAATAACAGCTATGTCTTTAGTGAAATTGGCATCTTCATACTTTTTAATCTTTTTTAATACGACAATATGTTGAGGTGTTTCTGTAAGATATTGTTTCATGTTTATCAAGTCATCTCCGTTTTTAATAAGAATAAAAATCTCATGAAAATATAAGTGTGGTAGTAAGTTATTCAATATAGGTAAAACGCTTTCAAAATAACTTAACATCATTATACGTGAAGAAAGATATAAAGTCATTATCTTTAAAGTGAATGTTGTTTTGAGCTAACTGTAACTGACTCGATTGCTTGCCTACATATTTATTGAATTTAGAGATTTAAGCATAGAAAAACACTTTCCCAAGGTTCATCTTAATTGAGCCATAAGAAAGTGTTTTAAATATATATTGATAAAGTTATGAGATTTGTTTAACTTTTGTATCCAAGGTTACCATTAACCGTTTCATAAAGATTAAATTGGTCATTAGTTTTAACTACAGTAGAATTTAAATCTGCATCTAATACAGTAATTGCTAATTTTCCTTTTGGAAGGTGACTTGTATCAAACTTAACAGAGTATTCTCCAGGTTTTAAACTGTTCTTTTTAATCTTTAAAATTTGATACTGCTCAGGATTTTTTCTGCTTTTAAGTTCCATAAATTCTATATGAGAATTTTTAGAGTATAGTTTTAATGTAATACTTTTATTTTTTCGAATAATATTTTGTAAAGTCACGTGCATATGCTTTAGGTAAAGTTCATTGTTATATGAATAATACGCTTTATTTCTTTTGAATTGTAATTGTTTATCGTCTTTGTCTGAGTACCATTTAATAAAGTCGATGATTTCTGCTTTGTCACCTTTTTTAATTAATGTTATTGCTTTTTTGTTTAGTTCGTCATCTACATACTTAGTCACGTCAAAATCTTTTTCGATTGTATTAATAGCGTCTTGTAATATTGGTAACATAATGTCTATTTCTCTAATGAATGCTTTCTTATAAAATTTACCATTTAATATATCTTTATTGATAAGACGGATAAGTAAATTTCTAAATACTTTTAAGTTTTTATATTTCTTAGATAGATAATTATATGCATCCATCTGAAGTTTCATTCTATTTGGCATCGTAGATTCTTTAGATTTAACTAAAGATACATTATCTTGATATCTATTTGTGTAATAAACAACATCTTCTGTAGTGCTAATTTTGTCTACATGGAAAAAGACTTCAGCAAAGAATTGTAAATCTTCAGCGAAAATCATTTCAGGGAAGCGAATATTATTATTTTTAATGATACTTGCTTTAACCATTCTGCCATGAGGTGCTAAATGATAAAATGACTTACTATTATGATTCAAATCTAATTTTGAATGTGCGATTTTAGATAAAGCGACACCAGCACGAGCTATTTTATCATTAAAGACATAATTTGTTAGACCAGTAGCGTAATCTGTTTTGTTTTTTTTCAAAAGATTATATAAGGTTTCAACAGCATCTTCAGGTAACCAATCATCACCATCAATAAACATCAGATATTTCCCTTTGCTTAAATCAATAGATAGGTTACGAGGCTGAGCAGGTGTCCCTGAATTTTGATCTAATTGGACTAACTTATAGTTGTAGAAATTAGTTAAATTTGAAGCAACGACTTCTAAAGTATCATCAGTAGAACAATCATCTACAACAATGACTTCTAGCTTTTTTAAATCGAACGTTTGATTTAAAATGCTATCTAATGTTTTTTTAATAAATTTCCCTTTATTATACGTGCTTATTAAAATACTAACTTTGACATTGTTAGACTTTTTGTTTTCTGTAATTATTTTCATTATTATCCCCTTAATTTGTATAATGATAGCAATCTAAAATTAAACAATAGATATCTATAATTATGAGTATTTTAATTACCGATATTATTTACCATTTTCATTTTTAAAATCATTTATTTATATTACACAATCAAATAGTAACACATTTCATTTGGGTATAGTAGTATATATAATAAATAGAAAAATCACTATATCAGTTTTTTGTATAACAAAATATACTTGAACTATAGATGATTTGTGAACGTTAAATATCTATGTGTTAATACATTTTTAATTTTCCTGAATTAATATTGTTTAAACTCAAAAATTTCAAATATATTTCATAAAAAAAGTGCATCCTTTAAAGAAAGATTATCTTCTGGGATGCACTTCATTTCTGTACGTTCATTTTTGTTTAACGTTTTAATAATCTGTTTTTGATGTTGGAAAGTTTATTGTTACTTTTAGTATTCTCATTTACATTGTCAGCAGTGGTTTGTTTAGACTGTTCATTAATAAATGATTCAAGGTTAACAGGTGTAACGATATCAGTATTTGCTGAGATATAATAGCCATCTCTAGTGATTAATCTAGGTGTCTTATTTACTGTTTCTTCGATTGAAACTATTTCTACTATATTTCCTTTAGCCACAGATTTCACTTGATCAGTAAAGTTAACGTCATGGTATAAATTAGCTTTTTTAATTGTAACGATATAAGACGGTGGTGTAGTTAAATAACTTGGTTTTTTAGACGCCTTTTTAGCTTTATTGATTGATTCAAGGTCTAATTTAGCACTTTTATTTTTGAATTTACTATTTTTATTATCAATAGGATGTGAAGCATAAACAGTTGAGTGTTCAAAGTCATTAAATTTAATCACAATATTAAAATCATAATTATCTAAATGTAAATCATCTGTTTTTAAATAAATTTGGTTATCATGAATTTTATATTCTAATGTCTTACGAGTACTTTCATCATTGATTTTTACTAATTCTACTGCTTCGATTGTTGTGTCTGGCTTCTTATATACATGAAGTACTTCATAAAATGTTTCATTCATATAATGTGTACCATCATGAACTGCTACACATTTCGAAGTTAATGTTGGTAAGTCATTAAATTTATCCGGGTAGTTGAAATGCACAACATTGTCTTTAATGTATTTATGAGCATGTGCATTATAAAGCATAAATTTGATATATTCTTCAAAATGTTCTTTACTATGCTGGTACGCATGGAAAGCATTTGTATATCTTTCATTTTCTAAAAAGTCTTCTATGTCATATCCATGTTCTTTAATGATTTTCTGAACTTCTTCGAACATATTGTAGTAAACATCTTTGTTGTTTGATTTGAGAAATGATTTTTTAATAAACACTCTAGAAATAAAATCCATTTCAACAATTCGACTAATGATTTGCTTCTTAGCATATTCAGGTAAATCCATATTAATTAAATCTTTAAGGACTTCAATATTAAAATTGGCTTTTTCAATATCATCGGTTTCTTTTACTAAAGAAATATTATCTGAATATCTATTTACATGATATACGTGATCATCTGTCATAGAAGCACTTTTTGATTTACTTATTAATTCTGCATAGAATAATTTATCTTCAGCAAATTTTAAATTTCTAAATTTAATATTATGGTCGATAGCTGTGGAACGTTTAAATATTTTTCCCCATGGTCCCATGCCTCTAAAAATTTTGTAGATTTCATAAGGAACTAGATCATTTGCTTTTTTAAATGAAGCAAAGTTGGCTACTTTGACAATATCCTTGTTTCGGTTTTTAAAAGCTTGACCAAATCCAATATCAGAGCCATGTTCTTCCATTTGATTAATTAGATTTGGATAGCCATTAGGTTCTAACCAATCATCTGCATCAACAATTGTAATATATTTACCCTTAGCTTCTTGTATACCTAAATTTCTGGGATCGGCAGGACCACCAGAATTTTCTTCTAGCTGAATGCAACGAATAAAGTCATATTCATCTGCATATTTTTTTAAAATATTATAAGAATTATCAGTCGACACATCGTCTACAAATATGACTTCTAACTGAGATTTATCCATATTTAAATCAATAATAGATTGAATACACTTATCTAAAAATTTTTCTTTATTATAAACTGATACCACAATTGAAATTAATTTATTAATGATAAGACCTCCCAAATTAATGCATTGATTAAAATATTACCCAATTATAAAGCATTATAAATATTGTGTACATTAATTTGGGTTTAATAAATAATAATATACTTTTGATATTTAAAGCATTATTTTAAATTAAATATTTCTTCATTAATTTGTTGTGCTACATCATCGAAATGATCAATCGTTAATGACACATATAGTTTAATTTTAGGTTCAGTACCAGATGGTCTTAAGGCAATAAAACCTTCTTTGAAATAGATTTTAAGAACGTTTGCTTTTGGAAGTGTGATTGGTGTTGTTTCATTTGTTTGGAAATCAACTTTTTCTCCAGTTTCATAATCTTCAATAGCAAGAACATCTAATCCATTAATTGTACGGGGTGGGTTATTTCTATAAGATTTCATAATATCATCTATAATGGCTTTACCTTTAGCACCTTCAAATGTATGTGAGAATAATTGGTCATTATGACGTCCAACTTGTTGATAAATGTCCTCTAAATCATCTTTTAACATTCTGCCTTCATTTTTAAGTTCAGATGCATATTTGATGATAAGTGGAACGATTTGAATGGCATCTTTATCTCTAACAAAAGGTCCTGCTAAGAAGCCATAACTTTCTTCATAGCCTAATAAATAATTTTGATCTTCAGACATATTTCTGATTGCTTCAGCAATATATTTAAACCCAGTTAAAACTTCTTTGTATGCGACATCGTGGTGGCGTGCCACAGATTTAGCTAATTCACTACTAACAATGGATTGAATCATCAATCTATTATTTAAATGTGAAGTTGCTTTGATTTGATAGTTTAATAAAAGGGCGCCGATTTGGTTACCATTATAATAATAGATATTGCCTTCTTTATCGCGTTCTGCTATACCTAATCGGTCTGCATCAGGGTCCGTACTGATTAATAAATCTGCATTGACTTGATTTGCAAGCTCGATAGATTGATCAAATGCTTTGTGATCTTCTGGGTTAGCACTAGCGACAGAACTGAAATTAGGATCTGGTTTACATTGTGCTTCGACTAAATTAAATTGATTAAAGTTTAATTTAGATAATATTTCAGGAACTACAGGTACACTTGTACCATGTAAACTTGTGAAGACCACTTGTAAATCTGATTGTGGTATATCACCAACTAATGATTGAATTTCCTTAAAATAAGATGCTCTTACTTCATCTGGCACTGATAAAATCAATGATTGTTGTTCATTTGATAATAGAGGTAATTCAATAGTAAGTGGATCACATAAAGCATTGATGAAATCACTTAATACATTAGAAGGCTCTGTAGATAG
Organism: Staphylococcus sp. HL28; assembly: GCF_021117155.1. Classification (NCBI taxonomy): domain Bacteria; kingdom Bacillati; phylum Bacillota; class Bacilli; order Caryophanales; family Staphylococcaceae; genus Staphylococcus; species Staphylococcus sp. HL28. The sequence continues at coordinate 467,628 of NZ_CP088218.1, forward strand.
TTGGGCGCCATCTTCACCATAAACTTTGATACCATTATAGTCTTTAGGATTGTGACTTGCAGTGATCATAACACCAGCATGTGCTTCTAAAAATCTCACAGCATATGATAGGTCAGGTGTTGTACGATATGTATCTGATAAATAAACTTTGATATCATGACTTGCTAAAATTGACGCAATGATTTGAGCAAACTCAGGTGATAAATGTCTTGTATCATAGTGAATCACTGCTACAGGTGAGTTATGTTTTGATTTTAAAAATTGCGCTAAACCAAGAGCAACTTTAGAAACTGTGAATCGATTTAAACGGCCTTCACCAAGACCTAATTTACCTCTGATACCTGCTGTACCGAAAGCAAGCGTTGTTTCAAAGCCTTCTTGTTGTTCCTCTGAAGATTGTTGATTATAAAAGTCTTTAACTAAACTGTCGTCTATGACGTTAATCCAATTATCTTTCATAAATATAAATTCCCCTTTAAAAAATAATGATGCGACATATAAAATTTAATGCTTAATTTAAAATTAAATATACCATGTAACGTTTATAAACATTGTAATGTACGCATGTAAGTTAACTTTATTATATAGTACATTTATTGCAAGTTACATTAAAAAGTTAAGAAAAAATGATAGATGGGCAATAATTGGTAAATATTAAACAGAAACCTAGATAAGACAATCTGTCCAGTTTTTTTATGATTAAATATAGTATTGGTCTTAAATTTTCATTAGATAAATTACTATATTCAATTTATTTGATAGAATGAATATATATAAACAAATTTAAAAGGTGATAGTTATGAAAAAAGTAATAAATGTAGTTGGCGCAGTTATATATTCAGATAACAAAATTTTATGTGCACAAAGAAGTGAACATATGAGTCTCCCGTTATTATGGGAATTTCCTGGTGGGAAGATTGAAAAAGGGGAATCAGAAGAAGAAGCGTTAATTAGAGAAATTAAAGAAGAAATGAAGTGTGATATCTCAGTCAAAGAAAAATTGACAACTACAGAACATGAATATGATTTTGGTATTGTTAATTTAACAACTTTTAAATGTCATTTAAATCAACAATTACCTACTTTAACAGAACATAAAGAGATAAAGTGGTTACCAATTAATCAACTTGATTCAATAGAATGGGCTCCAGCAGATGTCCCAGCAGTTAAATTATTAATAGAAGGGGAATAGCTATGAATAGGCTAATCGAAGATTTTACACAATCGCTATATAAAGGTTTTATCGATAAAGATGTATCACATCAGGGTAACTTTACGCCTAAGCTATTAATTAATAATAAAAAAGAAAATGTTTTATCAACAATAGTACAAGAATTACAAAAGTGCTCATCTTTTAGTATATCAGTGGCTTTTATTACTGAAAGTGGATTAGCTAGTTTAAAATCTTATTTATATGATTTAAACCAAAAAGGAATAAAAGGGAAAATACTTACTTCAAATTATTTGGGATTTAATAGTCCTAAAATGTATTATGAACTACTTAAATTAGAAAATGTTGAGGTAAGATTAACAGATGTAGAAGGATTTCACGCCAAAGGTTATATTTTTGATCATGACAATTATTCTTCGATGATCATTGGTAGTTCAAATTTAACTTCCAATGCATTGAAAATTAACTATGAGCACAATATTCTTTTATCAACGCATAGAAATGGTGAGTTAGTTCATAATGTGAAATCACAATTTAATGATCTGTGGGACAAAAGTATACCACTGACACCAAGTTGGGTTGAAGAATATCAAGAAACGTTTGAGTATAAGTCAATAAAGAAAGTATTTGAAATACAAAAGGAACAATTGATATCTACAGAAAAATTTAAAAATGCTATAGATATTCAACCTAATAAAATGCAGAAAGAAGCATTAAAATGTTTAGAGTCTCTTAGAAACGAAGGGAAAGAAAAAAGCTTAATTATTTCGGCTACAGGGACAGGTAAAACAATATTATGTGCCTTAGATGTTAGGGCATTCAATCCAAATAGGTTCTTGTTCATAGTACATAATGAAGGTATTTTAAACAGAGCTAAAGAAGAGTTTAGAAAAGTAATGCCTCATATTGATGAAAAAGAATTTGGACTATTAACTGGGAAACATAAAGATATCAAAGCGAGATATTTATTTGCTACTATTCAAACATTATCTAATAATGAGAATTTTAAAGAATTTACAAAGGACCATTTTGATTATATTGTTTTTGATGAAGCACATAGATCAGCTGCAACCAGTTATCAGAAAGTATTCAATTACTTCACACCCAAGTTTATGTTAGGTATGACAGCAACTCCAGAAAGAACCGATGATTTAAATATATATGAATTATTTGATTATAATGTGGCTTTTGAAATTAGATTACAAGAGGTTTTAGAAAGTGAAATTTTATGTCCATTCCATTATTTTGGGGTCACGGATTATTCACTTAACGGAGAAATAAATGAGGATGTTACTGATTTAAAGAACTTAACATCTGATGAAAGATTAAAGAACATTTTAGAAAAAACACATTACTATGGTTATTCTGGAGAAGAATTAAAGGGCCTGATTTTTGTTAGTCGGAGAGAGGAAGCATATGAGTTAGCAGAAAAACTAACTAATTACGGAATCCCTTCTGTTGGTTTGACTGGTAAAGATAATATCAATGTACGAAGTACTACAATTGATCGCTTGAAAAATGGGGAAATCAACTATATTATTACTGTCGACTTATTTAATGAAGGTATCGATATACCGGAAGTGAATCAAGTTGTAATGTTACGACCTACAGAATCAAGCATCATTTTTATTCAACAATTAGGTAGAGGATTAAGAAAAAGTTCTAATAAGGACTATGTTACAGTAATTGATTTTATAGGAAACTATAAAACTAATTACTTAATACCGGTTGCTTTATCAGGTGATCAATCTCAAAATAAGGATAATTATAAAAGATTCTTAACAACTAATAGCGAACTGAATGGTGTTTCTACTATTAACTTTGAAGAAATAGCTAAAAAAAGAATTTATGATTCTTTAGATGCTGTTAAACTTAATCAACCAAAATTATTAAGAGAAGCATATGAAACGGTTAAGAAAAGAATAGGTAAGCAACCTATGTTAATGGATTTCATAAGACAAAATTCAGTGGACCCAAGTGTTATTTTTTCTAAATACAAAAATTATCATGAATTTTTAACTAAAAATAAATATATTGAAGATACATTAAGTATAAATGAATTTAAGAATTTAACATTTTTATCTAGACAGTTAACACCAGGATTAAAAAAGGTGGATATTGATGTATTAGAAACTTTAGTCGAAGGCGAAACTTCAATTGATAATTTAATTGAAAGTATGAGACATCAAAATGATGATATAACTGAAAAAGATGTGATGACATCATTAAAAGTTTTAGATTATACATTATTTAAAGCAACAATTGGAGATACTTATGGAAACCCACTTATAGTTATTAATGATAGAAACGTGGAGCTTTCAAATGATTTTTCTAGTGCCTTAAAGAAACCATTTTTTAAGAAATACTTTTTAGATTTAATCGAACTATCTAAATATAATAATATGCGATATCAAAATAGTGGAAATGAAATGATAATTTACAACAAATATTCTAGAGAAGATTTCGTGAAATTATTAAATTGGGATAGTGATGAGTCAGGAACAATTAATGGATATAAAATGAAACATCAAACATTACCTATATTTATAACTTATGACAAACACGAAGATATAAGTGATAATACAAAATATGAAGATGAATTTTTAAGTCAGGATGAATTGAAATGGTATACGCGCTCTCCAAGAAAGATAACCTCTCCTGAAGTACAAAATATACTGAAACATGCGGAAGATAATGTAACGATGTATATTTTTGTTAAGAAAAAAGATGATGATGGCAAGTATTTCTATTATTTAGGTACAGCAAATTATATTAAAGATACAGAAGAAGAAGATATCATGCCAAATGGTAATTCCGTGGTAACAATGAAAATTTCTATGCATCAAGCAGTTAGAGACGATATTTATAGATATATAACTGAAAATTAATAGTTTTATCATTTCAAGTAAGATGAACGCATTGTTCATCTTACTTTTTTTATTTTCCTAAATAATATTTATTTTATTATTCTCATTTGCTCAAATATCCTTTTAGTTGTAATATGTAATTAAAGGAATAAGAAAACGCTTACACACAATATAATACTTTCTTCGCTTTTTATTTTCTTGTTTCTTTGGGTTTTCTTTTCAATTTAAATGGTTTTTATGAACATGTTAAGGAAAGGGGGATGTGATATGGCAAGTAACTATGATCTTGTAGTGATTGGTGCTGGACCTGGTGGCTATGTGGCGGCAATTAGAGCGGCACAACTTGGTAAATCAGTCGCAATCGTTGAAAAGCAACATGTTGGGGGAACGTGTTTGAATGTTGGTTGTATTCCTTCTAAAACGTTACTTGAGTTTGGGTCTCAAGTACATCAAATCCATGCTGCTAATGATTTAGGTATCACAACGGATCATTTGAATATTGATTATCCACGTTTATTTGAACATAAGAACAACATTGTTCACACATTAACAAATGGTGTAACACAATTGCTTAAGAAGAATAACGTTGAACTGATTCAAGGAGAAGCTGTGCTTAAAGATGGACTAACGATCGAAGTGAATCAACAATCACTGAAGGCGAAAGATGTCATATTAGCAACAGGCAGTCAACCATTTGTTCCGCCTATTGAAGGTATCGAAGATGTAGATTATCTAACAACTGACACCTTCTTTAACCTACAGTCATTACCGAAACGTTTAGCCGTCATTGGTGGTGGTGTGATTGCTACTGAATTAGCATCATCTATGGCTGATTTAGGCGTAGACGTGACGATCATTGAAGTAGCTGATGATATCTTGTTGACTGAAATTGAAGAAGTACGTGAATATTTGAAAGTACATCTGGAAGAACAAAGTGTTCATATCATTACACAAGCGCAAATTAAGCAAGTAACATCTTCTGCTATTCAACTAGCAACTGGTGACACAGTTAAATTCGATCAATTATTAATTGCGACAGGTAGAAAGCCAAATACACAAGTAGTAAACGCGCTCAATATCGATATGGATGGTTCATTCATTCAAGTGAATGCGTTTAATCAGACAAGTAACGACCATATCTATGCTATTGGAGACTTAGTCAAAGGTTACCAATTGGCGCATACTGCAAGTGCACAAGGTATCGTAGTAGCCGAAAGGTTAGCTGGTTTAAATCCTAGACCTGTTAATCCAAATGAAATTACAAGATGTATTTATACAAGAATTGAAGCGGCATCCGTTGGACTTTCAGAACAACAGGCGAAAGATGCAGGTTATGATGTAGCAGTTACTGAATCAAGTTTTCAAGGTAATGCGAAAGCAATGATTAAAGGCGAATCTCAAGGATTTATTAAAATAGTGTCTGACAAGCAATACAATGAAATCTTGGGAGCATTTATAGTGGGACCGCATGCAACAGATCTCATTGGTGAAGTTTTAGGTGTCAAAGCTTCAGAAGGTACAATGAATGAACTATCTCAAATTATTCAACCTCATCCATCTCTATTAGAAGCGTTAGGTGAAGGTGCAGATGCATTATTTAAAAAAGCTATACACATGTAATTTACATTTAAATATCTGAATTTTGTGACAAAAATGTGATCTTGTGTATCGGTTAAAGGGGAGGAAATGACTATGGAAAAGGAACAAGCACGTTGGATTTATAAAACAATGAATGAAATTCGATACTTTGAAGAAAAAGTGCATAAAATTTTTAGTGATGGTCAAATTCCTGGATTCGTCCACTTGTATGTGGGTGAAGAAGCAGTTGCTACAGGTATCATGTCATTGTTAGAAGATGATGATTATATTACAAGTACACACCGTGGACATGGTCATGCGATTGCTAAAGGTTGTGATTTAAACGGCATGATGGCTGAAATTATGGGTAAGAAAGATGGACTTGGCCATGGTAAAGGTGGCTCTATGCACGTAGCCGAAATCGACAAAGGTATGTTAGGTGCCAATGGAATTGTAAGTGGTGGCTTTGGCCTTGCGACGGGTGCGGGTATATCCATTAGAAACCAGAAAAAAGAAAATGTTGCAGTATGTTTCTTTGGTGATGGTGCAGCCAATGAAGGTAATTTCCATGAGGGGTTAAACTTTGCATCTATTTTAAATTTACCAGTGATATTTGTTTGTGAAAATAACCAATTCGCTGAAGGTACAACACATGATTACGCTAGTGCATCTGAAACAATTGCGGAACGTGCTAAAGCGTATAACATGCCTGGTGTTAGAGTGGACGGCATGGATGTGATAGAAGTAAGAAATGCTGCTAAAGAAGCGGTGGAACGAGCTAAAAATGGAGAAGGACCAACACTGATCGAATGTGATACGTATCGAAAATATGGTCACTTTGAAGGTGATGAACAAAAGGTTAAATCACCTAATGATCGAAATGCAGATAAAAATGCTACAGAAGAATTTAGAAAAGTAGCAATCAACGAAGGTTGGTTAACAGAAGAAGAAGCAACGGAAATTGAACAAGCTGCAGAACAAGCAGTTGAAGATTCAGTCGCATACGCAGAACAAAGTGAGTTACCAGATGTCGAATCACTATATAAAGATGTATTTGCATAAGCAAAGGGGGATATCATTATGAGTGAAAATCGTAAGTTAACATTTATGGGTGCAATCAACGAAGCAATCGATCAATCAATGGAAAAGGATGACAATGTCATTTTAATTGGTACAGATGTCTCTGGTGGTGCCAATGTGGAACATATCAAAGATGATGATACCTTTGGTGGTGTATTTGGTGTAACCAAAGGTTTGGCTAAAAAGTATAGTCGTGATCGTGTTATTGACACACCAATAGCAGAACATATTACCTTAAGTACAGCAGTTGGTGCGGCAGCTACTGGTTTACGTCCAATCGCAGAGTTAATGTTCAATGACTTTATTGGATTTGGTCTGGATCCTATTTTGAACCAAGGGGCAAAAATGCGCTATATGTTTGGTGGGAAAGCTAAGATTCCTTTAGTGGTTAGAACTGTACACGGTGCAGGCGCAGGTGCAGCAGCACAACATTCACAATCACTATATAATATGTTTGCTGCGATTCCAGGTGTTAAGGTCGTTGTGCCATCTAATCCATATGACGCTAAAGGATTATTAAATGCTGCCATTGAGGATGACAATTTAGTCGTATTCTCTGAAGATAAAACACTATTAGGTCAAAAAGGCGAGGTACCGGAAGAACATTATACGGTAGAAATTGGGAAAGCCAATGTTGTTCGAGAAGGTAGCGATTTATCAATTGTAGCTATAGGTAAAATGGTAGCTGTCGCTTTAGAAACGGCAGACCAATTAGCTGAAAGCAATGTATCTGTTGAAGTGATTGATTTACGCTCAGTATCACCTTGGGATAAAGATACAGTATTAAATTCAGTTAAGAAAACAGGGCGACTCATCGTCATCGATGAATCTAACCCACAATGTAATGTAGCTGGTGATGTGGCATCAGTGATTGGTGATATTGGATTTGATTATTTAGATGGTCCAATTAAAAAGATAACTGCACCAGACACACCAGTACCATTTGCAGCTAACTTAGAGGAAGCTTATATTCCAAATACAGATAAAGTTTTAGATGTCGCATCAGAATTAATCGATGATTTGAAACAAGCTAAATCATAAGTATGGGGGGTGTGAAGCATGAGTGAAAATATTATAATGCCGAAATTAGGAATGACAATGAAAGAAGGAACTGTTGAAGAATGGTTTAAATCAGAAGGTGACACAGTCAATGAAGGAGACAGTATTGTCACAATTAGTTCTGAAAAGTTAACACAAGACGTAGAAGCACCAGCATCAGGTACATTATTAAAAATTAATGTACAAGCAGGAGAAGAAGCAAAAGTTAAAGCAGTGCTCGGAGTTATTGGAGAAGAAGGCGAATCAACGCAACAACAATCTGAAGAAAATAATTCCGAAGATGATACTAATGATGACGCAAAAGAAAGTGATACAGATGACGGAAATAGTAATCAAGAAAATAAAGTTCAGCAACCTAGTCAAGAAGAAGCATCTCAAGAACAGCGTCTATTTATCTCTCCATTAGCACGTAAAATGGCTGCCAAACAAGATCTTGATATTACACGTATTAATGGTACAGGCGGTAATCAACGGATTACTAAATTAGATATCCAGCGCGTACTTGAACATGGTTATGATCAAGCAGATCATACATCTAGCGAACCGCAACCAGATACATCTGAAACTGCAAACTTTACAGTAGGAAATGTTGGTGAAGGCTTAAGTCCAATGCGTAAAAACATTGCTCAAAATATGAGACAAAGTCTTCAAAATACTGCTCAGTTGACATTACATCGTAAAGTAGATGCTGATCACCTATTAGAATTTAAAGATAAATTAAAAGGTGAGCTACAAAACGCAGGGCAAGATGTTAAATTAACTGTCACAACATTACTTGCTAAAGCAGTGGTCTTAGCCCTTAAAGATTATGGCGCTATTAATGCACGTTATGAAAATGGCACATTAACGGAATACGATGACGTGCATTTAGGTGTAGCAACATCACTTGAAGATGGCTTAATGGTACCGGTTATCACACAAGCAGATACTAAAAGTGTTGGTGCACTTGCCAATGAAATTAAACAGTCTTCTGAAGCGGTGCGTGAAGGTAGAACAAATGATGTACAATTACAAGGGGCTACGTTTACGATTACGAATATGGGGGCAAGTGAAATTGAATACTTCACACCAATATTAAATGTTGGTGAAACAGGTATTTTAGGTATAGGCGCATTATCACAAGAGGTTGCTATGGATAACGGCAATATTAAACAAGTGTCTCGAATTCCATTAAGTTTAACATTCGACCATCAAATATTAGACGGTGCAGGTGCAGCAGAATTCCTAAAAGTATTAGCTAAATATATCGAAAATCCATATCTACTCATTTTATAAAATTAGAAAACTTGATATTAAAATAAGGAAATGTCTTGATGTTATCTATTATAGAAACCTCAAGGCATTTCTTTTTGTACTTTAAAACATATAAGAAAGTAAAATTTTTGCATTTAGGTAAATATGAATTTAAACTCCAATTATAGGTGTATTTTTTATACTTATAAAAAATTAATGAAAATCAAGATAAATCGAGAGATATTTAAAATGAATGAATTTAAATTTGACATAAATAATGAAGTGCCAATGATGACGATTAAGCCAATTTCTATTCCTACCCCAACTAATCGTGGAGAGGAATTACAGGTTAAGGTGAGTATGCCATCTGAAGGTAAGCATTTACCTATTATTTTATTTGCGCATGGATTTGGTTCATCAATGCAAGCATATGAACCACTTACTGATTTTTGGGCATCACATGGATTTGTCGTAATTCAAGGGACACATTTAGATTCTAGAACAATAGGTTTAGCTCAAGATGACCCTAGACAACCAGATATTTGGCGTTATAGAGTCGAAGATTTAAAATCAATTTTAGACCATCTATCATATATTGAAACGCAAGTTCCAGGTTTAAGTGGAAGGTTAGATAAGAATAGAATAGCTACAATTGGTCATTCATTCGGTGGACAAACGGCTGGGAACTTACTAGGTTTACAAGTCATCAACCCTGATATTAAAGAGACGACGGACTTATCAGATGATAGAGTAAAAGGAGGGATTTTATTAGCGACAGCTGGAGAAGGTGGCGACAATTTAACGCAATTTGCCAAAGACCATATGCCGTTTTTAAATCCAACATTTCAACATATGACGAAACCAGCACTTGTTGTGGTTGGTGATAAAGATCAATCGCCATTAACTCATTTAGGACCTGAATGGATGGAAGATCCTTATTACCTTAGTCCAGGGAAGAAAAGTTTATTAAAATTATATGATGCAGAACATTCGCTTGGTGGTATTGCTGGATATGAGGCAAAGGAAACTACTGACGAAAACCCACAAAGAATTGATTTACTACAACATACGACATGGGCATATTTGAGACATATCCTTGATATCGAACATGATAGTTGGGAAACAGCTCAAAATATAATTAAAAATGATACAAATATAGCCGATGTTTTTTCAAAAGAAGAGTAAAGATGCTTTCATAGTGAGGAGGATTAAGCTATCTATTGAGCTTAGTCCTCCTTTTTAATATTAAATATAAAAATTTGTATTTAATTCTTGCACTTTACAAATAAAAGGAATAGAATGACAACATCAAATAAATAGTTAGATATCTAACTAAATAAACAAACAAAGATTAACAATCAATGAGCAATATTAAATATAGTAAGAAATGGTAAGGAGTGTTGAATATGAAAGATGTAAAACGTATTGGTATTATGGGTGGCGGACCTGGTGGATTAATGCTTGGTCTATTATTACAGCAACAAGGACATGAAGTTGCTATTTATGAAAAAGCAGATCCTAATGTTAACAAAGATCGTGGCGGTTCACTTGATATTCATGATAATAGTGGTCAACTTGCTTTGAAAGAAGCTAATATTTATCAAGCATTTAAAGATTTAGCACGTTATGAAGGTGAAGACACACGTGTCGTATCTAAAGATGGTACTATTTTATTTGAAGAAGATGCTGAAGGTGAAGGCTCACGTCCTGAAATTGACCGTGGCGAACTTTGTGATATTATCATGAATCAATTAGCACCTTCTACAGTGCAATATGGCTATACATTTAGTCATTTAAACCAACTTGATAATAGCCAAGTAGAAGTAGCGTTTAAAGAAGGACAATCACAAACATTTGACTTAGTTATAGGTGCAGATGGTGCCTTTTCTAAAGTTCGAAACCATATTACGGATGTTGATGTAGAATATAATGATATATCAATGGTTGAATTAAATATAAATAATGTTAAAGAAGATTATCCAGACTTAGCGCAATTCAATAAAAATGGAAAAATGATGGCATTGGGTGATCATAAAGCAATATTAGGACAATTGAATGGCGACGGACGTATTAAAGCTTATGTGTCATATTTAATGGATGTGAATCAATTGGATCAATATAAAGCGATGTCTACTGAGGAAATTAAACAGCAATTATTACAACAAGACTTTGCAGATTGGTCACCAGAATTAAAACATTATATCGAATATGCTAGTGATGATATGTTGTTACGACGCATTTATAAATTGCCAATCGGATTTACTTGGGAAAGTATTGTTAATGTCACACTGATTGGAGATGCAGCCCATTTAATGAGTCCATTTGCAGGTGAAGGTGTCAATATGGCTTTATATGATGCCTATTTATTAGCCAATGCAATCAAAGAATCTCAAGATTTAGATACTGCAGTAGCACAATATGAACAAGAAATGTATACAGTTTCTAAAGAGAGTGCTCAAGAATCACAAGATAACTTAGAAGTGATGTTTAGTGATGATGCTGCAGAACAAATGACAGCTTTTTTCAATTCAGTTATAGAATAGACTTTTAATAATGAGGATTGAATACGATAACAGAGATAGTAGTTAAAAAAATAGAAATGAATAATCCAAACCACGATTAGGCTTTCAAAGATAGATGTTATATGAAAGTTAACATTATTTTTACAATCTTTAAAAAGTGATATTTTTGTGAAAATAATCACAAATACCTTTTATTTTCTGGAAAATGGTGTAGTATATGAAATGTAAGGAATAAGACATGTTGGAGTGATAAAAGTGAGAAAAGTAATTGAAGAGCTTGTTTTCTCTGATGTAAGTAGCTATGAAATCTATGTCAATACTGGTGTGAACCAAGGTATTATCGGAGACATTAAAGATGGCTATTTAACTATCGATTCAATCCCCTATATCGATGCTGAAAGATTATACTACTATGGCTTAGAACGAAAAACATTAGTGACAAACTAATTCATTTTGACTCCTAATCGTAAATCAACAACTTGCCTTCATTGGTGAGCAATTGAAGGCATCATTATTATACCCCCGTATAATTCTGGAAAATGCTACAAAATAACCTGAGACTTTAATTTGTCTCAGGTTGTTTTTATTTCATTATCTAGCATTACTTTTTTCTTCAACTTGTTTAAAGTTCTTTTTAATGCCATTATAAGCGTATACTTGATTAAATAATTTATTTTTAGCTTTGTCTACACTTGAGTAAGGTATTCTAACGTCACTCATTTTAGAAATTTCATGTTGGAATTGTTTTTCAGTTGATTTTCTTTCGGCAACTGACATTTCTAACCATTCTTCTTCACTAAATAATTCTTCAAAGCGAAATTCGAATGCAGTACGATGATTGTGTTCTCTTAATTTTAATATACGATCGTGAAAAGTCATCATTTCCCCCCCATAATTTGAAACTTGTATGATAGTTACATATTAACTTTATAACTTATAAATGATTTTTACAATCATGATTTTCAAATGTTTGAAACTTGCTAAGAAATAAAAAGAATTCACAAACGTTTAACTTAGTAGTGTCATTGGTAATTATAAAATAATGATAAATAAAAAGGAGTTTTGAAGATGAATCAATTAAAAGATAAAGTTGCAGTCGTTACAGGTGCTGGAAGCGGTATTGGTGAAGCAATCGCAACTGCGCTAGGAGATCAAGGTGTTAAAGTTGTTTTAGCTGGAAGAAATACAGATAAACTCAATGCAGTTGCTACTAAATTTGATAGTGATCAAGTTAAAGTGGTAGCTACAGATGTAACTAATCAACGTGAGGTAGAATCATTAATTGATACTGCTAAAACAAGCTTTGGTGGATTAGACATCGTTGTAAATAGTGCAGGTCAAATGAAATCTTCTAAAATCACATACTATAAAGTAGAAGATTGGGATTCAATGATTGATGTGAATGTTAAAGGAACATTATATACAGTACAAGCTGCTTTACCAACGTTATTAGAACAATCAAGTGGTCACATTATCAATATCGCATCTATTTCAGGATTTGAAGTAACGAAAGGTAGTGCGATATACAGTGCTACGAAAGCGGCAGTGCATACAATCACTCAAGGATTAGAAAAAGAATTAGCTAAAACAGGTGTTAAAGTCACTAGCATTTCACCAGGTATGGTTGAAACACCATTAACAGAGCATTACGATTTTAATGGTCGTAAAAAGTTAGAAGCGCAAAATATTGCTGATGCTGCCATTTATGCATTAACGCAACCTAGTCATGTGAATGTTAACGAAGTAACTGTAAGACCCGTATAATATTTAATTTGGATCCTAACCATGATAGACTTAAATTGTAAACGTTTTTATAAAATCATTTTACATAAAGGACGGGATGTAAATTGAATCAACGTCAATTTGAGTTATTAGAATGGTTAGTCAGTTATCAAACGGAAAGTCCACCAGGTCGTAATACAGATCCATTACAAGACGATATCGTACAGTTGTTAAAACAACTTGGCTTTACCATACAGCGTGAAACAATGTATAAGAATGATAGTGTAGTCATTGGCACACTTAAAGGTACAGATGCACAAGCACCTAAATTAATCTTAAACGGTCATATCGATGTCGCCTCTGTAGAAGATGATCAATACTGGACGTATCCTCCATTCCAACTTACGGAGCACCAAGATTGGTTATACGGTAGAGGTGTCAGTGATATGAAAGGTGGCATGTCATCTTTATTTTATGTTTTAGAACGATTACATCAAGAAGGACATCGACCAAAAGGTGACATTATTGTTCAGTCAGTGGTTGGTGAAGAAGTAGGTGAAGCAGGTACTAAACGTGCGTGTGAAGTAGGACCAAAAGGTGATTTAGCGCTTGTAATAGATACAAGTGAGAATCAAGCGCTAGGACAGGGCGGTGTCATTACAGGCTGGATTACAGTTAAAAGTAAGAATACAATACATGATGGTGCTCGTCATCAAACGATTCACGCAGGTGGTGGATTATTTGGTGCGAGTGCCATTGAAAAAATGACTAAAATCATCCAAGCATTGAATGAACTCGAACGACATTGGGCTATAATGAAACATTATCCAGATATGCCAGCAGGGGCCAATACCATTAATCCTGCAGTGATTGAAGGAGGCAGACATCCAGCATTTATTGCTGATGAATGTCGATTATGGATTACAGTACATTATTTACCAAATGAGTCATACGAAGATGTAGTAACTGAGATCGAAGATTATTTAAATCGTGTGGCACAAGCTGATGTGTGGCTAAAGGACAATCCACTTGAGTTTGAGTGGGGCGGTACATCTATGATTGAAGACAAGGGAGAAATATTCCCTAGCTTTACAGTTCCAGTAGACCACCCAGGTTTTTATCAATTACAACAAGCACACCAAACAGTACATCAAGCACCATTAAAACATGGTATGAGTACGACAGTCACTGATGGTGGTTGGATTGCACATTTTGATATTCCAACAATCTTGTATGGACCTGGGAGTCTAGAAGAGGCGCATAGCGTTAATGAAAAAATAAGAAAAGAAGAACTTAATAATTATAGCGATGTACTATATCAATTTTTAAAACATTGGTATGAATATCCTGAAAAATAAGCAAAAGGGCTGGAACGACGACGTTCCAGCCCTTGATTGATATATCATATTAACGTTTGAGCGTATCGCGTAAGCGACTGACCCAACTGCCACCACGTTTAGAACGCACGGCACGACCAGATGGTTGCGCGCTTTGTCGTTTTAATTCTTGTCCATATTTAAGTGCAACTTGCATCAAATAGGCTTGAGAATTTAATGGTGACGAATTATTTTCGATGTAATGATAATTACCATATTGATCTTGATAACGACCTTTTTGGTTATCAGATAGTTGTAGGTTCATAAAGTCTAATAAACGTGCGGCAATGTTTTTATCCTCAACAGGGAATAAGATTTCAACACGTTTAATCATATTACGTGTCATTACATCGGCTGATGATAGGTAGATACGTTCGTCTCCGTTATTATGGAAGTAATAAATTCGAGAATGTTCAAGTAATCTACCAACAATACTTACAACTTCGATATTTTCACTGATGCCAGGGATGCCTGGTTTTAAACAACAAATACCACGAATAATTAATTGGATTTTCACACCTGCTTGTGATGCTTCAAATAATTTTTCAATAATTGCTTTATCTGTTAATGAGTTCATCTTCATCATGATTTTCCCATTACCATGTTCTAAGTGACTACTAATTTCTTTATCAATGCGATCAATAAAGACATCTCGTATATCAAACGGTGCCACAATTAACTTGTTATATTGTGGTTTAACTGAATAGCCGCTTAAGTAATTAAAGAAGTTAATCGCATCTTCTGCAATTTCGTTGTTCGTTGTAATAATACCCATATCAGTATATAATTTAGCAGTTTTGTCATTATAGTTTCCTGTACCAAGATGTACAAATGATGTTAATTCACCAGCAATTTTCTTCACGACTAATGCGATTTTACTATGTGTTTTCAGATGAGTCATACCATAAATCACATGGCAACCCGCATCTTCTAACATACGTGCCCAATGAACATTATTTTCTTCGTCGAAACGTGCTTTTAATTCTACAAGTACCGTTACTTGTTTACCTTTTTCGGCAGCTTCTTTCAAGCTCTTGATAATAGGGGAATCTTTACTTACACGATATAACGTTTGTTTAATCGCAATGGTATTAGGATCTTCGGCAGCTTCTCTAATAAAATCGACAATAGGTTCAAATGATTCATAAGGATGATGGAAGAAAATGTCACGTTCCAAAGCTAATTGATAAATGTTGTTATAGCCAAGTGAACGAGGCACTTGTGGTGTGTATTTATCGTAAGTTAAATAACTTAACTTGTGAGATAAGTGATCAACTAAACCAAATAAGAAAGTTAAGTCTAAAGGACCGTCTACAAAATAGACATCGTCATCTTTCACTTCGAGTTGATCCATAATCCAACCAATATCTTCACGTACAGCAGTACGACCATCTACTTCTAAACGCACGGCTGAGCCACTTTTACGTTCTTTTAAGAAGCGTTCTATTTCAATTAATAAATCTTCTGCACCGTCTTCGTGAATTGTTAAATCTGCATTTCTTGTGATACGGAAAGCAAATGTATTTAATATTTCAAAACCAACAAATAGGTGATTAATAAAGAATGTAACCACATCTTCTACCATTAACACATATTGCTTATACCCCTCGTTTAAAGTTAAAAATCTAGGTATTAATGATGGAATCTGAACAATTGCTGAATTAATTGCATCTTCCGTATCAATATCTACAAAGATATTTAAACTTTTATTATTCAATTTTGGAAATGGATGATAGGCATCTATACCTAATGGTGTTAATGTAGGTAGAATTTTTGTTTTAAATTCGTGCTCTAGTCTAGTTAAAAGTGATTCTGATAAGTCCTCAGGTTGAGCCATTTCAATTTCATAGTTCCGTAACTCTTCAATTAATTCATTGTAGCGCTTGTATTGAATGTTAACGTACTCTGTATTTTTCTTTTTAATAGCTTCTAATTGCTCTTGAGGTGTCATTTGTGCTTTGTTTTCAGGTTTATCATAGCCCATTTTGACCTGATCTTTTAGTCCTGCAACACGCACCATGAAAAATTCATCTAAATTTGAACTGAAAATTGATACGAAATTTAATTTCTCGAGTAGTGGATTACTAAAATCATAGGCTTCTTCTAAAACTCTATAGTTAAAGTCTAACCAACTTAACTCCCGGTTGTTATAGTATTGTGGTAAATTAATATCCTTTTCTCCCAATTGAGTTTGCATACGCTTAAAACACCTCATCGTTTTTTATATACTCATATAGTTTAAAAATATCATACAATTATTAAGACTTTGTAAAGACGATCGTGACTTTACCTTTTAATATCTTTTCAATATGTTTTTTCTGACGATTTGCTTGATATTCTTCGGCGATGGGTTCCCCTTTGTAGAACACGTGAAGCTCATATTTATCGTCTTTCTTCGCTTTGAGTTCAACTTCTTCAACAAAGCTTGTATGAGAAATATTGAGTGCATTCGCAAATTTAATAATACCACCTAAGGCTTGAATCGTATCGGTCTCTTTACTACCGAACCAATGTGTTTCTTTACAGTAGAACTTAAGTAGTGATTTATTTTTAAAACTGGCAAGTAATGCTAACTTCACACGATCTTTATGTGAAAAGCCATTAATCATTGAATTAGCGATTAGATAGTAGGTATGTGGTGAACTTGAATCGGAATCGATAAAGCTACCTAGATAATAAAGATACGCACCTTCAACGAAGAGCTCTTTATCTTTGTCGCTTAATTTCAAATCTGAACGTTTTAATAGCTGTGATAATAGTGATTCTGCTAGTTTAAGACGACGATTAGCACTGCTTTCTTCGATATGATATTCGTTTGCTAAATGGCGTAAAGCATCTTGTCTTACATTATCTTTCGAAAACTCTTCTGGATAACGTTGACGAATGAGATTCATGACATAACCTTCACGAATACCTTTTCTTGAGAAAGTAAATTGTGTCGCATCCACTTTCTTGTATAGTGTTTTAAAGACTGAAACGGCAGGTAAGATAATATCTACACGGTCACGACTTAATCCGTCTAGGTTAGTTAAGTCGTCTCTTGAACTTTTACGAATTAAGTCATAGACTTCTTCGATATCTCTATCGGACATCGTATAATTATGAACACCACCGATAGGGTAAGAATGTTCTGATTGATGAATTCGAGCTACATTTCGTGCTGAGCCACCTACACCAACGAGTGCCACATCTTGATCATTTAACCAGTCAAGTTGACCGAATTGCTCTGATAAGAATTTCTCCATACTTTTAATCGCTGATTTATCGTTATGATCTTTATCACCAAAGAATTGGCGTTTGAGTGAGACAACACCAAATGGAAAACTGTGTGCAGCCTTTAATTTTTTATCTTTAAATAAAGTGACCTCTGTAGATCCGCCACCGATATCGACGGAGACACCGTCTTCAATATCAGTTGTATGTGAAATGGCATAATAACCGTAAAACGCTTCATCTTCTTCAGGGACGATTTTAATCTCTACCCCTGTGTCTTTTTTAACTTTTTTGATAATATCTTGTTGATTGTTTGATTGACGTATCGCCGCTGTTGCAATCGGATGTAATTCGTCTACTTTGAATTTTGTTGCTACTTTTTTAAAGCTACTAAACGCGTCTGTAAGTACTTGAATCCCTTCGTCGTTCATGTCGTTATTTTTAGTTAAATACTGACTTAGACGTGCGGGGGTCTTAATATTAAGGATTTCATTTAAGCCCGTGTCTTTATCAAAACCAAAAATAACGAGACGAATGGTATTTGAACCAATATCTATTAAACCAATACGTTCTTCCATCACTGCCTCCTATGTTTTATGGGAACAATTGTCATACCCCTATTTAATTTTATTTTACATGAGTTATATAAAATGAAAAGAATTTTAAGGTATTTTTCTAAGAAAATTTCATCTTTTTGTAAATCAAAAAAGATTGTCTATGTACAACCTGTTTTTTACCATTATTAGACTTAAAAATAAAGGAGTGGGACAGAAATAATATTTTCTTTAAAATTATTTCTGTCCCACCCCGGCAAGGTTGACTGAATATGAATGTAACTTGAAATATATATTTATGTCCCGGCCTGTTTAAGATGATGTGATCTGCTTATTTTACATGTAGTGGTCCACCAGGTCCGACTGGAATACCTAGTAAGAACCAAATCAGTGTAAATAGCGTCCATACAATTGTTAAGGCGATTGAATATGGCATCAGACTTGAAAGTAGGGTGCCGAGTTTCATGTTTTTATCATACTTTTGAGCATAAGATAACAACAACGGTAGGTAAGGCATCATTGGTGTAATTGGATTGGTAATGGAATCACCTACTCGGTATATAGCTTGTGTAAAGGCAGGGTGGAAGCCGACTAAAATGAGCATTGGCACAAAGATAGGTGCTAAGATACCCCATTTAGCAGAGGCGCTACCCACTAGCATATTGACGAGTGCACTTAGGAAGATGACACCAATAATCAGTACAATACCATTTTGATGTTGTAGTAATTTGGCACCTTTAACTGCTGTAATAACACCAAGGTTACTCCATTCTAGGAATGCGAGTAGTTGTGCTGCAAAGAATACAATGACAATGAATGAACCCATAGATGACATTGAATCAGTAATCATTTGTCCTAAATCCTTAGTATTTTTAATTTCATGACTTAAGACCCCGTATATAACGCCCGGTACTAAGAAGATAACTAAGATAATGAGGCCGACACCATTAATTAAAGGGGCATCATCAAGTAGACTGCCTGTTTTAGCATTTCTTAAAAAGCTATGTTCTGGGATAGCACAAATGATGAGTAATACAAGTAAGATGATGAAACTCATATTTGCCCAAAATAATGCCTTTTTCTCTATAGGTGTGATATGAGAAGACGTCTCTTCCATGTCATCGTGTGCATCTGAATCATCATATTTACCAAGCCTAGGAATAATTAACTTTGTTGTAACTAAGTGGATGGTAGGTAATAACACAACTACACTGGCCGCAATGAAATACCAGTTCATAGCCACATTGGTATTAATATGATCTGATACGATTCTTGTGGCAGGTTCAGTAAATGAATAGACTAACGCATCTTGCATACCTACGACTAAATTGGCTGCAAATCCGCCAACAGCAGATGCATATGCCATTGCTAGACCTGCGATAGGGTGATAACCAATCTTGATAAATAGCATAGCCGCTAAAGGTGGTAGGATAATCGTTGCTGCATCACCAGCTGTACTTCCGACAATACCAATTAAAATAATGGTAGGGACGATTAACTTCTTTGGTGCTCTATTTACTACTGAAATCATGAGTTTATCGAAATAACCAGATTTTTCAGCGGCACCAATACCAATCATGACACCTAGCACAAGACCAAGGGCAGGGAATTCAGAAAAGTTTTTAATAGCATCATTCATAATCATGGCAAAGCCATCATGACTGATAATACTTTTGATATGAATAGTTTCCCCGTTACCTGGATGTTTAACGGAAACATTAAATAGAGAGACAAACCATGTGATAATGGCAAGTCCGACACACATTAAGAAGAAGAGTACCGTAGGATCAGGTAATTTATTACCAACCCATTCGACCCCATTTAAAAATTTACTAACGATTGATGGTTTTTGCTTTGAGTTTGTTGCCATTCATGAACCACTCCTTAGTTAAATTATCTAAAAGTATAGCAAATATTACATATAATGATAAGAATTTTCTGAAATTTAAAAAGAAGTATATATGATTCGTTAGTAAATGTAAATTCGATGTGCATGAGCGAGATATAAAATATTAATTTTTAATTAAAGCGTTATCATTGTCATAACGGCGTTTAGTCCCAATATGAAAGTGGAAGAACAATACTAAGATTTCATTTTAGGACAATATTGAGGAGAGTGACGTTATATGAAACGTTTAGTGAATAAAGTCGCAGTTGTGACAGGTGCAAGTACAGGTATTGGTCAAGCTTCTGCCAATGTTTTAGCTCAAGAAGGTGCACATGTCTTGGCTTTAGACATTTCTGACCAATTAAATCAAACGGTTGAAGATATTAAACAACAAGGTGGACAAGCGACTGCATTTCAAGTAGATATTTCTGATGAGCAACAAGTTCAAGAATTTGCAGATCAAATTAAATCAGAATTTGGGCATGTGGATGTACTATTTAATAATGCGGGTGTTGATAATGGTGCAGGACGCATTCATGAATACCCAGTTGAAGTATTTGATAAAATTATGGGTGTAGATATGAGAGGTACATTCTTAGTAACGAAATTCCTTTTACCGTTAATGATGGATAATGGGGGTTCAATCATTAATACAGCTTCATTCTCTGGGCAAGCAGCAGACCTTTATCGTTCTGGTTATAATGCTGCTAAAGGTGCAGTGATTAACTTTACGAAATCCATTGCTATTGAATATGGTCGTGACAATATCCGTGCTAATGCCATTGCACCGGGCACAATAGAAACACCATTAGTAGATAATTTAGCTGGTACTGCACAAGATAAAGAAGGTCAAACATTCCGTGAAAATCAAAAATGGGTTACACCATTAGGACGCTTAGGTACACCAGATGAAGTAGGCAAATTAGTTACATTCTTAGCGTCTGACGATAGTTCATTTATTACAGGTGAAACAATTCGTATAGACGGAGGCGTGATGGCGTACACATGGCCAGGTGAAATGTTAAGTGATGATAATTGGAAAAAATCAATCAAATAATAAGTATGATCATTAAACATAATAAGCCAAGATGTCCCAGGAAATAACAGACATCTTGGCTTAAATACTATTTAAGTTGTTTCGCACATGTTTCACATCACTTATATTGTTGGTCGGCCCAGCCGCTTAAGTGGGTATATCCATGTAGATCTTTACCATTGACTTTAATATAGATAGGCTCATCTTCTTTAAGTTCACGTTGACAATGAGAACATTTTAAAGCGCCAAATAGTCTCATAAAGTCACCTCCAAAATGGTTTCATTACCATTTGATATTGTTATACGTATGATCATTTAATGAGCGTACAATTTCAGCAACTAGACGTACCGAACGATCATAATCATCTTTATGAATCACAGATACATTAGAGTGCATATAACGCAGAGCGATACCCAGTGTTATAGTAGGAATACCTTCATTCGCAACATGGATACTACCTGCATCTGTACCGCCACCTGGCGTGGTATCCCATTGAACATCAATGTGATGTTGTTTGGCGACGTCTTTGACATGTTGACGCAATCCTTCGTGAGCAATGCTTGAAGCATCCATCATAATGACAACAGGGCCACCACCTAAATAACTATCACTGGTTTGACCAGACATTCCTGGAGTATCAAATGCGACTGCCACGTCTACTGCAATGGCTAAGTCAGGTTGAATAGTTTGCGCAGCTACTTTAGCACCACGTAATCCAACTTCCTCTTGTACTGTGGCACCTGAATATAAGTTAATATCTATAGCTTCATCTTTTAATTCATTGAGAACATCGATAGCTAATGCACAACCATAACGATTATCAAATGCTTTCGCAGTCATATATTTATCATTTGCGAGTGTTTCAAATTCACTGTATGGTGTGACCATATTGCCAACAGACACACCGGCTTGTTCAGCTTCTTCCTTACTATTCACACCAATATCGATATACATATTTTTAATATCTACGGTTTTCTTGCGTTCTTCAGGTGAAAGAATATGTGGTGGCTTAGAACCAATAATACCTCTTAATGCTTTACCATCATCTGTTGTGACAGTGACTTTTTGAGACAGCATCACTTGGTTCCACCAACTACCAATTGGATTAAAAGATAAATAGCCATCTTTATCAATTTTGGTTACTAAGAAACCCACTTCATCCATATGTCCTGACACTAAAATAGATTTAGAACCATTTGTGGCAGCCTTTTTACCGAATATGCCACCCAAGTTATCTTCTACAATCGCATCACTAACTGGTGATAAATAATCTTTCATTATAGATTTAACTTGCATTTCTCGACCTGCAATACCATTGGCAGCAGTCAGTTCTTTAAGTAATTGTATTGAATCAGTCATACCTTTATCCTCCCAATCATTATTTACTTATAGTTTAACATAGCACATTCATTGATATGTATTGATGGAAATGTTTAAGGAATAAGGGTATATTAATATCAATAATAAATCAGGTAATGGTACCATTGCCCCAACAAACAGGTGAGAGAAGGCGATCATATGAAAAAAATAGTTTCACTTATAGTGGTTATCGCATTAAGCGCAATCACACTGGCTGCTTGTAGTAAAGAGCAAACGAAAACGTTCGAAGGTGACGTTAATGGTAAACAGATTATTACGTCGCTCACATATAAAGGAGACGAAGTACTGAAACAATCTACAATAGGTACTTTGAAATATGATGATTTAGGTATTGATAAAGATCAAGCTAAAGACATGTTAAAGAAAGATGAGAAGGCCTTTAAAGGTGACAAAGGTGTATCATTCAAAATTGATTACAAAGATGATAAAGCAGTTGAACATATAGACATCGATTATGAAAAAGCGGATATCGATCAATTGAAGAAAAAATTAGGCTTTGTATCAGTTAAAGGTAAAGATAACAAAATAAGTTTAGATAAAACAGTTAGCCAAATGAAACGTAACGGTTTGAAAGAAAAAAGTAATATGACCGATCATGATGATTAAAATACAAGAGCCAGTACATGCATTGCCATTTGCATGTACTGGCTCTTAATTTTATTTGTTCTATTGTTTGTGACTAAAGTCTTCAACAGCGGCTTTAATTTCATCTCTATCACTTTGGAATTCTGACCAATCTTTACCAGCTGGATCGTCGAAACCCCAATGTTCTTTCTTAACTGAAGGGTGCATAGTTGGACAATGTTGATCTGCATGACTGCGCAATGTAACGACTAGATCAGCACGATCTAGAATATCTTGTTTTACTAAATCGGATGTATGATGTGAAATATCGATATTGACTTCTTTCATAGCTTTGATAGCCTTTGGATTCACACCGTGTGTTTCAATACCGCCTGAATATACATCCCAATTTGAATCTAATATATTGTCAGCAAAGCCATGAGCCATTTGACTACGACACGAATTACCAGTACAAATGAAATAAATGATATTCTTTGCCATGCTTAGAATTCCTTATTAAAAAATGATTAGTGTTAAATATAGTCCTAATAACGTGAAGAATAAGACTGGAATGGTAATTACGATACCTGTTTTAAAGTATGTTCCCCAAGATATTTTGACACCTTTTTGTGCTAATACATGTAACCATAATAATGTCGCAAGTGAACCTATTGGTGTGATTTTAGGACCTAAATCTGAACCAATCACATTACTATAGATCATACCTTCTTTGAGTGAATGAGATACGCCTGACTGACCAATCGCAATCGCATCAATTAAGACAGTTGGTAAATTGTTCATAATTGAAGAAAGAATAGCTGAAATAAAGCCCATACTCATAATACTAGCAAATAAACCACGAACTGAAATGTTTGAAAGTGTATGAGCTAATATAGTTGTGATACCAGCATTTTTCAAGCCGAAAACGACTAAATACATGCCAATTGAAAAGATGACAATATTCCATGGTGCGCCTTTAATGACTTGTTTCGTATGAACAGCTTTGGATTGTCTTGCGAGTAATACAAATATGATAGCAATTGCACCAGCAATCAATGATACGGGTATTTGTAGCCATTCACTTACAAAATAACCAATCATTAATACAATAAGGACGATCCATGACACTTTGAAAAGACGTATATCTTTTAAGGCAGATGACGGATGATTGATATGAGCGATATCGACTCGTCTCGGAATTGATTTTCTGAAATAAATCCATAAAACGACGATACTGGCAATTAATGAGAATAGGTTAGGTATCATCATACGACTCATATATTTACCAAAACCAATGCCAAAGTAATCGGCTGAGACAATATTCACTAAATTACTAATAATCATTGGTAGGGACGTGGTATCCGCAATAAATCCACTGGCAATAATAAATGGAAAGACCATTTTCTCATTGAATCCTAAATGACGAACCATAGCTAAAACGATAGGGGTTAAGATTAATGCGGCTCCGTCGTTGGCAAAGAAAGCAGCGACAATCGCACCGAGAACCATGATTAAAACAAACATCATGAGACCATTACCTTTAGATGCTCGGACCATATGCAATGCTGCCCACTCGAAAAAGCCGATTTGGTCTAAAATTAGCGATATTAATATAATTGCAACAAAGGTTAATGTGGCATTCCAAACGATTTGAGTTACTTCAACCACATCTGAAAGGCTAACAACACCTGTAATGATTGCGACGATGGCACCAATGACAGCGGTAATACCAATATCTAATCCTTTAGGTTGCCAAATTACAAAGATGAGCGTAATCAGGAATATGACGATAGCAAGAATGGTCATCATGATTGATCACCTCGTTTCACTGACTGACATACACATTGATCATGCGTTGTATTAATAAGATTTAAATTATCAATGATTTGTGTGTAAAATTCATGATTTAATTGATAAAATCGTTTATTACCTTGCTTTCTCGTTGTGACAAATTGATATGTAACTAAAACTTTCATGTGATGACTTAAGGTAGGTTGGGAAATTTGAAAATGTTGTAGTAAATCATACGCACATAGTTCACCACATGATAAAATATCTAGAATTTCCAATCGGTTTTCATCAGATAATACTTTTAATATAGATGCTAATTGTTGATATGACATAATGACCTCCAAAACATATATAGATTATCATCTATATAGATAAGTGTCTATGATAAAAGCACAGAAAAAGACGACCACTTGTTAAGTGATCGCCTTATCAATACACTTTATTATGAAATTAATTTTAATTTGTAATCGTGGATGGTTTGTGTGCCACCATCTAATTTTCGATAAATGATATGGTCTGCAGTGATTTCTGTTGGACTTGATACGCCTACAGCTGCAGCAATATTAAATAAACCTTCATGTAAACTAGTGACATAGTTAGTTACACGGTATTGCTTTTCGTCAACAATTAATCCTTTTTCTTTCTTTGGATCAGTTGTAGCAACACCTACAGGACATGTATTCATATGACATTGTTGACTCATGATACAACCTACACTAATCATCATACCACGTGCGATATTAACTAGATCGGCTCCTAATCCTAAAGCAATAGCAATTTTGTCTGGTGTGATCAGTTTACCTGATGCGAAAATTTTCACACGATCTCGTACGCCATATTTCTCTAACATGCCAGAAACAATAGGTAGAGCAGTTAGTAAAGGTAATCCAACGCCATCTTGAAGTTCTTGGAATGTTGCACCAGTACCACCTTCACCGCCGTCGACAGTGATGAAGCTTGGATATTTATCGAGTTCTACCATGGTTTTGACTAGTGTCTCGATGTCTTCAACACGACTGACAACAATTTTAAATCCAACTGGCTTTTGACCTAATTGTTGTATGTCATCTACCCAATTGAGCAAGTCTGTAGCATTATGAATAAATTCGAAGCGGTTTGGTGAATTAATGGTTTTAAATGGTTCTACATTACGGATTTTAGCAATTTCTTCATTCACTTTATTACCTTCCATATGTCCACCACGTGTTTTCGCACCTTGCGCTAATTTTAATTCGAAAGCACGTACATTCTTACGTTCGGCAACTGTTTTAAATTGTTCTTTACTGAAATTACCTTCTTTATCTCTAACACCGAATAAACCAGGTCCAATTTGGAAGATGATATCGCCATCACCTTTAAGATGATAATCTGATAGGCCGCCTTCACCTGTATTCATCCATGTGCCGGCTTTAGATAAGCCTTTAGATAATGCTGAGATAGCATTTTTACCTAAGGCACCGTAACTCATACCTGATTGGCCGACTAAACGTTTAATTTTAAAAGGATGTTCTAGATGTTCACCAAGAACCACCGCATTGTCATCAGTTAGGTAGAACGGATCAATCTGTTTGCCTTTACGATGCTCATCACGACTAAATAAGCGTTCATTCTCGATTTGATAAATAAAAGTTGAAAGTAGTGTCGTATTATCAACTTTTAATTCACTCGCTTGTAGTGGAAACATAGTATTTTGTATGTAAAAACCATCTTTATAATCTGACATTGTCCCAAAACTAGTCATTCTTGAGTTATATTTACCCGCCAATACAATATTTTTATAATCTGTACGAGAGAATGGTTTACCTTCATTGTCACCAGAAAATAAATATTGTCTAAGTTCAGGTCCCATTTTTTCTGAAAGGTATCTAATACGTGCTAATAGCGGATAATTTCTTAACACACTGTGTTGTGTTTGTCTTTTATCTTTGATTAGCCAGATAATACCTAGCAATAAAGCACCCAATAAAAAAATCATAATAATGATGTTGACGATAAACTGCATTGTAGTCAGTACACTCATTAAAATGCCCCCCTTAATCATTACTCCAACACTATGATACACTTTTCTTTATGTTTTACAATGAAACCGGTTAAATTTATATTGTAGAATTTTAATTGTATAAGTTTATGAAATATTTATATTAGGAAATTTAACTTAAATAATGTATTAATATGAATAATAAAATGATAAAGTAATTATGATAGAATGCGATGGAGGAGGTGACACATGCGCCAACAACAAAGACAACGTGATATTTGGAACCAACCCAAAATCATGAAAAAAGATTTTTTAATGATACCGTTATACATATTATTTCAAATGTTGGTACCTATTATCGTAGTGTTTGGCACACTAGGATTAACCGCTATGATCACTCAAAAACCTCCAGCCCAGTTTTTATATAACTTATCTTTGAGCATTGGATTTGTCTTAGCCCAATTTTTAGTATTATTTATCTTTTTTGCGATGCATAAATTTGATATTGCTCAAGTCATGAAAAGACAATTTCATTTTGCACGAAACAAGATCTTACATATATTGTTAATGATTATCGGCGTAATGATAGTAATGTGCATGTTGCGATGGCTTTTCAACACATTGGGGATAGGGCCAACTCAATACGAAAGAAGAGTTGAGGGTTTATTTCATTATCCATCAGCCCTATGTTTTACCATGATTTCAATGGTTATTTTACGTCCAATGGTGGAGGTTATCATTTATAAGCATCTCATCATACATGAATTAAGTAAGAAATGGCCTACCACTGTAACTATTATACTTTCTATTTTGGTTGAGACTTTGGTTCATGTGTACGATATGATGAGTATGTGGGAAATGTTGCCATTTTTAATAATAGCATTAGGTTCAACAATGATTTATATTAAATCAGGTATGAATTTAGCTGCGGCATATCTTTATCAGTCGGGTATACAAGGCGTGTTATTTATCATCATGGTATTCAAAATGTTAATCATGTAAAACTAATTTTAGAGTGAAAAGGAGTCATTTATGGAAAACCAATCCACACAACAACCTATAGATTCACAGCAACAACAAAATGATTTTGCGTCCAAGAAGATAGTTAAAAGAGATTTCTGGCTTATAGTTGCGTATCTCATTGTGGGACAATTCGTATTTCCAATGATTGGTATGATGATTGGTGCCATCGTTGCGATGTCATTGAAAATCAAATCTGATAGTAGGGTTAATGAGATTGGCATCAATTTTGCTACGTTTTTTGGTTTCATAGGAATGTGTTTAGTACTATTATTATTTTATTTAATGCATCGAAAGACACTCATTCCACTAGCTATTCAAAGGGTGAAAGATCTTAAAAAATATATAGTAACTTTAATCATCATTATCGTTATTATGTACGTATTGAATATCTTGTATGGTATAATGGTTGAATTTTTACCAGAGAAATATCAGTTTAGTGACACAGAAAATAATAAAATGTTAGAAAAAATGTTTACTTCTGTATGGATGTGGCCGG
The DNA here is from genome assembly GCF_021117155.1 of Staphylococcus sp. HL28. Lineage (NCBI taxonomy): Bacteria > Bacillati > Bacillota > Bacilli > Caryophanales > Staphylococcaceae > Staphylococcus > Staphylococcus sp. HL28. Next base: position 496,160 of record NZ_CP088218.1, read on the forward strand.
TACTGTTTTTAGATATTGTCATTGTGACACCTATAGTAGAGGAACTATTATTCAGACACTTATTGATTCACGAGTTAGGGAAGAAATTAACATATGGTTTGATGTATGTGGTTTCGATTCTGATGTTTGCAGGGGTACATGTGACAGAAGCGCAATCTCCATTTGAATTAGGTCCTTATGTAATTATGGCAAGTAGTTTCGTGGCGGCCTATCATCTTACGAAACGTAATTTAGCAGCTTCGATTGCCCTGCATATGATTGTCAACGCGATATCATTTGTTGCGATTCTATTTGCTTTATAAAATTTAGAAATAAATAGTGAGAGGATGTGTATAAAAGCACATTCTCTTTTTTTATAATTTAAATTATCATAAAAATTAATGATATTGTTATTTAACGTGGGAAAATGGGAATGAGTAGTGTAATGGGATTTAAAGGAGCGTGTAACATGTTATTAGAAATTGAACATTTAACTTATGAAGCGGATCATCGAACAATTTTAAAGGATATTAATTTTAAGGTGGATAAAGGTGATACTATAGCGATTATTGGTCCTTCAGGTAGTGGCAAGAGTACACTTTTAAAGCAACTTAATCATTTGATTGAACCTACATCGGGCACATTGTATTTAAACGGCAAACCTTATTATGACTACACACCTGAAAATATTCGTATGAAGGTGAGTTACTTAATGCAACAAAGTGAGATGATTGGTACAACGATTGAAGATAATTTGAAGTTTCCTTCAGAAGCGAGAAACCAAGCATTTGATAAAGATAAAGCACTTAACCTTTTAGAAAAAGTAGGGCTAGGTAATTATGATTTATCGGCAGAAATTGAACATATGTCAGGAGGAGAAAACAACGTATCACAATTGCACGACAATTAATGTTTGAACCTGAAGTCTTATTATTAGATGAATCTACAAGTGCTTTAGATACACATAATAAAGAACGTGTAGAAGAAATTATTTTTAAAATGGCTGAAGAAGGTATAGCGATTTTATGGATTACACATAGCGATGACCAAAGTATGAGACATTTTCAAAAGCGAATGACGATCATTGATGGTGAAATTGATAAGATAGAGGAGTTGAATCAGCATGAGTAATACTGCATTATGTTTAACAGCGTTGTTACTGTTTATTCCTATCCTTATTTCTTATAAGGAAGGCTTACATATTATTAGAGATTTAGTGGTAGCAACGATAAGAGCGACCATTCAATTGCTCATTCTTGGCTTCTTACTACATTATATTTTTAAAATAAATGATAAATGGTTACTCATCTTATGTGTGTTAGTAATAATCATTAATGCATCTTGGAATACCATTCAACGTGCATCATCAGTGATGCATCATGTGTTTTGGATTTCATTTGTTGCAATATTTGTAGGTACTGCATTACCCCTAGCTGGTACGATTGCAACAGGGGCAATCGATTTTACTGCTAATGAAGTGATTCCAATAGGTGGGATGTTAGCCAATAATGGTTTAATTGCGATTAATTTAGCCTATCAAAATTTAGATCGTGCATTTGTACAAGATGTTTCCGAAATAGAATCGAAATTGACATTAGCAGCGACACCGAAACTTGCTTCTAAATCATCAATTAGAGAAAGTATTAGATTAGCTATCGTGCCAACGATTGATTCCGTTAAAACATATGGGCTTGTTTCTATACCTGGTATGATGACAGGATTGATTATCGGTGGGGTGCCGCCATTACAAGCTATTAAATTCCAATTGCTAGTGGTCTTTATCCATACAACAGCTACGATTATGTCAGCACTCCTTGCTACATACATGAGCTACGGCCAATTCTTCAATGCTAGACACCAATTAATAGCAAGAAATACAGATATTAAGACAAGTTAATGAAATTTACAAAATGAATAGCCAATCAATGATTAGAGGACTTTTCATTGATTGGCTATTTTTTATATTGTTGAAATAAATTTGATTTTAAAATGTACACCATTTTGAGAAGGAATAACATGAAGTGTTCCATTATGATATTCAACAGCTTCTCTAACTATAGTTAATCCCAAACCATGATTTCCCGTTTGAGTTTCTTTTGTACTATAACCTGGTTTGAATATATCATCATTAATATTTGAAATGCCTTTACCATCATCTTTATAGTCGATTAAAAGCGTATTTTCAATCTTATCAAATAAGATATCTATTTTTGGATTGCGATTATTATGTTCAATGCTATTTTCGATAAGATTAATCAAAGTTCTTTCAAAGTATAATTTATTACCATAAAATGATTCGTCATAATCAAATAGGAATGCTAATTCAATGTTTTCATAACCAATCGTTTGTACAAATTTTTCTACAGTACTTTGAATTGGAAAACTCTCTTTATCATTCTTCATTTGATTTGTTTCATTATCAAAGTCTTTGTTTAATGTTTGTATTAATTCTTCCATATACTTAGCTTTTTCAGATATAAGCGCTAAATATTTCTGGTTTGATTGATTGACCTCAATAATTTTGGAATAACCATAAATTGATGTCAATGGAGATTTTAAATCATGAGATATTTGAGAAATCCATTTTGATTTATAATAATGAATCTGGTTTTGATAGATTTTATTTTGCAATAATTGTTGGTTTAACGTAGTAAGAGATGTGTGTAATTCTGGGAAAGTTTTACTATATTTTTTGATATTCTCTTTAGTTGTTGGTTGGTGCAATTTTTCGTGAGACAAATTACTAATCCAGTCAATATAATAACTTAATGGTTTAGTTAAACGCTTCGAAACTAAATAAGATGTAATGAGTGCTAAAAAGACATCTATTAATAAAGTAGTACATAGTAGCACTGGTATCTCATTAAAATGATCTGTTGGATCATCATTGATTTGATCCTTATTTAGAATAGGGCGTTTATTATGGTTTAATCGAAAACTTATTTTATTATTATGATAGTTATAATCATATTTATTATAATCATGGGTTGTTACACTTTGAAGTAGTTTGCGTGATTGGATTTGATTCTTATTTGCTATATTTGCATTACTATGATTCTTATAAATAAAAACGAAATAGGTTCTTTCATCTTTATAAGTTGGAACAGCATTAGCATAGTTAATATTTTTTAAGATAATGGGTTTAATATTTTTATGCTTTAACTTATTTGGATATAAAATATGACCATTTTTATCCGTGTAATATATAGTGGCATTGTCTTTTTTAGCTAAGTCCTTGATATAGTGTGACGGTTTATCTATTGGCTCATCTAAATTAAAAAAATCAGGTTCAATTGTGTTTAAGCTAGTATAAAAGTGTTTAAGAGAAATAGAGATGAATATTGCAATTGAAATCATTGCAATGATGATTGTTAAAGATAAGTATATAGCTAAATATTTGAAGAATTTTAGTAAAAAACGTCTATTCATGATTCTCACCCTTGAATATGTAACCTTTGCCACGCATTGTTTTGATAAATTCTGGTTGATTAGGATTTTCTTCAATTTTACGTCGCAATGTTCTAATGTGAACCATTAATGTATTATCATCAACGAATGTTTCATAGCCCCACACTTTTGAATAAATTTGTTCTTTGGATAGAATTTGATTTTTGTTATTAATAAAAAAGATTAGTAAATCTAGTTCTCTAGCCGTAAGTGAAACAGGTTTATTATTAACAATAACGTCACCACTTTTAAAATTGACCTTTAGATTTCCAAGTTGATATAAATCATTTGAGTCGTCTTTTAAATGAAGAGATACTCTATAGTACAGTTCCATGGGATCGAAAGGTTTTTTAATATAATCTACAACGCCTTTTTCAAATCCTCTGTATAATTCCAAATTTTCTTCTTTAGCTGTCACAACTATAACTGATGTTTGTGATAGGTCAACAAATTTCATTAATTCGTAACCATCTTCCGATTTTAAGTTTAAATCTAATAGTATGACACTATAATGATTTTGGTTAATAAGACGCTTACCCTCATTTATATCATCTGCCGTGTCTATGGATGTTAGTCCTTTAGTTGTTAAAGATAATTTAATTAATTCTTGTATATCTTTATCATCTTCAATAATCAAAATTTGACCACTCATTTTTTACACCTCTTGAATTCATTTTAATCTTTTTTAAATAGTTAAACTATTATCTTTTTAAGATTTAAGGAAAATTTAAACTATAAATAAATACTGATTTATGATGACTAAATAAAATAAAGTTAGATATGAATTAAGGAGATGATTTGATGAAATTAGTCTTTAAAATGTCCTGCTTTTTTATCATTGCTGTATTATTTCTATTTACTTTGCGTAGTTTAGCAATTTACTATCATATAGCTTTCTTAAATATGATTTTAGAATATCCAAGCACAATCTTAGGTGGTTCGACGTGTGCCACATTATTATATTTTGTTGTAGAAAGAAAGGAAAAGAAGGATACCAAAATCAATTATAGTAAAGGGGGTCAGAAATGAAAGTCATAGGATATATACTATCATTTATATTGTTAATATTATTTATATACAACATATTTAGATTTATTATGGTATTAATCGAAAATATTTTAAATGTTGATTTTGGGATGGAGACCCTCTTACATAATTCATATTTTGTAAATGGTGGTGTCTTTGGAGCAATTGTTATTATGATTGCACTTGAGTTTATTAATCACGTGATAAATGAAGAAAAGTTTTAAACTTTTGATTTCCTGACAAACAAAATAATGAAAAAATATTATATAATGAAACAGTTACTTATCTTAGTTAAATGGGTTTGTAGCTGTTTTTTTATGCTATAAACATTGAAAAATTTATGAAAGGGGGATATGAAAAATGTCGATGATGCGTATTGTTACTTTCATATTTAGTGTGTTTATCGTTGGTATGGTCGAGATGATGGTAGCAGGTATTATGAATTTAATGAGCCAAGATTTACATGTATCTGAAGCCATCATTGGCCAACTTGTTACGTTATACGCTTTAACATTTGCCATTTGTGGACCGATTCTGGTTAAAGTGACGCAGCGTTTTAAAGCTAAATCGGTGTTACTTTGGACATTAGTGACTTTTATTATAGGGAATTTAATTATAGCAATAGCGCCTAATTTCACTATTTTAGTGATAGGACGTATTTTGTCATCTGCAGCAGCATCACTCATTATTGTTAAAGTACTTGCGTTGACTGCAATGTTAACTTCACCTAAAAATCGAGGTAAGATGATTGGTGTTGTCTATTCAGGATTTAGTGGTGCCAATGTATTTGGTGTACCTATTGGAACATTAATAGGTGATTGGGTAGGTTGGCGTTTTACTTTTATATTTATTGTTGCTGTTAGTGTCATTGTAGGTATACTTATGATGTTGTATTTACCTAAAGAACATGAATTGAGTCATGCGAATCATACAGACGCTGACCATTCTAATCAGGTTATATCTAAAGTGTTACGTCCAGCTGAAGTAGCAAAATTTATTATAATTACATTTTTAATTTTAGTAGCGAACTCAGTCACATTTGTATATATTAACCCACTGATTTTATCAAATGGTCATGAAATGTCATTTGTATCACTGGCATTACTAATTAATGGTGTTGCCGGTGTGATAGGTACATCATTGGGAGGTATCTTTGCAGATAAATGGACAAGTAAGCGTTGGTTAATCATCTCTATTACGATATTTATCGTTATGATGCTTGTCTTAAATTTCATATTATCAGGTACTGTCATGCTATTAATCGGATTATTTGTTTGGAATATTATGCAATGGAGTACGAATCCTGCAGTGCAGAGTGGTCTCATAGAACATGTTGAAGGAGATACAAGCCAGGTGATGAGTTGGAATATGTCTAGCTTAAACGCAGGTATCGGAATGGGTGGCATAATCGGTGGTTTAGTCGTATCACATCTATCCGTACACGCCGTGACTTACACAAGTGCCTTGATTGGATTTCTAGGATTAGTCGTTACCCTTACATTAAAGAATATTCACTTTGCTAAAAAAGAAGCATAATGAAAAGGGAGTGGGACGGAAATAATAAAGAACCACTAATCATTTATTATGTAGTAGTTCTTACGCATTAGCCACAGCTAATGTGTACTTTAAAATAGGAATACATGAGTGAAACGCATGCATAAGAAATACTAATTTCTATAAGAAAAAGAATGACTTTACAGTCAACTAATGCCTAATTATGAATGTAACTTGAAATATATTTATGTCCCACTCCCATTTTAGTCATAAATATGTGGCGTTGTATGACCCACTTGATATGGCAGCCACGGCATTTTACTAAATCTTGCAAAGTATGCAAGGTTGTGAATCATTTTCATACTTAATTCACGTTCGTGAGTCGTGACATCTAAGCCATTAGCTTTTAAAACGTCCAAATGACCGAACCAAAAGACTATATCTAATATATGATAAGCAGAGTGATAATAAGTACTATTTGGTTCGTGCCATTGAAAGGAAGCTAGCCATCTGTTGGGATTATGACTGATACTTTTCAAAAAGTCATGTGCGGGTTGTTGAAAAATATAGTCAGTAATACATGTAGATTGTTGTTGCGCACTAATGGCATTACTGACTTCTATTTCTACACCATTAAAAGTCATAGCCTTAACAAAGCGATTAGTTGATAACTTTCGAGATTCATTTTTTATATAAATGTCACCTTCATTTTGCGTATAAGAAACAAATATCGGCTTTGAGAAATTAGGATTATTCATTGTCATTGATGATGTTTGAATAGGTGCGTAAATTAATTCTAAACCTTTGGACTGGCCACGAGTTGTTTGGTCTAAATTCATGATATTCATGATATTTTCTGTAGTTAATGAATCTATGGTTGAGTTAGGATAGTTTTCCGCTATGATTTCACTAAAATTTTGTGCTTTTTCATAGCCTATCTTTCGACTGTCTAAGCGCAATGTACCGCTTAATAACATGACTTTATGGAAATAGGATTCTGTCTCTGGTAATTGCATCACAGCCATGATACTCATACTCCCTGCAGATTGCCCCATTAATGTAATGTTATTAGGATCTCCACCGAAATCTTTAATATGTTGGTGTACCCACTTGATCGCATTGATTTGATCAGAAAGACCATTGTTACAATCATAATTTGGTTTAAAAAAGGACCAATCTAAAAATCCCCAAGCACCTAATCGATAGTTAAATGTGACGACAATCACATCTTCTTGTTCGACGACAGATTGAGGTTGATATAGTTCAGCGCTACCGTGACCATTGACAAATCCGCCACCGTAAAAATAGATGATGACAGGTCGAGTTTTATTTTGAGAGTGATGACGTCGCCATATATTTAAATATAAACAGTCTTCGTCTTGTGTAAAATGATTGAAATGGAAGGAAACATCACTTGAGAAAAAATCTTCAAGTTGGTTATACGGTTGTGGCGGAATGTTATTGAAAAAGGTTGCGTCTATAGATTCAGGCAATGATGTAATTAATTCAGAATGTTTAAAGCGACCATGTTTGAGATCGGCATAGCGAATTCCAAGGAATGCGTCAATATCATTTTCATTATCATAAATACCTTTAACGATACGGTTATTTATAGTTACGTTAACCATCATAGTCAATCGTCCTTTCAAAGTCATCTTCAATAACACTATATAATAAATGATTCAAGTCAGCTATATGTATAAAAAACTGCTAACGATGTTTACAATCGTTAGCAGTTTTAATTTGATTTATGAGTTTAATCTTCTTTGTTTTGGCGTTTTTCTTCTTTATCTTGTTGTTCTTGACGTTTTTCAGCGATTTTTTCGCGTTTCTCACGACGTTTACGTTTCTTAAGTTTATCACCCATGTTACTATTCATTTTCTTAGCACGTCTGAAGTAGACGCTTTCGAATGAACTAATTGCACCTAATTGATAGAAAATAAGGGCAACGATGATGATAACTAAGAAATCCCATGGATAATATATCCAGTTTAAACCTTTGAATTCTTTACTACCAATAAATGATAGGAATGAAAGTACGACGAGATAAACAATAATCCATAAGCTTCCGCCGATTTGTTTTTTAGTGTTTTTCCAATTCATTTTATATTCATAGAAGAAGTAAATTGGTAAACCTAAAATGATGATTAATATAACTTCTGCTGTTGTTGGCCACATTGCCCAATAAATAGCTAGTGACGCAAGAACGAATGATAATGGTGCCATGAATTTTAAAATTCTAGCTCTAAATGGACGTGTCATCTTAGGTCCCATTTTACGTAATGCAATAACTGTCGTTGGACCAGTTAAATAAGCAACTAATGTTGCAGTTGAGATAACTGCCGCTAACGTACCCCAGTCACGGAATAGTGTAACCATCACCATGCTGATGATTGCGTTAAACACAATTGCAACACGTGGGATTTTATATTTTTCATTCATTTTACCTAAGAATTTAGGGATGTGCCCATTTTTTTCCATGGCGCGTAATACACGACCAGTTACAGCAACAAATGATACACCTGTACCAAATGGTGACACTACGGCTTCAATATAAAGTAAAATAGCTAGCCAATTTAAACCTAATAAAATGGCCATGTCAGCAAATGGTGAGTTGAAGTTAATACCGCTCCAACCATGTTCATGAATCATTGACTGTGGCATAGAAGTGATGAATGTACTTTGTAACACGATATAAAGCACAGCACTAATTGTAAGTGAAATAGCAATACCACGCGCAATGTTCTTTTCAGGGCTTTTAATTTCTGATCCCATATTAATGATTGTTTGGAATGCATTAAATGAGAAAATAATACCTGACATTGTTGTTGCTGCGAATATTGGTGCACTACCGTAAGGCATGAATGTACCTACTGAGTGACCATAATTTCCTGTATCAAAGCCAGAGATCATTAACATAATAATTGTTAATAATGGAACACCAAGTTTGAAGAATGAAATTAAACTTGTAAATGAAGTTAATAATTTAACTGACCAGTAATTTAATAAAGAGAAGATAATAATAATAGCATAAACGGCGATTAAACCTGTTGTACTGATTGAACCATCTTTCATTAAACTACCCATCGGTTTAGCCCAATCCCAAGGCCAAGAACTCATATATTGAACAGCTGAAACTGCTTCAATAGGTATAATTGTTACGAGTGATACCCAGTTTGCCCAAGCGGCTATGAAACCGAGTAATGAACCATGTGTATATTGAGCATAGTTACTCATACCACCAGATTGTGGGAACATAGTTCCAATTTCAATGTAGTTATAGGCGATGGTTCCTATAACGACGAATCCAATAATCCAAGAAATGATAGCTGCTGGTCCTGCAATTGACGATGCTTCCCAAGCACCAAATAACCAGCCTGAACCAATTAATGACCCTAATCCGAGTAACACTAACTGGGGCAGATTAATCTTACTGTTATTCGATTCTGTTTCATTTTTATTTGCCATATTGACTCCTCATTCTTTTATATTCTGAAAATACTACGCCATTATTATACGCTAGTTAAAATATTAGTCAAATGTGTATATTGTAATTTTTATTTAAATGTATAAAATTAGTTTTTTTAATATTATAGTTTATAATAGTGGAGAAACGGCAGAATCAGTAGAAAGTAGGGCAATTACATGGTAGAGAAAAATAACAATTTGGAAGTAGAAAAATTTTTAAAAAAAGATAGCCAATGGAAAGAAGAATATAATTATTTAAGAGAACTCATAGTGGATTTTGACGAGTTGGACGAGGATTATAAATGGATGCACCCTTGTTATACGATTAATAATAAAAATGTGGTTCTTATTCATGGTTTTAAAACGTATGTAGCACTTTTATTCTTTAAAGGTGCACTTATAGAAGATTCTAAAAATACTTTAATTAGACAAACTAAAAATGTACAAGCCGCAAGACAGCTACGATTTACCACTTTAGAGGAAATTCAATCACGTAAAGAAGAAATTATTGATTATGTGACACAAGCTATTGGCATTGAAAAGTCCGGTAAACAAGTTGAATTAAAGAAAACAGAAGATTTTGAAGTGCCAGAGGAATTACAACAACAATTCGATGCGATGCCAGAATTAAAAGAAGCGTTCGATCAATTAACACCTGGAAGACAACGTCAATACTTGCATCATATTGGTGAGGCCAAACGTGCAGATACTAGACAAAAAAGAGTCGACAAATATATTAATCACATTTTAGAAGGAAAAGGTATGCATGATAAATAGCAAGAGGGAGAGGGACAGAAATAAATTTTAAGAAAATATTATTTCTGTCCCTCTCCTTATTTTTATGAGTGTTTAAGCATTTAATAAAGAGGATTAATGGAATCTCATACCACCATCAACAATAATCGTTTGGCCAGTAATATAATTTGAATCTTTGCCAGCTAAGAAACTAACGACATTTGATACATCTTCAGGTTGTGAAAGTTTACCCAATGCGATTTGATCTGTAAATTGTTTCCAACCCCAAGATTCAGGTTGTCCAGCTTCTTCAGCAGTTTTCTTAGCGATACCTTCCATCATTGGTGTTTGAACAATACCAGGCGCAAATGCATTTACCGTAATAGATTCATGTGCTAAATCACGTGCAGCAACTTGAGTTAAACCTCGCACAGCAAATTTACTACTACTATAAAGTGATAAGCCTGCATTACCTTCTACACCAGCTTGAGACGTAGCATTAATAATTTTTCCGCCATGACCTAATTGTTTGAATTGTGCATGTGCAGCTTGAATACCCCATAAAACACCTTTGACATTGACGCCATATACTTTGTCAAAGTCTTCAGGAGTAATAGAATCAATCGGTGTCATTGGTCCTAAACCAGCATTGCTCACTAAAACATGGAAATCACCAAAATGTTCAACTGTTTGATTTAAAGCACTAAATACATCATCACGATTGGCCACATTAGCTTTAATGGCTAAAACCTTTGAGTCATCTTGTGTTAAAGATTGTGCCGCTTGAATTGCGCCTTCTCCGTTGAAATCCACAATGGCAACTTTGAATCCATCATCAAATAAACGTTTAACGATTTGATACCCAATGCCTTGTGCACCACCTGTTACAACTGCTACTTTGCTTTCTTGACTCATATAAAACCCTTCTTTGTATATATTTTGATTACAAGCTCAACATAGCACAAATAGGAAATAAAAAATTATAAATGTGTAACATAAAAGTATAATTCAATGTATTGTCAATATTTCTTAAAATAATTTTCATAATTCATAAACTTGCAAAATACTAAGCATATTTATCCTTTTATATAATTAATCAAATGTAAATAGTACTTTATAAAAATATTAAGGGTGAATAGTTAAATTTTGTAAAAATGCAATAGGTTTACTAAAATTATATAGGGTATATATTTATATCGTTGTCGAATATGCGTGCAATTAAATTAGCATTAATTGTTGGGAGCACAACATTAATGAAATGTGATTCGCATTTTATCGAAGATACAAATTTTTAACGTAAAGGCCTTCGTGCTCTTGTTCAACTAATATTTTATTTTGTTAACAACTGCTCTGTTGGTCTTTTTAATTGTCATCGCATTAATTCGTCATTTTTACAATATGGAAGGGGAAAACAATCATGTTAAGCATTAAAAATTTAACCAAGATTTACTCTGGGAATAAAAAGGCAGTAGATAATTTAACGCTTGATATTGAATCAGGTGAATTTATCGCCTTTATTGGGACAAGTGGTAGCGGTAAAACCACTGCGTTAAGAATGATTAACCGAATGATTGAAGCAACTGATGGCCAAATTCAAATGAACGGCAAAGATGTACGTAATATGAACCCTGTTGAATTAAGAAGAAGTATTGGTTATGTCATTCAGCAAATTGGTTTGATGCCTCACATGACTATTAGAGAAAACATTGTACTTGTACCGAAATTACTAAAATGGTCTAAAGAAAAGAAAGACCAAAAGGCGGAAGAACTCATTAAACTTGTAGACCTACCCGTAGAATATTTAGACCGTTATCCTGCTGAACTATCTGGTGGTCAACAACAACGTATAGGGGTAGTAAGAGCCCTTGCTGCTGAACAAGACATCATCTTAATGGATGAACCATTTGGTGCGCTTGATCCAATTACACGAGATACATTGCAAGATTTAGTGAAAGAGCTTCAACAAAAATTAGGTAAAACATTTATTTTTGTTACACATGATATGGATGAAGCCATTAAATTGGCAGATAAAATTTGTATAATGTCGAAAGGTAAAGTCGTACAATTCGATACACCTGACAATATTTTAAGAAATCCTGCCAATGATTTTGTAATAGACTTTATTGGTCAAAATCGATTGATTCAAGATAGACCAAATATGAAAACGGTTGAAGACGCAATGATTAAACCAATCACAGTAAACGCAGATGATTCACTTAACGATGCGGTCAATATCATGAGAGAGAAACGTGTAGATACTATATTTGTTGTGAACAACCATCACAAATTACTAGGATTTTTAGACATAGAAGATATCAATCAAGGACTCCGTGCAAGAAAAGAACTGATTGATACGATGCAACGTGATATTTATAAAGTACATATCGATTCGAAATTACAAGACTCAGTACGTACGATTTTAAAACGTAATGTTAGAAATATTCCAGTTGTTGATGACGACAATATCCTCATTGGCTTGATTACACGTGCTAACTTAGTTGATATCGTTTATGACTCCATTTGGGGTGAAGCAAGCGACACACAACTAACCCAACCTTCTGACGAATATGTTAAAGATGATATGGCAAACTCAGAACATCAAGCTCATCAACAAGATGATGCTAGTGTTACAGAAGAGGCGAATAAGCATGAAACGGGAGATGAGCGATAATGAAAGCATTCTTGAATGAATATGGAAGTCAGCTCGTATCTAAGACGATTGAACATTTCTATATTTCTATCATTGCTTTACTGATTGCAATCGTCGTAGCTGTTCCGGTAGGTATTTTATTGTCTAGAACAACGAAAACAGCCAATGTGGTTTTAACCATTGCGGGTGTTTTACAAACTATTCCAACATTAGCAGTATTAGCCATTATGATACCTATCTTTGGCGTAGGGAAGACACCAGCGATTGTGGCGTTATTTATCTATGTTTTATTACCAATATTAAATAATACAGTACTCGGCGTGAAAAACATTGATAAAAATGTAATACAAGCTGGACAAAGTATGGGGATGACACAATTTCAATTAATGAAAGATGTTCAAATGCCATTAGCATTACCAATGATTATTAGTGGTATACGTCTCTCTAGTGTATATGTCATTAGTTGGGCTACATTAGCGAGTTATGTCGGTGCAGGTGGTCTTGGTGATTTAGTATTTAACGGATTGAATTTATATCAACCACCAATGATTATTAGTGCGGCAATATTAGTTACGTTACTAGCGCTCATTGTCGACTTTTTACTATCATTAGTTGAAAAATGGGCAGTACCTAAAGGTTTAAAAGTATCTAGATAAGAAAAGGGAGGATTTTATCAATATGAAGAAACATATCAAATATACAGTGATTCTTATTGCGTTGTCCCTCTTAGTATTATCTGGGTGTAGTTTGCCAGGTTTAGGGGACGGCAATTCAAAGAATGATGTGAAAATTACTACAACTGAGACGAGTGAAACTAAAATCATAGCTAATATGGAAAAATTAATGATTGAACATGAAACTAAAGGCAAAATTAAACCTACAATTATAGGTAACTTAGGTTCTAGTATTATTCAACATAACGCATTGCAACGCGGTGACGTCAATATGTCTGCGGTAAGATACACAGGTACCGAATTAACAAGTGTATTGGATGCCAAACCGACGAAAGATCCTAAAAAAGCCATGGCAGAATCACAAAAACGATTTAAGAAAAAATATGATCAAAAATTTTATAATTCACTAGGCTTTGCGAATACGTATGCGTTTATGGTGACAAAAGAAACGGCTAAGAAATATCACTTAGAAAAAGTATCAGACTTAGAAAAACATAAAGACGAATTACGTTTAGGTATGGATACGCAATGGATGAATAGAGCAGGCGATGGCTATCCAGCATTTGTTAAAGATTATGGATTCAAATTTGCCAGTGCACGACCAATGCAAATCGGATTAGTTTATGATGCACTGAAAAACAAAAAATTAGATGTTGCTGTAGGATATTCTACCGATGGTCGTATTGCAGCTTATGATTTAAAAATCTTAAAAGACGATCGTAAATTCTTCCCACCGTATGATGGTAGTCCATTAGCGACTGAAAAAGTGATTAAAGATAATCCGAAAATTGATACAGCCTTGAAAAAATTAGAAGGTAAAGTGTCAACAAAAGAAATGCAGAAATTAAATTACGAAGCAGATGGTAAAGGTAAAGAACCAGCTATCATCGCTGAAGAATACTTGAAAAAACATAATTATTTCGAAAACGACAAAAATAGTAAGAAAGGTGGTCAATAATCATGAAAGGTAATTTATTCCAATCTATCATTGAATATTACTCATTAAACTTTGGCTACCTAATGGAATTATTCTTTAAACATTTACTTATGTCAGTATATGGTGTGCTCTTTGCATGTATCATTGGGATACCGATTGGCATTGTCATTGCACGATATAAAAAATTAGCATGGCCAATCATCACGATCGCTAATATCATTCAAACTGTTCCAGCCATTGCTATGTTGGCCATTTTAATGTTAGCGATGGGCCTTGGTCCAACTACTGTAGTTGTTACCGTATTCTTATATTCATTATTACCAATTATTAAGAATACGTACACGGGCATTGTAGATGTAGATGAGAATATTAAAGATGCTGGTAAAGGCATGGGTATGACGAGAAACCAAGTTTTACGTATGATTGAATTACCACTATCTCTTTCAGTCATCATTGGTGGTATTCGTATTGCACTCGTTGTGGCAATTGGAATTGTGGCAATTGGTTCATTTATCGGAGCGCCAACATTGGGTGATATTATCATCCGAGGTACCAACTCAACAGACGGTACGACTTTCATACTTGCAGGGGCAATACCTATTGCATTAATAGCCATTTTAATTGATTTAGGATTAAGATTTTTAGAAAAACGATTAGATCCTACACGTAAAAGTAAAAAGAAATTTGAACATCAACCACAACAAATTAAATAAAATATAAAAAAGAGGTCTGAACTATAATTTTTGTTCAGACCTCTTATCTTATTCTGAATGATTTAACCTAATAAAATAGGTGCTAATATTGGGACAATTGCGACGACGATGACACCAACGATAACAACGGCAATACTACCCATTGATTCTTCAGTTTCACCTAAATCTTTTGCGGCTGCAACACCTAGTGTATGACCACTAGAGCCCAACGCTAAACCACGTGCAATTGGATTGGTAATCTTAAACCATTGTACAATCTTAGTACCAAGCGCAGAGATAACAACAGCATTAAGAATAACAGCTAATGATGTTAACTCTTTTACACCACCGATACCTTCAGATACTGGTAAGGCAATCGCTGTTGTAGCAGCTTGAGGTAACATTGATGCAACAATTTGATTGCCAAATTGGAATAATGAAGCAACTAAGTAAATTAATATTAAAGCTACAACTGTACCTAATGCGATACCACCAAATATTTGTAGCCAATATTTTTTTAATACATCACGTTTTTTATATAAAGGTATAGCAAAACTGATTGTCGCTGGCTCTAAGAAGAAGTATATGATGTCGCCACCGATTTTATAACTTTGATAGGTTATACCTGTTAATTTTAAGAAAGCAATACCTACAACCATACTTACAAATAAAGGTGCAAGTAAGAAAAAGCCATTTGTCTTTTTATAGAAATATGTAGCTATAACAAATGGGATTAATGATAATAAGATACCGAAATAGGGTGTATTAATACCTAAATAGTCCGCCATGATTAACCTCCTATACGACTAGTTTCTTCATTTTTCTCTTTACTTGGGAATAGAGATTTAGTCACAAGTAATTGAGATGCATAACCAGTACATACTAATAAGAAAATAGTTGAAATAATAATAAGTAAGATAATCAATATCGGACTTTTACTTAAAATTGGTAATGAATTGATAACTGAAATCCCAGCTGGAACGAATAAGAAACTGATGTTATTCGTTAAAGCAGTTCCTACGGATTCTACCTGTTCCAATTTAACAATGCCAGTACATAAAGCTATAAATAATAAAACTAAACCGATTACTGAAGCGGGCATTGGGATAGGCATGATTGCTTCAATGATCTTGGAAATAAATAAAATAACTGCAAGTGTTAAAGCCTGTTGGAAGAAATGATACACTCTTCCAGATGTATGTTGAACTCGTTCACTTTGAGAAGGTGAGTTAGCCATAACATACATTCCTCCTGTTCTATTTGTATAAAATGATTTGGTAAGAACGTTTGGATTTGTCAAAAATACGACTCACTTACTCATTTAAAACAAAAAAAGCGACTGACTTGTTATTTGGTTTCAAAAAAATAAATAAAGTTTAAATTGCAAATTTCAAACGAATCTTTTGTGAAGTAATTCACAAGTGATTATACAATACATTTCATATTAATTTGTATATTGAATTCGTCATTTCAGTGACAATTTTCAAAATAATTAATAGGAATCATCGTTATCAATTTAACAAATCCTCGTATCATCAAAACGAAAACGCTTACCTACATTAACGATAATACTATCAATTGTATACTTCAAGACGTTATGGAAAAATAAAAGTAATTGGTGTAAAATATAGATTTATATATACAAATATTCTAAATATTGAAAGAAATTAAAGGGTAAAGGTAAAGACATATTAAATCGATTTAAAAATAATGATTACTAATTTAGACAAATAGAAGGAAAGAGATTGTTATTAAATCAAAGGTCATAGCATTAAGTCGATTTAAAACCAAGTAAGTAAGAGTAGGAAAGTGTTTTTTGTAGGAGGAATTGATATTTTATGAACAAAGCTTCAAGAGAATTTGAAGGAGATAATAGGCTTCTTCTTGGAATCATTTTAGGTGTGATTACCTTTTGGCTATTCGCACAATCACTTGTGAATCTAGTTGTCCCTTTGCAATCTACATATAAAAGTGATATCGGTACGATTAACATAGCAGTAAGTCTTACAGCTTTAATGTCAGGCTTATTTATTGTGGGTGCCGGTGACTTTGCGGACAAATTTGGTCGTGTGAAAGTCACGTATATTGGATTAATTTTAAATATTATTGGTTCTTTGTTAATTATTATCACGCCATTAACACCATTTCTAATTGCAGGAAGAATATTTCAAGGGTTGTCTGCTGCATGTATTATGCCAGCAACACTAGCTATTATTAACCAATATTATATTGGTACAGCAAGACAAAGAGCGTTAAGCTACTGGTCAATTGGATCATGGGGCGGTAGTGGTATTTGTACACTCTTTGGTGGATTAATGTCAACGCACTTTGGTTGGAGAACCATCTTCATCGTATCTATTGTATTAACATTATTATCAATGTATTTAATTAAACATACACCTGAAACAAAAGCTGAACCAGTTATTACTGAAAATGGTGAGAAAAAGAAATTCGATATTGTTGGCTTAATGATCTTGATTATTTGTATGTTAAGTATCAACGTGATTATTACGCAAACATCTAAACTAGGATTATTCTCACCCATTATTTTAAGTTTAATTGTGGTATTCATTGTTTCACTTATCGGCTTTATTATGTATGAAAATAAGATTAAATATCCTTTAGTAGATTTTAGTTTATTTTCAAATAAAGGATATAGTGGTGCAACAGTTTCTAACTTTATGTTGAATGGTGTTGCAGGTGGGACACTCATTGTTGTTAATACATACTACCAACAGCAATTAGATTTTAATGAATCACAAACAGGTATGATTTCATTAACTTATTTGATAGCAGTATTAATTATGATTCGTGTAGGTGAAAAAATACTACAAGTACTTGGTCCTAAACGTCCGTTATTAATGGGTAGCGGAATTACTGCACTTGGTCTAGTATTACTGTCATTAACGTTTTTGCCAGAACCTTGGTATATTACGTCAAGTGTCATCGGTTATTTATTATTTGGTACTGGCCTAGGTATCTATGCTACACCATCTACGGATACAGCTGTAGCACAGGCACCTGACGAAAAAGTAGGCGTTGCTTCAGGTGTTTATAAAATGGCATCATCTTTAGGAAATGCATTTGGTGTTGCTATTTCTGGAACGATATATGGCGTATTTGCATCCCAAATGAATATGGAGTTGGGTGGTTTTATGGGTGTAATCTTAAACGCAGTCATTGCCATCATTGCATTCTTCGCCATTTTATTATTAGTTCCAAAGAAAGCAAGAAATTTATAATTATAAGTAAGAGGGAGTGGGACAGAAATAATAAAGAACCACTAATCATTTATTATTTAGAAATTAGTATTTCTTTATCGTTGTCCATCCCCAATTTGCATTGTCTGTAGATTTTCTTTTCGAAATGCTCTATGTTTGGGGGCCCGTCCCCCCGGCAAGGTTGACTAGAAAGAGAAAAAGCTTGATACATTAGACCGTCTTTGTAATTGATTACTTAGACGGTTTTATGCATGAACTTTACTTCATGCATACCTCTAAAGCTTAATTTGAACACATGAGTCAATACGCATGTGTAAGTCATTCTCATTTCTATAAGAAAAAGAATGACTTTACAGTCAACGACTGCCTAAATATCAATGTAACTTGAAATATATATTTATGTCCCAACTTTTTTTATAAATAACTTTACTTTTAATGTTAGAAAATTATGAAAATTAAGTTATGTTCATTGACGATATTAGTCTTAAATAGTATTTTAAAGGTAACTTTACCGAGGAATGAGGGATTGGAATGAAGATAGCTATTGCAGGTTCAGGTGCATTAGGAAGTGGATTTGGTGCTAAATTATTCCAAAATGGATATGATGTAACGCTAATAGACAGTTGGGAATCACATGTTAAGGCTATTCAAACGAATGGTTTACATATAGATATTAATGGTGAACAATGTCACTTAGAAATACCAATGTATGATTCAAGAGACATACCTGAAGATGTACTATATGATGTTGTATTTTTATTTCCAAAATCAATGCAACTTAAAGAGGTATTGGATTATATACAACCACATATTAACCACTCAACCATCGTTGTATGTACGATGAATGGGCTCAAACATGAGCGTTTGATTGAGCAATATGTCCAATTACCACAAATTGTGAGAGGTGTAACAACTTGGACAGCAGGCATCGAAAGTCCAGGTTATACGCATCTAATGGGTAGTGGGCCAGTTGAAGTAGGTGCATTGGTTACAGAGGGTACTGATAATGTTAAAACAATCGTAGACATTTTGAATCAGGCAGAGCTAAATGGTGTATTAAGTGATGATTTACATCAATCTATATGGAAGAAAATTTGTGTGAATGGGACAGCCAATGCACTATGTACGATTTTAGAATGTAATTTAGCAACGTTAAATCAAAGCGATGATGCTAAAAATCTTATTTATAAAATTACCCAGGAAATTGTGCATGTAGCAACGATTGATGATGTGCATTTAAACCTAGATGAAGTGTTTGAATATCTTATCGACTTAAATGATAAAGTAGGCCCACATTATCCTTCTATGTACCAAGATTTAATTAACAATCATCGTAAAACTGAAATTGACTATATTAATGGTGCTGTTGCTCGTTTGGGAATGGAACACCATATCGATGCACCAGTGAATCATTTTGTAGCCAATATGATTCATGCTAAAGAACAACAATTAGGTGCACAATAAAATTAGATACCTATTCTTAAGCTTGTAATCAATTTATGATTTGCTTATAAGCTTTTTTACTGAAAAAAAGAGCTTAACAATCTTAAAATTGAGGTGAGTAATATGATTGTTTATGAAATAGAAAATAAGGCTGTTAACAAATATATGAATTTACTATTATTAGCAGATCCTGAAAAACAGGCAATAGAACAATACATTAATCAATGTCAGGTCTATTTACTTAGTGATCAGCACCAATCCCAAACGCTAGCTATTGCAGCAGTAGAAAAATTATCTGATACAGAGTTAGAGCTGAAAAACATTGCTGTTCATCCTTTATATCGCAGAAAAGGACAGGGTACTTACCTAATGACATGGTTATTTAATAAATATCACAACATGACAATGTATGTTGGTACTAGTGACACTGAAAGTACGCTCAACTTTTATTATCGATTAGGCTTTGAAGACTATGATATTAGAAAAAATTTCTTTATTAGCCAATATGCACATCCTATTTATGACAATGGTAAATTGCTCAAAGACATGAAAATGCTCAAAAAGGATTTGAAAAATATGTCTTAAGTAAATATGAAAGGGTAATGATAAAAGGAAAGATAAGTTTAAGGAGATGTTCGTATGTCTATATCATACAAGAAAGTGATTATGACTGGTCTGGTTGGTGGCTTCTTAGGAGGCGCTGTTAAAATGGGCTGGGAAGCATTATTACCACCTAGAACCCCAGAACGTGATGAAGAGCCACCACCAATGACGATGCTTAATCAGTTAGGTTTACCAGATAATGTTAAACATGCAAGTTATCATTATAACGGTAACGAGATTCCGCTTACAATAATGGGTGTTCATTATGGATTTTCAGTAGCGAATGCATTAGGGTATGCACTTATCGCAGAGAAATGTCCTCAAGTAAAAGTATTTAGAGGAAGTGTTTTTGGTGTGTTAGTAAATATAGCCTTTCATGAATACTTACTGCCTAAATTATCATTAACACCTAAAGTAGAAGATTTACCTAAAGAAGAAAGATTTTCAGAATTACTTGGGCATATTATTTGGATGAATACGATAGATTTTGTACACTCGTCTAGCAAGTAATTAAATCCCCCTATATAAATAGAGAAAAGGTGAGACTATGAGTAAAATATTTGTAACTGGTGCGACTGGTTTAATCGGTACGAAATTAACAAAAAGATTATTAGAAGAAGGTCACGATGTAGCTGGCTTTACAACATCTGAAAATGGCAAAAATAAATTAGAATCAGCAAATGTAAAAGCCTATGTCGGAGATATTTTGAAATACGATACGATTGAATCAGCAATTGCGGATTTCCAACCAGAGATTATTATTAATCAAATTACAGATTTAAAAAATGTAGATATGGCAGCAAATACTAAAGTTCGTGTCGAAGGTTCTAAAAACTTAATCGATGCAGCTCAAAAATACAATGTTAAAAAAGTCATCGCACAAAGTATTGGCTTTATGTACGAAGCAGGGGAAGGTCTTGCTACAGAAGAAACACCATTAGATATAGAATCAAGTGGTGACCGTAAAGTAACAGTTGATGGTGTTATTGGACTTGAGGAAGAAACATCTCGTATGGATGAATATGTTGTATTAAGATTTGGTTGGTTATACGGACCTGGTACTTGGTATGGTAAAGATGGTATGATATACAATCAATTCGTAGATGGTAATGTTACATTATCTGATGGTGTTACTTCATTTGTACATCTAGATGATGCAGTTGAAACGTCAATTCAAGCTTTAAACTTTGATAATGGTATTTATAACGTGGCAGATGACGAGCCTGTTAAAGGATCTGATTTTGCAGAATGGTATAAACAGCAATTAAATGTTGATCCAGAGATTAACATTCAACCTGCACAACCATTTGAACGTGGTATTACTAACGATAAATTCAAAGCACAAGGTGGTAAATTAATTTACTCAACTTGGAAAGATGGTATGAACCCAATTAAATAGCGTATATGAAAAAGCACGACTTAGCCTAATGGTTTAAGTCGTGCTTTTTACTATGAATGAGTTTTAACGTTGTGCTTTATGTTGCTCTAGTGATTGTCTTAGTTGTTTGGCTTCTGAACGGCCAATCTTAGCATAGTGACGATGTGCAAAATGCATTTGGATGATTAGAAATGCGGCACTTACCGACCAATAAAGACCTAAAGCTGAAGCAGAATGTAAAGATGCATAAGTAATGAAGATCGGTGATAAAATCATCATGACATAATATGTTTTACGTTCATTTTTAGGATAATGAATTGAATTCACTAAAGGTTGAATCAAATACATGATTGCTGCTATTAGCGTCATCATAATATTCGGTTCAGTTAAATTAAACCATAAAAAGTGTGGATATTTAGTAATACCATCACTACTTGGATATTTTAAGCTCATATATAATCCCATAAGAATAGGGATTTGTATAATGACAGGTAAACAACCGATGATATTTTTAAATGGATTGATGCCATATTGCTTATATTTCTTCATCAATAGTTGATTTGCTGCGTTTCGTTCCTCCTGAGAATCTGCTTCTTTTATCTTCTCTCTAATTTTATCAATTTGTGGTTGAACGACCTTCGTTTTCTCACGCATGATATGCATATTTTTTACTTGAATAAGCATAAATGGTAATAAAATAAAACGCACTATTAAGACAATAGCTATAATAGCTAAACCGTAGTTATCATTAAACAATCGGCCAAATAAATGTAATAACCGATCCATAGGTTGTACAAATGTATTATAAAACAATCCTGTACGATTATCAGATTTTGAATAATCACATCCTGATAAACATAAAACAGTGATTAATAATAGAGAAATTCGTTTGGCCATCATTGACTTCCTTTTCATATGAAATATCTTTGTTTTAAAGGTATGAAATCAATCATTACATACAATTTTAGTCTAATATAACAAACTTAGAACATCGTTTTGGTTACTTATTCTTAACTGTTCATTTTTTAAACGTAAACGTTAGTTAGAATGATGTGTGCGTTTCTGACTTAAAATGATGATTACAAGTAATATAGTAATTAAGATGATACAACTATAAAAGCTAAATAGAGCCCACTTAGCGTGTGCAGGTAACCATGTCATTACAAACGACCAACTATTATTGCCTAAGACAAAGTACGGTAATAAATAAATCGCAACACTTATTAAAACGAATACTACCATGACTAAAATAAAGGCATATAGTGAAGCTTTGCTTCTTTGTACCATGTATTTGCCGTGTTTGATGGCAAATAAGCGACGTAAGATAAAGTAGAGACTTATAATAACGCCAATCATGGATATGATAGAGATGATGACGTTCATATTGTGAGCTTGATCTATTTTTGTCTCAATGGTTGTATAGTGTTTGTGGTTCATGACTTGTGCATTCAAATGGTCAGCAAGTTGTGTTACTTTATTAGAATTCATATTTGCTAATACGACGATACCATATGATTTTTTAGGATTGAGCAATATAACTGATGAATAGTTATCAAGTGTACCGGTATGGTATACATAATCTGCGTGCGAATTAGTAAACCATCCAGCAGCATATCCATTGGCATCATCTTCACCTTGTGATTCATTTATTGTTTTTTGAGAGTCTTTAACAATATCTTTTGTTTTAGATGATGGTTCTAATTGCATTTTAACCCAATGTTCTAAATCCTTTGTGTTAGACATTAAAAAGGCTGAAGGTGTATCGCCAATATTGAATGAAGGTGCACTTTTTTTAATCGTTCCACTTGATTGTTCATAACCAACGGCTTCGTGTTTATTTTTAGAGTTTGTCTTTTTAAATGTTGTGTGTTCCATATGTAGCGGCTCTAAAATATGATCTTTTATATACGTGTTATAAGATTCTTTAGATACATTCTGAATAATGAGGCCTAATATATCGTAATTCATATTGGAATATTCAAATGTGTCTCCAGGCTTATGATTGAGTTCCTTCCCTCTGATACTTTGAACTAAATTTTTAATAGAGTCGCCATATACCTCGGTTTGATCCTCACTTGTAATATCTGAAGGGATACCACTTTTTTGACCAAGCAATTGTTTAATCGTGATGTCTTGTTTTTTACCATCGTATTTCATATAAAAGCCTGGAATATATTTAGATACATGATCATTAAGACTAAGTTTGCCATTTTTAGCTAATTCTAAAATGGCATATCCGGTAAATGCTTTGGTATTTGATGCAATTTCATATCGTGTTGAAGGCTTTGCTTTAATTTTCTTCTCGACATTTGCATAACCGTATCCTTTATTTAAAAAGACTTTATTATCCTTTACGATTAATACCGAAGCACCAGGTATATCGCCAGATTTCATATCTGACTTTACAATGGTATCAATATAATTTTGAGAAGATTGAGTGAGTAAAGTTTCATTTTTATTATATGCCCAAAAATGTTTCGTAATGATCACAGCAATGATTATGGCAATCATCATTAAAACAGTGATGATGAATGGTTTCTTTTTCATGATTCTAATCCTTTATTATTTAATGTTGTGTCGTTGTTAATTTTGTGTAATTTATTATAGCAGGTTTTTAAATGTTTTAGCGAGTTAAAGGATTTATTTTATGAATAACAGATGATTAGAAAAATGAATGAATTAAAAGTGTTATAATACTCTAAAGTAGTATATAGTTAGTAAAAAGATATAGTGTTAACCTATACAATTTTCAATGTTGGGAGTATAGTTTATCCATCAACATACAAAGAGGTAGTAGTGTTATGTTTAATCAAATTAAAAGACTTTTAATTGGGCGTCCCAAAAAGAATAGGGACTTGAAAAACGAAAAAATCACTAAATTTAAAGCATTAGCCATTTTATCATCAGATGCATTATCATCAGTAGCTTATGGTCCAGAACAGATATTAATTACATTATCTGTTGTAGGCGCAGTAGCGTCTTGGTATACATTACCTATTGCTGCAGGCGTTCTGATTTTATTAGCTGCATTGATATTATCATATCGCCAAGTGATATATGCTTACCCTAAAGGTGGCGGAGCATATATGGTATCGAAAACGAACTTAGGAGAGAAGTGGGGACTTCTTGCTGGTGGTTCGTTATTGGTCGATTATATATTAACCGTAGCAGTTAGTATATCCTCCGGTGCAGATGCGTTTGTAGCTGCATTTCCAAATTTATATGATTACAAAGTACTCATAGCATGTTTATTAGTATTAGTTATTTTGATATTAAATTTAAGAGGTCTAACTGAATCGGCTACTGTATTATCTTATCCAGTGTACTTATTCATAATTGGATTGGTTGCATTAATTGTTGTGGGAACGTGGCGTGTTGCAACAGGTGACATTCAACCCCATATGCAATCTTCAGTAGGAACAGCAGTACACGGCGTGACACTCTTTTTACTATTAAAAGCATTTTCTTCAGGGGCTTCTTCTTTAACAGGGGTAGAGGCTATTTCAAATGCGGTGACAAACTTTAAAGACCCAGCACCTAAAAATGCAGTAAAAACGTTAGTCACAATGGGTAGTATTTTAGCATTCCTATTAGTAGGTATCGTAGGATTAGCTTATGTATATGGCATTATGCCACAGACTGAGACTACAGTTCTATCACAATTAGCAACACAAATCTTTGGTGACAATGTGGCATTCTATTTTGTACAAGCTACAACAGTATTGATTTTAGTATTAGCAGCAAATACTGGTTTTACAGCATTTCCAATGCTAGCGGCATCTATGTCTAAAGATAAATACATGCCTAGAATGTTTACAGTTAGAGGGGACAGATTAGGTTATTCTAACTCAATTCTAGTGTTAGGTATTTTTGCGATTATATTAATTATCTTATTTAAAGGTAAAACTGAAAATTTAATTCCATTATATGCAGTAGGTGTGTTCATTCCATTTACATTAGCGCAATTTGGTATGGTGTTAAAATGGTTTAGAGAACGTCCAAAAGGTTGGCAGGCTAAATTAGCAGTTAATACATTAGGTGGTACGATTACATTTGTAGTATTTATGATATTCTTGATTACTAAATTCAGTCATGTTTGGCCAATTTTATTATTCTTACCATTCTTCGTATCTGTATTTGTAAGAATTAAAATTCATTATCGTAATGTCGCAGAGCAATTACGTTCTGATTTAGATGTCCATGACGTACCAGTAGTAGATCGTAGTTTAGCAATTGTACCGATTATGAGTATTACGACTGTCGTTGATAAATCAATTTATTATGCACAAATGTTAGCGAATAATGATGTGATTGCAGTGCACGTTTCATTTGGTGATGAAGATGAAAAAGCATTCCAAGAAAAATGGAAGCAACACTTTCCTGACGTAAGACTTATTATTTTACATTCAGAATATAGAAGTATCATCAGACCGATATCACGATTTATTGATAAAATACATCGTAAAGCCGAAGATCAAAATTATTTAATCACGGTGGTTGTTCCGGAATTTATTCCTAAGAAACCTTGGCATCATTTATTACACAACCAAACCAGCTTACGATTAAAAATGCATTTAATATATCAAAAGAACGTGATACTATGTACTATTCCATTTAAACTTAAAAAATAAATTAAAAAGCCGTCACACTCATCAATTATTTAATGAGTGCGACGGCTTTTAGTTTGAGACATATAGTTAATATTTCTCTGCAAATACTATTTCATTGTAGTTGATATTTTCTCGTAATTGACTTGCCACTTTAGGTGATAGTTGATTACGTTTAATTAAAGCATCTAAATATTCACGTTCAGCATAAATAGCTTGGAGGTGAATATTTTGTTGCGCTTCAGTTGTTAATTCTTTAGAAGTTTGGTTTGATTTATCTTTATTTTTATTACCTTTACGTCGATTTCGTAAGGCACGAGATAAGTTGTGATATTGATCAACAACTAAACTTACTTCTAATACGTTTGAAGCATTTTGCTCTTTTTGCATACGTAAAATAATATGATGATTAACGATACGTAAAATTTGTTGCACCTTTTTCAAATCATTTTGATAAACTTTTAACATTTCTGTACGGTCAAGCTGTGCTTCTTCATTGTGATGTTGCGAATTATTTTCAGTTTGATTTGATTTGGTTGGTGAGACATGATCTTTATGAGCTTGATCCTTTTTAAATCGATCATACTCTTGTTTACGTAGATTCTTTCTGGCTTTAAAACGAAGATAGAACATTCTAAAGAAGCGTGTAAATTTTTTCACAAAGGAAGCTTCTTTATACGAATTTGTAAGTTCTTTAACATTTCTATAGTTATTCAACTCTTGTGAATTTATTTTACCTTTATTGATAAGTCTTTCTAATGTGGCAGTTTCTTCTTCCTCAGCAATTTCTGCTAAACGGTGTAATTCTTTAGTATTTTGATTATCCGGCTCTGCATTAATTAGGAATGACATTTCTCCATAATATTGTGTTAATACAGGTCTATAATCAATGTCTTTATTCTTTTCAGATAGTTCTTTAAGGCGACTTATAACCGCTTGCATAATGAAAATTTTTGCTGATTGATAGGTCATACCTTCATTTCCTGTTGATTTCTCTGATTCTGTGATGAAAGGTAATACGACTTGCGCCATTATTAAGCTGATAAGTACCATTAATGAAGCTATGAATAATAAATCATTTCGATACTCGAAGGTTTGGTGATTATTGATAATCGTTGGCAATGTTAAGGCCATTGATAATGAAATTGTTCCGTGTATACCACACATTGTCATAATAAATGAATAACGTATACGGCTTGGTGGTTGTTCTTCAGCGATATCCGTGTCTTCCAAGTAACGTTGTAAGTGATTTGGATAATAGAAATCTTTGTATAGTAAGAACACCCAGATAAAACGAACAACATAAATAGCTAGTGCAATAAGCAAACTAATCAATATTAAGAATTTTATATTATCTGGTTCTACTTTGATGATTTGGATGACAACTTCAGGAACGATGAATCCCAATACCACGAATACGAATCCGTTTAGGGCATAACTCAACGTATTCCAAATTTGCGAGTAGCTCATTTGTAGTTCAGTTTGTGCACGAATGAGTCGATCGCGTTCCCAACCATGTATAAGACCTGCAACAACAACTGCGATAATGCCTGATGCATGGAACAACTCTGCAATAAAGTAAACGGCAAATGGTGTAAGTAATTGAATGAATGTTAAAGTATTATTGTCTTTCATACCTTTGTTAGCAGTTAAGTAAATACGTAATCTGACAACCACTGAACCTACAATAATTCCAATTAAAATACCAATAATTGTAGACACGATAAATTGCTCTATCGCATTTACAGCTGAAAAGACACCTGTGACTAAAGCTGTAACGGCAATTTTAAATGAAATAATACCGGCAGCATCATTTAAAAGTGATTCACCTTCAAGTATGGACATTGATCCTTTAGGTAAGACTTTCCCTTTTGTGATAGCTGATACAGCAACTGCATCTGTTGGGCATAGAATTGCTGCAATAGCAAAAGCAGCTGGCATTGGTAAATTAGGCCAGATCCAATGAATAAAGAAACCTACACCAATAACAGTAGTAAATACTAAAGCCATAGCCATTAGAATAATTGGTTTTTTATATTCAAGTAATTTCGTTCTTGAAACATGCGTACCTTCAACGAATAACAAAGGTGCAATGACAGCCATCATAAAGACTTCAGAATCGAAATCAAAATGTATGGGTATTGGTAAGATGAAGATAGCCACACCTAGAGCGATTTGTATAAAAGCAGTAGGGATTTTAGGAAATCGATTATGTAAAATCGAACTAATCACTACTGCAATTATAAAGATAATAAAAGCTTCTAATAATTCCATAGAAATCTCCTTGTGATAATGATATATATTATTCTACCTTATATTTTCACATTTACAATTTAAACAAATTAGACAAAAAAAGGTATAATCGACAAAATCGATTATACCTTATAATAATATAATTATTATGTGTTTTCTACGTGTTTTTGATCAGATAAACGCTGTTTTTCAGCTAAGTCTTTAGCGTTATTTTTATACTTTTTATAGTAGAAGTATAAGAAGATGAACCAGAATGGTGAAATAAAGATAGCAGCTCTAGTATCATCGCTAAAGAATAATAATACGAAGACAAATGCAAAGAATGCTAATACAACATACGCTGTAGCTTGTCCTCCAAATAGTTTAAACTTATTATCTTTATGTTCTTGCGGATTCTTTTTAACATAAATGATATAAGAAACAATAATCATTGCCCACACAACTAAGAACAATACTGTAGATAGTGTAGTGACATATATAAATAATTGAATGGCATCTGGAAAGATAAAGTTAAGTAATGCTGCAACTAATAAGGTAAATGATGACACGAACATTGATAAGTAAGGGACACCATTTGAATTGGTTTTACTTAACACTTTTGGTCCTAGACCCTGTTTAGATAAGCCGAATAGAATACGACTGTTTGAATAAATGCCACTATTTGTCGCAGAAGCAGCAGCTGTTAATACTACGAAGTTAACAATACCAGCGGCAAATGGGATACCAATCAATGTAAATAACTTCACGAATGGACTGCTATCTGGATCAATACCATTCCATGGAATGACAGACATGATAACGAGTAGTCCACCAATATAGAATAATAAAATACGAATAGGTACGTTGTTGATTGCTTTAGGAATCGTTTTCTGAGGATCTTTTGTTTCCCCAGCCGTAACCCCAATTAATTCTATACCTATGAATGAGTACACAGCAATTTGGAATGACATTAAGAACCCAAATGCACCATGTGGAAACATACCGCCATGTTTAACGAGGTTAGTAAATGATGCATGCCCGTAATGTGTTTTGAAAGAAAAGAATATCAATACTAAACCTACAATAACCATAGCGACAATTGTGACTACTTTAATAATTGAGAACCAAAACTCTAATTCTCCAAATAGTCTTGCACCGAGTAAGTTAAACGAAATTAAAATTAATACTATGAATAATACTGTGAGCCAGTGAGGTACTTGTGGATACCAAAAGGCAAAGTATTGTCCCATAGCTGTTAAATCAGACATACTTGAAACTATCCAACAAATCCAATATGTCCAACCAATCACGAAACCACCGAAAGGTCCGATGTATTCATTGGCTATATCAACAAATGAATTGAATTTCGTATTACTTAATAATAATTCCCCTAAAGCACGCATAAAAGCAAAAAGTATCATTCCGATAATCATATATGTGAATAACAGTGAAGGTCCTGTAAGTGAAATCGTCTGTCCAGAACCTAAGAATAGCCCTGTACCAATTGCACCCCCAATTGCAATTAATTGGATATGTCTGTTATTCAACTCTCTATGTAGTTGTCTTGCCATAATGTTCCTCCTCAGGAAAGCAAAATAAACATTTTTGTGAAAGCGTTTTCTTTTTATTAATACTATAGAAATAGTTGTAATAAAGCAATTAATTTTCAAAATATAAGTAAATACATTTATTAGGCTTTGTATGATAAAAATTACTTATGACTTTTTTGAATAATCACATAATTCTGTTAAATAGGGGTACTTTCAATAGTGATTAATTTTCGAAAACATAACTATTATAAATATAAAATAATAATTTTTGAAATGATATGATGATAATGATTATCAATCATAGCTTTTTGAATCGAAAAAGAGATGTGTAATAATGATAAACAATAATAAATTATATGCGAAGAAGGAATGTAAAATGAGAATAGGTGCGATTTCAGATTTACATATCGATCGACACCCCAAATTAACCGCACAATATTATTTGGATAGTTTAGTTGATGTGGTAAGCAAAAGAAACATAGAATTACTTGTCATTGCAGGTGACATTTCAAATGACTATCGACAAGTGATTCAATTTATCAATGACTTAAAAGAAGTGCTAAATATCCCAGTATTATTTGTACCTGGGAATCATGATTTATGGTCAGATGGTACAGATAAAAGTTCACAGGACATTTTAGACATTTATACACAACAAGACGCATGTTTAATTAAGCATCCTTATATTATTAATGATGATTGGGCTATTGTTGGGCATACAGGATGGTATGATTACTCGTTTGCTAATGATAAATTTTCTTTAGAGAAATTAGAACGAGGTAAACATTATGGTGCAACTTGGCAAGATAAAGTGAGAATGGATTGTGACATGACGGATAAAGATTTGTCATTACAAGCGGCGCAACAAGTGGAAGCGGATTTAAAACAAGTTGGCACACGCAAAATTATTTTAGTAACACATATTGTTACACATCCAGCTTTCGTAGTGCCAACCCCACATCGCATTTTTGATTTCTTTAATGCTTATATCGGAACCAAAGACTTCAATTATATATACGAAACCAACAATATTCAATATAGCATTATGGGGCACGTTCATTTTAGGAAAACTTTGGTGGAAAAGGGGATAAGCTATTTATGTCCATGTTTAGGATATCAACGTCAATGGCGTACAGATGATATTTCTCAGGAAATGAATCATGCACTAATGGACTTTATCATTTAAAAATCGCTAACACTCAAAATCATAGTGGGTGTTAGCGAAGTGTTTTTTCATTGATTATTTAGGATTAACGTATAGACACATGCGCCCTGGGGCATTAAAACTTCGTTCCATTTTAGATTTCTTAATTTTAATGACTTGTTTTTGATTAGGGAAGATAGCTGGGAAAATAATACCTTTCTTTATATGACTCCATAGTGGATCTATATAATAATAGTGCTTATCATCATAGCCAATAAGTAATGTGACATGGATATTCGAAACAAGACGAATTTTACGACCATCAAATTTGAAGCTACGACGCATTGGTCGAGCACCTAAACTCGTATGATAAATCACAATAGGTTGTTGTTTATCAATGATCTTTTCTAAATCAGCTAAGCTAGTACCTGTGCCGTCAATGATATGTGAGTTGTATTTTTGTAAAAACGGAACATAGGCTTCTGGGAAAATAGTTTGGTGATAGCCAAATTTAACAAGTAAATGATGACCAACATAACCTTTATATGGATTGTTTGGGTGAGTGGGCCAATTTTTCATAATGTCTGTAGCTTTAACAGGTTGTTGATTATAGTGAAGCATCATAGACGCTGATACGCCTTCACAGCCCATAATCATTGGTATTGGAAATAACTGACTCATCGGTTTGACAGGTAAAATAGTTTGGTTCATCGTTAATCTCCTTCGACTTAAATACACTTTAAATAATATTCAATATTATATACCGTGCACCATATTTTGGATAATGATATGTTTAGAAATAATCATTTTAGTGTTATTCAATACCGAGATAGGTTATAAATAAATGGGAGTAGAAATTTTTAAGGGGAGTCAAAGATGGATTATCAAATTAAAAGTATGAAAGCGACACATATTATTGGCGTGACACGTCAGTTTAAAAGTGGCGGTCATGCTCAAAGTAATATTCCTGATTTTTGGGAAGATGTGACGTCTATGGGATTAGACCATAGACTTGCAGAAAAAAGTGACCTAGCACTTAGTGGGTTGCTGGGTCTTTGTTTACCACAACAAGATGGTAAAATGAATTATATGATTGGGGTGTCTTGTGAGACAAATCCAAACGACGGTTTAGAATCGTATCAACTAGAGGATAATGATTATCTTGTGGTCAATGCGAAAGGGAAAGTACCTCAATCAATTAGACAAGCGATGCGTCAAATTCATCAGGAATTGATTCCAACTGAGAATATTCAGTTAAAACGTGCACCGTTTTTTGAATTGTATGCAGAAGGCGATACGCAAGACGACAATTATATTACCGAAATTTGGTTACCCATAGAACAAAATAAATCATAAAAAAGCGCAAGTGTTAGATGATTTTAGACTTTTCGGTCTGTCATCATCACACTTGCGTTTTTTATTTTATGAACGATATTTAGTTGGATTAAGTTTGAAATAAATGATTTGTAATATGACTAATAATATTGCGGTTACTGAAATGATTACTAGGTATGGTGAAGCGTCAAATTGGCCTTTAAGACCAACTAATGGTGAAATCACACCGCCTAAAATAAATTGGAATAAGCCTAATAAACTTGAAGCGTTGCCACTACCACCAGTTCGTTCTTCCATAGCGAGTGCAAAGCCTAATGGTCCGATAGACGTTACCGGGCTTATATTTAAAAAGAAAGCGATGATTAGCATCCAAATAGGCCAATGCATTGTTAACGTTAAAATAATCAATACGACCCCAATTATTTGGATTAGTGTTAAATAGATTAATAACGTGTATCGACTCAACCGTTCAACTAATAGTGCCACAATTTGACTTACTAGAATTAAGCCAATTCCATTGATTGCTAAAATCACACTAAATTGTTGTGGTGATAAGCTATAAATTTTTTGTGCAATAAAAGGTGACGCAGCTGAATAACTAAATAACATGACATAAGTTAATCCTTGTAACAACATTGGAATCACAAATGATGGTTTCTTTAACAATTGACCAAAATCTTTAAATATACGTCCATAGTTTAATGTTTTATGTTCGGATTGATGCGTTGATGGCATTTTCAACAATACGCCGATAATGACGATGGTAGTGATCATTGTCAGAATGACAAAGATACTTCTCCAAGTAGATATGGTTAGAGCGAATCCACCGAGTAATGGTGCAATGATAGTAATAATTCCATTAACGACCATAAGTGACGTTAAAAACTTAGCCATTTCGTCACCACTAAATTTATCTCCGACAGATGATTTCGCAATAACTATAGAGCCGCCTGCTGTTAGACCTTGAAGCAATCTTAAAAATAGAAAGAAATATAAGTCTGTCGTAAATACTGCAATTAATGATGCAAGCATATATATAACTAAAATCGTTAAAGCAATTTTTTTTCGACCAAATACATCTGATAACGGACCAAAGAAAAATTGTCCAAGTGCTAAGCCAATCATTGCAAAAGAATTAGTTAATTGAATTTCAGATGCAGTTGAATTAAATGCATGTTGCACATTCGGTAACGATGGTGAATACATATCAATCGATAAAGGACCAAAAGTGGTCATTACACCGAAAATGATAATTAATATGAAAGGGAAGTGCTTGGCACTTGTATTTTGCATAATCATTCTCCTTTTAAAGAAGTTATAGAACAAATTATATATGTTTTGCCCATATTTGTATGTAGTAATTTAAATTTTTATGTATTTTTATAAGTTACTATTTTAGAAGAAAAATGACATTATTACTATTATAACCACTTCGCCAAATAAATGATTTTAAGATATAAAAAGCATCCCCATAAGTGGAGGCATTGAGCTCATCTTAGGGAATGCTTTTGATAATAAAAGTTATGAAAAATGGTTGATGACTATTGTTGTTGATTATTTGAATTACCAGAACCATTAAGGAGTTCGTCAATTTTAGATTTAATGCTATCAAATTTTGTATTGATGTCTTGTAGCATGCTATCTACTTTGTTTTGATTCTCGTTGTTTTGTTGTGCGTTATTTGCATTTTTTAATTTATCGATTTGGTCTTGATAAAATTGTGTAAGTTTTGAATCTGCATTAGTTTCTTCTTTTTGTTTTAAGTTATTGATTTGTTGTTGTAATTGATTAATTTGAGTTTGACTATTTTTATTTTGTTTAATTTCGTTTTTAGCCGTATCCACTTGTTTATTAATATCGTCATTTTGATTTTCGACTTCTTTTTTATAGTTTTGAGAGACGTTAGGGTCGTTATTTACTTTGTTATTATTGTGATTTAACACTGCTCTCGTTACGAAAATAGCCACGATAATTAATAATATAACGATAATAGCGATTAACCATTTTTTAGATTTACGTGTTTTTTGGTTTTCTTCTTGTAACTCTTGTTCTCTTCTATAGTCTCTACCATTGTAATAGCGTTCAGGATGTTGTTCTGGATCGTTAAATTCATTTTGATCACGATATTGACTTTGATTTTGGTATTCACGTTCTTCACTTTGGTTACGATGATTTTGGTATTGGTCATCATAACGATACGATTCTTTATACTTATCAGTTCTCTTCATTTCATTCACCTCATCATTATTGGGTTATCCTATTTATAAATCAAAAGACATGTTTAATCTTAATAAACGGGCGATATTGTGTGCAGTTTGACTTAAAAGGGTAAGACCATTATCCAACGCGTATTGTAGATCCATAGGTTGAGTCATGATACTAAAGACACTATCTATACCGTGATCATAGATTACTTCGTATCTCTCGCCTAAACTACCACCAATGGCTATAACAGGTAGGTTGAATTGTTTAGCAACTTGAGCAACACCGATTGGCGTTTTACCGAATATCGTTTGGTAATCTAATTTGCCTTCACCTGTAATGACTAAATCTGCATCTTTAATTCTAGATTTGAAATGTGTTTCGTCTAAAACCACATCAATACCTTTAGATAATTGAGCGTCCAAGAATGCTAATAAGGCTGTGCCCATGCCACCAGCTGCACCTGCACCAGGTATGTCTTTAACATCTTTATCTAGTTGTAATTTTATCTTATCATGATAATGGCTTAGAGCGGTATCCAACTTTGGTATCATCTTCGTTGTGGCGCCTTTTTGTGGACCGTATACCATGGTAGCACCATTATCACCTAATAATGGATTAGTCACATCACAAGCTACTTTCATATCTATGTTTTTTAATTTTGAATTTAACTGTGTTGTATCAATGGTTTGGATATCAAGAAGATGTATTCCGCCTGGTTCAATAGAGTGACCATTGCTGTCTGTAAATTTTACGCCTAATGCTTGTAACATGCCTGCGCCGCCATCATTCGTAGCGCTGCCACCAATACCAAGTATAATTTTTTGAGCACCTTGGTCCAAAGCATGATTAATAAGTTGCCCAGTTCCGAAAGAAGTGGTTTTCAATGGATTTCGTTCTTCATTTGTTAACAAATCTAGGCCGGATGCAGCAGCCATTTCTATTATTGCTACCTTCTGATATGGTGCGTATGCATACGTTGCACTAATGTCTCGGTAAAGTGGATCTTTCACAGTTGTTGTTATCGTTTTAGCGTTTAACGCATCCATTAAGGCTTCAGTTGTACCTTCACCCCCATCAGCCATGGGAATTAAATCATATTCAATGGTTGATGGTAATATTGTGGAAAATCCTTCTTGTATCGCTTCCGCTGCTTCTTTTGCGGACATACTCTCTTTAAATGAATCTGGTGCGATGACTATTTTCATTGGACGACACTTCCTCATCGATTTGATTATCTTTATTGTAAAAGAGTCAACTTGAAAACAAAAGATAAAACATTATCAGTGATCAATTAATTATGAATGAAAGATATAACATTAAATATGGAAAATATAATTTATAATAGTATAATAATATAACGTAATATTTATATAGGTAAGGTGAACAACATAGACATGAACAACAAGATCAACTTCAAATTGAATGAATTATACGTATGGTGTACCTTCATTTTTCTTTTTTATTTATTAATTAGTATTCTAACACCTTTAGCAGCAGATGATTTCAAATGGGCAATTGCACATAATTTAACGGTGTATAAAGGACTGATTGAATACACGAATGGGAGATACTTAGATAACTTATTAGAATTAATAGCTATGAAAATCAGTGTTTTACGATATTTACTCTATGCCGGTATATCAATGAGTATGGTCTATTTATTAGTTATGATGACTGGCAAATATCAACGTAGAACGTATATTATCATTGCGTTTATAGTTATTTTAATGATGCCAAGAATCATTTATAGAGATACTTATGGTAACTTCGCAGGTTTCTTTAGTTATGTACCTAGTACAGTGTTATCGATATTGATATTATTTGTAGTATCAATATATAAATGCGAAGAACTCAATACTACGTGGATAAGTTTGTTTTTAATATCTACTTTATTAGGGCAATTGTTTGTTGAAAATTTAACACTTTATAATATGTTGATTTTGATTATTGGGAATGTCATCTTTGTCATTCGAAATCGACATATTAATTATTATTTAATCATGGGCTTTATGTTAAGTTTAATAGGCGGTATGCTCATGTTTATTAACCCGATATATATTAGTATTTACAGAGGTGGTAACGAATATTTACGCTTCTCAGATAATCAAGGTTTGAAACATAAGATATTACATACGATATTTAAGGAATTACCGGAATATATTTTCATTAATCAATATTTAATATTAACCGTGATTGCGTTTATAACGATATATTTATTATTTAAAAATACCTTTTTTAATCATTGGATATTACGTTGGAAAGTAGTTTTGGTAGTCAGTCTCGCTATGTTGCCTTTCTATAAATTCTTTATATATGATTTCCTTCAATTTTATAAATTAAAAGGGTCACTCAGTGTCGCTTTATTTAATTTAATGATTTGTGGATGGTTCTACATTGCGTTATTTATTGCAACCTATGTCATTTTTAAAGCACAGTTTGTGAGAATGCTAGGTTATTATACACTTGGATCTATATTATTAGTTACTGTGCCATTACTTTTAGTCTCTCCGATAACGCCAGGTAACTTCTATACTATTTATGTATTATGGTCTTTGTATTTACTACTATTAATGACACAGTGCAGAGTTAATGCGAAATCGTTACATATTGGGATAAGAGCGCTAGCATTAGGATTATCTATGATATTCATTGTGACCTTCAGTATGATATATTTTACACATATACAACGGTTAAATTCTATTGAACATCAATTACATACACAACGTATTAAACATGTAGTTGTACTTGAGAAGTTGCCGTTTGAAAATATGCTAAATAAAGCAACGCCTAGCAATGATATACAACACAACTTATTTAAAATATATTATGATATACCACAGAATGTTAATTTGAAAATTGTACCGTATGGATCGAACATGGCAAAACTTGAAGGAGATTAAGTATGAAATTGACTCAAACGCACTTTGAGATAATAAAATTTATTATTGTAGGTGGGGTGAATACATTTAATTATTATGTAGTGTATTTACTCTTACTAAAACTTTTAAATGTAAATTATTTAGTTAGTCATGTTACTGGCTTTTTAGTAAGCTTTATCATTTCTTACTATTTAAATTGTTACTTTGTATATAAAGTTAAACCTACACTACGTAAATTTATTAGCTTCCCTTTGACACAAGTAGTTAATATGGGAATGCAGACCGTATTGTTATATGTATTTGTACAGTGGTTAAATATACCTTCAGAAATTGCACCTTTCGCTGGTTTGATCATTACGATACCAATTACATTCATATTATCAAAATGGATTTTAAAAGATTGACGTTTGAGTCATAATCATTATATTAATCATGCATAACATTATAATCTCGCAGATGAGTAGTGAATATCATTTGCGAGAATTTTCATGTGATCAAATATAAATTGATGGGTTTTTAATTTAAAATTGAGTTAAAAAAGTACTTTTTTCTTAGCAATTAGCAGGTTAATTTTTAGGCAAATCTAAAAAAATAATTAGCTTAATTATATAAAAAATATAGAAATTAAAAAACGTTGTAAAAACATTTTTTATGATTCATACTATGATTACTAAAGGAAATCAAGGTGGTCTATTGTCATGTCTCAAAATGAAAATTTGAAAATTGCACAACGTGGGGCATATTTAAGTTTAGTTGTTTATATTATTCTTTCAATAGCTAAATACGTGACAGGATTTATATATAATTCTGCAGCAGTAAGAGCGGACGCATTGAATAATATGACAGATATTGTGGTCTCTATCGCTGTTATTGTTGGGCTGAAAATTTCAATTAAACCAGCAGATAAAAACCATCCATATGGTCATTTAAAGTCTGAAAATATCTCTACACTATTAGTATCATTTATTATTTTGTTTGTGGGTATACAAGTTGTCATTGAAAATGCACCTCGATTATTAACCCATGATAAACATGTACCAAGTCCGGTTACTATTCTAATTAGTATCATTAGTGGTCTCATCATGCTTGGTGTTTATGTCATTAATCATAAATTAGCAAAGAAAACAAATAGTAGTTCATTAAAATCTGCGGCTAACGATAACCTATCAGATAGCTTAGTCAGTATTGGTACTGCAGTAGGTTTGGTATTTACACAAATAGGTTTTCCTATTATAGATATTGTTTTAGCGACCATATTAGGCTTACTAATCATTTACACAGGTTTTGGAATATTTAAAGAATCTATCTTTACATTAAGTGATGGTTTTAATGAGAAGGATTTAGAAGAATATCGAAATGATATTTTAGAAGTAAATGACGTGCTTGACGTTCGAAGTATTAAAGGACGTTATCACGGTAGTAGTATCTTTTTAGATGTGACTATTGTAGTTGAACCTAATTTATCTATTAATGAAGCACATTTAATTTGTGATAAAGTTGAATCACATCTTCATGAAAAAGGTATATCATCTGTATATGTTCATCCCGAACCGAAAATAGATGAAGCTACTGAAAATGAAATACATCAATCAAATCAATAGAATAATACAATAAAAGCGTCGAATAGAGTCAATTAAGATTCTATTCGACGCTTTTTTAATATTTACATCTTACCAATAACCGTTAGCTTCTCTGAATGAAATAGCTTTATCGATTGAGCCGTAACGTTCTTTAGCATAATTAATCATACCTTTAGTTTGGTTTTCAACAGAACCATAACCCCAAGATTGGTTCGTTTGACCTAAACCATGATATTGTCCGTTTGATGCATTAGGATTACCACCTGATTCTGGCATGACAACACTGTCCCACAATGCTTTAGTACCACCTGCATCTATGAATTCTTGATAAACACTACTAGTTGATTCATTACTTTCTGAATAACTTTGTTGTGACGATTGGTTGTTTTCAGCTGCATGAGCTTGATGTGCTTCCATACCTGTAGCACCTATAGAAATTGTAGCGATAATTGCTAAAATAGATTTTTTCATTATAGTTAACTCCTTTAGTTAGTGAATATAATTCGACTAAAACTGATATCCCCAAGGATATGTGTCTGAATATATCATTTGAATTTATGATGTTCTAAAGATGTAATGCATACTATAACACCTCAATTGATTGCGTAGGTTACATGAAAATAAAAAAATGATGACACACATGTTAGTGAGAATACATTCATTGCAATAAAAATAAAAATATGTCAAAAAATTACAACATAAGACCAAATGTAAATGATTGAAATTCTATATGGTAGTTCTATAATGAAGATATAAAATTTAATAAATAGATTTATTAAACGAGGTTTTTAATTGAATTTACATATCAACTATCTTTCAAGATAGTTTGTTATATAAATAGGAAGGTGTTAAATTATGCCAAAATTAATTTTATGTCGTCACGGTCAAAGTGAATGGAATGCGAAAAATTTATTTACAGGATGGGCAGATGTTAACTTATCTGAGCAAGGTATTGAAGAAGCAACTGCAGCAGGTAAGAAAGTATTAGAGAATCAGTTAGAGATTGATGTTGCTTTTACTTCATTATTAACACGCGCATTGGAAACAACGCAGTATATCTTAGCGCAATCAAAACAACAATGGATTCCAGTATATAAAAGTTGGCGTTTAAACGAACGTCACTATGGTGCGTTGCAAGGATTAAATAAAGATGATGCAAGACAACAATTTGGTGAAGAACAAGTTCATCAATGGCGACGTTCTTACGATATTCAACCACCTGCAGAAAGTGAAGAACAACGTAATGAATATTTGAAAAATAGAAGATACCGTCATTTAGATCATCGAATGATGCCGTATTCTGAAAGTTTGAAAGATACGTTAGAACGTGTGGTACCTATTTGGACAGACCAAATTTCTCAACATTTATTAGATGATAAAACTGTATTAGTTTCAGCACATGGTAATTCAATCCGAGCATTAATCAAATACTTAGAAAATGTATCAGATGAAGACATTATCGGTTATGAAATTAAAACAGGCGCACCATTAGTATACGAATTAACAGATAATTTAGAAGTTAAAGACAAATACTATTTATAATTAAAAATAAAAGGTCACGTGTTGATGCTTGCATCAATAGGTGACCTTTTTTTGTGGAGTAATATGAATGTGGATTAATGATGTCTAGCAATATGATATGTTGCATCAAATGAAAGTATCATCTCTCTTGTAAATGTATATATAGAAATAGGAAAGGATTACTTTGCTTTTTTATGTTGTTTGATAATTTTTAAAGCACGTTTTCTTGTTTTAATATTGGGACTGTTCAAATTACGTCGTGCGGTTTGTACATCTGTTTTCATAATATGACCTCCTTTATCTGTTTATATTATGGAGGAAAGTTTCAAAAATGTAAATAGTAATTATTACGATTTGAGAGAATGTGACTTTTTGAACTAAAAAAATGCATATTACATTCAACAACTGTATAATGTTGTGATAAAAGAAAAGGAAATTAAGGAGGAGTATAAGTGTCTCTAAAAGCAAAATTAGTAATGATTATTACGATGTTACTAGGCGGGTTCTTTGGTTTACTTAATGAAACATTATTAGCGACAGCACTACCTAGTATTATGAAAGATTTCAACATTGAATATTCACAAGTACAATGGTTAACAACAGCCTTTTTATTAACTAATGGGGTAGTAATCCCATTATCCGCATTATTTATTCAACGTTATACGACAAGACAGGTTTTCTTAGTTGGTATTTTTATATTCTTCTTAGGAACAATATTAGGTGGATTTAGCCCTAATTTTACTATTTTATTAATAGCTAGAATTATTCAAGCATTAGGTTCAGGTATCATGATGCCCCTCATGATGACAACCATCTTGAATATATTTGAACCACATGAACGTGGTAAATATATGGGAATGTTTGGTTTAGTTATTGGACTTGCGCCAGCTATTGGACCAACATTATCAGGCTATTTAGTTGAGTATTTAAATTGGCGATCACTATTCCATGTAGTTGCTCCTATTGCTGCCATCACATTTATTATTGCCCTATTTACAGTGAAAAATGTGGGCGAAACAATCAAAGTGCCGATTGATATCATATCTATCATTTTATCTGTTTTAGGATTTGGTGGTTTGTTATATGGCACAAGTTCAATTTCTCACGATGGTTGGAATGATCCTATCGTTCTAACTACTATAATTGGTGGTGTGATACTTGTTGCCTTATTTATCTGGAGACAATCAAAACTTGAAACGCCATTATTAAACTTTGGTGTGTTTAAAAACTCTCAATTTGCCATCGGTATTTT
This sequence comes from Staphylococcus sp. HL28, assembly GCF_021117155.1. Taxonomy (NCBI): domain Bacteria; kingdom Bacillati; phylum Bacillota; class Bacilli; order Caryophanales; family Staphylococcaceae; genus Staphylococcus; species Staphylococcus sp. HL28. The sequence goes on from NZ_CP088218.1 coordinate 538,213, forward strand.
AATTATGGCAGTTACCATGGTTTCCATGATTGGTTCTGAAACGGTGTTACCTATGTTCGTACAAAATCTATTAAATCGTACGCCTTTAGACTCCGGATTAATTCTGCTACCAGGTGCCATTGTTATGGCGATTATGTCATTCACATCAGGTGGACTTTATGAAAAATTCGGTGCAAAACCGTTAGCACTCATTGGTATGATGATTGTAATTATTACAACAGGTTATTTTGTCATTATGGATGAAAATACAAGTTCAGCGATGTTAGCAACCGTATATGGTATACGTATGATTGGAATCGCATTAGGTTTAATGCCTGTGATGACGCATACAATGAACCAATTAACATATGAAATGAACGCGCATGGTTCATCCATGACTAACACAGTACAACAAATTGCCGGATCAATTGGTACAGCTATTTTAATTACTATTTTAACGCAAGCAAGTAAGCACTATTCTCCTAATATGAGTGATTACGATGGTATGAAACGTAGCGAGATGTTAGGACAGATTAAAATAGATACATTATTACATGGTTATCACGCTGGTTTCTTATTTGCTGTTTTAATTACAGTAGTAAGCTTTTTATGCTCATTTATGTTAAAGAAAAATACAAATTCGACAAATGAACAATAGCTAATCAGAGTTGTGATGACAGTCCAAAGCCAGTAACTAGTTATTGACTTACTACCCATTAAGGATTAAAATGTTTTTATTCCGATTAGAATAATAAGATTAGGGGAGAATAGTTTAATGAAAAGACTTTTATTTTGTGTCATTGCATTAGTATTTGTATTAGCAGCATGTGGTAATAATTCAAGCAAAGATAGTAAATCAAGTAGTAAAGATGACAATACAATTAGAGTGGGTACTGAAGGTACATACGCACCTTTCACTTTCCACAATAAGCAAGATAAGTTAACTGGTTACGATATTGATGTTATTAAAGCAGTAGCGAAAGAAGAAGGACTTAAATTGAAATTTAACGAAACATCTTGGGACTCAATGTTTGCAGGTCTAGATGCAGGTCGTTTTGATGTCATTGCCAACCAAGTAGGTATTAATAAAGATAGAGAGAAAAAATATAAATTCTCTAATCCTTATACTTATTCAAGTGCTGTATTAGTCGTTCGTGAAAATGAAAAAAATATTAAATCATTCAACGATGTAAAAGGTAAAAAGTTAGCACAAACATTTACTTCTAACTATGGTCAATTAGCTAAAGATAAAGGCGCTAAAATCACAAAAGTTGATGGATTTAACCAATCAATGGACTTATTATTATCTAATCGTGTAGATGCTACATTTAACGATAGCCTCTCATATTTAGATTATAAAAAGCAAAAGCCTAACGCTAAAATCAAAGCAATTAAAGGTGACGCTGAGAAAAATAAATCAGCATTCGCTTTCTCTAAAAAAGTTGATGATAAAACAATTCAAAAATTCAATGATGGATTGAAGAAAATTGACGAGAGTGGCGAACTTAAAAAAATAGGTAAGAAATGGTTTGGTCAAGATGTTTCTAAACCTGAATAGTGAACAACTTCATGCTTTAGACGCTGCCAAGCAAGCATTTGGACCTATGTTAGAAGGATTAGTGAAATATTCTATCCCAATCACACTTGTAACATTTGTATTAGGCTTAATTATTGCCTTATTTACAGCACTAATGCGTATTTCTACAAGTAAAATATTAAAAGGTATTGCGCGAGTATACGTATCAATCATTCGTGGAACGCCTATGATTGTTCAATTATTTATTATATTTTACGGTATTCCAGAATTAGGAAGACTCTTAACAAACGATGCTGATAACCAATGGACATTGGCACCCGTTATCGCAGCTATTATAGGGTTATCACTTAATGTGGGAGCGTACGCATCTGAAATTATTCGTGGTGGTATTATTTCAATACCAAAAGGACAGACAGAAGCGGCTTATTCAATCGGAATGAATTATCGCCAAACTGTTCAACGTATTATTCTGCCACAGGCCATTCGCGTATCAATTCCAGCATTAGGTAATACATTCTTAGGACTTATTAAAGATACATCTTTATTAGGATTTATCTTAGTGGCTGAAATGTTCCGTAAAGCACAGGAAGTTGCTTCAACTTCTTATGAATATTTAACAATTTATCTTTTAGTTGCATTAATGTATTGGGTAGTTTGTTTCATTATTTCAGTTATTCAAAGCTTTTATGAATCATACATTGAAAGAGGGTATCGCTCATGATCGAATTATCGAATATTCATAAATCATTTAATCAAACAGAAGTGATTAAAGGTATCGATTTAAAAGTCGATAAGGGCGAAGTTGTAACATTAGTTGGACGTTCTGGCTCAGGTAAAACAACACTCTTACGTATGATGAACGCTTTAGAGATTCCGACAGAAGGTACAGTTTATGTTAATGGTAAAACGTATACTGCTAAGGACAAAAAATCACAGATTGAAGTACGTAAACAGTCTGGGATGGTGTTCCAAAGTTATAATTTATTCCCACACAAGACTGCACTAGAGAATGTCATGGAAGGTTTAGTTACTGTTAAGAAGCAAAGTAAGTCTGAAGCTAAAACAAAAGCACTAGAGCTACTAGAAAAGGTTGGCTTAACACATGTGAAAGATCAACGTCCACATGCATTGTCTGGTGGTCAACAACAACGTGTAGCAATTGCTAGAGCTTTAGCTATGAACCCTAAAGTCATGTTATTTGATGAACCAACCTCTGCGCTTGATCCTGAACTTGTTAATGATGTATTGAAAGTGATTAAAGATTTAGCACAAGAAGGTATGACGATGGTCATCGTTACGCATGAAATGCGATTTGCTAAAGAAGTATCCAACCAAATTGTATTTATTCATGAAGGTAAAATAGGCGAACAGGGCACACCCGATGATATATTTAATCGTCCGCAAACAGATGAACTTAAACGTTTCTTAAATGTCATTCAATAGTATTTATAAGATAAAAAAATCCCAGTGAATTCAGTTTCACTGGGATTTTTTTAGTATACTTATTTTTTTCTGTTTTCAAGTAATTCTTTTACATGGTAGAACAATGGTTTAATCGGTTTAACAAAGTCGCCGATATATTCGTATACATTAGCATTAAAGCCTTCTTTAAAGCGTTGAACACCATAATCTTCAGCGCTTTCACTAAAGTCGCCAGTAATACCATAGAAATTATAACGATCAATATGATGTGCTTTGGCAAATTTAATCATTTCCCATTGCAAACGGTATGCCCCCATATAAGGATTATATCTTGGGTTAGAACCACTAGATAAGTAATATACTTCATGGTCGTTATAAATATATATTGCAGCGGCTAAGTTCAATACTTGACCTTCTTTAGCAATTTCATCTTTAGTTTGGTTTATCTTACGTTCATTGCTATCGTATTGTTGTTTAATTTGTGTATGCTTCGTTTTATTTTTCTTAGAATTTGGATTCTCTTCTAAAGCTGTTTCTACGTCATGAAGTTGCTTTGATAAATCCTTGTGTTTGTCTTCTAGAGTAGTGAGATATTCTTGTAAATCGATATAGGCTAATTTAAGCATAGCGTTGTCGCCATATGTCTTTTGTAATTCTTCGAAGTATGGTTCATCACGGAATTTGAAACCGTGTTTTTCTTCCGCCATTCTAAATAAATCAAAGAATGTACCCGTTTCATCTATAGATAATGTGCGTACTTTTACACCCATTTCATAAGTTTTTTTAATATTACGACGCGTTTGATAGTCCATTTCTTTCATTAATTGATCTTCTGATTTACCTTTTAAATCTAAAACTGAAAGCCAACGAATTTGGCTCATCATATCATATCCGACTGTATAACCTTGGTGTTTATAGCCTAAATCTTCCATTGTTTTGATAACAGCTCGGTTATCATATGATTTTAAAATTTCACCATCAGCATTTCTTAAATTTTCAAGAATGTAAGGATCAACAAGTACATATAAACAATTATGTTTCTTCAAGTATGAAGTTAATGATTTAAAGAAGAAATGTACTAGTGCTAAGTTATTGTAGTCCATGACTGGACCACGGTGTGTATAAAAATATTTAAAGAATTTTAATGTACGTGCTTCAGTTAACAGACAAGCAGCAATAACCTCATCTTTGTCGTTTTTAACGCCGACAAGATGGACGTCTCCACGCATTTGACTTCGATTATTATAATGAATGCTTGATTGTGTGTAATGTGAAAAATGTTCTGTAGTAAATTTACCGAATTCTTCGGATGTTAAGTTTACAAATTTCAAAATATATCTTCCCCTCTAGAAATAAAAACTAATTAATGAATCGTCAATAATTATATTATCAAAATACTACTATGATTACACATCATAACATAAAAAATAGCGTCATACTTTTGTACGATGTGATAAAATCATACATTCTATTTATTTTTAAAATTAGTTTAAAATTGTGTTTTTTGTATGAATTGATACTGTGATACTCTGGATTCTATGATAAAATCTAGAGTGAAAGATGACATGATTTAAAATAAGATTTCATCTCAAATGAGTCATATTATCGGGAGTGAACATATTGAAGAAATTCGTAGTGATGATCGGTGTATTAACGCTAGTACTAGTCGGATGTAGTAGTGGGAAATATACAGATAAAATTGATAAAGCAGTTAAGTTACAAGAAAAGAAACAAACTAAAATAGCCAAAAGAGATGCTGGCGACGAAGTGAAGCACTTTGATAAAAAGGATGCTAATATCTATGTTTATGATAAAGGAAAGTACGTTATCTTAGCGTATAAACCTTTAAGTGATGATGAAGAAGTCCATTATTACACTTATGAGTTTAATGGTAAAAAGGCTAAATATAAAGAAAACTTTAACTCAAAAGGTTATTATCAAGAACATGATCCAGATTACAAAGAAGAAAATATGCGCTAGCCGGCTATAAGTGATAAGGAGCAACAATGAAAAAATTAATCGGTATAATATGTTTTTGTTTCATTATCGTGTTAGTGAGCGGTTGTGGTAAAGAAGATGTGAAATCACCTCAAGCCACTAAGGACGGTAAACCACTCATTGTTATTTATGGTGATTTTAAATGTCCATATTGTAAAAAGGTTGAAAAGAATGTGATGCCTAAACTTAAAGAGAAATATTTAAATAATCATAAAGCGGAAATTAAATACGTTAATATGGCTTTTTTAGGTAAAGATTCAATTATAGGATCAAGAGCAGGTCATGCAGTTCAAACTGTTGCACCTCGTTCTTATTTACAATTTCAAAAATTAATGTTCGAGCATCAACAAGATGAAAAGAAAACGTGGATTACTGAAAAAGTAGTTGACCAACAGATTGACCATTTGAATATTTCTGAGGAGCAAAAAGAAAAAATAAAATCAGAATATAAAACTAAAAATAGTGCCGCATGGAAAGCCGCAAATAAAGATAAGAAAGATACAAAAGCACATCATATTAAGACAGCGCCAACTGTATTTATCAATGGCAAAAAAGTGGAAGATCCATATCACTTTAAAGAATATGATAAATTACTTCAATCAAAATAAATCATTTATATATTGAGGTCGGGATTTATGCCTGTATTTTGGACGACGATGAATCGTTTTTCCAATATGCAATAGCATGATATCTCGACCTTTTATTTATATTGTAAAAATTTGATGAAGATGATGGATTACTAGATAGATGCTGGTGACACTGGGTATGGTCATAGAAGAGGAAATGATTTTGAATATTTAAAAGATGTGATTGATATAAAAAGTTCTCTGAATAGACTTGTTTTTTGTGAAAGTAAGGTATATAATTTTTAATCGTAATAATTACTATTTAGGAGGAACGACATGAAAAGAAAATTAAGTTTATTGCTACTTATTCCTCTTATGATATTAGCACTTGCTGCATGTGGCAACGGTGATGATCATAAAAAAGGAGATAAGTTAAAAGTTAATACAACAGTATATCCGTTAAAATCATTTACAGAACAAATTGGTGGTAAATATGTAGATGTAAAATCAATTTATCCAGCGGGCGCAGATTTACATAGTTATGAACCTACTCAAAAAGATATGATGAGTGCGGCAAAATCTGATTTATTCATTTATACTGGTGACGATTTAGACCCAGTAGCTAAAAAAGTAGCTTCAACAATTAAAAAAGATGATAAAAAATTATCTCTACAAGATAAAATTAGCAAAAATGATTTATTAGCGGATCACCATCATCATGAAGGTGAAGAAGAACATCATGGCGAAGAAGAACATCACCATCATGGTAAATATGATCCACACATTTGGTTAGATCCTAAAATGGACCAAACATTCGCTAAAGAGATTAAAGATCAACTTGTGAAAAAAGACCCTGATCATAAGAAATATTATGAAAAGAACTATAAAAAATTAAACAAAGATTTAGAGAATATTGATAAAGACATGAAAGACGCGACTAAAGGTAAAAAAGGTAATGCAGTATTTATCTCTCATGAATCTTTAGGTTATCTTTCTAATCGTTATGGATTCGAACAAGTAGGCGTTCAAAATATGAGTGCAGAAGATCCATCACAAAAGGATCTTACAAACATTGTGAAAGAAATTAAAAAGAATAAAGTAGAATACATTTTATATGAAGAAAATGTATCAAATAAGATTACTGATACAATTAGAAAAGAAACAGATGCGAAACCATTAAAATTCAACAATATGGAATCTGTAACTAAAGAACAACAAAATGAAAAAGGTCTTTCATACCAATCATTAATGAAAGAAAACATTAAAAATATTAAAAAGGCTTTAGATAGTAAAATTAAAGTAAAAGATGAAGACCATGAGCATGAACACGAACACTAAATAATACAAGTTGAGATAGAAAGAGGCACCTCAGATGTTAGAACTTGATTCTAGCATGATGAGGTGCTTTTTTATGGTTCAATCTTTAGTAACTTCTAATCTATTTTGCTATGATTGATTTGATAAACATTATCAAAATTTAGGAGAATATCTATGACTATTAAAGTAGAAAAAAATAAAATTATCTTTTCAAGAACATTTACAGGAACGATTCATGAACTATTTAACGCATACACACAAGAAGATTTGTTTAAACAATGGTTTCATCCAGAAGGTGCTTCTACGGAAGTATTTGAATTTAATGTAGACGAAGGCGGACATGCATTTTTTGCTATACACACGCCTGATATGACAAGCTACACGCGTTCAGAATACAAAAAAATTGAAAAACCTAATTACATTGAATACTTAGACTTTTTCGCTACACCAGAAGGTGATAAAGATCCTAATATGCCAGGTATGCATATTGTAATTGAATTTGAGGAAAAGCAACCTAATCAAACTACAGTGACGTCAACATCTGTATTACCTTCGGAAGAAGCTGCACAACAAGCGCTTGATATGGGTGTCGAAGAAGGCATGAATTCAACATTGGACCAATTAGAAAAACTACTGAAATCATAATTGTAAATAAATTGTACCAATCGTGGATCTGTAAATGGGTGTATCATTGAAGTGAAATCTTATTAAAAAGAGGTTGATTTGATGAAAAAACGATATCTAATCGTATTGGGATTATACTCAATAACGCATTTTATTTCAGCGGTTGTCATTAATTCCAAATGTTTTGCTAACCAATATGTACGTTTTATATTAAGAACGCTACTAGGGTATAGTATTTTTGCATCAGGATTACATTATTTTTCAAAATTAAAACGAAAATAATGATATCGACAATATTTAAATATGGACTGAGGTGGGGAGCGATTATTATGTCTCTACCTCAGTTTTTCTATTTTATATTAATTTGATTATTCAGTTATCTCAAATGGTAGATGAGATAATGATTAAATTGAATTGTAAAACTGTTTCTATCAAATATTTATAAATAACTTAAAAAGTATTTTATCATTTGTTAAAAAATTACCACTATCCATCATCTTTATTTCTTCATATAATAAATATGAAATAAATGATTTTAAATAGATGGGAGTAATTGAGAATATGATGGAAAATCGAAAAACTACCGAAGATACATACACAACTAAGTCTATTATGGAAGCGGTAATCAGCCAAGTTCAAATGAAAGAAGTGATGGCTGATCAAACACCTATGAGATATGCATTAAAAGCAATGATGGCAGGATTTTTGTTATCAATTGTCACGGTATTTATGTTAGCTATTAAAACACAATTTGCTGCTACACAAATTGATGGCTTAATTAATTTGCTTGGTGCCATTGCATTTAGTTTAGCCTTAGTATTAATTGTATTAACGAATTCAGAATTATTAACAAGTAATTTTATGTATCTAACAGTAGGTTGGTATTATAAAGCAATACGTTTGAATAAAGTCATATGGATATTTACATTTTGCTTTATCGGTAATGTACTTGGTGGAATCATCTTATTTTTCTTAATGAAATATGCACACGTAATGACTCCAGAAATGACAGACGCACTAACTGAAACTGTACAAAAGAAAACAGAAGCATCAACATGGTTAAATATTTTAGTAAAAGGTATTTTCTGTAATTTCTTTATTAATATAGGTATCTTTGTATCTATGCAATTTAAAGAAGGATTAACAAAAGCATTCTTTATCGCTTGTGGAGTAGTTGTGTTTGTCTTCATGGGTTATGAACACGTTGTCTTTAATGCCGGTTTATTCTCAGGTATGTTATTTTTCAATATTGATGGAATGTCAGGTTTAGGCGTATTGAAAAATATTGTATTTGCTTTAATCGGTAATTACATTGGTGGCGGTGTCTTTGTTGGATTAGTTTATGCCTATTTAAATGGTCAACGTTCACAATTAAAATAATGATCTTTGTGTAAGGGAATGAGACAGAAATAATAAAGAACCACTAATCATTTATGATGTAGTGGTTCTTACGCATTAGCCACAGCTAATGTGTACTTTAAAATAGGAATACATGAATGAAACTCATGCATAAGAAATATTAATTTCTAAAGAAAAAGTATTTCTTTATCATTGTCCATCCCCAACTTGCATTGTCTGTAGATTTTTTTCGAAATTCTCTATGTTTGGGGCCCGTCCCCCGGCAAGGTTGACTAGAAATGAATAAGCTTGGTACATTAGACCGTCTTTGTAATTGATTACTTAGACGGTTTTATGCATGAACTTTAGTTCATGTATACCTCTAAAGCTTAATTTGAACACATGAGTCAATACGCATGTGTAAGTCATTCTAATTTCTATAAGAAAAAGAATGACTTTACAGTCAACTACTGTCTAAATATCAATGTAACTTGAAGTATATATTTATATCCTAGTCTGTTAATTTTTATGACGAATGATCAAACAAGTTGATTGACTCTTGTCGTTTTTCTTTTTACGCTTAATGTCATGAATAGAGAAAATGAAGGACGTGAAGAGAATGAGTAACGTGAATATAAGAATTGCAGATCAAAATGATGTTGAACCGATTCATCAACTTATGTATGAAGCCTTTACGCCATTAAGGGAATTAGGTATTGACTGGCCATCAGTGAATGCCACAGAGGAAATGGTAGCAGACAACATCAAACATAATACAACATTTGTATTAGAATTGAACGACACAATCATCTCAACGATTACCGTACGATATCCATGGGGGAGTGTCAGAAGTATTTCTGGTTATCCGTTCGTTTGGTGGTTCGCCACACAACCAGAATATGACGGACAGGGCTATGGTAGTCAATTGTTAAAATACGTAGAAGAAGATTTTTTAAGAGATACATTAAAGGCTTCAGCAGTCACATTAGGAACATCCGCGCGATTACATCCTTGGTTATTAAGTATTTATGAAAAAAGAGGATATGAAATATATGCTGAACATGAAAATGATGACGGTGATTTAGGTGTGATTATGAGGAAAATATTAATTCCTGAACGCTTTGAAGAAAAGATTCTAGGACAACCACCATTTTAAAAAAGTCATCACAAAGAGTTTAAAAATAGCCAGTCTATGAATTGAAACATTCATTTACTGGCTATTTTAATTTAAGTGTAACTTCGAGGATTTATTATTTTTTATCTACTTTGTAATCAATTAAATAAATAGACTCTGGTGTTACATTGAAGTTTTTGACATTTTTACTCACACCATCAATTTGATCATTATACGTAATGTAACTATTTGGAATATCTTTATCAGATGTTTTCAATATTTGATTAGTTAATGTTTCACGTTCTGACTGACCGAATGTTTGGTTTAGTTGTTTGATTTGTTGCGTAACCTCTTTATTATCATAGTTCCCTTTATTATTTGCACCTTTTGGTAAGTAAGCAGTATTAAAGAAATAACCTGTATCTCCTCTAGGAACTGTTAAGTAACTATACATAGAAGCATCCCATGCATCTTTATCTTTCAAGTAACCTTCAATATCATCTACATTTCTTAATTTTACATCAATGTTTGCTTTTTTAGCATCAGATTGGATGACTTGTCCAATTTTAGGTAATTCAGGTCTACCATCATAAGTAACCATATTGATTTTTAAAGGATGATCTTTTGTGTAGCCTTCTTTGGCTAATAGCTTTTTCGCTTTATTAATATCTTGTGGCTGTACCTCGCTACCTTTAATATGCTTCAATCGATCATTAAATGGGCCAGATGCTGGTTTGGCATAATTTTTGGATACATTTTTAGCAATCTCTTTACGATTAATAACTGCATCAAATGCTTCTCGCACATTTTTATTCATCTTTTTGCTGTCGTGATTATAAAGTAATAAATGTGTTCTGAAACCAGATGTACTTTGAATGTTCGCTTTGTTAGATTTTTTAACATCATTAATTTGATCGATAGGTACATCTGTTGTTATATCTGATTTACCAGATAATAAATGATTGACACGAGTATTGCCATCTTCATGATATGTGACATTGATTTTACTTAATTTAGGTGTACCTTGCCAATAATCTTTGTATTTTGATAGCTCTATCTTTTGTGACCGTTGATATTTGTCAATTTGGTAGGGACCTGTGCCAACTGGTTGATCCGAAACTTTGCCTTTCGCTTGTGTGTCATAAATAGCTGCGAATGGACTTGCTAATTCGGATTTTAATTCAGGATAAGGTTCCTTGGTTTTGATTGTCACTTCTTGGCCTTTTGCAGTGATTTTATCAATAGGTAGAGATCCACTTAATAAGTCACTCTTTTTAACGCCCTGTTCTAGACTACGTTTGACTGCATCTCCAGTTAATTTATGACCATTTTGGAAATGAATGTCATCTTTAATTTTTAGGGTAAGGGTATCATCAGATTTTTGCTTGAATGATTTAACCAATAGTGGTTTAACTTTGCCATCTTTAGACATTTTGAATAATGATTCTAATGCACCGATTTTCACAGGTACATCCGTTTCATATGGCGCAATTGATGTTGTTTTTAATGGAATTTCAACATTAAGCGTATTTTTTTTATTTGTTGCATTATTACTACAACTTGCTAAAATAAAGGATACTATAATTATCAGAATAGTAAATCTTTTCATGTAGTCTACTCCTCTCCATTATCTAATCATGAAAATTTACTAAGTCGTTAATATGGCATGTACATATAAGCAGCGTTATGTATTTGGAATAGGTGCTGAATGAAATAGTACATATATTAACCACTAATATTTTAATTATATATCTTATTACATGTAATTTAAATCTTTATACATCTCTTTTTACGAAGTTAAATATTTATTTATTTTGTGCTTATAACTTGTATAAGGGGATTCCCTAATTTTCACTGAAAATGTGAATTTAATCACAAAAACACTACGAATTAGTTTACAATTCAAGTTGAAAGGATTGGTATTATGGTAGGCAACATTTTAGTGGCACATGGAATGAGAAAAGGAAATCAAAATAAAGCCTTAGAAGAATTCATTACAACTTTGCTAAAAGATGAAGAGTACCATTACGAATTAGCATTTTTAGAGAGTGATACACAGAGTTTAGAAATAACAATGGAAAAGATGATCGAAAAAGGAATTACACAATTTAGAATCGTACCGTTACTTATTTTTAGAGCAATGCATTATATTGGCGATATTCCTAATATACTTTCAGAGATGAAAGATAAATATCCTCATATTTCGAGCCAAATGAGTGAACCATTAGGTACACATCCTTATATGAAATCATTAGTAGAAAGAAGAATTGAGGATGTGCATCTTGTTGATCAAGCATCCAAGTCAGCAACGGTTATTATTGCACACGGTAATGGTAGTGGCCGTTTTACAAAAGCACATGATGAACTTAAAGCATTTGTGGAAACCATCGACTCGAAGCGACCTGTTTATGCAAGAGCTTTATATGGCGTTTTAACATTCAGAAATGATTTAGACGAGATATCAAAACAATATGATGAATTAATTATCGTGCCACTCTTTTTATTTGATGGAAGATTGGTCAATAAAGTAAAACGATTCATTGATGACATGGATATTCATTGTAAACTACACATTACACCGTCAATCAATTTTGATGACACATTGAGACTTATTATTCGAGAACGTCTTGAAGCACTCCAATTTTAAAAATTACAACATGTGCCTTTATATCCAATCCTTTAAATAACTTATCTATAGTGATAAAGGGGCATATATATGACTAAAAACAAATTAGTGATGATAGGAAATGGCATGGCTGGTTTGAGAACTATCGAAGAAATTTTGGATAGAGATCCGCAACGATTTGAGATTACCATTATCGGTAAAGAAGCCTATCCAAATTATAATAGAATCATGTTATCTAATATTTTACAAAATAAAATGACTGTGGAAGAAACAATCATGAATTCATATGACTGGTATGCAGAACATGACATTAAATTGGTTAATAACGATCCAGTGACGATATTAGATAGAGCAAATAAGACTGTTATAACTGAGAGTGGGCAATCCTTTAAATATGATCAATGCATAATTGCTACAGGTTCAAAGGCATTCGTTTTACCTATTCCAGGATCTGATTTACCAAGTGTTATTGGGTGGCGAACAATTGATGATACTAAACGCATGATGGAGATAGCTCAAACTAAACATAAAGCAATTGTTATAGGTGGGGGCCTATTAGGATTAGAATGTGCTAGAGGGTTATTAGACCAAGGCATGGAGGTAACCGTAGTACATTTAGCAGAATGGCTTATGGAAATGCAATTGGATCGAAAAGCAGGTCAAATGCTAAAAAATGATTTAGAACAACAAGGCATGCGATTTGAATTACAAGCGAATACCCAAGAAATTCTCGGTCATGAAGATGTTGAGACTGTTAGATTAGCAGACGGTCGTGTGCTAGAAGCTGACTTAGTAGTTATGGCGGTAGGTATTAGACCTTATACTGAGGTAGCTAAAGCAGCTGACTTAGAAGTTAATAGAGGTATTATCGTTAATGAATATATGCAAACAAATGATCCAAATATCTTTGCTGTGGGTGAATGTGCAGAATGTGAAGGTAAAGTATATGGTTTAGTTGCACCATTATATGAACAAGGTATCGTTTTAGCAGACTATTTAACAAATAAGGAAACTAATGGCTACCATGGCTCTACTACATTTACCTCTTTAAAGGTATCAGGGTGTGATTTATATAGTGCAGGTATTATTCAAGAAACTGACGATATTCATGGTATAGAGATATTTAATAGTATCGATAATAATTATAAAAAAGTATTTTTAAAAGATGGAGAAGTTGTCGGTGCAGTGCTATATGGGAATACAGATGATGGCTCTCGCTTCTATAACATGATGAAAAAGCATGAATCTATCGAAGACTATACGTTGGTCTCTTTATTAACAAAAGGTGGAGAAGATGGCAATGTATCTATTGAGGATATGGCAGATGACGAAACCATTTGTGGTTGTAATGGTGTCAATAAAGGCACAATTGTAGAAGCGATTACTAAAAACGGATTAACGTCTGTAGCTGAAGTTACAAAAATGACTAAAGCAGGAAATTCATGTGGGAAATGTAAAGGCCAAATCGCAGACATTCTACAATATGCATTAGGTGATGATTTTATAGCCTCTAAACCAACTGGTATATGTGCGTGTACGGATTTATCACGTGATCAAATTGTTACTCAAATTAGAGCAAAAGGACTTAAAACATCTAAAGAAGTGAGACATGTACTCAACTTCAAAGATAAAAATGGGTGTCCAAAATGTCGTCCAGCAATCAACTACTATTTGAACATGATATATCCAAATGAGCATAAAGATGAAAAAGAATCACGATTCGCCAATGAACGTTATCATGCAAATATTCAAAATGACGGTACATTCTCCGTTATCCCTCAAATGCGCGGTGGTGTTACAGATGCAGATCAACTTATTAGACTAGGAGAAGTCGCTAAAAAATATAATGTACCACTTGTTAAAGTTACAGGATCTCAACGTGTGGGATTATATGGATTGAAAAAAGAAGAACTACCAAGCGTATGGGAAGACTTAGGCATGCGTTCTGCTTCAGCATATGGTAAAAAAACACGTTCAGTTAAAAGTTGTGTTGGTAAAGAATTCTGTAGATTTGGAACACAATATACGACTCAACTTGGTATTAGATTAGAGCAAACATTTGAATATATTGATACCCCACATAAATTCAAAATGGGTGTATCAGGATGCCCTAGAAGTTGCGTGGAATCTGGTGTGAAAGATTTTGGTGTGATATCAGTAGAAAATGGTTTCCAACTTTATATCGGTGGCAATGGCGGTACTGAAGTAACAAAAGGACAATTACTAACTACTGTAGAAACAGAAGATGAAGTGATTCGTATTTGTGGTGCATTGATGCAATATTATCGTGAAACTGGAATATATGCTGAAAGAACTGCGCCATGGTTAGAACGTCTTGGCTTCGAAAATGTGAAAGAAGTATTGCTAGATCCCGATCGTCAACAAGCACTTTTCGATAGAGTGATGGAAGCGAAACAAGCGATTCAAGATGAACCTTGGCAAGCAATCGTAAATGATAAAGCATCACAAAAAATCTTTGAAGTTGAGAGGGTTTAATCATGAAAAATATGCAGAAAATTAAAGTGTCTTGTATAGATGAGTTAACACCATTAATTGGTAAAAAAGTATTCATAAACGATAAAGAGATTGGTTTGTTTTTAACAAATGAAGGAGAGATATTTGCAGTCAATAATATTTGTCCTCATAAAGAGGGTCCTTTGTCAGAAGGTACTGTTAGTGGAAACTATGTTTATTGTCCTTTACATGACCAAAAAATAGATCTTAAGACAGGTGATGTTCAAGAACCAGATACTGGTTGTGTAGAAACGTATCCAGTAGAAGTCGTAGATGGAGACATTTTTATATGTCTGTAAATCGATACGGAACTGTCTACTTAGTAGGTGCAGGTCCTGGTGATCCTAATTTAGTAACTAAAAGAGCGCAAAGACTTATTGAAAATGCAGATATTATATTATACGACAGATTGGTTAATCCCTTTATATTGCAATATGCTAAACCAGAAATAGAAATCATTGATGTTGGTAAGAAACCATATACTAAACATATTCAACAAGAGATTATTAATCAAAAAACGATTGAAGCGGCAAGTAAACATTATCATGTGGTTAGACTTAAAGGGGGCGACCCTGCTATTTTTGGGCGTGTCCAAGAAGAGGTAGAAGCTTTAGTTGAATTAAATATCAACTTTGAAATAGTACCGGGTGTAACATCGGCAAGTGCAGCTGCGCAATCCATGAATTTAGGTTTAACGATGAGAAGTATAGCTAAAAACGTTACTTTTTCAACAGGTCATTTTAAAGATTCAAAAGACAATGACATTGATATCAGTACATTACTCAATAAAGGAACGCTAGCAGTTTATATGGGGGTTAAACGACTACCTAGAATTATTTCGCAAATCAGACAGTATACATCGTATGATTACCCGATTGCAATTGTATTCCGTGCCTCACTTTTTGATGAACAAATATTGACTGGAAATATAAGTAATATCGAACAAAAGTTAAAACAGTATAATGTAGAAGGATTACCAGGCATTTGTATCATTGGAGATATCATCAACTATTCACAACCTCAAAATAAGACTAAGCATAGAGAAGCTATATACGTTGTAAAAGGTAATAGAAATCAAGCCTTGGAAAAATGTGAATTATTATATGAGCAAGGTTATGGATGCATGATTGAAGTAGATGATACGTATCATTATTCTCAACAAGCATTATACAAATCTGTGCTAAAACAGTATGCACATCAGTTTATTGAATTATAAGGTCAAAATGAATATTAATGTTAAAACAGTGTCTATCTAGAATAGGCACTGTTTTTTTATAGTAGGGAATTTAGAAGTGCAATTAGGACATTCCCTAATATATAAACATTGTGAAAAAATGTACAATCTAATTGAAAAGATTGAACGCATAGTTGAAGTAAAGGTCTAGGAGGATATTTATGGGGAAATTTGGATTAAATTTTTTTAAGCCGACTGAAAAGTTTAATGGTAATTGGTCAGTACTTGAAAGTAAAAGCAGAGAATGGGAAAAAATGTACCGTGAACGATGGAGCCATGACAAAGAAGTGAGAACAACCCACGGTGTAAATTGTACTGGATCTTGTTCATGGAAAGTTTTTGTTAAAAATGGCGTCATTACTTGGGAAAATCAACAAACAGATTATCCGAGTTGTGGTCCAGATATGCCAGAATATGAACCAAGAGGATGTCCTAGAGGTGCTTCATTTTCATGGTATGAATATAGTCCACTAAGAGTTAAATATCCCTATATCAGAGGGCAACTTTTAGAATTATGGCAAGAAGCACTTGAAGAAAATCATGGAAATAAAATAGCTGCATGGGCATCTATTGTAGAAGATGAAGAAAAAGCAAAACGTTATAAACAAGCGCGTGGTATGGGCGGTCATGTACGGTCTAATTGGAAAGATGTAACTGATATTATCACTGCTCAATTACTATATACCATTAAAAAAGACGGTCCAGATAGAATAGCAGGGTTTACACCTATTCCAGCGATGTCTATGGTGAGTTATGCGGCTGGTGCACGATTCATTAATTTGATGGGTGGAGAAATGTTGAGTTTTTATGATTGGTATGCCGATTTACCACCAGCATCACCTCAAATATGGGGAGAACAGACAGATGTCCCTGAATCAAGTGATTGGTATAACGCGGCTTACATGATTATGTGGGGTTCAAACGTACCATTAACAAGAACTCCAGATGCACATTTCATGACAGAAGTACGATATAAAGGTACTAAAGTCATTTCTATAGCACCAGATTATGCTGAAAATGTAAAGTTTGCAGATAATTGGTTGGCGCCTAATCCAGGTACTGATGCTGCAGTTGCTCAAGCAATGACACATGTTATTTTACAAGAATATTATATCAACAATCCTAATGCACGATTCATTAATTATGCTAAACAATATACAGATATGCCTTTTATATTAATGTTAGATCAAGATGAAAATGGTTTGAAAGCAGGCCGATTTTTAAGAGCAAGTGATCTTGGACAAGATACAACAAATGGAGAATGGAAGCCAGTGTTATTTGATAGCTTATCGAATCAACTTGTTGTACCCAATGGCACGATGGGACAACGTTGGGAAGATGGTAAACAATGGAATCTTAAATTAGAAGATGAAGCAGGCAATGATATTCAACCTAGTCTATCCATGGATGAGAGCGATTTTGTATTACAACAAATTCAATTTCCATATTTTGATAGTAATGGCGACGGTGTCTTTGAACGACCTATACCTACTAAGAAGGTTAAATTAGCCAATGGTGATGAAAGATATATCACTACTGTATATGATTTGATGGTAAGTCAATATGGCATCAAACGTTTTAATCATGAATTAGAAGCGACGGGATATGATGATTTACATTCTAAATATACACCTGCATGGCAAGAAGCAATAACAGGTATAAAATCTAGCTTAGTCATTCAAGTTGCAAAAGAATTTGCTCAAAATGCTATAGATACAGAAGGACGCTCAATGATTATTATGGGTGCTGGTATCAACCACTGGTTTAATTCTGATACAATTTATCGTTCGATTTTAAATTTAGTTATGTTATGTGGCTGTCAAGGTGTCAATGGTGGCGGTTGGGCACACTATGTTGGACAAGAAAAATGTCGACCTATTGAAGGATGGAATACGATTACATTTGCTAAAGATTGGCAAGGGCCTCCACGCTTACAAAATGGGACAAGTTGGTTCTATTTCGCAACAGATCAATGGAAATATGAGGAATCAAATGTCGATAAATTGAAATCACCTTTAGCGAAGCATATTAAGCATCAACATCCAGCTGATTACAATGTGACTGCTGCTAAATTAGGTTGGTTACCATCGTATCCTCAGTTTAATAAAAATAGTCTGTTATTCGCTGAAGAAGCCAAAGAAAATGGTGATGATTCAAATGAAGCCATATTACAACGTGCGATTAATGAAGTGAAAACGAAACAAACAAAATTTGCAGTAGAAGATCCTGATTTAAGAAAAAATCATCCTAAAACGTTATTCGTATGGCGTTCTAACTTAATTTCAAGTTCTGCTAAAGGACAAGAATATTTTATGAAACATTTATTAGGTACAAAATCAGGATTATTAGCATCACCAAACGAAGATGATAAACCTGATGAAATTCAGTGGAGAGAAGAAACAACAGGTAAATTAGATTTACTCGTATCGCTCGATTTTAGAATGACAGCGACGCCATTATATTCAGATATTGTTTTACCAGCAGCAACTTGGTATGAAAAGCATGACCTTTCTTCTACTGATATGCATCCTTATGTTCATCCATTTAATCCAGCCATAGATCCATTGTGGGAGTCTCGATCAGATTGGGATATTTATAAAACACTCGCTAAAGCAGTGTCAGAAATGGCGAAGGATTATCTACCAGGTACATATAAAGATGTTGTAACAACACCATTAGGTCATGATTCTAAACAAGAAATAGCCACACCATTAGGTATAGTAAAAGATTGGTCTAAAGGTGAGATAGACGCCATACCAGGTAAAACAATGCCTAACTTTTCAATCGTAGAACGTGATTACACATTAATTTACGATAAATATGTTTCTGTTGGACCGAAATTAGAGACAGATAAAGTAGGGGCACATGGTGTTAGTTTTAGCGTGAAAGAACAATACGAAGAATTAAAAAGTATGCTAGGGACTTGGAATGATAAAGATCCTAAATCTATCAAAAATGATAAACCTAGAATTCACTCTGCTCGAAATGTAGCAGATGCAATGTTAAATCTTTCATCAGCTACAAATGGTAAATTATCACAAAAATCTTATCAAGATTTAGAAAAACAAACAGGTATGACGCTAACTGACATTTCAAGTGAGCGTGCGTCTGAAAAAATAACATTTTTAAATATTGGTTCTCAACCTAGAGAAGTTATTCCGACAGCAGTGTTCCCTGGATCAAATAAAAATGGACGACGTTATTCACCATTTACAACAAATATAGAAAGACTCGTACCATTTAGAACGTTAACTGGTCGTCAAAGTTACTATATTGATCATGAGATTTTCCAACAATTTGGAGAAAGTTTACCTATTTATAAACCTACATTACCGCCAATGGTATTTGGTACTAAGGATAAGCAAATTAAAGGTGGCACTGACGCTTTAATATTGCGTTACTTGACACCACATGGCAAATGGAATATTCACTCTATGTACCAAGATAATAAGCATATGTTGACGTTATTTAGAGGTGGACCAACAGTATGGATTTCTGATGAGGATGCAGTTGAACATGACATTCAGGATAACGATTGGTTAGAAGTATATAACCGAAATGGTGTCGTTACAGCGAGAGCAGTTATTTCACACAGAATGCCTAAAGGTACCATGTTTATGTATCATGCACAAGATAAACATATTCAAACACCTGGCTCTGAAATAACTGATACTAGAGGTGGGTCACATAATGCACCAACACGAATTCACTTGAAACCAACACAGCTCATAGGTGGCTATGCTCAAATAAGTTATCATTTCAATTATTATGGACCAATTGGGAATCAAAGAGATGTATATGTTGCAGTAAGAAAGATGAAGGAGGTCAATTGGCTTGAAGATTAAAGCGCAAATAGCAATGGTGTTGAATTTAGATAAATGTATAGGTTGTCACACTTGTAGCGTTACCTGCAAAAACACATGGACAAATCGACCTGGTGCAGAATATATGTGGTTTAATAATGTTGAAACAAAGCCTGGTACAGGTTACCCCAAACGTTGGGAGGATCAAGATCACTATAAAGGCGGTTGGGTATTAAATCAGAAAGGAAAACTACAACTTAAATCTGGTAGTAAGTGGTCTAAAATAGCACTTGGAAAAATTTTCTATAACCCTGATATGCCATTGATCCAAGATTATTATGAACCCTGGAATTATAACTATGAGCATTTAACAACAGCTAAGGCAGGTCAACACTCTCCGGTAGCAAGAGCCTATTCTGTTATTTCTGGTGAAAATATGGATATTGAATGGGGACCAAACTGGGAAGACGATTTAGCTGGTGGTCATGTGACTGGACCTAAAGATCCTAATATTCAAAAGATAGAAGAAGATATCAAGTTCCAATTTGATGAAACATTTATGATGTATCTACCAAGATTATGTGAACATTGTCTTAATCCAAGTTGTGTTGCGTCTTGTCCATCAGGAGCTATGTATAAAAGAGATGAAGATGGCATCGTTTTGGTTGATCAAGATGAATGTCGTGGATGGCGTTATTGTATGACTGGATGTCCTTATAAAAAAGTCTATTTTAACTGGAAAACGAATAAAGCTGAAAAATGTACATTTTGTTTTCCTAGAATTGAAGCAGGCATGCCTACAGTTTGCTCAGAAACTTGTACAGGTCGAATGAGATATTTAGGTGTATTATTATATGACGCTGACAGAGTAGAAGAAATGGCATCAACTGAAAATGAACAAGATTTATATGAAAAACAATTGGAATTATTCTTGGACCCATTTGATGAAGCAATCATTGCACAAGCTGAAAAAGATGGTATTAATCATGAATGGATTGAAGCGGCACAACAGTCACCAATTTATAAATTAGCCATTGAATATAAATTAGCATTCCCATTACATCCAGAGTATAGAACAATGCCAATGGTGTGGTATTGCCCACCATTAAGTCCAATTATGAGTTACTTTGAAGGTAAAAATTCAGAGCAAAATCCGGATATGATTTTCCCTGCTATAGAAGAAATGCGCTTACCTATAGAATACTTAGCGAATATGTTTACAGCTGGTGCCACAAAACCGGTCAAACAAGCACTACAAAAAATGGCTATGATGAGAAGTTATATGAGAGCACAGGTGACTCAAAAAGATTTTGATGTTGAACGTCTAACGCAACTAGGACTTACTGAACGACAAACAAAAGATATGTATCGATTATTAGGTTTAGCCAAATATGAAGAACGATTTGTGATACCGACAACACATAAAGAAACATATTTAGATACGTATCACGCTCAAGGTTCGCAAGGTTATGGTGGCGAAAACTTCGGCGTGAATTGTGAAGGATGCGGCGTCGCAGTTGCTACGGATAAGTCAGGTCAAGACATTTATAATGAGCGTTTCTATGGAGGGATTTTCCGTGATTAACTTTGACAATTTATATCGATATCAAGACAGTTTAGGATATATCGCATTGCAATTATGTTTCCCGGAGAAAAAGACATTTAATGAAAATATATTTAACGATGTCATCGACGACAGTCATCCAGGATATCAAGATTTAATGGCGTTTAGAGAACAGATGATGCAATATACGTTATCTGAAATTCAGCAAATATATACAGATACCTTTGATTTTAGCAAAAAAGCACCATTATATATGACATATAATCAATTTGATACGCAAAAAGAGCGAGGACAAATGTTAGCAAAACTTAAAGTATTGTACGAAATGTTTGGTTTGAAAATGGTAGATAATGAACTGTCAGATTATCTACCGTTGATGCTACAATTTTTACAAATGATAGAGTGGCGTGGCGATGAAAGGGCTGAAGAAAATATCCAATTAGTCATTATGATTATTGAAGATGGAACATATGTCATGGCAAATGAACTAGGAAAACTCAACCATCCATATGGTTATGTCATTCAAGCCTTAAGAAAGACGTTGAAATTATGTTTGGAAGTGCCAGAAGGGGTGGCTCAACATGATTAATCAATTTTTATGGGTCATATATCCATACTTATGCATTGCTATATTTATTATCGGACACATTGCTAGATTTAAGTATGATCAGTTTTCTTGGACTGCAAAGTCTAGCGAGTTGATTGAAAAAAAGAGATTGAAATGGGGAAGCTTACTATTTCATTTAGGTGTGATTCCGGTTTTCTTTGGACATGTCGTTGGTCTTGTTATACCTAAATATTGGATGGATTCATTAGGCGTAAGTGAACATATGTATCATTTTGGAGCAGTATATATTGGTAGTATTTTTGGTATAATGACGTTAATAGGTATGTTGTTACTTACCGCTAGAAGAATTACAATCAAAAATGTAAGACGTTTAAGTTCATTTTCAGATATTTTTGTTAATATTCTTTTATTAATCATTATCTTCATGGGATGTTACTCTACAATAGTTACGAATATGATGCATATCGAATTTAACTATCGTGAAACCATTTCAGTTTGGTTTAGACAACTCTTTATGTTTAAACCACATGCAGATTTGATGACCAATGTACCATTGCAATTTAAATTGCATATGTTATTAGGGTTTACCATTTTTGCGTGTTGGCCATTTACACGTTTAGTTCATGTATGGAGTGTACCTTTATCGTATACAAATAGAAGGTACATTATTTACCGAAAAAATAAACTATAGTAATTCAAGGGTGGAAATAGTATGATGCCAGATTCAATGTTTGAAAGCCAAAATTTTCAAGAAAATATTGATAGAATTAGATTAGAACAAGGTTTTGATTTTGCAGCGTTAGCTTTTTACGAATCAGCGAGCACCTTTTCACCTATAAAATGGCAATATGTGTCAGGCAACAAAAATGATAGATATAAATTGATTATTTTACGTAAAGGTCGAGGCTTAGCTGGCAATGTGATGAAAACGGGAAAGAGAATGGTAATTGCTAATGTAGATATGGCTTTAACACCTGATGAAAAGGTTAAGTTTCCTATATTACTCAGTGAAAATTTAACGGCGGTCATAGCTATTCCACTTTGGTATCAACAACAAGTGTATGGTGTCATGTTGTTTGGTCAAAGAAATCATAAGCCATTACCAATTAATGTATATGATATAGATATTTATGAACAACTAGGGATATTTAATGAAGAAATTTAGGTGATTAACTTGACGGTTAATAATAAACAACTTGAAGTATTGTTAAAACGTTATTTTGAAAGTACAAATGAAAAGATTGTTTTTGTAAATAATAACGGAAAAGTCATAGCAATGAATGAAGCGGCTAAAGAAGTCATTTCGGAAGAAGAAAATTATAGTGCAATGACAAATGCGATTTGCAGAAGATGCGAGGGTTACACGAATGAGTATGACTTACAGTCATGTAAAGATTGCTTTTTAGATGTAGAACAACCGCATCACTCTCAATTCCAAGTATTTATGAAAACAAAAAACAGAAAAATCGCACCATTTACAGCTTCTTATCATACAATTGATTCGGTTAAAGGCATCAACGCATTTACTTTGCAAGATGTTGCACCTCAAATTGAACGACAAGAAAAAATGAATCAACGTCGAATGATGAGAAAAACAATTTCTGCACAAGAAAATGAACGTAAACGTATATCTAGAGAATTACATGATAGCGTTATTCAAGAAATGTTGAATATTGATGTTCAATTACGCTTGTTAAAATATCAAGAAGATAAAGAGAAGATATTGGATGATGTTAAAAATATTGAAGGATTAATGTCACAACTCGTTGATGATGTCCGACATTTATCAGTTGAATTGCGGCCTGCATCACTTGATGATTTAGGACTAGAGGCAGCTTTTAAATCGTATTTTAAACAATTCGAAGAAAATTATGGTATGCGAATTAATTATGTTTCTAATATCGTCAATCATCGTTTTGATAGCGAAGTGGAAACAGTCGTTTATCGAGTTGTTCAAGAGGCTGTATATAATGCTTTAAAATATGCTGGTGTTAGTGAAGTAGAAGTCACTATTCAGCAAAACGAATTGACATTAATCGCTGAAATTATTGATCGAGGACAAGGGTTTGATCCGTCTTCCAAGCCAAGAGGATCGGGACTAGGGTTATATGGAATGAAAGAGCGATCAGAACTTGTTGAAGGGAATTTAAACATAGAAACGCATATAGGTAAAGGAACGATTATTACTTTAGAAGTACCACTGTAAATTAATTTTTGGGGGAATAATGTTGAAAATAGTTATTGCCGATGACCATGCAGTTGTTAGAACTGGTTTCTCTATGATATTGAATTATCAAGAGGATATGGAAGTAGTTGCTACCGCTGCTGATGGTGTTGAAGCCTATCAAAAAGTCTTGGAGTTTAAACCTGATGTGCTATTAATGGACTTAAGTATGCCACCAGGTGAATCTGGACTTATCGCAACGAGTAAAATTCATGAAAGTTTTCCTGAAACTAAGATTTTAATTTTAACGATGTATGATGATGAAGAATATTTATTCCATGTATTGAGGAACGGTGCGAAAGGTTATATTTTGAAAAACGCACCCGATGAGCAACTATTGCTTGCTATTAGAACGGTTTATAATGGTGAGACATATGTGGATATGAAATTAACAACCTCATTAGTCAATGAATTTGTAAACAGTAGTAATCAGGAATATACAGATACATCAGATCCATTTAAGGTGTTATCCAAAAGAGAATTAGAGATATTGCCATTAATAGCAAAAGGCTACGGTAATAAAGAAATAGCAGAAAAACTATTCGTATCAGTGAAAACAGTAGAAGCACATAAAACACACATTATGAACAAATTAGAATTAAAATCAAAACCAGAACTCGTAGAATACGCCATGAAAAAGAAACTATTAGAATTTTAGAGCCCCTTATCGCATTAGCGTTTAGGGGCTCTTATGCATTAGCGAAGCTAAGGCGAACCGAAGAGAATGATCGCTTTAGCGAATATGGGCTCTTATGCATTTAAAGAAGTACTTCCATTTTAATGGTTAGAGGCAGTGGATGACTGGTAAGTTACTAAGTGATACTTGTAACTCACCTAGTCATCGTGTGCCGGGGAAGAACAACGAAATATAAAATTTCTGTTCTTCGCCCTCTTACGCAGTAGCGAAAGCTACTGTGATCCTTTTAATAGGGGAATTACTTATGCAAATAAGGGATTATCCTAATGTTCAGTTTTTCACAAAGTAGATAAAATCAAATTAAGATTAGTTCTATGTTCATTAATACGGTTATTAAAAGGCAAGCCCACATAGTACTAATAAATAAATGAATTCGACGAGGGTGAAAATATGGACAAGACAAAAGGTGGATTTCAACTTACATTACAAACACTTAGCTTAGTTGTTGGTTTTATGGCTTGGAGTATTATTTCTCCATTAATGCCATTTATTTCCCAAGACATTAAAATTTCGGCGGAGCAACTATCCATTATTTTAGCGATACCAGTAATTTTAGGATCAATATTACGTGTCCCTTTTGGTTATTTAACTAACATTGTTGGAGCCAAATGGGTGTTTTTCTGTAGCTTTATAGTGCTTTTATTTCCAATTTACTTTTTAGGACAAGCACAATCACCAAAAATGATGATGTTATCTGGATTCTTTCTTGGTGTTGGTGGTGCCATATTCTCAGTAGGTGTTACATCAATTCCAAAATATTTTCCAAAAGATAAAGTAGGATTAGCAAATGGTATCTATGGTATGGGAAATATAGGGACAGCCATTTCATCCTTTTTAGCACCGCCAATTGCAGGGATTATTGGTTGGCAAACAACGGTTAGAAGTTATTTGATTATTATTGCTATATTTGCAGTATTAATGTTTATATTTGGAGATCATCGTGAGCCTAAAGTAAAAGTACCACTCATAGCTCAAATGAAAATCTTATTTAAAAATTATAAACTATACTATACAAGTCTTTGGTACTTTATTACATTTGGTGCGTTTGTAGCCTTTGGACTATTTTTGCCAAACTATCTTGTACAACATTTTGGTATAGATAAAGTAGATGCAGGTATTCGTTCAGGTATATTTATTGCTTTAGCGACTTTCTTGAGACCAGTCGGAGGTATACTAGGTGATAAATTAAATGCAGTTAAAGTTCTGATGGTAGATTTTGTCATAATGATTATAGGTGCATTAATTTTAGGGTTTTCCAATCACATCGCATTATTTACCATTGGATGTTTAATGATAAGTGTATGTGCAGGTATTGGTAATGGACTTATTTTTAAATTGGTACCTTCATATTTTGCGAAAGAAGCTGGATCAGCAAATGGTATTGTATCAATGATGGGGGGACTAGGCGGCTTTTTCCCACCATTAGTAATCACATATGTTACAGGTATGACTGGTTCAAGTCATTTAGCATTTATCTTTTTAGCAGTTTTCGGACTTATCGCATTAATCACAATGGTTCATTTAAATAAAAAGGAAGCATAAATAAATAACACCCTCATCATGGTTATACCGTGACGAGGGTGTTATTTTTCGATTTATAATATAGAAATAGTTGTTGCGTCTTCAGATTCTTGTTGTTGTTTAGGTAAGCGAATATTTAAGACGCCATCCTCAAATGTTGCTTTGATTAAATCTTTATCTACATCTTCAAATTCAAATCGACGTACAAGTTCTCCGTTAGAACGTTCATTCAATTGTGCTTGTCCATTATGTGGTTCAATATATTTATTAGCTTTAATCGTTAGTGTATGATGATCAAAAGTTAATGATATGTTTTCCTTTTTAACGCCTGCAAGTTCAGCTTCTATTAAATAGTGATCACTTTCATTATATAAATTGGCTGGAAATGCTTGTGTTGAAAACTGGTTAAAAACTTGTTTACCTAAGTCTCTAAACATATCAGTAGGATCATTTTTCAAAAATGAATTGTTAAAGAAGTCGTTACTAGGCATACTATCCGCTCCTTTGGATTAACTAAATTTGAATCATATTAAATTGTAAATTCATTATATGTACTGTTTAGGATGAGGTAAAGTAAAAAGGATTCATGGAGTGATTACTCGTTCTAGAGAATACAGACAAAAGCTTACAATATGAAACATTGGTTCACATAACTTGGATTTACATGTATAAAAGAAAGATATGAATGTTGAGGGAAAGTTTACTTTTGTCTTTTTCTCTATAGAAGTATTACTTTTCCGTGGATTTATCAAAGTTTTTAGAAACAAACATTTGAAGGTGGTTGATTAATTCTTTTGCTTCGTTAACGTCGATGTCAAATTCGCCAAATACTTTTACTGACACTTCAGATAATGGCTTTTTAATACTTTTACCATGATCTGTCAGTGAAATTTGAAGATTTCTTTCATCTTTTTCTTCACGAGTTCGAACAACGTAATTTTTCTTTTCTAATTTTTTTAGTAATGGTGTTAAAGTGCCTGAATCTAAGAAAACTCTATCACCTAAAGTTTTGATGTTAAGTTTCTCATCTTCTTCAATCGCCATTAGCACTATATAACCAGTGTACGTGAGTTCGTATTCCTTTAAATAACTAGAATACTTTTTGATAATTTCTTTTGATGAAACATAGAATAAAAAGCATAATTGTTTGCTTAAATAACTATTTTCTACATACATTAAATCACTCCTTGTTAAGCTAACAATATTATGAAGTGTATGACTTGTCAAGTGCCGTTTGAAGTGATATAAGCAAATTGCTTTTCATTTAAAAAATACAAAATTATAATAAAACTTAATTGTTTTGAAATATCAAACGACTTATATAGAAAGAGGAGAACTTAATGGAAAGAATCTCAAAATTTGATGATGTATTAAAAGGAAGAAAATCTGTAAAAGTATTTGATACTGAATATAAAATTAGTCACGAAGAAATGGATGAAATGATTCAAAAAGCAACTAAGGCACCATCATCCGTAAATATGCAACCATGGAGATTAATGGTAGTAGATACTGATGAAGGCAAAGAGAAAATCTTGCCATCATTTGGGATGAACTCAAGACAAGTGAATACATCGTCCGCGATGATTATTGTATTCGGTGACTTAAAAAATTATGAAAAAGCTGAACAAATTTATAGTGACGCAGTAAGTAAGAAACACATGACCGAAGAAATTAAAGATAAAATGTTAAGTTGGGTCCTTCCTCATTATAAAGGGTTGTCTAGAGAAGGTATGAAAGATATTGTAAATATTGATAGTAGTTTAATGGCTATGCAATTCATGCTTGTAGCAAAATCTCATGGCTATGATACGAATCCAATAGGTGGATTTGATAAAGCCAATATTGCAGACGTGTTAGGTTTAGATAGTGATCGTTTTGTACCTGTTGTAGCTATTGCAGTAGGTAAAGGTGCGCAAGAAGCACATGAGTCAGTACGTTTACCACTTGATGATGTTAGACAATATCTATAATAACGTTGAGACAAACTTTTAAGTGCAAAATTCAGATAAGAATATTTTGTTACAAAAGTTTTATAAGACTTTAAAAATGTATGCTTTTCGTTCATACTAATTAAGATAAGGCAAAAGGAGTCTATAAAATGAGTAGGAAACAGAAGTTAATTAGAATTACTATTATATTAATCATTTCGTTAGTTTTAGCATTCGCATTTTTCTTCGCACTTAAAACATATCAAGGCCATAAAAATATTGAAATGGTCGATAGTTATCTTAAAGAACATCATTTAAAAGATAAGATCAAAAAAGAAGAAACATTATATAGTGCTAAAAAAGGTGTCTATTATAAGGAAGTTATTTATAAAGATGAGCCTAAAGTAACTTATGTCATACAACCTATAAGTACAAGAAAAGGTATCTTTGCAGAAGGTTTTGATACTGAAACTAAGAAAAGCTTGAAGAGTGCCAAACATAATTACTTTAATAAAAATTATAAACCATCAAATTAATCAAAATGTGTTAAGGTTATCGATTTTTAAAAAATCGGTAACCTTTTTTTCTAATTGTGTAAGTTTGATATAAGGATTGAATTATGATTATAACAACGAAAATGATGAAAGTAACCGTAGTAAAACCCTCAGGTTTCACAAATATTTAGAAATTTCAACACAATTATTTGTATTTGTTATTTAAAAAATTATAGCTATTTTTAAGTTATCTGATATAATTAAGTGATGTCAGATGAAGGGGAGTTTGCAATATGGCTCTATTCAAGAGAAAAATTAGCCTTCCAGTGCAAGTATTAATTGCGTTGGTTCTAGGTGTTGTCGTTGGACTTATATTATATGGAAATGAAGAAGCGGCTAACTACATAAAGCCATTTGGAGACGTCTTTTTAAACTTAATTAAAATGATCGTTATTCCAGTTGTGTTCTGTTCTTTAGCGTTATCTATTTCGAACGTAGGGGAGTCGAAAACCGTAGGGCGCTATGGATGGAAAACAATACTTTACTTTGAGATTATAACAACAATCGCTATTGGTCTTGGGATTATCTTCGGTAACTTGTTCAAACCAGGTTCTGGACTTGATCCATCAAAACTACCAAAGGGCGATATTTCTAAATATCAATCATCTGCACACGCTGCAGAACAATCTACATATGGTAATCATTTTATTGATACCATTGTAAACATTGTACCTACAAACTTTTTTGAAGCTTTAACTAAAGGAGAATTATTACCAATTATCTTCTTTGCTGTATTCTTCGGTTTAGCCTTAGCTGCCATCGGTGAAAAAGCAGAACCAGTTAAATCTTTCTTAAGTGGTACATTAGAAGCAGTTTTCTGGATGATTAACAAAATTTTAAAATTAGCACCATTAGGTGTCTTTGCATTTATTTGTACAACAATTATTACATTTGGTGCATCAGCTTTACTTCCGTTACTTAAGCTTGTATTAGTCGTCGTTTTTGCGATGGTCTTTTTCATAGTAGTAGTGTTAGGAATTGTAGCAAGAATGTGTGGCATAAGTATTTTCTCAATTATGAAAATACTAAAAAGTGAAATCCTTTTAGCCTTCTCAACATCAAGCTCAGAAGCTGTATTACCAGTAATGATGAAAAAGATGGAAAAATTTGGTTCACCAAAAGAAATTACATCATTTGTTATACCGATTGGATATACATTTAACTTAGACGGTTCAGCATTGTATCAGTCAATCGCAGCATTATTCGTCGCACAAATGTATGGTATGCATTTAACGTTAACAGAACAACTTGTGTTAATGTTAACATTAATGCTTACATCAAAAGGTATGGCGGCAGTTCCAGGTACTTCAATCGTTGTATTATTAACAACATTAGGTGCAATGGGATTACCAGCTCAAGGACTTGCATTAATCATAGGAGTTGACCGTTTATTAGACATGGTACGTACAGTCGTTAACGTTATGGGTAACGCTTTATCAACTGTAGTTATCGCAAAATGGGAAAACTTATATGATAAGAAACAAGGCCAAGAGTATTTAAAATCACTATAAAATAACAAATCTGACATTTTTAGAGCCCCTTATCGCTTTAGCGATTAGGGGCTCTTATGCATTAGCGCAAGCTAAGGCGAACCAAAGAGAAGCATATCGCTTTAGCGATTAGGGGCTCTTATGCATTTAAAGAAGTACTTCCATTTTAATGGTTAGTACTTCTTACGCAGTAGCGTAAGCTACTGTGATCCTTAAAAGTACTTCCATTTTAATGGTTAGAGGCAGTGGATGACTGGTAAGTTACTACGTGATACTTGTAACTCACCTAGTCATCGTGTGCCGGGGAAGCACGACGAAATATAAAATTTCTGTTCTTCACCCTCTTACGCAGTAGCGTAAGCTACTGTGATCCTTAAAGGTACTTCCTTATGAGAATACGACAAATATATACAAATAAAAGGAAGCAAGTCATCAGGACTTGCTTCCTTTTTAACTACATATGCATATGTCCCATATCATGGATTTGAGTCATTAATCCGTGAGGTACATCGTCATGATCTACTTTTTTCACTTTTGCAATTTTGCCAGTTTTTTCATTTTTAGTAATCATAACGAAATCTTCTTTTTTAACAGATACTTTTGCATCTGAAGGAAGTTTAACATTCTTTTCAATTTTCTCGTCTTTTTCACTAATCATTTTATCAATTGTAGTATCATTTTTCATAACACCATAGTATGTTTCTTTCTTGCCACCAGCCATCATTGCGACAACTAAAACAATACATACAATTAACATAATTGCGATAAGACCAAAACCAAGTCCTTTTTTACTCTTCATATTATATATTCTCCTTTAGTATTGTTGTTTTCTATTTCATTTATACAGAAAATTAGAGTGATTTGCAATTAAATTCAAAATATAAGTGTTTATTATTAATTGAAAAATTCATAAAATATACGTATTTGTCATTCATTAACATAAATATATCTGAAAATAAGTATTTGAGTTTTTTATTGGTGAGTGTATTAAGTCATGTGGTTAATTTTACAAAAGCACCTCATTAAATTAGTTTAGAGGCACGGTTTAAATTACAGTGTAAACATCATAATAAATATAAAAGAAGCACAAAAATAATTTAAAAATTTTAAATCATCTTTGTGCTATTATTTTAAGATTTTTGTCCCAATCTTTCTACATAACTATAATTCAATTGTGAAAGGTGTATCTAAATCTTTGTCATTCATTAATTTGATAGACTTAGGCGTTACTTTTAATACACACAATTCAGGGTCTTTATTAGAATCAAAGAATGATTTGTCTTGCGTTTCCCATAACCAATCAATCACTTTTTGATCTTTGACAACTTCAATCGTTGCATCAATTTCAACAAAACTGTGATTAGTTGTTTCATTATAGCCTAATAAAATGTACGCATAAGGATTATCTTCAATTTCTTCAACTTTAATTGAGTTGACATTTGTCTTAGTATAAAGCGTTAGTTCATCATTATAAAACACCATATATCTACTATTAGGTTTATTGTTATAAGCTGTAGATAGTACACCTACTTTAGAATGATTTAAAACATTTTCAATCGCTTCAGTTGCTTTTTGATTATCCAATATAATCATCTCCTTAATGATAACTATAACCTTAAATCATCATTGTTAAACTTTCGCCATATTTATATTTAAATTATTAATTAGGTTTAATACATACGTACTTCACTTCATCGTGTTTTAAAATTATTTTAATATCTTGATTATCATGTTCAAGTAGTGACAATTCAGTTTTAGGATGATTAGAACGATCTAACTGTTCAATCATTTCCTTATCAAGAAACAGTTGTTGTCTGTTTTGAGGTAATAAATTATCAATCGTACCATGTTCGTTATTTAGCGTTTGGACAGTAATTAATGAATTTGCTTTTAAGTTATTACTAAATATGAATTCTAGATGTGTATCGGACAAATAGCGATCGTTGATTTTATTAAATAAAATAAAGTGATAATTACCATCTTTTCGACTCATGATGTAATTATTTGAAATCTGAATAGATTCATCCACAAATGCATCTGCCATTTTATAAATGTGAATGAGTGGTAGTGCATTACCGAATTCATTAAAAAGCGAAATATAAATTGAACCATTTGCTATCAATTGGTAACTAATGCCACCACCATAGCGTAATAATGCAATAATATGACAAACTAAGTCAGCGAGTTGTAATGGATTTGCACCATTATTAGTATATTTGAAACATTTAAACGATAAATAATCATACACAAAGCGTGTAGAGTCTATACCTGAATCCATTATAAATTGCTTATAATTATCAAAATGAGAAGTAGTATGATTATATGTTTTCCTTTTGTTAATCAATAATGAGGTCGTTTCTATATTTTCAATATCCAGTAAATAATAATCAAAATGTAATCGTCTTAAAATATCATATGTTTTATCTAAAGTTTGGTGTTGATGCAATAATCCATCTATAGTTACACCATATTTTATGTCTCTATTTTTATTTTTGATCTTCAAATGACATAAATGAATATCATGTATGGTCATTGTTGCTGAATCAAAAATAAGCATCAGTTTGACAGTCTTTTTATTGAGTTGATAGTCTGTATGACCTTGTAAAAACATTAGGATGAATTGATTAACTGCTTTAAAATCCTCTTTGGATTTAATGGTCATGGCTAAGCCAATATGTCGTTCGAATAATTTATCAAAGCATCTATATAATAAATGATAATTGATTTGATTCGTTGTTAAGTCCTTAATGTCGTTGATAAGTATGACCAGTTCGGGTAAAAATGAAAAGTCTATATCGAAATAGTCATTAAAGGTGAAGTGAAACAATTCATTGAAATTATCGAGTCGAATAAATGCTTTGGAAGCTTTTGAATAATCTTTAGGATCAAAATGGTCTATATCAATTTTAGTAATTTCTGTAGTTATTTGATCATTGAAATTAAAGTTTTCTATGAGTGGTAAAAAAACTGCATTATCGTAATTAGCAATGTTTAATTGTGGCATAGCATTAATTTGATTGATATAAGCACGATATTGTTTAGGACTAAATTGTAAATAATTTTTAAATTGATTAGTAAAATTGGTATGACTGGTAAAACCAGACGTTTCGGATATAGCGTTAATTGATAAATGAGTGGTCATAAGTAGTTGAATAGAATTACATAATTTTAGACTAGTAAAGTAGTCTTTAAAATTCATATTCAAATATCGATTAAATAAATTCGAACAATAAGATTCAGAAATATTACTATTAGAAGCGACATCTTTTAAAGAAATAGGCTGAGTTAATTGTTCTTCTAGAAATTGAAGACAATTTGCAAACAAAGCATAGTTGACTGCCATGTTAGGTATATAATCGTCTTCTAATTTTACTACTGCTTCTTTATATAACGTTTGGATGATTTTAGAGCACACAGTTTGGTCAATTTTATTTTTCGAATCTTGTTGTAAAAGTTGAAGTAATAACGTTTTGATGTAGTCACTTGATTGCAATAAATGTCTATCAAAGTAACATTGAAAAAATGACGTATCCTCTATATAGAAATAAAAAATAGGTATGCTTAATTGAACTAAATGCGTCGCATTTTCTATTTCGTATATATCACCATGGTTAATAATTGCAATGTGGGCATCTAAATCTTTAATTTCACCGTTTATTTTGATACTCAATTCATGACTTAATGAAAACAGTATGATGATTTGATTAATATTACGACATGGCTGCGTTTGATGTTGAGTGAAAAGGGTTAAATGGCATGACATGTTATGTGAAGGGACTCCTCTTATTTTTTAGTATCACAATATAATAATCACTTATAAATTGTTCGAATTGAATATATATGAGTATATTCATAGTCTAAGTCATTTAATATGCGATTGAATAATAATAGTTATTATAATAGATTTTCATTCAAATAGTAATAGTTAAAAATAAAAGTTATTATAGCAATTTTTGTGAAAACGTAGTCAATTTTGCATTGTTCACAACATAAATAGGAAATTAGAAATGTAGCAAAGAGTATTTGGAAATTTTAAATAGAGTGAGATTAAAATATTTAGTAGATAATAATAATAGATTTCAATCCAACAGAATTTTTAAAAATTTAAATACTGGATTGTTAATCTGTGATTTTAAATGTACGTTATACACATCTTAGATATAACAACAAAAGAGAGAGACAACACAGAATCACATACGCCATATTTAGTGAAGAAAATAATCAACTTAAAATAAGAATAAACATCAAGATTTAACGCATACAATCCTTATTTCTTCATAACACATGAACCTTATGTGTTAAGGCATTATGACATTGGTTTGAAATCGATAAGATTTACCAACTAGAATGTGCAACTGATTTTAACCAATATAGAAATAGGGTAACATCCTGAGAAATCACATCTTCTGAAAATTAAAGTATGATGAAGCATCAATTTTTAAGTAGCGATAATTTTATAATCATTAATTTGAAATACTCCCCCCGAAGTGAAAACAAATTATATGAAGCATGACAATTAATTTCACTGGATGTTTTAGCTTTAAGTCCTATTTATTGTTTATTATTACTTGGTGATACAACTTAGAATTAATCTTTCTTTAGAATTTAAACATAATGTACATTTAATGTGACTTAAAGGTGACGTGCCTTTTCGACACAAAATTAAACAAACGTTCCTTAAAAAATGGAACGTTTGTTTTTTTATTCTTTTAATACAGTACTTTGTTGTAGGTAGTGCACCTCATATTTAATAGCTAATATATTTAAAAATGACATTAAATCATGAATGGACACGTCATGGTTAACGAATTGTTGTTTTAATGTTTGAGCGCTTTGTTTTTCTTAGTCAGTAGCTAGCTTTTTAAAGTATCCCCACATATGATCATAAGCATTTATGACACTTCCTTGACTGGGCTCTATAGTGATAGCGTGTTCAATCATCATACGAATTTCCTCGTAAGAGGTTTGAGTCTTTAGCTTTTCACGAATAGCATCATATTGTTTTTGGCTATGTAGTAAAACACGATATTTTTCTTCGCGCCATAATTGTTCAATGTGTCCGCGTTCTTTCAATTTTTAGCCTCCTATTTATATAGTATTTTATATATACCCATATTCATAACTGCTCAATGACATTACAGGCTAAGACATAAATATATTTCAAGTTACATTCGTATATAGGCAGTAGTTGACTGTAAAGTCATTCTTTTTCTTTAGAAATTAGTATTTCTTATGCATGAGTTTCACTCATGTATTCCTATTTTAAAGTACACATTAGCTGTGGCTAATGCGTAAAAACCACTACATCATAAATGATTAGTGGTTCTTTATTATTTCTTTCCTTCTCCCTTTTATCAAAAAGTGAAAAGGCGATGTTGATTTAATTATTGGAACCGGTTACAATAAAAGTAGTTATTTTGGAACCGGTTCTAAAAATGGGAGGGATTAGGCAAATGAACTATAAACAATCTGCAGAAGAGATACTTAATGCCATTGGTGGTGAAGAGAACTTAGATTCAATGGCCCACTGTGCAACCAGACTTAGATTAATTTTGAATGATGAGAGTAAAGTTGATGAAGAAGCTTTATCTAAAATGGATGTTGTTAAAGGAACATTTTCAACTGGTGGACAATATCAAATTATTATAGGGTCTGGAACTGTTAATAAAGTATTTAACGAAATGGAAAAAATCACAGGTAAAGAAGCGTCAACGACATCTGAAGTAAAAGACAAATCAACTAAAAATATGAATCCATTACAAAGATTTGTAAAAATGTTATCTGATATTTTTGTACCGATTATTCCAGCAATCGTAGCTGGTGGTTTATTAATGGGTTTAAACAATCTATTAACAGCAAAAGATTTATTTTATGCAGGTAAATCTTTAATTGAGGTGCATAGCCAATTCGCAGGTTTAGCAGATATGATTAATATATTTGCGAATGCGCCATTTACATTGTTACCAATATTAATTGGTTTTAGTGCTGCTAAACGATTTGGAGGCAACCCATTTTTAGGGGCTGCACTTGGTATGATTTTAGTACACCCAAGTTTAATGAGTGCTTATGATTTTCCCAAGGCAGTAGAAGCAGGAAAAGCGATTCCACATTGGGACGTATTTGGATTACATATTAACCAAGTGGGGTACCAAGGACAAGTATTACCTATGCTTGTGGCAGCTTATATATTAGCAACAATTGAAAAATGGTTGCGTAAAGTAGTACCAACTGTATTGGACAACTTATTAACACCGTTATTATCTATCTTTATCACTGCATTTTTAACATTTTTATTTGTTGGTCCCATTACAAGACAACTAGGTTATTGGTTGTCAGATGGATTAACTTGGTTATATGAATTCGGTGGTGCTATTGGAGGATTAATCTTCGGTTTATTATATGCACCTATTGTCATTACAGGTATGCATCACAGTTTTATTGCAGTGGAAACAACGCTTATTGCAGATCAAGCTAAAACAGGCGGTTCATTTATCTTCCCAATTGCCACTATGTCTAATATGGCACAAGGTGGGGCAGCCTTAGCATCATTCTTTATTATAAAAAATAATAAAAAATTAAAAGGTGTAGCTTCAGCAGCAGGTATTTCAGCAGTTTTAGGTATCACAGAGCCAGCAATGTTTGGTGTTAACTTGAAACTACGATATCCATTTATTGGTGCAATCATTGGTTCTGGATTAGGAGCGGCCTATATTTCATTCTTTAAAGTTAAAGCAATTGCATTGGGTACTGCAGGTATACCAGGATTTATTTCAATCAATCCTAATCATGGTGGTTGGTTACATTATCTAATTGGCATGGTCATTGCATTTGTAGTTTCTATAGTTGTAACGTTTATCTTATCTAAAAGGAAAAAATATAAAGAAGTTCAATAAACAAAAAAGATGGACAGTTAGAGTACATTGACCTCTAATACTGTCCATCTTTTTTTATGTTTCAAATAGGTTATAACTTCTGTTTTCGCCATAGGTATATACTGACAATCGCAACTAGTATCAGTGAGATAACAACAACGATAATCCAAGAAATATAACTATGATCATCTAATGGTAATATCACATTCATACCAAAGAAACTAAATACAAGTGTAGGTAGCGTTAGCAATACCGTAAACATTGTTAAAGTTTTCATAATGGTGTTCATATCATTAGATAATAGTGACGCATAGGATGTTGTAATACTTTCTAAAATGCGTTGATGTAACTCAGTAGTTTCTATAGCTTGGTTATTTTCAATGATTAAATCTTCAAGTAACTCTTCGTCATCTTCAAATCGTTTAATAGCAGGCAAACGGAATAATTTTTTAATAATGGTATCGTTACCTTTTAATGCGGCTAAAAAGTAAACTAAACTTTTTTCGACTTCCATTAATTTGAAAAGTTGTTTATTTGTAATATTATTTTTTAATTCTCTTTCAATACGGATTCTTGATTTATTAAGCAATCTTAAGTTTCTATTATAATGGTTCGCAATAGTAGTTAATATTTCTAGAGCGAAGCGACTATGAAATTTTAGATTAATATTATCTTGTCTTGAAAAGTTCTCTAAGAATTCATTTTCAGCATCACAAATTGTCATAACGATGCCATTTCCAATGACGATACCAAGCGGAATGGTAATAAATGATAAAACACTACGATTAGTAGAATTGATTAATGGTAAATCGATAATAATGAGAGAGTAACCAGTATCTTCATCATATTCGATACGTGCACTTTCTTCTGAATCTAATGGATCTCGTATAAAATCTTCAGGTAAATTGTAGTGATCCATTAAATATTCGATTTCTTCTCTATCAGGTTCAACGACATTAATCCATAATGGTTGTTGATCTATAGGTGTTTCAATAATTTCATTATTCATTTGGTTTGAATGTTTATATGCAGTGATCATTTGTTAAAGTCCTTTCAAAGCTTTTTTTCAAACGCATCACTATGTTTAACGAGCAATGTGTTTAATTCAAATGGTTATATCTCTGTTCGGCCATAATCCTTAGTGGGCCATAATAAATAATCTTAAAGATGTGTGTAACTAATTCGTCAACAGAGATACGGTTTGTGTCTAATACCCAATACCTAATGATTGATATTGTAGCACCAGAAACGTAACTATGAAAATACATTTCAGGAATACCTTCAATTTCATTATCAACACTAATTTGATTTTTCATATTTTCTTGAATCAAATCAATGATCTTTTCTTCTAAGCGACTTTTTCTTTCTAAACTCAAAATAGTATTGTAAAAGTCTAAATTATCATACACATGTTGAATAATGTTACGCAACACTTTATCGATAAATAATGTCGCTATCATTTCAACATTGTCGCCTTGAATCTCTGAGAATTGAGTGAATTTAGAAATTTGATCAATACATTCATCTTCCATATCGGTGAGAAGTAAGTATTTATCTTCATAATGTAAATAAAAAGTACCTCGGTTGATGTCAGCTTTATCTGCAATATCTTGAACTGTAATATTTTCAAGGCCTCGTTCTTTCAATAATTGTATAAAAGCGTGCTTAATTGCAGATTTGGTTTTGCGAACACGTCTATCTTCTTTCAAAAATGTAAAACCTCCCTTAGTTAATAGACAATATTCATCATTATGTTCAATAACGGACGTTTTTCTATTAATTGATTGTTGTTTATTTATTTAAACTCATTATAATTGGAAAAGTGATAAATATTCAACACAATGTTGAATCGCTTCAAGGGAGGAAAAGTTATGAATATATTTAAAAGCAAATTATTATGGTTGACACCAATCGCAATTATATTACTATTAATGCTTTTTGCAATTGCATTCTATCCAGCGTTTAATCCTAAACCTAAAGATATGCCAATCGCAATTGTGAATCACGATAAAGGCACTTCTATTCAAGGTAAAAAAATGAATATTGGTGACAAACTAGAAGATAAATTATTAGATAGTGATTCTAAAGCAATCAAATGGGTCAAAGTAGATAGTGAAAAAGATGCTAAAAAAGGCATGGAAAATGAAAAATATTATGGCGCTGCTATTTTTGAAAAAGATTTTTCTAAACATGCAATGAGTAAAACTCAAAAAGTAGTCATGGATAGCAAAAAAGCTGAAATGAAAGAAAAAGTGGAATCTGGTGAAATTCCAGCTCAACAAGCACAAATGATGGCTAAAAAAATGGGCAATCAAAGTGTTGATGTAAAACAAGCACAATTGAAAACTATTGTGAGCCAAGGATCAAGTTTACAAGGTTCTCAAATGGCTACAAATGTATTGTCAGGTATGGGTGACAATATTAATAAACAAATTACAAAACAAAGTCTTCAAACATTAGAAAAACAAAATGTTAAAGTTGATGCGAAAGATATTAATTCTGTAACTAATCCAGTTAAAGTGGATAATGAAAAAATCAATAAAGTGAAAGACCATCAAGGTGGCGGTAACGCACCATTCTTAATGTTTATGCCAATTTGGATGGGATCAATTGTTATCTCAGTACTATTATTCTTCGCATTTAGAACAAGTGGCAATATTAAAATTGCACATCGTTTAATTGCTTCTGTAGGACAAATTGTATTTACAGCTATTGCAGCATTCGCTGGTAGCTTTGCATATGTGTACTTTATGGGAGGCGCACTTGGATTTGACTTTGATCATCCAAATCGTGTTGCGATCTTTGTAGCCTTAGCCATTATGGGATTTGTTGGTTTAATACTAGGAACAATGACTTGGTTAGGTATGAAATCAGTACCAATCTTCTTCCTTGCAATGTTCTTTAGTATGCAAATGGTAATGTTACCAAAACAAATGTTACCTAAGTTCTATCAACATTACATTGTAG
The DNA here is from genome assembly GCF_021117155.1 of Staphylococcus sp. HL28. Lineage (NCBI taxonomy): Bacteria > Bacillati > Bacillota > Bacilli > Caryophanales > Staphylococcaceae > Staphylococcus > Staphylococcus sp. HL28. Next base: position 578,670 of record NZ_CP088218.1, read on the forward strand.
ATTGGAATCCATTCGTACATTATGCTACAAGCTTAAAAGAAATCATTTATATGAATCACCATATTGAATTAAACTCAACAATGTGGATGCTTATTGGATTTATGATTTTCGGTGCTGTGTCTAGTTTATTAGCAGCAGCAATTAGAAAACATAGTACAAAACGTACTGAAGTACCATCATAAAGTTAAACTTTTAAATAAATACTGTCGATAAGCTATCAAAGCTAATCGACAGTGTTTTTATGTATATATAAAAGAGCAATCCCTTATTACTGGGATTGCTCTTTATGTTGTGAATATTAATGATTAACACGTTGCCAAACGAGTTTTTGATTAGGGTTGTTTCCATTTTCAATGCTAAGTGTATTGCCTTCAAGTTTGAATACACGTGGTTGTGTATCACCTAACCAAGTTGGATTCATACTTACATTCATCGTATGATAAACTGTTTGGTTTTCTTCATCTAATTCATATTTACCAGCATAAGCTAAATAGCCGTGTGCAGCTTCTGCCATTTCATCTTTAGTACCTGTGTGAAGGTCACCAGATGCATAGGCAGGACGACCTTGTTGCATCAATTGAGCTGACATATAACCATCTGGATTATACATAATAAAACCAGTTGCATCTTTACCTAGGGGATAGAAAATTTTACCATTTTCATCTTCATCTTGATAACTTACTAATGCCCATGTACCGATTAATTGTTCTTGTAATTGACTCATATTAAAATTCCTTCTTTCTTAAATGTTAATAATGATTTATGCGTTTGAACCGCCAGATACACTGATTGTTTCACCTGTGATAGCAGATGCGCCATCCGATGCTAAGAAAACAACAGTATCCGCAATTTCAGAAGGTTCTAATAAGCGATTCATTGGCGATTTACTTGTAATGTGTTTTTCCATTGCTTCTTGTTCAGAAGTACCATCTTGTTCTGCTAATTTTGCAAGTTGATTTTCGATTAATTTTGTACGAACTGGACCAGGTAATACAGCATTTGCAGTGATACCATCATTTACTGTTTCAAGCGCAATCGTTTTTGTGAAACCAATTTGTGCGAATTTAGATGCTACATATGCTGATTTGAATGGATCAGCCATTTCACCGTGAGCTGATGAAATAGTTACAATACGGCCTTTTTGTTGTTTTTTCATGCTTGGTAATACGTGTTTAGTCATTAAGAATGTACCTGTTTGAATAACGCCAATAACTTGGTTCCATTTGTCTAATGGGAAGTCTTCAATTTTAGAGATATATTGAATACCTGCATTGTTAACTAAAACATCGATAGCACCATATTGATTAGTTACGTCATTGATAGCATTTTTAACAGTCGTTTCATCCGTAACATCTACTTGATAGGCAACACCTTTTTCTAATGATTGTGCTGCTGATTCAGCTGCGTCTTTGCTCATATCAAAAATGAATACACGATCACCTTGTTGATCAAACGCTTGTGCGATAGCATAACCAATACCTTGGCCAGATCCTGTAACGATGATATTTCTATTCATAATTATTCCTCCTAAAAATTGTAATTTATAAAATCAATGATACTAATATCACTACGATGAGTGCAGATAAGTTAGCACCTGTATTAGTAATAAATAAATATTTAAAACCGTTTTTATGGTTTAAACCAGTGAGTGCAAATAGTGTTAAGACTACGCCAGTATGTGGCATCACTGTAAATATAGATGATGACATTGTTGCTACACGGTGAATTACATCTGGATCTATTCCCATATCAACATATTGTTTACCAAAAGCATGCATTACGATACCTAATGATCCTGAAGCTGAGCCGGTGATCACTCCGAAAATAGCAGATGCAATGGATAAACTTATTAATGGACTACCTGGCATATTAAGGATTAAAGATTTAATGCTATCAAATCCGGGTGCCAGTGTAACAACTGTGCCGAAAGCAATAGCTGAGCCAGTTAAAAACATTGGGGCTAAGGCACTATTAGAACCCTCATTGATAACTTCACGATGAATTTTGATATGTTGATTGAATAGTAGAGCAGATAATAAAATTGAAACTGCAAGACCTATCAGAATAACGTTATCAATTTTAAAAATACTACCGATAATATTAATTACGATTAAAACAACAATAGGTAGTATACTTAAATAAAAATGAGGGGTTTGCTTTCTTGCTTGTTCAGTATCTAAATGTCTCGTATTAAAGTCATCAAATGATTCATTCTTAGCAAGACTTTTATTTAATGCATATTTCATATACCAAAGTCCGAAGATAGTCGCAACAATCGCACCAATGATCCCTAATAATGGCGCCGCGGTTAATGTGGTACCTAAGTATTTTGTAGGTATCACGTTTTGAACTGATGGCGTACCTGGTAACATAGTCATTGTAAATGTACCTAAACCTAACATAATTGGTATACAAATCAGATTCCAAGCAATGTCGAGTTTTTGGAATAAAGGTTTTGCTAAAGGTACAATCACAAACACAACAACAAATAAACTAATGCCCCCGTAAGTTAATATTGCCGTGATTATAAAAATTGAAACTAATATAGAATAGGGATTATTTGTTCCGACCATACTAATAATTTTTTCGGCAATGGATTGTGCAGCACCACTTTGATCCATATATTTGGCTAATAGTGAACCTAATAAGAAAACGCCGAAGAAACTAATAATAAATTGAGCTAACCCCGTAATGTAAGATTCTTTCGTACCAATTAATGAATTAAAAAATGGTAACCCATTAGTTAAAATGATTATAATAGAGGCTATTGGACCAACTATTAATATGGAATATCCTTTCATCGATAAATAGATAATAAATAAAATACCTAGGATAATACCTAACGTTCCAAGAATTTCCATATGAATCCTCCCAGTAGTATTAAGTTTTAAAATATGTGTCGATTTGATGACAATTACTATTATCTGCCTGAAATTGAGATTTGTAAAAGACGTATTGAGATATAAAAACCATAACCAAATGGTTATACAGAGAAAGTGGTGGTTAAATGATTAATACAAATTCCATTCAATATTTAGAAGCAGTTGGACGCTTTGGGAGCATCTCTCAAGCAGCCAAACATTTATATATTTCTCAACCTTATTTGAGTAAGTTTATTAAAGAAATAGAGTCAGAATTAGGGGTAACACTGATAAATAGAGAGAGTAATCCAATTACATTAACGTATGCAGGAGAGCGATATTTGGATTATATGAACCAAATCAAATATACATATAAAGAAATGAAGCAAGAATTACAGAATATCTCAGCATTGAAAAAGGGAAGATTAGTAATAGGTGTGAATCCTATATTAGCAGCACATACACTTTACGATATATTGCCTGAATTTATAAAAGCTTATCCAGGTATAGAATTAAAGTTAATAGAAGAGCCGTCACATCGAATTGAACAGCTCCTTATAGATAATAAAATAGATATCGCATTAACGATATTACCGTTTTATCAAGGGACTTTTAAATATGATATTTTATATTCAGAAGCGATTTACCTAGCATTAACACCTGATTACGCATTACATTTAGGACAACAAGGTGACTATAAAAATGCGGAAGACATACATGATGCTATCAAAAATGACCGATTTATATTATTGAAACCTAACATGGCGTTAAGACATCTTACAGATCAAATTCTAGGAAATTATGGTATAACACCACAAATAGCGATGGAGACCATGAGTGTGGATAATGCATTAAGATTAGTTAATGAAGGATTAGGTATTACTTATGTCCCAGAAAGTGTTAAAAATAGTATGCCTCAGTTTAAAGGACATTTTATCAAACTCGATACATCTAAATATGTAAATCATGTTGTTTTAGCTTATAAATATGACAAACTTAATCATTTGTCCAAAGGTGCCAATGCATTTTTAGAAATGGCTAAGGCAATTTATAGGAAATAAAAATAGTACAGGCAGGGACATAAATATATATTTCAAGTTACATTCATATTTAGGCAGTCGTTGACTGTAAAGTCATTCTTTTTCTTTAGAAATGAGAACGACTTACACATGCGTATTGACTCATGTGTTTAAAATAAGCTTTAGAGGTATGCATGAACTAAAGTTCATACATTAGACCGTCTAAGTAATCAATGACAAAGACGGTCTAATGTACCAAGCTTATTCATTTCTAGTCAACCTTGCCAGGGGGATGGGCCCCAAACATAGCGAATTTCGAAAAGAAAATCTACAAACAATGCAAGTTGGGGATGGACAACGATAAAGAAATACTTTTTCTTTAGAAATTAGTATTTCTTATGCATGAGTTTCACTCATGTATTCCTATTTTATAGCTCACATTAGCTGTGGCTAATGCGTAAGAACCACTACATCATAAATGATTAGTGGTTCTTTATTATTTCTGTCCCACGCCCTACAATCATAAATGTACATTTTTTAATCGTGGTGTTCCGCTGTATGATTGGCTGTCAACTTTTTGATGAGGAAATCAGCGATTAACATTAAACTAAACATGATGATTAGGCTCATAGTGACATCACTTGTAAAGTGCGCGCCTATTCTTATTCTACTTAGAGCCATCAACACACTATAGATTAATCCTATGATAAACATCCATTGTCTGGTTGATAGTTTTTTAAAGTAAAATGCAAAGAACATGAAGAAAGCACCGTTTCCAGTGTGACCTGAAGGGAATGAACTATGTCCCGTATTACCATTAATAGTAAGCCAATTGGTAAAGTGACCAGCTTTATCCTCAATTTCATATGGTCTGACACGTCCCCATAGTTCTTTCATATTATCTACGAGTTCTAGGCCGATGAGTAATACCATAAAGCTAATAATAGAGACTTTGAATAGTCTTTCTAATTCTGACATATCAACACGTTTTAACCAAAATTGATAACAAATTAATGCAATAACGATTAAGATAATGAATGAAATTAAGAAACTTAAGCCAATTGATAAAGCTTCACCAGTGTTTCCTTCGTTATTTGCCATACCCATAGGTTTATGTTTTTTAATATTTTCTGATGTAGACATCATGTATTGGACAGTTTCAGATACCCATGCATTAGTCTTAATTAAAGTATAAACAAAAGATACAATCAAAATGATAGCTTGTGCTAATCTATTTTTAAATGTTTTAAACACATAATAGTTAAAAATAATCATAGATATAATAAGTACAATTGTGGGTGGGAAGAGTCCATAATTTTGGAAAATAGTGCCAAATAAAGAGTTTTGATCCATTAAATGTTTGGAAATAAATTGATCTAAAAACGTTGCAGCACATAAAACAACAATAAGAATACCTAAAGTAACTGAAGCGAGTTTTTTTGAAATAACCATATGATCCCCCTAGATGTTATGTATTTGTAAATCAAGATTCCAAGAGACGTATCTATACTAAGTTTTCAAATAGTATAGTCATGTCTTGTTAAAGGGTAGTAATCATTTTTTAAGTCATTATGTTGTGAATATTAAGATTATGTAAATGCAATATTTTGAACAAGATGATGAATCTATAGAAATACTTTTGAGTAAATATGAGTGTTCATTTATGTAGACAAGTTTTTAATTTTATCTTATTAGTGTAATATGGAAAATATTTATCTACAAAAGTAAGCGTTTGCACTTTGATTTTAACTCGATTTATTCTAAAATGAGCATATATACAAACATAAGGAGATGGATTGAATGTCAGTATTAGATAAATTTAAATTAGAGAATAAAGTTGCGATTGTTACAGGAGGTGCGTCTGGTTTAGGTAAAGCCATGGGGAAAGCATTAGCTGAAGCGGGTGCCAATCTTGTGATTGCTGATATGAATTTAGAAGTTGGTCAACAAACAGCTAAAGAATTCGAAGAAGAAACAGGTAACAAAGCTATTGCTTGTGAAGTAGATGTTACAAATATTGATCAAGTTAACGCTATGGTAAAAGAAACAATGGATACTTTTGGCCATATTGATATTTTATTTAACAATGCAGGAATTAATGAACATGTTGATTTTGAAGATATGCCATACGAACGTTGGAAAAAAACGATGGACGTTAACTTAAATAGTATGGTATTAGTAACTAACGCAGTAGGAGAAGTATTCCGTAAACAACAAAGTGGTGTTATCGTCAATACATCTTCAATGTCAGGTGTTATTGTTAACACACCACAACCACAAGCAGCATATAATACCTCTAAAGCAGCTGTCATCATGTTAACTAAAAGTTTAGCTAACGAATGGGCTAAACATAATATCCGTGTAAACACTATTGCACCAGGATACATGAAAACAGAATTAACTAAAGATTATTTCGCTAAAGGTGGCGACATGATTGATACTTGGATGAACATGACACCAATGAAACGTCCAGGTGTTCCTGAAGAATTACAAGGTGCTGCGCTATACTTAGCTTCAGATGCATCATCATTCGTTACAGGATCAGTTATCACTGTTGATGGTGGTTACACTGCATTATAATAGTAATGTAGATTTATAAAGCTAACTCATTTTTGAGTTAGCTTTTTTATTATGCATAGATCTATTTACCTCTTTAATAATCAGAAAATTAGAACTTTAATATATCGGTTGTAAATTTGAAAAAGCGTGTTATTATATTACTTAGATATCTAACTAAATGAGGTGAAGCAATGGAATTAACGTATCAATTTTTATTAAGAAGCTTAGCGCACCAAATGAAAAACTATGCGGATCGAAGGTTAGATGATTTTGGAATTACTCAAGAACAGAGTCATACATTAGGTTACATTTATCGACATCAAGAAAAGGGCATTTCACAAAAGGACATCATGAAGACGTTCGATAGAAAAGGCTCAACAGTTAGTAGTATATTAAAAAATCTCGAAAAGAGAGATTTAGTATATCGAAAGGTAAATCCAAAAGATACACGAAGTAAAATTTTAAAACTAACTGATGAAGGTATAACGTTAGTCGAGTCATTTACAAAGGTCTTTGATGAAATTGAAGAGCGAATGATTTTAAATTTTGCCGAAGAAGATAAAATAAAATTAAAAGAATATTTAGAACAGATGATGAAAAACTTAGAATAATGCGTGGTTATTGCTATTGATAATAACCACATTATTTTTCAATATATAGTTAGAAATCTAACTGTTAGTCATCTAACGAAAAAGGGAGTAAGAATAATGAAAGACGAACAATTGTATTTTTTTGAAAAAGCACCAATCTTTAAAGCAATGATGCATTTCTCATTGCCAATGATGATAGGAAGTTTATTAAGTGTAATTTATGGGATTTTAAATGTATATTTCATAGGATTTTTAGATGATAGTCATATGATTTCAGCTATCTCATTAACATTGCCAATCTTTGCAGCTTTGATGGGATTTGGTAATTTATTTGGAGTTGGTGGTGGAACGTATATTTCACGACTATTGGGTGCCAAAGATTATAGTAAAAGCAAATATGTAAGTAGTTTCTCAATATATGGTGGATTACTATTTGGTATTATTATTGCATTAATTACAATACCATTTACAGATCAAATTGCTCAAATATTAGGAGCACATGGTGAAACCATTCATTTCACAAGTGAATATTTAAGAATTATGTTCTTAAGTGCACCATTTGTTATTGTATTCTTTATTTTAGAACAATTTGCACGTGCTGTTGGTGCACCATTTGTATCAATGGCTGGTATGTTAGCAAGTGTTGTATTAAATATGATTTTAGATCCAATATTAATTTTTGGATTTGATTTAAATGTAGTTGGAGCAGCTTTAGGAACAGCAATTTCAAACTTAGTAGCTGCGGTCTTCTTTATCATTTATTTTATGAAAAAAATTGATTCTTTATCTGTAAATATTAAATTTGCCAAACCTACAAAAGAAATGATGGCAGAAATTTTCAAAATTGGTATTCCTGCTTTCTTAATGGTAGTACTTATGGGTGTAACTGGATTAGTATTGAACTTATTCTTAGCTACTTATGGTAACTATGCGATTGCTAGTTATGGTATTCAATTTAGATTAGTACAATTCCCAGAATTAATTATTATGGGGTTAAGTGAAGGGGTTGTACCATTAATTGCTTATAACTTTGTTGCTAATAAATCAAGAATGAAAGATACAGTTAAAGCAGTTATAGTATCTATTTTTGCAATCTTTGCAGTAAGTATGGTAGTTGTGTTCATCTTTGGACACCAAATTATTCAATTATTTAGTACTGATCCACACATTGTTAGTCTAGCAACATTTATGCTACAAGTTACAATGACATCATTACTATTAAATGGTATTGGATTTTTATTTACTGGTATGTTACAAGCAACTGGACAAGGACGTGGTGCAACGATAATGGCTATTTTACAAGGAACAGTCATTATTCCAGTCTTATTCGTTATGAATAGTTTGTTCGGTCTAACTGGTGTAGTATGGTCATTATTAATTGCTGAGACATTATGTGCTTTAGCAGCAATGTTAATCGTTTATTTATTAAGAAATAAACTAACTGTTGATAAAGAAGCCTTATTAGAAGAATAATCATTAGTGTTCAATTGGAGGATGAGACATAACGTTTTTGTGCTTCTGGGAAACCGATTAACGGCGTCCCAAAAGCAGGATTATCGGCAGAAGGGACCCAACATAGAGAAATTGGTATTCCAATTTCTGCAAACAATGCAAGTTGGGCATACGCTCACGATTCGACAAAATTTGGAAAACAATCCAAATGAACAAACTCAACTATTGAGTTTGTAAGAACTACTAACCTATGAATAAGGAAGTAGTTCTTTATCATCGTTCGGTTCTGCTCAAATTCTAAACGCTTTTGTCCCGATCTCCTTTTTGTCTAATTCGTGAACAATTTTTAATATTATTGTGAATGGTACTGGTAATCGTTATGATGTAACGTGGACAGAAAGTTGAAGTAATAAAGATAGGGGGATTCGATGGTACATATTAAAAGGTACCCAAAAATCGTTATTGCTTTAATAATGATTTGTTTTCTTTCGTTGATGCCATCTCTGATGAATGAGGCTTCAGCTCATGCAACTTTGGAAAAGACGAATCCTAAACAAGATGGTGTTGTGAAACACATGCCTGATGAAATTGAATTAGAGTTCAATGAACCTGTTAACTCTAAGTACTCCAATATCACCTTATACAATGATAAAGGAAAAGAATTAGGCAAAGTGAAACCATTGACATCTGGATGGTCTAAAACGTTAGCATTTTCAACTGACAAAGTCGGCAAAGGTACACATACAATTAAATGGCAAGCCATCTCGGCCGATGGACATGAAGTTGGAGACCAATTTGAATTTTCAGTTGGTAAAGTCACTGCGAAAGATATAGATACATCTAATGCTTTTTATGAAGAACCAAGTTTCTGGTTTGGTGTTATGCGATATATTGCAGAAGGCGCTACGATTGTATTAGTTGGTTTCTTTTGGTTGAATCGTATCGCTATACGAAAGCAACTGAAATCGTTTGAACCATTTCCAAAACAGTTTGGTATTGCATTTATGTTGATGATGTCATATGTAATGGCATTATTGCTTTACATGATGACATTAACTTCTGACGTAGTAGATGATATTTTGTCGCTTAATATTGATGTTTTAATGCAATTTCCATTTATTTTAAGCTCAATTGCAATGATATTATTATATGCGTTAATCATAATTAGAAATATGGATCGCATATGGTATGTACTCGTATCATTTGTAATGATTTTAACAATAGCGATGTCTGGTCATGCGTGGTCACAAACATTTCCGATTTGGTCCATTTTGATTAGGACGATACATATAGCAGGTATGACGCTTTGGTTAGGCGCACTTGTATATCTCGTATGGTATGCAATGATTAAGAAGTCATTAGATCAAATGAAGACAGTCCGCTCAATGCTATTTAAAGTAAATGTGATTGCGGTAACGATGATTATCATTTCAGGCGTGCTAATGGCAATTGATGAAACCAATATTTTGGCGATTTGGTCAAATATGCAAACATGGACAACATTAATGTTAGTTAAAATCATAGGTACAATACTTATGATGGCATTAGGATTTTATCAAACTTCAAAAGCACTTGGTAAACGTCAACAAGTCAACCGCATGACATTGATTACAGAATTGGTAATAGGAATCATACTTATTTTTATAGGTGTTATGATGAGTCAAATTAATATTCCAGGTTAAGGAGCAATATTATGTTTAAAAAATTAATATCAATGAGTTTTATTTTATTTTTTGCATTAGGATTGTTTAAAGTGGCAGATGCACATGTCACTTTAAATCCTAATGAGAGTGAACCTAAATCATATGATAAATATGACGTACGTGTTCCTGTAGAACAGAATGACAACACAGTTAAAGTAGAGTTAACAGTACCCAAAGGTGTGAATCTTGAAAATGTAGCACCGGTTGATGGGTTCAAGCATTCTTTTGAAAAAGATAAAAAAGGAAACATCACAAAAGTAACATGGAAAGCAACTGGAAAAGGTATAGGTCCAAATGAATTTATAGAATTTCCAATTGTAGCCGCTAATCCTGACAAAGAAGGCAGTTTTAAATGGAAAGCTGTTCAAACGTATGATAACGGTGACGTCGTTAAATGGGATGGAAAAGAAGATAGTGAACATCCTGCACCAATTACTACTGTGAAAAAAGGTGCTAATCCAAGTGGTTCACATAGTGATCAATCATCAACTACAAGCGGTAGTACGATTGCATTATGGATAGTATCTATTGTCGCAATTTTACTTTCATTAATTGCGATTTTTAAGAAATCACGTAAATAATCATTTCAATTAGAGGTAGAGTTATTTAACCATTGAAGTATCGCTAAATGACATAGCGACATATTTCAACGTTAATTCTCTACCTCTTTTAATATAACTAAAATTTTAAAATAATAATGATGTTGTTGTATTGTCACTTTCATAATGATAAATATGTTCTATAATATAGATGTGAGGGAGGAAACATCATGCGCAGATTATTATACTCATTTTTAATTTATATGATTATTGGGTTATTTAGTGGTTTTTATTATAGAGAATTGACTAAAGCTCATCATTTTACGGGTGATACACAATTATCATTAGTCCATACACATACATTAATTTTAGGTATGTTCATGTTTTTATTATTGCTACCTTTAGAAAAGGTCTTTAAATTAAGTAGTTATTATTTATTTAATTGGTTTTTCGTGATTTACCATATTGGTGTATTAGTTACAATTGGTATGATGACGATCAAAGGTACATATCAAGTCATTGGTAAAACTGTTCCAGCATCTTTCCCTGGTTTTGCAGGTATGGGACATACGGCTATGTTAGCCGCATTATTAATACTGTTTTTCTTATTAAGACAAGCTATCATTAAAGAACCCAGAGATTAAAATGAACTCGTGAGTGCACATACTCACGAGTTTTTTTATGAAGTGATTTGCTTCATATGTCATAGGTCGTGTAGTATAATGAAAAAGTATTAAATGATAATAATTTTCAGTTAAAGTATAAATATATGTTATTTACAGTGTTATTTTAGGGGGAAGCAAAATGGAAGACGTTACAATTATAGGTGGCGGTCCAGCAGGTTTATTTGCAAGCTTTTACTCAGGTTTAAGAGGGATGTCTGTGAGAATCATAGACGTTCAAGATAAATTAGGTGGAAAGATGCAAGTTTACCCAGAAAAAATCATATGGGATATAGGTGGTGTAGCACCGAAACCATGTTATCAAGTTATAGAAGATATGATTCAACAAGGGTTACATTTTAATCCTAAAGTGAATTTAAATGAACGTGTCATAGATATAAGAAAAAAGGCTGAAAGACATTTTGAAGTTGAAACTGAAAAAGGTCACATCTTTCATTCTAAATCAGTCATTTTTGCAATCGGTGGGGGTATTATAAATCCCAAACCATTAAATATCAAAGGGGCAGAAAGATATCAACTGACGAACTTACATTATGTCGTGCAATCATTTGCTAGATTCAAAGGGAAAGATGTTCTTATTTCTGGTGGTGGCAACACTGCATTGGATTGGGCACGTGATATTGCTCAAATTGCGAACAGTGTGACAGTTATTTTTAGAAAACCAGAAGTGTCTGGATATGAAGCAATGACTAAAGTCCTAGAGGATTTAAATGTAACATTGATACCACATACACAAATTAGTGAATTAATAGGTAACGAAGAAGATAAGTATATTCACCAAGTTAAATTAGAAAATGTAGAGAATGGTGATATTTCAATAGCTTCATTTGATGACGTCATTATTAGCCATGGCTTTGATCATGAAAATCCGTTATTAAAGGATTGTACATCGCAATTTGAACTATACGATGAATATCGTGTTAAAGGTTTTGGAAATACAACTACTAATATTCCAGGTATCTTTGCGTGTGGTGACATTGTACATCACGAGGCAAAGGTTCACCTGATTGCGAGTGCTTTTAGTGATGCAGGTAACGCGGCCAATCTTGCTAAAACGTATATTCAACCAGATGCTCCAACGGAAGGCTATGTTTCCAGTCATAATGATATTTTCAAAGAGTCTAATAAAGACATTATCAATCAATATTTATTATAGAAGAAAAATCTGGGGGAGTCATAATGGTAGATATTAAACATTTAGCACCATCTGTAGAAGATTATTTAAAATTAAGAATAGATGCTGGATTAAGTGCGAAGTCCATCGAAGCGGCTCAAAGAGGACTACCTAATGCTTGTTTTAATGTCACTTTATATCATGATTCGTCATTAATAGGTATGGGTAGAATCGTTGGAGATGGAGGAACAGCACTTCAAATTGTGGATATTGCTGTCCATCCAGATTATCAAGGACAAGGGTATGGTCGTACAATTATGGAACACATTATGCAATACGTTTATGATAATGCAGTGAAAGGTACTTATGTAAGTTTAATGGCGGATTATCCCGCTGATAAATTGTATGAAAAATTTGGTTTTCAATCTACAGAACCACATTCAACTGGAATGTATATTTTATTTTAAATATAGTAAAAAGAGGTCCTCGCCAATGTAACGAGGACTCCTTTTAGTTGTAATACAATTATTAGTTTAATTAATGCCAAAATCGATAACGATTCGACCCATGTGTTGGTGATTCATTACGCGTTCAATACCATTTGGTAAGTCATCAAATGCAATGACATCTTTAATATCATGTAATTGTTTTGGTTTTAAATCTTTAGCAAGACGACGCCATACGAGTTTGCGTAGTTTAATTGGCGTGAAGACAGAATCAACACCTAATATACTGATACCTCTTAGAATAAGTGGAAAGACAGAACTTTCGAATTGAGTGCCGCCAGTCATTCCAATAACGGCTATACTACCATTATTATCAAGCTTATTGACGATATTAGCTAAGTTTTCGCCACCAACTGGATCTATAGCAGCCTGCCAAGTTCTTGAACCTAATGCTTTACCATCATATTCAGGTAAACGATCAATAACTTCCTTAGCACCTAATGTTTTCAATTTGTCAGTTGCATCTTTACGTCCAGTACTAGCAACAACACCATAACCTAATTTATCTAACATTAGGACTGATAACATACCAACACCACCAGAGGCACCTCTAACTAATACATTATCCTTTTCTATTGTTAATCCTTCTGTTTCTAATCGCTCAATAGCTAAACCAGCTGTGTAACCAGCAGTACCATAAATCATAGCTTCTTCTAAAGTTAATTCTTCAGGTAAATCGATAATCCATTCACTCTTTACACGAGCATATTCACTGAATCCACCGAATTGACTCACACCTAAATCATAACTTGTCACAATAACTTTATCCCCAACATAATGACCTGGGGCATTAGATTCTACAATTTCACCCGATAAATCAATACCTGGTACCATTGGATATTGTTTAACAATTGCATTTCGATCTTGGGTAGCTAATGCATCTTTATAGTTAATACTAGAGTAATGTACCTTGATAAGCACATCCCCTTCAGGTAAATCATCTATAGTTATTTGCTTAAAATCTGCAGAGACCTTTCCTTCATCATCTCTATCTACGACATAAGCTTTAAATTTATCTGTCAAAACATGTCACTCCTTCAATATTATTGACCTTCATTATAAATTGTAAACCTACTTATTAAAATGATTACTACTTTCCTTATTTATGTTTAGCAAAATAATGCCATAGTTATTTTAATATAAAATGAAGTGAAATTGCATAAAGTTTTAGAAATTAAAATGTTAAAAAAACTGTCTCATAAAAATTGAAAAGAATTGTTGTTGACACATTTAAAATAGACCCATATAATTATTTTGATAATGATTATCAATTGATATTACATAGATAAAAATATTCTGTATATTTAGTGCGACAAATCAACGTGAAAAATTTAGAAGAGGTGTAGGAATGAAGAAATTACCAGTAATTTTATTAACGTCGTCTTTACTTTTAGCAGCATGTGGCAATAACAGTGATAGTGGTAAAGATAATTCTAGTAAGAGTAGTAATAATAGTGAAAACAAAGCTGAATTAAAAGAAGCTACTAAAAAATATGAAAAATATACTGATAAACAATTAGATGAATTCTTAAAAGGTACTCAACAGTTTGTAGATGCGATTGACAATAATGATATGGATAAAGCGAAAGAATTATATCCTAAAGTACGTATGTATTATGAACGTTCAGAGCCTGTTGCAGAAGCATTTGGCGATTTAGATCCAAAAATTGATGCACGTTTAGCAGATATGAAAGAAGAAAAGAAAGAAAAAGAATGGTCTGGTTAACATAAAATAGAGAAACAATTATATCAAGATAACACAATAGACGATACAACTAAGAAAGATGCACAACAATTATTAAAAGATGCTAAAGAGCTACACGCTAAGGCAGATACTTTAGATATTACACCTAAGTTAATGTTACAGGGATCAGTAGACTTATTAAATGAAGTATCAACGTCTAAAATTACTGGTGAAGAAGAAATCTATTCTCACACAGATTTATATGACTTCAAAGCTAATATCGAAGGCGCACAAAAGATTTATGAACTATTCAAACCAACATTAGAGAAAAAAGATAAAAAATTGAGTGCCGATATTCAAAAGAACTTTGACAAAGTTAATGAATTACTTGATAAATATAAAGATGGTGATGGGTACAAATCTTATAGCGAGGTAACTAAGAAAGATAGAAAAGCACTTTCAGATGCAGTCAATTCTTTAGGAGAACCACTAAGTAAGATGGCTGTGGTTACAGAATGAGTAAAATAGATAATCAATCATCGTCATCTGTTTCAAGACGTTCATTTTTAAAAATGATGGGTATTGGTGGAGCTGGCGTTGTCATTGGCGCAAGTGGAGCGGGAAGTGTATTTTCATTTAAGTCAATGTTTGATACGCCAGAAGATGAAGAAAAAGATGCATATGAATTTTATGGCAAAGTACAAGCAGGCATAACAACACCAACGCAAAAAACATGTAATTTTGTATCGTTAGAACTTAAATCTAAAGATAAAAGCGCCATTAAGGATATGTTTAAACAATGGACTAAAATGGCGGCAAATATGACTGACGGCGATGCAGTAGAAAAGGATAGTAAGAATCCTTTATTACCACCCGTTGATACTGGCGAAGCAATTGGTTTAGGCGCTAGTAAATTGACTTTAACATTTGGTGTGAGTAAATCATTTATGAAAAAGCTAGGTCTTTCTGACAAAATACGAAAAGATTATAAAGATTTACCACATTTTCCAAATGATCAAATCGACGAAGACTATAGCGATGGTGACATCATGATTCAAGCTTGTTCTAATGATGAGCAAGTGACATTTCATGCTGTACATAACTTAATTCGTCCGTTTAGAGATTTAGTCAAAGTAAAATGGTCACAAAACGGATTTGTATCAGTCAAAGGTAAAGAAACACCAAGAAATCTAATGGCATTTAAGGATGGTACAGTTAATCCGCGTAAGACGAATGAATACAAAGATTATGTGTTTATTAATGACGGTTGGGCTAAAAATGGCACATATTGTATTATTCGACGCATTCAAATTCACATCGAAACATGGGATCGTACTGCATTAGAAGAACAAGAAGCTACTTTCGGTAGAAAAAGAAGCTCAGGTGCACCGCTAACAGGTAAAAAAGAATTTGATGAGTTGGATCTAAAAGCTAAGGATAGTACAGGAGAATATGTCATTCCAGAAGACGCCCATGCACGATTGGCAAGAGAAGCGAAAACTTCAATTAAAAGACGTGCGTATAATTATACTGCGGGTACTAACGAGAAAACAGGTAATTTAGAAACAGGATTATTATTTATCTGTTTCCAAAAATCTCCACAACAATTTATTGATATACAGAATCATCTAGGTCATAAAGACAAGTTGAATGAATATATTACGCATAGAGGTACTGCTACATTTATCGTATTGCCAGGCGTACAAAAGGGAGGCTACCTAGGTGAAACACTATTTAATTAAAATAGTAGTGATATTCATGATTGGCCTAACTATTTTTAAATTTACACCTGCACATGCCGAATCTGCTTCAATGAGCGAAACATATGTTGCGATTACTGATGCCAAATCGACAATTGCAGACAAAGATAAAAGCCAATCTGATAAAGCCAAAGCATTAAAAGACGTTAAAAAAGAAATTAAAGCTTTAAAGATTAATGATAGCAAAGAAGGCAAACAAGTTAATAGCAAGTTGAAAGAAGTGGAGAATGCTTCATCAGACGATGCTAAAGCGGACAAACTTGGTGAACTGACTAAAGCACTTATTGCTTATGAAAACCAACAATCTTCTAAAGATGCTTCAGGAAAGATTAAGGGATTACAACAAGCAGTTGATGCTAAAGACGCACCAATGAAAAAAGCCATCAAAGATAAAAATCATACAGAACTACAATCATTAAATAATGATTTAAATTCGATATGGACGAGTAATGAAACAGTCATTAGAAATTATGATGATGGTAAATATGGCCAAATTGAAGTTAATTTAATGCAATTAAGAGTTGCCATTCAAAAAGAACCACTAGATACCGACAAAGTTAAATCAGCATGGTCAACGTTTAAGGACAGTATTGATACAGTTGATCAGAAGCAGTCAGATTCAGACTCAGATAAGTATAAAGTTACTCAACTTAATGAAGAATTAGATAAAGCAATTGCTGGTATCAATGACAATGATTTAGACAAAGCAGATGCATCATTATCGCAATTTGTTAAAATCTGGCCATATGTCGAAGGTAAAATTCAAACTAAAAACAGTAGTTTATATACTAAAATAGAAGATAAAATTCCTTACTATCAAAGTATTTTAGATTATTCTAATAAAGACCGTGTGAAAAAAGGGTTACAAGAATTAAATTCAGAAATCAAAGATACGGTCGGACAAGGTGAGTATTCATTTGTAGATGTCATGATTATTTTCCTACGTGAAGGTATCGAGGTATTATTAATTATCATGACCTTAACAACGATGACACGTAAAGTTAAGGATGTTAAAGGAACGTCTAGTGTAGTGGGCGGTGCCTTATTAGGTCTTATTTTAAGTATTGGACTAGGTATTACCTTTATCTATACGATTGGTAATAATGGCGTCGTAAGAGAAGGTATGGAAGCTATTTTAGGTATCGTAGCAGTGGTGTTAATGTATGTTGTTGGTATTTGGATGCATCGAAGATCAAATGCTCAACGTTGGAATGAAATGATTCAGAACATGTATAACAATGCGATGAGTAACGGTAATTTAATATTACTAGGTACAATTGGATTAATTTCAGTATTACGAGAAGGTGTCGAAGTTATTATCTTCTATATGGGAATGATTGGTAGTATTACTACAAAAGATTTTATTCTTGGTATAGGATTAGCAATCATAATATTAATTATCTTCGCATTTGCATTTAGATTTATCGTGAAACTTATACCTGTACGATTCATATTTAGAGTACTATCTATCTTAATATTTGTTATGACATTTAAAATGTTAGGTGTAAGTATTCAAAAATTACAATTGTTAGGCTATATGCCTCAGCATAGTATTGAAGGATTACCAACATTGAGTTGGATTGGTTTCTACCCAAGTGTTGAAACAATTATTGCTCAAGTCATATTAATCATACTTATTCTTGTGTTTGTTTTATACAATCGTAAGAAATAAATAAACATCTCGAATGAAGATATTAAACTTCGTTCGAGATGTTTTGCTTTTTATATGTGATTTTGGCGATGAGCATACTAAATTCAAATAAAATAATTAAAGGTAATGTTAATAATAAATTAAGTACTAAATCAGGTGGTGCAATGATACTAGCAACTACAAAACAGGCAAAATAAATATATTTTCGGTATGTACCTAATTGTCGTGGATCGATCAAACCAAAATGTGCTAATCCCAAAAATAGTACTGGAATTTGAAATAAGAAACCAAAGACAAGTAGCCATCTTATGAGTTCTCCTAAATAAGCTTTTAAACCTATGATTGGTTCGATACTAAGTGCATCTGATAAATTAATTGAAAAATTAATAATCAACGGAAAACCTATAAAAAAGGCAAATATAACGCCAAGAATAAATAGAACTGCACAGAAGATACTATATTTATAGATAAATTTGCGTTCATGTTGATGTAATCCTGGTGCGATAAATGCCCATAGTTGATAGAAAATCATTGGTGCAATAATACAAAGTGCGACCGTAAATATAATCATAATATAAATTTGTATGGTTTCGGTAAATGAGAATGTGTGCAACGTCACATCAGAACGTTTTATATAATGTAAAAAAGGTTTAACCCACCAATGTGACGTCAGATAAGTTATCACTGTTGCGACAATAAAGGCAATCAGTATACGTACTAATCGTTGTCGTAGTTCAGTAAAATGGTCTAATAATGTTGAATTATTTTGATTGTTCACGTTGTGATTTTGATGCTTTACTGGGTGTGTCTGTAGAATCGTCGTCCATGTGTTCAGCAGCGGATTTAAATTCTTTTAGCGTTGATCCAATAGCACGCCCGAATTGTGGTAATTTCGTCGGTCCAAAAATGATTAATGCGATAATACTAATGATGACAAGACTAGTTGGTCCAGTAATTCCTAATACAAACAAATTTTCCATTTAATTCCATCCTTTATGAGTGTGATTGATTAATTATAACTTTATACTTATTGATAAAGATTATCAATAAATAATTTGATTTTCGGAAAGATTTTTTAACCATATACCCTCAGAATCGATATGAGATACTTAAAGTCCAAAGTTATTGCTACGGTTATGAAAATAAATAATAATAGATGAATTTTTTTAAAAAATAAGATAAAGTATTGTTAATCTACACGATTAAAGGGGGATTTATATAATCATGAAACAAATAAGGGAAGTAAGTATTGAAGAAGTTGAAGCATTACAAAAAATATCGATAGATACATTTTATGAAACATTTGGACCATATTATACAGAGGATAATTTACAAAGGTACTTTGATAGTGCATTTAATATGGAGACTTTAAAAAAAGAATTGCAAGAACCACTCTCATTTTATTATTTTTTTACTGAAGATGACGACATTGTTGGGTATACAAAATTTAATGTTGATGATGCACAAACTGAACCACATGGTCCGATTATTTAGAAGTTCAACGTATTTACTTTTATCAATCACACCAAGGTGGAGGCAGAGGCAAGAAATTAATAGAACTAGCTGTTGAGAAGGCAAAAGCGTTTGGGAAATCAAAAATTTGGTTAGGCGTATGGGAAAATAATCCCCAAGCCATTAAGTTTTATGAATCAAGAGGATTTGTTGAAACAGGACACCATGAATTTATTACAGGTGATGTTGTAGATAGAGATATTATCATGGAAAAGGAATTATAATTTTGTATATATCTATGATTTGATTTCAAATCACATATTGAATTATTCGCATATCAGTTCAAAGTCAGATATAATGATGACGTTAATTTTTTAATTATGATTAAAATAATTAGATAAATATAAAAAGATTTAACGTTGGAAAGGACGTATAAGATGCATTCATTGACGATTATTGTCACTTACTATAATTCAGAGGAGTATATTCAAAGTTGTATAGAAAGTATTAAGCAACAACGTACTCAAGATTTTGAAGTTATCATAGTTAACGATGGTTCTACAGACCAAACAGAAGCATTGATGAAAGAATCGCTTAAAGATTATGATAAAAAAGTTAATTACATTAAATTAGAAGAAAACCAAGGACATGCACACGCACGTAATGTTGCAATGAAGGAAGTAGACACGCCTTATTTCATGTTCTTAGACGCAGATGATGAATTAGCTTCTTATGCAATTACTTTTTACTTAGATAAATTTAATTATACAGATGGGTTAATTGCGCCTGTACATTCATTTATGCTTAAAAAGCCACAATATGTTGACTTAGACAAAGTGAAAGTTAACTATTTTGATGGTAAACGTAATATTAATTCATTTTTAAGAAAGCAAACAGCATGTAACATTATTTTCAGAACGGCTATCGTCAAAGCACATGATTTAAAATTTAATGAAGATTTAAATATTTATACAGACTGGTCATTTGTCATTGAGTATTCAAAATATGTTAATAAGTTTATGAGAATTACGAATTTCTCATTCTATTATCGCGGAGAAGTGTATGACCCATTTGATGGTAAGACATTGAGTGAACAAGACTTTGACATCTTATTCGAAGATTATGTCAAAATGTTCTATGATGCAATGGCGCGTGTTACTCATAAAGAGACTAAAACATTTATTATTAATAAATTAGAACAACAAATTGCGAGAGATTTTGATCCTACACATCATGACATTAAAAAACGATATGCTGCACACAAAGAAACACTTGTTGAACTTGCACGTTATTTAAATGTGAACTTGATTAAACATCAACATCTTATCAATAAAATTGAAACGATTCTATTAATGAATGAAGATACTGAAAAAGCATTCCAAGTGAATCAATTCAGAAAAACGTTAAGACACGTTAAAAATGTTGTTTTACGTAATAAGAACAAAGACAGATCTATTTATGAATTAACAGATAAAGAAGAAAATGTTAAGCCAGAAACGATTGTATTTGAATCTTTCGGTGGTAAAAACTATAGCGATAGTCCTAAATATATTTATGAATATATGCAAAAGTATTATCCAAATTATCGTTATGTATGGTCATTTAAAAATCCGAAAAACCATGTTGTTCCAGGTAATGCAGAAACAGTTAAACGAAATTCAGAGGCATATTATAAAGCGTATTCTGAAGCAAGTCATTGGGTTTCAAATGCGAGATTACCATTATATTTAAATAAGAAAGAGAATCAAACGTATATTCAAACTTGGCACGGCACACCATTAAAACGTTTAGCGAATGATATGAAAGTGGTTCGTATGCCAGGTACGACGACACCTAAATATAAACGTAACTTTAATCGTGAAACATCAAGATGGGATTATTTAATTTCTCCAAATAGATATTCTACTGAAATTTTCAAAAGTGCATTTTGGATGGATGAACCTAGAATGTTAGAAATTGGTTATCCTAGAAATGATATTTTAGTAAATAGAGCAGATGATGAAGACTTTAAAAATGAAATTAAAAAGAACTTAAATATTCCTGAAGATAAAAAAGTTATTATGTATGCGCCAACATGGAGAGATGACGAGTTCGTAAGTAAAGGTAAGTATTTATTTGAATTGAAAATCGACTTAGATAATTTATATCATGAATTAGGCGATGACTATGTCATTCTTTTACGTATGCATTATTTAATTTCAAATGCGATTGATTTAACAGGATTTGAAAACTTTGCGGTGGATGTTTCTAATTATAACGATGTATCAGAGTTATTCTTAGTGAGTGATTGTCTCATTACAGATTACTCTTCGGTTATGTTTGATTACGGTATTTTAAAACGTCCTCAATTCTTCTTTGCATATGATATCGATAAATATGACAAAGGTTTACGAGGCTTCTATATGGATTATAAAAAAGATTTACCAGGTCCTATTTTCACAGAACCTTATGAATTAGCAAAACAACTTAAAGATTTAGATAAGGTACAACATGACTATCAAGATAAAATTGATGCATTTTATAATCGATTCTGTTCAATTGATAAAGGCACAGCATCTCAATATATTGGAGATTTAATTCATAAAGATATTGAAGGTTAATCTTTATTAAAATAATACGAAAAATTAATAAAATTAGGGTATAATATTTATAAGTAATTAAATATTATGCCCTTTTTTATGTTTTTAATTATCGATGTAAATGCATTGATAATGGGCTGAAGATGTTTGAATGGTTTATCAATATACTATAGGAGGTTTTATTAATGAAGAAATTGTATACGAGTTTGTTAGCTTTATCCTTAGTATTAGGCGCAGCGGCTTGTTCGAATGATGATAGTAGTAAGGACAAAGATAGTTCTAAAGATGATCAGTCAAAAACAGAACAGAAGGATAAAGCATCTAATGATCATTCAAAGGATAAATCGTCTGACAAAGAGAGTGATAAAGACGATAAAAACAAAGATAAAAATGATGACGTAGCTTCAAACGATAACAATTCAACAAGTAGTAACCAAGATAGTGATCATAACCAACAAGCATCATCCAATAATAATGGAAGCAGTTCAGATCAACAAACACAAAATACGAATGGAAATAATAATGGTGCTACAAACAATGATCAGCAGCCAAATAATACAAATAATAACCAAGGCTCATCAAACCAAGGTACACAATCAACACAAGGTAATAATGGCTATGTAGCACCTTATCATGGTACCAATGCAGCAAATGTAGCTAGAAGCTTAACAAGAGATAATGTGAATCAATCAGAAGCTTTAAAACAACTACCAAACTTCCAAACAGCCTTAAATATTGCTAAACAAGAAGCTAATTTATATGGTAATCATAATAAAACATATAATGACTACGGCATAGAAGGTAACAATGGTAATTACAGTTATGTATTTAGTTTTAAAGATCCACAACAAAATGGTGTTTATTCTATTGTTACAGTAAATAGTCAAGGTCAACCTGTTGTTGTTGATCCAGCTTATGGAAAATAGATTAACATCTGAATTGATATAGTAAGAAAAAGGCGTACCACAAACTCTCATCATTTGTGGTACGCCTTTTTATAAAAACCAATTTTATTTTAGTTCATCTTGAATTAATTGAGTTAAGTATTGTAATGATTGATTATCCTTATTGATGTATGGATTGTGATTTTTAGGAATCATATTATTTAATAAATCATGTGTTAACAAATCAGCATCTGTATACCAAACATTAGATAAGCTTTTAATAACGTCTTTATAAACACCACGTTCTTTGACATATTCTGTATGATGCGGTGTGTATAGACAAACATGTTTATCTATCGTTAAAGCATCAAAGATGATTGAAGAATAATCTGTTAAAACCACATCAGAAATAAGTAATAAGTCCTGTGTTTCAATGCCTTTTTGAGGTAGAATCACGCCTTCGGGTAAACGAGCTATATCATCACTTTCAACGTGTCCTTTGAAAATGACATTATATTTAGCTAATAATTGTTCAGAGATCGGTAACAATTCATCATCATGATGATCTGAAACCCATGTCGGTGCATATAATAGCACAGGTTTATTTAAATCACATTTCAATTCACGTTTAAGTTGTTCATGGAATGAAGACTCATTCAGTTTATTCATTAAATATTTTACCCTTGGATAACCAATTGGCAATACGTCAGTATAGTGGGTTGGAAAAGCTGAATGGAACATATCCATAGCTAGTATAGAATCACAAACTAAATAATCTTGTTTAGCTAATTTATTATATTTACGAGCTCTGTAATTATAAATGTTTAAGTTTTGATTGGGTTCTGGACTATCTAAAAATAACTTTTTAATTGGTGTACCATGCCAAAGTTGAATAATAGTACCATTAGGTTTGATGGCATCTGGTACATAGCTTTCAGTAACCACAACTCTAGCTGTTTCAATCATTGCTTGTGTCTCTGAATCATCAGGTGATATAAAATGTGGACCTTGTCTATCATTTGTCACAAAATAAGTTTCGATAGTTGGATTACGTTTAACAAAGTAGCTAAATAAATACTTAGAATTACCACGATACCCATAATCAAATCCAATAAAGACAACATGGTCTTTCAACACCGATGAGTCTTTATCATATATATAACTTATTTCTCTGTGCTTTTTTAATGAATGGTTTTTAAATGGTTTGAACATCCATTTTGGCAATTTGAATTTAGTACTTAATAACACTGAATCTGAATATCTTAGGTCACTATGGTCATCAAAAGTGAATTTAGGAAAAGGTACTTTTTGACGATGTTCATAAGCTATCGTATTTAAATAGAATTGATTGATTTTACTTATATTATCTTTATCAATAGATAACCAAAGTTCTGTGCTTGTTTGCATGGGTGCTTTGAAATCATAGACGACATGTCCATCGACAGCAAGTTGGCCTTTTAAAATTGTAACTAAAGCTAAATCGAATATAGTTTCAATGTTGAATTTTTCTAGGTGCACCAATGCCGATTTAATTTCAAAAATCACGTTTGGATAATGATTAATATTTTTCATCCAGTCTATAAAATCGATGGTTTCAAGCCCAAAATAACGACAATCATTTAGATATGATTTATCGATTGTATAATCAACAATGATTGAAGTACTTTTTAACTCTACAGATTCGAGCATTTTTTGATGAATCATCATATCATTCGAATAAGGGGCAAAATGAGTATAGCCTTCATCTAAAGCTTTTATGAGTTGAATATCTATATTTTCCATATTAGTAATATTTATTTGCTTTATCATATCGTTGACCTCTTTAGACTAAATTTATTCTTCCTATTTTATCACGTGAGTCGAATGAATACATCATGTGGCACTTATATTTAATGAAGTAATCGCTTTCATATTCGTATACATTTTAAAAGAGTTAGTGATTGATAATATTATAAAATAATTGAGAAAAACTATAAAAACAATGTTGTAATTTTAACTAGAAGATGATATATTTTAATTGTGAAAAAGTTCACAAGTAACAAATGGATATATTTATTGAAGTGCCACAATCATAGATATTTAATAATTTAATTTTGATATAAATCAAGCTAGAGACAACAAAATTTATAGTAAAGGAAGAGTCAAACTATGTTAGTAAATTCATTCAATCCATTTGATAACTTAGTGTTATCTAGCATTATTGCTGCAATCCCTATTATCCTGTTTTTATTATGCTTAACTGTTTTTAAAATGAAAGGGATTTATGCGGCAGTGACAACATTAGTTGTAACACTGTTAATCGCGATTCCGTTCTTTAAACTTCCAGTTGGTATTGCTTCAGGCGCAGTTGTGGAAGGTTTCTTCCAAGGTATAATTCCTATTGGTTATATTGTTATGATGGCAGTATTACTGTATAAAATTACATTAGAATCTGGACAGTTTTCAACGATTCAAGACAGTATTACGAGTATTTCACAAGACCAACGTATTCAATTGTTACTAATTGGATTCTCATTTAATGCCTTTTTAGAAGGGGCTGCAGGATTTGGGGTGCCTATTGCGATTTGTGCATTATTATTAGCGCAATTAGGCTTCAGACCATTACAAGCTGCGATGTTATGCTTAGTTGCAAACGCGGCTTCAGGTGCATTTGGAGCTATTGGTATACCAGTTGGTGTCATTGATACCTTACATTTACCTGGTGATGTATCAGCTATGGGCGTTTCTCAAACATCTGTATTTACATTAGTAATTATCAACTTCTTCATTCCGTTTTTATTAATCTTTATTATTGATGGATTCAAAGGAATTAAAGAAACGTTACCTTCAATCTTAGTTGTATCAATTACTTATACTGTATTACAAGCTTTATTAACTGTATTTAATGGACCAGAATTAGCAGATATCATTCCACCATTAGCATCAATGTTAGCATTAGCATTATTTTCTAGAAAATTCCAACCTAAACATACGTTTAGGGTTCAAAAAGATGTAGAACCTGAACCAGTTAAACATCACAGTGCTAAATCAATATTATATGCGTGGAGTCCATTTGTCATCTTAACAATTATTGTGATGATTTGGAGCTCTCCATCATTCAAAAATTTATTCTTACCTAAAGGTAAATTATCAAGCTTAGTATTAAACTTTAATTTACCAGGTACATTTAGTGAAGTCGCACATAAGCCAATTACTTTATCATTGAACCTTATTGGACAAACGGGTACAGCAATTTTAATTACTATTATTATTACTGTATTAATGTCTAAAAAAGTTGGCTTTGGTGACGCAGGACGTTTATTCGGCGTAACATTTAAAGAGTTATGGTTACCAATCCTAACAATTTGCTTTATTTTAGCTATCTCTAAAATTACAACATATGGTGGTTTGAGTAGTGCTATGGGGCAAGGAATCGCCAAAACAGGTGATGTATTCCCATTACTATCTCCAATACTAGGTTGGATTGGGGTATTCATGACGGGTTCAGTTGTAAATAACAACTCACTATTTGCACCTATTCAAGCATCTGTAGCACAACAAATTGGTACAAGTGGTTCATTATTAGTCGCTTCAAATACAGTAGGCGGCGTAGCAGCGAAATTGATTTCTCCTCAATCTATTGCGATTGCAACTGCAGCTGTTAAGGAAGTAGGTAAAGAATCAGAACTATTAAAAATGACTTTAAGATACAGTGTTGGATTACTTATCTTCATTTGTATTTGGACATTTATATTATCAGTGATATTGTAAGAACAAATTAAATAAGCATTTAAAAACTGATTTCTCGATAATCGAGAAATCAGTTTTTTTGGTACTAGATATTTAAGGTTTGAAAGCTAATTGAACATATTCATGAAGTCGTGGTATACGGCTTCTGCAGAATATGATTGAAGTGTCTCATGTCCTTCTTGAAGTATGTGTTGTAGTTCATCATCATTATGCATCGTTAAATCGATACGCTTCGCAAGTTGTGATGTATCATCATGAGCAACTAAGTAACCATTTTTACCATTTTTAATGATTGAATCAGGGCCAGTATTCCCATCGAAACTAATGACAACGCTATCTTGTGCCATTGCTTCTAATATCACCATTCCAAATCCTTCATTTCTAGATGGTATGACAGTGATTTTACTTTGAGCTAACTTTTGATTAAGTGATGGTGTCGCAGGATAAAGTTGTACGATATCTTGTAATTGATATTGGTCGATAAATTGATTTAAATGGTCTTTCTCTTGTCCATCACCATATAAATGTAATTCATAATTTAAATGTCTTAAGTCATCTTGAATCAATCTGATGCTTTCTAATAAGAGGTCAAATCCTTTTTCGTATTCTAATCTGCCTGCTGCAAGAATAATATTTTTCTTATGAGCAGCGATGCGTTTATTATTAGCAATATTTGGTACGACATAAACAGGCGTTTTTAGTTTAGATTGATATATGGCTTGATCAGCTGTAGTTAGCGTTGTGACTTTATTAACTTCTCGGTAAGCATTAATGATTTGATTTTGGAATTTTGGTTTATGTGCATTGAAATTCATATGTTCCATGGCAATGGTAGTGACATTTTTATTCTGATATTTAGCAATTAAGATATTAAAACTTGCTCTTGTACCAACTAGGACATCGGTTGAAACACGTTTGATCGCTTTAATCATCTTTTTCTCAACGTAACTCGAAAATTGATTTAATCCAGGTTCATATTGAGATAAGCGTTTAGGTTTTAACAAGGGCGTATATTTTTTAATACGATTTGCTAAAATAGCATTAAAATTAGTCGGTTTTAAACGATAATCAACTAAAACTTGTACTTTGATATCTTTGTGTAATTTGAAATAGGGATGATTCTTGCCTCTAAAGACTGAAACAATCGTAACAGGATGCCCCTTTTCAGCTAATGTGTTGGCTAATTGCGAAATCGATTTAACTGTACCGCCCATGGCATAGATATTATGCATGAAAAATGTGAACGACTTCATTTGAACACCTCTTATGTTTTGTGAATTTTTAATTATTATATCATGACATAGATTATAAAATAGATAAACGAATATGTTAAAATAGATATATTACCAATATTTAGAAAACATCTATTTGGTTGAAATATAGATATATATTAATTTCAATTGAATTATCCTAAGATGATTAATTGTAATTATATTGCACAATAGGTGATTGTTTTCATTAAAATAGTCATATTATGGTACAATATAAAATGTTTTAAGTGTCATATTTTAGGTAATGGATTGAGTGATTATGACTAGATTTCATGAATAATAAAACTAAGACAAAATGATGTTTAGAAAAGAATAACATTATTGATTTTATTTTTTTTATCTAATTAGAAAGCGCTTTAATATAAGTCTAGATCATTTGATGTTTCATTAATCAACTAAAAAGGGGGACTGTATTTGTTATGAGTACACAACATAGCAAAACAGACGTCATCTTAATAGGTGGCGGTATTATGAGTGCAACACTAGGAACATTATTAAAAGAATTAATGCCTGACAAAGAAATTAAAGTATTCGAAAAGTTAAATCAACCTGGCGAAGAAAGTTCAAACATATGGAATAATGCTGGTACAGGGCATTCAGCATTATGTGAGTTGAACTATACTAAAGAAGGTAAAGATGGATCTGTAGATATTAGTAAAGCGATTAAAATCAATGAACAATTCCAGATTTCTAAACAATTTTGGGCATATTTAGTTAGAACAGGTCAGTTAGAAAATCCTGAAAACTTTATCCAATCAGTACCACATATGAGCTTCGTAAAAGGTACGAACAATGTTGAATTTTTAAAAAGACGCGTAGAAAGTCTTCAAAAAAATGTATTATTCGGTAAAATGGAAATTTCTGAAGATAGAAATAAAATTGCTGAATGGGTACCATTGATGATGGAAGGTAGAACAGATGATGAACCAGTTGCAATAACTTATGATGAAACTGGTACAGATGTTAACTTCGGTGCCTTAACTAAAAAATTATTTAGTAATTTACAACAAAAGAATGTTGAAATTCAATATAAGCATGAAGTATTAGATATTAAAAAACAAAGTAATGGGACTTGGTTAGTTGAAGTGAAAAATTTAACGAATAATCAAGTAACAACTTATGAAACTGATTTTGTATTTATCGGTGCAGGCGGTGCAAGCTTGCCATTATTACAAAAAACAGGTATTAAAGAATCTAAACATATCGGAGGATTTCCAGTTAGTGGCTTATTCTTAAGATGTAAAAATCCTGATGTGATAAATCGTCATCATGCGAAAGTGTATGGTAAAGCTGAAGTGGGCGCACCACCTATGTCTGTACCTCACTTAGATACAAGATTTGTGAATGGTGAACGTTCATTACTATTTGGACCATTTGCTGGATTCTCACCTAAATTCTTAAAAACAGGTTCATACTTAGACTTAATTAAATCGGTGAAACCAAATAATATCATAACGATGTTATCAGCAGGTGTTAAAGAGTTTGATTTAACTAAATACTTAGTATCACAATTAATGCTTTCAAATGAAGAAAGAGTTGACGATTTACGTGTCTTCTTACCAAATGCTAAAGATGAAGATTGGGAAGTCATTACGGCAGGTCAACGAGTACAAGTGATTAAAGATACTAAGGATGCCAAAGGAAACCTACAATTTGGTACAGAAGTGATTACATCAGAAGATGGTACATTAGCAGCATTACTAGGAGCATCACCAGGAGCATCAACAGCTGTAGATATCATGTTTGACGTACTCCAAAGATGCTATAAAGATGACTTTAAATCATGGGAACCAGCAATTAAAGAAATGGTACCTTCATTCGGTTTAAACTTATCAGAACATGAAGATGTATATCATGCAGTAAATAAAGAAATAGTTAAACATTTAAAAGTTAAATAATAGAGCGAAAGCGCCTCACTTATAAGTAATTCACTACTAGTAAGAGAGGCGCTATTTTTAATGATTAGAATTAAATTTGTTAAGTTTTTCATTAATATTTTTGATTTCTTTTTTAGTTTTAAAGTAACTAAAAAACCATATCAAAATGTAGATGCCGATGAAAATAATTGTGTATGTAACTAAACTCATTATTTTTAAAGGGAACCAACCTGCTATGATTGCAAGGATGGTAAATGGAAAAAAACTACAAATAAAATGAACAAATGTAGATTTTGTGATACTCCAATCAGTAGCATTAAATATTAGACTATTAAATGAAAATAAAAGACCTATAAGCATCCAAATAGACATTGATATCATCATAATGATAGGTTCTGAAAAATGATGGTAATAAATAGTTCCCATAGTTGAAGACGGTGACAATGGATGATAGTGCCCATTAGCATGGAGATAACTGAAAAAATTAGATATCAATAACCCAATTATTAAACTAATGAAAAGTGACTTATAAATATTTTTCATAATGATAATCTCTCCTTAATTGATTTTAAATATCTTCTAGAGGAATAAGTGAAATCATCGTCTAAGTTCTTTAAATACATACGTATTAATCCATTTGCTTCTAACTGTAGTTTAATAATGGCATGGCGATTGACAATTTCAGATTTAGATATACGAATAAAAGTGTTTGGGAGTTGTTCTTCTAACTCATATAGTCGGTATTTGGTATTGAAAACTTTGCCATTGGATACTGCTACAACATGTTTTTGTTGAGTACGGAAGCTAGTGATGTGTTCGATTTTTAGTTGGAATATATCTTCATTTAATTTGCCGTTTATTTCAGTTAAAGAATCAATGTCTTCAATAGTTTGAATTATTTTTTGTACATTTTTATCCATTTGTGGTGAATGGATTTCTACAAATTGCTTCTGTTCAGTGGGGCTAATAAATAATTTTAAGTGCACAGTTGGAACCTCCTCTATATCAATCATTAAAACATAATAATTATTTGGAAATGGATAAATAAAGATAAGCGGTTAATATATAAAGCTATGCGGTTATTATCTTTGATGATTGACCACATAGCTTTAATTCTTAATTTTGAAATTATTATATATTTTGGGGCAAAATAATTGTAAAGGTTGTACCGTCTTGTTGGTTACTTGTAACATGTATATTTCCGTGATGGAGTTGAATAATAGATTGTGTAATAGCCAGACCCAATCCGTTACTATTGTCATCAGTACTACGTTTGTAAAAGCGCTCAAACAAATGAGATTGCTCTAACGTGTCGATGACATCACCTTGATTTGTAACTTGTATTTGAATGTTTTGAGCTATTTGTTTCAATTCGATATTAATCAGTGATGCTTCATGTGAATATTTGATTGCATTGATAATTAAATTACTAATGGCCTGATGTAACAATCTTTCATTTCCTAGGAAATAAGTGGATTCTAAATCTGACATCAACATCAGTGATTTTTGATCGATAGCGTAATGTTCATGTCTCACAATATTATTGATTAATTGCTCGAGTTGAATATGATCCGAGAATGTTAAATGTTGAGCATTATCGAGTTCTGATAGTAATAATAATTCTTTTGTAAGTTCACTCAACTGGTTTGTAATTTGATAGATATCATTAATGCTTTGTTGACGTTCGTTTTGATTCCTAGCCTGCTCTAAATCTACTAATGATTGTCTAATGTGTGTGAGCGGTGTTTTAATTTCATGTGATACATTCTGAACAAAATGTTGTCGCATTTCATCAACTTGCTTTAAAGATTGACGCATCGTATCAAAGCGATATTGTAGTGTACCTATTTCATCTTGACGGGTCTGCTTAATAGGGGTGTTAAAGTCCCCATTCATTAATCTTTCTGTACCTTGTTTTAATTGTTTAACAGGCCTAACAATGGCATAGGTTGAAGCAATGACAAGTGAAATAGAGATTAATAATAATAAAGTTAAGAGTACTGCTAAAAATAGTCTAAACTCACTAAATGTTTCTCCAATATCAGGACGCATAAAGACAGCGACATTTTGGTGATGATTTTTAAATTGTAATCCTACAGTATTATCTGTTTCATTATCGAAAAAGCCAGTTACAAAAAGTTCGAAAGGCTTATTTTTAATACCATGATATTCATTGCCATTTAAGACACTTTTAATATGATGATGTGATAAGTTATCTTTTCTAAATTTTGCACCATAGAATGTTTTCTTACCATCCTGATCAACTGTCATAATTTGATAATTCATTTGACCAAGATGTTTAAAGTAATGATTAAGTTGATTATTATGATTGTCACTCTCAAAATCTCTTGCTTCTTTTAACGTTGTCATGATTTTCGTATCATTAGACGCCTTTAAATTAAAATGGTAATAGATATTTGTGAAAATAAAACTAATGAAGGCACTGAATAATATGACGGTAATAGTATAGACAGCGATTCTGATATATAACGTTTTAAACATGATGTTCCACCTTATAACCTTGACCGCGTACTGTCTTAATTGTCACGTTTGAATCTAATTGCTGTAATCGTTGTCGCAATCGTTTTATATGTACGTCAATAGTTCTTTCATCACCTTCGTAATCATAACCCCATATTTTTTCGATAAGATGTGTCCTAGAAAATATTTGCTTTTCATTTGAAGCTAAAAGAAATAAAAGTTGAAATTCTTTGTTAGGTAATGTCATCGTTTTACCATTTACAACAACTTCCATATAAGTTTGCTGTAAGGTTAAATTCCCAATCGTTAATGTTTCATCCGCATGGATATGGTATCGACGTAAGACAGCCTTAATACGAAAGATCAGCTCTTTTACTTCAAAAGGCTTAGTTAAATAATCATCCGTCCCACTTATAAATGCACGTTCTTTATCACTTAGTGCATCTCTCGCCGTTAACATAATAACTGGTAAATCATAATCTTCTTTAATCAGATGACATAATTCAAATCCATCCATACCGTGCATCATAATATCCACGATTGCAATATCAACTTGATGATTATTAAGAAAATGAAGTGCTTCTTCACCATTGGTATGAGTATATGTATGAAAATGTTCTCTTTCCAAATGTGTTGCGACGTAATTTAATATTTTAGGGTCATCATCTACAATTAGGCAACGATTCATATCCACACTCCTTTTTTTCTTTATTATACAATGAATAAATTTTATAAAACAATGTATGCTTGAGTTCATATTCAGTTCACAAATGTTCCTTATGATACAACTATCAACAAACACAGTATAGGAGCGAGTATGAATGAAATTAGCATGGAATGAGATTAAATTTTATAAGTTTAGATATGTATTAATCATGTTAATCATTATCTTATTAAGCTTAATGGTGTTATTTATTAGTGGTTTAGCACAAGGACTAGCTAGAGAAAATGTTTCTATGTTCGATCAATTTAAATCAACACATTATATTACTCAAGATATGAAAGAACCTCAGATTGAAAAATCTCATCTATCTTCAAAACAGCAAATGAAAATTAATAAGGAGACAAACATAAAGCCTACTCAAATGAATTTACAAAGTTTAGAAGTGGCGGGCAATAATGATGAAGATGTACTCACAATGTATTCTCCACAAGAACAACAATTTGATTTGAAAGAAGGGCAACTACCTACAAAGAAAAATCAAATTGCAGTGAATCAAAAACTAACTGGTGAAGGTATCAAAATAGGAGATCATATTCAGTTCAAACACCATCATCAAACATATAAAGTCACAGGTATTCTTGATGATGCAATGTATGCACATAGTTCTATCGTATTGATGAATCAAAAGGGATTCCAGGATATTAATAGACAATATGCATCATTTTATCCGGTTAAAACGCTGTCTCAAGAGGAAGAAAAGCAATTAAATCATATTCCAGGCATCAAAGTGACAAATACCGATGAATTGAAAACAAACATTGCAAGTTATCAAGCCGAACAAGCACCGTTAAATATGATGGTGATTAGTCTATTTGTTATTACAGCAATCGTTCTGAGTGCTTTCTTCTATGTCATGACCATTCAAAAAATATCAGAAATTGGCATTTTAAAAGCAATTGGAATCAAAACTAGACATTTACTGACGTCTTTATTACTTCAAATTTTAATTGTGACATTATTATCCGTAGTCATTTCAGTCGATATAATTGCTGGTATTGCTATGATTTTACCTGTGACAATGCCATTTCACTTAACTACTATTAACTATCTTTTAGTAATTAGTATTTTTATCATCGTCGCTATTATCGGTGCGTTATTATCATTCATTAAAGTTATTAAAGTTGATCCTATAGAAGCAATTGGAGGTGGAGAATAATGTCATTACAAGTTAATCATATTGTGAAAACATTTGGTAAGGGAGATACTGAAACAAAGGTATTGAAAGATATTGATATCACGGTGGAACCAGGAGAGTTTGTTATACTTTCCGGTGCTTCAGGTTCAGGAAAATCTACGTTATTATCCATTCTAGGTGGTTTGCTTTCTCAAACAAAAGGAGAGATTAATTACCAAGGTAAGCCATTATTTTCAAATACTCAACATAATACTGAACGCCGTTTAACGGATATTGGATTTATATTCCAATCCTCTCATTTAGTACCTTATTTATCAGTGATGGACCAACTAACAATTGTAGGACGAGAAGCAGGAATGTCTAAAAATGAAGCGAATCAACGAGCGTCGAAGTTATTAAGTGATATTGGATTATCAGACAAATTAAATGCCTATCCTCATATGTTATCGGGGGGACAAAAGCAAAGAGTTGCGATAATGAGAGCATTGATGAATTATCCTAAATTGTTATTAGCAGATGAACCAACAGCAAGTTTAGATGCTAAACGAGCAATATCTGTTGTAAATATGATTAAAAAGGAAATTATAGATAATGATATGTGCGGAATAATGGTCACATATGACCAACGGTTATTTGAATATGCTGATAAAGTGATTTATCTTGATGATGGCAAGATTGTAAAACATATAACATTATAGAATAATTATAAAAAAGTGTCTTATGTACGTCTTAAAAGTAACGTACACAAGACACTTTTTATTTAATCCATAAAATAATGATACTTATCCAAAATGTGAGTGCAAAATATATTGTTAAAAGTAATCGATATTGATACATCACACCTAAAAAGTCTCTAATTAAAGCAATATGGAAGAAATGATAGGGCGTATGACTGCCAATACCATAGGTTGGAATACCTAAATTTTTTGCTAATTTGAGCGCGCGCAATATATGAAATTGGCTTGTTACACATACTATCTTCGGCATAATGCTGAAATAGTTGTTAATTATTTCTTTTGAATATACAAAGTTTGTGTGCGTATTGGTAGATTGTTGTTCTAATAAAATATTGTCATTTGGTACACCTTGTTTAATTAAATATCGTTGCATTGCGATTGACTCTGGTATAGGTTCATCTGGACCTTGTCCACCTGATACTAGTAATTTAGGCTTATCTTCAGAATAATGATAAATTTCAAGTGCGCGGTCCAATCGTTCTTTTAACATTGGTGTCACTTCTTCAGTAAATATACCTGCCCCTAATACAATAACTAAATCAACTGATTGATTGAAATGACGTGAACCAAAGACGGATGACCACGTGAGATAACAAAGAAACGCAAATAATGTTGTAAAAGCGATCAAACTTAGCCATAATGCAACGCCATTAATAATAAGTAAAGGTGACAGGCTAATATAGAAGCATGCACTCATAAATAATATTAAACGCATGATGCTCAAACCCATTTGCTTAATAAAATGACGACCACGCTGATTAAACAGAATAGCATGATGTTTTAACAAACAAAATAATATTAAAATGAGTATAAGTACAATTAATTCATATGGAATGCTGTACATAATGAGATGAAATATTAAATTAAAGAAACCTAATATAATAGTAGAAATAAATCCTGTCACACTTAATGTGATATATTGGTTAATCAATAATGACAAGATAATCAAGATGATAAATATTGTTAAAATCAAAGGGATCATGCGCGTGCACCTCTATTTTGTATGTATATATAAATGTAGTTGATAGTATATAAATAAGCAACTCAAAAGATATTGTGATAAAACTGTTTTAAAGGTTTCATTTTATAATTTTTCTTGATATCATTTAAAGGATGAAAAATAAATAATTTATATAAATCAACACTGTCTTGAGGAGATAAATATGACTAGACATTTAGAAGATCATATCACATTTTTAGAAATGTTTATCAATAATGTAAATACACTAACTGCTAAATTGTTGAAAGATTTACAAAATGAATATGGCATTTCTGTGGAACAATCCAATGTACTAGCGATGCTTAATAATGAATCTATGACAATAAGCCAAATTACAGAAAAACAAGGTGTTAATAAAGCGGCGGTAAGTAGAAGAATTAGTAAATTATTAGATGCTGGATTAGTTGTTCTAGAAAAGCCCAATGCTAATATCGATCAAAGGCTTAAGTTTATAACTTTATCTAAAAAAGAGAAGTCTTACATGGAGAAGCGTAAAACATTGATTAATGATATCGCAATGGATTTTACAAAAGATTTCTCTTCCGAAGATTTGGACCAAGTAAGACATGTTTTAGAAGTTATTAATTATAGAATGACAAATTACAGTTCTAAATTATCGTAAATATCATTAAATAAATACTATACATAATAGAAGTTTTAGGAATATAATTTGATAATAGATTAGTCATAAGACTAAATATGTATGTTGTTGGAAATCATTTAGTTATATAATGAAATCATCTGTAATAATAGAATGTATATTGATTGAATTATTGAAATTAATAATAAATTAATCTTTTTTAACAATAGATATAAATTGTAGATGGGAAATATTTTTGAAGTGACGAGTGTTTGGAAATTGAGTAGAGGTGATAAGATGAAACAGTGCCCTCAGTGTGGTGCTTCTGTGGAGAAGGATGCACACACTTGTCAAAATTGTGGCCAGTCAATAAAATCAGAAAATAAGCATAAAAGTAAGCAAAATAATAGTAAACAGCATGAAAATAACACAAATCAATCTTCAGATAAAACAACAAATATAAAAATTAGAAAGATTGTACCAGTTGCCATCGTCTTTTTTATTATCATCTTATTGGTCATTTTATTTTTCCTTTTAAGAAATTTTAATTCACCTAATGCTCAAACAAAAATTTTAGTCAATGCGATAGATAATGACGATAATCAAAAAGTGGCTACATTACTCAGTACTAAAGATAATAAGGTAGATCCTGATGAAGCTTCGGCATATATTAAATATATAAAAAAAGAAGTGGGAATTAAAAACTTTATTAGAGATGTCAGAAATACAGTTGATAAATTAAATAAGAGTCATGCTAGCGTGGCATCTTATATTCAAACAAGAGATGGCCAAGATGTGTTACGCGTGAGTAAAAATGGGACAAGATATCTTATATTTGATAATATGAGTTTTAATGCGCCGACGAAACAACCAGTTGTCAAACCGAAAGTAGATACAAAATATGAATTTAAATCTGGTGGTAAACGTAAAAAAGTAATTGCAGAAGCG
Organism: Staphylococcus sp. HL28; assembly: GCF_021117155.1. Classification (NCBI taxonomy): domain Bacteria; kingdom Bacillati; phylum Bacillota; class Bacilli; order Caryophanales; family Staphylococcaceae; genus Staphylococcus; species Staphylococcus sp. HL28. The sequence continues at coordinate 616,188 of NZ_CP088218.1, forward strand.
GATAAAACAACGCCATTAGGTCATTTTATTCCAGGTGATTATAGTATTGATGCTACTAAAGAAACTAAAAATGGTGTGTTTAGTGGGAAACTTGACTTTGATTTTAAAGCAACCAATAGCGAGACTGTCAATGTGACTGAAGATTTTGATGAAGCACATCTCAATATTAAATTAAAAGGTGCTTCTAAACTTACCGATAAATCGAAAAAAGTAATCATTAATGATCGTACGTTATCATATTCAAATTCTAAAGAATATGGTCCATATCCTAAGAATAAAGATATTACTGTCTCCGCTGAAGGTTCAGCTAAAGATAAAACTTTTGAATCAGAAACTAAGACGATCAAAGCTTCAAACCTCAAGGATAATACAACAATCACCTTAGACTTCGATAGTGATGAAATTGATAAATACGTGGCTAAAAAAGAAAAAGAAGAAAATAGTTTGAAAAATAAACTCACTCAATTTTTTAGCGGATACTCATTAGCATTAAATTCAGCAATGAATGAAAATAACTTTGATTTAATATCAAGTTACTTTAAGAAAAATTCATCATTATATGACACAATGAAACATCAATTAGAGAATAATCAATTAGTATTATTTCAAACATCTCAAGTCATAAGTGCAAGTCAAAGTGGAGATAAAGTTAAAGCGACAATCCAACAAATAAATGAAGATGGACAATTGATTAATAAAGACTACGAATTAGAAGAAACATCTAAAGGTAATGATTTTAATTTAATTAAAGCATCAAATGAATAATAGTAATGATGGACGTAGGACAAGTGATCTTATTATAGAAGCGGGCACTGTTCTGCGTCTGTTTTTATAGGGATAAAAATCCAATTGCATAAAATAGAATGTATAGCGTAATATATTGATATATGTAAAAAAATAAAGCCATTTGCTAAAAAATATTAAGGTGGTTTCAAAAATGAATCAAAAATTACAATCGAAAAAACAATCCCCTATATTTGTAATCATCTTAGGTGCACTAACAGCTATTGGTGCATTATCTATAGATATGTTTTTACCGGGATTACCAGAAATCAAAAATGACTTTCATACGACAACGTCTAATGCACAACTCACATTATCGTTGTTTATGATTGGGTTAGCTTTAGGCAACTTATTTGCCGGTCCGATATCAGATGCTACTGGCAGAAAGAAACCATTATGGATATCAATGTTCATTTATACCTTAGCAAGTTTAGGTATTGTCTTTGTCACTAATATCGAAGTAATGATTGCATTACGCTTTATTCAAGGCGTAACAGGTGGGGCGGCTTCCGTTATTTCAAGAGCTATTGCCAGTGATATGTATAAAGGCAAAGAGTTAACTAAATTTTTATCATTACTCATGTTAGTAAATGGTGTTGCACCTGTTATCGCACCAGCTATCGGTGGAGTCATCTTAAGCTTTGCTGTTTGGAGAATGGTATTTATTATATTAACTGTCTTTGGCATACTCATGGTTATTGGTTCACTTACCAAAGTGCCTGAGTCTTTACAGGACGATGAAAAAGATAGTAATGGTATAAAAGAAATGTTTAAAAACTTTAAACTTCTATTAGCGACACCTAAATTTGTGTTGCCAATGTTAATTCAAGGATTTTCATTTATTATGCTATTTACTTATATCTCAGCATCACCTTTTATTATTCAAAAAATATATGGTATGTCAGCTTTACAATTTAGTATTATGTTTGCAGCAATTGGTATTACATTAATTATTTCAAGTCAATTAGTAGGTGTGCTTGTCGATCGAATAGAGAGACGACAATTGTTAAAAATTGTGACGTATATTCAAGTGCTTGGTGTTGTGATAGTTGCTATTACACTACTCAATCATATGAGTTTTTGGATATTAGTCATTGGTTTTATTATTTTAGTTGCACCTGTTACAGCCGTTGCAAGTTTAGGCTTTTCAATTGCTATGGATGAAAGTACAAGAGGGCGAGGTAGTGCTTCTAGTTTATTAGGATTGGTACAATTTCTATTAGGAGGACTTATGTCTTCATTAGTTAATGTGATGGGTGAACATAATGTGATACCTTATGTGGTGATTATTAGTATGACAGCAGTAATTATGATTATTTTACAAACCATTTATACGAGACTACAACGTCGATCATAAAAAAAGGGTTTGATTAACGATATTAAAATAGCCAGAAAATGAGTTGCTAATGCTCATTTTCTGGCTTAATTTAATTATCTTTGTAATTTAATTGTATTTGCTAATAAGTTTTCAGCAATTACTTCTGGAGATTCTTTACACCCATTGCGTAACCAATAAAATATGACACCAACTTCGCCACCAATGGAATAGGTGATGAATAATGATTTATTCTGAATCGAATTTGGATAATCTTCGATTACATTTTCATAAGCAACTTTAGTAGCGTTAAAATATTCCATAGCTAATCCTTTATTAGGATATGTGATAAATATAGCTCGATAGAATGATTCTTTGCGCTTAATATATTTTGTAACAATTAAAAAGAATTTATATAACTTAGTTTTATCGACGCGCACACTTTCAAAATTATTATATAAAGATTTGAGTAACTTTAAATATTTCGATAGATGATAATTTTGAATTTGTTCTAATAAATCATATTTATCTTTATAATTATCATAAAAAGTAGAGCGATTAACACCACTATATGCACAAATCATTTTAATCGTAATTTCATCGAATGGATATTCATCTAATAAATCTATCATACTTTGAATAATTTTAAATTTAGCTCTTCGTTTCATTAGCAGTCACCTTAGTCATCAATCCGACACATTTTTTTAAAGTGTCGGTGTTTTTTTTATCTACATGTATCTATAATAGATAAAGTGAATTTTAAAAGCAAATAGGAGGATATATTCATGAAGAAAATGGTATTAATTAATATCATTACTATCATAGTGTTAATTGTTATCGGAGTAGTAGGTTTTTACTTCTGGAACAATGCAACGAGCTATGTTAGTACTGATAACGCCAAAGTAGATGGCGATCAAATGAAAATAGCAAGTCCAGCTTCAGGTGAAATTAAATCACTTGACGTTAAGCAAGGTGACAAACTTAAAAAAGGCGATAAAGTAGCTGAAGTAGCAGCTCAAGGCGAAGGTGGTCAATCTAAAGATATGAGCATCAAAATGCCTAAAGACGGCACAATCGTTAAAACAGATGGTATGGAAGGTTCAATGGCTCAAGCTGGGAACCCAATCGCTTATGCGTACAATTTAGATGATCTATATATTACTGCTAACGTTGATGAAAAAGACGTTGCTGATATTGAAAAAGGTAATGACGTTGATGTTGATATCGACGGACAAAAAGCAACTGTAAGTGGTAAAGTCGATCAAATCGGTGATGCTACAGCAGCTAGCTTCTCATTAATGCCTTCATCTAATAGTGATGGTAACTACACTAAAGTATCACAAGTTGTACCAGTTAGAATTTCTCTAGATTCTGAACCATCTAAAAATGTTGTTCCAGGTATGAACGCTGAAGTCAAAATTCATAAAAATTAAGGGGGTCATTAAATGACAACGACCTTCATTATTGTTTATATTTTAATCGCGCTCATACTTCTTGGTTTGATTAATTTCTTCGTTTCTAAAGGTAAGAAAAAATCTAAAAACCAAAAAGTGGAACAACGCTCAACAAAAGGTTCTGAGAGTCAATCATATCAATCTAAATTTAAAGCAAGTGATTTAGAAAAATCTGAGTCACAAACGTCATCTCCAAACGATTTTAGTTCTACTTCTAATCACATTGAAGATGATAAAAGAAAACATCATTTCGAATCTATGAATGAATCGGATGATTCAACAAAGAATGAACAAGAGTCATTACGTCGTTCTGAAGACACTTCTCATAAATCAGATGAGGAGAATGAAGTTGACGATGTCCATAAACCGATTAACCCTAACTCAGAAGAGGCTAGAGTTAATGAGAAGATTAAAAATCAACAATCTGATTTTATCTTCGGAAAAGGTATCACACGAGGTAAGATTTTAGCGGCAATGTTATTTGGTATGTTTATCGCTATTTTAAACCAAACGTTATTAAATGTTGCCTTACCTAAAATTAATACTGAATTTAATATTTCTGCATCAACTGGTCAATGGTTAATGACAGGATTTATGTTAGTTAACGGTATTTTAATACCAATAAGTGCTTTCCTATTTAATAAATATTCTTATAGAAAACTATTTATTATAGGATTAGCACTCTTTACACTTGGTTCATTGATTTGTGCAATTTCAATGAACTTCCCAATAATGATGACAGGACGTGTTTTACAAGCTATTGGTGCTGGTATCTTAATGCCATTAGGTTCTAATGTTATTGTTACGATTTTCCCTCCAGAAAAACGTGGTGTAGCAATGGGAACTATGGGTGTTGCCATGGTATTAGCACCAGCAATAGGACCAACATTATCAGGTTATATTGTTCAAAACTATCATTGGAACGTCATGTTCTATGGTATGTTCTTTATTGGACTTATTGCAATTGCAGTTGGTTTCTTCTGGTTTAGACTTTATCAAAGAACTACGAATCCTAAAGCCGATGTACCTGGTATTATTTACAGTACAATTGGGTTCGGCGCTTTATTATATGGCTTCTCTGAAGCAGGTAATAAAGGTTGGGGTTCAACTGAAATTGTTACAATGTTTATTATTGGTATTGTGTTTATTATCTTATTTGTCATTAGAGAATTAAGAATGAAAGCACCAATGTTAAATTTAGAAGTTTTAAAATACCCAACATATACACTAACAACAGTTATTAACATGATTGTTATGATGAGTTTATATGGTGGTATGATTTTATTACCGATTTATTTACAAAATCTACGTGGCTTCTCAGCGTTAGATTCAGGTCTATTAATGCTTCCGGGTGCATTAGTAATGGGCGTGCTTGGTCCAGTTGCAGGTAAGTTACTTGATACAATTGGTATTAAACCATTAGCGATTTTTGGTATTGGTATTATGACATATGCAACTTGGGAATTGACTAAGTTAAATATGGATACACCATACTTATCAATCATGGGTATTTATGTCTTACGTTCATTTGGTATGGCATTTATCATGATGCCTATCATGACTGCAGGTATGAACGCATTACCAGCGCGTTTAATTTCTCATGGTAACGCATTTGTGAATACGATGAGACAATTAGCAGGTTCAATTGGTACGGCCATTCTTGTTACTGTAATGACTACACAAACAACAAATCATGTTGCAGCATTTGGCGAAGAGTTGGATAAAACAAATCCAATGGTTCAAGACCATATGCGTGAATTAGCACAACAATTTGGTGGCGAACAAGGTGCCATGAAAGTGTTATTACAATATGTAAACAAATTAGCTTCTGTAGAAGGTATTAACGATGCATTTATCATTGCAACTATTATAAGTTTAGTAGCGCTTATTTTAAGTTTATTCTTACAAAGTAAGAAAAAAGCAGATGCATCAGCAGCTAAATCAAGAGCAGAAGACTAAGACAAATTAAATAAGACATGACTTAATGAATAAAAGTAATAAATAGAAGATGATAAAAATTGTGTTGTGGGGGCATGATTTTTATGGGATCGGTATCGAGTTCGATATCAATCCTATTTTTTTAGTCAGTCTGGGACATAAATATTTATTTCAAGTTACATTCATATTTAGGCAGTAGTAGACTGTAAAGTCATTCTTTTTCTTTAGAAATTAATATTTCTTATGCATGAGTTTCACTCATGTATTCCTATTTTAAAGTACACATTAGCTATGGCTAATGCGTAAGAACCACTACATCATAAATGATTAGAGGTTCTTTATTATTTCTGTCCCATTCCCATTTACGCCTTAGGAAAACTAAGGCAAACCGAAAAGGGAAACGAAGTTAGTTATAGTAAAGTCTCAAACAACCTAAAAAAGTGCCAATGAGGTCATCCATTATAGGATGATCTCATTGGCACTTTTTAATTATTTAATACGAATTCTTCGGTTTCTAAAGAATAGGCTAATGATTAATAAACCAATACTACAAGCTAATAAAATTAATGCATTATGGATGGCATCAGCTTCAGTCACAACTTGATCTGGTGACACTGATAAATAGTATTGTTTGAATGAGTCTGCTATTTTTTCAGCTAAAGTATGAATAATGTAACTAAAATACATTGTAATGACTAACATAATAGCCAAGAATAACATGTTAATAACTTTTAAAGCACTTCGATTAAAGATAATCGTTAATATAGATATAACCATGCTAATAATACATAAAGCGAAAAAGGCGTAAAACACTAGTAATAAGCGATCAATTGATTGTTGTAGTTGATCTATATTACCTAGATTGATATTAATATTACCAACTTGCGTTACAGTATCTTGGAAATTTTTAAGTTGGTGGAAATCGATGGTTTGTTTAGCAAATACAATATTAAAGATAGGCTGATTGTACATGCTATAACCAGTAATTGCAGTTAAAACTAGTACGATGATTTGAATGATCATACTAACCCAAGAACGTTTTTTCTTGCCATATTGCTTACCACGATGCATTTGTTCATTTTGAAATGCATCATCAAAGTTTTCTAATCTTCTTTGTTGATTAGTCATAACGTTGCCTCCTTGAAAATAGTCATATCTTTATTTATCATTTCCAGTCTTATTTTGTTATAATAATGAATAATCAAAGACAATAAAAATGAGACAATTTATAAAATGAAATTCATGACTAAATTAAAATATACTTTAAATTATATCCCTTTTTAAGTTACGAATGTAGGTTTTTAATAAAATTGTTTTTTAATTTTAAAAATTGCAAAGAGGTAGGTTTAGTTATTTATGAAGAATCGATTTATGAACCGAGTGGTAAACAAGTATATTCTACACAATCGTTCAATATTTTTCGACAATGATGAAGCAGTGGATAAGTTTTTTGAAAAAAGACAAGTTGAAAATAAGAAAAAACATAAGCAACCCTCTACATTAAATGTTAAAGCGAATTTAGATAAACTTATGTTAGGGGACATGCAAGTATTTAGATTTAACTTTAGACATGAGTCAAAAAGAAAAATATTGTATTTACATGGTGGTTATAATACATTGCAACCCTCACCATTTCATTGGAGATTTATTGATAAATTAACACTTGCAACAATACATGAAGTTGTATTACCTATTTATCCTAAAGCACCAGATTATCATATTGAAGATACAGAAAAAGCAGTAAGAGATGTATATCATCAACTAGTAGATGAAGTAGGTGCTGAACATATAATTGTGATGGGTGATGGATCTGGTGGTGCATTGGCATTGAATTTAGTTCAAAACCTCATTGAAAATAATGAACAAGTACCACGCCAATTATATTTAATCTCACCATTATTAGATGCCACATTATCTAATAAAGACATCACAGATGAACTGTTAGGGAAAGATATCTTAATTAGTCGATTCGGGGTCAATGAGATTATGAAACGTTGGGCAGACAATGTATCACTCACCGATAAACGTGTGTCTCCAATATATGGTCCTATAGAGGGCTTACCACCAGTTTATATGATTGGTGGAGGAAGAGAAATTATCAATCCAGATATGCACTTATTTAAAGAAAAACTAGAAATGATGGGACAAGAAATTACATTCTATGAATATCCAAGAATGGTTCATGATTTCCCACTGTATCCAATACGAGAATCACATAAAGTGATTAAACAAATTACCAAAGCACTAAATAATAATTAAAATGACAAAAACGATGAGCAACAAATGGCGTTGTTCATCGTTTTTGTTTATTCCATAATAGAATTGATATGTTTAATAATGAAATTTTGTCCTTTTGAAAAGTAAAGATCAGCTATTGTTTCCTCAAAGTGACTCGGAATATCAGTCAAATTACTAAATGAAAAGACTTTTTCAATATTATCATTTCTTATACGACTAGATAATTGATTATAGTGTTCAAGGAATGGTTCATCTTCGTCATATGTTTCAAGTAGTTGATTCATTTCATCTATGGCTTGTTTTTGCCCTTGGATATAACTCATGCGTGTCGCACGTTTGAATAACTTGGAAGCAGGACCATTGATAGTTAGAGATTTTTGTTCATTTAAATCACTTAATCCTACTTTGACATCATCATATAAATCTAGTAATTCGTTTTGAATGGTATAGCGAATAGATTCACTCATGATTGATCCCCCTTATGAGGAATGCCAATACGATGACCTAATTGCTTAGGCCATTCAATTGTTTGTTGTTCTTGTTGAGCATAGCGCTCGATTTGTTGATAATAATCTTCAGGAAATGCAGCAGAGCGACGTTTGTTTTGATCGATTCCCATCATCATGACTTCATTAGTTGCAGCAACTTCACCATCTTGGCGGACCATTCTTAAAAAGAAATGAACGCGTTTATAATCGTAATCATAAATATATAACTCAACATGATATTGTTCGTTTAATGTTAGTTCTGATAAAAAACTTGTATGTTCTTCAATGGTGAATGTTGTGTATTCATATTGTGCACGTTCATCTAAAGAAAGCCCGTGACTATAATTAAAATCATCAATGACATCACTAAAAATGATATTATAATATGCATCATGCATATGATTATTATGATCAATAAAATCTTCTGTCACTGTTATACTTACAGTAAATGTTTGAGACATGATTATTACTCCTTTATTGTTTGCTTGATACTTATTTTACTAAATTAAATTAAGACATACACGTAATTCAATTCATGATAAAATAAAAAAGAATTGCTTATCAGGGGGTAAAGAGATGACGATGACCATTCGATACCAAACCACTTCCCAACCATTAACAGAGGTGAGTCGCATAGAAGACGTTCCGAGTGAAGCGACCATTGTTTGGTATGACTTTGAAGATGCAACAGAGAAAGAAAATGAATTTTTAAGAAGTCATTTTGACTTTAACTATTTAGAAATCGATGATGCGATTAATGGCATTCCTCGAGCGAAATATAAAGCTTATGATGACTATCAATATATTGTGTTTCACAGTATATTAACACATGATTATGCTGCTATTGCTTTAAATGTTTTCTTGCAAGGTAATACATTGGTAACATATCATCATAAACGTTTTGAATCACTTAAAAAAGTAGTTATAGATAATCAAAAACATCATGTTTCTGATTTGGACTGTGCGGATATAGTGATACATATATTAGATAGCATGGTAGATAAATATTTTAATTTTGTTTATGACATTGAAGATAAGGTATATACATTTGAGGATAGACATGTAGATGATCGCTATAGTAAAAGCGTAATGGATAATGTATTCCAACTCCGTTCGGATCTAATTAAGATAAAGCGGGTACTATTCCCAATGCAAGAATTGGTTGATACTATTAAAAGTGAAGGTAAGTTAATTATCGATACAAAGCATTCTATGTACATACAACATATTGATGATCATTTAATTAAACAACGTAATGTGATTCGTACATCCCAAGAAATGACAAATGAAATACGTGAAAATTACGAATCCTATACTTCATTTAGAATGAATAATATTATGCAAATTTTAACATTAGTATCTGTTATATTTTCACCATTAACTTTTATTGCAGGTATCTACGGCATGAACTTTGCGTACATGCCAGAATTAAATTGGCATTATGGTTACTTTATTTGTCTGCTTGTCATGCTAATCATATCAATTATTTTAATTATCTTCTTCAAAAGAAAAAAATGGTTTTAAACCTTGTAATTATAAAATGAATCATTTGGAAAAGGCGGTATAGTAATGAGTGACTTTCAGAGAGAGCAAAGAAAAAATGAACATGTTGAAATAGCGATGGCTCAACATGATGCTACATTATCTGATTTTGATAAAGTGAGGTTTGTACATCATTCGATTCCAAATATTGATGTGGATGATGTAGATTTAACGACAAAGACATCCGATTTTAATTTGAAATATCCAGTTTATATCAACGCCATGACTGGTGGTAGTGACTGGACAAAACAAATTAATGAAAAATTAGCGATTGTTGCACGTGAAACGGGTCTTGCAATGGCTGTGGGATCAACGCATGCCGCATTACGAAATCCTAAAATGGCAGAATCATTTACGATTGTTCGAGAAACGAATCCAGACGGTGTAATTTTTAGTAATGTTGGTGCTGATGTACCAGTAGACAAAGCAGTTAAAGCTGTAGAACTATTAAATGCACAGGCACTACAGATTCATGTCAATTCACCTCAAGAATTAGTTATGCCTGAAGGTAATCGAGAGTTTGCTAATTGGATGGAAAATATCGAAGCCATTGTTAATGCAGTAAATGTACCTGTGATTGTGAAAGAAGTAGGATTTGGTATGAGCAAAGAGACATATCAATCACTACTTAATGTAGGCGTTACTTATGTCGATGTTAGCGGACGCGGTGGTACGAATTTCGTAGATATTGAAAATGAGAGACGTTCAAATAAAGATATGGACTATCTATCTAATTGGGGACAATCAACGGTTGAATCACTATTAGAAAGTTCTGATTTTCAAGATAAACTGAATGTCTTTGCAAGTGGAGGTTTACGTACACCTTTAGACGCTGTAAAATGTTTAGCGCTAGGTGCGAAAGCAGTTGGTATGTCACGTCCATTCCTAAATCAAGTTGAGCAAGCCGGTATAACACAAACGATTGAATATGTTGAATCATTTTTAGATCATATGAAGAAAATAATGACAATGTTAGATGCTAAAGATATCAATGAATTAACACATAAAGATATGATATTTAATACTGACTTGTTATCTTGGATTGAGCAACGTGGTTTAGATATCCATAGAGGTTAACTGAATCAAATTAAATAAGCCCGTACGTAAGACATGAGCATGTCGTACGTACGGGTATTTTATTATTGGAAAAATTGTATGAAGCCCATAACAATGATGACACCTATTAAGTCGATTAAGAAAGCTCCGACTATAGGGACTACTAAATAGGCTTTTGGCGAATTGCCATATTTTTTAGTAATAACATCTAAATTTGCCATTGCATTAGGTGTAGCACCTAAACCATGTCCTATAAATCCACCAACCATTACTGCCGCATCATAATCTTTTCCTAAACCTCTAAATAAAACGAAAATAGAGAACAAGATCATGAATACAACTTGTACTAGAACGATAATGATTAATGGTAAAGCTAATGAGTATATTTCAGTCAGCTGAATACTCATTAAAGCTAATGATAGGAAGATACCTAACGAAATATCTCCGATTTGTTCGTTAATTTTTAGGTCAACTATGTTGAAACCAGCAGCTTCAGAAATATTACGGACGAATACTGCGACGAACATTGAACCAACATACATCGGAATATTCACGTTTGTTAAATTAGTAAATGTATTACCAATATATGTACCCAGTGCCATACAGAAAACTAAAATTGTGAACTGTATAAAGAAAATTTGAGTAGGTTTATATTTTTCATGAAGTGATTGATTATATTCAACTTCACCATAATTTTTAAATGAATCGTCACTATGTTCAGGTTTTAGGTTATAACGTTTAATTAAGAACTTAACAACTGGTCCACCAATTAAACCACCAAATACTAAGCCTAATGTTGCGGCTGCAAGAGCGGCTGTGACAGCGGAATCAATCCCCATATCTTGAATGGTTTTACCATAAGCGGCCGCATTACCATGGCCACCTTCCATTGACATTGACCCTGCAGTTAAACCTAGTAAAGGTTTGATATTTAATAACTTCGCTAATGAAATACCAATCACATTTTGACAGAATGCCATAATGCCACAGAACATAAAGTACAATAGCATGACCTTTCCGCCAACTTTAAATAGTTTAAGAGATGCACCGAGTCCAATCGTTGTGAAGAATGCCAACATAAAGAAATCTTGTATAAATGAGGCATCTAATTTAATTTTGACAATATTAAATGAATCTAAGACAGCTACTAAAATAGCAAAAATTAAACCACCAATTACTGGTGCTGGAATACAAATTCTTCTTAAAATTGAGACATGATTTATGATCGTTTGACCAATAAGATATAAAATACATGCTAAACACAGTGTGGTAATAGCATCTAATTCAATCATTTTAACTCCCCCTTAGAAGTTATCCCAAAACCTATGTTTATGTGCTATTCAATTAAAATATGTAAGCGTTATAAAAAGCCACAATATCCATTATACATATGTGTGTACAATAAATCTAGTTTTGAAATTAATATCAATTATATTTATACCTATTAACCATTAATCTAAAATAGTTTTTATCTATATTTATTTAAAAATGTGAAAGAAAAGAATATGATAATTTGAAACTAGCTATTATTTAGTACCTTGCAATATACAGTAGTAAATGCTATATTATAGATAATTACTACTGTGTAATGTTCAGTACTGATTATTACACTATGGAGGTCTAGCTATGAACACACAGTTTAAAAAGGGTGCATTAGAACTGATCGTCTTACTCATCATCAAACGAGAAGATCAGTATGGTTATTCTTTAGTACAAAATATTTCTCGTTATATGACGATTGCAGAAGGCACTGTTTATCCTTTGTTACGAAGATTGGTAAAAAACGGAGAACTATCGACGTATTATCAACCATCAACCGAGGGACCATCGAGAAAATATTATCGGCTTACTGATCAAGGTCAAGAAAGATTAGCATTATTGAAAGAAGAATGGCAGATGTTTTCAAATGCAGTTAATACCTTTGTAGAGGAGAGTGAACGTAATGAATAAAGAAACTTATCTAAAGCAACTCATAAGTCATTTAAAACACATGGATAAGGATGAGAAAAAGGATATCTATAATGAATACGAAACACATTTTATAAGTGGTAAAAATGAAGGTAAATCAGAAGAAGAGATTTCCAAACATTTAGGAAACCCAAAGATGATTGCTAAAGAATTAAATGCTTCATTGGCTATTGATAAAGTTGATGAGAAAAAGAATGCAAAAAATATTTTGAGTGCTATTTTAGCGGTCATGGGTTTAGGATTACTTAATTTCTTTTTTGTATTAGTACCTGCATTCTTTATATTTATGTTCTTGCTTACTTTAGTTTTATTTACAATAACACTCTTAAGTGCACCAGTATTTTTAATTATTAAATATATTACTGAAGGTGTAAATGCTATTATTTTATTTGATGTTTATATGAGTGGTCTCATGTTTGGTATTGGTTTAATGCTATTAGCCATTAGCATTTTCTTATGTCATTGGATTCTTAAATTAACGATTATGTATTTAAAATGGAATATCTCAATTGTGAAAGGAAGTGTTCATTCATGAAAAAGCTAGTCTTAATGTTATTTATATTTGGGCTAATTTTAAGTATTGGATTTGGTATAGGCGTTTTTTCAGAATGGAAAACATTAGCTTCAAAGCAAGACAATGGCACTAAGTTAAATAAAGTTTATAAAGCACAAATTAATAGTATTGATCTAGATGTCGATGATAGTGATGTTGAAATCAAACGTGGTAGTACGTTCTCAATTAAAGAAAAAGGCAACTCAGATAAGAAAATAAATAGTGAGGTAAAAAACGGTAAATGGCATATTAGTGATCAAAATCATCAATCAAATATTAATTTTAGAATTGGTTACATGACAAATCATAAAATAATAATCACAGTTCCCAAAGCGATTGATCAATTAACTGTAAAAGGTGACTCTGGTGATGTCACTATCGACAATATAATAAGTAAGAAATCAGATATTACTGTAGATTCATCAGATATTTTCTTGAAAGATAGTAAGCTAGGAAAACTAAAAGTAAACAATGATTCAGGAGATATTTCAACAACTCATATCGAATTCACCAACGGCAAAATAGAAAATGATTCAGGAGATATAGAATTGAGTAAGAGTGTTCCAGATCAACCATTATATGTATCAAATGATAGTGGAGATATTACTTTGAATTACCAACATCATCCTAAAAATACTACATTTATTGCACATAATGATTCAGGAGATTCTAACTTAGATAACAAAGAATTAAAACGTCATCGAATTGGAAAAGGTGACAATAACGTCGAGATGTTTAATGACTCTGGGGATATCAACGTGCAATAAAGACATATTTTAAGAGAGGTCGAGACAAAAAGCTGCTTTTCGGATGCCTTTAATCGGTTACCAAGAGCACAAAAATTTATGTTTCGACCTCTCTATCGTTTTATTTCCAAGTATCGTCAGGATTTTGCATATCTGTTTTCTTCATTCGAGAGACATAAGGGTTCCCTTTAACTGTGTAACGAAGAGGTTTGTTAGTCCATTCGCCTTTATTCGGTATGCCTATACGTCCGCTTTCAATAATTGACTTAGGGTATTTACGATGTTTGATATCGATGGAAAGGCGGCATTGATTTAAAGTAGCACCATCAATTGAACGTGGAATATTAAAGGCTTTTGTCCATTTCCCAGGGCCATTAGTCACTTCAAAGCCACTTTTGCCACGATTGATTTTCATAGCTTCGATACCATCTTCAGGTTCGATTGCGCGTATAAGCACACCTTCAGGTACACCAACATCTCTTGTAACAAAGTTAATTAATAGATGCGTATGCATGACGTGTGCATAAATCGTACCACCTGTTTGATATAAAGAAGTCACTTTAGGCGTGCGTTTTCCACCATATCCGTGAGCAGCACGATCTTTAATACCCAGGTATGCTTCTGTTTCCACAATATAGCCACTATATGTTTGGTGTTCATCTCGATAAATAACGCGAACGCCGAGTAATGCTTTAGCTATGTCCGTTGTGCTACGTTGTCTAAAATCCATAAATTTGGCACCTCTATAAAAATATTTTTTATAAGAATTTATTCTAAAATTTCTTAAAATATTTTTGATTTATATTTTTAAATGTCTTGTTATTTGATACAATGACAATAGAAACAATATTATTACTTAATTAATGTATCAGAGTTATTAAGAGTAATAAAATAAATTGAATTGATGATCTGAAAGGAGCCACTAATATGAGAGAAAAAGTTGGTTTTAAAGCATCATTTAAATTATTTTGGTCAAATTATTTTAATTTTAAAGGGAGATCTAGACGTAGTGAGTATTGGTTTATGCAATTATGGCATTTAATCTTTTTGTGCCCTGCCATTATACTTATGATTATTGGTTACCCAAGTTTATTCTTAGGTGCATTTAATGAAAGTAGTGGCGCTTTAGGTGTTGGGATTATTTGTATAATCATAGGGACTATTTATATCCTTATTTATTCATTGGCTACTATTATTCCTAATTTGGCTATTTTAGCACGTCGCTTTCATGACACTTCTCGTTCAATGTTGATTCCAATCATTGCGTTCGTCATTGGGGTATTATTGAATGTATTTAATATTGTTATTAACGCTAGTGGCCTAATAGATAATGTAGGCGTATTGATCACATATTATATTATCGCTTTAATCTGTCTAGTATTAGGTGTTTATAATATTGTGGTGAGTTGCTTAGATAGTAAGAAGGAGAGCAACAAATATGGACCAAGTCCTAAATATGAAGTGAATGAACCGGTTAACGAACCGAATTACAATCCAGTAGACAAAGCGAATTTATATCGCAATACAACAAATGAAATTTAAAATTTAAAGGCTAGTGTCGATAATGACGCTAGCTTTTATTTCAATGTGAGTGTCATATATATTTGACACTTACGAAAATGACTGCCTATAATTAAAGTGATATTAACTGAAAGAAGTGATTGATTGCGTTGAATAGAGTGAAGCAATATCGAGCATATCAAAAGATGTCTCAACAAGAGCTAGCTAGGCGCATTGGTGTATCTAGACAGACAATCAATATGATAGAAAATGATAAATATAATCCATCACTTAAATTATGTATAAACATAGCTAAAGTATTATCCGTTACACTTAATGATTTATTTTGGGAAGGTGATTAATTATTTTTAACAAATTGGCATTTAAAGATGAATTGAAAAATGAATTTATAAGTGCTTATTTAGCAAAAGTAAGTGTGATTGTATGTATGATGATATTTTTAATATGGTATTTTGAAATCGTTTTTGATATCAATCGAAGTTATCTATCGCCGTTTTTAATAGGTGGGTTACTGATTCTAATAGTGACCCTTTGTAGATTAGTCATGTATGAAGAGTTTGTAGGTACACCGATGATTTATGTAAATGATGAGAAAGAAAAACGATTTTTAAATCGTAGAACAAGAATGAAACATATCCCTTTTTTAATTTTTATCATGATGTATCTAGCTTGTGTTGATAATATAGTGGTACCGTTAATAACTCATATTAAAATGTTCGATCATTTAATTTCGAGTATAGGTTTTATGATTGCGATTATAGTTATGATGTTTGTGAGCGATAAACGTATCAAAATATCTGACACACCAACGGTTCCAGCAATGGAGAAGATTAATACACAAGATCGTATGCTTAATATGATTCCAAATTATAATTTCAGTGATGAATATGAAAGAACTCGAATAATTAAGGCATATTCAAGTAATGCAATATGGCAATTAATCGCGTTATTGTTTGTAAGTGTCATTGATCTCGTTGTTGAACATATCATGGGGCATGTGCCTATTTCGAGTTATGTGGCAATCGCAGTAGTGGTCATTGCAGCACTATGTATCACTTATCAAATAAAAAAACTTAATTCATAAAAAAATAGCTATACTTGCGTTGAATCAATATGATCAACGACAAGTATAGCTATTTATATTTAATAACAATTATTCTGTTTCGTGGATATATGATAGTTCTGGATGTTCACGACCAAGTAAATCATGGAGTTTTTTATATTTATCAAATAATTTTTCATAATGTTTTACTTTTTCTGGATCTGGTTGTTTTTCATAATAAACAGGTTGTTTCATGTGTTGCACGGTTTCTTTTAATGTACCATATGCACCACCCACATTTGCGCCCAACATAGCAGCGCCTAATGCTGTTGCATTTGAAGATTCTAAGACGACAACTTTTTTATTTAATACGTTAGCATAGATGTCGACGAGTAATTGACTTTTTTTAGGGATACCGCCAGAAGCATAAACAGTATGAACTGGAATATCATTGTCTTCGAATTGTTTCATAATCATTTTAGTACCGAAAGCAGTAGATTCTAAATAAGCGCGATGAACCATTTCAAAAGGTGTTTGCAATGTTAAGCCAAAGACACTACCTGTTAAATGGCTATCACTTAAAATACTTCTATTACCATTGTGCCAGTCTAAGACAACCACGTGTTGGTCTTCAACAGGAATTTGTGATGCAAGCGTTTCTAAATATTCTAAGACGCTCTTATCTTGTTTTGCTGCTTCTTCAACGATATGTTGTGGTGCCATACGTTCAGAGTAACTAAACAAATCACCAACAGCTGCTTGACCCGCTTCATAAGCATATAACCCTGGAATAATAGCGTCTTTAACTGAACCTGTAATAGAAGGGATAGGTTCTTGTTTCGGGTCTAACATTAAGTGACATGTGCTTGTTCCTATAACCGGTGTGAATTCGCCTTTTTCAATTGCACCTGCACCTAAAACGCCAGAGTGGGCATCAATCATGTAAGGGGAAATCTGTACATTTGAAGATAGTCCCCATAAGTTTTGATAGTATTCTGATAATGAACCAGCGCTATCACCAATTTGAATGACAGGTGCTTCGCATTTATCTTTGACGATTTGTGGTAATTCTGGATCTACAGTTTCAAAGAAATCGTAATTAAAGCCATTCACTTCATCATAGAATCCTTTGAATCCTATACCACAGTTGGAGCGAATATTTTGGTTGACGAGTAAGCTTGTCATATAATCTCCAGCTTCCATTATATAATGGGCACGTTCTAATAATTCGGGTGCTTTATGTTTTACTTCGAGGATTTTAGGAATCATCCACTCACTGTTTACACTATGGCCATAATAATCTAACCAATTTTGATGAGCTTTCTCATTGGCTTCAACCATTTGAGTTGCTTCGTCTTGAGCACCATGATGTTTCCATAATTTAACATAGGCATGAGGATGATGAGATAGGTCTTCATTCATATGTAATGGTCTGAAATTCTCATCTAAAAAGACCACTGTGCAACTGGTAAAGTCAACACCAATACCTACGACCTCATCCTTATTAATTTGGCTTTCTTCTAAAACGTGTTTAACACCGTTTTCTAATACGTGGTGATAATCACCAGCATGTTGTAAGAAGTAATTATGGGGTAAAGTTTCTCCTCCTAATTCTTCAGCGATGGTACCATGTTGATAAGTTTCTTCATAACTTGAAACAATTTTTCCATCAGATGTATTTACCAAAATGACACGTCCTGATGCTGTGCCGTAATCGATACCAATACTATAACTCATTCTATATATCCCCTTTAAATTTGATGTCGTGTTTAATCATCTCTAAGAAGTTAATTTTAATTTAATCTTCTATGATAAAATTAATGATAGTGCTTACATAAATAATTGTAAAGTTTGACATATTGCAAAATCTAAATTCATTAATAGAACTAATAATGTTATATTAAATAATAAGAAAAATATTATTTGGGGAGGGTAAACATGTCATTACATATTGATCATGTGACGAAGAAGTTCAATCAATTTACGGCAGTCAATGATATTTCCATCCATCTTGAAAAAGGGAAAATGCTTGGCTTTTTAGGACGTAATGGTGCAGGTAAGACAACCACCTTTAGAATGATATTAGGATTAAGCGAACCTACTGAAGGACACATTACATATGATGGTCATGCGATTGATCAGTCAATGTATAATCGAATTGGCTACTTACCTGAAGAACGTGGTTTACATCCTAAAATGACTGTGGAAGATGAACTAACTTATCTTGCAACACTTAAAGGGATGTCCAAATCAGATATTAAGAAAAATATTGATTATTGGCTCAAACGATTTGCCATAACAGAAAATCGTCATAAACGTATTGATGCGTTATCCAAAGGTAATCAACAAAAAATTCAATTATTAGCAAGTATGTTGCATCAACCGGAATTGCTGATATTAGATGAACCTTTTAGTGGATTAGACCCTGTTAATGTTGAATTACTCAAATCAGCTGTAAAAGATTTAAATGATCAAGGTTCAACAATTATTTATAGTTCTCATCGTATGGAACATGTTGAAGAATTATGTGACGATGTATGTATCTTGAACCATGGTGAACTTGTGGTATCTGGTGACATACATGACGTGAAGGCCTCACATGGTTATAAGCAAGTTATCATCGAAACTGATAAATCAATGCCTGACATAACAGGTATTGAAGGTGTGATGAGTGTTGAAACAAATAAACGTCATATCAAAGTGACGATACAAGATGAATCCGTTGCAGAAAAAATATATCATCATGTCATCTCATATGGATATGTACGTCGTTTCCAAGTGTTAGAACCTTCCCTTAAAGACATCTTTATTGATAAGGTGGGTGATTTGCATGAATAAATTTTGGGCTACATTCGGACTTACATATAAAAGTAAAGTGAAATCTAAATCCTTTATCATCTTCATGGCCATTGTCATTATTTTAATGATTGCATTATCCAATGCCGATAAAATCATGGATATGTTTAAAGGTGATGGTGATCAAATCGGTATCGTAACGAATAGTGAGCCAATATACAAAGCCATTAAACAACAAGGAAATGTGATTGATGAAGATGCTTCATTTAAAAAGGTAAGTAAACAAGAAGCGAAGAAACAAGTGAAAAATGAAAAGTTAAAAGAAGCCTATATCATTAAGGTGAAAGATAAACAACAGTTATCAGCAACGATCTTGAGTAAAGAAAGTGTCTCACAAGAAAAAGAGCAAAAAATAAATGGGGTACTGACATCGCTTCAATCCAAACTAGTCGCATCGCAACTACATTTAAGTAACAATGATTTGAAAAAATTACAGTCCCAAAGTAAGGTTGACAGTCAAGTCCTCTCAGATAAGAAAGATCAGCAACTTGATGAAGGTCAAAAACTACTTAATTTAGTTCTAGTATATGCGATTCTAATGTTGATGTTCTTTATTGTTTTCAATTACGCAACACAAGTTGCAATGGAAATTGCCACAGAAAAAACATCAAGAGTCATTGAAATGATTATTACGAGTGTTTCTCCAATCACTCATATTATGGCTAAAATTGCAGGGGTTATCGCTGTCGCTTTAACACAAATTGTAATGATTGTTGTAGTTGCTATCATTTGCATATTTGCCTTTGATTTAAAACGAATGTTAAAAGGCTTTAATGTATCCATGAGTCATATCACTTGGCAAGTTTTAATCGTAGGATTGTTATGTATGATCATCGGAATATTAACATATGTATTGCTAGCGGCAATATTAGGTTCTTTAGCAACAAGAATTGAAGATATTAACCAAACATTAATGCCACTAACTTTATTTGCAATGATTGCTTTTTATATTGCGATATTCAGTATGTTTAAACCTGATATTTTATTAATAAAAATTACTAGCTTTATACCTTTTTTAGCGCCTTTTGAATTGTTAGTACGTGCCCAATCGACTGAGTTACAAGTTTGGGAAATCATCGTTAGTATATTAATATCAGTTGTAGTGATGTTTATTTTATTATGGATCGCCGTTAAAACATATAAAGATTCTGTATTAACTTTTGAAAAAGGACTATTTAATACTATTAAAAAGGTTATGAAAAAATAATTAAAAAAGAGGAAGCTCGTTAAATTAAACTTGTAAGAGTTTACAAAACGTTCTTCCTCTTTAATTTGCATTTTACTATGGCATATTAGTAGAAAAAGTGTAACAATATGTATGTATTAGCAAGCACGTTAATATAATACAATAGAAGACAAATAGGCATCACAAGCGACATTATATATATTGATAAGTGACGCTCTATCCCAAGTTACTTATCAATATATATAAGGAAATGATAATCAAATTCATGCCTTAGATTTTAGAGGTAGATAATTCATATGAACTCATGTATGTTGTATAAAGTGAAGCTTCATAGATAATGAACAGAAAGGCGTAATGTTTGTGATGGTTTATTCTTTTTTAATATTTATATTAGCGGGTTTATGTGAAATTGGAGGCGGCTACTTAATATGGTTATGGCTTCGCGAAGGTCAACCATCGTGGCTAGGCGTTATTGGCGGCTTGATACTCATCTTGTATGGTGTAATAGCAACACTACAAACATTTCCGACATTTGGAAGAGTATATGCTGCATACGGAGGCGTATTCATCGTTATGAGTTTAGTTTGGTCTATGCTTATAGATAAGAATATGCCAGATAAATACGATGTATTGGGTGCATTCGTCTGTTTAATAGGCGTCTTAATTATGCTGCTACCACATAGGGCATAATAAACGTGTTTGAAAGGGAGAAGTATGTAATGAATGTTGAAATTGAGCATCAAAGATATGGTGTAGACTTAATTAAAATTGATAATGAAGAGACCAAAATTGTGTTTACAAATTATGGTGCGAGAATTGTGTCATGGAAATATCATGACAACAATATTGTATTAGGGAATGTTGTTGAAGCGGATGAATTTTATTTTGATAATCCATTTAGATTTGGGGCGACTGTTGGACGATATGGTGGTCGTATTTCAAATGCGACTTTTAATTTAGAAGGTGAAACATATCAATTAGAAACCAATGATGGCCAACATCATATTCACGGTGGTAGTCATGGTTTAGATTCTAAATTATTTGACTATGAAGTTGTAGACGATTTAGGACATGTCAAAATCATTTTCAAAACAACGTTACAAGAAATAGATGATCATTATCCAGGAGATATGGAAATTAAAGTCACTCACACATATGATGCGAATCATTGTTGGACAATTCAATACGAAGCTACATCAACGAAAACGACTCTGTTTAACCCTATGAACCATGTTTATTTTAATCTTAATCGTGATAATAACGTTATTGATAATCATCGAGTGTCTAGCTCTAAATTGAATATGTATCCGTTAAATGATGATCATATGATTAATTCAGACAATACGTTAGATTTACAACAAATATTTAATAAGGACGGCATATATTTTAAAGACATATTTGACAGCAACCATGATCAGATATCACAACAAGTGGCTCAATTTAATGGTTTAGATCATCCATTCAAAGTAGGGGAACAACAATTATCAATAGATAATGATGAGTTTCAATTAGACGTTAAAACTGACATGCCTTATGTCGTATTATATACATTTAATCAACCGAAAAATTGGAAAAGCGATTCTAATATTTATAAAGCACATTCAGGATTAACAATCGAGGCACAATATTTACCGAATGATATTAACTTATATGGTGATCAAGCTTTATCAATATTAAAAGCGAATGAAATATTTTATTCACAAACAAGCTATCAAATTCATGAAAAATAAGTAAAAGAGTAGAACAAGCATCGTTATTTACGATGTAATTGTTCTACTCTTTTTATTCTAATTTATCAATGTTTATTTTGTTGCACGTTGATACATTTTTTCTAGTTTTTCGTACCTTTTAGTTGATAAATATGGATTTTTCAGTGCAGTTGCAATTCGACTTGCATTTTTTCTGTCGTTATAATAAATGTCGTTTAATGTTTGAACGGAAAGTTGTGTATCCAATTCAGCTTCTTTTATTAATTCTAAGTGATGATGTTGACTCACAAATCCTTCTTTAATGACGCGACAGTAAAAGCCCGTTTTTCCTGATTGAGACATACGTTTAACCAAGTCAGAAAGCCCGTACTTTGCTTGGATTTTCCAGCAAGGTTCTCTAATTTCAGAAACTTCGATAATTGCATCGCCTAATTGATATTGGTTACCGAAATAAACGCTGCTTTCATCTAAATCTTCAATTGTCAGATTCTCACCGAACATGGCGTACTCTGGCATATCGAATAAATCATCACGATACATGTCATAGTTCTTTTTGCTAAAACAACACACTGCTTTATCTGGACCACCATGATCTTTATAGGCTTGTTCATCATCAACAAATCCTAATTTTGATAACCACATTTGACCTTTAAAAGGTTGTTTATTAATTGCTGATTGCATGGGCTTGGCATCTTTGTATTGAAGTGACTCTATTTTTCCTGTTGAAATGGCGTACACTGGTATCATCATGGTCCCCCTAAATCATTGTATGAAGTGTATTTTACTATAGAATTTCATTTTTATGAAAGATTTTAAAATATATTAAAAATTAAACGTTGATTATGGTATGTTAAATTGAAAAAGTCATGTAAAATAAGAAATGTAAACGATTTAGAAAAGGGGCTCATGACGTGATGAATGATGTAAAACAACTCAAAATGATGACACTAGATGATGTTTTAAGTCAAATCGAGGATGGTATGACGCTCGGTATTGGCACAGGAAGTACAATTGAATTATTAGTGCCTAAAATTGCTCAACTTATTGAGGAAAAACATTATAATATTATCGGAGTATGTACTTCTAATAAGACGGCGTTTTTAGCTAAAGAATTAAATATTAATATTGTTGATGTCAATGATGTCGATAAAATTGATTTAGCTATTGATGGTGCAGACGAAGTAGATCCTCAACTTAATCTCATTAAAGGTGGCGGTGGTGCGCTATTTAGGGAAAAAGTGATTGATGAAATGGCAGACCGCTTTGTCGTGATTGCTGATGAAAACAAAGTTGTTAACTACCTAGGTGAAACATTTAAATTACCGGTTGAAGTAGATAAATTTAACTGGTATCAAGTTGCTAAGAAAATAGAAACGGTTGACGGCGTGACAACACAACGTCGTGTTACGGATGATGTCCCATTTACGACTGATAATGGTAATTATATTTTAGATTGTGCATTACCAAAAGGTATTGATCCTTATGACATGCATGAATTTTTAATTCATATCACAGGTGTTTTAGAAACAGGTTATTTCCTTGATGTGGCTGACCAAGCAATTATCGGCACACAACAAGGTGTTAAAAAGATGAATCGACAAGCATAATGTTTTGTAAATTAAACGAATACACAATATTAAAAGCGTCTATGGCCGTTAATGAAAACGACTATAGACGCTTATTTTAATATGATTCAACTTTTATTGTGCACTGTTGAATAAATCGACTAAACTTTGAGGACTATTTGTTCCGAGACAAATATCTAATAATTCATGAGATTCTTTAGCTTCTTCCTCACTTCTAGGGAACATTTTTTCTTCATATAAAGCAATAGCTTTATCAATATCATTTGGATGTTCAGCGATTAATTCCGCTAATTCTGCACCGTCTAACATAGCTAAATTAGCACCTTCACCAGATGGTGCCATTAAATGTGCAGCATCACCAATTAATGTAATACCAGATTGATGTTCCCAACGATGTGTATCAGGTAGAGCATTAATTTTACGAGGTGTAATAGAACTATCCGCTTCAGTGATTAAGGCAGTGACTTCTGGTGACCAACCTTTAAATTCAGCAGCTATAGTATTTGTTGCTTCTTGACCATTTGAAAAATCAATGCTATCTATCCATTCGCTATCACAATTCATTTGAATATACGTGTGTAAAATATCGCCTGCTTCTCTATGAGCAACAATACCTTTATTTGGTGATAGAGCATACATTGCGCCTTTGCCTACTTTGTCAGCTGTTTTAGGATATTGACGATCAACATCATATAAATAGGTTTCAATAAAGGTATAACCAGAATAATGTGGTTTAATATCAGTTAATATATTGCGTACTTTAGACCAAGCACCATCTGCACCAATAAGTTGATCAGTTGTTACAGATGTGTTATCTCTAAATACAACTTTATATTGTTTTTTATCCAATTTTTCTACGTGGTCTTCTTTTTTATTCCATTCAATCATGTCTTCTGGTAATGAGTCGATTAAAATATTTCTTAAATCACCACGTAAAACTTCTGGTCGGCCATTGGATTCATCGTCAGGTAAATCTAACAGTAATTCACCATTTTGATTTACGATACGTGTTGCGTCAGCGCCTTTTTGAATAATAGAACGAAATTCATCCATTAAGTTTGCCTTTTCAAGTGCAACTTGACCATTATATTCATGTATATCTAATTGACCGCCTTGTGTACGTGCGTCACGTGATGCATCAGATTCATACACTTTAGCAGGTATACCATTCACATAAAGCACACGTGCTAATGTTAAACCACCGATGCCACCACCAATTATAGTAATAGGGTTATTGTTTTCTTCTAAATTCATCAAACCACTCCTTTAAGAATGCGAAAATATATTATAGTATCTTAACATGCATTATCAATAAAATACTGCCTGGCTAGATTTACCCATTTTGGTTCGATACTTAAACGTTAAAAAACCCGTCCACTCATTAATATGAAGGTGACGGGTTTAATATATTAATTTTTATTGTTAGGGCTATGTTCTTCAGTTTGTTTGATTTCATCTTGTAAATCAGAAACAACTGATGAGCGACGGTCTTGTTTATATGATGTATGCTCTTTTAAATGATCAGTAGCATCAGCGTCTTGGCTATGATCTTGAACGTCATGTTTATTGTCTTGATGTTGAGCATCTAATGTATCTTTCTGACGATCATGATGATCTGAGCTTTTACTATTATCATGCTTAGTTTCAGAATAATCATCGTCTTGTTCATCGCTAACATGATCTAAATAATTATTAGGTTCTACTTCATCTAAACTTTGATTCGTTTTTTTATAAAAGATAGCACGAATCATTAAGCTTAAAATGATATAGATTAAACCAACAGCAGTAGTAGCTAGCGCGATGACTTTCATTGAGAATAAATCACCAATTTCTTCACTAAACAAGAATACTAAACCAAATGACATTGCTGCGTGGAAAAGCGTAGCAATATAAATAGTACGTCCATTAGTGGCTCTAATTAACTCACCCACAATCATTGAGAAAGCAAAAGTATATAAGAAATGATAGCCGGCGAACTCAAGGCCGTATGTTGTATTAGCATTGAAGATAGAGTAAATGATACCTACAACAATACTAGCAAATAATGTATTCATCTTTGTTTCAACGATGTGTTGCAAATATGAACGGAAACCAAATTCTACTACGAACGCCATAATTAAATGACCAATTAAAATTGCGAATATTGACACAGACAAATCAGATGCTTGTAGTAGGATGAAACTATCTGCAAATGTATTGAAGCAGAACATACCGATAATAAAAATAAATAAAGGTATGATTAATGCGAGTAATAAACGCTCAATAACTTTGAGACTAAATGTGAATTTTAAACTCGCCATTTGTTCTTTTTTATGTTTAAAGACAAGTAGACATATGATAGCTGCAATAAATGGAGAAAGGTCTGTAATGTCGAATACAAAACGTTTCACGCCTATTGCTGCTTGGAAATCTCTAAGTATTACGAATAAGGCCATTGTCACGACAAAAAATACAAATATTGTCATTGCCCATTGAAACCCAGAAATTCGATTGTTTTTCATTTTATGTAACCTCCATTACGGAAACAAGCAATTATTGTTTTATTTACAATTATACATCTTAAAAGATGATAGATAAATTGTCTATTTTAATTATCATCAAAATGTAATAGTAATGAATTATAAACGTAATTAAATTTAGGTTAAACGGGAATATAAGAACAACATTGAATTAAGTATGAGCCAAAGTTATACTTTAATTATAAGGATAAAGCAAAGAAATCAAGGGGGAAGAACAATGTATCAACTAGCTGAACCAAGCTTATGGACTGGAAGATTAGATAGTGAAACAGATGCCAAACAATTTAGACATTTTCAAACTATACAATTTAATGACTTAAGACAAGTAGAATTAACACCTAAACAGAAAGGTGTTGGTATCTTAGGTTATGCGATTGATAAAGGTGTAGAACTAAATAAAGGACGTGTAGGTGCAAAAGAGGGGCCTAATGCGATCAAAAAGGCGTTTGCGGGCTTACCAGATTTGAATCAATGTGAACAAATCGTTGATTATGGTAATGTCGAACATGATCATGACGCATTAATTGATACGCAAAAGGAATTTGCAGAATTAGCAGCCAAGTCTATTCATAATCATAAACAAACATTCTTATTAGGTGGTGGGCATGATATCGCCTATGCACAATATTTAGCAACTAGACAAGTGTATCCTAATGAGTCAATTGGTGTTATTAATATTGATGCCCACTTTGATACACGTGATGAAGGTGAATCCACTTCAGGTACAAGTTTTAGACAAATACTAGAACAAGATGATAATGCAGATTACATGGTATTAGGCATTTCTCAAGGGGGTAACACACAAGGTTTATTCGACTACGCTAAAGAAAAAGGTGTATCGTTTGTGTATGCAGATGAATTATTACATCAAGTATCACCACCGATTAAAGATATGATTGAACGATTTATTCATGATCATGATGTCATCATGTTTACGATTTGTATGGATGTTGTAGATAGTGCCTTTGCACCAGGTGTTAGTGCCCCAGCAGTCTTAGGCATCTATCCACATACAGTGTTTGAATTAGCGAAACGCATTGTCCCAAGTGAAAAGGTTAAATCAGTAAGTATTGCTGAAATGAACCCTAAATATGATCAAGATAATCGCACAGCGAAACTCATTGCGAATTTAGTGCATCACTTCTTATTATAAGTTCCAATAATCAATACATTGTTCAATAAGAGAAAGTACTTGTTCAGAGTGCTTTCTCTTTTTTAAATAATTAATATAAATTTTGCGTCCTAAATTAGGGCGTATTTTAATGTAGTCTAAATTCCGTGTATTAAATGATTGGTAATAAAATCGAGGAATAACCGCATAACCAATACCTAAATGGACTAGATTAGTAGCTGATTCAAAACGATCAGATTCCATAATGATATTAGGATGGATACCCATTCTATTAAAATAATCATCTAAGTGTTTACGAACTTGAGAGTTTTTATTCGGCAAAATTAAAGGTAAGTCATCCAATTGAATCGTTTTTTGTTTTGGAAATGCATCCTTTGGTGTTAGTAATATATAAGATTCTTTATAAAGTGCGATGGATGTAATATCTTGATGGCGTATTTCTTCGTTTGTTAAGGCAAAATGAACATTAAAGTTGGTAAGTTGCTCAATGGATTGATGTTGATCATGCACCTCATAAATTCGGTATTGCTGATTAGGGTAATGTTGATGATGCGCACGGATGACATTGGCCATCCATTGACTCGTGGATTCTAAAATGCCCATTTTAATACGAGGTTCCGAAGACACATTTAAATCATACATTTTTTCAACTGTTGAACGATAGGATTCTACTAGATTTTCAGCATATTTATAAAACTGAATGCCTTTTTCAGTGATTTTAATATCTTTGGTAGTACGCATAAATAAGTCGTATCCTAAATCGGCTTCCATCTTTTTAATAGCTGCAGTTAAGGAAGGTTGACTAATATGTAAAAAATTAGCGGCTTTTGTAAAACTATTGTGTTTTACAACGGCTAAAAAATATTCTAATTGAATGATTTTCATAGGTCATCTCCTATATGTCATAGTTTTTATCTATAAATGATTAGTTTATTTATATTTGTTATCTATATCTTAGCATAATATAATATAGTTGTAACAACCTGATTAATAGTGATTGTTATCTTTTAAATAGTACGAATATTTAGAAGATAATGATTAAAGAGAAACTTAATATATTTTGGATTTTGATATTATTTCGGATGGGAGAGATAGTAATGAGAGAAATTCATGCAAAAAAAGGGTTAGATATCGAATGTAAAGGTTGGGAACAAGAAGCAGTACTACGAATGCTATATAATAACTTAGATCCAGAAGTAGCGGAACACCCAGAAGAACTTGTGGTATATGGTGGTATTGGTAAAGCTGCTCGTAACTGGAAAGCCTTTGAAGCAATTGAAAATACATTAAGAGATTTAGAAGCAGATGAAACAATGCTTGTACAATCTGGTAAACCAGTAGCAGTATTTAAAACACATGAAGAAGCGCCACGAGTATTAATTTCAAATTCAGTTCTAGTACCTGAATGGGCGAACTGGGACCATTTTAATGAATTAGATAAAAAGGGCTTAATGATGTATGGTCAAATGACAGCAGGTAGTTGGATTTATATTGGTTCACAAGGTATTGTTCAAGGTACTTATGAAACATTTGCTGAACTTGGTAATCAAGAATATCAAAGTGATTTAACAGGTACAGTGACACTTACTGCTGGATTAGGTGGTATGGGCGGTGCACAACCACTTGCTGTGACTATGAATAATGGTGTAGCTATTTGTGTAGATGTCGACGAAAGTCGTGTTGATAAACGTGTCGAAACAAAATATTGCGATATCAAGACTAACGATTTAGATGAAGCATTAAAATTAGCTGAAGACGCTAGACAAAAAGGGGAAGCTTTATCTATCGGATTAGTAGGTAATGCAGTAGACATTCACAAAGCTATTTTAGACAAAGGATTTAAAATTGATATTATTAC
Source organism: Staphylococcus sp. HL28 (assembly GCF_021117155.1). Lineage (NCBI taxonomy): Bacteria > Bacillati > Bacillota > Bacilli > Caryophanales > Staphylococcaceae > Staphylococcus > Staphylococcus sp. HL28. Next base: position 645,678 of record NZ_CP088218.1, read on the forward strand.
TGACCAAACAAGTGCACATGACCCATTAAATGGTTATGTACCACAAGGTTACTCAGTTGAAGAAGCCAAAAAACTACGTAAAGAAGATCCAAAAAAATACGTAGAATTATCTCAAGCTTCAATGGCTAAACATGTAGAGTTAATGCTTGAATTCCAAAAACAAGGTGCTGTTGCTTTTGACTATGGTAACAATATCCGTCAAGTTGCATATAACAATGGAGTAAAAAATGCATTTGATTTCCCAGGATTTGTGCCTGCATATATTAGACCATTATTCTGTGAAGGTAAAGGACCATTCCGTTTTGCAGCATTAAGTGGTGATCCAAAAGATATTGAACGTGCAGATGAAGAAATGAGAAAATTATTCCCAGATAATGAAAAATTAATTCGTTGGTTAGATCTAGCAGAAGAGAAAATTTCTTATCAAGGTTTACCATCAAGAATTGCATGGTTAGGCTATGAAGAACGTGCCAAAATGGGACTAGCACTTAATAAGTTAGTGCGTGATGGTGAAATTTCTGCACCAATTGTTATCGGACGAGATCATTTAGATTCTGGTTCAGTAGCAAGTCCAAACCGTGAAACAGAAGGTATGCGTGACGGAAGTGATGCTGTAGGTGACTGGGCTGTACTTAATGCATTAATTAATACTGCAGCAGGCGGTTCTTGGATTTCATTCCACCATGGCGGTGGCGTAGGTATGGGTTATTCATTACATGCTGGTATGGTTGTTGTTGCAGACGGCTCAGAACGTGCAGATCGTCGATTAGGACGTGTATTAACTACAGATCCGGGTATGGGAGTAGTAAGACATGTTGATGCTGGTTATGACATCGCCATTCAAACGGCTAAAGATAAAGGCATCAAAATTCCAATGATTGATGAAGCAGGTGATAAATAATGAACGATTTAATTATTCAAAACATTAAAGAGCTTATTTTACCTAAGTCGACTGATCGCCCTTTAAAAGGTGCGGAACTTGATCAATTAGATGTGATTGAAAATGGTACGGTAGTTGTGAACGACGGTAAAATTGTATATTCAGGACCACATACTGATAAATATGATGCTGAACAAGTGATTGATGCTACAGGTAAAGTAGTGTCACCATCATTGATTGATGCACACACGCACTTAGTTTTCGGTGGCTCAAGAGAACATGAAATGTCATTGAAACGCCAAGGTAAATCTTATTTAGAAATATTAGAATCAGGTGGCGGTATTTTATCAACAGTTAAAGCCACACGCGAGATTAGTGAAGAAGATTTATTTAAAAAAGCTGAACACGATTTACTAACAATGATTCAACATGGTGTTTTAGGCGTTGAAAGTAAAAGTGGTTATGGTTTAGATAAAGAAAATGAACTTAAACAATTAAGAGTGTCTAATCGTTTAGCAGAGAAATACGGTTTAGATATGAGACATACATTCCTAGGACCACATGCGGTTCCAGAAGAAGCGGAGTCAAATGAAGCGTTCTTAAATGAGATGATTGAGCTTTTACCAGAAGTAAAAGAATATGCTGACTTTGCAGATATCTTCTGTGAAACGGGTGTATTCTCAGTTGAAGAATCTAAACATTATATGCAAAAAGCGAAAGAGGCAGGCTTTAAAGTTAAAATTCATGCTGATGAAATTGATCCACTTGGTGGTCTAGAGTTAGCTATTGATGAAAATGCAATTTCTGCTGATCACCTTGTTGCTTCAAGTGCAGAAGGTAAAGCAAAATTAAAAAATAGTGACACAGTAGCGGTATTATTACCTGCTACGACATTCTATCTAGATAAAAATGATTATGCAGATGCGAGAGGTATGCTAGATAATGATGGTGCTATCGCTATTGCAACTGACTATAACCCTGGTAGTAGTGTTACTAATAACTTACAATTAGCTATGGCCATTGCTGCATTAAAATTAAAATTATCACCAAATGAAGTTTGGAATGCGGTAACAGTTAATGCAGCAAAAGCTATTGATTTAGACGCAGGTACAATTAATGAAGGCGACAAAGCTAATATCGTTATTTGGAATGCGCCAAACCATGAATATATTCCTTATCACTTTGGTATCAACCATGCTCAAAAAGTAATTAAAGATGGTAGAGTAATTGTAGATAATGAATTTTCATTAGACTAGGACAAAGAATTCATTGATATGACCGTGCCGACATTGTCGGTACGGTTTTTTGTTTATAATAAAAAGGGAATGGCGTATTTTTAGAAAAGTTTGACAATTATGTTAACATAATTAGACAAGGAGATGGATAAACCTAATGTTTACATACCGTCAATACTTAAAACAGTGGCAAGGTAAATATCAACAAAATATTCTTAGCGGTATTTTGATGGGCTTAGCTTTATTGGCAGTATCGATAGCTTTTTCTTTTATTGTTCATGTTAAACCTTCCATTGGATTAATGAGTTGTGGGTTGATGATGTGTTTGATTAGTATATTTGGTAAAAGAGTTTCGATGGTATCGGGACCGAGTAGTGGGATTTCAATCATTGGAGGACCTCTCGTTAACCAATATGGCACTCATTTTTTATTTTTAGCAACTATGATGATGGGAATGATGTTGATTATTTTAGGACTGTTACACATTGATCAGTTGCTTAAATACATTCCTAATACAGTAGTGATAGGATTTATGAATGCCTTAGGTATTTTACTTCTATCAACACAAATAAAGTATATATTCGGCAAATCAATGTCTACATATATCGTCGCGTGTTTAACATTTATCATTATCTATTTAGCAGGAAAGTGGATAAAATCGATTCCAGCGCCGTTAATAGCCATATTTGTTATTACTTTATTAACAACCTTCATACATCCACATTTACAATATGTTTATGATTTAGCGAGTATACATTTTAAAATGCCTAGTTTTGCAATATTTAATTTGTCTATGTCTATTGAAGCATGGATTATCATCTTTAAATATGCATTAACTATGACAATTATTTCTGTTATTCAAACAAATTTAACTACACATATGGTTGATATGATTAGTAATACTGAGTCTCATAAGGATAAAGAAATCATTGGACAAGGTATATCAAACTTTATAGTAGGAAGTATTGGAGGTTATGGCTCAAGCGGCTTAGTTGGACAATCGAAATTTAATTATAATATGGGAGCGACAAGTCGATTATCTACATTGATTACAGGTTTGTTTTTACTATTATGCATGGTAGTGTTAGGTCCAATAGTTGGTCTAATACCCATGGTTGTTTTAGCTTCAGTACTAGTAACCGTTTCATTAAGTACATTTGATCGACGAACATTTAAGTATATTCAATCATCTCCAATTCAGAATGCGAGTGTCATATTGCTAACGATGGTACTAATACTATGGACGCATAATCTAGCTGTGGGTGTTATCATTGGCACAATTTTTTATTACCTAATGAACTATTTTATAAAGAAAGTGGGATGATTAAATGTCAAATTATACAGACTATGTGAATTGGCGACGAACATTTCACCAATTCCCTGAAATATCAGAGAAAGAATATGAAACTACACAACGACTTAAACGTATTTTAGAAGCACATGATATAAAAATTTTAGATTTACCTTTAGATACAGGATTAGTTGCGGAAATTGGACAAGGCGACCAAATGATTGCGATTAGAACTGATATAGACGCGCTACCTATCAATGAGCAAGTCGAACATGAATTTACGTCAACTAATCAAGGTGTCATGCATGCATGTGGTCATGATATTCATATGGCAAGTATATTAGGCGTTGCAACACAATTGAAAGCTCAAGAGAATGAAATAAATGGTCGAGTGAGAATCATTTTCCAAGCAGCAGAAGAGCTAGGTCATGGTGCTAAAAAAGTAGTAGCTACAGGTGCATTAGACGGAGTGAAGGCAGTTTTAGGATTCCATAATTATCCAACAATGGACATTGGTGACTTTGCTATTAAAAAAGGTCCTATTACATCTGCAGTAGACCGTTTTGAATTTGAAATTAAAGGAAAAGGCGCGCATGCTGCTAAACCAGAACAAGGTAATGACCCAACGGTGGCTTTAGGCCAACTGATTAATAGTTTACAAACGATTGTAAGTAGAAATTTATCTGCATTTGATAATGCCGTTGTTACTATTGGTGAAATTTCATGTGGAAATACATGGAATGTCATTGCAAACCAAGCCTATGTACAAGGAACTGTCCGTTCATTCAAACCTGAACATAGAGCGTATATCGAACAACGAATGAATGATATTGCTGATGGTCTAGCACAAACATTTAATTTACAAGTTGAATGCCGATATACACGACTTCCTGGAACAGTAATTAATGATGATGAATTAACTGATATAGCGATAGAAGTAGCGGAAGATGTAGGTTATCGTGTGTCAATTATGGACTTACCATTGACGATCGGTGAAGACTTTTCAGGTTATACAGAAACGTATCCTGGCGTATTTGCATTCATAGGATCTAATAGTGAGTATGATCTCCATCATCCTTTATTTGATCCTGATGAACGTATTTTAGAAAAAGTGCCGACATATTTTGTGACACTGACTAAACGTCTTCTGAATCAATAATCTCTTACATTGTATAGAAATAGTATGATTAACATCTGCATACCCTTGGGTATATGACAACATATACCAATTGAGGAGATGAATTTGAAATGTCAGCACAAGATCCAAGAAATAAATTCAAATCAACAGAGTATGAACAACAAGAGCAACCACTTCCAGGATTACAAAGTCAATTAACACCTGAACCAGATTGTGGTGAGACATCATACGTCGGACACGGTCGATTAAAAGGATATAAAATGTTAGTGACAGGTGGCGATTCTGCCATTGGACGCGCAGCAGCTATTGCCTATGCTAAAGAAGGCGCAGATGTTGCTATTAATTATCTTCCAAGCGAAGACAAAGATGCACAAGAAGTTAAACAAGTGATTGAAGAAGCAGGACAAAAAGCAGTGCTATTACCTGGTGATATACGTGATGAACAATTTAACTATGACATGGTCGAAGAAGCACATCAACAACTTGGTGGGCTTGATAATGTGACCTTAGTAGCTGGACATCAACAATACCATGACGATATACAAGGGTTTGATACTCAATCATTTAAAGAGACATTTGAAACCAATGTATATCCTATATTTTGGACAGTACAAAAAGCGTTAGAATATTTACAACCAGGTGCATCAATTACAACAACATCATCTGTTCAAGGATATAATCCAAGTCCTATTTTACATGATTATGCCGCTTCAAAAGCTGCAATTATCTCATTGACAAAAAGTTTATCAGAAGAACTTGGCGCGAAAGGTATTCGTGTCAATTGTGTAGCCCCAGGACCATTTTGGTCACCATTACAAATTACTGGTGGACAACCACAACGAAATATTCCTGAATTTGGTAAGGAAACACCACTTGGCCGTGCAGGTCAACCTGTTGAATTATCAGGAACTTATGTCCTATTAGCATCTGAAGAATCAAGTTATACAACTGGACAAGTCTTTGGTGTGACAGGCGGCATTCAAATTAACTAAATAATAAAAGTTGGTCGATAAAGTGTTAATACTTTATCGACCATTTTTTGTGGTAAATTATATGAAAACTAAATCAATTTTCATTTTGAATTTGGAATAAAAATGTGTTTATTGTAAAATGAAAATATAAAATTATTAACCTTTTTGAAGAATGAAATTTAATTAAAGAATAAAGATATATCTAAGGGATAGGTAATTTATACGACAAATTGCAAATGAAATCTTATATCTAAAGGAGGTTATGACATGGTGAAAGATAGGTTTATAAGGATTGCTCCGTTCATGATGTTGATGATAGGTCTTACTTTTATACCTTTTATTTCTTCTGAAAATCTATATTTCTTAACGCTAATACTTTTATTTGCTTTAACCAATGCATTAAAGAATCTGTATTTTGTTAATAAAAATATTAAAAATCATATCATATGGATTAGTGAATCAGTTGACCGATTACTAGGTATTATTGCGGGGTGTTTGTATTTAGGTTATGGCGGAATAGTACTAATATCACAACACCATGTATGGATTGGTTTCTTAATTGTATTGGTAACTATGACGTTTGTTTTTTATATAGAAACTAAATTACAAATTGATGATGATACGCAAAGGAAAAACCATCGAGATTATAAAGTCATCTCTAAACAACGTGAACAACAATTTAAAATACTGATGATTAGTATGACAAACATTTCTATTATTTTAATGATTGTATCACTTTATTTAAAATGGTGGATCGTCTTTGGTATAGCTATTACAATGTTATTCGTAGTTGCTATTGCATTAATTATTTATGAAAAATATTTTACGACGAAGTTATAATTTATGATTGACGTCATAGGAATTATCTTGTAACGTAAACGTTAAATATGAATCACTTATCAAGAGAAGTGGAGGGACTGGCCCTATGAAGCTTCGGCAACATTGAATCATGTGCCAATTCCAGTAACCTGTCTAGGTTTGAAGATAAGGGGATAATCGTTGTAGATGGACCTCTTTTCTTTATCATAAAGAAGAGAGGTATTTTTTGTAAGGAAGTAGGTCTAATAATGAAAGAAACTAAAAAGGGTAATGCTTGGGCGTTATTTCCGTTATTATTATTTATGTTGTTATTTTTAGGTGTAGGTATCATCTCGGGTGATTTCACGACGATGCCGTTAAATGTTGCAATAACGATTACAGTAATCGTTGCTTTGTTGATGAATCGCAAAGAAAAGTTTGCGACAAAAGTTGAAGTGTTTACTAAAGGTGCAGGTCATTCAAATATTATTTTAATGATGCTTATCTTTATTTTAGCAGGCGCATTTTCTACGACTACAGAGAAAATGGGTGGCGTGACTTCTACTGTAAATTTGGGCTTGTCTCTCATCCCTGAAAACTTAATTATAGTAGGTTTATTTATCATTTGTATGTTTGTTTCTATTTCAATGGGAACATCAGTAGGCACAGTAGCAGCTATTGCACCGGTAGGATTTGGCTTTGCGCAAGCAACAGATGTTTCTGCAGCTTTAGCTATGGCTACAGTTGTTGGTGGCGCTATGTTTGGAGATAATCTTTCTATGATTTCTGATACTACGATAGCGGCTGTACGTACACAACATACGAAGATGAAAGATAAATTTAAAGTAAACTTTAGAATTGTTTTGCCAGGTGCGATATTAACCATAGTCGTACTATTTTTCCTAACAAATGGTATTTCCATGGATCATTCTAAAAGTTATGATTTCCAATTAGTTAAAGTCATTCCATATCTATTAGTGTTGATTCTAGCGCTAGTTGGTGTCAATGTGATTATCGTTCTTATTGGTGGAACAGTTTTATCTGGAATCATTGGTCTTATTGATGGCTCATTTGGTTGGAGAGGATTACTAAGTGCTGTATCTAAAGGGATTATAGGTATGGAAGATATTGCAATGATTGCCTTATTAATTGGTGGTTTAGTTGGACTTATTCAACATAATGGCGGTATAGATTGGTTGTTAAATGTAGTTAGAGGGCGCGTGAAATCTAAACGTGGGGCTGAAATAGGTATTGCCAGCTTAGTTAGTGTAGCAGATATTGCAACAGCTAATAATACTATTTCAATCATTATGTCAGGACCATTAGCTAAAAATATAGCAGATGAATATGATGTTGATCCACGTAAATCAGCTAGTATTTTAGATATATTTGGTGGATGTTTCCAAGGCTTATTACCATATAGTCCTCAAGTTATTTCAGCTGCAGGAGTGGCTGGTATCTCACCATTCTTACTTGTACCTTATAGTATTTATCCAATCATGCTGGGTGTATGTGGGTTGATTGCTATTTTGATTGGATATCCGAAATTAAAAAAAAGTAAAGCATAAATATGATTAAAAACTGAGACTTTTTAGTCTCGGTTTTTTAGTTGATAAATAGAATTATAAATATTGAAAATGTTTTAAGTCAGCGTTTTAATGGTAAACTAGACTAAATGTGTAGAAGCGCAATCTTTTTTAATGTATAAATGTTTGGAAGTTTGAACAAATACGTTAAAATAGTATTAAGAGTGAAAGTAGGTGACTGAAAGTGGCAAAGTATAATGTGGAAAATGAATATGTAGAAATTGATATTGAACGTTTATTAAAATATTCACCAGAAACAATTTATGAAGCTTGGACGAAAGAAGATATTCTTAAACAATGGTTTATGACGTCGAAACGTACGAATAAATCATTTGAAGCAGATGTCCAAGAAGGTGGTAAGTATCGTATCGTTGATAGTAGAAATGGCAAACAAAATATTATCGAAGGTACATACGAAGAATTAGTTATGGATGAATTTATTAAAATGACAATAGGTATGCCAGGCTTAAGTAACGAAGAAGATATTATAGAAGTAGAATTCTTCGAACGTGAATCAGGTGGCACACAAATGTTCTTCTATTATCAATCATATATGGAACGTGAACGAAGATTAACCAACCTTGAATACAAACAAAAAAAGAAAGAATATCATGATTCTACTGCACATGGATTTGAACTTATGTTTGATAAAATGAATGCAGTGTTAGAAGAAATTGAAGAACAAAAAAATAACTAATTTGTATTAAACATAAGTAATATATAAGCCAGTAAATGAACTAAGAAAGCTCATTTACTGGCTTTTTATTTTTATAGACAATGTATTATTTGAGATCTCCTATCTCTTTGCGTTCATTATATTTTCTGAGCAGCGTTTCAAAGAAGATATGATAACTAATGAAACTTGAATAGTCAGTACCATCATTTAAATAAAATGTATTACTAGATACATAAACATTATAACTAGCTTGTTGGGCTAACGTATTGTCTTTCATCGTTGTGACTGAGATAAAATATTTTTGTCTCAATTGTAATAGTTGTGTCACTTCTTTTAATTGATATGTTTCTCCAGATAGTGAAATAATAAAGAAAAGGTCTTGCGGTACGGTTTTGTTTAAGACCATTTTTAATTCGTGGACATCATAAAGAATAATGATATTTTTATGCATGGTTAATAATATTCTTTGTGCTTCTTCAGCCACATTGATTTGAGCTCGACCCGTTCCATATAAATATATTGTTCCGGCATCATTCATTTTATTAGTTAATAGCTCATAATCTATACGATCTAAATAATTAAACGTATTTTCAATTTCTTGTCTAAATGATTCGATAGAGTCAGAAGGCAATTGATTTTTCTTTTCACTTTCAAATTTTAAAAATGATTTGAAGTCACTATAACCATCAAATCCTAATTTTCGTGTAAAGCGATGTATTGTAGCATTTGATGCATGTGTATGCTGTGCTAAGTCTTGTATTTTTAAATTTTTACATAAATCAACATGAGTATTAACGAAATTCGCAATTTGTAAATCATTGTCATTGAGTTGATTAAAGTTCGCATTCACACGTTCATCTAGAAACATAACGACACCTCATTTGTTAGTGTTGAAAAAATTTTCATCATAAGAAAACATAATCTGATTATACAAAATACTTTCAAAATGCGTCAATCACGTTGTAGTAATGTAAGCGTTTACTATATATTAGAAATAAGATAAGACATTGAAAGGAATAATTTAAAACTCATTTTCAATGTTGAATAGAACGAAATTGGGATGTGGAGGTTATTATGATGAATGCAATCAAACGGTTTGGAAGTGCAATGATTGTACCTGTCTTGATGTTTGCTTTCTTTGGGATTGTACTTGGGTTTGCAACATTATTTAAAAATCCAACCATTATGGGTGGTTTAGCAGACCAACATACATTTTGGTTTAAATTTTGGTCAGTGATAGAGTCAGGTGGTTGGGTTATATTCAACCATATGGAAATTGTATTTGTAGTAGGTTTACCATTATCTTTGGCTAAAAAAGCACCAGGACATGCAGCGCTAGCTGCATTAATGGGCTATTTGATGTTTAATACATTTATTAATGCAATATTAACGCAATGGCCACATACATTTGGTGCCAATTTAGAAAAAGGCGTTGAAAATGTTACTGGTCTTAAAGCAATTGCCGGGATAGAAACATTAGATACTAATATTTTAGGCGGTATTATTATCTCAGGTATTATTACATGGATTCATAATCGTTATTATAGTAAACGTCTTCCAGAAATGTTAGGCGTATTCCAAGGATTAACATTTGTAGTGACGATTTCATTCTTTGTCATGTTACCTGTCGCAGCAATTACATGTGTCGTATGGCCTACAGTTCAACATGGTATAGCGTCAGTACAACACTTTATTATCGGATCAGGATATGTAGGCGTGTGTTTATATCATTTCTTAGAAAGAGTGTTGATCCCAACAGGTTTACATCACTTCATTTATGCACCTATTGAAGTTGGTCCAGTCGTTGTCAATCATGGCCTCAAAGCGGAATGGTTACAACATTTAAATCAATTTGCAGAAAGTAGTAAACCGTTAAAAGAACAATTCCCATACGGCTTTATGTTACAAGGTAACGGAAAAGTATTCGGCTGTTTAGGTATTGCATTAGCCATGTATTCAACAACACCAAAAGAGAATCGCAAAAAAGTGGCTGCATTGTTAATACCAGCAACACTTACAGCGGTTGTTGCGGGAATTACTGAACCATTAGAATTTACATTCTTATTTATTGCACCATATTTATTCGTATTACATGCTTTACTTGCAGCTACAATGGATACAATCATGTACGGCTTTGGATTAGTAGGTAACATGGGCGGTGGTGTTTTAGACTTCTTAGCAACAAACTGGATACCACTCGGCAAAGAACATTGGATGACGTATGTGATTCAAGTAGTTATTGGTTTAATATTTGTAGGTATTTACTATGTATTATTTAGATTTTTAATATTGAAATTTGATATTCCACTACCAGGTCGTCGTAAAAATGAAGAAGAAGTTAAATTATTCTCTAAACAAGATTACAAAGAGAAAAAAGGCGAAGGCAAGATGGCACAACCTCAGTCAACCGGAAATGAATATGATGATAAGGCAGCTTATTATCTAGAAGGACTTGGCGGTAAAGAAAATATTAAAGATGTTACTAATTGTACAACTCGATTAAGATTAACAGTTAACGATGAAAATAAAGTAGAAGACAGTAGTTATTTTACACATAATCAAATGGCACATGGCCTAGTTAAAAGTGGCAAAAGTGTACAAGTCGTTGTAGGTATGTCTGTACCACAAGTAAGAGAAGCATTTGAACACTTAGTTTACGATAATGATGAAAAATAATTAAAACAAGGGATTACGAAACAATATCGTTTCGGAATCCCTTTTATAATTAGTATTCAAATAGTTGAATTATGAAATTCTTGCTTTATTTATCATTTTAGATTTATATCCTGCTGAAAGAATATCTATGTTACGTGTTGCTATAGTATGTAGTAATTTAGAAAAAATATCAGGAGGACAAATGATACTTGCACAATTTTTATTTAATGTATAGCTGATATTATAGTGATTCATATACATATTCATAATATCAATCACTTTGTCTTTGATAAATGCGTCTTGTAAGCCATCGATAGATAATTCAAATCGTTTAGCAGATTGGTATAAACGTTCTGAATCAAGTAATTCGTCTAGTTGCTTTGGTGATAAAATTTGGTAGATGGTAAAGTTATGGAAACTTAAAAAGCTAATAAAGTAAGGTAATTGTTGTTTAGGTAAGCTGACTTCTAAAGCGTACATACCTTGTTGTTTAAAGATTTGGTATTGAAATGATTCACAAAACTTAAGTTGTTTACAAAGCTTTGTTAAAGATTTGCGTGATGATCGCGATTTTAAATCTGCGATATTGATGATATAGGTTTCAAATTTGTCTATCAACATGTTATGCCTCCCAATTGCTAACATTCGTACGTGGCTCAAATAATATATAGTTATGTAGGTTATTTGTTTTTTTATTTTGTTAAATTGATTGTACCACGCTTCTTTTTGATATTCACTAGGACTTTTGAATGAAGGTTAAGAAGAATATGGATATAAAGCAAGGGAAATCAACTGTACCATGGTGTATAGCATTTTATTAAAATCTCGTTACAAAGGATTGATGCATCTTAAAATATCTAAAAATTCTGAAAATAATATTGTTCATACTTCTGAGTTGTGATAATATTTGTCATTATTAACAATTAAGGATGTGTTTATATGTTGAATCGTATGAGTCAATTTGCGACTAAGACATTTATATTTTGGATGTTAGTGGCAGCTATAATCGGTTTTGTATTTCCATCACACATGGCTATATTAGGTGGATTTGTTCCTTACTTATTAGGCATTGTCATGCTAGGAATGGGAATGACGATTGACCCAAAAGATTTCAAGATTGTTTTACAATCACCTAAGCCTGTTATTATTGGAGTGATTTTACAGTTTACGATTATGCCAACATTAGCCTTTCTGATTGCCAAAGGCTTTCATTTACCACCAGAAATTGCTATTGGTGTCATTCTAGTAGGGTGCTGTCCGGGAGGAACATCTAGTAATGTCATGAGTTACTTAGCTAAAGCGAATGTAGCGTTATCTGTGGCAATCACAAGTGTTTCAACATTGATTGCACCTTTTGTCACACCAGCATTGATTTATCTTTTTGCGCATGAATGGTTAAATGTATCATTCACAAGTATGTTGTGGTCTGTTGTTCAAGTGGTACTGATTCCAATTATCATTGGATTTGTTTTCCAAAAGGTAGCGCGCCAATTTGCTCATAAAGCAGCGACGGCATTACCGCTCGTATCAGTTATTGCGATTTCACTTATATTGGCAGCTGTAGTTGCAGGTAGTAAAGCACAAATTTTAAAAACAGGATTACTTATTTTTGTCGTCGTGATATTACACAATGTATTAGGATATACAATTGGTTATCTATTAGCTAAAGTGTTTAAAATGGATTATCCAGATAAAAAAGCAGTTGCTATTGAAGTGGGTATGCAAAATTCTGGTTTAGCAGTTTCACTGGCTACTGTTCATTTCAGTCCTTTAGCTGCAGTACCGGGGGCAGTGTTCAGCTTAGTACACAATATTTCAGGTCCTATTCTTGCTAAATACTGGTCTTCTAAAAGTAAACGTCTCTGATGCACTTTTAAGGGAAATGGAAAGTCTGAATATGTTAAAATATGAATCAATGAACATATTTAACTTAAGAGAGACAAAGGAGCACATATATTATGTACAGAGCAGTTGTATTTGATTTTGATGGTACAATTATCGATACAGAAAAACATCTTTTCGATGTCATCAATAAACATTTAGTAAAACACAACGAAGCACCTATATCGTTAGCTTTTTATCGTAGATCAATAGGTGGTGCAGCAACTGAGCTTCATCAGTACTTAGAATCATTACTTGGTTCAGAAAAGAAAGCAGCAATATATAAAGAACATAATGATACAAGTAGCCAACTTCCGATAGTTGAAACGATTGAAAAATTAATGGCATATTTAAAGCAACGTCACATTCCAATGGCTATTGCAACAAGTATTCCTAGAGAAGATATACTGCCTACTTTCCATAAATTAGGTTTAGACGAATATATTGATGTCATTGTAGGCAGAGAAGATGTTTCTAATGTCAAACCTGATCCTGAACCTTATTTAACAGCGGTGCAACAGTTGAATTATAATCCAACCCATTGTTTAGCAATAGAAGATTCAGTTAATGGTGCAACTGCTGCCAATTTAGCTGGCTTGGATGTTATCGTCAACACGAATGTCATGACAGAAGAACAAGATTTTACTTCAGTAAATTATATTGCCAAAGATATTGATTTTGATGACATTGTGCAACGTTTTTTTGAAGTGAAATAGGAGGTGTGGCATGTTTTACACGATACTATTTTTTATAGCTGGTCCACTTATTATTGGTATAGGTAATTTAATCTTAGGACCCATATTTAATAAACGTGTTCCATTTCATGTGCATGTAAGATCATTTGTGGTAGGGACAGTGATTTATTTGATTTTAGCTACAATTGGATATTTCCTATTATTACAAGGTAAACTATAAAAAATGCCCGTTTCAGATTGAGATCATTCACTCAGTCAGAAACGGGTTTTTCATATATGAATTAAGTTATTACATGATTTTTAATAATAATGTAACTAAAATTAACACGATTAAAATCGCATCAATACCGACCATGATGGCAAAACGTGTTGTCTTTTGACCTTGTGATTTTGCTAATTTCATGGCTTTATAATTCGGTATAAAACTTATAATTAATAGTATTAAAATGATGACGCCAATCAAAACTGACATTAACGTTGACCTCCATTTCGTCTTTCAATATATTCCCAAATAAAACCTGCAATGATACCAATAACAACACCAAATAAAACACCTAATTGAATCTGTGATATCAATGCACCAATAATTAAACCAATGATGATTGCTATAGGTAATGTAGTACCAAATTTCATTTTTCGCTCTGGAGAATCTAAAACTGTAAAAGCAACTACATAAATAATAAAGAAAGCAACTGCAGCTAATACAGATTTACCAATGAGTGGTAGTAAATTTGGGTTTTTAACTGAAAAATAATTGAGTAAGAAAAAGATAATTAAAAAGATAGCTGAAATTTTTAATGCTTTTTTAATTAATGTTTGACTCATAACGATCTCCTTAATGATGATATGAAAAGTATATCATAAAACATAATTGAACAAACGTTAAAGAAACTGGATAACATAAATGAGTTAGAGATTAAATAAAACTATATTGAAAAACATAAAACAATAACCATTACACTATTTCGAAGTTAAAAAACATGAATCATTTTCTTTTTTAAAATATTTTTTAAAGCAGTTGTTTATTGCAAATGTAGTAAAATTGCGGTTTTGCAAAAGACTGTCACGTCAGTTTTGTAAGCGATTTCAATAAATTGTTAAAATATTGTTTCAATTTCGTCATTTTATAGTATAATTGCGTAAATAAGATTATTATTATTTTATCTTAGTAAAAAGAGGTGGGTTATTGTTATGGAGAATAATGAATTAAAAAGGGGATTGAGTGCACGTCAAATGCAAATGATCGCACTTGGCGGTACGATTGGTGTAGGTTTGTTTATGGGAGCAACAAGCACCATTAAATGGACTGGGCCATCTGTAATATTTGCATATTTAATTGCGGGTATATTTTTATTTTTAATTATGCGAGCTATGGGAGAAATGATATATATTAATCCGACAACGGGTTCATTTGCTACATTTGCAAGTGATTACATACATCCAGCAGCAGGTTATATGACCGCTTGGAGTAATATATTCCAGTGGGTTGTTGTTGGTATGAGTGAAGTAATAGCAGTAGGAGAATATATGAATTATTGGTTCCCGAACTTACCAGCTTGGATACCGGGAATTATAGCAGTTCTATTATTAACAGCAGCTAACTTAGTGTCAGTTAAAGCATTCGGTGAATTTGAATTCTGGTTTGCATTGATTAAAGTTGTAACAATTATTTTAATGATTATTGCAGGATTTGGATTAATTTTATTTGGAATTGGAAATGGCGGACATCCAGTTGGTATTTCTAATTTATGGTCACACGGTGGATTTATGCCAAATGGTATTGTAGGGTTCTTCTTTGCATTATCTATTGTCATTGGTTCATATCAAGGGGTAGAATTAATTGGTATTTCAGCAGGAGAAACAAAGGATCCACAAAAAAATATTGTCAAAGCAGTTAATGGTGTCATTTGGCGTATATTAATTTTCTATCTAGGTGCTATCTTTGTTATCGTATCAGTTTATCCTTGGGATGAATTAGGAAACATCGGTAGCCCATTTGTAGCAACATTTGCTAAAGTAGGTATTACATTTGCAGCAGGATTAATTAACTTTGTTGTATTAACAGCAGCAATGTCTGGTTGTAATTCAGGTATCTTCAGTGCGAGCCGTATGATTTATACATTAGCACGTAAAGGTCAATTACCTAAGATATTCACTAAAGTAATGAAAAATGGTGTGCCATTATATACAGTATTAGCAATTTCTACGGGTATTTTAATTGGAGCTTTATTAAATGTTATATTACCAATGTTCATTAAAGGTGCTGATAGCATTTTCGTATATGTTTACAGTGCATCTATTTTACCTGGTATGATTCCTTGGTTTATGATTTTATTTAGTCATATTCGCTTTAGAAAATTACATCCAGAAGAAACGAAAAATCATCCATTCAAAATGCCTGGTGGTATGGTAGCAAGTTACTTAACAATTGCATTCTTAGTTATTGTTTTAATTGGAATGTTATTTAATAAAGAAACAGTGGTTTCTGTAGTGATTGGCATTATTTTCTTAGCTTTCGTTACTATTTATTACTTCATTAGATATAATAAAGCTGAACAACAAGCAAGAAAAAATAATACATTAAAATAGTTTGAATTTTAAAGAGGTTGAGACATAAAGTTTTTGTGCTTAGGGACACCGATTAACGGCGTCCCTAAAGCAGGATTTTCTATAGGAAATCTTGCTTTTGTCCTGACCTCTTTTTCTTTCGACCTATAGAATTGAAAAAGATACAGTCTAGACGCTCATTAATGTCTAAACTGTATCTTTTTTAATGTTTGAAATCAATATTGGAAAGATGTTTTCTATAATTATCTAATGCCATTTTTGATTGTGTAATGAAGTCTAACGATGATTGATAATTAAGAGCTATATAACGATAATATAGTATATCGATCGTAAACATTTGTGCAAATAATGATGTAGTCGCACCCATTCGCATTTCATTTTCATCAGATTGTCCATAATCTAGTACTATATCTGACATCTGAGAAATAATATTTTTTGTAGAACTTGTAATTGTAATAATTGGAATATGATAGTCTACTACAACTTTAGCAATGGCTTGCATTTCACTTTGCATACCATTATTAGTAATAAAAACAACACAATCTCGATTATCACAGGACGCTAACATAGTAGTGAAAATATGTGTCTCTTGTACAAGTTGTACATTCATTCCAATGCGAGATAGCTTTTGATATAAATCAGTTGCAACGACAAATGAAGCGCCATAACCATATATGAAAATGCGATTTGATTGTTTAAATTGATCACAAATACGATCGATCGTTTTATCGTTTAGTGTTTCATTTGCATTATTCAAAGCACCTTTAGCACGAGAATGCATCTTCTTTTTTAGTGACGCTGTACTCTCATTATCAACTAATTCCACATTGTAGACCGTTGTCTCTTTTGGTAAATATTTAGATAAACCAATTTTTAATTCTTGAAAACCACCTTCAGTGACTTTTTTGCTAAATCTTATAATAGAAGATGGACTTGTATCAAGTTTTTGTGCAAGATCTTGAGAATTCATCTGCACAACATGATGCGGTGCATTCAAAATATAATTTGCTATTTTTTTCTCGTTTTTTGTTAAATAGGGATACTGGTTATCTATTTCATATAAAATGTTTGTCATTTTAATCACCCAGTTTATTAGAGTTTCTCATTTCTTTTGTCGTTCCAAATAAATAAGTCATGATAAATCCACCGATATAAGCTGATAGCAATCCAGCAATATAACCTAAATACATATTATCTGATATCAGTGGCAATAGTGATAAGCCACTAGGTCCTACAGCTTTAGCTCCAATATGACCAATACCGCCTATGACGGCACCTCCAATGCCTCCACCTATACAAGCAGTGAAGAATGGTCTTCCAAGCGGCAAGGTAACACCATAAATCAGTGGTTCACCGATACCTAAGAATCCAACAGGTAAGGCACCTTTTAATGTGTTTCTTAGTGGTTGATTATGTCGGCATCGAACCCATAATGCTAATGCAGCACCAACTTGACCTGCACCAGCCATGGCAGCTATAGGTAGTAGGTAGGTTGCACCAGTACTGTTTATCAATTCAATGTGAATTGGCGTGAAAATATGGTGAAGTCCTAACATCACTAGTGGAAGGAAAAAGGCACCAATGATAAAGCCGCTAAAGACACCACCAACGTCTATTACCCAATTAACGACGTGAACTAAACCATCTGATACAAACCCAGCCATTGGCATGATGATAAAAATAGTTAATAATCCAACTCCGAGTAGTGAAAGTGTTGGTGTGACAATAATATCTATAGCATTTGGTGTTACTTTATGTAGTCTTTTCTCAATCATACTTAATATCCAAACAGCAAATATAACACCTATAATTCCACCTTGACCAGCAACTAGTGGTTCACCAGTGAAAATATTTTTAATTGGATTTTCATCAGTAAGACCAGTTAATAGTGTTGTGCCACCAATGACACCACCTAAACCAGGAGTCGCACCAAATACTTTAGCACTATTGATACCAGTGAATATGGCTAAATATGCTAACATACCATCTTTAATCACATTTAATACGGTTACGAGTTGTTTCATAAAATCCCCAGATATCATGTGGGCAGTAAGCATATTGTTGAGCACAGCTGCTATACCACCGATTAAACCTGCACCGATAAAGGCGGGAATTAAAGGTATAAAGATATTTGAAATTGATTTTAAGAAACGTTGCCATTTACTTTGTTTCCTTGATTGTTGATAGTGTTTTTTATTTTCTTTCGCAAGTTCTTTAGCTTGAGATTGATAACTTTGATTGTCCGAATAGGAGATGTCTTCACCTAACGGTACATGGCTATAATCTGCCATATATCCTGCCACTTTCTCTACAACTCCGGGACCCACAATGATTTGAAGTGTTTCATCTTCAACGATGCCTATAACACCTTCTATTTGATGTAATTCATCATAATTGACTATGTCTGGATTCTTAATGGATAACCGCACTCTAGTCATACAATGCATGATTCGCTGTATATTACGCATTCCACCTACCGCATTGATGATTTCTTGTGCAAGTCTGTCTTCTTTACTCATAGAATTAGCCTCCCCCTTAACCTTTGATGGCTTGCTTAATCACTCCATTATGTTGTAATAATTTGTTTTGTGCATCATCTTTAGTTGTGTCACATAAATACATTACAACGGCAGTTTTAATGTTTTGATCGGCTTTTTCATAGAGTAACTTGGCTTCTTCGTCATTTAAATCACATATATCTTTAATAATTCTAATTGAACGTTGAATTAATTTTTGATTTGTTGGTTTCAAATCTACCATTAAATTATCGTAAACTTTCCCTACACCAATCATCGTCATGGTAGATATCATATTAAGAATAAGTTTTTGAGCAGTGCCTGATTTTAAGCGAGTTGAACCAGTTAATACTTCAGGGCCAACAGGTACTTCTAAGGCATATTGTGATATCTTACTTATCTCACTACTAGTATTACATGAAAGAGACACGCTTACGGCATCGACCTCATTTGCATATGCTAACGCGGCTTTAACGTATGGTGTGCGTCCACTAGCAGAGATACCAATCACTATGTCATCTTTAGATAGTTGAATTGCTTTTAAATCAACTTTACCTTGTTCTTCATTATCCTCCGCACCTTCAACAGCTTCTGTCATAGCCTTACTTCCACCTGCAATAATACCTATGACTTCATCAGGTGAGTTATTAAATGTAGGTACACACTCTGCTGCATCTAAAACACCTAATCGACCACTTGTGCCTGCACCAATGTATATCAATCGACCGTGTTGCTTGAATTTAGATATCGCTTCTTTGATGACTTTTGTTAATTCAGGAATGATCGGTTCGATTGCTTTAGGAACCATTTGATCTTCGTCATTCATCGTTTTAAGTGCTTCTTGAATTGACATTTCATCTAAATGCATGGTCTCTGTATTACGTGATTCAGTCGTTAAATGATTCAATTGTCATTACTCCTTTAAACATTTAAATTCAAAAGTATCACCTGGCGCTATCAAATGGATAAATGGTTGATCCTGTTTATAAATTCGTGCAATACGATTGATATTTGGATGTCCTTGAAGTGGTGATTTAATTATTTGTAGTTCACCTTCATAGCGACCATTCAGATGATTATCGATGGTAACATCTCCGGGTAATCTTTGGTCGATACCAATGGCTTCAATAGTTTGGTTAATTAATTGTCTAGATTCATGTGAACGTATGATATGTTCGGGCGAATCAATTCTTGAATGATGTTTAGTAAATAGTATATTTGACAGGTCATCATTGATACATTCAGTGACATTAACACGCAGTTCAAAGTGTCGTTGGACACATATTTGATAAAGTTGACGCGCTAAAGTTAAATCAAACCCAGTATCTCCAATAATCATATTTGAGATACCAACACGTTCTAATTCATTAATCGCGATACAAGGATGCTGATTACGATGTACCTCTATGGTTGGTAACCCTTTAAAAATGGGTCCTCTTAATTCAGTTCCTGGAATGAAGGCATATATGTCTGCTGTTGAATCAAAAGAATGAATGAGGTCATTTTGTTGTTTGACAAATGTCGCACTTAATCCTGTATCTGGCCTTGGATAATAGTTATGACAATATACTAATGATTGACTATTTGAATAATGATATAGCGTGGATAATTCACGTTGAGTTATCGTACTTGCGTTAATGCAACATCGATAACCGTGCTGATGTATATCATGAATAAGATTGATATTAAGATCATGATCAATTCTGAAAACAAAATCCCCATGAGCGTATTGATCTAATAAACTGTAAAAGTGGTGATTAAGTAAAGAAGGATTCACATCAATAATAAAGGTGATTGAATATTGAGATAATAACTGACACAGTTCCCCAAAATGCGTCAGTGTATGTTGATCATCCTCTTCGGGTATTTGCAGAGAAGTAAAAATAGTATCGTATCCCTGAGATACCATTGATTGAATATATGTTGTATTCAATTTACTTCCTAACGAGACCGAGAAACCGAGCATGATCATCCTCCTCATTTATTAGCTTAATCATATCCGATTATAACGCTAATATTAGTCATTTACAATTTACATTTTAGATTTAGGTTTATTTTTTTACAAAAATATTAATAATTAAAATAGATAGTGCTTTTGAAGAATAAAATGTGAAAAATGAAGTGGGAATAAGTAGAATTAAAAAGTCCGATCTTTGAATTGGACAAGTGTACTGTAAATCATATTTTGGTACTCAATAATATGATGAAAAATATCACCATAATTAATAGTATGAAGCGGGTGTTCAACGAGGTGAAAAATTAAACTTTGATAATGAGCGAAATGACTTAAAGAGGTATAACTATGAAATGTTGAATTCCTCTTAATCCAATTACTTTCTTTAATGATGAATGTGTTAAATTCATTTAATGATGGTTCGAATTTGCTATAATGTGATATTAAGTAATATTTTAGCATTTCAGTATGTGTGATTAATTGTGTTAATTTTAATTCTATGTGGTTTAATGTTTCTTGAGAATTCATAAAGCCTCCTTAATAGTTAAATGTAAAAAGAAAGGAAATATAGAGATGAAACTTTCAAACAAAGGGTACAGTTTTAAAGATATTGCTTGGAGAGATTTACTTTTAATACCAATTATCTTTATAACAATGATGATATTTTCAAGGATAGGTGTAAATATATTAAATACGCATTATATACATACAGATAGATTAATGGGTGAGATGGTTGCTACCGTTGCTCAAACCATGAGTTATGTTATTGCCATTTTATGTTTTTACCTTATGCATGTCAGTTCCTTTTCAGAACGCTTGAAGAATGGGATGAATTATTTAAAGAAGCATTGGAAGTTTTTAATTGTGATGTTCATTATCTCAATTTGTGCGTCGAAAGCCTATGAATGGATTATGGAATTATTACCTCAATCATGGCAATTTAATGAAACACAAAATGAATTAGCCTTAAATCAATTATTTAAGACGCCTCTATTCTTACCAATCACTTTTATATTGATAGTAATTGTTGGACCTATCGTTGAAGAAATTGTATTTAGACACATCATTATAGGTGAATTGGGCAAAAAGTTTAATTTTATTTTTATGGGAATTATCTCTGCTGTAACATTTTCACTAATCCATGTAAGTGATGCTAAATCACCATTAGAATTTGGTGCATACTTTATACTTGCAGTTATATTAGTATTCGTTTATTTAAAATCAAACAGAAATTTAGCGTCTTCTATTACAATTCATATGCTCAATAATCTTTTATCATTTATGATCACGATATATACAATTTCTATGTAATATACAATAAACCCAACTGTTTACACGTGTAGATCAGTTGGGTTTAAAAATTGTTGATAATTATCAATCGTAATATCATGAGTTTTAATTGTTTTTTCAAATGAGTAGGAGATATCCCGTATATCTTTAATAGGTAATTCTCTTGTAGAACCTAATCCGATTTCAAATACCACAGCATGCCACTGACCATCTTTACATAATAGACCAATAAAGATAACATTCTCTGCTAAAGTTTGATCTTCTTCATCAAAATCAACAAGCATGACATTACGTTCAGTACAGTAAATTAAAATATCGGAAAAGATATTTGGAAGTGTTATTTGTGCAGTATCTTCGAATTTTATATAGTAATCCATTTTTTTTAATAATTTTCGTACACGCGTTTGCGGTAAAGTTAAACATTGTTTAAGAATATCTTGAATTTCTTTAGTATAGGGTAGCGTAGAATAAGATTGACTTTCATTTAAGGTAAGAAATAGTGCAGACAATTGACTATCAGTCAAAGTAAGTGAAATTTTAGCTTGTGCATCTTGAATTTTATAACCACCCTGGCTACCGTGAGAAGCATGAATTTGAACACCTTGATTTTCTAAATCATCAATATCTCTAAGAATGGTACGTTTAGATACATTTAAACGTTTGGCTAATTCAGAAGCAGTTATTTTATTACTTTGTTGTATTACTGTTATTAAGCGATTTTGTCGTTCTAACTTATTCAATGAAAGTCACCTCCAAATTAACATTACATATTACAATAATTATATCATATAAGCGACAATGATGACATTTCTAGCGCATTTTTGGATTAAAAAGTGAAAAAATGGTCAAAAAAATTATTAGAAAACGCTTACAAAAGAAAACGCTTTATGTTAATATATTATTTGTAACAGGGGGAGCGATTAACAAAGGGGTAGAGCTATATAACAGATAGCTGGTAATCGTTCGAGTTACACTAAAACATCTTCAATATTTATTACTTACTTTCCTTTCTATTTGTCGGCTAGCATAAGACTAGCCGATTTTTTTATGGTTAAAAGCTGCAAATGGACATTGGCATGTTAATATAGCTATTAACACATTTATTTTAAAGAATCATGATAAATAATTAATATTTTTTAGATATATAGGAAGGTGTTATTAATGCATAGCAATGATTTGCACATGATAGATGAAATGATAACAAAATGGTTGAAAAACGTAGACCAAATTATCCCAAATTTAATCGCGGAAATGAAGACAGATACAAAGTTAAATCGTTTTGACTTAGTAACAAATGTGGATAAACAAATTCAAAATGAATTCCAGGTATTTCTACAAACACATCTTGAAGGTCATCGGTTATTTGCAGAAGAAAAAAATAATGATGAGATAGATCCTAGACAAGGACAAGTTTGGATTATGGATCCTATAGATGGTACGGCTAATTTGGTAAAACAACAAGAAGATTATTGTATCATTTTAGGTTATTTTGTAGATGGCGAACCTAAACTTTCATATATATATGATTATCCACATCAGCATTTATATAAGGCTATTGAGAATGAAGGCGCATTTGATAATGAGCAAGTAATGAAACAACCGCCTAATCTGGATATCGAAGAAGCCATATTATCGTTTAATACACAAGTCATGAATGATGATACGATTCATCAATTATATAATGCGTCATTTAGTCATAGAATTATTGGTTCTTGTGGATTAGATTCAATTAGGGTGATTAAAGGGCAATTTGGTGCACACATCAATACTAATCCTAAACCTTGGGATATTGCCGCACAATTTTTATTTGCGAAAGAACTTGGTTTGAAAATGACAGCGTTAAATGGTGGAACTATAGATTTATCAACGGCTGCGCCATTTATTATTAGTAATGAAGGATGTTATTCAGCAGTACTTGAAATTTTACATAGTGATATGGGTTATGAAAGATAAAATAATGTACGACATTAAAATCATTATTCCATTTTCCATTAAGATTAATATTTTACAATAAATTTCGCATAATAAGACTTTAGAAGTATAGTAAAAAAATTTTTCTATTATATAATAATAAAGGTATATAGCATGTAAAGTAATTATGGAAAAGGAATGATGGGTGTGCGCAGAACAGAAAAAAATAGAATGAGTCTACCAGCTAAAATTTTAGTATGGTTTGTTGGTATATTATTTATATTAGCGCTATTAGCAATGATATATGTTATTGCCAAGATATTTATTACTGGGGATAAAATACATAATCCTTTAAATAGAGATTATTCACATTTAAGAAACGGCAAAGTTAATTTGAAAAATGGTGATCCATTCACGATAGCATTATTTGGTGTAGATTCAGATGCTGAACGTAAAGCACAAGGTGGCGGATCTCGTAGTGATACAATTATGATTCTGTCTATCAATCCAAAAGAGAAGAAAACAGAGATTGTAAGTGTACCTAGAGATACTCAAGCTAAAATGGTTGGCAAAGGTACAACAGAAAAAATAGCACATGCTTATGCGTATGGTGGCCCTAATATGGCAGTCAATTCATTAGAAAAATTAATGAATGTTCCCATTGACCATTACGCAACGATTGATATGGATGGATTACATGACATGATAGATACAATGGGCGGCATTGATGTTGTAAGTAACGATACGTTTACAACAAACGGGGTACATTTTGAAAAAGGCAAGAAAACGCATGTTAATGGTGAAGAAGCAATGAGCTTTATTAGAAGTCGTAAAGAAGAAGGCGCTGGCGGAGATTTCGGTCGTCAGGAACGCCAACAACTCATTTTAGAGGCTATGGCCAATAAAATGAGTAGCGCGTCATCTATTACACATTTTGCACCTTTAATGAATGAAATACAAAAGAACGTTAAAACAGATTTGTCATTAGGGGAACTCAATACAATTAGAAGTAAATATAAAGATGCTAATGATACAGTGAGTAGACATCAATTAGATGGTCAAGGTGGCATCCAAGATGACGGATTATATTACTTTGTACCTAGCGATAACTCACTTCAAGAGAATGCGAGTTTACTAAAAGATAATTTGAATTTATAACTACTTAATTATAAATAGGTATTAGCTATAAACAGGACAATAGCGACGATTTTAAAATCTCGCTATTGTCTTTTTTATTCTATTATTTGTATTTGTTTAAAATATCCATATTTTACAATCAATTAAATTAAAAAAATACTTAACATTGCATTCTTAAAGTTATACAATTAAGTTGATTCTATCTATACATATATGTGTGGGGCATTTTTAATAGATGGAAGTTAGATATTATAACGTTAGCATATACGGAATTATATATAATGGGGTGAAAATATGAAAGAACATTTAATCGTCACTCTAGATGGTACAGATTATTTGGTTGAACCGGGTACCAACTTACTTGAATTTATACGTTCGAGAGATACGTTCGTACCAGCCATTTGCTATAACGAGTCAATGGGTCCGATTCAAACTTGTGATACCTGTACTGTAGAAATTGACGGCAAAATAGAAAGAGCTTGTGGCACAACAATTGATAGACCAATGACAGTCAATACAACTACGGATCAAGTGCAAGCATCTCAAAAAGAAGCGTTAGATCGTATTTTAGAAAAACATATGTTGTATTGTACAGTGTGTGATTATAACAATGGAGATTGTGAAATTCATAATACGATGGACGAGTGGGGGCTTCAACATCAAACTTATGAATATAAAGAAAAGCCATATGAAAAAGATTATGGTCCATTCTACCGCTATGATCCGAATCAATGTATTTTATGTGGACGTTGTGTAGAGGCATGCCAAGATATTGAAGTAAATGAAACAATCAGTATTGATTGGGATCGTGAACATCCTAGAGTTATTTGGGATAATGATGTACCTATTAACGAATCATCATGTGTATCATGCGGCCAATGTGCAACAGTTTGCCCATGTAATGCTATGATGGAAGTCAATATGGAAGGTAACGCTGGCTATATGACAGATACTGAACCAGGTTCATTAGCTGCAATGATCGATTTAACTAAAAAGGCTGAACCAGGTTATGGTCCATTATTTGCTATTTCTGATTCTGAAGCGGAAATGCGTAAAGAGAGAATTAACAAAACCAAAACAGTTTGTACATACTGCGGTGTAGGTTGCTCATTTGAAGTATGGACTAAAGATAGAGAAGTATTGAAAGTACAACCTTCACATGATTCTCCGGCTAATAAAATTGCTTCGTGTGTGAAAGGGAAATTCTCTTGGGGACATATTAATTCTGATCAACGTTTAACGAAACCACTTGTGCGTAAAGATGGTCAATTCCATGAAGTTGAATGGGAAGAAGCATTAGATGTTATTACAGATAATTTCAAACAAATTAAAGACAAATATGACGCTGATCATTTGGCATTTATTTCCTCTTCAAAAGCAACAAATGAAGAGTCATATTTAATGCAAAAACTTGCACGACAAGTTATTGGAACGAATAATGTTGACAACTGTTCAAGATATTGCCAAGCACCGGCTACTAAAGGTTTATTTAGAACTGTTGGACACGGGGGCGATTCAGGTAGTATTGAAGATCTTGAAAAAGCAGCGATGACTGTATTAATTGGTACAAATACTGCTGAGGCACACCCTGTTATTGCATCACGAATGAAAAGAGCTCAAAAATTATTTGGTCAAAAATCTCATGTATTTGATATTAGAAAACATGAAATGGCTGAACGTGCAGATGAATTTTATCAACCAAAACCAGGTACAGACTTAGTATGGTTAGGTGCTGTAACGAAATATATTATTGATCATGACCTGCATGACAAAGCATTCCTAGACGAATGGGTAGATGATTTTGAGAAATATTATGAATCATTAGCACCATTTACGATGGCATTTGCAGAAGAAGCTACAGGTATCCCTCAATCACGTTTGATTAACTTTGCTAAAGAAGTAGCTAAAGCAGAATCAGTATCTATTTGTTGGGCAATGGGTATCACACAACAAGATATCGGAAGTGATTCAAGTACTGCCATTTCAAATTTATTACTGGTAACAGGTAACTATAGAAAACCAGGTACAGGTGCATATCCATTACGTGGACATAATAACGTTCAAGGTTGTAGCGATATGGGTAGTATGCCTGACCAATTTACAGGTTATCAAAAAGTGGTTGATGATGATGTTCGTGCGAAATTCGAAAGAGAATACGGTGTCGAATTAAATAAGAAACCAGGTCGAGATAATCATCAAATGATTGAAGGTATTCATAATGGTGAAATTAATTCACTATATTTATATGGTGAAGATACTGGAATAGTTGATTCTAATATCAATTTTGTTCAAGCAGCCTTTGAAAAATTAGACTTTATGGTTGTTCAAGACGAATTCTTAACTTTTACAGCAACTTATGCAGATGTGGTATTACCAGCCAGTCCGTCATTAGAAAAAGATGGCACGTTTACCAATACTGAACGTCGAATCCAAAGATTATACCAAGCACTTGATCCTAAAGGTGACTCTAAACCAGATTGGAAAATTTTCCAATTAATCGCAAATCGTTTAGGATTTAACTGGAATTACAAACATCCAAGCGAAATTATGGATGAAATTGCACGTGTGACACCATTATATGAAGGTGTAAGTTACGACTTATTAGAAGGCTTTAATAGTTTACAGTGGCCAGTGCATAAAGATGGTACAGATGAGCCATTACTATATTTAAATGGATTTAACTTTGATAACGGTAAAGCAAAACTTTATCCATTAACATTCGATAATTTCTTTAAAGAAGATGAAGTGTATGACCTGCATGTTAATAATGGTAGATTATTAGAACATTTCCATGAAGGCAACATGACATATCAAACTGAAATGATTAAATATAAAGTGCCTAATGCCTTTGTAGAAATCTCACCAGAACTTGCTGAAGATAGAGGCATTCATGAAGGTGCACAAGTTAAATTAATTTCTGAAACTGGCGAAGCTACGTTAACGGTACATGTTACAGATCGCGTTAGTGGTAAACAAATTTACATTCCATTAAATAATGATGCTTTAGAAAATGGCGATATGGGTGCAATCAACTTACTTACTAATAGTGATGTAGATCCAGACACAGATACACCATCGTATAAACGTACAAGTGCAAGAATGGAAGTGATTACTAAACGTGGTAAATCACCGTTAAATCCAACTAACTTCCGTGTAGACAAACAACGTAATCCACAATATAGTGTCAGAGTTGATAAAAAATGGGCGCGTCCAGACTATATTTTCCCAGGAAATCAGGTGAATGACTGATGGCAGAAAGAATAACTCAAATTAAACGCATGGAAAAGTCAGATGCACAAGTCAAAGCAGATAATCTCAATGAAGTGTTAGATGCAATATCTGAGAATAAAGATAGTATCATGAAAGCAATTCGATTAGTTAAAGTTTTAGACGAAGCGAAATTATTAGACGCACTATCTGGTGGTATTAAAGGTAGACAAGTCATTATTAATAAATTTGCAGTCGAATTAAATAAAGATATTTATACTGGATTATTATCTAATATGGCATCTTTAGTATTTTTACTTGGCGACTTAAATGTTAAAGACTTAAGTGAGATGCTCAATAGACTTAATAAAGGTATGCATGTAGCCAATCAAGCAAGTAGCCATTCCAAAACGAATGTTCGAAGCTTGCTAGGAGTTCTTAAAGATGATGATATGAATAGAAGTATCACTTACATGCTTAATTTATTAAAAGGTATGTCTCGAGAAGATTAGATATAAGAAGAGGTCAGAACAAACAACTTTTGATGAACAGGTTTGTCAAAAGCATGATGGATGATTCATTTTCCATCACATGTTCTGACCTTATTTCTTTATGTCGACATTTACAATTTAAATCATGTATCATGTAGGATAAGTATTATTTTAAGTGAATAGAGGTGTCATATGATTAATCCCAATATATTAAAGGCTATGGCTATCGTATCTAATGTTTTATTAGTGATTGGTATCATCTTTTTAATAATGTTGAAGTTGATATTAGCCATCACATTTTTTGCGGTATCGTTGGCTATTAGTTTAGTAATATTTAATGTACTATTTCGTGATAGAACAGGTATGAAGATTGCAATTAATGTATCATTTTTTATCGTTGTCATAGCAATTGTAATCGCATATGTCGTTTTGTCTAAATAGTTAAAATAGGAGCTTTTATTGAATGAAGAAAATGAGTAAGTCCCGTGTTAGTACTATTATTATCATCTTACTATTGATCGTTTTCGGAATACTATATATTATTTTTGATACTAATTTATTTAATAATGATAAACGTGTGTCTTTTAACGAAGCGGTCTCACGTCAACAAAATAAAGGCGTACTTAATATGAAAGAAGATCATGGTGAGTTTAAAAAAGCAAATGAAGATGACATTAAAAAGGCAATGTCAATTCATCATGGTGATAATAAACTCAAATATATGGATATTTCCGAAAAGGTACCTATGTCAAAAGAAGAAGTTAATAAAATGCTCAAAGGAAAAGGGATTTTAGAGGATCAAGGGCAAAGTTTTATAGATGCTCAAGATAAATATGAAGTTAATATTATATATTTAATCAGCCATGCAATTGTGGAAACTGGAAATGGTGACTCTGAATTGGCACATGGAATCAAAGATGGTAAACACAATTACTATAATTTTTATGGTATCGGTGCATTTGATGAGAATGCGGTACATACTGGTAAAAGTTATGCCAAAAAGAAAGCTTGGACATCGCCACGAAAGGCGATTTTAGGTGGGGCAAAATTTGTAAGAAACCAATATTTTGAAAATCAACAAATTTCACTTTATCAAATGAGATGGAACCCGAAAACACCAGGACAGAATCAATATGCAAGTGACATACACTGGGCTGACAATATAGCAAAAATAATGAAGAAATATTACGAACAATTTGGAATCAAAAAAGACAAAGTTCGAAAAGATTATTACATTTAAATTATAAATTGATAAGAGTATCTGCTTGAAAGCAAGCGGTATACTCTTTTTATTGTGGCAAACATATCTTTTGTTTACTCAATTTTGTAAATGTATGAGATGTGATAAAATATATAAGAATTACAATGTTGAGGTGGAATCATATGAAAATCGCAATTGTCGGTGCAGGGATCGGTGGATTAACAGCGGCTGCACTATTACAAGAACAAGGTCATCAAGTTAAAATTTTCGAAAAAAATGATGCAATTAGAGAATTGGGTGCGGGAATAGGTATTGGTGACAATGTCATTCAAAAACTACACAACCACGATTTAGCGAAAGGTATAAAAAATGCGGGTCAGAATTTAACATCAATGCAAACGCTTGATGAGCATAATAAACCATTGATGACTGCACATTTAAAGCGAGATACACTTAATGTTACATTATCTCGTCAAACACTAATCAGTATTATTCAATCTTATGTACAACAAGACAGTATTTATTTAAAACATGACGTAACCAAAATAGATAACAGTAATTCAAAAGTCATTCTTCATTTTATAGAACAAGAAAGTGAAGCCTTTGATTTATGTATTGGTGCAGATGGTATACATTCAACAGTTAGAGAAGCTATTGATAGCCAAAGTAAGATTCAATATCAAGGTTATACATGCTTCCGTGGGCTAGTCGATGATATTCATTTAGATGAAGCGGATGTAGCTAAAGAATTTTGGGGTAAACAAGGACGCGTGGGTATTGTGCCATTAATTGATAACCAAGCATATTGGTTTATCACAATCAACGCTAAAGAAAAAGATGTCAAATACCAATCATTTGGTAAGCCACATTTACAAGCACGATTTAATCATTATCCAAATATTGTAAGACAAATATTAGATAAACAAAGTGAAACAGGCATTATTTTAAACGATATTTATGATATGAAACCACTAAAATCTTTCGTTAAAGAACGTACTATTTTACTAGGTGACGCAGCACATGCAACAACACCTAATATGGGTCAAGGTGCAGGACAAGCCATGGAAGATGCAATTGTATTAGCCAACTGTTTAAAATCATATGACTTCAATGAAGCATTAGAAAGATATGATAAATTAAGAGTAAATCATACAGCAAAAGTGATTAAAAAATCACGTAAAATTGGTAAGATTGCGCAATATCGTAACAGTTTGATGATCAAATGCAGAAATACAATGATGAAAATATTACCGAATAAAATTGCTTCAAATCAAACTAAATTTCTTTATAAATCTAAAGAAAAATAGTATATAAGTAAAAAGGCAATCCAAATCATATCAGTGATTTGGATTGCCTTTTGTTTTACTGTTGAGGATTAACAATGAATTGCGGCGTTTTGCCATTTAATTTTTTAATTGTATCATTTGCTACAATTTTAGCCATCATATCTCTTGCTTCAAATGTTGCATTACCAATATGTGGTGTAAGTACAACATTTTTAAGTGATTTTAATTCATCTGTAATTTTAGGTTCAAATTCATATACATCTAATGCTGCACCTTCAATTTCTTGATCTTGTAAGGCTTTTACAAGCGCTTGTTCATTAATGATTGGACCGCGGCCAGCATTAACAATATACGCTGTAGATTTCATCTTTTTAAATTGTTCAGTATCAATTAAGTGATGTAAATCAGGATTATAGGCAGCATTAATTGTGATGAAGTCTGCGTTTTCAAGTAATGTATCTAAATCAACATATTTAGCGCCGATATCTCTTTCTTTTTCTTCTTTACGATGAGGTCCAGTATATAAAACATCCATATCGAATGCACGTGCACGTTTTGCAACTGCACCACCAATTTCTCCTAATCCAATAATGCCAATGGTTTTCTCAGAAACTTCTCTACCTCTAAAGAATAGGGGTGCCCAACCATCGAAGCCTTTAGTACGTGATAACTCGTCACCTTCAACAATACGTCTCGCGACACTTAAGATAAGACCAATGGTTAAATCAGCTGTAGCATTGGTTGAAGCTTTCGGCGTGTTTGTCACATCAATATCTTTCTCACGTGCATAGTCAATATCTACATTATTAAAACCTGCACCATAGTTAGCAATGATTTTTAAATTTTTACCACTATCAATCACATCTTTATCTACATTAGTTGATAATAAACTTACTAATGCAGTGGCATCTTTGACACCATTCATTAATGCTTCTTTACTAATTAATCCTTCATCATCGTACATTTCTACTTCGAAATGTTCTTTGAGAAGGTTTAAACCAACCTCTGGAATTGCACCTGCGATAAATACTTTTTCCATCCTAATCACTCCTTTTATCAACAGTATATAAAAAGATAATACGCTAAACAATGAATAAACATATGAGTAGTAAATTATGTTAATTGATTAAACGTAATCCTATGACCGATCCAAGTATAAGTATGATACATAGGATACGTATGATATTTTTTGATTCATGATAAAAGATCATACCTATAATCGTACCCCCAGCTGTACCAATACCTGTCCAGATAGCATAAGCCGTCCCCATTGGAATATCTATCATTGATAGTTTTAATGTACTAAAACTACAGACAAAGGCAATGCCAATGAGAAAAATGAAAATTTTATATTTAGTTCTAGACCATTCATTCATTAATATAACACCAATCACCTCTAAACAACCTGCGATTAAAAGATACACCCAAGCCATTATTTGCTACCTCCTTCAACATCATCCGTTGTGGAAAGTTTTAAACCTATAATACCTAAGATTAATAAAGTAACTAATAATATTTTCATAAATGTAAAAGGTTGGTCGAAAAATAGCATATCGACGATCACAGTACCAGCTGCTCCTATGCCTACGAATATCGCATAGACTGTACCAACTGGTAAAGATTTCGTAGCATCGATGACGAGATAAAAGCTTAAAATGATAAAGATAAGTGTAAATAACCAACTTAATATTGAATCAGCATTATTCAGTCCAGTAACCCATATGATTTCAACTAGTCCTGCTAGAATGACTTTTAACCATTTCAAAGTCACAGTCCTCCTTATAAAATAATAATAAAACTATTTTCTCAAATTTAGAGAAAGAGGGCAAAGTTTGAAGTGTATAACGTCATAGTGCATATAGAGCGTTGAATTATAAATGTCTACTAATATAAGGAGAGCGTATGTTTAATAGAGGGAATGAAAAGGAGGATAATTTGTAAAAAGAAAAAAGCCTGTAAATGCTTAATTAAAAGCACTTACAGACTTTAAATGTATATTTCATAAATGAATTAGATATGAATATAATTATATGAGCTTGCTTCACTTGCAGAAATAGTACGTGTGCTTACTGAGAAAGGTCCACCGTTATAGTTCATTTCAGAAACTGTAACTGAACCGTCAGAACCAACATTTTCAACATAGGCAACGTGACCGTAACCACCTGCTGATGATTGTAAAATTGACCCAGCTTTTGGTGTATGATTAACCGTATAACCAGCTTGTTGTGCAGCTGATGCCCAGTTTCTAGCGTCTCCCCAAGTTGATCCTACTTTTCCGCCAACTTTGTCATAAACGTACCAAGTACATTGACCAGCTGTATATAAGTTACCTGAAGTAGATCTTTCTGATGTAGTATTGCTAGTAGATGTTTGAGCTGTATTATAATTATATGATTGATTATTTGATTGATTAAATTCTGCAGCATCTGCGTGATGAGCTGTTGTACCGAAATATGCAGCGCCAATGCCTGCTGTTAATGTAGTAATAGTTGCGATTTTTTTCATGATAAATATCCTCCCGAATTTTGTATGGTTTTAATATGTAAGAAGATACGGCGTAGCGAACCGGACATCATCTTCATTTACCAATTTAAGTTTTATCGTTTTTACGACAAGAGTAACTTTAACAGAAAATCATCACCTTGTGCGGAATGTTACATCATCGTAATTAAATTAAAAAAACCATGACGCCCGCTGTAATAAACGAGAATCATGGTAATAAAAGTTTGTAACGCTTACAAAGTGCATACACACTGATTTATAATTAATTTAATATATGAACATCAATCATAAATATTACAAAGAGTTGTAATAAATGCATTAGAGACTATTTGAAAAATCTAATGCTAAGTGGAATTAAATATTCATTGCCATTATAGTATTTAACACACGCAATAATAGTGAAAATAAATGAAACCAAGGCTAAAACCATCATAATAATGAAACCAATGATATAGATAATAAAACCTACAGTCATAGAGGTATCAGTACCCATGCTTAAACCTATGAAAAATGGCACTAACATAACAACTAATATAATAATTGTCCAAATTGTATATGAAATAACATAGTTTAAGTAATTTTTACCGGCTTTATTGACGAAACGAGATTCTTTATGTTTGATAATCCAAATGATAAGCGGCCCAATAAAGCCACTGAATAAACTTAATAAATAGATTAACATAGCCATTAATCGTGATTCTTGGTTATCTGAATCTATTACTTCAGATGTTTGATGATGTAAAACATCATTCTGATTGTGCTCTGTCATGGTATTACCTCCATTTTATATGTAAATTAAATTTATTACATCTTTACTATATCAAATAATTATAAATTGATAAATAAGTTTTTAGATTTACTAATAACATGATATACGTTATTGTTCATTTAAAGGTTTAATTCATTTAAAATGAGGATATATAAAATTATTCCAAGGTCATGGGTTGAAAGTAAGTGAGACGTTAATTATACCCAATTCTAATACTCAAACATAATTGACCAATTAAAAATGATTGTTACATCTATAATGAATGATTTTAGTATTTAGGCGTTGTAGCAAGATTGAAAAATAGAGTGGGACTAAGAAATCTTTTTATAAAAGTCATTTCAGTCCCGCTTTTTTAATGAAAGAAAAAGATTAAGAAAGAGAGAGGATTTTAATGAAAATAGCAATTATTGGTTCAGGTAATGGTGCTGTTACAGCTGCACTAGATATGGTGGATAAAGGTCATGAGGTTAAATTGTATTGTCGTAACCAGTCTCTAGAAAAATTCAATAAAGCAATAGAAAAAGGTGGATTTGATTTTAATAATGAAGGGGAAGAAAAATTCATTCAGTTCACGGATATAAGTGATGATATTGAATATGTAATGAAGGATGCAGATATTATACAAGTCATTATTCCATCTTCATTTATTGAATATTATGCAAAAGTGATGTCTTATCATGTCACAAATGATCAACTGATATTCTTTAATATTGCTGCATCAATGGCGTCTATACGCTTTATGAATGTACTTGAAGATAGACATATTGATGTCATGCCACATTTTGCTGAAGCTAATACATTAACTTATGGTACACGCGTTGATTTTAATGAAGCACGTGTAGATTTATCGTTGAATGTGCGCAGAGTATATTTCTCTACATTTAATCGAGAAGAATTAAATGACAGTTATGATAAAGTTTCACAAATTTATCCCAATTTGGTTAAAGAGGAAAGTTTACTTAAAACAAATTTAGAAAATGGTAATCCAGAGGTTCATCCAGGGCCTACTTTATTAAATGTTGGACGCATTGATTATGCAGATGAATTCTCGCTATATAAAGAGGGAATTACAAAGCATACAGTTCGTTTACTTCATGGTATTGAATTAGAACGTTTGAATCTAGGACGTAAATTAGGATTTGAATTAGAAACTGCTAAAGAATCTAGAATTCAACGAGGTTATTTAGAACGCAAAGATGAGGATGAACCGTTAAATCGTTTATTTAACACGAGTCCAGTATTTTCTCAAATTCCTGGTCCCAATCATGTAGAAAATAGATATTTAACAGAAGATATTGCGTATGGGTTAGTACTATGGTCTAGCTTGGGACGTGTGATTGATGTACCTACGCCTAATATTGATGCAGTTATTGTCATTGCTTCTACCATTCTAGAACGTGATTTCTTCGAAGATGGGCTAACAGTAGAGGAATTAGGATTAGATAAATTAGATTTAGAATAGTGATTTAAAAAATATGGAAAGGAAAGAGGTCTTGTTTCAAAAAGAAAAGTAAAGGGGTTTAGATATATGAAAAGACAACCAACTTTTTTAGAGTCTATATCTACAATTATTGTCATGGTAATCGTAGTAACAACAGGATTTGTCATCTTTAATATACCTATTCAAGTTTTATTACTTATATCTTCAGCTTATACAGCATGTATTGCTTATCGGGTAGGATTACGTTGGGAAGATTTGGAAGAAGGGATATCCAAACGATTAAATACAGCTATGCCGGCTATCTTTATTATTTTAGCAGTGGGTATTATTGTAGGTAGTTGGATGTTCTCCGGTACTGTACCTGCACTTATTTATTACGGTCTTAAT
Organism: Staphylococcus sp. HL28; assembly: GCF_021117155.1. Classification (NCBI taxonomy): domain Bacteria; kingdom Bacillati; phylum Bacillota; class Bacilli; order Caryophanales; family Staphylococcaceae; genus Staphylococcus; species Staphylococcus sp. HL28. Next base: position 682,144 of record NZ_CP088218.1, read on the forward strand.
TTTTTAAATCCAAGTTATTTTTTAGTTTCTGCTTTTATCATTAGTGCAATTACATCAGTAGCTACTGGTACAGCTTGGGGTTCAGCATCTACTGCGGGTATTGCGTTGATATCAATCGGGAACCAATTAGGTATTGAAGGTGGCATGGCTGCAGGCGCTATTATTGCTGGTGCAGTGTTTGGTGATAAAATGTCACCACTATCAGATACGACAAACTTAGCTGCATTAGTTACAAAAGTCAATATCTTTTCACATATTAGATCGATGATGTGGACTACGATACCTGCATCCATCATTGGATTAATTGTCTGGTTTTTTGCAGGATTAAAATATCAAAGTCATACAAATCCTAAGCAAATTAAGCAATTACTTCATGAATTAACTCAAGTATACAATATTAATATGTTTGTATGGATTCCATTAATTGTGATTATAATATGCTTACTATTAAAAATTTCTACAGTTCCTGCAATGTTAATATCAAGTTTAAGTGCGCTTTTAGTTGGAACATTTAACAATCATTTCAATATGGTTGATGGTTTCAAAGCGACTTTTAATGGTTTTAGTCATACTATGGTAAATCAAAGTCATGTTTCAAATAGTGTCAAAGCACTAATAGAACAAGGTGGCATGATGAGTATGACAGAAATTATCGTGACCATATTCTGTGGGTACGCATTTGCTGGTATTGTTGAAAAAGCCGGTTGTCTAGATGTTTTATTAAAAACAGTATCAAAAGGTGTGAATTCTGTTGGCACACTTATATTAGTAACAGTAGTATGTTGTCTCATGTTAGTTTTTGCAGCTGGTGTCGCATCTATCGTTATTATAATGGTAGGGGTACTTATGAAAGAAATGTTCGAAGAGAGACATTTATCCCAAACTGTATTATCTCGGACATTAGAAGATTCAAGTACTATGGTATTGCCTTTAATACCTTGGGGAACATCAGGTATATACTATGCACATCAATTAAATGTAAGTGTTAATGACTTCTTTATATGGACAGTTCCTTGTTATATATGTGCAATCATTGCAGTTATTTATGGCTTTACAGGAATAGGAATTAAAAAAATTAATAAAAGTGAAGTTTAAATTAATGAAAACGTGGAAAGTATTAAATAAGTTAAAACAATTACATAGATATAAATTGTAGCGATTATATCTGAATGGTGTTTTAACTGATAAATATCCTTCTAATTAGAGTAGTGATTGAGTTTTGTAGCGGAATTTAATCGTGAAATATTTAGACTAAACGAATTCTTTTAAACAACATTTAATAAATTGCCAATTATTATGTAGAAAAAGCGAATCAAGAAAGATTATTTGAATTTGTTTGTAACCAAGAACCGGGTAAGCTTGTAGCGATATTACCTGGTTTACTTGGTTATTAACGAGACAGTTTTTTTGTTACTGGTCTCAATTAAATCGTTAATATAATAGTTGCAATCATATAAAGAAACCGAGTATTACATTCACAAATTTGTGAATGTAATACTCGGTTTTTTGAATATGACTAAAAATGATTAGTGAATGTAGTTATATGAACCAGCTTGACTAGCTGAGATAGTACGTGATGTTACTACACCAGGACCATGTCCATAGTTCATTTCAGAAACGCGAATTGAACCGTCACTGTTAACACTTTCAACGTAAGCAACATGACCATATCCACCTTGAGTGGTTTGTAAAATAGCACCTGCTGCTGGGCGATTATTTACTGTGTAACCTGCAGCTGCTGCAGCGTTTGCCCAATTATTAGCGTTACCCCAAGTTGAACCAACTTTTCCACCTACACGGTCATATACATAGTATGTACATTGTCCAGCAGTGTATAAGTTACCACCATTTGAAGTTGCTCTTGATAATGAAATACCATTTGAAGATGGTGCAGATGTCGTAGTTACATGTACGTTATGGCTTGTTGCTGAATAACTAGCACCTAAACCGCCTGTACGTTGTGGTGTGTTATAAGCTTGAGTGTTATAGCCATAATCATAATTATTATAATTATAGTTATTGTAATTGTTGTAAGCTTGAGTATTGTAACCATAATCGTAGCTGTTATTATGATTTACATTGTCTGGGCTCCAGTTACCTTGCCAAGTGTAGTGGTAGTTACCTTGTTGATCGATTGTGTATGAATAGCTGTATGAAGTTGGATCATTTGGGTTATATCCACCATTGTTATTTTCTGCTGCTTGAGCATCATGATTTGCAAAAGCGAAAGTAGCGATTCCTGCAGTTGCGATTGTAGCTGTAGCGATTTTTTTCATTTGATAAATATCCTCCAATTTATTTTTATAATTTTAATAGCATAAAAGCTATGTTTTTATGTAATTGAATTCGTTCTTAACGACAAGCAATACTTTACCAAAAAAAAGTTGATTTGTGGGCGTTGTTATGGATTTGTAATTTTTTGCTAATATTGTTACACAACTTAAATTAAAAATAATACGGCAATGATTTTGTTGAAATATGATGGTTATGCTATTTATTAATTGAATTTAAAATATTACGAAAAAATGTGTTACATATCTGTAAACTTACAGAAAATTTAAATTGTATTATATTTTAAAGGATGAATAATAAATTAAAGTGTAGGACAACATCACTTAACTATATATGTAAATATGAACTGTTCTTGATCAATGATAGTTATCAACGAGTGATAAAATACATTGAAAAATGGATAAAGTAACTATTAGTCTAAAACATGCTGTTTAAATATAAATGAAAATTGATATAATCTTTAAAAGAATTGATATTATAGAATATTAAATCGTTATAAAATTGAATGTGAAGATAGAGGTTATCTAATTAAAAGATACTTATTAAATCACAACATAAAGTTACATGGATGATGTTATTGTAAGCAGCGTGAGGAAACAACATGATAGAAAACTATTCAGTACGAATATTTCAGAATTTAATTATTAATAATAGTAAAGAGTCAAATATCAAACTTATTTATTGGTTAAAAGGGACAGGTAAATTGGTCATTAACTTAAAAAAGTATGTGATGCATCCTGGTCGTGTTTTACTTGTAATGATGAATGATGTATATCAAATTAAAAGTGAAAACCAAGCTATAACATGTTTAATAGAAGTTTCAACTAAGGATTTCTTGAGATTCGTAACACCTCGCACAAGATTAGTAGGTGGAGAAATACAAACGGTGAACCATTCAAAAATCACTGATCTACTAACCAAGTTAATTGAATTAAAATGTATGAATCAAACAGAAGAAATGATGATTGATAAAGTTATCAAATATTTATGTATTGAATTATGCTCAATCTCTTCAGATAAGAAAGGGGATCAAGGCATTTCACTTATTTCAGAACCTATTCATAATTATTTAGTAGACAACCACTCAAGGAAAATAAATAAGAACGAATTAGTGAATGCAACAAATGTGCCAAGTCATCAATTAACACAAATGTTTCAACATACACCATATTATAGTTTTAACCAATATTTGAATCATATTAGGCTAAAATTTTGTTTGATTGATATTTTATCAACAAATCAATCAATCGAGTATATTGCGATAAATCATGGTTTTAATCATTATTCTAGGTTTATCAAACTATTTAAAGATGCTTATGGTCAAACTCCAAAATTAATTAGAAAACAATATATAGAGACGTCTATCGCTAATAATAAAACAAAAGAAATTAAATTGGACGAAAATATATTGAGACTTTTGAAACATATGAACAAGGAAAATCAACAATCATCTATGTCGATTGATGTTCATTTCCCATTAAATACACAACGCAAAACGATTGTCCCATATCAATTGTATATAGAAGTGAATCAATTAAAGATGTTTAGTCATTTTGATTTGTTGAATTTGAAAGAAAGATTGAATTATAGAAGTAAGCCCATCCATATTATTATAGAATTCGAATTAAATTCACTCATAAAGCAAATCAAAATATTCGAAGAACAATTAAATCAGCAATTAAAAATTTTAAATGATGTGAATATGATACCAGTTTATAATATTAAAGCAGAACATTCAGAAGAACTGACTTCATTGGAAAAAATAGGCATTCAAAAATTAATCAAAATACTATTCCAAATAAAAAGGCGTTTTAAAAATGAAAAGTTAGAATTTTTAATTCAAGGGATTAATATTAATAGAATTAAAGATATTAAACAGCTATTGAATGTTTATTTTGATGATTATCAATTAATTTGGTCCCCTTATCAACAACAATTAAATATGGTTGATAGGGCCGAAAAGCTAGTAGACAAGATTATGATTCCCTTAAATAAAATAAGCCAATTCAAGTTTATTAATAATAAAAAATTAATGATTAATAATTTAATAATGGATAATCATTCTAGTTTTATCAATCAGTCGGAATTTAATCATTTTAAAGACATTTTTAAACAACTAAAAAATGTCAATTCCGTGTGTTTGCATTGGGATCATATAGATATGAAAGATATACAACACTCTCAAATCACATCTACGCATTCTATTTTATTTTTATTAGATATTTATAATCAATTGCGTGGTAATGTTATATTTGAAAATGCTGATTTGATAGTGTCTCATTATAAAAATGAATATCAGTGTATTGCCCTCCTAGATATACCAATGACTAAAAATCCTAATATTGATTTTGTTCAATTCAATTTCGCAAATATAACTAATATCAATCATGCTGAAATTAACATGATAGACTATCAGCCTTTTATGAAGTCATCTAGAGGAGATAGGAAATCAATCAATAAAGAGATTAAAACAGAAAATTTATATTGGATTGGTGAAATTTGTAAAAAAGAAATAGGTAAAAGCACTATAAAACTACCAAGTATAGCAATTGTTCATATTAATATTTTAGTTAATGATGTATGACTGGTATGTAGAAGGGAAGATTCATCATGCCAAATGTAAAAATAAAGGCGTTTATAGCACACTACATGATTATTAAAGTCGCTAACGATTATTTAAAATATTCATACCATTTAACATTTGATCATATTAAATTACTTTACTTTTTAGTAAATGAGAAAAGTAACGAAAAATATATGGATCTTAATCAACTTGAAATGATCGAACAAAAAACAAAGATACTACAAATGCTACAATATTTATATCAACATCAATGGATTTTAAAAGATCGTAAGGATGAAGACCAACGACAATTAAGTATATCTTTAACAGAACTACAGAAACAAAAAATACAATTTTTATTTGGTGAACTTCTTGAAATAATTAATTCTAATCAATTAATTATAAATACTACAACAGAATATTCTATTAAATACTTTATAGCCTGTAATGAAATCATTGGTTACATTAGTCAATGTTTAAATAAGTATAATCTTTCAATAGAAGAACTTTATGTACTAGCTACATTACTTATTAATGAAAATGAAATGACAATTAAATATATGAGATATCAAACACAAAGAGGTGTTGTAGCTTTAAGCCCAAATATTAAAAAATTGAAACAAAAAGGTTATATTATAAAAGAAAGATGTGTCGAAGATGAACGTACTATTAAACTTAAAATCAAACATTGTAATATGAACTTAGTGGTTTCTATCATTGAATCATGTTATGAAATTTTAAAAGAGGGAATTAAAGACTTATAAATAGATGAGTTAAAGATAGAAGGAGTTTGTGTATGATTTTAGATAATGTCAATCCCAACGATTTATTCCCAACTGAAAAGAAAGGTCCTTCAGTGTTAGGAATTATGGATTACCAAGTTCAAGGACAATCTCAATTTGAGGGCGCATTTATAGCTACGTCTGAACGTTTAATCATGAATGTAGATATGAATGGTCAATTCTATTATAGAAATATTGGCTACGATGAAGTTAATGATATTGAATACGATGGTGAAACAATTATATTTAATTTTAATATCGGTGAAATACCGATGCACGATTTTAAATCTAATGAGGTACAGGCTTTTGTTGATTTTGTAAAAGCAAAAATACAGCCTTAAACAAACGTTTAAAAGAAGTGATTGAAAAGACACTATCAATACTGCTAATGCTATATAACGATATGCCATGATAATACGTATTATTATGGCATATCGTTATTTTTATTTTAATATTGCTTAGCAATTTATTATTTGTAAAAATCCAACTAATCAAATGGGAATTATAAAATTTTTAAAATATACACTTCTGGAATAAGTGGTAAATTTGTGATATATATATTTTAATAACCATGAAAAAAGTTAAATAAATGTTTGAGAAAAGAAATAAATATATAAATGCAAATTCGAGTAATAAAATTATTGAATTTTTAAACTTGTTTGTTTAAAATGAACTTTGTAACATGGGTGGAGATCAATTCAGTAAGATGAAATTATGTAAACCTTGCTACAACAAGATGTGCATCAGAGGAGTGGTTTTAGAATTGCAAAAATAAAAAATATTAATGATTTAGTTGACGCTACATTTCAAGTGAAAAAATTCTTTAGAGATACAAAAAAGCAATATAATCTTAACTATGAAGAAATTTATATTCTGAATTACATATTAAAAAGTGAGTCTAATGAAATATCTTCTAAAGAAATTGCAACATGTTCTGAATTTAAACCATATTACTTAACTAAAGCATTACAAAAATTAAAAGAGTTAAATTTATTATCTAAAAAGAGAAGCGTGCATGACGAACGTACAGTAATAGTTTTTGTGACAAAAGAACAAAAGGATAAAATTAAGCAACTCATTGATGAATTAGAACAATATATCTAAGTGACTTGTTTTATTATATTTTATATTTAATGGTTCAAATTCAGATAATTAATTGTGATGGAAAGTAAGTTTTGGAATTGAGTAAGAAAGTGGAGCATTAGTTGTTACGCTTTTATCGTGTAGCTAGGGAATTATAGGTGTTTATCATTATAGACTTATTGGAAAATGGGTGTGTTTCAAGGTTAATGAATGTTTTCTTATTGTAGTTACGATAAAAATGATCCATTAACCACAAACTGAATAGCATCTTAATTACATAATTTAGCTTCGCCCCTTATTTTTCAAATAAAGAAAGGCTTGGTTACCAAATGGCAACCAAGCCTTTTTAATTTTTAAACTTTTATCATTTTGACACTTGAGTCACATTAATATTTTCTTAAGAAATTTAGATTTCTATCATATAGCATATTAGCAATATAAGCTTGAACTGTTTCAAGTATCTTTTCAATATACTGTGTACGGTTGGATAATATTCTAATCGATAGCCCGTGTGTTGGTAATTGTGAAATGCCCAATCGACAATTTAAGTCTTTCTCAAAATGTTTAATTTGATCATAAACCTCATCGATAAATCTTTGATTTACACTAGGGTGTATAAAATAAGCTGATCCTAAATGAGTATAATTTTCCATATAACCAATAGAATCTATTGAATTTTTTTCAGGATTTAACATAAGGTTATCGTAAGTTACTAATTCATTATCGATGTATATTTCATTTACCAAATGCATATACTTATATGAAAAGTTTTTATCTTCTGATGAATAACCAGGTGTAAGAATATCGGTATAAAACATGGCACTGGTTTGATCTAAGTCAAAGCGATTGTGTTGATAAAATTTAGCATTTTCGTATGCAATAATTGGATCAGCCACATATTCCATGTATGCGTTTGGCTTTAATTGGAATGTTTGATACTGTTCCACTCTGTCGTTTAATGTTTTATATATTTTGGTCGCACCTTGAGAAGTCAGTGTGACACTGGCATTGTCTTCAATATTAAAATTCATTGAATAACGATCACCATCAAGATAACCACCACCTACATTAACAATATAGAAAGTAGGGATGGTTGATCCATTTAAATATACTGGACGAATAACCTTTAATGCTTTTTCAAAAAAGATATCACGTGCAACAGAACGACTTCCATTATTAAATACGGTTAAATCAAGTTGACCTGTCCAAGCTTGTTGAGACATTATGATAATCCTTTAAGTAAAGTATCACGTTCAATCCACTTAATCACTTCATCAAGACCTTCATCTGTTTTCAAATTAGTAAACGCAAATGGTCTGTCGCCTCTAAATACTTTTGTATCTTCAGCCATTTGTTCTAATGATGCGCCAACATGTGGTGCTAAATCCGTTTTATTAATGATGAAAAAGTCTGATTTAATCATACCTTGTCCACCTTTACGAGGGATTTTTTCACCTTGAGCAACGTCGATAATATAGATTGAAAAATCTACAAGTTCAGGACTGAATGTCGCAGCTAAGTTATCGCCACCAGATTCAATAAAGATAAGTTCAATATCATCATTACGTTCTAATAACTCATCAATAGCAGCAAAGTTCATAGAAGCATCTTCACGAATTGCTGTATGAGGGCAACCACCTGTTTCTACACCAATAATTCTATCTTCAGGTAAGACACCTGTATTAACTAAGATCTTTTCATCTTCTTTTGTATAAATGTCATTCGTTATAACGCCGATGCTCATATCTTTGGCTAGACGTCTAACTACTTTTTCTATTAATTGGGTTTTACCTGCACCAACAGGACCACCAATTCCAATTTTAATTGGTTCAGTCATACTGATACCTCCTATGAAATAAAGATTCTTACATTAACATTTTCATGTTCCATTTGGTTTAATTCTAAACCAGGCGCTGTCATACCAAAGTCGCTTTCATCAAGTGATAATATATGATTTCTAGTTTCTTCGATATAAGGCACCATTTGTGTAACTACTTTTTGCCCAGCAGTTTGTCCTAAAGGAATAGCTCTCACTGCATTTTGTGTTAAACTTGATACATTTTGATAAAGGTAATAATCAATGATTGTTCCTATATCAACACCTAAATGATAACCAAGCATAGTGAAACAAATAGCTGGATGCAATTTGGCTTTTTTATTTTTCATTTGTTCATGGTACCAATTTATCCATTCGCTATCGTATAATTCCATTGCTAATTTCACCATACGTGTTCCCATCTGCTTTGCACCAACACGTGTTTCTTTAGGAATACTTTGTACGAATATAAGTTGGTCCATACGTAAAATCTTATCTGTGTCGTTTGCTTCTAGAGCCTCATAGACGATTCTCATCGCAAGACCATCTGAATACGTTAGCTGTTCATTTAAAAATAATTTTAACCATTGTACAAAAGTGACATCATTATTGACTGACTCACGTTGTATATAGGTTTCTAATCCAAATGAGTGACTGAAAGCACCTGTTGGAAATTGTGAATCACAGAACTGAAATAATCGTAAATTTTGATGATCAATCATGGGAATGTCCTATATGTCTAAATGCTTGATTTACTTTTCTATCTTCGTGACTATATGGAATGCCTAAAGATTTGAGTAAATCTTCAACGAGATAGTCATATTGAACTAACATTTCAGTTTCTGTGAACTGTGCTGGTAAATGACGGTTACCCAGTTGATGAGCAATATCGCCCATTTCTTTTAAATTACGTGGTTTAATCACTAATAAATCTTCAGAATTAACATCTACGATAATCATATTGGTTTCATCTTGATATAAAATATCACCATATTGTAAGTCGATAGGTTGTTTTAATCGAATACCTAATTCGTTACCATGATCTGTTTTGACACGTTGAATACGTTTAACTAAATCAGAATTTTCTAGATATACTTTTTCAACATGTTTATTTTTTTCTTCAGCTGATAAATTGGCTATATTACCTTGAATTTCTTCGATAATCATTAATATGCTTCCTCCTAGAATAAGAAGTATCTTTGAGTTAATGGTAACTCAGTTGCTGCTTCACTCGTAATTTTCTCACCATCAACATAAACTTCATATGTTTGTGGATCAACATCTAATTTAGGTGTCGCACTGTTATTTTTCATATCTGCTTTCGTTAAGTTACGGATATTTTTAACAGGTCTTACCATACGTTGTAAGTTAAGTTGTCTGTATATACCATTTTCATAAGCTGTATTAGACACAAATGTCATAGCAGTGTGTGTAATGTTGCCGCCATATTGGCCGTACATTTTACGATATTTCATAGGTTCTGATGTTGGGATAGAACCATTTGCATCACCATTAACTGCTACATTAATTAAACCACCTTTTACTACAAGCTCAGGTTTAACACCAAAGAAAGCAGGGTCCCATAATACTAAGTCAGCTAATTTACCAGATTCAATTGAACCAACATAGTCAGAAATACCATGTGTAATAGCAGGGTTAATTGTATATTTCGCAATATAACGTTTAATTCGATTATTATCGTTATATTCTGAATCTCCATCTAATGCACCGCGTTGTTCTTTCATACGGTGAGCAGTTTGCCATGTACGAGTAATGACTTCACCGACACGTCCCATCGCTTGTGAGTCAGAACTAATCATACTGAATACACCCATATCTTGTAATACGTCTTCAGCAGCAATGGTTTCTTTACGAATACGAGAGTCTGCAAATGCAATATCTTCAGGAATAGATGCATTTAAATGGTGTGTAATCATCACCATATCTAAATGTTCATCTACAGTATTATGCGTATAAGGTAATGTAGGGTTAGTAGATGAAGGTAAGATATTTGAATAAGAAGCTGATTTAATTAAGTCAGGAGCATGTCCGCCACCGGCACCTTCAGTATGATACATGTGTAAAACACGATTATTGACAGCTTTCATAGTATCTTCCATAAATCCAGCTTCGTTTAATGTGTCTGCATGAAGTGCAATTTGAACATCGAATTCATCTGCTACATCTAACGCATGACTTAATGCTGATGGTGTAGCACCCCAGTCTTCATGTACTTTTAAACCAATGACACCAGCATGGATTTGTTCGATAAGTGCTGTGTGATTGACTGCTTGTCCTTTACCTGTGAAACCAACATTGATAGGTAATGATTCTGCAGCTTCTAACATACGATGAATATGCCAAGGACCAGGTGTTACAGTTGTTGCTTTTGCACCTTCTGAAGCACCAGTACCACCACCGATATGTGTTGTAATACCGCTTTCTAAAGCAACTTCTGCTTGCTCAGGATTGATAAAGTGAACATGAGTATCAATACCACCTGCTGTTACGATTTTCCCTTCAGCAGAAATGATATCAGTTGTACTACCGATAATGATATTCACATTATCCATAATGTCAGGATTACCCGCTTTACCGATTGCAAAAATATAGCCGTTTTTAATGCCGATATCTGCTTTAACAATTTTGTCATAATCGATAATCATAGCGTTCGTTAAAACTAAATCGGCTACATTTTTATCATCACGAGTTACGTTAGGATTCTGTGCCATACCATCACGAATAGATTTCCCGCCACCAAACGTAGCTTCGTCACCATAATTAGCATAATCTTTCTCAACTTCTGCAAATAGGTTAGTATCACCTAATCTTACAGCGTCACCAAGGGTTGGACCGTATAATCTTGTATATTGTGATTGCGTCATTTTAAAGCTCATTATTTAGTACCACCTTTTTTATTGACATTATCATGGCCTTCGTCATTGAATACGCCAGCATATTTATCATCTTCGCCAGTTGGACGATATACACGCGAGCCATCGATTGGGCCATTTACAAATCCGCGGAAGCCATAAATTCTTCGATTACCGGAATATTCTACAAGTTGGACTTGTTTGACATCTCCAGGTTCAAATCTGACAGCTGCACCAGCAGGGATATCTAAATGTTTACCATAAGCTTTGTCACGTTCAAAATCCAAAGCTAAGTTAGCCTCAAAAAAGTGGAAATGTGAGCCTATTTGAATAGGGCGATCTCCAGTGTTTTTTACTTCAAGTACCGTTTCCGGTGAATTTGGGTTAATTTCAATATCTGTATTTTTAATTCTAATTTCTCCAGGAATCATATTTACGTCCTCCTTAAACTATTGGATGATGGACAGTTATTAATTTAGTTCCATCTGGGAATGTTGCTTCGATTTCGATTTCAGTAATCATACTTGCAACACCATCCATTACATCTTCTTCATTTAAAATTGTTTTACCAAAGCTCATTAATTCAGCTACTGTTTTTCCATCTCTTGCGCCTTCTAATAATTCGTCACTAATTAAAGCAAGTGCTTCTGGATGATTTAGTTTAAGACCTCGTGCTTTTCTGCGACGAGCGACTTCTGCAGCCACAACAATCATTAATTTATCTTGCTCTCGTTGTGTAAAATGCAAAATAATCCCTTCTTTCAAATATTTGTAATTGCAAATAAACTTGCAAATTTTATATTAGGACGATTTTTAATAATTAACAAGTATAAAGAGTCGATAAGTTTAAATTTTTAATTAAAAGGTGTAAAACATTTGATTTCAATAATGCAATTATAAAATTTATTTAATTTCCTCAATACGTATATTATATAAAAAGAGTTAATAACATATTTATACACATTTTTAAAAAAGTGATGTATCATGTTAATTATGAAATTAGGGGGCACACATCATGAAAATAGTAAGTATTATTTTAAAGAATATATCCCAAGTGTTATTAATTAATAATCATTACACAGGTTTATTAGTGTTAATTGCTTTATTTATTGGTAATTGGAAAGTGGGATTAAGTGCACTTATTGGTAGTGTAATCGCATATGTATTAGCGCCACATGTTAATTATTCGAAAGAAGAAATCAATGATGGTTTAGCAGGTTTTAGTCCAGTGTTGACTGCAATCGCATTAAGTTTGTTTTTAAATGAAAATTGGGCAGGTATTTTGATAACGATTGTGGCTACAGTGCTAACTTTACCAGTTGGTTCAGCTATTAGAGAATGGTTAAAACCGTATGGTATAGCAATGTTAACTGCACCATTTGTTATTGTAACTTGGTTTGCAATTTCAATTTCAGAACAAGTTAAAGCTGTTAAAACACCATTGAATATCATTCCAGGTACAGTAGAATCTATTGTAAAAAACCATAGTTCAGAACATGTAAATATCATAAAAACTACTTTAGAAGGCTTTAGTGAAGTCTTTATTATACCTAGCGTATGGGCAGGGCTACTTATATTAATCGGTATTTTAATTGGCTCTAGAAAAGCAACAGTATATGCCATATTGGGTAATGTACTTGGTTTTGTTATTGTAGCGATGTTAGGTGGTAATGTGAATGACATTAATCAAGGGATATTTGGTTACAATTTAATATTAACAGCGATTGCATTAGGTACCACATTCAAGACGAGTATCAATACATATTTTTCAACATTCCTAGGTTTATTATTAACTGTATTATTACATTTAGGTTTGAATACGATGCTTGAACCCATTGGCTTACCATCATTAACAATGCCATTTATTTTAGCGACATGGATTATGTTATTTGCTGGTCGTCCTCATAGAAATGTCGAGAACAAGAATTAAATAAAAACTCTGGAACACACTTATTTAACAGTGCGTTCCAGAGTTTTATTTTATGACACTAAATAATGGGTTGTACGGTGTTCTAACTTGTGAAAGATGAGCTCAATAATAATCGCTAATGACCAATAAAATAGTGCTGCGACCGTATAAACAGGTAAAAATTGATAGCCTTCATTAGCAATTTCAGTACTAATTGCCATTATTTCAGTTACTTGAACAGCAAAGGCAAGCGATGTCCCTTTTAATAGCATAATAAATTGATTTTCAATGTTAGGTAGTGCATATCCAAATGCTTGTGGAAAAACTATACGTCGATAAACATTCCATTGAGATAACCCTACAGTTTGTGCAGCTTCGATTTGTTTTGTATCTACTGAAAGTAAACCACCTTTAATTGATTCGGATAAGTATGCAGTTGCATGTAATGAAAAAGTGATAGCTGCAATCATTAAAGGAGGAATCATATCTGGATTCATTTTTGTATTGAATAGGGTATTAAACCAAAGAATGAATGCTGGCACGCCATAATAAAACACAAATAATTGTACTATTAAGGGTGTACTTCTAAAAAATGAATTATAGATGACTACAAATTGAGATAGTACCGGTATTCGATGTAAATGAATCAGAGCGAATATAGATCCAATTAGTATACCTACACACATGGCTATTAAAGTTACTGCTAAAGTGTTAGGTACACCTTTTAATACTTCAATAATAGTATGGAAAATGAAAGTCACTTGTATGTCCCCCTAAACTTGATATGGTTTTTCTGAAATTTTACTTATAATCGTAAACATCCCCTGAATGATTAATGCAAGCAACCAATAGATAATAGAAATCACAACATACACCTCTAACATACCTAAGCCATAATTATTTCCAATAATCAATTGAACTTGTCCCATCATATCTATAATGCCAATAGTGAAAGCTAACGATGTATCTTTAATTAGTTCAATGATTTGGGTTGTTAAGTTGGGAATACTATTTCTTAATGCTTGCGGTATAATGATATCCTTTAAGATTCTTGGATAACTTAATCCTACTGAAAGTCCTGCTTCAATTTGATGATAATCTACTGATAAGTAACCTGCACGAAATACTTCAGATAAATAGGCTGCACTATGCAGACTGAATGCTAAAATAATGAAAAATAACCGATCAAAATGATTGATATTGATATGAAATATTAATAGAAATTGAGGCAAAGCAAAATAAACTAAAAATAACTGAAGAAGAAGTGGTGTGCTTCTCATAAATGATTGGTAGATTCTCACACAAGTTGATAGATAGGGCACTTGTTTTATACGAATTATAGTAAGGACTAAACCTAATATAGTGGCTAAAATGAGTGCACATATAATCATGACTAACGTAATTGGCAATTGTTGGACGACTTGATTAAATAAATCTAGCCATTGTGTAGCAGACATTTAACTAATGCACCTCCAATTGATCTTTTTGACGATTGATTTTACTTAAATCATCGAATACATTGATATCAAAATATTTTTGAGATAATTGTTGAAGCTTGCCTTCTTTTTTTAATTCACGAGTCGCTTGATCGATATCATCATGTAATTGTTGGTTATCTTTATTGTAAACGATATGAAGTGGCTCCTTTTTTACAATACCCCCAATTTTAACGTCTTCGTGAACTTTATCTTGAACAGCTTTATAAGTATTCCAATTTAAAAACATAGCGTCACGACGTCCATTACCAACCATTTTCAAGTTGTCGCCGTTAGAAGGTGATTGAATTGTATCTATATCTATCTTTTTATCATGTGTCTGATTATATTGCTTTAAAATTGAAAATAAACCGCCACTTGGAGCCATAGGTGTTAACCTTTTTTGAGTTAAATCATTGAGTTGATGAATATCATTATTCTTCTTATTAACCGCTAGCATTGGTAACGCATAACTATACGGTACATCTTGATATAAAAACTGTTTTTCTCTTTCAGGTGTTTTAAAGAACCAATTAATACCCATATCAAACTTTTTAGAACCAATACCTACTAAATTAGATTCCTCTTCGCCAACCTCGTATTTGAAATGATATTGTGGTAATTTCTTTTCTAATAACTTCATATACTCCATATCTAACCCGATAAAATGATTGTTTTTATCGGTATACAGATAGGGTGGGTTAACTTCGGCTGAAAGTGCGACTTTAATTTCTTTAGGATGTGATTTCGTTGCATGTTGTTCATTATCATTAGAGCATGAATAAAGAAGAGAGACACTTAATACGAGAACGGTTAACATGAGATACATTTTTATACGTTTCACGTTGCATCCTCCTCTGTTTTAATACGTTGGATAAAACGTTGGATGCGTTCATTATTAGGCTGACTTAATACATCGTTAGGTGTGCCTTGTTTAATCAATTCGCCATTATCAATAAATAAAATTTGATCGGCAATTGCTTGTGCAAAGCTAATTTCATGCGTCACTATAACCATTGTCATACCTTGTTGTGCGATACTTTTGATTAAGGTTAAAATACTTTGAATCGACTCAGGATCTAAAGCAGACGTAGGCTCGTCTAATAGTAAAACTTTGGGTTTAAGTGCCAGTGCGCGTACGATGCCTACACGTTGACTTTGACCTCCAGAAAGTTGAATTGGATATTTATCCTTATGTGTAATCAAATTAACCATACGCAAATGTTCTTCAGCGATATGTATAGCTTCTTTTTTATTTTTACCTTGGCCATATATGAGACCTTCAGTTATGTTTTCAAGTACTGTTTTATTTTTAAATAGTTGATAATTTTGAAAGACCATTGCTGATTGTTGTCTCAGGTGTGCAATATCTTTTTTATTGTGTTGCTCTGAATTGAACTGGCAGTCATCAATAGTGATGAGACCTTTCGATGGAATAGCAAGTGCATTCAATGTGCGAAGTAAAGTGGTCTTCCCAGAACCACTCGGACCTATAATGGCTGTCACTGATCCCCTTTGTTGTGAAAAATTAATATCTTTAAGCACTTGATTTGAATGGTAAAAATGAGATAAATGTTCTACTTTGATCAAGTTGCTAACCTCCCTTTATCATTAAAAATAACTTATCACATTAATTCTTATCGGTAAAGTAGGGATTCTGTGATTTCGGTACTTTTAATTAATAATGTCGAGTGTTAAACTAAGGATAATTAAGCTAAAAGTAATACGTTAATGAGGTGAAGAAATGGGACAATCATTATTAGTCCAAACTGAGTTGCAACGAAAATGGATAGAGAAATTTAAGGCTATAGAAGAGCAATTTAAATCATATGCAGAAAACAATGATATTGAATCACGTTTTCCATATGAAAATGTACAATGGCTCATTGATGAAGGATATACATTATTAACCTTACCTAAAGCATATGGTGGTGAGGGTGGAACAATTGAAGATATGGTTATTTTACAAACTCATTTAGCTAGTATAGATGGTGCAACAGCACTTTCTATTGGTTGGCATTTAAGTGTAGTGGGACAACTTTACGAACAACAATTGTGGGAACAAGATTTGTTAGATGAATTTGCTGATGAAGTGAAGAAGGGCGCGCTCGTTAATCGTGCTGTGAGTGAAGCGGAAACGGGGAGTCCAACACGAGGTGGTCGTCCTGCCACAAATGCAGTCAAAGTAGATGACGGATATGTCTTAAATGGTGTTAAAACATTTACATCAATGAGTAAGGCATTAACGCACTTTGTGGTAGGTGCTTATGTAGAAGAACTAGGACAAGTAGGTTTCTTTTTAGTTCCTAGAAACTTTAAAGGTGTAGATATTGCTGATAATTGGAACATGATAGGTATGCGCGCAACTGAAAGTCATGATTTAGTTTTAAATGATGTGAAGATACCTAATAAATATTTTGTAGAACAAAAACGTAAACCCTCATTGAATGGATGGATATTGCATATTCCAAGTGTTTATTTAGGTATAGCTCAAGCAGCAAGGGACTATGCAGTAGATTTTGCAAAAACATATAGTCCTAATAGTATAGATGGCACAATTGCTGAAATACCGACAGTACAACAAAATCTAGGCAAAATGGAATCACTTTTATTATCTGCTAGACATTTTCTATGGAGTACTGCTCATGGATATCAATTATATGAGAAAGATACGGATATTTGGAATGAAACTTCTGCAAGTAAAGTCCTAGTACTAAATCAAGGCTTGGAAGTGGTAGATTTAGCGATGAGAATTGTTGGTGCTAAGAGTCTAGAGATGGAGAGACCACTACAAAGATATTATCGTGACATGCGAGCAGGACTTCATAATCCTCCAATGGAAGATATGGCATATACTAATATTGCTAAAAGTATTACTGGTTTAATGTAAGTTAGATTGAAATTCGTAGCAAAATATCAAATTTATTATTATAAAAACCTATTGTAAAACTACATGTAATCTTGTATAATTTTAATGAAATTGATAATCGTTTTCAACAGGAGGAAAAAATGAAAAAATTATTATTACCTTTAATAGCGTTAGTGTTGCTATTAGCTGCATGTGGTAACAATTCAGGGAATGGCTCTAAAGAGTCTGATAAAAAGGCAGAAACAAAATCTTACAAAACGGATGATGGGAAAAAAATTGATATTCCTAAAAATCCAAAACGTATTGCTGTTGTTGCACCATCATATGCTGGTGGCGTAAAAAAATTAGGTGGTAACGTTGTAGCAGTGAGTAACCAAGTTGATCAAAGTGATGTTTTAAAAGATAAATTTAAAGGTGTTACTAAAGTTGGTGACGACGATGTTGAGAAAGTTGCTAAAGAAAAACCAGATTTAATTATTGTATTAGATCAAAATAAGAGTATCAAAAAATACAAGAAAATTGCAGCAACTGTACCATTTAACTATGCAAAGCATAATTATTTAGAACAACAAGAGGAACTGGGTAAATTATTAGGTAAAGAAGATGCAGTTAAAAAATGGGAAAAAGAATGGAAAGATCAAACTGCTAAAGATGGTAAAGAAATCAAAGATAAAATTGGTGAAGACAAAACTGTAACTATCTTTGATGAATTTGATAAGAAATTATACACTTACGGCGATCATTGGGGCCGTGGTGGAGAAATTCTATATCAAGCATTTGGATTGAAAATGCCTAAAGCAGTTGATGATTTAACTAAAAAAGCAGGATTTGCTGAAGTGAAACAAGAAAAAGTTGATAAATATGCTGGCGATTACATTGTTTCAACAAGTGAAGGTAAAGCAACACCAGCTTATGAAAAAACTAATATGTGGAAAAACTTGCCAGCAGTTAAAGACGGTAAAGTTATTAAAGTGAAAGCAGAAACATACTGGTATAATGATCCGTATAGTTTAGACTTTATGCGTAAAGATTTAAAGAAAAAATTAATGGATACTAAATAAACGATATCAATAATGAAGAAGTTGAGCCATGGTCAGTCAATGGTTCAACTTCTTTTTGTTCTTTTATGTCATCTTTGTAATTATTCGATATAATGAAATAGCTAATAATTATTAAAATATTTTAATTACAATTAAAGGAGTATTATTTATGAAAAAAGTTTATTTTAATCATGATGGTGGCGTTGATGATTTAGTATCATTATTTTTACTTTTACATATGGACAATGTGGAACTAGTCGGGGTTAGTACAATAGGAGCAGATTGTTACTTAGAACCATCTTTAAGTGCATCTATCAAAATAATTAACCGTTTTTCGAAGCAACACCTTGATGTTGCACCATCTTATGAAAGAGGGAAAAATCCATTTCCAAAAGATTGGAGAATGCATGCTTTTTTCATGGATGCATTACCGATTTTAAATGAAAAAGTGGGCAGTGCAGAGTCAAAAGAAAATACACTTGAAGCATACGAAGATATTATAGATAAACTTAAAAAAGCAGACGATAAGCTAATTCTATTATTTACAGGGCCATTAACAGATTTAGCTAAAGCTTTAAAAACTGATCCCACAATCGAAAATAAAATTGAAAAACTTGTTTGGATGGGCGGCACATTTTTAGAAAAAGGAAATGTTGAAGAACCAGAACATGATGGTACTGCAGAATGGAATGCTTTTTGGGATCCAGAAGCAGTTAAAACAGTATTTGATAGTCAAATTAAAATAGATATGGTTGCACTAGAAAGTACAAATCAAGTCCCATTAACTATAGATGTAAGACAACGTTGGGCTGATGAACGTCATTTTACGGGTATCGATTTCTTAGGAGTGAGTTATGCAGCTGTCCCACCATTAACTCATTTTGTGACTAATTCAACTTATTTCTTGTGGGATGTGCTTACAACAGCTTATGTTGGAAATCCAAAATTAACTAAATCAGTGAAACTAAATGTGGATGTTATTGCTCATGGTCCGAGTCAAGGCAGAACTGTTCAAAGTGATAATGGTAGAGAGATCAATATGATCAATTATGTAGAACGTAATAAGTTCTTTAATTATATAGGAGATTTAGCAAAACGAGCCAACTAATGTAAACTATATATTCACTTAGGTTTACATTAGTGGTATAATCATCTTCATGTAAGGAGGATGAACATATTGAGTACAAAAGATTTAGTTTACACAGCCTTGATGGCAGCAATTATATGTATATTAGGGTTAGTACCTGGCGTCCCGTTACCCATCATGCCAGTTCCGATTGTATTACAAAATATTGGCATATTCTTAGCGGGGATCATTTTAGGTAGAAAATTAGGCACATTAAGCGTAGTTATCTTTTTATTACTAGCTGCAGTAGGATTACCAGTTTTATCTGGTGGACGTGGCGGTATAGGCGCATTTGCAGGACCATCTGCAGGATTTTTATTCTTATATCCATTTGTAGCTTTCTTTATCGGATGGGTTAGAGATAAATACTTACATAAAATCAATTTTATTATTTTATTAATTGCAACTTTAGTGGTGGGTGTCCTTGGTTTAGATATTTTAGGAACAATTATTATGGGATTCATTACAAATATTCCAGTAAAAGAATCTATTAAATTATCGTTAGCATTTATGCCAGGTGACATTATTAAAGCAATCATAGCAAGCTTAGTGGGGGCAACGATTTTGAATCATTCTCGATTTAAACAGTTGATTAAATAAAATGACTATAAGACAATGTTTCATATAAGAATGATATACGATTCTAATTACCGACAGGGATGGGATAAGGATGAAACATTTGACGATATCAGACATTTATTTAGAAGGAAATATACTATCTGAAGATGCTCGCAAAACCATTTATTTAACACCGACTGATGCACTGCAATATTCCAATAATACATGGTTATATCATCAGTGTCCGACACAAGTTCAATGGCTAAAGGATATTGAAACACAAAAAGAAATGCATGTTACACAAGGATCTGACCACCTATCCTTCTATTTTCCAGAAAATGAATATCTTAATGAAGTGTGGTTTGACTTATTTAAAGAATTAGGATTTAAACTGGGAGTCTTAGAACTTTATTTAATAGAAGGACAAGATTTAGCACAATTGAACAAAAGAGATGATGTCACATTAATCAAAGTAAATAAGGAAAATTTACAAGATTATCTTGATATTTATTATCAATTTTCTTTACCATTTGGTAAAAAATATGCGAAACAAAGCATTAAGAATGTTAAACAAAATTTTAATACCAATAAAGCAACACCAATGATTAGTTATTTAAACGATCAACCTGTTGGTATTGTAGATATCATTGAAAATAAAAATTCGGTTGAAATAGATGGATTTGGTGTCTTAGAGGACTACCAAAGAAATGGTATTGGGCAAACGATGCAATCATTTGTGGGTGAATTAGCTGGTGACCGACCAGTGATGTTAGTTGCTGATGGCGAAGATACAGTTAAAGATATGTATTTAAAACAAGGGTATGTATATCGCAGTTTTAGATATCAAGTCTTAAAAGAAAAAATATAACAATAGCTGCTAAAGATTCGACTTATTCATTAGAATCTTTAGCAGCTTTAATACGTTCAGGGTGACTATATACATTGAAATTACCATCTCTAATAAAACCTACAGCTGTGATGTTTAAATCGTGTGCAAGTTGAATCGCAAGTGTAGTAGGAGCAGACTTAGATAATATAACACCTACGCCAATTTTAGCTGCCTTGATTAAAATTTCTGAAGAAATGCGACCACTGAATATTAAAACTTTATTTCTAACAGGTATATGATTTTGAATACAAAATCCATATAGCTTATCTAGTGCATTATGACGCCCAATATCTTGTCGATGTTCAAAAAAAGTATCACCATCACTAATTGCTGCATTATGCAAACCACCCGTTTGCTTAAATATCGTACTCGCACTTTGTAAACGAGTCATCATATTCAATACTTGTTGGGGGGTGATTGTAATTTTAGAAAGTGATGTTTTAGCAGTAGCGGCATCATTTTGGAAATAAAATTCACGACTTTTACCACAACATGAGGCAATCATGCGCTTAGTCGAATATTCGAAGCGATCATTTAATGATTTTGTTAATTCGACATGAGCAAAGCCTTTGCTATCATCAATTTGAATGGATTTTAATTCATCTTTTTTTAATAAGGCACCTTCAGAAGCTAAAAAACCTAATACTAATTCTTCCATATTAGTTGGGCTACAAATAACAGTGGCAAATTCCTCGCCATTTACC
Organism: Staphylococcus sp. HL28; assembly: GCF_021117155.1. Lineage (NCBI taxonomy): Bacteria > Bacillati > Bacillota > Bacilli > Caryophanales > Staphylococcaceae > Staphylococcus > Staphylococcus sp. HL28. The sequence goes on from NZ_CP088218.1 coordinate 704,123, forward strand.
ATAATTGTTAGCGGAAATTCTGTCACATATGTGTCAACAGCATGCTTAAGTTGTCCATTTTCATATCGCACAATATTTTGATTAGATGATATATCTCTATTCATATCTATACTCCCTTTTTCTCTATACTTAGTATATTAAAGGGTTAATGGTATATTTTAAATCATTATGTACTATAGAATTAAGAAAAGGTTAAAATTAACAATGATTTCATATGTATATACGAAAATGTCATAGCATAATTAATGAAAATTGAAGTATAATAAAGTTTAAGGAGGTTTTATAATGAAAATTAAAAGTATTTTTGTAGTTATGTTAATGAGTTTACTAGTGTTAGGAGGATGTTCAAATTCATCTACTGATAGTGGTAAAAAAAGTGACAAGGCTGATAATGGTAAGAAACAAGAATTACAAATTTCAGCTGCAGCAAGTTTAACAGATGTAAGTAAAGAATTGAAAAAAGAATTTGAAAAAGAACATAAAGAGGCTAAAGTTGACTTCAACTACGGCGGATCAGGTGCTTTAAGACAACAAGTTGAATCAGGTGCACCCGTTGACGTTATCATGTCAGCTAATACAAAAGATGTTGATATCTTAAAAAATAAAAAGAAAGCGCATGATACATATAATTATGCCAAAAATAACTTAGTACTTATCGGTGAAAAAGATAAAGACTATACTTCTGTTAAAGATTTAAAAGGAAATGATAAATTGGCTTTAGGCCAAATTGAGACAGTACCAGCAGGTAAATATGGCAAACAATATTTAGAAGAAAATGATTTATGGAATACTGTTAAAGATAAAGTCATTTATGCAAAAGATGTTAAACAAGTATTAAATTATGTGCAAAAAGGTAACGCGCAACAAGGATTTGTTTATAAAACAGATTTATATAAAAATAAGAAAAAAATCGATAATGTAAAAGAAATTAAACAAGTGAAGTTATCAAAACCAATTACTTATAAAGCTGGAGCTACTTCTGATAAAAAATTAGCTAAAGAATGGATGGACTTCTTAAAAACAGACAAAGCTAAACAAATTATCAAAGACTATCAGTTCTCAGCATAGGAGTTGTCTTTCATGCCTGACTTAACTTCATTTTGGATATCTATCCGTGTGGCAACAATGAGTACCATCATCGTCATGATTTTAGGTATTCTTGTATCTAAATGGCTATATCATCGTAAAAAGCGTTGGGTAAAAATAGTGGAGAGTTTCATCTTATTACCTATCGTCTTACCGCCAACAGTGATGGGATTTATATTACTCATTGTTTTTTCACCACGAGGAATCATAGGTCAATTCTTCAATAATATATTACATTTGCCAGTAGTGTTTACACTTACAGGTGCAGTTATTGCTTCAGTAATAGTAAGTTTTCCGCTTATGTATCAACATACGATTCAAGGCTTTAATAGTATTGATAAACGTATGTTAGATACAGCACGCACAATGGGAGCAAGTGAAAGTAAAATATTTTACCGTATTGTACTTCCACTGTCGAAACGTTATATATTATCTGGCATAGTGATGAGTTTTGCGAGAGCAATTGGAGAATTTGGTGCAACATTAATGGTAGCTGGTTATATTCCAAATAAAACCAATACTTTACCATTAGAAATTTATTTCTTAGTAGTTGAAGGTAAAGAAAATCAAGCTTGGCTATGGGTTCTAGTGCTTGTAGCATTCTCAATAGTGGTCATTATGACGATCAATTTAATGAATTATGATAAGTTCAGGGAGCGTGATTAAATGTTGAAAATTGACATCTCACATCAAATTAATCAACGCAATATTGAGATTCATATAAACGATGATGCTCCTAAAATTTATGCTATACAAGGTCCATCAGGCATAGGGAAGACTACTATATTAAATATGATTGCGGGTTTGAAGAAAGCAGATCAAGCTGAAATTGAAGTAAATCAACGGATACTAACTAGTACATCTAGACGAAAACAAATCAAAATTCAACAAAGACGTATTGGGTATTTATTTCAAGATTATCAGCTATTTCCACATCTTACTGTGCAACAAAATATTACGTTTATGACGCAATATTCAGAACATATCAATGATGTCATGAATACACTTAATATTTCTCATTTAGTTGATCAATATCCTATCACATTATCTGGTGGAGAAGCACAACGTGTAGCATTAGCTCGAGCATTAAGTATTAAACCTGACTTATTACTTTTAGACGAGCCATTCTCTAGTTTAGATGACCACACTAAGCGTGAGAGTATGAACCTAGTTCATAAAATTTATGACTTATGGAAAATACCAATTATCTTTGTTACACATTCTAATGAAGAGGCACATACACTTGCTAATGAAATAATAATGATTTCTTAAAATAGCGTAAATAAATATGGCGAAACTATATTAAGATGATATTCATCATATAGTTTCGCCTATTTTATGTAGACTTTTTGTCACTTTGTCCAACAAGTTTTATAATAGAAGCAATACTATTTAAGGGAGTTTCAAAGATGGATCAAGAGAGATATTCAAGGCAAATCTTATTTAAATATATCAAAGAGGAAGGACAACATCTTATTGATCATAAACATGTCATGGTTGTTGGTATGGGGGCATTGGGTACTCATGTGGCTGAAGGTTTGGTCCGAGCAGGTATTCAACAGCTAACAATCGTTGATCGTGATTATATTGAGCTTAGTAATTTACAGAGACAAACTTTATTCACTGAACAAGACGCAAAAGATATGTTACCGAAAGTCATTGCAGCTAAGAATCATTTAGAAGCGATTCGTCATGATATTGCTATTAATGCTTATGTATCACATGTTGATGCATACTTTTTAGATACCTACACAACTAACATCGATTTAATTATTGATGCTACTGATAACTTTGAAACACGACAACTCATAAATGATTTTGCATATCAAAAGTGCATACCGTGGATTTACGGGGGTGTTGTTCAAAGTACATATGCTCAAACAACCTTCATACCTGGTAAGACGCCTTGTTTCAATTGTCTTGTCCCACACTTGCCTTCAATTAATTTGACTTGCGATACAGTAGGAGTGATACAACCTGCTGTAACGATGACAACTAGTTTTCAACTTGCGGATGCTTTAAAGGTGCTAACCAATCAGTCTACAGACATCAAATTGAAATATGGTGACATTTGGGAAGGTTACCATCATGCCATTGGTTTTAAAAATATGTATAACGACACATGTCCTACTTGTGGAAAAACACCAAATTACCCGTTCTTAAAGAGCAACCAACGGCAATATACAACGTTATGTGGAAGAGATACTGTACAATACAATAACTCGACAATTTCCCAGGAAATGTTAGAAACATTTTTAAAGACTCACCATATTCAATATAAACAGAATCCATATATGATTGTTTTTTCATTCAATGGATATCGTATCGTTGCATTTAATGGTGGAAGATTACTTATTCACGGTATGAATAATCCTAATGAAGCAACAAAATTAATTAATCAATTATTTGGATAATGATGGTTAGGAGGAGTTAAATGATGCATACGAATGTAAAATTAGATAGATATATAGAAGTTGCAGTACTTACAGTTTCAGATACTAGAAATTACGAAACAGATAAGGGCGGTCAACTTATACAAACACTATTAAAAGATGAAAATGTAATTATTAAAAAGGAAAACTATCAAATTGTAAAAGATGATCAAGAGGCTATCCACAGTCAATTACAAAAATGGTTACAACAAAAAAATATTGATGTCATTATCACAACTGGTGGAACAGGGATTGCACAAAGAGATGTAACCATTGAGGTTGTGCGACCTTTATTAGATAAAGAAATTGAGGGATTTGGTGAATTATTTAGATATTTAAGTTATACAGAAGATGTAGGTACGAGGTCATTATTATCAAGAGCAGTAGCAGGAACCCATGATAAAGCATTAATATTTGCATTGCCGGGATCTACAGGAGCCATTAAGTTAGCTATTAACAAGCTCATTAAACCTGAACTTAATCATTTGATACATGAACTAACGAAATGAAAATAAGTAGGCAGGGACGTCGATGTCTTAGTATAAATCATATATAGACTGTAAATGATAATTTATTATTGATGTCCCATTGCCTCTTAACTATTGAATTTAAACTAATTTGGTCGATGATAATCGCCTGATTTTCCACCGGATTTAGATGATAAATAGGTTTGACCTATTATCATACCCTTGTCTACTGCTTTGGTCATATCATATATGGTTAAAGCTGTTACAGATGCAGCAGTTAAGGCTTCCATTTCTACACCAGTTTTACCTGTTGTGGATACTGTAGCTTGAATATTCAGTTCGAAATGATCTGATGATGTTGTATTCCAGTCAAAGGAAACATCTATACCTGTCAATGGAAGCGGATGGCACATTGGAATAATCGTTGCTGTATTTTTAGCAGCCATAATTCCAGCGATTTGTGCTGTATTTAATACGTTACCTTTAGCATTAGTATTTTGAACAATTTGTTGATAAATGGTTTCATTCACAATAATACTTGAGTGTGCGATAGCAGTTCGTTTAGTAACTTCCTTATTAGAAACATCGACCATTTTAGCGTTTCCTTGTTGGTTAATGTGTGTGAATTCTGACATGTTAATCCTCCTTTTCGACACAAGTATATCATGAAAAATAATTTATGGAGATGATCATATGACATTTGAAAAAAGAAGTCCAATACCTGTTAAAGAAGCTATTCAACGAATTGTAAATCAAAATATTCGTTCAAATAAAATAACTGTGTCATTAGAAGAAAGTATTGGTTATGTATTGGCGAATGACATTGTAGCTACTTACGATATTCCAAGGTTTGATAAGTCACCTTACGATGGTTTTGCAATTAGAAGTAAAGATTCTATAGGTGCCAGTGGTGACCATCGAATCAAATTTAAAGTGATAGATCATATTGGTGCTGGTTCAGTGTCACATAAAGAAGTTGGGCAATATGAAGCGGTACGTATTATGACAGGTGCCCAATTACCAGAAGGTGCAGATGCAGTGGTAATGTTTGAGCAAACAGTTGAGGAAGAAGATACATTTTCTATAAGAAAAACATTCGAACAACATGAAAATGTATCTTTAAAAGGTGAGGAAACGCAAACTGGAGACATTGTATTAACAGCTGGTCAACGTATTAATCCAGGTGCTATCGCAGTCTTGGCAACCTATGGATATACAGAAGTTGAAGTTTATGAAAAACCCAGTATCGCAGTTATTGCTACCGGCAGTGAATTGTTAGATGTAAGTGATGAACTTCAACCAGGTAAAATTAGAAATTCAAATGGACCAATGATTAAAGCACTTGCTGAACAACTTGGCATCCACGTAGGATCTTATCAGATACAACAAGACGATTTACAAAGTAGTATTGAAGTTGTTAAACATGCAATGGAGCAACATGACATGGTTATTACGACAGGTGGTGTATCTGTTGGAGATTTTGATTATTTACCTGAAATTTATCGAGCCCTAGATGCCAATGTATTATTTAATAAAGTCGCTATGCGTCCAGGTAGTGTAACAACCGTAGCCGTAGCTAATCAAAAATATTTGTTTGGTTTATCCGGTAATCCGTCTGCATGTTTTACTGGCTTTGAATTATTTGTGAAACCAGCGATGAATCATATGATGAATGCCAAAGCGGTATATCCTCAAATTGTGAAAGCAACGCTTATGGAAGATTTTACTAAAGCAAATCCATTTACAAGATTTATACGAGCTACTGCAACATTAACTCCTGCGGGTGCAACTGTTGTACCTTCAGGGTTTAATAAATCGGGTGCGGTCGTAGCTATTGCACATGCCAATGCCATGATTATGTTGCCAGGAGGTACACGTGGATTTAAACAGGGGCATACTGTTGATGTTATACTCACTGAGTCAGCGGCTTACGAAGAGGAATTAAATATATGATCTTACAAATTATTGGATATAAAAATGTTGGGAAAACAACATTGATGACACATGCAATATCATTTTTAAAAGAGCAAAATTTTAAAGTTGCAAGTATCAAACATCATGGTCATCAAGGTGAAGACATACAATTACAACATGAGCATGTAGACCATATGAAACACTTTCAATCTGGTGCCGATCAAAGTATTGTACAAGGTCACGCCTATCGTCAAACAGTCACTAGAACGACTGAACAAAGCCTTTCTAATATTATTAAGGAATCTGTTACAATTGATTGTGATGTTGTTCTAGTTGAAGGATTCAAACATGAAAATTATGACAAGGTCATTGTTTATGATAATGAAAAACAATTACATGAGTTAAATCATTTAAACAATATATGTTATAGGATAAAATTAAATGAACCCAATGCATTTCAAAAATTTGATGAATGGTTAATAAATAAAGTAACACATAAGGATTGAGCAAAATGAAGCAATTTGAAATCGTAACTACACCGATTCAAACTGAACCCTATCGTGAATTCACATTAAATGAACATCAAGGTGCAATGGTCATGTTTACTGGTCATGTACGTGAATGGACGAAAGGTGTTAAAACAGAGTATTTAGAATATGAAGCATATATTCCAATGGCAGAGAAGAAAATGGCTCAAATTGGCCAAGAGATAGAAGAAAAGTGGCCAGGAACCATCACAACTATTGTTCACAGAATAGGTCCATTACAAATATCAGACATAGCTGTCTTAATTGTTGTTTCTTCTCCACATCGTAAATATGCGTATCAGGCAAATGAATATGCAATAGAGCGAATAAAAGAAATTGTTCCAATTTGGAAAAAAGAAATTTGGGAAGATGGATCGGAGTGGCAAGGACATCAAAAAGGTAGCTACGAGGAAAGTCAAAGGGGGGAAGTGAAATGAAAGTACTCTACTTTGCAGAACTTAAAGATATGATCAATCAAAAGTCGGAATCAATTGATTTGTCAGAAAGTGTAACTGTTGAAGTTTTTAAAGACTTATTATTACAACGACATCCTGAATTAACACATAAGCAATTTCAAATTGCAGTAAATGAAGAATTTGTAAAAGATAAAGATATGATAGGATCTGGTGATACTGTGGCACTCATACCACCAGTCAGCGGAGGATAAGATAAATGAAAGCAATTATACTCGCTGGAGGAGAATCCAGACGTTTTGGACGTCCTAAAGCATTTGCCGAAGTTGAAGGACAAATGTTTTATCAGCGTATTATCAAAGTATTAGAATCAACAAATATGTTTAATGACATTGTGATTAGTACAAACAATCAACTAAAAAATCAATTTGACCATCAGAATGTGGTTGTAGATACAGAGGAGCATAAAGGGAAAGGCCCGTTAGCAGGTATATTAACAGCTATGCAACAGTATCCGGAAGAAGAATTATTTTTCGTAGTGTCAGTTGATACGCCTATGATCAGTGAAAGAGCTATTAATCAACTCTATCAGTTTATGGTGTCACACTTAATAGATGATCAAATAGATATCGCAACGGTAAAAGCATCAGGGCGTTATATTCCAACCATAGGTTTTTATAGTCCTAAGACGAAACCCGTTATTGAAGATATTCTAGAGTCCGATGATTATAGTTTTAAACAATTATATAACCAAATGAATATAGATTGGATTAAAGTTGAAGACATCAAAGCACCGTCATATTGGTATTATAATATCAATTCACAACAAGACTTGGACACTTTAAAACAACAGTTAAGTTAATAAGGAGGGTCCATGATGGTAGAGCAAATTAAAGATAAATTAGGTCGACCAATAAGAGATTTAAGGTTATCTGTCACTGATAGATGTAATTTTAGATGTGATTATTGCATGCCAAAAGAAATATTTGGTGATGATTTTGTCTTTTTACCCAAAGAAGAATTATTAACATTCGAAGAGATGGTAAGAATATCTAAGCTTTACGCGCAATTGGGTGTCAAAAAAATAAGGATTACTGGTGGTGAGCCACTTCTACGTAGAAATCTTTACCAACTCATTGAGCAACTGAATCAAATTGAAGGTATAGAAGATATTGGATTGACTACAAATGGCTTGCTATTAAAAAAACATGGTCAAAATTTGTATAATGCAGGTTTAAGAAGAATTAATATTAGCTTAGACGCGATAGATGATGAAGTCTTTCAAGCTATTAATAATCGAAATATTAAAGCTTCTACAATACTAGAACAGATTGATTATGCTATATCTATAGGTTTTGAAATTAAGGTAAATGTAGTCATTCAAAAAGGCGTCAATGACGACCAAATCATTCCGATGATAGAGTACTTTAAACATAAAGGTATTGAGATCAGATTTATAGAATTTATGGATGTGGGGAACGACAATGGTTGGGATTTCAGTAAAGTAGTTACTAAAGATGAAATGCTAAGTATGGTAGAAGAACATTTTGATATAGAACCAGTAGAACCTAAATATTTTGGCGAGGTTGCAAAGTACTTTAGACATAAAGATAATCAAGTGAAATTTGGATTGATTACAAGTGTTTCTCAGTCATTTTGTTCAACTTGCACTAGGGCGCGTTTATCTTCAGATGGAAAATTTTATGGCTGTTTATTTGCAGAAGTTGAGGGTTTTGATGTCAAAGCATTAATGCGATCAGGTGCAACAGATGCAATGTTATTAGAGCAGTTTAAAGCGTTGTGGCATATTAGAGATGATCGTTACTCTGATGAGCGAACAGAACAAACCGTTCAAAATAGAAAACGTAATAAAATAAACATGAATTATATAGGCGGATAGCATTAAACTATAAAACTAATTATGAATAAAAGAAGACTCATATTTTAGAAACAATTATTCGTTTAATGGATTTAAAATGTTTTATGATATCTGTGCTTTTACATTTATTTACGTTTCAATATTAAAAGCGTACTTTAAAATGATGTAATTCCTTACCAATTTTAGACTTAAATTTAATATTTGTAATAGATAAAATGCTAACAATGTTATATAATAAAGTTAAGCAATTTAATTGTACAATACAAACATCACATCTAAGAATCAACATAGGAGGCATTTTATTATGACAAATAAAGTACAAGGTTTTATTGCATCTGAAAGAGAGCTAAGTCAACTTAAGCATTGGTTGAAATCAACTTATCGTATTTCAATTGAAGAGTTTGTTGTATTATACAAAGTCTTTGAAGGAGAGAAAATAAGTGGGAAAGAATTAAGAGATACATTACATTTTGAAATGCTTTGGGATACTAGTAAAATTGATGTCATTATTCGTAAAATCTATAAAAAAGAACTTATTTCAAAACTACGTTCTGAAACAGACGAACGACAAGTGTATTATTTCTTCAATGCGTCACAAAAGAAATTAATAGATAAAATGATTAGCGAAATAGAAGCGATTAGTATTGCAAACTAACAATATATTGAAAAAGAAAAGCTAGAGAAACCTTATTAAAGAGGTTTCTCTAGCTTTTTTAATTTAGTAAAGTTTGTAAGATTTTATCATTATTCATAAGAATACGTATGTCTAACTTTTTTACCATGTACTAAGAAGTATACGGCGGTAGTCAATAGGCCTAATATAGCCATTCCACCATAAATCTGACTATATGAAACCATATGCGTAAATAATCCTAAGAATGAAGGACCGAAGCCTACGCCGATGTCCAGACCAATAAAATAAGTTGATGTGGCTAAGCCATATTTAGATGATGGTGAAACTTTTATAGAAATAGCTTGCATAGATGAAGAAAGATTTCCATACCCTATACCTAGTAAAATACCAGCGAGTAATAATAAGCCACTGTTATAACTGAACACTAAACAAATAAAACATAATATTTGTGCAATGAATGCTGGGTAAACGACAACATTTTCATTTTTATTATCCATGAGACGGCCTGCTATAGGTCGAGTGACTAATGAAGCAATAGCATAGAAAATAAAGAAATAACTTGCGGCATTAACTAAGTCACGTTGTTCCGCAAACACTTGTAAATAAGTTAAAATAGCTGCATAAGTTACACCAACTAACATCATCACAAAAGCTACTGGTACTGCCTCTTTGGCGATAAAGTTATGGATACTGAATCCTTTAGGTTCTGAAGCATTATGACTGGGTTTAACAGTTTCAAAATCTATTTTAATGAATAAAGATAATAGTAAACCAATAATCCCTAATGCAATACATAAAGTGAATAGAACAGTGATTGAAAAGGCATTAAGCAGCAGAATGCCAAAGAAAGGTCCTACGGCAGTACCTAATACTAAACTTAATGAAAATAAACTGATACCTTCACTTTTACGAGTTTGTGGCGTTACATAAGCTGCTATAGTTCCCGTAGCTGTAGTGGCAATCGCTGTAGCAATACCATTAATTAAACGTACAAACATTAAGAAATAAATATTACTTGGAATAAAATAAAGTGCCTGAGTTACTATCAAACAACTTAAACCAAATATTAATATCTTTTTAGGACCAAATAAATTTACGTATTTACCTGTTCCAAAACGACCAATTAATGATCCCACAATAAATAAGCCAACGACGAGGCCGGCTAGACTATCTGATGCATGATATTCAGATTTACTATATCCAGCAATGACAACAATCAACAAATACATACATAAGTATACGAAAAAGTTTATGATGAAATTTAGATTGAAGCGCTTGGTAAAAATAGGTGCTTTAGTTGCTGACGATTCATTCATTCTTGACTCTCCTTTAGTATCGTTTCATAAATGATGGACATTGACTCGATAATTTTTGATAATTGTTGCTCATTAATACCTGATTTCTTAATAATTTCACTTTGTATCTCATTAACCTCTTTATTAATTACGTTAAATAATTGCATGCCTTCATTTGTTAAACTCAACCATTTTTGACGCTTGTCATTACCCGTTGTAAATGTGATCAATTCTTTTTCTAACAATACTTTGATGAACTTTCGTGTTGTTGGTTTCTCTATAGAACGTCGATAAGAAATATTAACTAATGTCGTCGGTTGGAATTGAGCTATGTCTTTTAATACAAGCCATTGACCAGTATGAATATCATATCGGTCCAATATTGGTTGTGTTAATTTAATATAAGGTCGATAAATACTTATAAAACTATTAAAAAAATCATTACTAATCATGAGTACACCCCAAAATATTTATAAATTAGTTAGCTTAGCTAACCTTTTTAAACGCAAGCATTATTATAGGACTAAAAGCTATATTTTGCAATACTTTTTTACTAGGTTTTAGAAGTAAATTATTGATACATTTGTTAAAATAAGGATTAAGAAATGTAAAAAAGGAGCTCATAACATGGATTTGAAATTTGATCATATCATTCATTACATTGATCAATTAGAGCAATTTAAGTTTCCAGGCGAGGTTGTTAAACTCAATTCCGGAGGTAAACATCATAAATTTGGAACATTTAATAAATTGTCCTACATAAATGAAAATTACATAGAATTTTTAGATGTAGAAGACCAAGAGAAATTACAAAAATTAGCTAAAACTGAAGAGGGAAGAGTGTCATTTGCGACGAAGATAGCTCAAGATAACTTTAAACAAGGATTCAAAACAATTTGTTTAAGAACAAGTAATATTGATGCGATTAAACAGACATTAGAAGATAGAAACATAGATGTCATTGGTCCTGTAAATATGGAAAGAGAAACTAAGAAAGGTGAAAAAATAACGTGGCGTCTTCTCTATATTGCGGACCCAAGTTATATGGTCAAACCACCATTCTTTATACAATGGGATCAGGGAGATGCTAATCGACATGAACAACTTAAGTCGTTGTATCAAACTCAATTCTCTATTGATATGATTATGGTTTCAAGTAGTAAGAGAGCTCAGACAGTGAAAAACTGGCAAAATTGGTTTGATATGGAAATAGTTGATGAAACTGAAAAATATACGGATTTGATTTTGAAAGAAGATCAGATATATTTTCGTATTGAAGATGGTAAACAAGCTGGTTATCATACCGTAGTTCTTAAAGATACTGAAGCTACGGCACCATACTCACTCTATATTAGAGGTGCAAAATATCGATTCGAACCGATTCATTAATATAGATAATTATATGCACTTTGAATAATAATAGCGATATGAAGACAAGCAACGATAATCGATAAAATACTTAGGTAACTACTTAAATAAGTAGTTCTAATTAGTAAAAATAATATAGATAATACTAAAGTGAATGCTGCAATGATGACTTTTAAACTAAAATAATCAATAGTAAATCCACTTAGTACAGAATTGAAAATAGCAATAAGATTAAAAACAATGAACAATACAATGAGTGTTGGCCGCATTAAACACACTACTTTCCTTTAGAATTAGATAGTATATTATATCAAGATTAATATAACTTTAAAAACAAATTAAACTTGATAGAGATACTCATTTAGTATCGATGGAAATAAAGTTAAATATTAAAGTTTAATCGTTAATGTGTTTTGTCGACACTTATATTCAGACGTTGTATAATTATAGGTATTGTTAATATAAAGGAGATATTATAAACCATGGAAAAGATGAATATCACTAATCAAGAACATGACGCATTTGTAAAATCTCATCCAAATGGCGATTTACTGCAACTTACGAAATGGGCAGAAACTAAGAAATTGACTGGATGGTATTCAAGAAGAATTGCGGTTGGTGAAAATGGTGAAATCAAAGGTGTAGGACAATTACTATTTAAAAAGATCCCTAAACTACCATTTACATTATGTTATGTATCAAGAGGATTTGTAACAGATTATGATAACAAAGATGCGTTATCACAATTATTAGAAGAAGCAAAAAAAGTAGCTAAAGACGAAAAAGCATATGCTATTAAAATAGATCCAGATGTTGAAGTAGAACATGGTACAGAAGCATTGAAAAATTTACGTAGCCTAGGCTTTAGACACAAAGGATTCAAAGAAGGATTATCTAAAGATTATATTCAACCTAGAATGACTATGATAACACCAATAGATAAATCAGATGAAGATATTATTCAAAGTTTTGAAAGACGAAATCGTTCTAAAGTAAGACTTGCCCTTAAACGTGGTACAAAGGTTGAAAGAGCTGGCAGAGATGGCTTAAAAACATTTGCGCATTTAATGCAAATTACTGGTGAGCGTGACGGTTTCTTAACGCGTGACATTAGTTATTTTGAAAACATATATGATGCCTTACATGATGATGGTGATGCAGAACTATTCTTAGTTAAGTTAGAACCTAAACCGGTCCTTGAAACGGTAAACTCAGAAATAACAGATTTAGAAAATGAAATTGAAAAGCTTCAAAATAAAAAGCAAGACAAAAAAACATTAAATAAGATTAATGATGCAAATAACAAAATTAAAAAGTCTCAGGATTTAAAAAATGATTTGTTAGAACTTGAAAAAGAACATCCAGACGGCATTTATCTGTCAGGTGCATTATTAATGTTTGCAGGAAATAAATCATATTACTTATATGGTGCATCATCTAATGATTTCCGTGATTTCCTACCAAACCATCATATGCAATATACAATGATGAAATATGCACGTGATCATGGTGCAACAACTTATGACTTTGGCGGAACTGATAATAATCCTGACAAAGAGTCTGATCATTATGGATTATGGACGTTCAAAAAAGTATGGGGCACTTATTTAAGTGAAAAAATTGGTGAATTTGACTATGTTTTAAATCAACCATTGTATCAACTTATCGAACAAGTGAAACCTAAATTAACGAAAGCTAAAATTAAACTTTCACGAAAATTAAAACGTAAATAAATTTACCATTTTATCTGAACGATTCTGTTTATAAAAGAACGTTCAGATTTTTTTGGATGAACATTGCAATATATGAGTATCGAACTAAGACTAGAAATTAATAAAAGGGGACACTTGATAAATGATAAAAAAACTATTGCAATTTTCTCTTGGTAATAAATTCGCAATCTTCCTTATGGTATTACTTGTTATTTTAGGAGGCGTATATTCTAGTGCAAAATTAAAGCTTGAATTATTACCAGATGTTGAAAATCCTATGATTTCTGTCCAAACAACAATGCCAGGTGCAACACCGCAAACGACACAAGATGAAATTAGTAGTAAAATTGATAGCCAAGTGAGATCTATGGCTTATGTTAAAAGTGTCAAAACAGAATCTATCCAAAATGCTTCTATAGTGACTGTTGAATATAATAATGACACTGATATGGATAAAGCAGAGGAACAATTGAAGAAGGAAATAGACAAAATCAAATTTAAAGATGGTGTCAGTGATCCTGAATTAACACGTAATTCGATGGATGCCTTTCCTATTATCGCATATTCTTTAACTGATAAAGATAATGATTTAAAATCGGTGACGAAAAAGTTAAATCAACAGCTTATTCCTAAATTACAAACAATTGATGGTGTTCAAAATGCACAATTAAACGGGCAAACCAATCGTGAAGTGACATTGAAATTTAAACAAAAAGAGTTAGATAGTAAAGGTGTTACGGCAGACGATGTTGAAAACTATCTGAAGACTGCAACTAGGGAGACACCATTAGGTTTATTCCAATTTGGAGATACTGACAAATCGATTGTTGTAGATGGACAATTTACTTCTGTTGATGCATTTAAGAATATAAAGATACCAGCGACGATTGCTGGTCAAGGACAAAGTAGCGAAAGCGATAGTGCTGATAGCCAAGATAGTGAAAGTCTAATGCCATCAGAGCCATCATCATCAGCGAGTAGTTCAAAACAAGGTTCATCTAGCTCTATGCCGTCATTTAAATTAAAAGATGTAGCGGATATATCAGTTGGTGATGAACGTACATCTATCTCTAAAACAAACGGCAAGGATGCAGTTAACTTACAAATTACTAAAGCGCAAGATGCTAACACTGTTCAAGTTGCCAAAGATGTACAGAAAAAAGTAGATGAATTTGAAAAAAATAATAGTGAAATGAAAGCTATTAAAACGATGGATACAGCAAAACCTATTGAAGATTCATTATATACGATGATTGAAAAAGCCGCTTTAGGTACCATTGTAGCCATTGTTGTTATACTTTTATTCTTAAGAAATATAAGAACTACGGCTATTTCAATTGTTTCAATACCAATGTCAATCTTAATAGCATTAGTTGCACTTAAATTATCTAATGTTTCATTAAATATACTTACATTGGGTGCGCTAACAGTAGCAATTGGACGAGTGATTGATGATTCCATTGTTGTTGTAGAAAATATATATAGACGTTTATCCGATAAAAGTGAACAACTCAAAGGGGATTCACTTATTGTCAGTGCTACAACGGAAGTGTTTAAACCTATTCTATCTTCTACACTTGTGACTATCATCGTATTCTTACCACTAGCATTCGTATCAGGATCAGTCGGTGAGATGTTCAGACCATTTGCATTAGCCATCACATTCAGTTTATTAGCTTCATTATTAGTATCTATCACTGTTGTTCCGGCATTAGGTTCAACATTGTTTAGAAAAGGAATTCAAACTAAACCAAAGAAACAAGCACAAGGTGCTATTAGCAGTGGTTATAAAAAGGTGCTCAATTGGTCTCTCAGTCATAAATGGATAGTTATTATCATTAGTATTGTGCTACTAATAGGAAGTATTGGACTAGGCGCAGCTAAATTAGGTACAAGTTACATTTCATCAGGTGATAATAAATTCATGGCGTTAACTTATACACCAAAACCTGGAGAAACTGAAAAATCAGTACTTGAACATGGCGAACAAGTTCAAAAATACCTTAAAACAAAAAATAAAGTAAAAACAGTACAATACTCAGTAGGTGGACCAACACCTTCGGATCCTACAGGAAGCACAAATAGTATGGCCTTGATGGTAGATTATGATAAAGACACACCTAACTTTGAAGAAGAACCAGATAAGGTCCTTAAGCATGTTGATTCATTTAAACATCCAGGACAATGGAAAAACCAAGATTTAGGTACCGGAGCGGGAAATGATTCAATTGAAGTGACAGTTCAAGGGCCTTCAACAGACGAGATTAAAGGTACAGTTCATAAAATAGAAAGTACTATGAAAGATGTTAAAGGCATCAATAATGTCAAATCTGACTTGTCAGAAACATATCAACAATATGAAGTCAAAGTCGACCAAAATAAAGCAGCTGATAATGGTATATCTGCTAGTCAGTTAGCTATGAATTTAAATGAAAACTTACCTGAAAAAACAGTTACGACAGTAAAAGAGAATGGTAAGAAAATTGATGTGAAAGTAAAACAAAACAAACAGACAGATTGGTCTCAAAATAAATTAGAAAATATCAAATTGAAGAAACCAACAGGTGGAACAATTAAATTAAGTGAGATTGCTAAACTGGAAAAATCTTCAACACCAAGTAAACTAACACAAGAAGATGGTGACTATTCAACAACAGTTTCTGGTAAGATAACAAATAGTGATGTCGGTGGTACTTCTCAAAAAGTGATGTTAAAAGTCAATAAGATGGATAAACCTCATGGCGTAAAAGTGAACGTTGGTGGAGCAACAGATGATATTAATTCTGCTATGTCTCAACTTGCGATAGCGATGTTAGCAGCAATCATTATTGTTTATCTTATCTTGGTAATTACGTTTAAAGGTGGTTTAGCACCATTTACCATTCTATTCTCGTTACCATTTACGGTTATTGGCGTTGTGCTTTCACTTGTAATTACAGGCGAAACCATTTCAGTACCAAGTTTGATTGGTATGTTGATGTTAATTGGTATTGTAGTGACCAACGCAATTGTATTGATAGATAGAGTAATAAATAACGAAAAATCTGGAATGGATATGAAATTGGCATTAATAGAAGCAGGTGGAACAAGAATACGACCTATTTTAATGACAGCAATTGCAACAATAGGTGCATTAGTACCGTTACTCTTTGGGGAAGACAGTTCTATATTAATTTCCAAAGGTATGGCTGCAACAGTTATTGGAGGACTTATTTCTTCAACGATTTTAACACTTATCGTTGTCCCAGTAATTTATGAAATATTATTTACACTTAAAGATAAAATTTATCGAAAACTAAATAGAAAATAGTATTTAAAAAGCCTCTTATCCAATTAATGAATAAGAGGCTTAACTATTAATATAAAATTAAAGTAAGAATAATATAAATAACGAATAATCCAATGGATAAGATGTTTAATATGTTTACACCTTTAACATCATTTTTAAGCGATTTAAATGCTGTTACTTCAACGTTACCAACTAATAGTAACAAGACTATGAATACCCACCAATTTTCATTTGGGAATTGCATTGTCGTAATAGCAACTACAAATAATAATAAAACCGCCATGATTATTCTTAAGATTCTAGTAAATATAGAATTCATTTTGAATATACTTATGTAACTTACAATTAAGTATAGTAAAGGCAATAAGATTAAGTATAATTTCATGAATTGACATCCTTTCTATTTCGAATTTATATTAGCACGTTCTATTGATTATGACTAGGATGTCTATAATAAAAATGTAATGATATTGTGACACCACAACCACTAATGTTCATTTATTTGTTTTCTCACCTTAGCTATCTCTTTTTCGATTTCTTCTAATTGATTAACTAGTGGATCGATATTTTGATTTAATGACTCGCGTTTTTCCAAGTCACCTTGTAGACGTGTGTAATCATATTTTAGTTCCGCTAATTTAGATTCTAAATTCATTCAAAGACAACTCCTTTATTTATTATTTTACAGAGTATTTAAATTATATCATGAAACAAAGTGGTTCTAAAATTTATAGCAAATGTGTTAAAGTTATCAATTGTAAGAGTTGAGATACGTGAAAGAAGGGTTGGTATGACGGAACAATTTGTAATGATTATTCTTTTAATCGCTTTAGGGTACTTTTTAAAGCGAATTAATTATTTGAAAGCAACGGATAGTCAAGTACTTTCTACTTTAGTTTTAAATGTAACCCTACCTTCTTTAGTGATTGTTAATTTGAATCATGCTGATTTAAATCCATCGTTTTCGATATTGCCTGTTATGATGATTATTTACGGAGTATTAGCTAAAATTACCGTTATTTGGTGTTTTCGAAAATATAATAATCAAATGCGTGGTTCAGTAGGTATGATGATTGGTTCTATGAATATTGGATTATTTGCTTATCCACTTGTAGATGCTATATGGCCGGGAACGGGTATGGTTTATTTTGGAATGGTTGATATTGGTGGAGCAGTAATTATGTTCGGTCTAACTTACTTTGTTGGAAGTTACTATAGTGAGGGAAGCGACCAGTTTAACTTTAAATTTTTAGGACTAAAACTAATTCAATCGGTGCCGCTAGTTACATATATTGTTATGTTTACTTTAAATATGGCTAACATACATTTACCAAAAGTAGCCATAGATTTCTTTTCAATTTTAGGTAAAGCCAATATGCCAATGTCTATGATTTTATTAGGTGTTATGCTGAGCTTTACAATTGATCGGGCGTATTTACCTATTGCAATCAAATACCTATGTCTACATTACGGAATTGGCTTAGGTGCAGGATTACTCGTACATTATTTCTTACCGGTATCTGATCAAATGATTAAAACGACATTATTAATCACATGGTTATTACCTGTAGGTGTAGCGATTATACCTTATTCAATCCAATTTAAATACAAAACGTTACCTTTAATAGGGATGGTTACTAATTTAACGATTGTCATTAGTATTATTATATTATATATGTATCAAGCATTTTTTGTTTGATAGCCATTTAATCACAGAGTTAAAAATAAAAACCATGCAATACATGTGAACATAGTGTTATTAAATAACATATATTGTACATGTATATTGCATGGTTTATTTTTCGATTTAGCCTTTACCACCCATAAAAGCAGGATAATTTGTCATACCACCATCAACATAAATGGTAGTACCGTGAACATAATGAGCTAAATCTGATGCTAAGAATAAAGCTACATTAGCAATGTCTTGAGCATCACCAATTTCTTTTGCAGGAATCATTTCTAATGTTTCTGCACGTGTTTTTGGATCAGAAAATTTTTCTTTGGTATGTTCAGTAACAATAGCCCCAGGAGATATATTGTTAATTCTGATACCAAACTGAGCATATTCCATCGACATTGTTTCCATCATTAATTTTAATCCACCTTTACTAGAAGCGTAATGGACGTAATTAGGCCATGGAATTGTGTCGTGAACACTTGAAGTATTAATGATAACACCTTGTTTATCTTCATCTCTGAATTGTTTTATCGCTTCTCTTGACCCGATAAAAGCGCCAGTTAAGTTAATATCTATAACTTTTTGCCATTCTTCAAGCGTCATTTCATGAGTTGGTGTTGGTTTTTCAAAACCAGCATTATTAATCATAATATCTAACGTTCCAAAATGATTAACGGTTTGTTTGATTAAGTTGATCACATCTTCTTCTTTTGAAACATCACCTTGAACAAGTAAAGCATCTCCACCAGCTTGTTTGATTATATCTACTGATTCTTGTAAAGAATCATCATGTTTATCAGAGCGATAGTTAAGTACAACTTTGGATTTAGCTTTACCAAAGTTTTCTGCAAATGATTTTCCAATACCACTACCGGCTCCTGTAATAATGGTTACTTTATTTTCTAAGTCTTTAAACAATTAAGAGCCTCCTATAAATGAATTATTTTAGATTACCTAAAATAATAGCAGCAATGATAATAAGGATAATACCCGACCATATCCCTGTCATCTGACGACTGTCTTTTTTCTCTCCTAAGATAAAGATACCGCCAAGTGTAGATACGATAACTAATAATTGAGATAATGAAAAACTAGTTGCAACGCCTACTTTAGGTTGTGAATAGAACATAAATAAGTTACCGATTGCCCATACTACACCAGGAATAAGGTTTAAGGCAGTAGACTTGATTGATGTTTTATGATTCATTGATAAAATGAATCCACCAATTGCCATTCCGACTGATTGGAAGAATAGCGCCTTAGTACCACTAACATTAAAGATATCTCCTAATACAACATAACCAACGTAACCAACTGTTGAAATTAAAAGAATACCCATTGCTTTTTTGAACTCTGGATCATCAGATTTCCCTTCGTTTTTAGCTTTTAATGATGTTAGTGCAATACCTGCGACTAATAGCACCATGGATAATAAACCGAATATAACTTGTACCATAGTACTCCATTCACCAAGGAAAATAACACTAAATAGAGTGGTGCCGACCAACTGCATTCCAGTTGAGATAGGCATTGTTTTAGATACACCAATTAAATTAACAGATTTTAATTGGTTCCCTTGACCAAATGCCCAAAGAGCCCCAGAGAATAATCCAACTATAATGACTGTTAAATCGTCAAAAGCAGCATTACCAGTTAAAAGTAAACAAATACCTACAATGAGTGCACCTAAAGTGGTACCTCTAATTTGGTTATAGGGGCCACCACCAACGAAAACATTGATAATAACAACACTACCCCAAAATAGTGCTGGTAACAATGCGATTAAAATATCAAGAAACTGCATATGTTTCTCACTCTCCTAAAATACGAATTAAGTGCTCCCCTTAATAACACTTGGAGTTAATTCTAAAACAAATTGATAGAATAGTAAAAAACATCGCTCGAATTTTGGTTTGATACGCTAAAAAATACATCACCCAAGAATAGGGTGATGTATAACAGATATTTTTAATTGTCGGTATTATTAACTGTTTCATGTATATGTTGTGGTTCTAATTTATATTTTTTGTATTCATAGTTCGTTTTAAAACCTAATTCGTTAAATCGTTCAACAAGTTTACTGTTTTTATTACGTATTTTGAAATAAACTTTACGTAAATCAAAATGAGTAAATGCGTAATTTAACGCATATTCTAATAAATCAAAGGCAATACCTTTCATGCGATAGTCAATATGTGAACTGAAATACTTTATTTCAGCACTAGCTTGTTGCTTATTAACGTCTAGATATAAATAACCTTTTAATAAACCTTCACTAACGAATAGGAATAATCGATGTGTTTCATCAATACTATTAATAATGTCATTTGCATCCATAGCATCGTGTTTAAATGTTTTTTGATGCATACGTGAAAATGCACGGTAAAATCCTTTTTGGTATTCAATAATATTTTGTTCACTTCCAAGATCGCCTATATCCTGATGAGCTTCTAAATAGTAGTCCGTGAAATTATAACTCGCTTGAATTTGTTTAACGAAAGGTTTATATGTTTGTACGCCTTCTTCGAATGAAAAATTATATACCGCATGATCAGGTTGTCCAGCTATCATAGTATCAAATAATTGTTGGAATAATAGCGGGGACAAGTTAAAATTTGCTTCTATAAATGGGCCAATAACTTTGAATTTATGAGTTTCATATGGAATTGCAAAAATCAGTGACTTGATTTGGTTATCTTCAATGATGGCAAAAGCGCCAGGATGATTAATTGCTTCTTCTAATAACTGATCAAATTCAGAAAATTGTTGAGGTATTTTATATAAATAGGAAGTTACTTGGTAATCAGAATTTTCAATGAAAGATTTTATTTCTTTAGGGTCATTCAACTGAATAATGTCCATAATCCTACCTCCGTAACATAGTAATTAATATAATTATATGGGTAAATACTAATAAATGAAAGTTAATTGATACATGTACATGTTACAATTAATGTAATCCATTAAACATAATCATTATAGACATTAAATAAGCTTAAATCTATATATTATAGTTAAATAAGAAAGGGAATTATCACAAATGCAATCATTAATTTTAGCAGAAAAACCTTCAGTTGCACGAGATATTGCAAGTGCACTTAATATAAATCAGAAAAGAAATGGTTATTTTGAAAATAATCAATATATTGTAACTTGGGCACTAGGTCATTTGGTTACGAATGCTACACCTGAACAATATGACAAGTCTTTTCAGGAATGGAAACTTGAAGACTTACCAATTATTCCGAAACAAATGAAAACAGTAGTGATTGGTAAAACAAGCAAACAATTTAAAACAGTAAAGTCATTAATGCAAAAAGACAATGTTAATGAAATAATTATTGCCACAGATGCTGGTAGAGAAGGGGAGCTCGTTGCAAGACTTATTTTAGATAAAGTTGGAAACAAAAAACCTATTAAGCGATTATGGATAAGTTCAGTAACTAAGAAAGCGATTAAAGATGGCTTTAATCATTTAAAAGATGGCCGTCAATATCAACACTTGTACGAAGCAGCCCTAGCAAGAAGTGAGGCAGATTGGGTGGTTGGTATCAATGCAACAAGAGCTTTGACAACAAAATATGATGCACAATTATCTTTAGGTCGAGTTCAAACGCCCACCATTCAATTAGTTCAATCTCGTCAAAATGAAATTAATGAATTTAAACCGCAAACATACTATACATTATCAATTAAAGTAGATGGGTTTGAGTTTAATTTTGATTCTGGGCAACGTCGAGTCACTGACCAACAAGAACTTAAATCAATAGTAGATGATATAAAAAATAAAAAGGGTCAAATAGAAAATGTAGTATCAAAACATAAAAAGACTTACCCTAGATCTTTATATAACTTAACGGATTTACAACAAGATGCTTATCATCGCTATAAGATGGGACCCAAAGAAACGTTAAATACCTTACAGAATTTATATGAAAGACATAAATTAGTTACATATCCGCGTACGGATTCTAATTATTTAACAACCGATATGGTGTCAACTATAAAAGAAAGATTACAAGCATTACTGGCCACAGAATATAAAGAAAATATAAGAGCATTAATGTCTCAATCGTATTCTACTAAAATGAATATATTTAATAACCAAAAAGTTTCTGATCACCATGCAATCATTCCAACCGAAATAAGACCTGACTTATCTCAATTAAGTAATAGAGAAATGAAAATCTATATGTTAATAGTAGAAAGATTTCTTGAAAGTTTAATGCCACCATATGAATATCAACATATTAAAGTGCATTTAGTAGTAGGTCAGTTCAAATTTGTATTAAACGAAAATGTCACAACTCAATTAGGGTTTAAAGCATTGAAACAACAAAAAACAGAAATTGTTACTCAGAATCTTTTTAAAAATAATCAAACAGTTAATATACAACACACCGATATAAAGTCACATCAAACAACACCGCCAGATTACTTTAATGAAGGAACATTATTAAAAGCTATGGAAAGTCCTCAGAATTATATACATTTGGATGATAAAAAACACGTACATACACTTAAAGAAGCGGGGGGGATTGGGACTGTTGCCACACGAGCTGATATTATTGAAAAACTGTTCAATATGAATGCAATTGAATCAAGAGATGGCAAAATTAAAGTAACATCAAAAGGTAAACAAATTTTAGAGCTTGCACCATCAAAATTAACATCACCATTATTAACGGCAGAATGGGAAGAAAAATTACTACGCATTGAAAAAGGAAAATATAATAAGCAGCAATTTATAAAAGAGATGAAGGCATTTACGACTGAAATTGTAAACATTATTAAGAATAGTGAACAGAAATACAAACACGATAATTTAACCACTACTGAATGTCCTACATGTGGTAAATTTATGATTAAAGTCAAAACCAAAAATGGTCAAATGTTAGTATGCCAAGACCCAACATGTAAAACGAAGAAAAATATTCAAAGAAAGACAAACGCGCGTTGTCCAAACTGTAAAAAGAAAATGACTTTATTTGGTAGGGGAAAAGATGCAACATATAGATGTGTATGTGGACACTCAGAAAGCCAAGCACAAATGGATAAACGTATGAAAGAAAAATCGAGTGGTAAAGTATCCAAAAAAGAAATGAAGAAATACATGAATCAACAAGAAGAACTTGATAACAATCCGTTTAAAGATGCTTTGAAAAATCTAAAATTGTAAAAAATTCGAACAAAAACGTGTCAAAAATTATGAAAGTTCGTATTTAGTATTGTCTTTTTAGAAAATTGGTATTAAAATATTAAAGTATTTCAAAAAAGAGGAGCATTAGCCGTGAAAAAATACTTCAAGTTCGATGAATATGGTACAAACTTTAAAAGAGAAATCTTAGGTGGTATCACTACTTTCTTATCAATGGCGTATATTTTAGCAGTAAATCCACAAGTATTAAGTTTAGCAGGAGTTAAAGGTGTATCTGAAGATATGAAGATGGATCAAGGAGCCATTTTTGTAGCTACTGCTTTAGCAGCATTTGTAGGTTCATTATTTATGGGCCTTATTGCAAAGTATCCTATAGCATTAGCACCAGGAATGGGATTAAATGCATTCTTCGCATTTACAGTTGTTTTAACAATGGGCATTCCTTGGAAAGTCGGTTTAACAGGCGTTTTATTCTCTGGTATATTCTTCGCGATTTTGACCGTCACTGGACTTCGAGAGATTATCATTAATGCGATACCGTATCAGATGAAAATGGCCGTCTCAGCTGGGATAGGATTGTTTATCACATTTGTTGGATTACAAAGCTCAGGTATCATTGTTAAAAATGACTCAACATTAGTTACACTTGGTCATTTAACAAAAGCCCCAGTATTATTAGCAATATTCGGTATTGTAATTACAGTTGTGTTATACGCGAAGAAAGTACCAGGTTCAATATTTATTGGTATGATCATTACTGCTATAGTAGGTATGATAACGGGTCAAATTCATACACCTACTGGCGTTGTTGGTCAAATTCCTAGTATTAAACCAACATTTGGTGCTGCATTTGAAGCATTTAAAGATCCAGGACAATTATTTACGATACAATTCTTAATTGTCATTTTAACTTTCTTATTTATAGATTTCTTTGATACAGCAGGTACTTTGGTTGCAGTAGCAACTCAAGCCGGTATCATGAAAGATAATAAATTACCGAGAGCAGGTAGAGCTTTATTCTCAGACTCACTAGCAACAATTGTAGGTGCTATTTTCGGTACTACAACAACTACATCTTACATTGAATCAACTTCAGGTGTAGCAGTAGGTGCAAGAACAGGTTTTGCTAGTATTGTAACTGGATTCTGTTTCTTATTAGCATTATTCTTTAGTCCATTAATCGCTGTAGTTACAAGCGCTGTTACAACACCAGCACTTGTAGTAGTGGGTGTGTTAATGGCAGCGAATTTTGCTGAAATAAATTGGAAACGATTCGAAGTTGCAGTTCCTGCATTTATTACAATTATCATGATGCCTTTATCATATTCAATAGCTACTGGTATTGCATGTGGATTTATTTTCTATCCAATTACCATGTTAATTAGTAAAAGACATAAAGAAGTACATCCGATTATGTATGTATTAATGGTATTATTCATTTTATACTTCGTATTCGTACATGGCTAAATAAAAAAGGACGTTCACACTCATATTTGTGTGAACGTCCTTTTTTAGAATGAAGTAATATGATGGCTATTTAGATTTATGACCATCTTTATATTGTGTATAGATGACTCTTGCGTTTTTATTCGGAATGTAAGTTGGTGCAGCTAGTACAATAAAGACAAAGAAAATCATCAATACAAACAATGCCCAATGAATAATCATACCTACAAAAGGAATAAATGCGACAAACGAACCAATAATACCAAGAATTGGAATAATCACCATAGGTTTAATGGTATTTTGGTTATCTACTAATAGTATTATAGTAAGAATTAGATATAAAAATGCATTAAATAATAATGGCTGCCATCCAAAGCTTACGATAACGCTACCACCTAAAAATGGAATGCCATAAAAGAATTCACAAATGATTAAGAATACACCAATAATTGCTAGGGTTAGTTTAATACCGTTTTTCATTCAATTCACCCCCGTTCTCTTCTATTATAATAAAAAGAAACTAAAGTTAGTATTAAAAAGATTATATCAGACAAAATGAAAATAGAAATAAAGTAAAAAAATTCCCTAAAACGGTTGAATAAGCAATACATTTAAAGTACAATAACAAAGTATGTGTTAGACAAAACAGAAAAAAGTTAGTGAAAACCATTGATTAATCAGTGTTTTTCATGTAACATATCTAATGTTGGACTTTAAGAAACGCGATGAAGCGAAAGGTTACTGACACACCCGGCCGCTTTGCCATGGCGCTGTGTGAGATAGTTTTCGTGGAGAAGTCTATCACTTAAATGTAGACGAATAAGGAGGGAAAATTATGGCAAAACAAAAAATCAGAATCAGATTAAAAGCTTATGATCACCGCGTGATTGATCAATCAGCAGAGAAAATTGTTGAAACTGCTAAACGTTCTGGTGCAGATGTTTCTGGACCAATTCCGTTACCAACTGAAAAGTCAGTTTATACAATCATCCGTGCCGTGCATAAGTACAAAGATTCACGTGAGCAATTCGAACAACGTACTCATAAACGTTTAATCGATATTGTTAACCCAACACCAAAAACAGTTGATGCTCTTATGGGCTTAAACTTACCATCTGGTGTAGACATCGAAATTAAATTATAATAGAAAAATTTAGGAGGTGGACTTTCGATGACCAAAGGAATCTTAGGAAGAAAAATCGGGATGACACAAGTGTTTGGAGAAAACGGTGAATTAATCCCAGTTACAGTAGTAGAAGCAGGACAAAACGTTGTATTACAAAAGAAAACTGAAGAAGTTGACGGTTACAACGCAATCCAAGTAGGATTTGAAGACAAAAAAGCATACAAAAAAGGTTCTAAAACTAATAAATATGCTAATAAACCAGCTGAAGGTCATGCTAAAAAAGCGGACACAGCACCTAAGCGCTTCATTCGTGAATTCAGAAACGTTAACGTTGATGAATACGAAGTAGGTCAAGAAGTCTCAGTTGATACATTCGAAACTGGTGACATCATTGATGTTACAGGCGTTTCAAAAGGTAAAGGTTTCCAAGGTGCTATTAAACGTCACGGACAAGCTCGTGGACCAATGGCACACGGTTCTCATTTCCACAGAGCACCAGGTTCTGTAGGTATGGCTTCAGATGCTTCAAGAGTATTTAAAGGTCAAAAAATGCCAGGCCGTATGGGTGGAAACACAGTTACTGTACAAAACCTAGAAGTAGTACAAGTTGACACTGAAAACAGTGTGATCTTAGTAAAAGGTAATGTACCTGGACCTAAAAAAGGTTTAGTAGAAATTTCAACTTCAATTAAATCAATTAAAAAAGGTAATAAATAATTAATAAGCGAAAGGAGGAAAATGCATAATGGCTAATTATGATGTTTTAAAAGTAGACGGATCAAAAAGTGGTTCAGTTGAATTAAGCGATGCAGTATTTGCAATCGAACCGAATAATAGCGTTCTATTTGAAGCTATTAATTTACAACGTGCTTCATTACGTCAAGGTACGCATTCTGTTAAAAACCGTTCAGCAGTACGTGGCGGTGGACGTAAACCATGGAGACAAAAAGGAACAGGTCGTGCTCGTCAAGGTACAATCCGTGCACCACAATGGCGTGGCGGTGGCGTTGTATTCGGACCAACTCCAAGAAGTTATGGTTACAAAATGCCTAAGAAAATGCGTCGTTTAGCATTACGTTCTGCATTATCATTCAAAGTTAAAGGAAATGGATTCACTGTTGTAGATGCATTCGGTTTCGATGCACCAAAAACAAAAGAATTCAAAAATGTTTTAACTACATTAGAACAACCTAAAAAAGTCTTAGTAGTTGTTGAAAACGAAGATGTAAATGTTGAATTATCAGCACGTAACATCCCAGGTGTTCAAGTAACAACTGCTCAAGGTTTAAATGTATTAGATATCACAAGCGCTGACAGTGTAGTAATCACTGAAGCTGCTGCTAAAAAAGTTGAGGAGGTGCTCGGATAATGGAAGCTAGAGATATTCTTAAGCGCCCCGTAATCACTGAGAAATCTTCAGAAGCAATGGCAGAAGATAAATATACATTCGATGTTGATACTCGTGCTAACAAAACACAAGTTAAAATTGCTGTTGAAGAAATCTTCGACGTAAAAGTTGATAATGTAAACATCATCAACTATAAACCTAAGAAAAAACGTATGGGCCGTTACCAAGGCTACACAAATAAAAGAAGAAAAGCGATTGTAAAACTTAAAGAAGGTTCAATCGACTTATTCAACTAAAAAACATTACCAATAAGGAGGTAAACGACAATGGCTCTTAAAAAGTATAAGCCAATAACTAATGGTCGTCGTAATATGACTTCATTAGATTTCGCTGAAATTACGAAAACTACACCAGAAAAGTCATTATTACAACCGCTACCGAAAAGAGCGGGACGTAACAACCAAGGTAAATTGACTGTTCGCCATCATGGTGGAGGACATAAACGTCAATACCGTGTTATCGATTTCAAACGTAACAAAGACGGCATCAACGCTAAAGTTGATTCTATCCAATATGATCCAAACCGTTCAGCTAACATTGCATTGTTAGTATATGCTGATGGTGAAAAACGTTATATTATCGCACCTAAAGGATTACAAGTAGGTCAAACAGTTGAAAGTGGTGCTGAAGCAGATATCAAAGTAGGTAATGCTTTACCATTACAAAACATTCCTGTTGGTACAGTAATTCATAATATCGAGTTAAAACCTGGAAAAGGTGGACAAATCGCTCGTTCAGCTGGTGCTAGCTCACAAGTATTAGGTAAAGAAGGTAAATATGTATTAATCAGATTACGCTCTGGTGAAGTTCGTATGATTCTTTCAACTTGCCGTGCTACTATTGGTCAAGTTGGTAATATCCAACACGAACTAGTAAACGTTGGTAAAGCTGGACGTTCAAGATGGAAAGGTATCCGCCCTACAGTTCGTGGTTCTGTAATGAACCCTAACGATCACCCACACGGTGGTGGTGAAGGTCGTGCACCTATCGGTAGACCATCTCCAATGTCACCTTGGGGTAAACCTACGCTTGGTAAGAAAACTCGTCGTGGTAAAAAATCATCAGACAAACTTATCGTTCGTGGACGTAAGAAAAAATAATAAAATTAACTTATTTGGGTGTGCGGCGTAACAGCTGCACGCACAGAATAAGAAGGGAGGCGCCCAAATGGCTCGTAGTATTAAAAAAGGACCTTTCGTCGATGATCACTTAATGAAAAAAGTTGAAGCACAAGACGGAAGTGAAAAGAAACAAGTAATTAAAACATGGTCTCGTCGTTCTACAGTTTTCCCAAATTTCATTGGTCATACTTTCGCAGTATACGATGGACGTAAACATGTACCTGTATATGTAACAGAAGATATGGTAGGTCACAAATTAGGTGAATTCGCACCAACTCGTACATTTAAAGGTCATGCTGTTGACGATAAAAAAACAAGAAGATAATTTTTAATAAGTAGAGGAGGAAATCCTAATGGAAGCAAAAGCGGTTGCTAGAACAATAAGAATCGCACCTCGTAAAGTAAGATTAGTTCTTGACTTAATTAGAGGTAAAAATGCTGGAGAAGCTATTGCAATTTTAAAATTAACTAACAAAGCTTCATCTCCAGTTATCGAAAAAGTATTAATGTCCGCTTTAGCTAACGCTGAACATAACTACGACATGAACACAGATGAATTAGTAGTTAAAGAAGCTTACGCTAACGAAGGACCAACTTTAAAACGTTTCCGCCCACGTGCGCAAGGACGTGCAAGTGCGATTAACAAACGTACAAGCCACATTACAATCGTCGTAAGTGACGGTAAAGAAGAAGCTAAAGAAGCTTAATAACTTTCTAAGGAGGGAATACTGTGGGTCAAAAAATTAATCCAATCGGACTTCGTGTTGGAATCATCCGTGATTGGGAAGCAAAATGGTATGCTGAAAAAGATTTCGCTTCACTATTACACGAAGATTTAAAAATCCGTAAATTTATTGATAATGAATTAAAAGAAGCATCAGTTTCTCACGTAGATATCGAACGTGCAGCAAACCGTATTAATATCGCAATTCATACTGGTAAACCTGGTATGGTAATTGGTAAAGGCGGTTCTGAAATTGATAAACTTCGTAACAAATTAAACGCTTTAACTGATAAAAAAGTACACATCAACGTAATTGAAATTAAGAAAATTGATATCGATGCAAGATTAGTTGCTGAAAATATCGCACGTCAATTAGAAAACCGTGCTTCATTCCGTCGTGTACAAAAACAAGCTATTACAAGAGCTATGAAACTTGGTGCTAAAGGTATTAAAACTCAAGTATCAGGTCGTTTAGGCGGAGCTGATATTGCTCGTGCTGAACAATATTCTGAAGGAACTGTTCCACTTCATACATTACGTGCTGACATCGATTATGCACACGCTGAAGCAGATACTACTTATGGTAAATTAGGCGTTAAAGTATGGATCTATCGTGGAGAAGTTCTTCCTACTACTAAGAACACTAGTGAAGGAGGAAAATAATCATGTTACTACCAAAACGTGTTAAATATCGTCGTCAACATCGTCCTAAAACAACTGGTCGTTCAAAAGGCGGTAACTATGTAACATTTGGTGAGTATGGTTTACAAGCAACTACAACGTCTTGGATCACTTCTCGTCAAATCGAATCAGCTCGTATTGCAATGACTCGTTATATGAAACGTGGTGGGAAAGTTTGGATCAAAATCTTCCCTCATACACCATATACTAAAAAACCTTTAGAAGTACGTATGGGTGCCGGTAAAGGTGCGGTTGAAGGCTGGATCGCAGTCGTTAAACCTGGTAGAATTTTATTCGAAGTCGCTGGTGTACAAGAAGAAGTTGCACGCGAAGCACTACGTTTAGCAAGTCACAAACTTCCAGTAAAAACTAAGTTTGTAAAACGTGAAGAATTGGGTGGTGAAACAAATGAAAGCTAAGGAAATTAGAGACTTAACCACTTCAGAAATCGAAGAACAAATCAAATCTTCAAAAGAAGAGCTTTTTAACCTACGCTTTCAGTTAGCTACAGGTCAATTAGAAGAAACTGCACGTATTCGCACAGTAAGAAAAACGATTGCACGTCTAAAAACTGTTGCTCGTGAAAGAGAAATTGAACAAAGTAAGGCTAATCAATAATTAAGTGAAAGAGGAGGTTACAAAAGTGAGCGAAAGAAATGATCGTAAAGTTTATGTAGGTAGAGTTGTTTCTGACAAAATGGACAAGACAATTACAGTACTTGTTGAAACTTACAAAACACACAAATTATACGGCAAACGAGTAAAATACTCAAAAAAATACAAAACTCATGATGAAAACAATTCAGCTAAATTAGGAGACATTGTTAAAATTCAAGAAACTCGTCCTTTATCAGCAACAAAACGTTTTCGTTTAGTAGAAATTGTTGAAGAGTCAGTAATTATTTAATTCAAGATTAGAGATAAGGGAGGTTTAACTAATGATCCAACAAGAGACACGTTTAAAAGTAGCAGACAACTCTGGTGCTCGTGAAGTTCTTACAATCAAAGTATTAGGTGGATCTGGTCGCAAAACAGCGAACATCGGCGATGTTATCGTATGTACTGTTAAAAATGCAACACCAGGTGGCGTTGTTAAAAAAGGCGATGTTGTCAAAGCTGTTGTAGTACGTACAAAATCAGGTGTACGCCGTAACGATGGTTCATATATCAAATTTGACGAAAATGCATGTGTTATCATTCGTGATGACAAAGGCCCACGTGGTACTCGTATCTTTGGTCCTGTTGCTCGTGAATTACGTGAAGGTAACTTCATGAAAATCGTATCATTAGCACCAGAAGTACTATAAAATCAATTAACCAAAATATATAAGGAGGTGCCCACATGCATATCAAAAAAGGTGACAACGTAAAAGTTATCGCAGGTAAAGACAAAGGTAAAGAAGGTAAAGTAGTTGCTACTGAACCTAAACATGACCGTGTCGTTGTGGAAGGTGTTAACGTTATTAAAAAACACCAAAAACCAACTCAATTAAACCCTGAAGGTGGAATTTTAGAAACAGAGGCAGCTATCCATGTTTCTAACGTACAATTATTAGACCCTAAAACAAACGAACCAACTCGTGTAGGTTACAAATTTGTTGATGGTAAAAAAGTTCGTATTGCAAAAAAATCTGGCGAAGAAATTAAATCTAATAATTAATTACTAGTTGAAAGGAGGATCCACTTTGAACCGTTTAAAAGAAAAATTCAATTCTGAAGTTACTGAGAACTTAGTAAAGAAATTTAACTATAGTTCAGTAATGGAAGTACCTAAAATTGACAAAATCGTAGTGAACATGGGTGTAGGTGACGCTGTTCAAAACTCTAAAGTGTTAGATAACGCTGTTGAAGAGTTAGAATTAATCACTGGTCAAAAACCATTAGTAACTAAAGCTAAAAAATCAGTTGCAACATTCCGTTTACGTGAAGGTATGCCAATCGGTGCGAAAGTTACTCTTCGCGGAGAAAGAATGTATGAATTCTTAGACAAACTAATTTCAGTATCACTACCACGTGTACGTGACTTCCAAGGTGTTTCTAAAAAAGCATTCGATGGTCGCGGTAACTACACATTAGGTGTTAAAGAACAATTAATTTTCCCTGAAATCGATTATGATAAAGTAAGCAAAGTAAGAGGAATGGATATTGTTATCGTAACTACTGCTAACACTGACGAGGAAGCTCGTGAATTGTTATCAAACTTCGGTATGCCATTTCGTAAATAATCTCTAAAAGGAGGCTAATTAAGTGGCTAAAACTTCAATGGTTGCTAAGCAACAAAAAAAACAAAAATTCGCAGTTCGTGAATACACTCGTTGTGAACGCTGTGGTCGTCCACATTCTGTATATCGTAAATTTAAATTATGCCGTATTTGTTTCCGTGAATTAGCTTACAAAGGCCAAATTCCTGGCGTACGCAAAGCTAGCTGGTAATAAACAAGAGTCTGAAAGGAGGCAACAATCAATGACAATGACAGATCCAATCGCAGATATGCTAACTCGTGTAAGAAACGCAAACATGGTTCGTCACGATAAATTAGAATTACCTGCGTCTAATATCAAAAAAGAAATTGCTGAAATCTTAAAAAATGAAGGTTTCATTAAAAACGTTGAATACGTAGAAGACGATAAACAAGGTGTTATTCGTTTATTCTTAAAATATGGTCAAAATAATGAACGTGTTATCACAGGATTAAAACGTATTTCAAAACCAGGTTTACGTGTTTATGCTAAAGCTAACGAAGTACCAAAAGTACTTAATGGTTTAGGTATTGCATTAGTATCAACTTCTGAAGGTGTTATCACTGATAAAGAAGCAAGAAAACGTAATGTTGGTGGAGAAATTATCGCATACGTTTGGTAATAAATAATAAGGAGGTGCCATAACATGAGTCGTGTTGGTAAGAAAATTATTGACATCCCTAGTGACGTAACAGTAACTTTTGACAAAAACAATGTAACTGTTAAAGGTCCAAAAGGTGAATTATCAAAAACATTAAACGAAAGAATGACATTCAAACAAGAAGAAAACACAATTGAAGTTGTAAGACCTTCTGATTCTAAAGATGACAGAACAGATCATGGTACAACTCGTGCTTTATTAAATAATATGGTACAAGGTGTTTCTCAAGGTTTCGAAATAACACTTGAACTTGTTGGTGTAGGTTACCGTGCTCAAATGCAAGGTAATGATTTAGTACTTAACGTTGGTTACTCTCATCCAGTTGAAATTAAAGCCGAAGATGGAATTACTTTCGCTGTAGAGAAAAACACAACTGTTAAAGTTTCTGGTGTATCTAAAGAGCAAGTTGGGGCAATCGCTTCTAACATCCGTTCAGTAAGACCTCCAGAACCTTATAAAGGTAAAGGTATTCGTTACCAAGGTGAATACGTTCGCCGTAAAGAAGGTAAAACTGGCAAATAATAGATAACACTCTACAGAAAGGAGTATTGAAATGATCAGTAAAATTGATAAAAATAAAGTGCGTTTGAAAAGACATTCACGTGTTCGTACTAAATTATCAGGTACAGCTGAAAAGCCACGTTTAAATGTATATCGTTCAAACAAACACATTTACGCACAAATTATTGATGATGTTAAAGGCGAAACATTAGCTCAAGCTTCATCTAAAGATAAAGATATTGCTAACGAATCAGCTACAAAAGTTGATTTATCAACAAAAGTTGGCGAAACAATTGCTAAAAAAGCAAGTGATAAAGGAATTAAAGAAATCGTATTCGATCGTGGAGGTTACTTATACCACGGACGCGTTAAAGCATTAGCTGAAGCTGCTAGAGAAAACGGTTTAGAATTTTAATTTAAAGGAGGGACAAATACATGGCTCGTAGAGAAGAAGAAACGAAAGAATTTGAAGAACGCGTTGTTACAATCAATCGTGTTGCTAAAGTTGTTAAAGGTGGACGTCGTTTCCGTTTCACTGCATTAGTAGTAGTTGGAGACAAAAATGGTCGTGTAGGTTTCGGTACTGGTAAAGCACAAGAGGTACCTGAAGCAATCAAAAAAGCTGTAGAAGCAGCTAAAAAAGATTTAGTTGTAGTTCCACGTGTTGAAGGTACTACACCTCATACAATTACTGGCCGTTATGGTTCAGGTAGTGTATTCATGAAACCTGCAGCTCCTGGTACTGGTGTTATCGCTGGTGGACCAGTTCGTGCGGTATTAGAATTAGCAGGTATCACTGATATCTTAAGTAAATCATTAGGTTCAAACACACCAATTAACATGGTTCGTGCAACTTTAAATGGTTTACAAAACCTTAAAAACGCTGAAGATGTTGCGAAATTACGCGGCAAAACAGTTGAAGAATTATATAATTAAGGAGGGAAAATAAGTTATGGCTAAATTACAAATTACCCTCACTCGTAGTGTTATTGGTCGTCCTGAAACACAACGTAAAACTGTTGAAGCTTTAGGTCTTAAAAAGACTAATAGCTCAGTAGTTGTTGAAGATAACCCTGCTATTCGTGGGCAAATCAACAAAGTTAAACATTTATTAACAGTAGAAGAAAAATAATTAAGGAGGTGCCGACATGAAATTACATGAGTTAAAACCAGCAGAAGGTTCACGTAAAGAACGTAACCGTGTAGGTCGTGGTGCAGCAACTGGTAATGGTAAAACAAGTGGCCGTGGACATAAAGGTCAAAAAGCACGTTCAGGTGGTAAAGTAAGACCTGGATTTGAAGGTGGACAATTACCATTATTCCGTCGTTTACCAAAACGTGGTTTCACTAACATAAATCGTAAAGAATATGCTATTGTTAACTTAGACCAACTTAATCAATTCGAAGATGGTACTGAAGTAACTCCAGCTTTATTAGTAGAATCTGGTGTTGTTAAGAACGAAAAATCTGGTATCAAAGTACTAGGTAACGGCTCACTAGATAAAAAATTAACAGTGAAAGCTCATAAGTTCTCAACTTCAGCAGCAGAAGCTATTGATGCTAAAGGTGGAGCACACGAGGTGATCTAATGTTTCAAACGCTTGTGAGCTTCTTTAAAACTAAAGAGGTTCGAAACAAGATTTTCTTCACTCTAGCAATGTTAGTGATCTTTAAAATTGGGACTTATATTCCAGCTCCTGGAGTAAATCCTAATGCTTTTGATCAAGCAGCAAAAGGTTCTCAAGGTGTCACTGATTTACTTAATACTTTCGGTGGTGGAGCCTTGAAGAACTTTTCAATATTTGCTATGGGAATCATGCCATACATTACCGCATCTATCGTAATGCAATTATTACAGATGGATATTGTTCCTAAGTTCTCTGAATGGGCTAAACAAGGTGATGTGGGTAGAAGGAAAATCAACAATGTAACACGTTATTTCGCTATTATATTAGCATTCATTCAGTCAATAGGTATGTCGTTCCAATTTAATAACTTATATGGTGGTCGCTTAATTGTGAGTCATTCTGTATATAGTTATTTATTGATTGCACTAACTTTAACAGCAGGAACTGCATTCTTGATATGGCTTGGTGACCAAATCACTCAGTTTGGTGTTGGTAATGGTATTTCACTTATCATCTTTGCAGGTATTTTATCAACGTTACCATCAAGTATCATTCAAGCAGGCCAACAAGCATTTGTAGGTCAAGAAGATACGTCTTTAGCTTGGTTGAAAATAGTAGCACTCATTGTTGCATTAGTACTGTTAACAGTAGGTGCAATATTTGTACTTGAAGCGAAACGTAAAATTCCTATCCAATATGCAAAGAAACAAACAGCTCAACGATTAGGTTCACAAGCAACTTATCTACCTTTAAAAGTTAACTCAGCTGGTGTTATTCCTGTTATCTTTGCGATGGCATTTTTCTTATTACCAAGAACGTTGACGCTATTTTTCCCTAAAGCTGAATGGGCACAACAAATAGCTGATACAGCAAATCCATCAAGCAACATAGGAATGGTTATCTATATTGTATTAATCATTGCATTTGCATACTTTTATGCATTTGTCCAAGTTAATCCAGAAAAAATGGCTGACAACCTTAAAAAACAAGGTAGTTATGTCCCAGGAATTCGACCTGGTGAACAAACAAAAAAATATATTACTAAAGTGCTTTATCGTTTAACATTTGTTGGCTCTATTTTCTTAGCTGTCATTGCAATTTTACCGATTTTAGCGACTAAGTTTATGGGATTACCAAGATCAATTCAAATTGGTGGTACAAGCTTACTAATCGTAATTGGTGTTGCTATTGAGACTATGAAATCATTAGAAGCACAAGTAAATCAAAAAGAGTATAAAGGCTTTGGTGGTAGATAATTTGTAGGAGGGCACTTATGAATATCATTTTAATGGGCTTACCTGGTGCAGGTAAAGGAACTCAAGCGAGTGAAATTGTTAAGAAATTCCCAATACCACACATATCTACTGGTGACATGTTCAGAAAAGCGATTAAAGATGAAACTGATTTAGGTAAAGAAGCTAAATCGTACATGGATCGTGGAGAATTAGTCCCTGATGAAGTTACTGTGGGTATCGTTAAAGAAAGAATTTCTGAAGACGATGC
Organism: Staphylococcus sp. HL28; assembly: GCF_021117155.1. Classification (NCBI taxonomy): domain Bacteria; kingdom Bacillati; phylum Bacillota; class Bacilli; order Caryophanales; family Staphylococcaceae; genus Staphylococcus; species Staphylococcus sp. HL28. The sequence goes on from NZ_CP088218.1 coordinate 741,018, forward strand.
AAAAAAAGGTTTTTTATTAGATGGATTCCCTAGAACAATCGATCAAGCAGAAGCTTTAAATTCAATTATGGCTGAACTTGATAGAAATATTGATGCTGTCATCAATATCGAAGTTCCAGAGGAAGAACTAATGAATCGTCTTACAGGTCGTCGTATCTGTGAGAATTGTGGTACAACTTATCATCTTGTATTTAATCCTCCAAAAGTTGAAGGTATTTGTGATCTTGATGGCGGTAAATTATATCAACGTGAAGATGATAATCCGGAAACTGTTTCAAATCGTTTGAAAGTCAATGTTAAACAATCAAAACCTATATTAGAATACTATGATAATAAAGGTGTATTAAAAAATATTGATGGTTCAAAAGATATTGAAGAGGTTACTACTGATGTCATTGATATCTTAGACCAATTACAATAGATCAACTTTTACGATCTATGTTGATGTGAATGTTTACTAACACTGTAATATACAATTTAATATGAGTGACAAATAACGATAATTAATTCCCATAATTTTTGTTAAACTTATTAAAGCTAGTCACTAATAGATTCGTATCGTTGAAGTTGTCTATTGACGATAACCTTACTATTGCAAAAAGGGGGAAGTTAATCAATGGCTAAACAAGATGTTATTGAATTAGAAGGTACTGTATTAGATACTTTACCAAACGCAATGTTTAAAGTAGAATTAGAAAATGGTCATGAAATTTTAGCACATGTAAGTGGAAAAATTAGAATGAACTACATTCGAATTCTACCTGGCGACAAAGTAACTGTTGAGATGTCTCCGTATGATTTATCACGCGGTAGAATTACTTATCGTTATAAATAATCGTCACTCCATAATATAGGGAGGTATTAAAATGAAAGTAAGACCATCAGTAAAACCAATTTGCGAAAAATGTAAAGTCATTAAACGTAAAGGTAAAGTAATGGTAATTTGTGAAAATCCAAAACACAAACAAAGACAAGGTTAATAAAAGAGAGGTGTAAATGTATATGGCACGTATTGCAGGAGTGGATATTCCACGTGAAAAACGCGTTGTTATTTCTTTAACTTATGTATATGGTATCGGTACTTCTACTGCGAAAAAAATCGTTGAAGAAGCTAACGTATCAGCAGACACTCGCGTAAAAGATTTAACTGACGATGAATTAGGTCGCATCCGTGAAGTAGTTGATAGCTACAAAGTAGAAGGTGACTTACGTCGTGAGCAAAACTTAAACATTAAACGTTTAATGGAAATTTCATCATACCGTGGTATTCGTCACCGTCGTGGCTTACCAGTTCGCGGTCAAAAAACTAAAAACAACGCTCGTACGCGTAAAGGCCCAGTTAAAACTGTAGCGAACAAGAAAAAATAATCGGTAAAGGAGGCAAATAATAAATGGCACGTAAACAAGTATCTCGTAAACGTAAAGTGAAAAAGAATATTGAAAGTGGTGTTGCACACATCCGTTCAACATTCAATAATACAATTGTAACGATTACTGACGAATTCGGTAATGCATTATCTTGGTCATCAGCTGGTGCATTAGGATTCAAAGGATCTAAAAAATCAACACCATTCGCAGCGCAAATGGCGTCTGAAACAGCTTCTAAAACAGCTATGGAACATGGTTTAAAAACTGTAGAAGTAACAGTTAAAGGACCTGGACCAGGCCGTGAATCAGCTATCCGTGCATTACAATCAGCAGGACTTGAAGTAACAGCAATCAGAGACGTTACTCCAGTACCACATAATGGTTGTCGTCCACCAAAACGTCGTCGCGTCTAATTTATGGTTGTGTTGTTACAGGTCACTGAGCAAACAGTATAAATCAAGTCGACGTATTTAAGGAGGATATTTGTAAATGATAGAAATCGAAAAACCTAGAATTGAGACAATTGAAATTAGTGAAGATGCTAAATTCGGTAAGTTCGTTGTTGAACCACTTGAACGTGGCTACGGTACTACACTAGGAAACTCCTTACGTCGTATCCTACTATCTTCATTACCAGGATCAGCAGTTAAGTACATCGAAATTGAAGGCGTGTTACACGAATTCTCAGCAGTAGATAATGTTGTTGAAGATGTATCTACTATTATTATGAACATCAAAAAGCTAGCATTAAAAATCTATTCTGAAGAAGATAAAACTTTAGAAATCGATGTTAAGGATGAAGGTGAAGTTACTGCAAGTGATATTACTCACGACAGTGATGTAGAGATTTTAAATCCTGAACTTAAAATTGCTACTGTTTCTAAAGGTGGACATTTAAAAGTTCGTCTTGTTGCTAATAAGGGTAGAGGTTACGCATTAGCTGAAACAAATAATACTAGTGATTTACCAATTGGTGTAATTCCAGTAGATTCACTATATTCACCTGTAGAACGTGTTAACTATACAGTAGAAAACACGCGTGTAGGTCAAAGTAGTGATTTTGATAAATTAACTTTAGATGTTTGGACTAATGGTTCAATCACTCCTCAAGAATCAGTATCATTAGCAGCAAAAATAATGACTGAACACTTGAATATCTTTGTAGGTCTAACTGATGAAGCGCAAAATGCTGAAATTATGATCGAAAAAGAGGAAGATCAAAAAGAAAAAGTATTAGAAATGTCTATTGAAGAATTAGACTTATCTGTACGTTCTTATAACTGCTTGAAACGCGCAGGAATCAATTCTGTACAAGAGTTAGCTGATAAATCTGAAGCTGACATGATGAAAGTGCGTAATTTAGGTCGTAAATCTCTTGAAGAAGTAAAATATAAATTAGAAGATTTAGGATTAGGATTAAGAAAAGAAGATTGATAAAGGAGGTTAACTCATGGGTTACAGAAAATTAGGTCGTACTTCTGATCAACGTAAAGCTATGTTACGTAACTTAGCTACTTCACTTATCGTAAGTGAGCGTATTGAAACTACAGAAGCTCGTGCAAAAGAAGTTCGCAGTGTTGTTGAGAAATTAATCACTTTAGGTAAAAAAGGAGATTTAGCTTCTCGTCGTAATGCAGCTAAAACATTACAAAATGTTGAAATCTTAAACGAAGATGAAACAACTCAAACTGCTCTTCAAAAATTATTCGGTGAAATCGCTGAACGTTATACAGACCGCCAAGGTGGTTATACTCGTATTCTTAAAGAAGGCCCTCGTCGTGGTGACGGTGCTGAATCAGTAATTATCGAATTAGTATAATTTAATTATAAATACACTAACTACTTATATATAAAGCAAATGAGTGCAACGATAATGTCTGCCACATACAGACATTGTCTAGCTCAGAGTACCCCATCAAACTAAATATTAAATTAAAGCGTGAACTCAACAAAACTGATGGGGTGCGCGCTTTTTTATTTTAAGCTGAGATAATTATATCTTCAGCTTTTTTTATACTTCATAGATTGAAATACAAAATGCTTTTAATCATAATGAACACGTATACATATGTTATTAAATAATGTAAAATGTTTAAGGTAACTAAAAATAAGGGGGAATAAAAGTGAAGGAAGAAGAAAATATTATAGAATTTAAAAATGTATCTTTTAAATACCAGAGTGATTCTGCCTTCACTTTAAATGACGTGTCATTTCGTATTCCTCGAGGCCAATGGACGAGTATAGTTGGTCACAACGGTTCAGGTAAGTCTACTGTTACTAAACTAATGGTAGGCATTGAAGAATCAGATGAAGGACAAATTTTATTTAATAATCATAAAATTGATAAAGACAATATAGCCCAAATAAGAAAGCAAATTGGTATTGTTTTTCAGAATCCAGATAACCAATTTGTAGGTGCAATTGTAAAGTATGATGTTGCCTTTGGTCTGGAAAATCATTCAGTACCTTATCACGAAATGCAGGAAAAAGTAACAAGAGCATTAAAACAAGTAGATATGTTAGATTTAGCAGAATATGAACCACATTCTTTATCGGGTGGTCAAAAACAAAGAGTAGCTATTGCTAGTGTTTTAGCATTAAATCCATCTGTCATTATCTTAGATGAAGCTACATCAATGCTAGATCCTGTAGCTAAAACATCTTTATTACAATTAGTAAAAGAAGTTCAAAAAGAACAACAAATTACAATTATTTCTATTACACATGATTTATCTGAAACAATGAGTGCAGATAATATTATTGTTATGAATCATGGAAGAATTTATAAACAAGGTAGACCCAATGAAATCTATAATGATGTTGATCAATTAATGAAAATAGGGCTCGAATTACCTTTTGCTATGAAAATGAATCAACTATTGTTTGAAAGTACATCATTTGTTACATATGAAGGGTTGGTTGATCAATTATGAGTCTAAATATGAATAATGTGAGCTATATATATCAACCTAAAACACCATATGAGTTTAAAGCCATAAACAACATTTCACTTACTTTTGAACAAGGACATTATTACGCGATTGTTGGACAAACTGGTAGTGGTAAATCAACATTGATTCAACATATCAATGCACTTTTAAAGCCAACAAATGGGTCAATAGAATTTAATGAAAAGCGTATAGACAGAAAAACGAAAGATAAATTTTTAAGACCTATACGTAAACAAGTAGGTATGGTTTTCCAATTTCCAGAATCACAACTTTTTGAAGATACTGTAGAAAAAGAAATTGAATTTGGACCGAAAAATTTCAATATGAATGTACAAAAGGTGAAAGACACAGCTTTTGATATGTTATTAGAGCTTGGTTTTTCAAGAAATGTCATGTCTTTATCACCGTTTCAAATGTCGGGTGGTCAAATGAGAAAATTAGCATTAGTTTCTATTTTAGCCATGGATCCTGATATTATTGTTGTCGATGAACCAACTGCAGGTCTAGACCCTAAAAGTAGACTTCAAGTTATGACTTTACTTAAAAAATTACAAACTGAGCAGCAGAAGACAATTATACTAGTGACTCATGATATGAATGATGTTGCTAAATATGCTGAAGAAATCATTGTTATGCAAAAAGGTGAGGTAAAGGCTATTGAAAATCCTAGAACGCTTTTCAGTCGCCCTGAAACACTTAAACAATGGCATATCACTATGCCTGATGTTGTTTGTTTACAACATGACTTTGAAACGAAATATAATACAAAATTACCAACCACTGCTTTAACAGAAGAAGAGTTTGTAGAGTTGTACAAGGAGTGGCAAAATGAAAAATAAATTAATAATTGGACGCTACCTTCCTAGCAATTCATTTATTCATCATTTAGATCCAAGATCAAAACTGATATTTGTATTTATTTTTATTATTTTTATATTTTTATGCCATTCCTTTGGTACATATGCATGGTTGTTTATATTGATTTTATTAATTGTGAGAATGGCTAAAATTAATTTTATGTTTTTAATTAAAGGACTAACACCAATATTTGTCTTTTTAATATTTACATTTTTAATGCACTTATTTTTTACAAAAGGTGGTACAGTTCTTTTACATTGGCACTTTATCACTATTGAAAGTAATGGTATTTTAGAAGGCGTTTATATTTCCTTACGTTTAATATTCATTGTTATGATAGCGACTGTAATGACGCTTTCAACGAGTCCTATTGATTTGACAGATGCGTTTGAAAAATTATTAACACCATTGAAATGGTTGAAACTACCAGTTCATCAATTAAGTATGATGATGTCTATTGCATTAAGATTTATTCCAACGCTGATGGATGAACTGGATAAAATTATTTTAGCGCAAAAATCTAGAGGCTCTGAAATAAGTTCTGGAAGTGTTGTGACAAGAATTAAAGCATTTATTCCATTGATGATTCCATTGTTTATTTCAGCCTTTCAAAGAGCAGAGGAATTAGCGATTGCTATGGAAGTAAGGGGATATGATGCACATGCAGAAAGAACGAGCTACAGACTACTTCAGTGGCGTCTGAGAGATACATTGATATTGTTACTATTAATTCCTATATTAGGTGTATTATTGTTAATTAAATTTATGGGAGTGTAAATGATTGCGTATTTTAGTAGAAATAGAATATCAAGGTAACCAATTTTTAGGATTTCAAATTCAACAACAAGGTAGAACCGTGCAACAGCAATTTGAAAAAATACTAAAAAGAATGCACAAACGCCATATACGTATACACCCTTCTAGTCGTACTGATAGAGGTGTACATGCGTACCAACAATATTTTCATTTTGATACAGAATTGCAAATTGAAAATAGTAAATGGCAATATGCAATGAATAGTGCTTTACCAGATGATATATATGTGAAATCTGTTCAACACGTCAATGAAGATTTTCATTGTAGATATGATTGTGTCGGCAAAAGATATCGATATAAAGTTTATCAAGCTAAGCACCGAGATCCATTTCAAAGTGGAATGAAAACCTATATAGCAGATTCATTAGACTTAAATCAGATGAATGAAGCTGCAAAACTATTTATAGGTACTCACGACTTTACTGGATTCTGTTCACAAAAAACAGAAGTAGAGAGTAAGGTGAGAACCTTATACCAAAGTGAAATCGTAAAAACAGACGAAGGCTTCGATTATATAGTTACTGGATCAGGTTTTTTATATAATATGGTTCGTGTACTAGTCGCATTTTTAATAGAAGTAGGAAAAGGTAAAAGATCTCCAGAAGAAATCCCACAATTACTAAAGGAGAAAAATAGAAATAAAATACCTTTTACTGCGCCATCTGAAGGGCTATATTTAGAAAAAGTTTATTTATCAGATAAAGCATTAATTAAAGACTTTGGAGACAAAATTAAAATACATTATAAAAAATCATTACAAAATGATTGAATTGCATTGACAAAAGGCCTATGAAATTATAAGATTATTAACGGTATTGTTTTATATCCACCCCACGATAAGCCCCGGAATCTTATTGTGTTACAAGATATATAAGCAAAATAGAACAACAGTTAACAAAATAAATGAAATCTACGCTTTAAATCGTAACAATTTTTAAATCAAACCAAATAGAATATAGACATTACGGAAGTAACTATGGTTAATCAAGTTTGTCTAGAGTCTAAAACGAAGCATTTATTTTTAGGAGGACAATTATTATGCGTCAAACATTTATGGCAAATGAATCAAACATTGAGCGCAAATGGTATGTTATCGATGCTGAAGGCCAAACATTAGGTCGTTTATCATCAGAAGTAGTATCTATCTTACGCGGTAAAAATAAAGTAACTTATACACCACACGTTGATACAGGTGATTATGTAATCATTATCAACGCTTCAAAAATCCAATTCACTGGTAATAAAGAACAAGACAAAATGTATTACCGTCACTCAAATCACCCAGGTGGTTTAAAATCAATCTCTGCTGGTGAATTAAGAAGAACTAACCCAGAACGTTTACTTGAAACTTCAATTAAAGGTATGCTACCAAGTAGTCGTTTAGGCGAAAAACAAGGTAAAAAATTATTTGTATATGGTGGCGCTGAACATCCACACGCTGCACAACAACCAGAAAACTACGAGTTACGTGGTTAATTAGAAGGAGGAAATTACATTGGCACAAGTTGAATATAAAGGCACAGGCCGTCGTAAAAACTCAGTAGCACGTGTACGTTTAGTACCAGGTGAAGGTAACATCAAAGTTAATAACCGTGACGTACGTGACTACTTACCATTTGAATCATTAATCTTAGACTTAAACCAACCATTCGATGTTACTGAAACTAAAGGTAACTATGACGTTTTAGTTAACGTTCACGGTGGTGGATTCACAGGACAAGCACAAGCTATCCGTCACGGAATCGCTCGTGCATTATTAGAAGCAGATCCTGAATACAGAGGTTCTTTAAAACGCGCTGGATTATTAACACGTGACCCACGTATGAAAGAACGTAAAAAACCAGGTCTTAAAAAAGCTCGTCGTTCACCTCAATTCTCAAAACGTTAATATTGCCAAGGTTGTTGCGAACTTGTTCGCAAACAAATTGGTTTACGATTAATAGAGCAAAAAGCACTTCTCGAAAGTTCGAGGAGTGCTTTTTTGTGTTATTTATAGAGATGATTTTAATTATAAATATGTCTTGAAAGTAACGTAACGTTATCCCTTATTGTACTTATAGGGAGGTAATAATTGTATGTACAATATAAAAATAATTAGATCAGATGAAGTATATAGACAACTTATTAACATGGAAAAAGAAAAAAGAAACAAATACTTTAAAGAAAATTTACTTAGAGAGTTTGAATTGAAGTTTCAAATACAACAAATACCTATTGATAAGAAAGATCATAATAATTTTGATATAATTTCATATTTAGGCCAATCACATATTATTCCTAGTGAGATTAAATTAAATGATATAGATAAGATAAAAGAAATGGATAACCAATTTTGGAATGATTGTGAACATTCAATTAAGAGTGCAATTAATCAATTTGAAATGTCTGATGTTCAATCCGAATTAAAAGAATATAAATTTACAGCTTTATTAGGCGATGAAAAAAAGCCTACTATGTTTCTAAATCAAAATTATGTTGGGGATGGGGGAATACCAGGATATATTATTCTATCACTAGTACCTAATAGTTATACTTTAAGTAGAGTTAAAAGTGCAATTGCTCATGAAATAAATCATAATATTAGATATCAATATGTTGATTGGGATGGTGGATCATTAGCAGAATTAATTGTAGCGGAAGGTTTAGCTGAAAATTTTGTAGAAGCAATGTATGGTAAAGACTATATAGGTCCATGGGTGTCATCAATAGAGTGGGATAAGAATCAGAAATTAATTAAAAATCTTTTAAAGAATAATTTGTCTATTAATAATATTTTTGAATCAACTCCTTATTTATACGGTGATGAAATTTCAAAATCATATGGTGGCGAGCCAATGGGGATACCATACGCTGCTGGTTATACATGTGGGTATTACTTAGTAAAATATTATTTAGAAAAAACAAAATGTAGTATTGAAAAAGCAACAATCAAACCAGCTGATGAAATTTTAAAAGAGGTGGAAGCGTTTTGGAATACCAATATAGTTTAAAAGAAATCATGAAAATAACAAGGGTAACCAAAAGAACACTACATTATTATGATGAAATTGCATTATTGAAAGTTAAAAAGAATGAAAGTAATCATAGAATATATTCTCAAAAAGATTTAGTAAAGTTACAAAAAATAATATTATTAAAAAGCATGGATATGAGTATTAAAGATATAAGTAAAGTTATCAATAAAAGTGATAGCGAATTGAAAATGGTATTGAAAAAGCAGAAAGAAATTTTAAATAGAAAAATAGAAAGTTTAGAAAATACAAAGAGTGCAGTTGAACAGTATATTAAAGATATTCCAATTACAGAAATTGATGAATTGAATAATATAGCTTTTAAGCAATATCAGGAAGAAGCAAAAATAAAATATGGACATACAAATATTTATAAAGAATTCATCAAATCAAACGATGAAAATCTATTTAAAGAAGAAAAAATGAAAAAGTTTGAAGAGATTTTCCAAAAATTTAATAAGCTATCTTTAAATAAATTAGATATTGAGGATGCATATGATGTTGTGTATGAGTGGAAAGATTTTATGAATCAAATTGGACTTATGGATAATCAATTGCTTTGTTTAATAGCAGATACATATCAAAGCGATGAAAGATTTAACAATTATTTTAAAAAATACGAGAATCCATATATTACAGAGTATATTTCTCAATCAATCAACTATCATTTATCATAATTGTCATAGTGAACAAGCACTTCTCGAAAGTTCGAGAAGTGCTTTTTTGTGTTATTTATTTAATTCTGAAACGACATTTACCATGTCATCATTAATGACCAAAGAAGCATGAGAATCATAAGGTGTATCATCTTTATTGATAATAATTAAATTGTCACCTTTGAAATTGGATATGAGACCAGCAGCAGGTTGTACGACTAAAGAAGATCCTAGTACGACTAATGTGTCTGCATTTTGAATTTTCTGTAATGCACGCATTATAACATTTTGATCCAACATTTCCCCGTATAATACGATGTCAGGACGAATTGTAGCGCCACAAATATCACATTGCTTTAATTGTCTTTCAATAACGTCCTTTTTAGAATATAGATGATGACATTGATTACAATAAAAAGTGTTTAGTGACCCATGTAACTCATCTACATGTTTACTACCTGCGTCCGAATGGAAGCCATCGATATTTTGTGTGATGACACCTAAAGACTTTTCGTCATTTTCTAATTGAGCAATCCATCGATGAACTATATTTGGAGATTTATCTATATACATTAGTCTTTTATGACAAAAATTGATAAAGCCTTTTGGATCATCTTGCAAATAATCACGACTTAGTAAGTATTCTGGTGAATAACCTTCTTTAGATATTTCATCGAATAACCCTCCCATAGAACGAAAGTCAGGTACACCACTTGCTACCGAAACGCCAGCACCTGTAAAAAATACAATGTTACTAGAATGATCTAGTATATTTTTTAAAGATTCAATTTTATTATTCAAAAAGACACCTCATTTTTATAAAAATTTATATATACTTTAACTTTATCTCAATCACAAAAACACTTTACAATGATATTATAATAATAAACCAATCGATATTGAAGACGCCTGTAATTTAATAAAGGGTCAATATAAGATGGAATTTACATAAAACTAGCATAGTAAACATTAGTAGAGACACTGTGAGTAATATGTATGTTTAATTATCATTATATTACAACCAATGATACATTATAGAGCCTAATTAAGGAGGCAAAATAAAGTGAATAAGCACGACCGATTAGATGCAATTGCAAAATTAGTAAATAAAAAAGGAACTGTAAGAACCAATGAAATAGTAGACGGATTAAATGTTTCAGATATGACTGTAAGAAGAGATTTAGTAGAACTTGAAAATCAAGGCATTTTGACGAAAATACATGGTGGTGCACGTAGTAATTCTACTTTTCAATATAAAGAGATGTCACATAAAGAAAAGCACACACGTCAGATGGAAGAAAAAAGATATATTGCTAAAAAAGCTATTTCATTAATAGAAGATGGAGATACTTTATTTTTAGGTCCTGGAACAACTGTAGAAATTTTAGCAGAAGAAATTAATCATCATTCCCTAACCATCATTACGAATTGCTTGCCTGTATACAAAATATTATTAGAGAAGCAAACAACTAATTTTCGTGTATACTTATTAGGAGGAGAAATGCGACATTTGACCGAAGCGTTTATAGGTGAAATGGCTAACACCATACTTGAAAAGCTACATTTTAGTAAAATGTTTTTTAGTAGTAATGGTGTTAATAATGGAGCTGTCATGACATCTTCAATGGATGAGGCATATACGCAACAACTAGCCTTAGAACATTCGATAGAGAAGTATTTGCTAATCGACCATTCCAAAGTTGGAAAAGAAGACTTTACATCTTTTTGTCATTTAGATGATTTGACAGCAGTAGTGATGGACGTAACTGATTCTGAAAAGTTAGACCAAATTAAATCATATATTGAAGTTGTTGAATAAAATTAAAATTAACAAAACCTTGAATCAATCGATTCAAGGTTTTTTATTTTGTTCATCAATCCAACAGTTTCAAGTGAATTTTCAAACAGAAATGTGTGATATTCACACAATTTAATTATAAATGTTTGAATAAACTATGAATTCAAACAAAATAACGGCACATTATGTTGAATTAATGTTTGATTACGTTTATAATTTAAACATGAAGATTTGAAAGCCTTTTCTCTAATTTTTGAAAGCCGCTTTTAATTAATAAATCAAAAAGGAGATTTTTTATGACAATCATTATTGGATCAGATGTTGATGGTAAACGTTTAAAAGATTTAATTAAAACATACCTAGTCGAAAACAATTTCGATATTTTAGACGTAACAGAAGGTAAAGAATTAGATTTTGTTGATTCTACACTTGCCATAGCGAAGGAAGTACAAAAGAACGATGACAATTTAGGAATTGCTATCGATGCTTTTGGTGTAGGAAGCTTTATGACTGCTACAAAGATTAAAGGCATGATTGCAGCAGAAGTATCAGATGAAAGATCTGCTTATATGACAAGAGGTCATAATAATTCAAAAATGATCACTATGGGTTCAGAAATTGTTGGGGATACTTTAGCTAAAAATGTAGTTAAGGGATTCGTAAATGGTCACTATGATGGCGGACGTCATCAAATACGTGTAGATATGCTTAATAAAATGTGCTAATTAAAGGAGGATAAAAAATGAAGATAGCTTTAGGTTGCGATCATATAGTAACTGATACAAAAATGGAAGTTTCACAATTCTTAAAATCAAAAGGTCATGAAGTCATTGACGTTGGTACTTATGATTTTACACGAACACATTATCCAATCTTCGGTAAAAAAGTAGGAGAACAAGTCACTAGTGGGAATGCAGATTTAGGTATTTGTATTTGCGGAACAGGTGTAGGAATAAATAATGCAGTAAACAAAGTTCCTGGAGTAAGAGCAGCACTCGTACGTGATATGACATCAGCACTATACGCTAAAGAAGAACTCAATGCAAATGTTATTGGTTTCGGTGGGAAAATCATTGGTGAACTATTAATGTGCGATATTATCGAAGCATTTATCGATGCTAAATATAAACCAACTGAAAAAAGTGAAAAGTTAATTGCAAAAATTAAACATTTAGAAACGCATAATGCAGATCAAGCAGATCCCCATTTCTTCGATGAATTTTTAGAAAAATGGGACAAAGGCGAGTATCACGATTAAAGGACGACGCATATGATATTAACACTAACATTAAATCCATCTGTAGATATTTCATATGCAATTGAAGCGTTTCATCTAGATACAGTTAATCGAGTTTCAAATATCGATAAGACAGCAGGCGGTAAAGGTCTTAATGTGACACGTGTATTAAATCAATTAAGCGAACCTGTTACTGCTAGTGGTTTAATAGGTGGACCATTAGGTGATTTTATTGAAAATCAATTAGACGATTCACAAATAAAACATTCATTTTTCAAAATTAATGACACAACGAGAAATTGTATTGCTGTACTACATCAAGGAATGCAAACAGAAATTTTAGAACAAGGTCCAACAATAAGTGAAGAAGAAGGTTCTAATTTTTTAAATCATGTTGATACATTAATTAAAAAAATGGACGTCGTAGCGATATCAGGTAGCTTACCAAAGGGATTAAATCAGGATTTTTATTCAAAGATTATTGAGAAATGTCATGAACATCAATTACCAGTCGTACTTGATAGTTCTGGAGACACATTGATGACATCTATACACTCGCCTTTTAAACCAACAGTTATTAAACCTAACATAGATGAACTATATCAACTTTTAAACCAACCAGTTGATGAGAGTATTGAAGGACTTAAGAAAGCACTAAATAATCCAATTTTCAATGGTATCGAATGGGTTATCGTGTCTTTAGGTGCTAAAGGTATGTTTGCTAAGCATCATAATCAATATTACAAAGTTAATATTCCATCTATTGAAGTATTAAATCCAGTTGGTTCGGGTGACTCTACAGTGGCTGGCATCGCTGCTGCATTATTAAATCATGAGAGTGATGAACAACTACTTAAAAAGGCGAATACATTAGGTATGCTAAATGCTCAAGAATCACGTACTGGATATGTCAATTTAAATAATTATGATGATTTGTATCATCAAATTGAATTATTAGAGGTGTAAATAATGGTAAAAACTCAAAATAAAACGGCAGCAATTTCACAATTAAGTAATGAGCAAGGTGTTATTTCAGCACTTGCTTTTGATCAACGTGGTGCTTTAAAACGTATGATGGCTAAATATCAAACTGGTGAGCCAACAGTTGAACAAATTGAACAATTAAAAGTTTTAGTAGCAGAAGAATTAACTCAATACGCTTCATCTATCTTACTTGACCCAGAGTATGGCTTACCAGCAACAGAAGCAAGAAATAAAAACTGTGGTCTATTATTAGCTTACGAAAAAACTGGTTACGACGTAAATGCTAAAGGCCGTTTACCAGATTGTTTAGTTGAATGGTCAGCAAAACGCTTAAAAGAACAAGGTGCAGATGCAGTTAAATTCTTATTATATTATGACGTTGATGATGAAGAACAAATCAATATTCAAAAACAAGCTTATATTGAAAGAATCGGTTCAGAATGTGTAGCAGAAGATATTCCATTCTTCCTAGAAGTTTTATCATATGATGACAATATTGCGGATAACGGCAGTGTTGAATTTGCAAAAGTGAAACCTAGAAAAGTGAACGAAGCTATGAAATTATTCTCAGAACCTCGATTCAACGTTGATGTATTAAAAGTAGAAGTACCTGTAAATATGAAGTATGTTGAAGGATTTGCAGATGGAGAGGTTGTTTATACCAAAGAAGAAGCGGCACAACATTTCAGAGATCAAGAGGCTGCAACAAATTTACCATATATTTATTTAAGTGCTGGTGTATCTGCAGAGTTATTCCAAGAAACATTAAAATTTGCGCATGAAGCAGGTGCTAAATTTAATGGAGTACTTTGTGGACGTGCTACTTGGGCAGGGGCTGTTCAAGTATATATTGAGCAAGGTGAAGCGGCAGCACGTGAGTGGTTAAGAACGACTGGATTTAAGAATATCGACGATCTTAACAAAGTACTTACTAAAACAGCAACATCTTGGAAATAAATGATATTGATTTGAGGGGAGTATAACGCTCATGAATAGAGAAGAAGTACAATTAATTGGATTTGAAATTGTAGCATTTGCAGGGGATGCACGTTCTAAATTTTTAGAAGCATTAACAGCTGCACAAAATAAAGATTTTGACAAAGCTGAAGCTTTAATTGAAGAAGGTAAAGGTCTTATAGCAGATGCGCACAAAGCTCAAACTAGTCTTTTAGCTAAAGAAGCTCAAGGAGAAGATATCGCATATAGTGTGACAATGATGCATGGTCAAGACCATTTAATGACTACTATTTTATTAAAAGATGTCATGTCACATTTAATAGAATTATATAAAAGAGGGTGAAGACCTTGATGAAAAAGTTAATTGCTCAAATTGAGAAGGGAAAACCATTTTTTGAAAAGTTATCAAGAAACATTTATTTAAGAGCTATTCGTGATGGATTTATTTCAGCAATGCCTGTCATATTATTCTCAAGTTTATTTTTACTAATCGCTTTTGTACCGAACGTATTTGGTTTCAAATGGGATAAAGAGATGGAAGGCATCTTGATGAAACCATATAACTATACAATGGGACTTGTAGCATTACTCGTAGCTGGTACAACAGCTAAATCACTTACAGATTCATATAACCGTAAGCTTGAAAGTACTAACCAAATCAACTTTATTTCAACAATGCTTGCGTCAATCTGTGGTTTCTTATTCTTAGCAGCTGATCCTGCTAAAGAAGGCGGATTTTTAAATGCGTTTTTAGGAACTAAAGGGTTATTAACTGCCTTTATTTCAGCATTTATCACTGTCATTGTTTATAACTTCTTTATTAAACGTGATATTACTATCAAAATGCCTAAAGAAGTACCACCGAATATTTCACAAGTATTCAAAGATATTTTTCCATTTTCAGCAGTTATTTTAATTTTATATGGTATCGATTTAACAATTAGAGCGACTATTAAAACGAATGTTGCTGAAGCAGTACTTAAAGTATTTGAACCATTATTTACAGCAGCTAATGGTTGGATTGGAATCACAATTATTTTTGGTGCCTTTGCATTATTCTGGTTTGTAGGTATCCATGGTCCTTCTATCGTAGAACCTGCAATTGCGGCCATTACATATGCGAATATTGAAGCTAACTTTAAATTAATTCAAGCTGGTGAACATGCAAATAATGTTATTACTTCTGGTACACAAATGTTCATCGTAACAATGGGTGGTACTGGTGCTACTTTAGTTGTTCCATTTATGTTTATGTGGGTAGCTAAATCCAAACGTAACAGAGCCATTGGTAGAGCATCCGTTGTACCAACATTCTTTGGTGTAAATGAACCTATCTTATTTGGTGCCCCATTAGTTTTAAACCCAGTATTCTTTATACCTTTTGTATTAACACCAATTGTTAACGTATGGATCTTTAAATTCTTCGTTGATGTATTAGGAATGAATAGCTTCTCAGTTAACTTACCATGGACTACGCCAGCACCATTAGGTATCGTCATGGGTACGCAATTTGCATTGTTATCATTTGTTCTTGCAGTAGTATTAATCGTTGTTGATATCATTATCTATTATCCATTCTTAAAAGTTTATGATAATGAAATTCTAGAAGAAGAAGCCGGCATTAAGGAAAGTAATAGCGAGTTACAAGATAAAGTCGCAGCTAATTTCGATACTAAAAAGGCAGACGCTATTTTAGCATCACATTCAAATAAAGGTACTGAAACTAAAGCAGACTTAACAAACAATATAAAAGAACAAACAAATGTATTAGTCCTATGTGCAGGTGGAGGAACAAGTGGATTATTAGCTAATGCTTTAAATAAAGCAGCTGAAGAATTTAATGTTCCTGTCAAAGCTGCAGCTGGTGGCTACGGTGCACATATGGATATTATGAAAGATTATCAGTTAATTATTTTAGCCCCTCAAGTGGCTTCAAACTATGAAGATATCAAACAAGACACTGACAAATTAGGTATCAAGTTAGTTAAAACTCAAGGTGTTGAGTATATTAATTTAACGCGTGATGGACAAGCAGCACTAGCATTTGTACAAAAACAATTTGAAGATTAGATAGGAGCGTTTTTCATAATGACTAAAAAATTACCTGAAGATTTTATTTTTGGTGGAGCGACTGCCGCATATCAAGCTGAAGGAGCAACTCAAACGGATGGTAAAGGACGTGTCGCATGGGATACTTATCTAGAAGAAAATTACTGGTATACTGCAGAACCTGCAAGCGATTTTTATCATCGCTATCCAGTGGATTTAGAATTAAGTGAAAAATTTGGTGTAAATGGTATTCGTATATCTATCGCATGGTCTAGAATTTTCCCTAATGGATATGGAGAAGTAAATCCAAAAGGTGTTGAATATTACCATAAACTATTTGCCGAATGCCATAAGCGTCATGTAGAACCATTTGTTACATTACATCATTTCGATACACCTGAAGTACTTCACAAAGATGGTGACTTTTTAAATCGTAAAACGATTGACTATTTTGTAGATTATGCAGAATTCTGCTTTAAAGAGTTCCCTGAAGTAAAATACTGGACAACATTTAATGAAATTGGTCCTATTGGAGATGGTCAATACTTAGTTGGTAAGTTCCCTCCAGGTATAACATATGACTTCGGAAAAGTATTTCAATCTCATCACAACATGATGGTGGCACATGCCAAAGCAGTGAAGTTATTTAAAGATGGAGGATATAACGGCGAAATTGGCGTTGTACATGCATTACCAACTAAATATCCTTTAGATCCTAATAATCCAGAAGATGTTAAAGCAGCAGAATTAGAAGATATCATTCATAATAAATTTATTTTAGATGCAACATATTTAGGTAAATATTCACGAGAAACAATGGAAGGTGTTCAACATATACTTTCTGTGAATGGTGGCAAGTTAGATATCACAGATGAAGATTACCAAATTTTAGATGCAGCTAAAGATTTAAATGACTTCCTAGGTATTAACTACTATATGAGTGATTGGATGAAAGCTTACGATGGAGAATGTCTAATTACGCATAACTCAACTGGTGATAAAGGTGGATCAAAATATCAATTAAAAGGTGTCGGACAAAGAGAGTTTGATGTCGATGTACCAAGAACAGATTGGGATTGGATGATTTACCCACAAGGTTTATATGACCAAATTATGCGTGTTGTCAAAGACTATCCTAATTATCATAAAATCTATATCACTGAAAATGGTTTAGGTTATAAAGATGAATTTATAGAATCTGAAAAAACAGTTCATGATGATGCACGTATTGATTATATTAAACAACATTTAAATGTTATCTCTGATGCAATAGCTGATGGTGCTAATGTTAAAGGTTATTTCTTATGGTCATTAATGGATGTGTTCTCATGGTCAAATGGTTATGAAAAACGATATGGATTATTCTATGTAGATTTTGATACACAAGAACGTTATCCAAAGAAAAGTGCTTATTGGTACAAACAATTAGCTGAAACAAGAGAAATTAAATAGAGTATTTTTACAAGGTGTATCATTACGATGCACCTTGTTTTTTATGTGCGTAATTTGAAAAAATACTATATACTGAATGAAATATATGAAAAAAGAGGTAACTTTATGAAGTCAAAATGGCTACTAATGATTAGTGTTTTAATCATTGCACTGATTATAGTCGCATCAGTGATATTCGTACGTCAACATCATGCAACTAAAGTAGATAAAGAACGTTTTAAACAATCACATATTGGTACAATATTCGTACATGGTTATGGTGGTAGTGAAAACTCAGAAAAATATATGGTAAATCAAGCTGTCAAACAAGGTGTAACCAATAATGTCATCACAGCAAGGGTATCAAAGGATGGAAATGTCAATTTTAAGGGGAATCTTAAAGACAATGCTTCAAATCCTATAATCAAAGTAGAGATGGAAGATAATAAAAATGGTGACACTGAACAAAACGCTAAAAATATCAAAAATGTGTTAGCAAATCTTAAATCCAAATATAAGATTGATAAATATAATTTTGTAGGTCACTCAATGGGTAACTTATCATTTGCATACTTTATGAAAATGTATGGTACAGATAAAGATTTACCTCAATTAAATAAAGAGGTTAACATTGCTGGGACCTTCAACGGTGTTTTAAATTTAAACGAAAAAGTAAATGAAATTACGGTTGACCAAAATGGTAAGCCAAGTAAAATGACTGATAATTACAAAGCATTATTATCCCTTAAGGAAAATTATAAAAACAAAGATATTAAAGTATTAAATATTTTTGGTGACTTAAAAGATGGAACACATTCTGATGGACGAGTATCAAATGCTTCATCTCAATCTTTAAAATATTTAATAGGAGATTCGGTGAGTAGTTATAAAGAATCTAAATATAGTGGAAAGTCAGCACAGCATAGTCAATTACATGAAAATAGAAAAGTAGCCAACGAAATAATAGAATTCCTCTGGTCTAAATAAGAAAAAGGTACAATTTCCATACGTACAAATCGAACCTTTCTATTTATAGGTAGAAAGGTTCGATAATGTATTCAATTGGATATTGTACCTTTATTTTTATAATTTCTCATGATTTACTATATTCCATTACTAGTTCTAATAGCCTTTTTCGATTAGCTTCTCCATATACATGCGGCAAGATCATTATTTCGTCAACATGATAATCTTTCTTCAGTTGCTTTAGCTGGGTAGCTACTTGATATGGTGAACCGCTAATCACACGGTTTGCGTTGGATGACTTCTTCTTAAGTTCTCTATCAGTCCATTGACGATTTAGAGCTGTATCAATTGAAGGGTAAGATTTAGGCTGATTAGCATAAAAAATCCTAATTAACCACAAATGAAACGCATTTAGTAATTGATTGGTTTGGTTTAGGTGTTCTGCAGTAACAACAAACGTTGCTAATATGACATATGGTTTTACTCGGTCTCCATAGTGCTGATATATAGTAGATTTATATGTTTTAATAGCCGCTTGAAGGTGATGTGAAGCTTGACTCATCTGTGCTATTACAAATGGCAAGCCTTTTCTACCTGCTAGTTTCGCACTTCGTTCACTCATTCCAAGGATAAACATATCAGGATAATTATTGATTTGTGGCGTTGCAATTAAAGTTTGAAATCGATGTGCTTGAGTAACATCTTCAGTAAAATATTTTTGTAAATCGTTTAATTGAGTTTCGAATTGTAGTGGTTGAGTTTTATTTTCGTTCAATGCTGCAAAAACATTTGGATAGCTTTTAGAACGACCTAAAGCTAAATCAACACGTTGAGGATGTCGTGCTTCCATAATTTTAAACTGTTCTGCTACTTTATAAGGACTATAGTGTGGAATCATGATACCTCCACTGCCAATACGTATATGAGTCGTTTGTTCTAACAGAGTCATCATAATCATCTCTGGAGCACTTGATGCTACTGATAAAACTTGGTGATGTTCTGCTACCCAATATCTTTCATATCCTAGCTTTTCTGCCAGTTGTGCTAATTCGACACTATGATTCAGTGCATCAGTAGCATTTCTATTTTCGAAAATAGGGACATAATCTAAAATACTTAGTTTCATGATTAATACATCTCCAACTTAATCTCATTTATTGACTCATATTATACAGTTAGAACAAAATGATTGCGACATCTTGAACTGAGGTATTATGGTAATAACTATATTTTGAAAAAAGGATGATTCGATGAATAATGAACAAATAATTTTTAATAAATATCCTGATGGCATGCCACAGGATGATACATTTAAATACGAGGAAATAGACATCACAAATCCACAAAATGGTGAAATACAATTAAAAACATTATATATTTCAGTTGATCCTTATATGAGAGGCAGAATGTCACAAGGAGATTCCTATGTTCAACCATTTGAAGTAGGGAAACCAATTGTAAGTCATATCGTTGCTCAAGTAACTGCTTCAGAAGCGGATGGGTTCCAAGAAGGCGATATCGTTACAGGTATGTTGCCTTGGAAAAAATATAATACAGTAACTAGTGACAAAGTTAATATAGTACCCTCTACAGAAGTACCACTTGAATTGTATTTAAGCGTACTAGGTATGCCAGGTCAAACAGCTTATCATGGTTTATTAGATATTGGACGCCCACAAGAAGGTGAAACGGTTGTGGTTTCAGCAGCTTCAGGCGCAGTAGGTTCAGTGGTAGGTCAAATCGCTAAGATCAAAGGTTGTCGTGTGGTAGGCATCGCTGGTGGTCCTGATAAAGTAAATTATTTAACGGATACATTAGGATTTGATGCGGGTATTGATTACAAAGATAAGTATTTTGCTGAGAACTTAGCACAAGCATTACCAGATGGTGTGGATGTATATTATGAAAATGTTGGTGGAACTATTGCAGATGAAGTATTTAAACATCTTAATCGCTTTGCACGTGTGCCAGTGTGTGGTGCTATTTCTTCATATAACCACCCGGAAGATGACATTGGTCCAAGAATACAAGGCACATTAGTTAAAAAGCAAGCCATGATGAGAGGTTTCTTGGTAGCCGAATTTGCAAATGATTTTAAAAATGCGAGTGAAGTATTAGCGCAATGGGTTCATGAAGACAAAATAAAAACGCAAACAACTGTGGCGAATGGGTTTGATAAAGTACCTGAAGCATTTAGAAATCTTTTTACAGGTGACAATTTTGGTAAGCAAGTGATTAAAGTAGCAGATCCTGAATAAAATGTATATGTTAGATGATGAGGCAGACAGTTTTAATTAAAATCAATTGAGGTGATTGCAGCATGAAAGCAATAGGTTTTGATCAACCATTTAATTTAGATGAAGGAAATCAATTTAAAACATATGACATAGACCTGCCGCAGCCAAATAGAACAGAGATTTTAGTGAAAGTAAAGAGTATTAGTGTAAATCCCGTAGATACTAAACAAAGGCAATTGACTGTATCACATGCGCCAAGAATTTTAGGATTTGATGCAGTTGGTACAGTTGAAGCAGTTGGAAATAACGTGTCTATGTTTGAAGTAGGAGATAGAGTGTTTTATTCAGGTTCTCCCAGTCAACACGGTTCTAATGCTGAATATCAATTGATTGATGAACAGTTAGTCGCACATGCACCTGAAAATATTACAGATGAACAAGCTGCGAGTTTACCGTTAACTGGACTTACAGCATCTGAAACACTGTTTGATTGTTTCAATATTTCAAATGATCCAATGGATAATAATGGTAAAACGATATTAATTATTAATGGTGCTGGTGGTGTAGGTAGTATTGCAACACAAATTGCACGTCACTATGGTTTACAAGTGATTACTACTGCATCCAGAGATGAAACAGAGAAATGGTGTTACGACATGGGGGCAGACATCGTAATCAATCATAAAAAAGATTTAAAACAACAATTAACGCAACAAGGTATTGAAGAAGTGGATTATATATTTTGTACTTTCAATTCTGATATGTATTACGAAGCGATGATTGATTTAATTAAACCAAGAGGACATATTGCGACAATAGTAGCCTTTAATGAAAAACAAGATTTAAATCTACTTAAGTCTAAAAGTATTTCATTTTCTCATGAGTTTATGTTTGCAAGACCTGTTCACCGAACTAACGATATGAATAAGCATCATGATTACTTAAAAGATATTGCAATGAAAATAGAACAAGGTGTCTATCAACCAACTACTACGAAAGTGATTGAAGGATTGACAGTAGACAATCTATACAAGGCACACCAAACATTGGAAAGTCATACCATGATAGGTAAATTAGTAATTAACATTTAATTATTAGTGAGAAAATAACTTTGGAAAAATAAGTTATAGATAGAGCAATCATTAATTTAATTAGACCAATGCTACTATTTAGTAAACGTTGTATGATCTAGAATGATTAATTTACAAAATAACAATATATTATCAAAACCTGGGACATCACGTCTCAGGTTTTTAATTTTTCTACATGATATGGCCGTTTTTTAAATCACTAGATGGATAAAAATCTAGAACAAGTAAAAATATATAAGTGAAAGGAAGAGCTTTAGATATATTAGAATATAAAAGTTCGAAAGATAAAAAAAGTTTTTAGATTTTTTGAAATAAATGTTTCCGATTACAATTAAATGGGAATAAACCATATAAGTAGTACTTAATTAAATATAAAAACTGATAATTAAATTTTAAATTATTGGTTTTGATTTATTTATAATAGGGTACTCATTTTGTGTGATACTAGAAAATATAATACTAATTGAGGAGGTGTCATACGAGGTGAAAAGACTTAAAAACTTTATCCTTGGCCTACTTATCGTAGTCATCGTTGGTTTCCTATTGTTTATGTATATTAAAGATAGCCGTATTTCTCAATACCAAGACTACTTCTTACAATTCAATTGGTTCCAGCCACTATTGATTGGTCTAGCAGGATTGCTAATATTAATTGGTTTAATATTAGTACTAAGCATATTTAAACCTACGTATAGAAAACCTGGATTGTACAAAGAATTTGACGATGGTCATGTCTATGTATCAAGAAAAGCTGTTGAGAAAACAGTTTATGATACGATCGCTAAATATGATCAAGTTAGACAACCTAATGTTGTTACAAAAATGTACAACAAGAAGAAAAAATCATTTATTGATATTAAGGCAGATTACTTTGTTCCAAACAATGTTCAAGCAACATCTTTAACAGAAAGTATTCGTGCAGATATCAAACAAAATGTTGAGCACTTCACTGAAATGCCAGTAAGAAAATTAGAAGTAAACGTCAAAGATCAGAAAACCTCTGGTCCAAGAGTGTTGTAAGGGAGGGATATCATGGCTAATAATAATAACCAAAATGGACAAGACTCTACGCAACAACTTATTAACATATTGAAAACTTTCAAATGGAGAATTATCGGATTTTTAGCATTTTTACTTATAGCTATATTATTCCTAACTTTAGGTTTCTGGAAAACAATTTTAATTATTGTTTTATGTTTAATAGGAATAGGAATTGGGTATATTAAAGACCGTACACAAGACTTTTTGAATTTTCTAAATAGATGGAGTTAATTTAACTTTAATTTCTAAGATGTTCATTTAAAGTTTTAAAAAGATTAAATAATAATAATTTTATTTAAAAAGGAGAATGCAAAATGGCAGTAGATAACAATAAAGCAAAACAAGCGTATGATAACCAAACAGGTGTTAACGAAAAAGAAAGACAAGAACAAGAAAAACAACAGCAAGAAAACCAACAACCTCAATTTGAAAACAAATTAACTTTCTCTGATGAAGTAGTTGAAAAAATTGCTGGTATTGCAGCTCGCGAAGTTAAAGGTATCTTAGATATGAAAGGCGGCTTCACTGATAGCTTTACTAACGCTTTCTCAAGTGGTAACAATGTAACAACAGGTGTTTCTGTTGAAGTTGGTGAAAAACAAGCTGCTATCGACTTAAAAGTTATTTTAGAATATGGTGAATCTGCACCAAAAATCTTCCGTAAAGTAACTGACTTAGTTAAAGAACAAGTGAAATATATCACTGGTTTAGAAGTTGTAGAAGTTAACATGCAAGTTGACGATGTTATGACTAAAAAAGAATGGCAACAAAAACATGAAAAAGATAACAACCAAAACAACAACAATAACGAAAGACAAGGTTTACAATAATCTGTCCATCTAGTTAATTAGTTTTATAATAAAGAATCCGTGAGATACTTAAATATGTATCTCACGGATTTTTTTATCATACTATTTTGTATTAAGAATGTAAGGGATTATTTACTTTAATATATGTGTATTCATGTGCTTCATCTTCTAAGCGCATGGTAGTCACGCATTTATAATCAATTGTTTTAGCAAACATTACATTTTGAATTTCAGAGATTCTCTCATCAGAAACGTCGGTCATTGTATCTATAATTTGGTGTATGATGTTCGCTATATCGTCCCAAATTAAATCTTCTAAATTATCTTGATCAGCTGATTGTACAATGTTTAAGATTAATTCGCCTAAATGATTTTGAACTGTTGAATAAAAAGCTTTATTGAAAACAGAGACTTTAGATTCTGTCAAAATGCGTGATTTCTCGTGAAATTGGTCTGTAGCATAACCCATGTCATTTAATCTTGCTTGATCGATTCTCAATCCTTCAAAATCTCTCACATATAAATGATTTAATGAACCATCTTCATTAAAATGTACTATTGCATTTTGCAAATGCGCTTCAAGTGCAATTCCGTACTTCGTTAATAACGGTACAACTAAACCTAATAGGGCATGACTATAATCTTTCATCCACGCTAAAGCAGCCTCATCGTATGAAATGAATTCATTGTGACGTTGGTATAACTTAATTAATGAAACGACTGGTGGCTCAGAGTGATATGGATATTGAGCAACTAGACTTGATGGAATCATTGATGTTAAACCATTTTCCTTGAGGTGAGTGTTAATATTGGTTCTAAATAAGGTACCTAATTGTTCACTACGCTCAGTTTGTATAGGGTCTAGGTCGTTTTCATTATAAAAATGGATACCAGCAATTTCATCAATGACCGATGATGCATATGGTTTGAATGTCGCATCATTAACTAATATTTGATTTAAAATGTGGGTCACTAATGGGCCATTATGTGTGGTTTGCTCTGATAATGTTCTAATCTCTCCAGTAATATGCACATTAGTTGATAACTTAATATGAGGGTCTTCATTAGGTGCTTTTGGCATTAATGTTCTAAATGATAATCCAGCATAATATGGTAATGTACATTGAGTCTTAATGATCATATGTTGATCTAGTTCTTTACTATAATCTCGATCGAGCACTTCATCATACTGCCAAGGATGTACTATCATGACATGATAATCGTCTATATTGATATCATCATATTGTTTTATTTCATCCAGAAGTTGTTGATGCATATTAGGGAAAAGTTGATTAATCGTATCATTATAAGATTTATCTAATGATTGTACTTTACTAAATTGATGGTGTATCAAAATAATTTTCAAATCAATGGGTTGTGCAAATTCAGGAGAATATTTAAATGTTTCACTTGAATCCATACCTTTTCTTAATTTTGCACCTGGATGTAGAGGATGACCTTCGATAACAGCTTGTTCTGAACGTAAATAGCTATCATTATGATTTTTAATAATATCAAACAAAGGTTGCGACTCATCTTTCATGCTATAGGCTTGATAACTAATAGCAAATATCATATTTGCTGCGCTATTTGTTAAATCATCTTTAAATTGATCGCTAGCTTCGTTATCTAACTCCGGTGCTTCATTTAATACCCAATCTAATATGTCATTCGGATGTTCTACTCGATAAAATGATGAATCATTTATAGATTGATAATAAAAAGGACCTTCAACATCTACACGATTAAATGCGTGTTGACCACTTATGGGTGCATATAACTTTTTATGTGATGCTTTAAATTCTATTTCTAAAACTTCAGGTCGATGAATGGACAAAGCTTCGATATCTTTACTTTTTAATATTCTACTATGATCTTTGCCGTGTACCAGATTTTCTCTATGTATTGATGTGACTAATCTTTGTGTCACCTTATCGCGACCAATATCTATATTTTGAATAAAGTATTGCGACCATTCTGGATGAGATTGACTTAAAAATTGATAAGCATTTTGCTCATCTTTGGTCAATTTAAAATTATGTTCTTTTGTGTTTTTAATTGAATTCATAATTCACCTCTAAAAAAATATTTTACAAAAATTAATAAGATTTGTATAATCCATATTAATGATAATGATTATTATTATCAATTAAAAAGACAGGTGAAATTTATGGCTAAATTTTTCTTTTCCAGTTCATTTCTACTGTTTTTAGGGAATTGGATTGGGCAAATCGGGTTAAACTGGTTTGTACTTACTACATATCATAACGCAGTTTATTTAGGTTTAGTTAATTTTTGCCGGCTCGTACCCATTTTGATACTAAGTGTATGGGCAGGTTCTATAGCTGATAAATATGATAAAGGAAATTTACTGCGTATTACAATATCTTCATCATTTTTAGTTACGGCAATACTGTGTGTGATGACGTACTCATTTAATCAAATTCCGGTATATATTGTATTAATATATGCGACATTACGAGGAATGCTAAGTGCTGTTGAAACACCAGTTAGGCAAGCAGTCTTACCAGATTTATCTGATAAAATCACAACAACACAAGCAGTGTCATTTCACTCATTTATTATTAATATTTGTCGTTCTATTGGTCCAGCCATTGCAGGTGTTATTTTAGCAGTTTATCATGCACCAACGACATTTTTAGCTCAGGCTATTTGTTATCTTATAGCGGTAGCTTTATGTTTACCAATACACATTCAAGCAACTGATATGGGTGATCATCAAAAAGAAATGTCATTAAAAGTAGTGCTGGATTATTTCAAACGTAATTTAGAAGGTAGTAAAATTTTCTTTACTTCACTTTTAATTATGGCAACTGGTTTTTCATATACAACAATATTACCGGTTTTGACTAATCATGTTTTTCCCGGACAATCTGAAATATTTGGTATTGCAATGACTTGTTGTGCTATTGGTGGCATTATCGCTACAGTGATATTACCTAAAATTCTAGATCATATCGATGCTGTTAAAATGTATTATCTTAGTTCATTACTTTTTGGCATCGCCTTATTAGGTATCATTGTTCATAATTTAGTAATCATGTTTATCTGTATTACTTTAATTGGATTATTTAGCCAATGGGCGAGAACAACAAATCGCGTTTATTTCCAAAATAGTGTTAAAGATTATGAAAGGGGTAAGGTATTAAGTATTGTAATGATGGACCGAGGCATGATACCTTTAGGAAGTTTAATTATGAGTTTCTTTGCCGACAAATTTGGCGTATTAAATACATTTTTAATTATGGGAATAAGTACAGTAGCCATTTCGATCATATTTTACTTAATGCAACGAGTTCATAAAATTGGAGGAATTTCACAATGACACGCAATGAGTGGTTACTTGCGGATAAAAACATTCAACATAGAATGTTAAATGCAATTGTAAAAGAACGAATATGTCCTGAGGACGCAAAAATAAATCAATTAACAGATAAAATAGAAATACAATATCATGGACGAGTTCTAACTGCATATGTTTTAAGAAAAAGTATGTTAGAAAGATATGTTTTTGATGGACCATTCACCTATCAATGTGGTGATGAACGCGTTCAAATTACAAGTTTAGAAAGTTTACTTAACATATTGAATGATGCTTTTGATATTGAAATATCTGAGCGTTTATATCATGAGCTTATCCATAGTAGGGATAGCTTTGTAGAATCATATAAACAATTTAATAATAGAGCATCATTAATTCATCAAAGTATGACATTTTCAATGCTACCAGACACGATTAATTTTTTTACATGGTTGCAACATATCAAAGATAATGGTATTACAAATGATTTAAGTTACTCTGAAAGTTTAGTTTTAGAAGGACATCCAACACATCCTTTAACTAAGACCAAATTGCCATTAACATTAGAGGAAATACGTTGCTATGCACCAGAATTTGAAAAGATTATCCCATTACATATTATGCTAGTTTCAGCTTCACATATGATGACGACATCAATGGAAAATGATGAACAGTATATCGTTAATCAAATTATTCCAGAACTAAAGGATAAATTACAATCATTTCTAAAACCGCTCGATTTAGAAATTAATAATTATCGAGCAATTTTTGTCCATCCATGGCAATATGACCATGTGATTGGTGAACGTTTTAAAACATGGATTAGTGACAAAATATTAATTCCAACACCGTTTACAGTTGAATCTAAAGCCACATTGTCATTTAGGACAATGGAGTTATTGCATCATCCATTTCATATTAAATTACCAGTAAATGTGCAAGCGACAAGTGCTGTGCGAACAGTATCTACTGTGACAACGGTTGATGGTCCTAAATTAAGTTATGCACTGCAAGAAATGTTGAATATTTATCCTGAATTAAAAGTGGCTGCTGAGCCATTTGGTGAGTATGTCGATGTAGACGCGGATTTAGCACGTCAATTAGCGTGTATTGTTAGAGAAAAGCCAGTGTTAACTCAAGAAGGATCAACTATAGTTAGCGCGAGTCTAGTGAATCGCAATCCGGTTGATGATGATGTCATAGTTGATAGTTATATTAAATGGATAAATAACGAGCTCACTACAGAATCGATAGAACAATTTATTCGACAATATACAAGCACATTAGTAAGACCATTAATAGCGTATATTCAAGATTACGGTATTGCTTTAGAAGCACATATGCAAAATACCATCGTAAATCTTGGTCCCAATTATCAAATAAACTTTTTAGTCCGAGATTTAGGTGGTTCCCGTATTGATTTACAAACATTAAAACAGAAGCTACCAGATGTTGAAATTACGAATGAAAGTTTAATTGCAGATTCAATTGAAGCAGTAATAGGAAAGTTCCAACATGCCGTTGTCCAAAATCAACTGGCAGAGTTGATTCATCATTTTAATCAATATGACATGGTGAATGAAGAGACATTATTTAAAATAGTGCAACAAGAAATTGAAGCGGCGATTGATGCCAATAAAAATCATGCGCAAGCTTTACATCGTGTCTTATTTGGACCAACTATTTCAGTTAAAGCATTATTAAGTATGCGAATGGAAAATAAAGTGAAGAAATATTTAAATACAGAATTGGAAAATCCAATAAAAAAAGAGGTGTAAGTACATGGCAAATATAAATATAAATTTATCCAAAATACAATACAATGCCAAAGTACTTCAAACTATTTTAGATGCTAAACACATACAATTTACACCTGTTATTAAATCTATCGCAGGAGACCGACAAATTGTTCAAAAATTAATTGAATTAGGTATCACACATTTTGCAGATTCACGATTAGAGAATATAAGACAATTAACTGATTTTGATTGTTCATTCACGATATTACGATCAACACAATTATCACAGTTAGATAATATGATTAAAGATACACAAATCAGTATTCAAACCGAATTAAATACAATTATTGAACTGAATCGTATAGCGCAATATTTAAATATAAAACATCAAGTGATATTAATGGTTGATTGGAAAGACGGTAGAGAAGGTGTTCTAACATACGATGTTGTTAAATATATTGAAACCATATTGAATTTATCCCATATTCAACTTGTTGGTGTGTCATTTAATTTTATGTGCTTTAAATCAGGTTCGCCAATCGAAGATGATGTCTTTATGATTAATAAATTTGTTAGTGCCATCGAGCGAGAAATGGGTTATCGAATGAAAATTGTATCTGGCGGAAACTCAAGTATGCTACCGTTAACGATGTATAATGACTTAGGCAAAATAAATGAATTACGAATTGGTGAAACATTATTTAGAGGCGTCGATACAACTACAGATAAGCCAGTTTCACATTTGTATCAAGATGCGATAGTATTGGAAGCGGAAATATTAGAAATTAAACCGCGTATGAATAGTCATACGAAACAGTCATATTTGCAAGCGATTGTTGATATAGGATACATTGATACAGATACAACTAATATAAGCCCGATAGCCAATGATATCCAAATTATTGGTGCGTCAAGTGATCATTTAATGATCGATTTAAACAATCAAGATCATTATCAAATCGGTAATAAAATACAATTTCAATTGAGTTATGAAGCTTTATCTCGTTCGATGTATAATAAAAATCTAGAAAAAGTATATGTAACTGACACAAAAGTTGAAACGATGATTCATTCTTTTAATCAACCATTTTGTTCAATTCATCATATGAAATCTAATATATAAACAACGGAGCACCTACAACAGTGATCTCATGTAATATTGAGAGTAATGTAAGGTGCTCCTTTTTAATTACTTAGAAAATTAAAATTCAATATTATCATAAAGTCATTCCGTATTATATATGATAAATGTATTCGAAGGACTCAAATTAATTATAAAATTTATAAAAATCATATTGACAATGAGAATAGTTATCAATAAACTATATATGTAAGCATATACATAGTTAAGGAGTGGAAAAATGAAAGGTATCAAATTTTTGAGCATACTCGGCTTAATGTTAGCTTTAGTTTTAGTCACTGCATGTGGAAGCGTAAGTAATAATGGGTCAGACGACTCTAAAAATAAATCAGCGTCTAAAGATGGGGTTGAAATTAAACATGCTGAAGGAACAACAAAAGTTCCTAAACACCCTAAACGTGTGGTCGTTCTTGAATATTCATTTGTAGATGCATTAGCAGCGCTAGATGTTAAACCTGTAGGGGTTGCAGATGATAATAAAAAAGAACGTATTATTAAACCATTAAGAGATAAAATCGGAAATTATACTTCAGTAGGTGCTCGTAAGCAACCAAATTTAGAAGAGATTAGTAAGTTAAAACCAGATTTAATTATTGCTGATAGCAACAGACATAAAGGTATTTATAAAGATTTAAACAAAATTGCACCAACGATCGAACTAAAAAGTTTCGATGGTAACTATGATGATAATATTGATGCCTTCAAAACAATTTCTAAGGCATTAGGTAAAGAAGACGAAGGTAAAAAGCGTCTAAAAGAACATGATAAGAAAATTGCTGAATACAAAAAAGAGATTAAGTTTGATAAAGATGAAAAAGTATTACCAGCTGTAGCAGCAAAATCAAGCTTCTTAGGACATCCTAGTGAATCATATGTTGGACAATTCTTAACACAATTAGGATTTAAAGAAGCATTATCACCAGATGTTACAAAAGGTTTAAGTAAATACTTAAAAGGTCCTTATTTAGAAATGAACTCTGAAACATTGTCTGATGTTAATCCGGGTCGTATGTTTATTATGACTGATAAAGCGAGTCCGGATGAACCAACATTCAAAAAAATGCAAAAAGATCCAGTCTGGAAAAAACTTGACGCTGTTAAAAATGATCGTGTAGACGTTGTAGATCGTGATTTATGGGCTAGAGCTCGTGGATTAATTTCTTCTGAAGAAATGGCGAAAGAATTAGTTGAGATTTCTAAAAAGGATCACAATAAAGACGATAAGTAAGGTGGAAAACTATGACTATGAAGGAACAAAGTAGTCAATCCGCTATATTACAAGCAAAAAGAAAACGCACTACACTCACATATATTGTGAGTGTGTGCTTTCTTTTTATTTGTATTTATTTAAATTTAGCGATTGGTTCTTCTCATATTGAATTTAAAGATATCATTCATTATATTACAGGTCACACTGATACGAAGCAGACATTCTTGATACATAATTCTAGAATGCCACGTATGTTAGCAGGTTTATTAATCGGTGGTGCACTGGCACTTGCAGGTTTATTAATGCAATCTATTACAAGGAATCCATTAGCTTCACCACAAATATTTGGTGTGAATGCTGGTGCTTCTTTTGTTATTGTATTAATAACGGTTCTGATACCATCTTTCGAAAACTATTCCATGATTTTAGCGATGATTGGTGCGTTTATCGGTGGATTAACAGTCTATACACTTTCAGGTTCCACTAAGGCAATGACACCAGTTAAATTAGCTTTAGCAGGTATGGCTGTTCATCTATTCTTCAGTAGTATGACTCAAGGAGTAATATTGTTAAATGAAGATTCCAATTCATCAGTAATGTTTTGGTTAGTAGGTTCACTGTCAGGCGTTAAATGGCCAGAAGTGATTGCTATTACACCATGGTTAGTTGTGGCTATGATAGTTACAATGCTTATGGGACGGCAATTAACAATAATGGAACTAGGCGACGATATTGCTAAAGGATTAGGTCAAAAAATTCAAGTTGTTCGAATGCTCTTAGGATTATTAGTCATTATTTTAGCGGGTTTATCAGTTTCAATCGCAGGTCCAATAGGATTTGTAGGCCTAATCGTACCTCATATTGTAAAACGTTATATCAAAAATAATTATATCTTAATGATTCCGCTCACTATTATTATCGGTGCCGATTTACTATTATTTTCTGATGTTTTATCACGACTTGTCACACATCCTTTTGAATCTCCAGTTGGTATCGTGACTTCTTTCGTAGGTGCATTTTACTTCTTATTTATCACAGTTAAAGGGGTGAAACGCGTATGACAAGAAAGAAGCATATGATTAGATATAGTATTGTTACATTGTTATTAGTCATTAGTGCTATTTTTAGCTTATGTATTGGCTCAGTAATCGTAAATCCTATCGAGGCGATTAAAGGCATCTTCACACATGATAATTTTATTTTAAATGAATATAGAATCCCTAGAACATTATTAGGACTGATTATCGGTAGTAGTTTAGCGATATCTGGGGCAATTATCCAAGGTGTTGTTCGAAATCCACTTGCCTCTCC
Organism: Staphylococcus sp. HL28; assembly: GCF_021117155.1. Classification (NCBI taxonomy): domain Bacteria; kingdom Bacillati; phylum Bacillota; class Bacilli; order Caryophanales; family Staphylococcaceae; genus Staphylococcus; species Staphylococcus sp. HL28. Next base: position 774,001 of record NZ_CP088218.1, read on the forward strand.
AGATGTGATAGGTATCTCTAAAGGTGCCAGTTTAGCCGCTGTTATTATCATCATGCTATTTCCAACAGCACCATTAGCGATATTACCTATCGGTTCGTTTTTTGGGGCGTTAATGATAAGTTTAATATTATCTTTTTTAATTTCTAAATTTGATGTTAAAGGTTCTAATTTAGCTTTAATTGGTTTAGCAATTGGGGCAATATGTACAGCGATTGTGCAGTTCTTATTAATTCGCAATCCAATGGACGCTAATAATGCACTTGTTTGGTTAACTGGTAGTTTATACGGTCATAATATTTCAAACTTCTTATCTATATTACCTTGGTTCATTATTACTATTCCGATAATTTTAATGTTGAGCCATCAATTAGATATTCTAGGATTGGGAGATAACGTTGCTGTCGCATTAGGTGCTAGAGTTAAAAGATTAAAAATGGTATTACTCATTTTATCAGTAATGTTAGCTGGTGCTTCTATTTCAGTTGTAGGTGGAATTAGCTTCTTAGGATTGATATCACCACATATCGCAAGACAAATAGTTGGCCATAAAACAATGCATGTCGCAATGATGTCAGGTTTAATCGGAGCGATATTATTAACATTTGGTGATGGTTTAGCGAGAGGTATTCATCCGCCGTTAGATATTCCAGTAGGTGTTATTATTGCCATTATCGGTGCACCTTACTTCTTATTCTTATTAAGAAAGATGTAATAATTAGTTATACGACTAATAGACATTGTATGCATCAAGATACATGATATTGTGTTTCTTGGTGCATTTTCCATGTCACAAAATATTTAAATGAGTAGCTATATATTTATAAAGTTATTTAACTTTTAGCCATTGCACTTTGAATGTAAATCGCGTATAGTATTAAATACTTAATTATTCATAAAAATGTATATATATGAAATAGCATTTTGTAATAAATATAAATGCAATTTGAGTATATATAATTGTATTTTTAAATAGAAAGAAATGGATGACGAAAGATGAATAGATATTCTAAGCAAGAAATCATTAAAGGTCGAATTAAATTTATAACGATGTCACTTATCGGCATTATTTTATTTTTAATTCCTATACCAGTAGAACAAGATGGTAAAAAGCAAACGACGCTACCAGTTGCATTTTTAGCTAATTGGCTAAAAGATATTGTTGGTGGAGCAATGCCTTTTATTATTGTGACGATTATAACTTTATCAGCTATTTTAACACTTATTTGTTCTACGATTTTAAAAGATAAATTAGATCCAAAGGGATTATTATATAATGCATTTAATGTGAATGTAAGTTGGATAATATTAAGAGTTTTAGCAGTTATCTTTGCATGGATGACATTACTTAAAGTTGGACCTAAAATGATATATTCAGAAGATACTGGCGGTCTTGTGTTTTCTAGTTTATTACCAACTTTAGTAGCAGTATTTTTATTTGCGGCTTTATTTTTACCATTACTTATGGAATACGGTTTGTTAGAGTTGTTAGGTCCTTTATTTAGACCTGTCATGCGACCATTGTTTACATTGCCTGGCCGCTCAACAGTAGATAATCTAGCATCTTTTATAGGAGATGGTACTGTTGGTGTATTAATAACTAGTCGTCAATATGAAGAAGGTTTTTATTCAAGAAGGGAAGCAACGGTGATATCAACTACTTTTAGTGTGGTATCTATTACCTTTGCAATTATTATTGCAGATACTGTTAAAATGCAAGATCAATTTTTCTTATTCTATTTAAGTGTTATTATTTCATGTTTAATCGCGGCGATTATCATGCCAAGAATATGGCCATTGAATAAGATACCAGATGAATATGCGAAAGAAGTATCGAGTGATGCAAGAACAGAGCAACTGCCTGAAGGTAAAACAGCAATTGGTCATGGATTTGATATGGCTACAGAAGTAGGAATTAAAGCGCCAGGTGTAAAAGACTTTTTTAAAGCTGGATTAAAAACAGTCGTAGATATGTGGTTTGTTATATTACCTGTAGTGATGAGTATTGGTACGATTGCTACTATTATTGCAAACTATACGCCAATCTTTGAATTAATTGGTAAACCATTCGTTCCGTTTTTACAATTATTGCAAATACCTGAAGCTGCCCATGCATCTCAAACTATTTTAATTGGCTTTGCAGATATGTTTTTACCATCTATATTAATTGAAAGTGCACATAGTGAATTAACTCGATTTGTTATTGGTGCATTGAGTATTACCCAATTAATATATTTATCAGAAGTAGGCGGCGTCATTTTAGGTTCAAAAATACCAGTTAATATTGGTAAACTATTCGTTATTTTCTTAATCAGAACAATAATTACATTGCCTATTATTACTTTAATCGCACATCTATTTTTATAATATAAAAGCCAAGATGCCATATTTGTTACTTTAACAAATACTCATCTTGGCTTTTTTCTATTCTAACTAAATTAATAATGTTATGGATTTAACACAGATAGTACATTTGCTTTTACGATTTGGTTTTTAATAACTGGAGATGACTCATCACTTTTTGAATCTTTAGGTCGTTGATGTGCCTCTTTAAATGCATCGCTTTTTACCCAGTTATTGAAATCATCTTCAGTTTCCCACCATGTATTAACGTACATATCCTCGGTGTCATCGTCTTCGTTATTGACTTGCCAAACTTCGATTTTATTAAATCCTTTTAACGATTCAATCTTTCCACCTTGTGTGAATCTTGGTGCCATTTTTTCTGCGAAACCTTGTTTAACAGTAATGCGATTTGTAACAACAAACATTAAAATCACTCCTTATATATATTTAAATTATTCGTCATTTGTTATCTAATTAAATTATAGTCCTTCATTAGTACTATTAAAAATAAAAAGAGACAATGAGTATTGCACTTATTAGCAATATCATTGTCTCTAAGTTTATGGAAACTCTATTTAAAAAAGATTATTTCGTTAATTCGTTGTATACTTTTTGATCATTTTGAGTATAAATAATGTATTCATGGTCATCTGTATCGATAATAACGCGATTTGTTTTACCGAATGTAGAACCGATTCTAGAAACTTCTCTACCTTCAACGTTAGGTACTGCGTGAATATCTTGGTCTTGAGAGATATTTTTAATTTCATTTGTTGGAATTTTAATATCTGCTACTCTCCATTGAATTCTAACCTCATTATTATCTTTTTTTACTGTCATTGCCATGATTCAATACACATCCTTTAATTAATTTTGTAAGTATATCATAAATCATTTTGTAACCGTTTTCAAGATATAATGTGATACTTATTAAAATTAAGTCATACTAATTAATATTTAATGTTAAATTTTTGGAGACCGAAAACATGTTCGTATAAACAAGAAGAATATGATAAAATATTGCTATTAAAGGAGAGGTAATTATGACTGGAAAGACACATGCATCATGTGGTTTATTAGTTGGCGCTCTAACAACTCAATATTTTCATACAGATTTATTTTCATCAGTGACAGTTATTGTATTGTCGGTTATTTCTAGTTTATTACCTGATATTTGTCATACCCAAAGTAAAATAGGTAGGAAATTTAAAATACTTAGTTTTTTAATTCGACTTTTATTTGGTCATCGGACATTTACCCATTCATTGCTATTTATAGGAATCATCGGATTTTTACTTCATATCATAGATACACCCATATATTATGAAGTAGCAATTATCATAGGATTGATTTCACATGTTATACTAGATATGGTAACACCTAAAGGGGTTAAATTATTGTATCCATTGCCAATAACAATTAAAACGCCATTGAATTTTAAAACAGGTGGACTTGTAGATTTATCACTTGCAACTGCTTTAACAGTTGGAGCTATTTATGTGTTTTTTCAAAGTGAAGTAAATGATATCATACATCATTGGGGATACATATTTACGCAATATTAAAAACAATATACATAAATTTGAACTTACAATCGAGTGAAATAATAATTTACATAAGGAGACAAATTGATGTTAGAGAAAAATAAATTAGAGAAATTTAATCAACAGCATTTATACGAATATGAAAAATTGATGAGTAGTAATGAAAAGCAAGCGCTTGAAGATAAACTTGAATCATTAGATTTAGAAGAAATTCAAGAAATGTATAAAAACTTATATGTTAATAGACAAACAATTGATGATACATCAGATGTTTCGGAAGTTAAATATACTGTAAAGTCTGAACTTGACGAACAATTGAAAGATGAATATAGAAATCAAGGTATTGAAGCAATCAGAAATGGCCAATTTGCAGTAGTATTAATGGCTGGTGGTCAAGGGACTAGACTAGGATATTCAGGTCCAAAAGGATCATTTGAAATAGAAGGCGTGAGTTTGTTTGAATTACAAGCGCGCCAATTGATGGCATTAAAGAAAGAAACAGGACATACCATGGATTGGTATATCATGACTAGTGATACCAATCATGAAGCTACTTTAGCTTATTTTGAACAACAACAATATTTTAATTATGATATAGATAAAATACATTTCTTTAAACAAGATAATATCGTTGCATTAAGTGAAGAAGGGCAACTTGTATTAAATGAAGCGGGTCATATTATGGAGACACCAAACGGTAATGGTGGTATCTTTAAATCACTTAAAAAAGCTGGCTATCTTGATAAAATGAAACAAGATAATGTTAAATATATATTTTTAAATAATATTGATAATGTATTAGTTAAAGTTTTAGATCCTATGTTTGCAGGATTTACAGTTTTAAACAATAAAGATATTACGTCTAAGACAATACAACCTAAGAAAGGTGAAAGTGTCGGTAGACTTGTAAATAAAGATAGCAAAGATACAGTTCTTGAGTATTCCGAACTTGATCCTAATGTTGCAAATCAATTTGATAATGCAAACATTGGTATCCATACATTTAAATTAGGATTTATTATGAGTGCGGTTGATAGAGAATTACCTTATCACTTAGCAATTAAAAATTTAAAACAACTAGATGAAGATTTTGGAGTAGTTGAACGACCATCACTTAAATTCGAGTTATTCTATTTTGATATTTTCCGTTATGGTACTAGCTTTATTACGCTACAAGTGCCGAGAGAAGAAGAGTTTTCACCATTAAAAAATAAAGAAGGAAAAGACAGTGTAGAAACAGCAACAGCGGATTTGAAACGAATGGGAATGATTTAAACTAAGGTGGTCCAGAGTATGTCAAACACAGAACAACATATTGAATCAAATCATAGTTCTTTTAAAGATATCATGCCCTTGTCATTTGGAGAAGAAATTGGTAACACTGTCACGCATGGTTTTGCATCATTGTGTACAATGATTATATTACCATACGCTGCAGTGCATAGTTTTAATAAGGGTGGCACGTTATTATCGACAAGTATTTCAATATTTGTCATAAGTATATTTTTAATGTTCATATCATCAACCGTCTATCATGCAATGGCGAATCATACAGTACAAAAATATGTATTGCGAATTATAGATCATAGTATGATATATGTTGCAATATCAGGTACATATACACCAATTCTATTAAATGTAGTTGGTGGTTGGTTAGGTTGGACTGTGTTTATTCTCTTGTGGGGGACAACTGTGTGGGGAATTTTGTATAAGTCAATCGCCACTCATGTCAACCATAAACTAAGTTTAATAGTATATTTAGTTATGGGGTGGGTAGGTGTTATATTTGCACCTATTATAATCTTAAGAACATCATGGTTATTTATACTATTTATTGTACTAGGTGGTCTATCATATACAATTGGTGCTTGGTTTTATGCACAAAAAAACCGACCATATTTTCATATGATTTGGCATATATTTATTTTAATAGCTTCATTTTTCCATTTAATAGGCATACTATTTTTTATGTCGTAAGTGAAAAACTAAAGGTAGCTAGGGATTTTACAATCATATCTCTAGTTACCTTTTTTATAAAATAATTAGCTATCATTTAAATAAAGCATTTATTTACATTTAGGAAGATGAGATAAAACATGTCTAAATGAAAAAAGTCATACTAATTAATGATTGTTTTATTAAATAAAAATCTATAATATAGTTTGAGTTGTAATAAAAATTAAGTTGGAGGACAACTAAATGAGATTAAAATCGATGATAACGGTATTAGCGTTAATTTTGATAATGTTTATGGCTGCGATTGAAGCGTCAATTATTTCACTAGCAATGCCGACCATTCGTCAAGATTTAAATGCAGGAAGCTTTATTTCTTTAGTATTTACAGCATATTTTATTGCTTTAGTTATAGCAAACCCGATAGTTGGGGAACTGATGTCGCGATTTAAAATTATATATATCGCTATCACAGGGTTGGTTTTATTTGCAATTGGTAGTTTTATGTCAGGTACAAGTGAAACATTTACAATGCTTATTATATCTAGAGTCATTCAAGGATTTGGCGCTGGTGTAATGATGTCGTTATCACAAATTGTTCCTAAACTTGCCTTTGAAATCCCATTAAGATATAAAATTATGGGCATTGTAGGAAGTGTTTGGGGTGTATCAAGTATTATAGGTCCACTTTTAGGTGGAGGTATTCTTGAAATTGCAACTTGGCATTGGCTATTCTTCATTAATATTCCAATTGCCATTATTGCGATCATATTAGTAATTTTTACATTCCATTTTCCAGAGGAAGAAGTCGTTTCTAAAACAAACTTTGATGTAAGAGGTTTAAGTTTATTTTATGTATTTATTGGTTTATTAATGTTTAGTTTGCTTAATCAGGAACAACTTCTATTGAATGTTTTATCACTATTACTTGCATTATTAGTAGGGTATATTTTATATAAAGTTGAAAAAACAACTGATCATCCTTTTTTACCAGTAGTAGAATTTAACAAATCCATTGCATTAGTATTTATTACAGATTTACTAATTGCCATTTGTTTAATGGGCTTTAATTTATATATTCCTGTATATCTACAAGAACAATTAGGTTTATCACCTCTTCAAAGTGGTTTTGTTATTTTTCCATTATCTGTAGCATGGATAATCTTAAACTTTAACCTAGCTAAATTAGAAGCAAAATTTTCTAGAAAAGCATTGTATATTGGGGCGTTTACTTTCCTAATCATTGGAAGTGTCATTATTATTTTCGGTATGAAAACTCCTTTACTTATAGCGTTTAGCGTTATTCTTGCTGGATTAAGTTTTGGATTTGTATATACAAAAGATAGTGTTATTGTTCAAGAGGAAACATCTCCACATCAAATGAAAAAAATGATGTCATTTTATGCGTTGACTAAAAACTTAGGGTCTTCAATTGGATCAACTGTGATGGGTTATATGTATGCTATGAAAGCAGGTTGGTTCGGTAGCAATTTGCATAATGTATTAGGCTTAGCAATTGTTATTGTAATTGTATTAGTTGTAATGTGGAGTTTCATTTATAAAAACAAACCAGTGAATGACTAATAAAACTTTACAAATCGTTTTGAACGCCTACTTTTATTGTGGGCGTTTTTATAATTTTATAAGGTCATCGATTAATGGTAAAATACTTTATGTATTTAAAATAGAAGGAGGATAAGTGTAATGAAGTTTTTTAGAAATAAGATGTATAATTTAATATCTACACTTATTGTTCTTACTATTTTTATTATTTCAGGAACGATTTTTTTGATGTTTTTAGGGTTTGGATTATATGGTTTAAGTAGAATTTTAATATATTTTAAATTAGGTTATTTTGGCTATAATAAAAGCTTTTACGACAATATTTTCTATTATGGAAGTTATATTGTTTTAGGATATTTCACTTTATTCGCAGTTGAACATCTTATGGATTACTTTAGAAAACGTTTGCCACAAAACCCATATTTCCAAGGAATAACTTATCATTTAATAAGTTATTCTGTTACGACAATATTGTTTTATTTCATAATACATGTCCACTACACATATATAGATATTAAGTTTTGGGTGATTATGGTAATTGTAGGATTCTTATATATTTGTAAAGAAATTTTCTATCCAGATAGCACAAATTTAAATAACAGAAAGTAATGAGCACTAAATTTGAATCATTTTTCATAATTTGTTTGAATAAAGTACTATTATCAAATAAAGGAGATTATGTTCATGAGCAATATAGAAATTAGTAAAAGACGAAGGAATTTAATTGTTTCTGTAATGCTAATTAGTGCTTTTGTAGCTATTTTAAATCAAACATTATTGAATACAGCTTTACCTCATATTATGAGAGAGTTAAAAATAGATGAAAGTACATCACAGTGGTTGATAACGGGATTTATGTTAGTTAATGGTGTTATGATTCCGCTAACTGCTTATTTAATGGACCGTGTTAAAACGAGACCTTTATATTTATCTGCAATGGGGACCTTTTTAATTGGGTCGATTGTAGCTGCCATAGCACCTAATTTTGGTGTGTTAATGAGTGCGAGAGTGATTCAAGCTATGGGTGCTGGTGTATTAATGCCTCTTATGCAATTTACATTGTTTACTCTATTTTCTAGGGAAAGACGTGGATTTGCAATGGGATTGGCTGGTTTAGTGATTCAATTTGCACCAGCGATTGGTCCTACATTCACAGGTTTAATTATTGACCATGTTAGTTGGAGGGTGCCATTCATAATCATTGTTGGTATCGCATTAATTGCACTCATCTTTGGTTTTATTTTTATTTCAAGCTATAATGAAACTAAGCAAACTAAGCTTGACAAACGGTCTATATTATATTCAACAATTGGATTCGGCATGATGTTATATGCATTCAGTAGCGCGGGTAGTTTAGGCTTCGGTAATCCAATTATCATAGGTACATTAATTGTAAGTCTGATAATTATATTAATATTTGTCAGAAGACAATTAACAATATCTAATCCATTACTTAATTTAAAAGTATTTAAGACGAGAACTTTTTGTTTTAGTACGATAACTTCAATGATAGTAATGATGTCTATGGTTGGACCAGCGTTATTAATTCCATTATATGTACAAAACGCTTTAGCTCTTTCTGCATTATTATCAGGTTTAGTTATCATGCCTGGCGCAATAATTAACGGATTAATGTCTGTGTTTACTGGTAGTTTTTATGATAAATACGGTCCAAGACCACTTATTATTTCCGGGTTTACTATCTTAACAATATGCACATTTTTATTATGTTTCTTAAAAGCAGATACATCTTATATGTATTTAATTATTATATATGCGATAAGAATGTTTGCAGTTTCTTTATTAATGATGCCAATTAATACAGCTGGTATTAATGCGTTAGAAAATAAAAACATTTCCCATGGTACAGCCATTATGAACTTTGGACGAGTTATGGCTGGATCATTAGGAACAGCTTTAATGGTTACATTTATGAGTATGGGATCAAAATGGTTAGGATCTACAATAGCTACATCAGGAAGTAAAGAAATGATACAACGACAAACCGTTGCTGCAGGTGTAGATGTGTCATTTGCATTAGTTACATTATTTGTAGTTGTTGCATTTAGTTTCGCATTATTCATAAAAGAACCTAGAAATAAGAATAAAAATATTAGAGAAGTATAAATATAATTAATTCTTAGAAGTTAGCTATTTATTTAAAGCTAACTTCTTTTTTTATTACATAAAAAGTCTTATACTAAAAAAGATAGACTAGGTAATAGCACACTTTGGTTATTTAGTTGAGACAATATAAATAAGGGGGATTTACTTTGTTAACGGTAAATCAAGTCAAAGAATTAGTTGGAGAAATAAAAGATCCAATTATTGATGTTCCTTTAAAAGAAACTGATGGAATAGTTGATGTTTCTATTAAAGAAGAAATTGAACATGTAAGCGTTAAAATTGCTATGGCACAATTAGGTGGGCAACCTCAACTAGACTTACAAATGACTGTAGTTAAAACGCTTAAAGAAAATGGTGCAAAAACAGTAGGCATCAGATTTGAAGAATTACCTGAAGGTACAGTTGAACAATATAGAGGTAAAGGCACTGAAAAGCCTAAAACAATAGAGGGATTATTATCAAAAAATAATCCTGTTGAATTTATTGCAATTGCATCAGGTAAAGGTGGCGTTGGTAAATCAACTGTTGCAGTTAATCTAGCAGTTGCTTTAGCTAGAGAAGGGAAAAAAGTAGGACTAGTAGATGCTGACATTTACGGATTTAGTGTACCCGATATGATGGGTATAGATGAAAAACCTGGCATAGAAGGAAAAGAAGTTATTCCAGTTGAAAGATATGGTGTTAAAGTGATTTCTATGGCATTCTTTGTTGAAGAAAATGCACCAGTCATTTGGAGAGGACCAATGTTAGGTAAAATGCTCACTAACTTTTTTACTGAAGTAAAATGGGGGGATTTAGATTACTTATTATTAGATTTACCTCCAGGTACAGGTGATGTTGCACTAGATGTGCATTCAATGCTTCCTTCTAGTAAAGAAATTATTGTCACTACACCTCATCCAACTGCAGCATTTGTCGCTGCGAGAGCAGGTGCTATGGCTAAACATACAGATCACTCAATTTTAGGTGTAATTGAAAACATGAGTTATTTCGAAAGTAAAGAGACAGGTAATAAGGAGTATGTGTTTGGTAAAGGTGGCGGAACAAAATTAGCAGATGAGTTAGAAACTCAATTATTCGGCGAATTGCCATTAGAACAACCAACATGGAACCCTACAGACTTTTCTCCGTCCATCTATCAACTTGAAGATAGATTAGGTAAAATCTATCAGACAATTGCTCAAAAAGTAATCGCAACTACACAAAAGTAACAAAAAGTTATTTGGCGTATAAAATTAACTTTAATTTTATACGCTTTTTCTATTGCATTTTAGAAAAATCCTGTTAGAATAATTTCTTGTGAGTTATTCAACTCGAAAATATCAATTTAAAAAAGTTTAATTTCATTATTGACTTCAAAAGATAAAATTGATATTATATAAAAGTCATCAAAAACGACACGTTAAGTTTAATAATTCTTTGTTAAGAAAGTGTAAAACTTACTATTGCAAAGAGGAAATAAATCTATTAAAATTATCAAAGTAATCTTAATTAAATATTGACTTCGAGTTAAAGAAGTTATATAATGATGAAGATTGTATCAAATGAACATTGAAAACTGAATGACAATATGTCAACGTTAATTCCAATAATGTAACGAAAGTTACAACAATTAATTTAGTTTTATGAGCTAATCAAACATCATAATTTTTTATGGAGAGTTTGATCCTGGCTCAGGATGAACGCTGGCGGCGTGCCTAATACATGCAAGTCGAGCGAACAGATAAGGAGCTTGCTCCTTTGACGTTAGCGGCGGACGGGTGAGTAACACGTGGATAACCTACCTATAAGACTGGGATAACTTCGGGAAACCGGAGCTAATACCGGATAACATATTGAACCGCATGGTTCAATAGTGAAAGGCGGCTTTGCTGTCACTTATAGATGGATCCGCGCCGTATTAGCTAGTTGGTAAGGTAACGGCTTACCAAGGCAACGATACGTAGCCGACCTGAGAGGGTGATCGGCCACACTGGAACTGAGACACGGTCCAGACTCCTACGGGAGGCAGCAGTAGGGAATCTTCCGCAATGGGCGAAAGCCTGACGGAGCAACGCCGCGTGAGTGATGAAGGTCTTCGGATCGTAAAACTCTGTTATCAGGGAAGAACAAATGTGTAAGTAACTGTGCACATCTTGACGGTACCTGATCAGAAAGCCACGGCTAACTACGTGCCAGCAGCCGCGGTAATACGTAGGTGGCAAGCGTTATCCGGAATTATTGGGCGTAAAGCGCGCGTAGGCGGTTTTTTAAGTCTGATGTGAAAGCCCACGGCTCAACCGTGGAGGGTCATTGGAAACTGGAAAACTTGAGTGCAGAAGAGGAAAGTGGAATTCCATGTGTAGCGGTGAAATGCGCAGAGATATGGAGGAACACCAGTGGCGAAGGCGACTTTCTGGTCTGTAACTGACGCTGATGTGCGAAAGCGTGGGGATCAAACAGGATTAGATACCCTGGTAGTCCACGCCGTAAACGATGAGTGCTAAGTGTTAGGGGGTTTCCGCCCCTTAGTGCTGCAGCTAACGCATTAAGCACTCCGCCTGGGGAGTACGACCGCAAGGTTGAAACTCAAAGGAATTGACGGGGACCCGCACAAGCGGTGGAGCATGTGGTTTAATTCGAAGCAACGCGAAGAACCTTACCAAATCTTGACATCCTTTGACCGCTCTAGAGATAGAGTCTTCCCCTTCGGGGGACAAAGTGACAGGTGGTGCATGGTTGTCGTCAGCTCGTGTCGTGAGATGTTGGGTTAAGTCCCGCAACGAGCGCAACCCTTAAGCTTAGTTGCCATCATTAAGTTGGGCACTCTAAGTTGACTGCCGGTGACAAACCGGAGGAAGGTGGGGATGACGTCAAATCATCATGCCCCTTATGATTTGGGCTACACACGTGCTACAATGGACAATACAAAGGGCAGCTAAACCGCGAGGTCAAGCAAATCCCATAAAGTTGTTCTCAGTTCGGATTGTAGTCTGCAACTCGACTACATGAAGCTGGAATCGCTAGTAATCGTAGATCAGCATGCTACGGTGAATACGTTCCCGGGTCTTGTACACACCGCCCGTCACACCACGAGAGTTTGTAACACCCGAAGCCGGTGGAGTAACCATTTATGGAGCTAGCCGTCGAAGGTGGGACAAATGATTGGGGTGAAGTCGTAACAAGGTAGCCGTATCGGAAGGTGCGGCTGGATCACCTCCTTTCTAAGGATATATTCGGAACATCTTCGTAGAAGATGAAGGAATAACATTGACATATTGTATTCAGTTTTGAATGTTTATATAACATTCAACATATCTTCTTTTTCAAAGAAAGCGATTCGCAGACAATGCGTTGAGTTACTTTAAAGCGGAGTTTACTAGAGTAAATGAGTATTTAAAGTAATGATAACAAAGCAGTATGCAAACGCTTGACTGGAAATAGAACTTGTACATTGAAAACTAGATAAGTAAGTAAAATAGATTTTACCAAGCAAAACCGAGTGAATTAGAGTTTTAAAGCTTGAATTCATAAGAAATAATCGCTAGTGTTCGAAAGAACACTCACAAGATTAATAACGCGTTTCCTGTAGGATGGAAACATAGATTAAGTTATTAAGGGCGCACGGTGGATGCCTTGGCACTAGAAGCCGATGAAGGACGTTACTAACGACGATATGCTTTGGGGAGCTGTAAGTAAGCGTTGATCCAGAGATTTCCGAATGGGGAAACCCAGCATGAGTTATGTCATGTTATCGATATGTGAATACATAGCATATCAGAAGGCAGACCCGGAGAACTGAAACATCTTAGTACCCGGAGGAAGAGAAAGAAAAATCGATTCCCTGAGTAGCGGCGAGCGAAACGGGAAGAGCCCAAACCAACAAGCTTGCTTGTTGGGGTTGTAGGACACTCTATACGGAGTTACAAAAGTATATATTAGACGAATCATCTGGAAAGTTGAATCAAAGAAGGTAATAATCCTGTAGTCGAAAATATATACTCTCTTGAGTGGATCCTGAGTACGACGGAGCACGTGAAATTCCGTCGGAATCTGGGAGGACCATCTCCTAAGGCTAAATACTCTCTAGTGACCGATAGTGAACCAGTACCGTGAGGGAAAGGTGAAAAGTACCCCGGAAGGGGAGTGAAAGAGAACTTGAAACCGTGTGCTTACAAGTAGTCAGAGCCCGTTAATGGGTGATGGCGTGCCTTTTGTAGAATGAACCGGCGAGTTACGATTTGATGCAAGGTTAAGCAGCTAATGTGGAGCCGTAGCGAAAGCGAGTCTGAATAGGGCGTTTAGTATTTGGTCGTAGACCCGAAACCAGGTGATCTACCCTTGGTCAGGTTGAAGTTCAGGTAACACTGAATGGAGGACCGAACCGACTTACGTTGAAAAGTGAGCGGATGAACTGAGGGTAGCGGAGAAATTCCAATCGAACTTGGAGATAGCTGGTTCTCTCCGAAATAGCTTTAGGGCTAGCCTCAAGTGATGATTATTGGAGGTAGAGCACTGTTTGGACGAGGGGCCCTTCTCGGGTTACCGAATTCAGACAAACTCCGAATGCCAATCAATTTAACTTGGGAGTCAGAACATGGGTGATAAGGTCCGTGTTCGAAAGGGAAACAGCCCAGACCACCAGCTAAGGTCCCAAAATATATGTTAAGTGGAAAAGGATGTGGCGTTGCCCAGACAACTAGGATGTTGGCTTAGAAGCAGCCATCATTTAAAGAGTGCGTAATAGCTCACTAGTCGAGTGACACTGCGCCGAAAATGTACCGGGGCTAAACATATTACCGAAGCTGTGGATTGTCCGTAGGACAATGGTAGGAGAGCGTTCTAAGGGCGTCGAAGCATGATCGCAAGGACATGTGGAGCGCTTAGAAGTGAGAATGCCGGTGTGAGTAGCGAAAGACGGGTGAGAATCCCGTCCACCGATTGACTAAGGTTTCCAGAGGAAGGCTCGTCCGCTCTGGGTTAGTCGGGTCCTAAGCTGAGGCCGACAGGCGTAGGCGATGGATAACAGGTTGATATTCCTGTACCACCTAGTATCGTTTTAATCGATGGGGGGACGCAGTAGGATAGGCGAAGCGTGCTATTGGATTGCACGTCCAAGCAGTAAGACTGAGTGTTAGGCAAATCCGGCACTCATAAGGTCAAGCTGTGATGGGGAGAGGAAATTGTTTCCTCGAGTCGTTGATTTCACACTGCCAAGAAAAGCCTCTAGATAGATAACAGGTGCCCGTACCGCAAACCGACACAGGTAGTCAAGATGAGAATTCTAAGGTGAGCGAGCGAACTCTCGTTAAGGAACTCGGCAAAATGACCCCGTAACTTCGGGAGAAGGGGTGCTCTTTAGGGTTAACGCCCAGAAGAGCCGCAGTGAATAGGCCCAAGCGACTGTTTATCAAAAACACAGGTCTCTGCTAAACCGTAAGGTGATGTATAGGGGCTGACGCCTGCCCGGTGCTGGAAGGTTAAGAGGAGTAGTTAGCTTCTGCGAAGCTACGAATCGAAGCCCCAGTAAACGGCGGCCGTAACTATAACGGTCCTAAGGTAGCGAAATTCCTTGTCGGGTAAGTTCCGACCCGCACGAAAGGCGTAACGATTTGGGCACTGTCTCAACGAGAGACTCGGTGAAATCATAGTACCTGTGAAGATGCAGGTTACCCGCGACAGGACGGAAAGACCCCGTGGAGCTTTACTGTAGCCTGATATTGAAATTCGGCACAGCTTGTACAGGATAGGTAGGAGCCTTTGAAACGTGAGCGCTAGCTTACGTGGAGGCATTGGTGGGATACTACCCTAGCTGTGTTGGCTTTCTAACCCGCACCACTTATCGTGGTGGGAGACAGTGTCAGGTGGGCAGTTTGACTGGGGCGGTCGCCTCCTAAAAGGTAACGGAGGCGCTCAAAGGTTCCCTCAGAATGGTTGGAAATCATTCATAGAGTGTAAAGGCATAAGGGAGCTTGACTGCGAGACTTACAAGTCGAGCAGGGTCGAAAGACGGACTTAGTGATCCGGTGGTTCCGCATGGAAGGGCCATCGCTCAACGGATAAAAGCTACCCCGGGGATAACAGGCTTATCTCCCCCAAGAGTTCACATCGACGGGGAGGTTTGGCACCTCGATGTCGGCTCATCGCATCCTGGGGCTGTAGTCGGTCCCAAGGGTTGGGCTGTTCGCCCATTAAAGCGGTACGCGAGCTGGGTTCAGAACGTCGTGAGACAGTTCGGTCCCTATCCGTCGTGGGCGTAGGAAATTTGAGAGGAGCTGTCCTTAGTACGAGAGGACCGGGATGGACATACCTCTGGTGTACCAGTTGTCGTGCCAACGGCATAGCTGGGTAGCTATGTATGGACGGGATAAGTGCTGAAAGCATCTAAGCATGAAGCCCCCCTCAAGATGAGATTTCCCAACTTCGGTTATAAGATCCCTCAAAGATGATGAGGTTAATAGGTTCGAGGTGGAAGCGTGGTGACACGTGGAGCTGACGAATACTAATCGATCGAAGACTTAATCAAAATTTATGTTTTGCGACGCAAAATCATTTTACTTACTATCTAGTTTTGAATGTATAATACATTCCATTTGTCTGGTGACAATGGCAAGGAGGTCACACCTGTTCCCATGCCGAACACAGAAGTTAAGCTCCTTAGCGCCGATGGTAGTCGGACTAACGTTCCGCTAGAGTAGGACGTTGCCAGGCAAATATATAATTATTCCACAGTAGCTCAGTGGTAGAGCTATCGGCTGTTAACCGATCGGTCGTAGGTTCGAGTCCTACCTGTGGAGCCATGGCTCCTTGGTCAAGCGGTTAAGACACCGCCCTTTCACGGCGGTAACACGGGTTCGAGTCCCGTAGGAGTCATTTAATGGAGAATTAGCTCAGCTGGGAGAGCATCTGCCTTACAAGCAGAGGGTCGGCGGTTCGAACCCGTCATTCTCCACCATTGATTTTAATTTAATATGCTGGAGGGGTAGCGAAGTGGCTAAACGCGGCGGACTGTAAATCCGCTCCTTCGGGTTCGGCAGTTCGAATCTGCCCCCCTCCACCATCTTAATGGGCTATAGCCAAGCGGTAAGGCAACGGACTTTGACTCCGTCACGCGCTGGTTCGAATCCAGCTAGCCCAGCCATAAGAGCCATTAGCTCAGTTGGTAGAGCATCTGACTTTTAATCAGAGGGTCAGAGGTTCGAATCCTCTATGGCTCACTCTTAACATCTTTCTTCGGGAAGATGTTTTTTTGTATTGTTTTATGTAAGCGAATACATTATTCTATAAATAACACGATAAAAAGAGGTGGATATATAAATGAAAAATATAGATATTATTGGGGTGCCTTCGACATTTGGACAAAGAAAATTAGGAGTGAATTTAGGTCCAGATGCTATAAGATATGCAGGATTACAAGATAGACTCGAAAATATAGGTATTAACGTTCAAGATAAAGGAAATATAGACGTACCAGCTATAGATTTGAAAAAGTTTAATTCTGAGCAACAAGGCTTGAGAAATTATGATGAAATTATTAATGTCTCAAAGACGCTAAGTCAAAAAGTAGATCAGACGATAATAAATGATAGATTCCCATTGGTTTTAGGCGGTGATCATTCTATAGCAGTGGGGTCAATATCTGGTATTTGTAAACACTATGAAAATCTTGGTGTGATTTGGTATGATGCTCATGGTGACTTGAATATACCAGAAGAGTCACCTTCAGGTAATATTCACGGCATGCCATTAAGAATATTGTTAGGTGAAGGTCCAAGTGATCTTGTTAATTTAAATGACATTCAACCAAAACTTAAACCTGAAAATATTGTTTTAATAGGTATGAGAGATTTAGATAAAGGTGAACGTGAGTATATCAAAGCACAAAATATTAAAACTTATACAATGGCAGATATAGATAAACTTGGTATTGAAACAGTTATTAATGATTCATTAAGTTATTTGAAATCAAGAAATGTTGATGGATTACATTTATCCCTAGATGTAGATGCCTTAGATCCAACTGAAACACCGGGAACAGGTACAAGAGTATTAGGTGGATTGAGCTATAGGGAAAGCCATTTTGCTTTAGAATTACTTCATGAAAGTAATATGATTACATCTATGGATTTAGTTGAAGTAAATCCATTAATTGATTTACATAATAGTACCGCTGAACAAGCAGTTTCATTACTTGGAACGTTCTTCGGAGAAACATTATTATAAAATAATTATTGCAACTTGCATGTGTTTTGACATGCAAGTTTTTTTCATTTTTCTTACCGTTCATATGACACGTGTTCTAATGATTGATATAATGAATGATATGGAAAATGTTATCGGAGGAGATGTTATGGATTTTTCCAATTTTTTTCAAAATTTTAGTACATTGAAAGTCATAACTAGTGTCCTCGATTTATTGATTGTATGGTATGTCCTTTACCTACTTATTACAGTTTTTAAAGGAACTAAAGCAATACAATTATTAAAAGGTATTGTTGTTATAGTAATCGGTCAACAAATCAGTAAAATGCTAAATTTGACTGCGACTTCTAAATTGTTCGATATCGTAATTCAGTGGGGTGTACTTGCTTTAATAGTTATTTTCCAACCTGAAATTCGAAGAGCGTTAGAACAATTAGGTAGAGGAAGTTTCTTGAAACGTTATACAAATGCCTATACTAAAGATGAAGAGAAGTTAATCCAATCTGTATCTAAAGCGGTTCAGTATATGGCTAAACGTCGTATAGGTGCGTTAATAGTGTTTGAGAAAGAAACAGGCTTGCAAGATTATATAGAAACTGGTATTCCTATGGATTCTAAAATTTCTCAAGAGCTATTAACAAATGTATTTATACCTAATACACCTTTACATGATGGAGCTATGATTATTCAAGGGACTAAGATAGCAGCAGCCGCTAGTTATTTACCTTTATCAGATAGTGTTAAAATTTCTAAAAGTCTAGGTACTAGACACAGAGCAGCAGTAGGTATTTCTGAAGTATCAGATGCCTTTACAGTCATTGTTTCAGAAGAGACAGGTGATGTTTCAGTTACATTTGATGGTAAATTAAGAAGAGATATTTCAAATGAAGTGTTTGAAGAATTACTAGCTGAGCATTGGTTTGGCACACACTTTCAAAAGAAAGGTGTGAATTAATATGTTAGAGAGCAAGTGGGGGTTAAGATTCGTTGCATTAATTTTAGCGATTTTCTTCTTCTTATCTGTGAATAATGTTTTTGGTAACATATTTAATTCAGATGATATTTCACAGAAATCAACAAAGACAATTCAAGACGTTCCAGTGGAAGTGGTTTATAATCATAAAGATTTACACGCAACACATGTTCCAGATACTGTAGATGTAAACATTTCAGGTCCACAATCTAAATTATTAAAAATTGAAAGTCCAGATGACTTGAAAGTAGTTGTTGATTTGTCTGGAGAAAAAGCTGGTAAGTATCATGAAAAATTCCAAGTTAAAGGAATAAGTAATGGTATTAATTACAATGTAAAACCTAAAGCAGCTAATATTACATTAGAAAAGAAAACTACAAAGACGATGCATGTACAACCGGATGTAAGTCAAAGCGATATTTCAAATGAATATAAAATAGATAAACAACAAATTTCACCAGAAACAGTTAAAGTAACAGGTGGAGAAGAGCAATTGAATCAAATTGCTTACTTAAAAGCAACATATAAAAATGCTAGTAAGATTAGCAAAGATACTAAAGATGTTGCAGAAGTTAATGCTTATGATAAAGATTTAAATAAATTAAACGTATCAATTAACCCAGGACAAGTCGATTTGAAAGTATCTGTTAAGCCTTTTAGTAAAAAGGTAAAAGTGAATACTAAGACTACTGGAAATTTAGATGATAATAAAAAAGTTGATAATATTAAATTAGATGATGATGAAGTAGAGATTTATGGTAGTAGAGAAGACTTACAGGGTATAGATAGTATTACAGCTGAAGTTGATTTAGATCATATTTCAGAATCAACTGAAAAGACAGTGACATTTGATTTGCCTAAAAATGTAAGTAAGGTTAAACCTGAAGAAACAAAGGCTTATATTACGGTTAAATAATTGAAAGAAATAAAAGGAGAGTAAAGCATGGGAAAATATTTTGGTACAGACGGTGTCAGAGGTGTCGCAAACGAAGAGTTAACGCCAGAACTAGCATTTAAATTAGGTAGATATGGTGGTTACGTATTAGCGCATAATAAAGGTGAAAAAAATCCTAGAGTACTTGTAGGAAGAGATACGAGAGTCTCTGGGGAAATGTTAGAATCAGCATTAATTGCAGGGTTAATTTCTATTGGTGCAGAAGTTATGCGCTTAGGTATTATTTCTACTCCAGGTGTAGCATACTTAACTAGAGAAATGGACGCAGGATTAGGTGTGATGATTTCAGCATCACATAACCCAGTTGCTGATAACGGTATTAAATTCTTTGGTTCAGATGGATTTAAACTATCTGACGATCAAGAAGAAGAAATAGAAGCATTATTAGATCAAGATGATCCAAGTCTTCCAAGACCCGTTGGTACTGATATCGTTCATTACTCAGATTATTTTGAAGGTGCGCAAAAATATTTAAGTTATTTAAAATCAACAGTAGACGTGAATTTAGAAGGTATGAAAATAGTATTAGATGGTGCAAATGGTTCTACATCATCTTTAGCGCCATTCCTATTCGGTGATTTAGAAGCGGATACTGAAACAGTTGGATGTAGTCCTGATGGCTATAATATCAATGAAAAATGTGGTTCTACACATCCTCAAGCACTTGCTGAAAAAGTGCTTGAAACTGGTGCAGATTTTGGATTAGCATTTGATGGTGACGGCGATAGAATTATTGCAGTAGATGAAAAAGGACAAATTGTTGATGGCGACCAAATTATGTTTATCATTGGACAAGAAATGCATAAAAACCAAGAGTTAAATAATAATATGATTGTTTCAACAGTAATGAGTAATTTAGGTTTTTATAAAGCATTAGAGAATGAGGGCATCCAATCTAATAAAACAAAAGTCGGTGACCGTTATGTGGTTGAAGAAATGAGACGTGGTAATTATAATCTTGGTGGTGAACAATCAGGTCACATTGTTTTAATGGATTATAATACTACGGGTGATGGATTATTAACAGGTGTGCAATTAGCAGCTATCGTTAAAATGTCAGGTAAATCACTAAGTGAATTAGCTTCACAAATGAAGACTTATCCTCAATCATTAATCAATGTGAGAGTAACTGATAAATATCGTGTTGAAGAAAATATTGATGTTAAAGAAGTAATGACTAAAGTTGAAGTTGAAATGAATGGTGAAGGTAGAATTTTAGTACGTCCTTCAGGTACAGAACCATTAGTACGTGTGATGGTAGAAGCATCAACTGATGAAGATGCACAAAGATTTGCACAACAAATTGCAGATGTAGTCGAAGACAAAATGGGTTTAGATAAATAAATGATAAAAGCAAATGTCACATGTAAAAGTGGTATTTGCTTTTATATTACAAAAGAACCAGAAACTTTAGTTTCTGGTTCTTTATAATACCTTATTTTGCTACTAGTTCATTATATTCTTTTTCAATTTCTTCAGCTAATGGACCTTCAACTTTAGCATATGTTTGTAAGAAGGCTTTAACACCATGTTCTTGAATATAATTATTTTTCTCTACTGTTTCTTGATCAGCTTTGTCATCATATTTTAGAAGTAGGGCAGCTGCTTTAACTAAGCCATCTCTTTCTAAATTATGTTCATATAAATAATTTAATGGTTTAATAATACGATCTTTAGGTCCAATTTTACGTAGTGTTCCGCGACCTACACGAGTAACTTCATCAG
The DNA here is from genome assembly GCF_021117155.1 of Staphylococcus sp. HL28. Lineage (NCBI taxonomy): Bacteria > Bacillati > Bacillota > Bacilli > Caryophanales > Staphylococcaceae > Staphylococcus > Staphylococcus sp. HL28. The sequence goes on from NZ_CP088218.1 coordinate 795,365, forward strand.
AAAGATGAGGGTTATTGAAACGTTCGATAATTTTTTCTACGTATTGTGATTGTTCAGTTTTAGTGAAATCAAATTCGCGTGTAATATAGTCGCTTGTTTCAGCTAATACACGTCTTAAACCTGCTTCAATCGTACTATCTTGAACGGCATCTAATACTGTTGCTTTATTATCATTGTAACCAGCATATGCTAAAAATGCATGGCCAGTATTTACTGTTAATAATTTTCTTTCAATATAAGGTGTTAAATCATCAACGTATTTAATATGATCTAATTCCTGTCCATACCAAGCGTCTTTTTCTACTACCCATTCGAAGAAAGGTTCTACCATAACATCTAAAATATTTTCATTTTTTTGTAATGGTACGATTCTATCAACTGCAGAGTTTGCAAAGTGAATATGATCGCCAAGAGGGCCAGTTATATCTAAGATAGCTTTTTTAAGTGTGTCTGTTGCCATAATTGCATTTTCACAAGCAACGATATTAACATGATTCTCTTTTTCTTTTAAGTATGGTGCAAATGATTTAGCAATAATTGGTAAAATATTAACACCAACAGCAGTTGTAATTAAATCAGCTTCTAAAATCGCTTGTTTTAATTCATCAGACGGTTTAGCTGAGTTAATTGCATCAACGTTGTTAACACGAGTCGTTGTTTTAGACTCATCTGCTAAAATAACATCGTATTCATGCTCTTTTTGTAAAGCATTAATAATTTCTTCATTTACATCTGCAAATGTAACTTTAATATTATTATCTGCTAAGATATAACCAATAAATCCACGACCGATATTACCGGCACCAAAATGTACTGCTTTCATTATGCATCAGCCTCCTCAAAGACTTGTTTAATTTCGTCAGCAGATTTAGCATTGATAATACGTTCTACATTTTCTTCTTCACTGAAAGTAATCGCGATTTTAGATAATAGGTCTAAATGTTCTCCGTCTTTACCAGCGATACCAACAACGACTTTAACTTCCTCGCCGTTCCAATCTACACCTTCAGGAATTTGTAATAAGCTTAAACCTGATTGGATAACGTTACTTTTGGCTTCTTCAGTACCGTGTGGGATAGCTAAACCATTGCCCATAAATGTAGATACAACATCTTCACGATCTTTCATTGCTTGGATGTAGTTTTCTGTAACAGCACCACTATCTACTAATGCTTGTCCTGCTTTTTCGATTGCTTCGTTTTGACTACCTACTGATACATTGATAAAAATATTTTCGTTACTGAATAATTCACTCATTGATTAATACACTCCTAAATTAATTGTTGTTTTATTTGTTTTAAAAATTGTTTTTCTAGTATGGTTTTAAATTCCTGTGGATTTTGCATAAAATTATCTAAGTTTTCCAAATGATCGCTAAGTGTTTCTGATATTGTACTAACTAGTTTTGTCATAATTGCATTTTCTGGAATAAACATACTTAACATATATTTTATTGAATGATTGTCATTTTGAACATTATTCAACTCTATTGGTTCGTCCAAGATAGTGATGAGAATACAAGGTTGTTTAAACATAGCATCTTTCATATGTGGAATCGCAATAGGGTAAGGATGTAATATCCAACTGGGATTTTCCTCTAACCGTTGTTGTAATTGTTCAGCGAATGACTGGCCATCTTCAATGATATGTTGACTCATTAAGTAATCAGCTAAATGTTGTTTCCAATTTTCAACTGATTTATATTCTATTTTCACTGAATCAACTAATTTTAAACCTGCACGCATAGTTTCTAAAATATCTTCTGTAGATGTTGATAAAGTCTCTGTTTCCTTATGTGTTATCAAATGTTGTGTTTCTTTGGTATTTAAAAATGATGCCACATAACCGATATCTGAATCAGGAAGTAGGGGATTCACTGTTAAAAATGGTCTATCGATATCTAAATTAACTGTAGATATAATGCCATCATAACTAGATAAATCTAATACATTTAAATCACTTACAGATGCTTGGGTAATTCGTTCAATTTCACTAAACACTTGTTCGAGTCGTGTAGCTAATAGACGACTTGTCCCAATACCGCTACTACAAACAACTAGAATATTTAAAAATTGATGTCCTTGATTTTTGATAGATCCACCAAAATGAAGCACGATAAAGGCGACTTCACTTTCTGGAAATATCAAATCTGGCCAAACCAGACGTAACGCCTTACTCACATTATCAAATAGTCTTGGATATTTGTACTTGATCATATCGGTTAACGGATTATAAGTTTCAATATTTGATTCTAAGCGATTGATAGCCGGATTAATATGCAATGATAAACCATTGATTAATGTATCTTTATCATCAAAGTATTGTCCTGAAATCTCTTCTACTGTTTGTACAAAAGATTTAATTTTTTGTTCACTTTTCTTATCTTCAAATAAAGTATCTTTAGTATCTTTACGTTTTGAACCGCGCAAATGAATGGTAATAAATGTGATTTCAGCTTGATTAAATTGAACATCATATAGATGTTCTAGATGTTTTGCGATTTCACTAGCAATTTCATGTTCAAATGTATCTTTTACAGATTCGTAAATATCATCATTAAGTGATACATATTCATTGTTTTGCATTCTAGTAATACTTAAAACGATATGAACAGTTAATGTTAAATAGCTAGATTCTGTCAATGAATAGGGAAGTTGTCCTAAATAATCCATTAAAATTCTCTCAACTTTAAATATTCGATCTAAATCCACAAGTGATTGCTGAGATTGATGTAATGATTGGTAAACAAAGTGGTTTTCGATAACTGAATACACACTTGTACTATTTAAGTTATTCACCATTAATTGACTTAAGAACTCTCTTTTTTTAGATTCAGTGCCGTTTAAAATAACACCTTCGCCACGTTTACGTGTCAATGATAATTGATATAACGCTAAGTCTTGTTCTAAGTCATCTAACAGTTTTGTTAATGACTGAATAGATACGCCAATTTCTTGAGCAAGGCTATATTGTTTAACAGCATGTTTAGACTGAATAAGAGCATATAGAATAATAACTTTTTGCTCTTCAACGGATAAATCGAGCGTTTGCTGTTGGGTCATTTCAAGTTTCAATGCTTGAATATCTTGATTAAGTCCCTTTAAACGTATTCCTTTTTTGTTTACACGTTCTAATTCTATAGAGAATGTAGCAATATAAGATTCCACATGTTTTAATTCTCTATGAATAGTACGAGAGGACACTGCCAGTTGTTGAGCAATGTCGTAAATAGTGACATATTGACCGTGATACTTGATTAATAGTTCTATAATCTCTTTTTCACGTGTACTCAATAACATGGCGGTATCCTCCATTTAATATTTATTTAAAATTATTGTTCTTCTTTTTTAAGGTTATTTAATAACTCTTCATATCTAGGTGAATTTAAGAAATTATCAACTGAAATATGAATTGCATTTGGTACTTGTTTGATGGCACGATCAGTTAATGTTTTTTGAGTGATAACTAATTGGGCATCGTTAGGTAATTGGTTAATAGCTGTATTTGTAACATTTACATCAGAAATACCGGCTTTTTTAAATTTATTACGTAACATACTAGCACCCATTGCACTAGAACCCATACCCGCATCACAAGCAAAGATAACATGGTTAACGTTACTGTAATCATGAGCATCTACATCTTCAGTATTATAGTTATCTAATAATTGATCAGCGTCGTCTTCGCTATTATTAGATTCTTCTGTTGATGTAGCACCTGCAGTAGCACCAGTTGTACTAGCTTGTTGATTATTTTCTTTACTGCTTAATTTTGAAGATACACTTGATTTTTTACCTTTAGTAGCTTCCATTTGAGCAGTAGCTGCTTCTAAATCTTGTTTTGGTTCTTTTGTGAACTTAAGAATAATTGCTGAAACTGCGAATGATACTAATGTTGCTAATACAACACCTAATAACATGTGAAGGAATTCTCCTCTAGGTGCGTTAATACAATATACTATGAATGATCCTGGAGATGCAGGACTTTTGAATCCGAACCCAGTAGCTTGGTATGTTGCAACACCTGTCATACCACCCAAAATAACTGAGATGAATAACATAGGTCTCATTAATACATATGGGAAGTAAATTTCATGAATACCACCTAAGAAGTGGATGATTCCTGCACCATAAGATGTTGCTTTTGCAGTACCTTTACCAAAGATCATGTATGCAAGTAACACACCAAAACCTGGTCCAGGGTTTGATTCGATTGCGTATAAAATAGATTGACCTGCTGTAGCAGCTTGGTCTGCACCAAGTGGTGTAAATACACCATGGTTAATAGCGTTATTTAAGAATACGATTTTAGCTGGCTCAACAATAATACTTACGATTGGTAATAAGTGAGCGTGTACTAAAGCTTCAACTGCAACAGATAAAATGTGCATGATGAATTTCATAATTGGAGCTAAAATTTCAAAACTTAGAATAGTCATGATGAAACCTAAGATACCTGCTGAGAAATTATTGAATAACATCTCGAAACCTTGTGGTGTTCTTGGTTGAACGATTTCATCTGTTTTCTTCATTAACCAACCAACTAATGGTCCCATAATCATTGCGCCTAATAGCATTGGTGTATCTGGTAATGCAACGATAACCCCCATAGTTGCAGTTGCAGCGATAATACCACCACGTAATCCATGGATTAAACGACCACCACTAAATGCAATTAATAATGGAATTAGGAATTTAATCATTGGATCAGCTAATTGAGCTAAATCTTTATTTGGTAACCAACCATTGTCGATAAAAATTGCAGCGATAAATCCCCAAGCGATGAATGCACCAATATTTGGCATAATCATACTACTAAGGAACGAACCGAATGCTTGAACTTTACGGCCGAAACCTTTTTTCTCTTGTGTTTGTGCCATTTCTACACCTCTTTTAAATTAGTATTTTGACTATATATATTGTATATCTAAGAAAGTCATTACTACAATAAGAACAAAATTCGAATTTGTCATATAAAACGTGACAACAATAATTCTATTATATATAGGTAAAGAGAATGTAAATATACAGTTTGTTAACAATTAATTTCATATGCAATTTACGCTAGGAGTTTTTTACAAAAAGCTTGTGAAAATATTTGCAATTGACTATTTTGTCATTGTACAATAGGTTTTAATGGGAAGGAGGATAGAAGATAAATATTACAAAGCGCCTGTGCAAGTTGTTGTTATAATGCAATAATTAAGGATTTAATTTGAATGTTGAAATTCTTATAGCTTATATACACATCTTGTAGACGAGGAGGATAGTGATCGAAAAGATCGGCGGATGCTATCCCGGATGTGGCTCATTCGTTAGCTTATTAAGTAAAACAGTAGGGCAACCTATTGGACAAAGTTAATAAGATCGCCAATAAATATTATATAAAATGAAAGACGTTAGAATTTTAAGTGTGATAAAATATCACGCTTATTTTCAAGTGGGGTCAGATTCTTTTTTGTTCACTTGTAGTACCGAAATAATAATGATAGAAGATTACTAAACTAAATTATGGGTAATAAATCATTGTTACTAACGTTATTTCAATAATTGGAGGAAATATAAATATGTGCGGAATAGTAGGATATATTGGCTACGATAATGCCAAAGAATTATTATTAAAAGGATTAGAAAAATTAGAATATAGAGGTTATGATTCAGCAGGTGTAGCTGTTGCAAATGAATCAGGAACTAAAGTATTTAAAGAAAAAGGACGTATCGCAGAATTACGAAAAGTAGCTGATAGTAGCGATATTGATGGTACTGTTGGAATCGGTCACACTCGTTGGGCAACTCACGGTATTCCAAATTACGAAAACTCACATCCACATCAATCTACAACTGGACGTTTTACACTAGTACATAATGGTGTAATTGAAAACTATGAAGAATTAAGAAGTGAATACTTAAGCGATGTTACGTTTGTTTCTGAGACAGATACAGAAGTTATTGTTCAATTAGTTGAATATTTCTCTAAACAAGGTTTCGAAACAGAAGATGCATTTACAAAAGTAGTATCATTATTACATGGCTCTTATGCGTTAGGTTTATTAGATGAAGAAGATAAAGATACAATGTTTGTTGCTAAAAACAAATCACCACTATTAATTGGTGTTGGCGATGGCTTTAACGTTATTGCTTCTGATGCTCTAGCAATGTTACAAGTAACAAATGAATATAAAGAAATTCACGACCATGAAATCGTTATTGTGAAACGTGATGAAGTGATTATTAAAGATGCTAATGGTCAAGTACAAGAACGTGAAACGTACACTGCTGAAATTGATGCTTCTGATGCAGAAAAAGGTGTTTATGATCACTACATGTTAAAAGAAATTCATGAGCAACCAGCAGTAATGCGTCGTATTATTCAAGAATACCAAGATGATGAAGGTAACTTGAAAATTGATGAAGATATTATCAATGACGTTTCACAAGCTGATCGCATCTATATTATTGCTGCAGGTACTAGTTATCATGCAGGTTTAGTAGGTAAAGAATTCTTAGAAAAATGGTCTGGTGTTCCAACAGAAGTACATGTGGCATCTGAGTTTGTATACAACATGCCATTATTATCTGAAAAACCATTATTCATTTATATTTCACAATCTGGTGAAACTGCAGACAGCCGTGCAGTATTAGTTGAAACTAAGAAATTAGGTCATAAAGCATTAACGATTACGAATGTACCTGGTTCTACATTATCTCGTGAAGCAGACCATACATTATTATTACATGCTGGTCCAGAAATTGCTGTAGCTTCTACAAAAGCTTATACAGCACAAATTGCAGTATTATCTAACTTAGCTCAAATCGTCGCAAAAACGCATGGTCGTGAAGCGGATATTGATTTATTAAGAGAATTAGCGAAAGTGACTACTGCAATCGAAACAATCGTAGACGATGCACCAGTAATGGAAGAAATTGCTACTGATTTCCTTGAAACTACTAGAAACGCATTCTTTATTGGTCGTACAATTGATTATAATGTCAGCCAAGAAGGTGCATTAAAACTTAAAGAAATTTCATATATTCAAGCAGAAGGATTTGCTGGTGGGGAATTAAAACACGGCACAATTGCATTGATTGAAGATCGTACACCAGTAATAGCTTTAGCAACACAAGATAATGTGAACTTATCAATCCGTGGTAATGTTAAAGAAGTTGCAGCACGTGGTGCAAGCACATGTATTATTTCTATGGAAGGTTTAGATAAAGAAGATGACACTTACGTGATTCCTCATGTACATGAATTATTAACACCATTAGTTTCTGTAGTAGCATTACAATTGATTTCTTATTATGCTGCTTTACACAGAGACCTTGATGTTGATAAACCACGTAATTTAGCTAAATCAGTAACAGTGGAATAATCATTTAAATAAATTAAAATATTTATAAGCATTCTTGATAGCCTCTTTTTAGTTAATATTAACTGAGAAGAGGTTATTTTTATTGCACTTTTATTCAATTAATGACAAAATTTTAAGTAATATATCATAACGTTATGGAGGAAAATATGGACAACATTAAAGCGATATTTTTAGATATGGATGGTACGATTTTACATGAAGATAACAGAGCATCAGAATATACAAGAGATGTCATTAATGCTTTAAGAAAGAATGATTATAAAGTGTTTTTAGCAACAGGACGTTCATATTCTGAAATTCACCAACTCGTTCCTGAAGGTTTTTCAGTAGACGGTATTATTAGCTCAAATGGTACAACAGGGGAAGTATATGATGAAAATATATTTAAGCATAGTATGTCTCTTAAATCTGTTAATCGTATAGTGTCATTAGCACAACAACAAAACATATACTATGAAGTATTTCCATTTGGTGAACAACGACTTGTATTAAAAGAAGATGAGCAATGGATGAGAAATATGATTAGCGGTGGCGATACACCACCTAATAATGTAGGTCAAAGTGAATGGGCCTCAAGACAAGAAGCACTCAAAGATAAAATTCAATGGGTAGATACTTTACCAGATAAAGACTATTCAAAAATATATTTATTTGATACAAACTTAGATAAAATAACTAATTTCAGAGATGAATTAAAGCAAAATAAAGTGTCTCTTAATATTAGTGTTTCTAACTCTTCACGTTATAATGCTGAAACAATGGCTTATAACACTGATAAAGGCACTGGTATTAAGGAAATGATTGAATACTTTAACATTAAACAAGAAGAAACACTTGTTATGGGTGATAGTGATAATGATAGAGCTATGTTTGAATTTGGACATTATACAGTGGCAATGAAAAATGCACGAACTGAGATTAAAGCATTGACGAATGATGTGACAGAATTTACAAATGAAGAAGACGGTGCAGCTAAATATTTGAAAAAACATTTATTAGATTAAATTAGGATAGCAATTCGATAAATACAAAAGACGACGTTCAAAGGTTTAAAACCAATGAACGCCGTCTTTTATTATTATAGATTATTTGTTATTAGGATTGTTTTTATCAATTGTATCTTTTGCTGTTTTTTCTAAATCATCTTTTTTTGATGTTGCTGTATTTGATAAATCTTCTTTATGTTGAGTAGCTTTATCGTTTAAGTCTTTTTTAGAATCTTGAGCATCAGATTGTGTTGAATCTTTTAAATTACTTGTATGATCATTAACATTGTCTCTAGTTTTATCTTGTAATTGACTAGATTGTGTTGATTTTGCTTTAGCATCTTTATTATTTATAGCTTTATTTTTTTTGTCTTTTTTACCTTTTTTAGAATCAGTAGTTACTTTTTCGCCTCTTAGTACGAAATATTGAACGATTCCCATTAATAAAGCATAGTAAATAAATAGTGTTACTAAAATAACAATAATTTGTAAAATAACTAATAACACTTGTGCAACTGTTTGTGACATACTACCAGTTGCCATTTGTACAAGAGTCACTAATACACGTGTGATGATAGTAATTAATAAATTAATTAATAAAATGCCAATGAAGAATTTTAACCATGTTTTATGGCCATTTTTAATTGCTTTAAATCCTTCTTTGAAAAGTTTAATTGGTCCTTGTGTTGGGTTTTCTGTGTATGCTGCTGTGTAATTAATGATTAACACAAAGAAAAACCAATAAAAGATTGAAGTAATGAATCCAACAATTAAAGTTACACCAATTTGGAATGCTAGGTAAGCAGGCATTGGATTATCCATGCCACTAATAGGTCCTTGAATAGCATTTACTAATGGTGATATTACAAGGCCAAGCAATTTATTTACTAAAAATAAAATGAATCCCATTATGATAAATAATGCTACAGTGATTAATGCTAGTAATACACTTTTACCATAATTACCTTTTTTAAATGAGATAAATAAATCTGAGAATTTAACTTTTTCTTTTCTAATTGCTTTTGAAATAACATTAATCGCACCTGCAATTAATTGATAACCTAAAAAGATAAACAATAAAATAACGACTAATGCAAGTCCAATAATCGGTGTAAGTAATGGTCCGACTGGTTGACCGAATTGCATCATCATTTGCAATTGCATGATTTGTTGACCAATCATAGCCATTGCCACTCTACCGATTAAAAAGATGACGATAAAGCTTACTAATGTAAATAGTATTGCTTTAAGATTCTGAGGTTTAGCATTCTTAAATGCTAAGTTGTAATATTTAAACAAATTTTAAGCACTCCTTTTCGTTAATATAAATACAATATCAAAAATTTGGACTTTTTCAAATTAATATCTAACATAATAGGGTATTAAGTGTTAAAATATTCTAATGAATTGATAATGAAAGGAGATATCATCATGAAATTTGCAATTATTACTGACGTGCATGGTAACTTTGATGCATTAGAAACTGTATTGGATGATATTGATAATAGAGACGATATTGATAAAATTTATAATCTTGGTGACAACATTGGAATTGGTCACGAGACAAATAAAGTATTAGATCATATATTTGATCGAGACGATATGGAAATGATTGCAGGGAATCATGATGAAGCTATTATGTCTGTTGTTAATGGCACTCCTTATCCAGATGATTTAAAAGATAAGTTTTATGAACACCATCAATGGATTGCTGGCCATTTAGATGAAGAATATTATGAAGAACTCAATCAATTACCACGTTATATTGAAAAAACTATTTGTGGTAAAAAAGTATTATTTATACATTATGAAATAGAGAATGAAAAATTGTTGTCTTCAATAGATGAACAACCATTTAGTCCAATTGTTAAAGATGATGAAAATGAAATGACACAATTATTTGCTGACAAAGATGCTGATTTAATCATATTTGGTCATAACCATCGTTTGCATATGTTTGATGACAAAAATAAAATGTATTTCAATCCGGGTGCTGTCGGATTAAACAACGGATCACATGCTGTATATGGTATAGTAACAATTACTGACACAGACATTTCATTAGAAAGAGTTAAATTAGCATACGATAATGAAGAATTTTTAGAAGGATTTGAAGCTAAACAGGTACCTGCAAAAGAACTTATATTTGAAAAATTCATGTAATTAAAAAGTTGCCCCATCAAAATAATGATGGGGCAACTTTTTATATTAATGATGATGAACGCCAGTACAAAGTGTTGTTTCGTCATGATCATGATTTACTGTTTCTAATTGAATTGTCATGTGTTGAATATTTAAGTGTAATAAATCATGTTCGATACGTTTAAGTAATTGTTCACACTCTTTGACAGTTAAAGTCTCTGGTACGACGGCATGACAACTTAATGCATTCATATCATTAGATATCGTCCAAACATGATAATCATGTACGCTTTGGATTTCAAAGTTTTTCGTTAAAGTTTGAATTACGGCATCTATATCAACATCTGTTGGTGTGCCTTCCATTAATATATTTAAAGATGATTTAGCAATACCATAAGCACTTTTTAAGATAATAACAGAAACTAAAATACTTGCTATTGGATCAGCAATCGTCCAACCCAATGTCCAAATTAAAATTGCAGCGATAATTGCACCTATAGAACCCAATAAGTCACCAATTACATGTAAGAATGCACCGCGCATATTTAAATTATGTGAAGTATCGCCACCTTTGAACATTAAAAGTGCAATGACAACATTGACAATTAAACCTAAGGTACTGATGACAAACATTTCTTTTGATTGAACTTCTGCTGGCGTGAAAAAGCGTTTAACAGCTTCAATAACGATTAAAATACTAATAACAAATAGTGTAACACCGTTAAAAAGTGCAGCTAAGACTTCAAATCGTTTATAACCATAGGTCTTTGATACTGTTGCATGTTTTTCAGCATAGATAAATGCAATGAGCGCTACTAGTAGTGATAGGGCATCACTGAACATATGGAAGCCGTCAGAAAGTAGGGCCAGACTATTGGCTAAAAAACCGCCAATAATTTCTACTAACATGAATAAGCCTATAATAATAAATGAGATTAATAAGATTTTTTTGTTGTTTGTATGTACATGCCCGTGTGCGTGTGAATGTGCATGATCATGATGATGATGTGTTGACATATTATTTTTCACCTTCTATGGGGTGGCTCGCATGATGAATTGCTTGTTTTAACAAAGTAGATACATGTTGGTCATCTAAAGAATAAATCATACTTTGACCCTGACGTTTTGATTTCACAAGATTTACAGATTTTAAAAGTTTTAGTTGATGAGAGACATTAGACTGGGTTAACGATAATGAATGAGAAATGTGACCAACACTTGCTTCACCTGACGCTAATAATTCCATGATTCTAATGCGATTAATATCACTTAAAGCTTTGAAAATATCTGTCACTCGTTCTAAAGTTTGTTGATTAGACATGTCTATATTCTTTTCAGTCATACGAACACCTCTTAATATATGAATATGTATTCATATATTAATATAATCTAGTACGTATTTTTAGTCAACAGAGATGCGGGTGTTTAAATTATGATAAAAAAGGTAAAAATAATGATATAAGTTTTTAAGGAGGACGTTTTTATATGAGTATTTTGATTATAGGCGCTAATGGTGGCGTAGGCTCTAAGTTAGTTGATCAATTAAAAGATGATAATGTTGATTTTACTGCAGGTGTGAGAAAAGATGAACAAGTTAAAGCATTAGAAGATAAAGATATTAAAGCTTTAAACATTGATGTTGAAAAAGAAAGTATTGAAGAATTAAAGAATAAGTTTAAATCATTTGATAAAGTCATTTTCTCAGTAGGTTCTGGTGGTAGTACTGGAGCTGATAAAACAATATATGTAGATTTAGATGGCGCAGTAAAAACGATTAAAGCGAGTGAAGAAGCGGATATTAAGCATTATGTAATGGTTTCAACGTACGATTCAAGAAGAGAAGCATTTGACCAAAGTGGTGACTTAAAACCTTATACAATTGCTAAACACTATGCGGATGATTATTTAAGACATTCTAATTTAAATTATACAATTGTACATCCAGGTGGTCTTACAGATGATAAAGGTACGGGTCAAATAAAAGCTGACTTATATTTTGATAATTATGCGTCAATACCACGTGAAGATGTAGCTAGTGTGTTAAAACATGTAGTAACTTCAGATAAATTTAGCAAACAAGAATTTCAAATTTTAACTGGTAATGAAGCCATTAAAGATGCATTAAAATCTTACGAATAATGAAGTAGAAAATATAAAGATATACAAATATATAGGGCGAGCAAATCACTGCTTGGCCTATATATTTTTTATACTTTTTAACCTCAAACAATGAAATATACTGTTACTATTCATTTGTATTAGAAATTGATATAATGACGAAGATCACCTTAAATTTAATAAGAAAGTATAATTAAAGGTAATGAATGACGTGAATATCGATTGAAAATAGTCAAAAATCATCTTAACCATAAAAATATGAATTGTGATACAATCACATATAGTGAGTTAAAAATATGAATTGTTGATGTAAACATTAATAATGAAATACATAGTATACGAATCGTTGATTGAGCATTGGTCAATGATATTTACATAAACATCAAGAGTAATGGAGGTGTAGACATGCCACTGTTTTTAAAACCTATTTTTCATGAGAAAATGTGGGGTGGTAATAAATTAGAAACCTTTGGATACCAACTACCCAATCAACAAATTGGAGAATGTTGGGGAATCTCAGCTCACCCTAATGGTAAAAATATAATTAAGAATGGTCCTTATGCAGGTCAAACGTTAGATCAAGTATGGGCAGAACATCGAGAATTATTCGGTGAGTTTCCAAGTAAGGATTTTCCATTGCTCGCTAAAATTGTTGATGCAGAATCCCCGTTATCTATTCATGTTCATCCTGATGATTCTTATGCATATGAAAATGAGAATGGTCAATACGGAAAATCAGAATGCTGGTACGTGATAGATGCAGAGGAAGGATCTGAAATTATATTAGGTACAACTGCAGATTCAAAAGAGACATTTAAAAAGCATCTAGATGAAGGTACTGTCGAAGATATATTAAGAAAAGTAAATGTAAAGACGGGCGAATTTTACTTTGTACCGGCTGGAACAATTCATAGTATCGGTGCTGGTATTGTTGCATATGAAGTTATGCAGTCTTCGGATATTTCATATCGTGTTTATGATTATCAACGCGATAATCATAACGGGGAGGCAAGAGAACTTAATATTAATAAAGCATTAGATGTTATGGCATTTAATAATGATTTACCTAATATTGTTCCAGAAAAAGAGATTATAGAAAGCCATCAATGCACACATATTGTTTCTAACGACTTCTTCACTATAGTTAAATGGGAAATTTCAGGAACATTAAATTATATGAAACCACGTGAGTTTTGTTTAGTGTCTGTAATAGATGGTGAAGGGAAATTAATTACAGACGGTGATATTTTTGATATTCAAAAAGGAAGCCATTTTGTCTTGACTTCAGAAGATTTAGATAATGTATTTGAAGGTGACTTTTCTTTAATAATTAGTTATATCTAGAGTAATTTATTGATTAAATAAAGGATGTTCAAATTATGAAACAGTTTTTATATATTTCATTACTATGTGGCGTTATTGCAGGTGCAGGTGTATTTCTAAATATGCCACATTATCCTTCATTGATGATTCCTAGGCTAGTCGCTATTATAGGCGTTCTTAGTGCAGGTATTACGTTTCGAGATAAAGAAAGCAGTGCCATGTTATCTTTAGGTGGCGTGATGATTAATTTGTTGCCACTACTAGGTTCATTCGTACCTTCTCATTAAATTTGAAAAAAATATCTTTATTAAAATAATAACGAAATATAATTTATATAAATAGACTAATGCGGATTTTAGTATTAGTCTATTTTTTAATTATTTAAGTCCTGAATGATTGCTTTTTAATAAAATATTAGAAAAATAGTTGTAGTAGCAATGGTGTGTTAGATATAATAAGGTAATTACAATAACTTATTTTACATATAATAAGGTGAGGAGATTCGTGATGACAGAAGAAATCAATTACTTTTGGTTAAATTGTGGTTATAACAGATGGAATCATAATGAACCTTTAGTAGGTCAAACGACGTTATTTGAATCAGGTGCACAATTTAATCCTACTCAAGGATTTAGAGCATTTAAAAAGGCAAAAGCCGGCGACCAAGTCATCTTTTATCAAGTACAAACAGATACTGGATTGTTAGGTTTTGGAGAAATACTAAGTGTTCAAGCAGGTGCACAAAACAAAATTAGAGTTGAATTTAAATTTAATGAAACGTTAAATCCTTTAACAACGGATTATTTAAAACGTAGTGAAGCATTAGATTTTAGAATGAGTAATATGAAAGAAACACTATTTAATCAAATTAGAAAAGAAGAATTTGATCTTATCGTTCAACTTGGTAAAGGTGAAACAAAAATTCCGCGTTATTTCTTTCTGTCAGAAACAGAAGATTTTGAACCGGGAAAAAACTACACAATATATACACATACCTACAATGGTATTAAACGTAATGGCTATCACTTTTATACACAATTAGAGGTTGGAGATAATGTAATTATTTACAATAAATATCAAAATCAATCTGTAATTGGTGTTGGTGAAGTAACTAGACATATCCATGAAAAGCCACCTATTCCTGGCAGAACCAATAGCACAGCTATTGAAATTATGTTTGGTAAACACATTACGCCAATATCACTTGGTCATTTGAATAAGCATCCGAAGCTTAAAAACTTATATTTCTTACAAGAAAATGCTAAGCAAGCTATAGCAAGTATGTCACAAGTTCAATATGATGCTATTTTAGAAATGAGCGACAATAACGGAATTAAAAATCCATTTGAAACAGTGGAGAAATCCCATTTACTAGAAGAGCAACACCAAGAAACAACAATTAAGCCTTTTATTTTGCTAGTTGTAGATAAAAAAGAAGAAGGTTTAAAAGCTGCAAATGATTTGCTACAAAAGACAAATGCTAATCCAATCATTACATCTGGACATCCAGATTTTAGTGAAGATATGTTATATGGTAAGTATCTACCTAACGAAAGTGGTGCGTTATATTATCGTGAAGGTTTTATCACTCAAAATATGCCTAAAAAAGATAAAAGTTATCTTGTAATAGACAACTTTAATAGAATAGATCCTGATATATTCCAAACTTATATCAACGTACTTGAAGGTTATGAAGTGACATTACCGAGATATAACAAAGAAGGTAATATGATTAAGTGGTCAAAAGAAAAAGACTCATTTTATCATTTTAATCCTAACTGGCACATCATTGGTGTTACTTACGACTCATTAGAAGAAATTCAACAAAAATATTCTCAACAATTTTTAAAATATACTAGAATAGTAAAAGTTAACCAAGACTAATCTTAAGTTGATTTTATGAAGTAATCATTTAGTATCCTATGGCTTTATAGGTGAAGTATGCACGCATTCATAAAATCAACTTATTTTTTATCAAAAAGTCAATATTTGGTTTATAAAAAGAGAAATAGGAAAAATAATTAATGAGATAAAAAGGAGTGAGGTTAATATGGCAATTATTTATTACGATGGCAATTGTGTTTATTGCTATAACTATGCGATATGGTTAATTCAAAAAGGTTTATCACACAAATATGAATTTGCAACTTTAAAAGGTAAGTACGGTCAACAGTTGTTTAAGCAACATCCCGAGGCAAAGAATAGAAATAGTGTAATTGTCGTAGATGGAGACCATATTGAATATGAATCTACAGCGATTGCTTCACTCATAACGTCACTGCCTAATCAGTATAAATTTTTAGGTTTATTATTATATGTCGTACCTAAATCAATTAGAAATTTTGGTTATCAATTATTTGCTAATAACAGAGATAAAATGTGGCACACACATTGGCATCATCCTAATGCTTATGAGAAATCATTCTTTTTAGATGATAATGAGCATGTTAATTTAACTGATTCTCAATTATAGTATTTAATTGAGAAAAGATAAGTAAAAGTATAATCACAGGTAGATTTTTTTATTTTGAATAACGCGATTCGTTTGTGAATATAATTTGAACTTGTTTAGAATAATTCTAAATAATAGTATCATTTTACTTTACAGATTAGAATGATTCTAATATAATAAATGTATAGTCAATGAATTAAAGGAGCGTATATTAATATGACAAATCATAATGAAGTAGTAAAAGAGTTAAACCAACAAGTTGCTAACTGGACAGTTGCTTATACTAAATTGCATAACTTCCATTGGTATGTAAAAGGACCTAATTTCTTCTCATTACATGTGAAATTTGAAGAGTTATACAATGAGGCTGCACAATATGTAGATGATTTAGCAGAACGTATTCTAGCAGTTGGTGGTAATCCTGTTGGAACTATGAAAGAAAGTCTAGATATGTCAATCGTTGAAGAAGCTGGCAAAGGTTACGCTGCTGAACAAATGGTTGAAGAATTATCTAAAGATTTCACAAACATTTCTCAACAATTGGAAAATGCTATTAAGGTAGCAGGTGAAGCTGGCGATGATGTATCTGAAGATATGTTTATCGGTATGCAAACGTCAGTAGATAAACATAATTGGATGTTACAATCTTATTTAGGTAAATAAGACGACTATAAAATTAAGCTAAGAGGCACTTTGATTAATAATGTGTCTCTTAGCTTTTTTCGTAAAAGATTTAATAACAACTCAACTGTTTCTTGTTATTTAGATAAATCATACTAAAAAGGACCAAGCACATCTGGTGAAGGTGCTTGGTCTCATTATTATTCAGCTATTTCTAATGCAATTTCCATCATTTGTGTAAATGATGTTTGACGTTCTTCTGCAGTTGTTGCTTCATCTCGTAAGATATGGTCGCTTACTGTGAAAACGCCTAATGCTTTTTTACCAGCATGAATGGCATTTAAATATAATCCAACAGATTCCATTTCAATACCTAAAATACCCATTTTCTTCCATGCATCATTAAACGTTTCATCTGCATTGTAAAAAGTATCTGATGATAAAACGTTACCAACATGAGATACTGCGCCGATATTATCAGCAGCATGTTTTGCTTTTGTCACTAAATCAAAGTCAGCGATAGGTGCAAAATGACCAGGAATTTGATATTGATCAACATAATTTGAGTTAGTAGATGCAGCTTGCGCGATGATGACATCATATAAATTTACATGTTCTTGTAATGCACCACATGACCCCACGCGGATGATTGTGTCTACATCAAAGAAATGATAAAGCTCATACGAATAAATACCTATACTAGGTATACCCATACCAGAACCCATAACTGAAATTTCTTTACCTTTGTATGTTCCAGTATATCCAAACATATTGCGAACTTCATTGAATTGTTCAACATTTTCTAAGAAGTTATCAGCAATGTATTTTGCACGTAGTGGATCACCTGGCATTAATACTGTTTTAGCGATTTTAACTCCATTAGGTTGAATATGAGGTGTGCCATTTGTCATTTGTTATCTTCTCCTTAATTACATGATTATGTTTAAGATAACATTTGTTTAAATTTATTGCTAATTTTTGTACTATATAGTTGAAGGGTATGTTTAACGAATGCATTCGTTCTCCAAATGAGTTGGACGAAAAAAGCATTTAAAATAAGTGAGGAGGACCTTTTAATGAATTATGCAAAATATATAGACCACACACAGTTAAAGCCTGAATCAACACGTGAACAAATCGATAAAATAATCAGTGAAGCTAAGGAATACGGTTTTAAATCGATTTGTGTTAATCCAACACACGTGGAATATTCAGCAGAACAATTAAAAGGGACAGACGTATTAGTATGTACTGTCATAGGTTTTCCACTTGGTGCATCAACTAAAGAAGTAAAAGCATTTGAAACGAAAAATGCCATTGAAAATGGTGCTACAGAAATTGATATGGTGATTAATATTGGTGCTTTAAAGGATAAGCGCTTTAACGATGTCAAAGATGATATCGAAAGTGTAGTGACGGCAGCGAATGGTAAGACGGTTAAAGTCATCATTGAAACTGTCTTATTAACAGATGAAGAAAAGGTAAAAGCATGTGAAATTGCAAAAGAAGCGGGTGCACATTTTGTTAAAACATCTACAGGATTTGCTGGTGGTGGTGCTACAGCTGAAGACGTTAAATTAATGAAAGATACAGTCGGTGATGCATTAGAAGTCAAAGCTTCGGGCGGCGTACGTAATTTAGAAGATTTTAATCGCATGTTAGAAGCGGGTGCAACTCGTATTGGCGCGAGTGCAGGTGTACAAATTATTCAAGGGTTAGAATCAGATTCAAGTTATTAATTCATCTCATTAAAGTAAAGAAGAACAAATCAAGAAACAATCATCTAAAAAGGGGCTGTTTTTATGAGAATGATCGATATTATTGAAAAGAAGCGTGACGGCAAACCATTAAGTAAGGAAGAAATCGAATTCTTCATCAAAGGTTATACCAACGGAGATATACCAGATTATCAAGCATCAAGTTTAGCTATGGCAATCTTTTTTCAAGATATGAATGAAGAAGAACGTGCTCACTTAACAATGGCAATGGTTAATTCTGGGGATGTCATCGATTTATCTGATATTGAAGGGATTAAAGTTGATAAACACTCTACAGGTGGTGTTGGTGATACAACAACATTAGTACTAGCACCACTAGTAGCTTCAGTTGGCGTACCGGTAGCTAAAATGAGTGGTCGTGGATTAGGTCATACAGGTGGTACTATTGATAAATTAGAGTCTGCTAAAGGTTTTCATGTTGAGTTAACTGAAGATGAATTCATTAAGTTAGTCAATGAGAACCAAGTCGCAGTGATGGGACAATCTGGTAACCTAACACCAGCAGATAAAAAGTTATATGCACTAAGAGATGTTACTGGAACTGTCAATTCTATTCCGTTAATAGCATCGTCAATAATGAGTAAAAAAATTGCAGCTGGAGCTGACGCGATTGTTCTAGATGTAAAAACAGGTAGTGGTGCATTTATGAAAACACTGGAAGATGCCGAAGCTTTAGCGCATGCGATGGTAAGTATAGGTAATAATGTTGGTAGAAATACAATGGCGATTATTTCTGATATGAGTCAACCTTTAGGTAATGCAATTGGTAATGGTTTAGAGTTAAAAGAAGCAATTGAAACATTGCAAGGACATGGTCCAGAGGATTTAACTGAATTGGTACTTACATTAGGTTCACAAATGGTTGTACTTGCTAAGAAAGCAGATAATTTAAAAGATGCACGTGAGTTATTAGAAGCATCAATTCAATCTGGTAAAGCTTTAGATAAATTTAAAACTTTTATTAGTAATCAAGGCGGCGATGTAAGCGTAATAGAACGTCCTGACAGTCTTGAAGATGCGAAATTTAAAATTGAATATACTGCTAAACAAGATGGTTTTATATCAGAAATGGTGGCTAATGAAATTGGTGTTGCCTCAATGATGTTAGGTGCAGGTAGACAAACTAAAGAGGATATGATTGATTTAAGTGTGGGAATCGTTTTAAATAAAAAAGTCGGTGACGAAGTAAATGCAGGTGAGTCTATCCTAACGATCCATAGTAATAAAGAAAATGTGAATGATATATTTGATAAATTAGACGAAAGTATTAAAATTGATAGTGAAGGTTACACACCAACATTAATACACAAAATAATTACCGAGTAGGAGATGTAAATATGACTACACCATTTAAACGTGTGCATCTAATTGTGATGGACTCAGTTGGTATTGGCGAAGGCCCTGATGCGGCAGCATTTAATGATGAAGGGTCACATACTTTAAAGCATACACTTGAAGGTTTTGATCAGTCATTACCTAATTTAGAAAAATTAGGATTAGGAAATATCGACCAATTACCAGTTATCTCAAGTGTTGAGGAACCTCAAGCTTTTTATACAAAATTAAGTGAAGCTTCAGTAGGTAAAGATACAATGACAGGGCACTGGGAAATAATGGGATTAAATATTATGCAACCATTTAAAGTATACCCAGATGGTTTTCCTGATGAATTAGTTCGTGAAATTGAAAACATGACTGGTAGAAAAGTCGTTGCTAACCGTCCTGCGTCTGGTACTCAGATTATTGACGAGTGGGGCGAGCATCAAATGAAAACTGGTGATTTGATTGTATACACAAGTGCTGATCCAGTACTTCAAATTGCGGCACATGAAGATGTGATACCTTTAGAAGAACTATATGATATATGTGAGAAAGTAAGAGAGTTAACTAAAGATCCTAAGTATTTAATTGGTAGGATTATTGCGCGACCATATGTTGGTGAACCTGGTAACTTTACACGCACATCTAATCGTCATGACTATGCATTAAAGCCATTTGGTAAAACAGTTATGAATGCATTGAAAGATAACAACTATGATGTCATTGCGATTGGAAAAATTAATGACATTTATGATGGTGAAGGTGTAACTGAAGCTATCCGAACTAAAAGCAATATGGATGGCATGGATCAATTAATTAATGTTGTAAAAAAAGATTTCAATGGATTAAGTTTTCTTAATTTAGTTGATTTTGATGCACTATACGGTCATCGTCGTGATAAACCAGGATATGCACAAGCAATCAAGGACTTTGATAATCGATTGCCCGAGCTTATCGACAACTTAAATGAAGATGATTTAGTAATTATTACAGCAGATCACGGTAATGACCCAACAGCTGAAGGTACAGATCATACTAGAGAGTATATACCTGTACTAATGTTTAGTCCGAAAATCAAAAAGTATCATGAATTACCTGGAGATACAACATTTAGTTCATTAGGTGCAACAATTGCAGATAATTTCAACGTAGAAATGCCCGAATTTGGAAAAAGTTATTTAAAAGAAATGGGAGTGGAACACGAATGAAATTTCTAAGATGGTTATTAGGTATTAGTTTTGGAACAGCAGGTGTATTACATTTTACGAGAGAAAGACAGTTTAGAAATATTGTGCCTGACTATTTGCCTTTACAAAAGACTGCAGTACTTGTAACTGGTGTATTTGAAATATTCTTTGGTATAGCATTACTTATTAAACGCCCAGCAAGTTGGTTGAAAAAAGGAATAAATCTATTTTTATTAGCAGTTTTACCTGCAAATGTTTATATGGCTAGAAAAAAACTACCACTTGGTGATAAAGAAGTGCCAGCATGGGCATTATGGTTACGCTTACCATTACAATTTGTACTTATTGGTCTAGTTAAAAAATTATAAAATTAAATAAACCAGGATGTTAGTTTCATTGCTAACATCCTGGCTTATTTTTTATGAAAATATTATTTTATTTAGCATTGCCAAAAACGTCGTGCCATTGATTACGCTTATCTAAGAATGCTTGTGCGATTTCTTTGGCGCCTTCAAGTGAATGACTAGCAGCCCAACCACATTGTATTTCATTACATGCAGGGACTTCTGTTGCATTTAAAACATCATTTAGAGTTTTTTCAACAATATCTAAAACATCTTCATAATCATCATGGTTGATAAATGATACATAAAATCCTGTTTGACATCCCATTGGGCTTAAATCTACTACTTTATCTGTATGGTTTCTGATGTTTTCAGCCATTAAATGCTCTAGTGAATGTAAACCAGGCATTTCCATATGTTCTTTGTTAGGTTGTTTAAAACGAATATCATATTTATTAATTTTGTCGCCATTTAATCCTTCCATTGTACCTGCTAATCGAATAAATGGTGCAACAACTTTTGTATGATCTAAATTAAAACTTTCTACGTTCATTTTTGGCATTATATTTTCCTCCTCAAATATACGAAACAACTATTTAATTAATAACTAAATTGTAACAATACTGTTTTGTTTTTACAATTTCGAGGTAACAGTATCTTATACTAAATTTACAAGTTTGAATAGTGAGAAAATTGTGTAAATATGAATAAATGTAATGACATTTAAATCTAAATCCGATAAAATAAGTAATAATTAATTGATAGATGTTGTTATTATAGTGCAGTTGTAGAATGGGAGTTAGGTAATATGAGTGAGAAACAAGATATATTAGATTATATTGAAAACAATAAATATGATTATGTAGAGATGAGTCACCGAATACATGAAAGACCAGAACTTGGTAATGAAGAAATTTTCGCTTCAAGAACATTAATTGATTGTTTGAAGACGAATGGATTTGAAATTGAAACAGATATTGCTGGTCATGCTACTGGATTCATAGCTAGATATGAATCAAATAAAGAAGGCCCAAACATTGGCTTTTTAGCGGAATATGATGCACTACCGGGTTTAGGTCACGCATGTGGACATAATATTATAGGTACAGCAAGCGCATTAGGTGGTATTGCTTTAAAGCAGGTCATTGACCATATTGGCGGTTCAGTTGTGGTACTTGGATGTCCTGCAGAAGAAGGCGGAGAAAACGGAAGTGCTAAAGCCTCATATGTCAAAGCAGGTATTATTGATGAGATTGATATTGCATTAATGGTACATCCAGGAAATGAAACGTACAAAACGATCAATACATTAGCTGTAGATGTATTAGATGTTAAATTTTATGGGAAAAGTGCACATGCATCTGAAAATGCAGATGAAGCTCGAAACGCATTGGATGCTATGATTTCATATTTTAACGGTGTCGCACAACTAAGACAACATATTAAAAAGAGTCAACGTGTACATGGCGTTATTTTAGATGGTGGTAAAGCAGCGAATATTATACCTGATTATACACATGCTCGCTTTTATACAAGAGCCACATCTAGAAAAGAATTAGACGTTTTAACAGAAAAAGTAAAACAAATAGCAAGAGGTGCAGCAATTCAAACAGGTTGTGATTATGAATTTGGCCCAATTCAAAATGGCGTCAACGAGTTAATCAAATCACCAAAATTAGACGACTTATTTGAAAAATACGCCATTGAAATGGGTGAAGCAGTCATTGATGATGACTTTGGATATGGTTCAACTGATACAGGAAATGTAAGCCATGTTGTACCAACTATTCACCCACACATTAAAATTGGATCAAGGAATTTAGTAGGGCACACTCACCGATTTAGAGAAGCAGCAGCTAGTTTACAAGGTGATCAAGCACTCATCAAAGGCGCAAAAATTATGGCCTTAATGGGATTAGAATTAATTGAAAACCAATCATTATTGGATGAAATAGTTGAAGAACATCATTATATGAAAGGACATGTGAAATCATGAGTGAAAACGTATATAGTCCCAAATTAACATTAAGCGATTTATATAATGATGATGTTGTTTATACATCTAGGCCTTCATATATATCTAATCCATGGCTAAAGCCTGATGAACATCAATCAAATTTTTTAACTGGCCGAGAGCTATTAATTGCGAATCAATTTCCGGTTATTGTACATGAAGCAAGTGTAACATCTAAATTAGAGATGTTATTTAAAGAGATAGGTAAACAAATTCCGCCTCATATTTATCAGTTTAGAGATCAACAAACTTATGAATCTTTAATAAAAAAATTGGCATATGAAAATAATAAAAAATTATATTTCCAATATATCCATGATGACGATGTACTAGAGAAGTCATACTATGCATTAAATAAAGATGTGTTTGTAGCACTTAACAATAAAGCGAGAATTCCAGAATGGACGGATGGTAAATACCTTCCAAAGAGAGAGATTGTTCCTATAGAGTCTTTCCAAGATGCGATACAGAAATGGCAATATCCTTTTGTCATTAAACCAGGGGACGATTTACCAACTGCAGGAGGATATGGTGTGATGATTTGTTACAATGATCATGATCTTGCCGAAGCTCAAAAGCGTATCGAGGAAGCAACGGAAGCAACTGATCAGTTAATTATTGAACAAAAAATTGAAGCCATACAAAACTATTGTGTTCAATTTGCTTACTCCGAAGACATTGGTATTCAATATCTAGGGACAGCTCGACAATTAACAAATGATTATGGTTTCTATAACGGTAATGAAAATGTAGATGATGTGCCACAACATGTTATAGATGCAGGGCGAGAAATTATGTCAATCGGTGTAGGTTTAGGTTTCTTTGGTGTTGCGGGATTCGATTTGTTGTTAGATGAAAACAATGACGTATACGCTATTGATTTAAACTTTAGACAAAATGGTTCAACGAGTATGTTACTCTTATCGGATGAATTAACAGATGGATATCATAAATTCTACAGTTACTTTTCAGATGGAGATAATGATCATTTCTTCAATATCATCTTAAAATATGTGAAAAAAGGTGTTCTATATCCTTTATCTTATTATGATGGTGATTGGTATGGTAAAAATGAGGTAGGCTCTAGATTTGGATGTATTTGGCATGGCACAGACAAAGCATCGATTCAAAAATTGGAGAAAGCATTTTTAGAAGAATTAAAAGCTAAATAATATTGTTATAACTCTTGAAATTTAAGTGACATGCTTAAGTTTTAAGAGTTTTTTTATAAGGAACAATAATAAAATTGAGCATTAGGTATACGATTCTTATCATATTGACTAACATTAATGAGTATTTTAATATTTTAAGTAAGGATTAAAAGAATATCTATGAATCGAGGGTGTAAAATGTCTTACAAAGAGGAATCGTTTTTCAAAGAAATGTTAATAAATGAATATATTTATTTTGCTTCAAAAAATAAAAAAATAGTACGTTTAATGAAAAATGAACAGTCCTATGTAGCTGTATGGACAGATACAGACACTGCGAAGCAATATTTAGATGATAATGACATCAATTACGATAAATTAATACAATTAGATCTAGATCGTTTTGTCGCATATGATTTAGATGAATTATTTGATGAAACGGATAAAGTAATGATTAATAAGACAAACGATAATGAAGGTGAACTTGTTAATATTTATGATGTCACTAGAGAGTTGATGTCAGAATTGGATAAAATTAGAGTAAAAGAATTTGTTAGAGATGTAGCGAAATATGATCATGTATATGGACTAACTAATAAGAACGAAAAAAACTTTATTTTAATAGATGATGGAAGAGAAGATAAACCACAAATTATGCCAGTGTGGAGCCTAAAGAAAAGAGCTCAAAAAGTTAAAGACGAAGACTTTGAAGAATGCGATTTAATTGAAATTGAAGCAAGTGTGTTTGGAGAATGGTTAGATAAATTACGTGATGACGATAAAGGTGTTGGCATAGATTTAAAACCAGGTGTTATCGGAACAATAGTATCAGCCCAAAAATTATCTAACGAAACAACATTCTAATAAATAAAGAAGAGGTTGAGACATAAAGCTTTTGTCTCGACCTCATTTTTATTTAATTATGGCCATTCAGATGTATTGCACCAATTGCACCAGAAAAGGCCCCATGTTCAATGTAAAATGGATTGAATCCTCTTAATACAGTATAATCTTCAATTACTTTACGTAATAACGGATTATTGTTGAATGAAGAGCCTATGTAAACAACATTATCCGTTTGATGTTCACGAGCAACTGTAATAGACATTGTTGTAATTACTTCACCTACAACGCCAACAACAGAGGCTAGTTTATTCTCTATTGAAAAGTCTTCATTCATATGATGTAAAACATTACCAAAGTTTGCTGCGGTTAGGTCACCTGGAATAGGGGGTTCACAATCTTTATAAATATGTTTGACTTTTAAATCAATCGTATCTCTGTCGCCTTTTTGTGCCAAATCTGTTAATTGTTTATAATCTGAAATTTGGCTTAATAAATATCCAAGACCTTGAATCATACCGCCACCAGTACCTATGCCTCCAACACGTTGTTGATGTTGACCATCAAAATAATGAAGTGAAGTACCTGTACCTACATTAGCAAAAATATATTGATTAATATCATGACCTTGTTCTTTAAGTAAAATACCTAGTCCTTTTGATGCAGCATCAAACTCAACAAAATTTTGAGTTGGCTTTGTTAGTTGTTCAGCTATAATACTTGCTTGTCCACCAGTTAAACTTAAACTTTCGAATTCAATTTGGTTTAACCACTGAATCACTTTATCAATATTAATTGTTAGTTCGGTGTGGTATTCACGTTTATTGTCGAATTCTTGAACGATTTTAATTAAAGTTCCACCAGCATCGATTCCTATTTTCATTTCCGCATTCACCTCAAATCAAAAATCCATCACTCATAATAGTATAATAAATTAAGCGAAATACAAGAGTTTATTTTATTTAAAAAATAAAACCATAGATCAATGAAATTTAATTTCAATTCTAAAATAGTACTTTGTACACATTTTTATTTGGTTGATATTTTAAATTATATGAAAATTCGTATTACAATAGGGTAAAGTAATATATAATAAGTAAGTAATTAAAGATAGGGGATTAACTTATGAATATAAAAAAGCAATTTGAAGATATATCGATTCAAGTTTTTGAAGAACAGTATCGTGAGGATATATTAAATTTTGAATTAAGCGAGAGACAACAAATATATTCTTCATTACCTAAAACGGTTTTAGAAGAAGCGCTTAATGATGAAAATCGTGTCGCTAATATTGCAATGAATAAAGATGGAGAAGTAGTGGGGTTCTTCGTATTACATCAATATTATCAACATGAAGGATATGATACACCTGAAAATGTCGTTTATGTACGATCATTGTCAGTTAATGAACGTTATCAAGGACATGGTTATGGTACAAAGATGATGATGTATTTACCTCAATATGTACAAGCATTGTTCCCAGACTTTAACCATTTGTTTTTAGTTGTAGATGCTGAGAATCAAGCAGCTTGGAATGTGTATGAACGAGCAGGTTTTATGCATACAGCTACAAAAGAAGAAGGACCAATTGGTAAAGAAAGGTTGTATTATCTAGATTTAGATTCTAAACATGTGTCTTCATTGAAACTTGTTGAAAACGAATCTTCAGAAGAAGCTAATATTCATTTAATTAACTTACTCAAAGATGGAGAAAAAGTAGGTTTTATAGGTATTGAACAGATTGAAGATAGAATGCGCATTTCAGGAATTGAAGTTAATAAAACGCATCGAAATGAAGGTATAGCTGAAAGTGCATTAAGACAATTACCGACCTATATACGTAAAAACTTTGATAATATTAAAGTATTATCCATTACATTGTATGGAGAAAATAACGAATTAAGTCCATTGTGTATTAATAGTAACTTTGTAGAAGTAGAACAAGCAGAGGATTACATTCTATTCGAAAAATATATAAATTATTAACAGAGATTGCGTAAACGCCTATTGTCATTTATAATTTATTTTTGTTACTATTAATTAATGAAATTTGACCTACTAATTTAAGATAAAAATCCTTTGAAAGGAAGTATTTTATAATGAAAATTAAAGATTACACAAAAGAAATGGTAGATGAAAAATCATTTATCGATATGGCTTACACACTTCTAAATGAAAAAGGCAAAACAATGAATTTATACGATATCATTGATGAATTCAAAGCCTTAGGTGATTATGACTACGATGAAATTGAAAATCGTGTGGTTCAATTCTATACAGATTTAAATACTGATGGTCGTTTCTTAAATATCGGTGAAAACCAATGGGGGATTCGTGATTGGTATTCAGTAGATGATATTGAAGAAAAAATCGCACCAACTATTCAAAAGTTTGATATTCTTGATGACGATGATGAAGAAGATAAAAACCTTAAATTATTAGGTGAAGATGAAGCGGATGACGATGATGATATTCCAGCAGTTACAGATGATCAAGAAACTTTAAATGATCCTGAAGATGAACAAGTCGAAGATGAAATTAACGAAACTGATATCGTTATTGATGAAGAAGATGAAGATGACGATGATGACTTTGATGAAGAAGAAGAGGAAGAAGAATATCAAAGCTAAATTTCTAATTGACTTTTAGTATAAAAATGATAAAATTTTATTTGGGCTCCTTTAAATAGGACACGTGTATAAATATTATACGCTCCCCTTACAAATATGTGAGAGGGAGCGTTTTTTTATTTTAATAAAATAAGATTCCAATGTAATGTTTAATGTTGTAGAATGAATATTATTTAAAAGTAATGGTTAAATACACTGTGACATGCTAATAGTAAATTATATGTGAATGTATTAAACACATTGTTCCTTTCTAATTAAATACATACTAATTTTTAGTAAATGCTTTTGATTTTAAGTGAATCATATGCAAACTCTAATAAAATTCAGGAGGTCAAATCATGACAAAGTTTATATTTGTAACAGGTGGCGTAGTTTCATCATTAGGTAAAGGGATTACTGCTGCTTCTTTAGGAAGATTATTAAAAGATAGAGGTCTTGAAGTTACGATTCAAAAATTTGATCCATATTTAAATGTCGATCCAGGAACAATGAGCCCATATCAACATGGTGAAGTTTTTGTAACTGATGATGGGGCTGAAACGGATTTAGATTTAGGACACTATGAACGTTTTATCGATATCAATTTAAATAAGTATTCAAACGTAACTGCAGGTAAAGTATACTCACACGTCTTGAAAAAAGAACGTCGTGGTGATTATTTAGGTGGAACAGTACAAGTTATTCCACACATCACAAATGAAATTAAAGAACGCTTATTATTAGCTGGTGAAAGTACTAATGCTGATGTTGTTATTACTGAAATTGGTGGTACAACAGGGGATATTGAGTCTTTACCATTCTTAGAAGCAATTCGACAAATTAGAAGTGACTTAGGTAGAGAAAATGTAATGTATGTTCACTGTACACTATTACCATATATCAAAGCAGCAGGCGAAATGAAAACTAAACCAACGCAACATAGTGTTAAAGAATTACGTGGTTTAGGTATCCAACCAGACTTAATAGTTGTTCGTACTGAATATGAAATGACACAAGACTTAAAAGATAAAATTGCTTTATTCTGCGATATTAACAAGGAAAGTGTTATCGAATGTCGTGACGCTGATTCACTATATGAGATTCCATTACAATTAAGTAAACAAGAAATGGATGACATTGTAATTAAACGTCTACAATTAAACGCAAAATATGAAACGCAATTAGATGAATGGCAGCATTTACTAGATACTGTAAATAGTTTAGATGGTAAGATTACCATTGGTTTAGTTGGTAAATATGTAAGCCTACAAGACGCATATTTATCTGTGGTAGAATCACTTAAACATGCAGGTTATCCATTCAAAAAAGATGTTGTTGTTAAATGGATAGATTCAAGTTTAGTAACAGATGAAAATGTTGAAAGTTATCTATCTGATGTAGATGGTATTCTAGTGCCAGGTGGATTTGGTTTCCGTGCTAGCGAAGGTAAAATTTCAGCAATTAAATATGCACGTGAAAATAATGTACCGTACTTTGGTATTTGTCTAGGAATGCAATTAGCTACAGTGGAATTTGCACGTAACGTTTTAGGATTAGAAGGTGCACATTCAGCTGAATTAGATCCTAGCACACCGCATCCAATTATTGACTTATTACCTGAACAAAAAGATATTGAAGATTTAGGTGGTACTTTAAGATTAGGATTATATCCTTGTACAATTAAAGATGGCACATTAGCACATTCTATTTATAATGAAAATAATATTGAAGAAAGACATCGTCATAGATATGAATTCAACAATGATTATAGAGAGCAATTAGAAGCTAATGGAATGGTGTTCTCTGGAACAAGTCCAGATGGAAGATTAATTGAGATGGTAGAGATCCCAGAGAAAGATTTCTTTATTGCATGTCAATTCCATCCTGAGTTTTTATCTAGACCAAATAGACCACAACCCATTTTTAAAGCTTTTGTTGAAGCAGCTTTAAAACATCAATAAAAATAATATTAAGAAAGCCTATGGATATGAATTAGATCATATCCATAGGCTTTCTCATTTTATAATTCTAAATCACGTGTCATTTCAACCATTTGAGTATAAATATCATAGTAGATATAGTTAAAAGCAATAGGATGAGGTTGTACAATCTTATCGTAATCTTCAGTGTATACAATTGGTCTAGGTGTAGATAGGTTGATAAAATGCATTAAATGTTCAGGGAAATCATCTCGTTTAGGATGATTGCATACAAGTACAAAGTCAACATCTGTTTCAATTAATTGTTTCACGTCATGTTCGACGTCATCATTATATGTAGGTGAAAATAAAAATACGCGATCTGTTGTATCTATTTCTTTAAAGTTATTTACATCTGATAATGGTAAGCTAGATTTTAATTTTTCATGACTATTTAAAATGAAGTCTTCATAAAATTTTAAATCGTCATATCCTTTAATATAAACATGACCTTCGCCGCCAATTGCTTGTATTAAACATTGTGCACCCATCTGTACATCTAAAGCTTGTTTTTCTATTCTATCGAAGATACCAATTAATTGCGTATTGAGAATTTTTGACATAATTTTCCTCCATTCTATTCATTAAAATATTTTAAATAAACCCATGATTGAATGCAATTATTAAAACTAATTGTAATTGGATACGTTTCCAAATCGAGCAGTGGTAAGGATTGTGAAAATTGTAAATTTTAAATCAACTATTCGAATGCATTTAAGTAGTAATTTTGTTATAATGAGTTTGAAAAATACGTGCTCAAGCACTCAAGGAGGAACTATAATGCCTTTAGTTTCAATGAAAGAAATGTTAATCGATGCAAAAGAAAATGGTTATGCGGTTGGTCAATACAACTTAAATAACTTAGAATTCACTCAAGCTATTTTAGAAGCTTCTCAAGAAGAGAATGCACCAGTTATTTTAGGTGTTTCTGAAGGAGCTGCTCGATACATGAGCGGATTCTATACAGTAGTTAAAATGGTTGAAGGATTAATGCATGACTTAAACATCACAGTACCAGTAGCTATCCATTTAGACCATGGTTCAAGCTTTGAAAAATGTAAAGAAGCAATTGATGCTGGATTCACTTCAGTAATGATTGACGCTTCTCATAGTCCATTTGAAGAAAATGTTGAAATCACTTCTAAAGTAGTTGAATATGCTCACGAAAGAGGCGTTTCAGTAGAAGCTGAATTAGGTACAGTTGGTGGTCAAGAAGACGATGTAGTAGCTGACGGTGTCATCTATGCAGATCCTAAAGAGTGTCAAGAACTAGTTGAAAAAACTGGTATCGATACTTTAGCACCTGCATTAGGTTCAGTACATGGTCCTTATAAAGGTGAACCTAAATTAGGTTTCAAAGAAATGGAAGAAATTGGTGCTTCAACTGGTTTACCATTAGTATTACATGGTGGTACTGGTATCCCAACTAAAGACATTCAAAAAGCGATTCCTTACGGTACTGCTAAAATTAATGTTAACACTGAAAACCAAATTGCTTCAGCTAAAGCTGTTCGCGATGTATTAAACAATGATTCTGAAGTTTACGATCCACGTAAATATTTAGGACCTGCTCGTGAAGCAATTAAAGCAACAGTTAAAGGAAAAATTAAAGAATTTGGTACTTCAAACCGTGCTAAATAATTAAATATCTTTTAATAAGCCATTAAACCTAGGTTTAATGGCTTATTTTTATGCTATAATGATTACGAAATTTATAAAATTAGATAAGTTTTAAGCTTACTAAATAAAAATGTGGGATTGTTAACATATACAAATCAATGCAATTTAAAGCAAAGGAAAAAGTCTTTAAATTCGTAATTTCAGTTTGACATGATATAAAATATTGTTGAAGTAGCTATGTATTCATGAACTATTTTACAAACAAAGTAAAATTATTTTATAATGCTAATAATGTAAATTTTTAACAAATGAAGGAAACAAAGGAGAAAAAGATATGGCTCAAGAGGTAATCAAAATTAGAGGTGGAAAGACACTTAAAGGAGAAGTGAATATTAGTGGTGCAAAAAATAGTGCTGTAGCAATCATTCCGGCTACTTTATTAGCCCATGGACATGTGAATTTAGATGGGTTGCCACAAATCTCTGATGTAGAAACACTTGTTAGCTTATTAGAAGATTTAAATATTAAAACAAAATTAAACGGTACTAAATTAGATGTAGATACAACTGAAATTGAAAATGCACCACTACCAAATAATAAAGTTGAATCTTTAAGAGCCTCATATTATATGATGGGAGCAATGCTTGGACGATTTAAAAAGTGCGTAATTGGGCTCCCAGGTGGGTGTCCGTTAGGGCCACGTCCAATAGATCAACATATTAAAGGTTTTAAGGCACTAGGTGCAGAAATCGATGAATCTAGTGACACGTCAATGAAAATTGAAGCTAAACAATTAAAAGGAGCTAATATCTTTTTAGATATGGTGAGTGTTGGTGCTACAATTAATATTATGTTGGCAGCAGTACATGCAGAAGGCCAAACAGTTATTGAAAATGCAGCCAAAGAACCTGAAGTCGTAGATGTTGCTAATTTCCTAATTAGTATGGGTGCACAAATTAAAGGTGCAGGTACAACGACAATTAAAATTACAGGCGTAGCTACATTACACGGTACAGAATATCAAGTTATACCAGACCGTATTGAAGCGGGTTCATACATGTGTATGGCGGCAGCTGCTGGAGAAGAAGTCGTTATTAATAATATAGTACCAAGACACGTTGAGGCATTGACAGCTAAATTAAAAGAATTAGGTGTCGATATCGAGTTAAACGATGAAAAAGCGATTATTAGAAAGCGCGCACCATATCGCAGTGTTGATATTAAAACACTTGTATATCCAGGTTTTGCAACAGATCTGCAACAACCGATTACACCATTATTATTTATGGCAAATGGTCCATCATTTGTTACAGATACAATTTATCCTGAAAGATTTAAACATGTAGAAGAACTACAACAAATGGGTGCTAATATTAATAAAGATAATGGCACCGCAACGATTAAACCATCAACACTTAACGGGGCTGAAGTCTATGCAAGTGATTTAAGAGCTGGTGCATGCTTGATTGTGGCAGGTTTAATTGCAGAAGGCGTTACAACTATATATAATGTTAAACACATTTATCGTGGCTATACTCAAATTGTTGAACATTTAAAAGCTCTTGGTGCAGAAATTTGGACTGAAACAGTTTAAAAAATGTGGTATAATAAATATACTTAAAATTATAAGCACAAATTTAAGTGCCTTATTATTAAGATATTTGAGTGTGAGGTGAGTATTATGGAAGTATGTCCTTATTTAGAAGAAACTTTTAAAATATTAGGACGCAGTTGGAACGGTTTAATCATCAACTATTTATCTAGATGCGAAGACCAATCTGCACATTTTTCCGATTTAAAAAGAGACTTGAAAACAATCACGCCTCGTGCACTAAGTATTAAACTGACTGAATTAGGAGACTGGGGATTGGTTGAAAAAAGAATCGTTTCCACAAGTCCAGTAACTATTATTTATGAATTGACAGAAAAAGGAAGTTCATTAGCTGAATCTTTAAAACCAATTGAAGAATGGGCTCAAAATAATATTAATCTAGAATCAGAAGCAGAAACTGTAAAATAATTCAGGCAGTTATACTTAGAATTGTTTTTATTTCTAGATCATGACAAGATCCCTATGATTAATAAAAAAAGAGGGATATATTAAAAGAGTGATGCAATCTAAGGATTGTTTCACTCTTTTTCTATGCTATTTTACAGATTATTTTAGTTCGTTTTAGGTGTAATAAATTCTATATTGAAAACGATTAAGTACAATTGAATCGATGAGCAGATATGTTTAACTTTGTAACAAAATGGTTAGAATAGTTGTATAACAAATCTAAGGAGTGAAGTTTGATGAGACATTTCACTAAACAATATATAAATGGTGAATGGGTTGATAGTGCTAGTGGTGAAACAATAGAAGTAATTAACCCTGCAACTGAAGAAGTCATTGGTTCAGTGGCTAAAGGTAATGAAGAAGATGTTAATAAAGCAGTTGAAGCTGCAGATAATGTTTATTTAGATTTCCGTCATAGTACGGTTGAATATAGAAGAGATTTATTAGATAAAATCGTTAAGGAATATGAAAATAGAAAAGAAGATATTGTACAAGCGATTACTGATGAACTTGGTGCGCCATTATCAGTTTCTGAAAAAGTACATTATCAAATGGGACTTAATCATTTCACTGCAGCTAGAGATGCTTTAGACAGTTTTGAATTCGAAGAGCAACGTGGCGATGATTTAGTTGTCAAAGAAGCAATTGGTGTAGCAGGATTAGTTACGCCATGGAATTTCCCAACTAACCAAACATCACTTAAATTAGCGGCAGCATTTGCAGCAGGAAGTACTGTGGTATTAAAACCTTCAGAAGAAACACCATTTGCTGCAATTATCTTAGCTGAAATCTTTGATGAAGTTGGTGTGCCTAAAGGTGTATTTAACCTTGTTAATGGTGACGGTGAAGGTGTAGGTAATCCGTTAAGTGATCATCCTAAAGTTAGAATGATGTCATTTACAGGTTCAGGCCCAACTGGTTCAAAAATTATGGAAAAAGCAGCTAAAGATTTCAAAAAAGTATCACTAGAACTTGGTGGCAAATCACCTTATATCGTTTTAGATGACGTTGATATTGAAGAGGCAGCTAAAGCAACAACAGGTAAAGTTGTCAATAATACTGGTCAAGTATGTACTGCAGGTACACGTGTATTAGTACCAAATAGTATCAAAGAAGACTTCTTAAAAGCTGTAAAAGCACAATTTAGTTCTGTTAAAGTCGGTGATCCTAGAGAAGAAGGTACACAAGTTGGACCGATTATTAGTAAAAAACAATTTGACCAAGTTCAATCGTATATTGATAAAGGTATTGAAGAAGGCGCAGAATTATTCTATGGAGGACCTGGTAAACCTGAAGGTCTAGAAAAAGGATATTTTGCTCGTCCTACTATTTTTATTAACGTTGATAATCATATGACAATTGCTCAAGAGGAAATTTTTGGTCCTGTTATGTCAGTGATTACTTATAATGATTTAGACGAGGCAATTAAAATAGCCAATGATACGAAATATGGTCTAGCTGGTTATGTCATTGGTAATGATAAAGACACATTACACAAAGTGGCACGTTCAATTGAAGCTGGAACAGTTGAAATTAATGAAGCTGGACGTAAACCAGATCTACCGTTTGGTGGTTATAAACAATCTGGATTAGGTCGTGAATGGGGCGACTACGGAATTGAAGAATTCTTAGAAGTAAAATCAATTGCAGGTTATTTTAAATAATTAAATAAATATGATTAGTAAACTTTTATTAATGCACGTTACGTTATGGCGTAACGTGCATTGTTTTTATACGTTAAATACAAAATTCGTTTTGTATTTAAATTAAAAATTTGCTATAGTTATTCTAGTATTTAGAAGGTTATGAAGAACAAAGACGATAGAAGTACTTCAAATTGCTTTTTTTTAGCAAATGCTATTAAATATCTGTTGCTGTTCTTTCAAAATCTTTTTAACATAAAAAATAAGGAAATGGGTGCAAGTCTATGCCTGAACGAGAACGAACTTCTCCTCAATATGAATCTTTCCACGAACTATACAAAAACAACACTACTAAAGAACTCACTCAAAAAGCTAAATCTTTAAAATTAACTAATTATAGTAAATTGAATAAGAAAGAACTTGTATTAGCTATCATGGAAGCTCAAATGGAGAAAGATGGCAATTATTACATGGAGGGTATTTTAGATGATATCCAACCCGATGGTTATGGTTTCTTAAGAACTGTCAATTATTCTAAGGGTGAAAAAGACATCTATATTTCAGCAAGTCAAATTCGTCGTTTTGAAATTAAAAGAGGCGATAAAGTAACAGGTAAAGTACGTAAACCGAAAGATAATGAGAAATATTATGGATTACTACAAGTGGACTTTGTTAACGATCAAAATGCTGAAGAAGTCAAAAAACGTCCTCACTTCCAAGCGTTGACGCCTTTGTATCCAGAAGAACGAATTTTACTTGAAACTGAACCAAGAAATTATTCTACACGTATCATGGAT
Organism: Staphylococcus sp. HL28; assembly: GCF_021117155.1. Taxonomy (NCBI): domain Bacteria; kingdom Bacillati; phylum Bacillota; class Bacilli; order Caryophanales; family Staphylococcaceae; genus Staphylococcus; species Staphylococcus sp. HL28. Next base: position 831,723 of record NZ_CP088218.1, read on the forward strand.
TTAGTAACACCTATTGGTTTAGGACTACGTGGGCTCATTGTAGCGCCACCTAAGGCAGGTAAAACATCATTACTTAAAGAAATTGCTAATGCAATTATTACCAATAAACCAGAAGCTAAATTATTTGTTTTGTTAGTTGGTGAGAGACCTGAAGAGGTCACTGATATTGAACGTTCAGTAGAATCAGCTGAAGTTGTACATTCAACGTTTGATGAACCACCACAACATCACGTAAAAGTTGCAGAACTATTGTTAGAGAGAGCTAAGCGTCTTGTAGAAATAGGCGAAGATGTCATTATATTAATGGACTCAATCACTCGATTAGCTCGAGCTTATAACTTAGTCATTCCACCTAGCGGCCGTACACTTTCTGGTGGTCTTGATCCAGCATCTCTGCATAAACCAAAAGCCTTTTTTGGCGCAGCTCGAAATATAGAAGCAGGTGGCAGTTTAACTATTTTAGCTACAGCATTAGTAGATACAGGTTCGAGAATGGACGATATGATTTATGAAGAATTCAAAGGTACTGGTAATATGGAGCTTCATTTAGATCGTAAATTATCTGAAAGACGTATCTTCCCAGCTATAGACATTGGCCGAAGTTCTACACGTAAAGAAGAATTGCTAATTAGCAAGGCTGAATTAGATACATTGTGGCAACTTCGTAATCTTTTCACAGATTCTACTGATTTCACTGAGAGATTTATTCGTAAGTTAAAACGTTCAAAAAATAATAAAGATTTCTTTGAACAACTACAAAAATCGGCAGAAGAAAGCACAAAAACAGGTAAACCTATTATTTAATTTTACAAAGGGTTGCGTTTTACATTAATTACTATTATAATTACCAAGTATTGGGTAAAAACTCACAAATAACTCTGTTCCAGATGGTTCAGGGCAAAGGAGCTGAAAACAATGAAACAAGGAATTCATCCTGAGTATCATAAAGTTATCTTTTTAGATACTACTACAAACTTTAAATTCTTAAGTGGTTCTACTAAAACATCATCAGAAACTATGGAGTGGGAAGATGGAAATGAATACCCAGTTATTCGTTTAGATATTTCTTCTGATTCACATCCTTTCTATACAGGACGTCAAAAATTCGCTGCTGCGGATGGTCGTGTGGAACGCTTCAACAAAAAGTTTGGTCTCAAATCAAACAACAACTAATTTTAAGTTTAGACTGTCTACACCATGTCAATGGTTATGTAGGCAGTTTTTTTATTATAGTCATATTTATTATATTTAGAGATAAACTTGCTAATTAATATAAATAGAAGTAATTTAGAAATGAGTATAGCTATGGGAATATACTGTAACTAACTTTTTCGAGTTATTAATGTATAATAGAATAGATTGCAAAAATAGCATTTATGATATTTTAAAATATGATATAATTAAGCGATTATGTTTTGAAAAAGGGTGGAACGCTTAATGTATGAAACTTATCATTCCGGATGGATTGAATGTATTACCGGAAGTATGTTTAGTGGTAAATCAGAGGAACTTATACGTCGACTTAGACGAGGGATTTATGCTAAACAGAAAGTTATTGTTTTTAAACCAGCAATTGATGATCGCTATCATAAAGAAAAGGTAGTTTCACATAATGGCAATGCAATTGAAGCTATAAATATTTCAACAGCTAGAGAAATTTTAAATCATGACTTATCTCATGCAGATGTTATCGGCATTGATGAAGTTCAATTTTTTGATGAAAATATTGTAAGTATCATACAACAACTTGCTGATCAAGGTCATCGAGTCATTGTGGCTGGATTAGATATGGACTTTAAAGGCGAACCGTTTGAGCCAATGCCTAAATTATTGGCTTTAAGTGAGCATGTTACAAAATTGCAAGCTGTATGTGCGGTATGTGGAGGCCCTTCAAGTCGAACACAAAGACTTATCGATGGTCAACCCGCTAAAGCAGATGATCCAATTATTTTAGTAGGTGCTAATGAAAGTTATGAACCAAGATGTAGAGCGCATCATATTGTAGCGCCAAGTGAAAATGAGAAGGAGGAAATGTAGTGTTTGATCAATTAGAAATTGTAGAGGAAAGATATGAACAATTAAATGAAATGTTAAGCGATCCAGATGTCGTAAACGATTCAGATAAATTACGTAAATATTCAAAAGAACAGGCAGAATTGCAAAAGACTGTAGATGTCTACAGAAGCTATAAAAGTAAAAAAGAAGAGTTAGCAGATATTGAAGAAATGCTAAATGATACTTCTGATAAAGAAGAAATTGAAATGTTAAAAGAAGAAAGTTCTAGTTTAAAAAATGAACTTCCTGAAATGGAAGAACAATTAAAATTATTGCTTATTCCTAAAGATCCAAACGATGAAAAAGATGTTATTGTTGAGATTCGTGCTGCAGCTGGTGGAGATGAAGCTGCAATTTTTGCAGGAGATTTAATGAGAATGTACTCTAAGTATGCTGAAGCACACAATTTTAAAACAGAAATTGTTGAAGCATCTGAAAGTGATCATGGAGGCTATAAAGAAATCAGTTTCTCAGTATCTGGTAATGGTGCATACAGCAAACTTAAATTTGAAAATGGTGCACATCGTGTTCAACGTGTTCCTGAAACTGAATCTGGCGGCCGTATTCACACGTCAACAGCAACAGTAGCAGTTTTACCAGAAGTAGAAGATGTAGAAATCGAAATTAGAAATGAAGACTTAAAAATTGATACGTATCGTTCAAGTGGTGCAGGTGGTCAGCACGTCAATACAACAGATTCAGCTGTACGTATTACCCACTTACCAACTGGCGTTATTGCTACTTCATCAGAAAAATCTCAAATACAAAACCGCGAAAAAGCGATGAAAGTATTAAAAGCAAGACTTTATGATATGAAATTACAAGAAGAACAACAAAAATACGCTTCACAACGTAAATCAGCAGTAGGTACAGGTGACCGTTCAGAGAGAATTAGAACGTATAACTATCCTCAAAGTCGTGTAACTGATCATAGAATTGGTTTAACATTACAGAAACTTAGTCAGATTATGGAAGGCAATTTAGATGAAATTATCGATGCCTTAACATTATCTGAACAAACAGATAAATTGAAAGAATTAAACAATGGTGAGTTATAAGGATTACTTAGCAAATGCTATTTTATTAGCAAAAGAGAAAGGCTATGAGCAAACACGAGCTGAGTGGTTATTACTTGATACATTTAATTGGTCGCGTACGGACTATCTTATTCATATGAATGATGAAATGTCGGTCGCTGACAAAGCCAAACTTGGTTTGAATTTACAAAGAATGCTATCTGGGGAACCTATCCAATATATTGTAGGTTTTCAATCTTTTTATGGCTACCGTTTTACAGTATCTGATCGATGTCTCATTCCTAGACCCGAAACTGAAGAAGTGATGCTACATTTTTTAAATCTATGTAACGATGGCGATGCTATAGCAGATATAGGGACAGGCAGTGGTGTGTTAGGCATTACATTAAAAAAGTTAAAGCCTACTTTAAGCGTAATAGCTACCGATTTGTATGAAGATGCATTAGATGTGGCACGATTAAACGCAGAACAACACGGAGAAAACATTGATTTCATTCAAGGTAATGCATTAAAACCTTTGATTGAACGAAATATTAAATTAAATGGTTTAATATCTAATCCGCCATATATTGATGTCAAAGAAGTCAAAGATATGGCTAAAACAGTCGTAGACTATGAACCACACCAAGCATTATTTGCTAAAAGTGAAGGTTATGCTATTTATCATTCGATTCTAAATGATTTACCAAAGGTGCTCTTACCAGGTGCACATGTGGTGTTTGAAATTGGATATAACCAAGGTCAGACTTTAAAAGACATGGTCAATGACATGTATCCAGATAAGGGAGTCTCAATTTATCAAGATATTAATCAACTAGATAGAATTTTAGAAATTAAATGGTAAAGTCAAGCTCATTTAAATAAATGGATTACTTTTAATTATTAAATTCTTAAATGTATATAACATAGTTATGGGGTGGGAATGGGCTTACTTTCAATTGAATATTGAAAGATGAAAAGCTATCCCACCTTTTTTGTTAAGTAAAGAAAGTGAGGTGGAAATGAAAAGTGGAAACAAAAATTTGGGATTTAAGAAAGTACAGTAATGATATTCATCAAAGTCCAGACGTTCAGGAAATTAAAGACACAGTATTAAACGGTGGTTTAGTTGCATTACCAACTGAAACAGTCTATGGATTAGGTGCAGACGCTACTAATCAAGAAGCGGTTAGTCACATATACGAAGCAAAAGGCAGACCTTCTGATAATCCTTTAATTGTTCATATTCATGATATGTCTCAGATGAATGATTTTATCGATGAAGTAGAACCCAAAGTACAACGGTTAATGGAGGCATTTTGGCCAGGACCGATTTCATTCATATTACCTCTAAAGTCAGGGTACCTATGTCAAAAAGTAACTGGTGGTTTGAATTCGATTGCAGTGCGAATGCCAAGTCACTCCATTGGCAGACACGTATTACAACAGATTGATAAACCAATTGCGGCACCAAGTGCAAATATTAGTGGTAGACCGTCTCCAACAACATTTGAACATGTATACCAAGATATGAATGGTAGAATTGACGGAATTATTAATGGTGATCAGAGTGAAGAAGGTTTGGAAAGTACAGTATTGGATTGTACACAATACCCTTTTAGAATAGCACGTCCAGGTTCAATAACTAAGATGATGCTTGAAAACGTAATTCCTGATTGCATTGAATCATCAAATTATAATGAAGCTTCTCAACCTATTGCACCAGGGATGAAATATAAGCATTATTCACCAGATACCCCTGTAACCATTTTAGAAGAATTAAATGAAAAGATTCTAGATAACATTAAATGGGAGCAGGTAGCGTTCATTGTGCCTGAAAGTTTGTCACATTTTCTACCTAAAGAAGCGACATATATTAAATTATGTGATGATGAAGCAGATATCAAACAGGCTAATCATTTACTATATAGCATTTTGCATGAAATCGATCAACGTGTAGATATCACTCAAGCATATATTTATGGATTTGATGAAAGTGATCAATCTGAAGCGATAATGAATCGTATGTTGAAAGCTGCTGGAAATAAAATTGTGAAAGAGGCGTCATTATGAAAGTGATTTTTGTTTGTACAGGAAATACGTGTCGAAGTCCAATGGCGGAAAGTATAGCTAAGTCTTTATTTAATAATGAAAATATAACAATTGAATCCAGAGGTATATTTGCTTTAGATCAGCAACCAGTTTCAAAATTGTCAGAAGAAATCATACAAGAACAAGAATTGCCATTACCATCATTAACACAGTCTTTTTCTGAAAAGGATATCGAAGCAAATCTTATTTTAACCATGTCACAATCACATAAAGAAATTTTGAAATCGCAATATGGTACAACTTTAAATATATTTACTTTAAGTGAATTTGTAGGTGACACATCCGAAGTTAATGATCCATATGGTGGGGATAAACAGATTTATTTGAAAACTTATAAACAAATTTATGACTTAATTAGTAAAATTAATCCAAAAGATCTGCAAGAGAATTATATATAATTAGTATATGTTACGCTTTAAATACGTTATAATAAGGGAGTATAGCAAGTTTGCTATGTTCCTTTTTTATATTTTAAGGGGGTGGGTTTTAAATGCAAGATTTTTCAATGTTGTTAGAAGAATTAAAAGCGATGTCATTTTTTAATGAAGGTGAAATATGTTTGATTGGTTGTTCAACTTCTGAAGTGTTAGGTAAACGTATAGGTTCAGTTGGATCAATGGAAATCGCTGAGTCGATATTTAAAGATTTAAATGAAATGAAATTACAAACAGGTGTTTCATTTGCATTTCAGGGATGTGAACATATCAATAGAGCAATCACCATTGAAAGATCCGATTTTAATCCACTGACAATGGAAGAAGTTACTGTTGTTCCAGATGTTCATGCAGGTGGCAGTTTAGCAACTTATGCATATCAACATATGGAAGACCCAATCGTTGTTGAACATATCACCGTGCCTAAAGGTATAGATATAGGTCAAACATTAATAGGTATGCATATTCAACATGTTTGTGTACCGGTTAGAACAAGTGTAAAGCAAGTTGGGGAAGCAATCGTTACCATTGCGACATCTAGACCTAAGAAAATTGGTGGCGAACGTGCAAAGTATAATTAATTAGTTGAAAGAAGGGGTTTATATGTCTTACATCGAAAAGCAAGATAAAGTAATTTTTGAAGCCATTGAGCAAGAGTTTAATCGACAAAATAATAATATTGAGTTAATTGCATCAGAAAACTTTGTTTCTGAAGCTGTTATGGAAGCACAAGGTTCAGTATTAACAAATAAATATGCTGAGGGCTATCCAGGACGTCGTTATTATGGTGGTTGTGAGTTTGTAGATGTAACTGAATCAGTAGCCATTGATCGTGCCAAAGCATTATTTGGTGCTGAGCATGTAAATGTGCAGCCACATTCAGGATCTCAAGCAAATATGGCTGTATATTTAGTAGCGTTAGACTATGGTGATACAGTTTTAGGTATGAATTTAAGTCATGGTGGCCATTTAACTCATGGATCTCCAGTAAACTTTAGTGGTAAATCATATCATTTTGTTGAATATGGCGTAGATAAAGATACAGAACTTATTAATTATGATGAAGTACGTAAGTTAGCCATCGAACATAAACCTAAATTAATCGTTGCAGGGGCATCTGCTTATTCTCGACAAATTGATTTTAAAAAATTCAAAGAAATCGCTGATGAAGTAGGCGCTAAATTAATGGTTGATATGGCACACATTGCAGGGTTAGTAGCAGCAGGCTTACATCAAAATCCTGTCGAATATGCTGACTTTGTTACGACAACAACACATAAAACGCTACGTGGACCTCGTGGTGGAATGATTCTTTGTAAAGAAGAATACAAAAAAGCAATTGATAAAACAATGTTCCCAGGAATCCAAGGCGGACCACTTGAGCATGTGATTGCTGCAAAAGCAGTTGCTTTCGGTGAAGCGTTACACAATGATTTCAAGGTATATCAAAATCAAGTAATCAAAAATGCAAAAGCATTGGCAGAAGCATTATCTAAAGAAGGTTTTAGAATTGTATCAGGTGGTACTGATAATCACCTTATAGCTGTTGATGTTAAAGGGTCTGTGAATATCACTGGTAAAGTAGCAGAAGAAACACTTGATAAAGTTGGTATCACTTGTAATAAAAATACTATTCCATTTGATCAAGAGAAACCTTTTGTGACAAGTGGTATTAGATTAGGAACACCAGCAGCCACTACACGTGGTTTTGATGAAACAGCATTTGAAGAGGTTGCAAAAATCATTAGCTTAGCATTAAAAAATCATGAAGATGAAACTAAGTTAAATGAAGCAAAATCACGTGTTTTAGCCTTAACTGAAAAATATCCTTTATATCAATAATGTTAAAGGATTTATAGAATATTGGAGGAAATGAAAAATGAGTAAAGTACATGTATTTGATCATCCATTAATACAACACAAATTAAGTTATATTCGTGACGCTCATACTGGCACTAAAGAGTTTAGAGAACTTGTTGATGAAGTTGGTATGCTTATGGCTTACGAAGTAACAAGAGATTTAGAGTTACAAGATGTTGAAATTGAAACACCTGTAACTAAAATGACAGCTAAACGTTTAGCTGGTAAAAAATTAGCTATTGTACCTATTTTAAGAGCTGGATTAGGTATGACAGAAGGTATTTTAAGTTTAGTACCGGCAGCTAGAGTAGGACATATTGGACTTTATAGAGATCCTGATACACTTGAAGCAGTAGAATACTTCTCTAAAATGCCTCAAGATATTGATGAGCGTGAAATTATTGTTGTTGATCCTATGTTAGCAACAGGAGCTTCTGCGATTGAGGCTATCACGTCATTAAAAAATAAAGGTGCCAAAAATATTCGCTTTATGTGCTTAATTGCAGCGCCAGAAGGTGTAGAAAAAATGAAAGAAGCACATGATGATGTTGATATTTATATTGCTGCTCTAGATGAGAAACTTAATGATAAAGCTTATATCACACCAGGATTAGGTGACGCAGGAGATAGATTATTCGGTACTAAATAGATAATGAAAACGGAGATAGATACGTTTGAAGAAAAAAATTATGACAATCTTTGGGACTAGACCGGAAGCTATCAAGATGGCGCCACTAGTCAAAGCAATAGAAAATGATAACCAATTAGAAGTATGTGTAGTCGTTACAGCGCAACATAGAGAAATGTTAGATTCTGTATTAAACACATTTGATATACAACCTGATTATGACTTAAATATCATGAAAGAAGATCAAACACTTTCAGAAATTACATCTAAAGCTATGATGGAATTAGAGTTAATAATCAAACGTATTAACCCTGATATGGTATTAGTTCATGGAGATACAGCAACTACATTTTCAGGAAGTTTAGCTGCATTTTATAATCAAGTACCGATTGGCCATGTAGAAGCAGGCTTGAGAAGTTATGACAAATATTCTCCTTATCCTGAGGAAATGAATAGACAAATGGTGGGTGTACTATCTGATATTCATTTTGCACCTACCTCAAATGCCCAAAAGCATTTGTTAGATGAAGGTAAGAAAAAATCATCAGTTGTAGTGACTGGTAATACAGCAATTGATGCGTTGAATTATACAGTTAATGAGAATTATCAATCTAAGATACTTGAAAGGCATAAAAACAAGAAAATTTTGTTACTAACTGCTCATCGTAGAGAGAACCTTGGAGAGCCAATGGAAAATATTTTCAAAGCTGTGCGAAAGCTTGTTGACGAAGATGAAGCATTAGTTGTTGTATATCCAGTTCATATGAATCCTAGAGTTAGAGATATTGCTCAACAAATTTTAGGAGATCATCAAAGAATAGAACTCATTGAACCATTAGATGTGTTAGATTTTCATAATTTTGCTAAACAAGCATATATAATTCTTACAGATTCTGGCGGTATTCAAGAAGAGGCACCTTCATTACACAAACCGGTATTAGTATTAAGAGATAATACTGAGCGACCTGAAGGCGTTGATGCGGGCACTTTAAAAGTAGTTGGCACATCATTAGATAATGTTTATAAAGAAACTAAACGTTTATTAGAAGATCAACAAGCCTACCAACGTATGTGTAATGCTAAAAATCCATATGGAGATGGTAAATCTTCAGAAAGAATAGTGAATCATATTAAGTATTATTTTGATTTAATAAACGAAAAACCAAAAGATTTCAATCAATAAAAAATGTATTCCGTTTAAATGTGGCTAATTTGTGACAATTTTGCCTTAAAATTTAACAACAATTTGAATAGAATTGACACCGTTGTGGCCACTATATTATCATTTAGATTGTATGAGTGGAACGGTTTACATGATTGTATAAGACACTCGGAGGCAAACAAATGGGTCGTTTCTACATCATTTTCAAACAATATATACAATATTATCTTTATTTATTGATATTATTAGGTATATTGTATCTCTTTTCACCCCATCCATTTTTACTTGGATTGATTATTGGTACATGTGGATCTTTAATCAATACATACATCTTTGAGAGTTATTTATTCCACGCACAGAAAGCAGATACTAATCATATATCTACAGGCAACATGTGGAGATATTTAGTTGCTATAGTTGTGTGTTCAATTTGGTTTTTCTTTAAAGATCACATCAATATCATTGGGGTGTTAATAGGGCTAATGATTTCTTATATTGTAATCATATGTCGCCCTCTACTTAATAGGGAGTAAAATTCAATACGAAAGAGGTGAGAATATGGATCATAAACATCCGATAGTAAGTTGGGATGTTTTCGGCTTTGACCTTGTGTTTAACATGGCAAGTGTAATGATGGTGCTAATTACTGCAGTTATCGTTTTTCTATTAGCTATTATTTGCACACGTAATCTGAAGAAGCGACCAACTGGCAAACAAAACTTCATTGAATGGATTTTTGACTTTGTTAGAGGAATCATTGAAGGTAATATGGCATGGAAAAAAGGTGGACATTTTCACTTCTTAGCAGTGACTTTGATTTTATACATCTTTATTGCAAACATGCTAGGTTTACCATTCTCAATTGTAACTAAAGACCACTATTTATGGTGGAAATCACCAACAGCTGATGCAACAGTTACATTGACATTGTCTACTACAGTAATTCTTTTAACACATTTTTATGGTATCAAAATGCGTGGTACGAAGAATTATTTTAAAGGATACGTTCAACCGTTTTGGCCACTTGCAATTATAAACGTCTTTGAAGAATTCACTTCAACCTTAACACTTGGACTACGTTTATATGGTAATATCTTTGCAGGTGAGTTATTACTTAGCCTATTAGCTGGACTAGTAACGAATCAACCAGCTTGGGGTTGGATTATTGGTATCCCAGGGTTAATTGTTTGGCAAGGATTCTCAATCTTTGTAGGTTCAATCCAAGCATATATCTTCATTATGCTTTCAATGGTTTACATGTCACATAAAGTGGCAGATGGACACTAAATTTTAAAAATTATATACAATCTTAGGAGGAAAATTTATTATGAATTTAATCGCAGCGGCAATCGCAATTGGTTTATCAGCATTAGGTGCAGGTATCGGTAACGGTCTTATCGTATCTAGAACAGTAGAAGGTGTAGCACGTCAACCAGAAGCTCGTGGTCAATTAATGGGTATTATGTTCATTGGTGTTGGTTTAGTTGAGGCTTTACCTATCATCGGTGTTGTAATTGCATTCATGACATTTGCTGGATAAGACATTTATTTAAGGCGAAGTCTATCAGACTCTCGCCGTTCGTTTTATTTTTTATTGCTTAATGATTATTTTGACGAAAGGAGTGTCATGATCCCGTGACTGCAACAGCTAATATGTTCGTTATTGGTGCAGCTTCAGGCGTTGAGTGGGGTACTGTACTTGTACAAATCGTTACATTTATTGTCCTATTAGCGTTATTGAAAAAGTTTGCTTGGGGTCCATTAAAAGAAGTAATGGACAAACGTGAACGTGATATTAACAAAGATATCGACGATGCTGAACAAGCTAAATTAAATGCACAAAAACTTGAAGAAGAAAATAAACAGACACTTAAAGAAACTCAAGATGAAGTTCAAAGAATTCTAGAAGATGCGAAAGTTCAAGCTCGAAAACAACATGAAGAAATCATTCATGAAGCTAATGTAAGAGCTAACGGCATGATTGAAACAGCTCAAAGTGAAATTAATAGTCAAAAAGAACGTGCAATTGCAGATATAAATAATCAAGTATCAGAACTATCTGTACTTATTGCTTCTAAAGTTCTTAGAAAAGAAATTTCAGAGCAAGATCAAAAAGAATTAGTTGAAAAGTATCTAAAAGAGGCAGGCGATAAATAATGGCAAAAGTCGCTGATAAATACGCAAAGGCATTATTCGATGTTTCTGCAGATACAAATCAATTAGATAATATTTATGAGGAATTGGAAGTAATTAGTCATTCCTCATTCGATTATATTAAAGACTTAAAAGCTATTGATAGTAATCCCAAATTAACATTACAAAAACGTCAAAGTTTTGTAGAAAATGTTTATGGTGGTGCTAATCAATATATCGTTAATATGTTAAAAGTATTGGCTGAAAATCGTCATATTTCATATATTGAAGATGTATTTAAAGCTTTTCAATCTCAATATAATCAACATAATAATCAAGATTTCGCATTAATAGAATCAACTTATGATTTAAACGATGATGAAATTTCTAAAATCGTTGAACTAGTTAAACAACAAACAAACTTATCTAAAGTAATTGTAAATACTAAAATTAATCAAGACTTAATTGGTGGTTTTAGAGTTAAGGTCGGCACGACTGTTATGGATGGCAGTGTCAAAAATGATCTTGTTCAATTACAACGTAAATTTAAAAGAGCTAACTAATTAATAAAGAGGAGTGACATAGATGGCCATAAAAGCTGAAGAAATCAGTGCATTACTTCGCTCACAAATTGAGAATTATGAGTCAGAAATGTCCGTTACAGATGTTGGTACAGTATTACAAATTGGTGATGGTATCGCATTAATTCACGGACTAAATGACGTTATGGCTGGTGAGCTAGTAGAATTCCAAAACGGCGTGCTTGGTTTAGCACAAAACCTTGAAGAATCTAATGTTGGTGTGGTTATCTTAGGACCATACACTGATATTAGTGAAGGAGACGAAGTTAAACGTACAGGACGTATTATGGAAGTACCAGTAGGTGAAGAACTTATTGGACGTGTAGTAAATCCATTAGGTCAACCAATTGATGGACAAGGTCCAATCAATGCTACTAAAACTAGACCAGTAGAAAAGAAAGCAACTGGTGTTATGGATCGTAAATCAGTTGATGAACCTTTACAAACTGGTATCAAAGCAATTGACGCGTTAGTACCTATTGGTCGTGGTCAACGTGAGTTAATCATTGGTGACCGTCAAACTGGTAAAACAACTATCGCAATTGACACAATTTTAAACCAAAAAACAGAAGATACAATTTGTATCTATGTTGCAATTGGACAAAAGGACTCAACAGTAAGAGCGAACGTTGAAAAATTACGACAAGCTGGCGCTTTAGATTACACAATCGTTGTTTCAGCATCAGCAGCTGAACCAGCTCCATTACTATACATTGCACCATATGCTGGTGTAACTATGGGTGAAGAGTTCATGTTTAATGGTAAGCACGTTTTAATCGTGTATGATGACTTAACTAAACAAGCATCAGCATATCGTGAACTTTCATTATTATTACGTAGACCTCCAGGTCGTGAAGCATATCCAGGTGATGTTTTCTATCTACATAGTAGATTACTTGAAAGAGCAGCTAAATTGAATGATGACTTAGGTGGCGGCTCAATTACTGCGTTACCTATTATTGAAACTCAAGCTGGTGACATTTCAGCTTACGTTCCAACAAACGTTATCTCAATTACTGATGGTCAAATTTTCTTACAATCTGATTTATTCTTCTCAGGTGTAAGACCTGCGATTAACGCTGGACAATCCGTATCACGTGTTGGTGGTTCAGCACAAATTAAAGCTATGAAGAAGGTTGCAGGTACATTAAGACTAGACCTTGCTTCTTATAGAGAATTAGAATCATTTGCTCAATTTGGTTCTGATCTAGATGAATTCACAGCTAGAAAATTAGAGCGTGGTAAACGTACAGTTGAAATCTTAAAACAAGATCAAAACAAACCACTTCCTGTTGAAAATCAAGTATTAATTATCTTTGCATTAACTAAAGGATATTTAGATGATATCCCAGTTGAAGATATTACTCGTTTTGAAGACGAACTAAACCACTGGGCAGCTTCAAATGCAACTGATTTATTATCAGAAATCAGAGAAACTGGTGGCTTACCAGATGCTGATAAATTTGATACTGCAATTACGGAATTCAAAAAAAGTTTTAGTAAATCTGAATAATAAAGAATAGTAATTAAAGGTGGTGAGATAGTGGGTTCTTTAAAAGAAATAGATACACGTATAAAATCAACCAAAAAGATGAAGCAAATTACTAAGGCGATGAACATGGTATCAAGTTCTAAATTACGTAGAGCGGAGAAAAATACTAAACAATTCAAGCCTTATATGGATAAAATGCAAGATGCTATTACAGCTGTAGCTGGATCAAATAAAAATTCTAACCATCCTATGCTTAATGACAGAGATATAAAACGTAGTGGTTATCTTGTTATCACAAGTGATAAAGGTTTAGCTGGTGCGTACAGTGCTAATGTACTAAAAAAATTAGTAACTGACATCAAACAAAAGCATAATGATAGTAGTGAATATAGTATTGTGGTATTAGGTCAACAAGGTGTTGATTTCCTAAAAACGCGTGGTTATGAAATCGAAAGTTCACTAGTTGATTTACCAGACCAACCTTCATTTAAATCTATTCAAGCTCTTGCAAAACATGCAATTGATTTATACAGTGAAGAAAATATTGATGAGTTAAATATTTATTATAGTCATTATGTAAGTGTGTTAGAAAACAAACCTACTACTAAAAAGGTTCTTCCATTATCTCAAGAAGATTCAAGTCAAGGTCATGGTCATATGTCTACATATGAATTTGAACCTGATAAAGAATCTATCTTAAGTGTTATCTTACCGCAATATGTAGAAAGCTTAATATACGGTACGATATTAGACGCTAAAGCAAGTGAACATGCGTCACGTATGACAGCAATGAAAAATGCGTCTGATAATGCTACAGAACTTATTGATGACTTATCATTAGAATATAATAGAGCTAGACAAGCAGCTATCACGCAACAAATCACTGAAATTGTTGGTGGTTCAGCAGCACTTGAATAAAATTAAAAGGAGGAAAATAGCATGGGAATTGGCCGTGTAACTCAAGTTATGGGTCCTGTCATTGATGTTCGTTTTGAACATAACGAAGTCCCTGATATTAATAATGCCCTTATTATTGAAGTTCCAAAAGAAGACGGAACGTTAAACTTAACATTAGAAGTTGCACTACAATTAGGTGATGATGTTGTACGTACAATTGCAATGGATTCAACTGATGGTGTTCAAAGAGGCATGGATGTTAAAGACACAGGTAAAGATATTAGTGTACCTGTTGGCGATGAAACGCTTGGAAGAGTATTTAATGTACTAGGTGAAACAATTGACTTAGAAGAGAAAATTGATGATTCAGTACGTCGTGATCCAATCCATAGACAATCACCAGGTTTCGATGAATTATCTACTGAAGTAGAAATCTTAGAAACAGGTATTAAAGTAGTAGATTTATTAGCACCATACATTAAAGGTGGTAAAGTTGGACTATTCGGTGGTGCCGGAGTAGGTAAAACCGTTTTAATCCAAGAATTAATTAACAATATTGCACAAGAACATGGTGGTATTTCAGTATTCGCGGGTGTAGGTGAACGTACTCGTGAAGGTAATGATTTATACTATGAAATGAGTGATAGTGGTGTAATTAAGAAAACAGCGATGGTATTCGGACAAATGAACGAACCACCTGGCGCACGTATGCGTGTAGCTTTATCTGGTTTAACTATGGCTGAATACTTCCGTGATGAACAAGGACAAGACGTACTTTTATTCATCGATAATATTTTCAGATTTACACAAGCAGGTTCTGAGGTTTCTGCATTACTTGGTCGTATGCCTTCTGCTGTTGGTTATCAACCAACATTAGCAACTGAAATGGGTCAATTACAAGAACGTATTACATCTACAAATAAAGGTTCTGTAACATCTATCCAAGCAGTTTTCGTACCTGCCGATGACTACACTGACCCAGCGCCAGCAACTGCCTTCGCTCACTTAGACTCAACTACAAACTTAGAGCGTAAGTTAACAGAAATGGGTATTTATCCAGCTGTTGATCCATTAGCATCAACTTCAAGAGCTCTAGAACCATCAATTGTTGGTCAAGAACATTATGAAGTTGCTCGTGGCGTTCAATCAACATTACAAAAATACAGAGAATTACAAGATATCATTGCAATTCTTGGTATGGATGAATTATCTGAAGAAGATAGACAAACTGTAGAACGTGCTCGTAGAATTCAATTCTTCTTATCACAAAACTTCCACGTGGCTGAACAGTTCACGGGTCAAAAAGGATCTTATGTTCCTGTTAAAACAACTGTAGCGGACTTTAAAGATATCTTAGAAGGTAAATATGATCATATTCCAGAAGATGCATTCCGCTTAGTAGGTAGCATGCAAGATGTTATTGCGAAAGCTAAAGACATGGGTGTTGAAGTCTAATAATTAGGAGGTATGGATAATGAATACATTAAGCCTAAATATTGTCACTCCTAATGGTTCTGTCTATGAACGAGATGATGTAGAACTAGCTGTTTTACAAACTACAGCTGGCGAAATGGGTGTGATGAATGGACACATTCCAACCGTTTCTGCATTAAAGACTGGCTATGTCAAAGTGAATTTTCATAATGGAAATGAATATATAGCAGTTAGTGATGGGTTTGTAGAAGTTAGACAACATCAACTATCAATTATTGTCCAAACAGCTGAAACTGCTACTGAAATTGATGTTGAAAGAGCTAAATTAGCTAAATCAAGAGCAGAATCGCATTTAGATAATGATGATGATAATAGTGACATTAATAGAGCCAAAAGAGCGTTAGAACGAGCAAATAACCGTTTACGTGTGGCTGAACTTAAATAAATGATAAAAGGCTTGGAAATAAACCAGATGTGGTGTTTCCAAGCCTTTTAATATGCATTTAAATCTTCCATTATTTGCAGTTAATTGTAGTATCATTATTAACTTTTTTCATGTACAATGTTATACAGTAATCAATTCTAAGGAGTTAACTATGGATTATCTTGGACAGTTTGCAATTATACATTTGATACTTCATGTGATATGTATTTGTATAGCTTATTGGGCATTGAATTCAATTCGCCTCGATCAATTTTTTAAAAAAGGTTATGCTACACAAGTTCAAATTTGTATGATATTTGTAGCTATAATGTTGGGAACGAGTGTGAGTAATTTCATAATTGACTTATTACAGTTTTCCACTCAATTAAAATATATAATGAAATAGTGCGTTTTTAGTTTTTTCATATTGAAAAACGGATATAATATAATAATGAATAATCAATTTTATATAGTAGGGAAATGTAAATAACTAGGAGATTTAAGTGGAGGATTTAAGATGGATAAAATAGTAATTAATGGTGGTAACCAATTAAAAGGAGAAGTCAAAGTAGAAGGTGCTAAAAATGCAGTTTTACCTGTATTAACAGCTTCACTATTAGCTTCAAAAGGTACAAGCAAACTAGTTAATGTACCTGCATTAAGTGATGTAGAAACGATTAATAATGTATTATCAACATTAAATGCAGATGTTACATATAAAAAAGATGAAAATGCAGTCGTGGTAGACGCTACAAAAACGTTAAATGAAGAGGCACCATATGAATATGTAAGTAAAATGCGTGCAAGTATTTTAGTTATGGGACCTTTATTAGCACGTTTAGGACATGCAATAGTAGCATTGCCAGGTGGTTGTGCGATTGGAAGTCGTCCTATTGAACAACATATCAAAGGTTTTGAGGCACTAGGAGCTGAAATACATTTAGAAAACGGAAATATATATGCAAATGCAAAAGACGGTTTAAAAGGTGCTTCAATTCATTTAGACTTCCCAAGCGTTGGTGGGACTCAAAACTTAATTATGGCTGCATCATTAGCATCAGGAAAAACAGTATTAGAAAATGCTGCTAAAGAACCTGAAATTGTTGATTTAGCTAATTATATAAATGAAATGGGCGGTAAAATTACAGGTGCTGGAACTGACACTATTACAATCCACGGTGTTGAGTATTTAGCAGGTGTAGAGCATTCAATTATTCCAGATAGAATAGAAGCAGGTACTTTACTTATTGCTGGTGCGATTACACGAGGAGATATATTTGTTCGTGGTGCAATCAAAGAACATATGTCTAGCCTAGTTTATAAACTAGAAGAAATGGGCGTTAAATTAGATTATCAAGAAGATGGTATCCGTGTTTCTGCTGAGGGAGATTTAAAACCTGTAGATGTAAAAACATTACCACACCCTGGTTTCCCTACAGATATGCAATCTCAAATGATGGCATTATTATTAACAGCCAATGGTCATAAAGTTATTACAGAAACAGTATTTGAAAATAGATTTATGCATGTTGCAGAATTCCGTAGAATGAATGCAAATATCGATGTTGAAGGCAGAAGCGCTAAAATCGAAGGTAAGAGTGATTTACAAGGCGCGCAAGTAAAAGCAACAGATTTAAGAGCTGCAGCAGCACTTATTTTAGCTGGTTTAGTTGCTGAAGGTACAACTCAAGTTACCGAATTAAAACATTTAGATAGAGGTTATGTAGATTTACATGGTAAATTAAAATCTTTAGGTGCTAATATCGAACGTATTAATGATTAATTTAAAGCATTAACTTTTGTTCAAACATGGAGGGTTAAACATCATGGAAACAATTTTCGATTATAATCAAATCAAACAAATCATACCACATAGACAACCATTTTTACTGATTGATAGAGTTGTAGAATACGAAGAAGGTAAACGTTGTGTGGGATTAAAACAAGTTTCGGGCAACGAACCATTCTTCCAAGGGCATTTTCCAGATTATGCTGTAATGCCTGGTGTATTAATTACAGAAGCGTTGGCGCAAACAGGTGCAGTAGCTATGTTAAATAGTGAAGAAAATAAAGGTAAAATTGCGCTTTTTGCAGGTATAGATAAATGTCGTTTTAAAAGACAGGTAACACCTGGTGATACACTTATGTTAGAAGTAGAAATTACAAAAATTAAAGGACCAATTGGAAAAGGAACTGCTAAAGCAACAGTAGATGGTCAATTAGCATGTAGTTGTGAATTAACCTTTGCAATTCAAGATGCTAAGTAAAACAAAACCTACGCTCATTGTAAATATGAGTGTAGGTTTTTGAATTTATCTTTCGAATTTTTCATCTTTAAGTTTAGGTTTAGATTGCATCATGCGATTAAATGTTTTCTTGAGTTCTTCACCAGTTAGTCCATCATCTACTAATTCCTCTAATAAGCTTTCCGCGTAAACCTGTCTAAGAGTATAAATATGGCATTCGAATACTATAGACATTGTTTTTTCAAACTGAGTTACACTTTTTACAGTGGCATCAAATAACGCAGGGTCATTGGCAGGTCTTGTAATTACCACACGTATATCTAATAATTGATCATTATCCATATAATCTTTAAATGTGTGATAGTGTTCATTAGAAATGACAATTTCTAAAAGCCATCCTGTCCCACTACCTTCTTTATTAATAATAACGCCATCTTCTAATTCATATTCAGTAACGCCGCCATTCTCGCTTACAATTTGAAAACGAACAGCTTTAAATGTCTTCATTAAGTCCACATCCCATTTATTTATATATTTACAAAAAGTGATTTATTCCTAATCAACTGATTTAAATATTGATTATTTTCTTTAAATATATCAAAAATGAAGGGTGAATAGCTATATATTTCGAAAAATTAGCATTTTGACGGTATTAAAAGATGTGATTATTATATTATTAAGAGGAGGTGACACATGTTAAATAAAATAGTTTTAGTTGGCAGACTTACAAAGGATGCCCAAATTTTTGAAAAGGAGGAAGGTAGTAAGATAGCAACATTTTGTGTTGCTACGGAAAGAAATTATAAAGATCAGAACAATGAAGTCGCATGCGATTACCTATATTGTAAAGCCTTTGGTAAAACAGCTATGAATATTGAAAAGTATACATCACAAGGTTCTTTAGTAGGTATTACAGGTCAAATGCGATCTCGTAAATACGAAAAAGATAATCAGACACATTTTGTAACTGAAGTTTATGTAGAAACAATTAAATTTATGTCCTCTAAGACAAAAGAATCCAATATCCTCTCTAACGAATTAAATGAAGCACAAAATGAATGCTTTCATATAGGTTAGATAGCCATTAATTATTCAATAACTCCCAATTATTTATACTTTTATCCTATCTTAATATAAATTATCATCTTTCAATTATACTCAAGCGACCTTTTTAAAAATTAATAAAATAAAAAGGTCGTTTTTGTAACCATATTTTACTTAAAAATGGGCACTTTTACGTCAGAATTATCTGATAGATTTCATTTGTATTACATACATATCACAAGTATATAACCTTTATAAACTGTCATGGCAGTTTTTTAAAGACGAATAATTTAATATTACACCTATATATGATGTAATTAGGACGTAAAAAAAAGGCTTCCTTTTTTATTTGGCTGTAACCTACAGTGTATCTATAGATGTTAAAGTTGTATTTGTAAATTAGTTAAAGAAAACAAATCACTTTTAGGAGGATTTTTTAATAATGAAAAAGACAATTATCGCATCATCATTAGCAGTAGGATTAGGCGTTGTAGCAGGTAACGCTGGACACGACGCACACGCAAGTGAAGCAAATATCAATGAAGCTGAATTAGCTCAAAAAGCACAATCAAATGATCAATCATTAAACGAAAGCCCTATCCAAGAAGGCGCTTATAACTATACATTCGATTATAATGGTTTCACATATCATTTTGAATCAGATGGTTCAAACTTCTCATGGGATTTCCACCAATCTGGTCAATCAAGTGAAGCTTCAAATACTCAAGCTCAACCACAACAAGATGTAAGTGAACAAGCTTCAGCATCAACTAACCAAACTTCAGCAGAAGAAGTTAGTAATCAACAACAATCAAATTCAGCTCAACCTGAACAAGTTTCTGCTCCACAAACTGAGCAAACTCAACAACCACAACAAGAAGCTACTACTTCAAACAATGAATCAAGCTCAAGTGAAGCTTCAAGTGGTTCATCAGTAAACGTTAATGACCACTTAAAACAAATCGCACAACGTGAATCAGGTGGCGACATCCACGCTATAAACCCATCAACAGGTGCTTCAGGTAAGTATCAATTCTTACAATCTACATGGGATTCAGTAGCTCCATCTGAGTACAAAGGTCAACCAGCTTCTAGCGCTCCTGAACATGTTCAAGACGCTGCAGCTCAAAAATTATATGATACAGCTGGCCCAAGCCAATGGGTTACTGCATAATATAGTTTTCATTAAACATCCTATCATTAGATAGGGTGTTTTTTATTATATGAAAAATTTGATTTAGTTTTTATATTTGTTAAAAGATATTTTGGTATACATTTTTTTATAATTGAATTTATATGTTACATTTGCTATTGTAATAATTGAAAATCATTAAAAATAAAACTACTAGGGGAGCCTATAAAGGCTGAGATGAATTTAATTCAGACCCTTAAAACCTGATTTGGTTAGTACCAACGGAGGAAAGTAGTGTAACATATTAACGGTATAAAGTTGTGCCTTAATTTTGCTACTTTCCACGTTTGGAAAGTAGTTTTTTTATTTCAAGGAGGCAATTTTATGAGTTTTTCTAAAAATTTAAGAGTGGCAGCACAACCTATTATTGAAGATATTTATAATGATGGTTTTATTCAAGATTTATTACATGGCGAATTATCTAAACAAGCGGTGAGACAATATTTACGTGCAGATGCATCTTATTTAAAAGAATTTGCTAATCTATATGCACTATTAATCCCTAAAGTACATAATATGGATGATGTTAAATTTTTAGTTGAACAGATTGAGTTTTTATTAGAAGGCGAAGTAGAAGCACATGAAATTTTAGCTTCATTTATAAATGAACCTTATCATGAGATTGTTAAAGAAAAAGTATGGCCACCAAGTGGTGACCATTATATTAAACATATGTATTATAATGCCTATGCACATGAAAATGCGGCATATACTATTGCAGCAATGGCACCATGTCCATATGTATATGCGGTAATCGGTAAAAGAGCTATGAAGGACAATCAACTTAATAAAGATTCAATTACATCAAATTGGTTTGAATTTTATAGTACAGAAATGGATGCATTAGTAAATTTATTTGATGAGCTAATGGATCGATTAACAGAAAATTGTACTTCAGAAGAAAAAGAAGAGATTAAGGAAAATTTCTTACAAAGTACTATTCACGAAAGAAACTTTTTCAATATGGCCTATGTAGATGAAAAATGGAATTTTAGAGGTGACAAATATGAATAAACCTAAAATTGCTTTAACTATTGCAGGTACTGATCCAACTGGTGGTGCTGGTGTAATGGCTGATTTGAAGTCATTCCATTCTTGTGGTGTTTATGGAATGGCAGCTATAACGAGTATTGTAGCCCAGAATACAATGTGGGTAGACCATATTCATAATTTGGAGACATCGTGGGTTAAAGAGCAATTGGATAGTGTATTTAATGATGAACTTCCTCATGCAATTAAAACAGGAATGATTGCTACAGAAGAGACGATGCAATTAATCAAGAGTTATTTAGAAGAATATCCTACAATTCCATACGTGATTGATCCTGTCATGCTAGCAAAAAGTGGGGATTCGTTGATGGATGATCAAACCAAACAAAAGTTGCAAAATACCTTATTGCCACTAGCTGATGTTGTTACGCCTAATATTCCAGAAGCGGAAGAAATCACTGGTATAAAGATTGATACTGAAGAAAACATTAGAAAAGCAGGAGATATATTTATCAATGAAATTGGAAGCAAGGGTGTAGTCATTAAAGGTGGACATTCTGCTGAATTAAATAATGCTAAAGATTTTTTATTTACAAAAGATGGCGTATATACATTTGAAGATGAACGATTTGATACTAAACATACACACGGTACAGGTTGTACGTTTTCAGCTGTCATTGCTGCCGAACTAGCTAAAGGTCGTAGTATTTATGAAGCAGTAGAAAAAGCAAAAAAATTTATTTCGTTAAGTATCAAATATACCCCTGAGATTGGTAAAGGTCGTGGCCCAGTCAATCATTTTGCCTATCTTAAGAAAGTAGGTTTAGAGGATGAATAATTTAGAAAAGCTTAGAAATGAGAATCCTTTAATTGTTTGTTATACAAACGATGTAGTAAAGAATTTTACTGCAAATGGATTATTAAGTATTGGTGCAAGTCCGGCAATGAGTGAAGCACCAGAAGAGGCTGAAGATTTTTATCAAGTTGCGAGTGGATTACTAATTAATATAGGTACGCTTACACATAATAATGAAGCGGATTTAATTAAGATAGGTAAAATTGCAAATCAACTTGGTACACCAATTGTTTTTGATCCTGTCGCAGTAGGAGCGTCACAATATAGAAAAGATTTTTGTGAAAACTTTTTAAATGAAGTAAAAGTTGCAGTGATTAAAGGCAACGCTTCAGAAATCTTGACGCTCATTGATACCAATACAACAATGAAGGGGACTGATGGAGATAGTTCGCTAAATGCAATAGATATTGCTAAGAAGGCTTATCAAAAATATCAAACTGCAATTGTAATCACAGGAAAAGAAGATATTGTTGTTCAAGATGACAAAGTGACTAAACTTTCAAACGGCTCACCAATGTCTACTAAAATTACAGGTGCTGGTTGCCTATTAGGTGGAATTATTGCTAGTTTCCTATTTAGAAATCATCATCCTCAACAAGAAACACTTGTCGAAGCCGTTGGTTTTTATAATATTGCTGGAGAAGTTGCTGAGAACGCAGATCATGTCAAAGGTCCTGGCTCATTTTTGCCTGAATTGTTAGATCAATTGTATTTATTGAATTATCAAACCTATAAAAAATTTGTTAGCAAAGAAGAGGTTGAATAAATGTCATTTAAAGCTTCAGATTTAAAAATTTACTTTATATGTGGAACTCAAGATATACCAGAAAATCAAACTATTCAAGATATCCTTACACAAGCTTTAGAAGCTGGCATTACGATGTTTCAATTTAGAGAAAAAGGTGACAAAGCTTTAACTGGATTGAATAAAGAAAAATTAGCTAAAGAGTTACAAGCGCTATGTAACTCATATTCTGTACCATTTATTGTTAACGATGATGTGTCTCTAGCTAAGCGTATTAATGCTGATGGTATTCATGTTGGTCAAGATGATGATGATGTTAAAGCATTTTCAAATGACTTTCATGATAAGATTATTGGTCTTAGTGTTGGTAATTTGGATGAATATGAAAAATCAGATCTCACTAATGTTGACTACATTGGAGTTGGACCAATGTTTGAAACACCTTCTAAAAGTGATGCTAGTGCACCTGTAGGACCAGATATGATCAAACAATTAAGACAAAAATTAGGTGATTTTCCTATGGTTGCAATTGGAGGTATTACTGAGAAGAATGTAGCACTTATTGCTAACGCAGGGGCTGATGGTATTTCAGTGATTTCAGCAATTAGTAGAAGTAACAATATTGACAACACTGTTAATGAATTCAAGAAATATTTCAATTAATCTTTAATTTTTTCCACTTTTTGTTTTATCCTAGAGTATGAGTATGATAGAATAAATCCTATGTGAATATTACAATAGAGGTGGAAAAATGAAGAAAAAAGCGTTGCTACCTTTGTTTTTAGGTTTAATGGTCTTTTTAGCAGGCTGTGATTATTCAAAACCTGGAGCTCGTAGTGGATTTTTCTATAATACGTTCGTTGATCCAATGAAACACTTATTACAGTGGTTGGGTAACGATGTTTTACACAATGATTATGGTTTAGCTATTATCATATTAGTATTT
The DNA here is from genome assembly GCF_021117155.1 of Staphylococcus sp. HL28. Lineage (NCBI taxonomy): Bacteria > Bacillati > Bacillota > Bacilli > Caryophanales > Staphylococcaceae > Staphylococcus > Staphylococcus sp. HL28. The sequence goes on from NZ_CP088218.1 coordinate 855,970, forward strand.
GTTATTCGTCTTGTGTTACTTCCATTCATGTTATCAAACTATAAAAATAGTCATATGATGCGTGAAAAAATGAAAGTTGCTAAACCTGAAGTAGATGGTATTCAGGAAAAGGTTAAACGTGCACGTACTCAAGAAGAGAAAATGGCGGCTAACCAAGAATTAATGGAAGTTTATAAAAAATATGATATGAATCCAATGAAGAGTATGCTAGGTTGTTTACCAATGCTCATTCAAATGCCTATTATCATGGGATTATACTTTGTTCTTAAGGACAAGTTAGTTAGTGGCTTATCTGTACACCCTCATTTCTTATGGTTTAATTTAACTAAACCAGATATTTGGATTACAATTATTGCCGGTGTACTTTACTTTATTCAAGCATATGTTTCAAGTAAAACAATGCCACAAGAACAACGTCAAATGGGTTACATGATGATGATTGTATCACCAATCATGATTATTTGGATTTCTTTAAGTTCAGCTTCAGCATTAGGTTTATATTGGTCTGTCAGTGCAGCATTCTTAGTTGTACAAACACACTTTGCTAATATGTATTATTCTAAACTTGCTAAAAAAGAAGTTGAACCATTACTTGAAAAATTTGATCAAGACGGCAAGTCATCAAATAAAAAAGGTAAAAATACTCAAGTTGTTTCAAAGAAAAATAAAAAATAATTCAAAAAAACCAGCAAATCAATGATTTGCTGGTTTTTCTCATATATAGTGCCATTCGTCAAAGAACTGGGAAACAAAAGTCTTCATAAATTCATGACGTTGAATTGCTATATGCTTAGCAGTTTTAGTATGCATTAAATCTTTAAGTTTAAATAACTTTTCATAAAAGTGTTTAATTGCGGACGGCGGTAATTGAGTTAGAGTAGAGTCACTGAAATTATCAGGCACTTTTGTTTCCGTCCACATAGGTTCATTAAAATAACCTGCAAATTGAAATGTCCTAGCAATACCAATAGCACCTATGGCATCTAAACGGTCGGCATCTCTTACAATTTGACCTTCAGTTGATAATTCAATAAAGTTGTTTGAGCCTTTCTTAAAACTCATATTCTCAATAATATGTATAACATGATTTTGATCATCTTTAGATAATTCGATATCACTTAAAAATTTTATTAAGTTGTTTTTACCTTGTTGTTCATTTACTAATTTAGGATCAATCGTATCGTGTAGAATACTCGATATTTCAATGATAAATGGTTGTTCAAAACCTTCATTCTTAGCAATATATTTTGCTAATGCATGTACACGATTAACATGTTCAACATCATGACCACTGTAATCATTTTTATGGAATTCTTTCATATATTTTAAAGCCATTTGAATTCGTTCTTCATTGTTCATTAATAAACATCCTTTCATAACGAAACCTGAGACAACAATAGGTATTGGTCTCAGGTTTATTTTTATTCTGATTACATATATTTTAGTTTTACAATCAAATCTCATTTATAGAGCCCTAGTATTATAAAATAGGAGATAAGAGTTGTGATATACCTTCTTTAAATTTGATCCATAAACTACGTGATGCATATTTTTCCTTAGTTAATTGATCTGATACTTTCATATCTTCTATGAAGGCTTGTTTTAAAGAACGAGCTATACCTTCGTCATATATAAAGGCATTAACCTCAAAATTTAGTGTAAAACTTCTATGGTCCATATTGGCAGTACCAACACTTGCGACTTCATCATCAATAATTAATGTTTTGGAATGTAAAAACCCATTATTGTACTGATATACATTGACACCTGCTTCTAAAAGAGAAGCGACATTTTTTAATGTTGCCCAATAAACAAATGGATGATCGGGCATATTTGGAGTCATAATATTGACTTCTACACCACCAAGTGCAGCAATTTTGATAGAATCTAAAAATGCTTGGTCGGGAATGAAATAAGGTGATTGGATATAAATCGATTTTTTAGCAGAAGAAATCATTTTTAAATATCCATATTTAATTTGCTCCCATTCTTCATCAGGACCACTAGAAGCTATTTGTATTCCAACAGTGCCACCTGAGTTGACATCTGGGAAATAGCGATCTTCGTAAGTAATATTGTCACGTGTAGATTGAGAGTTCCAATCTAGGATGAACCTTAATTGAAGTGCATTCACTGCATCTCCTTCAACACGTAAATGTGTATCACGCCAATATCCGAATTTTTTAGATTTACCTAAATATTCGTCACCAACATTAAATCCACCCACATATCCAATTTTGCCGTCTATCACAACAATTTTACGGTGGTTTCGATTATTCATACGTAAATTAATAAGGGGGAGTTTTGATGGGAAAAAGGCTTCTGCATGGCCACCTTTTTCGCGAAATGCTTTCAAATCTTTTTTTCTTAAATCTCTTGAACCCATATCATCATATAACATTTTAACTTCAATACCAGCTTCAGCTTTATCCTCTAAAGCTTTCAAAATGGTCTTACCAAGTTCATCGCTGTGAAAGATATAGTATTGAATATGTATATAATCTTTAGCTTTTTTAATATCTTCTAATAAATCATCAAATTTTTGATGACCGTCTGTATATATCATTAAATCATTATCAGTTGTTAAAAAGGCTGCATTATTATATAACAACATTTGAACCATTTCTTTAAACTTAACAATTTGATGATTTCCCTTTGAAAAGTTTTGATCTTTTATGGCTTCCAGTTGTTCATCGACAATCATCTCAAGACCAACTTTATCGTCTTTATCCAATGTAAAAATATGATCTCTTTGAATCTGACGGCCAAAAAGTAGATATAATATAAAACCTAATAAAGGTAAAAAGACAAGGACTAATAACCATGCCCATATTGAATTAGCACTGCGTCTTTCCATAAAGATAATGGTAAAGGCGAAAGCTAAGTTCAAAATAAAAGCTCCAATCAAAATAATATTGATAATAAGATTGGAATGAGCGAAAGTCATTGTGAATATTTCGACCATAAAATTCCTCCTTATTATATTATTTGTAATAAAATTTAATTGATTTAACAAAAGTTTTTAACTACATAATTGTACCATGAAGTCATATTTTTATCATTATACTGATTGCACTAATAAGTGCGTCTATCATTGACTAAATAGTATTAGAGAAGTAGGATAATAAGGAAATCAATAAAGAGGTGACTCAAGTGACAGAACAAGATCATGCACATCACTCTGAACAAATTAAAGTAAATTTAAAATCGAGATTAAACCGTATTGAAGGTCAAGTTAGAGCTATTAATCGAATGATAGAAGAGGATGTTTATTGCGATGATGTGCTAACTCAAATTAGAGCTACACGTTCTGCATTAAATAGTGTAGCCACTAAATTATTAGAGCAACATATGAAAAGTTGTATTGCAGATAAAGTAAATCAGGGCCATCAAGAAGAAGCAATGGAAGAACTACTCGTTACATTTCAAAAACTAATGAAAGATTGAGGGATATCAAGTGCAACAAAAAATTGTATATACAGCTGGAATAGAAACACAGGAACAATCTGATGCTATAAAAAATCTTTTAACTGAAATGATAGGTGTACATCAAGTTGAAATCGATATCAATACTGGAAATATTTCAATTGAATTTGAAACACCTGCAAATTTAAATAGTATTGAAAAAGAAATTTATGATGCTGGATTCAAAGTGCTCTATTAATCATAGGCAAATTCAGGTTATTGAACATATTTTTAAGTTATAAAAAGTAAAGATTATATTAAATTTTAAAAATCATGTAGTAAAGTAGTTTGAATTGGGGTATGATTAGTATGAAGTCAACCAAACGAGGTGTTGTTAGTGAAGAATTCAGAGAAAATTCAAAATGTGGTCAATTTATTATCATCATTAGGTGTAAATATTAAAAAAACTAAATCTCGTTTAGACATTATTAATACGCTACCTACAACAAATCAAATCAGTCACGAATGTAAATAAGTGAACTTGATTTAGGATTTTGGTTAGTAAGTACACTTAAATTTTGTATGTGAGTCGCTGATTTTAATTGGCGACTTTTTTAGTAAAGAAATAGAGACAGTCCATGAATGGACTGTCTCTATTTTTATATGAAATCAAATTATTCTTTTAAAGTTTCGTACTTTTTAGGTTCATGGTAGTAAATAGATAAGATGACACCAATTCCAGTCATCAAACTCCATAATGAGCTACCACCATAACTAATAAATGGTAAAGGTATACCCGTAATTGGTAACAATTGAACGGTCATTCCAATATTTTGTAGAACATGGAATACAATAAGTGATACATACCCTATAATAAATACTTTGTTATATTGATCATTAATCCGACTTGCTAACCTAATTAAATGAAAGACTAGAATTAAAAATAACAAAATGAGAATAACTGATCCTATGAATCCCATTTCTTCGCCAATTACAGAGAAAATGAAATCGGTATGATTTTCAGGTATATAAACTTCACCATGATTATAACCTTTACCAAATAGTTGGCCTGAACCAATGGCCTTTAATGATTCAGTTAAGTGATAACCATCTCCACTACTATATGAATATGGATCTAACCATGAATTGATTCGTCCCATTTGATACATCTTTATACCTAATAAGTTTTCTATTAATGATGGCTTGAAAAGAATAGTAAGTATAATTGATGAACCAATTACGATTACTGTAATGAAAATTGGAGCAAGTAATCTCCATGTAATTCCACTAACTAGCATAATTCCTGCTATGATTGCACAAATAACTAGCGTTGTTCCTAAATCATTTTGTAATAATATTAACGCCATTGGAATAATGGACACGCCTATAATTTTGAAAAATAATGTTAAATCTGATTGAAATGACTTATTAAATGTAAATTGATTATGTCGTGCCACAACTTTCGATAAAGCTAATATAAGTATAATTTTCATGAATTCAGAAGGTTGGATACTAATTGGTCCAAAGCTATACCAACTTTTGGCACCATTAATAACTGGTGTGATAGGTGTTTCTGGCAATATTAAAAGTCCTAATAATAATATACAAAAAATTCCATAAAGCAAATATGTATAATTTCTAATCTTTTTAGGTGAAACAAACATAATTATTATGGCCATTATTGCACCTAGAATGTAGTACATTATTTGTCTGATTCCAAAGTTAGCACTATATTGTCCGCCGCCCATGGCAGAACTGATTAATGTAACACTTATTATAGCTAACAATGTAATGATTGCTACTAAAATCCAGTCTACTTTAAGTAGCCAATGTTTGTTAGGCTGTTGACGGGATGAATATTTCATAATTTACTCCTTTTACTACAAGTGATGAGATATTTGGTAATGGATTATCCAAAATGATAATCTTTCATCTTTCATCCATAATTATATAACGATTTTACATGACTTTATAGAAATTTGCTAGAATATCAAGTCTAAATGCAATAACCAATTTATTTCATAGAAAGTATTAGATTAAATATAGGTTTGGTTAAACAACTTTGCCATATATATTAATAGATTATAAAATGCAAAAGTCCTATCAAATATGATAATATTAAGTTTCAGAGAAGACTTTGTATATTAAAAATACATATAATTAAAAGTAAATTTTAAAATGATAAGACGTTATTCCATAGCGTATATTGGAGGAAAACGAAATGACAAAAGAAAACATTTGTATCGTTTACGGAGGAAAAAGTGCAGAGCATGATGTATCAATTTTAACTGCTCAAAATGTATTAAATGCAATTGATAAAGATAAATATCAAGTTGATATTATTTATATAACAAATGATGGTGAATGGAAGAAACAAGATAACATCACTAATGAAATAGAATCAACAGAGGATCTAAGAATTGATAATATCCCAACTGGTGAAATTTCTCAATTACTAAGCAAGGGAAGTTCAGGACAAGCATATGATGCTGTATTCCCATTATTACATGGTCCCAATGGGGAAGATGGTACGATTCAAGGTTTATTTGAAGTGCTCGACATTCCTTATGTAGGGAATGGCGTTTTAGCTGCATCAAGTTCAATGGATAAACTAGTTATGAAACAATTATTTGAACATAGAGGATTACCACAATTACCATACATTAGTTTCTTAAGAAGTGAATTTGAAAAATATGAGAACAACATTCTTAAATTAGTTAATGATAAATTAAGTTACCCAGTTTTTGTTAAACCTGCAAACTTAGGTTCAAGTGTAGGTATTAGTAAATGTAATAATGAAGATGAATTAAAATTAGGTATTAAAGAAGCATTCCAATTTGACCGTAAATTAGTCATAGAGCAAGGTGTTAATGCGCGTGAAATAGAAGTTGCAGTTTTAGGTAACGATTATCCTGAAACAACATGGCCAGGTGAAGTTGTTAAAGATGTAGCGTTCTATGATTATAAATCGAAATATAAAGATGGAAAAATACAATTACAGATCCCCGCAGATTTAGATCAAGAGGTACAAATGACATTGAGAAACATGGCATTAGAAGCATTTAAAGCAACAGACTGTTCAGGTTTAGTACGTGCAGATTTCTTTGTTACTGAAGATAATCAAATTTATATTAACGAAACGAATGCAATGCCAGGATTTACATCATTTAGTATGTATCCAAGTCTTTGGGAAAACATGGGACTTTCATATGCAGATTTAATTGCCAAATTAATTGATTTAGCTAAAGAAAGACATGAAGATAAAAAGAAAAACAAATATAAAATAGATTAAACGGAGTTGCTTGAAATGATTAACATAACATTAAAACAAATTAAAGCATGGATTGATTGTGAAATAGATGAACAATATCTTAATCGATCCATACAAGGTGTCACTATTGATTCCAGAGCGATAAAAAAAGATATGTTATTTATACCTTTTAAAGGTGAAAACGTCGATGGTCATCGTTTCGTTGAACAAGCACTCAAAGATGGTGCAGGTGCATCATTTTATCAAAAGGATGTTTCACTGTCCGAGAATATCGAAGGACCTATCATATGGGTAGATGATACGTTACAAGCATTGCAAGATTTAGCTAAAGCGTATTTAAAATATGTTAATCCTAAGGTCATTGCTGTTACAGGCTCCAATGGTAAAACAACAACCAAAGATATGATTGAAAGTGTACTCAATACAGAGTTTAAAGTGAAAAAGACACAAGGTAACTATAATAATGAAATTGGTATGCCTTTAACTATTTTAGATTTAGATAAAGACACTGATATTTCTATTTTAGAAATGGGAATGTCAGGATTCCATGAAATTGAATTATTATCTACGATTGCTGAACCGGACATTGCTGTAATTACTAATATTGGTGAATCCCATATGCAAGATTTAGGTTCTCGTGAAGGCATTGCTCAAGCTAAGTCAGAAATTACAATTGGCTTAAAACCAAATGGTACATTTATCTATGATGGTGATGAACCATTATTAAAGCCACATGTCGAACAAATAAAACAAGCTAAGTGTATTAGCATTGGTTTAGAACAAGGCAATTCATTAGTTTGTAGTGTAAATGAAGATGTTGATACAGAAGGTATTGCCTTTACAATTAATCATCAGCAACAATATGAATTACCTATATTAGGTATTCATAATATGAAAAACGCTGCTATAGCCATTGCAGTAGGACAAGAATTGGGACTATCATATGAAACCATTCAACACAATATTAAACGTGTTAAATTAACGGGCATGAGAATGGAACGTCATGAAACTGAGCGACAAGTTACTGTAATTAATGATGCATATAATGCAAGTCCGACAAGTATGAAAGCAGCTATAGATACACTTAGCAACATGAATGGTCGTAAAATTATTGTGCTTGGTGATGTTCTTGAATTAGGTGACAATAGTCAAAGTATGCATGAAGAGGTTGGAACCTATTTACAGAATAAACATATCGATCAATTAATAACATTTGGTAGTGAAGCAGCATTTATTTACAATACAGGTAAGCAATATGTTGATGAAGCACATCATTTTAAAGATAAAGATAAGCTTATATCTCATATGACACATGTCGTTCAACCAGAGGATAAAGTATTAATCAAAGGTTCAAGGGGTATGAAATTAGAAGAAGTAGTAGATGCATTAATTAAATAAGACTAAAGCCATTGTAGTAAGACTCATGTTAATTTCTCAAATATTTGGGAATAACATAGTAGTCTTACTATTTTTATTTAAAAAATAAAATATATTTATGAAACGCTTCCATTTAATATAAAACACCAGTTTAAAAGGAAAAATTTCATAATTATAGGGCATGATTCATCACAATATGCCAACTGCTTTATTGCTATAATAAATGTTAGGTGGTACTATTAAGAAGTTGATAAAACATAAATGAACATATATGCAAAAAAGTATATTGAGAAATAAACATGTAAAAGGAGAATTATTTTGCAAAATTTTAAAGAACTAGGGATTTCGGATAAAACGGTTCAAACACTTGAATCTATGGGGTTTAAAGAGCCAACTCCTATCCAAAAAGATAGTATCCCTTATGCGTTAGAAGGACATGACATCCTTGGACAAGCCCAAACAGGTACTGGTAAAACGGGTGCGTTTGGTATACCTTTAATTGAAAAGGTTGTTGGAGAACAAGGTGTTCAATCGTTAATTCTAGCGCCTACTAGAGAATTAGCTATGCAAGTTGCAGAGCAATTAAAAGTATTTAGTAAAGGTCAAAACGTACAAGTTGTTACGGTATTTGGTGGTATGCCTATCGAGCGCCAAATTAAAGCCTTGAAAAAAGGACCACAAATTGTTGTAGGTACACCAGGACGTGTAATTGACCATTTAAATAGACGCACATTAAAAACTAATGACATTCATACACTTATCTTAGACGAAGCGGATGAAATGATGAACATGGGATTCATCGATGATATGAGATTTATCATGGATAAAATTCCAGCTGAACAACGTCAAACAATGCTTTTCTCAGCTACTATGCCAAAAGCTATTCAAACATTAGTACAACAATTCATGAAAACACCAAAAATTATTAAAACAATGAATAATGAAATGTCCGATCCACAAATCGACGAATACTATACAATTGTTAAAGAATTAGAGAAGTTCGACACATTCACTAATTTCTTAGACGTACATCAACCAGAACTTGCAATTGTGTTTGGTCGTACAAAACGTCGTGTAGACGAATTAACAAGCGCGTTACTTTCTAAAGGATATAAAGCTGAAGGGTTACATGGTGACATCACGCAAGCTAAACGTTTAGAAGTATTGAAAAAATTCAAAAATGATCAAATTGACATTCTTGTAGCAACAGATGTAGCAGCACGTGGTTTAGATATCTCAGGCGTTAGTCATGTTTATAACTTTGACATTCCTCAAGATACTGAAAGTTATACACACAGAATTGGACGTACTGGTCGTGCTGGTAAAGAAGGTATCGCAGTTACTTTTGTAAATCCAATTGAAATGGATTACATTCGACAAATCGAAGATGCTAACAATAGAAGAATGACAGCTTTAAGACCGCCTCATCGTAAAGAAGTATTGAAAGCAAGAGAAGACGATATTAAAGAAAAAGTTCAAAACTGGATGTCTAAAGACAATGAACCTCGTTTACAAAGAATTTCAACTGAACTACTTGAAGAATACAATGATGTTGAGTTAGTTGCATCATTATTACAAGAGTTAGTAGAAGCAAATGATGAAGTTGAAGTTCAATTAACTTTTGAAAAACCACTTTCACGTAAAGGTCGCAATTCAAAAGGCAACAATAACTCTAGAAGAGGCAACAATAAACGCGGTGGCGGTAAGTTTGATAATAAAAACAGACGTTCATCAAAAGGTTTTGCTTCTAAGAAAAATGGTAACAAGAAATTTGACCGCAAAGATAAATCATCTCAAGGTTCAAACAAAACAATGAAAGGTCGCACATTTGCTGACCATCAAAAATAATTAATTTATCAATACTCAATATATATTTGTATTAAAAATAGAGCATGCATTTAGATTAAACTAAATGTATGCTTTTTTATTTTGTTTGTACAATGTACTAAAGTAAATTTGATTTAAAGTACGTTAATAAGTAATGAGGAGCATTTAGAAGGGAAATTGTCTATGATATAATGTGACTAAAATGAAAAGGAGCTTATTAATGGATAATACATTTCATAAAAGTCCAAAAAATGCTTTGATATACTATTTTATAACCTCAGGACTTAACTTGATTTTTGAAATTATTATTTTTACTATTCTATTTTATTTATGGAATCAATTTAATTGGTGGCACTTCATCATTTACATATATTTCCTTTTATGGGGGATAAGTTTCATTAGATTCTTTTATGTTCCTTTAATCAATTATTACTTTTTATATTATCGAATTCATCATAATATTTTAGAGATTAAATCTACTTTTTTCTTTAAACGTCAAGATATCACTAAAGTAGAAAGACTTCAATTCTTACAAATTAGTACTAATCCGCTAGCTAAAATATTTAAAATTAATGAAGTTTCATTTATTTCTGCAGGACATTCTATTGAACTACCTTTTGTATCTGAAAAAGAAGCAGAATATATAGAAGAACAAATTTTTAGTCAGTTGAGGGGAGCTGAATATGATGTTTAGCCCACAAAAATTACATCCGATTTCTTATATATCAGGCTTAATTGAAGCTTTTAAACAAAATATTATTGTAATTATTATATTTTTAGTTTTTAACTTTAAAGACTTTGATTTCACCAATATTCGTGAATATATTGTACCTGCAGTGTTGTCAATATTTTTCTTAATATCATTTATTGGACAAATATTGAAAGTTTATCAGACGAGATATTGGATTGAAAATAATCATTTTATATTAACAACAGGTATTTTTAACAAAGAACGTAAAGAATTAGATATCAGTCGTATTCAATCTGTAGATACATCACAAAGTATGATTAACCAAATCGTAGGTGGTGTTCAATTACAAATCAAAACACCAAGTGATGGGATAGAATTATCAACCATATCCAAATCACAAAGTATTGAATTAGAACAAACAATCAAAGATATCCAGGTACAATTGGCAGATCCCGAAATTGAAATAGATGCCAATAGTATTAATAATACTGATGAAAATAATGAATTACATAATAATGAATCGTTTGATAAGTCATCAAAAAAGCGTCGAGTATTTAAATTGTCAATCAAAGATTTAATTTTAATGTCATTAACAAGTGGCGCTATAGGAATTGCCATAGCAGCTATTTCACCTATTATAGGCAGTGTGTCTAATATTATTCCGTGGAAGAGTATTACTGAAGAAATAACTCATTTGGCTAATGCTATCGCATTAATTGTAAGTATCATCATTGGAGTGATATTAGTAGCGAGTTATATCATAGGTGCACTTATCAATTTCATTAGATATTTTGGATATACATTATCTCAAGAGAATCATCAGTTAAAAATACAATATGGTTTGTTTACTAAAAAGAATATAACAGTACCATCAGATCGTATTCAAGCAGTTGTCGAACATCAATCATATATAAGGAAATTATTCGGTTATACAGCTATACATGTATTGATTACGAGTGATTTTGAAGAGAAGATGGAAGATGATTCGTCTATAGGTGGAAACATTATGATTATTCCTTTCATTAAACGTAAAGAGGCATATGGAATAATTAAGGCATTAATTCCAGAAATGGATTTCAAACCTGCACATAAAGGTATGTCTTGGAGAGGTTTCCATAGACACTTTTTAATACCTTCACTGATATTGATTTTAATTGGTAGCATAGGGTTTTACTATTGGTCAGCTTGGTCTTTTTTAATAATAGGTGTAATTATTTTAGCATTAATTATTAAGGCATTACTTTATATTCGTTTATCTGGATTTCAACTTGAAAATGACGAACTGACTATACAGAAAGTGAATTTGTTTAGTATTAAAAGATATTATTTAAAATACGATAAAATTATAGGGATGGAAATCAAAGCTCATCCGTTTTTAATAAGAAATCATTTAGGTAATTTCAATTTTTTAATTTCTAAAGGTGCTACAAATCAATCTATTGGATTAAAATTCTTAGATGAAAATTCAATAGAAAACCTTAAAAAATGGTATGTCGGAGGCGATCAACGTGTCGAATTATAATTATATGGATGATAATGCTAAGAAATCTATGATTTTGGCTAATTCAATATGGTTGATCATACTTTTACTTGTTTTGATATGCATTCTAGTTTTAAATTGGAAGTTTTTGCATTTGACAGATAGCAGGTCAATCGCAATTGGAGGTTTAACACTTTTACTTGTTTGCAGTATTACAATGTTGCTTGTCATACCTACACTTAGATATAAGAATTTTAAATATAAAATAAAGAATAATGAGATACATGTAAGAAAAGGAATCATCTTTATTAATACTAATATTATACCGTTTTTTAGAATTCAAAATATTGATATAAGCGAAGGATTTATTATGAGAAAATATCGATTAGCTACAATTACTTTATCAACAGCAGGTGGTAACTCTGAATTATTACTCATAAACAAAGATAAAGCTGAAGAAATCAAACATTTAATTAAAGAAAGACGAAATAGTGAAAATCTGAAACAAAATGATGTAAAATTGTAAGAATAGAATGATAAAAGATAACGAGGCGTCCTATGATATATGGTATTGGATTAGATTTAATAGAAATTGAGAGAATTGAAAAAGTTTATTATAAGCAAAAACAGAAGTTTGTTGAACGTATTTTATCTAAAGAAGAACAACTCAAATTTAATGGTTTTTCACAACAAAAAAGAAAGATTGAGTATCTTGCAGGGAGATTTGCTACTAAAGAAGCGTTTAGTAAAGCCCTAGGAACTGGTTTAGGGAAAACAATTGCATTTCATGATATCAACTGCTATAACGATCATCTTGGGAAACCATGTATCGACTATAGTGGTTTTCGGGTTCATGTGAGTATTACCCATACTGAAAATTACGCGATGAGTCAAGTTCTTTTAGAAATACAAGATGATAATGATGATATGTAGGCTAACTTATTTGTATTCGCTTTGTTAGGTTTTAAAGGAGGTAATGACATTATGTCAGAAAAATTTTACAGATCGACGTATTTAAATATAGATTTGAATGCAATCTTATCTAATTATCAAACCTTTGATAAATTGCATGCTAATAAGACTGTTATATCAGTCATTAAAGCTAATGGTTATGGTTTAGGTAGTGTAAGAATTGCACAACACTTAATGGAGAATGGTGCTTCATTTTTTGCTGTTGCAACATTAGATGAAGCAATAGAACTACGTATGCACGGTATTAAAGCTAAAATTTTAATTTTAGGAGTAATTCCACCTAAAGATATTAATAAAGCTATACAACACCGTGTCGCATTGACAGTCCCTTCAAAATCATGGTTAAAAGAAGCAATTAAGAATATATCAGATGAAAATGAAAAAGCGCTTTGGTTACATTTAAAACTTGATACGGGTATGGGTAGACTAGGTATGAAGGATGTTGAAGAATACAAAGAGGTTATAGATATTATTAGCAAATATGATCAACTTGTATTTGAAGGTGTATATACTCATTTTGGATGTGCTGACGAACCTGGAGATTCGATGGCTACACAATATCAAAAATTCAAAGAACTTGTAGAACAAGTTGAAAAACCAACTTATATACACACTCAAAATTCAGCAGGCGCTCTATTAATGGATGGTCAGTTCTGCAATGCGATTCGTTTAGGTATATCTCTTTACGGATATTACCCTTCAGAATATGTTAAAGACAATGTTAAAGTACATTTGAAACCAAGCGCACAGTTAGTAAGTGAAATTGTACAAACTAAAACATTAAATGTTGGAGACTCTGTAAGTTATGGTAGCACTTTTACTGCAACGGAGCCAACGAGAATAGCAGTATTACCAATTGGTTATGCAGACGGTTATTTACGTTCAATGCAAGGATCAAATGTAAACGTGAATGGTCATCAATGCGAAGTAATAGGAAGAGTATGTATGGATCAAACGATGGTCAAAATTCCTGATACAGTAAAAGTCGGAGATAAAGTAATCCTATTAGATAACCATGTGGACACAGACCAATCAGTTGAAGCATTAGCTAATCAGCAAGATACAATAAATTATGAAGTTCTATGTAATTTATCAAGACGATTACCTCGCATTTATCATATAGAAGATGATACAGAGATAACTAATGAATTATTAAAATAAGTATAGTCACTGTTTTCAAAATTTGTTATTATTAAGTTAAATTAAGAAATCTTAATAATGCAACTTTTGGAATCAGATGGAGGTTCTTTGTATGTTATCTTTTAATCAAAATAGAAGTTACAGTTTAGAGCAATCTTTAAAAGAAGGTTATGCACAAATGGCTGATTTAAATCTCTCCCTAGCAACCGAAGCTTTTCCTATTGAGTGTGAAGCGTGCGATTGCAATGAAACATATTTAACTTCTAACGCTAAGAATGAATGATTAGAAGAGGAGATGTTTATCTAGCAGATTTATCGCCTGTTCAAGGGTCAGAACAAGGGGGAGTAAGACCCGTCGTCATTATCCAAAATGACACAGGCAATAAATATAGTCCTACTGTTATTGTTGCTGCAATTACTGGAAGGATTAATAAAGCTAAGATACCTACACATGTTGAAATTGAAAAGAAAAAGTACAAACTTGATAAGGACTCAGTTATTTTACTAGAACAAATTCGTACTTTAGATAAAAATCGTTTAAAAGAAAAACTCACATATTTGTCTGATAACAAAATGAAAGAAGTAGATTACGCCCTAGACATCAGTCTAGGTTTACATAATTTCAATCATTCTAAGACATAATTAATTGTATGTATTATTCCAATACAAATAAAATAATGAAATAAAAGACAATAACTTTATAATAATTACAACTGCTTAAATGTATAAAAAGAGATTTATTTATCACGTTGAGCCTTGAATTTTTAACATATTATGAGCAATGATAGTTATTTCGAAGTATTATTTATTATAAAAGGATGTCTTAAGTTTTACGGCTTTAGGTATTCCATCCCTAAAGTCTTTTTTAGATGTATAGAAGTTTTAGTTTTTTTTACTAATTATAAAAAAGATATATTGATTGAACGTTAGAAATTGAGCGTTGAAGTTGTATTGAGGAGGCAAAATCGTGGAAGAATTTAAAAAAGATTATAAAAAATTGATTGATGAAAGTTTAAGCACGAATAATAAAACTCAATTAATAAAAAAGTGTGAAGAATTTACTAATGAAGTTATAAAAAAGGATATTTTGCCAGAAGATATTGTTGAAATACATAAAAATTATATATCTTCATTAGACGTTACTGATCACGAAGCGCTTGGT
The DNA here is from genome assembly GCF_021117155.1 of Staphylococcus sp. HL28. Lineage (NCBI taxonomy): Bacteria > Bacillati > Bacillota > Bacilli > Caryophanales > Staphylococcaceae > Staphylococcus > Staphylococcus sp. HL28. The sequence continues at coordinate 871,295 of NZ_CP088218.1, forward strand.
ACTTTAGATGTACTACAAGAAGTTGTAAAAGGCTTTGGTTATAGTTATAGAGATTACCAAAAATTAGTGAATAAACTACAATACCACGATAAAGAAATAGATTTAGCTTCTAGACTTCAACAAACTATGTTGAAAACAGATATCCCTCAATTCGATAGTATTCAAATTGGTGTGATATCAGTTGCAGCTCAAAAGGTAAGTGGTGATTATTTTAACTTAATTGACCACAATGACGGTACTATGAGTTTTGCAGTTGCAGATGTCATTGGAAAAGGAATACCAGCTGCGCTAGCAATGAGCATGATAAAATTCGGAATGGACTCATATGGACATTCTCAGTTACCAAGTGAAGGGTTAAAGAGGCTCAATCGAGTTGTAGAAAAAAACGTCAATCAGAATATGTTTGTTACGATGTTCTATGGTTTGTATGAAGAGATGAACCATTTATTATATTGTAGTTCAGCTGGACATGAACCAGGCTATGTATATAGAGCAGAAACTGAAGAGTTTCAAGAAATTGAAGTAAGAGGCCGTGTTTTAGGTGTTAATCAACAAACAAGATATAGTCAGCAGGAAATTCCAATCTATATTGATGATTTGGTGATTATTTTTACTGATGGCGTTACAGAAGCAAGAAATAAAGAAGGCGAATTTATTAAGAAAGATACCTTATTAAATTTAATCAAGAAATATAAACATATGCACCCTCAAGATATTGTGCAAATAATTTATGAAGCAATATTAAAAGTACAAAATCCTAATAAAAAAGATGATATGACTATTTTAATTATTAAAAGAGTAAATTAAATTTTATTTTATGATTAAGTAACGTTAACTTTGGGTATAATTATTCTTGAATAGTAAACTAGTAGATTTGAAATACAATTAGGAGTGTAACCAAATGAATCTTAATATAGAAACTGTCACACATGATACATATTATGAAGTTAAAGTTGGCGGAGAATTAGATGTTTATACAGTACCTGAATTAGAAGAAGTGTTAGTACCCATGAGACAGGAAGGTACACACGATATTCATGTTAATTTAGCGAATGTTAGTTATATGGACTCAACAGGCTTGGGACTATTTGTAGGTACTCTTAAAGCATTAAATCAAAACGGTAAAGATTTATATATCTTAGGTGTTTCTGACCGTATTGGTAGATTATTTGATATTACCGGATTAAAAGATTTAATGCATGTTAATGAAGGAACGGAGGTAGAGTAACATGCAATCAAAACAAGACTATATTGAAATGCGGTTACCAGCTTCTGCCGAATATGTAAGTCTAATTAGATTAACACTATCTGGAGTGTTTACTAGAGCAGGTGCTTCATACGATGATATAGAAGATTCAAAAATTGCAGTAAGTGAAGCAGTTACGAATGCAGTTAAACATGCATACAAACATAATCCTGAAACAGGCATGATAAATTTGTGTTTTGAAGTTTTTGAAGATAAAATTAAAATTGTGATTTCAGATCAAGGTGAAAGCTTTGATTATGAGACAACTAAATCTAATTTAGGACCTTATAATGATAACGAAAATATAGATTTCTTACGTGAGGGTGGATTAGGGTTATTCTTAATCGAGTCACTAATGGATGAAGTAACTGTTTATAAAGAGTCTGGTGTTACAATAAGCATGATTAAGTATATAAAAAAAGAGCAGGTGCGAAATAATGACGAAAGAGTCGAAATCAGTTAATGATGTATCACCTGAACAGATTAACCAATGGATTAAAGAACACCAAGAAGACCAAAATAGCGGGGCTCAAGATAAGTTAGTAAGGCATTATCGTAAACTAATCGAATCTTTAGCTTATAAATATTCTAAAGGTCAATCACATCATGAAGATTTAGTTCAAGTGGGAATGGTTGGTTTAATAGGTGCTATAAATAGATTTGATTTGTCATTTGATCGAAAATTTGAAGCATTCCTAGTGCCAACTGTAATTGGTGAAATAAAAAGGTATTTAAGAGATAAAACATGGAGTGTTCATGTACCTAGACGTATAAAAGAAATAGGTCCACGCATAAAGAAGGTAAGCGATGAACTTACTAACGAATTAGAACGTTCACCTTCAATAAGTGAAATTGCTGCTCGTTTGGAAGTTACAGATGAAGAAGTCCTTGAAGCAATGGAAATGGGCCAAAGTTATAATGCATTAAGTGTAGATCATTCAATAGAAGCGGATAAAGACGGTTCTACGGTTACGTTACTAGATATTATGGGTCAACAAGATGATAACTATGATCTTACAGAAAAGCGCATGATACTAGAAAGAATTTTACCTATTTTATCTGATAGAGAAAAAGAAATCATTCAGTGCACATTCATCGAAGGATTAAGTCAGAAAGAAACTGGTGAACGAATAGGTCTAAGTCAAATGCATGTGTCTAGATTACAGCGAACTGCTATTAAAAAGTTGCAAGAAGCAGCTAAACAATAATTATTTAAAAGTAATTAATAATAATATTTATAAGATTATTATTACTTTAGTTAGATACTACATAGTTAAGTGTAGTACTGCTGAAGTAATAGTAATCTTATTTTTTAATTTTTATACTCAGGGAAACAAAAAATAAGAGTATCAGTATTTATAATTACAGTTAGCAACTATGTTAAAATAAAAAGATAAATTAAAGAAAAAGTGTGGTAGAACTATGGACAATCATTTAATAAAATCAATTATCGAAAAATATAATTTTACAGAAAAGCAAATTACTTCTGTATTGAAACTATTAGAAGATAAAAATACAGTTCCATTCATTGCCAGATATCGTAAAGAACAAACTGGTGGTTTAGATGAAGTAGAAATTAAACAAATATCTGATGAATATCAATATATGTTTAACTTACAAAAAAGAAAAGAAGAAGTGATTCATAGTATTGAGCAACAAGGTATGCTAACTAACGAATTACAAAACGATATTCTTAAACAAACTAAATTACAACGTGTTGAAGATTTATATAGACCGTATAAACAAAAGAAAAAAACACGTGCAACTGAAGCAAAAAGAAAAGGTTTAGAACCTTTAGCTCAATGGATATTACAATCTCAACTTGACGAAAATGTTCAAACAAAAGCACAAACATATCTTAACGAAGAAGTGAAAAACGTTGAAGAAGCCATTCAAGGTGCACAAGACATCATTGCAGAACAAATTTCTGATAACCCTAAATATCGTTCAAGAATATTAAAAAATGTTTACCATCAAGGACAAATTGTAACTACTAAAAAGAAAAAAGCTGAAGATGAAAAAGAAATATTCTCCATGTATTATGATTATGCAGAACCGATTAAAAAGATAGCTAATCATAGAGTTTTAGCGATTAATAGAGGAGAAAAAGAAAAAATATTATCTGTAAAAATAGAATTTGATACAGAACTAGTAGAAAAAGACATAGAAAAACAAGAAATAAAAAGAGAAACTGAAGCGGCAGCCATTGTAAGAGACGCAATTAAAGATAGCCTTAAAAGATTAATAATGCCATCTATTGAACGTGAAATCAGAGGGGACTTAACAGAAAAAGCTGAAAATCATGCTATAGATGTTTTTAGTGAGAATTTGAGACATTTACTTTTACAACCGCCAATGAAAGGAAAGCAAATACTTGGCTTAGATCCAGCTTTTAGAACAGGATGTAAACTAGCAGTTATTAATCCATATGGCACATTCGTGGCTAAGAATGTGATTTATCCGCATCCCCCAGTAAATAAAACAGAAAAAGCTGAAAAAATTGTAGTAAAAATGATTAATGATTATGATGTTCAATTAATTGCAATTGGTAATGGGACAGCTAGTAGAGAAACAGAACAATTTATTGCTAATGTTATTAATAAATTTAATCTTAAAGTTCAATTCATTATAGTAAATGAAGCAGGCGCTTCAGTATATTCAGCATCAGAAATTGCACGTGCAGAATTTCCTGATTTCCAAGTCGAAGAAAGAAGTGCTGTTTCAATTGGTAGAAGGGTACAAGATCCTTTAAGTGAATTAGTTAAAATAGATCCAAAATCAATAGGTGTAGGTCAATATCAACATGATGTGAATCAAAAAGAATTAGAGAAGGCATTAACATTTGTTGTTGAAACAGCGGTAAACCAAGTCGGCGTGGATGTTAATACAGCTTCTCGTTCACTACTACAATATGTATCAGGACTTTCATCACAGATTGCCCAAAATCTAATAGATTATAGAGAAGAAAATGGTGCTATTAAACATCATAAAGATATTGCTAAAGTTAAACGTTTAGGTGCCAAAACATTCGAACAAAGTATTGGTTTCATGAGAATTGTAGATGGCACAGAACCGTTAGATAATACATCTATTCACCCAGAAAGTTATGATGTAACATATCAATTACTTAACCAGTTAAATCTTAAAGTTGAAGATTTGGGTAGTGAAACGTTAAAAAATACATTAGACTCCATTGATATTCATGAAATTGCTAACCAATTAAATATAGGAATACCAACATTAGAAGATATTATTAAATCTTTAAAAGCACCAAATAGGGATCCTCGTGATGAATTTGAAACTCCAATTTTAAAATCAGATGTTTTATCAATTGAGGATTTATCAGAAGGAATGAAACTTAGTGGTACTGTAAGAAATGTAGTGGATTTTGGTGCGTTTGTTGATATTGGTGTCAAACAAGATGGACTTGTCCATGTATCAAAACTATCTAAAAAATTTGTTGAGAACCCAATGGACATTGTAAGCGTAGGAGATATTGTCGATGTTTGGATAATTAGCATAGATAAGCAAAAAGATAAAGTATCATTGACAATGATAAATCCATATGAATAATCAGGAATTACAAAGTTTAGTATGTGATATTTCCTTAAAGTATTTTAAAATTCCCTTTAAACATAATGCCTATTTTAATAGTCGCTTAAGAACCACAGGTGGTAGATATTTACTAAAATCACATGATATAGAAATTAATCCCAAGCAATATGAGCATTATGGTAAAGAAGCTATTATTGATATTGTAAAACATGAACTTTGCCATTATCATTTGCATATTTTAGGTAAAGGTTATAAACATAAAGATCGAGATTTTAAAAACTTAAGTACTAAAGTCGGAGCACCAAGATTTTGCACACCAACGCAATCATATGAGGAACGTGCTAATTATGAATATATGTGTACTGAATGTAAGACTAAGTATGTAAGAATAAAAAGAGTGAATGTAAGTATCATGAGATGTGGCAAATGTGGCGGAAAATTAAAGTTAATTAGAAAAAAGTTGAAGTAAGTCATAGTCTGTTAAAAAGAAATTGGATATGAATTAGAATGAGGGCACTAATAAGAAAAAATATTTAGTGTCCTCTATTTATATCAAAAATAAGTATTGACATAACTTTTACGATGATTTATTATAAATAACGTTGCATTAATAAATGAGCGAACATTACAAGATAATTAATTTTGTTAATTTCATGTTAAAAAGTTATTGACATTACTTAATAAATGATTTACAATTTATTATGCTATTGAGAAATCGATATACTTTTGAATGCGTTTTGCCAGCGGTCGTGGCGGAATGGCAGACGCGCTAGGTTGAGGGCCTAGTGGGAGAAATCCCGTGGAGGTTCAAGTCCTCTCGGCCGCACCAAAATAACTTTTCAAATTATATATGCGGGTGTAGTTTAATGGCAAAACCTCAGCCTTCCAAGCTGATGTTGTGGGTTCGATTCCCATCACCCGCTCCAAGATTTAATTAAATGAACATTGAAAACTGAATGACAATATGTCAACGTTAATTCCAATAATGTAACGAAAGTTACAACAATTAATTTAGTTTTATGAGCTAATCAAACATCATAATTTTTTATGGAGAGTTTGATCCTGGCTCAGGATGAACGCTGGCGGCGTGCCTAATACATGCAAGTCGAGCGAACAGATAAGGAGCTTGCTCCTTTGACGTTAGCGGCGGACGGGTGAGTAACACGTGGATAACCTACCTATAAGACTGGGATAACTTCGGGAAACCGGAGCTAATACCGGATAACATATTGAACCGCATGGTTCAATAGTGAAAGGCGGCTTTGCTGTCACTTATAGATGGATCCGCGCCGTATTAGCTAGTTGGTAAGGTAACGGCTTACCAAGGCAACGATACGTAGCCGACCTGAGAGGGTGATCGGCCACACTGGAACTGAGACACGGTCCAGACTCCTACGGGAGGCAGCAGTAGGGAATCTTCCGCAATGGGCGAAAGCCTGACGGAGCAACGCCGCGTGAGTGATGAAGGTCTTCGGATCGTAAAACTCTGTTATCAGGGAAGAACAAATGTGTAAGTAACTGTGCACATCTTGACGGTACCTGATCAGAAAGCCACGGCTAACTACGTGCCAGCAGCCGCGGTAATACGTAGGTGGCAAGCGTTATCCGGAATTATTGGGCGTAAAGCGCGCGTAGGCGGTTTTTTAAGTCTGATGTGAAAGCCCACGGCTCAACCGTGGAGGGTCATTGGAAACTGGAAAACTTGAGTGCAGAAGAGGAAAGTGGAATTCCATGTGTAGCGGTGAAATGCGCAGAGATATGGAGGAACACCAGTGGCGAAGGCGACTTTCTGGTCTGTAACTGACGCTGATGTGCGAAAGCGTGGGGATCAAACAGGATTAGATACCCTGGTAGTCCACGCCGTAAACGATGAGTGCTAAGTGTTAGGGGGTTTCCGCCCCTTAGTGCTGCAGCTAACGCATTAAGCACTCCGCCTGGGGAGTACGACCGCAAGGTTGAAACTCAAAGGAATTGACGGGGACCCGCACAAGCGGTGGAGCATGTGGTTTAATTCGAAGCAACGCGAAGAACCTTACCAAATCTTGACATCCTTTGACCGCTCTAGAGATAGAGTCTTCCCCTTCGGGGGACAAAGTGACAGGTGGTGCATGGTTGTCGTCAGCTCGTGTCGTGAGATGTTGGGTTAAGTCCCGCAACGAGCGCAACCCTTAAGCTTAGTTGCCATCATTAAGTTGGGCACTCTAAGTTGACTGCCGGTGACAAACCGGAGGAAGGTGGGGATGACGTCAAATCATCATGCCCCTTATGATTTGGGCTACACACGTGCTACAATGGACAATACAAAGGGCAGCTAAACCGCGAGGTCAAGCAAATCCCATAAAGTTGTTCTCAGTTCGGATTGTAGTCTGCAACTCGACTACATGAAGCTGGAATCGCTAGTAATCGTAGATCAGCATGCTACGGTGAATACGTTCCCGGGTCTTGTACACACCGCCCGTCACACCACGAGAGTTTGTAACACCCGAAGCCGGTGGAGTAACCATTTATGGAGCTAGCCGTCGAAGGTGGGACAAATGATTGGGGTGAAGTCGTAACAAGGTAGCCGTATCGGAAGGTGCGGCTGGATCACCTCCTTTCTAAGGATATATTCGGAACATCTTCGTAGAAGATGAAGGAATAACATTGACATATTGTATTCAGTTTTGAATGTTTATATAACATTCAACATATCTTCTTTTTCAAAGAAAGCGATTCGCAGACAATGCGTTGAGTTACTTTAAAGCGGAGTTTACTAGAGTAAATGAGTATTTAAAGTAATGATAACAAAGCAGTATGCAAACGCTTGACTGGAAATAGAACTTGTACATTGAAAACTAGATAAGTAAGTAAAATAGATTTTACCAAGCAAAACCGAGTGAATTAGAGTTTTAAAGCTTGAATTCATAAGAAATAATCGCTAGTGTTCGAAAGAACACTCACAAGATTAATAACGCGTTTCCTGTAGGATGGAAACATAGATTAAGTTATTAAGGGCGCACGGTGGATGCCTTGGCACTAGAAGCCGATGAAGGACGTTACTAACGACGATATGCTTTGGGGAGCTGTAAGTAAGCGTTGATCCAGAGATTTCCGAATGGGGAAACCCAGCATGAGTTATGTCATGTTATCGATATGTGAATACATAGCATATCAGAAGGCAGACCCGGAGAACTGAAACATCTTAGTACCCGGAGGAAGAGAAAGAAAAATCGATTCCCTGAGTAGCGGCGAGCGAAACGGGAAGAGCCCAAACCAACAAGCTTGCTTGTTGGGGTTGTAGGACACTCTATACGGAGTTACAAAAGTATATATTAGACGAATCATCTGGAAAGTTGAATCAAAGAAGGTAATAATCCTGTAGTCGAAAATATATACTCTCTTGAGTGGATCCTGAGTACGACGGAGCACGTGAAATTCCGTCGGAATCTGGGAGGACCATCTCCTAAGGCTAAATACTCTCTAGTGACCGATAGTGAACCAGTACCGTGAGGGAAAGGTGAAAAGTACCCCGGAAGGGGAGTGAAAGAGAACTTGAAACCGTGTGCTTACAAGTAGTCAGAGCCCGTTAATGGGTGATGGCGTGCCTTTTGTAGAATGAACCGGCGAGTTACGATTTGATGCAAGGTTAAGCAGCTAATGTGGAGCCGTAGCGAAAGCGAGTCTGAATAGGGCGTTTAGTATTTGGTCGTAGACCCGAAACCAGGTGATCTACCCTTGGTCAGGTTGAAGTTCAGGTAACACTGAATGGAGGACCGAACCGACTTACGTTGAAAAGTGAGCGGATGAACTGAGGGTAGCGGAGAAATTCCAATCGAACTTGGAGATAGCTGGTTCTCTCCGAAATAGCTTTAGGGCTAGCCTCAAGTGATGATTATTGGAGGTAGAGCACTGTTTGGACGAGGGGCCCTTCTCGGGTTACCGAATTCAGACAAACTCCGAATGCCAATCAATTTAACTTGGGAGTCAGAACATGGGTGATAAGGTCCGTGTTCGAAAGGGAAACAGCCCAGACCACCAGCTAAGGTCCCAAAATATATGTTAAGTGGAAAAGGATGTGGCGTTGCCCAGACAACTAGGATGTTGGCTTAGAAGCAGCCATCATTTAAAGAGTGCGTAATAGCTCACTAGTCGAGTGACACTGCGCCGAAAATGTACCGGGGCTAAACATATTACCGAAGCTGTGGATTGTCCGTAGGACAATGGTAGGAGAGCGTTCTAAGGGCGTCGAAGCATGATCGCAAGGACATGTGGAGCGCTTAGAAGTGAGAATGCCGGTGTGAGTAGCGAAAGACGGGTGAGAATCCCGTCCACCGATTGACTAAGGTTTCCAGAGGAAGGCTCGTCCGCTCTGGGTTAGTCGGGTCCTAAGCTGAGGCCGACAGGCGTAGGCGATGGATAACAGGTTGATATTCCTGTACCACCTAGTATCGTTTTAATCGATGGGGGGACGCAGTAGGATAGGCGAAGCGTGCTATTGGATTGCACGTCCAAGCAGTAAGACTGAGTGTTAGGCAAATCCGGCACTCATAAGGTCAAGCTGTGATGGGGAGAGGAAATTGTTTCCTCGAGTCGTTGATTTCACACTGCCAAGAAAAGCCTCTAGATAGATAACAGGTGCCCGTACCGCAAACCGACACAGGTAGTCAAGATGAGAATTCTAAGGTGAGCGAGCGAACTCTCGTTAAGGAACTCGGCAAAATGACCCCGTAACTTCGGGAGAAGGGGTGCTCTTTAGGGTTAACGCCCAGAAGAGCCGCAGTGAATAGGCCCAAGCGACTGTTTATCAAAAACACAGGTCTCTGCTAAACCGTAAGGTGATGTATAGGGGCTGACGCCTGCCCGGTGCTGGAAGGTTAAGAGGAGTAGTTAGCTTCTGCGAAGCTACGAATCGAAGCCCCAGTAAACGGCGGCCGTAACTATAACGGTCCTAAGGTAGCGAAATTCCTTGTCGGGTAAGTTCCGACCCGCACGAAAGGCGTAACGATTTGGGCACTGTCTCAACGAGAGACTCGGTGAAATCATAGTACCTGTGAAGATGCAGGTTACCCGCGACAGGACGGAAAGACCCCGTGGAGCTTTACTGTAGCCTGATATTGAAATTCGGCACAGCTTGTACAGGATAGGTAGGAGCCTTTGAAACGTGAGCGCTAGCTTACGTGGAGGCATTGGTGGGATACTACCCTAGCTGTGTTGGCTTTCTAACCCGCACCACTTATCGTGGTGGGAGACAGTGTCAGGTGGGCAGTTTGACTGGGGCGGTCGCCTCCTAAAAGGTAACGGAGGCGCTCAAAGGTTCCCTCAGAATGGTTGGAAATCATTCATAGAGTGTAAAGGCATAAGGGAGCTTGACTGCGAGACTTACAAGTCGAGCAGGGTCGAAAGACGGACTTAGTGATCCGGTGGTTCCGCATGGAAGGGCCATCGCTCAACGGATAAAAGCTACCCCGGGGATAACAGGCTTATCTCCCCCAAGAGTTCACATCGACGGGGAGGTTTGGCACCTCGATGTCGGCTCATCGCATCCTGGGGCTGTAGTCGGTCCCAAGGGTTGGGCTGTTCGCCCATTAAAGCGGTACGCGAGCTGGGTTCAGAACGTCGTGAGACAGTTCGGTCCCTATCCGTCGTGGGCGTAGGAAATTTGAGAGGAGCTGTCCTTAGTACGAGAGGACCGGGATGGACATACCTCTGGTGTACCAGTTGTCGTGCCAACGGCATAGCTGGGTAGCTATGTATGGACGGGATAAGTGCTGAAAGCATCTAAGCATGAAGCCCCCCTCAAGATGAGATTTCCCAACTTCGGTTATAAGATCCCTCAAAGATGATGAGGTTAATAGGTTCGAGGTGGAAGCGTGGTGACACGTGGAGCTGACGAATACTAATCGATCGAAGACTTAATCAAAATTTATGTTTTGCGACGCAAAATCATTTTACTTACTATCTAGTTTTGAATGCATAACACATTCCATTTGTCTGGTGACAATGGCAAGGAGGTCACACCTGTTCCCATGCCGAACACAGAAGTTAAGCTCCTTAGCGCCGATGGTAGTCGGACTAACGTTCCGCTAGAGTAGGACGTTGCCAGGCAAATAATAGGATGCGATGAGCCGCATTGAGACCGCAAGGTCTCTTTTTTTTATGCCTAAAAATAAGAAATTCAACGCAGAGCAAATGCGTTTAGACGATGAATTGAAGAAAGAGCGCAACGAGCTTAGTCGAGCTAAGTGAGTAAGTGAGAGATGAAAATGAAGAAGTATAAGCGCATTTCTCTCAAGTTGAAAAAGGTCCTTAGCGTCGAAGGTAGCAGACTAACGTTCTAAAGCAAAACAGTGATTGAAAATCACACGTTTTACTTACTTAATAGCATAAGCTATTAAGATCAATAGTCCATGCCAGGCAAATAATAGGATGCGATGAGCCGCATTGAGACCGCAAGGTCTCTTTTTTTATGCCTAAAAATAAGAAATTCAACGCAGAGCAAATGCGTTTAGACAATGAATTGAAGAAAGAGCGCAACGAGCTTAGTCGAGCTAATAGTAAAGTAGAAACTAAAACGAAGCCATGCATGTTGGCATAGCTTCGTCTATTTTAAATTAATAATGAATATAGCATTTTATTTTCATTAATGTAAATGTTTGAAGAATCAAACTGGTTTACATTTTCTTTTAATTGTTGTAAGTCTGTATGATCTTTAAGTTGAATACCGATAATTACAGTACCAGTATTTTGAGATGATTTCTTTAAATATTCAAATTTAGTAATATCATCTTGTGGGCCTAGTACATCATTAACGAATTCTCTAAGTGCACCAGGTCTTTGTGGGAAATTAAGAATGAAATAATGTTTCATTTCCTCGTATAATAATGAACGTTCTTCAATTTCTTTCATACGATTAATATCATTATTACCACCACTTACGATACAAACCACTGTTTTTCCTTTGATTAATTCTCGATAGTCTTCTAATGCTGCTACACTTAATGCTCCAGCAGGTTCGGCAATAATTGCTTGTTTAGAGTACATATCTAGGATTGTTGAACAAACTGCACCTTCATCCACTTGTACATAGTCATGTACGAATGATTTAGCAATTTCAAATGTAATATCACCAACTCTAGCAACTGATGCACCGTCAACAAATTTATCGATGTTTTCTAATGTTACAATTTTGTTATTAACTACCACAGATTCATACATACTACTAGCTCCAGCAGGTTCTACACCAATGATTTTAGTTTGTGGAGAATAGTCATGAAAATAAGTACTGATACCTGAAATTAAGCCGCCACCACCAATAGCTGCAAATAAATAATCAAAATTGATATTTTCCTTGCGAGATTGTGAAATCATTTCTTTAGCTAAGGTGCCTTGACCTGCAATAGTATAAACATTATTAAATGGATCAATAAAAGTCATATTATTTTGTTTAGTATATTCAAGCGCTTCTGCTAAACAATGATCAAATGTGTCACCAGTCAATTTAATTTCAACATTACCATTTCCAAAGAATTGAACTTGGTTAATTTTTTGTAAAGGCGTTGTGACTGGCATGAAAATGACAGCATTTAGATTAAGTTTTTTAGCTGTGTAAGCTACGCCTTGAGCATGGTTTCCAGCACTAGCACATGTAATACCTTTACTTTGAATGTCATCAGAAAGTACTGAAATAGCATTATAAGCACCACGTAATTTAAAAGAGCGTACCCATTGCAAGTCTTCTCTTTTTAAATATACCTTACAATCATACTTTTGAGATAAATAGTGATCTAATTGTAAAGGCGTTTCTTTAACTATATCCTTAAGACGTAAATAAGCTTCGTCAATATCTTTGGTTGAAACTGTTGTTTTTACTGTCATTATTTTCCCACCTTAATGTGCTTTTTCATATTTTTCAATTAAATCTTCATATTGCAAAGTAATATCAATATCATCAAGTCCATTGATTAGTTTATTTTTCCAAGTTTCATCGATATCAAAATGAAAGGTTTGTTCTGTTGATGATACAGTTTGATTAGGTAAATCTATTGTGATCTCTTTGAATGATGCAAGATGTTCACGCGAAGGTTTATCTAAAACGATAGGGAGCATGGCATTCTTAGTACAATTCATATAAAAAATATCGCTATAACTTCCAGCAATGATGATACTAAAACCATAGTCTTTTAATGCCCAAGCAGCATGTTCTCTACTTGAACCACAACCGAAATTATCTCCAGTGATTAAAATACTAGCTCCTTGATATTCAGGTTTGTTTGGATTAAAGTCTGGATTATCGCTTCCGTCTGGTAAATAACGCCATTCATCAAAAGCGAATGGGCCAAATCCAGTTTTTGAAATACGTTTTAAATGAACTTTTGGAATAATTTGATCTGTATCAATATTATCGTAAAATAGAGGAACAATTTTACCTTGATAAGTTGTGATTGGTTTAATATCCATCTAAACGACCACCTTTCTAACATCAACAAAACGCCCATTAATTGCTGCTGCTGCGGCCATAGCAGGGGAGACGAGATGTGTTCTAGCTCCTTTACCTTGTCTACCCTCAAAGTTGCGGTTACTTGTAGATGCACAATGAACGCCTTCAGGTACTTGGTCTGGATTCATACCTAGACACATTGAACAACCTGGTTCACGCCATTCAAAGCCCGCTTCTTTAAATACTTTATCAAGACCCATTGATTCTGCTTCTTTTTTAACTGTTCGTGATCCTGGAACAACTATAGCTGTAATATTAGGATGTACATGATTACCTTTTACAATATGACTAGCTTCGATCAAGTCAGTAATTCTAGCATTAGTACATGATCCTAAAAATACATAACCTAATTCAATATCTTCAGCTTTTTGTCCTGGTTCCAACCCCATGTATTGATAAGCTCGTTCGTCATTAGAATCTTTAATGTCAGGGAAGGGGGTATTAAAATTAACACCCATTTCAGGATTAGTGCCCCAAGTTACTTGAGGTTCCAAATCTGAAACATCCATTTCAATGACTTTGTCAAAAACAGCATCCTCATCAGAATAAAGTTGTTTCCATTCAGATATTGAGCGTTCGAAATTGTCAGCATATGGTCTACCTTTTACATATTCAAATGTAGTTTCATCTGGTTGCATAATTCCATATTTTGCACCTGCCTCTATAGCCATATTGCATATTGTCATTCTAGCTTCCATTGATAGGCTTTTGATTGTTTCGCCAGTGAACTCTAAAGCATAGCCAGTACCAAAATCTACACCGTATTGATTAATAAGATAAAGAATAATATCTTTAGCGTATACACCCTTAGGTAAGTTTCCATTGATATCAATCTTCAAATTTTTAGGTTTTGTTTGCCAAAGCGTTTGTGTAGCAAAGACATGCTCTACCTCACTCGTTCCGATACCAAAAGCTATGGCACCAAAAGCGCCATGTGTAGCAGTATGAGAATCACCACATACAATGGTCTTTCCTGGTTGTGTTAGTCCAGTTTCAGGTCCAACCATATGCACGATACCTTGTTCATCTGATCCCATATCAAATATGTGTACACCGAAATCTTTTGCATTTTTTTGTAGCGTGGTAATTTGCTTATTTGCAATTTCATCTTTGATATTAAAAATATCTACTGTTGGGACATTATGATCTAATGTAGCAAATGTTAAATCGGGACGTCGTAAGCGTCTATTTTGTATTCTCAATCCTTCAAACGCTTGTGGTGATGTTACTTCATGTATTAAATGTAAATCAATATATAATAATTGAGGGTCACCTACATTTCCATGTAAGACATGTTTATCCCATACTTTGTCAAATAGTGTTTGTCCCATAAGATGACGCCTCCCTTAAGTATAAAATTCTTTTAAAAGTTTAATAATTTGAGATGTAGTATACTTACCACCTAAATCAGCTGTGCATTTTCCATCTCTAATAAGCTGATATACATTGTTTTCTAATTCTTTAGCTGCCTCAACTTCATTGAAACTTTCACGTAAACACATTGCTAAAGATAATATCATTCCAAAAGGATTGGCTTTATCTTGACCAGCAATATCAGGCGCAGAGCCATGAATAGGTTCATATAATCTTGTGCCATCTTTACCAAAACTTGCTGATGGAGATAATCCTAAAGAACCTGGAATGACTGAAGCTTCATCGCTTAAGATGTCTCCAAATAGATTTTCAGTGACAATGACGTCAAATTGTGTTGGACGTGTAATCAAATGCATACTACAGGCATCTACAAGTAAATATTCTACCTCTACATCTGGATAGTCATGTTTTACTTCTTCAACCGTTTTTCTCCATAGTTTACTTGAAGCAAGTACATTTTCTTTATCGACTGACGTTAACTTCTTGTGTCGTTGTTGTGCTATTTCAAATGCGACTCTAACAATTTGTTCAATTTCAGTACGCGTATAAGTTAAAGAATCTAATGCATGATGATCACTTAATTCACGTGGTTCTCCGAAATATAAACCGCCCGTTAATTCTCTAACGATAACTAAATCTGTACCTTCAACTCGATCTTGTTTGAGAGGTGAAAGATGACTTGTGCCATCAGTCACAATAGTAGGGCGAATATTAGCATATAAATTAAGTGATTTTCTTAATTTTAATAATCCTTGTTCTGGACGTACGTTAGGATTAGTCCATTTTGGACCTCCAATTGCACCTAATAAGATCGCATCAGCGTTTTCACAAGCCTTTAATGTTTCATCTGTAAGAGGTGTGCCATAGGCATCTATGGCAGCTCCTCCAAAATGATGTGTATCTACTTGATACTTAAAATGATATTTTTGACTGATTTTTTCTAGAACTTCTAAACTCCCATTTAATATTTCTGGGCCTATGCCATCTCCAGGTAAAGCAACGATGTTATAGGTCATGATTGGATACCTTCTTTCTCTTTAGCGTCTGCAGCGTATTTTGCATGTGCCTCAATATAAGCTTTACATGAAGCTTTTAAAATATCGTGATCAATACCTATACCATTAACTTCTTTATTATCGATTACAAGATTAACATGTACCTCTGCTTGAGCATCTGTACCTTCTGTAACAGAATCAATACGATAGTCGATTAATTCTGTTTCACGTTTAAAGATACGATCAACTGCATTATAAATTGCGACAATGGAACCTGTACCAATACTAGAGTCTTGATAAATACTGCCATCTTTATCTTTAATTACAACGACTGCACTTTGAAGTCCATTAGAAACGAATTGAAGTTGTAATGCTTCTAATTGATAAATCGCACTTTGTTCATGTTCTGAGCCTTGAATTAAAGCATGAATATCGCGATCAGAAACTGATTTTTTCTTATCAGCAATAGATTTAAATTGTTTAAATAAATTAATTTGATCGTCTGGATTAATGTCATAGCCTAATGATTTTAATTTTTCAGCAAAGGCGTGTTTACCTGAAAGTTTTCCTAAAGGTAATTCTGTAGTACTAACACCAACTAATTGAGGTGTCATAATTTCATATGTTTCACGATGTTTAAGAATACCATCTTGATGTATACCAGATTCATGACTAAATGCATTTTGTCCAACGATAGCTTTATTTCTGGGTACACGAATACCTGCATAGCGAGAAATTAAGTCAGAAGTTTTCTTAGTTTCTTTTAATTCAATTTGTGACTCTATTCCATAATGATCTTTACGAATATATAGTGCTAAAGCGACTTCTTCTAGTGCTGCATTACCAGCACGCTCGCCAATACCATTTACAGTACCCTCAACGCGTCTCGCACCACCTTCAATTGCAGCTAGACTATTAGCAACAGCCATACCTAGGTCATCGTGACAATGTGAACTATAAATAATTTCATTATCAGATTGCACGGATTCAGTTAAAGTTTTAAAAATTTGTCCATATTCATTTGGGTAACTAAAGCCTACAGTGTCAGGAATATTAATAATAGTTGCACCAGCATCTACAGCTGTTTGTACACTTTTAATTAAAAAGTCCATATCTGTTCGCGTTGCGTCTTCAGGTGAGAATTGAACGATATCAAACAATTGCTTAGCATAAGTGACATGTTCTTTTATAGAATCTAAAACTTCTTCTTGAGACATTTTCAATTTGTGCTCTAGATGAATAGGGGATGTCGCAATAAAAACATGTACTAAAGGTTTAGCAGCATGTTTTGTTGCTTCATAGACTGCATCTATATCAGATTTGATACATCTAGCTAAGCCACAAACAGCAGTTGTTGTTAAGGCTTTAGAAATAGCTTCCACTGATTTGAAACTACCTGTACTAGAAGCAGGGAAGCCAGCTTCGATAACATCTACACCCCATTTTTCAAGTTGTTGTGCTATTTTTAAACGTTCATCGAATGTAAAATTCACTCCAGGTGTTTGTTCACCATCTCTAAGAGTGGTATCAAATATTTGAATATGGCTACTCATTTTAATCAACTCCTTAATCCATTACTTTTCAATGCTTTTTGATTTAATAAATGGCATCATATCACGTAATTTACGTCCCACTTTTTCAATTGGATGTCCAGCTTGTTCTTCGCGCATTTTATAGAATTCTTTAAATCCATTTTTATTATCTTCAACAAAACTATTAGCAAATTTACCGTTTTGAATATCTGTTAATACAGCTTTCATATTGTCTTTGACATCTGGTGTGATGATACGACGACCAGATACATAGTCACCATACTCTGCAGTATTAGAAATTGAATAACGTACATTATCCATTCCGCCTTCATACATTAAATCAACGATTAATTTCATTTCATGTAATACTTCAAAATAGGCTAATTCTGGTTGATAACCAGCTTCTACTAATGTTTCAAATCCACTTTGAATTAATTTGTGGATACCACCACATAGCACAGCTTGTTCACCAAATAAATCTGTTTCTGTTTCTTCTTTAAATGTTGTTTCAATTACACCAGCTCTTGTAGATCCGATACCTTTTGCATAACTTAGTGCAATATCTCTTGCATGACCTGTAGCATCTTGTTGAACACCAAATAATGATGGTACAGCACTACCTTCTTCAAATGTACGTCTAACTAAGTGGCCTGGTCCTTTTGGTGCAACTAAGAAAACATCAACATCTGCAGGGGGTTGAATAACACCAAAATGAATATTAAAACCGTGAGCAAATGCAAGGGCATTACCAGCCTCTAAATTTGGTTCAATTTCTTTTTTATATACATCACCTTGGATTTCATCTGGAATTAAAACCATGATAACGTCAGCTTGTTTCGTTGCTTCTGCTACAGGATATACATCGAAACCATTTTCTTTAGCTTTATCAAAAGAACGGCCTGGACGGATACCGATAACAACATCATATCCGTTATCTTTTAAGTTTTGCGCATGAGCATGGCCTTGTGAACCATAACCAATCACTGCAATTTTTTTACCTTCTAAAGCGTCTGTTTTAACTGATTCATCATAATAAACTGTTGTCATAATACATTCCTCCAAAATAATTAAAAATTAGCAATATTCCGAAAATTATAATGAGTGATAAACATAGGATGATAGCTGTTCGGTTAATATGCTTTTTTAGAACACTAGCGCATCGAAGTTTTACCATTTATATTAAGCAGAGTATTGTTCTACATTTAAAACGTTTATTTGTTGTTGTAATTTGTTTAATAAAATATTTAAAACATTCTCATCTTCAATATTTACAATAAGTTCCATATCTGAAATGTTAGGATTATCGTCACGTTTTTTTACATGTAATTCTTCAATATTATATTGCAATCTGACGAATGCACTTGTAATTCTATTTAAGGTGCTTACCTGGTTCATTACTTCAAATTTTAAATGTCTTTTCATTAATATCCCTCCATTTCATTATTAGCTTTACCACTTGGAATCATTGGATTAACTGGTTCAATAGGAGAGATACGGACTTCAATAAGTGCTGGACCTTCATACTTAAATGCTTCATCAAGTTTAGATTTAAGTTGGTCTGGTTGATCAATTAAGAATCCTTTAACGCCATAAGCTTCCGACATTTTAATGAAATCAGGTTGATCATTAAATACTGAATGTGAAAAACGTTGCTTAAAGAACTTATCTTGCCACTGTTTAACCATACCTAATGTATCGTTGTTGATGAGGACAATTTTAATATTTAAACCATATTCTGGTAAAAGTGCCATTTCTTGATTTGTCATTTGGAACCCACCATCTCCGACGAAACAAACGACTGTTTTATCTGGTGAAGCGAGTTGTGCACCAATAGCAGATGGAATACCGAATCCCATAGTACCTAGACCGCCACTAGTTACCCATTGACTGTGACTTTTGAATGGATAGAATTGTGCTGCCCACATTTGGTGTTGACCCACATCTGTTGTGACAATGGCGTCACTATTTGTGATTTTTCCAATGTATTCTATTGCCTCTTGAGGTTTACAAAAGATGTCTTTGTCATCTTTGTCATATTTAAATGGGTGATTGGCTTTATTTGATTGACAGTATTGTAACCATACATCATGTGATGGAACATTAACTTGAGCTGTTTCAAGTTGTTCTAGCACATTTTTACAATCTGCCACGATACCTAAATCAGTGGCTATGATTTTGTTGATTTCAGATGGATCTATATCTACATGAACCACTTTGGCATTAGGCGCAAAATCATCTGGTTTACTGGCAAGTCGATCGTCAAAACGACTACCTAAGTTAATTAATAAGTCACACTCGGTTAATGCCATATTACTTGCGTATGAACCGTGCATACCTCCCATTCCTAAAAATAGGGGATGTTCGTAAGGAATAGCACCGAGCCCTAAAAGTGTTGTGACAGTTGGGATTTGATGTTGAGTAACAAATTGAGTCAGTAATTCATTAGATTTTGAATGATTGACACCAGCACCTGCTAAAATTAAAGGCTTTTTAGAATCATTTAAATATTGGACTAGTGTATTAATATCACTTGATTTAGCTACAGTATTAACTTGATATCCTGG
This sequence comes from Staphylococcus sp. HL28, assembly GCF_021117155.1. Classification (NCBI taxonomy): domain Bacteria; kingdom Bacillati; phylum Bacillota; class Bacilli; order Caryophanales; family Staphylococcaceae; genus Staphylococcus; species Staphylococcus sp. HL28. Next base: position 891,037 of record NZ_CP088218.1, read on the forward strand.
TAAATCGATATCGTCAGATAATCCAACATTGGTAGATAATACGCCCATATCCTTAGGGAAGTCTACGACTACAGGACCTTTTCTACCAGAGTTCGCTACGTGAAATGCTTCGTGAACGATTCTAGGAATATCTTCTACTTTTTTTACTTGATAATTTTGTTTAGTAATAGGAGCGGTCATTGATAATAAATCTGCTTCTTGGAAAGCATCTTTACCAATACCTGGTGTCGCGACTTGTCCTGTAAAGACTACTAATGGTAATGAATCACTATGAGCATCAGTGATGCCTGTTATAGCATTCGTAGCTCCAGGACCACTAGTTACCACGACCACACCAGTTTTACCAGAAATTCTTGCATATCCTTCAGCAGCGTGTGTTGCACCTTGTTCATGTCTAGCTAAAATATGCTTGATTTTACCGTCATAAAATGTGTCATATAAGGGTAATACAGCACCACCTGGATAACCAAAGATAAAATCGACATCTTCATTTTGAAGTGCTTCAACTAATAACTCTGAACCAGGACGCATCTCATTTATAGTCTGACTCTTCATATATTCAGGTTTGCTAGATTCAGCAACTTTCATGGTATCTACAGGTTGGTTCGATGTTTCCGTATTTTGTTCTGACATATCACTAAGTTTAGTCATTAAAATCAACTCCTATTATTTAGATAAGGTTCTCAGGTACTTGCATAATGCCACCAGTATTGGCGCTTGTTACTAATGATGTATAACGGGCAAGATAACCAGTTTTAACCTTTGCTTTAAATGGTTCTAATTGTTCTCTACGACGATATAATTCCTCTTCAGGTTGATCAACATTAAGAGTACGATTTGTTAAATCGATTGTGATATCGTCACCATCTCGAATGAGTCCGATTGGTCCACCAGATGCGGCTTCAGGGGAAATATGTCCTACTGCAATGCCTCGTGTTGCTCCAGAAAAACGACCATCTGTAATTAATGCGACATCTTTACCCAATCCTCTGCCGACAATTGAAGAAGTAGGGGCTAACATTTCAGGCATACCTGGTCCGCCTTTAGGTCCTTCATATCTAATAACGACCACATGTCCTTCTCTTACTGTATGATTATCAATCGCTTCAACTGCTTCATCATGTGAATTAAAGCAAATCGCTTTACCAGTGAATGTTTTAATAGAAGGATCTACACCACCAACTTTGATAACTGCACCCTTAGGAGCCAGGTTACCAAATAAGATAGATAAACCACCTTCTTTATCGTATGGCTTTTCAAGGGAATGGATAACATCAAAATTTTTGATTTCTTTACCTTCATTATTTTCTCTTAAAGTTTTTCCAGTCACTGTAATTCTATCTGGATGTAATGTACCTTCTTTTTTCATTAATTCATTGATAATTGCTGGAACACCACCAGCTTCGTGTACATCATGCATTGAGTATGAAGAACTTGGTGCAATTTTAGATAAGTAAGGTGTTTTTTTAGCGACTTCATTAATACGTTCCAAATCATATTCAATGCCAGCCTCATTAGCAATGGCTAATGTGTGTAGTACAGTATTTGTAGAACCACCCATAGCCATATCAAGTGCAAATGCATCATCAATCGCTTCTTTGGTAACAATATCTCTAGGTTTAATATCATTTTTGATGTTTTCTACTAATCTAAATGCGGCTTGACGAATCATTTCACGACGTTGGTCACTAACTGCTAAGGCTGTACCATTATAAGGTAGTGCTAAACCAAGCACTTCCATGAGACAGTTCATTGAATTGGCAGTGAACATTCCTGCACATGAACCACAAGTAGGGCAAGCATTTTGTTCCATATCTAAGAATTCTTCTTTAGAAATAGAACCTTCTTTAAAAGCTCCAACCGCTTCAAACATAGAAGATAATGTTAATGCTTTACCTTGAGCAGATAAACCAGCTTTCATCGGACCACCTGAACAAAAAATTGCAGGTACATTAGTTCTCACTGCTGCTAGGAACATGCCTGGTGTGATTTTGTCACAGTTTGGAATATAAAACACACCGTCAAACCAGTGGGCATTGATGACAGTTTCTGCTGCATCAGCAATAATTTCTCTAGAAGGTAAGGAATATCTCATTCCAATATGACCCATCGCAATACCGTCATCTACACCAATGGTATTAAATTCAAATGGAATGGCGCCTGCCTCTCGAATAGCTTCTTTTGCAATATCAGCTAATTCTCTTAAATGAACATGTCCAGGAACAATATCAATATATGAATTACAAATAGCTACGAAAGGTTTGTTCATATCTGTTGGATTTTGAAGAGCGCCCGTAGCATGTAAAAGACTTCTTGCTGGAGCTTGGTGATCTCCTTTTTTGATCATGTCGCTTCGCATAATAAATTCCCCCGTATTTTTTGTACTATAAGAAAATAAAAAACGTCCCAATGATTATTGGGACGTTAAATAAGTCCCATTCAATTACAAATAGGACTTAAACATTTAGTAAATGAAAAAATTACTAAAGTTCGAGCCCTTGAGAGTATAATAAAATAATAATATTTGAAGTTGTCGTTGAATGTTGAGTTGTAAAATGTCTCATTTTATTATACTCCTTTCGTTGAATGGTTATTTATTCTAAATAGTTTGAATTGTTTTAAAATTTATAAACTTAATTTACTATAAGTCGAAAATGATGTCAATGATAATTTAGAATTTTCTAACAATTCTAAATCTATTTTGTTAAAAATATTTACGAAGAAATATAAGACAAAATTTGTTACACTTATTAAGTTAATATATTTCTTGAGTAGTTAAAAAGAAAATAGGAGAATGACCTATGATTAGTATTAAAGATAAAAATGAAATGAAACATTTTGCTACAAGATTAGTAGCACTAGTGCAACCTGGAGATTTAGTTTTACTTAATGGAGATTTAGGTGCTGGTAAAACAACATTCACTCAATTTATAGGTGAAGCTTTAGGAGTTAAACGAACAATCAATTCACCTACATTTAATATTATTAAGTCTTACAAGGGTAAAAATTTAAAGTTACATCACATGGATTGCTATAGACTCGAAGATTCGGATGAAGATTTAGGTTTTGATGAATATTTTGAAGATGATGCGTTAACAGTAATTGAATGGAGCCAATTTATTGAGGATTTATTACCTAATGAATCGCTGACAATAAATATTGAAGTGATTGATGAAATGAAGCGACACATCACGATAGAAGCTAAAGGCGAACATTATAAAGCAATGAAGGAGGCGTTAGAACAATGAAATTATTATTGATAGATACGTCCAATCAGCCTTTGTCTGTTGCATTAACAGATGGCAATGATGTGCTAGCTGAAATTACCAACAATTCAAAGACGAATCATTCAGTGCAACTAATGCCTATGATTGAACGTTTATTTAATGAAAGTAATATGTCAAAAAATGATCTTGATGGCATCGTAGTTGCTGAAGGTCCTGGTTCATATACTGGATTAAGAATTGGTGTGACGACTGCTAAAACGCTGGCCTATGCATTAAATTGTAAATTATATGGTGTTTCTTCATTAAAAGCTTTGGCAGCAACTATTAGTGAGAATAACAAACTTTTAGTACCCATTTTTGACGCAAGACGTGAAGCGGTATATGCAGGGATATATCAACAAAAAAATGGACTATTAGAAACTGTATTAGATGATCAGTATATTTCAATCAACGACTTGAAACAGAAATTACATGAACTTAATCAGCCCTATGTATATATCGGTGAAGATACAGTTAAATTAGCACATTTAATAGATGCTGAGGGGATTAATCAATTACCACAAGCGTCAGTGATGAGTAATTTAATTACCGAGCCCACTGAAATCCATAGTTTTGTTCCTAAATATCATAAAATAACTGAGGCGGAAAGAAATTGGATAGACCAACAGAAGAACAATTAAATATTAGAAGAATGAGTAAAGATGATGTTCCAGCAGTCTTTGACATTGAAAGAAGCAGTTTTAATGATAGTTCATGGTCAATTGATGCATTTTATCATGAAATCGAAAAGAATGAGTTTGCTAATTATTTTGTAATAGAATTTAATCAGACGATTATTGGATATTTAGGATTATGGGTTGTCATTGATCAAGCACAAATAACAACAGTTGCCATTACAGAGCATTTTAGAGGATATGGTTTAGGACAATTATTATTAAAATACGTTATGAATTACGCAAGTCATCAATGTGATGTCATGAGTTTAGAAGTTAGAGTGGATAATACAGTCGCTCAACATGTTTATCAAAATTTAGGTTTTCAATATGGTGGAAAACGAAAAAATTATTACGGAGAAGGGCAGGATGCATTAGTCATGTGGGTGAATTTACGTGAATAATCAACAGACATTAATTTTAGCAATAGAGACAAGTTGTGATGAAACAAGTGTAAGTGTTATTAAAAATGGTACAGAAATATTATCTAACACAGTGTTAAGCCAAATTGAAAGTCATAAGCGCTTTGGCGGTGTTGTACCAGAAATTGCTAGTCGTCATCATGTCGAAGGGATTACAACGACAATAGATACCGCTTTACAAACTGCAAATGTGACCATGAATGATATCAATGCTATTGCTGTAACTCAAGGGCCTGGACTTATAGGTGCGTTGCTCATAGGTATTAATACGGCGAAAGCACTTGCATTTGCATATGATTTGCCATTAATACCAGTTCACCATATTGCAGGCCATATTTATGCGAATCATTTAGAAACGCCATTAACATTTCCATTGATGGCTTTAATTGTTTCAGGTGGTCATACAGAATTGGTTTATATGAAAGATCATTTAAATTTCGAGGTCATAGGCGAAACAAGAGATGATGCGGTAGGTGAAGCCTATGATAAAGTAGCACGTACTATTGATTTACCATATCCAGGTGGACCTCAAATTGATCAATTAGCAGCTAAAGGCGAAGATACGTATCAATTTCCTAGAGTTTGGTTAGAAAAGGAAAGTTATGATTTTAGTTTTAGTGGACTAAAAAGCGCGGTTATTAATCAATTGCATAATCAACGTCAAAAAGGACAAGATATTGTACCAGAAAATGTAGCTACAAGCTTCCAAAACAGTGTTGTTGAAGTGTTAACGACTAAAGCTATACATGCTTGCAAAGCGTATAACGTTAAGCGGCTAATCGTTGCTGGTGGTGTGGCAAGTAATCGTGGATTAAGAGAAAGTATTGCTAAACAATGTGAAGACAATCAAATTCAATTAACCATACCTACACCGAAACTATGTACTGACAATGCAGCGATGATTGGTGCAGCAGGTCATTACCTTTATTTAGCAGGCATTCGTGGTGATATGTCAATGAATGGACAAAATAACATCGATATTGAAGATTTTTCAATTGAATCCTTATCATAATATAAAAGTCAGTAGTGCGAGATTAAATAGAATCTCATACTACTGACTTTTTATTATATATCCTTAACTTGTTGTTTGGCACGTTCATAAATATCAGAAGGGAATTGTGTCAGTCTTAACAATTCGATTGCATTTCTTGTATTAGCTTTACCTGGTTTGATTTTAAAGTCGAACGCAATGGAATCATCTTTAATTGATTCATTAAAGTGATAATTTGTATAAGATATATTTAATAAATTTGATAATTCAATATCATGAGTTGCTGCTAATACATAGTAATTAGGCAGATGAGATAAGTAGGTTAATACCGATTCGGAAGCGGCAATACGTTCTGTAGTATTGGTTCCTTTAAATATTTCATCAATGAAGCAGTATACCTGATTCTTTGTAGAAATATTGAATAACCGACGAATTGATTTTAGTTCAGCCATAAAATAACTATCTCCTGATAAGACATCATCCGCATTAGCCATAGATGTGTATACTAATCCGGGTACATATTTAAATTGAGAGGCTGTTGCAGTGTCAATTGTTTGAGCCAAAATAAGATTAAGTGCAACAGTCTTCATGAAGGTTGATTTACCAGACGCATTCGAGCCTGTTAATAAAATATTTCGATTGAGATTTAAATCATTTGGAACAGCATTGTTGATTAATGGATGTACAAGTTGATTAAATTCACATAATTGTTGATGAGTATTACTATTTTGAATGATTTCTGGTTCGCAATATTCTTGCAATGACTCTTGATATAGAGCAATGGCATAATGATTATCTAAATGGCCTATATAATCATAGCATTTTAATACTTCATCTATGTATTTATAGTAACTATGTTGAATAGTATGGAAAATTAAATAATCTAACATAAATATAGTTTTAATCAATAAAACAAAGGCTGATACAAAGTCAGTACTTTCGACTTTGGCTAATATGCCACTCAAATAACGTGCGGTTTTAAAGTGATTGAAATTGACGTCTACTTGTGGTGTTCCTTCTATCTCAGTAAGATTTTTACACTGTTTTAAAATATAAGAAGTATAAAAAATGGTTTTTAAATCTTGTTCAAATGTTCGTTTTAAACTGACCGATAAAATGATATTAATTATGCATGCCATGACGAATATCAGAATGCCATTTGACGCATCAAAGCATGTATAAATTAAAGAGATAATCGGTAATAATGGTGCTAGCATAAATATTTTTTGACACTTAATAGGTGTGAGTTGATCGGGAAAATGGGGATAAACACTTTTACCTACTAAACCTAACCGTAATGAAACTTGATTCCTAAACGATGTATCTTCTTTAAAACGTTTGAGTAATATTTTATTGTTTACTTTATACATCCTACGTAAAGTAGCATACATGCGCATTTCACCAAGAGCTGTGAAATTGAAATTCATACTTTGAAATAGGGCATCCATATTTAAGTCAGACCATGTCTTGTCATCTATAAGTTGATGTTCATTATAGTTATCACTATATGTTTGAAATTGATAATCATATTTCGCATTCGGTCTGATAAATTTTTCTATCTTTTCTTGTTTAGGCCATAAGCCGTTAATTTTATTAATGAACTGTCTTCTATTGATGATAGATGTAATAATACTAACGACTGTAGTTAAAATAATAATGCCTAATACAAATAATAAAAATAACTGTGCATCGTTCATTGAAAAACTCCTTTATATATAGTTATTTTAATTATTTCATATCACTTAATGTGAAACAATCAATGACAATAATGAGAAGTTAGAAGTTATGTCAATAGGGAACATGCGTACTTATCAACAATAAGTGCACAAGTTGTGGATAAGTGGTGTTGATTTTTGTGGATATAGTATATTTTTATCTGAATAACTTTAAAAATTGGTTACATATTACTTGTGGATAACTAGGATAACTCTGTGGATAGCTTTCATATAGGCAAAAATCATTGTTAATAATAATCAATAAAACATTAGAAAAAAGACACTAAAAAGTAGAAAATCTACTTTTTAATGTCTGGCAAAATAATGGTTATTTATAATTTTTCTTGTAATTCTTCCCATTCAATCATTGCTTGTTCTAATTCTTGTTCGGTGTTTGATTTTAATTCCGCTAATTCATTGGATTTAATAGGGTCGCTATAAACGTCAGGTTGTGTTAGTTGATAATCAATGTCTTCAATCTTTGCTTCACAGGATTCGATGATAGCTTCACGTTGTTCGATTTCACGTTCTATTTTGCGTTGTTCGCGACGACGTTGTTTTTGATTTTCATATGATGATGTTGATGTCTGATTTATATTTGAGTTATTTGTAGACTCAATTTTACTTTCTGCCTTAGCTTTTAGGGCAGCAGCTTCTTCTGTTTTTTCAATATAATATTGGTAATCACCAAGATACATTTTGCCACCATCATGATCTAAGTCAAATACTTTATTGGCTAATTGATTGATGAAATATCTATCATGGGATACAAATATTATAGTACCTGCAAAATGCTCTAAAGCTTGTTCTAACATTTCTTTCGAATCTATGTCGAGGTGATTGGTAGGCTCATCTAAAATAAGTACATTATCACGTTGTAACATTAATAAGGCTAGTTGTAGTCTTGCTTTTTCGCCACCTGATAAATCATTGATGATTTTTTTGACATCATCTTGTACGAATAAAAAGCGTCCTAATACTGCTCGAATATCTTTTTCGTTCATATTTGGATACTGGTCCCACACATAATCTAAAATGGTTTTATTTGATTTAAATTCAGCTTGTTTTTGATCATAGTAACCTATTTTCAAATTAGCACCAAATGTGACTTCGCCACCGAGTTGATGTTGTCTTTGAGCAATGGTCTTAATTAGAGTGGTTTTACCGACACCATTTGGCCCAATAATTGCGATGTGATCACCTTTGGATACTTCCATATTAATAGGTTTAGTAATAGGGGTATCATCATAACCAATTTCTAATTGTTTGATATGCATGACGTCATTTCCGGTATTTCTATCAAATCCAAATTGAATATTGGCACTTCTTGCATCAATCATAGGTTTATCTATACGTTGTATTTTTTCTAACGTTTTACGACGACTTTTTGCCATGCCACTTGTTGAAGCTCTTGTAATATTTTTTTCTACAAATGTTTCTAATCTTTTAATTTCTTCTTGTTGTTTTTCATATTCTTGCATACGTTTTTCATAATATTTATCACGTTGTTGAATAAATTTTTCATAATTACCAATATATCGTTTGACGCTACCTAAAGCGACGTCATAAACTTGTGTAACGATTTTGTCTAAGAAATATCTATCGTGACTGATAATGACAATTGCGCCTTTAAAGTAGCGTAAATAATCCTCTAACCATTTTGTGGTTTCTAAATCTAGATGGTTGGTAGGTTCATCAAGTAATAATAAATCTGGTTCATTTAATAACATTTGTGCAAGTGATAATCTTGTTTTTTGACCACCACTAAAGTCATTAATAGGTTTATTAAAGTCATCTTCATTAAAATTCAACCCATGAAGAACGGTTTTAATTTTACTATCATATTGATAACCTTCTAGTTGCTCAAATTGATTTGATAAAGATTCATATTTTTCCATGTGTGCTTGATAAGTTGGGGTTTCATACTCATCTGCATGAGCAGCTAACCAATCTGTTTCTTGTTTGATTAATAGTTCCATATTTTTGATATGTTCAAATGGTTTTGACATTTCTTCAAATACAGTGGCGTTTGAGTCCAGCGTCATTTGTTGTGTTAAATAGCCCATTTTAAGATTTTTAATCTTTGAAATATGACCACTATCATAATCTTCAACGCCAGCAATGATTTTCATTAGTGTTGATTTACCGGCACCATTTCGTCCAACAACGCCTATACGTTCGCCTGTTTTCACTTCAAAATCAACGTTAGTAAAGATATCTTCACCATCGAACGATTTAGAGATGTCATTAAGTTGTAAAAGTATCATCCGACTTCACCTTTCTAAATATGCGATATCATTATAAACTATACATATAGTTTGATATGTTTAAATTTTTATTTATCATATTAATATTTATTTTACAGTATTAAGCTGTGTCTTGAAACTAGGATATTTATTTTTAAATTTTATTAATGTATAATTAGCAAGTATTCATTGTAAACAATTATTTGGATTTTTATTGTTGCAAACATATATATACATAAAATTAATTAAAATTGAAACCGTTTAGCGTCGAAGGGAGACAAATAAAATGGCAAGTAACGTTAAAATTCCTCGAGCAACTTTAAAACGTTTACCGTTATATTATAGATTTGTGAGTAATCTAAAAACTAAAGGTATTGACCGTGTTAATTCTAAAGCTATTAGCGAAGCATTACAAATAGATTCAGCTACGATTCGTAGAGATTTTTCATATTTTGGCGAATTAGGTAAAAAAGGATATGGCTATAATATAGATAGTTTAATTGAATTTTTTAAATCTGAAATTAGTGGTAGCAATGATATTAAAATTGCAATTGTTGGTGTGGGTAACTTAGGTCGAGCATTATTGACATATAACTTCTCAATTCACGATGAAATGACAATTACTGAAGCATTTGATGTGAATCAAGATGTCATCGGTGAACAAGTAGGTCGTGTAGTTGTTAAAGATAGTAAAACTTTAAAACAAACGCTATCAAATCAAGATATTGATGTAGTTATTCTCACTACTCCTGAACATGTTGCGCAAAGTGTGACAGACGAGCTTGTTGAATCCGGTATTAAAGGTATAATGAATTTTACGCCAGCAAGAGTGACTACGCCAACTGATGTACAAGTACATCATATTGATTTAGGTATTGAATTACAGTCCTTACTTTTCTTTATGAGAAATTATGATGAATCAATGAAATAGCGTATTGATCATTAGGAGGACGCTTTATGAATGGTAAAATTTTGATTCAAGTAGGTTGTATGTATAAAGCACATTTACCTACATTGATATACATTCCTGGCCAATTGGAGTTGCAAAATCATACATTAGTTTTCAAGTCTTATTATACAAATCATAATCCTTTAAATTTAGATATTGATGTTAAAAAAATAATTCGTTACCAAGTACGTAAGGGATTATTAGGTCATAAATTATTTATTTATTATAACCAGACTTGGTATAAATTCAGTCAATTTAAAGCAAATGACTTACAAATGTTAGTTCATCATATAGACGAAATACAAGCGCTTTAAAATAGCGATAATTAATAGTGCATCTGATCGAGGTGTGCTATTTTTTTATTAAAGTAAAAGCTACATTCAATAAAGATATACAGTGGGAGAAATAATTTAGATAGTGAACTTGAAATATAACACTTTATCCTGTAAAATAACTTAGTATTTATATCGGAAAAGGGTGATAATGTGATTTGGATGATTATAAGCGGTTTGATTGTCGGTGTACTATTAGGATTCGTTATGCAACGAACTCGCTTTTGTTTAGCAGGCGGTTTTAGAGATATGTATGTACAAAAAAGTAATAAAATGTTCTATGCCTTGCTTGTTGCGATTACAGTTCAAAGTATTGGTTTATTAATTTTAACAAGTTTAGGCTTAGTTAATGTTCCAGCACATACATTTCCAATTGTTGGTACAGTTATCGGTTCTTTTGTCTTTGGCATAGGTATCGTATTAGCAGGAGGTTGTGCTACTGGAACATATTATAGAGCGGGAGAAGGTTTAATAGGTAGTTGGGTTGCACTTATATTATATGCATTAACAAGTGCTATGACTAAGTCAGGTATTTTATCGCCAGTTCTAAAAGTAATTAACCAACCCACAAATGTAAATGCAAGTATGGCAGATACATTGCATATTCCAAATTGGATTTTAGTCATTCTTACAACGATTATTACTTTAATATTAGTGACTAAAACACTTAGAAAACCTAAAGTAGCCGTTCCTAAATTAAAACAGAAGTATTCAGGTTTAAGACATTATTTATTTGAAAGAAGGTATCATCCATTTCTAGCAGCCATTGCAGTAGGATTAATCGCATTACTAGCTTGGCCAATGAGTAGTTCTACAGGTAGAGATTATGGATTAGGAATTACGACGCCTTCAGCCAATATTGTTAATTTCTTAATTACTGGAAATACAAAACTCATAGATTGGGGTGCATTTTTAGTTGTAGGTATATTCCTTGGTTCTTATATTGCTGCTAAAGGTTCAAAAGAATTCAAATGGCGTTTACCAGATAAGAAAACAATAAGAAATAGTGCAATTGGTGGTATTTTAATGGGCTTTGGAGCCTCTGTTGCAGGTGGTTGCTCAATCGGTAATGGTTTAGTTGAAACGGCAACAATGAGCTGGCAAGGCTGGATTGGCTTAGGTTCAATGATTCTAGGTGTATGGTTTATGAGTTATTTTATTTTTATTAAACCTATGAAACAATTACAACAATCGACTAAAAATCAACAAACAACAGTTAAACAACAAACACAAACGACATAAGGAGGATTTATAATGGTATATGAATTAGGCACAGTTGGGATGGTTTGTCCTTTCCCATTAATAGAAGCTCAAAAGAAAATGACTGAATTAGATTCTGGTGATGAATTAAAAATTGACTTTGATTGCACGCAGGCGACTGAGGCAATCCCTAATTGGGCGGCAGAAAATGGTTACCCTGTTACTAATTATGAACAACTCGGTGATGCATCTTGGACAATTACTGTTCAAAAAGCGTAAAGTAGTGAAAATATAGACAGAGCATCCTACATAGGGTGCTCTTTTTCATTTCATAGAACTAGAAAATAGTATTTAAAGCGATTACATGTGTGATAGAATAAATATAAGTTTTCCAAAATATGATGGGTGAGTAACTTTTATGAAAAATATATCGGATATCGCAAAATTAGCAGGAGTATCAAAAAGTACAGTTTCTAGGTATTTAAATAATGGATCTGTAAGTCAAAAGACGCGTATAAAATTAAGCAGAATTATTAATGAGCATGACTACCAACCGAATCAATTTGCACAAAGCCTAAGAGCGACTCAAACACGTATCATAGGTGCGATTATTCCAAGGATGAACTCTTATGCTGTTGATGAAACAGTGAAGGGCATCGTAGATCAATGCCAACAACATAACTATCAATTACTGCTCAACTATACCGGTTTACATTTGGATGCGGAAATAGAAGCAATTGAAACGTTATCTCGTAGTAAAGTGGATGCAATTATTTTAATGGCAACCGATATTACTGATAAACACTTGGAAGTGATTGATAAAGCTAACGTACCTGTCATTATTGTTGGACAAGAATACCCTGGTTTACATAGTATTACGCATGATGATTATCAAGCAGGATTAACAGTGGGTGAATGGATAGGTCAAAGACGACCACGACGTGTTGTATTTTTTAGTGTAACTGAGAAAGATATTGCGGTGGGTGTGCATAGAAAAAGTGGATTAGTCGAGGGCTTATCAAAGTATCAAATTAAACCAGATATATTTGAAACCTCTTTTAAATATGAAGAAGCATTACAAGACATTGAGCAAACGTTATCAAAAATCAATGAAGCTGATGTCATTATAGGTGCGACCGATGCAATTGCGTTGGCTATTCATAAATATAGTTTTAATTCAGATCAATTATTAAAACCAACAATGATTCATGGTTTTGGTGGCGACCCTATGACGCAAATTGTTTCACCAATTATTCGTACGATACAGTTTAATTATTTTGAAGCGGGACAACGTGCCATGCTAGAAGTTAGACAGTTGATAAAGGGTGAAGCTATTGAAGAAACTATTGTGATACCAGTTAAATTATAGAGAATATCTTCAATTTATATGGAACCGATACCAGTAGAAATGATAAAATAGATACATCATTCTTATCGGGTCAAATGACTCAAGTAAATAGGATTTCGACAAGAAATTCTAAAGATAATGCAAGTTGGGGAAAACAATGATAAAGACATACATTTATAGAAACGCGTATGACTTAGCATTTAATTTCAAGTTTTGTTTAATATTTATAATTGAACAAAATGACATGTTTAAGTGGTTCTTTATTATTTATAAACTTAACTCCATAAACTTAAAAGATTACTATAAAAATAGGGGGATATGAATGACTGAATGGACAAAAGAAGAACGTTATCAACGCATTGAAGATGCAGATAGCGATAAATTATTAAATTTAAAACAACAAGTACAACTATCTCCGTATAGACAAACTTTTCATATTCAACCAGAAACGGGTTTATTAAATGATCCCAATGGTTTAATTTATTTTAATGGAAAATATTATGTCTCACATCAATGGTTCCCTTTAGGTGCCGTACATGGTTTAAAGTATTGGTTTAATTATACAAGTGACGATTTGGTTCATTTCGAACCACAAGGTGTGATACTAAGTCCAGATACTAAATTCGATAGTCATGGCGTTTATAGCGGAAGTGCTTTTGAATATCAGGGCCATTTATATTATATGTACACTGGGAATCACCGTGACCACGCATGGCAAAGACATTCATCACAAATGATTGCTAGAATGAAAGCTGACGGATCAGTAGAGAAATTTCCTAAACCTGTTATTAGTCAACAACCGGAAGGCTATACAAGTCATTTTAGAGATCCAAAAGTATTTCAAGTTGAGGATGAATTTTATGCGATTTTGGGTGCGCAAACTATAGATGAATTTGGTAGATTGTTATTATATCGCTCGAAAGATATAGTGAATTGGCATTTCCAAGGAGAAATTAAAACATCATTAAATCAGTTTGGTTATATGTGGGAGTGTCCTGATTATTTTGAACTAGATGGCCATGATGTCATTATGTTCTGCCCACAAGGTCTTGATAGTGATGAAGATAAGTATCGTAATATTTATCAATCTGGCTATATTATGGGTGATTTAAATCTAGATACGTTAGAATTTGATCATCAATCATTTTTAGAATTGGACAGAGGTTTTGATTTTTATGCACCACAAACATTTGTTGATAAAAATGGTCAACGTATCTTAATTGGTTGGATGGGATTACCAGAAACAACATATCCTACAGATGAAGAAGGTTGGGCGCATTGTTTAACTATTCCAAGAGTATTAAATATTGAAAATGGTAAGTTGAAACAAAGACCTATTCAAAGCATAGAAAAATTAAGATATAACAAAGAAACAGCTTTAGGTTACGCTAATAAATTTACAACGAAGTTACATCCTTATGAAGGTAAACAGTACGAATTGATCATTGATATTTTGGAAAATGATGCCTCTGAAATATATTTTGAGTTAAGAACATCAAGACATCAATCGACAATGATTTCTTATAATAAACAAGACAATAAAGTGACACTTGATCGAACTGATAGCGGTGTATTACCAGGTAATGTGGAAGGTACTACACGTAGTACAAAATTAGACTCAACATTAACACAGTTACGAATCTTTGTAGATACTTCTAGTATAGAAATTTTCTGTAATGATGGTGAACGTGTCTTAACATCAAGAATTTTCCCTTCAGAGGAAGCAACAGGTATTAAGACTTCGACTGAATCAGGACAAGTCTATTTACAATTTACAAAATATAATTTGAAAGGTGATCTTTCATGAGACGTTTATTCGCAATAGGTGAAGCGTTAATAGATTTTATGCCAACAGTAACTGATACTGCACTAAAAGACGTTGAACAATTTTCTCGTCAAGTAGGAGGTGCACCTTGTAACGTTGCTTGTACAGTTCAAAAATTAGGTGCACATGCTGAAATGATTACGCAACTCGGCAATGATGCGTTTGGAGATATTATCGTTGAGACACTGCATCATATTGGTGTTGGTACAGATTATATTAAGAGAACAGATGAAGCGAATACAGCACTTGCATTTGTGAGTTTAAAGGCAGACGGGCAAAGAGACTTTTCATTTTATCGGAAACCATCCGCAGATATGTTATATGAAGCTCAAAATATTGAAAATATAGACGTAAGTAAGGGTGATGTTTTACATTTCTGTTCGGTTGATTTAGTAGATAGCCCAATGAAACAAGCACATTTAGCATTGGTCGAGAAATTTAATCAACAACAAGGAACCATTGTTTTTGATCCTAATGTTCGCTTACCTTTATGGGATAATGAAGAGGATTGTCGTAACGCTATATTGACATTTATACCTAAAGCACATGTCATTAAAGTCTCAGATGAAGAAATTGAATTTATTACGAGAGAGCAAGATGAATCTAAAGCAATTGAATCACTATTTGTAGGCAATGTTGAAGCGGTAATTTATACTCAAGGGGATAAGGGCGCCTCAATATATTTGAAAGATGGTACCGTTAAACATCATAAAGGCTTTAAAGTCAAAGCTATCGATACTACTGGTGCTGGAGATGCTTTTATAGGTGCCGTAATAAGTCAAATGTTAACACAACAAGATGTGGCTATAGAGTCACTATTTAAACAACAGGGTGAATCAATCTTGCAATTTAGTAATCTTGTTGCAGCAAAAGTTACAACAAAATATGGGGCTATTGAAAGTATTCCTACATTAGAAGAAATTGATAACGCATAATAAAACAACCATCCGTTTTACGATGACGGATGGTTGATTATTTATATTATTAATGGAATTATATCTTTTTGACATTACGAACTGATGCATAACAGTGCTCTTTATTTTTAAAATAGACAATGCGTTCTTTAGAATCAATGGACTCAATATTTCTCCTATTAATCACAAAGCTATTATGGCATCTAAAGAAACGATCATCTAATTGACTTAATTCTTTAAGATTACCATAAAATTCGATTTGTCTATTATCTAAATGTGCAATTAATCGGTGTGATTTACTAGATGATTCGAAAAACATAATATCGTCATATTGTACATAAACTGAATTACTACCACGCTTTAACTCAATTGTTTCTACATTACTTTCTTTAGATAATAATTTGAGTCTTGTGTGAGCTGTTTCTAAACAATCGATAATACGTGTTTTCAGTTCTGCAGGATCATCTTTGAATATAAAATCCATTGCAGCCACTTTATAAACGAAAGTGAGATATGTTAATTCACTATGACTTGTTACAAAAATGATATTACCTACGGGATCATGTTTTCGAATTTCACTACCTAATTTAATGCCATTAATATCAGCTTCAAGTTGAATATCTAAGAAATAACAACCGATGTCGTTCATATTTTTGGATTGCTCAAGCACTTCATAAGGATCATCAGTTGCGAGAGCAAGCTCCATAGGCTTTTCCTCAATCATAATATAATTTTTAATAATTGAAGCCATATTTTCTCGTTGTTTTGGATCATCTTCGCAAATGAATATTTTCATGATTTCACATCCTTATGATTCTTTATCGATTATTTCTATTTTTTGAATAAAAAAGCCATTTTCAATGACTGTATCTAATAATACATTATCATTATTATCAGTGATTTCTTTAAGTGTAGATAAACCTAAACCTCGATTATCACCTTTTGTAGAAAAACCTTCTTCAAATAATTCATGCACACGAGGAATGTTATCTTTACATTTATTCATGATAATAAGCGTTACTGATTCATCTTCTTTGAAAAAGGCGATACGAATAAGAGCATCTTCTAATGATTCTGATGCTTCAATCGCATTATCCAATGTAATACCAATCATACGGCTTAATTCTATGGTATTCATATCAATGCGTTCAATAACATCAGGTACTTCAATACTAATCGCGATTTCTTTTTCTTGAGCTTGAAGGATCTTCGTTGTAATAAGACCTTTGATTTCACGAACTTTGAGCTTCTCAATACCATTAAGTTTAAGTGAACGTGTTTCTAAGTTATCTTTCATCGGTACAATTTGTTCATTGAAATACTGACGTAAGCCTGTCATATCATCTTCACGAATAAATTCAGACATCGTAGAAAGAATGTTGACATAGTCATGTCGAAACTTACGCATTTCATTATTAATAGATTCAATTTTCAAAGTATATTCATAATACGTTTCAATCTCTTGAAGATTACGTTTATAACGCATTTCACGTAAAGTGAACATTGAAAGAATGAAAATGATGATGCTTAAAAAGATAATTAAACCAACAAAAATAATAGCATATAATCTCAAACTATTTGGTGCGCTCATATCTGTTTGAGAAATTATGTAAAAGAACATAAAAGAAATAGCTAATACAAGAACTATTACTGTAATATAAGTAGTATTAATTGATAGGTAAGATTCTTTTAATTTAGTAAATAAAAATTTGATAAAGTAACCTAAAATAATAGCTAAAGTTATAAATACTATAAAATAGGAAATGAATACTATTATATTATTTTCAATGGTATTCTTAGCAGTTAGGTAAAAAATAACAGAAATAAAATTTGTCAAATACATTATCAAATTACTAATTAATACAACGATAATTGAATAAAGTTTTATTTTTCTGTAGAAAAATATGATTAGTAAAGCTACTAAAAATAATAAGAAACTATTTCCTAAAAAGTAATACATTAAAGTAGAAAGGATTATTAATCCTAGTGAGAATAAATAATCCTTTAAATAAAATTTAAGATTTACAATAGTTTTTGTTAAAAATATTAATAAAGCTGTCTGAATGCTTGCAAAAGGTAAGAAATTTAATGGATCCATAACTTACACACTTTCCAAAATATACTTTTACTCATAGATTTTGCTTAATTCTTCAGGTACTTCTGGTTCATCATAATACATTACGCATGGATTTGCACCAGCAACTAAGCCGATTGTTTCAAAAATTTTAGTGAAGATATTTAATACGAAGTTAAATAAGAATTCCATAATGTTACTCCTCCTTGGATATAAAAATGGGTAATAAGTTTATTGCTGATAAAGTAATACCATACAAAATCAAGATAGAATAAGGCATTACTATAATAATACTTAAAATCACTAATAAAATATAAAAAATGATGGAGAGTACATGCTTTCTCTTAATCAGACGCTTAGGTATAGGTTGTTTCTTCGTTTCTGCTGGTGCGTAAAGCCAAACAAATATTAAGCCAAATATTGAAATGATTAAAAATATTATGAAGTTAATTTTAAATGCAACTATTAACCATGGTATGATGATAAATAAAATAATATTTTGTATATGACATAATAGTGAAGATTTTGCATGTGCACCATGTGCAAAAAAACGAATAAGAACATAAGCAAGATGTGCAGTTAACGTATACCAGAAAATATGAAATATTATCGCTAACCCATAAGTTACTATAAATTTCGCTATATTACTTACTACAACTTGCATACCTAAACGAACTTTTAGAAATTGTATGCGATCCAAGTTATTTCTACGTTGTAAGTAGTTGGCAAATTGATCAATTTTTTTATCTATTATTTTCACTTGTTCACTACTCTCCTTAAGTATCATTATACAATTTTGCGCAACTTATTTTGGATTTTATGCCTAACTGTCAAAAATAAATACTTAACTGTATAATGTACTTTCTAAAAAGTATTTTATCATAAAAAGGCTTACAGTTTAGTATAAAATATTGCAAGTTAGGAATTTTTTAAGTCAAAGGGTTATAACCATGTTTTAATAGACTCATATCACAGAGATGTGATGGAAATAGAGTTGAAAATTTGCTTAATCTACTTATTAGAATTATTTTTCAAAGTAATTCTAGTTCCATTACTTGAAGGAAGGAGTGATTTCAATGGCAGCAGATATCATTTCAACAATCGGTGATTTAGTAAAATTAATCATTAACACTGTGAAAAAATTCCAAAAATAATTTTTTCTAGTTAGTTAAGATGAGTATTTAGGGTTTACAATAATTCAAATGGAAGGAGTGATTTCAATGACTGCAGATATCATTTCAACAATTGGTGATTTTGTAAAATGGATTTTAGATACAGTAAAAAAATTCACTAAATAATAGTAGAAATTCATTGTAACTTTGTTTTCTTCGTATAAAAGGTGAGTTATTAAGCCATCCCAACTTAATAACTTGCAACATTAGTAGGTGACCAAACATTTACTAATATGACTGTAGTTTTCCTTGGACTCAGTGTTACGTATTATTCTTAGCTACCTTTAATTAGGTATTTTTCTAACATGTAAGCTATCGTAAAACAACATTCAATTTATCATTATAAAAAGAGATAAATTCACTAAAATTTTTTCATAATTAATAACATCCCCAAAAAATAGATTGAAAAAATAACTGTAAAAACATTCCCTTAATAATAAGTTATCAAAAGCCGTGAGCCCCTCCCAAGCTCACGGCTTATTCATATAGATGACAAAAAACCACTCAATGAGTATCATCGAGTGGGAATAATTCATGTATTACTTATATAAATCAAGTTTAAGGTTATCAAATACTGGAATTGATTGGCGTTGCTTTGTTACTTCGTTAATATCTATATTTACACTTAGAATATCTTCTTTACTTTCTAAACTTCCAATGATTTCACCATTAGGATTGATAACAATAGAATGCCCAGCATAATCTGTTTCTCCATCATTGCCACAACTATTTGTACCGATAATGAACATGTCATTTTCAATTGCGCGTGCTTTTAGTAAAGCGAGCCAATGATTTAATCTTACTGTTGGCCACTGTGCAACATAAAAAGCTACTTTTGCGCCGCTACGAGCGGGATATCGTAGTAATTCTGGAAATCTTAGGTCATAGCAAATAATTTGAGTAGCCAAAGTCCCATCAGACAAAGCAAAAGGTTCGGGAACTTTCACACCTGGCGACATAAAATCAGGTTCTCTTAACATTGGAACTAAATGTATTTTATTATAATGATTAATACATTTACCATTAGATGAAACTGTAAAGGCTGTATTATAAATATTTTGATCAACTTTATTTGATACAGAGCCTGCAACAATATCAACATGATACCTTTGAGCTAGATTCTTAATAAATGGCAAACTATTGTTTAAGTTTTCATCTGCTAAATCATTTAATTTCTCTAATGCGTAGCCGTTGTTCCACATTTCAGGGATAACTACAACATCTGTGTCGCTCTCTAATTTATCTTGAAACCATTGTTCAATTTTTGCCATATTTTTCTCAGATTGTCCATATTCGATATATATTTGAAATAGTTGAACTTTCATATATATCACTCCTCTTAAATGGTTAATTATAAGATACTAAAATTAAATCTAGATAGCAAAAAAGTGGGGTAATTTCTGTACGAAATATACACCCACTTAAAATTTAAATGATTTAATTATTTTTTAATAAGGAAGCGTGGTTCAACTGGTTTAATATCTTTCTCGCCAGCTTGCTCACGTACATTACCAAATGGCATTTGAGCTACTAATTTCCATGTTTTAGGAATGCCAAATTCATTTGCAGTTGCTTCGTCAACGATTGGATTATAATGTTGTAATGAAGCACCAATACCCTTAGTTGCTAATGCAGTCCAAATCGCATATTGATGCATAGCATTTGTTTGATTAGACCAAATTTCAAAATTGTCATAGAAGTTTGGCATTTTTTCTTGTAATCCTGTAATAACATCTTGATCTTCATAGTAAAGAATCGTTCCGTATGAATGTTTGAAGTTATCAATTTTTTGACGTGTAGGTTCAAAATCACGGTCTGGACCCATTGTTTCTTTTAAAATAGCTTTCGTGTTTTCCCAGAATTTTTCATTTTTATCATTTAATAATAAAACGATACGAGTAGATTGAGAATTGAATGCTGAAGGTACATGTTTAACTGCATGTGCAATTAACTCTTCTAACTCTGAATCGTCAATTGAAATAGTACTTTCTAAATTGTATATTGTGCGTCTTTGCTCCATAGCGTCATTAAATGAAACGTCATTGTTCTTTTTATTAAATAAACCCATAATCAATCTCCTTTGTTATAGTTAAGAACTATTTATACCTTAAGTATAAATATTATACTCGGCAAAGTAAACTAATAATTACTGGAAAATTTCAAAAATATTAATATTTTTTATCAATAAACATATATCAATGCATTCTTTGATTACTTTATATATACTTGGTTTAGTAGAGAAATAATAATAGGAGGTGACTTTTGATGCAGAAAAAGTTAAAACATAAATTAATGGTACCTGGATTTGCATTAATATTAAGTACATCATTTCTAAATCCGTCAGTTTTTGCTGCTGATAATTCAAATAAGCCACCTCAATCAGATACAACTCAAACAAGTGATTCAAATCGGAATAACAATGATCAGAATAAAACTGATAATACAACAAATGATAGTAATAATAATGAACCATCAACTAATGATAAAAAGGATACGTCTCAACCTTCTGATTCAAATCAAGATGATTCAAATCAATCTAACCAAGATCAAAATAATCCAAATAATAGTAATAATACTTCAGACGGTAGTAAAGATGATAACCAAAATTCAGGACAAGATGATGGTTCCGATTCAAACGATAACTCTAATTCAAACGGTGGATCTTCTGATAATAATGATAAACCTGGAAATCAAGATGGTCAGGATCAGACTGATGATGGCCAAGATAAGCCAAATGATAACCAAAATGATGGGGCAGATAATAATCAAGATTCTAATTCAAACCAAGATAAACCGGGTACTAAACCTGATGATAATCCAAATGATAAAGACAACAATGATAATGGAAAAAATGATGATTCTAATTCAAACCAAAATGGAAACAACAATACTGACAAGCCTGGGTCTAACCAAAATGGACAAGACAAACCCAATGGATCTAATAATACAGACAAACCAAATGGTGGTAAACCGAGTACACAACCTGGTTCAGGACAAAATAATCATCAACAACCTAAACCAGGCAACCAGCAACCACCAACAAATCATGGTCAACAAACATCTCAAGGTGGAAATTCACAATCCCCTGGTATAGATAATTCGAATCATCAAACTAATGGACCAGGATCTAAGAATCAAGGTCAGCCAAATTATCAAAGACCCAATCATTGGCAAAATACAAATAACCAAAATATAAGAAATGGTCAATATCAGAATTCTAATCATAATTCAGTTCAATTAATGCCTCGATACGATACTCAAAATCAAGTTTTAGGACCTGTGAGAAAATCAAATTCACATTATCAGTCACAATCTAATACACCTAATTATGATAGCAATCGTTTCATGTGGCAAAGACCGGATTCGATTTTAAACAATCAAAAAGGCTTTGAGCATACATCCAATCAACAGTCTTTAATAAGAAGATTTAACTCATTAGCGGAAGGTTCATACAAATATAATCCATTTGTGATTCATCAAATACATCAACTTGATAACTCCAATGGTGCTGTTTCAGATAAGGATATTTATAATATTTTTAGAAAAGAAACTTTTAGTGGAAATCAATATTTAAATTCATTACAACAATCATCTAATTATTTTAGATTTCAGTATTTTAATCCATTAGATTCAAAGAAATATTATAAAAATTTAGATGATCAAGTCTTAGCTTTAATTACTGGTGATATAGGATCTATGCCTGATTTGAAGAAACCTGAAGATAAAGAATCAAGTGATAAAAGTTCTTTCAAAAATCATAGCGATGACAAAATAAGTACATCAAATCAACAAAAAGAAAGTTATCAAAAAGAGCAGAAAACTAATCGATTATTAATGACATTAGGTACAAGTATTGTTGCAATATTCATTGGTGTAATCATTGCATTTCTTTTAAAACGTCGTAAGCATGATGAAGGTGCAAAATAAAATAGTAATATTAAAATAGAGCCAATCACTTTATTATACTAAACCAAAGTACAACTTTGGGATTCAGTACATATGAGTGACTGGCTCTATTAATTTATATTTAATTAAATATAATTTGGATGATAAAGTTCGCTTGTTCTTGTACTTTTTTAAGTGTTTCACCACCGAAGACTTGCATAATGACAACGGTACCGTTTTGTAACATGTGAATGCCAATCGGTATAGCGATTCTATTAGTATATGCATAAGCTAATGAGAACAACATTCCCATACCGAAATACATAGGTAAGAATTTAATATCATTATGTGCTAATGCAAAAAGAAGTGAGCTTACAATGGAAGCTATTAGAAACGCAAGGATACGATTACCTTTGATAGCATTATATAATTCGCCAAAAAGCACTTTTCTAAATACATATTCTTCTAAAATTGGACCAACTACTGAAATTAAAATAATAAAGACCGGCATTTGTTTAGCTATAGCCATTAATCGCTCAGTATTAGGACTTTGTTGTTGTTGTCCTAAAACTAATGTATAAATTAAACTTACAATAACTTGATATACCATGACGATACAAAATCCAAGTAATGCCCAACTGATGATGTATCGTTTAGATTCTTTATGACCTGCTTCCAATCGAGTAGGATTTTTTATATATAAGTTAATTAATATGATTAATATAGCAGCAATAATAAATAATGATACTTGTGTATATATCATAAATTGAGTTGTTTCCATACCTTTTTCTGGATGGATTAATCCACTTCGTAATAACATGCCTGGTAAAAATTGAGCTAAGGCATAAATTAATACTGTTAATAATGACACCCAAAATCTTTTCATATTGGACCTCCGATTTTCTGTTTATAGTTTATTTTATCGTAAATAATCATTATGTACAAAATAAATTCAGAGCCGTCCTGCTTGAAATATTGACCAAATTTGATTATTATAAAAGTAGTTTAGCACTCTAAAAGTTTAAGTGCTAAAATTCGTACTCAACAAGGAGGAACAATCATGCTTAAACCATTAGGAAATCGTGTGATTATTGAAAGAAAAGAACAAGAACAAACAACTAAAAGTGGTATCGTATTAACAGATAGTGCTAAAGAAAAATCAAATGAAGGCATCGTTAAAGCAGTCGGAAAAGGTCGCTTATTAGACGATGGTTCTAGAGTTGCTCCTGAAGTAAAAGAAGGGGATACTATAGTATTCCAACAATATGCAGGAACAGAAGTTAAACGTGGCGATGAAACATTCATCGTATTAAATGAAGATGACATTTTAGCAATTATTGAAGCATAAAATAAACGTATTATAAAAAGTAAGTAGATTGACAATACTGGAGGTTAGACATAATGGCTAAAGATTTAAAATTCTCAGAAGACGCACGTCAAGCAATGTTACGTGGTGTAGATAAATTGGCAAATGCCGTGAAAGTGACAATTGGACCAAAAGGACGCAATGTTGTATTAGATAAAGAATATACAGCGCCGTTAATTACAAATGATGGTGTTACAATTGCAAAAGAAATTGAATTAGAAGATCCGTATGAAAATATGGGCGCAAAATTAGTTCAAGAAGTAGCTAACAAAACGAATGAAATTGCTGGTGATGGTACTACAACTGCAACAGTATTAGCACAAGCAATGATTCAAGAAGGATTAAAAAACGTAACTAGTGGTGCAAACCCTGTAGGTTTAAGACAAGGTATTGATAAAGCAGTTCAAGTAGCGGTTGAAGCTTTACATGAGATTTCTCAAAAAGTAGAAAATAAAAATGAAATTGCTCAAGTAGGTGCCATTTCTGCAGCAGATGAAGAAATTGGTAAATATATTTCGGAAGCTATGGAAAAAGTAGGCAATGACGGTGTTATTACTATAGAAGAATCTAGTGGTTTTAATACTGAATTAGAAGTTGTAGAAGGTATGCAGTTTGATAGAGGTTACCAATCACCATATATGGTCACTGACTCAGATAAAATGATTGCGGAATTAGAACGCCCATATATTTTAGTTACTGATAAGAAAATTTCTTCTTTCCAAGATATTTTACCTTTATTAGAACAAGTTGTTCAATCTAATCGTCCAATTTTAATTGTAGCTGATGAAGTAGAAGGCGATGCATTAACTAATATTGTATTAAACCGTATGAGAGGTACATTTACAGCAGTAGCAGTTAAAGCACCAGGATTTGGAGATCGTCGTAAAGCAATGTTAGAAGACTTAGCAATCTTAACAGGTGCACAAGTCATTACAGATGATTTAGGATTAGAATTAAAAGATGCTTCAATTGATATGTTAGGTAGCGCTAATAAAGTTGAAGTTACTAAAGATAATACGACTGTCGTTGATGGAGACGGTGATGAAAATAATATCGATGCAAGAGTTAACCAAATCAAAGCACAAATTGAAGAAACTGATTCTGACTTTGATAGAGAAAAACTACAAGAACGTCTTGCTAAATTAGCTGGTGGTGTTGCAGTAATCAAAGTAGGTGCTGCTAGTGAAACTGAATTAAAAGAACGCAAATTACGTATTGAAGATGCTTTAAACTCAACTAGAGCAGCTGTTGAAGAAGGTATCGTAGCTGGTGGTGGAACAGCGTTAGTAAATATTTATAAAAAAGTAAGCGAAATTGATGCAACTGGCGATGTTGAAACAGGCGTTAATATTGTTCTAAAAGCATTGCAAGCACCAGTTAGACAAATTGCAGAAAATGCTGGCTTAGAAGGTTCCATTATTGTAGAACGTCTTAAAAATGCAGATGCAGGCGTTGGCTTCAATGCAGCAACAAATGAATGGGTTAATATGCTTGAAGAAGGTATTGTAGACCCTACCAAAGTAACACGTTCAGCATTACAACATGCAGCAAGTGTAGCAGCAATGTTCTTAACAACAGAAGCAGTAGTAGCAACTATTCCAGAAAAAGATCAATCAGAACAAGCTGGAATGAGTGGCGGCATGCCAGGTATGATGTAAGTTCACTCCATCGCATTGGGCAATTGATAAAAACTTCATAAATTAGACATAAAGATAATAAAAACTTTCTAGTGATATATTACACTAGAAAGTTTTTTATTTATCGAAAATTATGCGTTTTTAAGCTAGTTAGTATAAATAATAACAACTTTTTCAAATAAAATAGCAAAAAATACATAGAACAAAATAGTTGTGACACCACTTCTTAAGTGTTATATTATTTATTGTGATTTTTATAAATAAATGTTTTAATTCGAAGTCGATATGTTAGCTTGAATTAATACTTTATTCTTTTTGACAATCAAATAACGAGGAGGAAGTCATAATTGAAACACCCTAGAAAAGACAACCAAGAAAATAAAAAAATAAACTATTTTTCCATTAGAAAATTAAAAGGGTATGGCGTAACAAGTATTACTGTAGCTTCTTTGTATTTAATATTTGGACATTCCAATATGGCAAATGCAGCAGAAATCAATCAACCTAATGAAATAGAAATTAACTATACAAATAGTAAAGTGATTGAAGATAAGCAAGATGAGAAACAACTTAATCAAAATAACGAAAAAATAAATGAAACACCAAATGGAACACCAAATAATACAAACAATGAAGCAGCGCAAAAAATGGATCATAAACAGGTGACTTCTAATCAATCAATAAGTGGAAATAATGATCAATTAAAACAATTAATTCAACAGTATAAAAAAATAAATTTAGATGATAAAACAGATGAATCAATAAAAGAATTTAGCAATGATATTTCTAATGCTGAAAAATTTTTACAAAATCAATCTACTCAATCAGAAATTGATGACTATTACAGAAATTTTATTAACAGTGCATCTAAATTAAAAAGAAAAAAGAATAATAATGAATTTCAAATTAGAAAAGAACAAAATGACAATAAAGGTATACCAGCAACAAATACAGAACCATCAAGAAATAATCAACATTCTCACGTTGTACGACAATCAAACGGTACAAGTTTTAGAGCTGTACCTAATCAAAACAGCAATGACCCATTAAAATACAATGAAACTAATACAGGTGTGATTAACGGACACTTTGATCAAGTTTCTGGAGGGAATTTACCCAATCAAAATACAAGTTTAACGGTTGTTAAAGATGTTATAGGATGGACGAGTTTATCTACAGATCCAGATAAAGAATTTCCAATTGTAATGACTACTAAAGTTAGAAACTACCCAACATTTATGAGTGATAGTTCTGCGCCTTATGGTGTCGTGCTAGCAAGAACTACAGATGGATTTGAAAGACGTGTACCTGACCCTAGAGTAGCTGGTATTTATCAAGATATTGATGTTGCACCTAATTCAGAATTAGTCGTAGATTTCATATCATCAGCTTTAGCAACAATTAATGCTTGGCCTGGTGTAAAAGCCAAAATTACAACGCCAGACGGTAATCGAGTATTATTTGATAAACAAATAAATGGTATGGGTAAATACCCAACTGGAAAGCTTAATCTCATGATTAATATACCGAGTGATGTTAACAGAGTTAGACTATCTTTTATTCCAATTTCAAATTCATACACATTAACTTCTAACCAAACAAGTAGTGCGTATGGTTTTGGAGATAATCCAAATTACATGTATGGTGGTGCTGTTAGTAGGGTTAATGTTAATAGTGGTGCTTATGTTGTATCTAGAGTAACTGAAGTCAAATACGATTTTACGAGTGAATCATCAACTTCAAATTATGCACGTGGCACGATTACAGTAATTCTTGAAAATAAAGGTCATACAAGCTCAAATGAAACTATTTATCGAGTAACATTACCTCAAGGAACAAAATTTGTTTCTGCAACAAACGCGAGTACAAACTATAATGAGGCAACAAGTTTATTAACGCTTAATGCAGGAAAAGTAGCTGCTGGCACCACTAAGACGATATCGTATACAGTTGATTTTCCAGCTATTAAACCAAGTATTGTAGATTTAGATGGAAATGTAACTTATAGAACAGATGCTTCATTCCGAGGAAATGATAGACAAAAATCAGGTATAGATGAAGTAGAGCAACAACAAGTTGCGATATTAATGTATAAAGAAGACTTAAGAAACAAATATAATGATACGAAACAATATTTGGATACAATTAATGAAGCCGATTATACAACAGTTTCAGTTAATAATTTAAAACTAAAACTTGATGAAGCAAAAGCTATTTTAGATGAAGCTAACAATAATGTGCCAATGGCAGATAGAAAAAATCAAGATTTTATCAATCAAATTACTACAGAAATTGAACACGAAAAAATCAAACTTAAACGGCTTACACCTTCTACACCAGTAATGACTACTAATGAAGCAAATGCAAGTTTAACGGTTACTCCACAAGGAGATTCTGATAAGATGACAGTGCACTATATTGCGCCAAATGGAGATACTAAGGAAGTTATTGCTACTAAAGCAGGAAATCAATGGAGATTGAATGACACACCAACAGGTTTTAGTATTGATAATACAAATGGTTCTGTGACAGTCAATTATCAAGGTGTACAAAACGGAAGTGAAGTTTCTGCATATGATACAAGTGGTAATAGTGACCCAAGTGATGAGGTTAGAAAAAATGTTCCTTTAAAACAAAATACACCACCAGAACCAGTGATAACACCAGATGAAGCAAATGCAAGTGTAACAGTTACACCACAAGGTGATGCAGATAAGATGACCGTGCATTATGTGGCACCGAATGGAGATGCGAAGGAAGTAATCGCAACAAAAACAGGAGATCAATGGACACTAAACGATACACCGACTGGAATAAGTATTGATAATACAAGTGGCGCAGTAACAGTGAATTACCAAGGCGTTCAAAATGGAAGTGAAGTCACAGCCAATGAGAGTTATGGCAACAGTGATGCAAGTCCAGAAGCGAGAGCAAATATGCCAGTGAAAGAAGCAACGCCAACGGCGCCATTGATAACACCAGATGAAGCGGATGCGAGTGTAACAGTCACACCACAAGGTGATGCGGATAAGATGACTGTACATTATGTGGCACAGAATGGCGATCCAAAAGAAGTTATCGCAACAAAGACAGGCGATCAATGGACACTAAACGAGACACCAACAGGAATTAGTATCGATAATACAAGTGGCGCAGTGACAGTAAGCTATCAAGGTATCCAAAACGGAAGTGAAGTCACAGCCAATGAGAGTCATGGCAATAGTGATGCAAGTCCAGAAGCGAGAGCGAATGTACCGGTGAAAGAAGCAACGCCGGCGGCGCCAACAATTTCACCAGACGAAGCGAATGTAAGTGTAACAGTCACACCACAAGGTGATTCAGATAAGATGACAGTGCATTACATTGCGCCAAATGGAGATGCGAAGGAAGTTGTCGCAACTAAAGTAGGCAACCAATGGACATTAAATGAGACACCGACTGGAATAAGTATCGATAACACAAGTGGCGCAGTAACAGTAGGCTATCAAGGTGTCCAAAATGGTAGCGAAGTCAGCGCAAGCGAAACCCACGGTAACAGTGACGCAAGTATAGAAGCGAGAGCAAATGTGCCAGTGAAAGAAGCAACGCCGACGGCGCCAGTGATAACAACAGATGAAGCAAATGCGAGTGTAACAGTTACACCACAAGGTGATGCGGATAAAATGACGGTGCATTATGTGGCACCAAACGGCGATCCAAAAGAAGTTATCGCAACTAAAGTAGGCAATCAGTGGACATTAAACGAGACACCGACTGGCATCAGTATCGATAACACAAGTGGCGCAGTAACAGTAGGCTATCAAGGTGTCCAAAATGGTAGCGAAGTCAGCGCAAGCGAAACCCACGGCAACAGTGACGCAAGTCCAGAAGTAAGAGCAAATGTACCGATAAAAGAAGCAACGCCGATGGCGCCAGTGATAACAACAGATGAACCAAATGCGAGTGTAACAGTTACACCACAAGGTGATGCGGATAAAATGACGGTGCATTATGTGGCACCAAATGGAGATGCGAAGGAAGTTGTCGCAACTAAAGTAGGCAATCAGTGGACATTAAACGAGACACCGACTGGCATCAGTATCGATAATACAAGTGGCGCAGTAACAGTAGGTTATCAAGGAGTACAAAACGGTAGCGAAGTCAGCGCAAGCGAAACACATGGCAACAGTGACGCAAGTCCAGAAGTAAGAGCAAATGTACCGATAAAAGAAGCAACGCCGATGGCGCCAGTGATAACAACAGATGAACCAAATGCGAGTGTAACAGTTACACCACAAGGTGATGCGGATAAAATGACGGTGCATTATGTGGCACCAAATGGAGATACGAAAGAAGTAATCGCAACTAAAGTAGGCAATCAGTGGACATTAAACGAGACACCGACTGGAATAAGTATCGATAACACGAGTGGCGCAGTAACAGTAGGTTATCAAGGCGTACAAAACGGTAGCGAAGTCAGAGCAAGCGAAACACATGGAAATAGTGATACAAGTCCAGAAGCTAGATCGAATGTTCCAGTGAAAGAAGCAACGCCGGCGGCGCCAGTGATAACACCAGACGAAGCAAATGCGAGTGTAACTGTTACACCACAAGTTGATTCAGATAAGATGACAATTCATTATGTGGCACCGAATGGCGATCCAAAAGAAGTAATCGCAACTAAAGTAGGTAATCAATGGACATTAAATGAGACACCGACTGGAATAAGTATTGATAATACAAGTGGCGCAGTAACAGTAGGCTATCAAGGCGTCCAAAATGGAAGTGAAGTCACAGCCAATGAGAGTCATGGTAACAGTGACGCAAGTCCAGAAGCGAGAGCGAATGTACCAGTGAAAGAAGCAACGCCAATGGCGCCAACAATCATATCTGATGAAGCGAATGCGAGTGTAACGGTAGTACCGCAAGGTGATGCGGATAAGATGACAGTGTACTATGTTGCGCCAAATGGAGATGCGAAAGAAGTTATCGCAACTAAAGTAGGCAATCAGTGGACATTAAATGAGATACCAACAGGAATTAGTATCGATAATACGAGCGGAGCAGTAACTGTCAGTTATCAAGGCATCCAAAATGGTAGCGAAGTAAGCGCGAGTGAAACACATGGCAATAGTGACGCAAGTCCAGAAGCGAGAGCAAATGTACCATTGAAAGAAGCAACGCCGATGGCGCCAGTGATAACACCAGATGAAGCAAATGCGAGTGTAACAGTTACACCACAAGTTGATTCAGATAAGATGACAATTCATTATGTGACACCGAATGGCGATCCAAAAGAGGTTATCGCAACTAAAGTAGGCAATCAGTGGACATTAAATGAGATACCAACAGGTATCAGTATCGATAATACAAGTGGCGTAGTAACTGTCAGTTATAAAGGCATTCAAAATGGCAGCGAAGTCAGCGCAAGCGAAACACATGGTAATAGTGATGCAAGTCCAGAAGTAAGAGCGAATGTACCAGTGAAAGAAGCAACGCCGACGGCGCCTGTTGTTACCCAAGATGAAGTGAATGCGAGTGTAACAGTCATACCACAAGGTGATGCAGATAAAATGACGGTGCACTATATTGCGCCAAACGGCGATCCAAAAGAAGTAATCGCAACAAAAGTAGGCAATCAGTGGATATTAAATGAGACGCCAACAGGAATCAGTATCGATAATGCGAGCGGTGCAGTAACAGTAGGATATCAAGGTATCCAAAACGGAAGTGAAGTCACAGCTAATGAGAGTCATGGCAATAGTGATGCGAGTCCAGAAGTACGAGCGAACGTGCCAGTAAAAGAAGCGACACCAAAAGCACCAACAATCATATCTGATGAAGCGAATGCGAGTGTAACGGTAATACCGCAAGGTGATGCGGATAAGATGACAGTCCATTATGTGGCACCGAATGGCGATGCGAAGGAGGTTGTCGCAAGAAAAACAGGTAATCAGTGGACGTTAAATGAGACACCGACTGGAATAAGTA
The DNA here is from genome assembly GCF_021117155.1 of Staphylococcus sp. HL28. Lineage (NCBI taxonomy): Bacteria > Bacillati > Bacillota > Bacilli > Caryophanales > Staphylococcaceae > Staphylococcus > Staphylococcus sp. HL28. The sequence goes on from NZ_CP088218.1 coordinate 923,023, forward strand.
TCGATAACACGAATGGCGCAGTGACAGTGAATTACCAAGGCGTTCAAAATGGTAGCGAAGTGAGTGCAAGCGAAATCCACGGTAACAGTGACGCAAGTCCAGAAGCGAGAGCGAATGTACCGATAAAAGAAGCAACGCCAACGGCGCCAACAATTACACCAGACGAAGCAAATGCGAGTGTAACTGTTACACCACAAGTTGATTCAGATAAGATGACAATTCATTATGTGGCACCGAATGGCGATCCAAAAGAAGTAATCGCAACTAAAGTAGGTAATCAATGGACATTAAATGAGACACCGACTGGAATAAGTATTGATAATACAAGTGGCGCAGTAACAGTAGGCTATCAAGGCGTCCAAAATGGAAGTGAAGTCACAGCCAATGAGAGTCATGGTAACAGTGACGCAAGTCCAGAAGCGAGAGCGAATGTACCAGTGAAAGAAGCAACGCCAATGGCGCCAACAATCATATCTGATGAAGCGAATGCGAGTGTAACGGTAGTACCGCAAGGTGATGCGGATAAGATGACAGTGTACTATGTTGCGCCAAATGGAGATGCGAAAGAAGTTATCGCAACTAAAGTAGGCAATCAGTGGACATTAAATGAGATACCAACAGGAATTAGTATCGATAATACGAGCGGAGCAGTAACAGTAGGCTATCAAGGCGTCCAAAATGGAAGTGAAGTCACAGCCAATGAGAGTCATGGTAACAGTGACGCAAGTCCAGAAGCGAGAGCGAATGTACCAGTGAAAGAAGCAACGCCAATGGCGCCTGTTGTTACCCAAGATGAAGTGAATGCGAGTGTAACAGTCATACCACAAGGTGATGCAGATAAAATGACGGTGCACTATATTGCGCCAAACGGCGATCCAAAAGAAGTAATCGCAACAAAAGTAGGCAATCAGTGGATATTAAATGAGACGCCAACAGGAATCAGTATCGATAATGCGAGCGGTGCAGTAACAGTAGGATATCAAGGTATCCAAAACGGAAGTGAAGTCACAGCTAATGAGAGTCATGGCAATAGTGACGCAAGTCCAGAAGCGAGAGCAAATGTACCAGTGAAAGAAGCAACACCAAAAGCACCAACGATCATATCTGATGAAACGAACGCGAGTGTAACGGTAGTACCGCAAGGTGATGCGGATAAGATGACCGTACATTATGTGGCACCAAATGGCGATCCAAAAGAAGTTGTCGCAACCAAAGTAGGCAACCAATGGACATTAAATGAAGTTCCAACAGGAATTAGTATCAACAATTCGAACGGTGCGATAACAGTAGGTTATCAAGGTATCCAAAACGGTAGCGAAGTAAGTGCAAGCGAAACACATGGTAATAGTGATGCGAGTCCAGAAGTACGAGCGAATGTACCAGTGAAAGAAGCAACGCCGACGGCGCCTGTTGTTACCCAAGATGAAGTGAATGCGAGTGTAACAGTCATACCACAAGGTGATGCAGATAAAATGACGGTGCACTATATTGCGCCAAACGGCGATCCAAAAGAAGTAATCGCAACAAAAGTAGGCAATCAGTGGAAATTAAATGAGACGCCAACAGGAATCAGTATCGATAATGCGAGCGGTGCAGTAACAGTAGGATATCAAGGTATTCAAAATGGTAGTGAAGTAAGTGCAAGCGAAACACATGGTAATAGTGATGCAAGTCCAGAAGCACGAGCGAATGTGCCATTAAAAGAAGCAACGCCGACGGCGCCAGTGATAACACCGGATGAAGCAAATGCGAGTGTAACAGTTACACCACAAGGTGATTCAGATAAGATGACAGTGCACTATATTACGCCAAATGGAGATGCGAAAGAAGTTATCGCAACTAAAGTAGGTAATCAATGGACATTAAATGAGACACCGACTGGAATAAGTATTGATAATGCGAGCGGTGCAGTGACAGTGAATTACCAAGGCGTCCAAAATGGTAGTGAAGTAAGTGCAAGCGAAACCCGCGGCAATAGTGACGCAAGTCCAGAAGCGAGAGCGAATGTACCATTGAAAGAAGCAACGCCAACGGCGCCAGTGATAACACCAGATGAAGCGAGTGCAAGTGTAACAGTCACACCACAAGCTGATGCAGATAAAATGACAATTCATTATGTAGCGCCAAATGGAGATACGAAGGAAGTAATCGCAACAAAAACAGGTAACCAATGGACATTAAATGAGACACCGACTGGAATAAGTATTGATAATACAAGTGGAGCAGTAACAGTAGGTTATCAAGGCGTACAAAACAATAGCGAAGTCAGTGCAAGCGAAACACATGGTAATAGTGATGCGAGTCCAGAAGCGAGAGCGAATGTTCCAGTGAAAGAAGCAACGCCGATGGCGCCAGTTGTTACCCAAGACGAAGCAAATGCGAGTGTAACGGTAATACCGCAAGGTGATTCAGATAAGATGACAGTACAGTATATTGCGCCAAACGGCGATCCAAAAGAAGTTGTGGCAACCAAAGTAGACAATCAATGGACATTAAATGAAGTTCCAACAGGAATTAGTATCGATAACATGAATGGCGCAGTGACAGTGAATTACCAAGGAGTTCAAAATGGTAGCGAAGTAAGCGCGAGTGAAACCCACGGTAACAGTGATGCAAGTCCAGAAGCGAGAGCGAATGTACCAGTGAAAGAAGCAACACCAAAAGCACCAACGATCATATCTGATGAAACGAACGCGAGTGTAACGGTAGTACCGCAAGGTGATGCGGATAAGATGACCGTACATTATGTGGCACCAAATGGCGATCCAAAAGAAGTTGTCGCAACCAAAGTAGGCAACCAATGGACATTAAATGAAGTTCCAACAGGAATTAGTATCAACAATTCGAACGGTGCGATAACAGTAGGTTATCAAGGTATCCAAAACGGTAGCGAAGTAAGTGCAAGCGAAACACATGGTAATAGTGACGCTAGCACTGAAGCACATGCAAATGTACCATTAAAAGAAGCAACACCAAAAGCACCAACGATCATATCTGATGAAGCGAGTGCGAGTGTAACAATTACACCTCAAAGTGATGCGGATAAGATGATAATTCACTACGTCTCACCAAACGGCGATCCAAAAGAGGTTATCGCAACTAAAGTAGGCAACCAATGGACATTAAATGATACACCAACAGGAATAAGTATTGATAATGCGAGTGGAGCAGTAACAGTTAATTATCTAGGCGTCCAAAAAAGAAGTGAAGTAGGTGCGAGTGAAACCCATGGCAATAGTGATCCAAGTGAAAAAATAGTTGCTAATGTTCCTGTGAAACAAAGTAAACCTATGCCGCCAATAATCACATGGGATAGAGATAAAAAATCAGTTTCTATTAAACCAAATGGGAAAATAGATAAGATGAAAATACAAATTATAAGTTCGGCTAATAATGCTGATAAAGAACTTATTGCGACAAAAGTTGATAATCAGTGGAAACTTAATAAGAAAATGAATGGAATTCAAATAGATCGTAAAACTGGTACAGTTACAATTGATTATCAAATGTCCCAAAATTTCAAAGAATTACTAGTAAGTAGTACATTCGGGAATAGCGATGAAAGTGAAATTATTCATTTTATAATTCCGAAATTTAAAGGTTTGGTTTATGACCTAAATAATTACAACAAACAAGAAAATTCAGTTTATGAATTTGAAAATGAAAATATTAAAAAACAATCTGTAATTAAGAAACAGGTGAAAGCAAGCAAAATAGAATTGCCGAATACTGGAAAGAAACAAACGAAGGAAAAAGGAAACGCTAGTATTGTTTTATTACTTTTTGGGTTAATACTTTGTAAATTAAAATTGAAAAGAAAAGACTTATAGTATAAAAGAGTATAAAATATATTAATAATATGTTGACTATAAATAGAGATTTAAGGAGTTATTATGTATTTTATTATCGCAATCTTTACTAGTATTAGTTCGTTAGTAAGTTTATTTTATGCAATCGATGCATGCATTAAAACTAAACAAGTAAATGCGCTTTATGCGTTTGCTAGAAGTTTTTCAATAGCATTATTATGCGTCACAACACTATTCTTTATAAATCATCAGTTTTTATTTGCTATGACATTTTTAATGGCTTTAGTTCAATTAATAGATGGTTTTATAGGGTTAAAAATTAAAGATAACTTAAAAGCTTATGGACCATTTTCATTAGCAATTATAGGATTTATTTTATTAATTTTTATCTAGAGTACATTAAATAAATAGATTGAAAAAAGGTTAGACCACAAATTAAGTTGGTCTAACCTTTTTGTTATATTATCTTAAATCATCAATTGCTTTAGCAATTGAATCAAAAACATGTGGAATATCATCTTTTTCCACACAACTAAACGCGATTCTTATATCAGTTTCATTTAACGCGATGATTCCAATCGAATATTTCTCGATTAAATGTTGACGTAATGTTTCAGGATTTACATCTTTAACTTTAATTGCCATAAAATAACCAGAATTAAAATCATAAGCTTGCCAATGAGATTGATATTGTTCCGCATATACGACTGATTTTGTTATTTCATATCGTTCTCGTAATGTAGTTATATTTTGTTCAATTTCTTTATTAAATTGATCATTATTTTTTAGGACGTGTTTAACTGCACTTTGAGATGGTAGTGGACCGCTTGAAATATTACTTCGTATTAATCCTTTAGTTTTTGCTTCTAAAACATCTTTAGTAGATGTGTCCTCAACACCGAATGTGATAAAACCTACACGGAATCCCCATGCAAAGAATTCTTTAGTTGCCCCATCTAATCTCACTGGAAGTACATTTTTAGAGTCAATATTTGTTAGAGCAGTGAAAAGAGATTGAGTGTAGACATCTTCGTAAAATAATCCATAGTAAGCATCGTCAATAACTGCTACAACTTGTGTTCCTTTTGCTGCTAATGATTCGATTGCTTTGACAATTGTTTGTACTTCCTCATGATTAGGTGTATACCCAGTAGGATTATTTGGATAATTAAGGATCATTACAACTTTATCTTTTTTATAAGATTCTAAAGATTTAACTAAAGATTCTGTAGTATAGTGACCATTTTTATCAAATATTGGATAAGTATCAATATTTGCATTGTGTCGTGTGTTAAATACTAATTTATAGTTTCCCCAGTTGTGTTCTGGTAATAAAATTGTATCTCCTGAATTGATGAATAGGTCAGCTACAAGTGAAAGACCATGAGTAAGTGCATTAGTTACAATTGGTCTTGTCATAACTTCTTTGGTTAAATCAGGATTATCTTTTAACATTTTTTCCTGCCATAAATCGCGCAATTCTTCAATCCCTTGAGGTGGCGCATATGGAAAGATTTCATCTGGTGAAAGTTCATTAAACATTTGATTTAGAGCATTGGCATACATTTTACCTTTGTCATTGGTTGCCATACCAATTGTTGCATTATACTTAGTGCTCTTAGCTTCAGCAGATTGAGAAAGTATACCTTTTGGATAAAACATATTTTGCCCTAAATCTGAAAGCATAGAAAAGATTTCAGGATTTGATTGTTTTAGTTGTTCATTTAAACTTTGGGCTAATGGGTTCATATTGAATAACCTCTCTTTTTTAAATTAAAGTCATTACCTTTATAGTATCTTGAAATTGTCCAAAGATAAAGTATTGTTATTAAAGAATTAACTAATAATAATTATTCGGCAAAATATACGAACCTACGTTCTATTTTATGTTAAGATAAGTATAGGTCATCGACATTTATGACACTTTGCATTTGGGAGGTGTAGTATAATGACGTGGTGGCAAGATGGAATTATAACTTTATTAACAGGTGGCCTACTTGTTATCTTTCGAATTTGGTTAGAAATCAATTGGAAAGATAAATAGATGACCATACACAAAATACCCCAAGCCTGCTGGTACCAGACTTGGGGTTGTGTAGTATAATTTGTGGATACAATAATATAGTAACATCGCGATAAATATATCGCAATCAATATAACATTTGAATAGATTTTAGGAAAAACTGATAGTTTGATATAATTTGGAATAATGAGGTGAATACAATGAAGCATATGACTAAAATATTTGTAGTGTTAGCAATCATATTATTCATTATAGGTTATTATTTGCAAGCTACAGGAAATGAATCGTCTGGAATAAAATTATTACTTGCTGCTATTATGTTCATGATATGCGCATTTATAAGTAGAAATAATGATCGACGAAAACATAATCATAAAAAGTAATCAATTTAGAAATAAATTGTTGGAAAACAGTGTGTAGTTTACATGCTGTTTTTTATCTGTATATATTGTTTATACATAATTTGATATTGTATTGCTATATATAAGGAGAATTGTTATATACACTTTACAAATTTGTGTATAGTGTGTATATTTAGTATATACAGAAGAAAAGGGGGACATCAATGAAAATTATTTTGAAGAACACCAGTGAATATCCCATTTATGAACAAATTAAACAACAAATTAAAGAGAACATTTTGAAAGGATACGTTTCTGCAGGAGAACATTTACCATCTATGCGTGAACTAGCAAAGGACTTACAAGTTAGTTTAATTACGACCAAGCGTGCATATGAAGATTTGGAAAAAGATGGTTTTGTTACTACGATTAGAGGTAAGGGAACGTTTGTTAAAGAACAGGATAATTCAATTCTAAAGGAAAAACAGTTCTTTGTGATTGAAAATTTAGCAAAATCAATGACGAAAGAAGCAAAGACAATTGGAATGTCTTTAGAAGAACTGCAAGAAATTCTTTCTTTAATTTATGAGGAGGAAGAATAATGAATGCTATTGAATTGAACCATGTTAATTATTCTAGTCAGAAATTTAAATTAAAGGACGTATCATTCAATGTGCCTCAAGGATTTGTAACAGGGTTTATTGGTGCAAATGGTGCAGGGAAAACGACAGTCATACGATTAATAATGGATTTATTACAATACGATGGTGGAACCATTTCAATTTTAGGTGACAGTATGTTAACGAATCCTATTAAGATAAAAAATAAAATAGGATTTGTTTATTCAGAAACATACTTCAACGAAAAATGGACTATTAAAAAGTTAGAAAATATCATTTCACCTTTTTATAAAGATTGGGATAGTCATTTGTTTAATAATTATTTAAGTAGATTTGATTTACCATATAATCAGAAAATCAATCAATTTTCTACTGGCATGAAAATGAAACTGTCACTGGCTATTGCATTTAGTCATCATGCTGAGTTATTTATTTTGGATGAGCCTACTTCAGGTTTGGACCCAATTGTAAGAAATGAAGTATTAGAAATTATTCAACAAGAACTAATTGATGAAGATAAGACGATTTTCATTTCAACACATATTATTTCAGATTTGGAAAAGATTGCTGATTATTTAGTATATATCAGCGACGGTGAAATTATATTAAATGATTCAATTGAATCGTTAATGAGCAAATTTCAAATTATTAAAGGTAATCATAATGATTTAGATGAAGAACTGGAAGAATTATTAATCTACAGAGAAACTAGGCAAACTGGATATACAGCTTTAACACAACATGCACAAACATTTAAAGAAATATTCGGAAACGATATTGAAGTTCAAAATCCTAGTATTGAAGAATTAATGATTTATTTAGAAAAATATAAAAGTAAATCATCGAAACCCCTTACTTTAGAAAGTGAGGATAAGAAATGAAGCACTTGTTAATTAGAAATATTAAATTAAGATATTGGACGCTCATTTTGTATATAGTTTTGATTGGATTTTATCCAATATATAGTTTCTTAATGAAACCTAATCCGCTCATGAATTCTATTATGGCAATACCACTTGGATTAATTTTAATGGTTATTTCTATTCTCGATGCAGGTCATTTGTTTAGATTTCATCGACGATTAGGTGGGAATCGGGCAAACTTATTTTTCGGAAGTTTACCAGTTTCTAAGAAAGATATGTTAAACGCTAACTATTTAACATGTATCTTTTTTACTTTATTTGGTGCAGTTGTGATTACATTATATGGCTATGAATCAGATTCTATTCAAACTAATGCAATATATTTCTCAACTACATATGCCTATATTGTAGCGAACTTCTTATCTATACCAATCGCTTTTAGAAAAAGCACAGAATATAAAACTGAGAGAGTATCATATATTGCTTATATCATTTTAATTATGTTCGCATTACCGTTTCTATTATCCGTCACTTTGATTTTAATTAATTATATATTTTTAAATCATAGTCAAATTCCACAATTTTACTCTTATTTTTTAAATTATGGATTTGTTCTATTAAGTATTATAGTTTTAATCATTAATTACGTTTTACAACTAAATAAAATTAAGAAATATACACTTTAAAGGAGGTCTACGATGAAGTTAGAACAAATAACAAAAAAATATGGCCAAAATACAGTTATAGATCATATAGATTTTGATTTTGGAAACAGTCAAATCGTAGGATTAATCGGTAAAAATGGTGTAGGTAAAACAACGCTAATGAAAGTAATGAATGGGAATATTATCAATTATGAGGGGAAAGTTAATTTACCAAATAATGAAAATGTCGGTTATTTAATCGAGCACCCTAAACTATATGATAATAAAACAGGATTATATAATTTAAAATTATTTGCACAAGTATTAGGTAAAGGATTCGACAAAGAATATGCAGATCACATTATTGACGCATTTGGTATGAGACCTTATATCAAGAAAAAAGTGAAAAAATATTCAATGGGTATGAAACAAAAATTAGCTATAGCAGTTTCATTAATGAATAAACCTAAATACTTAATTTTAGACGAACCAACAAATGGTATGGATCCAGATGGTTCAATTGATGTATTGAAGACGATTCAATCATTGGTTAAACAGTTAGAAATGAAGATATTGATTTCTAGTCATAAATTAGAGGATATTGAACTCATTTGTGATAGAGCTGTATTCTTAAGAGATGGTACATTTGTACAAGATGTCAATATGAAAGATGGTGGACCAAAAGATAGTACGATAATTTCAATCGATACAGAAGACTATCAAAATGCATTAGAAATGTTGACAGAAAAATTCCATGTTCAACAGTCTAATAAAGAAAATGGAGAAATCATCATTAAAGCACAAAACAATTATAAAGATGTGCTAAAAGCGTTAGCTCAACTCAATATTTATCCTAAATATATTGAAACACGTAAAAGTTCATTACGTGATACTTACTTTAATATTAATCAAAGAGGTGATAAATAATGAGATCTTTACAATTAGTAAAACATGATTTAATAAGTATTTTTAAAAGTCCGCTCACATACATCGCGTTTATACTTGTCATTGGCTTAACTGTCTTTCAAGCCGTAATGATGGCAAATTATAGTCCTGGACACAAAGTGGACTATACAATGGTATTTATCATGGCCAATTGGTTATTCTTATTTGCAGGTTTATTATTTATTATCAAAACAATTACACGAGATTACTCACAAGGTACGATTCAATTATATATGAATAAGATGAGTAGTAGAATTGGTTATATTGTTGCTAAAACGATTTCGATGATTTTAATTTCATTTTTATTTACACTCGTTCAATATATAGTGATAATTGTAATTGAAGCTACAACAAAAGGTAAAAGTATTGATGGAGATAACTTTTTAACTAACATTTGGTTCTATCTTATCTTTTTCCTTTTCTTTGGATTATTTTTATTCTTAATTACATTAGCAGTTGAAAAACCAGCTGTTATCTTTACGTTAGGCATTTTCTTATTATTAATCGTGCCATTTATCCAACCACTTGTAGGTTTAATTCCAAACATCGGTGATGACATTCATAAGTCATTTAAGTACATTCCATTCACGTATTTAACTCAAAAAATGACTGAGTCTGATGTTTCATTTACACATTGGCAATGGTTTATTTCTATAGCATCCATCGTAGTGCTATTTATTGTTAATGTATTATATGCTGCTAAAAGGGATATTTAGAAAAAGTGATTACCGGGGTTTTATTGCCCCGGTTTTTAATGTTTTAATTTGCGAGAGAATAAGTTATTTAAACGGGAGATTCCAAAAGAAAACGAAGCTACCTTACTGAAATAGCTTCGTTATATATAGGAATTATTTATAAAGCATTTGATCAATAATTGAGTTGTAAACTGCTTTCCAGAATGTGGAATCTGTTTTATATCGATTTGAAATAATTAAATGTGTTTCTTTAACTTTATCGTCATAATCTGGATGATCTTTACTTGGTAAAGTATCTTCACGTAAATTCGTAACAAATGATTGAACTTCTTTAGCACGTGGACCCCAAACTGTTTCCTGTTCATAATTATCATTTAAGAATACAAAAATAGGGATTGAACGTGATTTTCCATTTGTTAAATATTGGTCTATAAGATGTGTATCATCATCTCTGTGGAACACCTTGACTTCTAATTCGAGGGCTTCAGAAATATGTTTAAGAATAGGAAGATTCATCATGGCATCACCACACCAATCTTCAGTAATTACCAATACTTTAGAATAGTTAGATGATTTTAATTTCTCTAATCTTTCATCATCTTCGGGTAACTTAAAGGAATCATAAATTGAAACGAGATTGTCTTTATTGTCTTGCATCTGTTCAATATAAGGTCCGATGTCTTGACTGTTTTTAAAATATGTTTCTAAATTGGTCATCGAAAAAACCTCCTTTAATCATTTTATATATTATACCAATTTTCATAATGTAAATAAATTAAAATATTTTAAAAATTCTCTCATTTTAGTAAATACCTACCGTGAGATGAAAGTAAATACGGCTTATGCTATATTTATTATAATAAGTTGAAAGTGGTGAACGTCTTTGCGCATACAGAATCGATGGATAATTAGTACGCTATTCTTAATATTAGCCATTATACTTCTGATAGGTCTTTCATTTTATAAAAATATAAAAACTGTTGATTTATCAAGTGCATCAATAAATGGGATACATTTAAATGAACAATTTCACAAAAAGGAATTTAATGTAAATAAAAATATTAAAGTAGATCGGTACACATTTTATAATCATAAAAAGCATGATGATTTAACAGTTAAAGTACATAAAAAGAAACACGTTGTTAAAGGCATCGTACTTGTTAAAGATAAAGAGATAGATACAAATTTTGGTGTTAGAATTGGTAGTCATATTGATGAAGTAATTAACAATTTAGGTAGTAATTATCAAAAAAATAAAATAGGTAAGAACTATCAATCAATGACTTATCGAGATCGTGAACATCATATGAAATTAAATATTTTATATAAAGATGATATAGTAAAGCGTATTGAATTCTTTAGTAAGTAACTAAATAGTTGAACATTAGTATTGCAACTAATAGAAAAATAGATAGAGAGAGTGACAATACTATGGATAAAATTACATTTTTGAATGAACTAGAAGTCTCGTTAGACGAACTACCTAGAAAAGAAAAAGATAAAAAAATGTATGATTATGAACATTACTTTTATGAAGAAGAACTGAAAGGTAAATCTGAAGCGGAAATAGTTAAAGAGTTAAAAGAGCCTAATGATATAGCAAAACAGGTAAAAGCGCATAGCGCGATTGAATATGCTGAATATAAACCGACATTTCATAATACGTTAAGAGCTGTTACTGCTTCATTAAGCTTAGGTTTGCTATCAGTATTTTTAGTTTTAATTCCAGTGTTCTTCATATGTTTGATATTCGTTATTTTGTTTATTGTTTCCGTGCTATTAATTTGTGCTCCTTTAATTTTAGTCTTATCGTCTTTCTATAAAGGGATACATGATTCAGTGAGTAATATTCTTTTTTCAATAGCATACACAGGTCTCGGATTAATGTTGATTGTTATAACATTTAAAGTATTAGAAACGATATATAGACTCATTCTAAAATATTTAAGATGGTATATTAAAACAGTTAAAGGAAGCGTTCAAAGATGAGAAAGATAATGTTTTCAGGTCTTATCATTTTTCTTGTTTTCTTTATAGGTGCTACAGTTTGCTGGTTTACCTTTGAAAAACAGAATTATGAAGAAACGAAAATTAATAAATCATATCCTAAATCTAATTTTAAAAATATATCAATAAACACGGAATATGCTAATGTTAAAGTGATTAGAGGACCCAAATTTAAAGTGAAATATAATGGGGATAATAAAGTAAACTTATATAAAAAGAATAAGACACTGAAAATTTCAGAAGTGAAAAATGTTGATAGAGGATATGCTATTAATTTGAATCCGTTTAGAAAAGATGACAATCAGATTGTTATTGAGGTGCCAAATAAAAAATTAAGTGAACTTAAAGGATATTCTCAAAACAGTAGTTATTATATAAAAAATATCAATTCTAAAAATATGAACTTGATAAACTCTAGTAATCCAATAATTTTAAATAGTGTTAACGTAGAAAATTCAGATGTTAAGTCTAATGCCACACATTTTAATATTAATAATTCAATTCTTAAAAATGCCAATTTTAACTTAGAGAAAGGCTTTATTGTTGTGAACAAAAGTGATATTAGTAATTCTATTTTCTTGTTAGGAAATGGTAATATTAGTTTCAATAAAATGTCACCTAGAAATGATATCAAGGCTTCAACTAAAAAAGGTGATATTCATTACACTTATAAAGATAAACCTGAAAATACTTTGTTGAAATTACAACCAGGTAAAGGAAAGTCTATAATTGAGAATAAATATTTTCATGAAAGTAAAGTAGGAAAGAGTGACAATATACTTGAATTTTATACTGTTGATGGAGATATAGTCATAAAATAAAAGAAGATAAAGTACAAAACGAGACAGGTCTAATTGTTCTCGTTTTGTACTTTTTTAATGTGTGGCAAAAGTTAAATCCGTATCGATAACGCCTTCAAATGAACGTTGTGTGAGCTCTTCGCCCTTAAGCCAAGCATTAAAATCTATACTTGAAGGTGTTTGATTCTCACCTAAAGTCATCCATGCTGTAAGTGATTGTGGTTCGTACATCGATGTATGAATAGTACCAGACCAACTATTGAAAAGTTTACTATATATGTCATATTGCGGATCGTTAAATAATTTGAATGCTTGATGTTTATCAAGTTGTGTATGGGTTTGATTAATGACACGTGCTAATCGTTCTTTGGACTCTTTAGTATAATTTCTATTTTCATGCGTCAGTAATTCAAAATGATTTGTACAAATAGTATCATATCTGACATTGATATCTCGTGGTGTAATTTCTACGATGGCATGATTTAAAGATTGATCCATTAAAATATAACTAAATGAACTACGGTGCGGTATCTCTTTTAACAGTTGAATCGCTTCTTCAACATTATTACAGAGTTCTAATATTAATCTTCCAACCATATAACAAACGAATCCATTTGCTGGCTTTTTACGATGCATAAAATTATATGCCATTACTAAACCAGCTTCATTCATACCGTCCATTCGTCCAGTGACTCTTGATGTTGGGCCAATTTGTGCTAATCCGCCATCATTAGGTTGGTATAATAAATATCTGCCATCATAAGTAGCAGGATGGTAATCATAATTTCTTACTAAATAATCCGTTCCGTTAAATACGGTACAACCACTTTCTTTTAAATCAGTAAATCGATAATGTGCGAAGTTTAAAATCATTTGACGAGTTGGTAACTTTAATACATCTTGCATACCCATGAGTTCTTCCCAAATTTTAGGAGCATACGTTTGAAAAATAGTATGTGTTTCGTTAACATCTATATCAAATCTAGGAATTCGCTTTTTCCATTCTTTTTCTCTATTTTTTAAGAGGTCAGTTTGTTTTAACCAATTTGCAGTTTGTACGCCTAAGTCATAATGTGAACCTCTACAGGTCATAATTTCAGATTTAACGTTTTGCATTTGAAAGAACTCCTTAAGAAAAATTTACACTTTGTAATATAAAGTTAATGTTACATTAATTGTTATTTTATGTAATTATATATATAATAAAATTGTAATTAGTTACTGATAGCATTGAGAAATCATTTATTTGGGGTGATATCATGAGTAATGCATATGAAAATGTAAAACATGCGATTTCTGCTTGGTGGAATAAATAATTATAATTTTTGCTAAGACGACTGATGAATAAATCAGTCGTCTTTTTATAGTTACATCTTATCATAAAAATTTTTATAAAGTGAGCTTATAAAGATAGTAAAAAGGGTATGTATTTATTGATAACGATAAATATGCTATCATAATGTATTGTAGATATGCATATAAAATATAGAGGTGAATTTTAATGTGGAACTTTATTAAAGGTTTATTTAAATTTGTATTTAGTTTAGTAGCTATCACTACAGTTGTTGTAGGTGTAGGTGTAGTTGCATTTGCTTATATTTTCAAAAAAGACTTTGAAGATATCGAAAGAAAAACTAAAGAAATCGTTTCAGATATCGAAAATAATAATTAATTTGAAGTTTAAATTAATGAAAGCGTCACTGATGAAATCGTCATCAGTGGCTTTTTTATTTGCTTGAAAAGGAATTAAGTAGGGGAAATACGCACAATGTCTAATAAAGAAAGTTTGAATTTATCAGAAGAATGAGATGGATATCCTTCAACTTCAAAAGTTATGGCATCAATACGTTCAATATTAAGTTCGATAGATTTAAAGTATCCATCATCATAATAATGTACAACTACTGGCTGGTTTAACTGCAAGGACTGATGTAAACGAAAATTCAACTCAGATAATTGATCGTCAGAAAGTACAGGACGATCAACCTTATTTTGATCGATGATATATTGATGAATCGTTTCAAATTGTTCAGGTAAGGTAGCAAATGGCGCCCATTTAACCATGCCACGTCCTTTTGGAATATTTCTATTCAATTGATTGCGCGGAATATTTCGATAGTCCAACTGATTATTATTTAAACCCTTAATCATCTTTCAATCACCTCAATATTTATACATTTATTATACGAACATATGTTCTATTTTGCAAGTGGTTTTTCGATAGAATTATTTGTGGTTATCAATAAATAAAAATTTAAGCATAGAGTTTTATGACTAAAATCATACTCAAACGTTTGTCTTTATATATATAAATTTAATAGAATAGAGGTAAGTGATAAGGAGGCGTTGAATAAATGACTAAAGGTTATATTGGTTCGTATACAAAGAAGAATGGACAAGGAATTTATCAATTTGATTTAGATGAACAAAAGGGACAAATAGTTGAAGTGGCGACCGGTTACCAACTAGAAGCATCAACATATGTAACAAGAAATAATCATTTTCTATATGCTATTACAAAAGAAGGGGACAATTGTGGTGTCGCAAGTTTTAAAATAGCAGAATATGGTGAATTAACATTAATCAATAAATGTTTGGCTTCTCAAAACGGCACAGGATGTTATGTTCAAGTGTCGACAAATGGTGAGTTTCTATTTGAAGCAGTTTATGGTGCTGGATTAGCTCGAATTTATAAATTAAATCCGACTACTGGTGAAATTGAGAAATTGATTCAGGAGCTAGCACATGACTATCCACTTGGACCACATGAAAGGCAAGAACATCCGCATGTGCATTTTTTAAACGAGACACCAGATGGTCATTATGTAGTAGCAGCTGATTTAGGTACAGATCGACTTGTGTCATATACATTTAGTGAAAATGGTTTGAAAGAACACGCAGTTTCAGAATTTAATGCAGCTGATGGTACGCGTCATATTGCATTTCATAACAATGGAAAATATGCATATGTCGTACATGAATTATCAAATATTGTAAGCGTAACTAAATATGAAGATGGTCGTTTCGATGAATTAGAACGTCATTTAACAATTCCAGAACATTTTGATGGTGCAACTAAACTTGCAGCAGTACATTTATCTCGTGACCAACAGTTTTTATATGTAAGTAACCGTGGTCACGATAGCATTGCAATTTACAAAGTGTTAGAAAATGGAGCTAAACTTGAATTAGTTGATATTGTCAAAAGTGGTGACGAATTCCCACGAGATTTTAATATCACAGAATCAGATGATTACTTAGTTTGCGCCCATCAAGAGGGCCATTCTAAATTAACGGTATTTGAAAGAGATAAAGAAAAAGGTACATTAAAGTTAAAAGATCAATCAACCCAGGCACCAGAAGGTGTTTGTGTCATGTTCTAAAAAATAGATCCCTAAAGTGATATCGCTTTAGGGATCTTTATTTTTTAATTTTTGAAAAATGCTTTAATATACTTAAATTTACCTTTATAAGGTGGGAAAAATAAGCTCGACTCTAAACGCGTTGATTTAAAAGTATATGATTTATCATGTGAAAATGTATCGAATGAGTATTTGCCGTGATAGTTACCGATGCCTGAGAGACCTACGCCGCCAAAAGGTAAATTGGGGTTCGCTAAGTGCATCAATGTATCGTTAATTGCACCGCCACCAAAGGCAAGTTCATTAAGCACACGATGTGTTGAATTTTCATCTTCACTAAATAAATAAAGGCTTAAAGGTTTAGGACGAGACTGGATTATCTCGAAAGCTTCATCAAATTGATCATAACTAATGATTGGTAATAATGGACCAAAGATTTCTTCTTGCATAACTAAATCTGAAGTTTGTATATTATCAAGGATAGTGGGTTCGATGAATAAATCGGATTCATCACTATGACCACCAAAAATGATATTGCTTTTATGATCTTGTAGTAAATCATTCAAGCGATTAAAATGCTTATGATTTACAATTCTTCCATAGTCAGGACTAGATTGAATGGTCTTACCATAAAATTCATTTAGGGTTTGTTTTAATGCTTTGATAAAATCATCTTTTACTTTTCGGTCTACTAAAATATAATCTGGAGCAACACAAGTTTGACCTGCGTTTGTAAATTTACCAAAAGCAATTCTCTCACTAGCTACTTTTAAGTTAGCTGTCTCATCGATAATAACAGGAGATTTACCGCCTAATTCAAGTGTCACAGGAACGAGATTTTCGCTTGCAGCTTGATAAACAATTTTACCTACTTTGTCGCTTCCAGTGAAGAACATATAATCGAACGGTAAGTGGATGAGGCGATCTGTTTCTTCAATACCACCTTCAACCACAGCAATATAGTCAGGTTTATAAACATCTTCAACAATTTTACGTATGACTGAAGATACATGAGGTGTTAGTTCTGATGGTTTAATAATCGCTGTGTTACCAGCTGCAATCGCACCGATTAACGGTTCAAATGTTAATTGCACTGGATAATTAAAGGGACCGATAATAAGTACAGTACCATATGGATCTTTCTTGATATAACTTTTAGTAGGGAAAAGATAAAGTGGTGTATCTACCTGTTTTGTTTTAGACCAATTTTTAAGCTCTTTACGGGCTAATTTAATGCTTTTTAACAAAATACCAATTTCAGTAGCATATGCTTCAACATTACTTTTACCTAAATCTTTTTGTAAAGCTTCAAGTATCTCATTTTCGTGATGTTTAATACTCTTGCTTAACAACTTTAATTGTTGCTTTCTAAATTTAATATCTTTTGTTTGGTGTGTTTTGAAAAATGCTTTGCTATTTTCAAATAGTTGATCTATTGAATTCAAAAGTTGAGCCTCCTTAAGTTAGATTTGAGTTAAGAATATCCTCAAGTAAAAATGCTTAACATATCTATACCCGATTCTCACAAAAATAATTAAGTCTAATATAAAAAACTAACCTGAGACATCACATAATGTCCCAGGTTTGGTAAAGTCAAAATTATTTCTATATTACTAATAAAAATTATTTAGTTAATGCTTCAGTAATTTGAGGCACAACTTGTTTTTTACGAGATACAACACCTGTTAAGAATGCCATATCGTCTTCTAATTTAACGTTGAATGCTTCGCCAACTTTATCTTTTTCAGCACCTACAACTAAAATTTTAGAATCGCTATTGATGATATCAGTTACAACTAAAACGAATAAATCATATTTTTCTTCAGCACTTGCTTCTAGCATAGATTTTTCTAATTCTTCTTTACGATCTAATACTTCATCAATATCAACTGTGTTAATTTGAGCAATACGTGTTACGTAATCTCCCATAGTAAATGATTTAGCATCCATATCTAATAATACATCAGCAGATTTATCAGTAGTAGAAGCACCTGCTTTAAGCATATCTAAACCATATGCATCTAAGTCGACATCTGCGATATCTTTTAAAGCTTTAGCTGCATTGACATCTTCATCAGTGCAAGTAGGAGATTTAAATAATAAACTATCTGAAATAATTGCAGAAATCATAAGTCCTGCAATTTCAGGTTTAATTTCAAATCCACGTTCTTTGTACATTTTGTAAAGAATTGTGGCTGTACAACCTACTGGCTCGGCTCTGTAATAAAGAGGGCTAGCTGTTTCAAAGTTTGCTATTCTGTGATGATCTACAACGTGCTTAATTGTAGCATCAGCAATTGTATCAGCACTTTGTTGGAATTCGTTATGGTCAACTAAAATAACATCTTGACCGTCTAAATTATCTTCTAATAACGCTGGTGCATCTACATTGAAGTGATCTAATGCATATTGAGTTTCAGCTCCAACTTCACCTAGGCGATAAGCTTTCGCGCCTGCATTTCCTGTTAATTGTTCAAAGTCAGCCATGATGATTGCTGAAGATATTGCGTCAGTATCTGGGTTTTTGTGTCCAAAAATGTAAGTGTTTGCCATGGATATATGTCTCCCTTATTCATTAGTTATTTTATTGATATTATATAGTTATTTTAGCATGACTATAGCTTATTCTTCTACCTCTGCGCCCAATGAGTTTTGAAAATGATTTAATGCCCATTCATGACCAGATGAATTAAAGGAAGCGACGCCATTCTTTGGTATACGAATCTTATAACCTAAATTGTATGCGGAAATAGCGGTGTGTAATACGCATATGTCAGTGCAAACACCAACGATTTCTACTGTGGTAATGGTTCTTTCGCGTAATAAACTATCTAAAGGTGTACCATAAAATGAATCATAACGAGTTTTATCCAAGGAATGAATATTACTTTGGTGTTTATTCGTTTCATAAATTTTTCCAACTTCACCATAGAGTTGTCGTCCTGGAGTACCTTCGATATTATGTGGTGGAAATAGTTTAGATTCTGGGTGATAATTATCATTTTCATAATGTAAATCCATCATAAAGAAAATATCTTCATTATTTTTAATATAGTGATGAATGCGATTTGTAATAAATGTTTCTAATTTTTGTCCAGGTTCACCGCAAGTTAACTTTCCGTCAGTTGCAATAAAGTCTACTGAGTAATCTACTACAATTAAAGCTTTTTTCTCCATTTAATAACATCCTTCCCAAAATAAAAATAATCATTGTCTTTACTCATGTCATTCAATTTTATTAAGTTAATTAAAAATTTCATCTAATTGCTTAAAAAATGTTTTGTAAGATTAATCATAGTATATATATTTATCAAGAGGACTACAATTAAATATGAAACGAAGGAGATATTAGATGTTCATAAATGTGAAGGATTTTGGTGCAGAAGGTCATAATAAAGTAAAAGATACTAAAGCAATTCAAAAAGCATTGAATAGAGCAAAAAATGGTGAACATACTGTGTATATTCCAAAGGGGACTTATCATATTGGCAAAGCGTTAGTGATTTATGGCTCTACAACACTACTTTTAGATGATGAAACAGTATTATTGAGATACAGCAAAGATGCACTATTAAAGAATGGGAAGCCATATATTTTCTATCATGGTTACTCAGGAAATAGTCACATACATATTAAGGGTGGCACATTTGATATGAATGGCTCTAATTTTCCATATAACAATACAGCTATATGTATGGGACATGCAGAAGACATTCAATTTATTGGTGTAACTTTTAAAAACATTGTAGGTGGGCATGCCATTGATGCATGTGGTTTAAATGGATTAAGGATAGCGAATTGTTCTTTTGAAGGTTTCTTAGACATTGATGGTGATAGATTCTTTTCTGAAGCGATTCAATTGGATATCCAAGTGCCTGGAGCTTTTCCAAAATTTGGTACAACCGATGGGACAATAACTAAAAATGCCATTATAGAAAATTGTTATTTTGGACCTTCAGATGACCCAAAAATGAAACCTTGGAATAGGGCAATCGGGTCACATGCAAGTAGATATCATCGCTATTATGAAAATATTCATATCAGAGACAATGTGTTTGATCAAATTCAAGAATATGCATTAACGCCGCTAAAATCTCAAAATACATTTATATCTAAAAACAGGTTTATAAATTGTGTAGGGGGCATACGCTTTTTAGGTGTCAAAGATGGCAAAAACGCAGCGGATCCTTATACTGGAAAAGACATGGGGGCACAAGCAGGTTCTAATTTTAATGTGATTGGCAACGAATTTATTGGAAAAATGGAAAAGGATGCTATACACATTAGAAGTTATAATAATGTAAAACATACGCAAATATTTATTGCAGGCAATACATTTAATGATAAATCTCAAAAAATACATCTCGAAGATATCGATGATTTAACATTAAATCAAGACGATCATTTAGTATCTATAGAAAAAAAGAATGTAGAAAACATAAAATAATACAAAAAACGCTTTTCCCTAGTTCTTAAAGTATGGGAGAAGCGTTCTTTATTATCTTATTTATAAAATGAACCAACAAGTTTGGTTTGAAAATCAAGTGTATTGAGGATAGTCATCACTTTTTCGATATCTTGTGATACAGGTGCATCTGCTTGAACAAAAAAGTGATATTGGCCTAGCTTAGTCTTAAGAGGCCGTGATTCAATCCATGATAAATTGATATTAAATAAAGCGAAAGTATTTAAAATACTCGCTAAAAGGCCAGGTTTATCGTATTTTGGTGTGATTAAAAACATTGACGTATTCGTATTACTATCGAAATTAGCATGGTTTTTAATGATTAAAAATCGTGTCGCATTATGAGCAAAATCTTGGATATGTGTATCTAAAATTTCAAAATCATAATCATTCTCGTTAGCTAGTGGAGCGATAGCCCCAGTATGGTTATTAATCATATCAAATCCTTTAACAGTACTATCAACATAATCATAGTCAAATTGATGTTTCATAATATAATTTGAGGTTTGACTAATGGCTGGAGCTATCGAATAAACTTTCTTGATATCACTTATTTGACTACCGGCTTTACCATATAAAGCAAAATCTATATCTAAATGTAATTCGCCATGCGCATATACATTTTGTTGTGCAAGTGAATCAGCAACGATATTAATTGTTCCTTCAATTGAATTTTCAATTGGTACAATTCCTATTGATGCGTTATCTTGAGAAACATATTTGATTACTTCATATAAATTAGCTTTTGGTACAAAGTCATAATGTTGTATTCGCTTTTGATTAACAAACTTCTTAGAAGCTAAATAGGAAAATGTACCTTTTGGACCTAAATAATATATTTGCATGCCTTCACCTCTAATGATGTTTTAATGGAAAGGGCACTTTGTCTCACTTGATTGTTTATAGAAAAAGTTTGGATCACGCATCGTATTATTATAACCATGATGATAATTATTAGTTAGTGTCGGGGAAATAGGTGGTGCTAACCATGACCATTTACCTGTTACTTCTCTCTGATGCTTTGCTTCGTTCTTTTCAAACATTTCAAATTGTTTAGAAGCTGTCAAATGATCCACAATGGACACACCCTGTGATTTGAATGAATGATAAACTGCGTAATTAAGTTCGATAAGTGCTCTATCCTTATTAAAAGAATTATTTTTAAGTGTATCAAACTCGAACGCTTCTGCAACCTTTTCTAATAAATCATAACGATAACTATCAGTAAAATTCCTTACTGCGATTTCAGTAACCATATACCAACCATTAAATGGGGCAGTAGGATAGGTAATGCCACCAATTTGTAAGTCCATATTCGAAATAATAGGTACTGCATACCATTTTAAATTTAAATCTTTCAATTTAGGATAACGTTCATGCTCGATTGAAACTTCTTTAATGATGGATTTAGGATATTCATAATATTTAATTGGACCATCATTGATTTGATAAATAAGGGGTAACACGTCGAAGTCGCAACCTTTTCCTTGCCATCCTAAATGTTGTGCTAATCGTGTTACATCACGTTCAGATGGGTCGCCATAATTATCATAACCTGCATAACGTATTAATTGATTATTGTAAATCTTAGGAGGTTCGTCAGGACTGAAAATCGTTATATAAGGTTTGATCTTTCCATCGTTAGTTCCCTTGATAATATGGTCTTCAATAGCTTCTAAAAAATGTGCTTCATTATTTACATCTCTAGCATCTTTGACATTGAGTGACTCCCAAAAAAATCTACCGATACAGCGATTTGAATGTCTCCAAGCCATTTTAGTACCATAAGTTAATTCTTCTAATGTATGTGTGTAGGTACCAGTTTTTTCAATCTCTTGATTAATGTCTTTAAGTCTCTTATCAATTTCATCTTGCGTATAATTTAATTCAGAATACATCGTTTGGATAAATGTCGTTGCTTTATCTATTAACATTTCAAACACCTCATAAGTATTATAATCGACACGATTGATTTACACATTCAATAATGATAATTGTCACGAATTTGTCGCAAGGCCAAAGATATAGGTCAAAGTCATAAAATGCTTGAAAGTAAATTTGGATATCATTTATTTATATGTAGGTAGTAAAAGCAATTCAGTTGTTACCTAGTTAAATTGAATTATGATAAAATAATGATAAAAGAATGGTCGAAATGGAGAGATACGAGTGTACCAATTTGAAGACGATAGTTTGATGTTACAAAATGATTTATATCAAATTAATATGGCTGAAAGTTATTGGAATGATGGTATTCATGAAAGAATGGCTGTATTTGATCTGTATTTTAGAAGTATGCCATTTAATGGTGGTTATGCTGTTTTTAATGGACTTAAACGTGTTATAGATTTTATGGATAATTTTGGTTTTTCAGAAACAGATATTGAATATTTAAGATCAATTGGTTATCAGGATGATTTTTTAGATTATCTGAAAAATTTAAAATTTACAGGACATATCCATTCAATGCAAGAAGGAGAAATATGTTTTGGCAACGAACCGTTGATGAGAGTAGAAGCGCCTTTAATTCAGGCACAATTACTGGAAACAGTATTATTAAATATTATTAACTTCCACACGCTCATTGCTACGAAAGCAAGTCGCATTCGTCAAATAGCGAATGATGATATTCTTATGGAATTTGGAACACGTCGTGGTCAAGAGTTAGATGCAGCATTATGGGGCGCTAGAGCTGCTTATATTGGTGGTTTTAATTCAACAAGTAATGTACGAGCAGGAAAATTATTTGGCATTCCTGTATCGGGTACTCATGCACATGCACTAGTACAAACTTACGGTGATGAATACATTGCATTTAAAAAATATGCCGAACGTCATAAAGACTGTGTATTTTTAGTAGATACCTTCCATACTTTAAAATCTGGTGTACCTACAGCTATTAAAGTTGCTAAAGAATTAGGTGATAAAATCAATTTTATTGGTATACGTTTGGATTCAGGAGATATCGCATATCTTTCTAAAGAAGCACGTCGTATGCTAGATGAAGCAGGATTTAAAGATGCCAAAATAATAGCCTCTAATGATTTAGATGAAGAAACAATAACAAGTCTAAAAGCACAAGGTGCTAAAGTAGATTCATGGGGTGTAGGTACGAAACTTATTACTGGATTTGACCAACCAGCATTAGGCGCAGTATACAAATTAGTTGCTATTGAAAATAGTGATGGAGAATACAGTGATCGTATCAAATTATCTAATAATGCAGAAAAAGTTACGACTCCTGGTAAGAAAAATGTATATCGAATCATTAATAAGAAAACAGGTAAAGCAGAAGGGGACTATATTACTTTACACGGAGAAGATCCAACTAAAGAAAAGCCTTTAAAATTATTCCATCCTGTACATACATTTAAAATGAAATTTATAAAATCATTTGAAGCGATTGATTTACATCATGCTATTTTTGAAAATGGTCAACTCGTTTATGATTTACCAAGTGTTCATGATGCCCAAGATTACTTAACTGAAGGCCTTAAAACATTTTGGGATGAAAACAAACGTTACTTGAATCCTCAAGAGTATCCAGTTGATTTAAGTACAGCTTGTTGGGAAAATAAACATAAACGCATCTTTGAAGTGGCTGAACATGTAAAAGAAATGGAGGAAGACCATGAGTAATTTACAAGATATTGTAGTAAAAGAGATGAAAGTAAAACCTCAAATTGATGTTGAAAAAGAAGTACAAGAGATTAAACAGTTTGTTAAGAGTTACGTACAATCTCATTCATTTATCAAATCATTAGTGCTAGGTATTTCTGGTGGGCAAGATTCAACATTAGCTGGTCGCCTTGTCCAATTGGCAGTTAACGAATTACGTGAAGAAGGTAGAGAATGCCAATTTATAGCAGTTAAACTGCCTTATGGCGTGCAATCAGACGCAGATGAAGTAGAAGACGCGTTAACCTTTATTAATCCTGACCAAACAATTACCGTTAATATTAAACCTGCAGTCGATACAAGTGTAAAATCATTACAAGAAGCAGGGATTCAATTAACAGATTTCCAAAAAGGTAATGAAAAAGCAAGAGAACGAATGAAAGTACAATTTTCAATTGCTTCAAATCAATCAGGTATTGTTGTGGGAACTGATCATTCTGCAGAAAATATCACTGGTTTTTATACTAAATATGGTGATGGCGCAGCTGATATCGCGCCACTATTTGGTCTGAACAAGCGTCAAGGTCGATCATTACTTAAATATTTAGGTGCGCCAGCTCATTTATATGAAAAAACACCTACAGCAGATTTAGAGGAAGACAAACCTCAATTGCCTGATGAAGAAGCCTTAGGTGTAACATATAACGATATAGATGACTATTTAGAAGGCAAAGAGGTTTCTAGTGAAGCGAAAGAAACGATTGAAAATCACTATGTTAAAAATGCACATAAACGTGAACTCGCTTATACACGTTATAGTTGGCCCAAAATTAGAAAGTAAACTAAACCAAGTGTAGTACTTACTTTTTTAATCATTTTAATAATAACTAACGCTATTAATCATTTTATAATGTTAAAGTTAAATTTGACGTGACAAAGCTTAAAATGACTGTTAAAATAATTTGAATTTCATGTAAGAAAAGAGGAATAATATGTCAGCGATTGCTCAAAACCCATGGTTAATGGTGTTTGCTATTTTTGTAATCAATGTGTGTTACGTCACATGTTTAACAATGAGAACCATTTTAACTTTAAAAGGTTACCGTTATGTGGCTGCGATTGTAAGTTTTGTTGAAGTATTAATTTATGTCGTAGGTCTAGGATTGGTTATGTCCAGTTTAGACCAAATTCAAAATATTGTCGCTTATGCATTTGGTTTTTCAATCGGTATCATTGTAGGTATGAAAATAGAAGAAAAATTGGCACTCGGTTACACTGTAGTTAATGTGACATCTTCTGAATACGAGCTAGATTTACCTAATGAACTCCGTAACTTAGGGTATGGTGTTACACACTATGAAGCGTTTGGACGAGATGGAAGTCGAATGGTAATGCAAATATTAACACCAAGAAAATATGAATTAAAGTTAATGGATACAATTAAAAACTTGGATCCTAAAGCCTTCATCATTGCTTACGAGCCAAGAAATATTCACGGTGGTTTCTGGGTTAAAGGTGTACGTAAACGTAAACTTAAAGCTTACGAACCTGAAGAAATAGAAAGTGTTGTTGAGCATGAAGTATAAAGTAAATGATAATGAGACGATTGCTGATTGCCTACAAAGAATGAAAGACGATGGTTATATGCCAACAAGACGCATTGAAAAACCAATTTATAAAGAAAATAATGATGGAAGTTTAGAAGTTTTAAAACAAGACATTATTTTTATAGGTAAGAAAATAACTGAATAACACATGACAGAGACCACTCAATAAGTTGTTTTGAGTGGTTTTGATTTTGGAATTGTGTTTGACAAAAATATGAAATAGAATAGGAATGTAAGGTAATTAGAATTATACAATCGATAGTTATTCTGTTAGAATTAAAGTAAATCGTCAAAGACGAACTTTGTTGTTTATTTTACTTTTAATGTACAGATTTTGGGATTTAAAATATGAATATACATATGATAGGAGTTTGAAAAATGATTGAACGTTATTCTAGAGAAGAAATGTCGTCTATTTGGACAGACCAAAACCGCTATGAAGCTTGGCTTGAAGTAGAAATTTTAGCATCTGAAGCATGGAGTGAACTAGGATATATTCCTAAAGAAGATGTTCAAAAGATTCGCCAAAATGCAAAAGTTGATGTGGAACGTGCTAAAGAAATAGAATTAGAAACAAGACATGATGTCGTAGCATTTACTAGACAGGTTTCAGAAACATTAGGTGACGAAAGAAAATGGGTTCATTATGGTTTAACTTCTACTGATGTTGTTGATACAGCACTTAGTTATGTCATTAAACAAGCAAATGATATTATTGAAAAAGACTTAGAAAGATTTATCAAAGTTTTAGAAGAAAAAGCTAAAAATTATAAATATACATTAATGATGGGTAGAACACATGGTGTACATGCTGAACCTACGACGTTCGGTGTCAAAATGGCATTATGGTATACAGAAATGAAACGTAATTTAAAACGTTTTAAAGATGTACGTGAAGAAATAGAAGTAGGAAAAATGAGTGGTGCAGTAGGTACGTTTGCAAATATTCCGCCAGAAATTGAAAGCTATGTTTGTAAACATTTAGGCTTAGGTGCAGCACCTGTTTCAACTCAAACTTTACAACGTGACCGTCATGCATACTATATCGCAACATTAGCACTTATTGCGACTTCATTAGAAAAATTTGCAGTTGAAATTAGAAACTTACAAAAGACTGAAACACGTGAAGTTGAAGAAGCGTTTGCTAAAGGTCAAAAAGGATCTTCAGCAATGCCACATAAACGTAATCCAATTGGTTCTGAAAATATTACAGGTATTTCTCGTGTGATTCGTGGTTATATCACTACCGCATATGAAAATGTACCGTTATGGCATGAACGAGATATTTCTCATTCATCTGCAGAACGTATCATGTTACCAGATGTAACAATTGCCTTAGATTATGCATTAAATAGATTTACAAATATCGTAGATCGTTTAACAGTATATGAAGATAATATGCAAGCGAATATTGATAAAACATTTGGTTTAATTTATTCTCAACGTGTATTACTGTCTCTAATAAATAAAGGTATGGTTCGTGAAGAAGCGTATGATACAGTACAACCAAAAGCTATGAAATCTTGGGAAACGAAAACACCTTTCAGAGAATTAATAGAACAAGATAGTAAGATAACAGATGTTTTATCTAAAGAAGAATTAGATGAATGTTTCAATCCAAAACATCATTTAAACCAAGTCGACACTATTTTTAAAAGAGCTGGCCTAGAATAACACTAGAAATAAAAGTGAAATCCTATACAAATTCAACTAAAACTACTACACTTTAACTTGTTAGTAAGTTAAAATAGTAAAAAGAATATGCATATAGGAGCTGTTATGATGCAAATTGAAAAATTACGTGGGGATGCGTTAAATGAATTGTTTGATGCAATCCTTACATTAGAGAATAGAGAAGAATGTTATCAGTTTTTCGATGATTTATGCACAGTGAACGAAATTCAATCACTTTCTCAACGACTTCAAGTTGCTAAAATGATTAAACAAGGATACACATATGCAACAATTGAGCAAGAATCAGGTGCCTCAACGGCAACAATTTCTCGAGTGAAGCGTTCTTTGCAATGGGGCAATGATGCTTACACAATGATATTAGATCGCCTCAATATCGATACAAAAGAATAAAAATAATGCGAAACGATCGGAACTATTAAAGTTTAACAACTATAATAGGTTAACGATCGTTTCTTTTTTAGTGTCAAAAGTGAAAAATAAGTTATACAATTTCACGTTATCTATTTAGAACTAGCATGTTAAAAATGATATAATTTAAGGTATGTTAAAAAAAGGAGTTTCACGTAATGTATGATATTAAACAATGGCGTCATGTATTTAAATTAGACCCTGCTAAGTCTATTTCAGACGATGATTTAGATGCGATTGGTATGTCAAACACAGATGCAATCATTATCGGGGGTACTGATAACGTAACTGAAGATAACGTCATTCATTTAATGAGTAGAGTACGACGTTATCCATTACCACTTGTTCTTGAAATTTCTAACCTAGAGAGTGTTATGCCAGGTTTTGATTTTTACTTTGTACCTACTGTTTTAAATAGTAACAATGTAAAGTATCATAATGGAATGCTATTAGAAGCTTTAAAGGAATTTGGTCACGTAATTAACTTTGAAGAAGTTGTCTTTGAAGGTTACTTAGTATTGAATGAAAATAGTAAAGTTGCGCAAAAAACAGAAGCAAAGACGCAATTAGATATAGATGATATAGATTCATATGCATTAATGGCCAATGAATTATATCGTTTCCCAATATTGTACCTCGAATATAGTGGTGAATACGGGGATGTAGAGAAAGTTAAGTCAGTAGCAAATACACTAACGACAACACAATTATTTTATGGTGGTGGAATAACATCGTTATCACAAGCGAAAGAAATGGCTGAGTTTGCTGATACAATCGTCGTTGGTGATATTGTATATCAAGATATAAAGAAAGCATTAAAAACAGTTAAGATAAAGGAGTCTAGTAAATGAATTCATTAGTAAAGAATATGAATACAGAGCAAAGTGAAGCTGTCAGAACAACAGAAGGACCACTATTAATTATGGCAGGTGCAGGATCTGGTAAAACACGTGTGTTAACACATAGAATCGCTTATTTATTAGACGAGAAAGATGTATCACCATACAATATTTTAGCTATAACATTTACGAATAAAGCTGCTAAAGAAATGAAAGCAAGAGTTGAACAATTAGTAGGCGAAGAAGCACAAGTAATATGGATGTCTACCTTCCACTCTATGTGTGTACGTATATTACGTCGAGATGCAGACCGTATCGGCATAGAACGTAATTTCACAATTATTGATCCAACTGACCAAAAATCTGTGATAAAAGACGTTTTAAAAAATGAAAATATCGATAGTAAACGTTTTGAACCACGTATGTTTATTGGTGCGATTAGCAATTTAAAGAATGAATTAAAAACGCCAGAAGATGCTCAAAAAGAAGCTAATGATTTTCATTCACAAATGGTTGCTACTGTGTATAAAGGCTATCAACGTCAACTTTCAAGAAATGAAGCATTGGACTTTGATGATTTAATTATGACAACGATTAATTTGTTTGAAAGAGTACCAGAAGCTTTAGAATATTATCAAAACAAATTCCAATATATTCATGTGGATGAGTATCAAGATACAAACAAAGCACAATATACGCTAATTAAATTACTAGCGAACAAGTTTAAAAATTTATGTGTTGTAGGTGATTCAGACCAATCTATCTATGGTTGGCGTGGTGCTGATATTCAAAACATCTTGTCATTCGAAGAAGATTACCCAGACGCGAAAACAATTTTCTTGGAACAAAATTATCGTTCAACTAAAACGATTTTAAATGCTGCTAATGAAGTCATTAAAAACAATACTGAAAGAAAGCCTAAAGGGTTATGGACTGCTAATACAGGCGGAGATAAAATAAATTATTATGAAGCAACAACTGAACGTGATGAGGCAGAATATGTTGTTCGTGAAATTATGAAGCATCAACGTAACGGTAAGAAATATAGCGATATGGCTATATTATATAGAACCAATGCACAATCACGTGTACTTGAAGAAACATTTATGAAATCGAACATACCTTATACAATGATTGGCGGACAAAAGTTCTATGATCGTAAAGAAATAAAAGATTTATTAAGTTACTTAAGAGTCATTGCTAATAGTAACGATGATATCAGTTTACAACGCATTATTAATGTGCCTAAACGAGGCGTAGGCCCTTCTTCTGTTGAAAAAATTCAAACTTATGCAGTTCAAAATAATATTAGTATGTTTGATGCATTAGGTGAAGTTGATTTTATTGGATTATCTAAAAAAGTAACTCAAGAATGTATCGCTTTTTATGAAATGATTCAAAATCTTATTAAAGAGCAAGAGTTTCTTGAAATTAGCGAAATCGTAGAAGAAGTACTGGTTAAATCTGGATATAGAGACATGCTTGATAGAGAACAAACTTTAGAATCACGTAGTCGTTTAGAAAACTTGGATGAATTTATGTCAGTTCCAAAAGACTATGAAGAGAATACGCCATTAGAAGAACAATCATTAATTAACTTTTTAACGGATTTATCACTGGTTGCTGATATTGACGAAGCGGATACAGAATCGGGTGTTACATTAATGACTATGCACTCCGCCAAGGGATTAGAGTTTCCGATTGTGTTTATCATGGGTATGGAAGAGTCATTATTCCCTCATATAAGAGCAATAAAAAGTGACGATGATCACGAAATGGAGGAAGAACGACGTATCTGTTACGTGGCAATCACACGAGCTGAGGAAACGTTATATATTACTAATGCAACAACGCGTATGTTATTTGGTCGTTCTCAATCAAATATGCCGTCACGTTTCTTAAAAGAAATACCTGAAGATTTAATGGAAAGTCATTCTGGAAGTAAACGACAAACGATTCAACCTAAAGCAAAACCAGCTCAAAAACGTGGGTTTAGTAAGCGTACAACGTCATCTAAAAAGCAAGTCACATCTTCAGATTGGAAGGTTGGAGACAAAGTGACACATAAAGCATGGGGAGAAGGAATGGTTAGTAACGTTAACGAAAAGAATGGTTCTGTTGAATTAGACATTATTTTTAAATCAGAAGGACCTAAACGATTACTTGCACAATTTGCACCAATTGAGAAAAAGGAGGACTAGTGGATGAGTGAATTACAAAATCGTGTAGATGAATTACATGATTTATTAAACCAATATAGTTATGAATACTATGTTCAAGATAATCCATCAGTGCCGGATAGTGAATATGATAAATTATTACATGAGCTCATTCATATTGAAGAAGAACATCCTGAATTTAAGACACCAGATTCACCTACAGTTCGAGTAGGTGGTGAAGCGCAATCATCTTTTGAAAAAGTGAATCATGATACACCTATGCTTAGTTTAGGTAATGCATTTAACGAGGAAGATTTAAGAAAGTTTGATCAACGTATACGAGAAAATATTGGTAAAGTAGAATATATGTGTGAACTTAAAATAGATGGCTTAGCTGTCTCTTTAAAATATGAAAATGGCCGTTTTGTACAAGGATTAACTCGTGGTGATGGTACGACAGGTGAAGATATAACCGAAAATTTAAGAACGATTCATGCCATTCCATTAAAAATTAAAGAACCACTTAATTTTGAAGTTCGTGGAGAAGCATATATGCCTAGAAAATCATTTATGAATTTAAATGAAGAAAAGGAAAAGACGGGCGAGCAACCTTTTGCAAATCCTCGTAATGCAGCAGCAGGGTCATTACGCCAACTAGACTCTAAGCTAGCGGCTAAAAGAAAGTTAAGTGTTTTCTTATATAGTATTAACGATTTTACTGACTTTGAAGCTACGACACAAAGTGGTGCATTAGATGAATTGGATCAATTAGGGTTTAAGACAAATCACGAACGTGAGAGAGTATCTGATATAGACGACGTTCTTAAATATATTGAAAAATGGACAGCTGAAAGAGAAACATTACCTTATGATATAGATGGTATAGTTATCAAAGTTAACGATTTGGAACAACAAGATGAAATGGGATTCACTCAAAAATCACCTCGATGGGCAATTGCTTATAAGTTTCCTGCTGAAGAGGTTGTTACAGAGTTATTAGACATTGAATTAAGTATAGGACGTACAGGTGTGGTTACACCTACGGCAATCCTCGAACCAGTGAGAGTAGCAGGTACGACTGTATCAAGAGCTTCATTACATAATGAGGATTTAATACACGAAAGAGATATCAGAATTGGTGATAGTGTTGTTGTCAAAAAAGCAGGCGATATTATACCAGAAGTTGTGAAAAGTATTATTGACCGTCGACCAGAAGATGCTGAAACTTATCATATGCCGACCCATTGTCCAAGTTGTGGTCATGAGTTAGTAAGAATAGAAGGCGAAGTGGCTTTACGATGTATTAATCCTAAATGCCAAGCTCAGTTAATCGAAGGCCTTATTCACTTTGTTTCACGTCAAGCTATGAATATTGATGGTTTAGGTACCAAAATTATTCAACAGTTATATGAAAATGATTTGATCAAAGATGTTGCTGATATCTTTTATTTGGAAGAAGAAGATTTATTACCTCTTGAACGTATGGGAAGTAAAAAAGTTGAAAACTTATTAGAAGCTATACAACAAGCTAAATCACAATCTTTAGAACATTTATTATTTGGTTTAGGCATTCGTCATTTAGGTGTAAAAGCAAGTCGTGTTCTAGCGGAAAAATATGAAACTATGGATCGTCTTTTGACAGTAACTGAAGAAGAATTAATCGCTATTCATGATATTGGTGGTAAATTAGCTCAATCAGTAGTCACTTATTTAGAAAATGATGACATTCGTGTATTAATTCAAAAATTAAAAGATAAAGATGTTAATATGACATATAAAGGTGTTAAAACTACTGAAATTGAAGGACATCCAGATTTTAGTGGTAAGACAATTGTATTAACTGGTAAATTAGAGCAAATGACACGTAATGAAGCTTCCCAGTGGTTACAAATGCAAGGTGCAAAAGTGACGAACAGTGTCACTAAGAGTACAGACATATTAATTGCTGGAGCTGATGCAGGTTCTAAATTAACTAAAGCAGAAAAGTTTGGAACGGAAATATGGACTGAAGAAGAATTTGCAACAAAACAAAATGAAATAAATAATGAGTGAGGTACGTCGATGAAGCGAACAATAATTTTACTTATCTCGACAATTTTTATTTTAACCGCATGCAGTAACGATAAAGATAAATCATCTGACCAAGAAGCAGATCATACTAAAGGAAGTCATTCGTCTCAGGTCAAACAAGTGGCTACAGATAAAAACGTACAAGGCGATAATTATCGTACGATTTTACCTTTTAAAGAAAGTCAATCACGCGGACTATTACAAGATAATATGGCAAATAGCTATAATAGCGAAGGCTTTGAAAGTGGTCTATTAGAACTAAGTAAAGAAGTCTTTCCAACTGACAAATACTTATATCAAGATGGACAATTTTTAGATAAAAAGACAATCAATGCTTATCTTGACCCTAAATATACTAAAAAAGAAATAGAAAAAATGAGTGAAAAAGATAAGAAAGATAAAAAGGCTAATGAAAATTTAGGCCTTAATCCTTCTCATCAAGGCGAAACAAATCCTACTAAAATAGCTGAAAAATCGCCTGCCTATTTATCTAATATTTTAGAACAGGATTTCTATGGTAATAGTGATACTAAAGGTAAAAATATTAAAGGTATGACCATTGGTTTAGCTATGAATAGTGAATATTATTACCAGAAAGAGAAAGATGGCGAAACGTATAGTAAGAAGTTAGATGACAAAGAAATAGAGAAGCAGGGTAAAGCAATGGCGAGTGAAATATTATCTAGATTAAGAGAAAATAGTGACTTAAAAGATATTCCAATTCACTTTGCTATATATAAACAAAGTAGCCAAGAGTCTATTACACCAGGTGAATTTATGGCAGGAGCAACTGCTGATGATGGTCAAACGAAAATCAATGATTGGAAAACAATTAATGAGACAACTGCCTTATTACCTTCCTCTACAGCAGGTAAATATGACGAATCATTAAATAATAACTTTAAACAATTTAATGATAACCTACAATCTTATTTCTCTAACTTTACACAAGCAGTAGGTAAAGTGAAATTTGTAGATAAAAAAGCAAAACAATTAACAGTGGATTTACCAATTGATTATTATGGTCAGGCTGAAACAATTGGTATCACACAATATGTGACTGAACAAGCTAATAAATACTTTGATGATATTGACGAGTATGAAATTAGAATTAAAGATGGTAACAATCCAAGAGCATTAATTAGTAAAAATAAAGATGATAAAGAACCACAGGTTCACATTTATCATAATTAATCTTCAAAAATAAAAAGCGCGTAGAAAAAGATTAACCTTTTCTACGCGTATTTTTTATTTTTCTTTAACAATTTGTTTTACTTTAGCTAAGTCTTGGTTTACAAATTCTTCAGGTGAAGACGTTAATTTACTTACAAT
This sequence comes from Staphylococcus sp. HL28, assembly GCF_021117155.1. Taxonomy (NCBI): domain Bacteria; kingdom Bacillati; phylum Bacillota; class Bacilli; order Caryophanales; family Staphylococcaceae; genus Staphylococcus; species Staphylococcus sp. HL28. The sequence goes on from NZ_CP088218.1 coordinate 957,325, forward strand.
ATATGTCACGATGACACTTACTAGAAAACCTGGAATGATTTCATACATACCAAATAATTCATTAATAGAAGCTAGTGGTTTAATCCATGCTATCCATATAATTACGACTAAAGCACCACTGATCATACCGCTAATAGCACCAGCTCTAGTCAAACCTTTCCAATATAAGGAGAACAATACTAATGGGCTAAAAGAGGCACCAAAACCTGCCCAAGCATTACCAACTAAATTAAGAATCGTATCATTTGGATGCCAAGCAATCGCGATAGCTACGATAGCTACAATTAATACAGATAATCGTCCTACCATAACAAATTCTTTTTGATGTGTTGATGCTTTTTCTTCCCCACGAATTAATTTATAAAAATCTTCAGTCAATGAGCTTGAAGTAACCAATAGTTGAGATGAAATGGTGCTCATAATAGCAGCTAGAATCGCTGCAAGTAAAAATCCGCCAACAAGTGGGTGGAATAGTATTTGACTCATAATTATAAATAATGTTTCTGGATCTTCCATTTTAATATGACGTTCAGATATAAAGGCAATACCTGTTAATCCTACGCAAACCGCACCAAGTAAGCCTATCGTCATCCAACTGATTCCTAAACGTCTCGCTTTTGGCAATAATTTATGAGATTTAATAGACATAAATCTAACAATGATATGAGGTTGACCGAAATATCCTAATCCCCAAGAAAATAGAGAAATGATACCAATTAATGTCGTGCCTCTAAATAAATCCATATTTGTTGGTTTCATTGCTGCCACTTTACTAAAAGTATCAAAACCATTTAACTGCATCATAGCTACAATAGGTACCATAACCATAGCGATTAGCATAATGACGCCTTGGAAAAAGTCTGTAATAGATACAGCTAAATAACCACCGAAAAATGTATAAAAGATAACTATAACAGCGACGAGAATTAATCCAAAATGATAATTTAATCCAAAGGCACTTTCAAATAATTTACCGCCTGAAACAAAACCAGAATGTGTATATAAAGTAAAGAATATAACAATAATTAATCCTGAAATGATTTTAATTATATTTTGTTGGTCATTTAATCTGTTCTTAAAGAAATCAGGGAGTGTAATGGCATCTCCTGCAATTTCTGTATAAACTCTGAGCCTTGGCGCCACAACCCAGTAATTAATATAAGCACCTAGTGTAAGACCGATAGTTATCCAAATGGCTGATAAACCAGTACTATAAACAGAACCTGGTAGTCCCATAATCATCCAACCACTCATATCGGAAGCACCAGCGGATAGTGCGGTAATGTACGGACCTATATTACGACCACCCAACATGAATTCACTTAAATTACCGGTTGCTTGTTTATAGCCATAAAAGCCTATAATAAGCAGAATAATAAAGTAAATGGCAATCATGATGTAAGTTTGCCAATTTGCATCAACTTGTTGATTTAATGCAGTCCCAAGATATAGCATATTAACCACTCCCTTGTATAATTTTATAGATTTGTGTCACATGTAATATTATACAGTATAGTTAAATGTTTAGAAAAGTGAAAAAATAAAATTTTATTTTTAAAAAACTGATAAAACAGTGATATAGCGCTTACATTTTAAAGTGTCATTCAAGTTATTACTAATAAAAATTGCATAATCATAAATAATTAATATAATATTTCAGTTTTTGATAGGATTATATGATAAAAACATATAAATAAGTAACACCAAGGGGATGGCTTATTTATAATAGATTTTCGTAATTGGTATTGCTAAAAATATGTTCAAAAAAGTACGGACAGTGATTTAAATTGGCCTCACTTAATAAATACTTAGATTTTTAAATGAATATTTGATACAATTTAGTGATGAATGAGTAATAAGGAGGCTTTTATTTAATGACTAAAGTAACACGCGAAGAAGTTGAACATATAGCTAATTTAGCCAGACTTCAAATTTCTCCTGAAGAAACGGATGAAATGGCCAATACGTTAGAAAGTATTTTAGATTTTGCTAAACAAAATGATAGTGCAGACACTGAAGGTGTTGAACCAACATATCACGTATTAGATTTACAAAATGTTTTACGTGAAGATAAAGCTATCGAGGGCATTCCTCAAGAATTAGCATTAAAAAATGCAAAAGAAACTGAAAATGGACAATTTAAAGTTCCAGCCATCATGAATGAGGAGGACGCTTAAGATGAGTATTCGCTATGAGTCTGTTGAGAATTTATTAACTTTAATTAAAAATAAAGAAATTAAACCATCACAAATTGTAAGTGATATTTATGATGCTATTGAAGAAACTGATTCTACAATCAAATCTTTCTTAGCTTTAGATAAAGAAAATGCGATGAAAAAAGCGCAAGAATTAGATGAATTACAAGCCAAAGACCAAATGGAAGGTAAATTATTTGGTATTCCAATGGGAATTAAAGACAATATCATTACAAAAGATTTAGAAACAACATGTGCAAGTAAAATGTTGGAAGGTTTCGTACCTATCTACGAATCAACTGTTATGAATAAATTGCATAATGAAAATGCAGTTTTAATTGGTAAATTAAACATGGACGAATTTGCAATGGGTGGTTCTACTGAAACATCTTACTTTAAGAAAACAGTGAATCCATTTGATCATTCTGCTGTACCAGGTGGTTCTTCAGGTGGTTCAGCTGCGGCTGTAGCAGCAGGTCTAGTACCTTTTAGTCTAGGGTCAGATACTGGTGGCTCTATCCGTCAACCTGCATCGTATTGCGGTATCGTGGGTATGAAACCAACATATGGACGTGTGTCACGTTTCGGTTTAGTAGCATTCGCTTCGTCATTAGACCAAATTGGACCATTAACTCGTAACGTTAAAGATAATGCATTAGTGTTAGAAGCTATTTCTGGTTTAGATGCTAATGATTCAACAAGTGCGCCAGTTGATGATGTTGACTTTACTTCTGAAATTGGAAAAGATATTAAAGGTTTAAAAGTAGCACTTCCTAAAGAATATTTAGGCGAAGGTGTTAGCGAAGATGTTAAAGCATCAGTAAAAAATGCAGTAGAAACATTGAAATCATTAGGGGCAGAGGTAGAAGAGGTATCACTTCCTAATACGAAGTATGGTATTCCATCATATTATGTTATTGCATCATCAGAAGCATCAGCAAACTTAGCTCGCTTTGATGGTATCCGTTATGGTTACCACTCCAAAGAAGCGCAATCACTTGAAGAACTTTATAAAATGTCTAGATCAGAAGGCTTCGGTGATGAAGTTAAACGCCGTATCTTCTTAGGAACATTCGCTTTAAGTTCAGGTTATTATGATGCTTATTATAAAAAATCACAAAAAGTAAGAACTTTAATCAAAAATGACTTTGATAAAGTATTTGAAAAATATGACGTTGTTGTAGGTCCAACTGCACCAACAACAGCATTTGATCTAGGTGACGAGATTGATGATCCATTGACTATGTACGCCAATGATTTATTAACTACACCAGTTAACTTAGCAGGTTTACCAGGTATTTCTGTTCCTTGTGGACAATCAAACGGACGCCCAATTGGATTACAATTTATTGGTAAACCGTTCGATGAAAAGACGTTATATCGTGTTGCATATCAATATGAAACACAATTCAACCTACATGACGCTTATGAAAAATTATAAGGAGTGGAAATAATGCATTTTGAAACAGTTATCGGACTTGAAGTTCATGTTGAGCTAAAAACAGACTCAAAAATGTTCTCTCCATCACCTGCACATTTTGGAGCAGAACCTAACTCAAATACAAACGTAATTGACCTTGCATATCCTGGTGTTCTACCTGTTGTTAATAAGAGAGCAGTAGACTGGGCAATGCGTGCGTCAATGGCTTTAAATATGGATATCGCTACAAATTCTAAATTTGACCGTAAAAACTACTTTTATCCTGATAATCCAAAAGCTTATCAAATTTCTCAATTTGATGAACCAATCGGTGAAAATGGATATATCGATATCGAAGTAGACGGTAAAACAAAACGTATTGGTATTACTCGTTTACACATGGAAGAAGATGCTGGTAAATCAACACATAAAGATGGATATTCTTTAGTTGATTTAAACCGTCAAGGTACACCACTAATCGAAATCGTATCTGAACCAGATATTCGTTCACCACAAGAAGCGTATGCTTATTTAGAAAAGTTACGCTCAATCATTCAATATACAGGTGTATCTGATTGTAAAATGGAAGAAGGCTCATTACGTTGTGATGCCAATATTTCATTACGTCCATATGGCCAAGAAGAATTCGGTACAAAAGCTGAATTGAAAAACTTAAACTCATTTAACTATGTTCGTAAAGGATTAGAATACGAAGAAAAACGCCAAGAAGAAGAATTATTAAATGGTGGAGAGATTGGTCAAGAAACGCGTCGTTTTGATGAATCAACAGGTAAAACTATTTTAATGCGTGTTAAAGAAGGATCTGACGATTATCGTTATTTCCCTGAGCCAGATATCGTACCATTATATGTAGATGACGAATGGAAAGAGCGTGTTCGTCAAACTATTCCAGAATTACCAGATGAACGTAAAGCGAAATATGTTAATGATTTAGGATTACCTGAATACGATGCGCATGTTTTAACACTTACTAAAGAAATGTCTGATTTCTTTGAAGGTGCTATAGAACATGGAGCAGACGTGAAATTAACTTCTAACTGGTTAATGGGTGGCGTAAATGAATACTTGAATAAAAATCAAGTAGAATTACAAGATACTAAATTAACACCAGAAAACTTAGCAGGTATGATTAAATTAATCGAAGACGGCACAATGAGCAGTAAGATTGCCAAAAAAGTCTTCCCTGAATTAGCAGAAAATGGTGGAGATGCGAAACAAATTATGGAAGATAAAGGCTTAGTTCAAATTTCAGACGAAGCTACTTTATTAAAATTTGTAAATGAAGCATTAGATAATAATCCTCAATCAGTTGAAGATTATAAAAATGGTAAAGGTAAAGCAATGGGCTTCTTAGTTGGTCAAATTATGAAAGCTTCTAAAGGACAAGCAAACCCTCAAAAAGTAAACCAATTACTTAAACAAGAGCTAGATAAAAGATAAATAGTTTGATTTTCACTCCTATAACGTTTAGTGTAAACTATTCGTTGTAGGAGTTTTTTGAATGTCATTTTTTTGATGGAGAAAAAAGTAGACCTTAACTAAGGTTGAAAGAATTAGTTATAAAACAAAATGTATGAATTACTATTAATGCATAAGTTAAATTAAATACTTTAATAAGGTTATATGTGTATGCTTTAGTTGTACTAATGCATGAACAATTCTAACCAATAAATTACTAACAAGTTCTAAAAAATACTTTCAACTCGAGTGTAAATCATTTAATATTAAATATGAGTATATGAAGTCGAGGGATATGATATGAGAAAACGAGCAAGAATTATTTATAACCCGACATCTGGTAAAGAGCTATTTAAACGAATGCTACCTGATGTTTTAATTAAACTGGAAAAAGCTGGATATGAAACAAGTGCTTATGCTACAGAGCGCGAAGGTGATGCTACTTTAGAAGCAGAGCGAGCACTTAAACAACAATATGATATTTTAATAGTAGCGGGTGGCGACGGTACGTTAAATGAAGTAGTCAATGGAATCGCTGAGCAACCTAACAGACCGAAATTAGGTGTTATACCTATGGGCACAGTTAATGACTTTGGACGAGCGTTGCATTTGCCAAACGATATAATGGGTGCGCTTGATGTGATTATTGAAGGACACAGTACTAAAGTTGATATAGGTAAAATGAACAGTCGTTACTTCATTAACTTAGCAGCGGGCGGTCAATTAACACAAGTCTCATACGAAACACCAAGCAAATTAAAATCAATTGTCGGGTCATTTGCTTATTACATTAAAGGATTTGAAATGTTGCCACAAATGAAGGCTGTAGATTTAAGAATTGAATATGACGATAAAGTCTTTCAAGGAGAGGCATTGCTATTCTTACTAGGATTAACTAATTCAATGGCAGGTTTTGAAAAATTAGTACCTGACGCAAAGTTAGATGATGGTTACTATACATTAATAATAGTAGAAAAGGCTAACTTAGCAGAATTAGGTCACATCATGACATTAGCTTCAAGAGGCGAACATACTAAGCATCCTAAAGTGATATATGAAAAAGCAAAATCTATTAATATTTCATCATATACTGAAATGCAATTAAATGTTGATGGTGAATATGGCGGCAAATTACCAGCTAATTTCTTAAATTTAGAAAGACATATCGATGTATTTACACCTCATGATATTCATAATGAAGAATTACTTGATCAACCAACAGTGACACCACAGATGAAGGCTGAGGATTATCAACAAAATTCAGAAGACTAAGTATAATAAATATTTAAATAACACAAGGTTAGGATAGGCTAGATGATATGTCCTAACCTTTTTATATGTGGGGGAAATAAAGTGGAAACATTGAAGAAAAATGATGTACTAACAGGCCAGGTTGTAGATTTAACACATGAAGGCCATGGCGTTGTAAAAATTGATAGATATCCGATATTTATCCCAAATACGTTAATAGACGAGACGATCGAATATAAAGTGATTAAAGTAAAGAAAAACTTTGCAATTGGAAAATTAATAAAAGTGATTACTGAAAGTGATGCTAGAGTAGAGCCGCCATGTATATATTATTATAAGTGCGGGGGATGCCAACTTCAGCATATGTCTTATCAAGCACAACTCAATATGAAAAAAGAACAGGTAGTTAATTTATTCCATAGAAAAGCAAAATTTACAAATACAGTTATCAAAGATGTTGTTGGCATGGAAGACCCTTGGCGATATAGAAATAAATCCCAAATTCCAGTTGGTTTAAGTAAGGATCAGTTACCCATAATGGGGTTTTATCGTCAACGAAGTCATGACATCATTGATATGGATAGTTGTTTAATTCAAGATCAACAACATCAACAAGTGATGAACGATGTTAAACAACTTATATCGGATTTAAATATAAGTATTTATAATGAAAAGACTAAAAAAGGATTACTTCGTCATTTAGTAGTGAGAACAGGACATTATACGAATCAATTAATGATTATATTAGTGACTAATGGTAAGGCATTCAAACAAGCTGAATCTATGGTAGATGCACTAGTTCGAAAATATCCCAATATCACAAGTATTAAACAAAATATTAATGATGCGCATTCAAATGTGATCATGGGACGTCACTCCATGACGATTTATGGTGAAGAAGAAATCGAAGATCAATTAAGCGAAATCACTTTCAATATTAGTGATCAATCATTCTATCAAATAAATTCACATCAAACAGAAAAATTATATCAACAAGCATTAGATTATGCCCAATTAACAGGTAATGAAATTGTTCTTGATACATACTGTGGTATCGGAACAATTGGTTTGTACATGGCTAGAAATGCTAAACACGTTTATGGTGTCGAAGTGGTATCATCTGCGATTAAAGATGCAAATCGAAATGCGACTATAAACCAATTAGAAAATACAACTTTTGTCTGTGGGAAAGCTGAAGAAGTTATTTTAAAATGGAAAGCAGAAGGAATAAGACCAGATGTTGTTATGGTCGATCCACCAAGAAAGGGTTGCGATGAAACGTTCTTAGAAACATTATTAGAACTTAATCCTAAACGAATTGTATATATATCATGTAATCCGTCTACGCAACAACGTGATGCACACATACTTAATCATCAATATGATTTAAAAGAAATAACACCTGTTGATATGTTCCCGCAAACAACGCATATTGAAACAGTGGCATTATTTGAAAGAAAATAATATCGTTTGCCGAGATATTTGAAGAAGTTGATTGCTAAAACAAGACGATTATTAAAATTATATTACAAGCAACTTACTTTCTTGAAAATACCTTTAGTATCAATCATAAACAATGTATACTGAAGTTGATTTTAGAGATAAATGGAGGGTTGGTTGTGCATAAAATTGATTTGTTTCCACATAAAATTAATATTCGTCGCTTTGTATTAATGCAAATTGTTTTAATTATGTTTGTCATATTATTTACATATAAATGGGCTTATACTGTGACACATATTATAGAACAAAATATTATTATGAACTTAGTTTATGGTTTCGCTGGCTTTTTAGTTTTATTAATCATACATGAGATGATACATCGTGTATTATTTATTTTATTTTCTAAAGGTGAAAAGCCTAAAATGAAATATAAAAAGGGAACAATGTTACTACAATTTACTGAAACTTGCTTTAACAGATGGCAATTTAGCACAATCATGTTAGCGCCTCTTGTATTAATAAGTTCACTTTTACTTGTACTAATTAAGACATATGCATATTCCTCGTTGATATTTATGTTTAGTATTCATATTGGCTATTGCGTGCTTGATGTTTTATTAGTGTCGTTAGCACTTGCTAGTAATTTTAAATATATTCAAAAATATGATGAAGGATTATATCTATATCAACATAAACCAAGTCAAATGAATCAAGAATAATCAATCATAATAAGTCATCTTTCTTTAAAAGAGAAGGTGGCTTCTTTTAATGCCTAAATTTAAGAGCATGAAATTCGTGAATCAACGTCATACATTTTATTAGTGGTCGCCAAATGAGAAAACTCGGTACTTGAGTACCGAGATGAATCATTGTCTTGGGCGACCTGCATTAAACTCTGTCAATTGATTTTGAATGTATTGTGCGACAACATCTTTAGACATGTTGCCAAGTGTCGACATGAAAAAACTAGGTGACCATAAATGACCATTCCATAGTTGTTGTTTCGTTTCGGGAAATTGTTGAAACCATTCTCTTGCAGAGCGTCCTTTGAGCGTCTTAACAATTGAACTTGGAGCATGTTTGGGATTGAAACTTAATAACATATGAATATGATCTGGCATCACTTCGATTTCTTGAATAGTGATATCGTAACGATTGGATATATTTTGAAGTATACGTTTCATCTCATTACGCTTTAAATCCGTATCAAAAACTGAAGCACGATACTTAGTCACCCATACAAGATGAAAATTAAAATCATACACATTCGTTCTTGTCTTTACAATCATATGTAACCTCCTTTAACACTTTAATAATAACACTTAACATCATTTTAAACAAAGTCATATGTGTGTTATCATATAAGTATAAATGGAGGTGATACATATGTATAAAGGAATCGAATGTAAAATCTATCCAAATCAAAAACAAGCTGAACTGATACAAATGACTTTTGGTCATACACGATTCATTTGGAATCAAATGTTAGGTATGTTAAAAGAACGATATCAAAATAATCCTAACCTTAAAATGTTATCTTATTCAAAACTATCTTCCTTAATCCCTCAGTTAAAACGGGAATATCCTTGGTTAAAAGATGTAGACAGTGTAGCGATTCAATGTTCAGTTAAAACATTATCTGAAACGTTTGATCGTTTTTTTAAAGGGCTTTGTCGTTATCCTAAATTTAAATCAAGAAAACAAACATCACAATCTTATTTAAGTACAATAAGAGGGAATAATATTCGATTCAACCACAATCAACGTTATGTGAAACTCCCTAAATTAGGTTGGGTCAAGTGTAAAATCAGTGTACCTCATATTGAAAATGAACGTATCAAATCAGTTACTATTAAACAAAAACCGAGCGGTAAATATATAATGTCTGTTTTAGTCACAAGTGAAAATCAAACTTTACCTAAAACGAATCAAACCGTTGGTATTGATTTAGGTGTCTCTGATTTTGCGATTACATCTGATGGTCACAAGTATCGATCACAAAAATTACACTTAAAATACCAAAAACAGTTACATGTTTGGGAAAAATGTGTGGCTAGACGCCGAATGAAAGCGAAAGCTGAAGGTAAATCACTGTCAGAAGCAAAAAACTATCAAAAAGCACGCCAACAAGTAGCACGTATTCATGAAAAAATAGCTCATACACGGAAAGACTATATTCATAAAATCACAACAGATTTAGTTGAAACTTATGATGTGATTGTCATTGAAGATTTGAAAACATTTAATCTGTTAAAAAATCATCACTTAGCACGCAGTATTGCCTCACAATCATGGCATCAATTTAAAACAATATTAAAATATAAGTGTGAACGATACGGCAAACAGTTACATTGTGTCAATCCTTATAAAACGTCACAATTTTGTTCTAATTGTGGTCATGATAGTGGTAAAAAGACATTAGATATACGCCAATGGCGTTGCCCATCATGTCATACTTTGCATGATAGAGATATTAACGCAGCGAAAAATATAAGAAATGTAGGCTTGGGACAAGCCTTAGTCAAATAGCTTAGACCACTGGTTTACTTTGAAATAAGTAAATCAAGTCATGAGTGTTCCTAGAAACTCGTTACTTTAGTAACGATGTAGTTCATAATAAAAGTAAGATAAAACTAAAAAATGAAAGTGTGGTGAAACAATGGAAGAGAGAAGAATTATTCACATCGACATGGATTACTTTTTTGCGCAGGTTGAAATGAGAGATAATCCGAAACTAAAAGGGAAGCCGGTTATTGTTGGAGGAAAGGCAAGTAACAGGGGTGTCGTTTCTACAGCATCTTATGAAGCTAGAAAATATGGTGTACATTCGGCCATGCCTATGTCACAAGCACATAAACTATGTCCTAATGGTTATTATGTAACGAGCCGCTTTGATGCTTATAGAGAAGCTTCTAAGAAAATTATGGACATATTTCGCAGCTATACTGAAATTGTAGAACCATTATCTTTAGACGAAGCTTATTTAGACATTACACATCTAGTGAGACCTGATTTACCAGCTTCTAAAATAGCTAATTTTATACGAAGAGATATATTAGAACAAACTGAATTAACAGCGTCAGCGGGAGTATCTTATAATAAATTTTTAGCGAAATTGGCAAGTGGTATGAATAAACCTAATGGCCTTACAGTGATAGATTATAATAATGTACATGATATTTTAATGAATTTGGATATTGGTGAATTTCCAGGTGTTGGAAAAGCATCTGAAAAGGTCATGCATGATAATCAAATTTTTAATGGCCAAGATTTATATAATAAGGATGAATTTGAATTAATACGTTTATTTGGAAAAAGAGGTAGGGGTTTATACAATAAAGCAAGAGGTATTGACCATAATGAGGTGAAATCGACCCGTATACGAAAATCTGTTGGAACAGAACGTACTTTTGCGACAGATGTTAATGATGATGATGAGATTTTAAGAAAGGTTTGGGAATTATCCGGAAAAACGGCGGAAAGATTAAATAAATTACAAAAATCAGGTAAAACCGTTACGGTTAAAATTAAAACCTATCAATTTGAGACATTATCAAAGCAAACCAGTTTAAGGGATCCAGTTAATTCAGAAACAGATATTTATAATCTTGCCTATTCACTTTATACTGATTTGAAAGATCCTGATGTACCGATACGATTAATAGGTGTTACAGTAGGTAACCTAGAACAATCAGCTTATCGCAATATGACTATATATGATTTTATATAAGGCTAGTAATGTTAGATAATAACTACATTATTAGCCTTTATCTTTTAAATCTTTACCATAGATATTGAGCATGCTTGGTAAATCATCGTAATGTTTTAATAATCTATATGTGATCATTGCACAAGCTTTCGCATCATTCAACGCGTCATGATGTCCATGGAAATCTAGCTGATAATAGTCCATCATGTGTTTTAAGCCATATCGATGTGATTGTACAGTTCGTTTAGCTAATTGATATGAACAAAAATAAGTAAGATGAGGTGTTTCAAGCCCAATGTCTTGAATACTTTGGTGGAGTACATTCATATCAAATGCAGCATTATGCGCAACGACTGGAAGTTGATCAATAAACTGCATCATATAAGGATATACATATGAAAAATTGGGAGCAGATACTACATCTTCTGGGTGTATACCATGTACATTAATATTTTGTTCAGAAAAATAATCATTTGGATTCACTAGCGTATGAAAAGATTCTGTAATTTGATTATCAATGACTTTAACCATACCTACTGAACAGATGCTAGTACGTTTTCCATTAGCAGTTTCAAAGTCTAATGCAACAAATGCATTCTCACTCATTGTATCGCTCCTTTCTATCTATGATCATAAAATATATTTTAATATATCAAAGCGATAATGGATAGTAAAAGGGAAAGGGTTAACACTTATAACCTTTCTTATTTGGAAATGTGTATGGAAAAAATATGTTTGAAAATCAACAAAAAAGACTATCAATTACCTTTTTAGGTTAATTGACAGTCCATCTGTCGATGATCAGTGATCTAACGAGTTATTTTGAATTATTCTTCGTCAAATGTACGAGAAGCTAATTCTTTTTCATATAAATATAAAGTGTTACAGTCGTCACCAATACGATTTAAGTAATCAATATGAGTTTCGAACATTGATTCTTCCTCAACTTGTTCGTCTAAGAACCAGTTTAAGAATGAAATTGTCGCATAATCTTTATCTTTATGTGCAATTTCTGATAAATTGTAGAAACGTTTTGTAACATCTTGTTCTTGAGCTAGACCATCTTTAAATGTTTCTAATATAGAACTGAAGTCTACTTTAGGTGCTGGTAATGCAGTGAATTTTGCATGACCCCCACGATCATTTATATAATCATAGATTTTTTTACCATGGAATCTTTCTTCTTTAGCTTGTTGAATGTAGAAGTTTGCAAATCCTTCGTAAGATTGAGAATCGCAATAAGATGCCATAGCCATATATGTGTGAGCAGCAAAATACTCGTGATTCATTTGTTCATTTAATGCTTCTAATAATTCTTTGTTTAACATAATATTCACCTCATATGAAAATTTTCATTTTCTTTCTCTGTTGACTAAATTGAGTATAACAAATTTATTCTCATTCGTAAATAATAATTATTATAATCTGGAGTGCATTTTTATCTTTTTAATTGAGAATCTTTTTAGTTATACCCTCTGCATGTTATAATTATGCGAGTGAATAGTAATAGGGAGGAAACAAATGAGACAATGGACTGCAACCCATTTAGCGAAGTTAGCGCGCAAGGCAAGTAGAGCCGTGGGTAAAAATGGAACTGACTTACCAGGTCAAATCGCACGTAGAGTGGATCAAAATATATTAAGAAAATTATCAGAACAAGTTGATGATATTGTCTTCATAAGTGGTACAAACGGGAAAACAACAACATCTAACTTAATTGGACATACATTAAAGGCTAATCAAATTGATATTATTCATAATAATGAAGGTGCTAATATGGCAGCAGGTATTACGTCTGCCTTTATTATGCAAACAACAAAGCAAACTAAAATCGCCATTATTGAAATAGACGAAGGCTCTATACCGAGAGTACTTAAAGAAGTAACGCCATCTATGATGGTATTTACCAACTTCTTTAGAGATCAAATGGACCGTTTTGGTGAAATTGATATTATGGTAAATAATATTGCTAAATCAATTAGTGATAAAGGTATAAAATTATTATTAAACGCGGATGATCCGTTTGTAAGTCGACTTAAAATAGCAAGTGAGACTCGTATTTACTATGGCATGAAAGCACATGCTCATGAATTTGAACAAAGTACAATGAATGAAAGTAGATATTGTCCAAATTGTGGCCGTTTACTTAAATATGATTACATACATTATAATCAAATTGGACATTATCATTGTGAATGTGGCTTCAAACGTGAACAACCTAAATATGAAGTATCTTCCTTCGAAACATCACCATTCCTTAAATTAAATATAGGAGATGCCACATTTAATATGAAAATTGCTGGTGATTTTAATGCATACAACGCACTTGCAGCCTATACAGTATTAAGAGAATTAGGATTAAATGATGCTTCTATTCAAAAAGGATTTGAAACTTATACATCTGACAATGGCCGTATGCAATATTTTTCATTAAATCAAAAAGAAGCGATGATTAATTTAGCTAAAAACCCAGCTGGGATGAATGCAAGTTTATCAGTAGGTGAACAATTAGAAGGACGTAAAGTATATGTTATTAGTTTAAATGACAATGCTGCAGATGGTAGAGATACGTCATGGATCTATGATGCGGACTTTGAAAAATTGAGTAATCAAGATATTGAAGCTATTATTGTTACAGGTAATCGTGCTGAAGAATTACAACTAAGATTAAAATTAGCTGAAGTGGATGTACCTGTAATCCTCGAAAGAGATATATATAAAGCAACTGCTAAAACAATGGACTTTACAGGGTTTACAGTAGCGATTCCAAACTATACTTCATTATCACCGATGCTCGAACAATTGAATCGTTCTTTTGAAGGAGGACAATCATAATGAAGCACGAATTAACGATTTATCATTTTATGTCCGATAAATTAAATTTATATAGTGATATTGGCAATATTATCGCCTTAAAAATAAGAGCTAAAAAAAGAAACATTAAAGTGAATGTGGTAGAAATTAATGAAACAGAGGGTGTAACATTTGATGATTGTGACATCTTCTTTATTGGCGGTGGTAGTGACCGTGAACAATCACTTGCTACAAAACAATTAAGTAAAATTAAAACGCCTTTAAAAGAAGCTATCGAGGATGGAATGCCTGGATTAACTATTTGTGGCGGATATCAATTTCTAGGAACTAAATATATTACACCAGATGGTACAGAGTTAGATGGGTTAGGTATTTTAGATTTCTATACTGAATCAAGAGAAGACCGATTAACTGGTGATATCATTATCGAAAGTGATACGTTCGGGACAATTGTTGGTTTTGAAAATCACGGGGGAAGAACTTATCACCAATTTGGTACCCTAGGTCGAGTGACACATGGCTATGGTAATAATGATACGGATCGTAAAGAGGGGATCCACTATAAGAATTTACTAGGAACTTATTTACATGGTCCAATTTTACCTAAAAACCATGAAGTAACTGATTATTTATTGGAGAAAGCTTGCGAAAGAAAAGGCATCCCATTTGAACCAAAAGAATTAGATAATACTGAAGAAGAAGCAGCCAAACAAGTTTTAATAGATCGTGCAAATAAAAGTAAATAATTTAAAAGAAGAGGTTGCGACTTTTATAACGAGTCGCAACCTCTTCTTTCTTATATTTGACAATACTTAAGCATAACGATGATCTAATATTTTATAGATTAACAATATTTCATAAATAAGGTGACTTTTAATTTGATTTTGATCAAATTCTTCTAGCTGCTTCACTGATGATTTTAGTGTTGAAGCGGATTTTCGTTCACGTTTAAATGTACCATCACATAGAATTTGGCTAATACTTGTACTGATTTTTAGAATTGCCATTTTTTCTTCAGGTGTAAAGAATACATGTGCATCTTTAGGTAAATAAATAATGTTCGCTAAATGGGTCATCAGTAAACGATTAGTATAAGCTCTATTCGTTAATTTATTTAGCTTTTTCCAATCATCAGCCTTGTTCTGATGATAAGTGAGCTCATCACGTTGATAGCCAGTTAGCATATCGATTTTCTGGTTTAAATTACTGATTTGAATAATCTTTTTATTACTTTTATCAGACTGAAATCGACCAAGTAACAATTCATGACACCGTTGATTAAATAAGGCGTACATTTTTTCTTCAGAGTCATAAAGATGATCTTCTAACTGATTATAATATTTAGGTGGTAATATCATAAAATTGACTAGACCTGCTGTAACTAATCCAATTAAGGCAGTTAATAAACGTGAAAAGAAGTTAAATACATACGCTTCATGTATACCTGGTATCATCGCAACTGACGTTAATACTGCCACTGTTGTACCTACTTGCAAATTGAGTTTAGTACAAGCTAAAATCGTCAATGTTGCACTCAATGCATAAGCAAATGGTGATTGGTCGCCAAATATATATGTAAATACAACTGCAAATAATGCACCAATAACTGTAGCAGGTAAACGGCGATAGCCTTTTTTGATTGAGGCTTTAGCAGTAGGTTCTATTGTTACTATAGCAGTTAATATGGCAAATATTGGTGTGAGATTTAATAGCATACAAAAGACAGTCGTAAAGAATGTAGCTAAACCTGTCTTGATAGTGCGTGCACCAATAAGATTTTTATACCATTTTTCATTCAAAATGTTGTCCCCCTTGAAAAGGGAATTTTTAAAACGAGTTACGGTTTTACAAATTCTCTTTCTTAATCAAACAAAATAAAGTCATTTCAATGCATTCATATTTAGTATATCAAAAATTTTTTGCTATAATAAGATAGAATAATAAATAAAAAGGAACGGGATAAAAATGATTGTAAAAACAGATGATGAATTACAAGCTTTAAAAGAAATTGGCTATATTTGTGCAAAAGTAAGAGACACAATGCAAGCTGAGACTAAACCAGGAATTACGACAAAAGAGTTAGACAATATTGCTAAAGTCTTATTCGAAGAACATGATGCGATTTCAGCACCCATTCATGATGAGAATTTTCCAGGTCAGACATGTATTAGTGTCAATGAAGAAGTAGCACATGGCATACCTGGAAAACGTGTGATTCGTGAAGGTGATTTAGTTAATATTGACGTTTCTGCATTGAAAAATGGTTATTATGCAGATACAGGCATTTCATTTGTGGTAGGAGAAGCAAGTGATCCAATGAAGCAAAAAGTTTGTGATGTTGCGACGATGGCATTTGAAAATGCAATGGCTAAAGTAAAACCAGGTACAAAATTGAGTAATATTGGTAAAGCTGTACACGCAACAGCACGTCAAAATGATTTAACAGTTATTAAAAATCTAACAGGTCATGGGGTTGGTCAATCATTACATGAAGCACCTAATCATGTCATGAACTACTATGATCCTAAAGATAAAACACTTCTAAAAGAAGGACTTGTTATTGCAGTAGAACCATTTATTTCATCTAAAGCAACATTTGTGACTGAAGGTAAAAATGAATGGGCATTTGAAACAAGAGATAAAAGCTATGTTGCGCAAATAGAACATACTGTTATTGTTACCAAAGATGGTCCTTTATTAACAACTAAAATTGAAGATTAAAGAATATTCATCCTTTAGATAGTAAAGATATTCATTTTACTTAGACTAGGACTAAAGGACTAACAAGATATGGTTCCGGAGCCTATTACAGATGGTTTCGGAATTGTTTTATAATAGAACCTAATCAAGGGTGAGGTGGTTCTATGAATTACATGGAGATTTACTTAAATAAAATATTTAAAACATCATTACGATACAATATTGATGATTATAAAATGAAATTAGACAAAAGATTGAAAGATATTGAAGATTATATAGCTTATTTAAACGAAAAGCGAATGCAACTTAAAAAGTTAATTGACAGTATTTCTTTAGCATTAGAAAATAAATATATAGATATCGCAGATTTATATAATATTCGATGTGCAGAAGAGGTACATGATAATGAAATTGCGTCATTAAGAAATAATTTAAATCAAATTGAAGCATATTGTGCTCAAATTGAGACCAAAATAAGTGAACAAGCAAAAGAAAAAATGACGATCGAAAAAGAATGTCATTTAATTCATTATATGAGTGCTGTGGCATAGAAAGGTGGCGAATCATGACACATAAATATATATCAACAGAATTGTTGATAGTTTTTACAGCATTAATGATTATTGCTAATTTTTATTATATATTCTTCGAAAAAATAGGTTTTTTACTCGTTTTACTTTTAGGATGCGTACTTGTCTATGTAGGATATATTTATTTTCATAAAGTACGAGGGTTGTTATCCTTTTGGATTGGTACTTTATTAATTGCCTTCACTTTATTATCTAATAAATATACGATTATCATATTGTTTATATTTTTATTGATATTAATAGTAAGGTACTTAATTTATAAATTTAAACCTTTAAAAGTAACAGCAACTGAAGAAGAAGTTACGTCGCCAGCATTTATTAAACAGAAATGGTTTGGTGAGCAACGTACACCCGTATACGTATATAAGTGGGAAGATGTTCAAATACAACATGGAATTGGGGATATTCATATTGATTTAACTAAAGCCGCGAATATTAAAGATAACAATACAATTGTTGTTAGACATATATTAGGTAAAGTTCAAGTGATTGTGCCATTAAATTATAATATTAATATCCATGCTACTGCATTTTATGGTTCAGCCAATATTAATGAAAAATCATATAAGATAGAGAATAATAATATTCATGTTGAAGAAAAGACAAAAGAAGAAAATTATACTGTTAATGTCTATGTATCAACATTTATTGGCGACGTAGAGGTGATATATAGATGAACCACTATATAAGAGCTATTGGGTCTATGCTGATATTGATATATAGTATGTTAACGGCGTTCTTATTTATTGATAAAGTTTTTGTCAACATCATTTACTTTCAAGGCATGTTTTATACACAAATTTTCGGTATTCCAGTGTTCTTATTTTTAAATATTATAGTTATATTATTATGTATTATAGTAGGGTCAGTTTTAGCATATAAAATTAATCAACAGAATGATTGGATTAAAACTCAAATTGAGCGATCAATTGAAGGGGAAACTGTTGGAATTAATGACCAAAATATTGAATTGTATAGCGAGACGTTGGAAATATATCACACACTCGTTCCATTAAATCAAGAGTTACATCGATTAAGAATGAAAACACAAAATTTAACTAACGAAAATTATAATATGAATGATGTTAAAGTTAAAAAAATTATTGAAGATGAGCGACAACGCTTAGCTAGGGAATTGCATGATTCTGTAAGCCAACAATTATTTGCAGCAAGTATGATGTTATCAGCAATAAAAGAAACACAGTTAGAACCACCATTAGATCAACAAATACCCGTTCTTGAAAAAATGATTCAAGATTCACAACTTGAAATGAGAGCATTGTTACTTCATTTAAGACCACTAGGATTAAAAGATAAATCATTAGGTGAAGGTATTAAAGATTTAGTCATTGACCTTCAAAAGAAAGTACCAATGAAAGTAGTCCATGAAATCCAAGAATTTAAAGTACCAAAAGGAATAGAAGATCATTTATTCAGAATCACACAAGAAGCAATTTCAAATACTTTGAGACATTCTAATGGTACAAGAGTAACGGTTGAATTATTTAATAAGCAAGATTATCTACTTTTACGTATACAAGATAATGGTAAAGGTTTTAATGTAGATGAGAAACTTGAACAAAGCTATGGATTAAAGAATATGCGTGAACGTGCACTAGAAATTGGTGCCACATTCCATATCGTATCATTACCAGACTCTGGTACACGTATTGAAGTTAAAGCACCATTAAACAAGGAGGATTCGTATGGCGATTAAAGTATTATTTGTAGATGACCATGAGATGGTTAGAATAGGTATATCAAGTTACTTATCAACTCAATCTGACATTGAAGTAGTGGGAGAAGGAGAGTCTGGGAAAGATGCAATTGCTAAGGCACATGAGTTACAACCAGATTTAATTCTAATGGACTTACTGATGGATGATATGGATGGGGTAGAAGCGACAACAGAAATAAAAAAGGATTTACCTCACATCAAAGTAGTGATGCTTACAAGTTTCATTGAAGATAAAGAAGTGTATCGAGCTCTAGATGCTGGTGTAGATAGTTATATATTAAAGACTACAAGTGCTAGTGATATTGCAGAAGCGGTTCGTAAAACATATAATGGTGAATCGGTGTTTGAACCAGAGGTACTGGTTAAAATGCGTAACAGAATGAAAAAACGCGCTGAGCTATACGAAATGCTAACAGAAAGAGAAATGGAGATTTTATTGTTAATTGCTAAAGGCTATTCCAATCAAGAGATCGCTAGTGCATCTCATATCACAATAAAAACAGTCAAAACACATGTAAGTAATATTCTAAGTAAATTGGAAGTTCAAGATAGAACACAAGCAGTCATTTATGCTTTCCAACATAACTTAATTCAATAATTATAAAAAGGCCAGGTGGATGATGTTTATCAATTCCACTTGGCCTTTAATTTAATGATTAAGAATGTTTATCTTCAGAATCATTATTTTTAATTTTATTAACGATTTTATCTTTTATCGTACTTTGATCTTCTTGATACTTGTCTTTAGCATCTTTATCAATATTATAATCTTCATCTTTACCAATTTCACGATGATCATTATATTCATATGTTGTATCTTCGTTGTAATGGTTTTGGTTATTATCATCATGTTTCAATGCAGCTTCTTCTGGTGTTTCACCTTTAATCACATGACGTTGGTGAATAATCGCATTAATTTCTGCGCCTATAATAATGATAAAACTTGTTAAGTATAACCAAATTAATAAAATAATGATACCTGCGATACTACCATACGTTTTAGAATAATTACCAAAGTTAGAAATATACCAACCAAATGCAAATGATCCTAATAACCAAATGATAGAAGTAAAAATAGCACCTGGCAATACAGATAGAATTTTTGTTTTTACATTAGGTGCTACTGAATAGAGTACGATAAATAAAACTAAAATGATGATAAGTGGTAATACCACTCTTATTAAATTGAATATCCATTTCACTTCTGAATCTAAGCCTAATGGTCCAAATAAGTAATGACTTATTGCAGAACCTAATGTTGGTAGAGCCATTGCGACAGCAAATACAACGCCCATTACAACTGTAAATACAACACTTAGAAGTTTTAGTAAAATGCCATTACGACTATCCTCAACATCGTACGCAACGTTGAACGAGTTCATAATTGCGGTCATACCGTTTGAAGCTGACCAAATTGCTAAGATCAACCCGACAGATAGTAAGCCACCACTTGAGTTCTTCGTTACATCGCCAATAACACCTTTTATGATTGATGATGTTTCAGATGGAGCACTGCTTAACATGCTTGTAATTTGACTTTGGTCAATATTAAAGAATGGTAACAATGTTAATAAGAAAATTAGCATAGGGAACATCGCAAGAACGAAATGATACGTCATTTGTGCTGCTAACCCTGAAGCGTCATCTTTACCAATTCTATAAACTAAATATGAAAAGAAATTTGAATCCTTTGTATATTTGGCAGGTTTGTTCAATCTCGATAAGAAGAAAACTTGATTGTCTTTCTTAGGTTCCTTAGATTGAAATTCTTGAGGTTCAATATATGTACGGTCTACTTTAATTTTATTATCACTATTTTTGTCATCCTTATGCTCTTCGTATTCTTTTGCAGAGTTAAGGAATTTGGAACTTGTTTTTTCTTTCTTTGACATAACAATCTCCTTTAGTCCTTTGACATCGAATTTTATATGCAATTTATTATTTTTATTTGTAAAGAAAGGGAGTGAGAAAGAACTCATTTGGAAATGAATTCTTAAACTCACCCCCGTATTAATGGAGTGGGACAATTATATTAGAAGTATTTCACTAAATTTAAATAGCTAAATTACTCATTGGCTATAGTGCCAACATTCGATTAAATTGCCCATTTGGTATTCCATTACTTACCAATACGTTCATTTTTTCTATTAACAAATGTGTCTTTAGCATCTTTAATAGAACGTTCTAATTCTGGATTGTTACGACGAATTTCTTCGATAACATCTTTCCAGTACATTACTTCATCTTTAATGCTGCTCACTTTAGAAGGTTTTTGAGATTTTTTGCCTTCTTTAACATTAGAGAATGATTGTTTTAATGAATTACGAGTTGATTTATCAGCTAATGTTGCTGCGCCACCGATAACAGCGCCTAATAATACACCAGGAATGAATTTGTTTTCCATAATTTTTTACCCCTCTTTCAAATTTGCATCTTTTACGATGTAGTCAATTAAATGATCACAAGATGATTGTACCATTTTATATACACCTTCAAAATTGTTTGTGTAGTATGGATCTGGTACATCACTTTCTTCCATATTACTAAATTCTAACAGTTTGAACAATTGTCCTTGAATGTTAGGATTAATTGCTTTGATATTTTCTATATTACTTTGATCCATTGCGATAATATAGTCAAAATCATCAGTTGGTTCAAATAGCTCACTAATCATACCATCAAAAGGAATTTGATGTTCATTAAGAATCTTTTGAGTACCTTCATGTGGAGGTTCTCCTAAATTCCATTTTCCAGTACCACGAGAGTATACTTGAACATCGTTAATGCCTCTTTCTTGAAGTCTTTGTCTCATGATAGCTTCAGCCATTGGAGAACGGCAAATATTTCCAAGACATACAAAAGCAACGTCTATCATATAGATTCCTCCAAACTATGTAATTATATCCCCATTTTAATGGTTCTTCAAACAATTAGAAAGCAAATTTTTTCAATTTCTATTAAAGTTCCATAAAGTATGTTAGTTTGATAGAATATGATTACTAAGTTAAAGAGGTGAGACGTTTGGCATTATCTAATGAAGAGATGATTACTGAGATAAGACAAAAATTAAATATCGTCAATAAAGCACTTATCGACCCAAATAAATTTAAAGAGGCAAATTCTGATGAAATTAAAGAAATTCACCAATTTGTAACTTCAAAAGATTCATTTTCACCTAGCGAAGTCACTGCAATTGCAGATGCACTAGGACAATTACGACAATAAGGGGGAACCTAAATGAGTAACTATCAAGACAAATTAAGACAATATGCACAACTATTAGTTAGAGTAGGAATGAATGTCCAAGATAAGCAACCTGTATTTATTCGATCATCAGTTGAAGCATTGGAACTCACTCATTTAGTTGTTGAAGAAGCATACATTGCCGGTGCTTCAGATGTAAGAGTTGAATATGCTGATCCGCGTTTAAAACGATTAAAATTCGAACATGAATCATTAGACCACTTTGAAAATAACGACGTTAAGTCTTACGATGTAGAAGCTAGAATGGATTTTGTAAATAGAGGAGCTGCAAACCTTGCAATTTTAACTGAAGATCCAGATTTATTAAGTGGCATCGATGCAAGTAAATTAAAAGCTTATCAATTACAATATTCAAAAGCATATAAAGGTTATATGGAAGCGAGTCAAAAGAATCAATTTCCATGGGTCGTAGCAGCATTTCCTTCTAAAGCTTGGGCGCAACGCGTTTACCCTAATAAATCAGTAGAGGATGCGTATTCAACTTTTGTTGATGAAGTATTTGATATTGTACGAGTTGATGGTAATGATCCAATTCAAAATTGGAAATCTCATGTGAAGAATTTAAGTGTGCATGCTGATAAATTGCAGAAAAAACAATATAAAGCATTACACTATCTATCTGAAGGCACTGACTTAGTTGTTGGCTTACCTAAAGGACATATTTGGGAAGATGCAACAAGTTATGTCAATGGTAATCAACAAGCATTTATCGCTAATATACCTACTGAAGAAGTTTTCACTGCACCAGATAGAAACAATGTTAATGGATATGTAACAAATAAATTACCTTTAAGTTTTAATGGCAATATTATTGATGGTTTTACTTTAACATTCAAAGATGGTGAAGTTATTGATTTTAAAGCTGATAAAGGTGAAGATGTGTTAAGAGATTTATTGGATACAGATGAAGGTGCTAAACGATTAGGTGAGGTTGCGTTAGTACCAGATGATTCACCAATTTCTAATCGTAATACAATCTTTTATAATACGTTATTTGATGAAAATGCATCTTGTCATCTTGCATTAGGTTCAGCATATGGGTTCAATATTGAAGGTGGGACAGAAATGACTACCGAAGAAAAAATTGCAAGTGGTTTAAATGATTCAAATGTGCATGAAGACTTTATGATCGGAAGTGCAGATTTAACTATTTATGGCATATTAGAAGATGGTTCAAAAGAACTCGTATTTGAAAATGGTAATTGGGCAAACTAAACACCATGTTCTATAAAATTTAAGGAGTCAAAATTAATTAAGAGATAGGAAGATATGAATGGCAAAACAACAAGTGACTAAAAAAGCAATGTCCGAATCAAAAAGTGTGAAGTCAAGACAAGTCTATCCACAAGATACAAATCATCATCATACAATGTTTGGTGGTACTTTAATGGCTAATGTTGATGAAATTGCAGCTATTACTGCTATGAAACATGCTGGCAACTCAGTTGTTACAGCATCAACAGATTCTGTTGATTTTTTATTACCAATTAAAAATGGAGATATTTTATCATATGAAGCGATGGTTTCGTATACAGGTAGTAGTTCTATGGAGGTATGTGTACAAATAATTATTGAAGATGTATTCGAAGGTGAACGAAAATTAGCAGCCCTGAGCTTTTTAACTTTCGTTGCATTAGATCAAAGTGGTAAACCAACTCAAGTACCTCAAGTCTATCCAGAAGATAAAGTTGAAAAATGGTTCCATGAAACTGCGCCACAACGTGTTGCTCGTCGCAAAGAACGTCGTGACGAAAGCAAAAATACAATCGAATATTTATCAAAAATCCAACATATTGAAAGATAATACGTCACTTATTTCATAATAAACGTACCCCTATATCGATGCATAAAAATCATTGATATAGGGGTAATTTATGTTAATCTGTATTAAATTAGCATTTAAATTAAAATAGTGCGTAATAAAGACTTTACGAGAAAATACGTTTAGCATGCATTACTTTTTCATTTTCTCTGAAATTTGTATTAGGATAGTACATATTTTTTACTAAAACATTTGGTCCTAAGCACTGATATTCTGCACAATGACAGTTGAGAGATTGTGCTAAATCAGAATTAAGCCATTGATTAAAAACATCTGTCAGTCTATCTTTTTGAATATTAGAGATAGTGCCATTTTCATCACCAAAATCAGTTACAATGACATTACCTGTAAATACATTTACATTTAAACGACTGCGACCATCTGGATCATTTCGCATCGTAACATTTTTAGCACTTCTTAAACGTTGTAATAAATGTTGGTCATTTTCGTCATTAATACAAGGATATATAGGTAAAGTACCAAAAAGCATCCATGTATCTTCGTCTCTAATGTCTAATAAATGATGTATAGCTTCTTTCATTTCTTTTAATGACAATACATTTAATGAACTAGCAAAATCAGCTGGGTACATCGGATGTACTTCATGGCGACTACATTTCATATCATTCACTATTTCTTGATGGATTTTATTTAAATAGGGTAAAGTACTTTGATTCAACATTGTTTCTGCAGAAACGAACATACCTTGGTCAGAAAGAGTACTCGCGTTATCAAGCATTTGTTCATATAATTTGAGCTTTGCTTTCAAAGGTGGTTGCTTTTTCATTGCACCAAAGCCCACATCTGTAAATTCTTGGATAGTACCCCAGTTATGAGAAATATGCATTACATCGATATACTCAGCGATATCTAGATATCTATCTTGTGGCAATGTTAAATTAGAATTCATTTGAACATAAATACCACGTTGATGTGCATACTTTAATAATGGTTTAACAACATTCTTGATAGATTTTTTTGAAAACATGGGTTCGCCACCCGTAATTGATAACGTACGTAAATTTGGTATTTCATCTAATCTACGGTAAATAATATCCATGGGTAATGGTTCGGGGTCTTGAGTTTGGAGAGTATAACCAACTGCACAATGACTACATCTCATATTACATAAATTAGTAGTTGTAAACTCTATATTACTTAAAGTAAGTTGACCATTATCAATGACATCATTATAGGCTTCCCAAGGGTCATTATTTATTGAAATAGGTTTTTTATTAGTTGTTAACATGATAATTACTCCTAAAAGAGGGGACATTAGTATAAAATTAGATGTGAAATGAAGAGAATCATTAGTATCTATTTATTCATAACAAAATATATGTATATCTAACTTTTACTTAGTCTGTCTCTTTAAATTTTGTAAAAAGTACAGTAAACATTATTAAGATTATATCTCTTTTTGTCAAATTCTGTTAGGATGAAATTATCAAAAAACAAACTAAAGGAGCGCTTATTTAATATGAGTGAACAACAAACGATTGACCAAATTAAAACAAGATTAAACAAATTTATTGAAGATATTGATCACGTAAACCCTGATGAAGTACGTGTTGAAGACATTGATGAGTGGATTGGATTACTAGACCAATTAGAGGAAAAAGTGAAACAAGTTTCAAAATAATAATTAGGTAATCATTATTAGTGACACTTTAGTGACGATTATTTTTCATTTGTTGGATGATGTTTAAAATCATGTAAAAGAGTGAAAGTAATAAATATAATCGTACAATAGAAAGGTGATCATATTATGAGTAAAAAAGTAGCTATTATTTTAGCAGATGAATTTGAAGATATAGAATTAACAAGCCCTAAAGAAGCATTAGAAAATGCTGGCATTGAAACGGTTATTGTTGGAGATAACGAAAACCAAGAGGTTGTAGGTAAACATGGTGAAAAAGCAACAGTTCAAGTAAGTATTGCTGACGCTAAACCAGAAGATTACGATGGTTTACTAATACCAGGAGGATTTGCACCAGACCATTTACGTGGTGATGCAGAAGGTAGATATGGTACTTTCGCTAAATACTTCACAACAAATAATGTACCTGCTTTTGCAATTTGCCATGGTCCTCAAGTATTAATTGATACTGACGATTTAAATGGTAGAACATTAACAGCAGTATTAAATGTACGAAAAGACTTATCTAATGCTGGTGCTCATGTTGTTGACGAATCAGTAGTTGTAGAAAACAACATTGTAACTAGTCGTACACCAGACGATTTAGATGACTTTAATAGAGAAATTGTTAAACAATTAGAAGACTAATTTAAGCGTTTAACAAGAACTTATATAGTGCCTGTTGATTCATTTCAACAGGCTTTTTTTATATGGTATTTAAGCATTAATAATTAGTAGTTACAATAATTTTTGACAACATTTAGATAACTGCGGTTAGAATCATGTACTCCCTGGGACTGATTTTTAAGATAAACTATAGCTAATCCGCGTAACTACTGGTAAACTCACATTATAACAGTGAGTTTAAGTAAAGGAGCAAATGCATGAAAAGAAGCGACAGATTTGCACAATCGAATGATACGTATCAACAAGATATGCGTGAACCTCACTATAATACTTATTATCAACCAGTAGGAAAACCACCTAAAAAGAAAAAAAGTAAACGTATTTTTTTGAGAATTTTAATTATATTAACAATCATCATAGTTCTATTTTTAGGATTAATGTATTTTATGTCTTCTAGAGCTAATGTGGATGATTTAAAATCGATAGAAAATAAAAATGATTACGTTGCTGCTGATCAAATGCCTGAATATGTAAGAGGTGCATTTATTTCGTTAGAAGATGAACGATTTTATAAACACCATGGATTTGATTTTAAGGGTACATCTCGTGCATTATTTTCAACATTAAGTGATCATGATGTTCAAGGTGGTAGCACGATTACACAACAAGTTGTTAAAAATTATTATTATGATAATGAACGCTCATTTACAAGAAAATTAAAAGAATTATTTGTAGCACACAAAGTTGAGAAACAATATGATAAAAACCAAATACTAAGTTTTTATCTGAACAATATATATTTTGGTGATAATCAATATACGGTTGAAGGT
Source organism: Staphylococcus sp. HL28 (assembly GCF_021117155.1). Classification (NCBI taxonomy): domain Bacteria; kingdom Bacillati; phylum Bacillota; class Bacilli; order Caryophanales; family Staphylococcaceae; genus Staphylococcus; species Staphylococcus sp. HL28. Next base: position 984,846 of record NZ_CP088218.1, read on the forward strand.
GCAGCCAATCATTATTTCGGTGCAACTACTAATAAAAATAATCAAAACTTAAAGCAAATTAGTGTTTTGCAAAGTGCAATATTAGCTAGTAAAGTCAATGCACCAAGTGTTTATAATATTGAAGATATGTCTGAAAATTTTATAAATAGAGTTAAAACAAACTTAGAAAAGATGAAACAACTTCATTATATTTCTGATGAACAATACAAAGAAGCAATGGCACAATTAGGTAACTAAAAAGTACCCTATCATATGCAATATGAAATGACTCAAGTACAGTAATGTGTAAATGATGTCCTAATATTGTATAGCTGATAGGGTATTTATTTTTGTAAAGCAATGGTTTTTAGATAATCATTAAACTATGTCATAATAAGTAATATACAATACGCAAGTGGAGGTGTATTATGCCTAAAATCACTAAATTAGAAGTTCAAAAGAAAAATAAAGAACGATTTAATCTATATCTTGATAACGAGTTTGAAATGGGAATTGATATTGATACTTTAGTTAAATTTAACTTAAAGAAAGATCAAATATTAGAGGCTTCAGATATGGAACAAATACAAAAGCATGATCACTATCGAAGAGGTTTAAATGATGCAATTCAATTTTTGTCATATCGAAAGCGTACTGAAAAAGAAGTTAGACAGCATTTACTAAAAAATGAAGTTTCTGAATGGGCAATTCAACAAGTTATAGATTATTGTTATCAAGAAAAATTAATAGACCATGATGACTATGCAGAAAGTTTAAAAAATACAATGATTAATACAACTGATAAAGGTCCTGAAATATATAAACAAAAGTTGTACCAAGCTGGCGTAGAGCCTAATATTATCGACCAATATACAGAATTATATTTAGAGCAACAACCACTAGAGGATATAGTTAAAGTTGCACAGAAAGTAATTAAAACTAAGAAAGGTCCGACGTCTAAGGTAAAACAAAAAGTCATGCAATCATTGATGCAAAAAGGATATACGATGGAAAGTATTAAAGAGGCTATGGATGAATTAGATTTCTCAGAAGACGAAGACCAACTGGACCATATGTTACAAACGGATTTAGAAAAAGTTTATAACAAGCAACAAAGAAAATATGAAGGTCAACAAGTTATAAGAAAAACGATAGAAACACTTATGAGAAAAGGCTATAAATATGATAAAATTAAATCTAAATTAGAAGAAAGTGGTATCGAAAATGGAACAGAAGAAATTGAGTGAGATGTCTGAACAAGAATTAAGACATGAAATTCAAACATATAAAGAAAAAATGAGAAAAGCAGAAATGAACGGTATTTTAAATGAATATGACGTTTATCAAAGTAAAGTCATTGTAGCAGAAAGCTACCTTGTTGATCGTAATCAAATTGAATTAGGCCGTATCTATCAATTAAATGATGGTAGTGATCAATATTTTAAAGTAGAAAGACTGAAAGGTATATTTGCTTGGGGATTTCGAATTAAAAGTAGTGAACCCGAAGAAGGATTACCAATTGCATTATTAAAATTGTAGAAGGATGAAATAAAATGGGAAGTTCAATCGTTTTAAAGTTACTGAAAGTCACTCATTATTATAGAAACAAAAAAACTAAAAAATGGTACTTACCTTTTGGTTACGACGCAGATGACATCGATTTAAATAATATCTCACTACATATATATCAAGGAGAATCTTTAGGGGTTATTGGAGAACCAGGCTCATCAAAAAGACTAATTGGAAGATTATTATCAGGATCTATCGAACCTGACAAAGGTAAATTAGTCCAATTGGATCATATTTATTATGGAGATATTGAAGATAGACGTATGATTCATCAAACTGTTAAGGATTATGTTACTCATATCGTTGAACTATTTCCTTATCAAATATCAAATCATAAAGCAGATCAAGTTATACAATACGCTCATGTAGATGAGCAACAATTTATTTCTAAATTGTCAAAACAAGAATTTGCACAATTGTTATTAAGTATAGCTAGATCAAGTAAATCTAATATCATCATTTTAAATCATGTGCTTCAATATTTAGATGAAACATTTATGGATAGAGCAGTTGAACTATCTTATGAGTACATAGATAATAATCAAACAATGGTCTTTATTGATGATGACATTGATAAAATAGAACAAGTAAGTAACTATATTACATGGGTTTCTCATGGTCAAATACGTATGGAGGGCTCTGTTAATCAAGTTATTCCTACTTTTAAAGAACATGAAAAAGATAGAAAAAGTATTGAATCTAAAGAAGAACTTGCATCCTTTGACCTCGATTGGAAAAAAAGTAGAACAAGAATACCAGAAATGACTTATAATTTTAAACGAATTGAACGATATAATCATGCTAAACCACCGGTATTCTTGGTAAGATTTTGGACATTAATGGTTAGCTTTATTTTAGGTTTAGCATTGATGGGTATTTTTATATTTAATAATCTAGGCATAGTTAACGTTCCTGAAAATAACCAAGCTACACTTCAAACACAATCAAAAGATACATATGAAGATAAATTGGCTTACGGAATTGCATTAAAGGGCAGTAGTAAACTTTCAGGTTCAAGTCATTTAAATTTGCCAAAATACAGTGTCGTGACTATTGATGGTGAAAACAGTAAAAATTATCGTGTTGTTGTAAGTGGTAAACGTTATACTATAGCCAAGAATCAATTAGAATACTTTAATCCAGCAGGTTTATATGAAAAACATAGTTTTAAAACACTGTCTCCATTTATTAAATCCAATTACAGTAAATATGTTGATTATTTTAATAGCCATTTACATAAAGAACATGATTCTGTGAAAAAATCACTAGTACCTGAAGAGGATAATCGTTTTGTGGCTGATATTACATCACAACCGATTAAAATGATATTTAATGATGAGAATCAATTAAATGGTTTTGTCATGCCGATTGTAGATAAAAGTGAGCTCAAAGATAAGTTTAATATCAAAAAGGATATTTGGATTTGTAAATCAGGAGATGGTTATTTTATTGCTGATTTAAAAGATAATAAATGGATATATATTGAATTGTAGGTGTAAACATGATTGATAATATAATATTATATTTTAAAAACTTGCCACATCTTTTAACATACACCATAAAAAGGATTAAAAGTTTATGGAAGTGGTTTACCTTAAGTTTAATAGTTGGCTTAGTGTTTATTTTAATAGCAGAACTATTTTTTAAATTTACAAATGCTACAGAAGTTAGCCATGGCATTTGGTTATATAGACTATTAACACTATTTGCATTTTTCTTTATCATGCTCACTTTATATGGTTGTTATAGATTATACGCTAAAGACTATTTAATTACGAAATCTTTTCATATTACGCCAGTAACACCTACTGTAATTACCGCTATTGTTGGAAGTGTAGTTATATTTATTCTAATGACTATCATAGCATTATTGAAACCTATCAATTATGAAAGTTCATTAATGGCTACGATATTCTTTTTAATTGTTGCTATAGTGCTTGTAAGTTTAGTGTCAGTGACATTTGGTCTTTTGAAAATACTTAATTATAAAATTGATAAATATTTCTATATCTTTTGTGTAGTAGAATTTTTTATATTACCTATTATTTATATGCCAAAGACACACTTGTCTATAGTTGAACATCTATTAATGCTAAACCCTTTATATTATGTAGTTAATGGATTAGCACAATCGGTGTTATTTGGAAATGTGAGCGTAGCAAATCTTCCTTATCACGTATACATGTTATGTTTTATTGCTATAATTTCCATTATTAATTTTGCATTGTCACGTTATGTAGCGCATGCAAAATATAGAAATCAAAATATAAAATTACAAAAAGCAGTTCAATCTATAGATGAGAAAGAAAGCTTAAATGAAAAAAGTAAAAATGAAAAAGTAGAAACCAATCAAAAGAAATAACAAGAAAAATAGCCAAGGACTTGGAGATTGAAGTCATCCAAGTGCCTTGGCTATTTTTATTTGGCGTATAATTTACGTTGAAGTTTATCTTCGCTAAATACCCATCCAATGTATGAGTGATCGATTTCATCTTGTTGAGTTAAATGGGCGATGGCAACAAAAGCGTAATGATCGTTATTTAAATATCTCAAATCCATTAATCTAATTTCAGTAGTACCATCTTCTAATGGTGTTGTTTGCCAACGATAAATAGATGAGAAATTTAAAAATGTTCTAATGTCTTTGTTGTTTTTAACTTTCCATAATAAAGAATCAATAGATAAATGTTGACGTTTGACCTTATCACTAAAAACAATATTTCTACCATAGGATCTACCTACATAATCATGTTCATCTGTTTGAATTGCTATACGCCATTCCATGAATTTCAATGTAGGAATAACGAAAACTTTAACAGGATTATGTTCATGTTTTATTTGCTTTAATGCTTGTTTTCTCAAGAATGATTGCATTTTAAAGCGTAAAATGTAGTATATAACGAGTACTCCGATAATTGGGAAAAAGGCTAAGTATGGATGCACACCAAATGCCCATAATGCCACGCCAATACATAAAATAATAAATATTATTGGATCGAAAGTATTAATTACACCAAGTTGAATCCACTTATTTGTAATAGGTCTTAAGGCTTGTGTACCATAGGAGTTAAAGATATCAACAAATACATGCAAGAACACAGCTAATTGAGCCCACATCCATACATGTAAAGGATTAGTATGGTTGAATATGACAAAAATTAAAAATGTGATTAAAATAGGCCATAAGATTGTAAATGGAATAGAGTGTGTAATACCTCTATGATGTGAAATATAAGTTGAATTATCTTTTAGTTTTAATACTGTATCTCCATCAGGTATAAGTGATCCTGCGATTAATGTTGTAGCGGTTGCCACAAATGTATCTGACATAGCAGGATCTTGTGTTGCAAGTGCTGTAAGACCAACACCAATCACGATATGCGTGGCTGTATCCATATATGTTCACTCATTTCGTCTTAATTTATAATATATTATAATCTAAAAGTTGGAATAACAAAATCAACTCACATTAATTTATATAACATGTATGTAAAATAGCCTTTGTGCTTAATTCAAAACATCAAAACACGTTGTAGGAAAGGAAATATATGTATTTAGTAGACAATTTTAAAACGAATATGATGCAATGGTTTAATCAAAATCAACGCTCTATGCCTTGGCGTGAAACGACGAATCCATATTATATATGGTTAAGTGAAGTCATGTTGCAACAAACTCAAGTTAAAACAGTTATTGATTATTATGATAGATTTATACAACGCTTCCCTACTATTGCTGATTTAAGTGAGGCACATGAAGATGAAGTTCTCAAATATTGGGAAGGATTAGGATATTATAGTCGTGCGCGTAACTTTCATCATGCAATCAAAGAAGTTCAACATGATTATCAAGGTATTGTGCCATCGGATCCTGAACATTTTAAATCTTTAAAAGGCGTTGGTCCCTATACACAAGCAGCGGTTATGAGTATAGCATTTGACCATCCACTCCCTACAGTTGATGGGAATGTATTTAGAGTTTGGTCTAGACTTAATAATGATAGTAGAGATATAAAACTGCCATCTACACGTAAAGCATATGAAGAAGAATTATTACCATATGTGCAAGAAGAAGCTGGCACGTTTAACCAATCTATGATGGAACTAGGCGCTTTAATTTGTACACCTAAAAATCCGCTTTGCATGTTTTGTCCTGTACAAGAAAACTGTGAGGCATACGATAAAGGAACCGTATTAGATTTACCAGTTAAAACTAAGAATGTTAAAAAGAAAACGATTGATCAAAGTGTTTTTCTAATTCGTAATAGTCGTGGTGAATATTTATTAGAAAAAAGACAAGAAAGATTATTAAATGGTATGTGGGAATTCCCAATGTTTGAAACATCTCATGCGATTGACCAAATATCAAAGCAATTAAACCACCAGATTGAGCCTATATCTGAACCTATTTTTAAATTGAAACATCAATTTACACATTTAACATGGCAAATTAAGGTTTATAGCGTACCAGAAGAACTTGAGATTGAAGCAGCATCTTTACCAGTTAATATGATATGGTTTGATTTAGAACAACGCGACCAATTTACTTTCCCAGTACCTATGGCTAAGATTTATCAATTCATTGTAGGGTAACTATCAGAAAATAAATGAATTTAAAGCATAAATTTAATTGCATCAAAGTTCAGAAGTACTTTATAAATATGATATAATCTAAATGGTTAAAAAGTATAAAGGTGGTGTGGAGTATGGTAAAAGAATCCATACCTAAAGAAGGACAAGATATAAAGATACAAAGTTATAAGCATGATGGTAATATCCATCGTGTATGGTCTGAAACAACTATTTTAAAAGGTACTGATCATGTTATTATCGGTGGTAACGATCATACACTAGTAACAGAAAGTGATGGACGTACATGGATTACTAGAGAACCAGCGATTGTATACTTTCATTCAGAATACTGGTTTAATGTCATTTGTATGTTCCGTGAAGACGGCGTCTACTACTATTGTAACTTGTCTTCACCGTTTGTATGTGATGAGGAAGCTTTAAAATATATAGACTATGATCTTGATATTAAAGTTTATCCTAATGGTAAATATCATTTATTAGATGAAGATGAGTATGAACAACATATGAATCAGATGAACTACCCTCATGATATAGATGTTATATTGAGACGTAGTGTGGATATTTTACAACAATGGATTGAACAGAAAAAAGGACCGTTCGCACCAGACTTTATTAAAGTATGGAAAGAGCGATATAAGAAAATTAGAGATTATTAAGCAAATAAGGTGTAAAACATATAGAGATGGTTTATATTATTCAATATTGCATTGGATTATTTAAAAAAGATAATTTGATATGAACCAATCTCTATCAACATAGCTAAACTTGATAATCATATCATTCAGAGGTTGAGATATGTATGTAAATTACCGTAGAATAACATCCATTAACTTTTTTCTAATTAAAAGAGATAGTTGTGATGAATTGTTATTCAAAAGGTATTTACCGTATCCAACCTCTGTTCAATTTTAAATAAATCAAAATTAAATAAAAAGTGGGGGGATTACCAAAAATGATTAGACGATATTTAGAATTTGTAAAACCATACAAATATCGAATCATTGCTACAATAATTGTTGGTATTATTAAATTCGGTATACCGATGTTAATTCCATTACTTATAAAATATGCGATTGATGGTGTTATTAACAATCACTCCCTAAGCGCTAGTGAAAAATATTCACATTTAGCAATTGCCATTGGTATAGCTTTATTTATCTTTTTAATTGTAAGACCACCAATTGAATTTATAAGACAATATTTAGCACAATGGACAAGTAATAAAATTTTATATGATATTCGTAAACAGTTATATAATCATTTACAAGCATTAAGTGCTCGATTTTATGCCAACAATCAAGTTGGACAAGTAATATCACGAGTAATTAATGACGTGGAACAAACTAAAGATTTTATCTTAACAGGTCTTATGAACATTTGGTTAGATTGTATTACAATTATTATTGCTTTAACGATAATGTTCTTCCTTGATGTTAAATTAACATTTGCAGCAATATTTATATTCCCATTTTATATTTTAACTGTATATTTCTTCTTTGGAAGATTAAGAAAGTTAACTAGAGTTAGATCTCAAGCATTAGCAGAAGTGCAAGGCTTTTTACATGAACGTGTTCAAGGTATGTCTGTTATCAAAAGCTTCGCTATTGAAGATAATGAAGCACAAAATTTTGATAATCGAAATCAAAACTTTTTACAAAAAGCTTTCAAACATACAAGATGGAATGCATATTCATTTGCAGCAATTAACACTGTAACTGATATTGGTCCAATTATAGTAATTGGTGTAGGTGCATATTTAGCCATAAGTGGATCTATTACAGTAGGTACTTTAGCCGCATTTGTTGGATATCTTGAACAATTGTTTGGACCTTTAAGACGTTTAGTTTCATCATTTACTACCCTTACACAAAGTTTCGCTTCAATGGATCGTGTATTTCAATTAATTGATGAAGATTATGACATTAAGAATGGTGTAGGTGCACAACCTATTGAGATTAAACAGGGTCAAATTGAATTAAAACATGTAAGTTTCAAATATAATGAAAATGAACAAGAAGTTTTAAAAGATATTAATCTTACAATAAATAAAGGAGAAACAGTTGCTTTTGTAGGTATGAGTGGTGGCGGTAAATCTACCTTAATCAACCTAATACCACGATTTTATGACGTTACTGATGGTGAAATACTAGTTGACCAACATAATATTAAAGACTTCTTAACAGGTATCCTTAGAAATCAAATCGGTTTAGTTCAACAAGATAATATATTATTTTCTGATACTGTGAAAGAAAATATTTTATTAGGTCGACCTGATGCGACAGATGATGAAGTTGTTGAAGCGGCTAAAATGGCAAATGCTCATGATTTTATTATGAATTTACAAGATGGATATGACACTGAAGTAGGGGAACGCGGTGTCAAATTATCAGGTGGTCAAAAACAAAGACTATCAATAGCGCGAATTTTCTTAAATAATCCACCAATACTTATATTAGATGAAGCAACAAGTGCATTAGACTTAGAAAGTGAAGCAATTATTCAAGAAGCGCTTGATGTGTTAAGTAAGGACCGTACTACGTTAATCGTGGCACACCGATTATCAACAATCACACATGCAGATAAGATTGTAGTGATGCAAAATGGACAAATTGTCGAAACGGGCACACATCAAGAATTAATTGATAAAAAAGGTGCATACGAACACTTATACAGTATTCAAAATTTATAAATATGACAAAGAAGAGCTTAAAGCATTTTAGTGCTTTAAGCTCTTCTTTCTGTTTGGATTGGATATTTATTGCTAACCATCTTTGTGAATTATAAATCAAAATCTTCATCAGCGATATCAATATCAGAATCAGAACGGTGATATGTGAAGAAACTTATACGTAAACGATCTAAATGTTCTAGATGATATCGATACTCTTCAATAGCTGCGATGATTTGCATAATATTAGCATATGAATAATGCGTTTGATATGGATTGTGGATTAATTCATTTTGAAAGGCATCCATTAAATCTTTCTTTTGAGGGTTATCAACTTCATATTGAAATTGAGCCACATTATATTTTGCTTTTTTAGATAAACTTTTTAAAATTTGTTCATGGAAAGCAATAAGTGAATCCAATTCTAATTTAATCTGTAATAATAATTGATTATTTAGTTGATGTAAGTCATTTTGATAACGTGACATTCTATTTAACACTTCATAAGCTAATCTAGTCGTTCTTACTACTTCTTTGAATAAAATTTTCTTTCGATATTGTGCGTGGATATGCTTTTTAAATAGTGGTCTTTCTTCGTGATAAAAATTATAAATCTGCTCTAATTTATTGATTCTTGTATTGAGCTGATCGCCATCTTGTTTAATATTATGAAATTCAGACGTATCATTTAATACGAGCTTAAACCATACAAATATATCAGATGAAATGTTAGCAGAATTATAATAGATTTTCGTTTCGAATTTAGGAGGCAAGAATAACAAGTTCACAATCGAAGAACTTAGTACACCAATCATGACTAAAACAAATCTAAAGAAAGCGGCAACATAGAAAGACCCAGTATGTTGTCCCATAATGATTAATGCAGTTACACTTGCTAATGTAGCAACATGGGCTAAGTTAAATCTAAATAATATTGCGATTAATAATATAACTGTTACACCCATAATAATGAAATTATCACTAAAGATAGTCACCATAGTGACAGCCAATAACGCACCAATTATGTTACCTATAGCTTGGTCTGAAACTGTTTTTATCGACTTATAGACACTGGGTTGCATAGCAACAACAGCACTGACGCCGGCTAATGATTTAAGACCAATATTATCAGGTAGTAAAGAAGCGATAGACATAGCTAAAATTATTGCTATACCAGTTTTTAAAATCCGAGCTCCAAGTCTCAAAAATAGCGCTCCTTTTAAGTTTTATTGAATATAATAATAAATTCGTATTCATTATTGTTATACACTGACAGACAATAAATTTCAAGTGAATATCAGCATTACTCATGACAATTAAATTGCATTAACAATGGCGTTAATTTTAATAATGAAAGCAGCTAAATTATAAGAAGTAAGACAGCCAGTACTTAATATGCTATAAATGTACAATTTCATATGTACAAAAGATAATTTATTTTCAATTAGGCATAGTCTGATAAACCGAAAATATATTGAATAATATAAATAAAATCCAAGACAAAGGTTATGTCTTGGATTAATAAAAGGCGTCTCAAAAGCAGGATTATAGGTAGAGACCCATTTGTCATAGCCTCTTGAATAATAACCAAAAATTATTTCATTTGACTAAACGCATAATCAGCTGCTTTAAGTGTTTGATCAATGTCTTCTTCAGTATGTTCTGTAGTTAAGAACCAAGCTTCGAATTTAGAAGGAGCTAAATTAATACCTTGGTTAAGCATTAATTTAAAGAATTTAGCAAAAGCCTCACCATCTGAATTTTCTACTTGTTCGTAATGCGTAATCTTTTCATCAGTAAAGTACAATGTGAGAGAACCATATATACGATTTATTGTTGCAGTGATTTGATGTTTTTCAATTAATTGTAATAGACCGTCTTCTAATCGTTTGCCTAACTTATCTAACTTCTCGTAAACACCTTTTTGTTCTAAAACTTCAAGTAATGCAATACCTGCTTTCATCGATAATGGGTTACCAGCCATAGTACCTGCTTGATAGGCTGGACCAAGTGGCGCTACATGTTCCATTATATCTTGTCGGCCACCATAACCACCGATTGGTAAGCCACCACCTACAATTTTACCAAAAGCAGTTAAATCAGGGATGACACCAAGTAAGTCTTGAGCAGCACCATAATGAAATCTGAACGCTGTAATGACTTCATCATAAATGACTAAACTATTGTTTTCGTGAGTAATACGGTTAACTTCTTCTAAAAAGCCTGGTTCCGGCATTACCATACCAAAGTTACCTACTATTGGCTCTACTAAAACGGCAGCAACGTCGTCACCCCAGTGATTAATTGCTTCTTTGTATGATTCAATATCGTTAAATGGTACAGTAATCACTTCTTTAGCAACGCTTTCTGGGACCCCTGCAGAATCAGGAGAACCAAGTTGTGAAGGACCACTACCAGCGGCAACTAGTACTAAATCTGAATGACCATGATATGAACCGGCAAATTTAATGATTTTATTTCGCTTAGTATAGGCACGTGCAACTCTTATAGTAGTCATGACAGCTTCAGTACCAGAGTTTACAAATCTAATTTTTTCAAGAGAAGGAATGGCTTCTCGCAATTTCTTACTAAAATCAATTTCTAATTCAGTAGGTGTTCCATATAATACACCTTTAGCAGCTTGCTCTTGGATTGCTTTTGTAATATGAGGATGGGCGTGACCAGTAATGATTGGGCCATATGCTTGTAAATAGTCTATAAATTTGTTGCCATCTACATCATATAAATAAGCCCCTTTACCTTCTTTCATAACTACTGGTGCACCACCACCAACTGCTTTATAAGAACGGGATGGAGAGTTTACGCCACCTAAAATATATTCATTCGATAATTCCTGAAGTCGTTCACTTTCAGTAAAGTTCATATTATCAACCTCTTTTAATTTAATATTGTCGTTTATTATCGTATCATAAAATTAACTTAATGAAGAAACAGGTGATTAAATGTTAAAAAAAGGAGATCAATTTCCAGAATTTTCATTAGAAAATCAAAATGGAGAACGCATTACTAATGAAACGATAAAAGGCCAAGTGACAATATTATATTTCTATCCTAGAGATAATACGCCAACTTGTACTACAGAAGCTTGTGATTTTCGAGATAATATTGAAATGTTTAATGATTTGAATGTGAATATCTATGGTGTGAGCGGTGATTCTAAGAAAAAGCATCAAAATTTTATAGAGAAACATAAGCTTAACTTTGATTTACTCGTTGACCAAGATTATCAACTTTCAAATGAAGTCGGTGTATATCAATTAAAAAAATCATTCGGTAAAGAAAGTATGGGTATAGTTCGAACAACGTTTGTTATAGATGAGCAAGGCATAGTGAAAGATGTTATTGAAAAAGTAAAAGTTAAGACCCAAATTGAAGCGCTAAAAAACATTTTGGAGTGATATAGATGAAAGTAGTTAGTCTGTTTAGATTAGGAGAGTTAGAAGATAAATTAATAGAAACATTTCCACAGGTAGAATTTAAATTTATTAAGAAAGCTAAAAATATACCAAATGAAGACAGACAATCACTCGATATTTTAATTGGATATGATGGAAATTTAGATGAAACATTTTTAAAGGATTGCCCAAATCTTAAGTGGATTGCTTGGTATGCTACTGGTGTTAATGCTTTACCATTAACATATATTAAGGAACATAATATTAAGTTAACTAATAGTAGGGGAGTACAAGCAAAACAACTATCTGAATTTATCATTGCATTTATATTAGATGATTATAAGAAAATGAGAACATCTTATATTAATCAACAAAACAAAATATATGATTCGAAAATGACAGGCAGAAGATTAAATGGTGATTGTATATTGTTTTTAGGCACAGGAGCAATCGCACAACGAACAGCAAAGTTAGCGAAAGCTTTTGATATGAAGGTTATAGGTGTAAGTAAATCAGGGGAACAGAAAAAATGGTTTGATGAAGTACACAAAATTGAATATCTAAGTGACTTATTAGAAAAAGGCGATATAGTAATCAATAGTTTGCCAGAAACAAATGAAACGATTCATCTATTAAAATATGAAGACTTTGAAAAAATGAAAGCAAGTGCAATGTTTATTAATGTCGGTAGAGGTACAATAGTTGAGGAAGATACATTGATTAAAGCATTAAGTAATAATGAAATCAGACATGCTTACTTAGATGTATTTGAAAAAGAGCCATTAACACCAGATAACACATTATATGATCTAGATAACGTAACTATTACTGCGCATATTACTGGAAATGATTATAGTATTAATGAGGACGTTACAAAAATATTTATTAAAAACTTGGAGCATTTTCTCAATTATAATAACGTAATTGAGAATGAAGTGGATCTAGAAAAAGGATATTAATGAAAATACAACTGTTTTATTGACATTTGTAAATTGTAACAGTTATATTAGTATTAAGTAATAATCATTATTAACTAGAAAGATGGTGAAAAAAATGAGCGCGGAATTAGAATCAATAGAACATGAACTTGAAGAATCAATTGCGTCTTTAAGAAAAGCTGGTATTTGTATAACACCTCAAAGACAAGCAATTTTGAAATTCATGATTTCTTCAAAAACACATCCTAGTGCCGACGAAATTTATCAAGCACTTTCACCAGATTTTCCTAATATAAGTGTTGCGACAATATATAATAATTTAAGAGTATTCAAAGATATAGGCATTGTAAAAGAGCTCACATACGGTGATGCGTCAAGTCGTTTTGATTTCAATACTCACAATCATTACCATATTATTTGTGAAAAATGCGGTAAAATAGTTGACTTCCATTATCCACAATTAGACGAAGTGGAACAGCTAGCACAACATGTTACTGAATTTGACGTAACACATCATCGAATGGAAATTTATGGAATATGTAAAGAATGCAAAGATAAAGAAAAATAGGCATCGTTTATTCATGAAGATAAATCAAAAGTAAATAATAAGTATAAAACCATGTTTGATTCGATAATAGTCAAACATGGTTTTTATTACTTTAAAAAGAAGAAAAGTGAAGTAATTGTTTTTATATGAATACATGTATATATACAATGCTCTTAGAAAAGTTAAGTTAGATACGGAAGAACGGATAGTATGCAATAAGGATTACACTTTAAAAACATATAATTCACTTTAAATAAAAATTAGGTATACTTCGAGTAAATTTTTACAAATTAAATAGTTGAAATGCGTTGACGTTAATATAATTACTTGGTAATATATAAAAGTCGTCAAAACGATATTAACTATTTGAAAAGATTTCATTAACTTTTTAAAGTAAATGTTGATAAAGTGTAATTTTGACTATTGAACTTTCAATTCAAACATTATATTATAGATTTTGTTGAGTCATTAATAACAAAGTTCTTAAAAAAGAATTTAAATTTATTGTTGACTTCATAAAACAAACACGATATAATAAGACATTGTAAGTGAAAAAACGAACATTGAAAACTGAATGACAATATGTCAACGTTAATTCCAATAATGTAACGAAAGTTGCAACAATTAATTTAGTTTTATGAGCTAATCAAACATCATAATTTTTTATGGAGAGTTTGATCCTGGCTCAGGATGAACGCTGGCGGCGTGCCTAATACATGCAAGTCGAGCGAACAGATAAGGAGCTTGCTCCTTTGACGTTAGCGGCGGACGGGTGAGTAACACGTGGATAACCTACCTATAAGACTGGGATAACTTCGGGAAACCGGAGCTAATACCGGATAACATATTGAACCGCATGGTTCAATAGTGAAAGGCGGCTTTGCTGTCACTTATAGATGGATCCGCGCCGTATTAGCTAGTTGGTAAGGTAACGGCTTACCAAGGCAACGATACGTAGCCGACCTGAGAGGGTGATCGGCCACACTGGAACTGAGACACGGTCCAGACTCCTACGGGAGGCAGCAGTAGGGAATCTTCCGCAATGGGCGAAAGCCTGACGGAGCAACGCCGCGTGAGTGATGAAGGTCTTCGGATCGTAAAACTCTGTTATCAGGGAAGAACAAATGTGTAAGTAACTGTGCACATCTTGACGGTACCTGATCAGAAAGCCACGGCTAACTACGTGCCAGCAGCCGCGGTAATACGTAGGTGGCAAGCGTTATCCGGAATTATTGGGCGTAAAGCGCGCGTAGGCGGTTTTTTAAGTCTGATGTGAAAGCCCACGGCTCAACCGTGGAGGGTCATTGGAAACTGGAAAACTTGAGTGCAGAAGAGGAAAGTGGAATTCCATGTGTAGCGGTGAAATGCGCAGAGATATGGAGGAACACCAGTGGCGAAGGCGACTTTCTGGTCTGTAACTGACGCTGATGTGCGAAAGCGTGGGGATCAAACAGGATTAGATACCCTGGTAGTCCACGCCGTAAACGATGAGTGCTAAGTGTTAGGGGGTTTCCGCCCCTTAGTGCTGCAGCTAACGCATTAAGCACTCCGCCTGGGGAGTACGACCGCAAGGTTGAAACTCAAAGGAATTGACGGGGACCCGCACAAGCGGTGGAGCATGTGGTTTAATTCGAAGCAACGCGAAGAACCTTACCAAATCTTGACATCCTTTGACCGCTCTAGAGATAGAGTCTTCCCCTTCGGGGGACAAAGTGACAGGTGGTGCATGGTTGTCGTCAGCTCGTGTCGTGAGATGTTGGGTTAAGTCCCGCAACGAGCGCAACCCTTAAGCTTAGTTGCCATCATTAAGTTGGGCACTCTAAGTTGACTGCCGGTGACAAACCGGAGGAAGGTGGGGATGACGTCAAATCATCATGCCCCTTATGATTTGGGCTACACACGTGCTACAATGGACAATACAAAGGGCAGCTAAACCGTGAGGTCAAGCAAATCCCATAAAGTTGTTCTCAGTTCGGATTGTAGTCTGCAACTCGACTACATGAAGCTGGAATCGCTAGTAATCGTAGATCAGCATGCTACGGTGAATACGTTCCCGGGTCTTGTACACACCGCCCGTCACACCACGAGAGTTTGTAACACCCGAAGCCGGTGGAGTAACCATTTATGGAGCTAGCCGTCGAAGGTGGGACAAATGATTGGGGTGAAGTCGTAACAAGGTAGCCGTATCGGAAGGTGCGGCTGGATCACCTCCTTTCTAAGGATATATTCGGAACATCTTCGTAGAAGATGAAGGAATAACATTGACATATTGTATTCAGTTTTGATTGTTTGTTTTACAAATAATTAATGGGCCTATAGCTCAGCTGGTTAGAGCGCACGCCTGATAAGCGTGAGGTCGGTGGTTCGAGTCCACTTAGGCCCACCATTAATTAATAGTTATATGGGGGCTTAGCTCAGCTGGGAGAGCGCCTGCTTTGCACGCAGGAGGTCAGCGGTTCGATCCCGCTAGTCTCCACCATTATAATTGTACATTGAAAACTAGATAAGTAAGTAAAATAGATTTTACCAAGCAAAACCGAGTGAATTAGAGTTTTAAAGCTTGAATTCATAAGAAATAATCGCTAGTGTTCGAAAGAACACTCACAAGATTAATAACGCGTTTCCTGTAGGATGGAAACATAGATTAAGTTATTAAGGGCGCACGGTGGATGCCTTGGCACTAGAAGCCGATGAAGGACGTTACTAACGACGATATGCTTTGGGGAGCTGTAAGTAAGCGTTGATCCAGAGATTTCCGAATGGGGAAACCCAGCATGAGTTATGTCATGTTATCGATATGTGAATACATAGCATATCAGAAGGCAGACCCGGAGAACTGAAACATCTTAGTACCCGGAGGAAGAGAAAGAAAAATCGATTCCCTGAGTAGCGGCGAGCGAAACGGGAAGAGCCCAAACCAACAAGCTTGCTTGTTGGGGTTGTAGGACACTCTATACGGAGTTACAAAAGTATATATTAGACGAATCATCTGGAAAGTTGAATCAAAGAAGGTAATAATCCTGTAGTCGAAAATATATACTCTCTTGAGTGGATCCTGAGTACGACGGAGCACGTGAAATTCCGTCGGAATCTGGGAGGACCATCTCCTAAGGCTAAATACTCTCTAGTGACCGATAGTGAACCAGTACCGTGAGGGAAAGGTGAAAAGTACCCCGGAAGGGGAGTGAAAGAGAACTTGAAACCGTGTGCTTACAAGTAGTCAGAGCCCGTTAATGGGTGATGGCGTGCCTTTTGTAGAATGAACCGGCGAGTTACGATTTGATGCAAGGTTAAGCAGCTAATGTGGAGCCGTAGCGAAAGCGAGTCTGAATAGGGCGTTTAGTATTTGGTCGTAGACCCGAAACCAGGTGATCTACCCTTGGTCAGGTTGAAGTTCAGGTAACACTGAATGGAGGACCGAACCGACTTACGTTGAAAAGTGAGCGGATGAACTGAGGGTAGCGGAGAAATTCCAATCGAACTTGGAGATAGCTGGTTCTCTCCGAAATAGCTTTAGGGCTAGCCTCAAGTGATGATTATTGGAGGTAGAGCACTGTTTGGACGAGGGGCCCTTCTCGGGTTACCGAATTCAGACAAACTCCGAATGCCAATCAATTTAACTTGGGAGTCAGAACATGGGTGATAAGGTCCGTGTTCGAAAGGGAAACAGCCCAGACCACCAGCTAAGGTCCCAAAATATATGTTAAGTGGAAAAGGATGTGGCGTTGCCCAGACAACTAGGATGTTGGCTTAGAAGCAGCCATCATTTAAAGAGTGCGTAATAGCTCACTAGTCGAGTGACACTGCGCCGAAAATGTACCGGGGCTAAACATATTACCGAAGCTGTGGATTGTCCGTAGGACAATGGTAGGAGAGCGTTCTAAGGGCGTCGAAGCATGATCGCAAGGACATGTGGAGCGCTTAGAAGTGAGAATGCCGGTGTGAGTAGCGAAAGACGGGTGAGAATCCCGTCCACCGATTGACTAAGGTTTCCAGAGGAAGGCTCGTCCGCTCTGGGTTAGTCGGGTCCTAAGCTGAGGCCGACAGGCGTAGGCGATGGATAACAGGTTGATATTCCTGTACCACCTAGTATCGTTTTAATCGATGGGGGGACGCAGTAGGATAGGCGAAGCGTGCTATTGGATTGCACGTCCAAGCAGTAAGACTGAGTGTTAGGCAAATCCGGCACTCATAAGGTCAAGCTGTGATGGGGAGAGGAAATTGTTTCCTCGAGTCGTTGATTTCACACTGCCAAGAAAAGCCTCTAGATAGATAACAGGTGCCCGTACCGCAAACCGACACAGGTAGTCAAGATGAGAATTCTAAGGTGAGCGAGCGAACTCTCGTTAAGGAACTCGGCAAAATGACCCCGTAACTTCGGGAGAAGGGGTGCTCTTTAGGGTTAACGCCCAGAAGAGCCGCAGTGAATAGGCCCAAGCGACTGTTTATCAAAAACACAGGTCTCTGCTAAACCGTAAGGTGATGTATAGGGGCTGACGCCTGCCCGGTGCTGGAAGGTTAAGAGGAGTAGTTAGCTTCTGCGAAGCTACGAATCGAAGCCCCAGTAAACGGCGGCCGTAACTATAACGGTCCTAAGGTAGCGAAATTCCTTGTCGGGTAAGTTCCGACCCGCACGAAAGGCGTAACGATTTGGGCACTGTCTCAACGAGAGACTCGGTGAAATCATAGTACCTGTGAAGATGCAGGTTACCCGCGACAGGACGGAAAGACCCCGTGGAGCTTTACTGTAGCCTGATATTGAAATTCGGCACAGCTTGTACAGGATAGGTAGGAGCCTTTGAAACGTGAGCGCTAGCTTACGTGGAGGCATTGGTGGGATACTACCCTAGCTGTGTTGGCTTTCTAACCCGCACCACTTATCGTGGTGGGAGACAGTGTCAGGTGGGCAGTTTGACTGGGGCGGTCGCCTCCTAAAAGGTAACGGAGGCGCTCAAAGGTTCCCTCAGAATGGTTGGAAATCATTCATAGAGTGTAAAGGCATAAGGGAGCTTGACTGCGAGACTTACAAGTCGAGCAGGGTCGAAAGACGGACTTAGTGATCCGGTGGTTCCGCATGGAAGGGCCATCGCTCAACGGATAAAAGCTACCCCGGGGATAACAGGCTTATCTCCCCCAAGAGTTCACATCGACGGGGAGGTTTGGCACCTCGATGTCGGCTCATCGCATCCTGGGGCTGTAGTCGGTCCCAAGGGTTGGGCTGTTCGCCCATTAAAGCGGTACGCGAGCTGGGTTCAGAACGTCGTGAGACAGTTCGGTCCCTATCCGTCGTGGGCGTAGGAAATTTGAGAGGAGCTGTCCTTAGTACGAGAGGACCGGGATGGACATACCTCTGGTGTACCAGTTGTCGTGCCAACGGCATAGCTGGGTAGCTATGTATGGACGGGATAAGTGCTGAAAGCATCTAAGCATGAAGCCCCCCTCAAGATGAGATTTCCCAACTTCGGTTATAAGATCCCTCAAAGATGATGAGGTTAATAGGTTCGAGGTGGAAGCGTGGTGACACGTGGAGCTGACGAATACTAATCGATCGAAGACTTAATCAAAATTTATGTTTTGCGACGCAAAATCATTTTACTTACTATCTAGTTTTGAATGCATAACACATTCCATTTGTCTGGTGACAATGGCAAGGAGGTCACACCTGTTCCCATGCCGAACACAGAAGTTAAGCTCCTTAGCGCCGATGGTAGTCGGACTAACGTTCCGCTAGAGTAGGACGTTGCCAGGCAAATATACTGGAGAATTAGCTCAGCTGGGAGAGCATCTGCCTTACAAGCAGAGGGTCGGCGGTTCGAACCCGTCATTCTCCACCATTTATAGCCGGCCTAGCTCAATTGGTAGAGCAACTGACTTGTAATCAGTAGGTTGGGGGTTCAAGTCCTCTGGCCGGCACCATCTTTAGAGCCATTAGCTCAGTTGGTAGAGCATCTGACTTTTAATCAGAGGGTCAGAGGTTCGAATCCTCTATGGCTCACCATTTTAATAGCGGGTGTGGCGGAATTGGCAGACGCACTAGACTTAGGATCTAGCGCCTTACGGCGTGGGGGTTCGACTCCCTTCACCCGCATATGCAGAAGTAGTTCAGCGGTAGAATACAACCTTGCCAAGGTTGGGGTCGCGGGTTCGAATCCCGTCTTCTGCTCCATTATTAGTGCCGGGGTGGCGGAACTGGCAGACGCACAGGACTTAAAATCCTGCGGTGAGAGATCACCGTACCGGTTCGATTCCGGTCCTCGGCACCATCTAATTTTAATATGCGCCCGTAGCTCAATTGGATAGAGCGTTTGACTACGGATCAAGAGGTTATGGGTTCGACTCCTATCGGGCGCGCTTATTCTACGGGAAGTAGCTCAGCTTGGTAGAGCACTTGGTTTGGGACCAAGGGGTCGTAGGTTCGAATCCTGTCTTCCCGATAGCAACAATTATTATATATATGGGGGCTTAGCTCAGCTGGGAGAGCGCCTGCTTTGCACGCAGGAGGTCAGCGGTTCGATCCCGCTAGTCTCCACCATATTAAATTTACAAACTAGATAACGGCGGTGTAGCTCAGCTGGCTAGAGCGTACGGTTCATACCCGTGAGGTCGGGGGTTCGATCCCCTCCACCGCCACTACTATTAGTTGTAAGATTATATTTAGGACCTTTAGCTCAGTTGGTTAGAGCTAACGGCTCATAACCGTTCGGTCGCAGGTTCGAGTCCTGCAAGGTCCATATAATTTTGGAGGAATACCCAAGTCCGGCTGAAGGGATCGGTCTTGAAAACCGACAGGGCCTTAACGGGCCGCGGGGGTTCGAATCCCTCTTCCTCCGTTTTATATTTGGTCTCGTAGTGTAGCGGTTAACACGCCTGCCTGTCACGCAGGAGATCGCGGGTTCGATTCCCGTCGAGACCGCCATTTTAATTTAATAGCAATTTACCTATAATCATGGAGGAATACCCAAGTCCGGCTGAAGGGATCGGTCTTGAAAACCGACAGGGCCTTAACGGGCCGCGGGGGTTCGAATCCCTCTTCCTCCGTTTTTATTATTTATTATTATCGCGGGATGGAGCAGTTCGGTAGCTCGTCGGGCTCATAACCCGAAGGTCGGTGGTTCAAATCCGCCTCCCGCAATACATATTTTGGTCTCGTAGTGTAGCGGTTAACACGCCTGCCTGTCACGCAGGAGATCGCGGGTTCGATTCCCGTCGAGACCGCCATTACATTTTATTATGGTTCAGTAGCTCAGTTGGTAGAGCAATGGATTGAAGCTCCATGTGTCGGCAGTTCGACTCTGTCCTGAACCATTTCACAAGCCGGCCTAGCTCAATTGGTAGAGCAACTGACTTGTAATCAGTAGGTTGGGGGTTCAAGTCCTCTGGCCGGCACCATCTCTTGGAGGGGTAGCGAAGTGGCTAAACGCGGCGGACTGTAAATCCGCTCCTTCGGGTTCGGCAGTTCGAATCTGCCCCCCTCCACCATCTAAATAGGGGCATAGTTCAACGGTAGAATAGAGGTCTCCAAAACCTTTGATGTGGGTTCGATTCCTACTGCCCCTGCCATGGCGGTTGTGGCGAAGTGGTTAACGCATCGGATTGTGGTTCCGACACTCGAGGGTTCGATTCCCTTCAACCGCCCTTATTATTAATGGGCTATAGCCAAGCGGTAAGGCAACGGACTTTGACTCCGTCACGCGCTGGTTCGAATCCAGCTAGCCCAGTTATTGGCGGCATAGCCAAGTGGTAAGGCAGAGGTCTGCAAAACCTTTATCACCGGTTCAAATCCGGTTGCCGCCTCCAGGTTTATATTAAGCGGGAGTAGTTCAACTCTTAGAACACGTTCCTTCCCGGAACGAGGTATAGGTGCAAGTCCTATCTTCCGCTCCATATTTTATATTAAGCGGGAGTAGTTCAACTCTCAGAACACGTTCCTTCCCGGAACGAGGTATAGGTGCAAGTCCTATCTTCCGCTCCAATTTTATATTAAGCGGGAGTAGTTCAACTCTCAGAACACGTTCCTTCCCGGAACGAGGTATAGGTGTAAGTCCTATCTTCCGCTCCAATTTTATATTAAGCGGGAGTAGTTCAACTCTTAGAACACGTTCCTTCCCGGAACGAGGTATAGGTGTAAGTCCTATCTTCCGCTCCAATATTACTTCCAAGTGGAAGTTTTTTCTTTATATTGAGCCGGCGTGGCGGAATTGGCAGACGCGCGGGACTCAAAATCCCGTTCCTTTTTGGAGTGTCGGTTCGATCCCGACCGCCGGTATAAAATAGATAAAGTCTAAGGAAAAGTGGTATTTGTGTAAACACATTTACCACTTTTTTTATATCAATATAGTTCTGTTATAGAGTTAAAAGTATCTTTATCATATTTAGTTTGTATCATTTTGTAATATGATAAATGATAATTTTATTATGCTTGGAGGTTCATTATGAGTAAAATTAGTACTAAAATGGGTGGTAAAGTATTCTTTAGTAATATTCTAAATGCAGTAGGTGCAGGTGTTGTCATTGCCTTATTACCAAATGCTTTATTAGGTGAATTACTTAAATTTTTTAAAGATGGTAATGAGCTCTTAGAAACTATTTTTCGCCTCGTTACAGTTATACAGTCTTTTATGGCATTTATAGTAGGTGTTTTAGCAGCTCATCAATTTAAATTCAATGGTTCAGGTGCTGCTATTGTTGGTACTTCTGCAATGTTAGGTTCCGGCGCAATTGTATTTAATAATCAAGGTATTATGATTAAAGGTGTCGGGGATATCATCAATATTATTTTAGTTGTGATTGTTGCCTGTTTTTTATATTTATTATTCCAAGGGAAACTCGGTTCATTTGAAATGATCATTTTACCAGTTTTAATTCCAGTTGTTAGTGGAACTATTGGTATGATGACCTTACCATATGTTCAAGTCGTTACACATACAATTGGTAAATTGATTAATTCATTTACTGACCTTAATCCATTAACGATGTCAATTCTAATAAGTGTGACTTTCTCTTTACTTATGGTTACACCAATTTCATTGGTAGCCATTGCTACTGCGATAGGTTTAACTGGATTAGGTAGTGGTGCGGCCAATATGGGTATTGTTGCTGCATGTGTTACATTTTTATTTGGATCTTTAAGAGTTAATTCTATTGGAGTCAATTTGGTATTGCTTATTGGTGCAGCAAAAATGATGATACCTGTTTATTTAAAACATTTAATAATAGCCATTCCGTTAATCATTAATGGTATTGTTACTGGTATCATTGCTTATTTCATAGGTATCAAAGGTACACCTCTATCTGCAGGTTTTGGATATACTGGACTTGTTGGACCTATAAACGCTTTAAATCGCATGCCTGGAGATCAAATGACAAATATTATCATGCTATTTGTAGGGTACTTTATTATTCCATTTATCAGTGGATTTATAGTACATGAGTTATGTAAAAAGTTTATACATTCATATAATGATGAAATATATAAATTTGAAATTCCTAAAGATTAAACAAATTCTCAGTGTAGTCGTTACGGCTACACTTTTTTTATGGTATTTAAAAATAAATATTGCATATTAATGTAATAATTTGTATAATAATGAATATTATAAAGGAGGGTTGCTTTAATGAAATATTTTATTAAAGTATTTTTGGTATTTTTAATCATAGTAGGTTCAACATTAACAATGAAACAACCCAATATTAATGCTGAAGAAAATGATACAAATTGGCAAAAAATTAAAGAGAGTGGAGAACTTCGTGTTGGCTTATCAGCTGATTATGCACCGATGGAATTTGAAAAGAATGCAAATGGAAAAACTGAATATGCTGGTGTCGATATAGAGTTAGCTAAGAAAATAGCTAAAGATAATCATCTCAAACTGAAAATTATTAATATGCAATTTGATAGTTTACTAGGTGCGCTTAAAACTGGAAAAATTGATATTATTATTTCTGGAATGACAACGACACCTGAACGTGAAAAAGAGGTAAGCTTTACTAAACCGTATATGATGACTAATAATATTATGTTAGTAAAGAAAAATGAAAAAAATCACTTAAAATCTATTAGTGATTTTAAAGATAAAAAAATTGCAGTTCAAAAAGGCACAGATCAAGAAAAAATAGCTAAGACAGAAATTGAAAATGCAGATATTACTTCATTAAATAAATTACCAGAAGCTATCTTATCTGTGAAAAGTGGTAAAGCTATAGGAGCTATTCTTGAAAAGCCTGTAGCAGAAGCATACATAAAACAAAACCCTGAACTTGCATTTTCAGATGTGAAGTTTAATGAAGAAAAGAAACCAACTTGTATTGCAGTACCTAAAAATTCACCAATTCTATTAAAAAAATTAAATCAGACAATCAATGAAGTTAATGATAAAAATTTAATTGATAAGTATATGACTAAAGCAGCGAATGATATGCAAGATGATGGCAATTTTTACACAAAATATAAAAGTTTCTTTATAAAAGGATTAGAAAATACAATTTTAATTTCATTTATTGGTGTAGTATTAGGAGCTATTTTAGGCGCGTTTATCGCACTAATGAAATTAAGTAAATTTAAACCATTATCTTGGATTGCTTCAATATATATAGAATTCTTAAGAGGTACACCATTATTAGTACAAGTTTTCATAGTATTTTTTGGTACTACTGCAGCACTTGGACTAGATATTTCTGCTTTAATTTGTGGAACAATTGCGTTAGTTATAAACTCATCAGCATATATTGCAGAGATATTTCGTGCGGGTATTAATTCCATCGATAAAGGACAAACAGAAGCTGCACGCAGTTTAGGTTTGAGTTACAACCAAACGATGAAATCAGTTATTATGCCACAAGCTATTAAGAATATTTTACCAGCATTAGGTAATGAATTTGTTACGTTGATTAAAGAATCATCAATTGTATCAACAATAGGTGTTGGAGAAATTATATTTAATGCACAAGTGGTTCAGGGTATTTCATTTGATCCTTTTACACCATTATTGGTGGCAGCAGGAATGTACTTTATTCTAACCTTTGCATTATCACGCATCATGAACTTTATAGAAGGGAGAATGAAAGCCAGTGATTAAAATTCAAAATTTAAATAAAAAATTTGGTAACAATGAAGTATTAAAAGACATTAATTTAGATATTAAAAAAGGTGAAGTCGTAGCTATCATTGGCCCATCAGGTAGTGGGAAAAGTACTTTATTAAGATGTATGAATTTATTAGAAACACCCACTAAAGGTCATGTCATATTTGAAGGAAACGATCTAACAAAAAAAGGTGTTCAATTAGAGCAATTAAGACAAAAAATGGGCATGGTGTTTCAAAACTTTAATTTATTTCCTCATAAAAAGGTTAAGGAAAATATTATGTTAGCGCCAAAATTGTTAAAAAAGAATGATAATTCAACTCTAAATGAGCAAGCGATTGAATTACTAGATAAGGTAGGATTAAAAGATAAAGCAGATGTTTATCCTAATCAACTTTCCGGTGGACAAAAGCAAAGAGTTGCGATAGCAAGAGCATTAGCTATGCACCCAGATGTTATTTTATTTGATGAACCGACATCGGCACTTGATCCTGAAGTAGTTGGGGATGTTTTAAAAGTTATGAAGGATTTAGCAAAAGAAGGAATGACGATGGTGGTCGTTACACATGAAATGGGATTCGCAAAAGATGTCAGTGATAAAGTAATATTTATGGCAGATGGCGTTGTTGTTGAAGCAGGTACACCACAGGAAATATTTGAAAAACCACAACATGAAAGAACTAAAAATTTCTTATCTAGAGTATTATAAATATAAAAAATTAAAATTAAATTGTGAAAGTCTGAGGATGTTAATTTCTCAGGCTTTCATTTTTGATATACTAACAGTCAATTGTTACCTGTATTTAATGGTTAACGTTGTAAGAATAAATTGATTAAATTGAATAAATATTAAATGACGTAGTAAAGTCTATGTCTTACATACTTTTAATCAATAATCATACATCACTATTTATTCATATGTTAAAATAACAAGAGTATATTTTTATAATGTGGGGGCAGAATCTTGGATGTAAAGCAGTTAAAAAAAGATATCATTGATTACGCACATACAATTGGTATTGACAGTATTGGTTTTACAACTGCCGATCCATTTGATGAATTGAAACAAAAGCTAGAAGATTATCATTCAAAAGGATATGCATCAGGGTTTGAAGAATCTGATATAGCATTGAGAACGGAACCTAAATTAAGCTTACCGACAGCGAGATCTATAATTGCGATAGCAGTTGGCTATCCCAATAAACTCAAAGGGGCTCCTAAAAGTGTACGTGGAGATAGGCGTGGAATGTTTGCACGTGCGTCATGGGGGCAAGATTATCATACAATTATGAGAAAACGGTTGGATCAATTGGGTACATATATCCAATCAAAAGTACCTGATGTTGAAATTAAGTCGATGGTTGACACTGGAGTATTATCAGATAGAGCGGTAGCTGAACGTGCAGGGCTCGGTTTTGCAGGACGAAATGGTTTTATTATTAATCCTGATTTAGGCACATGGACCTATCTAGGTGAAATGCTTGTTAGTATACCATTTGAACCAGATGATCCTATTTTAGATAGTTGTGGAGATTGTACCATTTGCGTTGATAGATGTCCTACAGGTGCTTTAGTTGGCAACGGCCAATTAAATAGTCAAAAATGTATTAGCTTTTTAACTCAAACTAAAGGTTATTTAGATGATGAATACAGATATAAAATCGGCAATCGACTATATGGTTGTGACACTTGCCAACAAGTTTGTCCTAAAAATAAAGGCATCAATACAGAACATGATGACATTATTTTAGAACCTGAAATTTTGAAACCTAGATTAGTCCCATTATTACAAATGAGTAATAAAGAATTTAAAAATACATATGGTCATTTAGCAGGTGCGTGGAGAGGTAAAAAACCTATACAACGTAATGCCATATTAGCTTTAGCACATTTTAATGAAACAAGTGCTATACCTGATTTAAAAGATGTTGCATTAAATGACCCTAGACCTATGATAAGAGGGACTGCATATTGGGCAATTGGTCAAATTGAAGGTGAGAATGCACGTGATTTTATTCATACACATTATGAAAATGAAATTGAAGAAGTCCAAGTTGAAATGTTAAAAGGCTTGGAGATGAGGAGAGAAAGTAAATGACAAACCATATTGTATTATTTCAACCTGAAATCCCTGCAAATACTGGTAATATAGCTAGAACTTGTGCTGGTACCAATACGCACTTACATTTGATTAAACCACTTGGATTTAGTACAGATGATAAGATGTTAAAAAGAGCAGGATTAGATTACTGGGAACATGTTAATATTACATATCACGAAGATATAGAATCATTTTTTGAATCTACAGAAGGCGAATACTATTTGTTAACAAAATTTGGTAAGCAAATATATAGTGATTTTGATTTTTCTGATACGAACAATAATCATTATTTTATTTTTGGTAGAGAAACAACTGGATTACCAGATTGGGTCAAAGATAAGTATCAAGATACTGCATTAAGAATTCCAATGAGTGATAAAATTCGTTCATTAAATCTTTCTAATACTGCAGCGTTATTGATTTACGAAGCTTTAAGACAACAATCATTTTCAGGTCTATCATAAGAAAAATGTTTGAAATTCAAAGTAGATGAACAAAAAGTTGGCTACATGTTATATTAATTGATAAGAAAATAGTATTCTATAATCATAGGTTAGTTTGAACGATAAATAATTAGGGTATAAATGAATTAATATTAACCATACTATTCTATGTAAGCAAACTAAGAGGAGTGTATTTTAAAATGGCAATGAACTTTAAAGTATTTGAAGATAAACAAAGAGTAGCTGAATATACAGCAGACATTTTGAGAAAACAATTTAATAACAACCCAATGACTATCGCAGGTGTTCATTTAACAAAAGATCATGCACCTGTATTAGATGAATTAAAAAAGAATGTTGATTTACATGCAGTTGATTTCAGTCAAATTAATATTTTAGATTATGATAAAAATCAATCATATTATGAAGCGTTAGGTGTACCACAAAGCCAAATTTATTCATTATCATATAACCAAGATGCTAATGACTTTATTTCAGATAAAATTAAAACGAAAGAAAATAAAGGTAAATTAGTATTACAAGTAGTTTCAATTGATGAAAATGGTCATTTAGATGTAAGTGTAAGACAAGGTTTACTAGAAGCACGCGAAATCTTCTTAGTTGTTACTGGTAGTAATAAACGTGAAGTAGTCGAAAAATTATATAACGAAAATGGAAAATCTAACTTTGAACCTGCAGACTTAAAAGCGCACCGTATGGTTAACGTTATTTTAGATAAAGAAGCAGCAGCTGGATTACCTGAAGACGTGAAAGAATACTTCACAGCTCGCTTTGCATAAAGAATAAGTGAGAAAGAGGTTATCTATATGACTCAAAATAAAGATTCTAAAACAAATTACCATGAAGAAGAAAATGCAATGGTAACCGATTTAGATGATTTAAAAGACTTAGGAAAAGAAATGGAACAAATTTCTGAAGAAAATGATGAAGAAAAATTAAATCAATCTCATGATTCAGATGTTCGTTCTGATTTAGATCAAGATTAAATATTTGCTCTTGTAATAGTAAAAGTACTATTGCAAGAGTATTTTTATATAGAGAAAGCAAAATAATTTTTTAATGGAAGTAATCCATCAATTCTTGCATTATGGTATGATATTGAAGAATCATGTTTAAAAGGAGATTACATATGCTAGGGAAGTATTGGAAATATTTAATGATCGCAACTGTTATTGTAAGTTTAATTTCAATCAAGGCATTTCCATTAGCACTAGGCGCACTATACTTGCCAGTTTTATTTAAAATAGTACAATTACAGTTAAATCTTTCTAATGGTTTAATTGATGATGTCAGTGCTCAAACATTTATAAAAAGTAATCAATCAGGCATTATTATCAGCGTTATTTGCTGTTTAGCTATAACAGGTATTTTAATGTATACATTAGATGGGTTTTATAATAGCTTAACAGGTATTTTAAGTATATTAATTAAAATAAGTCCATTTACGATTGTAATTAGTGCGATTTTATATATTTTAACAGCAATCGCAACTGTTCAAGCAACAAAACATAAATTTCAATAATATATAATTAAACTCTAGTTTTCTACTGAATTTATATTAGTAACTAGAGTTTTTTTATACAAAAATATATGTAAACGTTTTACTTCTAAATTGATATGACAAATTGAATAGTGATATACTAGGATTAAACAATGATAATAAGGGGAGAATAAAATGTCAGTACGTATTGAACATGATACATTTGGAGAAATTGAAGTACCTGCAGATAAATATTGGGGTGCTCAAACAGAAAGAAGTAAAAGAAACTTCCCAGTAGGTAAAGAGAAAATGCCTATTGAAGTCGTATATGGATTCGCACAACTTAAAAGAGGTGCTGCATTAGCTAATAACGAATTAGGAAAATTAAGCGATGCTAAAAAAGATGCTATCGTATATGCTTGTGATAAAATTTTAAATGGTGAATTGGATGAACATTTCCCACTAGTTGTATGGCAAACAGGAAGCGGTACACAAAGTAATATGAACGTGAATGAAGTGGTTAGTTATGTAGCAAATGAATATTTAAAAGAACAAAAAAGTGATGAGTCAATCCATCCAAATGATGATGTAAATAAATCTCAAAGTTCTAATGACACATTTCCAACAGCGATGCACGTTGCACTATATCACGAAGTTGAAACTAAATTAGAACCAGCGTTAAAACATTTACGCCAAACTTTTAAACAAAAAGAGGATGAATTTGAATCTATTATCAAAATTGGTCGTACACATTTACAAGATGCTACACCAATTAAATTAGGCCAAGAAATTAGTGGTTGGCGTTATATGTTAGATAGATGTGAAACATTATTAAATGAGTCTAAAAAGCATATTCTCAACTTAGCGATTGGTGGTACTGCAGTAGGTACAGGAATCAATGCCCATCCAGAGTTTGGTGACAAAGTTGCTAAATTTATCTCAGAAAATACAGGTTATGCGTTTGTATCATCAGAAAACAAATTCCATGCATTAACTGCACATGATGAAGTTGTTCAATTGCATGGTACATTAAAAGCACTAGCTGGCGATTTAATGAAAATTGCTAATGATGTAAGATGGTTAGCTTCTGGTCCAAGAGCAGGTTTAGCTGAAATCTCGATTCCTGAAAATGAACCGGGTTCTTCAATTATGCCAGGTAAAGTTAATCCAACACAATGTGAAATGTTAACAATGGTAGCAGTGCAAGTGATGGGTAATGACACTGCAGTAGGTATCGCAAGTTCACAAGGTAACTTTGAATTAAATGTATTTAAACCAGTTATTTTACACAATACATTACAATCTATATACTTATTAGCAGATGGTATGGAAACATTTAATAAAAACTGTGCTGTAGGTATTGAACCTATTGAGGAAAATATTGATAATTACTTAAATCAATCATTAATGCTTGTTACTGCTTTAAATCCTCATATTGGATATGAGAAAGCAGCACAAATAGCTAAAAAGGCGCATAAAGAAGGCTTAACTCTTAAAGAATCAGCTATTCAATCTGGTTATGTAACTGAAGAACAATTTGAAGAATGGATTAAGCCAGAAGATATGGTAGATCCTCATTAGAAACAATATAATAATTAAAAGCTAGGAAGATTAAATTGTATTAATCTTCCTAGCTTTTTTATGAAATATCATCATCTAAACTAACTGATATCCATTCTTTAGTTAATGGATGTTCTAATTCGATTTTATAACTGTGCAATTCTAATTGTCTTAATGTTGAATCTCCATATAATGGATCACCAATTACAGGGTGTCCGATTTCTGCTAGATGTACACGAATTTGGTGTGTGCGTCCAGTATCTAATTTTATTTCTAACTCACATACATTTTCTTTAATCATATTTGACGATAGAATATGTGTGATCGCACGTTGACCTGTATTAGATATACGTTTTTTATTTGGATGAAACTTATCTTTACCAATTGGTTTATCAATTGTTTGTGGTTTGATTGGTAATAAAGCTTTAACATGTGCTTTATAGATACGGGTGATATCATTTTCTTCTAGCATTCTATCTAATATCTTTTTCATTAATGGATTTTTTGCCACAATTAATAAACCTACAGTTTCTTGGTCTAATCGATGTATGGGTTCTACATAATCGCTATCAATAGTGTAAATAAGATGATTCATTAGCGTATTACTTTCTTTTAAATCATTTGGATGTGTTTTGACACCTTTAGGTTTTAAAACAATCGCAAAGTCATCATTTTCATAATAAACTTGTGCATAACGATAACTTGGTAAGTAATTACTTTTTTCTTCCGGTGTAGGTATAAATACTTCATCGCCAGTATTTACCTTATCAGATAAACGACTTGTTTGTTTATTAATAGTAATATCCTTAGACATATTTAATAAGTGTAAGTCTTTTTTAGGTAACTTTAAATCTTGGAAAATCTCTCTCAATGTATATTGATCATAATTTTCAGGTATTGTAAATTTCATAAAATCCTCCTATAGTTACTTTTAATCATATCACAAAATATATTATTGCAATATAAAATTAAAATAATTAGCAGCCTTTGAATCGCCGTCATTGTACATTATGGCATTGAGCGGTTTTTTTATATTACATGAAACGGTATAATAGAATAGATATTCGAAATATTTTTGGAGGTAATTATGGAAAAACCAACACGTATCGCTCTCCTTAAAGAAATTGCAGAATTTTTGAATGAAGAAACAGAAATTTACAGTATGATGCAAGGAGCAATTCAATATTTGATTGAAGGAAGTGACTTTACAACGGGTTGGATTTTCTTTATCAATCAATCTGGAAACCACGAATTAGTCTCTAGTGTGAACTTACCAGGAGCACTATCTAAAAATCAATGTCACTATATGACTGATGGGTCTTGTTGGTGTGTACGTGCTTATCAAAATGAAAAACTGACGAAAGCCTCTAATATCATTAATTGTTCAAGAATTAATTTGGCAAATCGAGCGCATCATGAGGAAACAGACGGTATTACACATCACGCAACAGTGCCACTGAGATCTGGTGAAGAACAATTTGGATTATTAAATGTTGCAACACCAAACAAAAGTCATTATAGCCAGGAAGATTTGGCATTGTTAGAATCAGTGGCCTTTCAAATTGGTTCAGCAATCAAGCGAATCATGTTAACCGATAAAGAAAAGGAAAATGCACGAATTAATGAAAGAAACAGGTTAGCTAGAGATTTACATGATTCGGTAAACCAAATGTTATTTTCATTAAAATTAACTGCACATGCTGCCTACGGTATTTCAAACGAAGAGATGTCAAAAAAGGCCTTTAAAACTATAGAGGAAACAAGTCAAAATGCAGTTAATGAAATGCGTGCACTTATATGGCAATTAAAACCTGTTGGATTAGAGCAAGGTATGTTACATGCGTTAAACCATTATAGTGAATTGTTACAGTTAAATTTAAACGTTCATGTGGATGGATTGATTGATGTAACAAATGTCATAGAAGAAAATGTATATCGTATGGTTCAAGAATGTCTGAACAATGTTAGAAAGCATGCGCAAACGAATGAAGTAACTTTAACTTTAAAACAAACAAATGAAAAACTTTATGTGATTGTTCAAGACGAGGGAAAAGGATTTGACAATGAAAAGAAAATGTCCGATACGGCGAATGGTTTAAAACACTTACAACAACGCACTGATATATTAAAAGGACAATTACGTATCTATTCAAAGCCATCAAAAGGTACTCGTATTGAAATAGAAATACCATTGAACTGATTATTTAAAGGAGTATAGCGATGAAGAAAATCATATTAGTCGATGATCATCATATTGTCAGACAAGGCTTAGAATTTTTATTATCTACTGTAGAAGATATTGAGGTTGTACAGGGGTTTGCTGAAGGTAAATTGTTTTTAGATTACCTTGAAGATAATGAACAACCAGATATCGTGTTATTGGATTTAGTTATGCCAGATATGAATGGTATTGAAATAACGGAGTATTTAAAAAATAACTATCCTGACATTAAAATTCTGGTATTAACAAGTTATGTTGATGATGAACATGTCATTTCTGCTATAGAAAAAGGTGCTGATGGCTATGAAATGAAAGACGTAGAACCACAGAAACTGATTGAAACGATTCATAATGTAATTGATGGGAAGAAAATTATACATCCCGACGCAAAACACGTTATAGATTCTATGAGTTCAAAACCACATTTTACAAATAAATTATCTAAAAGAGAAACAGAAGTACTTAAAGAAATGGTCAAAGGAAAAACTAATAAAGAAATTGCTAATACATTATTTGTATCTGAAAAAACTATTAAAACACACGTGAGTCATATATTCAGTAAATTGCAGGTGAGTGATCGTACACAAGCTGCAATTTATGCTATGGAAAATAAACTGATATAATTAAAAAAGCTAACTAAAGTAATAATTACGCTCAATTTATGATGGTAAAATAACTAAATATTTACAAATAATGTTAAAAATTTAAGTATTTTGATAATTTTGCCTTTAATAAAAATGAGCTTAAAACGAAATTGACTCTTTTATTTTCATTAAAAATATATTAAGATGTAATTTGTGTTTCAAGAAATGTGTATAATTGCAATTTCTTGTGTCCGGATATAAATTCTCTTCAAGAAAGGTAGATAATAGAATGGATAGACAGAGTTTTACAGATTTAATTCAAACAAAATTTAAAATGGTTCGTATAGAAGCAGGATATACACAAGATACTATGGCTCAAACTATTGGGCTTTCAAAGAAAACGTTAGTTCAAATTGAAAAAGAACGTGTATTACCAAATTGGACAACATGTGTTTCAATTTGTGCATTATTTAGAGATTCAGATGTTTTAAATAGCACGTTTGGTTGTGATCCATTAGAAATCGTCCAAACTATTTCTAGAAATCATTGTGCATATCCAAATCACTCAACAACTAGTGATATTTATTGGAATACAATTGAAACTAGAAGCGGTTATATTTTACAAAGTAATAAAGTTAGCAATATTTACCGTGTATTAAATCCTGAAAAACAACCTATTTTCGGTACTTCTAAAATGAGAGAAGCAGAAACTTATTTCAATAGAAATGCGAAAGAAGAATTAGTTCATATTTAATTTTTTCTCAAATAAGTGATAGTAGAATCGTAAAATGATTTAATCACTTATTTTTATTAACATAGAAGATGTTTTAGTTATTAACTATACATATTAGCCTAGGCCGTCTACAAATGATGACTTAGGCTTTTATTTTATTATGGGTTATTTAAAGAGGTATTTTAAGTTGAAAGATATATGAAAAAGTTTTATAAGTTTAAACTAACGAAACTTAGCGAAATTAAATGCTATAATAAATCATGATTTTTATATTTTGAAGGGAGTCTATGTCATGCACGCTTTGTTAATCATTTTGTTTATGATGGTGGTTGGCGCCGTTATTGGTGGGGTAACTAACGTCATAGCTATCAAAATGTTATTTCACCCATTCAATCCATATTATATTTTTAAGATAAGAATTCCATTCACACCTGGTTTAATTCCGAAAAGAAGAGATGAAATTGCAAATAAGATTGGTCAAGTTATAGAAGAACATTTACTTACAGAAGAGCTCATGAGACAAAAATTAAATGATGGAAAAGCTAAAGGTGCGATTAACGATATTATTTTAAAACAGATACAACAACTGAAATCAGATGATATGACTATTCACCATATTGCAGAAAAAGTAAATGTTAATATCGATTATTTTATAGAACACCAACTTCATGAAGAAGTAGAATCGATTTTAATGAATTATTATAGAGCGCATCAACAATCTGCAGTTAATAATGTATTACCACAAGAATTGATTGAGCTAATTCAAGATAGACTCAATGATGTTGGTGATTTGATTTGTGAACGTGCACGAGTATATTTATCTTCTCCAAAAGGAACACAAGACATTAATGATATGTTAGAAACATTCTTTTATGAAAAGGGGAAAATTGTAGGTTTATTACAAATGTTCATGACACGAGAGAGTATTGCTGATCGAATACAACAAGAATTAATTCGTTTAACAAATCATCCCAAAGCCAAATCAATTATTGATCAAGTCATACAAAATGAATTTGAAACATTCAAAAATAAGCAACTAGGTGAATTAGTATCAGATGAACAGTTTGAAAACATTGCTACAACTGCAACGTCATTAATGATTACGCAATTTAATTTACATGATCAAATTAGAAAACCTATTAATGAATTGTCACCTAAGTTTATTTATTACTTAGAAAATGAGTTATCTGACAAACTGACCAACATCATTATTCATCAATTATCTAGTAACTTAACAATGATCATGCATAAAATTAATTTAAGACAACTTGTTGAAGATCAAATCAATACCTTTGATTTAGACTATATTGAAAAAATCATTATCGATATTGCTAATAAAGAATTAAAATTAATCATGTCTTTAGGTTTTATACTTGGTGGTATTATAGGAATTTTCCAAGGTATAGTCGCAATCTTTGTCTAACTAAATGATATGTGTTACATTTATTAAGAGTGTTGAAACACAAATTAACTCAAAGGAGTGCAGTGAACAATGGCAGTAAATTTATATGATTATGCAAATCAATTAGAGCAAGCATTAAGAGATAGTGATGAATACAAAGCTATTAAAGATGCTTATGCTAAAGTAAAAGATAACGAAGAATCAAAAAAATTATTTGATGAATTCCGTGAAACTCAAATGAATTTCCAACAAAAACAAATGCAAGGTGAAGAAATTCCTGAGGAAGACTTACAAAAAGCTCAAGAACAAGCACAAGCAATTGAAAAAGATGAAAACATCTCTTCATTAATGCAAGCTGAACAAAAAATGAGCCAAGTATTCCAAGAAATTAACCAAATCATCGTTAAACCTTTAGATGAAATTTATGCTGACTAAGAGTTAGTCATTTTTTCAAAGCTACAGTACTTATTTAAGTGCTGTAGCTTTTTTATGTTATTGATGAATAACTATGTTCAACATCGACTCTTATGTTTCACATATGGTAAAATGATTAGATATAAAGGAATATTGTGACTGAATTTTTATTCGATAATTAGAATAAGAAATGTATCTTTATTATGTTAAATACATTTTAATTGTCTACAGTCATAAAGTGTCTTTAATAAGGAGAATAGAGCTTATGGTTAAATTTATACATTGTGCGGATTTACATTTAGACAGTCCTTTTAAATCTAAAAGTCATTTGAGTCCCAACATATTTGAGGATGTTCAAAAAAGTGCATATGAAAGTTTTCAACATATTGTTGATTTAGCATTAGAAAAAGAAGTAGATTTTATCATCATTGCTGGTGATTTATTCGATAAAGAAAATCGAACGTTAAGAGCTGAGGTGTTTTTAAAAGAGCAATTCGAACGATTAGAAAAAGAACAAATTTTCGTATACATTTGTCATGGTAATCATGATCCGTTATCTACAAAGATATCTTCAAATTGGCCTAAAAATGTTTCTGTATTTTCAAATCAAGTAGAAACGTATCAAGCAATAACTAAAGATGGAGAAACCATTTTTATACATGGATTTAGTTACCAAAATGATGCGAGTTATGAGAATAAAATTGATAGCTTTCCATCTAGTCAAGGGCAACAAGGTATACATATAGGTGTGTTACATGGTACTT
The DNA here is from genome assembly GCF_021117155.1 of Staphylococcus sp. HL28. Classification (NCBI taxonomy): domain Bacteria; kingdom Bacillati; phylum Bacillota; class Bacilli; order Caryophanales; family Staphylococcaceae; genus Staphylococcus; species Staphylococcus sp. HL28. The sequence continues at coordinate 1,021,359 of NZ_CP088218.1, forward strand.
ATAGTAAGTCATCTGTTAAAGATAGATATACTGAATTTAGACTAGAAGATTTAAATAGTAAATTGTATCATTATTGGGCTTTGGGTCACATACATGAAAGACAACAATTAAGTGACTTACCTGTTATTAATTATGCTGGTAATATTCAAGGGCGACACTTTAACGAAAAAGGTGAAAAAGGTTGTTTACTGATCCAAGGGGATAATTTAAAACTAACTACGCAATTCTATCCGACACAATCTATTAAATTTGAAGAAGCGACAATTGAAACTTCAGAAACGACTAAACAAGGCTTGTATGAAGCCATTCAGTCATTTAAAGATAAAGTACGAGAAGAAGGAAAAGCATTTTACCGATTAAATGTCATTATCGATAGTGAAGCAACGATGTCACCTCAAGATATATTACAAGTCGAAGAAATGATTACTGACTATGAAGAAAATGAAAAGGATTTTGTATTTATTGAGGATTTAAATTTACAATATAAAACGAATGACGAGTCGCCTTTAGTAAATGAATTTTCAAATGATTTATTAAATGATAGAACAGTCTTCGATAAAGCAATGTCAGATTTATATTTAAATCCACGCGCTTCTAAATATTTAGATGACTATACAACATTTGATAAAACAGATCTAGTCAATCATGCTGAAGACTTATTAAAGGCAGACATGAGAGGTGAACAAAATGATAATTAAATCACTTGAGATATATGGCTATGGACAATTTGTTCAACGAAATATTGAGTTTAACCAATCATTTACTGAAATTTTTGGTGAAAATGAAGCTGGGAAATCAACGATCCAGGCTTTCATCCATTCTATATTGTTTGGATTTCCAACTAAGAAGTCTAAAGAGCCGCGTTTAGAACCAAGATTAGGTAATCAATATGGTGGTAAATTGACACTTCAATTAGACGATGGAAATGTCGTTGAAGTTGAACGTATTAAAGGTAGTGCCCAAGGTGATGTTAAAGTATACCTAGAAGATGGCAGCGTTCGAGATGAAGAATGGTTACAAAAGAAATTGAATTATATATCTAAAAAAACATACCAAGGTATATTTTCTTTTGACGTCTTAGGCTTGCAAGATATTCATCGTAATTTAGACGAAAAACAGTTACAAGACTATTTGCTCGAAGCGGGCGCTTTAGGATCTACTGAATTTACAAGCATGAGAGATACGATTAGTCAGAAAAAGGACGAATTGTATAAAAAGTCGGGTAAAAATCCAATCATTAATCAACAAGTTGATCAGTTAAAACAATTAGAAGCACAAATTCGTGAGGAAGAAGCAAAACTTGATACTTATCATAGATTGGTTGATGAAAAGGATAAATCTTCACGACGCCTTGATAATATTAAACAAAACTTGAACCAACTTTCTAAAATGCATGAAGAAAAACAAAAAGAAGTAGCTTTACATGATCAAACACAAGAGTGGAAACAATTAGAACATGCGCTCAATGTTGAACCATTACATTTCCCTGAAAAAGGGATTGATCGTTATGAAGCTGCAAATGCACAAAGACAATCATTGATCAGAGACATCAGTTTAAGAGAACAGCAATTGTCTCACATCAAACAAGATAATGAATCTGTAGAACCTGCTAAGCAGTCTGATATCGATGCTTTTAATAGTTTATATCAACAAGAAAATGAGATTAAACAAAAAGAGTATGAATTACGATCTATAGAAAAAGAAATTTCTGATAAACAACGTGATAAAGAAAGTATGCAATCGAATATCGGCTGGAATGAAACTTATCATGATGTTGATAGTTCAGAAGCAATGAAGAGTCATATTAGTGATCAAATTAAAAACAAGCAAGAACAAGTGGCTTATATTCAACAATTAGAACGTAGCATTGAAGATAATAAAATTGAACAAAACGCAAATAGCAATGAATTAGATCAATTAGAAAATCTACTTGTTCCAGAAGAAACGTTTGAAAAGAAAAAAGAGCACAAACAACAAATTGTTGAATTAAACGAGAAAGAAAACCTATATGAAAAATTAAAAGAAACATTTGAAATTGAACAAGAGCGTAAAAACAAACGCCAAAAAATGTTGCGTATGGTATTTATTTTACTAGCAATAGTTGGCGCAGCGTTGACCGTTTTTGCATTTTTAACGCAAAACATGATTTTTGGAATTATATTTGCAGTATTAACAGTTGTGTTTGTCATCGGCATATTCTTAGTGAAATCTAAGGAAGTAGATTATAGTGAAACAATCACACAAGAAATTGACGATTTAGAAAACCAATTAGAAGTTTTAGAAAGTCAATATGATTTAGACTTTGATTTAGACGAACAACAACGTACTCGTGATCATTGGCAACATGCATTAAAAAATAAAGACGTTCTAGATGAAAAATCAATTTACATGAACAATGCATTATCTAAGGCAGAACAACGTTTAAATGATATCAATCATAATTTAGAAGTTGCGAAACAAGAGTTACATCTTTCACCTAAAATAGCAGATAGCCTTATTGTTGAAAGTATTGGCACAATGGGACAAATCAAATCAAACGACCAGTATATTGATGAATTAAACGCTAAACGTCATCAAATAGTAAAAGATTTAGACGCGTTTTATAATCATGCAGAAGCAGTGACACAATCACAATTTACTTATTTTAACAAAATGTCGTTCTTCCATGATGTGAAACAATGGCTTAAGAATGCTGAGGATAGTAATGAAAAATGGCATAAAAATACTGAACAAAGTAAATTATTAAATGATGAGTTATCACAGTTACGAAGACACTTAGACGACAATAATCAAACGATTAACGAATTATTTAATCATATCGGCGTCTCAACTGAAGAAGAATATTATCAACATCATGAAAAGTATCAAACATATACAAATCAATTGACGCGTTTCAATGATTTAACAAAATATCTTGAAAATCAAAATTACTCATATGATGCTAGTTCACAATTGAGTGATAAAACGACAGCACAGTTAAATGAAGAAAATCAATTATTAGCACAGCAAGTTGATCAATATAATGAACAATATCTTGATATGCAAGCTGAAGTTAGTGATCTCAATGCTCAAATTAATCACATGGAAACAGATACGACATTAACACAATTACGTCATGAGTATCATAGTTTAAAAAATAGAATGAATAGTATAGCTAAAGATTGGGCAAGTTTAAGTTACTTACAAAGTTTAGTAGATGAACATATCAAACAAATCAAAGATAAACGTTTACCACAGGTGATTAATGAAGCTATTCTTATATTCACAAATCTTACTAATGGTGCTTATACTAATATTTATTATTCAGAAGAAGCCATTCAAGTTAAACATGAAAATGGTCAAATGTACCAACCTGTAGAGTTAAGTCAATCTACGAAAGAGTTATTATATGTTGCACTTAGATTGAGCTTGATCAAAGTATTAAAACCTTATTATCCATTCCCAATTATTGTGGATGATGCGTTTGTACACTTTGATAAGGATCGTAAAGAAAGAATGTTAAATTATTTAAGAACATTATCAACGGATCATCAAGTACTATACTTTACATGTACTAATGATAATATTGTTCCAACTAAAGAAATGATTACATTAAATAAATTAGAGAAAGGCGGGAAATAATGAGAAATGTAGAAAAATTAAATCCCGGTGATTCAGTTAATCACTTCTTTTTAATCCACAGAGCAACACAAGGTGTGACAGCTCAAGGTAAAGACTACATGACACTATATTTACAAGACAAAAGTGGAGATATCGAAGCTAAATTATGGACTGCTACGAAGGAAGATATGCAGACATTAAAGCCAGAAGAAATCGTACATGTGAAAGGTGATGTCATTAACTATCGCGGACGTAAACAAATGAAAGTGAATCAAATTCGATTAGCGACACCTGAAGATAATATGAATACACAAGATTTTGTAGATGGTGCACCTATGTCTCCAACTGAAATACAAGAAGCACTTTCACATTATATGTTAGATATTGAGAATGCTAATTTACAACGTATTACAAGACATTTAATTAAAAAGTATCAAGAAAGCTTCTTTACATTTCCAGCTGCTAGTTCACATCATCATAACTTTGCTAGTGGTTTAAGCTATCATGTTTTAACGATGTTAAAAGTTGCTAAATCTATTTGTGATATATATCCACTATTAAATAGAAGTCTCTTATATAGTGCCATCATTTTACATGATCTAGGAAAAGTAAAAGAGTTAAGTGGTCCTGTGGCTACGACGTATACTGTGGAGGGTAATTTATTAGGGCATATTTCTATTGCAAGCGATGAAGTGGCTGAAGCTGCAAAAGAACTTGGCATTGATGGTGAAGAGGTCATGTTATTAAGACATATGATCTTAGCTCATCACGGTAAGTTAGAGTTTGGTTCACCAAAAATGCCACATTTAAAAGAAGCCGAGATTCTATTTTTTATAGATAATATAGATGCTAAAATGAACATGTTTGAAAAAGCATTTAAGAAAACGGATAAAGGTCAATTTACAGAGCGAATTTTTGGTCTTGAAAATAGACAATTCTACAATCCTATACAATTAGATTAATTTGAAAAACAGGTTAGGACATAAATATATTTCAAGTTACATCCATGTTTAGTCTGTAGTTGACTGTAAAGTCATTCTTTTTCTTATAGAAATTAGAATGACTTACACATGTGTATTGACTCATGTGTTCAAATTAAGCTTTAGAGGTATACATGAACTAAAGTTCATGCATAAAACCGTCTAAGTAATCAATTACAAAGACGGTCTAATGTATCAAGCTTTTCATTTCTAGTCATCCTTGCCCGGTGGGACGGGCCCCAAACATATAGAATTTCGAAAAGAAAATCTACAGACAATGCAAGTTGGGGATGGACAACGATAAAGAAATACTTTTTCTTTAGAAATTAGTATTTCTTATGCATGCGTTTCACTCATGTATTCCTATTTTAAAGCACACATTAGCTGTGGCTAATGCGTAAGAACCACTACATCATAAATGATTAGTGGTTCTTTATTATTTCTGTACCTCTCCCTTTTAATTTATTCTATTATCCACGTATTTCAAAAGTGAGTAGAGATGATATAATAATATCGTCGCCTATCTCTCAGGCGTCATTAAGACGATGAGAGGGGGTGTTACTTCCATGACTGAAATCTTTGTTCATATCGCAACTACTGTTATAAGTGGTTGTATCGTTACATTATTTGCGCATTGGCTACGCCATCGTAACGACAAGTAAATAGGCGACATATGTAGCTACACTAAAAAATCCCCTCACTACCGCAAATAGTGAGGGGATTGGTGTTTCCATACTGAAATCTTTGTTACATATATTATAACATGTGTATTTAAGATTGCAAAATGTTACTAGCAACAATGCTAATTACGAATTATGAGCCTGTCATTCCTGGAGCACCTTGTTGCATGCTAGCGCCACCTTGTGATGATTGTTGTTCTTGTTGTTTAATCTTGTCTGGATCTAAAATTGTATCATCAACAGCTTTTTTAATATCTCTATCTTTATAATCTACTTTATATTCATCTAGGATTTCTTTATAAGCATCAGTTAATAATTTAGGATCTTTTTGAATTTTTTGTTCTAAAATTTTAGATTTCAGATTTGATTTTTCTGAGTTAAAGTCAGTTTCTTTGTCAGCTTTAATAATATGGTAACCATAATCGGTTTTGACAACTTTAGAAACTTCGCCTTCTTTTAGTTTAAATAGGGCTTTGTCGAAGCTTTCCATCATTTGTCCTTTTGTTACATAACCAAGGGAACCATCTTTTTTAGCACTAGATTTATCCATAGATTCTTTTTTAGCGATTTCTCCAAATTTACTTGGATCTTTAGAAACTTCTTTTTGAATTTCTTCAGCTTTTTGTTTTGCTTTTTTATCTGATAAGCCTTCTTTATCACTGTCTTTAGATTTTACTTTGATTAAGATATGAGAGGCTTTTTTAGTGTTATCTTTGATTTCTTTGTCAGAAACTTTTATCTTATCATTTAATAATTCTTTCTGATATGCGGATAAACGTTTTTGATCTTTGTAATCATCCATTGACATACCTTGTTGTTTTAAGACACTTTCAAATTGTTCCTTACCACCATATTGCTTTTCTTCTTTTTTAATATCTTTATCAATATCTTTAGTATCTACTTTATCTTTATATTTATCAGCGAGAATTTTATCTAGAGCGATACTGAATGATTTACTAGCAATTTGATCTTTACCAATTTTCTTCATAACATCCTCAACTTTCACATCTCCAGCTTTAGATGATATGAGCGTATTTTCTTTTGAATCTGTCGCATCTGATCCACATGCACCTAGTAAAAGGGCACTTGCTGTTACTGGTATCATGATTTTGTTAAATGCTTTCATATGTTGTTAGCTCCTTTATGTATATAATCAACGTAAATATAACATATATAAGGGAAGGTACCAATTCAAAACCCTCTCTTTAGGACTATAGTACTAGGGAATTTAGAGATTAAAAATAATTACCATAAAAAAACTGTCAGTCAAGATAATAAGTTGACTGACAGTTTATATTTAAACCTATAAAGAAGCTATAAATTTTTCTTTCTTCAAAATGTGTATGCCAGATTGATGTTCTTCAATATAATTTCCATAATTTGAAAACACTAAAATTTTTAAATAAAGTAAATCAAGTACAGAAAACCCAAAATTAAGTGCTAATAGAAACATACAATAATGTCCATATTGCGGAAAATACATACATAAAAAAATAAATAATGTTGATATTAATATAAAAGGTAATATCAAGTTGATACAAAAATAAACTTTATGGATGGGTGTATTTACATAAGTATTAAAATATGGAATCCATTTCTTTCGTGTTAATTTATGAATTCGAAATGATTTGTAAAAGGGTAGGAAAAATAATAAATGAACCCCTTTATGTAATGGATACATAAAAAATATAAGTACAAGCACAATTAAAAAATGTTTATCAGATAATGGCGTGTTACTAAAAAAGTACATGACTTCATAACTAAACAAAAACATTATAATGGTACCAACAATACTCATGAATGCAATTCTAGGGATACCAAATCTTTCATGAATATCAATTTGTCTTGTACATAAAAACATGCAACATGCCTCATTTCTTAGTCAATATATGTATGGTATTATCTATTGAATTATGGATGAAGTCAATAGGTTTTCTATATAAAACAGTCAAACGATGTTATTTAATAGGTGCGCCAATATATTAGAAAACCCTATCCAATATTTGCAATCAATGATTACATTTTTGAATAGGGAATACCATACATAATTTATTTTTCTTTAGAAAATGTATTACTAATTTCTTCGCCACGGTTTTGTAAATTCTCAATGTGAGATTGTAGCTTTTCAATATTAGGGTTAATATCAGACTTGAAGTTACCGATTAATGTTTTAATTTCATCACCGATTGAACTACCAAACTCTGTTCCTTCATTTTTAATTTGTGAACTATAATTTAATATATCATTAAATGATTGTTTCATTGTTTCTAGTTCACGTTGTAACTCTGATTGAGCGCCAGTTGGCTGTCCGCCATCAATAGTGTTATTCTTAACGCTTTGGTCATCACGATTACGCAATGATACTGCGAAACCTGCGGCAACACCTACGCCAATACCAAACAATACGCGTGTTACTTTCATTATAAATCTCCTCACTTTTATATTTCGGATAATTGTATTATTCATCTTATACCCATTTTAATACAAATTAAGCATGATTATTCAAATTGAGCTTGAATTTGAGCAGCAATTTCTTTTTTAGCTTCATCATTTAATGCTTCTTCATGTGTTTCCCACTTATAACCAAAACCATCAATGTCATTTTCATATCTTGGAATTAAATGGAAATGTAAATGGAAAACTGATTGATCCGCGAATTCACCATTATTTTGTATAATGTTTAAACCATCAGGATTAAATGCTTTTTTAATTGCATTAGCTACTTTAGGAAGGGCAACACCAATATGTTTCATTGTTTCTTCATCTGTTTCAAATATATTTGCTGAAGCTTTTTTAGGAATTAAAAGTGTATGACCTTTCGTTACTTGAGAAATATCTAAAAAGGCATAGACATAATCATTTTCATAAATTTTAAAGCTAGGAATTTCACCAGTAATAATTTTACTGAAAATCGTTTCAGACATGTTGATTACACTCCTCTTCTCTTAATCTTAAAATATATTATAGCATTACTAACAAAAATTCGTCATTCATCATAGCTAATTTTAGGTGTAATTCATTATTTTTGATACAATAGGTCTCGTGGAGGTGCCTTATGACAGTAAAAGTAGAACATCTAACAGGTGGTTACGGTAAACGACCTGTAATTAAAGATATCAATTTTGAATTAAGAGAAGGCGAAATCGTTGGATTAATTGGTCTAAATGGTGCTGGTAAAAGTACGACTATCAAACATATGTTAGGACTTTTAACTCCTACATCAGGATCATTATCAATTTCTAACACTAATATAACTGACGATATTGAAACATACCGTCGAAAATTATCATATATTCCAGAGTCACCAGTTATTTATGAAGAATTAACGTTACAAGAACATATTGAAATGACTGCAATGGCATATGGACTATCACAAGAAGAAGCAATGAAAAGGGCAGAACCGTTATTAAAAATATTTAGATTACAAGATGAATTAAAGGTTTTTCCAAGTCATTTTTCAAAAGGTATGAAACAAAAAGTGATGATTATATGTGCGTTTATTGTTAATCCTGAATTGTATATTATTGACGAACCATTTTTAGGTTTAGATCCATTAGGTATACAGTCCATGCTTGATTTAATGGTAGAAAAGAAAAATGAAGGCCGTACAGTGTTGATGAGTACACACATTTTAGCCACTGCTGAACGCTATTGTGATCGTTTTATCATTTTAGATAAAGGTGAAGTTGTTGCTTTTGGTAATTTAGATGAATTAAGAGCACAAACTGGGCTAAACGATCATACACTGGATGATATTTATATACATGTTACTCAAGGTGGCCATGCCAATGAATAATCAGGCAACAACATTATTTAGAAAGCGTCAAAAGGCGATACGTAAAGAAAAAAATTACTACAATAAATTTATTTTTAATGGTCATTTTACAGTCTTTCTTTTAATCTTATTTGGTGCTTTTATCATGGGATATGGAGAGTGGTTAAAACATATACCCAAGCATATTGATTATGCACTTATAACTAGTATCATTATGGCGATTGCTTCATTATTTCCATTAAGAACATTATTAAAAGAAGCAGATCAAATCTTTTTATTACCGTTTGAAAAATACATGAAACGCTACATGTCATTAAGTATACAATATAGTTACTTTGCAAGAATATTAACTCAATTGTTATTACTCATCGTACCATTTCCATTATTTTATAAATTGAATCATCACCATTTGCAATACTATATTGTTTTTGTAGTAATCGCACTCATACTACCTTATCTAGTGTTATGCCTAAGATGGATTGGGTATCAATTAGGTGTATCAACTTGGTTAATGAATGTAAACTTTTTTATTATTTTAAGTATGAATTATTATTTAATCCTCGGATTGCAAACGTATCTTGCATTGATTATCACTTTACTAGTTATAGTATTGATTGCTACTTTAAAATCTAAAGCAGACAAACAACTATATCCATGGGATAGAATGATTGGGGTAGAACATAGACACCATACAAATTATTATAAATTTGTAAATATGTTTACCGATGTCAAACACTTGAGAGAGTCTGCAGTTAGACGTAGTTATTTAGATTTTATCTTGCCTGTACCAAAAGGTAGGAAATTTAATGCTAATCAAATGTATTTATATTTATTTGTACGAAGTTTTGTAAGGGGTAGAGATGCTTTTAGTATCATATTAAGATTGACACTTATAGCAGTGATATTAATGTTATGGCTTTCAAATCCGGTAGTGTCCATATTAATAGGTAGTTTATTTATGTATATCACTTTATTACAAATGTCTCAGTTCTATACTCAACAAGCCTATGGTCTATGGCCACAAGTTTGGCCTGTACCTGATACAATTGTTATCAAAGGTTATGAGAAGTTTTTATATAGACTTATGATTATTATTGGTTTAATATTTACAATTACATTTTCAATTATGAATCCAACATTATTTTTCTTTTCAATCGTATTCTTTTTAGTTGGTTATTTAACGATTAGAAGTACGATTAAAAAATTAAAATATCAAGAAACATTATTAAGAGATTAAATAAAAAGTTGTCCTAATAGCGAAAGCAATATCTTTGCAATAGGACAACTTTTTTATTTCTTAATTATGATCTACTGGATATAAGTAACGTTCAAAGTAACTTGAATGTTGTCCACTATATCCAAAGAATTGATTTAATGCTGCTTTAGAAAAATGATCTTGGAATAAGTCAGATGACTTAAAGTCTTCATATGCACTACGATTAGCAAAACCAAAATACAATTTATATGTATTGCCTTCTAATGGTCGTAATAATCGATAACTTTTGAACCCGCCGAAATTGTCAAAAGGTGCACCAAAATGAAGTAATTGTTTTTCTAATTGATTTTTATGATCTTCAGATGAAGGAATGAATAGAGCGCAGTAAAAATGTTCTTCATTAAATTCGCCCACGCTATATAATACTTCATATGCACTTGGATGTTTTAGTACAGATTTTCCTTCAGTTTCTTCTAATATAACTGAAGTATCTGATGCTGAATATTGGAATAAATCATGGTCTGGATTATTAAGTTGAATTTGATTTAAAAATCCATAAGTCCCATAAGATGTATATAAATTCATGACAGTTACCTCCCTTGTTTTTATTAATTATACGATTATCATTTTTTATTTTCTACCTTAAAAGTCTGGTTTTTAAAATAAATGTATAAGAATGTATTGATTTATTACAAATTAAACTGAAATTAATTGAAATTATAATATATCCTTGATATAAAATGATGAGTTATTATATTGAAATTCATTATCTAAATAAAAAATTATGACAATTTGTAAGTAGTTCATATTTCCAAATAATTTTACTATGTCTTTTTTATGACATTTAAGCACAATAAAATACGAACGAACATACAATATGATATTATAGATAAGAATGATTTTAATTTAGGGGGACTAAATGGTGCATACCAAGAATGATACGATTTTAAAAATGATAAAAGGTGAAAAGACATCCCATACACCAGTCTGGTTTATGCGTCAGGCAGGGAGATCACAACCAGAATACCGTAAATTAAAAGAGAAATATTCATTATTCGATATTACGCATCAACCTGAATTATGTGCATATGTCACACACTTACCAGTTGATAATTACAATACAGATGCCGCGATTTTATATAAAGATATTATGACACCGTTAAAACCTATTGGTGTAGATGTTGAAATTAAATCTGGAATCGGACCAGTGATACAAAATCCAATTAAGACAGTACAAGATGTTGAAAAACTTTCTCAAATTGATCCAAAACGAGATGTACCATATGTTTTAGATACGATAAAAATATTAACTGAAGAAAAATTAAATGTACCGTTAATTGGTTTTACTGGTGCTCCATTCACTTTAGCTTCATATATGATAGAGGGTGGACCTTCTAAAAATTACAATCTAACCAAAGCAATGATGTATCGTGATGAAGCTACTTGGTTTGCTTTAATGGATCATTTAGTTGCTATTTCCATAGATTACGTTAATGCACAAATAGAAGCAGGTGCCGAGTTGATTCAAATCTTCGATTCATGGGTAGGCGCTTTAAATGTTCAAGATTATAGAAAATATATTAAGCCAGGCATGGATAAATTAGTAAATGGTATTAAACGTCAACATCAAGTTCCAGTTATATTGTTTGGTGTTGGAGCAAGTCATTTAATTAACGAATGGAATGATTTACCAATTGATGTGCTAGGTCTAGATTGGAGAACATCTATTGATCAAGCTCAACAAATGGGCGTAAACAAAACATTACAAGGCAATTTAGATCCATCATTGTTATTAGCGCCATGGGAAGTAATAGAAGAAAGATTAAAAGACATTTTAGATCAAGGTATGTCTAGAGGTAAACATATCTTTAATCTTGGTCATGGTGTATTCCCAGAAGTTCAACCAGAAACACTTCGTAAAGTAAGTCAATTTGTACATGATTATACTCAACAGTAGTTCTCTTAATTCAAAGTGAATAATGTAAGTAATATGATTAGATTAAAGGATGGTTTTATAAATGAGTAAAACAATAGGATTATTAGTAATGGCTTATGGTACACCTTACAAAGAAAGTGACATCGAACCTTATTATACTGATATCAGACACGGTAAAAAACCAACAGAAGAAGAACTACAAGATTTAAAAAATCGCTATGAATTTATAGGTGGATTGTCACCATTAGCAGGTACAACTGACAGACAAGCAGAAGCATTAAAAGATGCCTTAAATGACGCATATGACGATGTTGAATTTAAGTTGTATTTAGGTCTAAAACACATTTCACCGTATATAGAAGAAGCGGTTGAGTCTATGAATAACGATGGAATAACTGAAGCTGTAACTGTAGTTTTAGCACCACATTATTCAAGCTTTTCAGTAGGATCTTATGATGAACGCGCAGAACAAGAGGCTGAAAAATTTGGCATTCAATTACATCATGTTAAACATTATTATCACCAACCGAAATTCCTAGAGTTTTGGACTAATCAAATTAATGATACTTTAAAACAGATTCCATCTGAAGAACATGACGATACTGTATTAGTTGTATCTGCACATAGTTTACCTAAAGGATTAATTGAAAGAAACAATGATCCATATCCTAATGAACTACATGACACGGCAGAACAATTAAAAGCTAAATCAAATATTATCCATGTTGCTGAAGGTTGGCAATCAGAAGGTAATACTGGTACACCTTGGTTAGGGCCTGATGTACAAGATTTAACACGAGATTTATTTGAAGCACATGGTTATAAAAACTTTATCTATACACCAGTAGGATTTGTATGCGAACATTTAGAAGTTTTATATGATAATGACTATGAATGTAAAGTTGTTTGTGACGACATCGGTGCAAATTATTATCGTCCAGAAATGCCTAATACGCATCCATTATTTATCGGTGCAATAGTAGATGAAATTAAATCAGTATTTTAATAGAAGGAAGCGTGAATGATTTTGAGTAAGAATGTAGCAATCATCGGTGCAGGCATAACCGGTTTAACAAGTGCTTACTATATGAAAAAACAAAATCCTCAGTTAAATGTAACCATTTATGAGGCAACCAATCGACCAGGTGGAAAAATCCAAACATATCGCAAAGATGGCTATACGATCGAATTAGGACCAGAGTCTTATTTAGGTAGAAAAACGATAATGACTGATATAGCTAATGAAATTGGATTAGGTAATGATTTAATTACCAATACGACAGGTCAATCATACATTTATGCTAAAAATAAATTATATCCGATACCAGGTGGGTCTATTATGGGCATACCAACGGATATAAAACCTTTTATCAAAACTAAATTAATTTCACCATTAGGTAAACTAAGAGCTGGATTAGATTTATTTAAAAAGCCTATCGAGATAGAAGATGACATATCAGTAGGTGATTTCTTTAGACAGCGTTTAGGTGATGAAGTACTTGAGAATTTAATTGAACCACTGATGGGTGGTATCTATGGTACAAATATAGATGACTTAAGTTTAATGAGTACATTTCCCAACTTTAAAGAAAAAGAAGAAGCCTTTGGTAGCTTAATTAAAGGTATGAAAGATGAAAAAGAACAACGTATTAAACAACGTCAATTATATCCAGGTGCACCTAAAGGCCAATTTAAACAGTTCAAGCATGGTTTAAGCTCATTTATCGAAGCACTTGAAAAAGCTGTTAAAAACCAAGGTGTAGACATTCAATATAATACTAAAGTTGAAGATATTATTGTATCTCAAAGAGACTATCAAGTGGTTGTTGATGGCAAAAATGAAGTTTATGACGGTGTATTAGTCACGACACCTCAACAAGTATTTATGCAATGGTTCAATCACGATCCAGCATTTGATTATTTCAATACGATGGATTCAACAACAGTTGCAACAGTTGTCCTAGCATTTGATGAAAAAGATATTGAAAATACTTATGATGGTACTGGTTTTGTAATTGCTAGAACAAGTAATACAGATATTACGGCATGTACATGGACATCTAAAAAATGGCCATTTACAACACCAGAAGGTAAAGTTTTAATTAGAGCTTATGTTGGTAAACCAGGTGATACTGTTGTGGATGATCATACAGATGAAGAAATTGTATCTATAGTACGTCGCGATTTAAAACAAATGATGACATTTAAAGGTGATCCTGAATTCACAATAGTTAATCGATTACCGAAAAGTATGCCTCAATACCATGTAGGTCACATTAAACAAATTAGAAAAATTCAAGAACATATTAAACGAACATATCCACGATTAAAAATTACAGGTGCGCCTTTTGAAGCGGTTGGCCTACCTGATTGTATCCAACAAGGTCATAATGCAGTTGATGATATGCTAGAGGAATTACGTTAATACGTTTTATAATTTAATTAAAGCACTTTAAAAGGATAATAATGTCTTTTTAAAGTGCTTTTGATATAGAATAAAGATAAATAAGTTCATGATAAAGACTGCTACTTAATCTAGAAGTGAGGTTGATAAAAATGACAGATGTCATCATTGTGCATTCAAGTGTAGGAAATGCACATAATCATTGGTATGAATGGTTAGGTCACAATTTAACGTTAGAAGGATATAAAGTCTCTCTTTTTAATTTAGAAGCTAATACTCCTGCTAAAATTGATATGTGGGTTAAACAAATGCAACAACAATTAAATGTAAGAAAGAAAGATACATATTTTGTAACACATGGATTTGGAACGATAGCGACTTTGAAATTTATAGAAACATTAGAACAAAATGTTGAAGGGCTATTCAGTATTGCTGGTTTTAAAGATGATGCAGTAGACATAGATGAAAATATTGATTTACATGGAGTAACGATTAATTATGAACAAGTTAAAAATAAAGTAGATCATTTTTATGGTTTGAGTTCTAAAAATGATACACATGTTTCATATAAAGAAACGAAGCGACTCATGGATACCTTAGATGGACGTATGAGAGTTGTTGAAGATGGTGGCCATTTTATGGAAGAGGATGGTTTTACTACATTCACATCACTACAAAATCGTATGCAAGGATTTATGACGCAATAGGGTAGGGAAAATTAATAATATAATTTAAAATATGCGCCATACTTATTTGAAATAGATAAGTATGGCGTTAGTCATTTGATAATATTGTTCTTTTAGTAGTAGTAATGGTCGAAAAACAGAAAATATGAATAATAGAAGATGATCATTTTATAGAAAAGGTAACAATATTGGATGAAAGTTAATAAAATAGGAGGCCATTTAGACACTTTTGTTATAAAATGAAATCAAGTAGTAATTTTTACACATTTTAATTTGGAATTAATATTGACTAATAGTAACAAACCTAATATACTAATAAAGTGTTAAGCGAGGGCGTATTAAAGCAACTTGAACGTATCGATTGTTTTACTAATTCAAACAATGTAAATTTAGTTTTAAAAAAGTGTTGACTTTATTAAGCTAATGATGGTACAATAATTAAGTAGTCAAAAATAATATTATCGCGGGATGGAGCAGTTCGGTAGCTCGTCGGGCTCATAACCCGAAGGTCGGTGGTTCAAATCCGCCTCCCGCAATACATAGTTTTAATAGGTCTCGTAGTGTAGCGGTTAACACGCCTGCCTGTCACGCAGGAGATCGCGGGTTCGATTCCCGTCGAGACCGCCATTATTAATATTATGGTTCAGTAGCTCAGTTGGTAGAGCAATGGATTGAAGCTCCATGTGTCGGCAGTTCGACTCTGTCCTGAACCATTCGTCATTTTTGGCGGTTGTGGCGAAGTGGTTAACGCATCGGATTGTGGTTCCGACATTCGAGGGTTCGATTCCCTTCAACCGCCCCATAATCGTATTACATTTCACATGCGGGTGTAGTTTAATGGCAAAACCTCAGCCTTCCAAGCTGATGTTGTGGGTTCGATTCCCATCACCCGCTCCATTATTATTCCACAGTAGCTCAGTGGTAGAGCTATCGGCTGTTAACCGATCGGTCGTAGGTTCGAGTCCTACCTGTGGAGCCATGGCTCCTTGGTCAAGCGGTTAAGACACCGCCCTTTCACGGCGGTAACACGGGTTCGAGTCCCGTAGGAGTCATACAAACAGAAGTGAAATATCGCTTCTGTTTTTTTATTTATCATATTATGATGGAGAGTTGTCCGAGCTGGCCGAAGGAGCACGCCTGGAAAGTGTGTAGGCGCCAACAAGCGTCTCGAGGGTTCGAATCCCTCACTCTCCGTAAAAACGCCTAGAATGGTTTTAATCCATTCTAGGCTTATTTTTGTTTTCTTTTAAATTAGGCATTAATTTGAGGATAAAAGAATTTAAATGAAAGTCTAAATTCTAATAAAAGTGAGTAAAGTTGCCCAATCAAAAATTGAAGACCATAAAGAAAGACAACCACACAACGTTAAAAAAAGAAATAAAACATTAGCATTATATCTTGAGAAATAAAATAAAAATGTTATAATATATATAAGTCAACGACAGTGCGTGGACTATTAAAACGAAATACATTGAACACAGTAGCCAGCCAACTATGAGGCTAGGCGATAATTGAATATCATAGTATTATGCAGGATTGAGTTTTATACTTATCCTGCTTTTTTATTTTAAAGAGGTACATCATGAGAATTTATACAATTAAACAAAAAATTATATTATAGAGATTGAAGTATTACTATTTCAATCTCTATTTTTCTTTATGGATAAAATCAAATGAAAGTTATAAGATAAGTCAATATGATTATGAGTCACTGTTTAACAATATAATAATTGTTAGTAATCAACAGATTTGGGTTTATAAAAATAGAAGGAGTTTAGTTTATCAGAAATTTTACAATTGATTTTGAAAACATTGCTATTATTTTATGTCTGTTTATAATTTCAAAGTCATAGATGAAAGCATATCTGAGTATCTTAGTAACAGTAATATTTATAAGATATAATCTTTTTCATTCAAACTTTGTCCACTAATTAAATAAAACAAAACCCACATATAGCATATCAAATATATAAGAAAAACCCTAAAGCGATACGTTAGGGTATGCTTTAGGGCCATAGGATTATGGAACTTGAGTTCCAAGATGATCATGATGCAGATTATTTGTTACCAAATAAACCTTTGAAGAAATCTACTGCTTTTTTGATAAGATCTGTGATAAATTGCATTGTGATTCACCTCCTATAATTTGTATCTTTAATATAAATATTTTTTAATCTTTTTAGGGATTTTTTTCTTATTTTATAAACGTTTTTCCCAAGGTGTAGTTTTTATCTTTTAAAAGGACATTCTTGAATGCAAGGGTGTAGATATACATTTAATTCTACATACTTTATTTAGAAATTTAAGATTTGACCACTGATAGATTCAAATAAAATCGTTATAATTAAATATGTAACGATAAATGGAGGAATGACTCGTGGACTATTGGTTAAAAGAACAATCTATCAAGAATAAAAATAAAATAGCTGTGACTGATGGACAACGCTCGCTTACATTCAAAGCTTTATATGATGAAGCGCATGAACTTTCACAACATTTAAAACAATTATCTCAGTCAAGAATTGGTTTACACATTAATAATCGAATTGAGTCATTGATTTTAATACATGCATGTTGGCTTGCAAATATTGAAATTGCGATGATTAATACTCGGTTAACGACAAATGAAATGATTGCTCAAATGAATTCGATAGATGTTAAAACAATTATCACAACGACATCTTTAGAATTAGATGGTTTTAATATATATAATATTGAGGGAATTCAGCTTTTAAATCTAATAGAAGATCAAATGAATACTTTTAAATTAGAAAATATCGCTTCAATCATGTTTACATCGGGTACGACAGGTCCACAAAAGGCTGTGCCTCAAACGTTTAAGAATCATCTAGCAAGTGCAGAAGGATGTAAAACAAGCTTAGGTTATAGTCAACAATCTAAATGGCTATCTGTACTCCCGATTTATCATATTTCAGGTTTGAGTGTGATATTACGTAGTATGATAGAAGGATTTACTGTCAGACTATTAGAGAAATATAATACAGAAGATATGCTTGATATTATTAAAAATGAAGATATTACTCATGTGTCACTTGTGCCACAAACATTAAAATGGTTAATGGATACAGGTTTAGAAAAGCCTTATCAATTAGAAAAGATTCTGTTGGGTGGAGCAAAGCTTTCTTCTAATTTAATTCAACAAGCTTTAGATTATTGCTTGCCTATTTATAATTCGTTTGGAATGACTGAAACATGTTCACAATTTTTAACTGCGACACCAGATATGTTGGCTCAACGATATGATACAGTTGGTAAACCGAGTGATAATGTCAAAGTTAAAATTAAAGATGCTGATCAAAATGGTCACGGTGAATTACTCATAAAAGGGAAAAATGTAATGAATGGTTATTTATATCCTTCTAATTTAACAGATACCTTTGAAGATGGCTTTTTTAAAACAGGTGATATTGCTGAAATTGACGATGATGGCTTCGTTATGATTTATGATCGTCGTAAAGACTTAATCATTAGTGGTGGAGAAAATATCTATCCATACCAAATTGAATCTGTAGCTAAATATTTTCCTGAAATTGAAGACGCCGTATGTATCGGTCAAAATGACGACACTTGGGGTCAAGTACCGGTACTATATTATATCGCCCAAGACTATGTTGATAAAAATGATTTACAGCAACATTTCTCCACACATTTAGCTAAATATAAAATACCTAAAGCCTTTTATGAGGTAAATGAATTACCATATACTTCAACAGGTAAACTACAAAGAAATAAAGTGATGTCAAAGGAATCTAAAAATGAAGATTAATGAGTTGAGGTTTTACTTATATAGTCAGGCATTTAAATCGCCTATTGTGACACCTAAAGTGTCATTAGACAAAAGAGAATGTTTAGTCATCGAACTGATTACTGATACAGGTGATACGTATTTTGGTGAGTGCAACGCCTTTAAAACATCATGGTACGATAAGGAAACCATAGCTTCTGTTAAACAACAGATTGAACAGTGGTTTGTATCAATTAAGAATAAGGATGTACATTCGTTTGAAGAATGGCAGGCATTATTGAATACATTAAATCATTGTCCGGCAGCCCGCAGTACAGTTGTCATGGCGTTATATCAAATGTATTATAAACTTAAAGCATTTAAGGTTGAATATGGTGCTACCATCAGTGGATGGAGTGATGCCCAATTTGCGACGTTAAAACAAACGCAACCTAAACGTATAAAAGTGAAATATTCAAATCAATTAATTTCTGATATTAATAAATTAAATTCATTAGAATTTCCATTTGATATTGTCATCGATGCAAATGAGTCACTCGATATCAATCAATACCAAGAAATAAATAAAGATATGAATCAAAATATATTATATATAGAAGAACCGTTTGCTAATATTAATACTTTAAATCAATTTGATAATGAACCCCAATTACCTATTGCAATTGATGAAAAGGCAACATCAATTGATGATATTCAGTTTATTGTTTCGCATTATCCAATTGATACTGTTGTACTAAAGCCGTTTAGATTAGGTGGTATTGACCGTGTTATAGAAACCATTGATTATCTAAAAAATAGGGGTATTAATATTGTTGTAGGTGGTATGTATGAATACGGATTGAGTCGTTATTTTACTGCAATGTTATCTCAATATGGTGATTATCCTGGTGATGTGACGCCAGCAGGCTATTATTTTGAAAATGACTTTGTGGAAAATGAAGGTATTTTAAAAGAGGGAATGATTGAATTCATTCCCCCTGTAGTAGATAGAAGTAAATTAGAATATTTTAATGATGATGTTTAGACTTATTTTTAGCAAGTGGTACTGGGTCATAGCCACCTTTATGTAGTGGATGGCATTTGAGTATGCGTCGAATGCCTAAATATAATCCTTTGAAAGCACCATGATATTGAATCGCTTCACGTGTATATTCAGAACATGTAGGATAAAAGCGACATGTAGGTGGTGTTAATGGAGAAATATAGCGTTGATAAAAATGTATCAAGGCTAGGAATATTTTTTTCATAAAAAAGCCTCCAACCAGAATTTTGAATATAGTTATTTTAACATATTATAAAGGAATGTGATGTACTTGAAGTTTTTAGATAAAGACCAAAGAGAAGTGCAGTTAACTTATAAAACGAATAAAGATAATCCAACAGGTAATCACGTTCTTGCAATACCAGTATACCAAGGGAAGTTATTATTTACTCGCCACAAAAACAGAGGTATTGAATTTCCAGGCGGCAAAAGGGAACATGGGGAATCAAGCAATGATGCTATACAACGTGAATTATATGAAGAAACTGGTGCATATATAGATGCAATGCAATACATTGCACAATATACTGTGAAAACTAACGATGCATCAAGGTTTGTCAAAGATGTTTATTTTATTCAAGTATCATCTTTAGCTAAACGAACTGATTATTTAGAAACAGATGGCCCCTGTCTTTTTACTTCTATTAAAGATATACCATATAGTGAACGTAGTTTCTTGCTGCAAGACGACGCTATTTTACACTGTTTTGAAAGGGTGATTTCACTTGGACTTTATTAAAATGAAGAAAATGCCGATTGAAATAGCTACGCACCAGTTTGATGAAATCACTTATGATGTTGATCATCTGAAAGTGAAAGCACTAATGATGACACCATATAATAAAGTCAATCGAATTGTAGTTTATTTAAGAGGTGGAAAAGGACAAGTAGGTCGTGTGCGAGCAGCTCGATTAATGCAATTTGCTAATGAACACACACTTGTTGTGGGTCCTTATTATAGAGGGAATAATGGTAGTGAAGGTAAAGACGAGTTTTATCGAGGAGATTTAAATGATGTCACTGAACTTATACGTATATTACATTCAAAATATCCTAGTGCATTTATACATATGATTGGCTTTTCGCGTGGAGGGTTGCAAGGCTTGCTAACATTTCAAGATTTACCAGTTGATAGTTATATCATTTGGGGTGGTGTTTCTGATATACATTTAATGTATGAAGAGCGTGTGGATTTAAGAGGGATGTTGAGAAGAATGGTTGGGCATCCTAAAAAAGATCATGAAGCATATGAAGTTAGAGAAGCGATACAATATATTACACCACAAAGTCCACCGATTTTAATTGTACATGGTGGTAAAGATAAACAAGTAGGTATTCATCAAGCATATTACCTAGAACGACGATTGAAAGATATTGGTGTATATTATGATACACTTTATCAAATGGAAGAAGGGCATGTACCTCGACCATTTGCTTTACAAGAAACTTTAAAGTACATACATAAATGGATGATTCAAATAGAAATAAACGAAAAATAGCGCAGCAGATTTATATCTGCCGCGCTTTTACTTTTATTTATTGAAAGCACCTTTATCAGAAATGTGTTCGACTTCAGGGCCGAATTTTTTGAAGTTATCTTCAAATCTTTGGATAAGGTCATTTGCTTGTGCTTTATATTTTTCAGCGTCGCTCCACGCATTGATAGGATTTAAGATTGTTTTTGGTACATCTTCGATTTCAACAGGAATATTTAAACCAAATGTTGAGTCTTTTGTAAACTCTGCATCTTTTAATTTACCTGAGATAGCTTGGTTAACCATTTGACGCGTATAGTGTAAACTAATTCTTCTACCAACACCATATTTTCCGCCAGTCCATCCAGTGTTAACTAAATAAACATCAACTTCATGTTTATCAATTAATTCACCTAAAAGGTCTGCATAAACTGTAGGATGAAGTGGTAAGAAAGGTGCGCCGAAACAAGTAGAGAATGATGGTTCAGGTTCTGTTACACCGCGTTCAGTACCTGCTAATTTAGACGTGAAACCACTTAAGAAATGATACATTGCTTGATCTTTATTTAATTTTGAAATTGGAGGAATCACTCCAAATGCATCTGCAGTTAAAAAGATAATCGTATTAGGATGTGCAGCTTTTGAAGGTAATACAATATTATCAATATGATGAATAGGATATGCTGCTCTTGTATTTTCTGTGAATTTATTGTCATCGAAATCCACAGTACCGTCTTCTTTAACGACTGTGTTTTCTAAGATAGTACCGTATTCAATGGCATCATAAATTTGTGGTTCTTTTTCTTTCGAAAGATTGATTGCTTTTGCGTAACAACCACCTTCAATGTTGAATACGCCATTTTTATTCCAACCATGTTCATCATCACCGATTAATTTTCTTTCAGGATCAGCGGATAATGTTGTTTTACCTGTACCTGATAAACCGAAAAATAATGCTACATCGCCTTTTTCTCCCACGTTAGCAGAGCAATGCATACTCATAATATCTTGCATAGGTAATAGGTAATTCATTACTGAAAAGATACCTTTTTTCATTTCTCCTGCATATTCTGTACCACCGATTAAAATCACTTTATGTTTAAATGACACAATAACAAACGTTTCAGTTTTCGTGCCATCAACTTCAGGGTCAGCTTTGAAGTGTGGTGCAGATACAATTGTAAAGTTAGGTTTGATTGATTTTGCTTCTTCTTTAGATTCAGGACGAATGAACATGTTATGTGCAAATAAATTATGCCATGCTAATTCGTTAATGACAGTTAATTTCAAACGTGAATCTTTATCACTACCTGCGTAACCATTAAATACATATAGTTCGTCTTTCTTGCCTAAGTAGTCTAATACTTTATTGTAAAGCTTTAAAAATGTTTCTTCATCGATAGGTTGATTGACGTCTCCCCAATCTACATTATCTCTATATGAAGGTTCAGTAACGATAAACTTATCCTTAGGTGAGCGGCCAGTGTATTTACCAGTGCTGGCATTAATAGCACCTAATTCAGTAAGTTCACCTTCATTATTATCTAATATTTTATTGTAAAGTTGAGTTGTTGATAGTTGAAACTTTGTTGATGGTTTTTCTAATAATTGTTTAATTTTAGTCGTTTCAGAGTATGTATCGATCGACATACTTAATCCCTCCAGATAGTTATAATGTAAGCCTTTACATTTCAATAGTATAACATATCAATTTAATTAATCCACCGTAAATTGTTACTAAAATAACTTAAATCATAAATTGACATTAATTCTCTAATTAGGTAGTATTAATTTTAACGGATTCTCTTATCCTGAGTGGTGGAGGGATATGGACCCAATGAAACCCAGCAACCTCTTTTTACATATAAAAAGAAAGGTGCCAAACCGTTTGCAGACCTATAATGTCTGAACGATAAGAGCGAATGGACGTATAAGAGCCTTCACTCTATCTAGGTAGTAGTAGAAGGCTCTTTTATTTAGCTCAAATAAAAGAGAATTATCGTAATATATTTTAAAAGGAGCAAAACATGACTAACAATAAACGATTATTTACTTCAGAATCAGTAACTGAAGGACACCCAGATAAAATTGCTGATCAGGTTTCTGATGCAATCTTAGACGAAATTCTTAAAGACGACCCTAATGCACGTGTGGCTTGTGAGACAACAGTAACAACTGGAATGGCATTAATTTCAGGTGAAATCTCAACAACAACATATGTAGATATTCCGAAAGTTGTAAGAGAGACAATTAAAGACATTGGTTATACGCGTGCCAAATATGGTTACGATTCACAAACGATGGCGGTATTAACTGCAATTGATGAACAATCACCAGATATCGCTCAAGGTGTTGATACAGCATTAGAATATCGTGATGATATTTCAGAAGAAGAAATTGAAGCAACTGGTGCAGGTGACCAAGGATTAATGTTTGGTTATGCCACAAATGAAACAGATACTTATATGCCGTTACCTATTTTCTTATCTCATCAATTAGCGAAACGTCTATCAGATGTACGTAAAGATGACATTATAGACTATTTACGTCCGGATGGTAAGGTTCAGGTCACTGTAGAATATGATGAAAATGATAAACCTAAACGTATTGATACTATTGTTGTGTCAACGCAACACGCTGAAGATAAATCTTTAGAAGAAATTCAAGAAGATATTAAAAAACATGTTATTTATCCAACTGTTCCGGAATCATTAATGGATGATAAGACAAAATTCTATATTAATCCTACAGGACGTTTTGTAATTGGTGGACCACAAGGGGATGCTGGATTAACAGGACGTAAAATTATCGTAGATACGTATGGTGGTTATGCACGCCACGGTGGTGGTTGCTTCAGTGGTAAGGATCCAACTAAAGTAGACCGTTCTGCTGCTTATGCTGCTAGATATGTAGCGAAGAATATTGTTGCTGCAGAATTAGCTGAACAATGTGAAGTCCAACTTGCATATGCAATTGGTGTAGCTGAACCAGTATCTATAGCGATTGATACGTTCGGAACAGGTAAAGTGTCAGAGACTGATTTAGTAGAAGCGGTTAGAGCAAACTTTGATTTAAGACCAGCTGGTATTATTAAAATGTTAGATTTAAAACAACCTATATATAAACAAACAGCTGCATACGGACATTTTGGACGTACTGACGTATTATTACCATGGGAAAAATTAGATAAAGTCAACGTTTTAAAAGATACGATTAACAAAGCTTAAACGAAATAAGTTATGGGATGTTTGAAATATAAATAAGATAAATTGCGACTAGATGTCGAAAATGTCATCATTATGTTTTATAATTAATTGTATTGATCATATAAAAGGAGCGTTGATGTGATGAGTTTATCTTCACCTATTGGTATAGGGTTAATTGTTGCAGTAGTCATTGCATTTATCTTTTTTGTACTATTTTTAATTGCTTTAAATAGTAAGAAAAAGATTAAGCAACAAACAGAAGAAGAATACCAACAAAAAGAACAAAGTATAAAGGCATCTCATGAAGAAGCTTTAGAAAAAGAACGTATTGAGAATAAAAAGACAGTTACAAAACAAAAAGAAGATTATGAAGCTACAGTAAATAGTAAAGAAAGAGAAATTGATGCATTAAAGCTATTCTCTAAAAATCATAGTGAATATATAACTGATATGCGATTAATTGGTATTCGTGAGCGTTTAGTCAATGAAAAACGTATTCGTCCTGAAGATATGCATATCATGGCTAATATTTTCCTTCCAACTAATGAATTAAATAAAATTGAAAGAATTAGTCATCTCGTTCTTACTCGTACTGGTTTATATATTATTGACTCTCAATTACTAAAAGGTCATGTATACAATGGTATTAGCGGTGCTCAATTTTCTGAGTTACCAACAATGGAACAAGTATTTAATACGTTGGAATTAGATCAATCAACTCCACAAACATTAGTACTTGATCAAAATAATGACCAAAAATCATTATCATTTATAAACTATTCGGACGAAATTCAACAAATACAGAATGTAGCAGGTGATTTACAAAGTAAATTGAATACCAAGTATACACCAACATCCATTCTTTACTTTAACCCTAAAAATGAAGGGGATGTTACTATTTCTAACTATGCTCAAAATAGTAATGTCAAAGTATTAGTTGGGCCAGAACAACTTGATGAATTCTTTAACAAATTTGTATTCCATGGACGTATTCAGTATAATGTCGATGATTTACAACAAATCATGGAACAAATTGAATCCTTTAATTAAATATCAACTAAGCTAGTAGAGGTTTTTCACTCTACTAGCTTTTTTAGTTTTGAGCACAGAAATTGAATTTTATATGACTTATGTTTAATCTGAGTTTGATTTACTTTCATAGGGTATAGAAATATTGAAATTGTATTTAAGGAGTGGGAATGTATGGATAATATAAAATTTTATAATGGCCACACAATGCCGAAAGTTGGTCTAGGTACATTTAGAGTAGAAAATAATGATGATTGTACAAATGCTGTTAAATACGCAATTGAAAATGGATATAGAAGTATCGATACAGCAAAGGTATATGGTAATGAAGAAAAAGTAGGCCAAGGTATTAAAGAAGGACTTGAATCCACTGGTTTAAAACGTGAGGATTTATTTATTACTTCAAAATTATGGTTAGAAGATTTTGGTAGAGAAAATGTTGAACAAGCTTATGAAAATAGTTTAAAAAGATTAGATTTAGATTATCTAGATTTATATTTAATGCATTGGCCTGGTACGAATGAAGCACTAATGATAGATACTTGGCAAGGTATGGAAGATTTATATAAACAAGAGCGAGTTAAAAACATTGGAGTGAGTAACTTTAATGTAGATCATTTTGAAGCATTACTAGCTCAAGTATCTATTAAACCAGTCATCAATCAAGTTGAGTTTCATCCATACTTAACCCAAAAAGAGTTAAGACAATATTTAGATGTTCAAAATATCGTGATGGAATCTTGGTCGCCATTAATGAATGCACAAATATTGGATGATGAAATAGTAAATCAGGTAGCACAAGAAGTTGGGCAAACGCCAGCACAAGTAATTATTAGATGGAACTATCAACATCAAGTAGTAACTATTCCTAAATCAGTGACACCACACCGTATAGATGAAAATCTAAATATATTAGATTTTGAATTAAATGATGACCAAATAAAAAAATTAGATGACCTTAATCAAAATAAAAGAATTGGACCTGATCCATCAGAATTTAATGGCCAATAAAAAAGACAAAACCACGTCCTCAAAATAAAAAGGGGACGTGGTTTTAATATATCATCAACTATTGAAATAAATAATAAGCCCAATAACAACTTAAAAAAGCACCTACAAATTGTAAGAGTGTATAAATGATAAAAGGTATTGGCTTAAATTTAGGTGATATCATGCCCACAAGTTCATTAGATAACGTTGAAAATGTCGTTAATCCGCCTAAAACACCTGTCACAAAAAATGGATTTACCCAATTGATGTGAAGTGATAAACCAGATATGATGCCAATTAACATACATCCAATAATATTAACTATCAATGTACCAACAGGTAATTTGGTAATAAATTGATTGAAATAATTTGATATTATCGCGCGGATCATCGCACCGATACCGCCGCCAACCATAACTAATATTATTGTCATTATCATAACTGCTCACCTAATTTCTTACCTAGTAAACATAAAAGAATGCAAAGGATGTAACTAATTACAGCATAAATCATTAAATTCAACCATTGTTGCTGATTAAACATCTGTACGAGTTCGAATTGAAATGTAGAAAATGTAGTCAATGCACCCATGAAACCTGTAGTGATAGCTTTTTTAAATAATGGATTGTTGTCAAATAGCTTAAGCGTTAAAGCAGACAAAAATCCCATGAAAAATCCACCTATTAAATTGGCGCTAAGTGTGCCAATAGGTAAGTCATGCCCATGATTAAGGAAAGAAAACAGATACCTCAATAATGCACCAAAGGCACCACCGATAAAAATATATAAATATTGCATTTTCAAAAGTCCCTTCAATTTGGTCTGTTTTTAAAAATTAGATTATATATCTTGAATAGTTGAATGCCATATATAAAGCTAAATCAACCAATTCTTATAGAAAAGGTTGACTTGAATATATCCTAACTACAAAATACATTAAAAAAGGAAACCATATGTATTTAGTGAGGATAAAATATGAATAATAATTACGATAAAAATAAGAATAGGTAAAAATTTACTGCCAATTCTTATCCAATCTTGCTTTTCACGTGCGTGTTTGATAGATTTATCTGCAAATATCACTGAAGCAATCAATATAATGACATTGATCACACTACATGCAATGATCAGCTTAACGAATGAACCTAAAACACTATTCAAAAAAGGATTATTTGTATTAAAGAAAAAGCTTATCGCTAATAAGATTAATGTAATATAAAAGTAGATTTTAGATTTTGACATGCGCATCCTCCTAGATGGTTATCATTACAATATACTACCATTTTTTAGGATATGAGAATAGTATAAATTAATGTAAAAAATATGTTGAAATTTGAAATCCTATAATACAGGCAAATAATTCGCTTACATTTCAAAAGCATGTTATAAATTATTTATAAATAATTAATGAAGTTATGTTAAATAAAAGAGTTTACATACTTAACCATAGTAATCAATAACATTAAATCAATGTTATCGAACAAGGAGGAATTCATAATGAGACAATTAAATGTAGAGGTATTTGCAGATGGTGCAGATATCGAAGAAATGAAGGCAGCATACAAAAACAAACAGGTTGATGGATTTACAACTAATCCTAGTTTAATGGCAAAAGCTGGTGTAACAGATTACAAAGCATTTGCTGAAGAAGCGGTGAGAGAAATTCCGGATGCGTCAATTTCATTTGAAGTATTCGCAGATGATTTAGAAACAATGGAGAAAGAAGCGGAAATCTTAAAACAATATGGGGACAATGTATTTGTTAAAATTCCTATTGTTACAACGGATGGTACTTCTACCATTCCATTAATTAAAGCTTTATCAGCTAAACAAGTAAGACTGAATGTAACTGCTGTTTATACGATTGAACAAGTTAAAGAAATTACTGAAGCTGTAACTGAAGGTGTACCAACATATGTATCAGTATTTGCTGGTCGTATCGCTGACACTGGTGTAGATCCATTACCATTAATGAAAGAAGCTGTTGAAATTACACATAGTAAAAAAGGCGTTAAATTATTATGGGCTAGTTGCCGTGAATTATTTAATGTCATTCAAGCTGATGAAATTGGTGCTGATATCATTACATGTCCTGCGGATGTTGTTAAGAAGGTCAATAATAATTTAGGTAGAGATGTAGAAGAACTATCTATTGATACAGTCAAAGGCTTTGCTAAAGATATTCAAAGTTCAGGGTTATCAATTTTATAAATAATCATTTAATTGATAGAAGATGAAGTTTAAGTCATAATAGTAGCCAATCGCACGTACATATTTTCAACTTTTTACTTTAAGTAAACAATGTACGTTAGATTGGCTTTTCTTATTAAGATTTTTAATTTAGAATTGAATGATTGTTCAGAGTCATCTATGATATATAAATAACCAATTAGAGTAGAGGTGCAATTCTAGCTATGGATAAAAAGACATTTAGTGCTAGAGTAAAAAAGCAATTATGGTTCTTAAATAATAAAGAAAAAGAACAACTTAATCAGGAATTGAACCAATTGAATGAACATGAGACCGATGTTTTAAATAAACCTGTCAAATTTTCAAATCAATTTTTAAGAACTCAAGTATTTAGTCAAAAAAATATAAGTTCGTTCAGTCTAATTCTCTTATTGATGGGAATCGTTTTTACATATGTGATATTACTAGGTGGCTTTCTTTTTGGGTTAATTACAAGTCTCACAGCTGTTAATTATTTTATTAATCCACAAGTCACTTTATCAACAGTAACAGTGATATTAATTATCGTAGGTGCGATTCTATTGATGATTGTTTCTCTGTTCTTAATTAAGAAGGTAACTGCATTTTTTACTAAAAAGTTATTAGAATATAAATTTAATAAGCAGAATACGAATGTGTAATCAAATGGCAAAGAAGTAAGCTTTCTTGCCATTTTTTTATTATAGAAGTGTAAGGTTCATCTACTACTAGAGATTTAGAATTAGAAAACTGTATGAGTGTGGCATCGCTTTTTGATTGAATTCCTATTATATAGTATGCATTAATGTATATTTGAATGGGCGATCGATGATTTTTAAGAGGGAACAAGATGAGTGTCTCATTAACGAAAAGAGGTATCTTTTTATTAATTTGAAGTAGTCGTTTAGCAAGTTTCTTTTGAAGTGGTAATGATTTTTGATGTAACTCTAATAGATATATTAACGTATTATTGATAGTAAGCGGGAGCGAAATGGCATATTGTTGATAATGACATCGAGTAACACTTTTTGGACCTATTTCTGTTTGAATATATAATAATTGAGATGTTGTAATTTGATTCATGTGGTCATTCCTTTTCTAGGTTGTATTGTAAATGTTGCATGATTTTGGATTGTGCTATTTTTTTGATTTTCTTAATAGTCGATATAGAAAGATGCATTATATTTGCGATTTCGTATTGTTTATAACCCAATAATTTTAAATCTAACCATTGTTTTTCTTGATTATTTAATAGATAATAAATATCTTGCAAAAGTAATGCATCTTCATTTAAAAATTGTATGGGTTCATTTTTTGAGTAGATTGTTGTATCGATATTTATAGTAGATAATTTGTGGTTTTCTTTGCGAAATATATCGATAAGGTAATAGTTTAACCTAATAAATAGATAAGAGGATAATTTGTTAGATTTTGAGGGTTGATAATTATGAGTTAAGTGCCATAATTGGATTAACAGTAATTGATAAAACTCGTCATAATTATACGTGATTTGATATCTTTTTAACAAATAATGTATGATTTTGTTGTATTCTTGATAGATAATATTGAATTCCAAAGTTTACTCCTATTTATGTACATAAAGCGTTTTTCCGGATAAAATGAATTTAAAATATTTAATAAAAATTTTCATTTGCTTAATTGTAAAAATAGGTGTTAAATAGTAAGCATAGAAAATAACTAGGTGTTTAAATTTTACAATTATATTGTCTTATTGTTTAAATAGAGCAAAATTTGATAGGAGGTACGTATGGATTACGCACACTTAAATTTAGAACATTTTTTCGCACGCAATGATGATTTAGATCGTATTAAAGATCGTTCGGATTTTGTGATGATTAATAATTTTACTAATGAAATGAAATATAGAGACGGTGAAATTGAAGGCACAATTGATTTAAATCAATATTTTTATAAAAATAGATCACAAGCTGCAAGTTTTATCATGATGGAATATAAAAATCATAATAAATAATAGTAAGGGTTTAGACATAGAAATTGAATTGACACTATCATATGTAATTTGCATGTTTATAATCCGTGCATCATTTTCCTTAAGATAGTGTCAATATTGTTGTCTAAATCTTTTTCATCTCAAAAGTTTCATTTTTATTACTTTTTATTTATGAATTTGTAACAAAGTATATATTAAATTGTGAATCAGAATTAATAATGTTAAACTTTATTATCGTAATACAATTGAAAAAGTATAACAACATTGACCTAAGAGGTGTGAATATGACGAAGCACAAAAAGGGATCTATTGTTGCAATTTTAGGATTGCTGATTATCTTTGTAGTTGGCGCAATTATCTTTTTCTCAATGGTTTCTGACCAAATCTTCTTTAAACACGTAAAAGAAGAACAAAAGATTGAGAAATTAGATGTAACTTTAGATAAAGCTGCAAAGAAACAAATAGATAACTATACGAGTCAACAAGTATCGAATAAAAACAATGATGCGTGGAGAGATGCATCATCAACTGAAATAAAATCAGCTATGGATAGTAGTCAATTTATCGATAGTGACGTACAAAAATATCAGTTTTTAGATTTATCTAAATATCAAGGTATTGATGAAAAAAGAATTAAGCGTATGTTAGTTGATCGACCAACTTTATTGAAACATACTGATGACTTTACAAAAGCAGCGAAAGATAAACACGTAAATGAAGTATATTTAATTTCACATGCGTTATTAGAAACTGGTGCTGCTAAAAGTGAATTATCTAAAGGTGTCGAAATTGATGGTAAGAAATACTACAACTTTTATGGTGTAGGGGCATTAGATAAAGATCCTGTTAAGACAGGTGCTGAATATGCAAAAAAACATGGTTGGGACACACCTCAAAAAGCCATTTATGGTGGTGCTGATTTCATTCATAATCATTTCTTAAAACATGAAGATCAAGACACGTTATACAGTATGAGATGGAATCCTAAGAATCCTGGTGAACATCAATATGCAACTGACATTAAATGGGCTGAAAGTAATGCCAGTATCATCGCGGACTTTTATAAAGATATGAAAACTGAAGGTAAATATTTCAAATTATATGTTTATAAAGATGATAAAGATCATTTGAAGAAATAATTAACCTAATATTGAAAAATGCCTGCAACGGTAATAACTGTTGTAGGCATTTTTGTATACGTTAACTTTATTATTTAGCTTTATTATGACGTGTCATCCATAAGAATATTATAATAGTGAGTGCTATGATTTTAGAAATTAATTTCATTTCATCACCTCTTAGAAAGATTTTAGCATAAATTGAAAAGGATTAAATTATTGAAGTTTAGGATATATAAGAGTAAATATGAAAATCTAATCTTTGATAATGCGTGAACTTGAAAAGACTCATTAAGAAAGTTCATCACAGAAATAGATCATAGAAAAAGGATGATATAACAATGCGAGTAGCTATAATAGGAATGGGCACAGCTGGTGTCAGTGTTTTACGTCAACTTGTCAAACATGACCATTTTGAAAAACTAAAAGTAGATGTGTATGATGACCGCAATAATATGGGACAGGGTGTTCCTTTTCAAAATGATAGCAGTGAATTACTTATTAATATGCCATCTAAAAAAATGAGTTTAAATTTAGATGATGATGAAGAGTTTTGGAAATGGTATCAACAACAGCAGGAATTTGAATTCGATAATCCTACGTATTTACCACGTTTTGTATTTGGACATTATATGAAATCATATTTATCCAAATTTGATGAGCAATATGAAAATATAACAATTATCAATCATAAAGTAAGTGAAATATTTACGACTTCAAAAGTAGACGAAACAAATCTTAAATATTACGTATGTACCTCAGATGATATGAAAGAATGGCGAGAATACGATTACTTATTCTTAACCTTTGGTACATTTGCATATCACGATCCATATCATTTAAAAGGTATAAAAGGCTTTAAACCCACGCCTTATCCTACATACAATTCATTAGATGATGTAAATGAAGATGATAGAATTGCAATTCTTGGGACTGGTCTCGCAAGTCTAGATGTTATTCGATATGTTACTGCACACCACCCTAGATTGCCTATATTAATGACAAGTCGATCTGCCAATTTACCGAGTGTAAGAGGTCAAATGGTAGATATAGAATTTACACATTTAACAAAACAAAAGTTTAATGATTTGCAAGCACAGAATTATGGGAATGTCCCTTTAGATATAGCAGTAGATTTATTTTTAAAAGAATGTAGCGACTATGGTATAAATTTTGAAAAATTAATCAATAGAAGAACTGGAAATCATATTAATGATTTAAAGTTTGATTTAGAACATGAAAAAGAAATGGGAATATTCCAAAGTATCATTGAATACTTAAAGGAAAATTTAAATTGGATTTGGAATAGTTTAAGTTTTGAAGATCAACAAAAATTCCAAGAGAAATATACGAAAATGATTCAACTCAATTCTAATCCAATGCCTCCTAGAACTGCGAAATTACTTATTGAGTTATTAGAAAAAGAGGCTTTGATTATCCGTAAAAATTTAAAAAATGTTTATCATGAGGACGGATTATTCCATTTACAATATGAAAATGAGAATGACATTGAAGATTTTAATGTAGTTATTAATGCAACTGGATCTAAAAATCATTTGTCTGAGTTAGATGAAGATGATCAATTAATTCGTAATTTAGAAAATAGACAAATTGTACAATCTCATCCCATGGGTGGTATACAGATTATTCCTGAAACGAACCAAGTTATTAGTCCTAGATTTGGAACTTTAACCAATGTCATTGCGATAGGACAAATGACAAATGGCGTAAATAAACTTAGAAACGGTGTCAAAATGATTGTTAATCAAGTGGCTAATGCTGTTGATAGATTATATGACACTCAACAAGACTTTGAAAATATAAATGAAGAAAGCAATTAGCGTTTATTAATGATATTCGGTTATTTTTAGATCCATATTTTATTAAAAAGAGAAACAAAATCCGATGATTTAATTTAAAAGTATTACTTTAATTAAGTACAATGTATAGTAATTGTATTTTTGAAAAAGGTATAGTATGATTTGAATTGTAGTAAATCATACTACAATACTCAATTAACCTTTAACAATTTCATATAAAATTCTTTCGGGGCAGGGTGAAATTCCCAACCGGCAGTGATATGAGCCTGCGACCTGCTAACAATTGTTAGTGGCTGATCTAGTGAAATTCTAGAGCCGACAGTTAAAGTCTGGATGGGAGAAAGAATAACGTTTATCGACATTAACATATATTTGTATAAGTATGTGTATGAAGAAGTATGTTTATATTTTTTAGATATAAATATGCTTGTTTAAAGATATATGATTCTGCCTTATGCCTTGAAATGTATCATTTCATTGGTGTAAGGCTTTTTAATTTTAGAGGTGATATTTTGAGTAAATTTATGAATTATGCTATTCAACTTGCACAAATGGTTGATGGACAAACAGGTGTTAATCCTCCTGTAGGTTCAGTTGTCGTCAAAGACGGTAGAATAGTTGGTATTGGTGCACACTTACGAAAAGGTGATAAACATGCTGAAGTTCAAGCTTTAGACATGGCACAATCAGAAGCAAAAGGTGCGACAATTTATGTATCATTAGAACCATGCACACATCATGGTTCAACGCCACCATGTGTAGATAAAATCATCGAAGCGGGTATTCAAAAAGTCATTTATGCTGTTAAAGATACTACGCTTATTTCAAAAGGTGATGACATATTGAAAAATGCAGGCATTGAAGTTGAATTTCAATATAATGCCGTTGCAGCACAACTTTATCAAGATTTCTTCACTGCTAAGAGGAATTGTATTCCCGAATTAACAGTTAAAGTTTCAGCTAGTCTAGATGGTAAACAAGCTACCGATGATGGCGAGAGTAAGTGGATTACTAATAAGGATGTAAAAAAAGATGTTTATCAATTACGTCATAGTCACGATGCAGTGTTAACTGGACGTAAAACGATAGAAGCTGACGATCCTTTGTACACGACAAGGATAGCTGACGGTAAACATCCAATTCGTGTCATACTTAGTAAAAGTGGCAAATTAGACTTTGGTCAACAACTATTCCATGACAACGCTTCTCCCATTTGGATTTATACAGAAAATAAAAATTTAACAGTAGACAATAGTAATGTAACTATTATATATATGGAGCAATGCGAGATTAAATCTATTTTAAAAGATTTATATCAGAAAGGTGTCGGGAAACTGTTAGTCGAAGCAGGTCCCGAAATTACTTCAGAATTTCTCCAATCAGATCATTTAGATCACCTTGTACTTTATTTTGCCCCGAAAATAATAGGTGGTTCTGGTAAGTATCAATTTTTCCAAACGGACCAAATTATATCATTACCAGATACAACTCAATTTGAAATTGTTAATTCCATGTTAATACATCAAAATATTAAATTAGTTTTGAGAAAGAAGTGACTACAAATGTTTACAGGCATCATTGAAGAAATAGGAACGGTACAGGAAGTTCGTAATCAAAATTCAGTTCGAACATTAGTAATTACTGCCGAAAAAATACTAGAAGACATGCATGTTGGTGATTCAATTAGTGTGAACGGTGCGTGTTTGACTGTCATTGATTTTGATGATCAAACATTTTCAGTTCAAGTGATTAAAGGTACTGAAAATAAAACCTACCTCTCTAATGTGCAACGTCATACGAAAGTTAATTTAGAAAGAGCGATGAGTGGAAACGGCAGATTTGGTGGTCACTTTGTGTTAGGTCATGTCGATGATTTAGGAACGATTTCTAAAATTAATGAATCTGCTAATTCAATGATTATCCAAATTAAAGCATCTAAATCCATACTTAATCAAATGGTTAAGCAAGGATCGATAACAGTTGATGGTACAAGTTTAACGATTTTCGATCTTCATTCGGATGCTTTTGATATTCATTTGATTCCTGAAACAAGACGTTCCACAATCTTATCTAGTAAAAAAGTGGGAGATAACGTACATCTAGAATCAGATGTGTTATTCAAATATGTTGAAAATATTTTAAATCATAATCAATCAAGTTTAACAGAAGAAAAACTAAAAGCGTTTGGTTTTTAGGGGAGGCAATAAACATGAAGTTCGACAGTATTGAATTAGCCTTAGAAGCTTTAAAACAAGGTGAAAGTATTATTGTAGTTGATGATGAAGATCGAGAAAATGAAGGCGACTTAATAGCAATAACTGAATGGATGAAAGACGATACAATTAATTTCATGGCTAGAGAAGGTCGTGGGTTAATTTGTACACCTATCAGTTCAAGTATTAGTGAACATTTAGATCTCCATCCGATGGAATCAAATAACTCAGACGTGTTTGGGACTAATTTTACTGTAAGTATCGATCATAAGAATACAACAACAGGTATCAGTGCGAATGAGAGAACACTAACTGCAAGAGCGCTAATCGATGAGCATGCAAAAGCTTCAGATTTTAACCGTCCGGGTCATTTATTTCCTTTAATTGCTAAAGATAATGGTGTGTTAGAAAGAAATGGGCATACAGAGGCGGCAGTAGATCTTGCTAAATTAACAGGTGCTAAACCTGCAGGTGTGATTTGTGAAATTATGAATGATGATGGGTCTATGGCTAAGGGTGAAGATCTCCAAGCATTTAAAGAGAAACATCAATTAGTTATGATTACGATTGAAAGTTTAATAGAATATCGTCAAGTTAATGAATCACATGTAAAACTCAATGCGAAAGTAAAAATGCCAACCGATTTTGGGACATTTGATATGTATGGTTTTACAACCGATTATAGTGAAGAAGAAATCGTCGTTATAACTAAAGGAGATATTAGATCACATGAAAATGTACGTATCCATTCTGCATGCCTTACGGGTGATATTTTCCATAGCCAGCGATGTGATTGTGGCGCTCAATTAGAAGCTTCGATGAATTATATTGAGCAACACGGTGGTATGATTATCTATTTACCTCAAGAAGGTCGTGGCATTGGACTTATGAATAAATTGCGTGCCTATGAATTAATTGAAAAAGGTTATGATACTGTTACAGCTAATTTAGCATTAGGATTCGATGAAGATTTACGAGATTATAATATAGCTGCACAGATTCTTAAATATTTTGAAATAGAAAAAGTAAATTTATTAAGTAATAATCCAAAGAAATTTGAAGGATTAAAAGAATATGGCATTAATATTCAACAACGTATAGAAGTGATTGTACCAGAAACACAATATAATCATGACTATATGACAACTAAAAAAGAAAAAATGGGACATTTAATTTAGGAGGATCATAAAATGAATTTTGAAGGAAAATTAGTAGGTAAAGATTTAAAAGTTGCTATTGTAGTGAGTAGATTTAATAATTTTATTACAGGACGTTTGCTAGAGGGTGCTAAGGATACTTTTATTCGTCACGATGTTGACGAAAATAATATTGATGTCGCTTATGTTTCAGGTGCTTTTGAAATTCCTATGGTTGCTAGAAAGTTAGCTCAAACAGGTAAATATGATGCAGTAGTCACATTAGGATGCGTCATAAGAGGCGCGACATCTCATTATGATTATGTTTGTAATGAAGTTGCAAAAGGTGTGTCAAAAGCTAATGAATCAACTGATGTTCCTGTTATATTTGGTATATTGACTACGGAAAGTATTGAACAAGCAGTTGAACGTGCAGGAACTAAGGCAGGTAATAAAGGTTCTGAAGCGGCAGTAAGTGCAATTGAAATGGCTAATTTAATGAAACAATTTTAAACAAGAAGGGAGTGGGACAGAAATAATAAAGAACCACTAATCATTTATGATGTAGTGGTTCTTACGCATTAGCCACAGCTAATGTGTACTTTAAAATAGGAATACATGAGTGAAACTCATGCATAAGAAATACTAATTTCTAAAGAAAAAGTATTTCTTTATCGTTGTCCATCCCCAACTTGCATAGCCTGTAGATTTTCTTTTCGAAATTCTCTATGTTTGGGGCCCGTCCCACCGGGCAAGGTTGACTAGAAATGAAAAAGCTTGATACATTAGACCGTCTTTGTAATTGATTACTTAGACGGTTTTATGTATGAATTTTAGTTCATGTATACCTCTAAAGCTTAATTTGAACACATGAGTCCATACGCATGTGTAAGTCATTCTAATGTCTATAAGAAAAAGAATGACTTCATAGTCAACGACTGCCTAAATATAAATGTAACTTGAAATATATATTTATTTCTCAGCCTGTACAGACTGTCAACAAAATTAATATTTTGTGGGCAGTTTTTTATATCATTTTATTTACGTAAGTACTTAGTAGTTAACCCTACAAGAGAAGCAACACATATACCAATAGCTGATAAAACGCCAACTTTTTTCAATGTCTCTGGTGTTGTAAATTCTTTAACTGCTAATGATAAATTTTGTGGGCGTTCTGCTAATCTTCTCATAAAGTAAGCAAACCAATCATCACCATAAGGGACATATACTGTGAAATGATAGCCCTCATTGGCAATTGATTGAGCTAACTCTGAACGAAAACCATATAGCATTTGGAACTCCATTTGATCTTTTTCGATATGATTTTCTTTCATAAATTGTTTCACATGGTTAATAATATTATGATCATGTGTTGCAACTGAAGTGAAATTACGCGCGTTTAAAAGTCTTTTTTCAATTATTTTAATATAATTTGCGTCAATCTCTTCTTTAGTTTGGTATGCAATAGAGGCATCTTCTTTATATGCACCTTTAACGAGTCTTAATCGTAACTCAGGATATTTATCAATCAGCTTTTCAGCATCATAAAGGTAAGCTTGAATCACTGTACCAACATTTTTGAATTCTCCCTTTAATCTATCTAAAACTTCAATAATTTGTTGTAAACTATCATACTTTTCAGTATCTATATTGATATGCATATTGCCATATTCATTAGCTTTAAGCAAAATTTCTCTCAAATTTTGATATGCAAGTTCTAAGTCAAATTCACTACCTAATAAACTTAATTTGACTGACATATGTGCATCAACATGGTATTGGTTTATGGCTTCCATAATATCTAGTATTTCTTGCTTAGCTTGTTGACTTTCTTGCTCTGTCGTCACAAATTCCCCTAAGTTATCAACGGTAACAGAAATTTTGTTTTCGTTTAAATACTCAATTGTTTCTATCAATTGAGGAATTGTGTTACCAGCTACTACTTTGTTGGCACCAAGTCTTGGACCAACTTGTTTAGCAGCATTATTTAAATAACTGTTATTAGACAAAGCTATAAATACATTTTTGAAAACTCCCATCGTACATACCTCCATAACCAAATATCATTGGTACTTTTAAAATAGTGTATCATGAAACATATTTTTGAGAAAGCGTTTACATAAAGAATTTAATAATGTTTTTAGTAATATTACACAGTGTAAAAATAATATAACTCAGTGTGTATAAGTTAATAGATTAAAATGGCAATCAATTGTAATGTTTTGCTATAATTATGCTATTGAAGATTATTGAAAAAGGGGCAATTTAAGAATGTGGAAGTGGGAAACTGAAAATGACGCAAAAGGCGTTGTTGTCATTGCTCATAATATATTAGAACATACTGGGCGTTATGCCTATGTTATTACGATGTTAAGAAGAAATGGTTATCATGTCATAATGGGTGATCTACCTGGACAAGGCCAAACGTCAAGAACTAATAAAGGACAAATTGAAGATTTTAATGAATATCATGAGAATATATTAGAATGGATTAAAATTGCTAATGAGTATAAGATACCAACATTTGTACTTGGTGTAGGTTTAGGTGGTTTGATATTAATTAACTTATTAGAGCGAATTGAATTACCCGTTGAAGGTTTAATGCTTATTTCGCCTTTATTAGAATTTAAACAATCAGGTAAGGATAGAAAGAATAAATTACTCTCTAATGTAGGTAAAGTATCGAAAGATACTCGATTTAAAATTGGTATCACAGCTCAAGACCTAACACGTAATGATGAAGTTATTGAAGATACAGTCAATGATGGATTAATGTTGAAAAAAGTGACTTATCATTGGTATAACCTTGTAAATGAAATGATGAAAGAGACAATGGAACACATCAAAGATATAAAACCATTACCAACTTTAATTATGACAGGTAGTGAAGATATCATTTCAGAAATCAATGCAACTGAAACATTTAAAGATAAACTAGTAACAAATGAATTATATTATAAAGTATGGAATGGTTTATACCATGAGATTCATAATGAACCAGAACGAGACCAAGTAATGCGTTATGTACTGACTTTCCTTAATAATAGTGTGAATACAATGGGATTTATTGTTGAAGAAGATGAAATTGAAGAAGTTTGATGCCAACCAGGTTGTTTAAACAACCTGGTTTTTGTTATGAAAATGTAGTAGAAAACTATTAATCTTTTTTATAAGGTTAATAGAGATAAATACGTAAAATCTTTTTTATAAGGTTAATAGAGATAAATACGTAAAATCTTTTTTAATTTATAGTTGCAATTTTAATGTAATATTGATATATTTTGTTTGGATTAAAAATATAATTTTAATATGTAATAAGACTTCGTGTATTGAAATCGAACCATTTTATAAAATTATATTTTTACATGTTACATTTATAGTAAAATACACAAGTCTTAACTAAGCATTTCATTTATCAAATGTTCTGTTAATATGAACAAGCAATATTGACAATTTTTCAATTAACCGATGATAGAAATCTGGGAGTCGGTTATTTTAGAAAATGATAAAATTAACTTGTTATTTTGGGAGATGTTAACTATGAATCAAAATGAAAATGAAAGAGTTTACGGTATTTTACAGTTAGACAAATTGTTAGCTGATGTTAATTCTATTTTTGAAACAATTCAAAACGAATACGACATGTCTAAAGAAGAAATTTTAATTTTATTAAACCTATGGGAAAAAGGTTCAATGACATTAAAAGAAATGGACGAGTTTGTTGAAATTAAGCCGTATAAGCGAACAAGAACTTACAATAATTTAGTTAATTTAGAGTGGATATACAAAGAGCGTCCACAAGATGATGAACGTACTGTTATTATTCATTTTAATGAAAAATTAGCAAAACAAAAAGATGGTTTACTTGATTTCATTGGGGAAACAATTACATCGAAATCAGAACCTATGCAGGCAAGCTTAAAATCAATCTTAGCTGTTTAATATCAAAAAAGAAGGGGCCTTTTTCGGTCCCTTCTTTTTCGCGTTAACCAATCTAATTTCTTTTTTCGATAGCACATATGAATGGCGCGTTATTTTTTTGATTAATAAATTGATACTGTAAGACATGTGCTTGATTTTGATCTAAATGGGTTAAATAATCCATTAATGCATCGCGTTCAACTTTACCTTCATCATGTCCATGGTAGATCACTAAAATAATGATACCTTCTTCATTCAATATATCAAAAATATTTTTGATAGCGCTAATAGTCGTTTGAGGTGTAGTCACGATAGATTTATCACCTTTAGGTAAATAACCAAGATTAAATATAGCGGCATCAACTTTACCAATGTGGTCTTTAGTAATATATTGTTTTACATTTTCATGACCATCTTTAATCAGTTTTACATTTGAATAGGTAGATACCTTCATTTTTGTGTTGTCGATAGCCAATTGTTGAATATCAAAGCCATATACAAATCCATGAGGCACTTGTTGTGCCAAGAATAAAGTATCGTTTCCATTACCACAAGTAGCGTCAATCACGATACTAGATTCAGTAATATGACTTTGAATCAGACTCTTTGAAAAGGGGAGTATCCGTTCAAGTTTCATGATTTCACCTTATGTTCAAACTTTTTACCTTGATATGACTCTCGACGTGCTAATTCATTGTCTATCTCATTTAGCACTTCCCATTTATTTACACTCCACATAGGGCCAACCATTAAGTCAATTGGACCATCGCCTGTAATACGGTGAATAATCATTTCAGGTGGAAGAATTTCAAGTTGATCACATACGAGGTTTGTATAATCCTCTTGTGACATGAATTCTAACATGCCTTTTTCATATTGTTTCACCATTGGCGTTCCTTTTAATAGATGTAATAAATGAATCTTAATGCCTTGGACATCCATTTGAGCAACTTCACGTGCAGTTTCCATCATCATGTTATAATCTTCACCTGGTAACCCATTAATGATATGTGTACATACGTTAATATTATGTTTACGTAATTTAGCGACACCTTCATAATACGTTTGCATATCATGTGCACGATTAATTAAATCCGAAGTCGTTTGGTGTACAGTTTGTAATCCAAGCTCTACCCATAAATAAGTTCTTTGATTTAATTCTGCTAAATATTCAACGACATCATCAGGTAAACAGTCAGGACGTGTAGCAATGGATAACCCCACCACACCTTCCTCTTTCAAGACGGGTTCATATTTTTCTTTTAATACTTCTACAGGAGCATGTGTGTTTGTAAAGGCTTGAAAGTAGGCGATATACTGACCTTCACTCCATTTTTCATGCATTCTTTCTTTAATTTGTTGGAATTGAACTTCAATAGGATCAGCACGATTTCCTGCAAAATCACCACTGCCAGCTGCTGAACAAAATGTACAACCACCATGTGCTACAGTACCATCTCTATTTGGACAGTCGAAACCTCCATCTAAGGCAACTTTAAATATTTTTCGACCAAATTTATTTTTTAAATGATAATTCCAAGTGTGGTATCTTTTATCTTCAAAAGCATACGGGAAGAAATTACCCATAAGACATTTTCCTTTCTGTTTTGTATCTAAATAAAGATTTTAACATACTTTAATGTTATAGTGTCTATTATAGATTGAGAAAAATATAAAGAGGAGAACTCATGAAATGAATATACCAAAATCAGTATGGTGGCTTGTAATAGGTATGGCTTTAAATATTACGGGTGCCAGCTTTTTGTGGCCATTAAATACGATTTACATGAAAGAAGAACTTAATAAAAGTTTAACAATTGCTGGTGTTGTTTTATTAATTAATTCTTTAGGTATGGTTGTAGGCAATTTACTTGGCGGTGTATTATTCGATAAACTTGGTGGTTATAAAACCATACTTATCGGCACATTTACTTGTTTATTTAGTACGACACTACTAAATTTATTTCACGGTTGGCCATGGTATGCTGTTTGGCTTGTACTATTAGGATTTGGTGGCGGTATGATTATCCCTGCAATTTATGCTATGGCTGGAGCAGTTTGGCCGAATGGGGGCAGACAAACATTTAATGCCATCTATTTAGCTCAAAATATTGGTGTTGCTTTAGGAGCAGCATTAGGTGGATTTGTTGCAGAGTTAAGTTTTAATTATATATTTATAGCGAATCTGGTAATGTATGTACTTTTCGCCATAGTGGCAATCACGCAATTTAATTTAGAAATTAACGCAAAAGTTAAAAGACAAGATAATATCGATTTAAATAATCAAGAGAATATTAGTAGATTTATCTCATTATTATTAGTTTGTGTCGTATTTGCTATTTGTTGGATTGGTTACA
Source organism: Staphylococcus sp. HL28 (assembly GCF_021117155.1). NCBI lineage: Bacteria > Bacillati > Bacillota > Bacilli > Caryophanales > Staphylococcaceae > Staphylococcus > Staphylococcus sp. HL28. Next base: position 1,064,889 of record NZ_CP088218.1, read on the forward strand.
TTCAGTGGGAGACAACAATCGCTTCATTTACGCAATCTATTCATATTTCAATGTCTCAGTATAGTGTATTGTGGACGATTAATGGAATTATGATTTTAGTAGCACAACCTTTAATAAGACCTATTATAATCCTTTTAAAAGGGAATTTGAAAAAGCAAATGTTTGTAGGAATATTAATATTTATGGGCTCATTTTTAGTAACTAGCTTTGCGCATCAATTTTCAATGTTTGTTATCGGTATGGTGATATTAACATTTGGTGAAATGTTTGTTTGGCCAGCAGTACCAACCATAGCCAATCAATTAGCACCTAAAGGGAAAGTTGGACAATACCAAGGTATTGTAAATTCAGCATCGACAGTTGGAAAAGCCCTAGGGCCATTGTTTGGTGGTTTACTTGTAGATTTATTTAATATGCGAATGATGTTTTTAACCATGATTATAATATTAGGATTAGCTATTATCATTTTAAGCCTTTTTGCGAAAAGTAAGGCAGCTAAAAAGTATTTAGACCATCGAACAAATTAGAATAATGAAAAATTGATATTAACCTCTTGCAATCACACGCATAATCAAATACTATTAATTTGTAATAACATGTTATTAGACGCTTTTCTACAGAGAACTAGTATGGTGAGAACTAGTGTTAAGGACTATAAATAACATTATCAAACATATAACGAATTTAATGATGACATCTCTTACTAATGAATGAAGTGCGCAGAAAATGCGAATAAGGGTGGTAACGCGGCTATGGTCGTCCCTTAATCACTAGTGAGGGGTGTCTTTTTATTGAATAGGAGGAAACGTATTGAATTACAATCATAACGAAATCGAGAAGAAGTGGCAAAAGTATTGGGAAGACAACAAAACATTTAAGACGCAAGATAATTTAGGTCAAAAGAAATTTTACGCATTAGATATGTTTCCATATCCATCTGGGGCAGGTCTACATGTAGGACATCCAGAAGGTTATACTGCAACAGATATTATTTCACGTTATAAACGTATGCAAGGTTACAATGTGCTTCATCCAATGGGATGGGATGCATTCGGTTTGCCTGCAGAGCAATATGCCCTAGACACTGGGAATGACCCACGTGAATTTACTCAAAAAAATATTCAAACATTCAAACGTCAAATTCAAGAATTAGGATTTAGTTATGATTGGGATAGAGAAGTTAATACAACAGATCCTAACTATTATAAATGGACACAATGGATTTTTATTCAACTTTATAATAAAGGATTAGCTTATGTAGATGAAGTAGCAGTAAACTGGTGTCCAGCACTTGGTACAGTACTCTCAAATGAAGAAGTTGTTGATGGTGTTTCAGAACGTGGGGGCCATCCAGTATATAGAAAACCAATGAAACAGTGGGTACTTAAAATTACAGAATATGCAGACCGATTATTAGAAGATTTAGAGGATTTAGATTGGCCTGAATCAATTAAAGATATGCAACGAAATTGGATTGGTCGTTCAGAAGGTGCTAGAGTTTCATTTAATGTTAAAGATACAGATGAAAAAGTAGAAGTCTTTACTACAAGACCTGATACCATTTTTGGTACATCATTCTTAGTATTAAGTCCAGAACATACATTGGTCAATCAAATTACAAGTGATGATAAATTAGATGAGGTAAAAGCATATCAAACAGAAGCATCTAAAAAATCTGACTTAGAACGAACAGATTTAGCTAAAGGTAAAACGGGTGTCTTCACAGGTGCTTATGCAATCAATCCTGTTTCAGGTGAACAACTTCCAATTTGGATTGCAGATTATGTGCTTTCAACATATGGCACAGGAGCAGTTATGGCAGTACCTGGACATGATGAACGTGATCATGAATTTGCAGAAAAATTTGAGCTTCCTATAATTGAAGTTATTGAAGGTGGGGATGTACAAACAGAAGCGTACACTGGTAATGGACCACATGTGAATTCAGGTGAATTAAACGGTTTATATAATGAAGAAGCCATTTCAAAAGCAATTGAGTTATTAGAAGCAAAACAAGCTGGTGAGAAAAAAGTAAATTACAAATTACGTGATTGGTTATTCAGTAGACAACGTTATTGGGGAGAACCAATTCCAATTATTCATTGGGAAGATGGATCTATGACAACGGTACCTGAGTCAGAATTACCATTATTACTACCTGAAACAGATGAAATTAAACCATCTGGTACGGGTGAATCACCACTTGCTAATATTGAAGATTTTGTTAATGTCACAGATGAAAAGACGGGCATGAAAGGCCGTCGCGAAACAAATACGATGCCACAGTGGGCAGGTAGTTGTTGGTATTATTTAAGATACATTGATCCTGATAATGATAAAATGATTGCAGATCCAGAAAAATTAAAACATTGGTTACCAGTAGATTTATATATTGGCGGCGTAGAACACGCTGTCCTTCACCTTTTATATGCTCGTTTCTGGCACAAAGTATTGTATGATTTAGGTGTAGTGCCAACAAAAGAACCTTTCCAAAAATTATACAATCAAGGTATGATTCTTGGTGAAGGAAATGAAAAAATGAGTAAATCTAAAGGAAATGTAATCAATCCAGATGATATTGTAAATTCACATGGTGCTGATACACTTCGTTTATATGAAATGTTTATGGGACCATTAGATGCAGCAATTGCATGGAGTGATAAAGGGCTTGATGGATCACGCCGTTTCTTAGACCGAGTGTGGCGATTAATTGTAAAAGAAGATGGCTCATTATCAGATAAGATAGTTGAAACTAATAATAAATCATTAGATAAAACATATAACCAAACTGTTAAAAAGGTAACCGAAGATTTTGATACATTAGGTTTCAATACAGCAATCAGTCAATTGATGGTATTTATTAATGACTGCTATAAATCGGATGAGATTTATAAACCATATATTGAAGGTTTTGTAACAATGTTAGCACCAATTGCACCTCATATTGGTGAAGAATTATGGGATAGATTAGGCCATTCTGATACCATTACGTACCAACCTTGGCCAACTTATAATGAATCATTATTAGTTGATGATGAAGTTGAAATCGTTGTTCAAGTTAATGGTAAATTAAGAGCTAAAATTAAAATACCAAAAGATTTATCTAAAGAAGAAATGCAAGATTTAGCATTAGCAAATGATAATGTTAAGATGAGTATTGAAGGTAAAGAAATTAAAAAAGTAATTGCTGTACCGCAAAAACTTGTTAATATCGTTGCTAAATAGATAATATTAAAGGAGTTTTACAAATGGAATCAATTACAATAGATCAACTAAAAGAGAAAATTTTGGACTCAAATCCAATTAATATTGTAGACGTACGAAATAATGATGAAACAGCTATGGGAATTATTCCAGGTGCGAAAACAATTCCAATGAATGAAATTCCTGACCATTTAAATGAATTTGATTCTAATCAAACTTATTATATTATTTGTGCTGCTGGTGCTAGAAGTGCAAGAGTCGTCCAATATTTAGAAGGCTCAAATATTCATGCTGTTAATGTAGAAGGCGGTATGAATGAGTGGGGCACAGAAGGATTAGAAATTAATAATATTTAAGTAAGATCTATCAATAGAGCTAGATTAAATGCTATGTAGCAATAGCACTTTAATCTAGCTTTTTTATTTAAAAAGATAATTTCAAGTTCAATCTCTTTTAATATAGTTGTTTATGAATAAAAACGTACACTATTTTATTTTAATATTTTGTACTAGCTTTAGAATAATATTGTGTACTAGCTTTAGAATAATATTGGTGTTAAAATCAAAATAACTATTAATTAATTGAGCGAATGGTTTAAATAGCGATTTAATTCATTTAAGATACAAACATTAAAAATGTTCATTAATTATAAACAACAAGAAGTGCAACAAGGAGGAACAATTAATGAATTTATTTAGAAAAGAAACCTTTAGTATTAGAAAATTTAAAGTTGGTATATTTTCTACGTTAATTGCTACTGTAGCTTTTTTGTCATCAACTCATACCCATTTAGCGCAGGCTGATGAAACAAACTCACAACCAGTTAATGAAGTGCAAAAACTACAAGAAACAACTAGTAATGGACCATTGGATAACAATGAAGAACTTAAAAATAATCAAGAAACAATATCTGAATCGGGTGTTTCGGATGTGTCGAACCAAGTTAATCCCAATAATGATTCTGTAAACGCAAATAATCAACAGACTCAATTAGATACAAATGAAAATACAAATAATTCAATTATCAATGAAACTCAATCATCGAATAATGAATCAAATACAATGAATGAAGGAACAACTCCTATTAATAATAGTGCGACAGACAATCATGTGAAACCTGTGGCTGAACATTTGTCGGTTAAACCTAAACAACAGGCTGAAGAAAAAATTCAAAATATGAATGCGGTAATGGAACCCGCAACTAAACCTAAGAAAAGACATCGTCGTGATGTAGGTAATACACCTACAGTAGCAGGTGGCACTGGTCCACAAAATGGAACACCTCAAAATACGAATGGTGAATATTCTATAGATAATGCGACGATTGACCCAAATATAAATAATACTGGAAACAATACATTAAATTATCGTTTTACATTTGAAGATGTAGGTGTTAAACCAAGTGAGAATCGAAATAATCCACAAGTGATTGTATTGAATAGTTTACCTGGATTTAATTTGATTGATGGTGGCAAAGTAGGGGTGCTTAATGCTGTTTTAGAAAGAACACAAGTATTCCATCCCGGTGATAGAAATAATAAACAAGCGCAAGGTACGGTTCTTGCATTAGGAAGAATAGAAGGTAATGATCCCAACAATCATGGTGACTTCAATGGTATTGAAAAAGATGTGACTGTAAATCCTAATTCAGAAATTATTTTTGATTTTAATACTATGGCAGCCGGTAACGGTAAAGGTGGTACCAATTTAGTAATTAAGGACACGAACACTAACACTGTCATTGGAAATGGTGACATTCAAGCTGGAGATATGCTTCGCTTATTTAAAGTGCCTGATAACGTTTCGAACATCAAAATTCAATTAATACCTAATAACGATATAATGGGTAATGTAAGAAGACTCGAAAAAAACCAAGATGGATACAGATATTATGATTTTATCGATAATGTAGGTATTCGTTCAGGGTCACATTTATTTATAAGTGGAAGAAATAAAGAAAATAGTGTTAAAAATAATACAAACTTTACTGTAACAACACAAATTACGAATAATGGTAAGTCTGGCGCTTCTATGTTGCCAGGTGCATTTGAATATTCTATGCAGTTACCTGAAGGTATTGAATATGTACCTAATTCCATAACAACAAGTTTTCCTGATGGAAACGGTCCTAACGATGTGATGAATCCTTTGACAGAGAACTATGACCAAGGTACTCGAACTCTTACCTTTACTAGTAATGGAATTACATCTGCGACACCTACTCAAGGAGAACCTACAAGCTTATTAGCCAATAAGACATTAAATGTAACATTTAATTTAAGAGTTAATAACGTAGCTACTCCAAAACAAGTGACTTTTTCAGATGCAATTAAATCTAAGACTTATACACAAACTTATTTGAATGGAGAACCACCACAAAGCACAGTGAATGGTGTTCCATATCAAGTGAATATAGTCATGAACAAAGATGATTTACAAGCACAATATAATTGGGGCGTAGTACCATCAGATTATACGTATGCCTCATACCAAGAATATAATCGTCTAAAACAACAAGCGCAAACGATATTAAATGAAGATCGTAACAATGTCCCTTTGAATCAACAAGTCTCACAAGCTACAATTGATGATTTATTACATCAAATGCAACATACGCTTATTTCTCGTGTAGACGCTGCACGTGAACTTGGACAAAAAGCAGATGATAGATCTGATGAAGTAGATACTGTTAATGATTTAACAGACGATGAAAACGATGCTTATAGAGGGCAAATTACTAATTTAAAAAATGATGTATTAAACCATATAGATGATCAAACTACGGACGATGGTGTAACAAGAGAGAAAGAAGCGGGAATTAACAAGATTGATCAAGTCAATATAGTTCCTGTAATAAAACCTAATGCGAGACAAGCTATAAATGACAAAGCAAATGAGCAAAGACAAAGAATTCAACAAGACCCTATAGCAACAAAAGAAGAAAAAGAAGCAGCTAATGCACAAGTAGATAATCATGTTGCAAATGCAATGAATAACATTAATCAGGCACATACAAATGATGCTGTAAACGAAGCTAAAAGTAATGGTATAAACGAAATTAATTCTGATGTACCTGCCAATACGTATCGTGCAAACGCAATAGCAGCTATTAATCAAGCAGTAGTCAAGCAACGTGAGCAAATCAATCAAAATCATGAAGCAACTCAAGAAGAACGCGACAATGCACTTAATGAACTTAACCAAGCATCTGAGCAAGCGATTCAAAATATAAATAAAGGCATATCAAATAGTGACGTCGATGATGCTAAAGAAAAAGGTATTGATGCCATTTTAGACATTGCACCTGCCACAATTGTAAAACAAGCAGCGAGAGAGGCAGTCGCTAATAATGCGCAACAAAAAATTGCAGATATAAATACGAATCATGAAGCGACTTTTGAGGAACGAGAAGCAGCTATTCAGTCAGTGAATCAAGCAGTTACGACAGCAAATGATAATATATTAAAAGCTAATACTAATAACGATGTTGATGTAGTTAAGAATAATGCATTAAATCAAATACAAGCGATTACACCTGCTACTATCGTTAAAACAAACGCTAAAAATGCATTAAATCAAAAAGCACAAGAACAACACAATATTATTTTTACTAACAATGAGGCCACTGTAGAAGAACAACAAGCAGCTCAACTTATATTGGATCAAACATTAAACACGGCAATACAAAATATTAATAATGCGGATACCAATCAACAAGTATCAGATGCTAAAAATAATGGGCTGCAAGAAATTGGTAATGTCCAACCGTCAACACAAGTTAAAACGGATGCTAGAAATGCGGTTACCAATAAAGCGAATGAAGCTATTACTAATATTAATGCAACACCTGGTGCTACTAGAGAGGAAAAACAAGAGGTAGTTGATAGAGTTAATAATTTATTGAATCGCGCTTTGAATGATATTAATACTGTTAATACAACAGCAATGGTAGAAGCAATAAAAAATACAGCACTTAATGATATCGGTAATGTACAACCAACTGTAACGAAAAAGCAAGAAGCTATTGGCATATTAAATAATAATGCTACAACTAAAAAACAAAATATAAATCAAACACCTGATGCGACAACAGAAGAAAAAGAGGCGGCCATTACACAAGTGAATCAAGCACTTAATCAAGCTATTGAACAGGTGAACCAAGCTGATACTAATGCTCAAGTAGATCAAGCACAACAAAATGGTGATAATAATATTAATCAAATACAAGTGCATTTTGTAAAAAAAACTGAAGCACTAAATGACGTCAATCATCAATATAATAATAAATTAGCTCAAATTAATCAGACACCTGACGCAACAATTGAAGAGAAAAATACTGCTATTCAACAATTAGATCAAAATAAGCAACAAGCATTGGAAGCGATCAAACAAGCACAAACTAATCAAGAAGTTGATCAAGCTAAAGACCAAGCTATTCAAAATATAGATGCAATTCAAGTAAATGTCGTAACTAAGCCTGACGCAAGACAAGCCTTAATAGATGCTAAAACTGATCAAGAACGTGTCATTAATGCTACACAAGATGCTACAGTAGAAGAAAAAAATGAAGCTTTACAAAAGTTGGAACAAATATTTAATCAAGCAAATGCTTCAATCAACCAAGCACAAACTAATCAAAAGGTAGAAGAAGTACGTCAACAAGCAATTGACCAAATCAATGCGACTTTACCTGAAACAATCATTAAAAATACTGCTAGAAATAATATAGAAACAGATGCTAAGCAACGCGATAATATAATCGATAATAATATTGAATCGACAGTTGAGGAAAAAGATGTTGCAAAACAATTGGTTGATCAAGCTAAAAATGAAGCGCTAAAGAATATTGCTCAAGCACAAACTAATCAAGAAGTTAATAATGCTGAAGCAAATGGAAATCAAGAAATTCAACAAATTGTTCCAGAGACGATTGTTAAAACAACTGCAAGAGAAACGTTACTTAATGCTATAAATAATAAAAAACAAGAGGCAATTGAAAATAAAGAAGCAACTCAAGATGAAAAAGATATTTTTATTAATAATTTAAACAATGAATTAAATGATTTAAATAAACAAATAACAGCTGATAATACCAATCAAGAAGTTGCAACTACAAAAGACAATGGATTAGAAAACATTAATCAGATAGTGTTCAAGCCGACTGTTAAACAAAATGCTAGAGATGCTATACAAAAACTTTTAGAACATCAACAAGACTTAATTAATCAAGCTAACGATGCTACTAATGAAGAGAAAAATAAAGCATTAGATAGATTGCAAAATGCTGCAAATCAATTATTAGCAGATATTAATAACGCAACTACGAATGCACAAGTAAATCAAATTCAAACAAAAAGCGATGCGTTGATTCCTAACATATTACCTCATATAGTTGTTAAAGAAAATGCAAGAACAATGATAAATCAAACCGTAGGTAATCAAGATAAGGTAATTAATGGCGTTGCTGATGCAACAGTTGAGGAAAAGGATACAGCTGTTAAAGAAGTAAATATTATTGCTAATAAAGCTAAAAATGATATTAATCGATTAACAGATGATACTGAAGTAGAAAATACTAAAAATAAAGCAATTAATGATATTGAACAAATTTTACCTTCTACTAAAGTAAAAACAGATGCTAGAGGATCCTTAAATCAAACAACAGAAGCAAAATTGAAAGATTTATCGTTAACGCCTGATGCTACCAATGAGGAAATCAATGTGGCTAAATCGTTAGTTGAAAAATTATTAAATCAAGCTTTGACTCAAATTAATGAAGATAAAACTACGAATCAAGTGAATCTAACAGAACAACAAGGTGTTAAAGCAATTAATGATGTTCAGGTTAATGTAGTTAAAAAGAATGATGCAAGAAGATCAATCACTAGCGCTGAAGCAAATAAAAGCCAGTTGTTTAATAATAATGGTGAAGCAACAACTGAAGAAAAAGATGCAGCGATTCAACAATTAAAGACAATACTTCAAAATGCATTAAAAGCTTTACAGTCAGATCAAACTAACCAACAAGTTGATCAAACTGAAACTCAATCAATTGACGAAATAAATAAAGTAAAACTTAATATTGTAAAAAAACCCGAAGCTATAAATGCAATTAACCAAGCTTCTACAAAACAAGACCAAGTGATTAATATAACAAATGAAGCAACAATTGAAGAAAAAGAAATAGCATTACAGCAATTAAAAGAAGCTGTAAATCAATACACTAAAGAAGTATCTAATGCACAAACAAACCAAAATGTTGCAGATGTACTATCAAAAGCATTAAAAGAAATTGAACAGATTATGCCTAATATAGAAGTGAAACCTGCTGCGATAGACGCATTACAAGAATTATCAAGTCAAATTAAGACTCAAATTAATGAGACTAATGAGGCAACTCAAGAAGAAAAAGATGAAGCTATCAATCAATTGGAAGAAGCGTTAAAAAATAGCATTAATACTGTAGACCAATCATTAACTAATGCAGAAGTCGCTAAAGCTAAAATAGAATGGGAAACTTTAATCAAAAGTTTTAAGCCACTTATTAAAGTGAAACCAGAAGCAAACGAAGCCTTAGCTTCAATAGCTCAACAAGTTATTCAAGATTTTGAACGTATATCTGAAGCTACGCAAGAAGAGAAAGATGAAGCCATTGCGAAGGTGCATAAAGAATTGGAAATAGCCAAAATATTAGTAATGAAAGCATTAACAAATGCAGAAGTGGCGCAAGTTAAACTTAAAGAAGTGCAACTCATTGAACATATTCAACCAGTAATAGAAGTAAAACCTACTGCAAAAGATGACATCAATCTTGTTGCAAATGAAGTCAAAGAAAAAATAAATCAACTTAAAAATGTTAATCCTATAGCAATAAAAAATGCTTTAGATAGAATAGAGGATATTTTAAACGAAGCTAATACGTTTATCAAAGAAGCAAAAACAAATGCTGAAGTAGCACAAATTGTTAAAGAAACAATTGAAAAACTAAAAGCAATTCAATTACCTACAGAGGAAACTCAAGTAGAAAAAATTGTAGAAAAAGAAAATGAACCAGCTTTAGTTTGTGTAACTAGAGATAAAACTGTTGTTATTGAAAAAGAAACAAAGGATAGTTGTATATTGAAAGAAGCATCGACTCAAGAGTTGCCTAATACAGGTCTAACTAATTATCAACATCCAATAGTTCCTATTATGTTTACATTTGGAATAGCAATATTTGCAAGCAGTCTAAAACGCAGAAAAAAAGATAATTAAATGTCGAAGTGAAATAAATAATACATGAATGAGTTGTTAAGATTATAGTTATTATGATTATTAAAACAATAGTAACAACTTTGAAATAAATTTGTTATTTAATGGACTAGATTTAAAATTATATTGATGATAAAATCGATAATAAATAAATAGGTTGTACAAATTTATATTATGCGTACAACCTATTTGTTATAGAAATAAATTTCTAATACTCAACATCACGATTTATACACCTAGGAGGATAGTCATTATGAATTTATTTAAGCAACAAAAATTTAGTATTCGTAAGTTTAATGTTGGTATTTTTTCAGCATTAATAGCAACGATAGCATTTTTAGGCGTTAATCCTAATAGTGCAGATGCTGATGAACAAGATAATGTCAATGTCGGTAGTCAAATGACTGAAAATGCCGTTAATCAAGGTCAGCCAACTGATCAGCCAACACCAAATGAAAATCAAGCTGGAATTGTTGACCATACAACTGATCAAGTATCACCACAAAATACTGCATCTCTAGAACAAAATCAACAACAAAATGATAATCAAAATGCGGTTGAAACAAATAATGCGCCAATCACTAATCAAGAAGCAACAGAAGTTAATAATGAAGCAACTCAAACCAACGCTGTTACTGATAATCCAGTAAATGAAGAGAATCAAGAGCAAGTTCAACCACAGGCTAATCAAGAGAAAGCTCAAGAAACACCAAAAGAAAAACAAGATAAAGAAGCACCAGTTGAAACTAATGAAGGATTAAACAAACAAAACAAACCAGTTGCTACAGTTGAAAATAATCAAACACCTAAAAAACGTAATAAACGTGATGTGGGTGATGATCAAAATGGTAATAACGTAGCACCTAATCAAAACCAACCTGCTAATACTCAAGATGAAGCATTAGAAAATGCTAAACAAGGTGCAACAAATGAGATTAATCAAAAAGCTACTGATAAAAATCAAGCAATAGAAAATACAACAGAAGCTACGCAAGAAGAAAAACAACTAGCATTAAACGATGTAGCACATCAACAATTTAATGCTAATAATAATATCAATCAGGCAAACACTACGGATGACTTAACAACAGCTAAAAATAATGGTATTGCAGCCATTGATGCTGTAAATGTACAAGCACGTACAAGAGACGCAGCTAGAAATGCAGTAGTGCAAAAAGTTGCAGATCAAATTTTAACGATTAATAATAATCCAGATGCAACGGATGAAGAAAAACAAGAAGCAGTAAACCAAGTACATCAAACAGAACAACAAGCTTTAAAAGATATAAATGCTGCTAATACTGAAAATGAAATTAACGGTATTCAAACACAAAATGTGAATACGATTGGTAACGTTGTACCTGCATCATTAGCAAACCAAATGCAATTGCAGAAGTAAATCAAACTGCAGCTAATCATAATGATGAGATTGATGCAAATCAAAATGCAACAAATGAAGAAAAAGCTGTTGCCAAAGAACAAGTTGATGGTTTAGCTAAAAATACAACTACTAATATTAACGATGCAACAAATAATCAAGATGTAACTCAAGCCAAAGAATTAGGTATTAATCAAATTAATGCAGTTACACCTGCTACAACGGTTAAAGATGATGCCAAAAATGAATTAAATCAATCAGCGGAACAAATTAGAAATAATAATACAAATAATTACTTAGATGCAACTACAGAAGAGATAAACGCAGCTAATAACCAGGTTGATCAAATTGTAAACCAAGGTAATACTGCAATAGGTGCAGCAAATACAACAAATGAGGTTAATGAAGCAAGAGATCACGGTATTCAAGAATTACAAAATGTAGCTCCAGATGTTGTCAAAAAACCAGCTGCTAGAAATGAAATCAATCAAGCTTTTGAACAAAAGAAACAAGCAATTAATGATTCGAATCAATCAACAACTGAAGAAAAAAATGATGCTATCAATGTATTAATTCCTAGAAAAAATGAAGCGGATAATAATATTGATCAAGCATTAACAAATGATGAGGTTTCTAATGCAGTTACTAACGGTATTAATCAAATTAATGATGTAACGCCTTCAACTGACAAGAAACAACAAGCTAAATCAACAATTGCGCAAGATGCAGAAAATAAAAAGCAATTAATTAATCAAGATACAAATTCTACAATTGAAGAACATAATGTAGCTAATGCAAATGTAGATGCTGCCGTTACTAAAGCTAACAATGATATTGATCAAGCAGCAAGTAATGCTGATGTTGATAATGCAGTGACTACAAATCAAACAGATATCAATCAAATTCAACAAGAAGCACAAGTTAAACCGGCTGCAAAAGCAGAAATTGCTCAAAAAGTCACTGATCAAGAAGGCGTTATTCAAAATACTCGCGGTACAACTACAGAAGAGCAAAATGAAGCTCTACAAGCATTACAGAATGCAAAAACACAAGCAGATCAAGCTATTGATGCTGCCCAATCAAATGCTGATGTTGAAAATGTGAAGAATGAACAAATTGCAAAAATTGAAGCAATTACGCCATCTAAAGATTATAAAAATAATGCTATAGCTGAATTAGAAAACGTAGCAAATCAACGTAAACATGATTTAACTCAAGATCCAGATATGACTAAAGAAGAACATGATTATGCTATTGATTCAGTAGATCGTATGTTAGGACAAGGTAGTGCCAACGTTTATCAAGCTGCGAACAAACAAAGTGTTGATAATAATAAAAATGATGGCATAAATACCATTAATCAAGTTCAAGCATTTGTAACAACTAAAGCAAATGCTAGAAATGAAATTACTCAAGCTGCAGATCAACGTAAAGCTACATTCCCTAATGATAATAATGCAACAACAGAAGAAAAAGAAGAAGCATCAAACAACGTGGACGCTATCGTTGCAGCTTCAAATGAACAAATTAATCAAGCTAAAACTGACGCAGCTGTAAATCAAATTAAAGAGCAAACGATTCAAGAAATCAATCAAGTTACACCTGCGAATACTAAAAAAGAAACAGCATTAGCTAATATTAAAACGAAACAAGACCAACAAACATATATTATAAACAATGAACCTAATGCAACAACAGAAGAAAAAGAAGCGGCATTACAAGCATTAACTCAAGCAGTGACAACAGCTAATAATGAAATTAATGGTGCAACTACAAATGCACAAGTTGAAACTGCAGTGCAAAATGGTGAAACTAATATTAGTAATGTTACGCCTCAAACACAAACTAAAACAAACGCTAAAAATGAAGTTGATCAAGCAGCAGCAAATCAAAATAATGCTATTGATCAAAATCAAGATGCAACAACAGAAGAAAAAGATGCAGCTAAGCAATTAGTAGCACGTACACAAAATAATGCTAATCAAGCTATTGTAAATGCAGAAAATGCTGCAGATGTTGAGACTAAAAAGAATGAAGGTATTAATAGTATTGGTCAAATAAATGCTGATACAGCAATCAAAACAGCCGTTAAAGCAGATTTACAAAATCAAGCTAACGACAAAAAACAAGAAATAGCTAATAATAATGGTTCTACTGAAGAGGAAAAACAAGCGGCAAATTCAAAAGTGGATGATGCATTACAACAAGGTTTAACAGCGGTAACTAATGCTCAAAGTATCGTTGATGTTAACAGTGCAGTTAAGTCAACTGATCAAGCTATTCAATCTGTTCAACCAGAAACAGCGATTAAAGACAATGCAAAACAAGCAATTCAAAATAGCATTAATCAACAAAAAGAGGCTGTAAATCAAAATCCTGAAGCTACAAATGAAGAAAAGCAATTAGCTTCAAACAAATTAGATGATATTGCAAATCAAGTAACAGGTAATATTGAACAAGCAAATACAAGCAATGATGTAAACCAAGCTAAAAATGAAGGAACAACTCAAATCAATCAATTTGTACCATCTATTGTTAAAAAGTCAAACGCAACACAAGAACTTGATAATGCTGCTGATTTAAAACAAGAGGAATTGGATAAAACACCTAATGCAACACAAGATGATATCGCCGAAGCAAAACAAGCAGTTCAAAAAGCATTAACAACAGCAAAAGAACAAGTTACTCAATCTCAAACCGATCAAGATGTAGATAACGCTAAGGCGAATGGTGTATCTGAAATTAAAGCTATCCAACCAATTGGAACTCTTAGACAAGCTGCATTAGAAGAATTTACAGATGTCTATAACGATAAAGTGAGTGAAATAGAAGCGGATATTGATGGAACACGAGAAGAAGTGAAAGCTGCAATTACTGATTTAGAAGCAATTAAAACTCAAGCTGAAGCATCTATTAATCAAGCTATTAATGTAGCTAGATTAACTGCTGCAAAAGAACATGCTATAGAAAATGTGAATCAATTTGATGTAACATTCACTAAAAAACCATCAGCAATCGCTTATATTAATCAAGTTGCTACAGCTAAAGAAAATGAAATTAATGCAAATACTACAGCTACAGCACAAGAAAAAGAAGCGGCAATTCAAAATGTTAAAGAACAATTAGAAATTGCTGAAATCAATATTAATAATGGTGTTACAAAATATGATGTTAATGAAGCTGTAGAGATTGGTGAAAATGCAATAAATGATATTAATCCAGATGTTGTAACTAGACCTAACGCAATTAATTCAATTGATAATTTAGCAACTCAATTAAAAGAAACATTTGCAAATACACCTGGTGCAACAGTTGATGAATTAAATGAAGCTAATCAACAAGTCGATCAAATTGTACAATCTGCTAAAACTGAAATTGCCAATGCAACTTCTGATATTGATATTGCGCAACTCAAAGCCAATGCAATGAACGATTTAAATGCAGTAGTAGTAAATGTTGAACAAAAAGCGATTGCTGCTAATGCACTTAAAGAACAAGCAGATAAGGTTCAAGATATGATTGATTCAAATGATGACGCTACAGAAACTGAAAAATTAGCAGCTGAAGAACAACTAAATGATATTTTAGAACAAGGTCTAACTGATATTGATGCTAAAGATACAAACAATGACATTGCTAAAGTTAAAGAAAATGCTTTAGAACAACTTAAAGCAATTAATGTCGTTGCGGTGGTTAAACCAGAAGCAAGAACGACAATAGCAAATCTCGTTCAAAAACAAATAGATAAAATTAATCAAACACCAAAAGCAACTAAAGAAGAAAAAGAAGCAGCGATTGAACAACTTAATCCAATCGAACAAAATGCTATTGAACTTATTAAAGCAACACCATCTGATTCTGAAGTGAAGGCAATAGTCAAAGACGCTGAACAACAGATTTCACAAATCGAAGCTCAAGCGTCAATCAAAGA
Organism: Staphylococcus sp. HL28; assembly: GCF_021117155.1. Lineage (NCBI taxonomy): Bacteria > Bacillati > Bacillota > Bacilli > Caryophanales > Staphylococcaceae > Staphylococcus > Staphylococcus sp. HL28. Next base: position 1,080,653 of record NZ_CP088218.1, read on the forward strand.
TGACATAGAAAAAGAAATCAATAAACATATCACTCTCCAAAAAGAGAAAATCAATAATGCAGATGTATCTCAAAGACAAAAAGATAAAGCATTAAACCAATTAGATCGTCTTGCTTCACTTATCGCTGATCAACTAGAAGCTGCTGATACAAATGAAGCAGTTATGAAAGTGAAAGAAGAAGCTATTGAACAAATTGAAGCGATTCTTCCAGAAACAGAACAACAAAGTCCTAAAAAATCTGGTGTAGACTTTGTACCTAACAAAAAAGCAAATGGAAATGACGAAGGTAATGATGACTCTGAAACAACAAGAGAATTAACTAAAGTTGAGTCTGAAGAAACTATTGAAGCAGACTCAGAAGTTGATAAACAAGATAGATCAGAAACATTACCAGAAACAGGAAAACAAGATAATGAATTACCATTAGCTGGTATCACATTTGCTGCAGGTGCTGCCTTAGTAAGTAGAAGAATGGTTCAAAAGAAAGACAAATTAAAGTAAGATTATATATAAACAGAGTCTAGAAAAATCTAGACTCTGCTTTTTTGATTTTATTAATTATTCTTTATAGCATGATGTTTACCGGCATTTAAACCCGCTACGTGACCAGTGACTAATGCGCTTGTTATATTATAACCGCCAGTATAGCCATGGATATCTAATACTTCACCACATAAAAATAGACCAGAAACTAATTTAGACATCATCGTTTTAGGTTCAATTTCTTTTAATGAAACGCCTCCACCAGTAACAAAAGCTTTATCAATAGGTAAGGTACCATTAACTTTAAATGTAAAACCTTTTAATAAATTAACAATTGTATTCAATTGTTGATTTGATAAATGGTGTGATGTTGTTTCGTTATCGATATTAGCTTGTTCTAATATAAATAATAAATAGCGTTCTTCAATCAGACCATGTAAACTATTTTTAATGAATTTATCTGGTTCATCTTTTAGCTTACGTTTAATTTGTTGCGTAAGTTCTTCTTGATTTAACTCTGGAAAAGCGTCAAGAGACATTAAAATTTCGTTTTTCTTTTGATTTTTTTGTTCTTTATATACAAATTGACTACATCTTAATGCAGCAGGACCACTGACACCAAAATGCGTGAAAATCATATCCATTTGATGACTGATTCGTTTTTTACCATTTTTCTTTAATACAGATAGTTCTACATCTTTCAAACTTAATCCTTTTAACGTTTTATCTTTAATAAAGCGCTCAGGTGATGTAATTGGCACTTCAGTAGGGAATAACTCAGTTATGGAATGCCCCAAAGATTTAGCGAATTGATAACCGTCTCCTGTCGAACCTGTTTGTGGAACACTCGTACCACCTGTTGCTATAATCACACTCTTCGCTTCATATATTTGTTGCGATGTTTCTACTTTGAAAATACCATCTTCATTTACAGATAGATGAGTTACAGCAGTTTCTTCTTTAACAGTGACTTGTTGTTCATTAATAGTTTTTACTAACGTGTCAACGACATCTTGGGCCTTGTTTGAAACAGGGAACATTCTCCCGTGATCTTCTTCTTTTAATTTAACGCCGCGATTTTCAAAGAATTCAATAATGGATTCATTATCAAATATTGAAAAAGGGCTATATAAAAACTTACCGTTACCTGGTATGTTTTTAATTATTTCTGCATAGGGTAAGCGGTTGGTAACATTACAACGACCACCACCTGAAATTTTTAATTTTCTACCAAGACCTTTTTTCTTTTCTAATATAAGAACTTGACTAATATTAGAACTAGCAGCTACAGCAGCCATTAAACCACTTGGGCCACCACCGATGATGATTGTTTGATACATATTAACTTCCTCCAATGAATATTCATCACTATTGTAAATGAATCAATAAATATATGCTACAGAAGTTGTATAATTAGATGACAATGCATAAAATAATAACTATAATAGAAAACTTGAAGTATTATTATATACATAATCCATTTTTAAAGGATAAGTAAGGATTAATTCGTTTTTATCATCTAATCGTTTAAAAATTATTATAAAATCAATCCCCATGTTAGTCTTTTTGTGATATATTTTATAATAATGTAAGCTAATGATAGCGAACACAACATGAGTTCAACTAGGTTTAATAAACTTTTTAAAGATAGGAAGATAGTTAATGAGCGAAAGTAAAGAAATGGTTCGAGGGACCTTTTTAATTACACTAAGTATTCTAATTACGAAAGTTCTCGGTGTACTATTTATTATTCCATTTAACCATTTAATAGGCGGACAAGAAAATATGGCACCGTTCACGTATGCCTATGCACCGTATAATATTGCGATAGCTGTAGCTACAGCAGGAGTGCCACTTGCAGCCTCAAAATATGTAGCTAAATATAATGCATTAGGTGCATATAAAGTCAGTCAGAAATTTTATAAATCAAGTTTTATTGTCATGAGTATCACTGGTGTACTAGGATTTTTAATTCTATATTTCCTAGCACCATTTATTTCAGAATTAACTTTATCTCGTAATGCGTCAGATAAAAATGGATGGTCTGTGGCAGATATCACTTGGATTATTAGAATTATAAGTATGGTAGTTATCTTCATCCCTGTATTAGCAACTTGGAGAGGTATCTTCCAAGGTTATAAATCAATGGGACCTACTGCAGTATCTGAAGTAACTGAGCAAATAGCGCGAGTGATTTTTATCTTAGTAGGCAGTTACTTAGTATTAAATGTATTTGATGGCACAGTACTAATGGCGAATGGTATAGCAACATTTGCTGCAGCTATTGGCGCTATAGCAGGTATCCTTACATTATGGTATTACTGGAGAAAACGTAAGAAAAATATTGATAAAATGGTATTATCAGATTATACCGATATCAATGTTTCATACGGCAATATGTATAAAGAAATCATAAAATATAGTATTCCGTTTGTAATAGTAAGTTTAAATTTCCCATTATTTAATTTAGTCGATCAATTTACACATAATGGCGCATTATCTGTGGTAGGTGTATCATCACAATTACAAGACATTTTCTTTAATATGTTAAATATGTCGACAAATAAAATTGTTATGATTCCTACATCGTTAAGTGCTGGTTTTGCAGTAAGTTTAATTCCATACATTACCAAAACGTATGAAGAAGGTCGTTTTGAAGAAATGCATAGACAAATCAGAACGTCAATTGGTGTACTGATGTTTATTACAGTCCCAGCAAGTATTGGTATTATGGCATTAGCACAGCCGTTATTTACAGTCTTTTATGGATATGATCCAATAGTTCAAGGTCATGATCCTAACTTTGATGGTAGTAGATTACTGTTTATCTATGCACCAGTTGCAATTCTAATTTCACTATTAAGTGTGACTGCATCTATGTTACAAGGTATCGATAAACAAAAATTAACCGTTTATGTTATTTTAGGTGCTGTTGCTATTAAATTAATCCTTAACTATCCACTTATTATGTTATTGCATACACCGGGTGCCGTACTAAGTACGTCAATTGCATTACTCTTTGCAATTGGTTGTAACTTCTACATCTTAAAGAAATATGCACAGTTCAAGTTTAGTTATAGTTGGATTCACTTCGGTAAAATCTTTTTATATTCGTTTATTATGATGTTAGGTGTAGAATTAGTATTCTTTATTGGAAAATTATTCCTAGCACCTAGCAAATTAGGTTATTTAATTATTATTGCTGTAGGCGTTGTTGTAGGTGCAGCTATATATGGTGGTATTACAATTAAGACTAAATTTGCAGATGAGTTTTTAGGGGATATTCCTGAAAAAATCAGACGTAAAGTTGGTTTCTTAAGATGAGATTAGATAAGTTTTTAGCAAATATGGGTGTAGGTACACGAAATGAAGTAAAGCAAAGTTTAAAAAAAGGCCACGTTATAGTGAACGATAACGTGATTAAGTCGCCTAAAACGCAAATTAATCCTGATGAAGATATCATTACAGTTAATGGTGAAAAAATTATATATATTGATAAAGTGTATATCATGTTAAATAAGCCATCTGGAGTAGTATCAGCGACTGAAGATGATAAACATCAAACTGTAATAGATTTAATCCCTGAGTATAAACACTTGGGGATTTTCCCTGTAGGTAGGTTAGATAAAGATACGGAAGGCTTATTACTAGTCACTAATGATGGTCAATTTAATCATGACCTGATGAGTCCCAATAAACACGTGCCTAAAACATATGAAGTATTATCAAAGTATGATGTAACCGAAAGTGATATTGAATGTTTTAGGAAAGGTATAGAACTGTCCGATGGTAAAGTGAAACCAGCACAATTAGAAATCATTGAAAAACGACAATCACGTGTTACGATATACGAAGGTAAATATCATCAAGTTAAAAGAATGTTTCATGAGATAGAAAATGAGGTATTACAATTAAAACGTATTAAAATTGCTAATTTAGAGTTGGATACATCACTTAAATTAGGAGAATTTCGTTTATTAACTGAAGAAGATTTTAAATTACTTTTAAACTAAAGAAAGAGAAGGTGTTTGAATATGGCAAAAGGTACAAATTTATTTAGAGTAGTATTAGGTTTAGGTGGTGCTGCAGCGGCAGTTCTATTATCTCGTAAAGAAAGTAGAGATAAATTAAAAGATCAATATAATCAATACAAAGAAAATCCAGAATCATATAAAGCAAATGCTAAAGATTTAGCAAACCAAATTAGTTCTAAAGCTAACGAAACAATTCAAGATGTTAAAAGTAATCCAAAAGGGTACGTAGAAAGAATTAAAAATGATCCAAAAGCATTCTTTGAAGAAGAAAAAACTAGATTCACAAACTTAGATGAAAATAAAGCTGATGATTTAGAAGAAGGCAAGTTTGATGATGAAGGTGGCGCTACAGCTAATAATAATTTACGCGTCGTTTCAGAAGAAGATTTAAAAAGTAATAAAAATGCCTTAGAAGATAAAAAATAATTGTAATTCATTTAAATGCCTATACACAATTCTTATTGAAACTGTGTATAGGCATTTTTTTGTAATAAAAATTTAGAAAATTTAGTAATTTTTCTAACATCTTACTGTAGTTTCACTGTAACTTCATGTAAAATGGAAAATAACTTATTAAAAAAGGAAGTCGAATTCGAATGTGGAAAGAAAAAGTTCAAGAATACGAAAACCAAATCATTGAAGATCTGAAAGGATTATTGTCAATAGAAAGTGTAAGAGATGACAGTAAAGCAAACGACGATGCGCCAGTAGGTCCGGGTCCCAAAGAAGCATTAAATTATATGTATCAAATTGCCGAAAGAGACGGCTTTTCTACACATGATGTTGATCATATCGCTGGTAGAATTGAAGCGGGTAAAGGTGACGATGTATTAGGTATTCTTTGTCATGTTGATGTTGTACCAGCTGGCGATGGATGGGATTCAAAACCATTCGAACCCGTAGTGACTGACAATGCTATCATTGCTAGAGGTACATTAGATGATAAAGGTCCTACAATCGCGGCTTACTATGCAGTGAAGATATTGAATGATATGAAAGTAGATTGGAAGAAACGCATTCATATTATTATTGGTACTGATGAAGAATCTGATTGGAAATGTACCGATCGTTATTTCCAAACGGAAGAAATGCCTGCATTGGGATTTGCGCCAGATGCTGAATTTCCTGCGATTCATGGTGAAAAAGGTATTACTACTTTTGACTTAGTGCAAAATGAAATGGCTGAAGATGTAGATGAACCAGACTATGAATTACTAGCGTTTAATTCTGGTCAACGTTATAACATGGTGCCAGATCATGCAGAAGCTAAGGTATTAGTTAAAGAACACATGACTGATGTGATTCAAAACTTTGAATACTTTTTAGAAACACACCACCTACAAGGTGAAAGTACTGTAGATAGTGGCATTCTTATTTTAACTGTTGAAGGTAAAGCTGTTCATGGTATGGATCCTTCATTAGGAATTAACGCCGGCCTATATCTTTTAGAATTCTTAGCTACGTTAAATTTAAATAAAAGTGCTAAAGATTTTGTGAACTTTAGTAACCAATATTTACACGAGTCTCATTTTGGAGAAAAAATGGGTATGAAATTCCATACTGATATTATGGGTGATGTAACTACAAATATTGGTGTGATGACTTATGATAATGAAAAGGCTGGACGTTTTGGTGTGAACTTGAGATATCCTCAAAGCTTTGAATTTGAAGAAGCTATTGATCGTTTCTCAAAAGAAATTGAAACATTAGGATTTAGAATAGAAATGGGTAAAGTACAAAAACCACATTATGTGGATAAAAATGATCCATTTGTTCAAAAACTAGTAACTGCATACAGAAATCAAACTGGAGATATGATGGAACCATATACAATTGGTGGCGGTACCTATGCTAGAAACTTAGATAAAGGTGTCGCATTTGGTGCAATGTTTAGCGACTCCGAAGACTTAATGCATCAGAAAAACGAATACATCACGAAAAAGCAACTATTTAATGCAACGAGTATTTATCTCGAGGCGATATACTCATTATGTGTGGAGGGATAATTTATGACAAAAGTTTTTATTAACGGTGAATTTTTAGAACATGAAGAAGCAAAGGTCTCTTATGATGATAGAGGTTACGTATTTGGAGACGGTATCTATGAATATATTCGTACATACGATGGAAAGTTATTTACAGTTAAAGAACATTTTGAGAGATTTTTAAGAAGTGCTAATGAAATTGGATTAGACCTTAATTATACAGTCGATGAATTAATTGAATTAGTGCGTAAATTATTGGATGTTAACGGTGTTAAAAATGGAGGGATTTATATTCAAGCTACACGTGGTGCAGCACCACGAGAACATTCTTTCCCTACACCACCTGTAAAACCTGTGTTGATGGCATTTACTAAGAGTTATGATAGACCGTTTGAAGATTTAGAAAAAGGTATTTATGCAGTAACAACTGAAGATATTCGTTGGTTACGTTGCGACATTAAAAGTTTAAATCTTCTAGGAAACGTATTAGCTAAAGAGTTTGCTGTGAAATATAATGCGAGCGAAGCAATTCAGCATCGTGCCGAAACAGTTACGGAAGGTGCTTCAAGTAATGTCTATGCGATCAAAGATGGAAAAGTGTATACGCATCCTGTGAATAACTTTATTTTAAATGGTATTACAAGAAAAGTTATTAAATGGATTTCTGAAGATAAAAATATTCCATTTATTGAAGAAACGTTTACTGTTGATTTTTTAAAAAATGCAGATGAAGTGATCATTTCTAGTACTTCAGCTGAGGTCATGCCTGTAGTTAAGATCGATGGGGAAGATGTAGGAAGTGGTAATGTAGGAGACATTACGAGACAACTTCAAGATGGATTTAATGAATATATCAAAACACATAGTTTATAAGTTAAATAATTATCAAAATTTCTCCAACTATCTCACTCTAAATATGTTATAATCTAAGTCAAAGTAGTTTTATAATTTTTAAACGAGCGGACTAGTAAAATGTGTCTTTTAGTTTCTCATTTTTAGTTGAAATATAATGATAAAAATTATAAAATCTTCTATGAGTGATAAAAAATGAGGACGCAATTTTAAAGCATATTTTTAGGGACAAAAATATAAAAATTAGCCAACTCACAAAACTGTAAAATTAATTTAAACGAGCGTGTAGATATGACTATACGGTTTCTATAAATTAGAATATATGGCTCTTGAAAACATATTTCTGGAGCCATTTTCTAATTGAAAGTGAGGTGAACGTGTTGGAGCAGTTTTATCAGTTAGGGTGGACATTAGATTCAGCTGGCGGTGCTTCTGGTGAAGCTTATATGGCTGAACAAGATGGACAGAAGTTGTTTTTAAAACGAAATACTAATCCTTTTATTGCAGCTTTATCTGCAGAGGGTATTGTACCTAAGTTAGTTTGGACGAAAAGAATTGAAACTGGTGAAGTAGTAACGGCGCAACATTGGAAAAACGGTCGCGAATTGACAGCGAACGAAATGCAGCAGCCTAGAGTAGCTAAAATATTGAAAAAAATTCATAATTCCAAGCCATTATTAACAATGTTAAAAAGAATGGAAATGGAACCCATTACACCAGAAATTATGTTAAATAAAATCAATGCATCTCTATCAAGAGAAGTTTTAACACACCATGTTGTTAGAAAAGCATTAACGTATTTAGAAGACCATATACCTAATTTAGATTCAAGATTTTTCACTGTAGTACACGGAGACGTTAATCATAATAACTGGCTTTTATCGGATCGTGATGAGCTATTTTTAGTAGATTGGGAAGGTGCTATGATTGCGGATCCTGCAATTGATATAGGTATGCTGCTTTACAACTACGTTCCTGAAAATAAATGGTCTAAATGGTTTGAAACATATGGCGTTCAAGAAAGTCTGAATTTAAATAAACGTATGAAGTGGTATACGGTTATTCAATCTATTGGTATGGTTCAATGGTATGAAGAACAAAAGCGTTTTAAAGATATGAATACTTGGCTTGAATTTTTAAATGAAGTGATGAATAGCAACTTATTTATATAAGGAGAAATTGAGTATGAGAGTTCGCTACAAACCTTGGGCGGAAGATTATTTGAAAGACCATCCAGATTTAGTTGATATGGATGGTTCACATGCTGGACATATAGATGAATGGTTTGATAAAAAACAACCTATTTATATTGAGATTGGATCTGGAATGGGGCAATTTATTACAACACTTGCCGCACAGCATCCAGAAATTAATTTTGTCTCAATGGAACGTGAAAAAAGCGTCATGTATAAGGTCTTAGATAAAGTGAAAGAGCAAAATTTATCAAATCTTAAAATGATTTGTAATGATGCGATTGAACTTAATGAGTACTTTAAAAATGGTGAAGTTTCTAGGATTTATCTTAATTTTTCTGATCCATGGCCTAAAAAACGCCATGCTAAAAGAAGGCTCACATATCATACATATTTAGCACTATATAAACAAATTTTAGTTGAAGACGGCGAAATCCATTTTAAAACAGATAATAGAGGTCTTTTTGCGTTCAGCTTAGAAAGTATGTCTCAATTTGGTATGTACTTTACAAAGATGAATTTAAATTTACATGATGAAGACGACGAAGATAATATATTAACAGAATATGAACAGAAGTTTTCTGAAAAGGGTTCTAGAATTTATCGAATGGAAGCTAAATTTCATAAAAATATATAATAAAAAGACAAGTTTCTTAACCGGGATTTGTCTTTTTTGTCATTAAAGTATGTTCTGAATAGCCATGGAGTCAATCCATAATAGCGCTAACTCATTTATTGCGAATGTGCTTTAAATATTATAGATTATAATTAAGTTTAAAAGTATAAAGACTAAAATTGGGAAGTGATATGATGAAGTTAGGTGCATTAACAATTGATGATATAAATGGCGGGAACACACATATAGATGGAGGTGCAATGTTTGGAGTGGTCCCTAAACCTCTTTGGACAAGAAAATATAAAGTAAATGACAAGAATCAAGTTCATACGCCAACGCATCCAATTCTTATTCGACACCCAGAATATAATATTTTAATAGATACCGGCATTGGAAATAATAAGTTAACTGACAAGCAAAAAAGAAATAGTGGTGTTACACAAGAAAGTTTTATTAAAGAAGAATTAGCGTATTTTGGACTTACACCAGATGATATAGATATAGTTTTAATGACTCATTTACATTTTGACCATGCTGCGGGACTTACAGATGAAAATGGGCACGCTCTGTTTGAAAATGCTATACATTATATTCAGCAAGATGAATGGCATGAGTTTCTAGCACCTAATATACGTAGTCAGGCGACATATTGGAAGGAAAATCAAGGCGACTACGCTGAAAGAGTTATTTTATTTAAGGATGAAATCGAACCAGTTCCAGGTATTAAAATGATTCATACGGGTGGACATAGTTATGGTCATAGTATCATTACTATCGAAAGCGAAGGGCAAAAAGCAGTACATATGGCTGACATTTTCCCAACCATAGCACATCGCAACCCATTATGGGTTACAGCATATGATGATTATCCTATGACATCTATTCAAGAAAAAGAAAGATGTATTCCTTATTATATTTTTAATGATTATTGGTTCTTGTTTTATCATGATGAGAACTACTTTGCGCTTAAATTTGAATCTGATAAGCACAATATTAAAGAGATAGTTAAACGTGAATATAGACAATATTAAAACAATGAAAAAGGTTATAGTTTTGTTCAAGAATCTCATTATTTTTGAGTGAACAATCTATAACCTTTAATTTATATATGTGTAATTTATAATTCTATAATATTTAATACTTCACCTGAATAGGCATCTGCATAAAAATCATAATCAACAAGTTGTCCATTTTTAGTTGCAGTTATGCCTCCAAGATAAACTGGTCTATTAGCATTAATGTTAGGATCGTTAAGTGGTTGATGTACGATATAAGAACCTTTAACGTCCATAAAATAAGTTTTAACTTCATTTAATAATTTATCGGGATTATAATATTTTTTCTTAGCTAGGTATGCAACGACACCAGCTGATATGATTACAACCATACAAGCACCTATGATAGATATATTTTTACAATTTAAACACTTCATCATTGTATCTCCCTTATTCATAATTCATATTATTAGTTTACCATAATGAAGATGATATAATAAGTTATAAGGAGTGAAGCTTTAAATGACTATTAATGAAAGTATAACACTAGATAGAATAAAACATCTTACTGAATTACATGGTGCGCCAGGTTTTGAAGATGATGTTAAAGCATATATGAAAGAACAAATGACGCCTTTTGTGGATGAGTTTATTGATAACCGAATGGGTGGCTTTTTTGGAGTGAAAAAATCTGCCAAATCGAATGCAAAACGTGTGATGATAACCGCTCATATGGATGAAATTGGATTTATGATTACACATATTACCGATAATGGTATGATTCAATTTACAAACCTTGGGGGCGTTGCTAATGACATTTGGCAAGGTCAAAGACTCAAAGTGAAAAGTCGTAATAATGAAGAAATTACAGGTATTGTATCTAATATACCTAAACACTTTAGAAGTGGAAATGAAGGCGTACCTCAAATTAGTGATTTAATGTTAGATATTGGTGCTACGTCGGCTAATGAGGTTAGACAAAGAGGTATTGAAATAGGCGATACAATAGTTCCAGACACACCATTTACACAATTATCGAAGTATCGATTTAGTGCTAAAGCATGGGATAATCGATATGGTTGTCTCATCGCGATAGAGATATTAGAATTATTGAAAGATATCGAGTTAGATGTAGATTTATATGTAGGCGCAAATGTGCAAGAAGAAGTTGGCCTAAGAGGTGCTAAAGCATCAGCTGAACTTATTAAACCTGATGTTGCATTTGTAGTGGATTGTTCTCCAGCAAATGATATTAAAGGTCCTAATCAGTTATCCGGTGCGCTAGGGGAGGGGACATTGATTCGTATCAAAGATGGAACAATGATTCTAAGACCTTCGTTCAGAGATTACTTACTTCATTTAGTCAATCAGTATGATATTCCTCATCAATATTATATGTCCCCGGGTGGAACTGATGGAGGAGAGATTCATAAAGCAAATGAAGGAATTCCTACAGCTGTTATAGGTGTATGTGCACGTTATATTCATAGTACGGATGCTGTATTTGATATTAGAGATTATTATGCAGCTAGACAATTATTAAATAAAGCAATTGTAAATTTAAACGAAATACAAATTGAAACGTTACAATATCATTAGTTTATAGGAGTGAAGATCATGATAAAACTTGAATCAGAACAACAATTTGAAGAATTAAAACAAGACAATACGGTGTTTGAATTTACAGCTGATTGGTGCCCAGATTGTAAAGTTATTGAACCGGATTTACCCCAGTTAGAAGAGAAATATCCATCGTTTAAATTTGTCTCAGTAGATCGAGACCAATTTATAGATATTTGTATTGATAATGGTATTATGGGGATTCCGAGTTTCTTAGTTTATCAAAATGGTAAGTTGTTAGGAAGTTATATTGGTAAAGAAAGAAAATCCATCGAACAAATCGATACATTTTTATCACAATATATTTAATTGAATAGTTGAAAAATATATTTAAAAACCTGTTTTTTTCTGTTACTATCTATTGTTTTATTGTAAACTATTAAGAGGTGCGAAATAGGAGTGTTAAAGATGAATGTCTTTCAAATGAGAGATAAAATTAAACAACGTTTAAACCATTTAGACGTCAATTATAAATTTGATCGTGAAGACGAAACATTAAGAATTTATAGAAAAGACAATCATAAAGGTGTCACAATAAAATTAAATGCTATTGTCGCAAAATATGAAGAAAAAGAAGAAAAAATAGTTGATGAAATTATTTATTATATAGACGAAGCAATTGCACAAATGGCAGATCAGGGACTTGAACAACTTAAAGATATTCAAATTATGCCAGTAATCCGTGCTACGAGTTTTGATAAGAAGACTAAAGAAGGTAATGCCTTTATTTATGAAAATCACACCGCAGAAACAAATATTTACTATGCATTAGATTTAGGTAAATCTTATCGACTCATAGACGAGAGCATGTTAGAAACGTTAAATATGACACAACAACAAGTTAAAGAAATGTCTTTATTTAATGTTAGAAAATTAAATAATCAATATAGTACAGATGAAGTTAAAGGAAATATCTTTTATTTTATTAATTCTAATGATGGCTATGATGCAAGTCGTATTTTAAATACATCATTTTTAAATGATATTCAAGATCAATGTGAAGGTGAAATGTTAGTAGCAGTGCCACATCAAGATGTATTAGTTATTGCGGACATTCGTAATAAAACAGGCTATGATGTTATGGCGCATTTAACTATGGAATTTTTCACTAAAGGTCTTGTACCTATCACGTCACTATCATTTGGTTATGATAAAGGTCATCTTGAACCAATATTCATTTTAGGTAAAAACAATAAACAAAAAAGAGACCCAAACGTGATTCAGAGATTAGAAGCAAATCGTAAAAAATTTAATGATAAAAAATAAATAAAAAGGAGAAAAAGTATGAATTTATTTTATAATCCCAATGGTGTAGGAGACGTTGCTTTCTTACAAATTGAACCTGCAGAAGGTGAATTTAATTATAGAAAAAATAATGATGTTGTTGAAATTACTAAAGAAGATAATAATCAAGTAGTTGGATATAATTTCTTTAACATTTCGAATCACATTCAAATTGAGGGCAATGGTCATATCAAATTAACAGAAGACATTGTTGAACAATTACAGCAAATGATAAAAAATAATGGTTTCACTTATGAGTTAAATGCAGATTTATCACCTAAATTTGTTGTTGGATATGTTGAAACTAAAGAAAAGCACCCAGATGCAGACAAATTAAGTGTTCTTAATGTAAACGTTGGTAATGACACATTACAAATTGTTTGTGGTGCACCGAATGTTGACCAAGGACAAAAAGTGGTTGTTGCAAAAGTTGGCGCAGTTATGCCAAGTGGTATGGTCATTAAAGATGCTGAACTTAGAGGTGTTGCATCTAGTGGAATGATTTGTTCTATGAAAGAGCTAAATTTACCAAATGCTCCTAAAGAAAAAGGCATCATGGTATTAGATGATAGTTATGAAATTGGACAAGCATTTTTTGAATAAAAAAGGAAGGTAGTGAAAGAATGAGCTGGTTTGATAAATTATTTGGCGAAGATAATGATTCAAATGAAGATATATTGCGCAATAAAAATAAAAGACGCCAGGCAAATCAATCGAATGATACTCATCATGACTCATTACTGCCACAAAATAATGATATCTATCATCGTCCAAAAGGGAAGTTTCGCTTTCCTATGGAAGGTTTTGAATCAGGAAATGCGGAGTCTGAAAACACAACTACTCAAGATGTGCACCAGTCCAATGTCAATCATGATATAGAGGAATTTCGTACTCAAGACAATAAAAGACATCGTCGTAGAAGAAATCATGACAATGAAGATGGTAGTTTCGATTCTAGTTATCAATCTAAAGGTTATCAATCTAGAAAGAAAAAAGATCCAAATCCTTATGCAACGACATCAACACACCGTCAAATTTCTCCTACTTCACTTGGAAGTTCGAGTACGAAAAATCATAAAACAACATCCAATACGCAACCTAGAATGAAATTACAATCAGAACGCTTTAAATCTAATTATAAAACTCAATCTGAATATACATATCACAAAAGTGATTTTAAAGCGTCAGAGGTGCCGTCTGCCATTTTCGGCACTAAACAAAGACGTCCAATTGAAAACGGTGTAATACCGCCCAAAGATGGTGAAAATGATAGCACACACATAGCTGAAGAAAAACGAAATGATAGAGACTATGTAAATAATAATTCAAGAGCGTTTTCATCTGATTCAAAGACACACGCTCAACCGCAACAACAAGATTCACAACAATCAAACCATAATACTAATAATGAAGAATTATCTACAGACAATGAATATGTAAAAACGCCTACTACACCAAATCATTCTAAAAAGGATAATACGATAAATATTAATAATATTTATGCATCACAAATCGTCGAAGAAATTAGAAGAGAACGTGAACGTAAAGTCCTTCAGAAACGTCGATTTAAAAAAGCATTACAAGAAAAAAGACAACAAAATCAAGAATCTAATGAGGATAGTATCCAAAAAGCAATAGATGAAATGTATGCTAAACAAGCACAACAATATGTAGGCGATAGTTCATTAGACATTGAAGATCAAGAAGATCTTAATGATAGCGTTGTTAATAGCAATAGTAATATAGAAGAGGATAAATTAGATGACGCCAATGGATTAGACGCAGATAACCAAGAAAAATCTGGGCATCACTATAATTACGAAGAAATAGATTTAAATGATATCACTCAAAGACACGAAGTAAATGATGATGATGTTACTGTATCTGACGCAGTCAATCATGATCATGATAATGATTCTGTACAGGATCAATTTGAGTATCATTCAATAGAAAACACAACTGAAGATGAAATCGTACAACAAGATTCTGAGGATAAAACGCAAAGTTATGACAATGGTGACAGGGCTCATGATGAACCTGAATTATCTAACAACGTTGATGATGCAGAATATCGTGAAATCAATGAAAGTAACTCTTCAGCTAATCATGTAACTTCTGAGCCAATATCAACGTCACAAAAAACGAGCGAATTTCAACAAAAATCTAGTGAGCAGCAATCGCAACAAAGAAGAGGGCATAATGCTGTTACGCAAAGTGTTGATCACGAAATAGAATATGCTAAGAAACGCAGACGTCAAAACGATGTAGCTAGTGTAGCAACATCATCGCAATCAGAGAGCACTATTGAAAATCAAAGTGACTCAACTGAAAACAATTATAAGACATCTAATAATGATATAAGTACGTCATCAGCTAAAACAATGAATACGGTAAGTACTTCCGAACGTCAATATGAGTCAATGCCATCAAAAGATGATAAGAGTCAACGAGATAATAGTTCAAACTATTCATCATCTGAATCAATACATTCTAGTACTAAAGAACAATTTGAATCAAATTCTGAAAATACAAGTAGTTCTGATGGACAATCAAACTCGCAACAAACGCAACATTCTAGTACACCTAAGAAACGTGTTACTGGTGGTAAACCATTTAATGTCGTTATGACACCATCAGATAAAAAGCGGATGATGGATAAGAATAAAGGTAAAAAAGTTAATGTTCCTGAATTAACACCAGAAGATAAGACACAAGCATCGCGTTCTAGCGAGAATGTTAATTCTATATCATCTACAACTAGTACTAGTACATCAGAGTCATCTTCAGTTCACGAGACTAATCATTCTCAGGAAAATGAACAATTGGATCTTTCAACACCAAGCACTCATTCGGAAACTGTGGATACAACGTCTACAGAATCAATTCATGTTGATGATAATCACTCTGTAGTAAATAAACAAAATAGTTCATCACATGATAATGACAATGAGTTAAATCATCATCAAGATGATAGTCAAGTTGGAATCAATCATCTTAATGAGCAAGAAACGTCAGGTAATTCAGAAGAACCTCAAGTACAAAAACCTACAATTCGAAAAGGGCCAAATATAAAATTACCAAGTTATGATTTGCTTGAAGAACCTGAGCCACATGAAGTGAATGAAGAATGGATCGATGATAAGAAACAGGAATTAAATGATGCATTGTATTACTTCAATGTGCCAGCTGAAGTACAAAATGTCACTGAAGGCCCAAGTGTGACACGCTTTGAATTGTCAGTTGAAAAAGGGGTAAAAGTATCAAGAATTACCGCATTACAAGATGATATTAAGATGGCATTAGCTGCTAAAGATATTCGTATTGAAGCACCAATACCAGGAACTAGTCTTGTAGGTATTGAAGTACCTAATCAAAATCCAGCTAAAGTGAATTTGAGATCAATTGTAGATTCAGAACCATTTAAAAATGCGGAATCAAAATTAACAGTTGCAATGGGATATCGTATTAACAATGAACCGTTATTAATGGATATAGCTAAAACGCCACATGCTCTGATTGCAGGTGCGACTGGTTCAGGTAAATCAGTATGTATTAATAGTATTTTGATGTCTTTACTGTATAAAAATCATCCTGAAGAACTAAGATTATTATTAATTGATCCAAAAATGGTGGAATTAGCACCATATAATGATTTACCGCATCTCGTATCACCAGTTATTACTGATGTTAAAGCTGCTACTCAAAGTTTAAAATGGGCAGTTGAAGAAATGGAACGCAGATATAAATTATTTGCACAATATCATGTGAGAAATATTACTGCATTTAACAAAAAAGCATCATATGAACAAAGAATGCCTAAAATTGTTATAGTAATAGATGAATTAGCCGACTTAATGATGATGGCGCCACAAGAAGTTGAACAATCTATAGCACGAATTGCTCAGAAAGCACGTGCATGTGGTATTCACATGTTAGTAGCTACTCAACGTCCATCCGTTAATGTCATTACAGGATTAATAAAAGCTAATATTCCAACTAGAATTGCATTTATGGTATCATCGAGTGTAGATTCTAGAACTATACTTGATAGCGGTGGTGCAGAACGTCTACTTGGTTATGGTGATATGCTTTACCTAGGTGGCGGAATGAATAAACCAATCCGTGTTCAAGGTACATTTGTCTCAGATGAAGAAATAGATGACGTTGTAGATTTCATTAAACAACAACGTGAACCTGAATATTTATTTGAGGAAAAAGAATTATTAAAGAAAACACAAACTCAAGCACAAGACGATTTATTTGATGATGTGTGTGAGTTCATGATTAATGAAGGACATATATCTACTTCATTAGTACAAAGACATTTCCAAATTGGGTATAATAGAGCAGCGAGAATCATAGATCAGTTAGAACAATTGGGATATATCTCTGGCGCTAACGGTTCTAAACCTAGAGATGTTTATATTACTGAGGCGGATTTAAATCAAGATTAAAATTTAGTAAGGAGTTTTATAATGACACACTATCATTTTGTCGGTATTAAGGGTTCCGGCATGAGTTCATTAGCACAAATTATGCATGATCTTGGACATGAGGTGCAAGGCTCAGATATAGAAACTTATGTATTCACTGAAGTTGCTCTAAGAAATAAAGGCATAACAATTCTACCGTTCGATGCGAATAATATAAAAGAAGATATGGTGATTATTCAAGGGAATGCCTTTCCTGATAGTCATGAAGAAATTGTTAAAGCACATCAACTTAAATTAGATGTGATTAGATATCATGATTTTCTTGGACATGTAATTAATCAATACACATCTGTTGCTGTTACAGGTGCACACGGTAAAACTTCTACAACAGGTTTACTATCACATGTGATGAATGGCGACAAAAAGACATCATTTTTAATTGGTGATGGTACTGGAATGGGGTTACCTGGCAGTGATTATTTTGCATTTGAAGCATGTGAGTACCGTAGACATTTCTTAAGCTATAACCCTGACTATGCAATTATGACGAACATTGATTTCGACCATCCAGACTATTTCAAAGATGTTGATGACGTATTTGATGCTTTCCAAGAGATGGCGCATAATGTTAAAAAAGCAATTATTGCTTGGGGTGACGATGAATACCTTAGAAAATTAGAAGCGGATGTACCCATTTATTATTATGGATTTAATGAAACTGATGATGTATACGCTAAAAATATTCAAATTACAGAACAAGGTTCTCAATTTGACGTTTACATCAATGGTGAATTCTATGGTCAATTCCTTTCGCCACAATATGGAGACCATAATATCTTAAATACACTAGCTGTTGTTACAATTAGTTATCTTGAGAAAATGAATGTTGATAATATTAAAGAGGCATTAGAAACATTTGGTGGTGTAAAACGTCGTTTTAATGAAACAAAAGTATCAAATCAAGTATTAGTAGACGATTATGCTCACCATCCAAGAGAAATTAATGCTACAATTGAAACAGCTCGAAAAAAATATCCACAAAAAGAAGTTATTGCAGTATTCCAACCACATACATTTTCACGAACTCAAGCATTTTTAGAAGAATTTGCAACGAGTTTAAGTGCAGCTGACCATGTATTCTTATGTGAAATTTTTGGTTCTATAAGAGAAAATACTGGTGAATTAACTATTCAAGATTTAATTAACCGTATTGATGGTTCAGCCTTAATTGATGAAAGTGGTATAGATGTATTAGAAAAATTTGATAATGCAGTTATCTTATTTATGGGCGCTGGTGACATTCAAAAAATGCAAAAAGCGTATTTAAATAAAATTGGTGTAAAAAAAGATTTCTAATATGTTTATAATGATTTCTCAAGGGTATTAAATATTAATGAATTTTATAATTAGGTATTTAGGAGGCGTTTTTAATGGATTGGATTTTACCAATTGCCGGAATTATCGCTGCGATAGCGTTTTTAATTTTATGTATCGGTATCGTTGTCGTGTTAATTTCTGTTAAGAAAAATTTAGATTACGTGGCTAAAACACTTGATGGTGTTGAAGGTCAAGTACAAGGTATTACAAGAGAATCTACGGACTTACTTCATAAAGTAAACCGTTTAACTGAAGACATTCAAGGTAAAGTTGATCGTTTGAATTCTGTAGTAGATGCTGTTAAAGGTATCGGTGACTCAGTTCAAACATTAAACGGTTCAGTTGACCGTGTAACTAACTCAATTACGCACAATGTTTCTCAAAACGAAGATAAAATTTCTCAAGTAGTACAATGGTCAAATGTAGCAATGGAAATTGCTGACAAATGGCAAAATAGACACTACCGTCGAGGAAGTGCAAATTACAAAGCAAACACAGTAGCAAATGATACAGATCATAGTTACACTACTCGTGTTGATAAATAATTAATAAGAATGAACTAAATGCACTTAAATGAGGTTGTTACTTGTTTAAGTGCATTTGTTATAGGGAGGAATAAATCATGGAACACTATAATCGTGATGATTTTGAAAGAAATAATACTGGAAATGATTTATACAGCCGTCATACTCGTATAAATAATCAAACACCTCAACGTAAAGATTTCGTAGTTAGCTTTATTACAGGTGCAATTGTAGGGTCTGCGTTAGGTTTATACTATAAGATGAAAGTCTTTGAAAAAGCAGATCAAGCCATTGCAAAAGAAAAAGAATTACGTGAAAAAGCGTTAAATTATAAATCACAAGCTGAACAACATATTGAAACTGTTAAAACACGAGTAGAAAACTTTAGAAATAAATCTAATAATGGTGTATCTTCAGATGAATTGTCAGCTCAAAAAGTAGCGATTCAAAGAGAAGTGAATGATCATAATTTAGCAGACCAATCTCCAGAAGCAAGAGAAATCCAAGAAGCAAAATTAGAAGCTGATAATCATTTAGAAGTTGGTGCGAGTGCGACTGAATTAGCAGCACAACAAAATGCAATTAAATCTGAAACAAATCATGACCAATTAGCAGATCAATCACCACAAGCACGTGAAATTCAAGATGCAAAAGTTGAAGCTAAGCGTAATGATCAACAAACTGCAACACCTTCATCAAAAGAACTTGCAACACAACAAAATGCGATTCAAGCAGAATCTAATCATGATACATTAGCAGACCAATCACCACAAGCAAGAGAAATCCAAGAAGCAAAAGCTGATGCAAAAAATAAGCAAGCAGAATCTAATATTGATAACAATAAGCATGTATCTGACAAAGAAATTGCAATGGCACAATCTGCTATTAAAGAAGAATCATCTTTATCAGATCCATCCCAAACTAAAGATCAATCATCACAAAAATCTAATGCAGATAAATTAGCTAGTGCGGCTCATACAAAGAAACAAAAAATGAACAATGATTCACAAGTATTGGCAGACACTAACGCATTAACTAAAGAACAAGATGTAGCTAAAAATAACAAACAATCTACGCCAAATTTAGTCAGTCAAACAAATCAAAATACTTCAAAAGCAAATGATGGCTCATTTGCTAATAGATTAGCAACAGCAGCTAAAGATAAACAAGCGAAGTTAACTAAAGGTTCTAAAGAGTCACAATTAACAAATGCTTTATTAGCAGAGGCACCTATTGCAAAATCAAAAATGACTAAAGTACCTAACTTAGTAACTAAATCTTCATCTAATGAGATTAAAGATAGTAAAACTAGTCAAACAACTAAAAATCAACCTTCAAAAAAACAGAATAAAGCACAATTTGACAAAGGTGTTGTAACACGACAAAATAACCCATCAACAAAATCAAATAACAAAAATAAGCCTCAATCAAAAACGTCGAAAAAATCAACAAAAACACCAAGTCAAAATAAAAACCAAAAGCAACAAGGTAAACAACAACCAACGCAACAAAAGGTTGAAAAAACAACTAGTAAAATTGAAAAACGTACATTCAATGACTAATTAGTTTGTATTTAATATGA
The DNA here is from genome assembly GCF_021117155.1 of Staphylococcus sp. HL28. Classification (NCBI taxonomy): domain Bacteria; kingdom Bacillati; phylum Bacillota; class Bacilli; order Caryophanales; family Staphylococcaceae; genus Staphylococcus; species Staphylococcus sp. HL28. Next base: position 1,101,632 of record NZ_CP088218.1, read on the forward strand.
GTTAATATTATGATATTAATATAAGCACTCATTGATTAATATTTGATTTTTACAATGAAATTAAATGTATCATTTTAGAGTGGAACCCATCATTTATTCATTAACAGGATAGATGACGTTCTGCTCTTTTTATTTTCGAAAAAAAGAGTTGTCATATTGATTAAGAATATGAGTATATTTTTAGAAAATTTAATCAATTCTAACAATTAGAACTTGAACTATAAAATGTTAATTGTTAGAATGATTCGTAAATACATTTAATTTATCGCTTTAAAGTGATACATATAAATGTGCAACTATATGATAGAGGTGAAGTAACTATGAGTAATAAATTAGAAACGTACAGACAAGAAATTGTTTCGCTTAACGATCAGATTTTAGAATTGCTATCCCGTCGAGGTGAATTAGCACAAAAAATTGGGGAAGAAAAAATCAAGCAAGGAACACGTGTATATGACCCACAACGTGAAAAAGAAATGATCAATGACCTTTTAGATAAAAATAAAGGACCATTTAACGACAATGTCATTAAACAATTATTTAAAGAAATTTTTAAAGCCTCTACAGACTTACAAAAATCCGAAAATGAAAAGCATTTATACGTATCTCGTAAATTAAAACCAGAAGATACGATTGTTCATTTTGACAATGGTGGCATGTTCGGTGAAGGACATAAATCTTTCGTATTCGGCCCATGCTCAGTTGAATCACAAGAGCAAGTAGATGCTGTAGCAGCAGATTTACAAGCAAAAGGTGAAAAGTTCATTCGTGGCGGGGCATTTAAACCACGTACATCTCCATACGATTTCCAAGGTTTAGGTGTTGAAGGACTTAAGATTTTAAAAAATGTTAAAGATAAATATAATTTAAATGTTATTAGTGAAATCGTGAACCCAAATGACTTTGAAATTGCTGACGAATATCTTGATGTTTTCCAAATTGGTGCACGTAACATGCAAAACTTTGAATTATTAAAAGAAGCAGGACGTACTAATAAACCAATCCTTTTAAAACGTGGATTATCAGCAACGATAGAAGAATTCACATATGCAGCTGAATATATTGCTTCTCAAGGTAATAGAAATATCATTCTATGTGAACGTGGTATTAGAACATATGAAAAAGCGACTAGAAATACTTTAGATATTTCTGCAGTGCCTATTTTAAAACAAGGGACACACTTACCTGTAATGGTTGATGTAACACACAGTACAGGTCGTAAAGATATTATGTTACCAACAGCAAAAGCTGCATTAGCAGTTGGTGCTGATGGTGTTATGGCTGAGGTTCATCCGGATCCTTCAGTTGCCTTAAGTGATGCAGGTCAACAAATGGATTTAAATGAATTCAATGAATTCTATAAAGAATTAAAACCTTTAGCAGATATGTATAATGATAAAAAGCTTAAATAAAACATTAGCCTAGAACATAAAATGTTCTAGGTTTCTTTATTATGACAAATATCATCATTAAAGAGGTATTATAATAGTTTTTATTAAAAATAATTTGGCTCTATATTGAGTGGTTTCATTATTACTATCACTTCTAGTGAAGTATTTTTATAAATGAGTAATGATACTGAAAATCTGACAGAAATGTGAACGTCAAAACAAATTTATTTCACTGAATCTCTAAATATGGTAAACTTTGAAAATAATATGAAAACATGATACTAAAGCGTATGAAGCGCTTTCAAGGAGGAAACTATGACTGTAACAATATATGATGTAGCTAGAGAAGCTAGAGTGTCGATGGCAACGGTCTCTCGTGTAGTTAATGGAAATCAAAATGTTAAACCAGAAACTAGAAATAAAGTAAATGAAGTTATTAAAAAATTAAACTATCGACCTAATGCTGTTGCACGTGGACTTGCAAGTAAACGCACAACGACTGTAGGTGTAATTATCCCTGATATTTCTAATGTGTATTATTCTCAACTTGCACGTGGTTTAGAAGACATTGCAACGATGTATAAATATCATTCAATAATTTCAAATTCTGATAATGATTCAGAAAAAGAAAAAGAGATTTTTAATAATCTTTTAAGCAAACAAGTTGATGGTATTATTTTCTTAGGTGGCACTATTTCAGAAGAAATCAAAGAACTTATTAATCAATCTTCAGTTCCGGTTGTTGTATCAGGTACAAACGGTAAGGATGACCATGTTGCGTCTGTAAATATTGACTTTGAAAAAGCAGCTGAAGAGGTAACACAACAACTTATTGAACAAGGTGCTAAGTCATTTGCATTAGTAGGTGGGGATTATTCTAAGAAAGCACAAGAAGATGTACTTTCAGGCTTAAATAAAGTATTATCTGAAAATCAATTACAATTAGATAATTCACTTCATTTATCAGGTGCTGAAAGCTACAAAGAAGGTATGAAAGTCTTTGATAAAATTAAAGATCATTTACCTGATGCAGTTTTATCTATTAGTGATGAACAAGCTATCGGTATTTTACATGGTGCATTAGATGCAGGTATTAAAGTACCTGAAGAATTACAAATTGTAAGTTTCAATAATACGCGCTTAGTTGAAATGGTTCGACCACAATTATCTAGTGTGATTCAGCCATTATATGACATCGGCGCTGTCGGAATGAGATTACTAACGAAATACATGAATGAAGAAGAAATTGATGAACCAAACGTGATTTTACCACATAGAATTGAATATAGAGGAACAACTAAATAGTTAAAATAAACATACTAAGATTAGCTATGAAGAAATCTATGACGATAGATTTCATCATAGCTATTTTTTATAGTTATAGAGAGTGGGACAGAAAGAATAAAGAACCACTAACCATTTATGATGTAGTGGTTCTTACGCATTAGCCTCAGCTAATGTGTACTTTAAAATAGGAATACATGAGTGAAACTCATGCATAAGAAATACTAATATCTAAAGAAAAAGTATTTCTTTATCGTTGTCCATCCCCAACTTGCAATGTCTGTAGATTTTCTTTTCGAAATTCTCTATGTTTGGGGCCCGTCCCCCCGCGAAGGTTGACTATATATGAATGTAACTTGAAATATATATTTATGTCCCAGCCTGTTTTAATTTGAAAGGTCATACCAACTGGCAATTAAGTTTGATATACGTGCATTTTTTTCTGAAATTTCAGCAGTGCGTGGAATAAAAGTATAGTCATTCAAACGGTCTTCCCATCTTTTAGGTAGTGTTACTGAGCTATAATGCTTCCATTTATTAATCCAATTAAGAGGTAAGTAGCCTTGTTGAATCGGTTCATTAATTAAACTTAAATATAGATGGCTCCATGCACGTGGAACAACACGCCACAAATTATAGCCGCCGCCACCAAACATAATTATTCTATTATCTGTATACTTTTCAGCCAAATCTTTAATAATATATGGTAGTTGATATAGTGAACTTAACGTACAACTCATGTGAGTTAATGGGTCTCTATAATGGATATCCACACCATTAACACTTAGGATAATATCGGGTTTGAATGCAGCAATAACAGGTTCAACTGTTGATTTGAAAGATTCTAAAAATGATTCATCTTCCGTATAGGGTTCCAAAGGCACATTCACAGTATAACCATATCCGATATCTTCACCACGTTCCGTATAATGACCTGATCCTGGGAATAAAAACTTACCTGTTTCATGGATAGAGTAAGTTAAAACTTCATTACTAGTATAAAAACTCCATTGCGTTCCATCTCCATGGTGTGCATCTGTATCTATAATCATAACGCGTTGATTATAGTGATTAACTAAATATTGGGCAGTAATTGCAACATCGTTATAAATACAAAAGCCATTTGCTCGACCCGCTAAGGCATGATGTAAGCCTCCACCTAAATGGCAACCATTTGTATAGGTACCATCCATAATTTTATCAGCTAAATTAAGCGCGCCACCTACAATTCGCGCACAATGTTGATGCATGTGTCTAAAAGGTACTGTATCTTCATTAAAGCCATATTTTTTAGCTTCTTCAGCACTTAAAATACCATGAGATGCATGTTTGATGGCTTGTATATAATCATATTTATGAATCAACCCAATTTCATCATCAGTTGCAATTCTTGGTTCTAATATATTTTCTTTTGTTAAAAATTGTGCATCTAACAACAACTCAGTCGTTAATTTTAAACGCATTTGATTGAAAGGATGCTCGTTATTAAATCTATATTTTAAAATATCATCTGAATAAACATAACCTGTTTTATTTTTAGTGCTCATAAGATCATCCCTTTCAAACAACTAATAAAAGAAGCGATTTTGAAATCTAATATCATCAAATGCATGTTGTTGATCTAAAGTGATACGTTTACCAATTCTGGCCATTAAACAATTAGCCGGGTGACTGGTAATTTCAGGGTCATCAGTTGCAAATACTTCTAGACCACCTTTTTGCATTAACTTCTGCATCAACCGTTTATATTCGAATACGTCTAATTGTGCATACTTCAAATCCCAATGCCAATAATATTCAGTAGTAAGTACAATAAAGTCTTCAAATTCATCTCCAGAAAGACTAAGTTGAATTAATCGACCACCTAGATGTAGATGGCGATATGATTTACTTAATTCAATTGCACCGAGTTCTAATAAATAAGGGAGATGACCAGTAGACCATCTTTCAAGTTCATCTGGATAATGATAGGTGACGTAACCGATAATATGTTGCTCTAGTCGTATAATATATACTCTACCTTCTGGCAATGTAGTAATTTCTAACAATGCTTCAAATTGTTCTTTAGAAGAACGAAATGCATTAAGTCCTTCATCAAAAGTAAGCGTTTTCAAAAAAGAGTGTGAAACAGGGCCTTCAATTTTGTATTTGACATTATCAATTTCAATATTATCAGTAACATAAGTTTTAATGTGTTTCATTTTTTTCACATCCTCATCAAATTGCCTCAAATCCTTACTATAATTATACTTATTTTCTTGTAATATAACAAAAATGTTGTGATTAATAAATAAATGTTTTGAATAATGTGACAATTATATGTATAATTCATTTTAAAGAAAGCGATTACATAAAGTTGAAGGGGGGATTTTCTTATGAAAGTTGAAGTTTATCAAAGCGAACCTGGAAATTATAACATGCAAGATTATGAGCAAACATACAAAGATTTTGATTGGAAGAATGTTGAACAAGCCTTTTCTTGGAGTAAAACAGGAAAAATCAATATGGCATACGAATGTATCGATAGACATGTTGATGAGGGTAAGGGAGACAAAATAGCGCTCAATTATAAAGACGAGCGACGTCATGAATCTTATACGTTTGAAGATATGAAAAAATACTCAAATAAGGCAGCAAATGTATTAAAAAATGAAGCTGATGTTAAAAAAGGGGATAGAGTATTTATCTTTATGTCAAGAACGCCAGAATTGTATTTCGCTTTCTTAGGAATTTTGAAAATTGGTGCAATCGTTGGACCATTATTTGAAGCATTTATGGAAAAAGCTGTTACAGATCGTTTAGAAAATAGTGAAGCAAAAGTAATCATTACAAATAAAGCATTGTTGCCTAGAATCCCAAAAGATAAATTACCACATTTAGAAAAAATTGTTGTTGTCGATGATGATGTTGAAGAAGGCTATGTAGATTTTAACCATTCTTTTAAAGAAGCAAGCGAAGATTTCGATATTGAATGGTTAAATGAAGATGATGGTCTCATCTTACATTATACATCTGGTTCTACAGGACAACCTAAAGGTGTATTACATGTCCAAAAAGCAATGTTGGTACATTACATTTCAGGTAAATACGTCCTAGACTTACAAGATGATGATGTATATTGGTGTACAGCAGATCCTGGTTGGGTAACTGGTACGTCATATGGTGTTTTTGCACCTTGGTTAAATGGTGTGACAAATTGTATTGTTGGCGGACGTTTCTCTCCTGAACAGTGGTATAAAATGATTCAAGACTTTAAAGTGACAGTGTGGTATACTGCGCCAACTGCCTTAAGAATGTTAATGAGTGCCGGTGACGATGTCGTAGATAAATATGATTTATCTTCACTACGTTCAATTTTATCTGTTGGTGAACCGTTAAATCCTGAAGTAATTAAATGGTCTAAAGATGTATTCCATAAACGTGTGTTAGATACTTGGTGGATGACAGAAACAGGCGGACACATGATTGTGAACTATCCAGCAATGGATATTAAATTAGGATCAATGGGTAAACCATTACCAGGTATTGAAGCGGCAATTGTTGATGATGAAGGTAATGAGTTACCTCCAAATCGTATGGGTAATCTAGCCATTAAAAAAGGGTGGCCTTCAATGATGCATGCAATCTGGAAAAATCCAGAAAAATATGATTCATATTTTATTGGTGATTGGTATGTTTCAGGAGACTCTGCTTATAAAGATGAAGATGGTTACTACTGGTTCCAAGGTAGAGTTGATGATGTCATTATGACTGCTGGTGAACGTGTCGGCCCATTCGAAGTAGAATCAAAATTAGTAGAACATGAGGCAGTAGCTGAAGCAGGTGTTATCGGTAAACCTGATCCAGTACGAGGTGAAATCATTAAAGCGTTTGTAGCTTTAAGAGAAGGTTATGAACCATCAGATGAATTAAAACAAAGTATTAAACAATTTGTTAAAGAAGGATTATCAGCACATTCAGCACCTCGCGAAATTGAATTTAAAGACAAATTACCTAAAACACGCTCTGGTAAAATTATGCGCCGTGTATTAAAAGCTTGGGAATTAGATTTAGATGCTGGTGACTTAAGTACAATGGAAGATTAGATGATTGACTAAGTAGTGTTAGCAAAATAACTATTTCCATACATTAACGATTAAGATAAATATGATTGAGTTTAGTTTTTCTAGACTCAATCATATTTTTTGAATATTTCTAATAATAGTAATGTAAACGCTATCAAATATTCGACATCATTGATTGAGTCGGTTATTATTAAAGTTGTAAGAGAATGAGAGTCATTACATATCAAACATTCTTACACTTATTTTTCTATTTATATTATTTACAAGGGGTTGAAATAAGTTGGCACATTTATCAGATTTAGAAATTGCGAATCAATCAAAAATTAGACCTATTAGTGAAATAGCTAAAGAGGCAGGGATTCCATCAGAAGCCTTAGAGCAATATGGACATTACAAGGCTAAAATTGATATTAACCAAATAAAACCTAAAGATAATAAGGGTAAAGTTGTATTAGTAACAGCAATGAGTCCAACACCAGCTGGAGAAGGTAAATCGACAGTTACAGTTGGTCTATCAGATGCATTTCATGAATTAAAAAAGAAAGTCATGGTAGCATTACGTGAGCCAGCATTAGGACCAACATTTGGTATCAAAGGTGGCGCTACTGGTGGTGGATACGCACAAGTATTACCAATGGAAGATATCAATTTACACTTTAATGGTGACTTCCATGCGATTACTACAGCGAATAATGCATTATCAGCATTTATTGATAACCACTTACATCAAGGTAATGAATTAGGTATCGATCAACGTCGCATTGAATGGAAACGTGTATTAGATATGAATGATCGAGCTTTACGTCATGTTAATGTTGGACTAGGTGGTCCAACAAATGGAGTACCACGTGAAGACGGCTTTAATATTACAGTCGCATCTGAAATTATGGCTATTTTATGTCTTAGCCGAAGCATTAAAGACTTAAGAGAAAAAATTAGTAAAATCACAATTGGTTATACACGTGATCGTAAGCCTGTGACTGTTGCTGATTTAAAAGTTGAAGGTGCTTTAGCGATGATTTTAAAAGATGCAATTAAACCTAACTTAGTACAATCAATTGAGGGAACACCTGCACTTGTACACGGTGGACCATTCGCTAATATCGCACATGGATGTAACTCTATTTTAGCGACAGAAACTGCACGTGAATTAGCTGATATTGTAGTTACTGAAGCAGGATTTGGTTCTGATTTAGGTGCTGAGAAATTCATGGATATCAAAGCACGTGAAGCAGGTTTCGAACCATCAGCTGTTGTTGTAGTAGCAACTGTACGTGCTTTAAAAATGCATGGTGGCGTTGCGAAAGATAATTTAAAAGAAGAGAATGTAGATGCTGTTAAAGCAGGTATCGTTAACTTAGAACGTCATGTAAATAATATTAAGAAGTTTGGTGTGGAACCAGTGGTAGCTATCAATGCATTTATCCATGATACAGATGCAGAAATTGAATTTGTTAAATCATGGGCTAAAGAAAATGGCGTAAGAATCGCATTGACCGAAGTTTGGGAAAAAGGTGGTAAAGGTGGCGTTGATCTTGCTAACGAAGTATTAGAAGTAATTGATCAACCTCAAAACTTCAAACCACTTTACGAATTGAATCAACCTTTAGAAGATAAAATTGAAACAATCGTTAAAGAAATCTACGGTGGTTCAAAAGTAACATTCTCAAGTAAAGCTCAAAAACAATTAAAACAATTTAAAGACAATGGGTGGGATCATTATCCAATCTGTATGGCTAAAACGCAATACTCATTTAGTGATGATCAAACAGCTTTAGGAGCACCTAGTGATTTTGAAATTACAATTCGTGAATTAGAAGCGAAAACAGGTGCAGGATTTATTGTTGCATTAACAGGTGCAATTATGACAATGCCTGGCTTACCTAAAAAACCAGCTGCATTAAATATGGATGTTACAGATGATGGACATGCGGTAGGTTTATTCTAAATATACTTAAGAAACCCGGTAATGTAATGATCATTACCGGGTTTTGTTATTTAACTCGCATTTTTATTAGGTTTTGTAAGTAAATGTGATTTAATACGATATTTTAATGCTTCTTTATATTCATTTTTAGATATTTTTTCTTCTACTAACATACGTTTTAGTACGTAATGTTGTCTTTGAATACTATAGTCTATTTGATGATTTGGTTTTAAATCACCATTTTCATCATAGGGTGTATAACCATAAGGGCTTTGTAATAAGCCGATTAAATAAGCTGATTGTGCAATATTTAAATCTTTAGGTGGAATTCCAAATAAACTATAGGAAGCAGAGGAGATACCTGTTATATTGGCACCGTTATAATCTCTACCAAAAGGTACAATATTTAAATACGTATAAATAATTTCTTTTTTAGATAATATACGTTCAAGTCTTTGCGCCAAAATAATTTCATTAGCTTTTCGACTATAAGTTTTTTCATTAGAAAGTACTTGGTTTTTAATCAATTGCTGCGTTATCGTGCTCCCACCTGAACTTTGCTCATTTTGCATTATATCTTGAAACATTGCTCGAATAATAGCCTTAGGTAAAATACCATTATGTTGAAAGAATAAAGTATCTTCTGAAGAGGTTAATGCTTTAATGACCTCTGGACTAACATGTTTTGGACCAACTATTAATGAATTTAAAGAATGATCATATTCATCTAAAATGTCATTATTTTTATAATTAATTAGGTCATCTCCAGCAAAGTGAATCACCTTATGTTTAAGTGCGTTATCACTTATCGATGAAGCTTCTTTGGTCAATTGATGAAAGTATATGACGGCTGCTAACAGGATAATAATCGTAAACATCAAACCAATTAAAAAAATAGAAACGATGATATGTTTGAGTTGCTTATATTTCTTTTCAAATCGAAACATTTTATCTTGTTGTTGTTGTTTCATCATATTATCCATAGCAAACCTCCTTTATTTAGACTTATTATAACATAGTCGTAAAGTTGACTTTTAAAATAATGTTAACTATAATTAATGGCAAATACATAAGTTTCAGATGAAGGACAAGTAGCTTTTTAGAGATTTCAAGAGAGTTAGTGGTTGCTGAGAACTAACATGATCTATCTAGTGAATACACCTTATATAACAGTCTGACGTTTGATTAATGAACGTATCATTAGTAAAGAGAAAAGAGAGTGTATATGGATTTTATGATTAAATCTAAATATACCTTTAATTCAAGTATGGTGGTACCGTGCAATTGCGCCCTTACATGTAAATAAGATGTAAGGGTGCTTTTTTGTTGATTAAATAAATCTATAAATCATACTTAAATAGTTGTTCAAATATTTAGAATCGGTCTTTAATTCTAAGTTTTACGTTCATCTAAACTTATGAAAAATACAGATATATAGGAGGAAGAGAAATATGACAAATGCATTAATTGAAGATTTAAAGTGGCGTGGCCTGATTTATCAGCAAACAGATGAAGCGGGAATAGAGGAATTATTAAATAAAGAGCAAGTAACGCTATATTGTGGTGCAGACCCAACAGCAGATAGTTTACATATTGGTCATCTACTTCCGTTCTTAACATTAAGACGTTTCCAAGAACACGGACATCGTCCAATTGTTCTAATCGGTGGCGGTACAGGTATGATTGGAGATCCATCAGGTAAATCAGAAGAACGTGTGTTACAAACAGAAGAACAAGTAGAAGCTAATGTCCAAGGTATTAGTAATCAAATGCATAAATTATTTGAATTTGGTACCGATAAAGGAGCAGTTTTAGTAAATAATAAAGACTGGTTAGGTCAAATTTCATTAATTAGTTTTTTACGTGATTATGGTAAGCATGTCGGTGTCAATTACATGTTAGGTAAAGATTCTATTCAAACTCGTTTAGAACATGGTATTTCATATACTGAATTTACGTATACTATTTTACAGGCTATCGATTTCGGACACTTGAATCGTGAATTAAATTGTAAAATTCAAGTCGGTGGTTCAGACCAATGGGGTAACATTACAAGCGGTATCGAATTGATGAGACGTATGTATGGTCAAACTGAAGCTTATGGATTAACAATTCCTTTAGTAACAAAATCGGATGGTAAGAAATTTGGTAAATCAGAATCAGGTGCTGTTTGGCTAGATGCTGATAAAACAAGCCCATACGAATTTTATCAATTCTGGATTAATCAATCAGATGAAGATGTCATCAAGTTCTTAAAATACTTTACATTCTTGAGTAAAGAAGAAATCGATCAGTTAGAACAGTCTAAAGAAGCAGCACCTCACAAACGTGAAGCTCAAAAAGCTTTAGCTGAAAATGTGACACGCTTTATCCATGGTGAAGACGCCTTAAATGATGCGATTAGAATTTCACAAGCATTATTTAGCGGTGATTTAAAATCTTTATCAGCAAAAGAATTAAAAGAAGGTTTTAAAGACGTACCTCAAGTTGAATTATCTAAGGATACAACTAATATTATTGATGCATTGATTGAAACAGGGATTGGATCATCTAAACGTCAAGCTCGTGAAGATGTTAATAATGGTGCGATTTATATTAATGGTGAACGTCAACAAGATGTTAATTATGCATTAACTGATGAAGATAAAATCGAAGGTGCATTTACGATTATTCGTAGAGGTAAAAAGAAATACTTCATGGTTAACTATAAATAGTAGTTGCAATATGTTGTGTCTAGGAGGTAAAGCGTGAATAAAGAAGAAGTCATCATGACAGGATTACGTAACGTGTTTAATAAAATAGCATGGCTAAATAAAAGTGAAATGCAAGAGGCATTAAAGGATTATAAGTCTAGTGAAGTGCATTGCATTGAAGCGATACATGAATTAGACAATCCAAACGTTAGAAGTTTAACGGAGCAGCTATTTATGACTAGAGGTGCAATTAGTAAATTAACAAAACGATTACAATCTAAAAAGTTAATTGAAAGTTATCAAAGTGAGCATAATAAAAAAGAAATTTATTTTCGACTTACGCCTAAAGGCCAACAAGTTTATCACACACATCAACAACTTCATGCAAAATTTGATGCGCGAGATCAAGATGTTTTTGAAAGTTTAACACAACAAGAGTTTGAAAGTATTCAACATTTTATAGAAAAGTATAATCAACATTTGGATAAAGAAATTAAAAATAAAAGACTACAACATTAAGTATGATATTTCGGCTAAAGACTGGGACATTAATATATATTTCAAGTTACATTCATTTCTAGTCAACCTTGCGGGGGGACGGTCCCCAAACATAGAGAATTTCGAAAAGAAAATCTACAAACAATGCAAGTTGGGGATGGACAACGATAAAGAAATACTTTTTCTTTAGAAATTAGTATTTCTTATGCATGAGTTTCACTCATGTATTCCTATTTTATAGCTCACATTAGCTGTGGCTAATGCGTAAGAACCACTACATCATAAATGATTAGTGGTTCTTTATTATTTCTGTCCCACTTCTTTTTTATCGGAATTTTGTTGACAAGGAAACTAAAAAGGTGTAAGTTTGTTGACGAAGAAACAAAAAGGAGACGTTATATGTCAAAGCAAACTACACAACATCAAATACCAAAAGAAACAATGAATGCGGCATGGGCAATTGCGATTGGAGCCATTGCTCCTATGCTAGATTCAACTATGATTAATATTGGTATTCAACAGCTTAATCAAACATTTCATACTAATATAGATATCGTTCAATGGGGTATTACAGGATATATTTTAGCACTTGCTATAGCTATTCCTTTTTCTGGGTGGTTAATGAATCATTTTAATAGTAAATATACTTTTATTATAGCTATGATGGTTTTCGGTATTACTTCATTATTTGTAGGTATCAGTCAGTCAGTGGGTATATTTATTTTGTTTAGAATCTTTCAAGGATTTAGTGCAGGTGTTATTACATCACTTATGTTTACCTTACTTGTAAAGACTGCTGGACAAGATCATATAGGGAAGGTTATGGCTATAGTCAGTACACCTATGATTTTTGGACCAATACTTGGACCAACATTAGGTGGATTTATTATTCATTTTGCATCATGGCGTTGGATGTTTTTTATTAACATAGTCGTTTCACTCGTTTCTGTACCGCTAATGATGAAATATGTACCATCATTCAAACCATTTGATAAACATAAAAAATTAGATATATGGGGAATCCTTTTATTAAGCATTACGAGTGCTACATTAATATATGGTATAAGTCAAGCTGGGACTATAGGTTCATTTATAGATAGTAAAGTAATGACATTCATATTAATTGGAGTGGCTGCTATTGTTGTTTATATTTTTTATAACAAACAACGCCATTTTGATACGGTACTACCTTTAAATTTATTTAAAAGTAAAACGTATTCAGCTTCAATGACAGGATTATTATTAGCAAATGTAGGTATTATGGGGCCGATGGTTATTCTACCTTTATACTTTCAAGAATTTAAAGGTTACTCCGCTGTTGGTGCAGCACTAGCGCTAATTCCTCAAGGTATAGGTATGTTAATTACACGACCATATATCGGAACATATATTGATCGAATAGGGGCAAAAAAGGTTATATCTATTAGTATCGTGATTGCTATTCTTGGTACAATTCCATTGATGTTTGTTAATAATGAATCATCTATTGTATGGTTGTCGTTCATTTTGTTTATTCGTGGATGTAGTGTTGGTGGCATCAATTTAGGTTTAATGGCCGATGCCTATAAGGGTGTTTCTCAGAATCAGTTATCTGAAGCTGGGGTAGGAATTAACATGATTGAAAATATCGGCGCAAGTTTTGGTACTGCAATCATAGCAACCGTTGTAGCTTCTAATTTATCCATGAGACATAGTCATCATGAAATGAGTCATTCAATTGTGGGCTTTCATGAAGGTTTTCTAGTTTCAATGGTTGCGATTATACTTATTTTAATTCCAACTTATTACTTAGGTAAAAATAAAACAGGTATGGATGAAAACTAATTTCATCCATACCTGTTATTTATTCTGCAAATTGGCCTTGTTTTTCTGAAGAAGACTGGCTAGTTGACTGAACTTGTTTCTTTAGTTTTACATCAATTGTTTCAGTTTTACCATCTCGAATAATCGTCAACTTAACATGTTCACCTGGTTTCTTATTTTCATATAGGTATGTTCGTAAATCTGTGTCTTCTTTTACTGATTTTCCGTCTACCTTAGTAATAATATCTCCTTTTTTCAAGTCACTATCGTGATCAACTTTGGCTACATAAACACCTGATTGATTATCCGTATTTAATTCTTTTTTATATGAATCTGGAATATCGCTTAAATTAATTAAGCCGATACCTATAGAAGGACGTTCAATTTTACCGTGTTTAACTAATTGTTCAATGGTAACTTTGACCTCGTTACTTGGTATAGCGAATCCAATTCCTTCAACTTGTTCAGAGGCTATTTTCATAGAGTTTATCCCAACCAGATTACCGTTGATATCTACTAAGGCACCACCAGAGTTACCAGGATTAATTGCTGCATCAGTTTGAAGGACATTCACTTTTGTATTTCCACCAGTGGTATTTGCATCAATAGTACGTTCATTTGCTGAAATAATACCTGAAGTAACTGAATTAGCAAATTCTAGGCCTAGAGGGTTACCCATAGCAAATACGCTATCACCTGTCTGGACTTTAGATGAATTAGCAAAGTCTATAGCTTTGATACCTTTAGTATTATTAATTTTTAATACAGCAATATCAGTGACTGCGTCTTTACCAACTAATTTTGCTTTAACTTGTTTAGAATTGTGTAACTGAACCTTAATCTCAGAAGCACCATCGATAACGTGATTATTGGTAACGATATATGCTGAACCATCACTTATTTGATAGATAACACCTGACCCAATACCTGCTTCTTCCGGCTTAGATGTCTTACCATTCAATAGATCATCCAGGTTCGTTGACTTTTGCATATTTATAACACCGACAATTGCTGGTGATACATCTTTAATCATCTCATGAACTGAACTATATTTATCACTTTTACCGTCCAATTGGTTACCACCTTTACTATTAGAAGCTTCATTAACAGTGGCACCATTTTGATTGAAAATAGTATGATCTAGTAGTTTGCCAATACCCAATACAAGTAATGCACCTATGATACCTGCAATTAATGCAACGAGTATAGTTTTAAACCATGGAAACTTAGGTTTATTATATCGAGATGGCTGATTGTTAGAATCAATGGATTGATTCATTTGTGTATAATCTGACATATTTGACCTCCAATTTAATTATTCTCACAATATAATTATGTAATTTTTTTCACAAAAACGCTAGTTTTCTGCAATCAGACTTTAGACTTATTTCATGCTTATCTTGTTCAACAAGTATGTAAATGATAAAATCTAAATGTTAAATAGAAAACAATAAGAGTAGGTGTAACTATGTATAGAGTGATTAGTAGTATCTTGTATTTTATTTTAGTGAAGTTAGGTAAATCTTTATTTGTTATTGGTAAAGAAAATGTACCAAAAGACAATCAATATGTTGTGACTTGTACGCATGAAAGTTATAACGAAGTGATTATGTTAGGTATGGCTATTTATCCAAACCAAATCCATTATATGGCTAAAAAAGAATTGTTTAGTAATAAATGGGGCGGTAAATTTTTAACTGCATTAAATGCATTTCCGGTTGATAGAGAAAATCCAGGGCCAAGTACATTAAAAAGACCGATTAAATTATTAAAAGAAAACAAAACAGTTGGTATATTCCCAACTGGTCATAGAACATCTGCAGAAGGTGCACCATTAAAACGTGGTGCGGCAACAATAGCCATGTTAGGTAAAGCACCTATATTACCTGCAGCATATGTAGGTCCGAAAAAATTACATGGACTCGTAACTGGGCAAGCTTTGATAAAGTTTGGTGAACCTATTGATACAAGTAATTTACCAAAAGACTTAAAAAGAAATGAAAAAGTAGATTATTTAACAAAAGAAATCGAACGTCAAACAACAGCATTGCAAAAAGAATTAAATGAATTAGCTAAAAATTTATAATTAAACATTAAGGTTGGATAGGGATTCAATGAAATATTTTGAATCATATCCAACCTTTTTAATATGTTTTTTAATGTATAAGTAAATAGACAATATGTGTCCGCCATCATTGTTATGATGTACAAAACATTTTAAATTTTAGGGGGACATTTTAAATGAAAAGAATAATTGTATTATGTTTAGGCATGCTTATTTTGTTAGCAGCATGCGGTAGTGAAGTAGATGGTACATATAAAAATGATGAGATGAGCATTAAAGCAAGTAAAGATAGTGATCGTGCAACTTTACATCTAAAATCACTAGAAAATGACGGTGGAATGTTCGGTGTAGAAAAGAATGATGGAAATGTTGAAGGGCGAATTGATAAAGATAAAAAAACAATGTCATTTGATGTTCAGGGTGAAACCATGAAATTTGATTATAAAGTTAAAGGGGATAAACTCATATTAATTAATCCAGATAAAGATGATGAAAAAATTGAATTGAAAAAGGAGTAATTTAATTTTTATAGTAGAAAAAGAATTTCACTGAATTGTAAACTGAAAGGTGCTAACAATATGAAGAAATTAATAGCAGTTACACTTACGATGCTATTTTTATTAACAGCTTGTAGTAATCAAATCTATGGTAAATATAAGGTGAAAGACAACGGTGGGACGATAGAAATTAAGAAAAACGATAAGGTTGAGGTTTCTAATGAAAATGAAAAAGGCGTCTTGCATGGTAAAATTAATAAAGATGATCAAATCATAACTGTATATTATGGAAATCATCCAATGAAAATGGACTATAAGCTAGAAGATGATACATTAGAATTAAAGTTAAAGGCTGGTTCTGATGAAGAAGTTGTCAAAGCAAAAAAAGTAAAATAATAATTATATATAACGCCCGTAAAAATCATGATTTGATTTTTACGGGCATTAATTTTATTGTTTGATTTTCTCGAATTTTCTCTCACTATCATCGGGTTTTTCATCCGGTTTTTCTAACGCATAAATCGCCTTTTTACCAACTTTTAAATAACCAGTTGAACCGCCCAAATTAATTTTTGCAAGGCCTTTATGGTCCTTATCATCTTTTATTGACCCTTCTGCAGTATCGCCGTCAGTTGTGACTTTAAGGGATTCACCTTTAATAGTGATTATATCACCATTCTCATTTTGCCATTTACCTTCAGCCTTTTTAGTAGGGCTACTTGAACATGCTACTAATAATACACTTAAAATTGAAATTAATACTAAAATCTTTTTCATATAGCTCAACCTCCTTATTGATTGGCCTCATTTTATCAAAAAATCAAAAAGTTGTGTATAACATATTTTGCTTAATTTGTTATAAATAGATTAGTATAAAATATCATAATTACTTTTATTTCAATTCGAGTTTTAATACATGTGTTAATTATCAAATTTGGAAAAACAAAAAACTTGAAAAGTTCATAATTAGCATGAAAATGCAATTTTAATTATCTATTGATTCTGATACAATATGTAAGGATATAAGTTGATATGACAGTGATTTACATCATTTTTCATACATATAAATTTACCAATTGGATGATAAAGATGAGAAGTTAAAAATTGTTATTTAATCATTCAACAAAAATAAAGGGGGATTGTTACATGTTTAAATTTTTTCAGAATTTAGGTCGTTCACTCATGTTACCAGTTGCTGTATTACCAGCTGCGGCTATTATTGTTGGTATTGGTAACGCACTAAATGCTTTACATGCCTTACCTCAAGTGGCTCAATTCTTTGTTGCAGTAGGTACTACTATTCTTGAGCAACTAGGTATATTATTTGCTATAGGTGTTGCAATAGGTATGGCTAAGAAGAATGATGGCGCAGTCGCATTAGCTGCAGCATTAGGATTCTTCGTAGTAACCAAAGTGTTATCACCAGATAAATTAGCACCAATATTGCATGTTAAGCCATCTTCATTAGGTGAAGCATTTGATAAGATGGATAACGGCAATGTATTTGTAGGTATCATTATTGGCCTTGTTGCAGCGTATACTTATAATCGATTTAGTGAGACAGAATTACCATTAGCATTATCATTTTTTAGTGGTAAACGTCTAGTACCTATACTAACCGCATTTTTCTGTACATTTATAGCAGTTATTTTATTATTTGTATGGCCAGTTGTTTATAATGCTATTGTGACATTTGGTACTTGGATTGTAGGTATGGGACCATTTGGTGCATTTATTTATGGTGTTGCCAACCGTTTATTAATTCCAACGGGTTTACATCATGCATTAAACACAGTATTTTGGTTTGATACAATTGGAATCAATGATATTGGTAAGTTCCAAACAGGTAAAGATGCTGTACATGGTATTACTGGTCGTTATCAAGCAGGGTTCTTCCCAATTATGATGTTTGGTATGCCTGCTGCAGCACTAGCTATGTATCATACAGCTAAAACATCTCAACAAAAGCAAGTATATGGTTGGTTCTTAGGAAGTGCGATTGCTGCCTTCTTCGTAGGCGTTACAGAACCAATTGAATTTGCATTTATGTTTGTTGCACCTATATTATATGTTATTCATGCATTGTTAACTGGATTATCATTATTTATTGCTGCTACTTTCCACTGGACAGCAGGCTTTTCATTTAGTGCAGGACTCATTGATTATATCCTATCTCTAATTAATCCTGTAGCCAATCATCCTTTAATGTTATTAGTTCAGGGTGTTGTATTCTTCATTTTATATTATGTCATCTTTAGATTTGTAATACAGGTCTTTAATTTAAATACAATTGGACGAGGTGACAATGAATTAGTCGATCCAACTGATGAGGATGCTATTGAAAAAGAAAATGCTGATACTAAACAAAGTAGTGGAAGTAAATATAGTAAATCAGCGGCACAAATTCTTGATGGTTTGGGTGGCGCTCAAAATATTACAACTTTGACAAATTGTGCGACAAGACTCAGATTAGAGCTTGAAGACAATGCTATCATCGATGAACAAAAAATTAAAAACGCAGGTGCTGTAGGAGTGACGAAGAGTGGTAAACATTCTACTCAAGTCATCATTGGTACTCATGTGCAACAAGTTGCAGACGAAATAGAAAAACAAATGGAATCATAATATTTTTTAATAAAGTAGGGCAAATTCAAAAGATGAATTTGCTCTATTTATTTTCAACATGTATATTATATAGTATCAGAATTTTCTGAAAGGGAGTTTGTAGATGAAATCAGTATTGTTTGATGTGGATGGTGTGTTTTTAAGTGAAGAACGTTGCTTTGATGTATCAGCTTTAACAGTCTATGAGTTACTTATGGATCAAATGTATTTAGGTTTAAAACCTGATATAGATTTAAGTCTACTTGAAAATGCAGATATTGCTCGAATTAGATCGAATATATTTGTCAGCGATGAAGTTTTAAAAAAGTTGAAGTCGCTTGGTTTAAACTCAAATTGGGATATGCTATATATTGTATTTAGTTTACATTTTATTCAAATATTAAAAGAATTATCATATCACGAAGTTGAAAAGATACTTCAGCGTCAACAGGTTAGTGGTAATCTATTGCAACAAATAGGCCAATCGATAAAGTTCGATGGCCAGATTGATTACCAATTGCCACTTAAATTTTTAGAACATGTGGAGAGCGGGAAGTCTAATATTTTCAGTCGTTTACAAGATTATGCGAGAAAGGAATTAAATACTAATAAAGTTTCATTCTTTGATGTTAAAAGTCCACTTTGGCATTTAACACAATCTATATACCAAGAATGGTATTTAGGCTCAGCATTGTTTAAAGATGTTGAAGGTTTTGAACCATACAAAGAAAATAAAAGTGGTTTTATTCATCAAGAAATTTTATTACGTCCTATTAAAGAAATTCAACATCTATTAAATGATTTGAAAGATAGTGGCTATCAAATTGCAATTGCTACAGGTAGACCAAGAACGGAAACAGTCGTGCCATTTGAATCACTGAATTTACTATCATATTTTGACGAAATGAATATTGTAACAGCAAGTGAAGTATTAAAAGCCGAAACTATGTTTCCTGAATACAAACCTTTAGGGAAGCCGAATCCATTCAGTTATATAGCAACGTTAAATGGAAATAAGGAAGAGGATTACTTCAAATATATAACGGATCAAAATAAGATAGTTAAAAAAGGAGAAGTATTTATTGTAGGTGATTCACTTGCAGATTTATTAAGTGCGAAGAAAATTGGCGCTACATTTATAGGTACATTAACTGGATTAAAAGGTGAACATGCCAAGACAGAATTAGAAAATAACGATGCCGATTATATTGTTAAGCATGTTGGAAATATAAGAGACATATTATTATAATAATAAAGCTACAGAATATATAAGAGATGGATGATGGATTGATATCACTCATATATTTTGTAGCTTTCATGATGTTACAGTGTTAATTTAGTGCTTATAATCTTATTAAATGGAATCGCATTGTTAAGTTCAGTAACTAGCGTTTGTGAGGCTGGTTGGTCAATAGATAATATCATTAGTGCCTGGCCGCCTTCATTCGTTCTACCTAATGTCATTGAACCAATATTAATACCTTTATCTCCTAATAAATTGCCTGTTTTACCAACTATGCCTGGTTGGTCATTGTGACAAGTAACAATTTGATATTGATTAGGTTTGAAATCCAATGAAAAATTATTGATTCTAACAATTCTAGGGCCAAAACCTGATAAAACCGTACCACCGATTTTAATTGTGTCTTTATCATTTGATAATGACAATTCTATATAGTTACTAAAACCTGATTCGTTTTTATTTTTTTCAATATGATAGGTTACATCTTGCTGATTTAATAAAGCTAAAGCATTGATAATATTGACTTCATCTGCAAAATCTTCTTTCAAAATATGCGTTACTATAGTTCTTGAGATGAGACTTGTATCTATTTTTGCTACATCTCCACCGTAAGTAATCGTTACTTCACTAGGCGCTCCTTCTAAGAGTTGAATACCAAATTCCCCAATTGTAGTGGCTAATGATAAGTAGTCTTTAACGTTTTGGTCAACCTCACTCATGTCCATTTTAGGGGCGTTGACCGCATGTTCAACTGTACCTTTTGTTAAAATATCAATAATTTCATTTGAAACAGAGACAGCTACTTTTTCTTGCGCTTCAACAGTAGATGCACCTAAGTGCGGTGTCACTATAATTTTATCATGTTTAATTAATGGTGAATCTGTAGGCGGCTCATGCTCAAATACATCTATGGCAGCTCTTGAAATTTGAGATTGATCTAAAGCATTGATAAGTGCACCTTCATCAATAATGCCACCACGTGCAACATTAATAATTTGTAAATTAGGTTTAGCATGATTAAAGAAGTTTTCGCCAACAATACCTTTTGTTTTAGGGGTTAATGGCGTATGAACGGTTACAAAATCTGACTTTGAGGCAATCTCTTCTACAGTAGCTAGTTGAATATCTAATGATTTGGCCTTATCTTCTGTTAAATAGGGGTCGAAGGCTAATATTTGCATTCCAAAACTTTGTGCACGTTTTGCGACGCCTAACCCAATACGACCAGCACCTATAATACCTAATGTTTTCTTATATAATTCTGTACCACGGAATGTTTTTCTATCCCATTTTCCAGATTTAAGAGATTGATGTGCTTGTGGTATATTACGAGCCATAGCCAAAATCATTGCAATGGAGTGTTCAGTTGCTGAGATAGTATTGCCATCAGGTGCATTGATGACAAGAATGCCTTTTAATGTTGCAGCCTCTATATTAATATTATCGACACCGACACCTGCTCTAGCAATTACCTTTAAATTTGATGCAGCTGTAATGAGTTGATCTGTGACTTGCGTTTGGCTTCTCACTATTAATCCATCATATTGCGGGATTATTTTAATTAATGTTTCATCAGTTAAATCAGTATAAATATCGACGTCAAAATCAGGATGTTCTAATAAGCTTTTAATACCTTCATCTGAAATTGGATCAGAAACTAAAATTTTATGACTCATGCTGAATTACCTCCATAAATTTTGTTACACCTTTACCAATATAATTTACGTTTCTATATTCAGTAAGAATAAGTTCTAATGCAGAAACAACGGATAGAATATCGAATGGTGAGACTTTTCCCATATGCCCAATTCTAAGTATTTCACCTTTAAGGTGTCCTTGACCACCAGCAATAGTAATATTAAATCTAGATTTAAGTTGATTTTTAATCAATGCCAATTCATCTTTGGAATTTGGAATAAATGCTGTAACAGTGGGGGAAGCTACATCATCTTTAACTAATAATTTTAGGTCAAGTGCTTTAAGTGCAACACGTAGTGCGTCACGAATCATATAATGACGCTGAATGACATGGTTCAAACCTTCATGTTTTACTAAATCGACGTAAGCATTTACCCCTCTAAATAACGATACATTAGGTGTAAAAGGCGTAGAGTGTTTCGTCGATGCATCTACATATTTGTTTAAATCAAGATAAAATCTTGGTGTAGTCACTTCCTTAAATCTTGATTTTGCTCTGTTGTTATAAGCGACAAAAGCTAAACCTGGTGGTAACATTATTGCTTTTTGACTACCTGACACCAAAACGTCGATATGGTCTTTGACCAAGTCGACATCAACAGCACCAATACAACTCACGCCATCGACTACAAAATAGATCTCTGAATCATAAGATTTAATTGTCAGTCCAAGTTCATGAACAGGGTGTAATACACCAGTTGAAGTTTCACAAAATTGTGTGAAAATAGCAGTGACTTTGACATTTAAACTTTTAAGAAAATCTAAGAAAGAATTAGTGTCAACGGATTCGCCCCAAGTAACATCATAGATATGGACATTTTTATAATATGTTTCAGCTATTTGTTTGAAACGATTACCAAAAGCGCCTGAAACAATAATGACAATATGATCATCAGGGTTAGCAATGTTTAACATACTTGCTTCTAATACACTTGTGCCACTCGATGTTAATATTAAGACATCATTTTGAGCACCGAATATTGGTTTTAAGCCACTGTATGCATCTTCAGCAATGGTTTCAAAATCTGAAGAACGATGACCTACCATAGGTAATTGAATTTGAGACATAATTTCATCTGGAACTGGGGTTGGTCCAGGTGTAAGTAAAAGGGGTTGATAATAATGCATAAGTCATTCCTCCAAGTGTAATATTCAACCATTTTAACAAATATTCAGAAAATTTAAAAGGTGAAATCAATAGCTATCAGAGTTTAAAAATCATTACCTTATTTCTGATAGCTAGAAAGTTATTTTATAGTGGGTTCAATGGTGACGATAACATTGTTTTTTATTGAGTTAGAAATCATGCAATTATTATCAGCAATTTTCAATAATTTTGGTAATCGCTTTTCTAAATTGTCTTTATCATTGTCTGCTACTTTGATTTCTGGATAATGTGTGATGGATGTCATTTTGAATTTTGCATTTTCAAATATAGCATTGCCGATAGATTGCTGTGTAATAGAAATGTCTTTATAGCCGGCTCTTTCAAGTGTCGCTGCTAAGGAAATAATATAGCAGGATGATGCTGCACTAACTAACAGTTCATCAGGATTGGTACCTATACCAGTACCTTCTAACGATGATGGAATAGATATTTGTTCATTAATTACATCACCAATTACTTCTCCTACTTCATTTCTACCGCCTTGCCAAGTGGTTTGAACTTTAAAGTCATGTTGAACCATTTAGATTGACCTCCTGTGTCATTATGGTAATTTAAGTTTAGAACATTATTAAACAGATTAAAAGAAAGGTGACTTTCATGTCGAATGAACGTTCAAATCAATCATATCAGTTAATTGCTCATCGTGGATTACCCCAAGACTATCCTGAGAATACATTAATAGGGTACCAACACGCGTTAGCATTACCTATTGATATGTTAGAAATTGACTTGCATTATACTAAGGATAAACAATTAGTTGTCATTCATGATGACACGATTGATCGTACATCTAATGGAAAAGGTAAAATTAAAGATTATACATTAGAAGAATTAAAAAATTTTGATTTTGGTTCTTATCATGAGAAACATTCAGAAGACGAACAAATACCGACATTCGATGAGGTATTAGATTTACATTCTAAAAGTTCTAAAAAGTTGCTGATTGAAATTAAAAAGCCAAGCCAATATCCAGGAATTGAAAAAATGATTGTAGATAAACTTAAAGATGCTCACGTTCCATCGTCTAAAGTTATATTACAATCTTTTGATTTTGAAAGTATAAATAAATTAGCACATATGAATGTTCCGTATGAACTTGGTGTTTTAATTAGTAAGAAAAAATATTGGTATAAATCACCTGATTTTAAAGCAATTGCAGAAATTGCTAACTATATTAATCCTAATTACTCCATTGTTAATAAACATTTTATGGAAAAAGCACATGCTGAGCATTTAAAAGTGATGCCATATACTGTTAATGATTCTAAAGAAGCAAAGAAACTCTTAGATTTACATGTTGATGGCATAATTACTGATATACCTGATCGGTTATAAGGAAAAGTCAATATGCAGAGAGGGGAGAGGGACAGAAATAATAAAGAACCACTAATCATTTATGATGTAGTGGTTCTTACGCATTAGCCACAGCTAATGTGTACTTTAAAATGGGAATACATGAGTGAAACTCATGCATAAGAAATACTAATTTCTGAAGAAAAAGTATTTCTTTATCGTTGTCCATCCCCAACTTGCATTGTCTGTAGATTTTCTTTTCGAAATTCTCTATGTTTGGGGCCCATCCCCCTGGCAAGCTTAGCTAGAAATGAAAAAGCTTGGAACATAAGACCGTCTTTGTAATTGATTACTTAGACGGTCTTATGCATAAATTTTAGTTCATGTATACCTCTAAAGCTTAATTTGAACACATGAGTCAATACGCATGTGTAAGTTATTCTAATTTCTATAAGAAAAAGAATGACTTTACAGTCAACTACTGTCTAAACATAAATGTAACTTGAAGTATATATATCTATGTCCTAGCTTGTAATTATTTATGGGAATAAAAAAACACCCAATCTCCAAAGAGAAAGGGTGAAGAATATAAACATATTATCTTGAGTAGTACTCAACGATTAATTGTTCATTGATTTCAGCTGGTAACTCGCTACGTTCAGGGAAACGAACGAAAGTTCCTTTTAAGCTGTCTGCATCAAAGTTTAAATATTCAGGAACAAAGTTGTTGATTTCAACAGATTCAGTAATGATATTTAATTTTTGAGATTTTTCACGAACAGCGATTTCTTGACCAGGTTTTAATGAATATGATGGGATGTCTACACGACGGCCATCAACTTCGATGTGACCATGGTTAACTAATTGACGTGCTTGACGACGAGTACGTGCTAAACCTAATGAGTAAACTACTGCGTCTAAACGACTAGCAAGTAAGATCATGAAGTTTTCACCATGTACACCGTATTGTTTAGCAGCGATGTCAAATGTGTTACGGAATTGACGTTCTGTCATTCCATATAAGTAACGTAATTTTTGTTTTTCACGTAATTGTAAACCATATTCTGATAATTTTTTACGTTGGTTTGGACCATGTTGTCCTGGTGCGTAAGGACGTTTTTCTAATTCTTTACCTGTACCGCTTAATGAAATACCTAAGCGACGAGATTTTTTCCAGTTTGAACCTCTGAATCGAGCCATAATAAGACTCCTCCTTTTTCTTTTTTGTTGTTATGAATAAACAAAAAAGAGTGTTATATGCTTATTAAGATATGTTGTTTTATGTGTCTTCACCTTATAGCGACAGTTACACGGCACGTCCGCATTGGGAACAACATAGAGCTCAATAATATACAACTGCTATTTTCGTTAATTCACACAAACTTCATTGTAACAGTTTATGCGTAAGAGTCAATACTTTTAATTAAACTATTTAATTTGGTTTTCTATGATTGAAACCACTTTTTCTAATTCTATACGGTCTTCTTCATTAAATCTGCTTTTTATTGGCGCATCAATATCTAAAACACCTATAATTTCATTGTCCTTATGTATTGGAATGACAATTTCAGAATTACTATTTGCATCGCAGGCAATGTGTCCAGGAAATTGGTGGACATCTTTAACAACTTGTGTTTCATTATTAGAGACTGCTGTACCACAAACACCTTTTCCAATTTGGATATGTACACAAGCGGGGTGACCTTGGAAAGGACCTAAGATCAGTTCGTTATTTTCAATTAAGTAAAAACCAACCCAATTAACTTGGTCTAAGTGATCATTGATAAGTGCAGATGTATTACTCAATATCGCTATTAAATTTGATTCATCCTCTATTAAGCTAATGAGTTGTTTTTGTAGTAAGTCATAATTTGTGTTTTTGATGTCTGACATAATGTCTCCCCTTAACCATTTTTTTATTTAAGTATAAGGTGTTTAAAATATTCTAGCAATAAATACATTTTCTGATTTAATGAGAAGGCAAATTACGTTATAATATAGAGTGATAACATAGGAGGAGAAGTATATATGGTGTTATATATCATTTTAGCAATAATAGTTATTATATTGATTGCTGTGGGTATCATGTTTTATTTGCGATCGAATAAACGACAGCTCGTTGAAAAAGCTGAAGAACGTAAATTAGATATTGAAAAGTTACCTTTTGATCAAAATATTAAAAAATTATCTAGTTTAAACCTAAAAGGTGAAACTAAAACGAAGTACGATGCAATGAAGAAAGACAACTTAGAAAATACTAATCAATACTTAGCTCCTGTTGAGGAAAAAATTCACAATGCTGAAGAACTTTTAGATAAGTTTAACTTTTCAGGTGCTCAAGCAGAAATTGATGATGCGCATGAGTTAATGGATCAATATGAAGCAAGTTACAATAATCAAGTTTCACAAGTTGATGAAATAGTTGCATTACATAAAGATAACGAATCATTATATGAAAAATGTAAAGTAGATCATCGTGAAATGAAACGAGATATTTTAGCTAATCGTCACCAATACGGTGAAGCTGCTGGTCCATTAGAATCTGAAATTGAGAACTTTGAACCAAAGTTATCTCAATATGAAGTTTTAAAAGCAGACGGTAATTATGTTCAAGCACATAACCATATTTCAGCGTTACATGAAGAAATGCAACAATTAAAAGAATATATGGAAGAAATACCTGAATTAATTCGTGAAGCACAAAAAGAACTTCCTGGTCAATTCCAAGATTTAAAATATGGTTGCAGAGATTTAAAAGTTGAAGGTTATGATTTAGATCATGTTAAAGTGGATGGTACTGTTCAAAGCCTTAAAACAGAATTGAGTTTCGTAGAACCAATGATTAGTAGATTGGAATTAAATGAAGCGAACGATAAACTTGAATATATCAATGATAAGTTAGATGAAATGTATGACTTAATCGAACATGAAGTTAAGGCAAAGAATGAAGTTGAAGAAACTAAAGATGTTATCACTGATGACTTATTCAAAGCCAAAGATATGAATTATACATTAAAAACAGAAATTGAATATGTTCGTGAGAATTACTATATTAATGAATCAGATGTTCAAAGCGTAAGACAGTTTGAAAATGAAATTCAAAATCTTATCTCAGTATATGATGAAATTCTTAAAGAAATGTCTAAGTCCGCTGTTAGATACAGTGAAGTACAAGATAATTTACAATATTTAGAAGATCATGTAAGCGTAATTAATGAAAAGCAAGATAAATTACAAAATCATTTAATCCAATTACGTGAAGACGAAGCAGAAGCTGAAGATAACTTACTGCGCGTACAATCTAAAAAAGAAGAGGTTTATCGACGCTTATTGGCTTCTAACTTAACAAGTGTCCCAGAACGATTCATTATCATGAAGAATGAAATCGATTATGAAGTCCGTGAAGTTGATGAACAATTTAGTCAAAGACCAATTCACGTCAAACAATTAAAAGATAAAGTAGCTAAAATCGTCATTCAAATGAATACATTTGAAGATGAGGCGAACGATGTATTAATTAACGCAGTTTATGCTGAAAAATTAATTCAATATGGTAACAGATACCGTAAAGATCACCAAAGTGTTGATAAAAGCTTAAATGAAGCAGAACGTTTATTTAAAAACAATCGTTATAAGCGTTCTATTGAAATTTCAGAACAAGCACTTGAAAGTGTAGAACCGGGTATTACGAAACATATTGAAGAGCAAGTAATTAAATCATAACGATTTGAATTGATATCAAGACATGGTTTCCATTTTATTGGAAGTCATGTCTTTTATTTTTACAAAAAAATAGTATAATGCATGAGTATGCTTATTTAGAAAAGCTTTTAAATAGTTAAATAGTGATAAAACATAGTTAAACTGAACAAATAATTCCTCATTGCATTCTTAAGTATGTAAACAAACGATATTAAGAATAATTGGAAACAGTATATAGAATTAGCAAAGTAAAAAATGTAGAAAGTGAAGTGTTATCAGTGATTTATTTAGATAATGCAGCGACAACTAAAGTAGATCCAAGTGTTTTGAATTCTTTTGTAAAGGTAAATGAAACACTTTATTATAATCCTAATAGTCCTCATCAAGCTGGCTTACAAGCAGAAAGATTATTGCAACAAGCGAAAGAACAAATTAATCAAGCACTTAGATTAAAAAACGCTTATGATATTATTTTTACAAGTGGTGCTACAGAATCTAATAATATGGCGCTAAAAGGAATAGCCTATCGCAAAAAAGATACAGCCAATGAAATCATTACATCAGTATTAGAACATCCTTCAGTATTAGAAGTAGTAAGATATTTAGCTGAAAAAGAAGGTTTCGTATTAAAATATGTCAATGTTAAATCAAATGGTCAGATAGATATTGAACATTTGAAGTCCATCATGAATGAACGTGTAGGACTTGTAACATGTATGTATGTCAATAATATTATGGGTCAAATACAACCAATACAACAAATTGTCGATGTGCTAAAAGATTACCCTAAAGTGCATTTTCACGTAGATGCAGTTCAAGCTTTAGGTAAAATACCATTAGATTTAGAAGGTATTGATAGTTTAAGTTTAAGTGGTCATAAATTTAATGGTTTAAAAGGACAAGGACTTTTAATCACTAGAACAGCGCATAATATCGAACCCATTATACATGGTGGAGGACAAGAATTTGGTGTGCGCAGTGGTACAGTTAATTTACCTATGGCAGTATCTATGGTAAAAGCTATTAATAATGCAGTGAAACAGACGGATGAATTGCATCAAAAGTTGTCGTCTTATCAACAACAAATTAGAGAAATGGTTCAATCTTACCCTGGTGTTAAAATAAACTCACCTGAAGATGCTGCTCCACAAATCATCAATTTAGGATTTCCTGGTGTCAAAGGCGAAGTGTTAGTCAATGCATTCTCTAAACAAGATATTATGGTATCTACTACGAGCGCGTGCTCTTCAAAAAGAGGTAAACTTAATGAAGTATTACTTGCAATGGGTATTTCAGAACGACAAATTGAAGGAAGCATTAGAATATCAATGGGTCAAATGACTACACAAAAAGATATCGATAGCTTTAAAGATAAATTTGAAATGATATATGAAGAAGTGAAGGAGTTGTTGAAGTAATGAAATATGACCACTTAATAGTTAGATATGGTGAGTTAACACTTAAAGGTTCAAACCGTAAAAAATTTGTGAACCAATTAAAAACCAATGTGACACGAGCTTTAAAGCCTTTAGAAGGATTCCATATTAAAGGTAAAAGAGATCGTATGTACATTGAGTTATTCGAAGAAGCGGACATTGATGAAATCATTCATCGATTATCCAAAGTCTATGGTATCAAATCAATAAGTCCAGTATTGAAAACAGAAAAGAATGATCAAGCCATGGCTGATGTCGCTGTGCAATTAGCGCAATCATTTGATAATGGTTCAACATTTAAGATCGATGTTAAGCGATCAGATAAGTCTTATCCTAAGGATACTTATGAGCTACAACGAGAAATCGGTGGAGCGGTATTAAAAAATGTGGAAGGCTTAACCGTAGATGTGAGACAACCACAACATGAAATTCGTGTAGAAGTGCGTCTAGATGCAATCTATATATATGTGGAAGTCATTCAAGGATCTGGAGGTCTACCAGTAGGTACAGGCGGCAAGACCCTATTAATGTTATCTGGCGGTATAGATTCACCAGTTGCAGGTATGGAAGTAATGAAACGCGGCGTGACGATTGAAGCGATACATTTCCATAGTCCTCCATTTACGAGTGAAAAAGCTAAAGAGAAGGTAATAGAATTAACACGTATTATGTCTGAACGTGTTGGTCCAATTAAATTGCACATTGTGCCTTTTACAGATTTACAAAAACAAATCAATAAGTCAGTTCATCCAAGATATACGATGACATCAACTCGTCGATTAATGATGAGAGTCGCTGATCAATTGGTTCATAAAATTGGAGCTTTAGGTATCGTCAACGGTGAAAACCTTGGACAAGTAGCAAGTCAAACACTAAATAGTATGTATGCGATTAATCATGTTACATCAACACCAGTGTTACGTCCTTTATTAACACTTGATAAGGAAGATATTGTAAAGAAAGCTAAAGAAATTGGTACATTTGAAGTTTCTATTCAACCTTATGAAGATTGTTGTACTATTTTCACACCTAAAAACCCAGTAACAGAACCAGACTTCGATAAAGTTGTAGAATACGAAAGTGTATTTAACTTTGATAGTATGGTAGATGATGCAGTTGAAAATATAGAAACAATTGTAGTAGATAAAAATTATAAATCTGAAAAAGATAAATCAACAGATGCTTTAATGGAAGATTTATTCTAATAAATAATTGCAAAAGGGGTCATGACATGGATTGGGATATATATGTCATATTGATTATTGTTTTGTTTGGATTTTTAGCATCATTTATAGATTCAGTCGTTGGTGGTGGAGGATTAATTTCTACTCCAGCACTACTAGCAATAGGTCTCCCACCTGCTGTTGCATTAGGAACAAATAAATTAGCAAGTTCATTTGGAACACTGACTAGTACCATTAAGTTTATTAGATCAGGTAATGTTGATTTAAAAATAGTGTCAAAATTGTTTCCATTTGTCCTAATAGCATCTTCAGGTGGTGCTTATTTAGCAACGATATTACCGGCACACCTTTTAAAACCATTAATTATTGTAGCGTTGTCATTAGTATTTATTTATACGCTAGTAAAAAAGGATTGGGGTTCAATACGAACGTTCACTACCTTTACACCAATGAAAGCCGTGATGTTTTTCACAGCATATCTTATTATCGGTTTCTATGATGGATTTATAGGCGGTGGTACAGGGTCATTTATGTTATTTGTATTACTCATGTTTGGTTTTGATTTTTTAAGTGCAGCAGGCAATGCTAAAGTGCTTAATTTTGCATCAAATGTAGGGGCTTTAATATTATTTATGATATTAGGACAAGTTGATTATTTTTATGGACTAATTATGGCAGTCAGCATGATTATTGGTTCATACGTTGGTGCACAATTCGCTATAAGCAAAGGTGTAGGGTATGTTAAATTGCTATTTATAACCGTCACTGCAGTATTGATATTGAAAAATGCATATGACTACTTATTAGCTATTTTCACAAATTAATATAATTAAAATAAAAGCAAATCTTTAATGAGGTTGATGTACTTAGAGGCTAGAACAATCAATTCATAAAAAGGTTTGCTTTTTTATTAACAATCCGTAAGTTATTAGTCAAAAAACATTGATCAATTTATACAATAAATTTTTAAGATATAAAAGTTTAAAATTGAATTTGGTCATATTGTTGTCGTATGATATTAATGGATGAAAAATATAAATAGGAGGTCAAATTTATGACTGAAATTACATTTAAAAATAACCCGGTAACATTATCAGGCCAACAAGTGAATGAGGGAGATGTTGCTCCAAATTTCACAGTACTAGATAACGATTTAAATCAAAAATCTTTAGATGACTATGCTAATAAGAAAAAATTGATTAGTGTTGTTCCATCAATTGATACTGGTGTATGTGATCAACAAACACGTAAGTTTAATGAGGAAGCATCACAAGAAGATGGTGTTGTATTAACAATTTCAGTTGACCTACCATTTGCACAAAAAAGATGGTGTGCATCTAATGGCTTAGATAATGTAGTGACATTAAGTGATCATAGAGATTTATCATTTGGTGAAAATTTTGGTGTAGTAATGGAAGGAATGCGATTATTAGCGCGCTCCGTTTTCGTGTTAGATCAAGATAACAAAGTGGTATATAAAGAAATTGTAAGTGAAGGTACAAACTTCCCAGATTTCGAAAAAGCTTTAGAAGCATATAAAAATTTATAAATTGAGATTTATTACTATTTGTCTAAAGGTGGATTCATTTAGATAATAGTGTGAGAAATAAGCATCCATTGTTTTTTACAAGTGATAATATGACATCAACTGATTTCACTATGAAAGCGATGGATGCTTTTTATAGAGAGGGATTTAAATGGCAGAAGAAAATACGATTATGGAAAGATTATTCCATCACTTAGATGAAAAAGCGAAAACTTTAAATCAAGAAAATGGACAAAGTTTTATAGAAAATCTAGGACTAGCAATGGAAGATATCTATACTAATCAAAGAGAAATGTTAGAACAAGCTACACTTCAAGATAGAAGAAAAGCATTCCAATTTGCATATTTAAGTTTAATGCAAGAGGAAAATATACAGGCTAATCATCAAATCACACCAGATTCAATCGGTTTAATTTTAGGTTTCTTAGTACAACGATTTACACATGATAAAGATGAATTGCATGTAGTTGATATAGCAAGTGGTGCAGGCCATTTAAGTGCCGCTGTTAAAGAAGTATTAACTGATACAACAATTATGCATCATCTTATTGAAGTGGATCCAGTGCTTTCAAGAGTGAGTGTCCACCTTGCAAATTATCTGGAAATACCTTTCGATGTATATCCACAAGATGCAATTATGCCACTACCATTAGAAGAAGCAGATATTGTCATCGGTGATTTGCCAATTGGCTATTATCCAGTAGATGAACGTAGTAAGGAAATGAAATTAGGTTTCGAAGAGGGGCATAGTTACTCCCACTACTTACTTATTGAACAAGCTGTTAATGCATTAAAAGGGGCAGGATATGCATTTTTAGTAGTTCCAAGTGAGTTATTCTCAGGAGAACATGTGAAACAGTTAGAAAAATTCATTACTACAGAAACTGAAATGCAAGCATTTTTAAATTTACCATCTACGTTATTTAAAAATGAAAAAGCACGTAAATCTATACTTATATTACAGAAGAAAAAAGCAGAAGTAACAAAACCTGTTGAAGTATTCTTAGCGAATATACCTGATTTTAAAAATCCACAACAATTTCAAGGTTTTATTACTGAATTAAATCAATGGATGGACACAAATCATACAAAAAAATAATCTGTAACAGTATAGAATTAAAACTGTATTAATGATAAAATAAAATGTGAAAAATATAACTAAACAAATGATGGAGGACAAAATCTTATGTCAAAATTAATTTTGGCGATTAATGCTGGTAGTTCATCTTTGAAATTCCAGCTTATTAGAATGCCTGAAGAAAAAACAGTAACAAAAGGCGTAGTAGAAAGAATCGGTATGGACGATTCTATTTTTACAATTCTTGTTGAAGGGGAAAAATTAACTGAAGTCAGAGATATTAAAGATCATGAAGAAGCAGTTAACTTGATGTTAGAGAAATTTAAAGAACATCATATTATCGAAGATATCAATGAGATACAAGGTACAGGTCACCGAGTAGTACACGGTGGTGAAACATTCCCTAAATCAGTAGTTGTGACTGATGAAGTTGAACAGCAGATTGAGGCACTAAGTGAACTAGCACCATTGCATAACCCTGCCAACTTAATGGGTATTAGAGCATTTAGAAAGTTATTACCTGATATCCCACACGTTGCTGTTTTTGATACATCTTTCCACCAAACTATGCCTGAACAAGCATATTTATATAGTTTACCATATCGTTATTATGAAGATTATGGTATCCGTAAATATGGATTCCATGGTACTAGTCATAAATATGTATCACGACGTGCTGCAGAAATATTAGGCAAACCAATTGAAGATTTACGTATTATTTCGTGTCATATTGGTAATGGTGCTTCAATCGCTGCTATTGATGGCGGAGAATCAATCGATACATCAATGGGATTCACTCCATTAGCAGGTGTTACTATGGGTACACGTTCGGGTAATTTAGATCCAGCTTTAATTCCATATATTATGGAAAAAACTGGTAAAAATGCTGATGAAGTACTTAATATCTTAAATAAAGAATCTGGTTTATTAGGTATTACTGGAACTTCAAGTGACTTACGTGATTTAACTGAAGAAGCAAAACATGGTCGCCATAGAGCACGTGTAGCACTTGATTTATTTGCTTCTAAAATTCATAAATACATCGGTTCGTATGCGGCAAGAATGCACGGTGTAGATGTCATTGTATTTACAGCAGGAATAGGTGAAAACTCTCATATTATTCGTGGTAAAGTATTAGAAGGCTTAGAATTTATGGGCGTTTATTGGGATCCTAAGAAAAATGAAAATCTCCATGGTGAAGAAGGAGATATTAACTATCCACATTCACCTGTTAAAGTACTTGTAGTACCTACAGATGAAGAAGTAATGATATCTAGAGATGTTATTAAATATGGTGGTTTAGAAACTGAAGAAACATCTTCAGAAGAAAATGTTGAATCAAAATAAGTATTGTGGAAAAGGAGCGACGTTGTCGTTCCTTTTTTAGTTTGAATAGATAATCTGATTTCGTATAGTGTAAAAACAGTTAATTTAAATTAGTTATTACGAAATATAGTAGCAAACTTAAATAGCATATAAAAAAGCCAGTAAATGAGTTCATTTACTGGCGCAATAATGATGATTCATTCAATCACTATTTTTATTATCAATTAATTTGAATATCTTTCACGTAATTGTGGTGTAGCAACTTGAGGTTGGAAATCATTTGGCATTTCTTCTGTTCTTACTACTAGTACGTCACATGGCGCGTGTCTAACGATGGCTTCAGAAACAGAGCCAACGATAAAACGCTCAACAGCATTAAGACCTGAAGTACCACTCATAATTAAGTCTGCACCAACTTCAGGTGCGATTTTTTTAGGGATAATTGCTTTTGGTGAACCAAATTCTAAACGCGTTTCAACGTTTGTAACACCAGCATTTGTAGCAACTTCTTTATAACCGTTTAATAATTCTTCAGAGAAGTGTTTTGATTTTTCAGTAAATTGAGCATCATATACCTCATAAGAAGAATAAGTTCTTGAATCAATGACATTCACGATTGTTAATTTGGCATCATTACGTTTTGCTACGCCAACTGCTTTATTAAATGCCCATTCTGCTTCGTGTGAACCGTCGACTGCGATTAAAATATTTTTGTAAGTAATCATCGTAAGTACCCCTTTCGTCTTTTCTTACTTATATATTACCACATTTTTCAGAAAATATTACTCTAAAAATTAACATTTTTGTGTATTTTTGTAGGCGCTTTCATTTGTATTTTAGTAGGTTTTCGCGTTACTATAATAGAGGAGGTGTGTGGAATGAAAATAGGTATTCCTAAAGAGATAAAAAACAATGAAAACAGAGTAAGTCTATCACCAAGCGGTGTACATGCCTTGGTTGAACAAGGACACACTGTTTTAGTTGAAACTAATGCTGGAATGGGCTCATACTTTGAAGATATAGATTATAAAGAAGCAGGAGCAGACATTGTTTCAGAAGCATCACAAGTTTGGGATGTTGATATGGTTGTTAAAGTTAAAGAACCATTAGAAGAAGAATATCAATATTTCAAAGAAGGTTTAATTCTATTCACTTATTTACATTTAGCAAATGAAGAAAAACTAACACAAGCACTTGTAGATAACAAAGTGATTGGTATTGCATATGAAACTGTGCAATTACCGGATCGATCATTACCATTGTTAAGTCCGATGAGTGAAGTAGCTGGTAGAATGGCAACACAAATCGGTGCTGAATTTTTACAAAAATTTAATGGTGGAATGGGTATCTTACTTGGTGGAGTACCAGGTGTGCCTAAAGGTAAAGTCACAATTATAGGCGGCGGTCAAGCAGGTACAAATGCAGCTAAAATTGCATTAGGTTTAGGTGCCGATGTAACTGTATTAGACGTCAATCCTAAACGTTTACAAGAGTTAGATGATCTATTTAATGGTAGAGTGCATACCATTATGTCAAACCCATTAAATATTGAAATGTATGTAAAAGATAGTGATTTAGTAATCGGAGCAGTATTAATTCCTGGCGCTAAAGCACCAAATCTTGTAACAGAAGATATGATTAAACAAATGAAAAATGGTTCTGTGATTGTAGATATCGCAATTGACCAAGGTGGCATTTTTGAAACAACAGATAAAATTTCAACACATGATGATCCAACATACATCAAACATGGCGTTGTTCATTATGCAGTTGCTAATATGCCTGGCGCAGTACCACGTACATCTACATTAGCATTAAATAACGCTACATTACCTTTTGCTCAAATTTTAGCAAACAAAGGCTATAGAGAGGCATTTAAATCAAACCATGCTTTATCTTTAGGTTTAAATACGTACAAAGGTCATGTAACACATCAAGGTGTTGCAGAAGCATTCAATATGAAATACACATCTGTTGAAGATGCATTAAAATAAGCCAAAATCTTCAAAATATAAATAACGCCCTCAAATGAATCTTACTCATTTGAGGGCGTTAATAATGTTAAAGATAGAATTATTTTTCATAATGCGTTAAGATTTCACAACCACTATCTGTAACTAAGATATCATCTTCAATACGAACACCAGCAACACCTGGAACGTAGATGCCTGGTTCAATGGTAATGACCATTCCCGCTTCTAAAACATTATCGTTTGTGCTAGAAACATCTTGGTATTCATGTTCTTCTAGACCTAAACCATGACCAAGACGATGAGGGAAGTAGTTGCCATAGCCTGCTTGATCAATAATATCTCTCGCTATTTTATCTATTTCTTTTAATTTAACACCTGGACGAATAGCATCAATTGCTGATTTTTCAGCATCAAGAACAATATTATATATATCTAAAGCTTCTTTGCTAGGTGTACCAAATTGAATTGTTCTAGTCATGTCACTACAATAGTGGTTATAGATGACACCTAAATCAAAGAGAACTAGCTCATTATTTTGTAATTTACGATTACCAGGAACACCATGTGGTGAAGCAGCGTGATCTCCAAATAATACCATAGTGTCAAAGCTCATTTCATTCACACCATATTTCTTAATTTCATTTTCAATATGATTTACAACTTCACGTTCACTGATTCCTTCTTTTAAATAGTTCACACCGATTTCAATACATTTATCTGCTAAATGAGCAGCATGTTTAATTTTTTCAATTTCATCAATTGACTTGATATTTCTTAAGTTTTTAATCGTTTGGTCGATATCACCATATTGTTCAACATGAAATGCTTGTGTTATTTCACGTTGGCGTTTAACTGTTAAATGCTCACTTTCGATAAGCATATGTCGAAATGATTGTTGATATAATTCGAAAGGATTTTCAGTGTCTAAATAACCTATAATTTGACCGTCAAAAGGAGACGCTTTAACTTCTTCAACTTCCATTTTAGGGCAGAATAAAACTGTTTCACCACTAGCTTGAATTAATAATGCAAATAATCTTTCGTGTGGTTCGCTACGATAGCCAGTAAAGTAATATATGTTTAAGGGTGTAGTAATCCAAGCAGCATCAACATTTTCTTTTTGTAGATAATTAATAATTTCATTGATTTTTGTCATGAAGTTTTTCCTCCTTTATATGATTAACTTAATTTTATGCTAAAAAACAACATATTTCAAAGTTTGAATCATTCCATTACTTCCGTGTTATAAAATGTAGTTGCTAGGGTATAATATCCATATAAACGATTAGGAGGGCTAAGATAATGAAACTTTCATTTCATGGTCAATCAACCATTTATTTTGAAGGAAACGGTAAAAAAGTCATTGTAGATCCATTTATTTCAGGAAATGATAAATGTGATTTAGATGAACAAAGATTAGATGTAGATTATATTATTTTAACTCATGGTCATGAGGACCACTTTGGCGATGTAGTAGAACTAGCCAATAGAAATCACGCTACAGTAATCGGTAGTGCAGAAATTGCTGGATATTTAAGCACTTATCATGGTGTAGAAAACGTTAGAGGTATGAACATTGGTGGTAAAGCTGAATTAGATTTCGGTAGTGTTAAATACGTACAAGGTTTCCATAGTTCAAGTTATACACATGAAAATGGTATTCCTGTATATTTAGGTATGCCAATGGGTGTGGTAATTGAAGCAGAAGGTAAAACAATTTATCATACAGGAGATACAGGTTTATTTAGCGATATGGAATTAATAGCTAAACGACATCCTGTAGATGTATGTTTTATCCCAATTGGTGATAATTTCACAATGGGCATAGATGATGCAGCTTATGCTATAAATGAATTCATCAAGCCTAGTATTTCAGTACCAGTTCATTACAATACTTTCCCATTAATTGAACAAGATCCAGAGCAATTTAAAGATGCAGTTAAAGTAGGGGAAGTTCAAATATTAGAGCCAGGACAAGAGGTTCAATTCTAGTCAATCTTGTTGGAGCGGGACGGAAATAAATTTTAGTTAAATGTTATTTCCGGTCTCGCTCTTATTTTTCAGCAAATAAAAAAACACTAATTATCCATTAAAGACGTGTAAGTCTTTATAGATAACTAGTGTAAATGAGTTAAGAAAGAGGTTATTTTACGATAAGCACAGGGATAGTTGCTCGTTTAGCAACTTTGTGACTTACGCTACCAAGAACGAATTTTTTCTTTTCTTCAGCTTTGCGGTTACTTAAAACTACGATTTCGTATTTACCGCTATTCGCATGTTTGAGTAATTCTTCTTTAGCATTACCGCGAACGATAATTTGATCGTAATCAATACCATAGCTTTCTAAAATGTTACGTGTTTTTTCTAAACGTTTACCACGTTCTTCGGTAATTTTGTCTAAATGAACACCAGCTTTGATAGACGCTTGAGCATCTTGTTCATTTATGGCATTTAAAATAGTGACTACCGCGTCATCTGCAGCAAGTTTAGATACTTCTTCTAAAGCTTTTTCATTTTTTAATTGAGTGTCTACACCTAGTAAAATCTTTTTATACATAAGTCCACCCCTCCTCACTTCCATTCTAATAAAAAAAGATGGATATTTCCATTTAAATTAAAAGGTTTTTTAATAAAATTATCATTTTACAAAAGTTGTAAATTTAATATAAGGCTTTTCATTATTTAGGAGTGTGCGTCAATGATTTTTTTTCATTAAAAAGTTATAATAGGCATAACATTGTTCTAAGAAGAGGTAACGTAATGACTAAACATGAACAAATTTTAAAACATATTGAATCATTAGCAATTGGTTCAAAAATTTCAGTTAGAAAAATCGCCAAAGATTTAGCTGTTTCTGAAGGTACAGCTTATAGAGCAATTAAGGATGCGGGGCAGCTTGGATTAGTTACAACCATTGATAGAGTGGGAACCGTTAGGATTGAAAAACGAAATCGAGATGAAATAGATAATTTAACATTTAATGAAATTGCCAATATTGTTGAAGGCCAAATTATTGCCGGAAAGAATGGCGTCAATAAAACAGTATCAAACTTTGCCATTGGTGCTATGGAATTAAGTGATATCTTAAGATATATTGGACCACAAACTTTATTAATTATAGGAAATAGAAGAAATGTACAACTCGAAGTATTGAAACGTGGTACAGCCATTTTAATTACAGGTGGGTTTCAACCGACAAAAGAAGTCATTCAGTATGCTGATGATCATGACTTACCAGTATTGTCATCTAGCTATGATACGTTCTTAGTTGCAAATATCATTAACCGTGCCATGTTCAATCAAAAAATCCGCAAAGAAATTTTAGTTGTAGAAGATATTGTCAAACCAATAAACGAACTTTCTGTATTATTAAACACGATGACTTTGGATGATTATAAACAAATCGCGAATGAAACGGGTCATACACGTTTTCCTGTTGTGAATAAAGATTACAAGTTAGTAGGTATAGTAACCAGTAGAGAAATTATTAATATGAACGACAATGATATGATTGAAGATGTTATGACTAAACATCCAATTAGTGTTAAATTGTCAAACACTGTCGCAAGTTGTGCACATTTATTAATTTGGGAAGGTATTGAACTACTACCAGTTACCGATAATAATAAAAAAGCAGTCGGTGTTATCAATAGACAAGATGTATTGAAATCTATGCAATTACTAGGGAGACAACCACAAATTGGTGAAACGATTAATGATCAAATTGCCAAACATATAACTATTAATCATGATGGTATTCAAACTGATGTATCTCCATTATTAACGAATCATTATGGTACTTTAAGTAAAGCAGTATTTGTAGGAATCATTGAAGAAACTTTACGCCATGAGATGAGAAAATATAAAAAGGGTAATGTGATGATAGAAAGCTTAAATATCATTTACTTGAAAACAGTGCCGATTGAAACGGGTATTGATGTTAAATATGAAATGCTCGATGTAGGGAGATACTTTGCGAAATTAGAAGTGACGATGTACTGTCAGAATGAAAAAGTAGCGATTGCATCAGTTATATGTCAAATGTTTGAGGGATACTAATTAAAGAAAAACTAGAGGAGTTAATAAAATGGAAACACTAATGAACGATATAATGAAAGAGATTGAATCAAATGAAACAATAATTATTCATCGACATGTAAGACCAGACCCAGATGCATATGGGTCACAATTAGGATTGAAATACTATTTACAACTTAAATTTCCTGATAAACATATATATGCAGTGGGGGATGAAGAAGCGTCTCTTAATTTTATAGGGACACTTGACCACGTTGAAGACAATGTTTATAAAGAAGCACTTGTAATTGTATGTGATACTGCGAATGCGCCGCGTGTGGATGACCAAAGGTTCACTTTAGGAAAGAAAGTATTGAAGATTGACCATCACCCAGCAGTAGATCAATACGGTGACATTAATTTAGTTAATACAGATGCTTCATCTACCAGTGAGATCATTTATGATATGATTTCACATTTCAATGATGAAAGTATCATTAATGAAGATGTCGCACGTGTACTATATTTAGGTATTGTAGGAGATACTGGCCGCTTCTTATTCGGTAATACAACACAACATACAATGGAAATTGCAGGAAAATTACTTGGTTTCCCATTTAATCATAATGCTGAGCTCAATAAAATGTCCGAAAAGGACCCTCGATTAATGCCATTTCAAGGTTATGTATTACAAAATTTCGAATTGCATAATGATGGTTACTGCCAAGTCAAAATTACTAAAGACGTATTAGAGCAATACAAAATTAAAGCAAATGAAGCGTCTCAATTTGTAAATACGGTAGCAGATATTCAAGGACTTAAAATCTGGATGTTTGGTGTAGACGAAGGGGATCAAATTCGTTGCCGTTTACGATCTAAAGGGCAATATATCATTAATGATATAGCAAATGATTTTGGTGGTGGCGGTCATCCTAATGCATCAGGTGTCTCAGTATATAGTTGGGAAGAATTTGATTCATTAGCACAAGCTTTACGTCAAAAACTTCAATAAATAAAAGACAGAAAGGAGTCATACAAACATGGTTGCATATTTAAATATTCATACGTCATACGATTTATTAAATTCAAGTTTAAGAATATCGGATGTCGTTAAAAAAGCTAAGAACGAAGGCATTGAACACCTTGCAATCACAGATACAAATGTTTTGTATGGCTATCCCAAATTTTATGATGCATGTTTAGAAGCGGGGATACACCCCGTTTTTGGTATGACTGTCTATTTAACTGATGGGTTGTATCAATTGGAGACTGTCCTATTGGCACAAAATAATGAGGGCTTAAAAGATTTATATCAATTATCATCAGCGATTAAAATGAAAGAAAAAGAAGACATTTCAATTGAGTGGTTGAAACGTTATGCAAATCATCTCGTCATCATATTTAAAAGTGCCGAAGAACATCATTTACAATTTATTGATGCTTTTAATGATAAAGAACATGTCTATCTTAACCAGGATTGTATAGCAGTTAATCAAAGAGCGTTTGTTTGGTTGAACACCATGCGGTACTTAAATAATGAAGATGCCGATACGATTTCAGCACTTCAAGCCATTAAGGAAAATAGTAAATTGGATCTAGTAGCTGAACAAGAAGATTACCATGAACATGTATTTAATAAAAGTGAACTTCGGAATTTGGAATGTAGTGACGAATTAATATTTAATACTGACAAAATTGCACAAATATGTACCGCAGAGTTAAATTATCATCAATCCTTATTACCTCAGTTCCAAACGCCTAATGGTGAAACTTCTAAAATATACTTATGGCAAAAACTTGAAGATCAGTTAAACCATTTAAATTTGAATCAAACAGAATATTGGGAAAGATTAAAACATGAGTATGACATTATCACAAATATGGGATTTGAAGATTATTTCTTAATCGTAAGTGATTTAATTCATTATGCTAAAACACATGATGTGATGGTTGGACCTGGACGTGGATCTTCGGCAGGATCACTGGTAAGTTATCTACTTGGCATTACAACAATAGATCCTATAAGATTTAATTTACTTTTCGAACGTTTTTTAAATCCCGAACGAGTAACAATGCCTGATATCGATATTGATTTTGAAGATACACGACGTGAAAAAGTGATTCAATATGTTCAAGAAAAATATGGTCAATTACATGTTTCAGGAATTGTAACGTTTGGTCATTTACTTGCAAGAGCTGTTGCACGTGATGTGGGACGCATTATGGGATTTGATGAAATAACGCTAAATGAAATTTCTAAATTAATCCCACATAAATTAGGAATCACTTTAGAAGAAGCTTATCAGAATGATGATTTTAAACAATTTGTCCATCGCAATTATCGTCATGAACGATGGTTTGAAATATGTAAAAAGTTAGAAGGGCTACCTAGACACACGTCAACGCACGCTGCGGGTATTATTATTAATGATCATGCTTTATATGAATATGCACCTTTGACTTTAGGAGATACAGGATTGCTAACACAATGGACAATGACTGAAGCTGAACGCATTGGTTTATTAAAAATTGACTTTTTAGGTTTAAGAAATCTATCCATCATTCATCAAATTATCAATCAAGTTAAAAAGGATTTGAATATCAACATTGAAATAGAACGTATACCTTTTGACGATCCAAAAGTTTTTGAATTGTTGTCTCAAGGAGATACGACTGGTATTTTCCAATTAGAGTCAGATGGCGTACGCAGTGTATTGAAAAAGTTAAAGCCTGAACATTTTGAAGACATCGTTGCTGTTACTTCGTTATATCGACCTGGGCCTATGGAAGAAATTCCAACCTATATTACACGTAGACATGACCCATCTAAAGTAGAATATCTACATAAAGACTTAGCTCCTATATTGAAAAATACCTATGGCGTTATTATTTATCAAGAGCAAATTATGCAAATCGCTAGTCAATTCGCTAACTTTAGTTATGGGGAGGCAGATATATTAAGACGTGCAATGAGTAAAAAGAATAGGGCTGTACTTGAAAGTGAAAGACAGCACTTTGTTGATGGTGCTAAACAAAATGGTTACGACGAATATATGAGTAAACAAATTTTTGATTTAATATTAAAATTTGCTGACTATGGTTTTCCTAGAGCACATGCAGTTAGTTATTCAAAAATCGCTTATATCATGAGTTATTTAAAAGTTCATTATCCTAATTATTTTTACGCTAATATATTAAGTAATGTTATTGGTAGTGAGAAAAAAACGGCTGCGATGATTGATGAGGCAAAACATCAGAGCATCACGATACTTCCACCAAACATAAACGAAAGTCATTGGTTCTATAAAGCAACTAACGATGGTATCTATTTATCATTAGGTGCTATTAAAGGTGTGGGATATCAAAGTGTGAAACTAATTGTAGACGAGAGATATCAAAATGGTGACTTTAAAGATTTCTTTGATTTTGCAAGACGTTTACCTAAAAGAGTAAAAACTCGAAAATTATTAGAATCATTAATTTTAGTAGGTGCCTTTGATATATTAGGTAAAAATCGAGCTACTTTATTGCATTCAATTGACCAAGTGATTGATCAAGTAACTGATATAGAACAAGATGATATGTTATTCGATTTCTTCACACCAAAACAATCTTATGAAGAAAAAGAAGAATTACCTGACCAATTAATAAGTGAATATGAAAAAGAATACTTAGGATTTTATATCTCTAAGCACCCCGTAGAGAAAGAATTTAACAAGAAACAATATTTAACGATATACAAATTGAGTAATGCTAAAAACTATCAGCCTATCTTAGTCCAGTTTGATCAAATTAAACGAATTAGAACTAAAAATGGTCAAAATATGGCATTCGTAACCTTGAATGATGGTATACATTTACTGGATGGCGTCATATTTCCAAATCAATTTAAAAAATATGAACTTGATATATCTGAAGAACAAATTTATGTTGTTCAAGGAAAATTTGATAAACGAAATGGAAAAACGCAGTTGATTATCAATGATATTTATACAGAAGAAGCATTTGAATCTTTGAAATTGAACCAAACTAA
This sequence comes from Staphylococcus sp. HL28, assembly GCF_021117155.1. Taxonomy (NCBI): domain Bacteria; kingdom Bacillati; phylum Bacillota; class Bacilli; order Caryophanales; family Staphylococcaceae; genus Staphylococcus; species Staphylococcus sp. HL28. Next base: position 1,146,155 of record NZ_CP088218.1, read on the forward strand.
ACAAATTATTGTTAGAAAAGTTGATCAAGTTGAAGGGTTCTATCAATATTTAGATCAGGAAAATACAAATCAATCCATTGAAGTTTTATCATTCAATGAGCAAACAAAAGAGATGTCAAAATTAGGTTACATTAAGAAAAATTCATCTTTTTTATCTGATTTAGTTAAGTTATTTAAACCAAGTGATATCCGTTTTGTATAACTTTTATCTAGTATTGAATTGTGATATAGTAAACTGATGATTTATATATTAATCATCAGTTTATTTTTATAATTGTTTTTTGTTCTATTTGTTTGTAAATGGCATTATCTTATTCATCGATTAATGATAAAATATGAATGATCAGCAGAAAAAATAATTATAAAAGTAGTGACTGATAATTAAATCATTGCTAGTTTTAATTCACTCTACAACCTATAGGTAAGCAATTCATTATTATTTGAATGTGAAAACGTATTATAATAATAACCGAATGAAAACTAGCATCATCTAATTCTTATAACTAAATAAATAGGGGTTGATTTTTGATGTCTTTAAGAGACGAAGCACTAGAAATGCATAAAGAAAACCAAGGTAAATTAGAAGTAACACCTAATGTTAAAGTTACTAACAAAGAAGAATTAAGCTTAGCCTATTCACCAGGTGTTGCTGAACCGTGTAAAGAAATTCATGAAGATGAAAGAAAAGTATATGACTATACAATTAAAGGTAATACAGTTGCGGTAGTTACTGATGGAACAGCAGTATTAGGTTTAGGGAACATTGGTCCAGAAGCTAGTATTCCTGTTATGGAAGGTAAAGCCGTATTATTCAAAAGTTTTGCTGGTGTGAATGGTGTGCCTATTGCACTTGATACAACAGATACTGAGGAAATTATTAAAACAGTTAAATTAATCCAACCAAATTACGGCGGTATAAACTTAGAGGATATCTCAGCACCACGTTGTTTTGAAATAGAAGAACGATTGAAAAAAGAAACAAATATTCCGGTTTTCCATGATGATCAACATGGAACAGCAATAGTAACAATGGCAGGATTAATCAATGCACTTAGAATCGTTGATAAAGATTTATCAGATATCAAAGTTGTTCTAAATGGTGCAGGTGCAGCAGGAATAGCTATTGTGAAATTACTATATTCTTATGGTGTTAGAAATATGGTTATGTGTGATTCAAGAGGTGCTATATTTGAAGGCAGAAGCTATGGCATGAATGATACGAAAGAATATGTCGCTAAATGGACAAACAAAAATAAAACTGAAGGCGAGCTTAGCGAAGTCATTAAAGATGCTGACGTATTTATAGGTGTATCTATTGCAGACTTACTTTCTAAAGAAATGGTAGAGAGCATGGCCAAAGATCCAATTATTTTTGCAATGGCGAATCCTAATCCTGAAATCAATCCGAACGATGCTAAAGACGCTGGTGCTAAAGTTGTTGGAACTGGACGCTCGGATTATCCAAACCAAATTAATAATGTACTAGCTTTCCCAGGTATATTTAGAGGTGCATTGGATACTGAAGCAACCCATATTAATGAAGAAATGAAAAAAGCTGCAGTAGAAGCGATTGCAGACTTAATCGATAGTAAAGAATTAGAGCCGAATTATTGTATCCCTGGACCATTTGATAAACGTGTTGCACCATCAGTAGCTCGTGAAGTTGCTAAAGCAGCTATGGAATCAGGTGTAGCTCGAATTGAAGTAGATCCACAAGATGTGTATGATAAAACAATGAAATTAACAGACTTAAAATAATATTGATAAATATATTGATATAGAATATTATATTTGGATGAAGTTTAAATATAACGACATTTATAACGTGTAGGTTACAAATGTCGTTATAGTACTTTATCACTATACATAATTATAAATGCTTCATGAGTATAAATTTAATCCTTATTAAGGTCAGAGGTTTTTGGAGGTTTCCCTATGTTTAAAGATTTTTTTAATCGAACAAAGAAAAAGAAATATCTAACAGTTCAAGATTCTAAACAAAACGATGTACCAGCAGGAATCATGACTAAATGCCCTAAATGCAAAAAGATCATGTATACCAAAGAATTAGATGAGAACCTAAATGTATGCTTTAATTGTGACCATCATATTTCATTATCTGCGTATAAAAGAATCGAAGCGATTTCTGATGAAGGTACATTTAATGAATTTGATAAAGGCATGACATCTGCTAATCCTTTAGATTTTCCTGGATACATTGAAAAGATTGAAAAGGATCAGAAAAAGACAGATCTAAATGAAGCAGTTGTGACTGGCACTGCTAAATTAGAAGGTATTGAATACGGTGTAGCAGTAATGGATGCACGATTTAGAATGGGTAGTATGGGATCAGTTGTCGGTGAAAAAATTTGTCGTATTATTGATTATTGTACTGAGCATCGTTTGCCGTTTATTTTATTCTCTGCTAGTGGTGGCGCTCGTATGCAAGAAGGTATTATTTCATTAATGCAAATGGGTAAAACAAGTGTGTCATTAAAAAGACATTCTGACGCAGGATTATTATATATTTCATATATCACGAATCCCACAACTGGTGGCGTGTCTGCAAGTTTTGCATCAGTTGGTGATATTAATTTAAGTGAACCCAAAGCATTAATTGGTTTTGCTGGACGACGTGTCATTGAACAAACTATTAATGAAAAATTACCAGAGGATTTCCAAACTGCTGAATTTTTATTAGAACATGGTCAACTCGATAAAGTGATACATCGTAAAGATATGAGAACAACACTTGCCAATATACTAAATCTACATCAAGAGGTGAAAAGCTAATGCTTGATTTTGAAAAGCCACTTTTTGAAATTAGAAAGAAAATTGATTCGTTAAAAGAATCTCAAGAAAAGAATGATGTTGATTTACAAGAAGAAATCGATATGCTTGAAGCTTCTTTAGAACGTGAAACAAAAAAAGTTTATACAAATTTAAAACCGTGGGATAGAGTACAAATAGCCAGATTACCAGAAAGACCAACATCATTAGATTATATTCCTATGATATTTGATTCGTTTATAGAATTACATGGAGACCGTAACTTTAGAGATGATCCAGCTATGATTGGTGGTATTGGTTATTTAAACGGTAAAGCAGTTACTGTTGTTGGACAACAACGTGGTAAAGATACTAAAGACAATATATATCGCAATTTTGGTATGGCTCATCCAGAAGGATACCGAAAAGCTTTAAGACTAATGAAACAGGCCGAAAAGTTTAATCGACCAATATTCACATTTATTGATACGAAAGGTGCATACCCTGGCAAAGCAGCAGAAGAAAGAGGTCAAAGTGAATCTATAGCTACTAATTTAATAGAAATGGCTTCATTAAAAGTGCCTGTCATTGCAGTCGTTATTGGTGAAGGTGGTAGTGGTGGTGCCCTTGGTATCGGTATTGCTAACAGAGTATTAATGCTTGAAAACAGTACATATTCTGTTATTTCTCCAGAAGGTGCAGCAGCATTATTGTGGAAAGATAGTAATTTAGCTAAAATTGCTGCAGAAACAATGAAAATCACAGCGCACGACTTACATGAATTAAATGTAATAGATGATGTGATTAATGAGCCACTTGGCGGTGCACATAAAGAAATGGAAGTGCAAGCACAATCAATTAAAGATGCGTTTGTTTCTCATTTAAATGAATTAGAACAACTTGATAAAGAACAATTAGCTGAAGATCGCTTTAATAAATTTAGAAATATTGGCTCTTTTGTAGAATAAAGAGGTATAGAGTAGTAGTCATTTTATAGACTATTACTCTATTTTTATTATCGTTAAAATAAAAGTCATAATTAAAAACGTTTACATCAATATAAGTCCTTTCTTTTGATGGAAGTAGTAAAAAATTTGTGGTAATTTAGAGTTGAAGATAAATCTAGTTATAGAAAGGTATGTCGTCATGAAGAAAATTGCAGTTTTGACTAGCGGTGGAGATTCACCGGGGATGAATGCTGCCGTTAGAGCAGTTGTACGTACAGCAATTTACAATAATATTGAAGTTTATGGTGTATATCACGGTTATCAAGGATTAGTAGAAGATGATATTCATAAACTTGAATTAGGATCAGTTGGAGATACTATCCAACGTGGTGGGACATTCTTATTCTCAGCAAGATGTCCTGAATTTAAAGAAGAAGAAGTACGTAAAGTTGCTATTAACAATCTACGTAAAAGAGAAATTGAGGGATTAGTAGTAATTGGCGGGGATGGCAGTTACCGTGGCGCTCAACGTATAAGTGAAGAGTGTAAAGAAATACAAACCATAGGTATCCCTGGTACAATTGATAATGATATTAACGGTACTGACTTTACGATTGGATTCGACACAGCACTTAATACGATTATTGATTCAGTCGATAAAATTCGTGATACAGCATCAAGTCATGCAAGAACATTTATCGTTGAAGTAATGGGTCGTGACTGTGGTGACTTAGCACTATGGGCAGGCTTATCTGTAGGTGCTGAAACGATTGTCGTACCAGAAGTTGATACAGATATCAAAGAAGTAGCTGAAAAAATTGAGCAAGGTATCAAACGTGGTAAAAAACATTCAATCGTTATGGTTGCTGAAGGATGTATGAGCGGTCAAGAATGTGCTGATGAATTAAGTAAATATATTAATATTGATACAAGAGTATCAGTATTAGGACACATTCAACGTGGAGGTAGCCCTTCAGGAGCTGACCGTGTTTTAGCTTCAAGATTAGGTGGTCATGCCGTTGAATTATTAAAGAAAGGTGAAACTGCCAAAGGTGTTGGTATTAAACACAACCAGTTAACAGCGACACCATTCGATGAAATATTTGGTCATTCAAGTCATAAGTTTGATCAACAAATTTATCAACTAGCTAAAGAGTTATCTATATAAATTTCAGGAGGATTTTAAAATGAGAAAGACTAAAATTGTATGTACTATTGGACCAGCTTCAGAATCAGAAGAAATGCTTGAAAAATTAATGAATGCTGGTATGAACGTGGCACGTTTGAACTTTTCACACGGAAGTCATGAAGAACATAAAGGTAGAATTGATACAATTCGTAAAGTTGCTAAACGTTTAAATAAAACAGTAGCGATCCTTTTAGATACAAAAGGACCAGAAATTCGTACACATAACATGAAAGATGGCATTATCGAATTAGAAAAAGGTAATGAAGTTATTGTAAGCATGACAGAAGTTGAAGGTACTCCAGAGAAATTCTCTGTAACTTACGACAACTTAATTAACGATGTTCAAGTAGGTTCATATATTTTATTAGATGATGGTTTAGTTGAATTACAAGTTAAAGACATTGACCATGATAAAGGTGAAGTTAAATGTGACATCTTAAATAGTGGTGAATTAAAAAATAAAAAAGGTGTTAACTTACCAGGCGTAAAAGTAAACTTACCAGGTATCACTGACAAAGATGCAGACGACATTAGATTTGGTATCAAAGAAGATGTAGATTTCATCGCAGCAAGCTTCGTTCGTCGTCCAAGTGACGTTTTAGATATTCGTGAAATCTTAGAACAAGAAAAAGCAAATATTACTATCTTCCCTAAAATTGAAAACCAAGAAGGTATCGATAATATCGAAGAAATTCTTGAAGTATCTGATGGCTTAATGGTAGCACGTGGTGATATGGGTGTTGAAATCCCACCAGAAAAAGTGCCAATGGTTCAAAAAGACTTAATTAGAAAATGTAATAAATTAGGTAAACCAGTTATCACAGCTACACAAATGCTTGATTCTATGCAACGTAATCCACGTGCAACTCGTGCAGAAGCGAGCGACGTGGCGAACGCAATCTATGATGGTACAGATGCAGTAATGTTATCTGGTGAAACAGCTGCTGGTTTATATCCTGAAGAAGCAGTTAAAACAATGAGAAATATTGCAGTATCTGCTGAAGCAGCTCAAGATTATAAAAAATTATTATCTGACAGAACTAAATTAGTTGAAACATCTTTAGTGAATGCTATTGGTATCTCAGTGGCACATACTGCTCTAAACTTAAATGTTAAAGCTATTGTAGCAGCAACAGAAAGTGGTTCAACAGCACGTACAATTTCTAAATATCGTCCACATTCAGACATTATTGCTGTAACACCAAGTGAAAAAACTGCACGTCAATGTGCTATTGTTTGGGGTGTTTATCCAGTAGTTAAAGAAGGACGTAAAAACACTGATGCATTATTAAATAATGCAGTAGCAACTGCAGTTGAAACTGAAAGAGTTCAAAATGGTGATTTAATTATCATTACTGCAGGTGTACCAACAGGTGAAAAAGGTACAACAAATATGATGAAAATCCACTTAGTTGGGGACGAAATTGCTAAAGGTCAAGGTGTAGGTCGTGGTTCAGTAGTAGGTACTGCTGTTGTCGCTCATTCTGCGAGTGATTTAGAAGGCGTTGACCTAAGTGATAAAATCATCGTTACTAACTCAGTAGATGAAACATTAGTACCTTACGTAGATCAAGCTATTGGTTTAATTACTGAAGAAAATGGTATTACATCACCAAGTGCTATTGTTGGTTTAGAAAAAGGTATTCCAACAGTTGTTGGTGTTGAAAATGCTACTAAAGAAATCAAAGATGATATGTTAGTAACTGTAGATGCAGCAAATGGTAAAGTATTCGAAGGATATGCTAACGTACTTTAATCAATAACATATTAATTAAATAGATTGATGATGAAATTAGAGTCACCACTTCCAAATATAATTGTTTGGAAGTGGTGATTTTGCTATTTCACTAATTTGTTGTGCGTTCAGTTAACGTATTATGATAAATATTTTGTGAGGCTAAGTTAGAAATATGAATAGCAAGTAAGTTTGATAAAAAAATAAAAGCCAGTAAATGATTTGATGATAAATCATTTACTGGCTAATTATTTACTTATTTTTAGTTAAAGGTTATTTAGATTCTGTACTTGCTTTTTTATATCTCCAATACATAAATCCTAGTAACACAAACCATAAAGGTGTTAAATAAATTGCGCGTCTAGTTGTTTCATTAACAAATAGTAAACCAAATACTAAGATAAAGAATAATAAGATGACGTAGCCCATATATTTACCACCAGGTAATTTATATGTAGACGCCTTGTGTAATTCTGGATTTTTACTACTGTAATTAATATAAGCTATGATAATTAATGCCCATACGATTAGGAACAATACAGTAGATAATGTTGTTACATATGTGAACACCAATGTTGCATCTGGGAAAATGTAATTCAATAATGCTGCAATTAATAGTAATGCAGAAGATCCAATAATTGCTACATGTGGCACACCGTTTTTGTTTGTCTTGCTAAATGCAGGTGGTGCCTGTTTATTATCAGATAATCCGAACAACATTCTACTGTTTGAGAAAATACCACTATTACATGATGATGCTGCAGCAGTTAATACAACGAAGTTGATTAAACCAGCTGCAAATGGAATACCAATAAGTGTAAATAATTTTACAAACGGACTATTATCTGGGTCGACTTTATCCCAAGGAATGATAGACATAATTACTGCTAGGGCACCGACGTAAAAGATTAATATACGAATCGGTACGCTATTGATTGCTTTAGGTATAGTTGATTCAGGATCTTTCGTTTCGCCAGCTGTTACACCAATCATTTCAATACCGACGAACGAGAACACTGCCATTTGGAATGACATGAAGAAACCTGACGCACCTTTAGGGAAAATACCGTGATTGTATAAATTAGTTAAACTTGCATGTCCAAATTGTGTTTTGTATGCAAATAAAATCATAATAGCGCCGACGACAATTAAACCTATAATGGTTACAATTTTAACAATCGAGAACCAAAATTCTAATTCTCCAAATAACTTAGCACTTAATAAGTTAAATGACATTAAAATAAGTACACAGAATAATGCGCTAATCCAGTTAGGTATATGTGGGAACCAGAAACTAACATATTTAGCAACTGCAGTAACTTCTGCCATACCAGTAATAATCCAACACAACCAATATGTCCAACCAGTAACAAATCCTGCAAATGGACCTATATATGTATTAGTTACGTCCGCAAATGATTTGAAATTTGTGTTTTGAATAATAATTTCGCCTAATCCACGCATAAACATAAATAGCATGAATCCAATAAAGATGTACGTGAGTAGTATTGAGGGACCCGTCATGGCAATCGTTTGTCCAGCACCCAGGAATAATCCTGTCCCAATAGCGCCTCCAATGGCAATTAATTGCACATGGCGATTGCTCAATTCTCTTTGTAGATTATCAGCCATAAGACCTCTCCCTTACTTTTAGATAATTATATTATGCACTTAAATTGCTTTTTATACAATTTATTTATTAAAAAAGTGTTAAAATACACTCCGAGATAATTAGTAATTTATAATCAAACATGATAACCAAATGAAAACTTTGTATTCAATTTAATTTTCAAAATAATTTAAAAGGCCAAAATGTTGGTTTCATGGTACTTAGAACATTTTTAACATTTAAGTAATATATGAATCAATACCAAACTTACATATATATAGTAATTTATTTTGTTTCACAAAAACTTAATAATTAGCTATAATACTAGTTGAAAGCCATTTCATAAAGAAATAGTAAAGGGGAAATTTATCATGGCAGAATTACAAAGAGGTTTGGAAGGGGTAATTGCAGCTGAAACTAAAATCAGCTCAATCATCGATAGTCAATTAACATACGCAGGATATGATATTGACGATCTTGCAGAAAATGCCCAATTTGAAGAAATCATCTTTTTATTATGGAATTATAGATTGCCAACTAAAGAAGAATTACAAGAACTTAAATCAAAATTATATGAGTATATGACACTTAATCCTAGAGTGTATAAACATTTTGAAGAGTATGTAACTGATAAAGTACATCCAATGACAGCATTACGTACATCAGTATCATACATTGCTCATTTTGATCCAGATGCAGAAGATGAAGCTGATGAAAAGAAATATGAAAGAGCAATTCGTATTCAGGCTAAAATTGCATCATTAGTAACAGCATTTTCACGTGTACGTGAAGGTAAAGAACCATTAAAACCAAATTCAGATTTAAGCTACGCTGGAAACTTCTTATATATGTTAAAAGGTGAATTACCTACTGATATTGAAGAAGAAGCATTTAACAAAGCATTAATCTTACATGCAGATCACGAATTAAATGCATCAGCGTTCACTGCTCGTTGTGCAGTATCTTCTTTATCTGATATGTATTCAGGTATTGTAGCTGCTGTTGGTTCATTAAAAGGACCTTTACATGGTGGCGCTAATGAACGCGTTATGGCTATGTTATCTGAAGTAGGTTCATTAGATAATGTAGATAACTATTTAGATGAAAAAATTGCAAATAAAGAAAAAATTATGGGCTTCGGTCATCGTGTATATAAAGAAGGCGACCCTCGTGCTAAATACTTACGTGAAATGAGTAGAAAGATTACTGAAGAAACAGGACAAAGCGAATTATATGAAATGTCATTAGCTATAGAAAAACGTATGAAAGAAGAAAAAGGTTTAATTCCTAACGTCGATTTCTTTAGTGCGACTGTTTATCATAGTATGGACATTCCACATGATTTATTTACACCAATCTTTGCAGTCAGTCGTACATCTGGTTGGATTGCACATATTCTTGAGCAATACAGAGATAATAGAATCATGCGTCCAAGAGCAAATTACATTGGTGAAACGAATCGTAAATATGTTCCTATTGAAGAAAGATAATCAAATCATCTATAGTATTAGGTGAATTCAAACAAATTACTTGGAGGTCAAATTTTATGACAGCAGAAAAAATTACTCAAACTAAAGATGGATTAAATGTACCAAACGAACCAATCATTCCTTTCATTATCGGTGACGGAATTGGACCAGATATCTGGAAAGCAGCTAGTCGTGTTATCGATGCTGCAGTAGAAAAAGCTTATAATGGTGAAAAACGAATCGAATGGAAAGAAGTTTTAGCTGGACAAAAAGCATATGACAATACTGGTGAATGGTTACCACAAGAAACTTTAGACACAATTAAAGAATATTTAATTGCTGTTAAAGGTCCATTAACTACACCAATCGGTGGTGGTATTCGTTCATTAAACGTAGCTTTAAGACAAGAATTAGACTTATTCACTTGCTTACGTCCTGTACGTTGGTTCCAAGGTGTACCATCACCAGTTAAACGCCCTCAAGACGTAGATATGGTTATTTTCCGTGAAAATACTGAAGATATCTATGCAGGTATTGAATTCAAAGAAGGTACACCAGAAGTTAAGAAAGTGATAGACTTCTTACAAGATGAAATGGGAGCAACAAATATCCGATTCCCTGAAACTTCAGGTATCGGTATTAAACCAGTTTCTAAAGAAGGTACAGAAAGATTGGTTAGAGCTGCTATCCAATATGCAATCGATAATAACCGTAAAGCAGTAACTTTAGTTCATAAAGGTAACATTATGAAATTCACTGAAGGTTCATTTAAACAATGGGGTTACGATTTAGCTCATAATGAATTTGCTGATCAAGTATTCACTTGGCAACAATATGATGAAATTGTAGAAAAAGAAGGTAAAGATGCTGCGAATGAAGCGCAATCAAAAGCTGAGCAAGAAGGTAAAATTATTGTTAAAGACTCAATCGCTGATATCTTCTTACAACAAATTTTAACTCGTCCATCTGAACATGAAGTTGTTGCTACAATGAACTTAAATGGTGACTATATTTCAGATGCATTAGCTGCCCAAGTTGGTGGAATTGGTATTGCACCAGGCGCAAATATCAACTATGAAACAGGTCATGCTATCTTTGAAGCTACTCACGGAACAGCGCCTAAATATGCTGGTTTAAACAAAGTAAACCCATCTTCTGAACTATTAAGTTCAGTATTAATGTTAGAACATTTAGGTTGGCAAGAAGCTGCTGATAAAATTACAGACTCTATTGAAGCAACAATCGCTTCTAAAATTGTTACTTATGACTTCGCTCGTTTAATGGATGGTGCGACTGAAGTATCAACTTCTGAATTTGCTGACGAATTAATCAAAAACTTAAAATAAAAGATGATATTGAATGAAACGGATTGGGAAACCAATCCGTTTTTTTTATTAAGATTTTGTAAATTCCTAGTCTTTTAATATCATTTTTTATAAAAAAATGATAGTTTAATTAATGAAATGACAATATTAATCCAATGTTAGCTTAATATAAGTAGCATATTAAATGGATTGTTAAGTTTATGTAAATTTGATGTGTAGGTATGTTATTTGTATTTAAACATCAGTTATAATAAACATGTAATCTAAATGGGGGAGGCACATCATGTCACAAAAAGTATTAGTCGTTGACGATGAACAATCGATCGTTACGTTACTTAAATATAATTTAGAAACAGCTGGATACATAGTAGAAGTAGCCTATGACGGTGAAGAAGCACTACAAAAGGTTGAATCGTCTCAACCAGATTTAATTGTATTAGACGTCATGTTACCAAAAAAAGATGGTATTGAGGTTTGTAAAACAATTAGATCTGATAAAAATTTAGTACCTATTCTTATGCTAACAGCTAAGGATGATGAATTTGATAGGGTATTAGGTTTGGAACTGGGTGCTGATGACTATATGACTAAACCTTTCTCACCTAGAGAAGTCGTGGCAAGAGTAAAAGCAATATTAAGACGTTCACAATTTGTAAATGAAGTTGAGCAAAATGAGACGGATGATGAGGATATTATTATTGATTCAATTCGTATTCGTCCTGAATTTTTCGAAGTATATAAAGATGATGAGTTATTAGAACTCACACCAAAAGAATTTGAATTATTACTTTATCTTATTGAACGACAAGGTCGTGTCATTACAAGAGAACATATGTTAAATTCTGTATGGAATTATGAGTTCGCTGGTGATTCTCGTATCGTTGATGTCCATATTAGTCATTTGAGAGACAAATTAGAAGAAAACCCTAAACAACCTAAATTGATTAAAACTGTAAGAGGATTAGGCTATAAATTGGAGCGTCCTAAAAGTTAATGTTGAAATTTCATCATCGTCTTTTAATATTAATTAGTACCATTACGATTATTAGTTTTATAGGTTTAGGTGCTATTGTCCACAACATGATTTATCAAACATTAACACAAAATCAAACTAAAGAACTCGAAAAAGAAGCACGCAATTATGTTAGTTTATATAACGATAATAAAAAAAGTGAAATTAAAAATATTGCAAATAATCAAGAAAATATCATCGTTATCAAGAAAAATGATAAATTGATATATACGACAAATAAAGAAGAAAAAATAGATAAACGCATAGATAATGAAGCTAATCCTTCACAATTAATTCATAAAAATACAAAACTTGGTTTGAAGTATACGTTCAAAAGTCAAATTGATGATAAAACGGTATACATAAGTGGCATTAATGATGAAATATTAGACTTGCAAAAAGAAATGTGGAAGTACCTATCAATTGTAGGTGTGATTGTATTAATTACAGTTTACCTAGCTAGTAGAAGTATCAATCGTACATATATTAGACCTATAAATGAAGTGACATATGCTACGTCGTTACTGGCAGATGGGTATTATCATGTTCGTGTACCTGAAAGTAATGTCAAAGAAACTAAGGCTTTGTTTGTAACGACAAATGAGCTTGCAAGACGTTTACAAAAATTAAATAACAGACAAAAAATCCAATCCAATAGATTAAAAACGACATTGGAAAATATACCAAGTTCAGTACTAATGATTGATAAGCATGGTGAAATTGTCGTGGCAAACTCGGCATATTACGAAGTATTTAGTCCTGACCAAAGTGTAGAAAATAAAAGTTATATTGGTTTTATAAATGATAAAATTGAAAAATTAATCATGGAAAGTTTTAGAACTGAGAAAGTGATTTATGAACAGATTGAAGTGGATATTAATAATGTTCACACAAAATATTTTGATGTATCATGTGTACCGATTCTTTCTAAATCGAAGAAAAAGCTACAAGGTATGGTTGTCGTACTACATGATATTACTAATTTGCAAAAATTAGAAAATCTACGTCGAGAATTTGTAGCAAACGTATCTCATGAACTTAAAACACCAATTACATCAATTAAAGGATTCGCGGAAACATTGATTGAAGGTGCAAAAAATGATGAAGAATCACTTAATATGTTCTTAAATATTATTCTGAAAGAATCAAACAGAATCGAATCACTTGTGATGGACTTACTTGATTTATCGCATATTGAACAACAAAACGAAATTGCAACAAGTTATATGAATTTATCTGAATTAGCTTATACAACAATAGATAATTTACAAAATCAAGCTCAGAATAAAAATATAACAATTGAATCTAAAATTGAACGGGACGTTATTTTCAAAGCAAATGAAGATAAAATTGCTCAAGTTATTACGAATTTATTATCCAATGCTATTAATTATTCGACTAATGATAATAAAGTCATAGTAAGTGTGTATCGCCAAGGTAAAAAAGTAAACTTAGAAATTCAAGACTTTGGTATAGGAATTAGTGCTGAGGAACAGAAACATATTTTTGAAAGATTTTATCGAGTTGATAAAGCACGAAGTAGAGATTCCGGCGGTACTGGATTAGGATTATCGATTACTAAGCACATTGTTGAAGCACATAATGGAAGAATTAGCGTAGATAGTCGTTTAAATGAAGGTTCGACCTTTAAAGTGACGTTTATCGATGAAGATTAAAAATATTAAGAACCACACCCTATAATGATTGAATTCACATAGGTATGTGGTTCTTATTTTAGTTATATGAATTATGAGACAATGGTACTTAATGTTTAATGAGCATACACTGTTTATGCTAAAATATATTTAAATATGTGCTGGAGGTTTATAACGTGAATAAATTAGTATTAATTGATGGTAATAGTTTAAGTTTTAGAGCATTCTATGCTTTGCCATTACTTTCAAATAAGGCAGGCATACATACAAATGCAGTATATGGCTTTGCAATGTTACTAGAGAAAATTCTTAAAGAAGAACAACCTAATCACTTTTTAGTGGCGTTTGATGCAGGTAAAACAACTTTCAGACATTCTAAATATAGTGAATATAAAGGTGGGAGACAAAAGACACCGCCAGAGTTAAGTGAACAATTTCCATATATTCGTCAATTATTAGATGCATATCACATAAAAAGATATGAATTAGAAAATTATGAAGCAGATGATATTATTGGTACTTTGAGTAGAGAAGCTGACAAAGCAGGATTTGAAACTATCATTATTACAGGTGATAGAGATTTAACGCAACTTGCAACTGATCATGTCACAATTTACTATACTAAAAAAGGTGTAACAGATGTAGATCATTATACACCTGACTTTATCGCAGAAAAATATAATGGATTAACACCAAATCAAATTATTGATATGAAAGGGTTAATGGGCGACACATCAGATAATATACCTGGCGTAGCTGGCGTAGGTGAAAAAACAGCGATTAAATTACTAAATCAATTCAATACTGTAGAAGGCGTTTATGACAATATAGATAGTGTTTCAGGTAAAAAACTTAAAGAAAAGCTTGAAAATAGTAAAGATGATGCTTTAATGAGTAAAGATTTAGCTACTATTAATGTTGAAAGTCCAATAGAAGTTAAATTAGAAGATACTAAAATGGATGAGCATTTAGATGAAACTGAAAAAATTGAGCTCTTTAAAAAATTAGAGTTTAATCAATTATTAGCAGAAATAGATTCAGTAGAGGCAACCCAAGAACAAAAAGATAAGACTTTTGAAATTGAGTCGAATTTTAATCACATTAATTTTTCTGATTTAGATGAGGCAACCATTCATTTTGAACTAGAAGATAGTAATTATTTAAAAGACAATATTTTAAAGTTTGGACTATATACTGGCGAACATCATGTTGTAATTAATACAGATGAGATTAAGCAATTTTCAGATTTAGTCTATTGGTTAGAAAACCCAGATACAGCGAAAACTGTTTATGATGCTAAGAAAACTTATGTTGTTGCACATAGACTTGATATCGATATTCAAAACATCCAGTTTGATGTGATGTTGTCTAGTTATATTATCGATCCATCAAGAACGATTGACGATGTGAATTCAGTTGTTTCTTTATATGGACAACATTATGTGCAAGATAACGTGGCTATTTATGGTAAGGGTAAAAAGCATCATGTGCCAGAAGATGGGATCCTAAATAAGCATGTTGCATCAATAATTGAAGCGGTAAGTCAATCAAAAGCTGAAATGCAAAAACAGTTGAAAGAATATAACCAAGAATCATTATTAGCAGATTTAGAACTACCGTTAGCTGAAATATTAAGTGAGATGGAAGAAATTGGAATCTATACTGATGTTAAAGATTTACAACAAATGGAGAAAGAGATTCAAGAAAAGCTAGATGTTTTAATTAAAAATATTCACGAAGCTGCCGGTGAAGAATTTAACATCAATTCTCCAAAACAACTTGGCGTAGTGTTGTTTGAAACACTAGAATTACCTGTAATTAAAAAAACAAAAACGGGCTATTCTACTGCTGTTGATGTATTGGAACAGTTACAAGGCCAACACCCAATTATTGATTATATTTTAGAATATCGCCAATTATCAAAATTACAATCTACTTATGTAGAAGGATTACAAAAAGTAATTAGTGATGATCATCGTATTCATACACGTTTTAATCAAACATTAGCGCAAACTGGTCGCTTATCAAGTATTGATCCTAATTTACAAAATATACCTATTCGTCTAGAAGAAGGTAGGAAAATTAGAAAAGCATTTAAACCGACATCATCTGATAGTGTTATTTTAAGTGCCGATTATTCTCAAATTGAATTAAGAGTTTTAGCTCATATTACTCAAGATGAAAGTATGAAAGAAGCATTTATTAATGGGCATGATATTCACACAGCGACTGCAATGAAGGTTTTCGATGTAGAAGCGGACGAAGTTGATAGTTTAATGCGTAGACAAGCGAAAGCAGTTAACTTTGGAATTGTGTATGGCATAAGTGATTATGGATTGAGCCAAAGTTTAGGAATTACACGTAAAAAGGCGAAAGCATTTATTGATGATTATTTAGATAGTTTTCCAGGCGTCAAACAATATATGTCAGATATTGTGAAAGATGCTAAAGCACAAGGTTTTGTAGAAACATTATTACATCGTCGTAGATATATTCCAGATATTACAAGTCGTAATTTTAATTTAAGAAGTTTTGCAGAAAGAACAGCAATGAATACGCCAATTCAAGGTAGTGCGGCAGATATTATCAAATTGGCTATGGTGCAATTCAATGAAGAAGTACAACATACTGAATATCACGCGAAACTATTATTGCAAGTTCACGATGAATTAATCTTTGAAGTTCCAAAAGATGAAGTAGAAGCGTTTAGTAAGTTTGTAGAAGAAATTATGGAGTCTGCACTAGCATTAGATGTGCCACTAAAAGTTGACTCAAGTTACGGTGCGACGTGGTATGATGCAAAATAAAGGAAGGTTTGAATATGCCGGAATTACCAGAAGTAGAACATGTTAAAAGAGGAATTGAACCATATGCCGTAAATACTACGATTAATAAAATAACTTTTTCTGAAAATGTAAAAAAAGGTAAAGAAGATGGACGAGAGACGATTATCAAAGGAATGACACTCGAAAGTTTTCAACGCCTAACAGAAGGTTATACAATTACCAAAATTGAGCGAAGAAGTAAATATATTGTATTTTATATTAATCGTGATGAAGAACAACGTATTTTAATTAGTCATCTAGGTATGGCAGGTGGTTTCTTCGTAGTTGACCATTTAGAACAAATTAATGTGCCTAATTATCGTAAGCATTGGCAAGTTATTTTTGAATTAGACAATGGTAAAAAATTAATTTATTCAGATATTCGTCGCTTTGGGGAAATTAGAAATGTGAGTAGCTTTGACTCATATCCTTCATTTTTGAGCATAGCTCCGGAACCCTTTGACGAAGAAGCACTGCAACATTTTTTAGATTGTACGAATAAAAAGAATTATGCTAAAAAACCGATTAAACAAGTGATTTTAGATCATAAAGTTATATCTGGCTGTGGAAACATTTATGCATGTGAAGCGCTATTTAGAGCCGGTATTTTACCCAGTCGACTAACACAAGATTTATCACATCAAGAAAAAGAAATGGTATTTTATCATGTTCGATCTGTATTAAATGAGGGTATTAAATACGGAGGAACGAGCATTTCCGATTATCGTCATGCTGATGGCAAAACAGGTGAAATGCAGTTACATCTGAATGTATATAAACAAAAATATTGCAAGGTATGTGGGCATTCAATTGAAACTCAAGTCATCGCATCTAGAAATAGTCACTATTGCCCGACTTGTCAGAAATAAAGGAAGCGTGAAAATATGTCAAAAGTAATAGGACTTACTGGTGGTATCGCATCAGGTAAATCAACTGTATCTGAATTATTAACTGCATTTGGTTTTAAAGTAGTAGATGCTGATACAGCTGCAAGAGATGCAGTTGCTAAAGGAACACCAGGTATAGAGAAAGTAAGAGAAGTTTTTGGCGATGAAGCTATAGATGAAAATGGCGAGATGGACAGAAAATATATGGGTGAATTAGTATTTAATAATCCAGGTGAACGTATTAAGTTAAATGAAATTGTCCATCCAATAGTTAGAGAAATAATGGAACAAAAGAAGCAACAATTTTTAAATGAAGGCCATAACGTGATTATGGATATACCACTTTTATTTGAAAATGAATTGCAGGATACTGTTGATGAAGTATGGCTTGTTTACACATCAGAAAGTATTCAAATCGATCGTTTAATGGAAAGAAATGATTTAACTCAAGAAGAAGCGAAAGCAAGAGTTTATAGCCAAATATCTATTGATAAGAAAAGTAGAATGGCAGACCATGTGATTGATAATCTCGGTGATAAACTAGAACTAAAGCAAAATTTAGAAAGGTTGCTTAGTGAAAAAGGTTTTATCGAGAAATAATTCAAAAAGAGAATTTTTATTAAACCTGAGACATTGTTGAATGCCTCAGGTTTTTTGTCATATATATACCTAACTGCTTAAGAACCATTTCAAATTTATAATTTCGATAATCTTTAGTTCATTGTTATTTAATAACTAATACTTATTAAGTTTGATTAAAATTTGTATTTGTAAAGTTTTGGTAAACGCTTTCAAAAGTAATTTATTATGTTATACTAATGCCATAAAGTATAACATATAAATAAATGGTCAAGGGGTGCTTTAAATGACAACGAATATAGCAATTAACGGTATGGGTAGAATAGGTAGAATGGTATTAAGAATTGCTTTGAAAAATGAAAACTTAAATGTAAAGGCAATTAATGCAAGTTACCCTCCAGAAACAATTGCGCATCTTATTAATTATGATACAACTCATGGTAAGTACGATGAAAAAGTAGAAGCTATTGAAAATGGCATTCGTTATAAAAACCAAGATATCAAATTAGTTTCTGATAGAAATCCTGAAAACTTACCTTGGAAAGAACTTGATATAGATGTTGTCATCGAAGCAACTGGTAAATTCAATCATGGTGATAAAGCTATTGCACATATCAACGCAGGTGCAAAAAAAGTATTATTAACAGGTCCATCTAAAGGTGGCCATGTTCAAATGATTGTGAAAGGTGTCAATGATGATAAATTAGATGTTAATGAATTCGATATTTTCAGTAATGCATCATGTACAACTAACTGTATTGGCCCAGTTGCTAAAGTATTAAATGACGAATTTGGAATCGTGAACGGTCTAATGACTACAGTACACGCAATTACAAATGACCAAAAGAATATTGATAACCCACATAAAGATTTACGTAGAGCACGTTCATGTAACGAAAGTATTATACCGACATCTACAGGTGCAGCTAAAGCATTAAAAGAAGTGCTACCTGAAGTAGAGGGTAAATTACATGGAATGGCACTAAGAGTACCAACTAAAAACGTTTCACTTGTAGACTTAGTTGTAGATTTAGAACAAAATGTAACAGTTGATCAAATTAATGATGCATTCAAAAATGCAAATTTAGATGGTGTATTGGATGTAGAAAGTGAACCACTTGTTTCAGTAGATTTTAATACAAATCCTAATTCTGCGGTAATTGATGCACAATCTACAATGGTTATGGGTGATAATAAAGTTAAAGTTATCGCTTGGTATGATAATGAATGGGGATATTCAAATAGAGTTGTCGAAGTAGCAGAACAAATTGGCAAGTTGATAGAATCTCATAAAGCAGTAGAAGCTGTGTAAAAATAACTTTTAAGTGACTGTCAGTCTAATCTTTATTGTAAAAGATTAGATTGGCAGTTTTTCTTTGTTCAATATAAGTGAAAATGTCAAATTTAAATAGAAATAAAATGAAGAAAAAATTTGATTTAAGCATCATTTTTGAAAATGTCACATTTTTTATTTAGGTTGTTATATTTAATGATATAAAATAGTTTACACTTTTAGACATATAATTTAAAAGGCGCTTTCTTTTGTAACGTGTGAATTTATAGTATAATTGAGCATAATCTAAATAGAAAAGGGTGACAATCATGAAATGCCCAAAATGTAATTCAACACATTCAAGAGTAGTAGATTCACGTCATGCAGAAGATGCGAACGCGATTCGTCGAAGAAGAGAATGTGAAAATTGTGGTACTAGATTTACAACATTTGAACATATAGAAGTGAGTCCATTAATAGTAGTGAAAAAAGATGGAACTAGAGAACAATTTTTAAGAGAAAAAATCTTGAATGGACTAGTTAGATCATGTGAAAAACGTCCGGTAAGATATCAACAACTAGAGGATATAACAAATAAAGTGGAGTGGCAATTAAGAGATGAGGGGCATACTGAAATCTCATCTAGAGAAATTGGAGAACATGTGATGAACTTATTAATGCATGTAGACCAAGTTTCTTATGTTCGCTTTGCCTCAGTATATAAAGAGTTTAAAGATATTGATCAGCTGTTAGCCTCAATGCAAGGTATTCTGAATGATAATAAACGGAGTGATTTATAAATGGGGTTAAATTCCTTTGAATTAGGTTTAAGACCACAAGATAGTTTTGAAGTGATTCAAGATTTTCATTTAAATTCACAGCATCTTGAAATACTAAATCGACTGTTTACACCTTTAATTGGGACTCAAGCAATTGGTTTATATCATTTTATGCACCAATTTTCTAATGATATTGAGCAACCACTAACCCATTATGTCATTATGAATGAACTTAAAGAAAATTTAATCGACTTTAGAAATCAAATGGATTTATTAGAAGCTATTGGTTTGATGAAATCATTTGTAAAACATGACGAACAACAAACACATTTTATATATCAATTGATTCAGCCTCCGTCACCATCCCAATTTTTCAATGATCCTATGTTATCTGTATTTTTATATAGTGAAGTTGATAAAAAAAGATATCAGGTTCTAAAGAAACATTTTGAACAAACTGTTAGAGACTTATCGCAATATCAACAAACAACCAGAAAGTTTACAGATGTCTTTAAAGTACCTAATAGAATTTTAGATATCGATACACAAAATATACCTAAAGCGAGTGACTATCAAGGATTGGATTTATCTAATGAATCTTTTGATTTTGATATGTTGAAACAGATGTTACATAACCATTTCATCTCAAATGAAATAGTGACAAAGGATGCTAAAAGTCTAATTGTTCAACTCGCAACTTTATATGGTTTAACGGCTGATGCGATGAAACATATTATATTGAATTCAATTACAAGTGCGCAGCAATTATCTTTTGAAGAGATGCGTAAACAGGCACGTTCTTATTATTTAATAGAACATGAAAATCAATTACCTAAGTTAGAATTGAATAAAAACATTAAACCAAGTGACATTTCGACCCAGAATAATGAAATTCCTGATCCTGAAAATGACACGGAACAGTGGCTTCAATTGTTGGAACAGACGAGTCCGATTGATATGTTAGCATCATGGTCTGAGTCAGAACCAACTTTATCTCAAAAGAATATGATTGAAGAATTAATTCATAGAGAAAAAATGAACTTCGGGGTTATTAATATTTTATTACAATTTGTTATGCTCAAAGAAGATATGAAATTACCGAAGTCTTATATTTTTGAAATTGCTTCGAATTGGAAAAAGAAAGGTATAACAACAGCTAAGCAGGCTTATGAATATGCTTTGAAAGTTAATCAACCTAAACCATCATATGAACATAAATCGCAATCATATCAAGGTTATAACCGTAAAAGTAAATTGGTTTCTAGGGAAAAAACGCCCAAATGGTTAGAAGAAAGAGATAATCCAAATGCTACAGACCTTTCAAAAGATGAAAAAGACGAGCAATTTGAAAGGGATAGACAAGCATTCTTAGAACAATTAAATAAAGATTGGGAGGAGGATTAGATGGAAAGCTTTAAGAATATTGTAGGTTCAAATAAAGATTTCGAAAAGAGAATTGCCAAAATACGTCAGCAGGTTATTAATGACCCTGATGTGAAACAATTTTTAAATGAACACCAATCAGAACTAACTAATGCCATGATTGATGAAGACTTAAACGTCCTTCAAGAATATAAAGATCAACAAAAGCACTATGATGGGCATAATTTTAATGAGTGTCCTAATTTTGTTAAAGGTCATGTGCCAGAATTATATATTGAAAATGATCGCATTAAAATTCGCTATTTACCGTGTCCGTGTAAAGTAAAATATGATGAAGAAAGACTTAATTCTCAATTGATTACATCGCATCATATGCAGAGAGATACTTTAAATGCAAAAATTAAAGATATTTATACTACTGGACGAAACCGTTTGGATATTGCAATGCAAGTTAATGATATATGCAAAAAGTTAATTAATGGTGAAAATGTCAAAGGGTTATATCTTCATGGACCTTTTGGCACTGGAAAGTCCTTTATTTTAGGTGCTATAGCAAATCAACTTAAAGCTAAGAAAGTGCCATCTACAATAGTTTATCTTCCCGAATATATTCGCACACTTAAAGGTGGGTTTAAAGATGGTAGTTATGAAAGAAAATTACAAAGAATTCGAGAAGCCAATATATTAATGTTAGATGATATTGGTGCAGAAGAAGTAACACCGTGGGTTAGGGATGAAGTTATTGGGCCATTATTGCATTACAGAATGGTTCATGAATTACCCACTTTCTTTACTTCAAATTTAAGTTATGATGAATTAGAACATCATTTATCAATGACACGTGAAGGCGCTGAAAAAACAAAAGCGGCTCGAATTATTGAACGTATTAAAACATTATCCACACCTTATTACTTGAAAGGTGAAAACTTTAGAAATAATTGATATTTTCATAAAATGTTGTATAATAGAATCAAATCTAAATCGTTGAAACTGTTGAAGACATGATAATTTAATCACTGTTACACAGAAAGCCGTTGATTGATGAGAATACGGTTAATAAATTAAATTATTACTACTTTAATGCATGGTATTTGTAATGAATACTCGGCTCAAGACCGTTATCTTATGTAGAGAAGTCGTTAAAATAGCTTATTTTTATAAATGAGTAAGGTTTTAACGCTTAACTAGGGTGGTACCGCGACAATCTCGTCCCTGATTTAGGGGCGGGATTTTTTTATTTTCTCTACACTTTTACATTGATTTTTATTCAATAAGTCAACGATATGATTTTTATAATTTAGGAGGTTATAGTATGGATCAAATTAATATTCAATTTCCAGATGGTAATTCAAAGGCATTTGATAAAGGCACTACTACTGAAGATATAGCACAATCAATTAGTCCAGGGCTACGTAAAAAAGCCGTAGCAGGTAAATTTAACGGACAAATGGTAGATCTAACACGACCATTAGAAGAAGATGGTGATATTGAAATCGTTACACCAGGTAGTGATGAGGCATTAGAAGTATTACGTCATTCAACTGCGCATTTGATGGCTCAAGCATTAAAACGTTTATACGGGGATGTTAAATTTGGTGTGGGTCCTGTCATTGAAGGCGGCTTCTACTATGATTTTGATGCTGAAGAGAAAATTTCATCAGATGACTTTGAAAAAATTGAAAAAACAATGAAAAAAATTGTTGATGAGAATCATAAAATCGAAAGAAAAGTAGTTACTAGGGATGAAGCTAAAGCATTCTTCAAAGATGATCCATACAAATTAGAATTAATTGATGCAATACCTGAAGATGAAAATGTGACTTTATATTCACAAGGGGAATTCACTGATTTATGTAGAGGTGTTCATGTACCATCTACGTCCAAAATAAAAGAATTTAAATTATTATCAACAGCTGGTGCATACTGGCGTGGAGATAGTAATAATAAGATGTTACAACGTATATACGGTACTGCATTCTTTGATAAAAAAGATTTAAAAGCGCATTTAGAAATGTTGGAAGAACGTAAAGAACGTGATCACCGTAAAATCGGTAAAGATTTAGAGTTGTTTGCTAATAGTCAACTTGTTGGTGCTGGTTTACCTTTATGGTTACCTAATGGTGCTACTATTCGTCGTGAAATTGAACGTTATATTGTGGATAAAGAAGTAAGTATGGGTTATGACCACGTTTATACACCAGTTTTAGCGAATGTTGATTTATATAAAACATCAGGTCATTGGGATCACTATCAAGAGGACATGTTCCCGACTATGAAATTAGATGAGACAGAAGAAATGGTATTACGTCCAATGAACTGTCCGCACCATATGATGGTTTATAACAATAAGCCTCATTCTTATAGAGAATTACCAATACGTATTGCCGAATTAGGTACTATGCACAGATATGAAGCTAGTGGGGCTGTATCCGGACTACAACGTGTAAGAGGTATGACTTTAAATGACTCACATATCTTTGTTAGACCTGATCAAATTAAAGAAGAATTCAAACGTGTAGTTAATATGATTCAAGATGTATATAAAGATTTCGGATTCGAAGACTATCGCTTCAGATTAAGTTATAGAGATCCAGAAGATAAAGAAAAGTATTTTGATGATGATGAAATGTGGAATAAAGCTGAGAACATGATTAAAGAAGCGGCAGATGAATTAGGATTATCATACGAAGAAGCTATCGGTGAAGCAGCATTTTACGGTCCTAAATTAGATGTTCAAGTTAAAACAGCTATGGGTAAAGAAGAAACATTATCTACAGCACAATTAGACTTCTTATTACCAGAGCGATTTGAATTAACGTATATCGGTCAAGATGGTGAGCAACATAGACCAGTAGTGATACACCGTGGAGTTGTATCTACAATGGAACGATTTGTGGCATTCTTGACTGAAGAAACTAAAGGTGCATTCCCAACTTGGTTAGCACCAAAACAAGTTGAAATTATTCCAGTTAATTTAGATTTACATTATGATTATGCAAAATCAATACAAGATGAATTAAAATCTCAAGGCGTACGTGTTGAAATCGATGATCGTAATGAAAAAATGGGTTATAAAATCCGTGAAGCTCAAATGCAAAAAATCCCATACCAAATAGTGGTAGGAGATAAAGAAGTAGAAAACAGTGAAGTAAATGTACGTAAATATGGTTCACAAGACCAAGAGACATTAGAAAAAGATGAATTTATCTGGAATTTAGTAGATGAAATCCGTTTGAAAAAGCATAGATAAGCTTGAAATTTAAATGGAGTTCATGTATATTACAAGTTAGTTAAAAAAAAGTTGAGTTAGAGGTTGCAATATTAAAGAGTCGCTTGTCAGAAGTCTTATGGGACGTATGTTGAACAAGTTAAAGGTAATATTGCCGAAACAAATGATAACCATAATTATGATTTGTTGGGACAGTTGTCGAAAGAAACTGTACTGTCACAGAATGTGATGTGCTACCTTATATAGATAAAAGCAAAGTGGTTGCATATCTTAAAGGTATGTAGCCACTTTTTTGTTTTAGATTTATAAATAAAAGTAACATGATTAAGTGAGGTATTGTGTAGTCATATAAATGAAGATATAGAACTTAACGTGTTGTTTCTTTAATAAATGATAAAACAAAATCATAACTGCCTCTAAATACAAAGAAAGGAATCTTCTATGAGTAAAAACAAAAGTCAAAACGAAGGGATACAAAGAGGTTTAAAAGACCGCCATATATCTATGATAGCCATTGGTGGTTGTATTGGTACAGGTCTATTTATGACTTCGGGTGGAGCCATTCACAGTGCTGGAGCATTAGGTGCTTTGATTGCATATGCGATTATCGGAGCAATGGTGTTCTTCTTAATGACATCACTTGGCGAAATGGCCACATATTTACCAGTTTCAGGATCATTTAGTACTTACGCCACACGATTTGTAGATCCATCACTTGGATTTGCATTAGGATGGAATTATTGGTTTAACTGGGTTATTACTGTAGCTGCAGATGTAACCATTGCCGCGCAAGTCATACAATATTGGTCCCCAATGCAAAGTGTGCCAGCTTGGGTCTGGAGTTGTATATTTTTAGTAATTATCTTTGCACTTAACTCGTTGTCAGTTCGAGTGTATGGTGAGAGTGAATATTGGTTTGCACTAATAAAAGTTGTTACTGTCATCATATTTATTGTGATAGGTTTATTAACTATTGTAGGTATTATGGGTGGTAAATTCGTTGGTTTTGAAACGTTTACTAAAGGAAGCGGCCCAATCCTTGGTGGTAACTTAGGTGGTAGCTTACTTTCAATATTGGGCGTGTTCCTAGTTGCTGGTTTCTCATTCCAAGGTACTGAATTAATAGGGATAACAGCAGGTGAATCTGAAAATCCTGAAAGAGCCGTTCCAAAAGCA
This sequence comes from Staphylococcus sp. HL28, assembly GCF_021117155.1. NCBI lineage: Bacteria > Bacillati > Bacillota > Bacilli > Caryophanales > Staphylococcaceae > Staphylococcus > Staphylococcus sp. HL28. Next base: position 1,171,996 of record NZ_CP088218.1, read on the forward strand.
ATTAAACAAGTATTCTGGAGAATATTATTATTTTATATATTAGCAATATTCATCATTGGTATGTTAATACCTTACGATAGTAGTGCGCTTATGGGTGGAGAAAATAGTATTTCTACATCACCATTTACTTTAGTATTTAAAAATGCAGGGCTTGCATTTGCAGCATCATTTATGAATGCAGTTATTTTAACATCAGTATTATCTGCAGGGAATTCAGGAATGTATGCATCTACTAGAATGTTATATTCAATGAGTAAAGATAAACTCGCGTTTAATTCATTTTCGAAAACGAATAAAAATGGTGTGCCACACATTTCTTTAATTGTAACTGGAATTATTGTTGTAGTGATTTTTGCAGTCCAACATTTTAGTGGTGATGCATATGAATATATCGTTGCTGCTAGTGGTATGACAGGCTTCATTGCTTGGGTCGGTATAGCCGTGAGTCATTATAGATTCAGACGTGCCTTTGATAAGCAAAATTATGATAAATCTAAATTAAAATATACGGCTAAATTATTCCCATTTGGTCCGATATTTGCTGGGTTCTTATGTGTTATCGTAATATTAGGTCAAGATGTCGATTTTATTAAAACAGGAGACTTTGATTTAAATAGATTTATTATTACTTATATGGGTATTCCAGTATTCTTAGCATTCTTTATTTATCATAAAGTAAGATATAAAACGAAGAAAATCCCATTAGAACAAGTAGATTTACGTCAAGATGTGTCAATGGAAGAAATAAGACATCACGATTAATAAAAAAAGTAGTTGACGAATACATTTATTGTTGATATGATTGATAACGTTGAATACGAAACGAACCAAGTAGAAGCTCCCGCTTCTCACCTGTAGCGACGCAACAAGCAGTTGGCAGGTTAATCATGTTACACAATTAATGTGTGAAGAAGAGCGGGTAGTGATACTCGCTCTTCTTTTTTGCTTGGGACAATTTCGTAAAATTCTGGGAGGTGTCAACCATAGCAAAAGATCAGACTCAAATTAATGAGAAAATTCGTGCAAAAGAACTTCGTTTAGTAGGTCAAGATGGTGAACAAATTGGTGTTAAATCAAAACAAGAAGCATTAGAAATGGCTGAACGTGTTGATTTAGATTTAGTAATCGTAGCACCAAATGCTAAGCCGCCTGTTGCAAGAATTATGGATTACGGTAAATTCAAATTCGAACAACAGAAAAAAGAAAAAGAAATGAAGAAGAAACAAAAAACAATTAACGTTAAAGAAATACGTTTAAGTCCAACAATTGAGGAACATGATTTCCAAACAAAATTGAAAAACGGACGTAAATTCCTTTCTAAAGGCGATAAATGTAAAGTTTCAATTCGTTTCAGAGGTCGTGCCATTACTCACAAAGAAATTGGTCAACGCCAGTTAGAAAAATTTGCTGAAGAATGTAAAGACCTTGCAACAATCGAACAAAAGCCTAAAATGGAAGGCCGTCAAATGTTCCTTATGTTATCACCAATTAATGAAAAATAATTAATAATAATTTCTAGGAGGAAATGAATCATGCCTAAAATGAAAACTCACCGTGGAGCAGCGAAACGTGTTAAAAGAACTGGTTCAGGTCAATTAAAACGTTCAAGAGCTTTCACATCTCACTTATTTGCAAATAAAAACACTAAACAAAAACGTCAATTACGTAAAAGTAGATTAGTTTCTAAAAGCGATATGAAACGTGTAAAACAATTATTATCTTATAAAAAATAATACGACTAACGAATATAGAATAATTACGTAGATAGTATCTAAGGAGGAATTTAATATGCCACGAGTAAAAGGTGGAACAGTAACAAGAGCACGTCGTAAAAAAACGATTAAATTAGCTAAAGGTTACTTCGGTTCAAAACATACATTATATAAAGTAGCAAAACAACAAGTAATGAAATCAGGTCAATACGCATTCCGTGACCGTCGTCAACGTAAACGTGATTTCCGTAAATTATGGATTACACGTATTAATGCAGCAGCACGTAAACATGATATTAGCTATTCACGTTTAATGAACGGATTGAAAAAAGCTGACATCGATATCAACCGTAAAATGTTATCTGAAATTGCTATTTCAGACGATAAAGCATTCGGTGAATTAGTATCAAAAGCAAAAGACGCTTTAAAATAAACATAACTCATAAAAGCTGAGACATTTATATGATGTCCCAGCTTTTATTTATATCTCTTTCTATTTAAATATAAAATTGTTTAACCTTTGATATAAATTAAGAAGATACGATAACAATCGCGAATCAAAAACAAGTTTGATAGAATAATATTATAAAAGAAAACATAAAGGAGTTTAATATGTCTAAATTTGATGAGCAAATTATAGTAGTGCCAAGAGCAACGCTTTTCGATAATGAAAAGAATGCTTTTAATGGTTTTTTATCAAAAAATGATGAAAAAGGTAGTAATATTTTTAATTCATTAAGTCAGTACGATGTGAAACGTAGAGGAGACATGGAAGAGGATCCAACGTTTAAACAACTTATTTCGTATTGTTTATTAGAAAATCAAAATGGTGAAATTTTGGTGTATGAACGTCTTTCTGGCGGCGGTGAAGAAAGATTGCATGGGCAATCTTCAATTGGTGTCGGTGGTCATATGAATGATGTAGTAGGGGCAGATTCAATTAATGAAGTACTAAGAGTAAATGCCCAAAGAGAATTAGAAGAAGAAGTAGGTTTACCTACTGAAGATTCTCAAAATATGGAATACCTAGGCTTTATCAATGATGACAACAATGAAGTAGGCAAAGTTCACATGGGTGTTGTATTTAAAATAACAGTCAATTCAAATGATGTAGAAGCTAAAGAAACAGATACACTTAGAATCAAATGGATTGAAAAAGGGAAAATAGAATCATACGATGACTTTGAGACATGGAGTGCATTAATTCTTCAAGATTTATAATAATTGAGGTGCAAATTGAATGTCAGATATCATCCCATTCCCACTATCAGAGAAAAAGCTAAAAGAAGATATTAAAAAAGCAGAATTAAAACAAGACTTTGATAGAATGTATGAATTATTTGAACAATATGAAAGCCAGTTTGAGTTAGATGAAACACTAGCAATTAAAAAGTGCGATTTACTTTATCAAATGGGTGCATTTTTGGAATTAAGAGAAGAAGCTATCATTTTACTTAAACAAGGTTTAAACAAGTATGATGAGTTAATGATATATTATGTTAAAAGTTTGAACGGCTTAGAACAATACTATGAATCAGTAGAAGTGATTAATCAAATTATTGATGAAGTCCGAGATCATAAGACCAGAATGGAATTATTCCCATTAAAAGAATATGCGCAATCTAAGTTAGATTCAAATCGAGAACAATTGACTCATTCATTAGCTCAATTCCATCAGTTAAATACAAGAGAACAAACGCACGTTCTACTTCAACTCATCGATAATGGGCATTATGATTTCAAAGAAACAATCCATTATTTGTTAAGTCATTCAACTTTTGAAAATAGTATTATCAGTTTGATGTTAGAATACTTAAGATTTGCACAGTCTGAAACTAGCATCTCAATTACCAAATATGGTACAACAGTTGACATTATTCCTAAAGATTTGAATGGCCTAGAACACACGACTTTAAAATCAGTTGTCTTACCAAAAGTGATTGAGAACCTTGAAAATGGTGCCATACATATAGTTGATGAAGCGAGCCATGTCATGAATAATCATTCTATATTGTTATATCCACTAAATATCGAAGCACTATTTCCAATAGAAGATTGGATTGTCGCATATGATGTTTATTTTAAATCGATGTTAGGTATAGATGATAGTGTTGCGAAACAAGAAGTTCTATCATATATCTTTCAATTAGATAAACAATGATAAACGCTATTTCTTGCAAATAATGCATAAATCGTTTAACGTAAATTTTAATTGAAATAAGTAATAAATAATTTCACAAACGTTGCAATTTCAATGTTTGTGTACACAAATGACCTATGCTATAATAGGGAAGTTGAAAAAATAAAATAGTTATTCATGGAGGTATTTATACATGACAGCAACTTGGGAAAAAAAGGAAGGTAACGAAGGATTATTAACTGTTACTGTTCCATCAGAAAAAGTAGATAAAGCATTAGATCAAGCATTTAAAAAAGTAGTTAAACAAATTAATGTACCTGGATTCCGTAAAGGTAAAGTGCCTCGTCCAATTTTTGAACAACGCTTTGGTGTTGAAGCATTATATCAAGATGCAGTAGACATTTTATTACCAGAAGCTTACGGTGAAGCTATTGATGAAACTGGTATTAATCCAGTTGCTCAACCAGAAGTTAACGTAACTCAAATTGAAAAAGGTAAAGATTTCATTTTTGAAGCTACTGTAACTGTTGAACCAGAAGTTAAATTAGGTGACTACAAAGGTTTAGAAATTGAAAAACAAGATTCTGAACTAACAGATGAAGAATTAGAAGAATCAATTAACCATAGTCTAGGTCACATGGCTGAAATGGTAGTCAAAGAAGACGGAGCTGTTGAAAATGGCGACACAGTTAATATTGACTTCAGTGGTTCAGTTGATGGTGAAGAATTCGAAGGTGGACAAGCTGAAGGTTACGACTTAGAAGTTGGTTCAGGTTCATTCATCCCAGGTTTCGAAGAACAATTAGAAGGCATGAAAACTGGTGAAGAAAAAGACGTAGTTGTTACATTCCCAGAAGAATATCATGCTGAAGAATTAGCTGGAAAAGAAGCTACATTCAAAACAAAAGTAAATGAAATCAAATATAAAGATGTTCCAGAATTAAATGATGAAATTGCTAATGAGTTAGATGCAGAAGCTAATTCAGTTGATGAATACAAAGAAAACTTACGTAAACGTCTTGCTGAACAAAAAGCTACTGAAGCTGAAAACACTGAAAAAGAAGAAGCAATTAAAAAAGCAACAGACAATGCTACAATCGACATTCCTCAAGCAATGATCGACACTGAATTAGATCGTATGGTTCAAGAATTTGGTCAAAGAATCCAACAACAAGGATTAGATTTACAAACATATTTCCAAATCTCTGGACAAGATGAGTCTCAATTAAGAGAGCAAATGAAAGACGATGCAGAACAACGTGTTAAAACAAACTTAACATTAACTGCAATTGCTGATGCTGAAAATATTGAAGTTTCAGACGAAGATATTGATAAAGAACTAGAAAAAATGAGTGAACAATTCAACATTTCAGTTGAAGATATCAAAAACACATTAGGTAATACTGATATTGTTAAAAATGATGTTCGCATCCAAAAAGTTATCGATTTATTAAAAGACAATGCTAAATTAGTAGAAGGAAGCAAAGAAGACTAATGACTGTTCTATTAAAGCGATTATCAATTTAACATTGTATTGTTTTAATAATATTGATAGGTAGGATAAATAAGATATATTATCTTGTGGGGTGGGGCCATGAGTTCAATCTGTTATAGTTTGAATTCAGTCCCACTCCTTCCTATTTTCAAGCAAATCAATTGAAATGTTATTATGTTGCATTATAGAATGCTATCTAGTATAGTCTTTATGGAATAGGGGTGTAAAAAAGAATGTTCAAATTCAATGAAGATGAAGAAAATTTAAAATGCTCTTTCTGTGGTAAAGATCAAGACCAAGTTAAGAAATTAGTTGCAGGAAGTGGCGTATATATTTGTAATGAGTGTATTGAATTATGCTCAGAAATCGTTGAAGAAGAATTAGCACAAAATTCTTCAGAGGAATTAACAGAATTACCAACTCCTAAAGAAATTATGGATCATTTGAATGAATATGTGATCGGACAAGAAAAAGCTAAAAAAGCTTTATCTGTAGCTGTTTATAATCATTACAAACGTATTCAACAATTAGGTCCTAATGAAGATGATGTAGAATTACAAAAAAGTAACATTGCATTAATCGGACCAACAGGTAGTGGTAAAACATTATTAGCACAAACATTAGCTAAAACATTAAACGTGCCATTTGCAATCGCAGATGCTACAAGTTTAACAGAAGCTGGCTATGTTGGTGATGACGTAGAGAATATCTTATTACGTTTGATTCAAGCGGCTGATTTTGATATCGATAAAGCCGAAAAAGGTATTATTTACGTAGATGAAATTGATAAGATTGCAAGAAAATCTGAAAATACATCTATTACACGTGATGTTTCAGGTGAAGGTGTGCAACAAGCATTACTTAAAATTTTAGAAGGTACTACTGCGAGCGTGCCTCCTCAAGGTGGACGTAAACATCCAAACCAAGAATTGATACAAATTGATACAACAAATATTTTATTCATTCTTGGTGGTGCCTTTGATGGAATTGATGAAGTCATCAAACGTCGTTTAGGTGAAAAAGTCATTGGTTTCGCTAGTAATGAAGCTGATAAATATGATGAAGAAGCATTATTAGAGCAAATTAGACCAGAAGATTTACAATCTTACGGTTTGATTCCTGAATTTATTGGTCGTGTACCAATCGTAGCTAATTTAGAAACTTTAGATGTAGATGCACTTAAAAATATTTTAACGCAACCTAAAAATGCACTAGTTAAGCAATATACTAAAATGTTAGAACTAGATAACGTCGAATTAGTATTTAGCGAAGAAGCATTGTCTGCTATTAGTGAAAAAGCAATTGCACGTAAGACAGGTGCTAGAGGACTTCGTTCTATTATCGAAGAAGCGTTAATTGATATAATGTATGATGTGCCTTCATCAGAAGATGTATCTAAGGTGATTATTACAGAACAAACAATCAATGATGAAGTTGAGCCTGAATTATATGATTCAGAAGGTAATTTAATCAACAACAGTAAAACATCTGCATAATTTTATATTTATGGTACAGAGCCACATGTTATTGTGGCTCTTTTTTTATGTAATAATTATTCAATATTTGTATTTCTTAAAACTAGGATGACATAGGGATAAAAGTAATGGTAAAGTGTTAATGTGAGAAATAAGAAAAGTGAGGATCACCAATGAAAATTAATCCTAATAATATAGATTTAATTATAAGTGCTGTACAAGAAGCACAATATCCAGAAACAGATGTACCTGAAGTAGCATTAAGTGGACGTTCAAATGTTGGTAAATCATCATTTATCAATAGTATGATTGGGCGAAAAAACATGGCTCGTACTTCACAACAACCGGGTAAAACACAGACGTTGAATTTCTTTAATATTGACGACCAATTAGTATTTGTAGATGTGCCAGGTTATGGTTATGCTAAAGTAAGTAAAGTTCAACGGGAAAAGTTTGGCAAAATGATCGAAGAGTATTTAACAACACGTCAAAAATTACAATTGGTCATCCAACTGGTTGATTTGAGACATAATCCAACTGAAGATGATGTACTTATGTATAATTATTTAAAACATTTTGATATTCCAACTTTAATCATATGTACCAAAGAAGATAAAATTCCGAAAGGGAAAGTACAAAAACATTTAAATAACATCAAAAACAAATTAGATTTAGAAGAAGGAGATACTATAGTTAGCTATTCTTCTATAAAAAATAATAAGCAACAACAAATATGGGATATGATTGAATCTTATTTATAATCATTTTAATTATTCATAATCATTTTTTGAGATTCTAGACTAAATCTTCGAATATAAAATTAAATTTAACAAATTTGACAAAAAAATGAAGTTAGATTAGAATCTTTCTAATTTATTTGAGCAATGGACTTAATAATAATTACAAATGTGTTATACTTAGGTTATTGTAAGTATATGGAGGGCGTTATAAATGCATTTTATTGCAATAAGCATAAATCATCGAACTGCTAATGTAGCACTAAGAGAGCAAGTTGCTTTTAGAGATGATGCCTTACGATTAGCCCATGAAGATTTATATGAAACCAAAGCCATCTTAGAAAACGTCATCTTATCTACATGTAATCGTACCGAAGTATACGCCGTTGTTGATCAAATTCATACCGGACGTTATTACGTTCAAAGATTTTTAGCACGTAAATTTGGATTTGAAGTAGATGACATTAAAGACATGTCAGAAGTTAAAGTGGGGGACGAAGCTGTAGAACATCTATTGCGTGTCACTTCTGGCTTAGATTCCATAGTACTTGGTGAAACACAAATACTAGGACAAATGCGCGATGCATTTTTCCTAGCCCAAGAAACAGGTACAACTGGTACAATCTTTAATCATTTATTTAAACAGGCAATTACTTTTGCTAAAAGAGCACATAGTGAAACAGATATTGCAGATAATGCAGTTAGTGTTTCATATGCTGCAGTTGAATTAGCTAAAAAGGTATTCGGAAAACTAAAATATAAACAAGCTGTCATTATTGGTGCAGGGGAAATGAGTGAATTATCACTCTTAAATCTGTTAGGGTCAGGTATTACAAACATAACTATTGTTAATAGAACTGTGGGTAAAGCAAAAGCGTTAGCTAATAAGCATCAAGTTAAATTTGATTCATTAGATGCATTACCTAATTTATTACAACAAGCAGATATTGTAATCAGTTCTACGAGTTCAGAGTCGTATATCATTACTAATGATTTAATTGAATCTATTGCCGATCAACGAAAATTGGACGCTTTATTATTAGTTGATATTGCAGTTCCAAGAGATATTGAGCCTGGTATTGATGCAATTAACAATATATTTAATTACGACGTTGATGACTTGAAAGGATTGGTTGATGCGAACTTAAGGGAGCGTCAATTAGCAGCACAAACAATAGCTGATCAAATACCTAGTGAAATAGATACTCATAATGAATGGGTAAATATGCTAGGTGTGGTACCAGTTATTAGAGCTTTACGTGAAAAAGCAATGAACATTCAATCTGAAACAATGGATAGTATAGATAGAAAATTACCAGATTTATCAGAAAGAGAAAGAAAGATAATCTCTAAACATACTAAAAGTATTATCAATCAAATGTTAAAAGACCCTATTAAGCAGGCTAAAGAATTAAGTAGTGATAAGAAAAGTAACGAAAAATTAGAGCTCTTTCAAAGCATTTTTGACATAGAAGCTGATAACCCTTATGAACAGGCGAGACAACATAAAGAAAATAAAGCTAAGGAAATTTCAGCACGTCGAATTTTTAGTTTTGAATAAGCATATTAATATGGTGATGATATGCAAGAAAACCTGTTTATTCGATTTCATGAAATAATATTAATCATTTATTTAATTAGTATTGTTTGCTATTTTCTAGATTTTGTGAGAAAAAGTCATCAAATTAGAGTTTTTGGTATATATACATTGGGGATTGTTTGGGTTTTACAAACAATCTCTTTAACTGTTTTTATTATACAAACAAAACATGTACCATTAGCGTCACTGTTTGATGTGTTTTTCTCACTTACATGGATTATTATATCTTTATCACTTATTTTGAATGTGATAAAAACATTGAATTTTTCTGTGTTCTTTTTAAATTTAATTGGTTTTGTACTAATGGCAATGAATACATTTCAACCTGACCATTATCATAGCCAAGTACAACAAGTGGCAGTTATAAATGAATTGTTACTTGTCCACATTGGTTTAGCGATTTTAAGCTATGCATTTTTTGCTCTAGCATTCGTAAATTGTTTACTTTATATCATTCAATACCGTAATTTAAAAGAAAAGAATTTTGATCAGAAATATTTTAGAATAGGTAGTGTAGCTACTTTAGAGTCTATTGTCTTTTTTACCACTTTGGCAGGATGGATTGTACTTATTTTTAGTATTATTTTAGGTGCACAATGGGGTGTATTTTCAGTAGGTCAGCGAATATTTATTGATCCTAAAGTTATTTTTTCTACTTTCATTACGCTATTGTATGGTATTTATTTAATATTTAGAGTGAAAAAGATTATCAATCAAAAGAACCTTATATATTTTAATATTATTTTATTCTGTTTATGTATGTTCAACCTATTTTTCACTACACATTTTTCATAAATTGGTTGTAGTGATTATTTATAGAGTGGAAAAGAGAACGAGTGTTTTTCTAGGAGGCAGCAAAACATGCGCAAGTTAGTAGTTGGATCAAGAAGAAGTAAATTAGCTTTAACTCAGAGCCAGCAATTTATTGATAAATTGAAGCAGGTACGTCCAGACTTGGATATTGAGATTAAAGAAATAGTTACTAAAGGGGATCGAATAGTAGGTAAGCAATTGTCTAAAGTCGGTGGTAAAGGTTTATTTGTTAAAGAAATTCAAAACGAATTGTTTGAAAAACAAATTGATATGGCTATTCATTCATTAAAAGATGTACCCAGTGTGATTCCTGAAGGACTAACATTGGGTTGTATTCCTGATAGAGAGGTCCCTTTTGATGCTTATATCTCCAAAAATCATATCCCTTTAAGAGAATTACCTGAAGGCAGTATTATTGGAACTAGCTCTCTAAGAAGAGGAGCTCAAATTTTATCTAAGTATCCCCATTTAGAAATCAAATGGATACGAGGTAATATTGATACGAGAATACAAAAGCTTGAAACTGAAGACTATGATGCCATTATCTTAGCAGCAGCTGGTTTAAGACGAATGGGTTGGTCAGACGATATTGTAACAACTTATTTAGATAAAGATATTTTACTTCCAGCTATCGGCCAAGGTGCGCTTGGCATTGAGTGCAGAAGTGATGATGAAGAATTATTAGATCTATTGCAAGAAGTTCATAATAAAGATGTTGAAAAATGCGTTACTGCAGAAAGAACATTCTTAGCCGAAATGGATGGAAGTTGTCAAGTCCCAATTGGTGGATATGCAACTATTAATAGTCAACAACAAATAGAATTTACAGGGCTAATTATGACACCAGACGGTACAGAACGATATGAACATACAGCTATTGGCGATTCTCCAACAGAATTAGGTAAAGAAGTAAGTCGTGTGCTAAAAGAACAAGGCGCTTATGAAATTATTAGAAAATTAAATGAAGAATAATAATCTTCGAGGTGACTTTTTAAAATGAAACCAGTTGTAGTTATGACACAAACAAGTGAAATTCAAAGTGATTTGGTTACGATTATTCACAAACCATTTATAGATATCAATCCACTTGAATTCGATTCGCGTTTGTTAAAAGATAACTATGACTGGCTTATTTTTTCGTCTAAAAATGCGGTTAAATATTTTTGGCCGTATTTACATTTTGTTAATTATAAAAAAATTGCAGTTGTTGGTGAAAAAACTGCTCAATATTGTCGTGAATTAAAAATTCCTGTAGATTTAATTCCACAGGATTACTCACAAGAAGGGTTAATTAGTGAATTTCAATACTATAACCAAAGTATACTCATACCTTCTAGTAAACAAGCTCGACCATTATTAAAAGAGACATTAGGACTTAATAATGATGTTGTAAAAATTGATTTGTACGAGCCGGTACCACATTACCAACATATAAAAGAAGTTAAATCATTAATTTTTAACCACAAAATTGATGCTTTAACATTTTCAAGTTCATCTTCAGTACGTTATTATTTTAGTGAAGACCCAATACCTAAGTTTGATCACTATTTTGCAATAGGCAAGCAAACGGCGAATACGTTACATTCATATAACCAACCAGTTGTTGTCGCAAATAAACAAACTTTAGAGTCATTGATAGATAAAGTAGTAGAAAGTAGGGACTAAAATGAAATTTGATAGACATAGAAGACTTCGTTCTTCTCAAACAATGAGAGATATGGTTCGTGAAACACATGTAAGAAAAGAAGATTTAATTTACCCAATTTTTGTAGTTGAAAAAGATGATATTAAAACTGAAATTAAATCATTACCAGGAGTATATCAAATTAGCTTAAATTTATTACACGAAGAAATTAAAGAGGCTTATGACTTAGGTATTAGAGCAATTATGTTCTTTGGTGTACCAAATGAAAAAGATGACGTTGGCTCTGGTGCATACGACCATAATGGTGTTGTACAAGAAGCAACACGTATTGCTAAAAAAATGTATAGTGACTTATTAATTGTTGCAGATACATGTCTATGTGAATATACAGACCACGGGCACTGTGGTGTAATTGATGACCACACACATGATGTAGATAATGATAAATCATTACCACTACTTGTTAAAACCGCAATTTCTCAAGTTGAAGCAGGTGCAGATATTATTGCGCCAAGTAATATGATGGATGGATTTGTTGCTGAAATTAGACAAGGACTTGATGATGCCGGATATCAAAATATACCGATTATGAGTTATGGTATTAAATATGCATCAAGTTTCTTTGGACCATTCAGAGATGCTGCTGATTCAGCACCTTCATTTGGCGACCGTAAAACATATCAAATGGATCCTGCCAATCGTTTAGAGGCATTGAGAGAACTTGAAAGTGACTTTAAAGAGGGATGTGATATGATGATTGTTAAACCTGCTTTAAGTTATTTAGATATAGTTAGAGATGTTAAAAACCATACTAATGTGCCTGTTGTAGCATACAATGTAAGTGGTGAATATAGTATGACAAAAGCTGCTGCCTTAAATGGATGGATTGATGAAGAAAAGATTGTTATGGAACAAATGGTTTCAATGAAACGTGCAGGTGCAGATATGATTATTACTTATTTTGCTAAAGACATTTGTCAATATCTAGATAAATAACAAAGATAATAATAAAGAGGAGGCAACATTTATGGGATATGAAAAATCAATAAAAGCAATGGAAATTGCTGAAGATTTAATGCCTGGCGGTGTAAATAGTCCAGTGCGTGCTTTTAAATCAGTAGATACCCCTGCAATTTTTATGGATCATGCAGAAGGTTCGAAAATATATGATATTGATGGTAATGAATACATTGATTATGTGTTAAGTTGGGGACCGCTTATTTTAGGCCATAAAAATAAACAAGTTATCGAAAATCTTCATAAAGCAGTAGATAATGGCACTAGTTTTGGTGCTTCTACACTACAAGAAAATAAATTAGCACAATTGGTTATTGATAGAGTACCTTCAATTGAGAAAGTTAGAATGGTATCTTCAGGTACAGAAGCTACATTAGACACATTAAGATTAGCGCGTGGTTATACTGGACGCAATAAAATTGTTAAATTTGAAGGTTGTTATCACGGTCATAGTGACTCATTATTAATTAAAGCAGGCTCAGGTGTAGCAACATTAGGCTTACCTGATTCACCAGGTGTACCAGAAGGTATTGCTAAAAATACAATTACTGTGCCTTATAACGATTTAGATTCATTACGTTTAGCTTTTGAAAAATATGGTGATGATATCGCTGGAGTGATAGTTGAACCAGTCGCTGGTAATATGGGTGTAGTTCCTCCTGTAGAAGGCTTTTTACAAGGATTAAGAGACATTACTAATGATTATGGTTCATTGTTAATATTTGATGAAGTTATGACCGGTTTTAGAGTTGGTTACAACTGTGCGCAAGGTTACTTTGGAGTGACACCAGATTTAACTTGCTTAGGTAAAGTTATAGGTGGAGGCTTACCTGTCGGAGCGTTTGGTGGTAAAAAAGAAATCATGGACCACATCGCACCAGTAGGAAATATTTATCAAGCAGGTACTTTATCAGGTAATCCGTTAGCAATGACAAGTGGTTATGAAACACTAAGTCAATTAACACCTGAATCATATGAATATTTTAATGAATTAGGAGATTTACTTGAAAAAGGACTCAAAGAAGTCTTTGCTAAGCATCAGGTACCTATAACAGTAAACAGAGCTGGATCAATGATAGGTTATTTCTTAAATGAAGGACCTGTTACTAACTTTGAACAAGCCAATAAAAGTGATTTGAAATTATTTAGTGAGATGTATAGAGAAATGGCAAAAGAAGGTGTATTCTTACCACCATCTCAATTTGAAGGGACTTTCTTATCAACAGCACATACTAAAGAAGATATTGAAAAAACAATTCAAGCATTTGATAATTCATTAAGTCGTATAGTAAAATAAAAACAAAATTAATTATATTTTTAGCCTGGGATAATACTTTATACCCAGGCTCTTAATTTATATAAAACGAGATAATATGAATGAGTATGTTTGAAATAAGTGGATTTTATACCATTTTACACATTTATAAAAGGTAGTGTGCGTATGAAGATAGTAAATAGAAATAACCTAATTATATTAGCATTATCCATTATGATAAGTTTGTTATTAAAGGTATCCCATATATTATTACCTTTTATGTTTGGTCCTATTATAGCGGCTATTTTATGTATAAAAGTATTTAAGTTAGATATTAAATGGCCGTTTTGGGTTAGCCAAATTGGTCTGATTTGTTTAGGTGTTCAAATAGGAACTACATTTACTAGAACAGTAATAAAAGATATTCAGGCAAGTTGGTTAACAATTATTCTCGTATCAATTCTTTTGCTCATATTAGCACTTTTAATCGCATTATTATTTAAGAAAATTGCAGACGTAAATACCGAAACAGCCATTCTAAGTGTAATTCCAGGTGCATTAAGTCAAATGTTAGTCATGGCAGAGGAAGATAAAAATGCAAATATTTTAGTTGTGAGTTTAACACAAACATCTAGAATTATATTCGTTGTGATTTTAGTGCCTTTAATTTCATATTTTTTTCAAAATGATCAAAGTAGTGGAGAAACTATAGTAAAAGCTAAACCTTTAACTGATGTTTTAAATATATGGCAATTTATATTTATTGTATTGGCAATCGTTGTAGTTTATTGGATTATGGCTAAGATAAATTTTCCTACAAAACAATTATTGGCACCTATTGTGGTCTTAATCGTATGGAATATTACGACGGATGTGACGTTTGCATTGGATAATTGGTTACTTGCATCAGCACAAGTGGTGTATATGATTCGAATAGGGTTACAGATTGCTCGTTTACTATCAGACTTAAAAGGCAGAATAGCTATAGCGATTGCGTTTCAAAATATTATGCTTATATTAAGTGCTTTCCTAATGGTTTGCATTTTACATTTCTTCACACATGATTCAATCAATGAATTGTTTTTAGGTGCTGCACCAGGAGGTATGAGCCAAATAGTTTTAGTTGCAATTGAAACAGGTGCAGATGTGGCTATGATATCTAGTTATCACATATTTAGAATCTTCTTTATCTTGTTTTTAATCGCACCATTAATCAATTACTTCTTGAAATATAGATCAAAACGTTCATGAAATTATTAATAGAATTAATAAAAAGGCGTATATCAAAAGCTTTTTTGCAAAGCTGTGATATACGTCTTTTAAGTTTATTCATGTTTAGGTTTTTGAGGACAATTCTTTAAATGTGAATCATATAATCCAGCTGCCTCTAGGAATGAAAATACAGTAACTGGTCCTAAGAATTTAAACCCATATTTTTTTAAATCTTTGGACAAAGCTTTAGCACGGTCATCTACCGTAATACGATCTTCAGGCTCTACATAACCCATGTCGATAGGTTTACCATCAACATAAGACCATAAAAACTTACTGAAACTACCGTATTCTTTCTCAATTTCTAAATAACCTTTTGCTTGTGCAATAATAGCTTCTAATTTCTTTCTATGATGAACAATATTCGGAAATGTCATTAAGTTGTCGACATCTTGCTCAGTCATTGCCGCTACCTTGTTTGGATCGAATTGACAAAATGCCTCTTCATAAGCGGATTTCTTCTTAAGTATCGTAAGCCAAGATAGACCAGCATGTTGAGATTCTAAAGCCAATAGTTTAAATAAATCTTTACTATCATACATCGGTTGCCCCCAAACATGATCGTGATATTCTATGTAAATTGGATCTTTTGTTCCAAAGGCACAAGGGTTCATAAAATTCCTCCTAATAGATTGACTTATGTGAATTTCCATTATACTATAATTAAGTAAATGAATATAATATTTGGGAAGAGTATGTTTTAATTACTTTCTAGAGAGTGTATGGTTGGTGAAAATACATAGTAATTACTACTGAAGGTAGCCCACTTAGTCCTTTTGCTGAAAGAACGAAGTAAAGAGTAGGCAGAAGCGTGTTTGAGCGTTAATCAAATTCTAGAGTGCTCGAAAGTAGAAGATTGAAAATTTATTTGCAAGCTAACTACTTTCTTGAATATAGGTGGTACCACGGAACATCCGTCCTATTTATATAGGATGGGTGTTTTTTATTTTTTGAGGAGGATTTACTTTATGGAAATGAAACCGAAATATAATCCACGCGAAGTAGAAGCGGGAAGATATGATGAATGGGTAAAAAATGGTTATTTCAAACCATCAGAAGATACTAATAAAGAAACATATACAATCGTTATTCCACCACCAAATGTAACAGGAAAATTACATTTAGGTCATGCTTGGGATACAACATTACAAGATATTATTACACGTATGAAACGTATGCAAGGTTATGACACTTTATATCTACCTGGTATGGACCATGCTGGTATTGCTACACAAGCTAAAGTAGAAGCTAAACTAAATGAACAAGGTATTTCACGTCATGATATTGGTCGTGAAAAATTCTTAGAACAAGCTTGGGATTGGAAAGAAGAATATGCAAGCTTCATCCGTAAACAATGGGCTAAATTAGGATTAGGATTAGATTATAGTAGAGAACGTTTTACTTTGGATGACGGTTTAAGTAAAGCTGTTAAAAAAGTGTTTGTTGATCTTTATAACAAAGGCATTATTTATAGAGGCGAACGTATAATCAACTGGGATCCTCAAGCTCGTACGGCTTTATCTGATATTGAAGTGATACATGAGGATGTACAAGGTGCATTTTATCATTTCAAATACCCATATGCTGATGGAGATGGATATATTGAAATCGCTACAACACGTCCAGAAACGATGTTAGGCGATACGGCTATCGTTGTTAACCCTAATGACGAGAGATATAAAGACGTTATTGGCAAAAAAGTTATATTACCTATAGTTGGTAGAGAATTACCAATATTAGCAGACGAATACGTAGATATCGAATTTGGTTCTGGTGCTATGAAAGTAACACCAGCTCATGACCCTAATGACTTTGAAATTGGTCAACGTCATCAATTAGAAAATATTATTGTAATGGACGAAAAAGGTCATATGAATCACCATGCTGGTAAATATGAAGGTCTTGAGCGCTTTGAATGCCGTAAACAATTAGTTGAAGACTTAAAAGAACAAGATTTAGTCATTAAGATTGAGGAACATATGCACTCTGTTGGTCACTCTGAACGTTCTGGTGCTGTAGTAGAACCATATTTATCTACACAATGGTTTGTTAAAATGAAACCTTTAGCACAACGTGCGTTAGATAATCAAAAAACAGATGATCGTATTGATTTTTATCCACCTAGATTTGAAAATACATTTAACCGTTGGATGGAAGAAATCAGAGACTGGACAATTTCAAGACAACTTTGGTGGGGCCATCAAATTCCTGCATGGTATCATAATGAAACTGGTGAAATTTATGTAGGAGAAAATGCACCAGAAGATATTGAAAATTGGACTCAAGACGAAGATGTTTTAGATACTTGGTTTTCTAGTGCATTATGGCCATTCTCAACTTTAGGTTGGCCAGATGTTGAAGCTGAAGATTTCAAACGTTACTTCCCAACTAATGCGTTAGTAACAGGTTATGATATTATTTTCTTCTGGGTAGCACGTATGATTTTCCAAGGGTTAGAGTTCACTGATCGTAGACCATTTAATGATGTATTGTTACACGGATTAGTTAGAGCAGAAGATGGTAGAAAAATGAGTAAATCATTAGGTAACGGTGTAGATCCTATGGATGTCATTGATGAATATGGTGCTGATAGTTTAAGATACTTCCTTGCCACAGGTTCTGCTCCAGGTCAGGATTTACGTTATTCAACTGAAAAGGTTGAATCAGTATGGAATTTCATTAATAAAATATGGAATGCAGCAAGATTTAGTTTAATGAATATTGGTGAAGACTTTAAAGTTGAAGATATTGATTTATCAGGAGACTTATCTTTAGCAGACAAATGGATATTAACACGTCTAAATGAAACAATCGCTACAGTTACAGATTTAAGTGATAAATATGAGTTTGGTGAAGTTGGTCGAGCTTTATATAACTTTATTTGGGATGAATTCTGCGATTGGTATATTGAAATGAGCAAGATACCTATGAATGGTGAAGACGAAGACCAAAAACAAACGACACGTTCTGTATTAAGTTATGTATTAGATCGTATTATGAGAATGTTACATCCATTTATGCCATTTGTTACAGAGAAAATTTGGCAAAGTTTACCTCATGAAGGAGAAACAATTGTTCAAGCATCTTGGCCAACTGTAAATGAGGAACTAATGTTTGATGATAGTAAGCAAACAATGCAACAATTAGTTGAAATTATCAAATCAATAAGACAATCTCGATTAGAAGTAAATACGCCATTATCTAAAGCTATTCCAATTATGATTCAGGCTAAAGATAGTAATATTCAATCTACATTAACAGAAAATGCTGATTATATAGAAAGATTCTGCCATCCAAGTGAATTGACAGTCGATGTTGATATCGATATCCCAGAGAAAGCAATGACGTCTGTTGTATTAGCGGGTAAAGTCATCTTACCTTTAGAAGGTTTAATTGATATGGATAAAGAGATTGCACGTTTAGAAAAAGAATTAGATAAACTACAAAGTGAATTAGATCGCGTCGATAAGAAATTGGCCAATGAAAACTTTGTCAATAAAGCACCGGAAAAAATTATTAATGAAGAAAAAGAAAAGCAAAAGCATTACCAAGAAAAATATGATGGTGTTAAAGCAAGAATTGAACAATTAAAAGCATAGGAGTATGTATCATGAATTACCTAGATAGCTTGTATTGGATACATGAAAGAACTAAGTTTGGCATCAAACCAGGCGTTAAACGTGTGGAATGGATGCTAGAAAAACTAAATAACCCACAACACCGTATTAAAGGCATACACGTAGGCGGTACAAATGGAAAAGGATCGACAGTAGCATATTTAAGAGCGGCATTGGTTGAAAATAACTATCAAGTTGGTACTTTTACATCTCCATTTATTGAAACTTTTAATGAACGTATAAGTTTAAATGGATATCCCATTTCAAATGATGAAATTGTTGAATTAGTTTCTCGTGTTAAACCAATAAGTGAAGCATTAGA
This sequence comes from Staphylococcus sp. HL28, assembly GCF_021117155.1. Classification (NCBI taxonomy): domain Bacteria; kingdom Bacillati; phylum Bacillota; class Bacilli; order Caryophanales; family Staphylococcaceae; genus Staphylococcus; species Staphylococcus sp. HL28. The sequence continues at coordinate 1,191,096 of NZ_CP088218.1, forward strand.
AATAGAGACAGAGTTAGGCAATGCCACAGAATTTGAAATTATTACTACAATGATGTTTTTATACTTTGGTGAAATACACCCTGTTGATTTTGTTATTGTTGAAGCCGGTTTAGGTATTAAAAACGATTCAACCAATGTATTTAATCCAATTATGTCTATTTTAACGAGTATAGGTTTAGATCATACTGACATCTTAGGCAACACTTATTTAGATATAGCCAAAGACAAGGGAGATATCATTAAACTTAATACACCAGTAATTTATTCTGTGAAAAATGAAGATGCATTAAAATATATAAGAGACTATGCAGTAGAACAAAATGCAACACCTATTGAGTTAGATAGAGAAATTATTGTAGTTTCTCAAGATGATGAATTTACTTATAGATATAAAGATTACGAACTTGAAACAATTATTTTAAATATGTTGGGTGAACATCAAAAAGAAAATGCATCATTAGCAATAACTGCATTAATCGAACTAAATGAAGCAGGAATCATAGAACTTGATTTCAATAAAATGATTGATGGTATTGAGTCAGTTAATTGGATAGGTAGAATTGAACAAGTTAAAGAACATCCATTAATGATAGTTGATGGTGCGCATAATAATGAAAGTGTAGATGCATTGATTGATACGATTAAACAATACTATGGTCGTGATCAAATTGATATTTTATTCTCAGCAATTAAAGGAAAACCAATTTGTGATATGTTAAACAAATTAGAAGACATTGCATCTCAATTTTATATTACCGATTTTGATTTTCCAAAGGCATTATCAAAAGAAGAAATTGCTGAAAATATCAATAAAGAAAATATTGAGCTAATAGATGATTACGTAGAATTTTTAGAGAATTATGATGGAAAAGGTCTAATTATTACAGGTAGCTTATATTTTATAAGCGAAGTTAAATCTAAAACAAATTTTGATAGAATATAATTTTCAAAAAAATAAAGCCAAGGTTTCTAAATATTTTAGAAATCTTGGCTTCTTTATTAATTTTAGAGTGAGATACAACTATTTTTATAAAAAAATGATAATATGTATATGTTTTATTATTATGTTATAATCTTTTTGAAAGGAGTAGCCATGTTGATTTACACATATGTATCCTCTGTACTATTTAGCTTCTTATATCAGCTTTCAACTAATGATGATTTTAATAAACATTACTTAAAATTAAGATCCAAATGTGATTTTTGTCAAAGTAAATTACAATATTTTGATTTAATCCCAATTTTTAGTTTCCTTATTTTAAAAGGTAAGTCGAGGTGTTGTAAGCAACCATTAAACTATAGTTACTTGATAGGTGAGTTACTTGCATTACTACCAATATTGTTTATTTATTATCAACTAATCAGTATTAATCCTCAACTCTATTTAACTGCATTTTTGTTTTTATTAGTCATGTCAATCAATGATATTGAAGATTATTCTATTAATTTATATTTTTTAATTATCTTCACTACAATTTTATTATTTACAACGCAAATCTATCTAAATACATTTCTCCTTACATTTATAATTAGTCACGTATTCTTTATGTTTATGTATCGTTATATCGGCTATGGAGATATCCTTCTTTTTAACATTCTGTCTTTATTCTTATCAATGAACTTCATGTTTTACCTTTTTCTTTTCACATTTATGATAGGTGGTTTGATAACTATTATCATTAAAACCTTTTTTAACCACAATATTAAATACGTCCCTCTTATTCCATTTATCTTTTTATCTTTTATTTTTGTGTCTAGTTTTTATCCTTTTTTAATTGAATTATTTGGAGGTGTTCCTTTTTGAGAATCAAAGAAATGGCTAATTCTGAGAAGCCGCGTGAGCGATTAGTATCTAATGGTGCTGCATCACTATCCAACTCAGAATTGTTAGCAATACTTATTAACACAGGTAGAAAGGGGTGTTCTAGCATCGAAATTGCAAATGAATTATTAAGTGGTATAAATACGTTAAAAGAATTGAAAAAGTTCTCAATTAACGATTTAATCAAAGTCAAAGGTATAGGTTATCATAAGGCTATAACTTTAAAAGCTGCATTTGAAATAGGAGAGCGAATAAATAGTGTATCTCAACAGGAAGTAATTAAAATTACTTGTCCTGCAGACGTTGCAGATTTAATGATGTCGAAGCTTAAAGATTTACAACAAGAACATTTTTATGTACTTTTATTGAATTCCAAAAATATTGTTATTAAACAAAAATGTGTTTTTGTAGGAACATTGAATAGTTCTATTATCCATCCTAGAGAAATTTTTAATGTTGCAATTAAAGAATCATGTAATTCAATGATAGTCGTTCATAATCATCCATCCGGTGATGTTACGCCTTCGGAAGAAGATATTAATACGACAATTAGATTAAGAGATTGTGGAATGATATTAGGTATTAATGTATTGGACCATATTATTATTGGAGATAATCAGTTTACGAGTTTAGTAGAGTGTGGTTACTTTGATAATGAATAGTTTGAATCTAGAATAAATAGAATTGGAATAGTATAATAGATAAAAAGAGACAGCAGGAGGTCATTAAATTGACTATATTTCTTATTATTGGCGTACTAATTCCAATTGTTTTTATCATGCGTTTAAATGCTAAAAATCAAAAAATGACGATCAAGCTATTTTTATACACAATAGGATTATCAATATTAGGGATTGTAGTGACTACTGTTATCGGGACAATAGTAGCTCATTCTCATTCATCGATTGGTTTAGTCGTATTAGGTTCAATTATTGTAGGTGGCATTTGGGGTATTTTATTAGGTTTAAGTTATATTTTCTTTAGATTTTTATCTACGACATTTAAAAAGTAATTTTACTTAAAAAAGCTATGAGAAATTAATACATTGTTTTGTATTGATTCTCATAGCTTTTAAATTATTGAATATATGCGATTAATTTATCATAATTTTCCATTAGCCAAATAATGCCTTGATAAGCAAGATAAATACATAATAGTATTATACCTGCAGATATTAAAAAGCGGATGATTGATATACCTACTCTAAACAATAAAATAACAAGTAATACAATTAATATAATCGATAATAAACTCATTATGGAAAACCTCCTAACGACACGAAACTCATATTAATATTATACTCAAATTGATAGTTAAATACATCCGTCTATAGGTACATCTAGGATACTTCCTTAGACCTATATATTTTTCACTAATAATTTAATATAATTACTTAAATGGTAAAGGAGGATATATTATGAGGTTCATATTCAGTATAATAAAAAATATTATAGCAGTTATAGCTATTTTAATCATTATCTATATCGCGTTAAAGTATGCGCCTTTTCTAAGGGATCAAGAGTGGAATCCAATTAGTAATCCTCCAAATCAGACTGAGCAAAATATGGATAACCCAAATAATAATACAAAACAACCGCAACATGGTAAAAGATATTCAATAGAAGACAATGATATAATCAAGAATGTACCTACAAGTCAAATCAAAAATGTATTTAATATGATCAATAAAAAAGAATTTATGTCAGTATCAGGAATCGGAAGAATGGGATATAATGATGAGTATTTAGCCGGTCAAAGAGGCGATGAATTTATTATTTATAAATTCGGTTCTGATTCAATCCGAGTATATAATAATGAGTTTGAAATGCAGCAAGATTTACATGAGTTGGGACAAAATATTGAATTAAAAAATGAACAGGCATTTGAAAATAATTAGTTTCACATGTTTGAAATCCTTATTCAAATAAGTTAGCCTTTATATAGAGAGTAAAAAGATAAAGGTTGGTGTGGACAATGGTTGAAAAATCAAAAGAAAAGCGTGCCAACGAACAAGCTAAAGCTCAAAATCTATTTGCACGTTGGAGAAAAGAAGAGACGCTTTATAGCGAAGATGAGAAAAAAGAAAGAAAAAAACAAGAAAAACAACAAAAAGAGAATAAATAGCGTGATACATTTAAAACTACTAACTTATGGCAAGTTGGTAGTTTTTTACTTTTCCTTAAAAATATGAGCACTCAATTAACTTATTAAAATTGTTAAATTGCAGGTTGTCTTCTTCTATAGTGGGTGATAATGATATAAAATGATTTTATTAAGCGTTAGTGCTTTATTTCATTTAAGCAGTAATATAGAATAGTGAGGAAGAATAAATTTTAAAGTTTTATAAGAGGTGTTCTGGGTGCTTAAATTTTTCAAAAATAACAAACTCATTGTTGTTTTATGTGCAATTATTGTTTTTATTGCATTAATTGGTTTGTCTATTCGCTCTCAATCTCAATCACCTCCCGAGCAATATGTAGGAGATTCTGTTTCATTTGGTCAACGAGTGATGAGTTATCCTGTAAATTTTGTTACTGGAGCAATTGGTAATATTTTTAATATGGGTGAATCGAAAGAAGCTAAAAGCAAAGTCAAACAATTAGAAGCTAAAAATCAACGTTTAGAGGCTGAAAACAAGAAGTATAAAAAGGAATTAGATATGAAAGATATATCTAAATATGATCCTATTTCTACAACTGTTATAGCAAGAAATCCAGATCAATGGATGAATACTATAGTCATTGATAAAGGTTCTAAAGCTGGTATCAAAAATAACATGGCAGTCATGACATCTGAAGGGTTAATTGGAAGAACTACTAAAGTAAATCAATTTTCTTCACAGGTGGATTTAATTTCAACGAATACAAGAGCAGGTAAACTATCAGTTAATATACAGCATAAATCTAAAAATGTATTTGGATTAATAGATCATTATGATGCGAAAAATGAAGAATTAGTTATTAGCGATATCAATAATAAAGATAGTATTTCTAAAGGCGATAAAGTTGTAACAAGTGGTTTGGCAGATCAATTGCCAAGTAGTTTATACATAGGTGAAGTGACAAGTGTAGAGAATGATCAATATGGACTAGCTAAGGAAGTAAGAGTGAAAACAGGTGCAGATTTATCAGATTTAAATCATGTATATGTTGCTAAGCGAGACGCTTCCTCACTTCCAAAAGATGAAAGTGGGGATAACTAATGCGAGGAATATATTATTTCTTGATTGGTATTCTACTTTTTTATATTGATACTATTATTGGTTTAGTCATTCCTATGCACTTTGGTAAAATCGATATCATTTTTGTACCACACTTAACTTTAATGTATTTATTAATTTTAACCATCTATCGTAGTTTTGGTGTGGCTTTAGTATTAGCAATATTTTTTGGTTTAATAACTGATTTATATTATGGAAGCATTTATGGTCTATACATGTTTGGTTATATCTTAGCTGTAGTGGTTATGGATAGATTCTTTAAAATATTCTATAAAGATCAAGTTATGATATATATTATTATTTTGATGAGTACGATCTTAATAGAAATATACGTAGCATTGATTTATGGATTGATTGGATTTATACAATTTAATCTAATTGAATTCTTATTACTTAGATTATTACCAACGTTTATACTCAATTTAATACTGTTAACGATTCTATATCCTTTCATGTTAAAATTTTTAAGGAAAATACAAATCAAGATTGACAGTAGGATATAAGTAATGGTAAGATGCAGTAGTTGAGTAGTTTCAGGCTACATACAACCGCTCAAATATAGGTTAAAGTACAAATTGTATTATTAATAATGACAATGTCACCTATATATGGCGTGACTTATTATATAGGAGGTGCAAAGTATGTTTGCTATTATTGAAACAGGTGGAAAACAAATCAAAGTAGAAGAAGGACAAGAAATTTACGTTGAAAAATTAGACGTAAATGAAGGTGATTCTTTCACATTTGATAAAGTATTATTTGTAGGTGGAGATTCAGTTAAAGTTGGTGCGCCAACAGTTGAAGGTGCTACTGTTACTGCAACTGTTAATAAAAACGGTCGTGGTAAAAAAATCACTGTATTCACATACAAACGTCGTAAAGACTCAAAACGTAAAAAAGGCCATCGTCAACCATACACAAAATTAACTATCGATAAAATTAACGCGTAATAATGATTACTGTTGATATTACAGTTAATGACGAAGGTAAAGTAACAGATGTCGTTATGGATGGTCATGCTAATCACGGTGAATATGGTCATGACATAGTCTGTGCTGGTGCCTCAGCCGTATTATTTGGTAGTGTTAATGCGATTATGGGATTGACGTCAGAAAAGCCGGACATCGATTATAGCGATGACGGAGGTCATTTTCATATAAGAAGTGTTGATACAAATAACGATGAAGCTCAATTAATTCTGAAAGCAATGCTTGTATCTTTACAAACGATTGAAGAAGAATATAATGAAAATATCAGATTAAATTATAAGTGAGGTGTATCCCGATGTTAAAATTAAACTTACAGTTCTTCGCATCTAAAAAAGGGGTAAGTTCTACAAAAAACGGACGTGACTCTGAATCTAAACGTTTAGGTGCTAAACGTGCTGACGGTCAATACGTAACAGGTGGTTCAATTCTTTATCGCCAACGTGGTACTAAAATTTACCCTGGTGAAAATGTAGGTCGTGGTGGCGATGATACATTATTCGCTAAAATCGACGGCGTTGTTAAATTTGAACGCAAAGGTCGCGACAAAAAACAAGTTTCTGTATATGCAGTAGCTGAATAATTTTGTCTAGTTAACACCAGAAGTGAAGGCTTCTGGTGTTTTCTTTTGTTTAAAATCTTATTCTAAAGGAAACAAGTTATCACATAAGATCAAGTTGATACCTTAAGATTAAATTTAAGAATTAAAATTTTTCTACAAATAAACTTAATGATATAATTAAACAGATCATGAATACAAAAATGAGTAAAAGAGGTGAGATATATGTTTGTCGATCAAGTGAAAATATCTCTTAAAGCAGGAGATGGTGGTAATGGTATTACCGCATACAGAAGAGAAAAATATGTACCATTCGGTGGACCAGCTGGTGGCGATGGTGGTAAAGGTGCATCAGTGATATTTGAAGTAGATGAAGGTCTACGTACATTATTAGATTTTAGATATCAAACGCACTTTAAAGCTAAAAAAGGCGAAAACGGTCAAAGCAGTAACATGCATGGAAGAAATGCAGAAGACTTGGTATTAAAAGTACCACCTGGCACAATTGTTAAAAGTGTTGAAACTGAAGAAGTCCTTGCAGACTTAGTTGAAGATGGCCAACGTGCTGTAGTAGCTAAAGGTGGTCGTGGAGGACGTGGGAACTCACGTTTTGCGACACCTAGAAACCCTGCACCAGACTTCAGTGAAAATGGTGAACCAGGTGAAGAAATTGATGTAACGCTTGAATTAAAATTGTTAGCGGATGTAGGTTTAGTAGGTTTTCCTAGTGTAGGTAAATCCACTTTATTATCAATCGTTTCTAAAGCTAAGCCTAAAATTGGAGCTTATCATTTTACAACAATTAAACCAAACTTAGGAGTAGTTTCTACACCTGATTATAGAAGTTTTGTTATGGCTGACTTACCAGGATTAATTGAAGGTGCTTCAGACGGCGTAGGTTTAGGACATCAATTTTTACGACATGTTGAACGTACAAAAGTAATTGTACATATGATTGATATGAGTGGCTCAGAAGGGCGTGATCCTATCGATGATTATCACGTCATTAATAAAGAATTAGTGGCATATAAGCAACGTTTAGAAGATCGTCCACAAATTATAGTAGCAAATAAAATGGATATGCCAGATGCTAAAGATAATTTAGAATTATTCAAGGAAGAAATCGGTGACGACCATATTATTATTCCGTTATCTGCAGTGTCAAGAGATAATATTGATCAATTATTATATACAATTGCTGATCAACTTGAAAAAGTAAAAGACATTGATTTCTCTGTTGAAGAAGATGAAAATGTTGGTGTTAACCGTGTTGTATACAAACATACACCATCTCAAGATACATTCAAGATTACAAGAGATGATGATGGTGCATATGTTGTAAGTGGTAATGCAATCGAAAGAACATTCAAGATGACAGATTTTAATAGTGATCCAGCAGTACGTCGATTCGCAAGACAAATGCGTTCAATGGGTATTGATGATGCCTTAAGAGCTAGAGGCTGTAGCAACGGAGATATCGTAAGAATTCTTGGTGGAGAATTCGAATTTATAGAATAGGAGTGTGAAAGATGGACAATAAAGAATATAAGAAGTTTTATCTTATACGCGAAGATGTTTTACCTGAATCTGTAATTAAAACATTAAAAATAAAAGATGCATTAAAAAACAATTCTGAGTTGTCCATCTATGATGCTGTAAAACAATACGGTTTATCACGAAGCGCTTTTTATAAATATAGAGAAACTATATTTCCGGTAGATGAAAAACTATTAGACCATCGTGAATTCACTTTAATTCTATATGTCAATGATATTGTAGGTATGTTGGCTCAAGTATTAAATACAATTTCTCAATTACAGTTGTCTGTACTTACTATACATCAAAGTGTACCGATGAATGATAAGGCAACGATTACTTTATCGTTAAATGCATCATCTTCTGATTTAATGATAGATGATATAGTAATTGCCTTAAGAGAAATTGAACATGTGTCTAAAGTAGAGTTAATAAGCATGAGTATGTAAATGAGGATGTGCTAAAATGTACGCGTATATTAAAGGTCAGCTAACACAATTGTTTCCTACACACGTAGTGGTAGATGTTAATGGTGTTGGTTACGAAATTCAAACACCTAATTCATATCGTTTTCAAAAGTACTTGGATAAAGAAGTTCAAATATTTACTTCATTAATTGTTAGAGAAGATGCGCAACTACTCTATGGTTTTATAAATGAAGAAGAAAAAGATATGTTTTTAAGTTTAATTAAAGTGACGGGAATAGGACCAAAGTCAGCATTGGCTATACTTGCAACAAGTACACCAAATGAAGTAAAACAAGCCATTGAAAATGAAAACGATACTTATCTCACTAAATTCCCAGGTATCGGTAAGAAAACTGCACGACAAATAGTGTTGGATTTAAAAGGCAAAGTTCAAATTACGGAAGAAAATAGTGACACACTTTTAAATGTTATGACTGACTCAAATGCTAATGAATCTATGATTAAGGAAGCCATGTTAGCTTTAGAAGCATTAGGTTATTCAAAACGGGAGTTATCTAAAGTTGAAAAGGTTCTAAAACAATCCAATATGGAATCAGTTGATGAAGCTGTTAAAATTGGATTACAAACATTAGTGTCATAATAACCTAACATCAAAATGAAAGGGGGAGATATTATGGATGAAAGAATGGTAGATCAATCTGCACATAATGAAGAATCTGACTTCGAATTATCATTACGACCTACTAAATTAAAACAGTACATTGGTCAATCTTCCATTAAAAGCAATTTAGAAGTATTCATTAAAGCAGCTAAATTAAGAGAAGAACCTTTAGATCACGTTCTCTTATATGGTCCCCCTGGATTAGGTAAAACAACTTTGTCTAATATTATAGCTAATGAAATGGATGTTAATATTAGAACAGTATCTGGACCTTCATTAGAGCGCCCTGGAGATTTAGCAGCCATTTTATCAGGATTACAACCAGGAGATGTGTTGTTTATTGATGAAATACATCGTTTAAGTAGTGTTGTTGAAGAAGTATTATATCCTGCGATGGAAGATTTTTTCTTAGATATCATTATAGGTAAAGGTGATGAAGCACGAAGCATTCGTATTGATTTACCACCTTTTACACTTGTTGGTGCTACAACACGTGCAGGTAGTTTAACTGGCCCTTTAAGAGATCGATTTGGCGTCCACTTGCGACTTGAATATTATAATGAAGCAGATTTAAAAGAAATTATAATAAGAACTGCGGAAGTACTAGGAACAGATATAGATGAAGAAAGTGCTATAGAATTAGCAAAACGTTCTAGAGGAACGCCGCGTGTTGCGAATCGTTTATTAAAGAGAGTGAGAGATTTTCAACAAGTTAATGAAGATGATCAAATCTATATTGAAACTACGAAACGTGCATTAAAACTATTACAAGTTGACGATTATGGTTTAGATTATATTGATCATAAAATGATGAATTGTATATTGAATCAATATAAAGGTGGACCTGTTGGGCTTGATACAATTGCGGTGTCTATTGGTGAAGAACGTATAACTATTGAAGACGTTTACGAACCCTTCTTGATTCAAAAAGGTTTCTTAGAACGTACACCTAGAGGTAGAAAAGCAACACCATTAGCGCATAAACATTTTAGCAATTCTAATGAAATGAGGGAGTAAGTTGAATATTGAAGATTTTGACTATGATTTACCTGAATCTCTAATAGCTCAAACACCTTTAAAAAATAGAGACCAAAGTAGATTGTTAGTATTAAATAGAAAAAACGGAAATATGGAACATCTACATTTTAAAGATGTTATTAATTATTTTAATCCTGGTGATACGTTAGTTTTAAACGATACTAGAGTAATGCCAGCAAGACTTTTTGGATTAAAAGAAGAAACTGGTGCTAAAGTTGAGATGCTTATGTTGACTCAAATTGAAGGCAATGACTGGGAAGTATTGTTAAAGCCGGCTAAACGTATTAAAGTAGGGAATCAATTGAATTTCGGTGATGGAAAAATAATCGCTGAATGTATTGAGGAGTTAGATCAAGGCGGTAGAATTATGCGCTTGCACTATGAGGGTATACTCCAAGAACGTCTTGATGAACTAGGTGAGATGCCGTTACCACCATATATTAAAGAAAGACTAGATGACCCTGATCGTTATCAAACTGTTTATGCTAAAGAAAGCGGATCTGCTGCCGCACCAACTGCAGGACTACATTTTACAGATGAACTTCTAGAGTCAATTAAAGCTAAAGGTGTGAATATCGCCTTTATTACATTGCATGTTGGTCTTGGTACATTTAGACCAGTAAGTGTAGATAATATTGATGATCATGAGATGCATAGTGAATACTATCAGATGACGCAAGAAACTGCAGATTTATTAAATGAAACTAGAAAAAAAGGTCATCGAATTATTTCAGTGGGTACGACATCAACTAGAACACTTGAAACAATACGCAGAGATCATTCTGAATTTGTTGAGAAAAGTGGATGGACAGATATCTTTATCTATCCAGGTTTTGAATATAAAGCTATCGATGGTTTGATTACTAACTTCCATCTTCCTAAATCAACCTTAGTAATGTTAGTGTCAGCGTTTAGTAGTAGAGAATATATTTTAAATGCATATCAAAAAGCTGTTGAAATGGAGTATAGATTCTTTAGTTTTGGAGATGCGATGTTAATTATATAAAAGAATGTGAGGATTTTAAATATGCCTGCAGTAACATATGAACATATTAAAACTTGTAAACAATCAGGTGCACGTTTAGGAATTGTACATACACCACATGGTTCATTTGAAACACCAATGTTTATGCCAGTTGGAACTAAAGCAACAGTTAAAACAATGAGTCCTGAAGAATTGCGTCAGATTGAGGCTAAGATCATTTTGGGAAATACGTATCATTTGTGGTTACAACCTGGAAATGATATTATCAAACACGCTGGGGGACTGCATAAATTCATGAATTGGAACGGACCTATTCTTACCGATTCAGGAGGGTTCCAAGTTTTTAGTTTAAGTAATCTACGTAAAATCTCAGAAGAAGGTGTCGAATTTAGACATCATACGAATGGTTCAAAATTATTTTTGAGTCCAGAGAAATCAATGGAAATACAAAATGATTTAGGTTCAGACATTATGATGGCATTTGATGAATGTCCACCTATGCCTTCTGAATATAAGTATGTCAAAGATTCAATTGATAGAACAACTCGTTGGGCAGAAAGATGTTTAAAAGCACATGCCCGTCCTGAAGATCAAGCGTTGTTTGGTATTATTCAAGGTGGCGAATATAAAGATTTACGTGAACAAAGTGCGAAAGAGCTTGTTGAATTAGATTTTCCTGGATATGCAATTGGTGGACTTTCAGTAGGAGAGCCTAAACCGGTAATGTACGAAATGGTAGAACATACAGAACAATTTATGCCGAAAGATAAACCTAGATATTTAATGGGTGTTGGATCTCCTGATGCATTAATCGAATGTAGCATCCGAGGTATGGATATGTTTGATTGTGTATTACCTACTCGTATTGCTAGAAATGGTACATGTATGACTTCTAATGGACGTTTAGTAATCAAAAACGCCAAGTTCGCTGATGATTTAAGACCATTAGATGAAAATTGTGATTGCTATACATGTAAAAATTATTCTAGAGCATACATTAGACACTTGATCAAAGCAGAAGAAACCTTTGGTATCCGTCTTACTACTATTCATAATTTACATTTTCTGCTAAAATTAATGGAAGATATTAGACAAGCCATTCGAGAAGATAGACTTTTAGATTTTAAAGCTGAATTCTTCGAACAGTATGGATTAAATGTAGATAACCCTAAAAACTTTTAAAGAGGAGAATGTAACATGCAATTTACATCATTGATATTACCGATCTTATTGTTGGTTCTAATGTATTTCTTCTTAATTAGACCACAACAAAAACGTGCCAAAGAGCATCGTGAAATGATAAGTCGTGTAGAAGCTGGACAAAAAATTACTACAATTGGTGGTATTAAAGGTACAGTTAAAGCCGTTGATGAAACAACAGTAGTTGTGACTGTTAATGGACACGGTACAGAAATGACTTTTGAAAAACCAGCTATTAAACAAGTAGATCCTTCATAATAGTATGTTATTGAAGCCTGGGGCATTAATGTCTCAGGCTTCATTTATATTTACATGAAGATTAATTCACGTGACTATTTGACTTTAAGTTTAATTTTATGTTCTTTATCATTATAAAGACCGTTTTATATAAATAAATGATGCTAGAGATGACTTAATATCACTATTTTTAGTTATGGATATGCATTAATTTAATTGAAAAAAGTTTTCAATAATTTCACTATAAAGTGTAGTATGTTAATATAGATAGGTCGTAGGAGTTATTCATTTTACTCTGACTTGCAAATATAAGGATTAATCGAGTATTCTAGTATCATAAGTAAATAATGAGGTGTTCATGTGAAGAAAAGTAGTAGATTGATTGCATTCTTACTACTGGTGATCCTTCTGTTCGCAGGTATGGGTCTTACATATAAGAATGTGATTAAGAATGTTAACTTAGGCCTTGATTTACAGGGCGGATTCGAAGTGCTTTATCAAGTTGACCCATTACATAAAGGTGATAAAATTGATAAAAATGCGTTGCAATCTACAGCGCAAACACTAGAAAATCGTGTTAACGTATTAGGTGTTTCTGAACCTAAAATACAAGTTGAAGATCCAAATAGAATTAGGGTTCAACTTGCTGGTGTTAAAGATCAGAAAGAGGCAAGAAAGATTTTATCATCACAAGCTAATTTAACTATTCGTGATGCGGACGACAAAGTTAAATTAAGTGGTGCAGATATTAAACAAGGATCAGCGAAGCAAGAATTTAAACAAAATACGAATGATCCAACAGTTACATTTAAAGTAAAAGATAAAAATAAATTTAAAAAAGTAACTGAAGAAATATCTAAAAAGCAAAATAACGTAATGGTTGTTTGGTTAGATTTCAAAAAAGGCGACAGCTATAAGAAAGAAGCAAACAAAAAAGATCCTAAGTTCGTTTCTGCAGCAAACGTTGATCAACCAATCAATTCAGATAGTGTAGAAATTTCTGGTGGATTCCATGGTCAAGAAGGCGTTAAAAAAGCAAAACAAATTGCTGAATTATTAAACGCTGGTTCTTTACCGGTAGATCTTAAAGAAATTTATTCAAACTCAGTTGGTGCTGAATTTGGTCAAGATGCACTAGATAAAACAATCTTTGCATCAGTTCTAGGTGTAGCTGTAATCTATCTATTTATGTTAGGTTTCTACAGATTACCAGGACTTGTAGCCATCATCGCATTAACAACATATATATATATAACGCTTGTAGCCTTTAACTTTATTTCAGGTGTACTTACATTACCTGGTTTAGCTGCCTTAGTATTAGGTGTAGGTATGGCAGTAGATGCCAACATCATAATGTATGAACGGATTAAAGATGAGTTGAGAATTGGTAGGACGCTTAAACAGGCTTATTCTAAAGCCAATAAAAGTTCATTCTTAACAATCTTTGACTCCAACTTAACAACCGTGATCGCTGCTGCAGTACTGTTCTTCTTTGGTGAAAGCTCAGTAAAAGGTTTCGCAACAATGTTGTTATTAGGTATTTTAATGATATTTGTAACTGCAGTGTTCTTATCTAGATTATTATTATCATTACTAGTTTATTCTAATTTATTTAAGAAAAAATATTGGTTATTTGGTGTTAAAAAAGCAGATAGACATGATATTAGCGAAGGTAAGGACGTCCATGACTTAAAAACATCATTTGAAAAATGGAATTTCGTTAAATTAGCTAAACCATTAATTTCATTGAGTATTTTAATTGTTGTAGTAGGACTAGTCATTCTTTACATTTTCAAATTGAATTTAGGTATAGATTTCTCTGCTGGTACGCGAGTAGACTTACAATCTAAAGAAGCACTTTCTCAATCTAAAGTTGAAAAAGTAGTGAAAGATGTTGGATTAGAACCAGATCAAATTCAAATAAATGGTTCAGGTAATAAAAACGCTACTGTTCAATTTAAACAAGATTTATCACAAGCTAAAGATAATCAACTAAGTGATAAAATGAAATCTGAATTTGGTAACTCACCACAAATTAATACAGTTTCACCATTAATTGGACAAGAATTAGCTAAAAACGCAATGCTTGCGTTAGTATATGCAGCATTAGGTATTATTATCTACGTATCATTACGTTTCGAATGGAGAATGGGATTATCCTCTGTCTTAGCTTTATTACACGACGTATTCATTATAGTCGCTGTGTTCAGTTTACTTCGTTTAGAAGTTGATTTAACATTTATCGCTGCAATCTTAACGATTGTTGGTTATTCTATTAACGATACCATCGTTACATTTGACCGTGTTCGAGAAAACTTGCATAAGATTAAAGTGATTACATCAACTGAACAAATTGATGACATCGTTAACAGATCAATTAGACAAACAATGACACGTTCTATTAATACAGTTTTAACAGTTGTTGTCGTAGTTGTTGCAATCCTATTATTTGGTGCACCAACAATTTTCAACTTCTCATTAGCTTTATTAATCGGATTAATTTCAGGCGTGTTCTCTTCAGTCTTTATAGCCGTCCCATTATGGGGAATTATGAAGAAACGTCAATTGAAAAAATCATCTAATCATAAATTAGTTGTATTCAAAGAGAAAAAATCAAATGACGAAAAAATCGTAGTTTAATCAATATAAGGTTGAGCATTGATGTTGTAATATCTTTAAAAGATTTTGCAACAAAGTGCTCAACCTTTTTATTTTTTTCGATTTTCGATATAATGGCATTTGGAAATGAGGAAGGTTACTTATGATTAAATCTAAATATAATTGGAATTTAAATAACCCAACTGAATATATATCAGATAGTATAGCTCAACGCTTAAAACTATCTCCTATCATCAAAAAGATATTAGAAAGTAAACATATTATTGAAGAAGAAGACATACAACGTATTTTAAATGGCGTTGATATCAATCATGATTGTTCTTTACTTAGCGACATTGATAAGACGATAGAACGTATAAATCAAGCTATAGATAAAAACGAACGTATATTAGTATATGGTGATTACGATGCTGATGGTGTGACATCAACGACAATATTAGTACATACTTTACAAAAATTAGGGGCTCAAGTTGGATGGTATATACCGAACCGTTTTACAGAAGGGTATGGGCCGAATGAATTGGCATTTCAAAATGCTTATGATGAAGAAATTTCATTAATCATTACTGTAGATAATGGTATACAAGGGCATGCTGAAATTAAAATGGCTCAAGATTTAGGTGTAGATGTTATTGTCACTGATCACCACGAAATTGGCAGAACGTTACCTGAAGCGTATGCAATTGTACACCCCATGCATCCAGAATTTGATTATCCTTTTAAATATTTATGTGGTGCTGGTGTAGCCTATAAATTAGCGCAAGCATTATTAGAAAATGTGCCAAATTATTTTAAAGCATATGCAGCTATAGGAACGATTGCAGACTTAGTATCTTTAACTGATGAAAATCGTTCAATTGTACAACAAGGTTTAAAAGTCATGAATGACAGTTGTCCAGTTGCCGTTAAAGCTTTACTAAATCAAGCTAGTTATAACGATGAAATTACTGAAGAAACAATAGGTTTTATTATAGGTCCTAGATTAAATGCAGTTGGACGATTAGAAGATGCATCTTTAGCTGCTGAATTATTAATGTCTGATAGTGTAGATGAAGCTGAATTTTTAGCAGAACAGGTTGGGCATTTCAACCAAGAGCGTAAAGATATCGTAGCTCAAATTACAGAAGAAGCATTAGCAATGGCTGAGGATTATGTTTCTCAAGGACATCAATTTCTATTATTAGCCAAAGAAGATTGGCATGAAGGAGTATTGGGAATTGTAGCATCGAAAATCGTGGAGACATATAGTTTACCAACATTAATTTTAAATATTGATTATGAACAAAATCATGCTAAAGGTTCTGCTAGATCAATTGAACAAGTTTCTATGTTTGAAATTTTAAATGCACATCAAGATTTAATTAGTAAATTCGGTGGGCACCATATGGCAGCTGGAATGACTATGGATATTGATAATGTTGAGGCATTACGAGATGGATTAAATGAATGGATGGCAAGACTAAGTGAAACGACCTCACTTGATCCTAGTAAAAAAATAGATGTGTTATTGAATGAAGCTGATATTACGATTAAAAATATTAAAGATATTCATAAATTACGACCATTCGGCACAGATTTTAATTCACCATTATTCGAAATTCAAAATATGACTATTAATTCATTAAAGGCCATAGGTAAAGAACAAAATCATTTGAAGATGACATTAGGTGATTCTAATTTACCAGCTTTATTTTGGCAAAATGGTGCATATGCAACACAATTAGATAACGGTCAACCGGTCAACTTAATAGGTAACTTGCAAATAAATGAATGGAATGGCAATCAAACACCTCAGTTCATTGTTCAAGATATAGCTATGGATACAATGCAGATATTAGATTATCGAAGTAAAAGTAAGAATACACATTTCTTAAATAATGACCATACAACAGCTTTTGTCATTCATTCTAAAGTTCAAAAATCAAATGAAAACGAGTTCTACTATGGAGAAGTTATACCTGCTGAATATGATAAAATTGTTTTTAGAGATTTACCGAATACACTTGATGAATTAAAAAGTACATTACAACAAACAGAAATATCTCAAATTTATCTTGTGTTTCAACATAAAATGTCTATATATTTTGAAGGAATGCCAAGTATCAATTTATTTAAACAATGTTATAAAGCATTAATTAATAAAAAGGAAATGAATTTAGCTACTGAAGGTATGATGTTGTGTGACTTTCTCAATATTAAAGCTAATTCATTAAAATTTATGCTAAAAGTATTTTTAGAATTAGGATTTATTAACGAAGATGATGGTATAATAACGATTGCGAGTCAACCAAGTAAACAAGATATTGAAACAAGTCAATTGTATCAGGCTAGGTTGTCCAGAATAGAGGTCGAAAAACTTTTATTATATGATGATTTCAATCATTTAAAATTATGGATTAAAACTCAATTGGGATATAGTAATTAGGAGGAAATAATAAGATGGATTTAAAACAATACGTTTCTGAGGTACAAGACTGGCCAAAACCAGGGGTTAGCTTCAAAGATATCACTACAATTATGGACAATGGTGAAGCATACGGCTATGCTACAGACCAAATTGTTGAATATGCAAGAGAAAAAGATGTCGACGTGGTTGTAGGACCAGAAGCACGAGGATTTATTATTGGTTGCCCAGTAGCTTATTCTATGGGTATAGGGTTTGCACCTGTACGTAAAGAAGGTAAATTACCTCGTGAAGTTATTAGATACGAGTATAATTTAGAATATGGCACTAATGTTTTAACAATGCATAAAGATGCTATTAAACCTGGTCAACGTGTATTAATCACGGACGATTTATTAGCGACAGGTGGTACAATTGAAGCGGCTATTAAACTTGTTGAAAAGTTAGGCGGTATCGTTGTAGGGATTGCTTTTATTATTGAATTAAAATATTTAAATGGTATTGAAAAGATAAAAGACTATGATGTGATGAGTTTAATTTCTTATGATGAATAGTATTCCAAATAAACTTAACTAATAAAAAATAAGACAATATGGGCTAGTTCTCAAAACTGATTAACAATAATGGTGTTAATGTAGTTTAAATAGAGAACTAGTTTTTATTTACAAAAAATAGTATAGATAGAGTTACAATCTAATTGTGATTCATTTATTTATTCCAAAAATTGTAGTATCATGTAACTAATATTTAATTTTAATTCATCAAAGCTAGCTTATCAGAGTCATTAAAATTTGATAAACTAAATACAATTAAAATTGGTTTCACATTGAAACATCTATAAATTTTTGAAATAGCATAGAGTATATAAGCTAATAAAATACTATAAAGTGTCTATAAACCTTCTAAAATATTGGGTAATAATACATAACAGATGTAAATAAATTGAAACATGTAAGTATAATCAATGAGTGGGGTGTCATATATTGAACAACGAGTATCCTTATAGTGCTGACGAGGTGCTTTACAAAGCAAAGTCCTATTTAAGTGAAAGTGAATATCAATATGTTTTAAAGAGTTATCATATTGCATATGAAGCGCACCAAGGACAATTTAGGAAGAATGGTTTGCCATATATTATGCATCCAATTCAAGTAGCTGGCATTCTAACTGAGATGCGTTTAGACGGTCCCACAATCGTTGCAGGCTTTTTACATGATGTCATAGAAGATACCGCATATACATTTGATGACGTTAAAGATATGTTTAACGAAGAAGTAGCAAGAATTGTAGACGGTGTTACTAAACTTAAAAAAGTGAAGTATCGTTCGAAAGAAGAACAACAAGCTGAAAATCATCGTAAATTATTTATTGCTATTGCTAAAGATGTCCGTGTTATTTTAGTTAAATTAGCTGACCGATTACATAATATGAGAACACTAAAAGCTATGCCTAGAGAGAAACAAATACGTATTTCTAAAGAAACGTTAGAAATATATGCACCTTTAGCACATAGACTTGGTATCAACACTATAAAATGGGAATTAGAAGACACGGCACTAAGATATATTGATAGTGTACAATATTTCCGTATTGTCAATTTAATGAAGAAAAAAAGAAGTGAACGTGAAGCTTATATTGACAATGCTATTGGCCAGATAGAAACAGAAATGGATAAAATGAATATTGTTGGCGAAATAAATGGTCGACCAAAACACATCTATAGTATTTATAGAAAGATGATGAAACAGAAAAAGCAATTTGATCAAATATTTGATTTACTTGCTATCAGAATCATCGTTAATACAATTAATGATTGTTATGCGATATTAGGTTTGGTGCATACATTATGGAAACCGATGCCAGGCCGCTTTAAAGACTATATTGCAATGCCGAAACAAAATATGTATCAATCACTACATACAACAGTTGTAGGCCCTAACGGGGATCCACTTGAAATTCAAATACGTACGTATGAAATGCATGAAATTGCAGAACATGGTGTTGCTGCGCATTGGGCATATAAAGAAGGCAAAACTGTAAACGAAAAAACACAAGATTTCCAAAATAAATTAAATTGGTTAAAAGATTTAGCTGAAACAGACCATACATCCTCAGATGCCCAAGAATTTATGGAATCACTTAAGTATGATTTACAAAGTGATAAAGTATATGCATTTACACCAGCGAGTGATGTAATAGAGCTACCATATGGTGCTGTACCTATTGATTTTGCATATGCTATCCATAGTGAAGTTGGTAACAAGATGATAGGAGCTAAAGTCAACGGTAAAATTGTGCCTATTGATTATATTCTACAAACTGGTGATATCATTGAAATAAGAACGAGCAAACATTCATACGGACCAAGTAGAGATTGGTTAAAAATCGTTAAATCATCTAGTGCGAAAAGTAAAATTAAAAGTTTCTTTAAAAAACAAGATCGATCTTCAAATATTGAAAAAGGTAAATTTATGGTTGAAGCTGAAATTAAAGAACAAGGTTTCAGAGTAGACGATATACTTACTGAAAAAAATATTGATGTCGTTAATGAAAAATATCATTTTGCTAACGAAGATGATTTATATGCTGCAGTTGGTTTCGGTGGCGTTACTGCTATTCAAATCGTTAATAAATTAACTGAACGCCAAAGAATTTTGGATAAGCAAAAAGCTTTAAATGAAGCGCAGGAAGTGACAAAATCAGTTCCAATCAAAGAAGATATAATTACTGATAGTGGTGTATACGTAGAAGGTTTAGAAAATGTACTGATTAAACTATCAAAATGTTGTAATCCTATACCCGGTGATGATATTGTAGGTTATATCACCAAAGGTCATGGTATAAAAGTACATAGAACCGATTGTCCTAATATAAAAAATGAGACAGAACGCTTAATATCGGTTGAATGGGTGAAATCTAAAGACTCAACACAACGTTATCAAGTAGATTTAGAAGTCACTGCATATGATCGTAATGGACTATTAAACGAAGTCCTACAAGCTGTAAATTCAACAGCAGGAAGTCTGATTAAAGTATCAGGACGATCCGATATCGATAAAAATGCTGTCATTAATATTAGTGTCATGGTAAAAAATGTAAACGATGTATACCGTGTGGTTGAAAAAATCAAACAGTTAGGTGATGTATATACTGTTACAAGAGTTTGGAACTAGAACTTAAGAGGTGCAAAGAAAAATGAGAGTAGTTGTACAAAGAGTTTCAGAAGCTTCTGTTTCAAATAACAACATTCATAATGCTATTCAAAAAGGCTATTGTTTATTAGTAGGTATCGGTAAAACTTCTACAGAAGCAGATGTACAAACAATAGCTAAAAAAATCGCGAATGCAAGATTATTTGAAGACGAAAATGACAAATTGAATTATAATATTCAACAAATTGAAGGAGAAATACTATCAATTTCTCAATTTACATTGTACGCTGATGTGAAAAAAGGTAATCGCCCTGGTTTTTCTGATTCAATGCCACCTGAGGCAGCTAATGAATTATATGAATCCTTTAACGAAGCTCTTCGATCATATGGTTTGAATGTTAAAACAGGTGAATTTGGTACACATATGAATGTAGATATTCATAATGATGGTCCTGTAACAATCATTTATGAGAGTCAGGATGGCAAAATGATATGAATAAAATAAATACATGGTTAACCAAACATGGTCTGATGAATCGACTTACATTAATCGTAGTTATTTGTTTTGTACTATTTCTTATCTTATTATTTATGTTTTTGAATTATAATGATGAAGATAATGGAACAATCACTATAACTGAAAATGCTGAGTTGAGAACCGGACCTAATGCAGCTTATCCAGTTATTTATAAGATTGAAAAGGGAGATACCTTCGAGAAGATTGATAAATCTGGTAAGTGGATTGAAGTAAAGAATAAAGCTGGAGATGAAAAAGGTTGGGTTGCCGGATGGCACACTAACTTAAATATCCATGCTGATAATTCTAAAAAATCCGCTCCTTTAAAAGGTAAAACAATTGTACTTGATCCTGGTCACGGTGGACGTGATCAGGGTGCTTCAAGTAATACGTCCTCAAAGAGTTTAGAAAAAGTATATACATTAAAAACTGCAAAAGAATTAAAGACTTTACTTGAAAAAGAAGGTGCTCATGTTAAAATGACGCGTTCTCATGATACATATGTGTCTTTGGATGATAGGAATATCAAAGGAGACGCTTTTATAAGCATACATAATGACTCACTAGATTCCCCAAATGCGAATGGTGTAACAGTGTATTGGTTACAAGATAATCAAGAAGCATTAGCACAAACACTAAGCAGTAGCATCCAAAAGAAATCCCTCCTAACAAATAAAGAAGCCAGACAACAAAATTATCAAGTCTTGAGACAAACGAATATACCAGCTGTGTTATTAGAACTAGGTTATATTAGTAATCCTACAGATGAAGTGATGGTACGAGACCAACTACATAGACAAGTTGTGGAGGAAGCTATCGTTGATGGCTTAAAACAATATTTCTCATCATAGAACTTGCAAATCAAATGAAAACTCGTTATCATTGTAAGTGAATTATAAATAGTAAACCGATTGTATTCTTGAAAGAATAAACGAAAGAGGTAGTATATTTTTATATACGTAGAAATGTAATCCATGAGGCTGAAAGATTACGCTGAGTAGTTTATTACTTTGAACACAAGAAGAGGTGCTTTATTCAAAAGTAAAGCCGGCTAACGTACGTTAAACGTTTTGAGTGGATTTGTGATGTTAATAATGTCCAAATCAATTAGGGTGGCAACACGGATTTTCGTCCCTTGTATAGCATTTAATGCTATGCAAGGGCTTTTTTATTCACATTTTTAATATAAAAAATGAAAAGCCTTGAGTATTAGTAAAGGAGATAAAATATGATAAAAATTCCAAGAGGAACGCAAGATATATTACCAGAAGATTCAATCAAGTGGCGATACATTGAAAATAAATTAGATCAATTAATGGAAATTTACAATTATCAAGAAATACGAACACCTATTTTTGAGAGTACTGAACTTTTTGCTAGAGGTGTTGGTGATTCTACAGATGTAGTTCAAAAGGAAATGTATACATTTAAAGATAAAGGTGATCGTAGTCTTACATTAAGACCAGAAGGAACTGCTGGTGTAGTTCGATCATATATCGAACATAAAATGCAAGGAAATCCAAATCAACCAGTAAAGTTATATTATAATGGACCAATGTTTAGATATGAACGTAAACAAAAAGGTAGATATCGTCAATTTAATCAATTTGGTGTTGAAGCTATTGGTTCTGAAAACCCAAGCATTGATGCTGAAGTATTAGCGATGGTAATGCATATCTATCAATCATTTGGGCTAAAACACTTAAAATTAGTGATTAATAGTATTGGAGATAGTGATTCTCGTAAAGAATACAATGAAGCATTGGTTAAACACTTTGAACCAGTGATTGATGAGTTCTGCCAAGATTGTCAATCTAGACTACACACTAATCCGATGAGAATTTTAGATTGCAAAGTCGATAGAGACAAAGAAGCTGTCAAAAATGCACCACGTATCACAGATTTCTTAAACGAAGATTCTAAAGCATACTACGAACAGGTGAAAAAACACTTAGATGATTTAGAAATTCCTTATGTAGAAGATCCTAATCTTGTTCGTGGTTTAGATTATTATACACATACAGCATTTGAATTAATGATGGATAATCCAAATTACGATGGTGCAATAACAACCTTGTGTGGTGGGGGTCGTTATAATGGTTTACTTGAATTGTTAGATGGACCTAGCCAAACAGGTATTGGCTTTGCACTAAGCATCGAAAGATTATTGTTAGCATTAGAAGAAGAAGGTATTGAATTAGATATTAAAAATGATTTTGACCTATTTATCGTTACTATGGGAGAAAAAGCAGATCGTTATGCAGTTAAACTACTTAACGAATTACGTAAAAATGGTGTGAAAGCTGATAAAGATTATCTAAATAGAAAAATTAAAGGTCAAATGAAACAAGCAGATCGCCTAAATGCAAACTACACTATCGTAATTGGTGATCAAGAATTAGAAAACAATCAAATTGATATTAAAAATATGGAAACTGGTGAATCTGAATCAATTCAATTAAATCAAATAGTTGATTATTTTCACAAATAGAGAGGAAGTTTTGAAATGAGTAAAAGAACGACATACTGTGGTTTAGTTACAGAAGATTTATTAAATGAAAAAGTAACGTTAAAAGGTTGGGTACACAACAGACGTGACTTAGGTGGATTAATTTTCATCGATTTAAGAGATAGAGAAGGTATTGTACAAATTGTTTTTAATCCAGATTTTTCACAAGAAGCATTAAATATTGCTGAAACTGTAAGATCTGAATATATTGTTGAAGTTCAAGGTGTAGTCACTAAACGTGATGCTGAAACGGTTAATCCTAAAATTAAAACAGGGCAAGTAGAAGTGCAAGTTTCAAATATTGAAATTATCAATAAATCAGAAACACCACCATTTTCAATAAATGAAGAAAATACAAATGTAGATGAAAATATAAGATTAAAATATAGATATTTAGATTTACGTCGTCAAGAACTGGCGCAAACATTTAAAATGAGACATCAAACGACACGTTCAATTCGTCAATATTTAGATGATAATGGATTTTATGATATTGAAACGCCAGTATTAACTAAATCAACACCTGAAGGGGCCAGAGACTATTTAGTACCTTCACGTGTTCATGATGGTGAATTTTATGCATTGCCTCAATCACCACAATTATTTAAACAATTGCTAATGATTAGTGGATTTGATAAATACTATCAAATCGTTAAATGTTTCCGTGATGAAGACTTACGTGCTGATCGTCAACCAGAATTTACTCAAGTCGATATTGAAATGAGCTTTGTAGACCAAGAAGATGTTATGGCTATGGGTGAAGAAATGTTACGTAAAGTTGTTAAAGATGTAAAAGGTATTGATGTACCTGGTCCATTCCCACGAATGACTTATGCTGAAGCAATGAGTCGTTATGGTTCTGACAAACCTGATACACGTTTTGACATGGAATTAATAAACGTATCTCAATTAGGTCATGACATGGACTTTAAAGTATTCAAAGATACAGTTGAAAATAATGGAGAAATTAAAGCAATCATAGCTAAAGGTGCAGCAGATCAATATACACGTAAAGACATGGACGCGTTAACTGAATTTGTAAATATATATGGAGCTAAAGGTTTAGCGTGGGTTAAGGTTACTGATGAAGGTTTAACTGGTCCAATTGCTCGCTTCTTTGAAGATAAAGATGTTGAACAATTAAAAACATTAACAGAGGCATCAGCTGGTGATTTAGTAATGTTTGTTGCTGATAAACCAGAAGTCGTAGCACAAAGTTTAGGCGCATTACGTATTAAACTAGCTAAAGAATTAGGCTTAATTGATGAATCTAAATTAAACTTCTTATGGGTAACAGATTGGCCATTATTAGAATATGATGACGAAAGTAAACGCTATGTAGCTGCACATCATCCATTCACATCACCTAAAAAAGAAGATATTGATAAATTAGATTCAGAGCCTGAAAATGCACAAGCCAATGCCTATGATATCGTATTAAATGGTTATGAATTAGGTGGGGGCTCAATCAGAATTCATAATGGTGAATTACAAGAAAAAATGTTTGAAGTACTTGAATTTACGAAAGAACAAGCACAAGAACAATTTGGTTTCTTATTAGATGCATTCAAATATGGTGCACCACCACATGGCGGTATCGCACTAGGATTAGACAGATTAGTGATGTTATTAACTAACCGTACAAACTTAAGAGATACAATTGCATTCCCTAAAACTGCTTCAGCTACTTGTTTATTAACTGATGCGCCAGGTGAAGTTTCTGAAAAACAATTAGAAGAATTATCGTTAAGAATTAGACATTAATTACTAATAACTCTAATTTCTTGTGATTATGTCTAAATATTGTCTGAATAAAAAGGAATTAAAATATACAAAGTTGTTTAATTCCTTTCTTTCGAAGTTTATGGTATTATAATGACATAAGATAGTCATCTGTGATGTTCGTATGTTTGCTTTTTATTTGGGCCTAACACTCTTTGATCAGGGAGCCCAATAGGTTTTCATGCAGCGCACACGCCTCAATAGGAGGACTTGCAAAACATGAAACAGGGCACCCACCTGTATATAGCAGGCCGAATGATCAAGCTATTTATAACTACGGCATCTACGGACTCTATCGGTACGCAAGACTTAGGTCTTGCGTATTTTTATTTTTAAATTAAAATTATACTTAAAATACATATTGATTTGGATTGTTTAGTTAAAGGAGATTAAAATGAAACATCAATTTTCTAGAAATGAGTTAGCAATCGGACAAGAGGGACTTGATTTATTAAAAAATAAAACTGTAGCTGTGTTAGGTGTCGGTGGCGTTGGATCTTTTGCTGCTGAAGCATTAGCTAGAACGAATATAGGTCATATCATTTTAATAGATAAAGACGATGTTGATATTACAAATGTTAACCGTCAAATACATGCCTTAACTTCTACTATCGGACAAAGTAAAGTGACGTTAATGGAAGAGAGAATTAAACAAATTAATCCAGACTGTAAAGTAACGCCTTTACATATGTTTTATACAGAAGAGACATACGAAGAGATATTTAATAACTATGATATTGATTATTTTATAGATGCGAGTGATACCATTATTTATAAAGTACATTTAATGAAAGAATGCTTAGAACGTGGTATCGATATGATTTCCAGTATGGGTGCAGCTAACAAAATAGATCCTACTCGATTCCAAATTGCAGATATCTCAAAAACGCATACTGATCCAATGGCTAAGGTCATTCGTAATAGATTAAAACGTGTAGGTATTC
The DNA here is from genome assembly GCF_021117155.1 of Staphylococcus sp. HL28. Classification (NCBI taxonomy): domain Bacteria; kingdom Bacillati; phylum Bacillota; class Bacilli; order Caryophanales; family Staphylococcaceae; genus Staphylococcus; species Staphylococcus sp. HL28. The sequence continues at coordinate 1,217,695 of NZ_CP088218.1, forward strand.
GAAAAGGGGTTAAAGTTGTATTTTCAGATGAAAGTCCAATTGTAATTAGAGAAGATGTAAAAGAAACAGTAGGTGACAAAAATGCTATTAATAGAAAAGGACAAATGCCACCATCTTCCAATGCATATGTACCAAGTGTGGTTGGATTAATTTGTTCAAGTTACGTCATCAACGATATTCTGAAAGACATTCCGATTCGTCGTATTAAAGATAAAGGTCAATAATTAAGTTGTAAACAAAAAAGATAGTTTGTCTATAATGTAATTGCTACATATAGGCAAGCTATCTTTTTTTTATTTAGACTTATTCAATAGATTTTCATAAATAGTTTTAAATTGTTGTTCGCTTTTAGACGTCGTTTTTGGTTCATAATAAATTCGATTTTTAAGTATATCAGGCAAATATTGTTGAACTACATGACCATTGTCATAATTGTGTGGATATTTATAACCAATAGCACGACCTAATTCTTTAGCTCCAGCATAATGACCATCTTTTAAATAGTCAGGTATTTGTCCTACTTTTCCTTGTCTTATGTCACTTAATGCTTTATCGATAGCTGACATACCTGAATTCGATTTAGGTGATAAACATAATTCAATAACTGCTTGACTTAATGGGATTCTTGCTTCAGGAAAACCTAATCTTTCAGCAGATTGAATTGCAGCTAAAGTACGTTGTCCTGCATTTGGTGAAGCTAAACCTACATCTTCATAACTAATTACGAGTAACCGTCTGACTATCGTTGGTAAATCACCAGCTTCTATCAATCTAGCTAGATAATGCAGTGCTGCATTGACATCACTGCCACGAATAGACTTTTGAAAAGCACTCATGACATCATAGTGCATATCTCCATCTTTATCACTAACGAATGCCCCTTTTTGCAAGCAATCTTTAGCATCTTGCAATGTAATGTGACGTTGTCCATTTTCTTCAGATGCACTTAAAACTGCAAGTTCTAAAGCATTTAAAGCACTTCTAACATCACCTTGACTCTGAGTTGAGAAATAAGTCATAGCATCATCATCAACTTTAGGTGAATATGCATTAAGACCACGATCTTCGTCTTCTAAAGCACGATTTAGCGCTAACCTAATATCGTCATTATCTAAAGGGAACAACTCAAAGATTTGAGCTCTTGAGCGAATTGCTGGGTTAATTGCATGATAAGGATTAGAAGTTGTTGCACCAATTAAGACAATTTTCCCATTTTCTAAATGGGGTAATAAAAAGTCTTGTTTCGCTTTATCTAATCGGTGAATTTCATCTAATAACAAAATCACTTGTCCAGACATTTTTGCTTCATCGACTACCATTTGCATATCTTTTTTAGTATTCGTTACCGCATTGAGTTGTCTAAATTTATATTGAGTACTACCTGCAATGGCTTTAGCAATACTTGTTTTACCTATACCAGGTGGCCCATAAAATATCATAGAGGAAAGTCTTTTAGTTTCTACCATTCTTCTAATAATACCTGTCGGACCAACCAAATGTTGTTGTGAAATGATTTCATCTATATTTATTGGTCTCATCCTAGACGCTAAAGGTTCAGTATTCACATTTGTCACACCTTTCTTATATTATCTTAACGTAAAAAATGATAGAATGGGAATATATAATTCGAATTAAGTGAGGTTATACAATGAAAATATCAACAAAAGGGAGATATGGCTTAACTTTAATGATTTCTCTTGCTAAAAGAGAAGGCCAGGGTTGCGTTTCATTAAAAACAATAGCTGAAGAAAATAATTTAAGTGATTTATATTTAGAACAACTTGTTGGACCCTTAAGAAATGCTGGATTAATTCGAAGCGTTCGTGGCGCAAAAGGTGGGTACCAATTAAGATTACCTGCTGAAGAAATTACAGCTGGTGATATTATCAGATTATTAGAAGGACCCATTACCTTCGTAGAAAGTATCGAGTCCGAACCACCTGCTCAAAAACAATTATGGTTAAGAATGAGAGACGCAGTCAGAGACGTACTCGACAACACAACACTACAATACCTAGCAGAATACAAAGAAACAGACCAAAACCTAGACGGATACATGTTTTATATATAGGGACCCTTCATAGAGGTTTTCGAAAAGAAAACCTACAAGCAATGCAAGAAGGGCAAGGGCCCCAACAAAGAGGAATTGGTAAATCCAATTTCAACAAGCAATGCAAGTTGGGCAAAGGACCCTTCATTGAGGTTTTCGAAAAGAAAACCTGCAAGCAATGCAGGAAGGGCAAGGGCCCCAACAAAGAGGAATTGGTAAATCCAATTTCAACAAGCAATGCAAGTTGGGCAAGGGATCCTTCATTGAGGTTTTCGAAAAGAAAACCTGCAAGCAATGCAGGAAGGGCAAGGGCCCCAACAAAGAGGAATTGGTAAATCCAATTTCAACAAGCAATGCAAGTTGGGCAGGTCCCTTTCGAATAAGGTTTTACACAAAATGAATATATATTTTATGAAAAAGTATGGATTAATTTCCATATTTTTTTAATTTAATAGATTGATTAGATTACCTACTCAAACACTGCTATCAAGCGTTTGAATAGTGCTATACGTAAATCCTAAATTGCTTTTAGTATAAAGTTTCTAAATTTTATTTGATACATATGTTTATTTCCTTAACCAAGTGGTATGAATAGAATATACATCATAACAATTGTTGAATTAATCTTATTCACAAAGTAATTGATGTGATAAAGTTAAAATTAAAGTTTTAACAAATACAAATTATTTCTAAATCTGAAAGGAGCTTATATTTATGGGATTCATGGATAAAGCAAAAGACGCAGCAGAAAAATTCAAAAACAGTGATAATGAGCAAGTAAACAAAGCTAAAGATACAATTAACGAGTATACTGATACTGGTAAAGGTGACAAAGATAAAAAAGAAGATAAAGACGATAAATAATCGTTTGCTTATAAGTAAAGAGGTAGTGCAATAGCGCTACCTCTTTTTTATATTAAAAATACTGAAACGCCAATATCACGTTTCAGTATGATTGAATTAAATAAATTATAGTGTATCGATAATATGTTTGAATTTTTGATATGACTCATGTTGCTTTTGTTGATCATAAATATAGCTTACACCCATGATTTCATCGATATCTCCATAATAATCAATAAAATCTTTAATTTTTTGCTTAACTGTACTTTCAGAACCAATCATTGATGTGTTGATGCGTTGCTTCGCCATCTCCAATTCCCTAGGCGTTAACACTTGATCTAATTTATCTGTTGGCGGCTGTACGGGTTGCATTTTGCCTCTTGTAATACTTACCATTACTTGGGCCATTGAACTAGCTAAATATTCTGCTTCTTCATCTGTGTCTGCAACGATAACATTTAAGCCTATAATAACATAAGGTTCACTTAATACATCTGAAGGTTCAAATAACTCTTTATAAATTTGTATAGCTTCCTTCATTTGTTGTGGTGCAAAATGTCCAGCAAAAACATATGGTAAACCTCTTCTAGCAGCCACATGTGCTGAATCAGTTGAAGAACCTAATATATATAATGGAACTTGTTTATCTACAGCTGGATAGGCACGTACATAACTTTGTTGGTTTGCTGGTCCGAAATACTGTTGTAATTGATCTACTTCATCTGGAAATTGATAAACACCATTGTGTTGGTCTCTACGCAATGCACTTGCAGTCATCATATCTGTACCTGGTGCTCTACCTAAACCTAAATCTACTCGGTTAGGAAATAAAGTAGCCATTGTACCAAATTGTTCTGCTACTATAAGTGGCGCGTGATTTGGCAACATTATTCCACCAGAACCGACTTTAATCGTTTTTGTATGTTCTAGAGTGTGTTGAATTAATAATGCAGTCGCAGAACTTACTAAATTAGGTGCATTATGGTGCTCGGCAATCCAATATCTTTCATAACCTACTTGTTCTAAATGTTGTGCTAAATCAATCATGTCATTTAAAGCGTCGCTATCATCTTGTCCTTCTCTAATAGGTACTAAATTTAATGCTGATACTTTTAGTTTATTCATAGCAAAATTTCCTCCATAGTAAAAATAGTATATGAAGTATAACAATGATTTCCACAATAAAATATTAAATTGCTCATTACACATAACAATACTACTATTCAAATTATGACAAAATGCTAGTTAAGTTTATAATTCAAGATTTAGACTAATACATATTATCAACTATAAGAATAAAATGTTAAAATTATACTAACTATATTTGTCAAACAGATAGGTAGAAAAATACGTTTCTAGGTGCTATTATAGGAACATTGATAATTTTGTGAGGAGTGTCAAACATGGAAGTTTATGCAGATTATGCTGCCACAACCCCAGTTAAAGCTGAGGTTGTAGAGGCGATGATGGATATATATCAATCTCATTATGGTAACCCATCTTCAATCCATTCAATTGGAAGAGATGCACGTAAATATTTAGATGAATCTCGTAGAACTGTGGCTAAATGTTTAGGAGCTAAACCATCAGAAGTCATCTTTACCAGTGGTGCTACTGAATCTAATAACACTGCCATAAAAGGTTTGGTTAAAGCTAATGAACATATTGGAAATCATTTAATCACTACTAAAATAGAACACCATTCTGTATTGCATGTGTTTGAGCAATTAGAACGTGAAGGTTATGATGTAACATACCTAGATGTAGATGATACGGGTGCTATTGATTTAGATCAATTAGAAGAAGTTATTACAGATAAAACGATTCTTGTTTCTATCATGTTTGTGAACAATGAGGTCGGAACGGTTCAACAAATGTATGATATTGAAGATATTGTTACCTCAACGAATGCATTATTCCATGTTGATGCAGTGCAAGCCATTGGTCATTTAGATATAGATTTTGATGATTTTAAATTTGACACAATGAGCGTCACTGGTCATAAATTTGGCGGTCCTAAGGGTGTTGGTGCCTTACTGGTAAGAGAAAACACACCAATCCAATTTACTCAACTTGGTGGTGAACAAGAAACAAAACGTCGTGCAGGAACAGAAAACTTAGCCCAGATTGTTGGCTTTGCTAAGGCGATTGAATTAGCTCAACAACATAGGGATGAAAATAATATACATTTAATGAATTTAAAAGAATTATTTTTAGTGAGTTTGCAAGAACGTGCCATTCCATTTGAGCTTAATGGTTCAATGGTTGATACAACAGGTCATATCATTAATTTATATTTTCCATTTATTGATGTGGAAACAATGTTAACACTGCTCGATTTAAGTCAAATCTATGTATCTTCTGGTTCTGCTTGTACAGCGGGGTCAACGACACCTTCACATGTGTTAGCAGCTATGTATGAAGATGAAGAAAGAGCTAAACATTCAGTGAGATTTAGTTTTAATGAAATGACTACAGAACAAGAAGTTAAATATATAGTTGCAGAAATTCATAAAATATATCATAAATTTAAGGAGGAATAGTCGTGACAAATCAAGATACGCGTGTAGTCGTAGGTATGTCAGGTGGTGTCGATAGTTCAGTAACAGCCCATCTATTAAAAGAGCAAGGCTATGATGTGATTGGCATTTTCATGAAAAATTGGGATGATACGGATGAAAACGGCGTTTGTACAGCTACAGAAGATTATAATGATGTTATAGCTGTTTGTAACCAAATCGGTATTCCATATTACGCAGTTAACTTCGAACAAGAATATTGGGATAAGGTATTTACTTACTTTCTAGACGAATATAAAAAAGGTCGTACACCAAATCCAGACGTCATGTGTAATAAAGAAATTAAATTTAAAGCATTTTTAGAACATGCTTTAAAATTAGGTGCTGATTACGTAGCAACAGGACATTATGCACGTATCAGAAGACATGAAGACGGTCATGTTGAAATGTTGAGAGGTATTGATAACAATAAAGACCAAACGTATTTTTTAAATCAACTTTCACAACAGCAACTTTCTAAAGTCATGTTCCCAATTGGTGATATTGACAAAAAACGTGTTCGTCAAATTGCTGAAGAACAGGATTTAGCTACAGCTAAGAAAAAAGATTCAACAGGTATTTGCTTTATTGGAGAAAGAAACTTTAAGACGTTTTTATCACAATATCTCCCAGCACAATCAGGTGATATGGTCACACTTGATGGTAAAAAAATGGGTGTGCATAGTGGCTTAATGTATTACACAATCGGCCAAAGACATGGTTTAGGTATTGGTGGAGATGGAGATCCATGGTTTGTAGTAGGTAAAAATTTAGAAGATAATGTGTTATATGTTGAACAAGGATTCCATCATGACGCATTATATAGTGATTATTTAATTGCCTCAGATGTATCATTTGTAAATGAACAAGATGTTGATTTAGAGAAGGGCTTCTATTGTACTGCTAAATTTAGATATCGCCAAAAAGATACTAAAGTTTTTGTTCAAAGAGAGAATAATGAAGCAATCAGAGTCACATTTGATGAACCAGTTAGAGCGATTACACCTGGTCAAGCAGTTGTGTTTTATAATGATGAGGTATGTCTTGGTGGCGCAACTATTGATGACGTTTATAAAAATTCTGGTCAATTAAGCTATGTAGTATAAAGTTTTGCCGTTAATTCATGGACATGGTTTTAGGATTAACGGCAATTTTTTTATTATATATCTTTAAAAGAATAGTATGTACGTTACTTAGTATACTTTTAAAAATTCATACATAACATGATAAAATATATTCAAACTAATTTTGAACGGTAATCATCAATTTTAACTAAGAAAGTATCAATAGTTATTCAACAATGGTATAAGGAGTTGTCTCATTAAGTATGATTGATCAAAAAACGATATACCAATTTATCAAAGAGGGTCAGTTAGAGGAAGCGTTAAAGGCTTTATTTGATAATATTGAAGAAGATCCAACAGTCACAGAAAATTATATTAATGCTGGAATAGTATTAGCTGATGCAGGTGAAATTGAAAAATCTGAACGCTTTTTCCAAAAAGCGATAACAATTGACCCTGAAAATGGCGCCATTTATTATAATTTAGGAAATGTCTATTATAATCAAGATCGATTTAAAGAAGCGGTTAAATTATATCAACAAGCCATGAAGTACAACATAGAACCAGTTGATTGCAACTACATGATAGGCATGTCTTTTAACCAATTAAATGCACATAAAGAAGCATTACCATTTTTAATGACCGCTGCAGAAAAAGATCACCAACAAGATACAGAAGTACAGTTTCAATACGGATTGGTATTATGTCAATTAGAAATGTTTGATCAAGCTATTAAACAATTAAAAATAGTACTATCTATCGATTCAAATCATGTTGACGCCATATATAACTTAGGACTTGCTACATATATGAAAAATGAGGACGTAGATGAAGCAATCGAATATTTCAACCAAGCGATTGATATTGATTCTGGTCACTTATTGAGTCAACACGCATTAAAAACGTTTACAGCAATTAAAGAAGAGGAGTAATACTATGACTGACCCTACACTATTTGATTATTCAATGATTAAAGGCACTGTCGAAGCTATTTTATTTCAAAATAGTGATAATTTTTATACTGTTTTAAAAGTGGATACGATTGAGACTAATGAATCATTTGATACGATGCCAACAGTAGTAGGGTTTCTTCCAAATGTTGTCGAAGGGGACGTTTATACGTTTAAGGGTCAAACAGTAGAACATCCTCGTTATGGGAAACAACTTAAAGCAGAAACATTTGAAAAAGAATTACCACAGACTAAAGATGCGATCATCAGTTATTTATCCAGTGATTTATTTAAGGGTATCGGTAAAAAAACTGCGCAAAATATAGTGAATACTTTAGGAGAAAATGCGATAAACGATATTTTGAATGATGCCAGTGTACTTGAAAAAGTTCCAAGTTTACCTAAGAAGAAACAAAAACAAATTGCTGAACAAATCGCTTCTAATCAAGAATCAGAGAAAGTAATGATTCGATTACATGATTTAGGTTTCGGTCCTAAATTAGCAAGTTCAATTTATCAATATTATGGTGCAGAAACATTAAATGTTCTGGATAAAAATCCTTATCAACTTGTGTATGACATCAAAGGGATTGGCTTTAATAAAGCAGACCAACTAGCACAAAAAATAGGTATTCAATTTGATGCCCCTGAGCGAATAAAGGCAGGCTTGTTATTTACATTAGAAGAAGAATGTATTAAACAAGGTCATACATATATGCCTCATGATCAAATTATTGAAGCAACATACAACGTATTAACCCAAAATAGTAATCATGATGATAATCAAATAAAACAAGAACACATTCAGCCAATGTTATTAGAGCTAAATGAAGAGAAAAGAATCATAGTTGATAATGAAAAAGTATCTATACCAAGTTTATATTATTCAGAATTGAAAAGTGTTCAAAATTTATACCGAATCAAAACGCATACTAACAAGTTGAAAGAAATAGAACAATCTGATTTACAAATTCATATTGGTGAAATAGAAACGAGTAATGAAGTAAGTTATGCAGAATCACAAAAGGAAGCTTTACAGACAGCTATAAATTCTAAAGTAATGTTATTGACAGGTGGTCCTGGTACAGGTAAAACCACTGTGATCAAAGGGATAGTTGAATTGTATGCAGAAGTTCATGGAATTTCTTTAGATTATGATGATTATCAGGAAGACGATTATCCTGTAGTTTTAGCAGCACCAACCGGTCGTGCATCGAAAAGATTACAAGAGTCAACTGGATTAGAGGCTATGACGATACATCGACTGATTGGTTGGAATCAAGACACACAACCAGAAGATATACTGGATAATGAAATTAATGCACGTCTCATCATTATTGATGAGATGTCTATGGTAGATACTTGGCTATTTCACCAATTTCTTAGTGCCGTACCATTAGATGCTCAAATTATTCTAGTGGGTGATGAAGACCAATTACCTTCAGTAGGTCCTGGTCAGGTGTTTAAAGATTTAATCGATTCTAAAACAATACCAAGAGTCAATTTAACAGAAGTTTATCGCCAACAAGATGGATCTAGTATTATTGAAATAGCTCATCGAATGAAACTTGGTCAACCTATTGATATTACACAACGATTTCATGATCGAAGTTTTATCAATTGTGGTACAGATCAAATTCCAACAGTGGTTGAGAAAGTAGTTAATAGTGCCGTAAATAAAGGCTATGATATGAGTGATATCCAAGTACTAGCACCCATGTATAAAGGTAATGCTGGTATTAAACGATTAAACCAAATATTACAAACCATTTTAAATCCAAAAGAAAAAGATACAAGAGAAATTGAGTTTGGTGATGTCGTATTTAGAAAAGGCGATAAAGTATTACAGTTAGTTAACCGTCCGAATGATAATATATTTAACGGCGATATTGGTGTAATTGTTGGTATATTTTGGGCTAAGGAAAATGCGTTAAATAAAGATGTCCTAGTAGTTGATTTTGAAGGGAATGAAATTACATTTACGCGCCAAGATTTACTTGAATTGACACATGCATATTGTACTTCTATTCATAAATCACAAGGTTCAGAGTTTCCGATTGTGATTATGCCAATAGTTAAACAATATTTTAGAATGTTGCAACGTCCTATTTTATATACAGGATTAACACGTGCGAAACAATCTTTAGTGCTATTAGGCGATCCACAGGCGTTTGATATTGGTTTAAATACAAATGGACAAAAAAGATTAACACAACTATACGATTTACTAAGCCAATACTTTAAAGAAAGTAAAATTGAAGACAATGAAAATGCAAATCTTAAAGACCAACATCAAGATACTCAAGTTATACACTTTGAAGATGAGCAAAGTAACGTAAAAGATCAAACTACATCCGATACATCAATGAGTATTGAATTATCTGAAGACACAATTTATCAAATTGATCCTATGATAAATATGGGAGAAATGTCCCCATATGACTTTGCTAAACGTTGACAATTGAAACCAATAAAATTAAAATAAACTTAAGTTCGCATAAAGATGAGTAGACAATTTTTAATATTAAGAGATGTACTGGTTGGTGAAAAGTACAATTAAAATTGTTGAACGCTACTTTGTGTCAATTTAATCATGAGACTAAAGTGATAAGAAACGGTTAGCATAATATAATCCTGTACTCTGGATTAACAAATTGCTATTTTCTATAAAAGCAGCATTGTTACTAACCCAACATCTTATAACTAGGGTGGTACCGCGACAACGTTCGTCCCTTTTTGAGGATGAACGTTTTTTGTTTACATTTAAACAATAGAACAGTTATACATTAATTGCATTAGCTCATAAATTAAATTCAGGGAGTGTAAGTGGATGAAAAACTTAAAAGCAAGTGAAATTAGACAAAAGTATTTAGATTTCTTCGTTGAAAAAGGGCATATGGTTGAACCATCAGCACCATTAGTACCTATCGATGATGATAGTTTACTATGGATAAACTCAGGTGTAGCTACTTTAAAAAAATATTTTGATGGTAGAGAAACACCAAAAAAACCAAGAATTGTTAACTCACAAAAAGCTATTCGTACAAATGATATCGAAAATGTTGGTTTTACAGCAAGACACCATACTTTCTTTGAAATGTTAGGTAATTTCTCAATTGGTGACTATTTTAAAAACGAAGCGATAGAATTTGCATGGGAATTCTTAACTAGTGAAAAATGGATGGGTATGGAACCGGAAAAATTATATGTAACGATTCATCCAGAAGATATAGAAGCCTATAAAATTTGGAATGAGAAAATCGGCTTAGAAGAAAGTCGTATTATAAGAATAGAAGGTAATTTCTGGGATATCGGTGAAGGACCTTCAGGACCAAATACAGAAATATTCTATGATCGTGGTGAAGACTTCGGTAAAGATGATCCAGAAGAAGAAATGTATCCTGGCGGTGAGAATGAACGCTACTTAGAAGTTTGGAATTTAGTTTTCAGTGAATTTAATCATAATAAAGACCACTCATATACACCATTGCCTAATAAAAATATTGATACTGGCATGGGATTAGAACGTATGACGTCTATCTCACAAAATGTACGTACTAACTATGAAACAGATTTATTTATGCCAATTATTAATGAGGTTGAACAAGTTTCTGGTAAAAAATACCTACAAAATACGGATCAAGATGTAGCATTTAAAGTTATTGCGGATCACATAAGAACAATTTCATTTGCGATTGCGGATGGTGCTTTACCTGCTAATGAAGGTCGTGGATACGTATTACGTCGATTATTAAGAAGAGCCGTTCGTTTCAGTCAAACATTGGGTATTAATGAACCATTTATGTATAAATTAGTTGATATTGTTGCTGAAATTATGGAACCGTATTATCCAAACGTTAAAGAGAAAAGTGAATTCATTAAGCGTGTAATCAAGTCTGAAGAAGAAAGATTCCATGAAACACTTGAAGAAGGCTTATCAATTTTAAATGGCTTCATTAGCCAAGCTAAAGAAGGTAACCAAGAAATCAATGGTAAAGACGCATTTAAACTTTATGATACTTATGGTTTCCCAATTGAACTTACTGAAGAATTAGCAACTCAAGAAGGTTTAACAGTTGATATGACAACTTTTGAATCGGAGATGCAACAACAACGAGATAGAGCACGTCAAGCACGTCAAAATTCACAATCAATGCAAGTTCAAAGTGAAGTATTAAAGAACATTACCACAGAAAGTCATTTTGTTGGTTATGATACAACAGACTATCAAACAGAATTGATTCATTTAATTCAAAATGGAGAAGAAGTTGATAAAGCAGATAGTGGAGAAACGATTTACTTTATGCTAAAGGATACACCGTTTTATGCAGTAAGTGGTGGACAAGTTGCAGATAAAGGTACCGTAAGCAATGATCATTTTGAAATCGCTGTAACTGAGGTAACTAAAGCACCAAATGGTCAAAACCTACATAAAGGTACAATACAATTTGGGCAAGTTACTAAAGGATCTGAAGTAGATGCTAGTGTCAATAAAGACGAGCGTCGTTCTATTCAAAAAAATCATAGTGCGACACATTTATTACATGCAGCATTAAAAGAAGTTTTAGGCGATCATGTTAATCAAGCAGGCTCATTAGTTGAACCTAATCGTTTGAGATTTGACTTCTCACACTTTGGACAAATGACTCAAGATGAAATCAACCAAGTTGAAAGACGTGTTAATGAAGAGATTTGGAGAGGTATTGACGTTCGAATTCAAGAAATGAATATTGATGAAGCAAAAGCAATGGGTGCGATGGCTTTATTCGGTGAAAAATACGGTGATGTTGTAAGAGTAGTAAATATGGCTCCATTTTCTATTGAATTATGTGGTGGTATTCACGTAGAGAATACAGCAGAAATAGGGTTATTCAAAATAGTAAGTGAATCTGGTACTGGTGCTGGTGTAAGACGTATAGAAGCCTTAACTGGTAAAGCGGCATTCTTATATCTAGAACATATTCAAGAACAATTTAATTTAGTTAAAGAATTAGTTAAAGTCAAAACTGATGATCAAGTTGTAGATAAGATTACACAAATTCAAGATGAAGAAAAATCATTAATTAAGCAATTAGAGCAAAGAGATAAAGAAATCACATCACTTAAAATGGGCAATATCGAAGATCAAGTTGAAACTATTAATGGATTAAAAGTTTTAGCCACAGAAGTAGATGTGCCAAATGCTAAAGCAATTCGCTCAACAATGGATGACTTTAAGTCTAAATTACAAGATACAGTGATTATTCTCGCAAGTAATGTAGATGGCAAAGTATCTATCATCGCTACTGTGCCAAAAGATCAAACAGACAAAATTAAAGCTGGTGACATTATTAAAAATATGGCACCAATTTTAGGTGGTAAAGGTGGTGGCCGTCCAGATATGGCTCAAGGTGGCGGAACACAACCAGAGAACATCACAGAATCATTACGCTTTATTAAAGATTACATTAAAAATATATAATTTAATCTGAACTTCGTGTAGAATAAAATAGAATCAATTTATGAATTGAAGGAGTGACGAGATGGAAAACTTTGATAAAACAATGAAATTCAAATATGAAGATATTCCAGAAGAAGATGTCAAATCAGTATTAGAAAATGTCCACCGAACTTTAGAAGAAAGAGGCTATAATGCCGTCAATCAAATCGTAGGATATCTACTATCAGGCGATCCGGCCTATATTCCACGTCAAAATGAAGCTAGAAATCAAATACGTCACATTGACAGAGATGTGATTATGGAAGAACTTGTTTCAAATTATTTATCTGAGTCTAAAGAATAATTATATATGTTAAAACATAAAATACTCGGATTAGACGTAGGTAGCAAAACTGTAGGTATTGCGATTAGTGATTTAATGGGTTGGACTGCTCAAGGTTTAGACACACTCCGTATCGATGAAAATAATAATGAATTAGGTATCGAGCAACTCGTAGATATCATTAAGAAACATGGTGTTGGTACAGTAGTTATCGGATTACCTAAAAACATGAACAATTCTATTGGATTTCGTGGAGAAGCTTCGTTACAATACAAAGAGAAACTACAAGAAGCGTTACCATTTATAGAAATTATTATGTGGGACGAGCGATTAAGTACAATGGCTGCTGAAAAGTCATTACTTGAAGCAGATGTTTCAAGGCAAAAAAGAAAAAAAGTAATAGATAAAATGGCCGCAGTATTTATATTGCAAGGCTATTTAGATTCTATTTCATAAAGGAGAAATAAAATGACTGAACATAATCACGATACAGAATTAAATATTAATAATGAAGAGGAACTTTTAACATTATATGATGAAGAAGGAAATGAAGTACTTTATCGTAAGATGTTAGAATTCTATCACCCTGAATTTAAAAAAGAATATGTTGTGTTAGCTGAAGAAGGCGCACAAACAGATGAAGATGATATGATTGAATTAGTTCCAATGATTAATGAACCTGATGAATCAGGTGATGGTGGTAAATTAGTTCCAATCGAAACAGACGAAGAATGGGACATGATTGAAGAAGTAGTTAATACTGAAATTGATGAATAAGTACTAGAGTAATAAAGTAAAAAATACGCCTTATGTGAAGACATCAACATGTCAGAGCATAAGGCTTTTTTAATCATTAATAAACTTATTCTGAAATTTTAACTTTGAGTCGTACCATTAAGATTTATACTTATAATCACGATGAAATTATGGTAAAATATTTAGAGTTAAATATTATACGCATCGTTTTAATATACAACGATTATATATTTGTGCGTTGTTGTAATCAGTCAAATTCATTGATTTATACATTAAATCAATACATAGACTGATTTATTTTATTGCCTTATAAATTTGTAGTTATTTTACACAAAGGAAGTCGTTTTATAATGGATACAAATCATTCATATATTCTCAATTTACATAAAACAAATGACAATCATATAGAAGCCTTACGAGAATATGCAGTTAATCATCAAGTGCCTATCGTCGACCGTAATACACTGGAAATGATTAAACAAATCATTCGTATAAACCATACAACCCGTATTCTTGAAATCGGTACAGCAATTGGATATAGTGCTATGCAATTTGCTTCAGTATCGGACGATATTCAAGTAACTACAATCGAAAGAAACTCAGAAATGATTCATCAAGCTAAATCAAATATTTCAGATAACCATTATTCTAATCGAATACGTCTTATTGAAGGAGATGCTTTAGAACAATTCGATAAAATTAAAGATCAAACATTTGATATGTTATTTATCGATGCAGCAAAAGCGCAATCAAAGAAATTTTTTGAGTTATACACTCCCTTACTGAGAGAAGGTGGTATTGTTATTACTGATAATGTACTTTACCATGGCTTTGTTTCAGACATAGATATTGTAAGATCAAGAAACGTACGACAAATGGTAAAAAAAGTTCAACAATTTAATGAGTGGTTAATGCAACAAGACGGCTATACAACAAACTTTTTAAATATGGATGATGGATTAGCAATTTCAATAAAAGGAGAATGACTATGCCAGAATTACTAGTTACTCCTAAGTCACTAACACATATGGAAACACTAATAGACATAGGTGCGGATGCATTTGTTATTGGTGAACAAAAATTTGGTTTACGACTTCCAGGAGAATTTAATCGTGAAAATATGACAAAAGCTGTGACAATAGCACACAATAATAATAAAAAAGTGTATGCCGCAGTTAATGGTTTATTCCATAATTATCATTTAGCTGCTTTAGAAGATTATATTCAATTTTTACATGAAATACGTGTAGATAGAATTATATTTGGTGATCCAGCAGTTGTGATGTATGTAAAACAACAGTCCAATCCAATACCATTACATTGGGATGCTGAGACATTAGTTACTAATTATTTCCAATGTAATTATTGGGGGAAAAAGGGTGCATCTAGAGCCGTCTTAGCAAGAGAATTAAGTCTTGAAGAAATTCTCAATATTAAAGCGCATGCCGACGTTGAAATCGAAGTCCAAGTGCACGGTATGACTTGCATGTTTCAATCAAAAAGAATGTTATTAGGTAATTATTACACATTCCAAGATAGACAAATGAAAATTCAACGCAGTGATAATCAAAATGATTTATTACTTTATGATGAAGAACGTGAAAATAAATACCCGGTATTTGAAGATTACAATGGCACGCATATTATGTCTCCAAATGACATATGCCTTATAGAGGAATTAGAACCATTTTTTGAAGCAGGCATTGATGCATTTAAAATAGATGGTATTTTACAAACTGAAGAATATATAAACGTTGTTACGCAACAATATCGTGAAGCAATTGATCTTTATTATGAAGACCCTGAGACATATGAAGATGAAAAATTTATGCTTGTAGACCCAATCGAAGAGATTCAACCAGAATATCGTCCATTTGATGAAGGTTTCTTATTTAAGCATACAGTATATTAGGAGGCTGAATCATGAAAACATTAGAAGACATTAAAGGTGCTTCAAAAACTAAAATGAAGAAGCCAGAATTACTTGCTCCAGCTGGTAACTTAGAAAAATTAAAAATTGCAGTACATTATGGTGCAGATGCAGTATTTTTAGGCGGACAAGAATATGGCTTAAGATCAAATGCTGATAATTTTACTATGGATGAAATCGCTGAAGGCGTAGAATTTGCAAATCGATATGGCGCAAAAATATATGTTACTACGAATATAATTGCACATGATGATAATATGGAAGGCTTAGATGACTATTTAATGAACCTTGAAGCTACAGGAGCTACAGGAATTATTGTTGCTGATCCACTTATTATCGAAACATGCAAAAAAGTAGCGCCAAAATTAGAAATCCACTTATCTACGCAACAATCACTATCTAATTATAAAGCGGTTGAATTTTGGAAAGAAGAAGGTCTTGACCGAGTTGTTTTAGCACGTGAGACTGGTGCGATGGAAATGAAAGAGATGAAAGAGAAAGTAGATATTGAGATTGAAGCCTTTATTCATGGAGCTATGTGTATTGCGTACTCAGGACGATGTACATTAAGTAATCATATGACTGCACGTGATTCTAACAGAGGTGGATGTTGTCAAAGTTGCCGTTGGGACTATGATTTATTACAAGTAGACGATGATGGAGAATTAGATCTATTTTATGAAGATGGTGAAGTAGTTCCATTTGCAATGAGCCCTAAAGATTTAAAACTAATCGAATCTATTCCACAAATGATGGATTTAGGTGTCGATTCATTAAAAATAGAAGGACGAATGAAATCAATTCATTATATTGCAACTGTTGTCTCTGTTTATCGTAAGGTCATTGATGCTTATGCTGAAGACCCAGAACATTTCACAATTAATCCAGAATGGTTAATCGAATTAGATAAATGTGCCAATAGAGATACAGCACCGGCCTTTTTTGAAGGTACACCAGGTTATGAAGAGCAAATGTTTGGAGAACAACAATCTAAAAAATCACCATATGATTTTTGTGGCTTAGTATTAGACTACGACGAAGCAACACAAATTGCTACTATCCAACAAAGAAATAATTTTAAACCAGGACAAGAAATTGAATTCTTTGGGCCTGAAATAGAAAGCTTTAAACAAATTGTAGATACAATTTATGATGAAGAAGGCAATCAGCTTGATGCCGCACGTCATCCATTGCAAATTGTACAAATTAAAGTCGATCGTCCAATCTTTGCGAACAACATGATGAGAAAGGAAATCGGGTAATGACACAAACGACGATTATAGGTATTGCTGGAGGCTCTGGTTCTGGTAAAACAACAGTTACAAATGAAATTATGAAAAATCTAGAAGGTCATAGTATTGCATTATTAGCGCAAGACTATTATTATAAAGACCAATCACATTTAACTTTTGAAGAGCGTTTGGAGACAAACTATGATCATCCATTTGCATTTGATAACGATTTGTTAATTCAAAATCTTAAAGATTTAAGAAATGGTAAAGCTGTTGAAGTACCAACTTATGATTATGCTAGTCATACTAGAAGTGAACGAACAATTGCATTTGAACCTAAAGATGTTATCATCGTAGAAGGTATCTTCGCTTTAGAAAACAAGACGTTACGTGATATGATGGATGTTAAAATATATGTCGATACGGATGCAGATTTAAGAATATTACGTCGCCTAAAAAGAGACACTCATGAGCGTGGACGATCTATGGATTCAGTTATCAATCAATACTTAAATGTGGTGCGCCCTATGCACGAACAATTTATTGAACCAACTAAGAAACATGCTGACATCATTATTCCAGAAGGTGGCAGTAACAAGGTAGCCATTGATATCATGACTACTAAGATTCAATCTTTAGTTAGTAAACAATAGTATTAAAAGTAAAGGAAGATGACATAATGGAAAATCAAAAACAGTATCCAATGACACAAGAAGGATTTGAAAAGCTAGAACAAGAATTAGAAGAATTAAAAACGGTTAAAAGACCAGAAGTCGTAGAAAAAATTAAAGTTGCACGTTCATTTGGTGACTTATCTGAGAACTCCGAATATGATGCAGCTAAAGATGAACAAGGATTTATTGAGCAAGATATTCAACGTATTGAACATATGATTAGAAATGCTTTAATCATCGAAGATACTGGCGACAATAATACAGTTCAAATTGGTAAAACTGTGACTTTTGTAGAGTTACCTGGTGATGAAGAAGAAAGTTATCAGATTGTGGGTTCTGCTGAAGCAGATGCTTTCAAAGGTAAAATTTCAAATGAATCTCCAATGGCATCAGCATTAATCGGTAAATCATTAGATGATGAAGTCCGCGTACCATTACCAAATGGCGGAGAAATGAATGTTAAAATTGTTGATATTAAATAGTTAAAATAGCTATAAACATGGCAAGCATTGTTATTTTACAATGCTTGCTTTTTTTATTAGGAAAAATTATTAATCTATATTTCAATTTTAGTATGAGCAATAGAAAATGACACAATTAATAGCGACAAAAGCAAAAGATTATGATTAAATAGAATATAGAAAATTTAGTATAAATAGTTTTATTATTGATATGAGCAAATTTTTGTTTACAGGGACAAATTGGTTATTAACAATAATTCGAATTACTTATTAAACATATATACAATGAAAATGATACAATAGAATGGTACAACAACTAAGTCCTATATAAAGGGGAGGAATTGGTAAGTTGGAAACAAGATTGATTAATGAACAATCACTAATGATTTATTTTGAAAATGAAATTAGTGAAAATACATATGAAAAGGTAAATAAGACAGTACAATATATTCAAAATCAAAAGCACAAGGATATTATTGATATTGTCCCATCTTACAGAGCTATTTTAATAACATTCGATAATATGAATATCGATGGCACTAAATTAATTGAAAATTTAGAACTTAGTCAAATTTCGGACACAAAGCTAAATAATCAGAATCAACGTAAGATTATTACCGTACCCGTTGTATATGGTGGAGAATTTGGTCCAGATTTAGATGAAGTTGCGTCTTACAATAATTTGACGAATGAAGAAGTGATAGATATACACACGCAACAAGCTTATTTGATCTATATGCTAGGCTTTATGCCAGGGTTTCCGTATTTAGGCGGATTAGATAAGCGTATTCATACACCACGTCGTTCTGAACCAAGAGTCAAAATTGACACTGGTTCAGTAGGTATTGCAAATAACCAAACGGGGTTATATCCACTAGATTCACCGGGAGGTTGGCAAATCATTGGACGTACACCATTAAAAGTTTTTGATTTAAATAGAGATCCATTGACGATTTATGAAGCTGGCGATTACATTCAATTTAAGGCAATTACACAAAGTGAATACGACCAAATTGTATCAGATATTAAAGATGAACATTTTGAAATAGATAAGTGGGTGACGTACGAAAATGAGTATTAAAATTTTGAAACCAGGTTTATTTACTACTGTTCAAGACATTGGTCGTAAAGGTTATATGAACGTTGGGTTTTCAGAAGCAGGTGCCCTTGATCAGCATCATTATCAAATTGCATCTCATCTTATTGGCAATAATGGTCCAGCATTGGAGTTTACAATTATTGGCCCAACGATACAGTTTTTAAAAGAGAATTCATTTACAATTGCAGGTGGTCGTTTCAATGCAACGCTCAATGGTGAAGCAATCGAATCTCAAATTATATATGGTGTAAAACCAGGTGATATATTAGAAATTGGTAATGCGATAACAGGTGCTAGAGGGTATATTACGTTTGGACAACCACTTGATATACCGTTAATTGCTGACAGTTATTCGACACACACAAGAAGTAAGATGGGTGGATACAAAGGACGAGCTTTAAAGAAAGATGATGTTATTCAAACGATTGATCATCCTTCTTTTAAGAAAAACATTGGACGTGCATCTCAAATTAATCTTGATAATAAAGATAATGTGATACACATCATTGAAGGACCACAAATTGAATCATTTTCTGAGGAAGCAAAAACAAAATTAACTGAAAACGAATATGTTATTTCAGAGATGTCAGATCGCATGGGTTTTCGTCTTAAAGGAGAAAATATTGCACCTAAAGAAAGTGCAGATATTATTTCTGAGCCTGTAGCATTAGGTAGTATTCAAGTACCTAATGATGGTAATCCTATCATTTTACTGAATGATAAACAGACTGTTGGTGGTTATACAAAAATTGCTACAGTAACACAATTAGGTTTAAGTCAGTTAGTTCAATTTCAACCAGGTGAGTCGATTCGCTTTAAATGGGTATCTGTAGAAGATGCTATTAATGAAACAAATCAATTTAATACACATTTTAATGAAGAATTAATGAAATTAAATAGTCAGCCGCTATATGACATGAAAAGTATGAGAAGAACATCTAGAAAATTAGCGAATCTGATGAAAGGAGAATTTTAACAAATGAATACCAAAAAAATAGAAGAGATTATTAAATTAGTAAAAGCAAATGATGTTAAAAAATTTAAATATAAAGATTTTGAAAATGAAATAGAGTTAGATTTCACAGAAGGTCAAGTTATATCTCAAGCACCTTCCGTTTCACAAGACCCAAGCAGTACTTCAAATCAAAATACTCAACAAGATACACAGAGTACAGATATTCAAACTGAAGAAAATGCTATAAAATCACCTATGGTGGGAACATTCTTTTTACAAGATAGTAAAGAATTAACTGAACCACAAATTAAAGTTGGAGACAAAATTGAAAAAGGTGACGTGATAGGTTTTATTGAGGCTATGAAAGTAATGAATGAAGTGACGAGTGATATTGCTGGAGAAGTAGCTAATATTGCTGTAGAACATGGTACAAATGTTGAATATGACCAAATATTAGTGACTTTGAAGTAAGGAGGCTTACATGATGTATCGATGTTTAATTGCAAACAGAGGGGAAATTGCTGTAAGGATTATTCGTGCCTGTAGAGAAATGGGTATCGAAACCGTAGCAATTTATGCTAAAGGAGATGAAGATAGTCTCCATGTAGGGTTAGCAGATCAAGCTATTTGTATTGGTGAAGCCAACCCTCTTGATAGCTATTTAAATATTCCAAGAATAATTGGAGCCGCTGAGGTAAGTGGTGCAAATGCAATACACCCAGGTTATGGCTTTTTATCAGAATCAACTTCATTTGCTGAAGCAGTTGAAGATAATAATATTCATTTTATAGGACCTACTAAAACTACTATGGAAATGATGGGAGATAAGATCACCGCTAGACAAACAGTAGATGGCGCTGGCGTGCCAGTGATACCTGGATCTACCGACGAAGTAAAATCAGTAGAAGAAATTGAAGAACTTGCTAAAGATATTGGTTATCCTGTTGTTTTAAAAGCCGCTAGTGGTGGCGGTGGTAAAGGTATACGAATTGTTAAAGAGCGTGAACAATTAGCTAAGGCGTTCAAAGAAGCCAAAAATGAAGGACAAAAATATTTCAACGATGATCGTGTATATGTCGAAGCATTTATACCAGTTGCCAAACATGTTGAAGTACAAATTATTGGTGATGGTAAAGATAACTTTGTGCATTTAGGTGAACGCGACTGTTCAGTACAAAGAAAGAATCAAAAATTAATAGAAGAATCTCCATGTGCTGCACTTACAGAAGAAAGACGAGAACGAATTTGTGAAGATGCGGTTAAAGTAGCAAAAGCATCAAAATATAGAAGTGCAGGAACAATTGAATTTTTAGTTACTGAAGATGCACATTATTTCATTGAAATGAATGCGAGAATTCAAGTAGAACATACGGTAACTGAAATGCGTGCGGATAGAGATTTATTAGTCGCACAGCTTTATTTATTACAACATGATAAGTTACCGTTTAAACAAGAAGATATCCGATTTAACGGTCACGTCATTGAAGCTAGAATAAATGCTGAAAATCCGGAAAAACAATTCCAACCGACACCGGGTAAAGTTAACGCCTTGCATTTACCACAAGGTTTTAACGTCAGAGTAGACTCTATTCTTTATCCAGGTTACAAGGTTTCTCCTTACTATGATTCATTAGTAGCCAAAGTAATTGTTAAAGGTGCAGATAGAAGTAGTGCAATCCAAAAATTAAAAGTGACGTTGGATGAAATGGTCATTGACGGCTTTACAACGACAGCGGATTTCTTATATGCAGTACTCAATTATCCTGCATATGCAGATGGAGATGCTAAGAATGTAGATATAAAATTCCTAGAAAAACATCAAATTATTAAAGGGGTGACTTTATAATGCAAATAGATTTAAATTGTGACTTAGGAGAAGCATTTGGTAACTATTCTTTTGGTGGAGATAAAGACATAATCCCATTAATCACTTCTGCAAATATCGCTTGTGGATTCCATGCTGGAGACGCTAATGTGATGAATGAAACGATACAATTAGCGAAGAAAAATAATATTGGCATTGGGGCACATCCAGGATTACCTGATCTGCAAGGCTTTGGTCGCCGTAAATTAGATATGACACCAGAAGAAATATATAACATCGTAGTTTATCAACTTGGGGCGCTTAACGGCTTTTGTCAAATTCATGATGCGAAAATGAATCAAGTAAAGCCACATGGAGCACTGTATCAAATGGGTGCCAAAGATAAGTCCATTGCAAGTGCGATTGCACAAGCAGTGTATGACTTTGATAAAACATTGATATTTGTTGGTTTAGCTAATACATTACTCATATCAGAAGCTAAAAAAATAGGCTTAAAAACTGCATCCGAGGTTTTTGCCGATCGTCGATATGAAGATGATGGCCAACTTGTTAGTCGTAAAGAACCAGATGCTGTCATTTCCGACTCAGAAGAAGCATTAAATCAAGTCGTTAAAATGGTAACAGAAAATAAAGTTATATCTAAAAATAATAAAGAAATCACACTTCAAGCAGATACGATATGCGTTCACGGTGATGGCGCGCATGCATTAGAATTTGTAACTAAAATCAGGGAAAAATTAACGAAAGAAGGCATTGATATTCAGTCCTTATAGGGGGTTCTAATATGGGAGAAAAATTATCATCAAACAATAATGGGAAAGCAACATTTACTAGAAATCATAAAAGATTATTGCTAGGATCAGTCTTTTTAATGGCAACCTCAGCTATTGGTCCTGCCTTTTTAACTCAAACAGCGGTATTTACAGCACAATTTTATGCTAGTTTCGCGTTCGCGATATTAATTTCAATATTAATAGATATAGGTGCACAAATTAATATCTGGCGAGTTCTTGTTGTTACTGGCTTAAGAGGACAAGAGGTATCCAATAAAATTGTTCCTGGTCTTGGAACGGTTATCTCTGTTTTAATTGCATTCGGTGGATTAGCCTTTAATATTGGTAATATTGCCGGTGCAGGTCTAGGACTAAACGCCATGTTTGGCTTAGATGTAAAATGGGGTGCAGCGATTACTGCTATCTTTTCAATTTTGATTTTTGTTAGTAAAAGTGGTCAAAAAATCATGGATGTAGTATCTATGATTTTAGGTGTCGTTATGATATTAATTGTAGCTTATGTCATGGTTGTATCTAATCCACCCTATGGAGATGCCTTGGTACATACTTTCGCACCTGAACATCCAATCAAATTAATTTTACCTATAATTACATTAGTGGGTGGAACAGTTGGTGGTTATATTACATTTGCTGGAGCACACAGAATTTTGGACTCTGGTATCAAAGGTAAAGAATTTTTACCATTTGTTAACCATTCAGCTATTGCAGGTATTTTAACTACGGGTGTTATGCGTACATTATTATTCCTAGCAGTATTAGGTGTTGTTGTAACTGGTGTTACTCTTAATTCTGAAAACCCACCAGCGTCAGTGTTCGAACATGCTATAGGACCTATTGGGAAAAATATATTTGGTGTTGTTATTTTTGCGGCAGCAATGTCTTCGGTAATCGGATCAGCTTATACTAGTGCTACGTTCTTAAAAACAATGCACAAATCATTCTTCAATAAGAATAATTTAATTGTTATTACATTTATAGTTATTTCAACAATTATTTTCTTATTCGTCGGTAAACCTGTAAGTTTACTTATTATTGCAGGCGTGATTAACGGTTGGATCTTACCAATCACACTATCTGTCATTTTAATTGCAAGTAGAAAGAAATCGATTGTTGGTGATTATAAACACCCTACATGGATGTTAGTATTCGGTATTGTAGCTGTTATAGTTACAATTTTAACCGGAATCTTTTCATTACAAGATTTAGCAAGTTTATGGAAAGGTTAAATAGCAGGTTTAATTTAATAACATAATTATTAAAGGGCGCTAATACAATGAGGTCCTGATAAAGGTAAATAGGATTATAGATGATTAAGAAGCCAAATGTTAAAACTTTGACTTGGTATAGTTAACCTATTAAACAATCCTACTTTCGGAGAGATGTTTTGTCTCAGTTCGAACGATTAATTACTTTGTCATATTCCCTCATAGTATTAGCGCTTTATTTTTGTAGTATATAGGTAATGTTTTTAATACGAGTAGTATCGTTGAAATTATGAAAATGTGATAGAATAACAAATGCTAGTATAATATAAGTAAGGTGGGACAATAATGATTGGTATTATTGGTGCAATGGAAGAAGAAGTTGCCATTTTAAAAGATAAATTAGTGAATTTAAGTGAAATTACAGTTGCACATGTTAAATTTTATACAGGTGAACTTAATCATAAAGAAGTTGTCATTACTCAAAGCGGTATAGGTAAGGTCAATGCTGCAATTTCAACAACATTACTCATCGAAAAATTTAATCCTAAATACATTATCAACACGGGTTCTGCAGGTGCATTAGATGAAAGTCTAGAAATTGGTGATGTATTGATCAGCAATGATGTGACCTATCATGATGCTGACGCTACTGCATTTGGATATGCTTTAGGACAAATTCCACAAATGCCTGAAAAATATGAAGCTAATGAACAATTATTAAGTGAAACTGTTGAAGCGGTTCAACAACAACATTTAAATGCTAAAACAGGTTTGATAGTGAGTGGCGACAGTTTTATAGGTAGTGCGGAACAACGTAAATTAATAAAATCACGATTTACAGACGCTATGGCAGTTGAAATGGAAGCAACAGCAATTGCACAAGTATGTTATCAATTTAAAGTTCCTTTTATAATCACAAGAGCAGTATCTGATTTAGCAAACGGTGAAGCGGATATGACGTTTGAGGAATTTTTAGGTAAGGCTGCAGTTTCTTCAAGTGAAATGGTAGAATTATTAGTAAAAAAATTATAATAAATGAGTAAAGGTGACAGATTAATGGGTATTATTAAAAATTATTTTATGCCTAATGCATATGTTAAATCAGTATTCGAAATAAATATAGATAAATTAGCAGACACAGGTGTAAAAGGTATTATTACAGATTTAGATAACACGTTAGTAGGTTGGGATGTTGTGGCGCCTACTGAACAAATAAAGCAATGGTTCAAAGAAGCAAGAGAAAAAGGGATTCAAATTACAATCGTTTCAAATAATAATGAACAACGTGTCGGCGAATTTTCAAAAGATTTAAATGTGGATTTTATATGTAAAGCCAGAAAACCAATGGGTAGAGCATTTAAAAAAGCAATTAGTCAAATGAATATAAAACCAAATGAAACAGTTGTCATTGGCGATCAAATGCTAACTGACGTTTTTGGTGGTAATCGTAATGGTTTATATACAATTATGGTAGTACCTGTTAAAAGAACAGATGGATTTATCACTAAATTTAATCGACTCATTGAAAGAAGATTATTAAATCACTTTAGAAAAAAAGGTTATATCAAGTGGGAGGAAAATTGATTGAGTGAAGAATTAAAATGTATAGGTTGTGGAGCACCTTTGCAATCAGAGGATAAGAATGCTCCTGGATATGTTCCAGAACACAATTTATTTAGAGAAGATGTTATTTGTAAAAGATGTTTTCGTCTAAAAAACTATAATGAAGTTCAAGATGTGGGCATGGACAGCGATGATTTCCTTAATTTACTAACAGGATTGTCTGATAAAAATGGTATTATAGTAAATGTTGTAGACGTTTTTGATTTTGAAGGTTCATTTATCAATGCGATTAAGCGAATTGTAGGTAATAAAAAAATTATCTTAGTCGCTAATAAAATGGATTTACTTCCAAAACAAATTAATCATCGTCGCGTAAAAGAATGGTTGAAACGTGCTGCTAAAAAATATGGGCTTGAAGCAGAAGATGTTGTACTTATTTCTGCCGAAAAAGGGCAAGGCATCGAAGACTTATTATATTCAATCAATAAGTATCGTGACCAAGAGGATGTTTATATTGTCGGTACGACTAATGTAGGCAAATCAACATTAATTAATAAACTTATCGAATTAAGTGTAGGTGAAAAAGATGTGGTTACTACATCAAGATTCCCAGGTACAACTTTGGATATGATTGATATACCTTTAGATGAAAAGTCCTTTATGTTTGATACGCCAGGAATAATACAATCTCATCAAATGACTCATTTCGTAACTGAAAAAGAATTAAAATTAATTATGCCTAAAAAAGAAATAAAACAACGTGTATATCAATTAAACGAAGGCCAATCACTGTTCTTTGGTGGTTTAGCCCGAATTGATTATGTCTCAGGCGGAAAAAGACCTTTAGTATGCTTCTTCTCAAATGAATTAAACATACACCGAACAAAAACTGAAAAAGCAAATGAATTATGGAAGAATCATATTGGCGATTTATTAACACCCCCTCATGATCCTAGCCAATTTAATATGAGTGACATGAAAGCAGTTCGTTTGGAAACAGGTAAAGAGAAAAGAGATGTAATGATTTCTGGTTTAGGTTTTATAACGATAGATTCTGGTGCAAAAGTGATTGTTAGAGTCCCTAAAAATGTAGATGTCATCTTAAGAAATTCAATATTATAGGAGGGATAAACGTGAAATTTGCAGTTATTGGAGATCCAATTTCTCATTCCTTATCACCACTAATGCATAATAAAAATTTTGAGTCGTTAGATTTAAAACATACGTATGAAGCAGTTAATGTTCCAATTGAAAATTTTAAATATATCAAAGAAATTATTGAAGAAAAAAATTTAAATGGTTTCAATATCACTATACCTCATAAAGAAAGAATTATACCTTATTTAGATGAAATTGATGCGCAGTCATCTTCAGTTGGTGCAGTTAATACTGTATTAATTCGTGATGGAAAATGGATTGGTTATAATACAGATGGGATAGGTTATGTTACAGGCTTAAGACAAGTATATAATGATTTAGAAAATGCTTATATTTTAATATTGGGTGCTGGCGGTGCTAGTAAGGGAATAGCCAACGAACTAATTAAGTTTGTTAATACCAAATTAACCGTTGCTAACCGTACGATGAAACGCTTTGAGACATGGGATTTAGAGGTCAATCAAATTACACTAGCACAAGCGGAATCACATTTAGATGAGTTTGATATTATCATCAATACAACACCTGCAGGAATGGATGATAATCAAGACATACCTATTGATTTAAAAAACTTAAACCCAGAGACTTTAGTAAGTGATATTGTATATATACCATATAAAACGCCTATTTTAATAGCAGCAGAGAACAAAGGTAATCCAATATATAATGGATTAGATATGTTTGTATATCAAGGGGCTGAAAGTTTTAAAATTTGGACTGGATTACAAGCAGATATAAAGACAATGAAAAATTCAGTTTTAAACAAACTAAAAGGAGTTAAATAATGTTAACAGGAAAACAGAAAAGATATTTACGTAGTTTAGCACACAATACTGATCCCACTTTCCAAATTGGTAAAGGCGGTATTAATGAAAATATGATAAATCAAATTGATGAAACACTAGAAAAACGTGAGCTAATTAAAATCCATATTTTACAAAATAATTTTGATGATAAAAATGAACTTGCAACTACATTAAGTGAAGCTACAAATAGTGAAATCGTTCAAGTAATCGGGTCTATGATTGTCTTGTATAGAGAATCTCAAGAAAATAAAGAAATCACTTTACCATAATGCCAAAAAAAGTAGTTTTGTACGGTGGACAATTCAACCCGATTCATACTGCACATATGATGGTAGCAAGTGAAGTATTTCATAAAATTCAACCGGATGAATTTTATTTTTTACCTAGTTATATGGCACCTTTAAAAGATCACAAAGATTTCTTGGACGCACCCCAACGAATTAAAATGATTGAACTAGCCATTGATACACTAGGGTTTGGTAAAATTAGTTATGAAGAGTTAGAAAGAAAAGGACAAAGTTATACGTATGATACACTTTTATCTCTAACACATTCACAACCCAATTCAGATTTTTATTTCATAATAGGTACCGACCAATATAATCAATTGGATCGGTGGTATAACATCGACGAACTAAAACAATTGATTACATTTATTGTTGTTAATAGAGAAAAAGAAGTACAACAAGTTGAGAATAATATGATATCTATTGCAATTCCGCGTATGGATATTAGTTCCTCTATGATACGAGAACGTATTAAAGCTAAACAATCTATTCAAATATTAGTTCCTCAAAGTGTTGAACATTATATTCGAGAGGAAGGATTATATGAAAATTGAAAATGCTAAAGAATTAGTAAAAGCAAAATTACCTGAAAAACGATATAAACATTCATTAAGAGTAGCAGAGACTGCAGTAAAATTAGCAGAGATTTATGATGGAGATAAAGATAAGGCTGAGTTAGCTGGTGTCTTACATGACTACTGTAAATACGATGATTTAAGTACAATGTATCAAGTGGTTAGACAATATGAATTAGAATCTGATTTATTAAGCTATGGTGGCGAAATACTACATGGACCTGTTTGTTCTGCAATAATGGAAAATGATTTTGATGTTAAAGATGAGGAAGTTCTTTTAGCAATCAAATATCATACAACTGGTCGTCAACAAATGACTAAAACTGAGAAATTAGTGTTTATAGCTGACTATATAGAACCTGGAAGAAAGACCCCAGGAGTTGAAGAAATAAGAGATATGGCATACAATCAAGGTAGCTTAGATAAAACAATTTATGAAATTTCTAAGCGTACAGTGTTGTTTTTAATTCAAAAAGATATTACGGTTTATGGCGCTACGATTGCTTGTTTAAATTATTATAATTATAGTGATGAAAGAATAAAGGATGATTAAATGAACTCAGACAAATTGTTAAATATTGCTGTAGATGCAGCAGAAAACAAAAAAGCAGAAGATATTATTTCTCTTAATATGCAAGGAATTAGTGATATGACAGATTACTTTGTAGTTTGTCACGGAAACAATGAACGTCAAGTACAATCCATTGCTAGGGCGGTAAAAGAAGCAGTTCATGAACAAGATATTGATGTGAAACGTATGGAAGGCTATCAAGATGCAAGATGGATACTTATTGACTTAGCCAATGTGGTTGTTCATATTTTCCATAAAGACGAAAGACCTTACTATAATATCGAGAAATTATATCAAGACGCACCAATTGAATCATATGGACAGGTTGTTCACTAATTATGTCTCAATATAAAGAAATGAGTTTGGTATATGATCAGCTAACTCAAGATCAACCTTACCATTTATGGTTCGATATAGTTCAATATTATGCACACAATCATCCCGATATACTTGATATTGGATGTGGCACGGGTACACTTACATGCATGTTAAATGAATTAGGTAACATTAATGGTATGGATATTAGTTCTGATATGTTGGCAATTGCTTCTCAAAAGACTAATCAAATAAATTGGTTAGAGGGCGATATGACACGCTTTGAGTTAGATCATCAATTTGATATCATAACTATATTTTGCGACTCTTTAAACTATTTACCTACTATTGAAGATGTAGAAAAAACATTTATACATGTCTATTCTCATTTAAAAGAGGGAGGATTATTGATTTTTGATGTTCATACTGTAGAAAAAATGAACACACTATTTAATAATCAAAGTTATATCGACGAAAATGATGGTTTGTATTTAGGTTGGGATGCAATTAGAGGTGAAGAACCTTTGAGCGTATATCATCAAATGTCCTTCTTTATTGAACATGATAATGGTTTATATCAGCGATTTGATGAAGAACACTACCAAAGAACATTTGAAAAATCGGTCTATTTAAAATTATTGGAACAATGTAATTTCAAAATTATTAAAACATTTACCGATTTTGATATGAATTCTGATAATGAACAGGCAGATCGCTTATTTTTTGTAGCCGAAAAATAAATTTAAATAAAGTAAAATCACTCTGGCATGCGTTAGTTAGTATGAAAGGGTGATTTTTTGTTATCTAAATTAAATCAAGTTAAAACTTACATAGGTGACAACAAAATGTATATTATCATTGGTGCACTGATAATATTGTTGTTGATACTTTATATTATGAATTCAACTCAATTGGAAGATAAATCAGCTTATATAGAATCTACAACTCACAGTTATGTCGATAAAGACAATGAAAATGTAAAAAAATCAAATATGGCAAAATCGACTAATAAAGAGGAAGGAAAGAAAGATAATCAAGTTATATATGTAGATATAAAAGGTGCAGTGAAGCATCCTAATGTATATAAAATGAATAGTTCGGATAGAATGATTGATATTCTGAATAAAGCTCAATTATTAAAGAATGCCGATACTAAGCAACTCAATTTTTCAGAAAAACTTATAGATCAAAAGTTAATATACGTACCTGAAAAAGGTGAAACAATTGCTCAACAAGTACAAAGTCAAACTCATCAGTCTATTGAAGATGGAGCAAAAACACCTATTAATTTAAATTTAGCCACTGAAGAACAATTAGTGAAAGTTCCAGGTATTGGCCCTTCTAAAGCAAAAAAAATCATCGAATATAAAAACCAAAATGGATCATTTAATAGTATAAATGACTTGAAAAACATCAAAGGTTTCGGTCCAAAAACATTCGAAAAACTTAAAGAATATTTTACTGTTTAATCATAATTGCATTTGCAATATCGGTTTAAAATGATTAAGCTATAATTATTATTTTAATTATGTACGATGGAGGCTTAGAACATCATGGAGAGAATCAAATGGGAAGAATACTTTATGGCACAAAGCCACTTGTTAGCATTAAGATCAACTTGTCAAAGATTATCAGTTGGTGCCACAATTGTGAAGGATAATCGCATTATCGCTGGCGGATACAATGGTTCAGTTGCTGGTGAAGTTCATTGTATAGATGAAGGGTGTTTAATTGAAGATGGACATTGTATTCGCACTATTCATGCTGAAATGAATGCATTGTTACAATGTGCAAAACAAGGTGTTTCTACAGAAGGTGCAACAATTTATGTTACACATTTCCCTTGTTTGAATTGCACTAAATCTATTATTCAAGCTGGAATTAAAACTATTTACTATGCTGAAGATTATCATAATCATGAATATGCTATGCAGTTATTAGATCAATCTGGTATAGAGTACAAAAAAATACCATTCTCACCTGATTATGTAGCTCAATATTTAACACAAGGCTAAGTCATTGTTTTATATTGCATTATCTTTTTTAGTAGGGATTCTATGGTTATCTAACCGTGTACTCTCTACTTTTATATTATGTTGTCTTTTATTTATACTAATGCGCAAGAAATTATTAAAAAGATACGTTTTAGCCGTATTTATTTTCATTTTTATAAGTATGGTCACATTAAACACCTCTAATGATAAAAAGTATCAAGAAGAACAAAATCTATTTAATAATAGAAACATAATCGATAATGTGTCTATTATTAAGTGGAATAAAGAATTGGAATCATATAAGGGAATTCTTAGTTGGAAGGGAAACAAATATAAGTATATATATAAAACCAAAGATATAAATAAATCCATAAATATTGAAAATCAAACGTGTTTGATAAAAGGTGAATTCTCACTAAACAATACTTCTCAACCATTTATATTTATTAGGCAAGTCGATTTAAGCAGTTGTCAATCCAACAAGAGTCTTTCTTTTATAAATAAGTATCAAAGTTATATTCATGATCAAATGCAACAGTCTCATAGTATTTATTTTGATAGAATATTAGGCTTAATATCCGGAGATACTAGTTCATTAAATCCAATGTTTATAGAAGATGTAAAAGAAATAGGTATTTATCATTTACTTGCAGTAAGTGGTTCACATGTAGCTGCAATAATATATTTGATATATCAGATATTTGTTAGATTCAATACGCCCATTATTATCATCAAATCAATACTTCTTATACTTTTACCACTTTATGCTTTATATACAGATTTTGCCCCAAGTGCGGTTAGGGCTATTTTAGCTGCTATTATTTTACTTTTACTCCCTAAATCTTTAAAAATAAATCCACTTGAATTGTTGTCTATCGTTTTTATTTTAATGTTTTTTATTAATCCACAAATAGTCTATGATATTGGATTTCAATTTTCATTCCTCATTTCATTATTTCTAATGATATCCTCACCATTATTAAAACAATTATCCGGATTAAAACTGATAGTTGCAGTTACATTTATTGCACAACTTGGTGCCTTACTCATTAGCATCTATCATTTTAATCAAATACAATGGATTGGCTTAATTTCTAACTTAGTTTTTGTACCTTTTTATAGTTTCTTTATATTTCCATTAGCTATTCTTTTCTATGTTCTTTCACATTTTACTATTCATTTAAGTATTTTAAATGCTAATATTAGCGTTATTTTTAAATTACATGATTGTTTAGTCTCTATATTTTTAAAGTTAAAGTATTTAAGAGTTTTTGTACCAGACCTCAGTACAATTAGCTTGATATTGATTATGATATTCACATTTCTATCTTTGTTTTTATTTGTTAAAAAGTATTTTTTTAAAGCTATATTTATTATATGTATGGGTATTTCTCTTATCATATATTACTCTAGTGGTACCGAAGGGCAATTAACTATGTTAGATGTTGGACAAGGAGACAGTATATTATTTCAAACTGAGAGTAAACAAAATATTATGATTGATACTGGAGGAAAACGATCAGAAAATCATAAGCAACCTAACTTCAATATATCGAAATACAAAACAATGCCGAGTTTAAAATCAAAAGGTATTTCTAAAATAGATTATCTTATAATTTCCCATCCTCATCTCGACCATATGGGGGAATTACCTTATTTAGCATCACACATTAATATTAAGAACATAATCTTATTAAAAGATAGTTTTTCTCAATCAGACTTGTATAATGTAGAGAAAATTTGCGAAGCCAATCATATCAAATTATTAGATGCTAATCATTTACATACACTAAATTTAAAAGATACAACACTTCGCTTTTTGGATACGTATATAAAAGATAGTGATGATAAAAATGAACATTCCATTGTTATCCTTTTATCATATAAACATAAAAATATATTGTTAACAGGTGATATGACTATTCAAAATGAGGCGTTGCTTCTACAACGTTATCAATTACCTAAAATAGATATTTTAAAAGTAGCACACCATGGTAGTAAAACGAGTAGTTCATCGAATTTACTTCAGTTAATCAAGCCGGAAATCAGTCTCATATCTAGTGGTAGAGGAAATAAATATCAATTACCTAATCAAGAAGTGATTCAAAGACTATACGAAAATGGTAGCAAAGTATATGATACTCAAATGAATGGAGAAATAACCGTTAAGCTAAATTCGATTTTAACTATTACTACAAAACAAAGTAATTAAATGACTAGAGGTTGATGAATGTATCATGATATAATTTTATAATGTGAACTAATTTGAAAGGGTGTAATATATGTCTGATAATATCGTAACGGTATATGGAGAAGTGCCAGACCTAGTGGAGAAAAAAAGTTCTGAAATGATCAATAAATACTTACAGACAGAGAAAGATGACTTTAATTTCATTAAGTTTAATTTATACGAAACAGAAATTACACCAATCATTGAAGAAACTTTGACTATGCCGTTTTTTTCAGACAAAAAGGTTATTTTAGTTAAGAACGCTTATGTATTTACTGGTGAAAAAGTAACTAAGGAATTAAGTCAAAATACTGATCAATTAATAGAATTCCTAGAAAAATATGACGGAGATAACCTTATAATATTTGAAGTTTACCAAAATAAATTAGATGAGCGAAAGAAACTAACTAAAACACTTAAAAAAAATGGTCAACTTAAAAAAGTAGAGCAAATGTCTGAAGAAGAAATTAAAAAATGGATACAATCTAAGCTGAACGAGAATTTTAAAGATATTAAACAAGATGCACTTAATATGTTTATTGAATTAACCGGTGTTAATTTTAATATCGTTTCTCAAGAACTAGATAAACTCATGCTGTTTCTAGGAGATAGACCTACAATCAACAAAGATGATGTTCATCAAATTATTAATCGTAGTTTAGAACAAAACGTGTTTCTGTTGACTGAGTATATTCAAAAACGTCAAAAAAACAAAGCCATTCAATTAGTTAAAGATTTAATAAACATGAAGGAAGAACCAATAAAATTACTTGCTCTTATTACAAGTAATTATAGATTATATTATCAATGCAAGATTTTAAGTCAAAAAGGCTATAGTGGACAACAAATCGCAAAAACAGTTAATGTTCATCCTTATAGAGTTAAATTGGCTTTAGGCCAAGTCCGTCATTATCAGTTGGAAGACTTATTGAATATCATTAATTCTTGTGCTGAAACAGATTATAAATTGAAATCATCATATATGGATAAACACCTTATATTAGAATTGTTTATTTTATCATTATAACTTCAAGTGTAAATACTAAAATACAAATAAAAGCTAGTTCAACCAAATAGGTGAACTAGCTTTTATTAATTATTATTTGTTAGCGCTCATCAATTGTGATTTTACGCGGTCAGCTTTGTTTGAGTGGATTAAGTTGCTTTGAGCAGCTTTATCTAATTGCTTAATTGCAAAGCTTACTAATTCATTTTTGTTATCGGCATTTGTCTCAATAGCTGATTTCGCACGTTTAACTGCTGTACGCATAGTATTTTTCTTAGAAATATTACGCTCTTCAGCTGTTTGAGTTGTTTTAACACGTTTAACTGCAGATTTAATGTTTGGCATTACTGTCACCTCCTAAAAGTGAACTAACTTATCAAATTTAATTATATTTGATTACAACAAGAAATATTTTATCAAATGTACTACCTTTGTGCAATCATTTATTTAATGCGTATCTTAATGAACGAATATCACATTATAGTATTGGAATTAAGTTCGTAACACTTTATAATAAAGTATGCATTAATAATACTTAAACCAATATAAGTATTAGTTTATCAAAGTAATTGATTTATTTAAACGTTTAATTAGAAGTTTGCATTTGCAAATTAAAAACGTTATCATATCAAAGATATACAAATACGGGTTACTAATATGAAAGTGAGAAGGATACAATGGATAAGCAAGAACGTTTTAATAGAAGAGAGAAAATTAGAAATTTCTCCATTATTGCTCATATAGACCACGGTAAATCTACTCTAGCAGATAGAATCCTTGAAAATACAAAATCAGTTGAAACAAGAGATATGCAAGATCAATTGTTAGATTCAATGGATTTAGAAAGAGAACGTGGAATTACAATTAAATTAAATGCTGTACGTTTAAAATACGAAGCTAAAGATGGAGAAACATATACATTCCATTTAATTGATACACCAGGACACGTCGATTTTACATATGAAGTATCTCGTTCATTAGCAGCATGTGAAGGGGCTATTTTAGTTGTAGATGCCGCTCAAGGTATAGAAGCACAAACTTTAGCAAATGTTTATTTAGCTTTAGATAATAATTTAGAGTTATTACCTGTAGTTAATAAAATTGACTTACCAGCAGCTGAACCGGACAGAGTTAAACAAGAGTTAGAAGATGTGATTGGTTTAGATCAAGATGATGTTGTTTTAGCTAGTGCCAAATCTAATATCGGTATTGAAGAAATTTTAGAAAAGATTGTTGAGGTTGTACCAGCACCAGATGGTGATCCAGATGCACCATTGAAAGCTTTGATTTTTGACTCTGAATATGATCCTTATAGAGGTGTTATTTCATCTATTCGTGTAATAGATGGGGTAGTCAAAGCAGGGGACAAAATTAAAATGATGGCTACCGGTAAAGAATTCGAAGTTACTGAGGTTGGAATTAATACACCTAAGCAATTACCAGTCGACGAATTAACTGTTGGTGATGTTGGCTATATTATTGCTAGTATTAAAAATGTTGATGATTCACGTGT
This sequence comes from Staphylococcus sp. HL28, assembly GCF_021117155.1. NCBI lineage: Bacteria > Bacillati > Bacillota > Bacilli > Caryophanales > Staphylococcaceae > Staphylococcus > Staphylococcus sp. HL28. Next base: position 1,253,871 of record NZ_CP088218.1, read on the forward strand.
TGGTGATACAATTACGCTTGCAAACCGACCTGCTGAACAACCATTACAAGGGTATAAGAAAATGAATCCAATGGTTTATTGTGGACTCTTCCCAATCGATAATAAAAATTATAATGATTTGCGTGAATCACTTGAAAAACTACAATTAAACGATGCTTCATTAGAATTCGAACCTGAGTCATCTCAAGCACTTGGGTTTGGTTATAGAACTGGATTTTTAGGTATGTTACACATGGAAATCATTCAAGAAAGAATCGAACGAGAATTTGGAATTGAATTGATTGCGACAGCACCATCTGTAATTTACCAATGTATCTTAAAAGATGGTTCAGAAGTTACAGTAGATAACCCAGCGCAAATGCCTGAACGTGATAGAATAGAAAAGATATACGAACCATACGTTCGTGCAACTATGATGGTGCCGAATGATTATGTTGGTGCAGTTATGGAGCTATGTCAACGTAAGCGTGGACAATTCGTTAATATGGACTATTTAGATGACATTCGAGTTAACATTGTCTATGAAATTCCATTATCTGAAGTAGTATTTGATTTCTTTGATCAACTTAAATCCAATACAAAAGGATATGCTTCGTTTGACTATGAATTCATCGAAAATAAAGAAAGTGACCTAGTTAAAATGGACATATTGCTTAACGGTGAAAAAGTCGATGCATTAAGCTTTATCGTGCATAAAGAATTTGCTTACGATCGAGGAAAAGCACTAGTTGAAAAACTAAAAACATTAATCCCAAGACAACAATTTGAAGTTCCAGTACAAGCAGCCATTGGTCAAAAAATTGTTGCACGAACAAACATTAAATCTATGGGCAAAAATGTACTTTCTAAATGTTACGGCGGAGACATTAGCCGAAAACGTAAATTATTAGAAAAACAAAAAGCTGGTAAAGCTAAAATGAAAGCTGTTGGTAATGTAGAAATTCCACAAGATGCATTCCTTGCAGTACTAAAAATGGACGAAGAATAAACTTTAAATTGTAAACACTTATTTAATTTGTGTTAGGTATAAAATAGCTAAGCATTTGAACTGAGGTGGGAAAAGAATGATGTTTCTGAAACTAATTCTATCCCGCCTCTAATTTTTTATAATTTTAAACCATAATTTTGGAGGAGTTAAAGTGTCAATACAAAGCGCATATATTCATATACCTTTTTGCGTTCGCATATGTACTTACTGTGACTTCAACAAGTATTTTATCGATAAGCAACCAGTTGATGAATATTTAGATGCATTAATTTTAGAAATGGAACGACGTACCCAAAATGCTAATACGAAATTAAAAACAATGTATGTAGGCGGAGGTACTCCAACAGCTTTAAATATAGAGCAATTAAATAAACTCTTAACAGCAATTAATAGAATTTTCACTATTGAAGGTGAATTTAGTTTTGAAGCGAACCCTGATGAATTAACATTCGAAAAAGTAAAATTACTTAAAGCATTTGGTGTGAATCGAATATCCATGGGAGTACAAACATTTAAACCTGAATTGTTAGAAATTCTTGGAAGAACACACAAAACAGAAGATATATATGATGCTGTAAGAAATGCTAGAGATGTAGGGATTGAATCTATTAGTTTGGACTTAATGTATCATCTACCTCAACAAACCTTAGAGGATTTTGAAAAAAGTTTGAATTTAGCTATGGAAATGGATATTGATCATATTTCAAGTTATGGATTAATTCTAGAGCCCAAAACTCAATTCTATAACATGTATAGAAAAGGACATTTAAAATTGCCTAATGAAGATTTAGGCGCAGAAATGTATCAGACTTTAATGCATAAAATTGAGGACTCAAGATTCCATCAATATGAAATTTCAAATTTTGCTATAGATGGTCATGAATCAGAGCATAATAAGGTGTATTGGTTAAATGAAGAATACTATGGTTTCGGAGCAGGAGCGAGTGGTTATACAAATGGCGTACGCTATACAAATGTGAATCCTGTCAATCATTATATAAAAGCTATTACTAATCAAGAAGACCCCATATTAACAGAAACACGTCCAACTACAAACGAACAAATGGAAGAAGAAATGTTTTTAGGATTAAGGTTAAATTGCGGCGTTAACAAAAATAAATTCAATGAAAAATTTAATACAACCATCGACCAAATATTTGGTCAAACTATTATTAGTTTGAAAAATAGAAAGTTAATTGAAGAAACTCAAGATTATATTTATCTAACCGAAAGAGGAAAAGTCATTGGTAATGAGGTTTTTGAAGCATTTTTATTAAATAGTTAAAATAAATTTAAAATTCTAGAGCTTTAACATTGACTTACTTTGACCAATTTGATAAATTATAATTAGCACTTGAGAGAAAAGAGTGCTAATGAGGTGAAAACATGATAACAGATAGACAATTAAGCATTTTAAATGCAATTGTTGAAGATTATGTTGATTATGGACAACCCATTGGTTCTAAAACACTAATCGATCGTCACAACTTAAATGTAAGTCCTGCGACGATACGTAACGAAATGAAACAACTTGAGGATATGAATTTCATTGAGAAAGTCCATACATCCTCAGGACGTTCACCATCTGAATTAGGTTTTAGATATTATGTTAATCAATTATTAGAACAAACATCTCATCAAAATTCAAACAAAATTCAACGTTTAAATCAATTAATGGTTGAGAATCATTATGATACATCATCTGCGTTGACATACTTCGCAAATGAATTATCAATGATGTCTCAATATGCAACGTTGGTTGTTCGTCCTAATCATAATCAAGATATTATAAATAATATTCATTTGATTCGTGCTAATACACATTTAGTGATTATGGTTATCGTATTTTCATCAGGTCATGTTGAAAATGTGCATCTAACTTCTGAACTACCTTTAACCAATGATGAATTAAATAAAATATCAAACTTCTTATCACAACAATATGATGAGTTAGTTAAAGGTCAGATTGAAGAGATAGATAGATTTGCACAAAATCAAAATGAAGCTCATTTTATTAAACAATTAATTAAAATGATGAATTTACACATTTCCAATCAAAGTAATAGCATTTACATGGGTGGAAAGGTTAAACTGATTGATGCATTGAATGAATCTAATGTATCTTCAATCCAACCCATCCTACAATATATCGAATCAAATCGAATTGTAGAGCTATTAGATGATATATCTACATCTCATATCAATGTAAAAATTGGTAAAGAGATTGATGAAAATTTAAGCGATATATCTATCGTAACAACTCAGTATCACTTTGATGAGAAACTCAAAGGTCAAATTGCGGTTATTGGACCAACTGCGATGCATTATCAAAATGTGATTCAATTACTTAACCAAATTTGGTAATGTAATTAGAATTGTATTGGAGGGCAGAAAATGACAGAAAAAGACGAATCAGTGAAACAAAATGCTGAATCACAAACAGAAGAAACAACAGAAAACAACTCTGAAGAAACATCTAATTCAGTAGAAAACACTGAATCTAATAATTCGCAAGATGTTGAAACAAATGAAGAAGCGACAAATAAGGATGCTTCAAATGAAGATGATGAAAATGTAGATCCAAAAGATCAAGAAATTGAACGTTTGCAACAATTAGCAAATGAAAATGAAGAAAAATATTTAAGATTATATGCTGAATTCGAAAATTATAAACGTCGAATTCAAAATGAAAACAAAATCAATAAAACTTATCAAGCTCAAGGCGTCTTAACTGACATTTTACCAACAATTGATAATATTGAACGCGCACTTCAAATTGAAGGAGATGATGATTCATTTAAATCACTTCAAAAAGGTGTTCAAATGGTACATGAAAGCCTATTGAGAGCTTTGAAAGATAATGGTCTTGAAGAAATTGAATCTGAAGGTCAATCTTTTGATCCCAATGTACATCAAGCTGTAGTTCAAGATGATAATCCTGAATATGAATCAGGTGTTATCACACAAGAATTACAAAAAGGGTACAAATTAAAAGATAGAGTATTAAGACCATCAATGGTTAAAGTAAACCAATAAAAATTGGCGAAAAAACATTGAACAAAATGATTAATCAAAATGGAGGAATTTTATTATGAGTAAAGTAATCGGTATAGACTTAGGAACAACAAACTCTTGTGTATCAGTATTAGAAGGAGACGAACCAAAAGTAATTCAAAACCCTGAGGGTGCACGTACAACACCATCAGTAGTTGCATTTAAAAATGGTGAAACTCAAGTTGGTGAAGTAGCTAAAAGACAAGCAATCACTAACCCAAATACTGTACAGTCAATCAAACGTCATATGGGTACAGACTATAAAGTAGATATTGAAGGTAAATCATATACCCCTCAAGAAATTTCAGCAATGATTTTACAAAACTTAAAAAATACTGCGGAAAGTTATTTAGGCGATAAAGTTGAAAAAGCTGTCATCACAGTACCTGCTTACTTCAATGATGCTGAACGTCAAGCAACAAAAGATGCGGGTAAAATTGCTGGATTAGAAGTAGAACGTATTATTAATGAACCTACTGCAGCTGCATTAGCATATGGTTTAGATAAAACTGAACAAGATCAAAAAGTCTTAGTATTTGACTTAGGTGGCGGTACTTTCGACGTTTCAATCCTAGAATTAGGTGACGGTGTATTCGAAGTACTTTCAACTGCTGGTGATAATAAACTAGGTGGGGATGACTTTGACCAAGTTATCATCGACTATTTAGTTTCTGAATTCAAAAAAGAAAACGGCGTAGATTTATCACAAGATAAAATGGCATTACAACGTCTTAAAGATGCAGCAGAAAAAGCTAAAAAAGACTTATCAGGCGTATCTCAAACACAAATTTCATTACCATTCATCTCAGCAGGAGAAAGTGGTCCATTACACTTAGAAATTAACTTAACTCGTTCAAAATTTGAAGAATTAGCAGATTCATTAATTAAACGTACAATGGAACCAACTCGTCAAGCTATGAAAGATGCTGGATTATCAAATTCTGATATCGACGAAGTAATTTTAGTTGGTGGTTCAACTCGTATTCCTGCAGTTCAAGATGCAGTTAAAAAAGAAATTGGTAAAGATCCACACAAAGGTGTTAACCCTGACGAAGTAGTTGCAATGGGTGCAGCAATTCAAGGTGGCGTAATCACTGGCGATGTTAAAGACGTAGTATTATTAGACGTAACGCCATTATCATTAGGTATCGAAATCATGGGTGGTCGTATGAATACGTTAATTGAACGTAATACAACGATCCCAACTTCAAAATCACAAGTATATTCTACAGCAGCTGATAATCAACCAGCAGTAGATATCCATGTATTACAAGGTGAACGTCCAATGGCGTCAGACAATAAAACACTTGGTAGATTCCAATTAACTGATATTCCACCAGCTCCACGTGGTGTACCTCAAATCGAAGTAACTTTCGATATCGATAAAAACGGTATTGTTAACGTAACAGCTAAAGACTTAGGTACTAATAAAGAACAAAATATTACAATCCAATCAAGTTCTTCATTATCAGACGACGAAATCGATCGCATGGTTAAAGACGCAGAAGAAAATGCTGAAGCAGATAAAAAACGTCGTGAAGAAGTAGACTTAAGAAACGAAGCAGATAGCTTAGTATTCCAAGTAGAAAAAACAATTAATGATTTAGGCGAAAATATCGGTGAAGATGATAAGAAAAATGCTGAAGACAAAAAAGAAGCATTAAAATCAGCACTTGAAGGTGAAGATATCGACGATATTAAAGCTAAAAAAGAAGAGCTTGAAAAAGTTGTTCAAGATTTATCAGCTAAAGTATATCAACAAGCGCAACAAGCGCAACAAGCGCAACAACAAGCTCAAGGTGCAACTGGTGAACAAAACCAAGATAGCACTGTAGAAGATGCAGAATTTAAAGAAGTTAAAGATGACGAAGATAAAAAATAATATCTAATTCAATTGAATTAACTTCTTGCAAAGCTATTAAAAAAGTCAAAGTCAATTGCACATTGGCTTTGGCTTTTTATTTGGATAGTTAATATGAATTAGTTAAACTAATCTTGTTAGTATAAAAAGGAGAGGTTACTGTGGCCAAAAGAGATTATTATGAGGTCTTAGGAGTAAGTAAAGGTGCTTCTAAAGACGAAATTAAAAAAGCTTACAGAAAATTATCGAAAAAATATCATCCCGACATCAATAAAGAAGAAGGCGCAGATGAAAAATTTAAAGAAATATCTGAAGCATATGAAGTGTTAAGTGATGATAATAAGAGAGCAAATTATGATCAATTCGGACATGCTGGCGCTCAAGGCGGTTTCGGTAGTCAAGGCTTTGGTGGTGGCGACTTTGGCGGATTTAGTGGAGGTGGCTTCGAAGATATTTTCAGTTCATTCTTCGGCGGTGCCTCAAGACAACGTGATCCTAATGCACCACGTAAAGGTGATGACCTACAATATACAATGACTATCACTTTTGACGAAGCAGTATTTGGTGGTAAAAAAGAAATTTCAATTCGAAAAGATGTCACATGTCATACATGTGATGGTGAAGGTGCAAAACCTGGAACTAATAAGAAAACATGTAGTTATTGTAACGGAGCAGGATCAGTTTCAGTAGAACAAAATACGATTCTAGGTAGAGTTAGAACAGAACAAGTTTGTCCTAAATGTGAAGGTAGCGGTCAAGAGTTTGAAGAGCCATGTCCAACATGTCATGGTAAAGGAACTGAAAATAAAACAGTTAAATTAGAAGTAACTATCCCTGAAGGTGTTGATAATGAACAACAAATTCGTCTTGCTGGCGAAGGTTCTCCAGGTGTTAACGGTGGTCCAAGCGGTGACCTATATGTTGTATTCAGAGTTAAACCTTCTGAAGTATTTAAACGAGATGGCGATGATATTTATTATGATTTAAATATTAGTTTCCCTCAAGCCGCATTAGGTGATGAAGTAAAAATCCCTACTTTAAACAGTAATGTAGTATTAACAATTCCTGCAGGTACACAAACTGGAAAACAATTTCGCCTAAAAGACAAAGGTATCAAAAATGTACACGGATATGGACATGGTGACTTATTTGTTAATATTAAGGTGCTAACACCAACTAAAATGACAGAACGTCAAAAAGAATTAATGAAAGAATTTGCAGATATAAATGGTGAAGAATTAACTGAGCAACCATCTAATTTTAAAGATAAAGCAAAAAGATTCTTTAAAGGAGAATAAAAAATAATGAATTGGACGGAACTATCAATCGTAGTAAACCATGATGTCGAATATTTGATAACAGATATACTAGAAAATTATGGATCAAATGGAGTAGTTATAGAAGATTCCAATGACTTAATCAATCCGCCAGAAGATAAATTTGGTGAAATTTACGAATTAAATAGCGAAGATTATCCATCAGAAGGTGTTAGATTAAAAGCTTACTTTAATGAAATGACCTTTGATGATACTTTGCTATCTAACATAGAGAAGGACATTTTATCGCTACAAGATATCGACCAAGATATTTTAAATATTTCACATCAAACAATTGCAGAAGCGGATTGGGAAAATGAATGGAAAAATTATTTTCATACATTCAGGGCATCTCAAACATTTATGATTGTTCCTAGTTGGGAAACCTATACTAAAGAATCAGCAAATGAGCTTTGTATAGAATTAGACCCTGGAATGGCTTTTGGGACAGGAGATCACCCCACAACAAGCATGTGTTTAAAAGCAATTGAGAACTTTGTGAAACCTCAACATTCCGTGATCGATGTAGGTACAGGTTCAGGTATTTTAAGTATTGCAAGTCACTTGATTGGTGTTAAAAGAATTAAAGCTTTAGATATCGATGAAATGGCTGTCAATGTAGCCAAAGAGAATTTTGAAAAGAATCATTGTTTAAACGCGATTGAAGCAGTTCCTGGTAATTTGTTAAAAGATGAAAAAGAACATTTTGATATTGTTATTGCAAATATTTTAGCTCATATTATTGATGAAATGATAGAAGACGCTTATAATACAGTCAATGAAGATGGTTATTTTATAACTTCAGGTATTATTGAAGAAAAATACAAAGATATTGAATCACACATGAAACGTGTAGGTTTTAAAATTATTTCAGTTCAACATGACAACGGTTGGGTTTGTATCGTTGGTCAGAAAGTGAGTGACTAAGTTGCAAAGATATTTTATCAATCAAAACGCTGATGAAAGTCAGCGTTTTTTTATTACAAATAAAGAAGATATACATCATATTAAGAACGTGATGAGACATAGTGAAGGCCAACAGATAGTCATCACATTTAATGATCAAAATGTCTATATATGTAAAATCATTCATATAGCAGATCAAGAAATAGAAGTTGAATTAACAGAAAAGCAAGATATTGATACTGAGTTACCGCAACATATTACGATATGTAGCGGGTTAATTAAAGCAGATAAATATGAATGGATGATTCAAAAGGCAACTGAACTAGGTGCTAGTGAATTTATTGCTGTTGAAATGCAACGTTCTATAGTTAAATTAAATCATTCAAAGGTGTCAAAAAAGCTTGAAAGATGGCAAAAAATTATTAAAGAAGCGGCTGAACAAAGTTATCGATTAACTATTCCTCACATCAGTTACCTATCGAATTCAAAGTCAATTTGTGATATTATAAATCAGTATGATTATGTCCTTGTTGCTTATGAAGAAGAAGCTAAACATGGTGAAATTAGTCATTTTAAACATATGTTAAAGCAATTTAAGCCACAAGATCGTGTATTACTTATATTTGGACCTGAAGGTGGACTATCTGATGAAGAAGTGTCAATGTTAAAGTCTCATTCACAGTTAGTTGGTTTAGGGCCAAGAATTTTACGGGCAGAAACAGCGCCATTATATACATTAGGCGCATTAAGTTATGAAAAAGAATTAATGGGGTGAACAATATGTCCACAGTTGCGTTTCACACTTTAGGTTGTAAAGTTAACCACTATGAAACAGAAGCAATTTGGCAATTATTTAAGGAAGCAGATTACGAACGAGTTGATTTTGAAACAAATGCAGATGTATTTGTTATCAATACTTGTACTGTAACTAATACAGGCGATAAAAAAAGTAGACAAATCATTAGAAGAGCAATCAGAAAAAATCCAGATGCTGTCGTTTGTGTTACTGGTTGTTATGCACAAACATCTTCAGCAGAAATTATGGAAATTCCTGGCGTAGATGTCGTAGTAGGAACACAAAATAGACATAAATTACTAGATTATATAGATGAGTTCCAAAAAGAACGTCAACCAATTAATGGTGTAGGTAACATCATGAAAAACCGTAAATATGAAGAATTAGATGTACCATACTTCACTGATAGAACAAGAGCATCATTAAAAATACAAGAAGGTTGTAACAACTTTTGTACATTCTGCATTATTCCATGGGCACGTGGTTTAATGAGATCAAGAGACCCTGAAAAAGTTGTAGAACAAGCTACAACTTTAGTTAATGCGGGTTATAAAGAAATTGTTTTAACTGGTATCCATACAGGTGGTTATGGTCAAGATCTTAAGAATTACAACTTAGCGCAATTATTAAGAGATTTAGATCAAGTGGATGGTTTAGAACGTATTCGTATTTCTTCTATTGAAGCAAGTCAATTAACTGATGAAGTTATTGATGTCTTAGAAGGTTCAAACAAAATCGTAAGACATTTACATGTGCCTTTACAATCTGGTTCAGATACAGTTCTTAAACGTATGAGACGTAAATATACTATGGCACATTTCTCTGAAAGAATTACTAAACTACATGAAGCATTACCAGATGTTGCAATAACAAGCGATGTTATTGTAGGTTTCCCTGGCGAAACTGAAGAAGAATTCCAAGAAACATATGACTTTATTGTTAAACATAAATTCTCTGAATTACACGTTTTCCCATATTCATCTAGAATTGGAACACCAGCAGCAAGAATGGATGACCAAATTGATGAAGAAATTAAAAATGAACGTGTCCACAAATTAATTGCATTAAGTGATCAACTTGCAAAAGAGTACGCTTCAAAATTTGAAGATGAAGTACTAGAAGTTATTCCTGAAGAAAATGGCGAAAAACCAAATACTTTAGTCGGATATGCAGATAATTACATGAAAGTAGAATTTGAAGGTTCTGAAGATTTAATTGGTCAAATTATTAAAGTGAAAATTCAAAAAGCTGATTATCCATTAAACTACGGGAAAGCTATCCGTATCGTAGAACATGCAACAAATAAATCAGAACATGAAGTACTAGTTTAATTATTTTAAAAATATAAATTTTAGTAATTGACCGGATATTGGAGATATATTATACTAATTAAAGCATAGTTTTACCTATGCACTTGAATATATAAATTTCCGTTGATATTTGGAGGGAGGGAAATACAGATGTCTAAAACAGTAGTACGTAAAAATGAATCACTTGAAGATGCTTTACGTCGATTTAAGCGTTCAGTTTCAAAAAGTGGTACTATCCAAGAAGTACGTAAACGTGAATTTTACGAAAAACCTAGTGTTAAACGTAAAAAGAAATCAGAAGCTGCACGTAAACGTAAATTCAAATAATTAATAACTCTGTTGACTCCCTCAACAAGAATGTTAATTATAAATATGAAACACCTCAGGTTGTAATCTGAGGTGTTTTTTGTTTGCTTGTTATAGTGAATTAAATTCATTGTTTATAACTAATTTTTCTGTAATTACTATTATTTTAGACAAATTATTTTTTTTATATATTAGTGAATCACTATAATATGACTGCGTTTTCATGTATAATTATTTTGAGAGCGAGGTGAAAGAATGGGATATCTAAATGAAATACATACGTTACTCTTAACACAATTTTCATCAGAGAATAATTGGGTCAATGACATTGCTAATATCATTGTTCATCCATTGGTATCACTTATTCTTACATGTATTATATTTTTAGGCTTTTTATATCAATTGTATTCTAAAAGAATCAATTTTATTGGTATTATCGCTTCATTAGCCCTATTAATCATGTTTTTAGGCTTTCTAATGCAAGGTGATGTCAATATTTTGTCAGTCATATTATTTGCAGTGGGTGTTATTTTCGTCATAATTGAATTATTTGTCGTTGGAGCAGTCATTGGTATGATTGGTATGATTTTAATAACAATAAGCATAGTCATGTTAGGAAATAACTTGTTACTCATGCTAGGTAATGTCATCGTGGCCTTAATATTATCAATCATTGAATGGGTGATTTTAGTTAAATTATTCAACAGAAAAATTCCATTTTTGGAAAAGGTTATTTTAAAAGATTCAACAAATGCTGAATCAGGATATACGTCACATGATGATCGCTCTCATTTAGTTGGTAAAACAGCTCGCACTATTACCGATTTAAGACCAGCTGGTATCATATCTTGTGATGATGATCGTATCGATGCAGTTTCTGATGGTACGTTTATTTTAAGAAATAGACAAGTCAAAATACTAGAGGTTGAAGGTACACGAGTTGTTGTAAGAGAAATAGAATAAAATAAAAGGAGAGATACAATGTTTAGTATAGGATTTATTATAATTGCAGTAGTAATTATTGTAGCCTTATTAATACTTTTCTCATTTGTACCAGTAGGTCTTTGGATTTCTGCATTAGCTGCTGGTGTACATGTTGGTATTGGTACATTAGTAGGTATGCGTTTAAGAAGAGTATCACCTAGAAAAGTAATTGGACCATTAATTAAAGCACACAAAGCAGGATTGAATTTAAAAACAAATCAACTTGAATCACACTATCTTGCTGGAGGTAATGTAGATAGAGTTGTAGACGCTAATATCGCTGCGCAACGTGCAGATATAGATTTACCATTCGAACGAGGCGCAGCAATAGATTTAGCAGGTAGAGATGTATTAGAAGCAGTTCAAATGTCAGTTAACCCTAAAGTTATTGAAACACCATTTATTGCCGGTGTAGCTATGAACGGTATCGAAGTTAAAGCGAAAGCCCGCATTACTGTTCGTGCTAATATTGCTCGTTTAGTAGGTGGTGCTGGTGAAGAAACAATCATCGCTCGTGTAGGTGAAGGAATCGTATCTACAATTGGTTCAAGTAAACATCATACAGAAGTGCTTGAAAATCCTGACAATATTTCTAAAACAGTGTTAAGTAAAGGATTAGACTCAGGGACTGCATTTGAAATACTTTCAATTGATATTGCCGATGTAGATATTAGTAAAAATATTGGTGCAGATTTACAAACTGAACAAGCACTTGCCGATAAAAATATTGCACAGGCTAAAGCAGAAGAACGTCGTGCAATGGCTGTAGCTTCTGAACAAGAAATGAAAGCACGAGTACAAGAAATGCGTGCTAAAGTTGTTGAAGCTGAATCAGAAGTACCTTTAGCAATGGCAGAAGCCTTACGATCAGGAAATATTGGCGTAAAAGATTACTATAATCTAAAAAATATAGAAGCTGATACTGGTATGAGAAATGCTATTAATAAGCGTACTGATCAAAATGATGACGAATCACCAGAACAATAACTGTGGGGTGATTAAATGAGTATTGGGGTAATTATTTTTGTCATATCTGTGATAGCGACAATCATTAGTACCATACGTGATAATAGTCATAAAGAAAGACAGAATCAAAAACCACCACAATCACCTAAAAATAATCCACAACCAAAGACAGGTGGTTTCTTTGAAGAAATTGAAAAAACATTCAAAGAAATAAATGATGAGATTAATGGAGATACAACAACTACTGAAAAGAAAAAGAAATACGAAGATACATTGCCACCCATTAATCAAGAATTAGATAAAACCGAACAGACAACAGAAGAGATGCATAGAAGGCCAACAGATTATGATGATTCAATACCTAAACCAGATCCGACACCATATCATAATGAAAAAGACATACGTGAGCCAGTTAAACAATCTTCATCAAGAGATGAAAATTCTGAGAACTTACGTAAAGCATTAGAAAAAAATCTTCATCAAGATCTTAAAAATGTTAGAAGTGAAATTGATAGAGAGAAAGAAAAGCAACTTGCTCTTATCGAACAAAAAGCGCAGGATATTATCAATGATAAATATTTATCTGAACGCACTAAACGAGTTAGATTAAAACAATTACTTAATTCTCAAAACATAGAACGTAATATGTCAAAATCAGCATTTCAATTCGACAATGATGAAGTCGTTAATGGTATCATCTGGTCGGAAATTTTGGCCAAACCTAAACAACTTTAATGATCAACCTATTGGATTCTTTCCAATAGGTTTTTTATTTTAAATTTCGAATGTAATATTGATTAAACTATGATTTGAGTCACTTTAAAGAATTTAGTAATATTTAGTTAAGAATGATTGAATCAAATAAAATCTACCGTATAAACTGACTTGATTGAATTTTTTAAAATAAAACGAAATAGAATCAATGTAAGTTTAACAATGGTATAATATAAGTATATTAACCCATATGTGGGTATAGTGAATTATAAATATGTATTTTGAAAAGGAGCGCGTTTATGCCTGGTATAATTCAAATCGACGACATTAATCAATCCCAAGCTTTAATAGGTAACAATGATGAACATTTAAAAGCTATAGAAGATAGTTTTGATGTCGTAATACATGCTCGTGGTCAAGAAATTGCGGTTAAAGGTGAGAAAATTGAGCATGTAGAAAAAGCCGAATTAGTGCTTACCAATTTATTGAAAGTGATTGAATTGGGAAATAATGTAACGCTAAAAGATGTAGAAGCTGCTATAAAAATGGCGGAAAATGGAACGATTCAACAACTTTTAGACTTATATGATGAAGAAATTACTAAAGATGCTTTTGGCAAAACCATCCGCGCTAAAACGATGGGTCAGCGAATGTACGTAAATGCTATGTATCGAAATGATTTAGTCTTTGGTATAGGTCCTGCAGGAACGGGTAAAACATTTTTAGCAGTGGTCTATGCTGCTAAACAATTACGTAAAGGAAACGTTAAACGTATCGTATTAACACGTCCAGCAGTTGAAGCGGGTGAATCATTAGGATTTTTACCTGGTGATTTAAAAGAGAAAGTTGATCCGTATTTAAGACCATTATATGATGGATTAAATACCGTGCTAGGTAGAGAACAAACCGCACGATTTATAGAACGTGGTATTATAGAAATTGCACCATTAGCATACATGCGTGGACGTACGTTAGACGATGCTTTTGTTATTTTAGACGAAGCACAAAATACAACTCATGCTCAAATGAAAATGTTTTTAACTCGTTTAGGATTTGGTTCTAAGATGGTAGTTACAGGTGACCAAACACAAATCGACTTACCAAAAGGTGTTAAAAGTGGTTTGAAAGAAGCAGTTAAAAAGTTACATGGTGTTAAAGGTATTAATATTATGAAACTTGATCAAGATGATGTAGTGAGACATCCACTTGTAAGTAAAATTATCGATAGATACGAGGGAGAGGACTAAATGTTTACTATAGATTTTAGTGATCATACTGAGTTAGTTAAAGACGAATGGTATGAACAAATTGAAAAGCTACTTAATTTTGCTAAGCAGGAAGAACAAATAAACGAAGATGCTGAATTATCTATTACCTTCGTAGATAAATCTGAAATTCAAGAGATTAATAAGATGTATAGAGACAAAGACAAAGTTACGGATGTTATTTCTTTTGCACTTGAAGAAGATGAGCCAGACATTGATATGAGTGAATTTGATATACCTAGAGTATTAGGAGACATCATTATTTGTACTGATGTCGCTCAAGAACAATCAGAATCGTATGGTCATTCTTTTGAAAGAGAGCTTGGATTTTTAGCATTACATGGCTTTCTTCACTTACTAGGCTATGATCATATGAATGAGGAAGATGAGAAAGAAATGTTTGGTCGTCAAGATGCCATATTAAATGCATATGGATTGACGAGAGACTAGTGATGAGTCGTTTTAAATATGCACTAAATGGTTTGAAAACGCTTTTAATAAAAGACCAAAAATTCTCACTTCATATTTATGCTAGTATCATAGCAATTGTTTTTGGATTTTTACTTCATATTAATCGTTCTGAGTGGATATTTATATTATTAGCAATTAGTTTAGTTTTAGCATTTGAAGCAATAAATACAGCAGTTGAATATGTGGTTGACTTAGTTACTACTGAGTATCATGATTACGCTAAATATGCGAAAGATATTGCTGCTTTTAGTGTGATGATTGTTTCCATCTTAGCATTAATCATTGGCTTAATCGTCTTCATACCACATTTAATTAATTTAATATAGGAGGGCGAATAAATGAGTTATCAATCTCATTATTTTAAAGAAGTTAGAGAAGCACAACGAAGATCATATTCACCATATAGTAACTTTAAAGTTGGCGCCTATTTGAAAGCTAAAGATGGACGAACATTTTATGGAACCAATGTAGAAAATGCTGCATATTCAATGAGTATATGTGCTGAACGCGCAAGCTTAGTAGCTGCGATATCAGCTGGATATCAGCCTGGAGATTTTGAGTCTATTACAGTTACAGTAGATGCTGAAGTACCATCATCACCATGTGGTGAATGTCGACAAGTATTAAAAGAATTATGTGACGATGATATGCCTGTCTATATGACTAATCATAAAGGGGATATGATCGAATCAACAGTGAAAGAATTACTACCATATGGATTTTCTGGAAAGGATTTAAATAAATGACAGAACATAAATCAGGATTTGTTTCAATTATAGGAAGACCTAATGTAGGTAAATCTACATTTGTAAATAGAGTTATCGGACATAAAATTGCGATAATGTCTGATAAAGCACAAACAACGCGTAATAAAATACAAGGCGTTATGACTAGAGATGATGCTCAAATTATATTTATTGATACACCTGGTATCCATAAACCGAAACATAAGCTTGGAGACTACATGATGAAAGTAGCCACAAATACACTTTCTGAAATAGACGCGATTATGTTTATGGTTAACGTTAATGAAGATATAGGTCGTGGCGATGAATATATTATGGATATGTTAAAAGATTTAAAAACGCCAGTATTTTTAGTATTAAATAAAATCGATTTAGTTCATCCTGATGCATTAATGCCTAAAATAGAAAAGTATCAAGAATATATGAACTTTACTGAAATCGTACCTATTTCTGCACTTGAAGGTTTGAATGTAGACCATTTTATCGATGTATTAAAGTCATACTTACCTGAGGGTCCAAAATATTACCCAGATGATCAAATTTCGGACCATCCTGAACAATTTGTGGTTGGTGAAATTATTCGTGAAAAAATATTACACTTAACAAGCGAAGAAATTCCTCATGCTATTGGAGTTAACGTTGACCGTATGATTAAAGAAGATGAGGATAGAGTTCGAATCGAAGCTACGATATATGTAGAACGTGATTCTCAAAAAGGAATCGTCATTGGTAAAGGTGGTAAGAAACTTAAAGAAGTTGGTAAAAGGGCAAGACATGATATAGAGATGCTCCTAGGTTCAAAAGTATATCTTGAACTATGGGTCAAAGTGCAAAAGGATTGGAGAAATAAAGTTAACTTTATTCGTCAAATCGGTTATATCGAAGACCAAGATTAACTCAGAGAGATGGTGAGTTAGTATGCTAATGAAGCAAAAAGGTATCATTATTAAATCAGTGGAGTACGGCGAATCAGATAAAATTATTACAATTTTAAATGAATTTGGTAGCAAAGTGCCGTTGATGGCTAGAAGAGCCAAGAAAATAAAATCAGGTTTACAAGCGCATACACAAATGTTTGTGTATGGCTTATTTATTTATAATAAATGGCGAGGTATGGGTACGCTTAATTCTGTAGATGTGATTGACCAACATTATGAATTACAACTAGATTTGTATGAAAGTAGTTTTGCTACTTTATGCGCTGAAACGATTGATCGTTCGATGGAAGAAAATGAAATATCGAAATATAATTACGATTTATTAAACTTTGTTCTAACCAAGATATCATCTGGTCAGTCCGCACAATTAATGTCTATTATTGTATTACTCAAATGTATGAATAAATTCGGTTTTTCCGCTTTATTTAATAAATGTGTCATAAGCGGGAACACTGATCAGTCAAAATTAGTTGGATATAGTTTCAAATTTGATGGTGCAATTTCTCAATCTGTAGCTTACCAAGATCCCCACGCATTGCAATTATCCAATAAAACATTGTATTTATTAGATGTGCTTTATAAACTCCCCATAGACAAAATGAATGAATTAAATATTCATCAAGATATTTTAGACGAAATGTCAGAATTGATGATTATGCTCTATAGAGAATATGCAGGTATGTTCTTTAAAAGTCAAAAGTTAATCAACCAGTTGAAGAGGTTAGAAATGAAAGACTAAACTTTAACTAACACAAAAAACCGAACCACATTTACATGTGATTCGGTCTTTTTATAGATTATATATCATAGATGTATTAGAATTTAACTTTTTCAGCTAAGAATGCTTCTAATTCTGATATTGGCATACGAACTTGTTCCATTGAATCTCTGTCACGTACAGTAACTTGATTATCTTCTAAAGAATCAAAGTCGAATGTAATACAATAAGGCGTACCAATTTCATCTTGTCTACGATAACGTTTACCGATAGATTGTGATTCATCAAAATCTATTGAGAAGCTTTGACTTAATTGTTCAAAGATTTTAATTGCTTCACTTGATAATTTTTTACTTAATGGTAAGATAGCCGCTTTATATGGTGCTAAAGCAGGGTGGAATTTAAGTACAGTACGTTCATCCTTACTTCCTTCAACACCTTCTTGTGAATACGCATCACATAAGAATGCTAATGTCACACGATCGGCACCTAATGAAGGTTCAATACAATACGGGATATATTTTTCATTTGTTTCAGGATCGTGATATTTGAAGTCTTCACCAGAATGTTCACTATGTTTTTTCAAGTCAAAGTCAGTACGACTTGCGATACCCCATAGTTCGCCCCAACCAAATGGGAATTTATATTCGATATCAGTTGTAGCATTTGAATAATGGGATAATTCATCAGCATCATGGTCTCGTAAACGCATGTTTTCTTCACTAATATTTAAGTCTTTTAACCATTGGCTTGCAAATGTCTTCCAGTAGTTTTGCCATTCAATTTCTTCACCTGGTTTACAGAAAAATTCAAGTTCCATTTGTTCGAATTCACGTGTTCTGAAGATGAAGTTACCTGGCGTAATCTCATTACGGAATGATTTACCAACTTGTCCAATACCAAATGGTAATTTTTTACGCATTGATCGTTGAACGTTTTTGTAGTTTACAAAAATACCTTGAGCTGTTTCTGGACGTAAGAAAAGTTCATTTGTTGAATCTTCAGTTACACCTTGGAATGTTTTGAACATTAAATTGAATTGACGAATATCAGTCCAATTAGCAGTACCACTTACAGGACAAACAATACCTTCATCATCAATAATTTTTTTCATTTCATCAAAGCTTAAACCATCAGCAATGAAGTTTTCGTCTCCTTTTTCATGTTGCATGTAATCTTCAATTAATTTGTCAGCACGATAACGAATCTTACTATCTTTGTTATCGATCATTGGATCATTAAAGTTACCTAAGTGTCCAGAAGCTTCCCAAGTTTTTGGGTTCATTAAAATCGCAGCATCTAGACCTACGTTATAAGGTGATTGCGTAATAAATTTTTGCCACCATGCTTTTTTGACATTATTTTTTAATTCAACACCAAGTGGACCATAATCCCATGTATTAGATAAACCACCATAAATGTCACTACCTGGGAATACAAAACCTCTGTGTTTTGCTAATTGTACAATTTGTTCCATATCATTTGCCATAATTTTTCTCTCCTTACACATAAAAACGCCCCAAGACAACAAAGCATCATAAATATACTTTATTATCTTGGGACGAGTTAATCATTTTTTATTTAGTATAAATCATATACATTAAAATATCATTTAACCCGCGGTTCCACCCAAATTAGTGTAGCCACTCACTTTAAAATTAATTAAATTTTTTATGCCAAAATTTATATGCTAAGCTCACACCACCCTTAGCTCGCTTTATAATTATTCTAATTGATTAAATATTTAATAGCAAGCGTTTATATGTGTTTGTGGCAAATAAAAATAACAGTTATAATATGTAATGTATATAAAAGGGGTGAGGACCTATAGAATTAAATCAAAGACAAGAACAAATTATTGAAATCGTTAAGCAACATGGACCAATAACAGGTGAGCATATCGCTGATCAATTAAATTTAACACGTGCTACATTACGACCTGATTTAGCTATTTTAACTATGTCTGGTTTTTTAGAAGCACGTCCAAGAGTAGGTTATTACTATTCAGGTAAATCGAAAAATAAAATTATACATGAACAATTAAGACAATATGTTGTAAAAGATTATATGTCTCAACCCGTTGTGGTAAAAGAAGATATGTCAGTCTATGACGCAATTTGTACTATATTTTTAGAAGATGCCGGAACATTATTTATCACAAATGACGATAATGATTTTATCGGTGTTTGTTCTCGTAAAGATCTATTAAGAGCATCAATGATTGGAAATGATATTCATACAATGCCTATAAGCGTCAATATGACTCGTATGCCAAATTTAACATATCTTGAAGAAAGTGAACTAATTATTTATGCGGCAAATCAAATGATAGATAAGGAAATAGATGCAATCCCCATCGTTAGATCTAAAGATAACCAAAAATTTGAAGTAGTTGGTAGAATATCTAAAACAACAATTACAAAATTATTTGTATCATTATTTAAAGAATAGGTGGTTAATAGATGGATAATATAAATATTATTGTTGCTTCTGATTCAATCGGGGAAACAGCAGAATTAGTAGCGAGGGCTGGTGTTTCTCAATTTAATCCTAAGCAATGTAAACATGAATTTTTACGTTACCCATACATAGAATCCTTCGAAAATGTCGATGAAGTGATTCAAGTTGCTGAAGATACAGACGCAATTATTGTATATACTTTAGTCAAACCGGAAATCAAAAAGTACATGGTTGCTAAAGTTAAGGAGCATCAATTAAAGTCAGTTGATATTATGGGACCACTTATGGACTTATTATCTGGTTCCATAGAAGAAACGCCGTACTATGAACCTGGTATTGTACATAGATTAGATGACGCTTATTTTAAAAAAATAGATGCTATAGAGTTTGCTGTTAAATATGATGACGGTAAAGACCCTAAAGGTTTACCCAAAGCTGATATTGTTCTATTAGGTATTTCAAGAACGTCTAAAACACCTTTATCACAATACTTAGCACATAAAAGTTATAAAGTGATGAATATACCGATTGTTCCGGAAGTAACACCACCAGATGCATTATTTGATATTGATCCTTCAAAATGTATCGCTTTAAAAATTAGTGAAGAAAAGTTAAATCGTATTCGTAAAGAAAGACTCAAACAACTTGGATTAGGTGACTCTGCTAGATATGCTACAGAAACTAGAATTAAAGAGGAATTAGAATACTTTGAATCATTAGTAGAAAAAGTAGGGTGTCCAGTTATCGATGTAACTGATAAAGCAATAGAAGAGACAGCAAATGATATCATTTATTTTATCGAAAACAATAAAACAAAATAATTTCAATTAATGCATAAAAAAGGTATAATATTGAGACTAATATGTCATAGGTGATTTAATTTGCGTATAGAACAATCAGTTATAAATGAAATTAAAGATAAGACAGATATACTTGATTTGGTAAGTGAATATGTAAAGTTAGAAAAGAGAGGGCGCAATTATATAGGTTTGTGTCCTTTTCATGATGAAAAAACACCTTCATTCACAGTTTCTGAAGACAAACAAATCTGCCATTGCTTTGGATGTAAAAAAGGTGGTAATGTATTTCAATTTACTCAAGAAATAAAAGATATTTCGTTTACAGAAGCAGTAAAAGAACTTGGTGACCGTGTTAATATTACGGTCGATGTTGGAAATAACGAGTATCAGAATGCTAATACTCAAATTGCTTCAGAAGATTTGCAAATGATAGAAATGCATGAGCTAATGCAAGAATATTATCACTATGCACTTATGAAAACAGTTGAAGGCGAAAAGGCACTTTCCTATTTAAAAGAAAGAGATTTTCCAGAACAGCTGATCAAAGAAAGAGGTATAGGTTATGCACCTAATTCATCACATTTCTGTCATGATTTCTTAGAAAAAAAAGGATACGATATTGAATTAGCATATGAAGCTGGGCTTTTATCTAGAAACGAAGAGAATTTTAGTTATTACGATCGTTTTAGAGACAGAATTATGTTTCCATTAAAAAATGCTCAAGGTCGTATTGTTGGTTATTCTGCAAGAACGTATACTAACCAAGAACCTAAGTATCTCAACAGCCCGGAAACACCAATATTCCAAAAAAGAAAATTGTTATATAATCTCGATAAAGCACGTAAAAGCATCAGAATAAATGATGAAATCATATTACTTGAAGGTTTTATGGATGTTATAAAATCAGATCATGCAGGTTTAAAAACAGTCGTTGCTAGTATGGGAACACAACTTTCAAATGAACATGTTACTTTTATAAAAAAGTTAACTTCTAATATTACATTAATGTTTGATGGTGACTTTGCAGGTAGGGAGGCAACCTTAAAAACTGGTCAAGCATTATTAGAACAAGGATTAAATGTGTTCGTTGTACAATTACCATCAGATATGGACCCTGATGAATATATTAGAAAGTATGGTAATGATCCATTTCTAGATTTTGTACAAAAAGATAAAAAATCATTTGTAATGTTTAAAGTCAATACACATAAAGATGAAATTCAAAATAATGATCTAGCATATGAAAAATATCTAAAAGAAGTAACACAAGATATTGCGAATATGACTTCACCTATACTTCAGAAAAAAGTATTGCAAGACGTTGCAGAATTGTTTAAAGTAAGTTTTGAGACTCTAGACTATGAAGTAGGATTATATCAGCAATCTCACGGAAATGTATCTTCGTATCCAGATAATGCATACCCATATGAAGCACAACATCAACAAGTGATTCAATTTAACCAACTCACTCGTCATGAAAAAGCTGAACGAGCACTTTTAAAACATTTCTTGCAAGATAAAGATACGTTTCTAAACTATCATCAACAGATAGAGGTTGATGACTTTACAAATGCCTATTTCAAGCGTATATTTAATATTTTGCATGATTATTATTCTAAAAACGATACGTATCAGCTCAGTTCTATGATTCAATATATAGATTCTGATGATTTGAGAGAAGCGTTAATTTCTTTAGACTCATATGTTTTAAATGAAGAACCATTTGAACATGAATTAGAAGATTATATCAATATATTAAATGAGAATAAAAATGAAGATTCATTAGAAGTCTTAAACCATAAACTACGTGAAGCAACGAGAATAGGGGATATTGAACTTCAAAAATATTACTTGCAATTAATAGTAAATAAAAACAAAAGTAGAATGTAATATTATAAAAATTTATGGTATTGTTATACTTTAGGTATTGAATAATGGTTATTACGCTCATACATTGGGTAAATATGTAATATCGAATATTGTCATAATATGACCTAACCATTAAATTATTAGGGAGTTTAGAATAGAAACTTATTTGATTGGTTTTGAATTAAAAATTAATTAGGCCACATCTCATACAATAAGTTACGATGAACGTGTTATTTTACTAAAAATATTATATTGCGTTTTCAATAATTAAACGCATCATCAAATTAAATGAAGTAATTACAAATAATTATATGAATAAATTGAAAGTTTATATTAATACCAGGAGGCCTTTTCATGTCTGATAAAGTTAAAATTAAAAAGCAAACAATTGATCCGACTTTAACATTGGAAGATGTTAAAAAACAATTAATTGAAAAAGGGAAAAAGGAAGGTCACTTAAGTCACGAAGAAATTGCAGAAAAATTACAGAACTTCGAAATGGATTCTGATATGATGGATGATTTCTTCGATCAATTAAATGATAATGATATCACGTTAGTAAATGAAAAAGACCATTCAGATACAGATGCTAAATTAAATCCTAATGATTTAAGTGCACCTCCAGGAGTTAAAATTAATGACCCTGTGCGTATGTACTTAAAAGAAATTGGTCGCGTTGACTTATTAAGTGCACAAGAAGAAATTGAACTAGCTAAAAGAATTGAGCAGGGTGATGAAATCGCCAAATCAAGACTAGCAGAAGCCAATTTACGTTTGGTAGTAAGTATCGCTAAAAGATATGTCGGAAGAGGTATGTTATTCCTTGATTTAATTCAAGAAGGTAATATGGGTCTTATTAAAGCTGTAGAAAAATTCGATTTCAATAAAGGTTTTAAATTTTCTACTTACGCAACGTGGTGGATACGTCAAGCAATTACTCGTGCAATTGCTGACCAAGCACGTACAATTCGTATACCAGTACACATGGTTGAAACTATTAACAAATTAATTCGTGTTCAGCGTCAGTTATTACAAGATTTAGGTCGTGATCCGGCACCTGAAGAAATTGGTGAAGAAATGGACTTACCACCTGAAAAAGTAAGAGAAATTCTTAAAATTGCACAAGAACCTGTGTCATTAGAAACACCAATAGGTGAAGAAGACGACAGTCACTTAGGTGACTTCATTGAAGACCAAGAAGCTCAAAGTCCTTCAGATAATGCTGCCTATGAATTGCTAAAAGAACAACTTGAAGATGTTTTAGATACATTAACAGACCGTGAAGAGAACGTTCTTCGTTTAAGATTTGGTCTAGATGATGGAAGAACTAGAACATTAGAAGAAGTTGGTAAGGTATTTGGTGTGACTAGAGAACGTATTCGTCAAATCGAAGCAAAAGCATTAAGAAAGTTAAGACATCCAAGTAGAAGTAAACGTCTAAAAGACTTTATGGATTAATATATTTAGGCTGGGGCATAATGGTTGTCCCAGCCTTTATTTCATTTATAAGTGATATAACATACATACAATCATATACATTTTAATACATGTAAAAAGGAGACCATCTTAATGATTACGATAAATCATAGATTACGAACGGTATCAGAATTTATTAAACCTGGTAAACTTGCTGATATTGGTTCAGATCATGCTTATTTACCTATTTACGCAATTCAAACAAATTTAATTTCTCAAGCAATTGCTGGTGAAGTTATAAAAGGGCCTTTCGAAGCTGCAAAAAAGAATGTTCAAGAATACGCGCTAAGTAACCAAATAGATGTGCGACTTGGCGATGGTTTAGAGGTAATAAAACATAATGAACTGTTAGACAATATCACAATTTGTGGTATGGGAGGTCCTTTAATAGCAAAAATATTAAAAGAAGGACAACAAAAACTTCAATCACATCCTAGACTTATCCTCCAAAGTAATATACAAACACAAAATTTAAGAACGTTATTACAAGAGATTCAATATCAAATCATTGATGAAAGAATTATGGAAGAGAAAGGACATATATATGAAATTGTAGTAGCTGAGCATCAACCCAAAATGTTCAAATATAATGAATTTGAACTGAAATTCGGCCCAGTTTTACTAGAAAACAAAAATGAATGTTTTTATAATAAGTGGGAAAGAGAATTACATGCATTAGAAAAGATAAAACAACAACTTAATCCAGACATTCATCAACATCGATATCAAGAAATTGAGACAGAAATAGAAATGATCAAAGAGGTGCTTACAAATGAAAATTAATGAATTAATGGTTATGTTAGATGAACATGTGCCTTTTAACACTGCAGAATCATGGGATAATGTTGGACTACTTATAGGTGATGAATCACAAGAAGTTAATGGGATTTTAACTGCGTTAGATTGTACGTTAGAAATTGTAGAACAAGCAATAGAAGAAAATATCAATACTATTATTAGTCATCATCCATTAATTTTTAAAGGGATCCAATCCATTACTAATCAAGGCTATGGTGAAATAATAAGATTACTAATACAAAATAATATTAATTTAATAGCAATGCATACTAATCTAGACGTCAACCCTAGAGGTGTCAATGCTATGCTTGCTTCTAAGATTGGTCTGAAAAATACTAGCTTAATTAATAAAGAACCTGAACGATACTTCAAAGTTCAAACTTTCATTCCCGAAAGCCATATCGAAACATTTAAACAACAACTTAATGATATTGGTTTAGCTAAAGAAGGTAATTATGAATATTGCTTCTTTGAAAGTAAAGGTAAGGGTCAATTTAAACCTGTAGATGATGCCAATCCTTATTTAGGTGAAATTGGGGAAATTGAATATGTTGATGAAGTGAAATTAGAATTTATGATTTCATATCAACAACGACAATTAACTGAAAAAGCGATTCACCAATATCATCCATATGAAACTCCAGTTTATGATTTTATTGAATTAACAAAAGAAGGTTCGTATGGTTTGGGCATTATTGGAGAATTAAATGAACCAATGAACATAGGGGATTTTGTTTCGTTAGTAAAATCTCGACTACAAATTCCTAGTGTCCGTTACGTCGGTAGTTCAAATACAACGGTTAATAAAGTAGCTATGATTGGTGGTTCTGGTATTGGGTTTGAATACGAAGCTTCACAATTAGGTGCAGACATATTTATCACGGGCGATATCAAACATCATGATGCACTTGATGCCAAAATTGCTGGTGTCAACTTATTAGATATCAATCATTATAGTGAATATGTGATGAAAGAAGGATTAAAACAATTACTAGAAGAATGGTTAGTTGAAGAAAATGAAAATGACATAAAATTAGTAGCGTCAAATATAGACACAGATCCATTCACATATATTTAAAATATAGTTATACATCTGATAATCATTAATTAAATAATTATAACCGATATCAAAGATGAATTATATTTAAAAACACCATCAATTACTTTATAATAGTAAAGATGAACTTATAAGGAGGCCATACAATGGCAAAACATCCATTTGAACACTTCGGTTTAAACTCAAGTATGATCGAAGCTGTAAAAGATTTAAAATTTGAGAAACCTACTGAAATTCAAAATAGAATTATTCCGAGAATATTAAAAGGTACCAACATCATTGGACAATCACAGACAGGTACAGGTAAATCCCATTCATTTTTATTACCATTAGTTAATGAAATTGATACGGACATTCATGAACCTCAAGCAATCGTTGTTGCACCTACTAGAGAATTAGCACAACAACTTTATCAAGCAGCTAACCATTTAAGCAGTTTTAAAGAAGGCGTCAATGCTAAACTATTTATCGGCGGTACAGATATTGAGAAAGATAGACAACGTTGTAACCAACAACCACAACTAGTCATTGGTACACCAACAAGAATTAATGATTTAGCTAAAAGTGGTCATTTACACACACATTTAGCCTCATATTTAATCATAGATGAAGCTGATTTAATGATAGATTTAGGTTTGATTGAAGATGTAGACTTTATCGCTTCACGTTTAGAAGAACATTCAAATATTGCTGTATTCAGTGCAACAATCCCAAAATCATTACAGCCATTTTTAAATAAATATTTAGAACAACCTGATTTTGTAGAAGTTGATAGCCAATCACAAAATAAAAAGAATATTGAATTTTATTTAATTCCTACTAAAGGAACTGCAAAAGTTGAAAAAACACTAAAATTAATTGATATACTAAACCCTTATTTATGTATTATTTTCTGTAATAGTAGAGACAGTGCCGATGAATTAGCACGAACACTCAATGAAGCTGGTGTTAAAGTAGGTATGATTCATGGTGGACTAACACCGCGTGAACGTAAACAACAAATGAAACGTATTAGAAATCTAGATTTCCAATTTGTGATTGCAAGTGATTTAGCATCAAGAGGTATTGATATTGAGGGTGTAAGCCACGTCATCAATTTCGATGTACCAAATGATATTGATTTCTTTACGCATAGAGTGGGACGTACTGGACGAGGCAACTATCGTGGTGTAGCAATTACCTTATATAGTCCAGATGAAGAGGAAAATATTTCTGCAATTGAAGATAGAGGTTATGTCTTTGAAAATGTGGATATTAAAAACGATGAACTTACGCCAATCAAAGCGCATAATACTAGACGCACTAGACAACGAAAAGATGACCATCTAACTAATGAAGTTAAAAATAAAGTACGTAGTAAAACAAAACGTAAAGTTAAACCAGGTTATAAAAAGAAATTTAAACAAGAAGTTGAAAGAATGAAGCGACAAGAACGTAAACAATTTAGTAAACGTCAAAACCGTCAAAATAGAAAGAGTAGAAAAGGATAGGTGGAGTAAATGTTACTTGGATCACATGTATCAATGAGTGGTAAAAAAATGTTAGAGGGATCTGCAGAAGAAGCACATAAATTCGGTGAATCTACATTTATGATTTATACAGGTGCACCTCAAAATACACGTCGAAAAAGTATTGAAGATTTAAATATCACAAAAGGGCATGAAGCAATGGAAAAATATGGCTTATCTAATATCGTCGTACATGCGCCTTATATTATAAACATTGCAAATACTACTAAACCAGAAGTTTTCGAATTAGGCGTTAACTTTTTACAAAATGAAATTGAACGTACTCAAGCCATTGGAGCTAAAGATATCGTCTTACACCCAGGATCACATGTTGGAGCCGGTGCAGAAGTAGGTATTAAAAAGATAATCGATGGATTAAATGAAGTATTAACCAACGATAACAATGTCAGAATTGCATTAGAAACAATGGCTGGAAAAGGATCAGAAGTAGGTCGTACATTCGAAGAAATTGCACAAATTATTGATGGTGTAACACATAATGAACGTTTATCAATATGCTTTGATACTTGCCATACACATGATGCTGGTTACAACATAAAAGATGATTTTGATGGGGTATTAAACGAATTTGATAAGATTATTGGTGTAGATAGAATTAAAGTCGTTCATGTCAATGATAGTAAAAACGAACAGGGTGCTCATAAAGATAGACATGAGAATATTGGATTTGGTCATATCGGCTTTGATGCACTTAATTATGTAGTACATCATGATACATTTAAAGATATACCTAAAATTTTAGAAACACCATATGTTGGAGAAGATAAAAAAAATAAAAAGCCTCCTTATAAACTTGAAATTGAAATGTTGAAATCACAAACATTTGATCCAAATTTAAAAGAGAAAATTTTAAATCAATAATTAAGTAAACTGGCGTTACAGATTATTCTGTAACGCTATTTTAGTCGTAAACATTACTATTTACATTATGAATATCTAGATGTATAGTATAAATTGAGGTGAAAAAATGTCAACACCAGTATTTGAACTCAAAAACATTGATTATTATTTTGATCATAAACAAGTACTCGAAAATATAAATATTAAAATTAATAAAGGGGAATTTTTAGCAATAGTAGGCCCTAATGGTGCTGGAAAATCAACTCTTTTAAAAATCATTTTAGGTTTATTACCTTTACAATCTGGAGAAATTTTTATAGATGGTCATCCAATAAAAAATAATAAATCTTCGTTGAAAATAAGTTATGTTTCACAAAAGGCCTCTTCATTTACTGCCGGTTTCCCAGCAAGTGTTAAAGAAGTAGTTCTTAGTGGACTAACTAAGACGAAAAAACTCTTCCAACGTTTTAATCAAAATGATGTGAAGCAAGTTGAACATGTATTAGAACGATTGAATATCTCAAATTTAATTCATAAAAATATAGCGGAGCTTTCAGGTGGTCAACAACAACGTGTTCTTATTGCCCGTGCTTTAATTTCTAACCCGAGTGTTTTGGTTTTAGATGAACCAACTAATGGAATTGATGCTAAACATGTCAATGAGTTTTATGAAACTCTAGATCGCTTAAAAAAAGAAGGCATAACTATTATTTTAGTTACACATGATATTGGTGTAGTTGCTGATACAGCTACAGAAGTTGCATGTTTAAATAAACATTTACATTTTCATGGTACAACAGAAGATTTTAAATCTCTTGACGAAGTGGAAATTTCGAAAATATATGGTCATCCTATTCAATTTGTTGATCATCAACACAACAGAGAATGCTGTAACTAACATTATTATTAATGTTTATATATCTTATTAGAAATATTTTTGAGGAGTGTAACTCATGATAGATGCATTATTAAATTTTGATTTTATGAGATACTCCTTAATTAGTGGTATCTTAATAGGTTTTATTGCACCTTTAATTGGTGCTTTTATAGTAGTACGAAGGCTTTCACTTATTGCTGATGCATTGAGCCATGTTACTTTAGGTGGAATATCATTTGGCATGTTTGTGATTACAGTCATACCTGCATTAACTTTAATTAACCCAATGTGGTTCGGTATATTATTTGCTATTATTGGTGCATTACTAATAGAAAAATTACGTACATCTTATACAAATTATCAAGAAATCGCAATTCCAATTATTATGAGTGCGGGTATAGCGTTAAGTGCTATTTTTATTTCATTGGCAGATGGATTTAATCAAGAAATAGTTGGCTTGTTATTTGGTTCTATCAGCGCAGTAAATTTAAGTGATTTAACAACTATCATTTTCATTACTATATTAGTATTATTATTTATTACATTATTTTACAAAGAACTGTTTATATTATCTTTCGACGAAGAATATAGTAAAGTGATAGGTATTCCAAAATGGATTCAGTTTTTATTTATTGTCGTGGTTGCAATGGTTATTTCTGCATCAATGAGAGTAGTTGGAATATTATTAGTAAGTGCTTTAATCACATTACCTGTAGCAATTGCTATGCGTTGGACGAAAGGATTTAAACAGTTAATTGTGATGAGTATTATTATTGGTGAACTTTCAGTTATATTAGGACTTATTGTAGCTTTCTATATCAATATTTCACCTGGTGGCGTGATTGTAGTACTATTAGTCATTATGCTAATGATAACGATGACTTATCAAAAATTAAAAACGAAGTCACAAAAGGGAGATTGAAAATATGAATACTAGTGATGCAATTAAAATTTTAAAAGATAACGGTTTGAAGTACACAGATAAACGTAATGATATGCTTAATATTTTTGTTAAGGAAGATAAATATATTAATGCTAAATATATTCAACAAGTAATGGATAAAGATTATCCAGGTATTTCATTTGATACTATATATCGAAATCTTCATCTATTTAAAGATTTAGCCATTATCGAAAGTACTGAATTAGATGGCGAAATGAAATTCAGAATTGCTTGTACAAATCATCACCATCATCACTTTATTTGTGAAAAATGTGGTGATACAAAAGTTATCGATTTTTGTCCAATAGATCAAGTAAAACAATATTTACCAAATGTCGATATCCATACCCATAAACTTGAAGTATATGGTATTTGTGAAAAATGTCAAAAGGTAGCAAAATAATTAAATGAAACATTAATCTTAAGATGGAATCACAATTAGACTTTTGCAATAAGTCTAACCGATTCCTTCTTTTTATTTAATGTGAAAGTACACAAATAGTCTCAATATGTATACTCCATTAGTATGAAATCGATTAATATGTATTTTTATTATGTTTTAATGTTTAAATTAAGACATTTTGAGATATATAATGACTGTAACGATAATTAGTAGCACATAAGTAAGCACATTAATTGTCGAAAATGTGACTGCTTGTTATGATGAAATTATAGACATTTTAGGAGGATGATTATTTATGGCATTTGAATTACCAAAATTACCATATGCATTTGACGCATTAGAACCACACATCGATAAAGAAACTATGGAGATTCACCATGATAAACACCACAACACTTATGTAACAAAATTAAACGCTGCAGTAGAAGGTACTGACTTAGAAGCTAAATCAATTGAAGAAATTGTAGCTAATTTAGATAGCGTGCCTTCAGATATTCAAACTGCAGTAAGAAACAATGGTGGCGGACACTTAAACCACTCATTATTCTGGGAATTATTAACACCTAATTCAGAAGAAAAAGGTGAAGTAGTAGATAAAATTAAAGAACAATGGGGTTCTTTAGATGAATTTAAAAAAGAATTCGCTGACAAAGCTGCAGCTCGCTTTGGTTCAGGTTGGGCTTGGTTAGTTGTTAATAACGGTCAATTAGAAATCGTAACAACTCCAAACCAAGATAATCCATTAACTGAAGGTAAAACACCTATCCTAGGCTTAGATGTTTGGGAACATGCTTATTACCTTAAATATCAAAACAAACGTCCAGATTATATCAGTGTTTTCTGGAATGTTGTTAATTGGGAAAAAGTTGACGAATTATACAACGCTGCAAAATAATTTAACAGTATTTACTAGAGTCTGGAACTTTAATAGTTTTCCAGACTCTTTTTTTATCAAAATGATAGAAAAATTTTTGATTTTCATATATCATTTTAAAGAGATACTTTGAATAGAGGTAGGTTGTTTTGCTTAAAAGATTAAAGGAAAAATCAAATGATGAAAAAGTAAGAAACACCATGAATCGAAGAATAAATTTTATCTTTGGATTAGTTGTGTTTATTTTTGCAATTATGGTATTAAGGCTTGGTTATTTACAGATTGCACAAGGTTCACATTATAAACAATTAATTAAAAATGATGAAAATATAACTGTGAATGAATCTGTACCAAGAGGACGCATTGTAGACCGTAATGGTAAGGTCTTAGTAGACAATGCCTCAAAGATGGCTATTACATATACAAGAGGGCGTAAAACATCGCAAAAAGAGATGCTCGAAACAGCTAAAAAGTTATCATCATTAATTAAGATGGACACAGACAAAATTACTGATAGAGATAAAAAAGATTTTTGGGTCACTTTACATCCCCAAAAGGCCAAAGACTTAATGAAAAAAGAGCAGTCTATGTTAGAAGATGGTAGCATCTCTCAAGAACAATATGATGAACAACAGCGTAAAAAAATCGGTAAAAAGCAATTAAGTGAATTATCTAAAAAAGATTTACAAATATTAGCTATTTATCGTGAAATGAATGCGGGTAGTACCTTAGACCCTCAAACAATTAAAAATGAAGATGTTACAGAAAAAGAATATGCAGCAGTATCGCAACAATTATCTAAACTGCCAGGTGTTAATACATCTATGGATTGGGATAGAAAATATCCTTATAAAGATACGCTAAGAGGTATTTTTGGTGATGTATCTACGTCAACGGAAGGTTTACCAAAAGAGCTAACAGAGCAATATTTATCTAAAGGTTATTCACGAAATGATCGAGTAGGGAAATCTTACTTAGAATATCAATATGAAGATGTACTTCGTGGTAAAAAGAAACAAATGAAGTATACAACTGATAAATCTGGTAAAGTCATCAATTCTGAAGTCGTTAATCCCGGTTCAAGAGGACATGATTTACAGTTAACAATTGATATTGATTTACAGAAAAAAGTAGAGTCTCTTTTAGATAAACAAATTGCTAAACTACGTAGTCAGGGTGCCAAAGACATGGACAATGCAATGATTGTTGTCCAAGACCCTAAAAATGGCGATATATTAGCTATGGCAGGCAAACAAATTAGTAAAAACGGTAAATTAACTGATTATGATATCGGAAACTTTACCGCACAATTTGCTGTAGGTTCTTCTGTTAAAGGTGGTACGTTACTTGCCGGATATCAAAATAAAGCTATTAAAGTTGGAGAACAAATGGTCGATGAACCATTAAAATTCCAAGGCGGATTAACAAAACGCTCTTACTTTAATAAAGATGGACGTGTAACTATTAATGATAAAGAAGCGTTAATGCATTCATCTAACGTTTATATGTTTAAAACAGCCTTGAAATTAGCTGGAGATCCATATTATTCAGGCATGCCATTACCAAATGATATCTCAATTGCAGGTCAAAAACTTCGTAAGGGCCTAAATCAAGTTGGTTTAGGTGTTAAAACAGGTATTGATTTACCAAATGAAACAAATGGTCAAATTGAACCATTAACAAACAATCCGGGTAATTATTTAGATTTATCAATTGGTCAGTATGATACGTATACACCTTTACAACTGTCACAATATGTTTCAACTATTGCTAATAATGGATATAGAATTCAACCACATATTGGACTTTCAATTCATGATGCAACAAATAAAGATGAATTAGGACCAGTAAAAAGAAAAGTTAAAGGAAATGTATTAAATAAAGTTAATAATTCTCAAAAAGAAATTGATGAAGTGAAAGATGGCTTTAAAATGGCATTTAACGAAAAAGATGGAACAGGATATGCTAGTTTCAAAGATACAGTAGTACCTTCAGCAGGTAAGACAGGAACAGCAGAGGTATTCCAAGATGGAGAACCAAGAGTAAATTCAACATACATTGGTTATGCACCAATTAAAGATCCAAAACTGTCCTTCTCAATTGTTTATACGAATCAACCTGTACCACCACCTTGGTTAAATGGTGGAGATTTAGGAAGAGACGTCATTAATTATTACTTTAAAGATAAAGATAAAAATGGGGATAGTACAGAAAAATAGTCGATTCATTTAATTCTATTTAGTATTATTTTCAAAAGTATTACTATTGATTCTTAAAATTTACTTTGCATTTAATAAACTAATTGGTATAATGTAAAGGTCGTATTTAGAAAAGGTAAGGAGGAATAATCATGCGCGTTAACGTTACATTAGCTTGTACAGAATGTGGTGAAAGAAACTACATCTCTACAAAAAACAAAAGAACAAACCCAGAACGTATTGAAATGAAAAAATACTGTGCACGTGATAATAAACAAACTTTACACCGTGAAACTAAATAATTAATTTATTTAACTAAACAATATTCAATACAAAAGGCGGAAATCTAAATTTAGATTCCGTCTTTTATTTTTTTATAGATACTTAACAAAATATAATTTTGACAATCATTCTACAGAATTTTGAACAATAGTTTCACTATATCGATTGTAATCACTAATATACGATTCAACTTAATGACATAAAATTATATAAACGTTATAATATGGGATAGTAAAAGCAGGTGAAAAAATGAATAAAAAAGATATAAGATTGTCTATTTTAAACTCAATGAAAAAACATTCTAATACTGAAAAAAATATTGCTGATGATTGGTTAGCCAATCAGTTTTTTAATTCTCAATCATATCAAGAGGCAACATCAATTGGTATTGTTCTATCCTTACCACATGAAGTTAATACATATAAAATTATTCAACAATCACTGAAAGATCATAAAAAAATATTTGTTCCTGAAGTAGACTACAAATCCAAAATGATGACTTTTAAACAATTATTAGATTTGAATGATATAGAACGTGATGCAAAAGGTATCTATCATTCCATATCTAATACTGAAACCTCAAATCAATTAGATTTAGTTGTCGTTCCTGGTGTCGGATTTAAATGTGATGGATATAGAATAGGCTATGGGGGTGGCTTTTATGATCGTTTTATTTCAAATTTTAAGCCGAAAACAATTAGCTTGTTATATGATTTTCAATTAATTGATTTTAAACCCGATAAACACGATCAACCTGTAGACGAGTTGATTATATATAAAAGCCACAAATGGAGGCAAAAATGAATATAAAAAAGCAATTTTGGAAAACCATATATTACTGGATTAGATATTTAAATTATGATGTTATAAGGAGAGAAAAAGATGACCAAGAAATATGGTTAAGTAATAAAAAGAAAAAAAGTATAGTCATATTTTCAAGTTATGTGACTACAACACAAGAAATACGTTTCGATAAAAGTAAAATAATTGAAAACCAAGACCAAATTGAGTCTATTGTTGGATACACACCTTCATCAATTCAATTTTATTATTTTACAGACAAAGCTATAACAACAGATGCTTTAGACGAAACATATCCTTTAAAATTGAAATTTAAAATCATTAAAGAAGATAGAGATTTAGAACGCGTAATGCCTAATGTTTTATTAACTAAATTATTTAAGCGTGATGATTCTAAAAAAACATCGGCCTCATATAGAAATAAGGTACTATCAAACAATATCTTAGATCAACATATGCAACGTTTTTCACCTGTTACATATATATTAATTATATCGAATGTTATCTTATGGTTATGTATGATACTTTATTTCAACCGCTTTTCTGATATAAAATTACTTGATGTAGGTGGGTTAGTACATTTTAATGTAGTGCATGGTGAGTGGTATCGTTTAGTAACATCAATGTTTCTACACTTTAATTTTGAACATATTCTGATGAATATGTTATCACTTTACATTTTTGGTAAAATAGTAGAATCAGTGTTAGGATCCTGGAAGATGTTGGCAATATATTTATTTGCTGGCATTTTCGGTAATTTCGTATCATTATCTTTTAACACCACTACGATTTCAGTTGGTGCTAGTGGTGCTATTTTCGGCCTAATAGGTTCAATTTTTGCCATTTTGTATTTAAGTAAAACATTTGATAAAAGAGTAATTGGTCAATTATTAATTGCATTGGTCATTTTAATTGGTCTATCCTTATTCATGTCCAATATTAATGT
Source organism: Staphylococcus sp. HL28 (assembly GCF_021117155.1). Classification (NCBI taxonomy): domain Bacteria; kingdom Bacillati; phylum Bacillota; class Bacilli; order Caryophanales; family Staphylococcaceae; genus Staphylococcus; species Staphylococcus sp. HL28. The sequence continues at coordinate 1,289,363 of NZ_CP088218.1, forward strand.
AATGGCTCACTTAGGTGGATTTATTGGTGGACTACTAATCACCTTAATTGGCTATTATTTTAATGTAAACCGTAATATTTTTTGGATATTATTGATTGTCTTACTTGTTCTTTTTGTGGCCATGCAAATTAGAATATTTAGTATTAAAGAAGATAATATTTATGACAAATTAATACGTGATCAAATGTTAATGGGTCATTATGATGAAGCCAAAAAAATTGTTAATCAATCTATTAAAAAAGATTATGCAGATGATCAAACATATTATTTAAGTGGATTGATTACTGCTACTAAAAGTTCTAAAGCAGAAGCTATGGCAGATTGGGAACGCGGATTAAGATACTTTCCCAATTCGGCTACATTAAATTATGAAATGGCAATAGCCAATCGTTCACTAAAAGATAATGATAAAGCTTTGAAATATATAAAAAAAGCAGTAAAAGCTAATCCTAAAAATTCTCAATATAAAAATTTAGAAAAAGAGTTGAGTGAAAAAAGTGACTCGTAAACTTAATAATTTTTATGATGTTTTACAGTTATTAAAAAAATATGGATACATCATCTATTTCAAAGATCCGCAAGATATGTATGAAATGATGTTACAAGAAATCAAATCTTTATACCATTTTGAGTTATTAACAAAAGATGAATATCTTAAATGTATAATGATAATAAACCAAAGAAGGAATGAACATAAATGACGAAAATTATTTTAGCTGCAGATATTGGTGGGACTACTTGTAAATTAGGTATTTTTAATACTAATCTAGACCGTATTGAAAAATGGTCAATCCATACAGATACAACTGATCATACAGGAAAATTACTTTTAAAAAATATACATGAATCATTCGAAGAAAAAGTTGCTGAACTAGGTTATGAAATGTCAAATGTTATCGGTGTGGGAATCGGTGTCCCTGGACCTGTAGAATTTGAAACTGGTGTGGTCAACGGTGCAGTCAATTTACACTGGGAAGATAGTGTTAACGTTACTGAAATTTATCAAAGTTTTATAGATTGCCCAGTTTATGTTGATAACGATGCGAACGTTGCAGCGTTAGGTGAAAAACATAAGGGTGCTGGTAAAGGCGCTGATGATGTTGTTACAATCACTTTAGGAACAGGCCTTGGCGGCGGTATTATTTCTAATGGTGAGTTGGTACATGGCCATAATGGTTCTGGTGCTGAAATAGGTCACTTTAGAGCTGACTTTGATCAACGATTCAAGTGCAATTGTGGTAAATCCGGTTGTATAGAAACCGTTGCTTCCGCTACTGGTGTTGTTAATTTAGTTAATTTCTATTATCCAAAATTAACATTTAAATCATCAATCCTACAACTCATTAAAGATAATAAAGTAACAGCTAAGGCAGTATTTGATGCAGCTAAAGAAGGAGACCAATTCTGTATTTTTATTACTGAAAAAGTCGCTAATTACATTGCTTACTTATGTAGTATTTTAAGTGTGACAAGCAATCCTAAATACATTGTTTTAGGTGGAGGCATGTCTACAGCAGGGTTAATCTTAGTAGAAAATATTAAAACTGAATATCGAAACTTAACATTTACACCTGCACAACAAGATACTGAAATTGTACAAGCAGAGTTAGGAAATGATGCAGGTATAACTGGCGCAGCTGGCTTAATTAAAACATACATTTTAGATAAAGAGGGTGTGAAATAATGGCAATTGTAGACGTTGTAGTTATTCCAGTAGGTACTGAAGGTCCAAGTGTTAGTAAGTACATTGCTGAGATTCAAACAAAATTAAAAGAATATAAAGAACAAGGTAAGATTGACTATCAATTGACGCCTATGAACACACTTATCGAAGGTGATTTAAAAGATTTATTTGAAGTAGTACAAGCGATTCATGAATTACCATTTGATAAAGGTTTAGATAGAGTTTGTACGAACATCAGAATTGATGATCGTCGAGATAAATCAAGAAAAATGAATGATAAGTTAAAATCCGTACAAAAACATTTAGATAATGGTGGGGAGTAAATCATGAGAATCTCTAGTTTAACTTTGGGGTTAGTAGATACAAATACGTACTTTATTGAAAATGATAAAAAAGTATTACTGGTGGATCCATCTAGTGAAACAGATAAAATTATTAAAAAGTTAAATCAAATTAACAAACCTTTAGAAGCAATAATACTTACGCATGCACATTATGACCATATCGGAGCATTAGACGACATTATAAATAAATACAGTGTACCAGTATATATGCATAAATACGAGTTTGACTTCTTAAACGATCCAGAAAAAAATGGTGCATCAAAATTTAAGCAATACGGTATGCCACAAGTCATTAGTCAGGCTAAACCTGAATCACTTGATGAAGGCCCAGCACAAATAGGGGATTTCACTTTTAATGTATTGCATACACCAGGACATTCACCAGGAAGTTTATCATTTGTATTTGATGAATTTGCAGTTGTAGGCGATACATTATTTAATAACGGTATTGGTAGAACTGATTTATATAAAGGTGATTATGAAACACTAGTTGATTCTATTAAAGATAAATTATTTGAATTAGATGGCGATTTACCATTATTCCCTGGACATGGACCATATACTACAGTTGACGATGAACAATTGAATCCATTTTTAAATGGTTAAAGTAAATTTAACACCTCCTACGTTAATAAATGTAGGAGGTGTTTCTTTGAAGATATTATTTCAAGAAATCATTAATAAAGCCATAGCATATAAAGCAAGCGACGTACATTTTATCCCAATGGAACATTATGTTCATATAAAATTTAGAGTGAATGATACTTTAATGTCATACGAAACACTAGATATAGGGATTTATCGTAAATTACTCGTTTTTATGAAATTTCAAGCAGGATTGGATGTGTCGACACAGCAAATCGCTCAAAGTGGCCGTTACACATATAAATTAAGGTCAGTTTATTACTTACGTATTTCAACGCTCCCGTTATCAATCGGTAGTGAAAGTTGTGTAATTCGTATAGTGCCTCAATATTTTCAAAATAAAAAGGAGACATATGAATTTAACGATTTTAAACATTTAATGAATAAGAAACAAGGATTACTGCTTTTTACAGGACCTACTGGTTCAGGAAAAAGCACACTCATGTACCAAATGGTTATGTATGCTCAAAAAGAATTGAATCTCAATGTCATATCTATCGAAGACCCCGTAGAACAAATTTTAAAAGGGATTACTCAAATCTCAGTAAATACTAAGGCTGGTATTACTTATGCAAGTTCATTTAAAGCAATACTTCGCTGCGATCCAGATGTTATTTTGATTGGGGAAATCAGAGACGCTGAAATAGCAAAATATGTGTTTCAAGCGAGTTTAAGTGGCCATTTAGTACTAAGTACATTACATGCTAATGATTGTAAAGGAGCATTGCTAAGGTTATTAGAGATGGGTATTACGATTCAAGAACTATCACAAGCCATAAATTTAATATCTAATCAACGTTTAATTACCACATCTAGCCAACAACGCCAATTAGTTTGTGAACTTATGTTCAAAAATCAAATCAATTATTTTTTTGAACATAACCAAACAATGCCTAGATCATTTAAGCGATTATCTTCAAAACTAGATGATATGACTAAAGAAGGAATTATATGTGAATCAATTGCTGATAAATATATTTAATATATCTAAACGAAAATGTTTAACTAAAGTCGAACAGTTAGATTTGATGCAACGATTACTTCAATTATTGACAAATGGATTCACATTATACGAATCCTTTAAATTTTTGAACTTGCATTTTAAATATAAAGGCAACAAAACTCAAATGGAACTTATGGATAAAATAAAAAATGGTGCTCATTGCTATGAAGTCTTTCAATATTTAGACTATTCCAATGATATCATTACTCAAATATACCTAGCTGAAAGATTTGGAAATCTGGAGGCTACTTTACATGAATCAATACTTTTTTTAAAAAAGCAAATTCAAGTTAAACAAAGTGTTATTAAAACGATTCAATACCCTGTTGTATTAATGTTTATATTTTTTCTTATCTTGATGCTTTTAAATTTTACAGTTATACCCCAATTCAAAGAACTATACCAATCGATGAATATTGAATTATCACCACTCCAATTAGTACTTTCCTCCTTTATTTCTGGACTACCATTTTTCATTATATTACTCACTTTTATTATTTTAGTTACTGTTATCCTCTTTCATACTAGTTATAGAAATATGCCAACAATAAAACAAATACATTTAATGAGCAATCTACCTATCATAAAAAGCTACTATAAAATTTTAAAAACATATCAATTATCTAATGAACTTGCTCATTTTTATCGAAATGGGATAAATCTTCAACTTATCGTAGAAATATTTCAGCAATCTAATAGTAATCAATTCCACCAATATTTAGGAGAAATGATTTTAATACAATCCAATCAAGGTGAAAAACTCCCTAATATTTTAAAGCAATTAAAGTGCTACGAAAGTGATTTGATCAAATTCATAGAACAAGGTGAAAAGAGTGGAAAACTTGATATTGAATTAACATTATATAGTCAAATACTAGTACATCAATTTGAAAAATTGGCAAAGAAACATATCAAATTCATCCAACCAGTCATATTTCTAATTCTAGGTATATTTATTGTTACTTTATATTTATCTATCATGTTACCAATGTTTGATATGTTGCAATCAATTAATTAGAGGTGTCATAAAATGATAAAACCCAATCACTCATTTAAAACTAAAGCTTTCACCTTAATCGAAATGCTTTTAGTATTATTAATAATTAGTTTATTACTCATTTTAATTATACCTAATGTCGCCAAACAAACGGCTAATATACAATCAACAGGCTGCGACGCACAAGTTAAAATGATTAATAGTCAAATTGAAGCCTATTCTTTAAAACATAATAGAAACCCAAATACGATACAGGATTTAATTACGGAAGGATATATTAAAGAGAATCAAAAAAGTTGTAAAACAGGTGAAACTATTTCAATTAGTAATGGCGAAGCGATTGCAAATTAAAGCGTATAATTACATTGAAATGTTAATGGTATTATTTATTATGTCAATATTATTGGCGTGCACTATAAGTAGTAAAAATCTATTAACACTATCAAAGTCAAATGATGAAATGAATATCAATCAACTAATTACTCAATTGAATTATGTAAAATCAAAAGCAATTAGCGAAAAACAATCTATCACTTTAATGTTTTATAATCAATCCTCTAATATAAATGTTAAAGAAGAACACGGTAAAAAATATCAATTAAAAATAAAGGATGGAAAAATAGTAAAGATAACGAAAATCAAATTACTTACTTTTGATAAAAATGGAAATATTAATCATTTTGGTTCTTTAGATATAAAAATGAAAGATTCAATATATAAGGTTATATTTCATATTGAGAAAGGACGAATAAGGTATACCAAATTATAAGGTAAAGGGCAGTTTTATGCTGGATAGCTTATTTGCATTTTTTATCATGAGCATAATCACCTTAACATTTATTGAAATGATAACTCATTTATTGATTAATTATCAAAATCAAATAGATAATATCGAGATGCAAAAGATAATAATTGTAAGCATAAATAAATTTGATTTAAAACAGATAAAACAAGGGGTTAATATAGATGATTTTACAATTAAATTGTCTAATGAGGAAGTTTGTGCAACAAACAATCAAAATAAAAAACACTATTGTATTAAAAAATAAACTAGCAAGTTTTACATTTATTGAAATGATTTTTTCATTATTGATCACTATAGTCATACTATCTTCTATACCTTTGACTATCAAAATTATCAATCAATATAAACAAATCGCTATAGAAAATAGTTCAATAGAATATGAATTTTTTCATAGTGATATTCTAAAAGAACAAAAAAAGGGCGCAATTAAACCGGTTATTAAAGATAATCACACTTTACACTTAATCAATAAAGAAAAGAATATAGAATATATTTTCAAAAACAATAAAATATATAAACAAATCAATGGTAAAGGCAATATTACAATGTTGAATCTTGTAGCCATAGTTAAAATCATAAAAACGAACAATAATACCACAAAAATAATTTTGAAGGTAGGTAATCCGAATTATAAACTATACAAAACATTATACTTATAAACAAAAAGCATTTATCAGCCCATTTTTGATGATTATTTTTTCTTTATATTTAACAGTTATATCTTTTTATATAACTCAATATAGTTTAAAATTAAAGACAACACATAACTTAGAAAAAATATATAAAGAAGTTATCGTTAATAAGCTTATAGAGGTTGATGTTGTTGGAAAATCTAGAATTACCAATCATTCTAATAGGATTCATGGGAACCGGTAAAACAACAGTCGGTCAATATTTGATGAATCAATTACATCTAAGTTATGTAGATTTAGATGAATATATTGAAGAACGAGAAAATATAACTATTCCTCAAATATTTGATGAAAAAGGAGAATCTTACTTTAGAAAATTAGAATTTAAATATTTGAGTGAATGTATCAATCAATTTGATATCATATCTACTGGTGGAGGAATAATAGAAAATTCTGCTTCATTGGATCTTTTAAAATCACAGAAACAAGTCATTTGGTTAGATTGTGATGTAAAGATTGCCTTTAATAGAATAGTAAATGATCCTCATCGTCCAAATGCGAATAATAAGTCCCTACAACAACTAAAAAACTTGTATTTATCAAGAGTTTCAAGATATAATGAAATCGCATTCATGAAAGTGAATAGTAATCAAAATATATCTAAAATTTATCAAGAAATAACAACTTTATTAAGTAGCGATTGATCAGTATTAGAGAGCATAAAAAGATATCTTTTTATCGCCGAAGGTGCAAGTAAATTTATTACGAAACTCTCAGGCAAAAGGATAATACTGTAACGCGTTCCTGGAAAAAATATTTAAACAGGGTAGCAAAATTTTGCTATCCTGTTTTTAAATAAATATAGGGGGTTTTCAAATGACAAGTGAGTTAAAAAAGACGCCATTATATCAAAATTACGTAGACAGTGGTGCTAAAATAGTAGAATTTGGTGGATGGGCAATGCCTGTTCAATTCTCAAGTATCAAGGAAGAACACAACGCAGTTAGATATGAAATCGGACTTTTCGATGTGAGTCATATGGGAGAAATTCAAATTCAAGGAAATGATGCTAAATCCTTCGTACAATATATTTTGTCCAATGACACTAATAATCTAACAGATTCTAAAGCACTATATACTGCATTATGTAATGAAGAAGGTGGCATTATTGACGACTTGGTTACATATAAACTAGCAGATGATAACTATTTACTAGTGGTTAATGCTGCCAATACTGATAAAGACTTCAAATGGATTGAAAAACATGCTAAATCTTTTGAGGTTGAAGTTAAAAACGTATCTGAACAATATGGCCAATTAGCACTTCAAGGTCCTAAAGCAAGAGACTTAATGCAAAAATTAGTAGATATTGATATTTCTGAAATGGGAATGTTTGAATTTAAAAAAGATGTACAATTATTCGATAAAAATGTGATTCTTTCACAATCTGGCTATACTGGTGAAGATGGCTTTGAGATATATTGTGATGCCAATGATACAGTAACAATCTGGGAAGGTTTACTTGAATATGATGTAACACCATGTGGTCTAGGAGCCAGAGATACTCTTAGATTAGAAGCAGGACTTCCATTACATGGTCAAGATTTAACAGAATCAATTACACCATATGAAGGTGGTATCGCATTTGCTGCTAAACCATTAATTGAAGATGACTTTATTGGAAAATCTGTTTTAAAAGATCAAAAAGAAAATGGATCATCTAGAAGAACAGTCGGTTTAGAACTTTTAGATAAAGGTATCGCTAGAACTGGCTATGAGGTATTAGACTTAGATGGTAATCAAATTGGAGAAGTCACTTCAGGAACAAAATCTCCTTCATCTGATAAATCAATTGCATTAGCTATTATTAATAGAGATGCATTTGAAATGGGTCGAGAGTTATTAGTACAAGTTAGAAAAAGACAGGTAAAAGCTAAAATCGTTAAGAAAAATCAAATCGAAAAATAGAACAAAGGGGTGGACAAGTTGAGTCATCGTTATATTCCGTTAACTGATCAAGATAAGCAAGATATGTTAGACACTATTGGTGCGAAATCTATTAATGAATTATTTGGAGATGTGCCTTCTGACATTTTATTAAATAGAGATTTAGGTATCGCTAGTGGAGAAGCAGAAACTACTTTACTTAAACGACTAAACAAAGTTGCAAGTAAAAATATTACTAAAGAAACACATACTTCTTTCCTTGGCGCAGGTGTTTATGACCATTATGCACCATCAGTTGTAGATGCAATGATTTCTAGATCTGAATTTTATACTGCTTATACACCATATCAACCTGAGATTTCTCAAGGAGAATTGCAAGCTATTTTTGAATTCCAAACATTAATTTGTGAATTAACTAATATGGATGTAGCAAATTCATCAATGTATGATGGTATGACTAGTTTTGCAGAAGCATGTATTTTAGCTTACAGCCATACTAAGAAAAATAAAATTGTCGTATCAAAAGGATTACATTATCAAGCATTACAAGTTTTAAACACATACGCTAAAACTCGTGAAGAATTCGAAGTTGTAGAAATTGATTTAGATGGTACGATTACTGATTTAGAAAAATTAGAACAAGCTGTAGATGATAATACTGCTGCAGTGGCCGTTCAATATCCTAATTTCTTTGGTTCAATTGAAGATCTTGAAAAAATTCAAAGCTTTATTGAAGGTAAAAAAGCATTATTTATCGTGTATGCAAATCCATTAGCATTAGGTTTATTAACACCACCAGGTTCATTCGGTGCTGATATTGTTGTAGGTGACACACAACCATTTGGAATCCCTGCACAATTTGGTGGACCACATTGTGGTTATTTTGCAACTACAAAAAAATTAATGCGTAAAGTACCAGGTAGACTCGTGGGTCAAACACAAGATGACGAAGGAAATAGAGGTTTCGTTCTCACTTTACAAGCTCGTGAACAACATATCCGTCGTGATAAAGCGACATCAAATATTTGTTCTAACCAAGCATTAAATGCATTAGCTTCGTCAATCGCAATGTCTGCATTAGGTAAACAAGGTATTTATGATATTGCTGTGCAGAACTTTGAACATGCCAATTATGCTAAGCAAGCATTTAAAGAAGCTGGATTTAATGTCTTAGAAGGTACTTCATTTAATGAATTTGTTGTCGAATTTAATAAATCAATCACTGAAGTTAATAAAGCATTAGCAGAAGAAGAGATTATTGGAGGCTTCGATCTAAGTGTTGTTTCTAATAAGTTTGAAAATCATATGCTAATAGCTGTTACTGAATTAAGAACAAAAGATGAGATTGATACATTTGTTAAGGAAGCTGGTGAAATTAATGGTAAGTAAATCAAGTCCACTTATTTTTGAAAGATCTAAAGAAGGAAGATATGCCTATTCTTTACCGCAAAGCGATATTAACAATAAATCATTTGAATCAATTTTAGATGATAAATTTATTAGAAAAGAAAAAGCAGAATTTCCTGAAGTAGCAGAATTAGACTTAGTACGTCACTATACAGAATTATCTAATAAAAACTTTGGTGTAGACTCAGGATTCTATCCTTTAGGATCATGTACTATGAAATACAATCCTAAAGTAAATGAAAAAGTAGCTAGAATTCCTGGTTTTAGTGAAGCACATCCATTACAAGATGAAAATCAAATTCAAGGTTCTCTTGAAATTATTTATAATTTACAAGAAGAGCTTAAAGAAATTACAGGTATGGATGAAGTGACGCTTCAACCAGCTGCTGGTGCACACGGTGAATGGACTGCACTAATGATATTTAAAGCGTATCATCAAAATAACGGAGAAGGACATCGTGATGAAGTTATTGTACCTGACTCAGCTCACGGTACTAACCCTGCTTCAGCATCATTTGCAGGTTTTAAATCAGTAACCGTTAAATCAAATGAACGTGGCGAAGTAGACATTGAGGACTTAAAACGTGTTGTTAATGAAAACACTGCAGCCATCATGTTAACAAATCCAAATACTTTAGGTATTTTTGAAAAAAATATTATGGAAATTAGAGAAATTGTCCATGAAGCAGGAGGATTATTATACTATGATGGTGCCAACCTAAATGCCATCATGGATAAAGTACGTCCTGGTGATATGGGCTTTGATGCTGTACATTTAAATCTCCATAAAACATTTACAGGTCCTCATGGCGGTGGCGGCCCTGGTTCAGGCCCAGTTGGTGTCGTTAAAGAATTAGCTAGTTACTTACCTAAACCAATGGTTATAAAAGAAAATGATTATTTTAAATATGATAATGATATAAAAAACTCAATTGGACGAGTAAAACCATTTTACGGTAACTTTGGGATCTATTTAAGAGCATATACTTATATTAGAACAATGGGCGCTCAAGGATTAAAAGAAGTTTCTGAAGCGGCAGTATTAAATGCTAATTACCTTAAAGCACGATTAACTGATTATTTTGAAATTCCATATAAACAATACTGTAAGCATGAATTTGTATTAAGTGGAATTAAACAAAAACAATATGGTGTTAGAACTTTAGATATGGCCAAACGATTATTGGACTTTGGTGTACATCCACCTACAATCTACTTCCCATTAAATGTTGAGGAAGGAATGATGATTGAGCCTACTGAAACAGAATCTAAAGAAACTTTAGATCATTTTGCTGATACGTTAATTCAAATTGCTAAAGAGGCGAAAGAAGATCCAGATAAAGTACTTGAAGCACCTCATACTACAATTATCGATAGATTAGATGAAACAACTGCAGCGAGAAAACCTATTCTTAAATTTGAAAACTTACACGCTGAAAAATAATATATAATACATCAAAACCATTCCTTTACCTACTTAACTATAGAGGAATGGTTTTTTTGAATAAAAAAATGAGTGATACGTACAAGGCTTTAATTTGCCTTATACATTTCACTCATAATACATAAATAATAATCTAGAACGAACCTAACTATTTTTTGGACTTGATTTTACCAGTCCATTTTTTATAGCCGCCTTTAAGCATATAAAGATCTGTATAGCCGTTTTTTCTTAACATACGAGCAGCACGATAACTAGCAATACCATTTGCATCACAAAGATAAATAGGTTGGTCTTTTCTTAGACCTTGAAATCTTTGTTTAAACATAGTTATTGGAATATTTCGAGCGCCATTGATATGACCATAATCATAATCAACTTTTTCTCTCACATCAACTACTTGTGCTTTACGTAAGCCTTTATGAAAATCATTTTGGTCTAATTCTTTAACAGCTCGTTTATTAAGAATTTGTTGAACGACCATATAACCAATTATTATAACTAATATAATAATTGCAATATACAAAGAGATACTCATGTTGCATCCTCCCTAATTTACCGATATTATAATTATAAGACTGTTAGAACAAATTATCAAAATATTTTTATGATATCACAGATGTTTTAATAATTTATTCAAAATTAATAAGCAAAATAGCAAATTTTGTTACTAAGCATTCATTAATGGGGGATTTTAATCATGACAGAAACATGGAACTTTATTAATACTGGTAGTCACGATCCATATTATAATATGGCAATGGATGAAGCATTACTTAATTTCGTATCTAGGGGTGAAATTGATCCTGTCATTCGTTTCTATACTTGGGATCCAGCCACATTATCAATTGGCTACTTCCAACGATTAACTAAAGAAATTGATATTGAAAAAGTGAAAGAAAAGGGCTATGGACTTGTAAGACGTCAAACAGGTGGTAGAGGCGTATTGCATGATAAAGAGTTAACTTATAGTGTTATAGTACCTGAATCGCATCCTAAAATGCCATCGACGATAACAGAAGCGTATAGAGTAATTTCACAAGGATTATTAGAAGGATTCAAAAACTTAGGTTTCGATACTTATTTTGCTGTTCCTCGTTCTAAAGAAGAACGAGAGAAATTAAAGCAACCTCGTAGCTCTGTATGCTTTGATGCGCCAAGTTGGTATGAGCTAGTAGTAGAAGGTCGAAAAATAGCAGGTAGTGCTCAAACACGTCAAAAAGGTGTCATTCTTCAACATGGATCTATTTTACAAGATATAGATATCGATGAACTTTTTGATTTGTTCATTTTCAAACATGATCGTTTAAAAGCAAAAATGAAAGAAGCATTTGTAGACAAAGCAGTGGCTATCAACGACATATCCGAACAACATATTACTTTAAATGAAATGGAAAAAGCATTTGAAGATGGCTTCAAAAAGGGATTACAGATTGAGTTTAAACCACTAACATTAACTGATGCACAGTTAGAAGAAGTAAAAGCATTGGAAGAAAAATTCCGTTCAGACGATTGGACCTATAGAAAATAAAAATTGAAGCAATACAAAAAGCAGTAGTCAATCGAATCTATTTGATAACGATGACTACTGCTTTATTTTAATATGTTCATTATTTACGTTTACGATACTTACGTTGAGCTCTTTTATACTTTCGCTGTTCTTCTGTTAAGAAGAAGAAATAATATATAAGATATATCACTAAAACTAAAATTGCAAAGCTAATCAACATCCTAACAATTGAAAATAGAAATACATCTAAATTCATAATTAAACCAAATGCTGCAATAGCTAGTACAATATAAAACCAAATATTTTTCATTGAAATTCACCTAATTCTAATTTGCATCTGTTTGTATAGCAGATAATTTTTGTTGCCCTTTATTTATTTTCTTTTTATCTTTTTCTTGATATCCTGTTTCAATTTTATCAAAGGCAGAAGTAATATCTTTATTTAAACTGCTAATATTTTTTTTAGTTTGTTTATCTTTACTAGACATCGAATCTTCATCAATATCAGAATTATACGTATTATACGCATCTTCTAAATCCGATGATATCGTGGATAATTTCTTTTGTATTGATTGACTACCTTTATTTTTAGTTACATCAGGTTTAATGTCATTATACTTATCAACCGCACTTGCTACTTTGTCATAATACGTAGAACTCGCTTTTAAATTTTTTTCTTTTTTCTTATTATCTGCTGTTTGTTTGCCATTCTCTTTATCTTTCTGTAATCCTGCAATCGTCGACTTTTGATTACTAATATCTTGATTTAATTGTTGAATATCTAATTTTAATTGATGATTGTCATCTCTTAGTTTTGTAGTTTTATCTTCGAGTGGTGCAAGATTTTGACTACCACAACCAGCTAATAAACAAGATGCGCCAATCACGATTATATATCTCTTCATGATTATCTCCCTAAACTAAAAACTATTATATTATTTATTGATTATGCTATCATTTTAATGTATTCATATAAAATGTACAAACGTTATACAAGATTCGGAGGGGATTCTATGAACAAATTAGAACAAGTACATCAACTTTTAGAACAAAAAAAGCTAGATGCAGTTGTTATTCTATCAGATTTTAACAGAAGATATTTATCAGAGTTCACAGGTACAAGTGGTGCATTAATTATTTCACCAAAACATCAATACTTGGTTACAGACTTTAGATATATCGAACAAGCAAAAAATCAAGCTTCAGAATTTGAAATTATAAATAGAAAATCTGATTTAATTTCAGAAATAAAATCAATATTAAAAAATGAGAACTTAAGTAACGTTGGATTTGAAGGTCATGAAGTAAGTTATGATACTTATATAGAATTAAATAAAGGCATGATAACTTTAATCAGTATTTCTGATGCTATTGAAAAAATCAGAGAGGTAAAATCACAAACAGAAATTGAAATAATCAAAAAAGCCGCTCAAATTGTTGATGAAACTTACGACTATATTTTAACAATTGTTAAAGCAGGTATGACAGAACGCGAAGTAAAAGCTGAACTTGAAAGTAAAATGTTACATTTAGGTGCGGATGGTCCATCTTTTGATACAATAGTTGCATCTGGCCATCGAGGCGCTTTACCACATGGTGTTGCAAGTGATAAAATTATTGAGCAAGGTGATATGGTTACATTAGATTTTGGTGCATACTATAAAGGTTATTGTTCAGATATTACAAGAACTTTTGCAATAGGTGAACCAGATCCTAAAATGAAAGAGATTTATGATATAGTATTAAAAGCACAACAAAAAGCGCTCGATGAAATTAAACCGGGTATGACTGTAAAAGAAGCTGATGCTTTATCCCGAGATTTCATTGAAGCACATGGATATGGTGAGGAATTTGGCCATTCATTAGGTCATGGTATTGGTTTAGACATACACGAAGGACCATTACTATCTAAAAATGCATCCGGTCAACTTCAAGTTAATAACTGCGTCACTATCGAACCAGGTATATATGTTGATGGTTTAGGTGGCGTTCGAATTGAAGATGATATTTTGATGACAGAAAATGGTTGTGAAGTCTTTACTAAATGCACAAAAGACCTTATTATTTTAAAATAAGCGTGTATATTGAGGAGGAAACTGAATGATTTCAGTAAATGATTTTAAAACAGGTTTAACAATTTCTGTAGATAATGGCATTTGGAAAGTAATTGATTTCCAACATGTAAAACCAGGTAAAGGATCTGCTTTCGTACGTTCAAAATTACGTAACTTAAGAACTGGTGCTATCCAAGAAAAAACATTTAGAGCTGGTGAAAAAGTAGAACAAGCTATGATTGAAAATCGTCGTATGCAATACTTATACGCTGATGGTGATAATCATGTGTTCATGGATAACGAAACATTTGACCAAACAGAATTACCAGGCGACTATTTAAAAGATGAATTAAAATACTTAAAAGCTAATATGGAAGTTCAAATTCAATCATATGATGGTGAAGTAATTGGATTAGAATTACCAAAAACAGTAGAATTACAAGTAACTGAAACTGAACCAGGTATCAAAGGGGATACTGCAACAGGTGCAACTAAATCAGCTACTGTTGAAACAGGATATACATTAAATGTACCTTTATTTGTTAATGAAGGTGACATTCTTGTTATCAATACAGGTGACGGAAGTTACATTTCTAGAGGTTAATCATCTAGAAAACATTTTTAACATTAAGCACATAACTTACAATGTTGTAGGTTATGTGCTTTTTTATGCAAACAACTCAGAGATCATTTTGCTTATAATTATATTGTGCGCTTGATTTTTTATATTTTATACTATAAAATTGTATAAAAATACGAAAAGAGGTTTAAGTATGCGTATAAGTATTGTGGGAATCACAGGATATTCAGGGCTAGAGCTATTACGTCTTATACATCATCACCCTCATATTGAGGTATCATCTATACATGCTACTCAATCAATTGGTAATCCAATTTCAGAATTATATCCACATTTAAAAGGTATATGCGATTTAATTGTAAAACCATTTGATGCAAATGAAATTATGAAACATAGCGATCTAGTTGTATTCGCAACTCCTAGTGGTATTGCTAGTCAATTATCACAAGAATTTGTTAATTCGAAATTTCCAGTTGTAGATATTTCAGGAGATCATAGATTACCGCCAGATGAATACAAATTATGGTATAAAAAAGAACCAGTTAATTATCATATTCAAAAGCAATTCGTATATAGTTTGCCAGAGTTTTATACATCTAAGAACCATCGTTTTATTTCAAACCCTGGTTGTTATGCAACTGCAGTTGAACTTGCACTCATTCCCTTGCTGCAAAACAAATTAATACAGTTAGACTCAATTATCATTGATGCTAAAAGTGGTTTATCAGGTGCAGGTAAAAATCCTACAACAGCCAGTCACTTTGTAAATATAAATAACAATTATTTAACTTAAAAATTAAACGAACATCAACATATACCTGAAATAATACAAATGTTAAAACATTATGACGACAATTTACAGAATATTCAGTTTTCTACCTCATTAATACCAGTTAATAGAGGTATCGTAGCAACCATTTACTGTAAATTAAAGCGTACGACATTCGCTAATCAAATTACCCCAACATATGAGTCAATTTATAAAGATAAACCATTTATACGCATTCTAAGAACTTTGCCACAATTAAATGAAGTTATCGGAACAAATTATGTGAATATTGGATTTAAATACAATGATAAAACAAATATTTTAACAGTTTTAGTAGTACTAGATAATTTAATCAAGGGCGCTTCTGGACAAGCACTACAAAACATCAACCTTATGTATGGTTTTGATGAAACCGAAGGACTATGCAGTGTAACTCCATTAGTGTAGTAAGGAGTTTAAAAATGAAAGAAATTTTAGGGAACATTGCGAGTCCAAAAGGTTTTTCAGCAGATGGAATTCATACAGGTATAAAAAAGAGAAAACTTGATTTAGGTTGGATTGTGTCGAAATGCCCATCAAGTGTCGCTTATGTTCAAACAACTAACAAAGTCAAAGCAGCACCTTTAATTTTAAATGAAAGAACAATACAATCCACAGGAAAAATACAAGCTATCATTGCCAATTCAGGCATAGCCAATGCATGTACAGGAAAGAAGGGAATGGAAGACGCTATTTCAATGCAACAGCAAGCTGCAGATATGCTAAATATCAATCAGGGTTTAATTTGTGTTGCTTCTACAGGAATTATTGGTCAACGGTTACCAATGTCTAAAGTTAAAAAGGGAATACAACAACTAAATAAAGATGGTAATGCTAACCATTTTGCAAAAGCCATTTTAACTACTGATTTAAGAACTAAAACATGTGTCGTAACTGAATCATTTGACCAAACAACTGTGACCATGGCAGGTGTTGCTAAAGGTTCTGGCATGATACATCCTAATATGGCTACAATGCTAGCTTTTATTACATGTGATGCTAATATTTCTACTGCAACATTACAACTTGCACTAAAAACAAATATAGATAAAACGTTTAATCAAATTACTATTGATGGTGATACATCTACTAATGATTTAGTGTTAGTTTTATCAAATGGTAAAGCTAAAAATAAAGAAATTTTACCTAGCACTGAAGAATTCACAATATTTTGCAATATGTTAGAACATGTCATGCGGTCACTTGCAATACAAATTGCCCAAGATGGAGAAGGCGCTACAAAATTGATTGAAGTTACTGTAAATGAAATGCCAGATGAAATATCGGCTAGAATGATAGCCAAGACAGTTGTGGGTTCCAATTTAGTAAAGTCAGCTATATATGGAGAAGATCCAAATTGGGGACGCATATTCGCAGCGATAGGTTATACACAATCCAACTTTGACACCAATAATGTTGATATTTTAATAGAAGACATCCCCGTCATGAAAGGTTCAACCCCCATCGCTTATGACATTGATACAATGCACTATAAATTAAAAAATAAAGATATTCATATCAATATTAATATGCATCAAGGTAATACCTCAAGTACTGCATGGGGTTGCGATTTAACTTATGATTACGTAAAAATTAATGCATTATATACTACATAGAGGTAACAAAATGAATCAAATTATAGTAATTAAAATGGGTGGTATAGCTATAAAACATTTAACTGAAGATACTCTTATACAGATAAAGAATTGGATTAAACAAAACTATCAAATAGTCATCGTCCATGGTGGAGGTAATATTATAGAATCATTATTGATAAAAGCTAAACACCCTACAATTAAAAAAGATGGATTAAGAGTAACTGCTAAGGAAGATTTACCAATTATTAAAGATGCCCTGTTTAATCATGTTGGTAAAGGTTTAGCAAGTAATTTAAAAGCAGTGAACATAAATGTGGAGCAGTTAAGAGAAGATCAATTATCAATCATTCAAGCTGATTATTTGAACTATCATTACTATGGTTCAGTAGGGAAAAATATACACGTACATATAGATGCAATCCAGAATTATTTAAACCAAAATATAATTCCTGTTATTGGTTCTATTGGAACACATCAAGATGGTAATTTAATTAATATCAATGCCGATCATTTAGCTACGGCAATTGCTATCGCAATGAAAGCACGAAAATTAATATTAATGACTGACGTTCAAGGTGTGATAGAACAAGGAACTTTGATAAAAAGGTTAAATATTAGTCATGTGCAATCTAAAATAGACAACCATATCATTACTGGTGGCATGATACCTAAAGTTGAAAGTGCAGTAGCAACAATTAAGGCGGGAGTTAATGAAGTCATAATTGGAGATAATTTATTAACAGGAACCATCATAGAAGGGAACAACAAATGAGTTATTTATTTCAAAATTATAAAAGAGCAAGTGTTGAATTCGTTAAAGCAGAAGGCAATGAGTTAATTGATAAAAACGGTAACAAATATCTCGATTTTTCTTCAGGTATAGGTGTAACAAATTTAGGATTTCATCCATACGTTAAAGAGCAACTACAGAAACAAGTTGCTAATATATGGCATACACCCAATTTATATTTAAATACACTACAGGAAGATGTGGCTCAATTATTAGTACGTCAGTATAACTATTGTGTATATTTCTGTAATAGCGGTGCCGAAGCAAATGAAGCGGCAATTAAATTAGCTCGTAAATATACAGGTAAGCAATCTATCATAAGTTTTAAACAATCATTTCATGGCAGAACATATGGCGCAATGTCTGCTACAGGACAAAGTAAGATAAAAGCAGGTTTTGGAGATGTAGTTCCACATTTTTCTTATGCAAAATTTAATGACATTAATAGCGTAAAATCACTGATCACTAAAGATACAGCTGCTATCATACTAGAACTTATACAAGGAGAATCTGGCATTCACGTTGCTAAATCATCCTTTATTAAGCAATTATGCCAATTATGTAATGAATATAATATCTTATTAATTGTAGATGAGGTACAAACTGGTATCGGACGAACGGGTAAATGTTTCGCTTTTGAGCATTACGATATTGAACCTGATATAGTTACTACTGCTAAAGGGCTTGCTAATGGCGTACCCGTAGGCGCTATGTTAGGTAAGACAAGTTTATCACATGTTTTTGATTATGGTAGTCATGGGTCTACATTTGGTGGAAACAAACTTGCAATGATAGCTGCCAAAGCCACATTAGAAATCATTAGTAAAGAACATTTTTTAAATGACGTTTCAAAAAAATCAGAAGAATTATTTACTAAATTAAACAAAGCTTTATTTGACAACCCTCATATCATTGATATCCGTGGCAAAGGATTAATGATAGGTATTGAAACAGATTTAGACTTAGCTCAACTTGTAAACAAAGCACGTCATCATGGTTTAATCATTTTAACTGCAGGTCAAAACGTTATACGATTATTACCACCACTGACCATTAGTTCACAAGAAATTAATCGTGCTGTAAGTATATTAAAAGAAATATTTAATGAATCATAAATAAAGTATAACGTGAGGTTATGATTAGTTATCATATCCTCACATTTTTTATACTTTAAATTAGTAATCTTAACCATCCTCTTTTGATTTGAATTATCTCCTGATACTTGAAATTTAAGCTATCCAGTCCACTTCATAATATAGGATATCTTATCATGCTTGAATTGAAAGGTTGTCTCAAGTAAAATAGACGGGTAGATGAAAACAAACTGAAGGAGTCAGTAATAATTATGAACTTTAAAGAAATAAAAGAATTAATAGAGATTCTTGATCAATCAAATTTAACTGAAATTAACATTGAAGATAATAAAGGTAGCGTAGTTAATTTAAAAAAAGAAAAAGAAACTGAAATTATCACACCGCAAGTGGCACAACAACCAGCACCCTCTGTAGCTCAATCTCAAGTTGCTCAATCTGCACCACAAGTGAGTGAAGATACACAATCACAAGAAGCTGTGGCAGATAATTACGAAACTATTAATGCACCAATGGTTGGTACATTTTATAAATCACCATCACCAGAAGAAGGCGCTTACGTACAAGTTGGAGATAAAGTCTCAAATGACACAACTGTTTGTATTTTAGAAGCAATGAAACTATTTAATGAAATTCAAGCAGAAATCTCAGGTGAAATTGTTGAAATATTAGTAGAAGACGGACAAATGGTAGAGTATGGCCAACCGTTATTTAAGGTGAAATAATGAAAAAAGTACTTATCGCTAATCGTGGCGAAATCGCAGTTAGAATCATCAGAGCTTGCCATGAGCTAGGTATTCAAACAGTTGCTATTTATTCAGAAGGAGACAAAGACGCTTTACATACTCAAATTGCTGATGAAGCATATTGCGTTGGTCCAACTCTGTCTAAAGATTCATATTTAAATATTCCTAATATCTTATCAATTGCTACATCAACAGGATGCGATGGTGTTCATCCAGGTTACGGCTTTTTAGCTGAAAATGGTGATTTTGCTGAATTGTGTGAAGCTTGTCAATTAAAGTTTATCGGCCCTAGCCATGAATCTATTCAAAAAATGGGTATTAAAGATGTAGCTAAAGCTGAAATGATCAAAGCCAATGTTCCTGTTGTTCCAGGTAGCGAAGGTTTAGTTCATAATATTGACGATGCGAAAAAAGTCGCTAAAAAAATTGGTTATCCTGTCATAATTAAAGCCACAGCTGGTGGTGGTGGTAAAGGTATACGTGTTGCTCGAGATGAGAAAGAATTAGAAACAGGCTATCGCATGACGCAACAAGAAGCGGAAACTGCATTTGGTAATGGCGGGTTATATTTAGAAAAATTCATTGAAAATTTCCGTCATATCGAAATACAAATCATTGGTGATCGTTATGGTAATGTGATTCATTTAGGGGAACGTGACTGTACAATTCAAAGACGTATGCAAAAATTAGTAGAAGAAGCACCTTCACCAATTTTGTCAGAGGAAACACGTCAAGAAATGGGTAATGCTGCTATAAGAGCAGCTAAAGCCGTTAACTATGAAAATGCTGGAACGATAGAATTTATATATGACTTAAATGATGATAAGTTCTACTTCATGGAAATGAATACCCGTATTCAAGTTGAACACCCAGTTACTGAAATGGTTACAGGTGTAGACTTAGTTAAACTGCAATTAAAAGTGGCGATGGGTGAAGCATTACCATTTAAACAAAAAGATATCAAAATTAATGGTCATGCGATTGAATTTAGAATTAACGCTGAGAATCCTTACAAAGATTTCATGCCATCTCCTGGTAAAATCACTCAATATTTAGCACCAGGTGGATTCGGAGTCAGAATTGAATCTGCATGTTATACTAATTATACAATTCCACCATATTATGATTCGATGGTTGCTAAACTTATCGTACATGAATCGACAAGAGATGAAGCAATCATGACAGGTATCAGAGCGTTAAGTGAATATTTAGTTTTAGGAATTGATACTACGATTCCATTCCATTTAAAATTATTAACAAATGATATCTTTAGAAGTGGTGAATTTAATACTAAATTCTTAGAAAAATATAATATTATGGCTGATGACAACCAATAGGAGGTTAAAACAATGGTCAATGTTGCGGATTATTCTCATACAAATTTAGGCAAAATCGAAATTGCTCCAGAAGTTTTATCTGTTATTGCTAGTATTGCTACATCAGAAGTAGATGGCATTACAGGACATTTTGCAGAATTAAAAAATACTAACTTAGAAAAAATTAGTCGTAAAAATTTAAATAGAGATTTAAAAATAGAAGCTCGAGAAGATGGAATATATATCGATGTTTATTGCGCTTTTAAACATGGCATCAATATTTCTAAAACAGCTAATCAAATTCAGTCTGCTATTTTCAATCAAATTTCTACAATGGCAGCAATTGAACCTAAGCAAATTAACGTTCATATTACACAAATTGTAGTAGAAAAATAAATATTAAATTAAGTTAGGTACTAGTTTAGAGATATCCTCATAATAAGAATATATCTCAATAGTACCTAATCTTTTATAAATACGTTTGAAGGAGTTATTTATGAGTCGTAAAGAATCAAGAGTCCAAGCTTTTCAAACTTTATTTCAATTAGAAATTAAAGATACTGATTTAACTATTAAAGAAGCAATTAACTTTATTAAAGATGACTATCCAGATTTAGACTTTGATTTTATTAATTGGTTAGTGACTGGTGTTAAAGACCATGAACCCGTATTAGATGAAAAAATCAAACCCTATCTTAAAGATTGGTCACTCGAAAGATTACTAAAAACAGATCGTATTATCTTACGCATGGCAACTTTTGAAATATTACACAGTGATACACCAGCTAAAGTAGTCATAAACGAAGCCGTTGAGTTAGCAAAACAATTTAGTGATGATGATCATTATAAATTTATCAATGGCGTATTGAGTAACATAAACTAATAAAATTGAGTGATATATATGACTGATTACTTAACAGTTTCGACATTAACAAAATATATTAAATATAAATTTGATCAAGACCCACATTTACAGTCTGTTCTTATAAAAGGAGAGCTTTCAAACTTTAAAAAACATTCAAGTGGGCATTTATATTTCAATGTAAAAGATAAAGAAAGCGTTATTAGTGCAATGATGTTTAAAGGTAGTGCTTCTAAACTCAATTTCGAACCTAAAGAGGGTGATGAAGTACTATTAGAAGCACGTGTATCTGTCTATGAACGTAGAGGCAACTATCAAATATATGTAAATAAGATGCAACTTGACGGTATTGGTAATCTCTATCAAAAATTGGAAGAACTAAAGAAAAAACTTTCAAAAGAAGGTTATTTTGATAATAGTAATAAAAAAACTATACCGCGTTTTCCCAAAAAAATTGCTGTCCTTACTGCAAGTACAGGTGCCGCTATCAGGGATATACATTCAACAATCAATAGTCGCTATCCACTTGTTGAACAAGTACAAATTAGTACATTAGTACAAGGGCAACAAGCCAAAGACGACATTATAGAAAAGATCAAGTATGCAGATCAATTAGATGTAGATACCATTATTGTTGGACGTGGCGGAGGATCAATTGAAGATTTATGGAATTTTAATGAAGAAGAAGTTGTTAAAGCTATATTTGAATGTCAAACGCCAATTATATCAGCAGTTGGACATGAAACCGATTTTACATTAAGTGATTTTGTGGCTGATGTAAGAGCTGCTACACCAACACAAGCTGCAGTTATGGCGACGCCTGATCAGTATGAATTATTGCAACAAATCAAGCAATATCAATTCACACTAACTAGACATATTAAACAATATGTGGAACAACATAAAAAGCATCTTGAACATCTAGCCTCGTATTACAAATTTAAACAGCCGTCTCTATTATATGATCAGCAAATTCAAAAAAGAGATGATCTTGAGAAGCAATTAAATCAAAAGTTGGCTAGTAAGTTAGAGCAACAACAACATCAATTAAATATTTTGAAACAACGATTTAATCCAAAACATCTCGAAACGTCTATTATTAGAAATCAACAACAAAATAGTCAACTAAAATCACGACTAACTCAAAAGCTAAATAACGATATATCACAATATAAAAATGCACTTAAATCAAAAATTGAACAACTGAATCAATTAAGCCCAACAAATACAATGTTACGTGGATACGCAATTGTAAATAAAGATGATAACGTAGTCACAAGTACCAAAGATATGTCGGAAAATGATGAAATTGTTTTAACTATGAAAGATGGTCAAATCGATGCCATTGTTAAGAAAGTAAGGTGTAATGATGAGTAAAGAAAAACAAAGCTTTGAAGAAATGATGCAAGAACTTGAGAGCATTGTACAAAAATTAGATAATGAAACTGTATCATTAGAAGAATCTCTAGATTTATATCAACGAGGAATGAAATTATCTACAGCATGCGATTCAACATTAAAAGATGCCGAGAAAAAGGTAAATAAATTAATGCAAGAAGAAGCAGAGGAACAAGATAATGAAGAAACTACAAATGAATGATTTAATTAATGAAATTAATGACGCTCTTAAGAATTCCATACCAGAGTCTACTCTAAATACGAATTTAGAAGAAAGTATGCTTTATTCTCTTAATGCAGGTGGAAAAAGAATCAGACCAGTATTACTGTTACTTACTTTAGATATGTTAAATGAAGATTATCATCAAGGTATGCAAAGCGCTCTAGCCTTAGAAATGATTCATACATATTCACTTATTCATGATGATCTTCCGGCAATGGATAATGATGATTACCGCAGAGGCAAGCTTACTAATCACAAAGTATATGGTGAATGGAAAGCCATTTTAGCCGGCGATGCACTTTTAACTAAAGCTTTTGAACTCGTGTCATATGATGCAGCATTGAGTGATGCTAAAAAAGTTAAAGTCTTACAAAGACTAGCTTTTGCTAGTGGACATCTTGGTATGGTTGGTGGACAGACACTAGATATGCAAAGCGAAGATAAAGCTATAGATATTTCAACATTAGAATCAATTCATAGAACAAAAACAGGTGCGCTACTTACTTTTGCAATAATGAGTGCAGTAGACATTGCCGACACTGATAAACATACATCTGCAATGTTAAATGAATTTAGTGATCATCTTGGATTAATGTTTCAAATCAAAGACGATTTATTAGATATATATGGCGATGAACAAAAGCTAGGTAAAAAAGTGGGTAGTGATTTAGAGAATGATAAAAGTACTTATGTCTCATTATTGAATAAAGACGGCGCAGAGGATAAATTAAATTATCATCGTAATGAAGCACTTAAATGTTTAGAAAAAATAAGTGATCAATATGATACTAAAAATCTAAGAGACATTGTAGATTTATTCTACAATCGCGACCATTAATTTTATTTATTTTTCCATATTAATTATATGATAGAGGTTAACAGAAATTATAATCAATTTTTGTTAACCTCGTTTTATATTAAAACTTAAAATCTAAGTGGTTATACAATAAATATTCATCAATATCATCATAATGCATATAATATACGATTAATTTATATGTATTATATTATTCTTAGAAAACTATATTAACAGTTATCCAACGTGTTTTATATCCTTACTCAAAAGGGTGATGAGTAGTAGTTAATAAATGCATATGTTAAAATAACTGTATAAATATTCGTAACTAGAGGTGTTAATTTTGCCAAAAAAATCGGTAAGACATATAAAAATTAGAGAAATAATATCGAATGAACAAATTGAAACACAAGATGAATTAGTTAAACGTTTAAATGAATATGAATTAAATGTGACACAGGCGACTGTCTCCCGTGATATTAAAGAATTACAACTAATAAAAGTACCAGCTGCATCAGGTCAATATGTTTATAGTTTACCTAATGATCGTAAATATCATCCTCTTGAAAAACTCGGAAGATATTTAATGGATTCATTTGTAAATATAGAAGGTACAGGTAATCTACTAGTATTAAAAACATTACCAGGTAATGCACAATCCATTGGTGCAATATTAGACCAAATCGATTGGGAAGAAGTACTAGGTACAATTTGTGGTGATGATACTTGCCTTATTATTTGCCGTAATGATGAAGCGAGTGAAGAAATCAAAACAAGAATTTTCAATTTATTATAAGGATGCGATGAATTTATGTTACAAACCTTATCAATAAAACAATTTGCAATCATCGATGAATTAGAAATTCAATTTTCAGATGGTTTAACTGTTTTAAGTGGTGAAACAGGTTCAGGTAAATCTATCATTATAGATGCTATTGGACAACTGATCGGTATGCGAGCGTCATCAGATTATGTTAGACATGGCGAGAAAAAAGCAATCATTGAAGGGATATTCGATATCGATAATAGCAAAGATGCGATACAAGTGTTACAAGATTTAAATATTGATATCGACGAAGACTTTCTATTAGTTAAAAGAGAAATTTTTAGTTCTGGCAAAAGTATCTGCCGAATTAATAATCAAACAATTACGTTACAAGATTTAAGAAAAGTGATGCAGGAACTTTTAGATATTCACGGTCAACACGAAACTCAATCATTGCTTAAACAAAAATATCATTTACAATTACTCGATGATTACGCTGGTGAGCAGTATAGTGATCTTTTATCACAATATCATGACGTCTTTAATCAATATAAATCTAAGCGCAAAGAACTCGAGGATTTAGAATCTGCTGACCAAGCATTATTACAAAGATTAGACTTAATGAAGTTTCAATTAGAAGAATTGACTGAAGCATCTTTAAAAGAAGGAGAAGTCGATCAACTAGAAACAGATATTAAAAGAATTCAAAATTCAGAAAAACTAAGTTTGGCATTAAATAATGCCCATATGACTTTAACAGATGAAAATGCAATTACTGACCGACTTTATGAACTAAGTAATTTCTTAAATGAGATTAATGATATCGTCCCAGATAAATATGTGAAATTAAAAGAAGAAGTCGATCAGTTTTACTATACCTTAGAAGATGCCAAACATGAACTTTATGATGAAATGACTAATACTGAATTTGATGAACAAGTCCTTAATGAACTAGAATCACGTATGAATTTACTTAATAACTTAAAACGCAAATATGGTAAGGATGTTTCCGAGTTGATTGCATATCAAGGTAAGCTTGAAAATGAAATCAATAAAATTGAAAACTATGAACAAAGCACATCACAACTACGTGAAGAGATTAACGACTTATACAAACAAGTGATTAAAGTAGGTAATTCATTATCAGCAGAAAGACGAAAAGTTGCAAGAGAATTAAGAGACCACATTGTATCTGAAATTCAAAATTTACAAATGAAAGACGCCAATTTAGAAATTTCATTTAAACCACTCGATGAACCGAATATAGAAGGAATTGAATTTGTGGAATTTTTAATTAGTCCAAATAAAGGCGAACCTTTAAAAAGCTTAAATAAAATAGCTTCTGGCGGCGAACTTTCTAGAATTATGCTCGCATTAAAAAGTATATTTGTTCAATCAAGAGGACAAACCGCTATATTATTCGATGAAGTTGATTCTGGTGTTTCAGGTCAAGCAGCTCAAAAAATGGCTGAGAAAATGCGTGATATTGCCGAATATATTCAAGTAATATGTATTTCACACTTACCTCAAGTAGCCACAATGAGTGATCATCATTTACTTATTTCTAAGCATACAACTGAAGATCGAACAACCACTCAAGTTAAAGAACTTGAAAATGATGATCGAATTGATGAAGTAGCTCGAATGATTTCTGGCGCTAGTGTTACAGATTTAACAAGAGAGAATGCAAAAGAAATGATTGCTCAAAATCAAAGAAAATAATGTCTTTGATTTAAGTAAGTAAAACTTCAATTTAAAAAGTAACCTTAATCTTTGATGTATTGTTAATATGTAAATGATCTAGTAGTATTGATTAGTCACTTTTTATACAAAAAAATGAAGTTTTTAGAATTTCGAAAATGTTTTAACTGATGTAGAATATTATAGTATTGATTAATTTTGAAGATAAAAAGAAAGATAACCATTAATTATCAGAGAATTTTTAATAAACATAGTTTTATTAATGTTCTCTATACATATAGTTAGGAGTAAGCAAATGTCTGAAAAGCAATATGATTTAGTTGTATTAGGTGGTGGCACTGCAGGTTATGTAGCAGCAATACGTGCTTCACAGTTAGGTAAAACGGTTGCTATTGTTGAAAAATCGCTATTAGGAGGTACGTGCTTACATAAAGGATGCATTCCTACTAAATCACTACTAAAATCTGCAGAAGTAGTCGATACTATAAAAAATGCGAAACAATTTGGTATTGATGTTCCTGAGTATCATTTGAATTATGAGCGTATTTTAGATAGAAAAGATGAAATCGTAAACCAAATGTACCAAGGCGTTCAACATTTAATGAAACAGAATCACATTGATGTATTTAATGGCACTGGTCGCATATTAGGTGAATCTATATTTTCTCCACAAAGTGGGACGATATCAGTAGAATTTGAAGATGGTGAAAATGAAATGATTCCTAATCAATTTGTCCTTATAGCTACTGGGTCTTCACCACAATCGCTGCCATTCTTAAACTTTGATCATCAAGTAATATTATCGAGTGATGATATTTTAAATATGGATATTTTGCCAGATAGTATCGCAATTATTGGTGGGGGTGTCATTGGTTTAGAATTCGCATCGTATCTTACGGATTTAGGTGTCGATGTGACAATTATTGAAGCTAATGAACGCATTTTACCAAATGAAAGTGCTCAAATTGCTAAAACAATTAAACGAGAATTAGAAAATCGCGGAGCAAAATTCTTTGAAAATGTTGCCTTAGATAAACAAAGTGTAGAGATTAACAAAGATAACAATAGTGCAACGATTCATATGAATGATCAACAAATCTCTGTAGATAAAGTCTTGTTATCGGTTGGACGTAAACCAAATACTTCTGATATCGGATTACAAAATACAAAAGTGAAAACGACTCAAGCAGGTCACATTCTCACAAATCAATATCAACAAACCGAAGATAAGCATATATATGCTGCAGGTGATTGTATTGGTAAATTGCAATTAGCACATGTAGGGTCAAAGGAAGGAATCGTTGCAGTTGAACACATGTTTGATGATTCACCTTTACCTATCAACTATGATTTAATGCCTAAATGCATTTATACTTATCCTGAAATAGCTTCAATAGGGAAAAATTTAGAACAGGCTAAAGAAGCCAATATCAATGCTAAAAATTACAAAGTTTCATTTAAAGCAATTGGTAAAGCAATGATAGACTCTACAGGTCCACAAAATGGCTTTTGTGAAGTGATTATTGACCAAGATCAAGATGAAATAATTGGACTAAATATGATTGGCCCGCATGTAACAGAATTAATCAATGAAGTATCATTACTACAATTTATGAATGGCTCATCATTAGAGTTAGGTTTAACAACTCATGCCCATCCATCTCTATCTGAAGTATTGATGGAACTTGGCCTAAAAATTGAAAATCGAGCAATTCACGTTTAAATAGGAGGAAATAACATGATTGACTATAAGTCAACAGGCCTTACAGAAGAAGACCTAAAAAATATGTATAAATGGATGGATCTTGGACGTAAATTAGATGAAAGACTCTGGTTACTCAACAGAGCTGGAAAAATTCCTTTCGTCGTTAGCGGTCAAGGACAAGAAGCAACTCAAATTGGTATGGCGTATGCTATGGAACAAGGCGATATTTCATCTCCATATTATAGAGATTTAGCTTTTGTAACATACATGGGTATGACGCCACTCGATACAATGTTAGCTTCTTTCGGCAAAAGAGACGATATTAACTCAGGTGGTAAACAAATGCCATCTCACTATAGTCATAGAGAAAAAGGTATTTTATCTCAAAGTTCTCCAGTAGCTACTCAAATTCCGCATTCTGTAGGTGCAGCATTAGCACTAAAAATGGACAAGAAGCCAAATATCGCTACTGCAACAGTTGGTGAAGGTAGTTCTAACCAAGGAGACTTTCATGAAGGCTTGAACTTTGCTGGCGTACATCAATTACCTTTTGTATGTGTCATTATAAATAATAAATATGCAATTTCAGTACCTGATTCCTTACAATATGCTGCTAAAAATTTATCAGATCGTGCTATTGGTTATGGCATGGAAGGTGTACAAGTTGATGGTAATGATCCAATCGCAATGTATAAAGCTATGAAAGAATCAAGAGATCGAGCACTTAATGGTGAGGGTGCAACTTTAATTGAAGCAATCACAACTCGTATGACAGCCCATTCATCTGATGATGATGATAAATATAGAACACAAGAGGAACGTGATGGATTAAAAGAAGCTGATTGTAATATCCGCTTTAAAAATCATTTATTAGATTTAGGAATCATTGATGATGCTTGGTTAACTGAAATAGAACAAGAACATAAAGATATCATTAATCATGCGACAAAAGCTGCAGAAGAAGCACCATATCCTTCAGTTGAAGAAGCTTATGCCTATGTTTATGAAGAAGAAGGGAGTATCAATCATGACTAAGCTATCTTACTTAGATGCAATTCGCCAAGCACAAGACTTAGCTATGGACAAAGACCAAAACACATTTATTCTTGGTGAAGATGTTGGTAAAAAAGGTGGCGTATTTGGTGCTACTTTGGGATTACAAAGTAAATATGGCAAAGAACGCGTCATTGATACACCATTAGCCGAATCAAATATTGTTGGTACAGCAATAGGCGCAGCCATGTTAGGTAAACGTCCTATTGCCGAAATACAATTTGCAGATTTTATTTTACCGGCTACAAATCAAATTATTAGTGAAGCAGCAAAAATGCGCTATCGTTCTAATAATGATTGGCAATGTCCAATTACAATCAGAGCACCATTTGGTGGTGGTGTGCATGGTGGTTTATATCATTCACAAAGTATTGAAAGTATCTTTGCTTCAACACCAGGATTAACAATTGTTATACCATCATCACCATATGACGCTAAAGGATTACTATTATCTTCAATTGAATCTAACGACCCAGTACTTTACTTTGAACATAAAAAAGCATATCGCTTCTTAAAGGAAGAAGTGCCAGAAGATTACTACACAGTCCCATTGGGAAAAGCTGATGTCAAACGTCAAGGCGATGACATAACAGTATTTTGTTATGGATTGATGGTTAATTATTGTCTACAAGTTGCTGATATTCTGGCAGAAGATGGTATCAACGTTGAAGTAGTTGACTTAAGAACTGTTTATCCACTAGATAAAGAAACTATTATTAATCGTGCTAAAAAGACAGGAAAAGTTTTATTAGTTACTGAAGATAATTTAGAAGGTAGTATTATGTCAGAGGTATCTGCGATTATCGCTGAAAACTGCTTATTCGACTTAGATGCACCTATTATGCGACTAGCTGGTGCTGATGTACCTTCAATGCCATTCTCACCAGTTTTAGAAAATGAATTAATGATGAATCCTGAGAAAATACAGGCGAAAATGCGTGAACTCGCAGAATTTTAAGGAGGCTTTACAATGGATATTAAAATGCCAAAATTAGGCGAGAGTGTTCATGAAGGTACAATTGAGCAATGGCTCGTATCTGTTGGTGATCATGTCGATGAATACGATCCACTTTGTGAAGTAATTACTGATAAAGTGACAGCAGAAGTACCGTCTACAGTTTCAGGTACGGTAACTGAATTAACTGTAAGTGAAGGGGAAACTGTAGAAATCAATACAGTCATTTGTAAAATTGATTCACCTGAAGAGAATACTTCTGAAACAACCTCAAATAACGATAAACCTAAAGCGTCTCAATCTCAATCGCATAACGTAAAAGAAGAGACAGCAACAAAACCACAGCATACAGCTCAACATCAAGATGAAAATCAACCTAAAAATAATGGTCGCTTTTCACCTGTAGTATTTAAATTAGCGTCTGAAAATCAAATTGATTTATCACAAGTAACGGGAACTGGTTTTGAAGGTAGAGTTACCAAAAAAGATATCTTAACGTATATCAATTCAACAGATTCACATTCAACACTAACTAACACGTCACAATCATCAGTTAACACACAACCTCAAGTTACAACAGAAGCAAACGATTCACAACAATGGAACGGTGAACAAAGTACAATACCTGTTAATGGTGTTAGAAAAGCGATTGCTAATAACATGGTAACAAGCGCAACTGAAATACCACATGGTTGGATGATGATTGAGGCAGATGCTACTAATTTAGTTAAAACTAGAAATTATCATAAAAATAGTTTTAAAAATAATGAAGGCTACAACCTTACATTCTTTGCTTTCTTTGTCAAAGCAGTAGCAGAAGCATTAAAAGCTTTTCCTATGTTAAATAGTAGTTGGAATGGTAATGAAATTGTCATTCATAAAGATATCAATATTTCCATTGCGGTCGCACATGAAAATAAATTGTATGTACCAGTCATTAAACATGCTGATGAAAAATCAATTAAGGGTATCGCTCGTGAGATTAATGAACTAGCTCAAAAAGCAAGAAACAATCAGTTAACTCAAGAGGATATGCAAGGTGGCACATTTACTGTTAATAATACAGGTTCATTTGGTTCTGTGTCATCAATGGGTATAATCAACCATCCACAAGCAGCTATTTTACAAGTTGAATCTGTCGTTAAAAAACCTGTTGTCATTGATGATATGATAGCCATTAGAAGTATGGTTAATCTTTGTATATCCATCGATCACCGTATCTTAGATGGTTTACAAACTGGCCAATTTATGAATCATATTAAACAACGCGTAGAACAATATACAGTTGAAAATACTAATATATATTAGTCATTATTTTATTCGTAGACATAAGTACTTTCACAATTACGAAAGTATTTATGTCTATTTTAAATTCCATTAATCATGCATGTTGAAGTATCGAAGTTTAATTAGTAAAATAAAGACAGTTAAATTAATAACGAAAGGTGATTCTAATTTATGGATTTAAACTTTGATTTATATATGAACGGGATCGTAGACCAAGCAAGAAACGAAATTGAAGAAGCTGGTTATGAGCAACTAACATCAGCTGATGAAGTTGATAAAGTATTAAAACAAGATGGTACAACACTTGTTATGGTTAACTCTGTTTGTGGTTGTGCAGGAGGTATTGCACGTCCAGCAGCTGCACATGCACTACATTATGATAAATTACCAGATCGATTAGTAACTGTATTTGCAGGACAAGACAAAGAAGCAACACAACAAGCTAGAGATTATTTTGAAGGTTATGCACCTTCAAGTCCTTCATTCGCACTGATTAAAGATGGTAAAATCACAGAGATGATTGAACGTCATCAAATTGAAGGACATGATGTAATGAATGTGATTAATCAATTACAAAACTTGTTTGATCAATATTGCGAAGAAAGATAAGAGGTCATAGTCAGATGCTCAAGTTAAATCCTTATAAGATTGGATTTAGAACACTCAAGACAGCAGTAGGAATGACATTAGGTGTTATAATTTGTAAGCTTTTGGGCCTCGATAACTATGCTTCAAGTGCAATACTTGTTGTACTTTGTATTAAACATACTAAAATGCATTCACTAACGGCGATTGTTTCTCGCTTAGTATCATGCTTGTTGATCCTATTTTTAGGGTCAGCAATATTTTCAATACTAGGACAACATTCCGTCGTATTAGGATTAATTGTATTATTATTTATTCCATTAACAGTTGTATTAAATGCGCAAGAAGGTGTTATTACAAGCTGTGTTATATTACTACATGTTTTCAATGCTAAAACAATCGATGGACATCTGATTCTTAATGAAATTATGTTGTTAATTGTTGGACTTGGCATTGCCTTTATAATGAATTTAATCATGCCAAGTTTAGACAAAACTTTAAAACACTTTAAGAATGATATAGAACATCAAATTACTGATGTATTTATTGCTTTTGAAAATGCGTGTAAAAACGATAACCATGAGCTTAATATCACTTTTGAACCTCTTGCATTAAATATTAGAAAAGCGAAATCATTAGCCTTTAGAGATGTAAAGAATCACTTTGTCAGAAATGAGAATTCATATTATCATTATTTCGATATGCGCGAAGAGCAACTTGATTTATTAAAACGAATGAAATTTTTAATTGAAAATATACAAACTAAAGATCCAATTTTAGATCGTATTTCACAATTACTCTCTGAAATAGGTAGTAATGTTAATAGCAATGACTATACTGCTTTACGTTTACATTCATTGTATGAAATAAGATTATCTTTAGATGATTTACCATTACCTACTTCGCATCAAGCTCTAAATTCACGTGCTAATATAATTCAATTACTAAATGAATTAGAAGAATATTTAAATATTAAATCTCAATTTGGTTCATTAAAATTGCATAGTGAAATTAAAAATTATGCTTAAAAATATAAAAGCCAGAGGCATCAATAATAGATGCCTCTGGCTATTTAAATATATTAGAGATTAGTTCAACATTGGGACTAAACTAGTAAGTAGTAGGGCTAATACTACCGCTACTAACATCACTACTATGATTACACGTAATACTTTATTTGTCATATGATGTTCCTCCAATTGCATAAAACGTATTTAAGACATGATTCAAAATACAAAATCTAAGTATAGATTAACATTATATGATTTAATTCTGAATTGCAATCAATTTATTTTTGATATATTCAGATTTCAGTTAAACTGGAGTTATATGATTAAGGGGGAATGACAATGATGAATAAGGAACGTCTCTTAAATACATTTTTAGAATTAGTAAAAATCAACTCAGAAACTGGTAACGAAGAGAAAATTCAACCAATTTTAAAACAAAAATTTGAATCACTCGGCTTAAAAGTTGAGGAAGACCAGGCAAGTCAAACAGATGGTTTAGGTGCAAATAATCTTGTTTGTACGTTGCCAAGTAATATTTCAAATAAAGATGTACCTAAATTATATTTTACAAGTCATATGGATACTGTAGTACCCGGTCTTGATATCAAGCCTCATGTTGCAGAAGATGGTTACATATACTCAGATGGTACAACCATTTTAGGTTCTGATGATAAAGCAGGTTTAGCTGCTATCATTGAAGCAATCACTACTATTAATGAGCAACACTTAACTCATGGACAAATTCAATTTGTTATTACAGTAGGTGAGGAATCAGGACTATTAGGTGCTCAAGCTCTAGATACATCTTTATTAGATGCTGACTTTGGATATGCTATTGATGCAAGTGTTGATGTCGGAACTACTGTTGTCGGTGCACCAACTCAGATGAAGATTAATACAACTATTAATGGGAAAACTGCACACGCTAGTACACCTGATGAAGGAATTAGTGCAATAAATATAGCTGCTAAAGCGATTAGCAAAATGCACCTAGGTCAAATTGACGAATTAACTACCGCAAATATAGGTAAATTTCACGGTGGTTCAGCAACAAATATTGTAGCTGATGAAGTAGTTATCGAAGCAGAGGCTCGCTCACATAATGATCAAAGTATTGAAAAGCAAGTACAACATATGAAAGAAACCTTTGAACAAACTGCTAAAGAATTAGGTGGCCAAGCTCATGTAGATATAGAGAAAAGCTATCCTGGATTTAAGATAGATGATGATGCATTAGTTACCAAAATAGCTAGAGAAAGTGCTGTTGCACTAGGTCTTAAAGGCAATACAGTAATCTCTGGCGGTGGTTCAGATGGAAGTATCATTAATACGTATGGTATTCCATCCGTTATTTTAGGCGTAGGTTATGAAAATATTCATACTACAAGTGAAAGAATTGCCGTTAAAGACCTTAATATGTTAACTAGCCAAGTCCTAAAAATTATTGAGCTCGTAGCAGATTAGCACGGTCAATTTAGTGAAGTATGTACACAATTTGTGATACAATATGAATGAAATATTCGAATAAGAGAGGTAAGTAATATGACACAACAAATAGGTGTAGTAGGTTTAGCCGTAATGGGTAAAAACCTTGCATGGAATATTGAATCACGTGGTTATAGTGTATCTGTTTATAATCGTTCTAGACAAAAAACGGATGAAATGGTGGAAGAATCAAAAGGTAAAAGTATCCACCCAACATATTCTTTAGAAGAATTTGTAAATTCATTAGAAAAACCCCGTAAAATTTTATTAATGGTTAAAGCTGGTCCTGCTACCGATGCAACAATAGATGGTTTATTACCTTTATTAGATGATGATGATATTTTAATTGATGGTGGTAATACAAACTATCAAGATACAATTCGTCGAAATAAAGCATTAGCTGAAAGTGGCGTTAATTTCATTGGTATGGGTGTATCAGGTGGAGAAGTAGGTGCTCTAACTGGCCCTTCATTAATGCCTGGTGGTCAAGAAGCTGCTTATAATAAAGTCAGTGATATCTTAGATGCCATTGCAGCAAAAGCGCAAGATGGCGCATCTTGCGTAACTTATATTGGGCCAAATGGTGCAGGTCATTATGTAAAAATGGTTCATAACGGTATTGAATATGCAGATATGCAATTAATTGCTGAAAGTTATGCAATGATGAAAGACTTATTAGGTATGAGTCATACTGAAATTTCTCAAACATTCAAAGACTGGAACGCTGGAGAACTTGAAAGTTACTTAATAGAAATTACTGGCGATATTTTCACTAAATTAGATGAAAATAATGAACCATTAGTAGAAAAAATATTAGATACTGCTGGTCAAAAAGGTACAGGTAAATGGACTTCTATTAATGCATTAGAATTAGGAATTCCATTAACAATTATCACTGAATCAGTATTTGCGCGTTTCATTTCATCCATTAAAGAAGAACGTGTTAATGCGTCTAAATCATTAAATGGACCACAAGCTTCATTTGATGGTAATAAAGAAGAATTCTTAGAAAAAATCAGAAAAGCATTATATATGAGTAAGATTTGTTCTTACGCTCAAGGCTTTGCGCAAATGAGAAAAGCGAGCGAAGATCACGAATGGAACTTAAAATTAGGTGAGCTTGCAATGATTTGGCGTGAAGGTTGTATCATTCGTGCACAATTCTTACAAAAAATTAAAGATGCTTACGATAATAATCCTGAACTTGAAAACTTATTATTAGATCCATACTTCAAAAATATTGTTACTGATTACCAAGATGCATTAAGAGACGTTGTAGCAACAGGTGTTAAAAATGGTGTACCAACACCAGGATTCTCTGCTAGTGTAAACTACTACGATAGTTATCGTTCTGAAGATTTACCTGCTAATCTTATCCAAGCACAACGTGACTATTTCGGTGCACATACTTATGAACGTAAAGACCGTGAAGGTGTATTCCACACACAATGGGTTGAAGATTAATCATACAATGATTTGATATATAACGTCTTACACGAAAGTGTAAGACGTTTTTTTAGAAACTTTACTTAATTTTACATCAAAAATTTTGACCCTCGTATATATTATCGATAAAATGATTAATAAAGAAACCGGTTTCATTTATAAACAATATATATTAGAGGTGTACATATGATGACTAAAAATTGGTGGAAAGAAGCAGTTGCATATCAAGTTTATCCAAGAAGTTTTAATGATAGCAATGACGATGGTATAGGGGATTTGCCTGGTGTTATAGACAAATTAGATTACTTAAAAGATTTAGGTATAGATGTAATTTGGTTAAGCCCTATGTACAAATCGCCAAATGATGACAATGGCTATGATATTAGTGATTATCAGGCAATTATGGACGAATTTGGCACAATGGATGATTTTAATCGATTATTAGAAGGTGTACATCAACGAGGAATGAAATTAATACTAGATTTAGTTGTAAATCATACATCTGATGAACATCCTTGGTTTATTGAATCAAAATCAAGTAAAGATAATCCTAAACGTGACTGGTACATTTGGAGAGATCCAAAACCTGATGGCTCAGAACCCAATAATTGGGAAAGTATTTTTAATGGTTCAACATGGGAATATGATGCCAATACAGGTCAATATTATTTCCATTTGTTTAGCAAAAAGCAACCAGATTTAAATTGGAATAATAAAGAAGTAAGAAAAGCAGTATTCGACATGATGAATTGGTGGTTTGAAAAAGGGATAGATGGATTCAGAGTTGATGCGATTACACATATTAAGAAAACATTTGAAGCAGGTGATTTACCTGTACCAAATGGTAAAACATATGCACCGGCGTTTGACGTCGATATGAATCAACCAGGCATCCAAGATTGGTTACAAGAAATGAAAGAGCAATCATTATCTAACTATGATATTATGACTGTTGGTGAAGCCAACGGAGTAACTCCAGACGATGCTGATGAATGGGTTGGAGAGAAAAATGGTAAATTTAACATGATTTTTCAATTTGAACATTTAGGACTTTGGAGTACAGGTGATTCTCAATTTGATGTCAGTGCATATAAAGATGTACTAAACCGTTGGCAAAAGCGCTTAGAAGGAGTAGGTTGGAATGCACTATTTATTGAAAATCATGACCAACCACGACGCGTGTCAACATGGGGAAATGATACAGATTACTGGTATGAATCAGCTACTAGTCATGCAGTTGTGTACTTCCTTCAACAAGGTACACCTTTTATTTATCAAGGACAAGAAATTGGAATGACTAATTATCCATTTGATAGTATTGAAACATTTAATGATGTAGCAGTAAAAAATGAATATCAAATCGTTAAAGAACAAGGTGGCGACGTTAATCAATTATTGGATAAATATAAGATGGAAAATAGAGATAATTCTCGTACACCAATGCAGTGGAATAATGAGGAAAACGCAGGCTTTACAGGTGGACAACCATGGTTCCCACTAAATCCTAACTATAAAGAGATTAACGTGGCTGATCAACAAGAAAATGAGCATTCTGTATTAAATTTTTACAAATCTCTCATTCAATTGAAAAAATCAGCTGATATTTACACATATGGTCAATTTGATTTAGTGGATGCTGATAATCCAAATTTATTTGCTTATTCAAGAACGCTTAACAATGATAAGGTACTCATCGTAGGTAATTTAACTGATAAAGTAAGTCGATTAAATATTGATATCGATGTAAAACATATGGAAACATTACTTCACAACTACGATAAAAATATTAATTTAAATCAAATTGAACCTTATGAAGCCTTTGTATTAAAACTTTAAAATAAATAAAAATCATGTCTACAAATATGACTCAATGTCATACTGTAGACATGATTTTTTATGTCTAGTGTTCATTATTATAATGTTCTTGCTCAACAGGTAACCATAATTGAATTTTAGTAAAAGGATCATCAAATGAAATCTCTAAAGGATACACTTCTACATATAAACTATTTCTTTCATATGGTAACGTCAACTGTAAACTTGTTTCGATATAATACCAAGCCTCATTTACCGTATAATCAATTTCCCCTTGTAAATTAAACTTAGCATAGTGTCTGCCAGGTAGAAATCTACTTTCTAACTGAGCTGGATAACGCTCACTCGGTACACCTACGAAAATTTCTAACCCAGAATCTAAAGGACAACTTATAACAAATAATTCGAATGGACTTATATCATTATAACGTCGTAACTCTTTTAAATGACCATCTAATAGCAAATCTTCTAAAAAGTCAGGAACATTAAAAGGGTTTGACAAATCTTTTGCATCGATATATCGTGCATACCCAACTAAAGAAATATCATCCGTTTCTTCTAGTCTATAAGGATAAGGTGCTCTCTCTGTTGTTGTCAATTTAATGTATATACGCTCTTGCATTTTAAGTTCATCTTTTTTAGTTGACGCTTGTATTGGTGAAATGCCATGAAAATCACTAAAATCATTTGCAAAATCATTTGAATTTGCATATCGATACTTTTTAGCAACGTCTACCAAACGACTCGCACTATGTTTGACGTCAATAGCAGCTAGTGTTAGCTTTCTAGCTCTTGCATACGCTTCTGGTGAAAGACCTACAATCATTTTAAATGACTGTTCAAGGTGAAAGGGAGAGAGACCAACGTAATCACTTAATTCTTGCAAATTAAACGGCTCAAGTAGACGGTCTTCGATATAAACAATTGCCTGTTGTATTTGCTTGATAACGTCCAAAATATTCACTCCAATTATTTTCAATCATTAACTTTTATTCTACATTATTTTGTCTAAATATACACCTGAAAGCATAGCAATAAATGAATTTATTAAAAAAAGTGAACGACTACAGGTACTAAATGCTATTGTAATGAACACGCTGATGGGTGCTCATATAATTATCATTTCACATACCATATAATCATTCACTATTTGATTGATTTAATCATACATTGTATTACATCTTCTTATTGAATATCGTCCCACCAGTGATTACCATCTCTACTTAATAATAGGTCGCTTTCTAACGGGCCGTTTGTACCAGACGTATAGTTAGGGAAGTCTGGTTCTACCATATTCCATTGTTCTTGAATCGCATCAACAAATTTCCAAGTTGATTTTAATTCTTCCCAGTGTGTAAAGTTTGTTGCGTCACCTTTAAGACAATCAAATAATAGATTTTCATATGCATCGACAGTATTCATTTTATCTTGTGCGCCCATAGCATAAGATAATTGTACTGGTTCAGTATCGATGCCTTGAATATTTTTCTTAGCATTCAAATGAAGTGATACACCTTCATTTGGTTGAATATTAATGACTAATAAATTAGAATCTAGTAATTTATCTGTTTGATAGTATAAGTTCATAGGTACTTCTTTAAATTCAACTACTACTTGAATAGTTTTAGATTTCATTCGTTTACCAGTTCGAATATAGAATGGTACGCCTGCCCATCTAAAATTATCAATAGTTAATTTACCAGACACAAACGTTGGAGTGATAGAATCTTCAGCAACTCGATCTTCTTCACGATATGATCTCACTTCTTGACCTTCAATGACACCTCGGTCATATTGTCCGCGAACAAAGTTCTTTCTCACATCTTGTGGACGTAATTGACGTAAAGATTTTAATACTTTTACTTTTTCAGCTCTGATATCTTCGCTATTTAAACTGATAGGGGCTTCCATGGCTAATAAGGCAACCATTTGTAACATATGGTTTTGAACCATATCCTTTAATGCACCACTAGATTCGTAATATCCACCACGATCTTCTACACCTAAAACCTCAGAAGATGTTACTTGGATATTAGAAATATATTTATTATTCCATAGTGGTTCGAACATAGCATTAGCAAAACGTAAAACCTCAATATTTTGAACCATATCTTTACCTAAATAATGGTCAATACGATAAATTTCTTCTTCTTTAAATGAACGTCTTATTTGATTGTTTAATGATTCAGCTGATTTCAAGTCACTGCCAAATGGCTTCTCTATAACAAGACGTTTAAAACCTGAAGTGTTGGTTAAACCAGATGATTTTAAATAATCTGAGATAACACCAAAGAATTGTGGTGCCATAGCAAGATAAAACAGACGATTACCTTTTAAACCGAATTGAGTATCTAATTGATTACTAAACTCTAATAATGATTGATAACTTTCTTCATCACTAACATCATGATTATGGTAAAACACATGTTCCATGAATTCATCAATTTTATGTGTTTCTTTAACATGTGATTGGATTGACGCTTTAACTTGCTCACGGAATGTATCGTTACTAATATCGCGGCGACCAATACCAATAATAGCAATATGTTCATCTAAATTATCTTGTTGAAAAAGGTGGAAAATGGAAGGAAACAATTTACGATGACTCAAATCACCAGTTGCTCCGAAAATTGTAATTAAACAAGGTATATGTTTTTGTTTTGTACTCAAGATTAAAACCTCAATTCTATAAAAAGATATATGATTGTTATATTATATGATAAAGAAAACTTATGGTCATATAATATGCTTTGAAAAAAGTCATAAAACGTAACTATGATTTATTTAAATGATAATCGATATTGACTATAATTACCAAATTATTCGACTTACGTATAGCGCTACCAACTATAGAAATTAACTAAAGAATGACTGATAAGCGTTTATACTTACTCTCATGATTATTCATGTTATATATACATTTTATTTCTTATTATAAAAATTGTCATTATATATGATAAAATAAATCGAAGAGAAGGAGGTGTGAGCATGGAAGTCACATTTTTCGGTACTAGCGCTGGACTACCAACCAAAGAGAGAAACACACAAGCAATTGCATTAAATCTTGAGCCTTATTCTAATTCAATATGGCTTTTTGATGTAGGTGAAGGAACACAACATCAAATTCTTCATCATTCGATTAAATTAGGTAAAGTCGATCATATCTTCATTACACATATGCATGGTGATCATATTTTTGGACTTCCGGGATTACTAACAAGCAGATCCTTTCAAGGTGGAGAAAACAAACCTCTCACACTCATCGGACCTAAAGGTATTCAAAAATATATTGAAACAACATTAACTTTATCCGAATCACATCTCAATTATCCAATTACATACATAGAGATAGACGAATCCTTAAATTATCATCATGATGGATTTACAGTACAAGCTGAAATGTTAAATCATGGTATTATATCTTATGGTTATCGTATAGAAACGCCTACAACACCAGGCACTATTGATGTAGATGCATTAAAAGCAATTGGACTGGAACCTGGACCTAAATATCAAGAAGTAAAAACTAATAACACCTTTGAATTTAACGGGAAAATTTATCAATCTGATGAATTCAAAGGAGAGGCAAAGTCGGGACCAGTTGTCGCTATATTTGGTGATACAAAGCCATGTTCTAATGAACACATCATAGCGAATGAAGCTGATATTATGGTACATGAAGCCACTTATATTGAAGGCGAAAAAACGTTAGCCAATAGTTATCATCATAGTCATATCGATGATGTATTTAATTTAATACGTCAAGCAAATGTCAAACGGAGCTTAATCACGCATATGAGCAATCGCTATACTAAAGAAGAAATCGAAAATATTTATCAAGAACTCAAAGTTTTACCAGATACACCAGATTTTACTTTCGTTAATGATTTTGACTCTTTTAAAATTTAAAAAACTGTTTGAGACATTGAGTATGAAATTGGACAAATATAGATTCAATTAATGCATCTGTTTGGGGGTTTACTCTAAAACGATTAATAGTTTTAAAGAGGGTGTTTGATTTTGTGATAACCACATCATTCTAACGGTATCATTAAGGAGTTTTTCTATTTTTCGACCAGAGAATATCGATTATGTATAGGCATATAATATAACTTTCAACATCATTTTTGGATGATATGATGTAGCACCACGAGGGCATAGCGAAGTCAGTCAATACATAGTATTAAATATAAATAAAGCACAAAGATGATTTGAAATTTCATTTCATCTTTGTGCTTTTATTTTGGTATTTATGTCCCAGGTTCATTTTTTTATTTAATCATCTGTATTGGATAATTCAACACTTCGATTAACTGCTGCGCTTAAACAATCTTCAAATACAGCAACTAAATCATATTGTGAAAGGGCATCTAAACCAGCTTGTGTTGTACCACCTTTAGATGTAATATTTTTTCTTAATTGTTCCATACTTAAATCAGAACGTTCAATCATTTTACTAGTACCAATAATTAAATTACGAATAGATTCTTCAACTTGATCTTTTTCTAAACCTAGCTGCGTACCAGCTTTAACATATTGTTCAAATACATGGTATAAAAATGCAGGCCCGCTTCCTGTAATAGCCGTTACTTGATGTAAGTGATCTTCAGAGACCTCTATAGCTGAACCAAATGCGTTAATCAATTCATTGACTTCATCTTTAGCTTTAGGACCAAAATTATTTGAGAAGCTAATACCTGTTACAGAATGACCAACTTGTGCATTAGTATTAGGCATAATACGAGCTAAAGGATTATTGGTATTTAATTGTTCTCTTATATAAT
Source organism: Staphylococcus sp. HL28 (assembly GCF_021117155.1). NCBI lineage: Bacteria > Bacillati > Bacillota > Bacilli > Caryophanales > Staphylococcaceae > Staphylococcus > Staphylococcus sp. HL28. The sequence continues at coordinate 1,332,632 of NZ_CP088218.1, forward strand.
CAATGGATAAACCAGCCATAATTGAAATGAAACGGTTACTATCAGTGATTGAATCTTTAATTCTATCAGCTAACGCTTCGAAATCATGTGGTTTTGTACCTAAGAATACGTAATCAGCATCCTTAAGTAAGGCTTCATCATTATAGCTATAATTCACACCTAATTTTTCTGCAAAATCTTTGAGTGCCGCTTCATTCGATTTGTTTGTTAAATAAATATCATTAGGATCTAAATTATTAGAATTAATAATGCCTGTAAAGATTGCTTGTGCCATATTGCCTGCACCGTAAAATACAAGTTTCATATACTTCACATCACCTTCATTTTAGTTATAAAATAATGATACCTTATGAATATAACTACATAGTAACATATATTAGAAATATTCAATATTAAGATTACAATTTATCATCATTTTTATATGAAATGCGATATCTCTATATAAGAAAGAGAGTGAATACCATGATAGGCCAACACTATATTGTTACAGGTGGTACAAGTGGATTGGGATTAGATATTGTGCACGAACTTATTAAAAGAGGGACTCATGTAACCATTCTTGCACGTGACATTAAGAAGTTCCAACAAATTAATTTCGGTAGCCAATCCTCATTAGTCGATGTAATAGAATGCGATTTACAAAATAGACAAGACATTATAAATATTACATCTCAAATTAAATCACCTATAAACGGAGTGATATATAGTTCAGGATTAGGTTATTTTAAATCTATTGCTACGCATACAACAGAAGAGATGCTTGAAACATATGATGTTAACTTAATTAGTTTTAATTTACTATACAAAACGATAAAACCATATTTAGTAGAACATGCACATATTATTGGTATATCAAGTCAAGCTGCATTTGTGACACAGTCGCACGCTGCTCACTATGGTGCGTCTAAAGCTGCTTTTAATCAAGTTCTAAACGCACTGAGATTAGAGGAACCAAAATTACACGTCATGTCAGTAAATACAGGACCGATTGATACTCCATTTCATCAAAAAGCAGATCCATCTTTATCGTATTTCAACCGATATCGTTCAATAATGATTCAATCTAACCAACTTGCTCAATATATCGTGGAAGGTATTATTAAAGAAAAGCAAGAAATCAATGCACCAACATGGATGCATCAAATGTTAAAATTATATCAATTAGCACCTAGATTTTTGGAAAAACATTTTTCTCATTTGTTTAATAACAAAAATAAGCCTTAAACTTATATAAACATTAAAATCAGCAAACAAAATATATTACAAAAAGCCACTAAATGAATTACCTTCATTTAATGGCTTTTGCTATATCTATGATTTTAAATGTTGCGTATACTGTAAATCTTTGACGCGTTCTCTAGACGCTTTGATTTGATCTAAGCTTACATCTTTATAGTAATTTTTAACATTTTCTTCTAGTTGTTCAACACTACTTGCACCTACGATGATAGAACCTAGTGCGTCATGTGATGTGAGATAGTTAAATGAAAGCGCCGTTAGATTACTTTCAATTTCTTTAACAGAAGCAATCGTTTCACCCAATTCATCGTGCGTGTAATCGAATATACCATCAGCGAATTTTTTATCTAATGCTTCGTTACTATTAGACGTTAATAGACCTTTAAATACTGGACCACGCGCTAATACTTTTACTTGTTTTTCATGTATATTATCTAATAAGCTTTCAGGGCGATTATCTATTAAGTTAAATTGAGACATTAATGTTTCAATTTGACTATGTTTTAAATAATAATCAATCACATTTGGACGTATAGATGAAATACCATATGCGCGAATAATACCTTCTTGTCTTAACTCATCAAACGCACTAATTGTTTCATCTAATGGATCATCAATGGTACCACCATGTAATTGATATAAATCGATATGATCTAAACCTAAACGTTGTAGTGAGCCTTTCACACCTTCTTTAATGTGTTTCTTAGATGGATCCCATGTGATATTGCCATCTTCAGTTAATCGGTTACCAACTTTAGTCCCTATAACTATGTCATCACGATTTTGATATTTTTTTAATGCTTTACCAACGATTTCTTCATTGATACCTTGGTCATACATATCAGCTGTATCAAAATAAGTAATACCATTTTCAATTGCACTTTCAATTATCGGTTGTGCAGTATTGTAATCTGTACCTAAACTCATACAACCTAATCCTAGTTCAGAAATTTCTATACCACTTTTCAAGATATTCTTTTGCATGTATTTTCTCCTTTCGATACACTTTAACTAACGCATTCAGTTTATCAATTTATTAAAATATTTAAAAGGAACGTGATTATAAATGGAATTTAACGAAAAAACGATAGATAGAACAGTAATTTATAATGGAACAATAATCGATTTAGAAATTCATGATGTAGAATTACCCGATGGACGTACATCTAAACGCGAACTGATTTATCACAATGGCGCGGTAGCAGTGTGTGCTATGACACCTGAAAATGAAGTACTATTAGTAAAGCAATTTAGAAAACCTGCGGAAAAACCATTATTAGAAATTCCTGCTGGTAAATTAGAGAAAAATGAGGAACGAGAAGAAGCAGCTAAACGTGAATTAGAAGAAGAAACTGGATATATCGCCAAAAACTTGCAATTTGTTACACATATGTATGGTTCTCCAGGTTTTTCAAATGAGAAACTGACAATTTATTTTGCTGATCAATTAGAAGTAGGGGAAATGAACCTTGATGACGATGAATTTGTAGAAGTACATAAATTCTCAATTGAAGAAGTAAAAGAAGCACTTCAAAATGCAGAAATTGAAGACGCAAAGACAATCATAGCACTTCAATATCTATTATTAAATTATAATCATTCTAAATAATAAGTGAATATCCTTGCGTTTCATTGAGAATACTGGTAATTTATATATTGAATCATGCTTTAGATTAAAATGATTATAATTCTTAGTAGAGGAGTGAGGCTTCCGTGGAAGAACGATTAAATCGCGTGAAGCAACAATTACAACAGTCTTCATATAAGTTAACTCCACAACGTGAGGCTACTGTAAGAGTTCTAATAGAAAACGAAAAAGACCATTTAAGTGCAGAGGATGTATATTTAAAAGTTAAAGACAAATCACCAGAGATTGGATTAGCTACCGTTTATCGTACTTTAGAATTATTAGCAGAATTAAAAGTATTGGATAAAATTAATTTTGGTGATGGTGTTGCTCGTTTCGACTTAAGAAAAGAAGGTGCTAAACATTTCCATCACCATTTAGTATGTATGGAATGCGGTAAAGTAGAAGAAATCGAAGAAGACTTATTACCAGAAGTTGAAAATCGTGTCGAAAAAGAATTTAATTTTAAAATTTTAGACCACCGATTAACATTCCATGGTGTATGTTCAAATTGCCAAGCTAAAAAAAGCGAAATAAAATAAATAAAATTAATTTATCTAAATAAATGTACAAAAGTTTGTGCATGATTAATACACCACACATATATGATATTAAGAAGCCACCGCTTCAAAAGAGGTGCTTTATAATGGAAACAATTATAGAAGAATATTTAAAATTTATTCAAATTGAGAAAGGATTAAGTGTCAATACAATTGGTGCTTACCGTCGAGATTTGAATAAATATAAAGAATACTTAGCACTACAAAAGATTTCAAATATCGATTTTGTAGATCGTCAAACGATTCAAGAATGTTTAGGTTATTTAATCGATCAAGGCCAATCATCTAAATCTATCGCTAGATTTATTTCAACAATACGTAGTTTTCATCAATTTGCGTTACGCGAAAAATATGCAGCTAAAGATCCAACAGTATTAATAGAAACGCCAAAATACGAAAAGAAACTCCCTGATGTATTAGAAGTAGATGAAGTCATTGAATTACTCAATGCACCAGATTTAAATAAAAACAATGGATATCGAGATCGCACAATGCTTGAGTTATTATATGCTACAGGCATGCGTGTATCCGAAGTGATCCAAATTGAAGTTGAAGACGTCAATTTAATGATGGGATTTGTTCGCGTATTTGGTAAAGGAGACAAAGAACGTATTGTGCCGTTAGGAGATACGGTTATAGATTATTTAACTACCTATATCGAGACCGTACGGCCACAATTACTTAAGCAAACTGTGACCAATGTCTTATTCTTAAATATGCATGGTAAACCTTTATCAAGACAGGGTATCTGGAAAATGATTAAACAAAATGGTCTAAAAGCTAATATTAATAAAACACTCACGCCACATACATTGAGACACTCATTTGCAACACATTTACTTGAAAATGGTGCCGATTTACGTGCAGTACAAGAAATGTTAGGACATTCTGATATTTCAACAACACAATTATATACACACGTTTCAAAATCACAAATTAGAAAAATGTATAATCAATATCACCCTAGAGCTTAATAAACGTTAAAAACCAATGATACTTAAAGCATCAAATAAGTATCATTGGTTTTTATTATTATCAATTTTGAGTCTTTGATACCGTTTATCCTTTAATGCGAGTTGTCGTGCTAAAACAACATCACTTCTATCTCTTAATAAATGATGATGAACAATCTCATCATTTAAAATAGGTGATGAAACAAAATGATAATCTGAATAATGTAATTGAATTCGATTCAACATGTCAGCATTAATAGGTAATGGTATAGGTTCAAAGGGTTGTTGTTGTGCTACGCGTGTCATTTGTTCGTCCAGTAACGTGATATACCGTCGAATATTCAAATGTAATTGCATTTGATCTTGTTTATTAGCATTTTTGATGACCTGTTTTGCTTTATCAAAAGACTTTGCAGCACCTTTTAAATTACGTCGTCGAAAGTGATAGCAAGCCGTAGCACATAAAATCAAACTCACGACAGCATCTTGTTTGCTAAAGTTATTATTCTCCTTCCAAGCTTCCTCAAGAATGTCATGACATAAAAAATAGTGCTGACTAGTATGAAAGTGATAATAAAATTGAATTAATGCTTGTTCCATCTGAATTTCACCTTAATTTTAAAAGTTATATAAATTCATGCTATAATATTTTAGTGAAATATGCACATAAGTTGCAACATGAGGTAGATACTATGTATGAAGTAAAACTGGATGCATTTAACGGTCCACTCGATTTGTTATTACATTTAATTCAAAAATTTGAAATAGACATTTATGATATACCTATGAAGTCATTAACTGAACAATATATGCAATATGTTCATGCAATGAATCAATTAGAAATCAATGTAGCAAGTGAATACTTGGTCATGGCTTCAGAATTACTGATGATTAAAAGTAAATTATTGTTACCACAATCAGAAGATGATCTCGACCTCGAAGAAGATCCACGTGAAGATTTAGTCGGTAGATTAATAGAATATCAGAACTACAAAGAGTACACTGAAATTTTAAATGAGATGAAAGCCGAACGTGATCACTATTACACTAAACATCCAACTGATTTATCACATATGGAGACTGATGAATCTTGGGATCCATCGAACACCATCGATTTAACCGAATTAATTGTTGCTTATCAACGTGTTAAAAACCGAGTAGAAATCAACAAACCTCATTCTGTAGAAATCAAGAAAGAAACATTTACCATTCAACAAGCAACGGCACAAGTCACAGACAGATTAAAAACAAAGTCATCCTTCAATTTCTTTAGTCTGTTTACATTTACAGAACCTATAGAACAAGTGGTGACTCACTTTTTAGCCATATTAGAAATGTCAAAGTCAGGGATTATTAATATTGAACAACATCAAAACTTTGATGACATTAATATATTAAGAGGAGTGAATTACGGCGTTGAATAAGCATGGTATATTAGAAGCACTGCTATACACATCCGGAGATGAAGGTCTTGAAGTCAAACAACTGCTTGAAATTCTAGAGGTCAATGAAGCTGAATTAGCTGACCTTATCGACTCATACGAATCGAACGGTCTTGTGATTCAACAATTTGGAACAACATGTGTTCTAACAACTAAAAAGGACGCTGCACATTATATCGAAGCCTTAATTGAACAAAAATCTAAAATGAAATTATCACAGGCCGCAATGGAAACATTATCTATTATTGCGTATAATCAACCATTAACTCGAAGTGATATTGAACTAATTAGGGGTATAAATTCTGATGGTGCAGTTAAAACACTCATTGCAAGAGGTTTAGTAGAAGCAAAAGAAGTTCAGAATTCACGTAGTCAACAATTAATTACGACAGACTTATTTTTAAATGTATTCGGTATAGAAAAATTAGAAGATTTACCAACCACTCAAGAAGATGAAGAAGAAATGGACGCGTTCTTTAGTAACTTGGTAAATCAAAAGGGAGATACAAATGAGTAAAGAATTAGAAAGATTACAAAAAAGAATTGCAAGCAGTGGTTATACATCACGCCGTAAAGCTGAAACTTTAATTACTGACGGCAAAGTAAAAGTTAATGGACAAGTAGTCACTGAACTAGGTACAAAAGTATCAAACTCAGATACTGTGGAAGTTGAAGGCATTAAATTAGAGCAAGAAGATAAGATTTATATTTTATTTAATAAACCCGCTCAAGTAATTACAAGTGTATCGGATGATCGTGGCCGCAAAGTAGTAACTGATTACTTTAAAGATATCGAAACACGTATATATCCAGTAGGTCGATTAGATTATGATACATCTGGATTATTATTATTAACGAACGATGGTGAGTTCACGAATTTAATGACACACCCTCGATATCATATTAAAAAGAAATATGTTGCTAAACTAAAAGGTTATTTAATGAGAGAAGAAGTCAAAGCTTTAGAAAAGGGTATCGAACTTGAAGATGGTTTCACGCAACCTGCTCAAGTTAAAGTGAAAAACCAAGACAAAGATAAAAATACGACTCTCGTTGAAATTACGATTAGTGAAGGTAGAAACAGACAAGTGCGTCGTATGTTCGAACACTTTGGACACCAAGTGAGTAAATTAACGCGTATCCAATTTGGACCGCTTGATTTAAAAGGATTAAATGCAGGTGAAGGTAGAGTACTCACACCTCATGAAGTTAAAACAATTCGCCATTTAGCTGAAAATGGAAATGATTAAACTATACCACTGATATTTTAAATCTTTGAGATTTTTTTCACAAAGATTTCTTTAACACTAACTTAATGACTATTTCATATGCTATAATAACTATTGAAATGAACAGCATGTGTAGGAGGTAATTTAGTATTATGACGAATGAAATACTTATCGTTGATGACGAAGATAGAATCAGAAGATTACTTAAACTATACCTAGAAAGAGAATCTTTTGAAACACATGAAGCAAGTGATGGTAAAGAAGCATATCAACTTGCTATGGAAAATGACTATGCGTGCATTCTTTTAGACTTAATGTTGCCAGAGATGGACGGTATCGAAGTAGCCACTCAATTAAGAGAGCATAAAGATACACCTATTATCATGCTCACTGCAAAAGGTGAAGAGACGAATCGTGTCGAAGGGTTTGAATCGGGTGCAGATGACTATATCGTTAAACCATTCTCTCCAAGAGAAGTAGTCCTAAGAGTCAAAGCATTATTAAGAAGAACGCAATCAACTACACCTGAACAAAGTGAACCTCATGCAAGAGACGTGATTGAGTTCAATCACTTAGTCATCGATAATGATGCACATAGAGTACTAGCTGATAATGAGCAGGTTAATTTAACACCAAAAGAATATGAACTATTAATTTATTTAGCTAAAACACCTAATAAAGTATTTGATCGTGAACAATTATTAAAAGAAGTTTGGCATTATGAATTTTATGGCGATTTACGTACAGTAGATACGCACGTGAAAAGATTAAGAGAGAAACTCAACAAAGTATCGAGTGATGCAGCTCATATGATACAAACTGTTTGGGGCGTCGGCTATAAATTCGAGGTTAATACAAACGATGAACCGGCTAAATAGTGTAGTAATAAAACTGTGGTTAACTATAATTTTTATAGTAACGACAGTTTTAATTTTATTAAGTGCTGCGTTAATTACTTTTATTCAATATTACTATACACAAGAAGCGGAAGATTCCATTAAAGAAGACGCCAAACGTATTAGTTCATTGGTAGAAAGCTCTAAAAATCAAAATATAGCCATCAAAAATAGCCAAACATTAATTGATAATCCAGGTGGATTGATTATTATGAAAAATTCATCTACCGCTTATCAACAAACAATTTCAACAGATAAACAAGCAATGCTAAAAGAAATCAAAGATAATAATGATTTTAACCGTGTTTTCAAACATGGTGAGTCAATGACACGTAATGTCACGATTAAAGAAAAGGGTAATTCACATCCCTATATATTAGTGGGTTATCCAATGAAAGCTGAGCCAGGAAGTCACTCAGAATATAGTGGTGTCTTTATATTTAAAGATTTAAAATCAATCGAAGATACTAACAATGCAATTACAATTATAATCTTAATTACCGCAATTATATTTTTAGCTGTGAGTACTATTTTTGCATTTTTCTTATCATCTAGAATCACTAAACCGTTAAGAGAGTTAAGAAATCAAGCTCAAAAGGTTTCACAAGGTGATTATTCACATATCACGTCAGTGTCAACAAAAGATGAAATAGGAGAACTGTCACGTGCATTTAATAATATGAGTTTTGAAATTCAAGAACACGTAGAAGCATTATCAACATCTAAAAATATACGTGATAGCTTGATTAACTCAATGGTCGAAGGTGTTATCGGTATAAATGAACAAAAAGAAATTATTTTATCAAACAAAATGGCAGACCAAGTATTCCACACACTAGATGACAAAGCGGTTGAATTAATAGAAAAACAAATCGAACAAACTTTTAATACTAAAGAAACGCAATTCCAAGAAATCGAAGCAAATACACGTTATTATGTGATAATCATGAGTTATATTGACCGTATCCAAAATGATGGCAGAAGTGGTATCGTTGCTATTATACGTGATATGACAAATGAACATAACCTTGATCAAATGAAAAAAGACTTCATCGCAAATGTGTCTCATGAATTACGAACACCAATAGCATTATTACAAGGCTATACAGAATCTATTGTAGATGGTGTTGTTACAGAACCAGATGAGATACATGAATCACTCGCTATTGTCTTAGATGAATCTAAACGTCTAAACCGGTTAGTAAATGAATTATTAAATGTAGCGCGTATGGATGCTGAAGGATTATCTGTAGAGAAAGAGACACAACCAATTTGTGATTTACTCAACAAAATGAGAATAAAATATCGTCAACAAGCTACTGATTTAGAACTTAACATGCAATTCGAAGTGAACAATCAACAGTTATGGGACTATGATATGGACCGAATGGATCAAGTCCTAACCAATTTAATTGATAACGCATCAAGATATACACAACCTGGAGATACGATTTCAGTAACTACAGACGAAGATAATAGATATAATATTTTAAGAATAGCAGATACGGGTACAGGCATCGCACCTGAACATTTACAACAAGTATTCGATCGTTTCTATAAAGTAGACGCGTCAAGAAAAAGAGGCAAACAAGGTACTGGATTAGGATTGTTCATCTGTAAAATGATTATAGAAGAACATGGCGGTACAATTGAAGTTGAAAGTCAAGTAGGCGAAGGAACTACCTTTATCATCAAATTACCAAAATAAACATAATAAAACCTGTTAGAGTCAATTGATACTTTAACAGGTTTTTTATTTATTATTAAATCTATAGATTAATCATCAACTTGATTATTTTAATGACAACTTATATCTATATAAATATATCGGAGCAAACTCATTGTACATAGCAGAGTTATCATGTATGATATATTTAAATTAAAATTATAGTTAATTCATCTTCGGGGTCGGGTGCAATTCCCAACCGGCAGTAAATTAAGCCTGCGACGTAAAATGTTTCATTTTACCTGATTCAGTGAAATTCTGAAGCCGACAGTATAGTCTGGATGGGAGAAGATGGAGGTTTTTTGTTGTGCAAATTTCCTCCTTTTCTAGCAAGATGAATGAAAGGAGAAAATCATATATGCAACAAAACCAAAATAGACGTTTAATCTTTATAAGTATGTTAAGTGCAGTCGCTTTCGTACTTACATTTATTAAATTTCCATTGCCATTTTTACCACCATACTTAACGTTAGACTTTAGTGACGTACCTACATTACTTGCTACATTTTTATTAGGACCAATTGCAGGTATTATAGTGGCATTTATTAAAAATTTACTCAATTTCTTTTTCAATATGGGCGATCCTGTAGGCCCCGTAGCGAACTTCCTAGCAATTGCAAGTTTCTTGTTAGCTGCATACTACATTTACAAAAATAAACTTAGTAAGCAGTCATTATTAACAGGTCTTGTAATAGGTACAGTAGTTATGACCATTGTATTAAGTATTTTAAATTATTTTGTATTGTTACCACTTTACGGCATGATATTTAACTTAGGTGACATTGTTCATAATCTTAAAGTGATTATTGTTTCAGGTGTCATACCATTTAATATTATTAAAGGTATTGTCATTTCAATCATCTTTTACTTTATATTCAATAGAATTAAAAATAACATTCACTTATAAATAACTAATGCCCTTACACATGATGTGCAAGGGCGCTTTTAATACTATATATTATTCAAATTTAAGTGCGTCACCATCGAATGGTTCGTCTTCAATTTTGATTGAATCTGTTGGACAACCTTCTAGTGCATCTTCCATATCTTCATATAACTCTTCTGGCACCTCTGCAGTACCTTGGTTATCATCAAGGATTACGAAAGCAATACCTTCGTCGTCATAATCATAGATATCTGGAGCTGCTGCACCACATGCACCGCATGCTATACAAGTATCCATATCAACGATTGTATATTTAGCCAATTTCATTCGCCTCCTTTGAAAAAAATGCTACACTAGTAATAACAATACTACTATTGTAGACATCGATAGTGTGATTTTCAATATATTCGTTTTATAGAGTGAGGGTTTATCTTGTATCAAATTATCAAACATGCTTATCAGCAAGCATTCAACTACAAAACAAATAAAAGTATTTATAATATCTTAACAGGAAAAAAATCCCATCAAACATTTTTTGACGCAAGTAGTCAACAACTTTTGTCATTATATCATAGTTTACCGAGATTAAAATATCCGTCTTTTGAGCGATATTTAAATGACTTGAATGATGAGGAACCAAAAACAATTATCAAAACGCATCCAAGATGTACATATGAAAGTCTTATTAATACATTCAACTGTATCCAATTTCTCATTCAAACGGTATCACAAAGTCTACATAACGATTTTAGATTCGTTCCTATTACTCAACAAACATACATTCAACAACGTGTTAAAGATATTTATCAACACATAAAGGTTAACGAATTAGAATCAAATTTTATTACTGAAATTAAACAATTATTTGAAAAAATCGCTAGCAAGCATGAACACGTTTATTTGCATTATTATTTACAAGGCTATGATGAAGCGATGTATACCAGACAACAAGTCAGTTTAATAGAATCAAAGTCTCAACAAGAATTATTTGAATTCGAAATGAATCAATTGGTCGATCTCATGTTTGAAATTGAAGATATGCAAGTGCATCCTATATTAAATCAAACAATCATACGACCAACATTACTTAATAAAACGAAATTAACCTTACATCAATTAGAAGAAGGACACTCGATACAAGACATTTCGACTGTTCAAAATGTTAAATTAAATACGATTGAGGATCATCTTATAGAGTTATTTATCAAAGGCTATATCAATGACTATGACAGATATTTAGACATCACAACAATTCAACCTTTTATCAACTTTTACCAAAGTCATATAGGAATCAAATTGCGAGAATACAAACAACAATTTGATACATTAACTTATTTTCAAATTAAATTGATGATTGTCGGTATTGAAAGGGGTGACTTAGTTGCTTCAACAGAAACTTAAAAATTGGTTTGGGTTTGATTCCTTTAAACCTGGACAAGAGGAAATTATTACCAGTGTATTAGAACAAAAGCACACGCTTGGCATATTACCTACGGGTAGTGGTAAAAGCCTTTGTTATCAATTACCTACTTATATAATAGAAAAGCCAACACTTGTCATTTCACCATTGATTTCTCTTATGGATGATCAAGTCATGCAAATGAAATTAAATGGTGAGCGCGCAGTTTGTTGTATCCATTCAGGAATGGACAATACAGAAAAACGACAAAATCTTAGTAATATTCGACAAAGTAAATTTATCTATTTAAGTCCCGAATTTATATTACAGCCTCAAAATTTTAAACTTATCGTCAATATAGATTTTGGTTTAATTGTTCTTGATGAAGCGCATTGTTTGTCTGAATGGGGATATGATTTCAGACCACATTATGCCTTGATTGGAAAAATAACGAATTCATTTAAGTCGGCTACAATTCTTGCATTAACTGCAACAGCACCACCTCATTTAGAAAGCGATTTATCAGAAATGCTCAATGTTAATTTCAGTACAATTAAAACAAGTATGAATCGTATGAATATTTCATTGAAACATCTCAATTTCGGATCTGACGAAGAAAAGATTGAATGGATGTTACCACAACTTAATGAAACAGGTCCCACTATTATATATGTATCTTCTAAAAAATTATGTTTAACACTGGCTCAACTTATTTATGATTCAGGTTTTTTAACAGGGATATATCACGGCGATTTAAGTTATCAAGAAAGGCAGACGGTACAACACCAATTTTTAAACAATGATATTCCAATCATAGTTGCAACAAGTGCATTTGGTATGGGAATAAATAAAAAAGATATACGAACAGTCATTCATTTTCATTTGTCATCGAGTCCTTCTAATTATTTACAAGAGATTGGAAGAGCAGGTAGAGACGGTGAAGCAAGCCAAGCCATTAGTTTATTCCAACCCGACGACGCTTTTATTTTAGAAACGATACTATTTGCTGATAGAATCACAACTGAAGATATTAATGCATTTGAATTAGGACAATTTATCCCTCCTGAAAAAGAGTCCATATTATCTATACTTTATAATCAATATTCAATTAATCAAATGCAACGTATATTTAATCAATCATTTCAACGTAAAAAGTTAGGTTATAGTCGAATGTTAGGCTACACACAACTTGACCAGTGTCGCCGTAAATACTTGTTAGAATTTTTCAACGAACAACCTAAACTACCAGATATATGTTGTGACAATGATACAGAGTTACCCAGTATGAAAGTAATAAATCGTAAGAAAGTTAAACGCAAGCTTTCATATAGTGAAAAACTTCAAAATTTATTTGAACTATAGATTTTATTTTGCTTAACTCTTTATTCAAGCTATAATTAACTTATGAACAAAATCTTAATACCTAAAAAATTCTTGATTACTATACATAATCATTTAATAAATGGGTATAGTTTATGTATCATTATAAAATTAAACAGAGAGGATGATGATTGTGTCTAATAATAACTTCAAAGATGATTTTGAAAAAAATCGTCAAGCGATAGACCCAGAAGATCATAACGAGCAGACATCTTCACATGAAGAACAAGAAGAAAATGCAACAGACAGAACTGAAGACAAAGCAAATCAACAATTCCCACCGAGAAATGCACAGAGAAGAAAGCGTCGTCGAGATATAGCGACAAATAATAACCGTCAGTCAGATTTACGTACAAATACTAGTCAAGATGGTTCATTAGATGACAGACATGATGATACATCATTACATAATGGAGATAACAAAAATTATGATGCATCAAATCACAATGAGGTAAATAAAGATCAAAAGCAAGAACATCATCCTGAAAATCGTTCGACTCGTGAGTCAGAACAAGAATTAAATCACGATGAACCTTTAAAGCGTAGTCGTAAAAGTGACGATGAACAACATGATGATCATCATGACAAGAAAGAAGGACGCGGTAAAGATGCCGCTCTAGCAGGTGGCGCAGCTGTAGGTGGTGCTGCAGTTGGTAAAAAAGTGACTAGTGATCATAAACATGGTGACAATGATAGTCATGAGGATCGTGTACGTGAACGTGAACATGACCATCACAAAGATAACGACCGACATGATGACTTTAATAAAGATGACCGTCGTCAAGATACATCTAAAGATCGCCAAGACGAACTTAATAAAGATCATCATGATGAAGAACACCGCGACTCAGGAAAAGGTAAAAAAGCTGCTGCAACTGGTGCCGGTGTTGCTGGTGCTGCAGGTGCTGCTAGTTTAGCGAAAAATCATCATGATAAAAAAGAAAGTCATCATAGTGATAAAGATATCAAAGATAACGACAAACATGATGAAAACAACAAACATGATAATGAAGATAAACACAAATCTAATAAAGGTAAGAAAGCTGCTGCAGTAGGTGCAGGCGCTGCAGGTGTTGCTGGTGCTGCAGGTGCTAAACATCACCATGATAAAAAAGAAACTAACAAACATGATGATAAGAATCATGATGATAAGAAAAAAGGCGGCTTTATGAAAATCATCTTACCAATTATAGCTGCAGTATTAATTTTAGGTGCAATCGCTATTTTCGCAGGTATGGCCTTAAATAATCATAGTAATAGCGGTAATGATGATAACAAAGTGGCTAATGAAGATAGTAAAGATGGCAAGAAAAACAATGACACTAGCAAAGATAAAGACAGCAAAGATAGCTCAAAAGACAAAGATAAATCAAAAGACTCTGATAAAGATAAAGCAACATCTAGTGACGACTCAAATTCATCTGACGCTTCAAATTCAGATAAAAATAGTTCTAGTGATAACGCAAATGGTGCTAATTCACAAGCAACTAATAATCAAAATCAAAATGGCGGAAATAGCCAAAATGGTCAAGGGCAAAGCTCACAACAAAATGGCCAACAAGGCAATAGCCAAAATAGCAATAGTAACCAACAAGGTAAACAAACACATACTGTAAATGGTAAAGAAAATCTATACAGAATTGCCATTCAATATTACGGTAGTGGTTCACCTGCTAATGTCGAAAAAATTAGACAAGCTAATGGATTAAATGGTAACAATATCCATAATGGTCAAACATTAGTAATCCCATAGGTACTGTTCAATCATCAAATTAACTGTAAGTAATGTTAACGCATTACTTACAGTTTTTTTATTAGATTTTCGTCAAATCAAGACGAATACTCAAAAAAGTCATAAATAATTTAAACTTTTCTAAAACAAGGACTTCGCGAAAATAGGATATAACTGATATAATAATTTGGTGATTAAAGGAGGCCGTTTTACATGCAAAAAATAGAAAGTATCATCATTGGTGGAGGACCTTGTGGCTTAAGTGCAGCCATTGAACAAAAGAAAAAAGGTATTGAAACATTAGTAATAGAAAAAGGTAATGTTGTAGAATCTATCTATAATTATCCAACACATCAAACTTTCTTCTCATCTAGTGATAAATTATCAATTGGTGATATTCCATTTATCGTGGAAGAAAGTAAACCACGTCGAAATCAAGCCCTTGTATATTATCGAGAAGTTGTTAAACATCATCAATTAAATATCCATGCATTTGAAGAAGTTTTAACAGTTAAGAAGATGAATAATCGTTTTACAATTACGACTACTAAAGATGTATACGAATGTAAGTTTTTAACAGTTGCCACTGGTTATTATGGTCAACATAATACATTAGAAGTTGAAGGTGCTGAATTATCTAAAGTATTTCATTATTTCAAAGAAGCACATCCGTACTTCGACCAAAACGTTGTCGTAATAGGTGGTAAAAACTCTGCAGTAGATGCCGCTTTAGAATTAGAAAAAGCTGGCGCAAATGTTACAGTGATTTATCGTGGTGATCGTTATCCTAAAGCCATTAAACCATGGATTTTACCCAATTTTGAATCCTTAGTTAATCATGAAAAAATTACAATGGAATTTAATGCGAATGTAACTCAAATCACTGAAGATAATGTTACATACGAAAAAGATGGTAAGACAATTACAATTCCGAATGACTATGTCTTTGCAATGATTGGTTATCATCCAAATTATGAATTCTTAGAATCAATCGGTATTGAAATTAATACAAATGAATATGGTACTGCACCAGTTTATAATCGTGAGACATACGAAACAAATGTAGAAAATTGTTATATTGCTGGTGTCATTGCTGCTGGTAATGATGCTAATACAATCTTTATTGAAAATGGTAAATATCATGGTGGCTTGATTACCCAAAGTATTCTTACTAAAAAGCAAACGCCACTTGAATCATAATAAATATGGCGTAGAAGGTTTAAATATCATTCCTTCTACGCCTCTTTAAATTCTTGTTTATTCTTCAAAATATCGTTTGATTTGTTCGCGATTCAATTCATTACTTAAACTTACAAGTAATTTTAGTCTTGCTTTAGGACCATTTAATCCATTTGAAAATATCAATCCTTTTTCAGCCAGTTGATAACCGCCGCCTTCATATGCATAAACTGGACTGACAATACCGTTAAATGAACGAGATACGATGACAATTGGAATTTGTTTATCAATACAAGCATATAAGCCTTCTAAACAAGTAGGTGGCAAATTACCTTGTCCCATAGCTTCTATAATTAAACCATCAATATCGCTCTCAGCATAAAAATGCAATAAGTCACTCTGCATATCCATGTATGATTTTACTAATGGTACATTTAACTTTGGATTAATCATTTTATAGCTTGTATGATGCAACGGATGGTGATGATATTGCACATTATCCTTTGTTAATACACCTAACGGACCATGATTCGGACTTTGAAAAGTATTCGTATTAGATGTATGTGTTTTAGTTACATTACGCGCTGTATGAATTTCATCATTAAAAACAACCATGACACCCATATGATATGAATTGTTAGATGAAGCCACTCTTATAGCAGAAATAAAATTGTACAATCCGTCTGAACCAATTTCATTTGATGAACGCATAGCGCCAGTAATCACTACAGGTTCTTCGATATCTAATAATAAATCTAATAAATAGGCTGTTTCTTCAAGTGTATCTGTACCATGTGTAATTACAAAACCATCATAAGTATTTTCATTATTTAGATTTGCATTAACGATAATATCCCTTAGTTCTTTAACATGTTGAATAGACATATGAGGAGAAGGGACATTCATAGGATGTATTTCATCTACTTGTGCGTATTGTTTGATGATATCCTGATGTTGAGAAATTGGATTTTCTTTATTTGTAATGACTCGATTGGAACTATCTTGTGACATGCTAATAGTGCCACCTGTATGTATAACAAGTAGACGTTTCATAGTTTTCCTCCTATTAATAAAATACATATTTATGATAAAATATTATTCATCAAACAACAAGGTAGGTATTTCGATAATGAGTTTAATTAATATTGCTTTAGATGGCCCTGCAGCTGCAGGTAAAAGTACAATTGCAAAACAGGTTGCTAGCCAACTATCAATGATTTATGTAGATACTGGTGCGATGTATAGAGCAATCACATATAAATATTTACGTACAAATCAAACTGAAGACTTCGAAGCATTAATCAAAGATACAACACTAGAATTAACTTATGACGAAACAAAAGGCCAACGCGTAATACTAGATAACGAAGATGTCACTGATTATTTAAGAGAAAATGATGTTACAAACAATGTTTCATATGTTGCCTCTAAAGAACCAGTTAGATCATTTGCAGTTAAAAAACAAAAGGATTTAGCAGCTCAAAAAGGCATTGTTATGGACGGTAGAGATATTGGTACAGTAGTACTTCCAAATGCTGAACTAAAAGTTTATATGATTGCCTCTGTTGAAGAACGTGCAGAACGTCGTCAAAAAGAAAATGAACTTCGAGGTATTGAATCTAATTTAGAGCAACTTAAAATTGAGATTGAGAAACGTGATCAATATGATATGAACAGAGAAATTTCACCTCTAAGAAAAGCAGATGATGCTATCACATTAGATACAACAGGTAAATCAATTGAAACAGTTACAAATGAAATTTTAGACATGGTTAATCAAATAAAATAATCAATTAAGAAGCTATATAAACGACTTAAGCAGAAACGTTTATATAGCTTTTATTGTGATTTATAATAAACATGAGTTATTTCAAACTGAAATAATAATCATATATACTATAAATATGCATCTTTACCTCTTAATTTTGAATAAAAATTGAAACCTAACGTACTTAAAGAGAAACTTTAATAAATTATCATTCTTTTTCTTAAAGTGTAAAAGGGGAATTTCTTGACAATTCTGTCAGTTTGTAAGATGTTATAATTATGTAGTGTATAAGGAGGCAGACAAGATGACTGAAGAATTCAACGAATCAATGATTAATGATATTAAAGAAGGTGACAAAGTCACTGGAGAGGTACAACAAGTTGAAGATAAACAAGTTGTTGTGCATATTAATGGTGGAAAATACAATGGTATAATCCCTATTAGCCAATTATCCACACATCATATTGAAAAACCTAATGAAGTAGTTAAAGAAGGCGACGAAATCGAAGCCTACGTAACGAAAATTGAATTTGATGAAGAAAATGATTCAGGCGCTTATATTTTATCAAAAAGACAACTTGAAACTGAACAATCTTATGATTATTTACAAGAAAAACTTGATAACAATGAAGTGATTGAAGCGAAAGTCACAGAAGTTGTTAAAGGTGGATTAGTAGTAGACGTTGGTCAACGCGGATTTGTTCCAGCATCACTCATTTCTACAGACTTTATTGAAGACTTCTCTGATTTCGAAGGTCAAACAATTAAAATTAAAGTGGAAGAGTTAGATCCAGAAAATAATCGTGTTATTTTAAGCCGTAAAGCTGTAGAACAAGCTGAAAATGAAGTTAAAAAAGCTTCATTACTAGACTCACTGAATGCCGGTGATGTTATTGAAGGTACAGTAGCACGTTTAACAAACTTTGGTGCATTTGTTGACATTGGAGGCGTAGATGGATTAGTTCACGTTTCTGAATTATCACATCAACACGTACAATCTCCTGAAGAAGTCGTTTCTGTTGGAGATAAAGTAAATGTTAAAGTTAAATCAGTAGAAAAAGATACAGAACGTATTTCATTATCAATCAAAGATACGTTACCAACACCTTTTGCTCAAATTAAAGGTCAATTCCATGAAAATGATGTTATTGAAGGTACAGTTGTAAGATTAGCTAACTTCGGTGCATTTGTTGAAATTGCTCCAGGCGTTCAAGGATTAGTTCACATTTCTGAAATTGATCATAAACACATTGGTACTCCAGGTGAAGTATTAGAACCTGGTCAACAAGTAAGTGTTAAAATCTTAGGCATTGACGAAGAAAACGAACGTGTTTCTTTATCAATTAAAGCAACATTACCAAATGAAGACGTTGTTGAAAGTGATGCTTCTACAACTCAATCTTATTTAAATAATGACACTGATGAAGATAATCCTACTTTAGGTGATGTCTTCGGTGATAAATTTAAAGATCTTAAATTTTAATAGTTAAATATGCTATGAAGATACACTCCAATTAGAGGTTAAACTTTAATTGGAGTGTTTTTTATGTATGACAATTTAAAGTCAATATATTACCTTGTTTATTATAATCGTATTTTGAATCGGTGCTTGCATGTGATAAAATTATAGAGATTAAGAAAGAGAGGAAGTTAACAAATGACTAAACCTATAGTTGCAATTGTAGGAAAGCCTAACGTAGGTAAATCTACAATTTTTAATAGAGTAGTCGGCGAACGTGTATCCATCGTGGAAGACACACCTGGTGTAACCAGAGACCGAATCTATTCATCAGGTGAATGGTTAACGCATGAATTCAATATTATTGACACAGGTGGTATTGAAATTGGAGATGCACCATTCCAAACACAAATAAGAGCACAAGCAGAAATAGCAATTGAAGAAGCAGATGTCATTGTATTTATGGTCAATGTTAGAGAAGGATTGACTCAAAGTGATGAAATGGTTGCTCAAATGCTTTATAAAAGTAAAAAACCTGTTGTCCTTGCAGTAAACAAAGTTGATAACGTAGAAATGCGTAATGATATTTATGATTTCTATTCATTAGGTTTCGGCGAACCTTATCCTATCTCTGGATCACATGGCCTAGGTTTAGGTGATTTATTAGATGCCGTCGTTGAAAACTTTGGTGATGAGGAAGAAGATCCCTATGATGACGACACAATTCGTTTATCAATTATAGGACGACCAAATGTTGGTAAATCTAGTTTGGTTAATGCTATTTTAGGAGAAGAACGTGTTATCGTATCGAATGTAGCAGGTACTACTAGAGATGCAGTAGATACAGAATATTCATATGATGGACAAGATTACGTTTTAATCGACACAGCTGGAATGCGTAAAAAGGGTAAAGTTTATGAATCAACTGAAAAGTATTCTGTACTTAGAGCATTAAAAGCGATTGAACGTTCAAATGTCGTTTTAGTTGTTATCGATGCAGAACAAGGTATTATCGAACAAGATAAACGTGTTGCAGGATATGCACATGAAGAAGGTAAAGCGATTGTAATCGTAGTAAATAAATGGGATACCGTCGAAAAAGATAGCAAAACAATGAAGAAATTTACTGAAGATGTGAGAAAAGAATTTCAATTCTTAGATTACGCACAAATTGCTTTTGTTTCAGCTAAAGAACAATTAAGACTTAAAACACTATTCCCATATATTAAAGAAGCAAGTGAAAATCACAAAAAACGTGTTCAAAGTTCTACTTTAAATGAAGTTATTACTGATGCTATTTCTATGAATCCTACACCAACAGATAAAGGTAGAAGATTAAATGTCTTTTATTCAACACAAGTGGCTATCGAACCACCTACATTCGTAGTATTCGTAAATGATGTTGAATTAATGCATTTCTCTTATAAACGATATTTAGAAAATCAAATCAGACATGCATTTGGATTTGAAGGTACACCTGTTCATATCATTCCAAGAAAAAGAAACTAATAAACGGAGGGGAATATTAATATGACTAAAATATCAGTATTTGGTATGGGAAGTTTTGGTACTGCTTTAGCAAATGTTTTAGCACAAAACGGACATGACGTATTAATGTGGGGTAAAAATAGTGAAAATGTTGATGAATTAAATACACATCATATGAATAAAAACTATTTAAAAGAAGCAAAGCTTGAGCCAACTATCAAAGCTACAACGGATTTAAGTGAAGGCGTTGCTTTTGCAGATATCTATCTGATGGCTTTACCTACAAAAGCGATGAGAGAAGTAGCAACACAAATTGATGCTTTATTAACTTCTAAAAAAACATTTATACATGTAGCAAAAGGTATTGAAAACGGTACTTTCAAACGCGTTTCTGAAATGTTAGAAGATTCTATTTCTCCGGAACATAATGCAGGTATTGGTGTATTATCAGGCCCAAGCCATGCAGAAGAAGTGGTTATCAAACAACCAACAACAGTTGCTGCCTCTTCAAAAGATGAAAAAGTAAGTCAATTAATACAAGATTTATTTATGAATGACTATTTACGTGTTTATACTAACAATGACCTTGTTGGTGTTGAACTCGGTGGGGCATTAAAAAATATCATTGCCGTAGCCAGTGGTATTGTAGCAGGAATGGGCTTTGGTGATAATGCTAAGGCAGCACTAATGACACGCGGTTTAGCCGAAATTAGTCGTTTAGGTGAAAAATTAGGTGCAGATCCAATGACATTCCTAGGATTAGGTGGAATTGGCGATTTAATTGTAACTTGTACATCAACTCATTCACGTAACTTTACATTAGGTTATAAATTAGGCCAAGGCAAAACAACTGATGAAGCACTTGAAGAAATGAAAATGGTAGTTGAAGGTATCTATACAACAAAATCAGTATACTATTTAGCACAAGAAGTTAATGTTGAAATGCCCATAACAACTGCGCTATATAAAGTGTTATTTGAAGATGTACCCGTTAAAGAAAGTATTAAAGAATTAATGGGTCGAGACAAAAAATCTGAATAAATAGTGTAATTTAACACATAATTTATGAGATTTTCAAAAAAATTAATTCTATTCGCTTTATTTCAACGTTTTTAATATATAAATCGTTGCGATGACAGTAATCAGTGTGTTAAAGTCATACCATAATGATATAAAGATATCATTATCAAACCTCAGGAGGTGAATTCATAATGAATAAAACTGATTTAATCAATGCAGTAGCAGAGCAAGCTGATTTAACTAAAAAAGAAGCTGGTTCAGCAGTAGACGCTGTATTCGAATCTATCCAAAACTCACTTGCTAAAGGTGAAAAGGTACAATTAATCGGTTTCGGTAATTTTGAAGTACGTGAGCGTGCTGCTCGTAAAGGCCGTAACCCTCAAACAGGTAAAGAAATTGATATTCCTGCAAGTAAAGTCCCAGCATTCAAAGCTGGTAAAGCATTAAAAGATGCAGTAAAATAATTTTACTTAAAAAAGCCCTTCTGGGGCTTTTTTGTTTTTATAATGAATTTCGAATATATAAGCTAGTTAATTAAAACTACTAAAATTTATTTTTTAAATTGAAACCACTATACATACGATTAAATTTTATACATATTACGGCATCATAATGCTATAACTAAAATTAATAAACAGCTGGGACATAAATATATATTTCAAGTTACATTCATATTTAGGCAGTAGTTAACTTCTTTCTTTGAAAGAAAAAGGGGTTTGGCGGATTACAAAAGACTTTGCTTTTGCATAAGCGTACCTAACTTCTTTCTTTGAAAGAAGAAGGGATTCTGCGGATTACAAAAGACTTTGCTTTTGCATAAGTGTACCTAACTTCTTTCTTTGAAAGAAGAAGGGATTCTGCGGATTACAAAAGACTTTGCTTTTGCATAAGTGTACCTAACTTCTTTCTTTGAAAGAAGAAGAGATTCTGCGGATTACAAAAGACTTTGCTTTTGCATAAGCGTACCTAACTTCTTTCTTTGAAAGAAGAAGGTACTCTAACATTTAATTTTTTGATATATAATGTTAATATAAATAGTGATAATATCGTGAGGTGTGAACATGGAAACTACTGTCAGCAAATTAAATATAGATATCAAACAAAGACTTAAGGGTATTGTTGATTATGAATCTATCCAAATCAATGAGAAATTGGGGGAGTTATTAGATTCATATGATTTACCGGAAAAAGCTAAGTTAGCTTGCCTCACAATTGACACTTCAATGAAACATTTAGATGATATATCTAATGGTGGATTATCAAAACATTCAATTTTAGTTGGTGATCTACTTAGTGCGCATTTTTATACTATTCTAGCTGAAATCAATGATCCAACATATCAGCTTGCAATGAGTAAAGCTATTGTTGAAGTAAGTGAGTTGAAATCATCACTTCATCAACATGTTTTAACTGATGATGAAGCTAGTAACGCCATATTTAAAGTTGAAACATTATTCCCATATATTACGCTGTCACATTTTTGCGATGAAGAAAATGCGAATCGTATATATGAATTTTTATATGACGATGTACATGATTACTATCCATCATATTTAAAAAACTACAACAAAGAACGTATTGATCAAATAATGAAAGACATCAAACAAACGCTAGATAAAAGAAGAGGTAATTAGGATGGCTGAAAATAACGCTAAAAAAGAGCAAGTTCATACAGTATTTCAAAATATTTCAAAAAAATACGATAGATTAAATAATATCATTAGCTTCGAACAACACAAAGTTTGGAGAAAACGTGTTATGAAAGAAATGTCAGTTAAGAAAGGTAGTACAGCTTTAGATGTTTGTTGTGGTACTGCCGATTGGACAATCGCATTAAGTAAAGCAGTTGGACCTCAAGGAGAGGTGACTGGACTAGATTTTAGTGAAAACATGCTAGAAGTTGGAAAAGAAAAGACCGCTCATATGGACAACATACATTTAGTCCATGGTGATGCAATGAATTTACCTTTCGATGATGCGTCATTTGATTATGTAACAATTGGTTTTGGTTTAAGAAATGTACCTGACTACTTAGGTGCACTAAAAGAGATGGAACGTGTGCTTAAACCAGGTGGCATGATTGTCTGTCTAGAGACTAGCCAACCAACATTACCAGTATTCAAACAAGTTTATCGTTTATATTTCAAATTCGTAATGCCTATATTTGGTAAGTTATTCGCAAAATCTAAAGAAGAATACGAATGGTTACAACAATCAACCTTTGACTTCCCAGGTAAAGAAAAATTAAAACGACTATTTGAACAAGCAGGATTTAGTAATATTAAAGTACGTAGCTTCACAGGTGGCGTTGCTGCAATGCACCTTGGCTATAAACAAAAATGATCAGACCAAAGGTGATTAACGTGGCAAAGTTAAACATGAACAATGAAATAAAAAAAGTTGAAAAGCGTCTTGAACAAGCTATCCATAGTCAAGATAAGGTACTTGAAGAGGCAGCTTTTCATTTACTATCTTCAGGGGGAAAGCGTGTAAGACCAGCTTTTGTTATCCTTAGTAGTCAATTCGGCAAAGAAGAAGGCGTTTCTGAAGATACTTACAAAGTAGCTGTCGCATTAGAACTTATTCATATGGCAACATTAGTTCATGATGATGTCATAGATAAAAGTGATAAACGTAGAGGCCGTTTAACTATATCTAAAAAATGGGATCAAACTACAGCTATTATTACAGGCAATTTTTTACTAGCATTAGGACTACAACATTTATCGGAAATTAAAGACAAACGTGTTCATGAAATTTTATCAGAATCTATTGTGGATGTCTGTCGAGGAGAGCTATTTCAATTTCAGGATCAGTTCAATAGTCAACAAACGATGACCAACTATCTACGACGAATCAATCGTAAAACAGCACTTTTAATTCAACTTGCTACTGAGGTTGGTGCAATTACAGCTGGCTCTGATATTAAAACAATACGCAAGTTAAAAATGATTGGACATTACATTGGTATGAGTTTCCAAATAGTTGATGATATTCTCGATTTTACAAGCACTGAAAAGAAACTAGGTAAACCTGTAGGTAGTGACCTAATGAATGGACATATTACTTTACCAGTACTACTTGAAATGAGAGATAATTCAACATTTAAGCAAATGATTGAAGATCTAAATCCAAATAGTGATAAAGAACAATTTGAAGCGTGTATCAATATCATTCGTCAATCAAATAATATTCAAGTATCAAAAGATATCAGTGAAAAGTACTTAGATAAAGCACTAAATTTAATTGATGAATTAGAAGATAATCAAGCACGTAACTTGTTTAAAAAGTTAATTAAAAAAATGGGCTCTCGAAATGTGTAGAGAATGTAAATCAACTTGAAAGCGCTTTAAATAATTGGTATGATAATAGTTAGCTAGGTTATTAATAGCCGGACAAGTCAAATTATACATACACTAGAAACTTGTTACATTAAATTACAGGGGGACTACGCAAGTGGAACGTACATTTTTAATGATTAAACCAGATGCAGTACAAAGAAATTTAATTGGAGAAATTATTTCTCGAATTGAAAACAAAGGATTAAAACTTGTAGGCGGTAAGTTAATGCAAGTACCACAAGAATTAGCAGAAAAACATTATGGTGAGCATGAAGGAAAACCTTTCTACAATAATTTAATCTCTTTCATTACTTCAGCACCAGTTTTTGCAATGGTTGTTGAAGGTGAAGATGCTGTTGCAGTATCTCGTCACATTATTGGAAGTACAAACCCATCTGAGGCTGCTCCTGGTTCAATTAGAGGAGATTTAGGTTTAACAGTTGGTAGAAATATTATCCACGGTTCTGACTCTGTTGAATCAGCAGAAAGAGAAATTAACTTATGGTTCAAAGAAGAAGAAATCAATAGTTACGAATCTCCTAGAGACGCTTGGTTATACGAATAATATCAAACATAAAACGTTATTCATTTTATCCAGAGTGATGTGTCCATGACACATCACTTTTTTCTTTGAGATTTTTTAGCTCAAATACTACAATTATCAAATTTATATACTAAATCATAGTTATGAGAAATTCATTTTTTTAAAATCAATAAAAATAGTGATCACTTGCTAAACTTATATTGATTTATTGATTATGATATGATTAAACCAATATAATAATTTATAAACGAACTCAAGGGAAAGGAGTGTGCTTTGATGAGATATTTAACCTCTGGTGAATCACATGGCCCACAACTAACGGTAATTATTGAAGGTGTTCCAGCTAATTTAGAGATTAAAGCTGAAGACATTAACAAAGAGATGTTTAAGAGACAAGGTGGCTACGGTAGAGGACGTCGTATGCAGATTGAAAAAGATGCAATTGAAATTGTTTCTGGTGTAAGAAACGGTTATACCCTAGGTAGTCCTATCACACTTGTCGTTACAAACGATGACTTTACACATTGGAGAAAAATCATGGGTGTTGAGCCAATAAGTGATGAAGAAAGAGAAAATATGAAACGTACAATTACTAAACCTAGACCAGGTCATGCAGACCTTATTGGTGGTATGAAGTACAACCATCGCGATCTACGCAATGTTTTGGAACGTTCATCAGCTAGAGAAACAGCTGCTCGAGTAGCTGTTGGAGCTGTGTCTAAAATCTTATTAGACCAATTAGATATCCATATCTATAGTCGTGTAGTAGAAATTGGTGGTATCAAAGACGAAGGTTTATATGATGTTGAAACATTTAAATCAAATGTAGATAAAAACGACGTTCGTGTTATTAACGATGATATTGCTCAACAAATGAGGGATAAAATAGATCAAGCTAAAAAAGAAGGCGACTCTATTGGTGGCGTCGTTCAAGTTATGGCTGAAAATATGCCTGTAGGTATAGGTAGTTATGTTCATTACGATAGAAAATTAGATGGCCGTATTGCTCAAGGTGTTGTAAGTATCAATGCATTTAAAGGTGTGAGTTTCGGTGAAGGGTTCAAAGCTGCCGAGAAACCAGGTAGTGAAATTCAAGATGAAATCATGTATAACGAAACACAAGGATACTATAGAGCATCAAATCATTTAGGTGGTTTTGAAGGTGGCATGTCTAATGGAATGCCAATTATTGTTAACGGAGTAATGAAGCCAATACCAACTTTATATAAACCTTTAAACTCTGTAGATATCAATACTAAAGAAGATTTCAAAGCAACTATTGAAAGATCTGATAGTTGTGCTGTGCCAGCAGCAAGTGTTGTTTGTGAACATGTCGTTGCATTCGAACTTGCTAAAGCCCTACTAGAAGAATTTCAAGCCAATCATATCGACCAACTTAAAGCACAAATAGCAGAACGCAGACAATTAAATATCGAATTTTAATTCGTATAATTCAGGTGATTAAATATGAAGTTAAACACAACATACGCAAACAACAACTATCCTATCATTGTAGAACATGGCGCTATCAATCAATTAAATGATATCAACAAATCATATGATCAATCATTTTTTATCATTGATGATACTGTTTATCGTTTGTTTAAAGACAAATTAGACCAATTGATCCAAGCTAATCACGCTACTAAAATAATCATACCACCAGGTGAGCAAACAAAGACTTTTGCATATTTTCATGACATCATTGAATCCATACTCAGTCATCAAATTACACGTAATACGTCAATTGTAGCTATTGGTGGTGGTGCAACAGGAGATTTTGCTGGATTTGTTGCATCAAGTCTATTAAGAGGTGTTGCATTTATACAAGTACCTACGACTATTTTAGCTCATGATTCAAGCATTGGAGGTAAAGTAGGTATTAATTCGCAACATGGTAAAAATCTGATAGGTGCGTTTTATCGTCCTAGTGCAGTTTTATATGATTTAGACTTTTTACCAACATTACCTTATAGTGAAGTACAAAGTGGTTATGCAGAAGTATATAAACATGCTTTGCTCAATGGTGAAGCAGATACTAGAAAGATAGAACAGCATTTTTCAAATAAAGACGCATTAGCCTCATTAAATGATATGGAAACATATATTTATAAAGGGATAGAAACGAAACTCAATATAGTAATTAATGATGAAAAAGAGCAAGGTGTTCGTAAATTTTTAAACTTAGGACATACCTTCGGACATGCTATAGAATATAAATATAAAATTCCACATGGACATGCAGTAATGATAGGTATTGTATATCAGTTTATTGTGGCGAATCACGTATTAAAAACTAACTACGATATTGATCATTACTTAAATTATTTAGATGCTTTAGCATATCCAATACAAATCATTAAAGAGCTTCAATTCGATGACATTTATCAATATATGCTTTTAGACAAAAAGAACAATCAAGATGGCATTCAGATGGTATTGTTAAAATCTTTAGGTAATGCAGTCGTTCAACATGTTGATCAATCTACACATCTAGCTGCATTTAAAGAACTTCAATCAAAAATTAAGTAGGTGAATAAATGATGTCGACTGCAGAAACAATTCAAATTAATGGGCCTTTAAAAGGCGAAATAGAAGTCCCAGGGGATAAATCAATGACACATCGAGCGATTATGCTCGCATCATTAGCCACTGGACAAACACAAATTTACAAACCTTTACTTGGTGAAGATTGTAAACGAACAATGAATATTTTTAGACTTTTAGGTGTTTCAATTACCGAAGAAGAAGATAGATTAATTGTTGATTCACCTGGCTACCAACATTTTAAAACACCGCACCAAGTGCTCTATACAGGTAATTCAGGAACTACCACACGCTTATTAGCCGGTCTACTAAGCGGCATTGGTATTGAAAGTGTAATATCTGGTGATGTGTCTATTGGTAAAAGACCTATGGATAGAGTGCTTAATCCTTTATTGCAAATGAATGCAAATATTTGTGGCGTAGAGGGTAACTATACGCCACTCATTATTAAGCCTTCCGAAATCAAAGGGATGACTTATACAATGGAAGTAGCAAGCGCTCAAGTAAAAAGTGCTATTTTATTTGCAAGCATTTTTTCAAATGAATCCTCGAGTATTACTGAAATTGATGTGAGTCGTAACCATACTGAAACGATGTTTAATCATTTTAATATCCCTATTACTGTAAATGGTAAAACGATTGTCACAGAGCCATTAGCAGTACAACATATTAAACCACATGACTTCCATGTACCTGGAGATATTTCTTCAGCAGCCTTTTTCATCGTTGCAGCCTTAATAACTCCTGGAAGTGATGTTACAATTCATAATGTTGGCATTAACCCAACGCGTTCCGGTATCATAGATATCGTTCAACAAATGGGTGGTCGTATCGAATTAACTAATGTGACTGAAGAGGCTGAACCAACAGCATCTATTAGAGTTCAATACACACCTAATTTAAAGCCAATACAAATTCATGGAGAACTAGTACCAAGAGCCATAGATGAATTACCAGTGATTGCATTATTATGTACACAAGCATCTGGTACAAGCGTTATTAAAGATGCTGAAGAGTTAAAGGTTAAAGAAACCAATCGTATCGATACAACAGCAGACATGCTAAATCAATTAGGTTTCGAATTACAACCTACAAATGATGGACTTATTATTCATCCGTCAGAATTTAAAACAAGTGTGACAGTAGATAGTCAAACCGACCACCGTATCGGAATGATGTTAGCTATTGCATCTTTACTAAGTTCTGAACCTTTAACGATTGAACAATTTGATGCTGTCAATGTTTCATTTCCAGGCTTCTTACCAAAACTAAAGCTTTTAGAAAATGAGGGAAAATAGTAATGGAAGATATCTACAAATTAATAGACGATATCAATTTACAAAAACTAACAAATTTAGATACACGTGTGAATGAAGTGCTTAGTTCTAATAACGATGACGCATTATTCATATTAGGTGAAACGCTATATAATTTTGGCTTAACACCTCAAGGTTTAGAAGTTTTCAGAACGTTATACCATAGATATCCAGATGAAAGTGAATTACTCATTTACTTTATTGAAGGATTAATGTCAGAGAATCAAACTGATGAAGCGTTAGAATATTTAAGTCAAGTTGAAGCATCTACTGAAAAACTAATGCTTGAAGCAGACTTATATCAACAAATAAACATGCTTGAAGTAGCAATCGATAAGATACAAGCAGCCATTCAATTAGAACCAAACGATCCTATTTTACATTTTGCATTAGCAGAATTACTTTATTTTGATGGGCAATATCTGCGTGCAACTACTGAATATGAGACTGTACTTGAAACAGGTGAATATGAAGTCAATGGTATCAATCTGTTCTCACGACAAGCAGATTGTAGTTTACAAAGTGGGAACTATAGCGATGCGATTCGTTTATATGATGAAATTAATGAAACTGAGATGAATTCGGAAGATTATTTCAAAAAAGCAATTGCATATGAAAAAAATGATATAACTCAAGAAGCTATTAAGATTATGAAGTCATTATTATCTAAAGATCCTGATTTCTTACAAGGGTACTTCTACCTACAATCATTGTACGAAAATGAGAAGAATTATCCTGATGCCATTGAAATTGGTAAAGAGGGATTACGACTGAGTCAATTTTATAAAGAACTAATGGTTTCAACTGGTAGTTTAGAGATTGAACATGGCGATGCTAATGAAGGTGTTACTTTATTAAAACAAGCATTAGAAGTAGACAATGCTTATCATGAACCATTACTTATTTTAAGTGATTTATATAGAAGTGAAGAGGACTACGAAGCTATTATTGAATTATTAACTTATGTAGATGAAGAAGACCTAGATCCTGTATTTATGTGGCATTTAGCCTATGCTTATGCACAAGAGGAACGAGACAAAGAAGCACAACATTTCTTCGAACTGGCTTATCCTACACTTAAATCACAATCTGAATTCTTAAGTGACTACTACTTCTATTTATTAGAAATTGGTCAAAAAGATCAAGCTAAATCAATCTTAGACCAATTATTAGAAATGGATCCAAGCAATGAAACATGGCACGATGAAGCTATGCGATTACAGTCTTAAAAGGGTGACTAATAAATGAATAACTCCCTAACTAAAATGAAACAAAGCTTTATCGAATATCTTTTATTTCATTATGAATTTAAATCTCGCATTTCAGTTTGGGTATTGAATTATTTGAAGGCGAGTCCTAGAAAGTTACAATATATTCATTTTGTTGATGAAAGCATCAAATATCATCAAACTTTACAGATTGCAGAAGTAGATTCACATGCTTCTGCAATTCAATTTAATGACGAACATCAACAACTTGTTAATACGAATGCAATTTTCGAATTGATAGCTAATAACGACCTTTCATTTGACATACAATTACATTTTTCACCTAAACAACAGCGTGAAAGCCGCTTAGATGATTTAATACTTGCACAATTAATTCATTCACCGAATTATTCATCATATGTACAAGATTTATATGCCATTTCGATGAATGAACGTAAACAAGCAACATTAATCGAGCGATTGCAAGATAATATTGATTTAAGTCTTCAAATGAAAGAACAAGAACGGTTCTATCAATTAACACAAATTCTGAACGTTCTAAAGACTAAACAAATTAAAAACGATAACGGAGACTATAACCATGACAATTAAACAATATTGGGAAGTTTCACTCTATTATCGTCCATTTTTAATTTTTTTACTTATATGCAATGTATTAGGGACAATTTATGGCTACGATTGGTATAGCGGTCAACTCTATATCACTCCAACTTATTTTTTACCATTTGTGCCAGATAGTCCAACCGCTTCATTATTTTTATCAATTGTGATTGGATTATTATTATTCAATCGCTCATCATCGATCATCGAAGCGCTTGCCTTTGTCACACTCGTAAAATATGGTGTATGGGCAGTGATTATGAACATTATCATGTTTATGATTGATGGTGAAATAACTATAAATGGACTTATGCTCTTGTTATCTCATGGAATTATGGCGCTTCAAGCCTTTTACTTTTATCCTCGTTTTAAAATTACGATAATAGGCTTTATCGTCTCATTCATTTGGGTGTTAGTGAACGATTATATCGATTACGTAAAAATGCAATTTCCTTATTATAAGTTTATTGCTTCCCATGTTGTAGAAATTGGAGTATTATCTATTTGTCTAAGTATCATTTCACTATTTTTATATTTATATTTAGAACGTATCATTAAAGTTAAATCATTTGATTAAAGTACATTTTGACAGTAGAATATAATTAAAGGAGAGTGAGTTTATTGTCTTTAATATCAATGATTATTTATTTTGTAATATTAATGGTCATCCCTATGTGGGCACAACATAAAGTTAAATCTAATTATGAAAAATACTCACAAGTTAGATCCACTAGTGGTAAAACTGGTCGTGAAGTAGCTGAAGAGATTTTACATGCAAACGGCATTTACGATGTCGATGTAGTTAAAGGTGATGGCTTTTTAACAGACCACTATGACCCAAACAAAAAAGTTGTTTGTTTATCTCCTGCAAACTACGATAGACCTTCTGTTGCTGGTACAGCTATTGCAGCCCATGAATGTGGACATGCAATACAACACCAACAAGGTTATGTTTTCTTAAGATTCAGATCAGCATTGGTACCTGTTGCAAACTTAGGTAGTTCACTAAGTTATATGGTTATTATGTTAGGTATCGTGTTAACTGCATTAGGCAGTGCATTCGGATCTACTGCATTATGGATTGGTGCAGGTTTAATGTCACTTGCTGTTTTATTCTCAATTGTGACGTTACCAGTCGAATTCGACGCCAGTTCACGTGCAATGAAACAAATCACAGCATTGAATATCGTAAATGAGAAAGAGTACAAACACGCTAAAAAGGTATTATCAGCTGCAGCAATGACATATGTTGCTTCTACTGCAGTAGCATTAGCCGAATTAGCTCGTATTATTTTAATCGCTAGATCAAGTGATTAATCCTATCAGACTTAAATTTAGACACACATAATGGTTGATATCGTCCAGAAGATGATATCAACCATTTTTTATTTAAAACAAACGCTCACTTTGATTGCACTAAGAATGCATATCACTTTATTTTGATATATACTATATTAGAAATGCATTCAAAGGAGAGACGTTAATTGAAATCAATGACTCAAATGCAAAAAGAAGTAGATGATTATATTAGTCAATTTAAAGCAGGTTATTTTTCTCCATTAGCTAATCTTGCTAGACTAACAGAGGAAGTCGGAGAATTGTCTAGAGAAATCAATCATCAATACGGTGAAAAGAAAAAGAAAGATACAGAAGATGAAAATACAATCAAAGCAGAATTAGGCGATAATTTATTTGTATTATTATGTATTGCCAATTCTCTAGATATCGATATGACAGAAAGTTTTAATGAAACAATGGACAAATTTAATACTCGAGATCATGATCGATTCGAAAGAAAATAAATCGCTAAAATTAAAAAAGAAAGGATGGGTTATTGATGAAAATAGGTATTACATGTTACCCGTCCATGGGTGGTTCAGGCATTATTGCTACAGAGTTAGGCATAAAAATGGCAGAAAGAGGACATGAAGTCCATTTTATCACTTCCAATATACCATTTAGAATTCGCAAACCATTACCAAATATGATTTTCCACCAAGTCGAAGTGAATCAATATGCCGTTTTCCAATATCCACCGTATGACATTACATTAAGTACAAAAATTTCAGAGGTCATTAAAGAATATGATTTAGACATTCTACATATGCACTATGCTGTACCACATGCAATTTGTGGTATTTTAGCGAAACAAATGTCAGGTAAAAATATTAAAATAATGACGACTTTACATGGTACAGACATTACTGTACTCGGCTATGATCATTCGTTAAAAGGTGCTATTAAATTTGGCATAGAAGAAAGTGATATCGTTACAAGTGTGAGTCATTCTTTAGCAGAACAAACAAAAGAAATTATTCATACTGATAAAGAAATAGTTCCAATTTATAATTTTGTACGAGAAAATGAATTTCCAACACGACATGATGAAACCTTTAAAACAGATTATGGCATTTCGCCTAATGAAAAGGTACTCATACATGTTTCTAATTTTAGATCTGTCAAACGTATCGACACGATTATCGAAACATTTGCTAAAGTACATGAAAAAATACCTAGTAAACTAGTTCTTTTGGGTGATGGACCTGAACTCATCGATATGCGCCAAAAGACACGAGATTTAGGTGTTGAAGAACATGTACTATTTTTAGGGAAACAAGATAATGTGAGCGCATTTTATCAATTGTCAGATTTAGTACTCTTATTAAGCGAAAAAGAAAGTTTTGGTTTAACACTATTAGAAGCAATGAAAACAGGTGTCGTACCTATAGGATCAAACGCCGGCGGTATTAAAGAAGTTATCAAACATGGTGAAACAGGTTATATTGTCGATGTAGGAGATAGCGAACAAGCAACACAATATGCCATTAAACTATTACAAGATCGTAAGCTTTATGAACAATTTCAGTCACAAATGCTGTTAGATATTGAGCAGCGTTTTGGTTCAGAACTAATTACTGATCAATATGAATATTATTATCGTAAAATGCTAAATAAAGGTGAGGACTTGCATGAGTAATGAACTATTTGAAAGAGCTAAACCAATTTTAAACCAAATTCAACAACATGGATATCAAGCTTATTTTGTTGGTGGTTCTGTTAGAGATTACTTAATGCAACGTCCAATCCATGATATAGATATCACTACGAGTGCTACGCCAGATGAAATTGAATCAATTTTTGACCATACGATTCCTGTTGGAAAAGAGCACGGAACGATTAATGTGGTATACAACCATGATAATTATGAAGTAACGACATTTCGTGCAGAAGAAGAATATGTTGATCATCGCCGACCTAGTGATGTGCATTTTGTTAGAGATTTATATGAAGATGTACAACGACGCGATTTTACCATTAATGCCATTGCAATGGATACAGATTATCAAACATTTGATTATTTTAATGGCGAAGATGATATTAATAATGGCATTATCAGAACGGTCGGTCAACCTACGGAACGATTTGAAGAAGATGCACTACGCATATTACGAGGATTGCGGTTTCAGTCACAACTTAATTTCAAAATTGAGCATCAAACATATAATGCTATGGCAAATCAAATTGAAGATATTAAATATTTATCAATTGAACGAATCATCGTTGAACTAAAAAAATTAATTTCTGGTCAAAATGTTGCAATGAGCTATCATCATCTCAATGAATTAAAGGCATTTAACTATATACCTTATTTTCAAAATTTTGATATGCATCAATTAAACATAGACGAACCGATACATTTTGATACGTGGATAGCATTAATTAATTCAAAATTTAATGAACAACAACCTTTATCACCACTTAAAATTAGTAATAAAGAAAAGTCGCATATTAAACAACTAACAACAATCATTAATCAATTACCAACTATTAGTACTAAAAAAGATTTAATAATGATGGTATACGACTATGATATCAATGATATATTAACCGTAATCGAGCTTAGTACACTACTCTCTAAAAATCATTTTGATACACCCAATCCATTGATAATCAATCCACAGACAATTATGAAAAGTTATCATCAATTACCAATCAATGAAAGACAACAACTTGCAGTGAATGGTAGTGATTTAATGCGATATTTAAATCAACGGGGTGGACCTTGGGTAAAAGATGTTTTGCGACAAATAGAATGTGCAGTGATAACAAAACAAGTTATTAACTCACACGATGAAATAATGAAATGGGTGGATAATCATGTCGAAATATAGTCAAGATGTCGTTAGAATGTTATATGAACATCAACCTGAATACATTTCAGGTCAATACATTGCAGATCAATTAAATATTTCAAGAGCAGCAGTTAAAAAAGTTATTGATCAATTAAAAATGAATGGATGTCATATTGAATCGATTAATCAAAAAGGGCATTCACTAAAACAATTACCTGATCAATGGTACAGTGGCATTGTTAATCCAATTATTGAGCAACGTCACATTTTTGACTATGTTGACGTTATGAGTACAGTTGATTCAACACAACTCAAAGCAAAGCAAGCACTAGTTGGGAACCAGGATTCATTTATTATTTTAAGCGATGAACAAACGAAAGGACGTGGACGTTTTAATAGATACTGGCGTTCTACTAAAGGAAAAGGACTTTGGATGTCCGTAGTTTTGCGTCCTGATGTACCATACGCGATGATTCCTAAATTCAATCTATTTATAGCATTAGGTATTAGAGATGCAATACAACAATTTTCTAAAGACGATGTCACAATTAAATGGCCAAACGATATATACATAGATGGAAAAAAGGTGTGTGGCTTTTTAACTGAAATGGTTGCCAATTATGATGCTATTGAAGCAATTATATGTGGTATAGGTATTAATATGAATCATGATCCATCTGATTTTGATGAAGAGATTCAACATAGCGCAACCAGTATACGCATTCATGCTGAAAATGACTTTAATAGATATGAATTTTTAGATGTTTTAACTCAAAACATTGAAACTCGCTATCAACAATTTTTAACTGTTCCATTTGAAGAGATCAGAGAAGAATATATTGATGCAACAAATATGTGGAATAAACCATTACGTTTTACTGAAAATGATAAACAATTTATTGGTGAAGCGATAGATATTGATCATGATGGATTCTTAATGGTGAAAGATGATGAAGGGCAACTTAGAAGGTTAATCAGTGCAGATATAGAATTATAACAAAGTTAACTAGGAGAGATAGCTATGGGAATAGCAACATATGCAGTTGTTGATTTGGAAACAACAGGTAATCAACTTGATTATGATGATATTATCCAAATCGGCATTACATTCGTTCGACAAAATAAAATAATAGGCACGTATCATTCAATGATTCGAACTGATTTGGATATACCACCGTTTATTCAAGCGCTTACTTCTATAGAAGAGACAATGCTGGAACAAGCACCGTATTTCAAAGAGATTGCCCAAGATATCTATCAACAATTGCAAGATTGTGTATTTGTTGCACATAATGTCGCATTTGATTTGAATTTCATTAAAAAGGCGTTTAAAAATTGCAATATCAAATACCGTCCAAAACGTGTGATGGATACGTTAGAGTTATTTAAAATTGCATTCCCAACAGATAAAAGCTATCAACTTAGCGAATTAGCAGAGGCACATGATATTCCTTTAAACAATGCACATAGAGCAGATGAAGATGCGACCACAACAGCACATTTGATGATAAAAGCTTTTGAAAAGTTCGAACAATTACCATTAGATACCTTAAAACAATTGTATTATTTAAGTAAGGACTTAAAATATGATTTATATCACATTTTGTTTGAAATGGTGCGCCAACATGATAACGCTACGTTAGATAGCCAATATGGCCAATTCGAACAAATCATCTATAAAAAGCAGGTTGATCTAAAAGGACCATTTACAGAATTTAATGGAACGCTAAAAACACTATACAAAAAAGCAACAAAACAATTAGGTTTAACCTATCGACCACAACAACTTTATTTGTCAGAAATCATATTAGAACAACTCATGCATAGTGAAAAAGCGATGATAGAAGCACCGCTTGGAAGCGGAAAGTCATTAGCATATTTATTAGCGGCGTTAATGTATAATATCGAAACTGGTAGACATGTAATGATTTCAACTAATACCAAATTGTTACAAAGTCAATTATTAGAAAAAGATATTCCAGCGCTTAATCAAGCACTTAATTTTAAAGTCAACGCAACATTAATTAAGAGCAAAAATGACTATATCTCTTTAGGTCTAATTAGCCAAATCTTAAAAGAAGAAACGAATAATTACGAGGTTAGCATTCTTAAAATGCAATTATTAATATGGATAACAGAAACACACACAGGTGATATTCAAGAATTGAATTTAAAAGGTGGACAGAAAATGTATTTCGATCAGAAGATTGAAACCTATGTGCCGGTCCGTCATGATATCCATTACTATAATTACCTCAAACGTAATGCACAGAATATCCAAATAGGTATCACCAATCATGCACATCTAATCCATTCGGATGCTGAAAATTCTATTTATCAAATGTTTGATGATTGTATTATAGATGAAGCACATCGATTACCAGATTATGCACTTAATCAAGTAACCAATGAGTTAAACTATGCAGATATTAAATATCAGTTAGGCTTGATAGGTAAAAATGAAAATGAAAAACTTTTAAAAGCCATCGATCATTTAGAACAACAACGTATTTTAGAAAAACTAGACATTGCACCTATCGATGTTTTTGGATTGAAATCTAATATTAATGATATACATGATCTCAATGAACGATTATTTGACGATATCTATGACATCGTACAGAACTCAGATGTTTATGACGATGATATCCATAAATATCATTATGTTTATGAATTTGAAAATGACCAGATTTTGAAGGACTTACATCTTTTAATAAACAAACTCAATAAAACATTAGAAGTCTTTAATGGTATGAGTCATAAGACTATTAAAACAATGCGTAAACAGCTACTATATCTAAAAGAGTGCTTTAGACAAATTGAACAAAGTCTAAAAAATCATCATACTAGCTTTATTTCTATTAAAAATCTAAGTCAGAAGTCTACAATACGCTTATTTGTTAAAGATTACGCTGTTAAAGATATATTAACACAACAGGTTTTAGACAAATTTAATGCTTTAACCTTTATATCAGGTACATTAACATTTAATCATTCGTTCGATTCCTTTAAAAACTGGTTCAATAAGGATGTACAATTTAATACTTACGAGGTCACTACATCTGTTCAAAACACAAAAAATACAAATGTTTTTATCCCTTCAGATGTAGCCCCATACAATTATAAAAATATTGATGATTATGTCGCTTCCATTGTCAACTATGTGATTGAATATACCAATAGTACTGAATCAAAATGCCTCATATTATTTACAAGCTATAAAATGATGCATATGGTTCAAGACATGTTAAATGAATTACCAGAATTTGAAGATTATGTGATTCTAACACAGCAACAAAACCAAAATTACAAAATCGTTCAACAATTTAATCACTTCGATAAATCTATTTTATTAGGCACATCTACGTTCTTTGAAGGGTTTGACTTCCAAGCGAATGGTATCAAATGTGTCATGATTGCTAAATTGCCATTTATGAATAAAAACAATGCAAAATATTGGCTTATGGATTCAGAGTTTGAATCTACTTTCAAAGATTATGTATTACCTGATGCCGTTACCCGATTTAGACAAGGGTTAGGCCGTTTAATACGCCATGAAAATGATAAAGGATTAATTGTGTCATTTGATGACCGCTTAGTTAATAGTAATTATAAAAGTTTCTTTGAACAAACATTAGAAAATTATCGACAGAAAAAGGGTGATTTGAATCAATTTACTAAATTATTGAAACAAATACAAAAGTCAGTTGATAAAGATATAAGTAAATAATAAAAGTGGTTGAGACATTAAGTTTTTTGCTTCTGGGAAACCGATTAACGGCGTCCCAAAAGCAGGATTTTCGGCAGAAGGGACCCAACATAGAGAAATTGGTATTCCAATTTCTGCAAACAATGCAAGTTGGGCAAACTCTCACGATTCGAAAAATTTGGAAAACAATTCAAATGAACAAACTCAACTATTGAGTTTGTAAGAACTACTAACCTATGAATAAGGAAGTCGTTCTTTATCATCGTTCGGTTCTGCTCAAATCCTAAACGCTTTTGTACCGACCTCTTTAATTTCATATCAAATTTAAATCGTGAGTATATGCACATACTTTTAATTCAAGTTCTAGAAGTTAACTACATATTTTGTTAAAATAAACAGGTATTGAAAAAAAGATAAACAAATAGGAGACTGGTTATGAAAACAACGATTAAACAAGCAAAACAACATCTTAACCAAGAAGTGACAATCGGTGCTTGGTTAACTAACAAACGTTCTAGTGGTAAAATCGCGTTTTTACAATTACGTGATGGAACTGGATTTATGCAAGGTGTCGTAGTTAAATCTGAAGTAGACGAAGACGTTTTTAACTTATCTAAAGAGATTACTCAAGAGTCTTCTTTATATGTTACAGGTACGATTACAGAGGATAATCGTTCAGACTTAGGTTATGAAATGCAAGTTAAATCAATCGAAGTCATTCATGAAGCACATGATTATCCAATCACACCAAAGAACCATGGTACAGAGTTCTTAATGGATCATCGTCACCTATGGTTACGTTCTAAAAAACAACATGCAGTCATGAAAATTAGAAATGAAATCATTAGAGCAACATATGAGTTCTTTAATGAAAATGGTTTTACTAAAATTGATCCACCTATATTAACAGCAAGTGCACCAGAAGGTACAAGTGAATTATTCCATACAAAATATTTTGACGAAGATGCCTTCTTATCACAAAGTGGTCAATTATATATGGAAGCTGCAGCAATGGCACATGGACGTGTATTTTCATTTGGACCAACATTCCGTGCTGAAAAATCAAAAACAAGACGTCATTTAATTGAATTCTGGATGATTGAACCAGAAATGGCGTTTACTGAACACGCAGAAAGCTTAGAAGTACAAGAACAATATGTTGCACATATTGTTCAATCAGTTCTAAAAAATTGTCAATTAGAGCTTAAAGCGTTAGATCGTGACACATCTAAATTAGAAAAAGTAGCAGCACCATTCCCAAGAATTACGTATGATGATGCTGTTAAGTTCTTAAAAGAAGAAGGCTTCGATGATATTGAGTGGGGCGAAGATTTCGGGGCACCACATGAAACAGCGATCGCAAACCATTATGATTTACCTGTATTTATTACAAATTATCCAACTAAAATTAAACCGTTCTATATGCAACCAAATCCAGATAATGAAGATACTGTATTATGTGCTGACTTAATCGCACCTGAAGGTTACGGTGAAATTATTGGTGGTTCTGAACGTATTAATGATTTAGAGTTATTAGAACAACGTATTAATGAACACGAATTAGATCCAGAAGCTTATAGTTATTACTTAGATTTACGTCGCTATGGTAGCGTTCCTCATAGCGGTTTTGGTCTTGGTTTAGAAAGAACTGTTGCATGGATCTCTGGTGTAGAACACGTGCGTGAAACATCACCATTCCCACGTTTATTAAATCGTTTATACCCATAACATTGAATGAATTCAATTTAGATAGATACTACACTTACTAAGCCTGGGACATAGAATCATGTCGCAGGCTAGATTTTTATATTAGTTATAGCTTAAAGTTTTCTTTAGTACAAATAATGATGGGAGGGGTAAAATGGATAAATTTCAATTAAAAACGAGACCTGTCGTTATTCGCCGTGAATTGCTTGATCATTACAGTGAATTAGGATTAGATGAACAAGACTTAATTATATTAATCAAGCTTATCTATGCATCTGAAACGTCAAACAAGCAACCATCGATAGAATTATTACAAAAAGGATCTAATATGCAACCACGTGAAGTAACAGCTATCATTCAAAACTTAATTCAACGTGAACTATTAGAATTGAATGTTAATAAAGATGAAGAAGGGCGCTTCACTGAATATATGAATTTAGATCCTTTTTATGAAAAGTTAAGTCAATTACTCAAAAAAGAAACAATAGATACCAATGTACAAAGTGATAAAGAAAAGTTTAAAACTTTATTCCAAATGATTGAGCAAACGTTTGCCAGACCTTTATCGCCTTATGAAATTGAAACATTAAATCAATGGATCGATGTTGATCAACACGATATTGATATTATTCAAGCAGCTCTAGATGAAGCTAATAGTCAGAACAAGTTGAGCTTTAAATATATGGATCGCATATTATTAAATTGGAAGAAAAACAATGTTAAAACTATCGATGATTCAAAAGAAATTCGTAAACAATTCAATAAACCTAAGATGAAACATACAGTTAAAAAGGTGCCTAAATTTGATTGGCTAAATGGAGAGAAATCAGATGATAAGTAAGAAAAAAGCTTTAGAAATGATTGATGTCATAGCAGATATGTTCCCAGATGCAGAATGCGAGCTGAGACATGACAATGCATTCGAACTCACAATTGCTGTGCTTTTATCAGCACAATGTACAGATATTTTAGTCAATAAAGTAACCAAATCATTGTTTACCAAATATAAAACACCCGAAGACT
This sequence comes from Staphylococcus sp. HL28, assembly GCF_021117155.1. Classification (NCBI taxonomy): domain Bacteria; kingdom Bacillati; phylum Bacillota; class Bacilli; order Caryophanales; family Staphylococcaceae; genus Staphylococcus; species Staphylococcus sp. HL28. The sequence goes on from NZ_CP088218.1 coordinate 1,374,764, forward strand.
ATTTGAATGTCAGTGATGAAGAATTACAAAGCGATATTAAATCGATAGGCTTATATAGAAATAAAGCTAAAAATATTAAAAAATTATGTCAATCATTATTAGACAAGTTTGATGGTGAAATTCCACAAACACATCAAGAATTAGAAAGTCTAGCAGGTGTAGGTCGTAAAACTGCGAATGTTGTAATGAGTGTTGCATTTAATGAGCCTTCACTCGCTGTAGATACGCATGTTGAACGTGTATCTAAACGATTAGGTATTAATCGTTGGAAAGATAATGTGAGACAAGTTGAAGATAGACTTTGCTCTGTTATACCTAAAGAACGATGGAACAAAAGTCATCATCAACTCATTTTCTTCGGAAGATATCATTGCTTAGCTCGTAAGCCTAAATGCGATATTTGTCCTTTATTCAATGATTGCAGAGAAGGTCAGAAACGATATAAAGCAAGTTTGAAAGAAGCGTGAAATAAATGATTGAAAAACAGGATTTTGAGGATTTAGAACAACAACTTGATACATTAGCAAGCCAAAAAAAGTTAAATTCATCAGAAGCTAAACCTTTACTTGATCATTATTTTGATATGATTATAGATTATTTTAAACAAATTAATGAAATTAGTGATATTGACTTAGATTTATTAGCTAACTATCCAGTTGTACCAATGAACTTCTCAGAGCGTTACCAGTATATGCAAGCTCGAAAATATCATTTTATGGGATATAGACAAATGAAAACATTAAAATCAGAACTCATAAAGATGAATGCCTCATATCAAATTCGTAAAAAGAGAAAATAAATAATCAGAAATAGTTTATAAAATACTCGCTAATCAGACATATCTGTTATTAGCGAGTTTATTTGTATATTCGTACATAAAAAAAGCACAAACCTTGAAGTAAGGTTTGTGCTTTTCGTCTATAAATTATGATGCTTTATTATTAAATATCGCATTGAAACTGAATAGACGAGTTAAGGCATTGCCACTTTGTTGTGAGCTACTACCTTGTTGTGAACTGCCATTTGAACTGTTTGATGAACCATTAGAGCCGTTTGTGTTACTACTGTTAGATGATGACGAATCACTGTCGCCATGTGTACTCTTATTAGTAGTATTGTTGTCAGGGTGACCACTAACAGATAATGATTCTGGATCGCTACCTTCAACTGAGCTTGGTTTTTCAAAGTCTTTACCATCTCTAGAAGAAATGTCTGACATAACGTCTTCGAATAGGTATTGTGGATATTCTTGTTCCGAATGTCCAACGAATGAGTTTGTACCGTATTCTTTAACTTTGTTGAAGCCCATCCACACTGACATAGTGTATTGAGGTGAGAATCCGTTAATCCAAACGTCTTTGGCTGCATTATCAGGTAAGTTATATTGACTGTAGATTTCAGCACCATAAGTACCTGTACCTGTTTTAGCACCCATATTAACGCCAGATACACCGTGTCCATAAGCAGAACCGTAAGCTTTGAAAGTACCTTTAAGCATTTCAGCTAACATGTATGCTGTAGAATCTTTCATTGCTTTATGGCTTGTATGATCATATTCAATCGTATCGCCATCATGAGTGACAACTTTTTGAATTGAATGTGCATTGTTATAAGTACCGCCATTAGCAATTGCAGCAAATGCTGATGCTAATTGAGTAGGTGAGAATTCAGATGAAGAACCACCTAATACTTCAGAAGGTCCGATTTTACCATCGTAATCTAAACCAACTTTAGATGCGAATTTCTTAGGCGCATCATTACCGGCACTTTCTTTTGTTTGTTGCCATGCTTTTAAGGCTGGAATATTGAAACTTTGACGTAAAGCATCATAGATGTTTACTGTACCATGACTCTTAGTATCATAGTTTCGGAATGTTGATCCGTCTACTTGATATGAAGATTCATCTTGAAGTGCATGGTTTGTTGCCCAATGCATATTTTCAATTGCTGGACCATAAGCTAAGAATGGTTTTAGTGATGAACCAGTAGGGTGAGCATCTGTAGCTTGGTTTCTGTCAACAACGTCTTTATAATTACGTCCACCAGAAATAGCTACTAAACCACCAGTTTTACTATCTAAGATAGTTGCACCAACTTGTTGGTCATCATTTTTGTAGAAGCTACCATTATTAATCTTATCTTGAAGCGTTTGTTGAACGTCTTTGTCCATATTAGTATAGATCTTAATACCACTTTGAAGAACGTTACCTAAGTTTTCATCTTTGAAATGTTTGTTATTCATTAATTCTGATTTAACAAAGTTCACATAAGATGCTAATTCAGGATCTTTATCTTCAGTCGTATTTTGACGTTCTTTATCAGTTCTTTGAACTAAATTAGCTTTAAGATCGATTTTCTTAGCTTTTGCATATTCTTTGTCGCTAATTCTGTGATGCATATGCATTAAGTATAGCACTGTATCTTTACGACTCTCAGCTTCTTTAGGATGATCATAAATATTATAATTATTAGGTACTTGTGGTAAACCAGCTAAGTAAGCTTCTTCAGCTAAGTTTAAGTCTTTAAGGTCTTTATTAAAGTAGTACTTAGCAGCCGCTTTGACACCAGTTACACCATCAGAGTAGTAAATCTTATTCAAGTAAACTTGGAAGATTTCATCTTTACTATACTCTTGCTCTAATCGGTAAGAAAGGTAAGCTTCTTGTGCTTTACGACCGATAGATTTTTGTTGAGACAAGAATGAGTCTTTAACAACTTGTTGTGTTAAGGTTGAAGCACCTTGTGCACCAAATCCACCAGTTAAGTTTTTACCAACTGCACCGAATAGACGTTTATAGTCTAAAGCACCATGATCATAGAAGCGATTATCTTCAGTGGCTAATACGGCATCTTTCATACCTTGTGGTACATCTTTGATATTGACATGTTCATGACGTTGACCATAATCTAACGTCTTAACTAAATCACCATTTTTATCATAAATCTTAGCAGGGATTGGATCCTCTAAATTAGATTCAGTAAAAGCAGGTGCTTTCCATGCATAATATGCAAATAGTAAGATACCGAGCAACAATAGAACAATAAAGGCAATAAACATAAAGCCAATAATCTTAATAATCGTTCTCTTCACATTTCTATTCTTTTTTTCGTCGGACTTCCCATTATTGCCGTTATTCTTAGGCTGAGAAGACCCTTTGTTTTCCGTCATACGCGGTCCTCACTTTCATCTAATATCAACTTATCAACTGCTTTGAGGTAATTCAATCTAGGTTGATACTGATAAGGAATATGGTAACCATTTTTTCGTATTTCATCAACTGTTATTGATTTTTTAATATCCTTTTGATATCTATCCCAAAAGAATTCAAATTTAGAATAAGGTAATAGATATACTTCATCAAGTGATTTAAATCTGATCATTAAAAAAACAATACCTTGTTGTTGGTATGTGTTTCTCATATGATTCACTTGATGATCATGGATATTATTCAAAGGAAATGATGTTTTATTCTTCGTTTCCTTCGCTTCAAAATCAATATAATAGCCATTATATACGCCATTATAATCAGTTGTTGAAGGCGTACGAAAATAAGCTTCATTTATCACAGCTTTACTCCGTTTAGGATAATGAACATTCACTATCTGGACAGGAGTAGGTTTCTTGTGAATGACTGCGATGCCACGCTTTAAATAAAAAGCATTAGAATGCTCAATATCTTTTTCAAGTGACATACCTCGTCCGCCATACTCAATGTTACTTGAGTTAGACGTTGATTTGCGTCCGTCCAAAGACTTATTTTCTTTGTATGGTTGACCATTAGGATAATTCATATATTTCACCACACAAGCTTGGTAGTAAACTGCAATTATTATACACAACAATTTACGATTAACCAAACTTTTATAAAATTAATGTATATTTAACTAACCAAAAATACATCAAACCTTATTTTAACGTGCTTTCATCAAATAAACAATAAAAACAATCACATTTATCTTCATATATAGAGACATTTCTCCAATCGTGTCTATTTAAATTCCTTGAATCTATATCTACTAACCCTATAGTTTAACTAATGATTAGCTAAAAACCATTTTCTAATTAAATATTGCAAAGTATGACGCATTAAGTGCATTATGGTAAATTAATAATGTAGGAGGCAACTAGATGCTAGATACCATTCGACAGTTAATAGAAGAAGTGAATTATATGAACGACATTTACGATCAAATTAGAGAATATGACGAAGACAATGACTTTCACGAAGTGGTTGAACCTTATGTCCAACATATAGATTCATTATTAGAACAATTAAAGCCCTATGAACAATCACTCATTGATACCACTTATATGAATAAACCAAAACTAGATTTGTTAATAAAAAATATAGAAGAATTATCCGTTGAATGCCATTTTAAGCGGACAAGTAGAAAACTTTTCACTGAAAAAATAAAAGCGGTACAATATGATTTGAACAATATTTTAAATAAACATGTTTAAAGAGGGAAATTATGGTTAAAACTGTTTATATCACAGGGTATAAATCTTATGAATTAAATATATTTAAAGATGATGCGCCTGAAGTTTACTATTTAAAAGAATTTATTAAACATAAAATTGAACAATTATTAGATGAAGGATTAGAATGGGTATTAATTCAAGGTCAGATGGGAATTGAATTATGGTCAGCAGAAGTTGTGATTGAATTAAAAGAAAGATATCCTGAGCTCAAACTGGGTGTTATTACACCCTTTGAAGGTCATACATCAAAATGGAATGAACAAAACCAAACGAAATACATAAATATTATTAATCATGCAGATTTCACAGAAAGTGTATTTCATTCAGAGTATCAAGGACCATTCCAATTCAAACAGGCTGACCAATTTATGTTAGACCATACAGATCTAACATTATTAATATATGATGAGGAACAAGAGGCTAGCCCCAAATTCTTCAAATCGATGTTAGTTGATTTTATGGAAAAAACAAACTATACTTGTGATATTGTGACGTTTGATGAACTCACTGAATTCATCAACGACTTGCAGTGGTCTCAAGATCAAAGTTTCGAATGAGGTGGAAAAAAATGTCAGATGTTTCATTAAAATTATCAGCGAAAGATATTTATGAAAAAGATTTTGAAAAAACTATGGCTCGTGGCTATAGAAGAGAAGAAGTAGATGCTTTTTTAGATGATATTATTACAGATTATCAAAAAATGGCAGACATGAATAACGAAGTTGTAAAACTTTCAGAAGAAAACCACAAACTGAAAAAAGAACTTGAAGAATTAAGATTACGCGTAGCGACAACTAGACCACAAGAGAATAAAAACTTTTCTTCAAATGGTTCTAACAATGCATCATCAAATAATGTTGATATTTTAAAACGTATTTCTAATTTAGAAAAAGCAGTATTTGGGAAATAATAAATGAATCGGTTGAGACAATCCGTGCGATATAAGTCATTTAGTTATATCGTTCAACTTATTTATAAGTATAATGACACGTGTAGTTTTTATTAACAGCGGTGTTGACATCATACTTAAAAAGCTTTGTCTCAACCTTTTTTTATGTTATACTCTCAAAGGTGATATTTTGGGTGATCGCTATAGTGATATAGAGGAAAGTCCATGCTCACACAGTCTGAGATGACTGTAGTGTTCGTGCTTGATGAAACAATAAATCAAGGCATTAATTTGACGGCAATGAAATAACCTAAGTCTAAGGATACGGTTAGAATAGTTTGAAAGTGCCACAGTGACGTAGCTTTTATAGAAATATAAAAGGTGGAACGCGGTAAACCCCTCGAGTGAGCAATCCAAATTAGGTAGGAGCACTTGTTTAGCGGAATTCAACGTATAAACGAGACACATGCATATATTTGTTATGTGTAGACAGATGGTTACCACCAACGTACCAGTGTGACTAGTGCACGTGATGAGTACAATGGAACAGAACATGGCTTACAGAAATATCACCACTAGTTTAGCTCTCCCATACAACGGAGAGCTTTTTTAATGTCGATAAACACTATTTGTTTAAATAAATTATTAATCTGACGTAGAAATGAATCACACTATATGATTAAATTTTAAAACTAACTCTGTTAGAATAAACATAAAGAAATCAATCCAAAAGGAGAACAACGCATGTTTCAATTATTAGCAGTATGTCCAATGGGGCTTGAATCAATCGTAGCCAAAGAAATTCAAGAACTAGGTTACGAAACACAAGTAGAAAATGGGCGTATCTTTTTTGAAGGTGACGAAAACGCCATCGTCAAATGTAACTTATGGTTACGTACCGCAGACCGTGTCAAGATTGTCATGGGACAATTTAAAGCAACAACGTTCGATGAATTATTTGAAAAAACAAAAGCATTACCATGGGAATCAATTATCGACCAACAAGGGAACTTTCCAGTCCAGGGTCGCAGTGTTAAATCTACTTTATATAGTGTGCCAGATTGCCAAGCCATAACTAAAAAAGCAATCGTAGAGCGTCTTAAACATGCATATAATGAAAAAGGATGGCTCAACGAATCAGGGGCAAAATATCCAGTAGAAGTATCAATTTTAAAAGACAAGGTTTTACTTACTATTGATACATCTGGTTCAGGATTAAATCGACGTGGCTATCGTTTAGCACAAGGGGAAGCGCCTATCAAAGAAACATTAGCTGCTAGTTTGATTAAATTAGCCAATTGGACAGGCGATACACCACTTATCGATCCTTTCTGTGGTTCAGGTACGATTGCGATTGAAGCATGTCTTATCGCACAAAATATCGCACCAGGATTCAATAGAGATTTTGTATCTGAAGAATGGAATATCATGCCACCCAATATATATGATGATATGCGAGACGAAGCTGATAAACACGCGAATTATGATAGAGAAATTCAAGTATATGCCTCAGATATCGACCCAGAAATGGTTGAAATCGCTAAACGAAACGCAGAAGAAGTCGGATTAGCAGATATTATTCAATTTAGTGTAAAAGATGTCAATACTTTAACAATTGATACTGATGAACCAATAGCATTAATCGGTAATCCACCTTATGGTGAACGTATTGGTGATAGAGATGAAGTAGAAGAAATGTACCGATATATTGGTACATTAATGAAACAACACGATTATTTATCAACTTATATTCTAACGAGTAATAAGGAATACGAACATTTAGTTAACAAAAAAGCGACAAAACGTCGTAAATTGTTTAATGGTTATATCGAATGTACGTACTATCAATATTGGGGTAAAAAACCTCAAACTAAAAAGAATCATAATTAATAAAATCAAATCAATTCATTAGCACTCTCAATTCAACTGTAGTAAGGTTGGATTAAGAGTGTTTTAATTTAAATTACTTTTATAATTAATAAATATAATAATCATTATTATTGAGAGGAGTAATTAATATGAAGAATGTTTTAATTATTGGGGCAAACGGACGTGTGGCTATCGAGGCAACTAAAATTTTCTTAGAGAATTCAAACTTTAATGTGAACCTGTTCTTAAGAAATGCACATCGTATCCCTGATTACGCATCAAACAGAGTAACAGTTTTTGAAGGTGATGCTAAGAACCAACAAGATTTAGAACAAGCCTTAGACAATATAGATATTGTTTTTACTGGTACCTCTGGTTCATTAAACCGTCACGCTGAAACGATAGTTAAAGCTATGGACGCTAAAGGTATTAAAAGATTAATTTTAATTGCTGCACCAGGCATTTATGATGAGTTACCTGAAGCTTTCAATGAATGGAATAAACAACAATTTGGAGATAAGTTAGACTTATACCGTCAAGCAGCAGATACAATCGAGCAATCTGACCTAGACTATACAATTATTAGACCAGGTTGGTTAACAGATAAAAATGAAAATATATATGAAATTAGCACAAAAGAAGGGGCCTTCGAGGGTACAGAAGTATCAAGAAAAAGTGTCGCTAATTTAGCAGTACAAATTGCGAAGCACCCAGAATTACATTCAAAAGAGAATATCGGTGTATTCAAGCCAGGAACTGAAGCTACCAAACCCTCATGGTTTGAATAATCCTGTCTAAAATTCATAGGTTTTAAGCGATATATATGATAATATTTTAAGTAATATCATAATCTATGATAACTGACTTATTTAGAAGAGGTTATGACAACGTCACTTACATTAAAATTTTGTATAGAATTTTAAATCACATTGTCTTAATCTCTTCTTTTTTATTGACTGAACTAAAGGGGATTAATACGCATGACACATACAGAGCAATTAGACATTTTATATAAATTAAAAAAAGAAGTTGAAAAATCTAATAACACTGCTTTACTAAATACAATTAATCAGGTAATTAAAAAGGTATATAAAAACCAATTTACAATGTCATTTGTTGGGCACTTTTCAGCTGGTAAATCGACACTGATCAACTTGTTATTAGAGCAAGATATTTTACCAAGCTCTCCAGTTCCTACAACTAGTAATACAGCAATCGTATCAGTATCTGATACAGAAGATATCATCGCAAACTTACCAAACCAACAATATACAAAATTAAAAACATACGATGAAGTTAAACAAATGAATCGTCAAAATATAGATGTTGAATCTGTAGAGATTAACTTCCAATCCGATAAATTTGATAAAGGTTTTACCTTCCAGGATACACCTGGTGTCGATTCCAATGTCGCAACACACCAAACAACAACTGAACAATTCATGTATACGAGTAACGTTTTATTTTATACCGTTGACTATAATCACGTGCAATCTGCACTTAATTTTCAATTTATGAAAAGAATTAATGAAGTAGGCATTCCAGTTGTATTCATCATTAACCAAATCGATAAACATAATGATGATGAACTGTCATTTGATACATTCAAATCTAGAGTTGAAAAATCTATAAATGAATGGGACATCGATTTACAACATATTTATTATGTCTCAAAATTCGATCATCCTGAAAACCAAATTGATGAATTGTCAGAATACCTCTTATATTTAGATAAGAATAGAGAGCAAATGGAAGCGTATGTTGAACGTACGGTATCTTTTATTACAGATGCGCAACTTTCATACATTCAAAATGAAATGCAAAGTATACTTGAATACCTCAACATTGAAGAAGATGAGTTTGAACAAGCTTATTTAAATTTCCAACAAACACAAGCTGTCTCAGAAGAAGCACAACTTCTAAATGATAAAGACAAATTAAAAGCATATCTTAAACAAAAACGTAAAGATATATTAGAAAATGCCTATATTATGACACATGATATGCGCGAACAACTGCGTTCTTATCTAGAAAGTAAGGCAACTGACTTTAAAGTAGGTGGTCTCTTTAATAAGGCTAAAAAGAAAGAGGAAGCACAAACGGAGCGTTTAGATAAAGCGATCAGTATGCTTCAAGAAAAGATTAATACTCAAATACGTCAACCTATGCGTGAAGACATGTCATTCTTAACGCGCTTTATTAATCAAAAAAATATAAACGAACATATACTCAACCAATCCTATGATATTCCTAATGATTTAGTTTCATCATTGTATCAACCACAAACAACCATCAGTAATACTTATGTATTAACATTTTCAGATGAAGTTGTTAAAGCAATCAGTCAATTTGTTGAACGTCAATCGAATCCATTATTTGAAAAAGCTATTCAACACGTACAAGCTAATGAGATTGAAAGCGAAGACAATGAAACATCAGATGAATATCAACGTTACTTACAATTAAATAACTTAAAAGAATCTATCACAACACGCAATTATCAACATTACTATATACATTTGGAAGATTCTTTAGATAAATTAACTGGTCGCACTGAAGCCAATTTCACGATTAAAGAAGAAAACGATACAACACAACATCAGCATCGTGCTCATATTCAAGCCAATGATGACTCAGTGAGTCGTTCACAAGTAGACATTGAAAAAGCATTAAATATCATCGAAGATATTCCATTATTCGAACGTACACAAACTGACATTAAGCAAACACTAACGCGTTTAGATCAAAAAATTACAAAAATAGGGGTATTTGGTACATTTAGCGCTGGTAAGAGTAGTTTAATTAATGCTTTATTAGGTGATAATTACTTAGTTAGCTCGCCAAATCCGACAACAGCAGCTACTACAGAACTTACATACGGGGAAAGTAGTAGCATTACATTAAAATCATCTAAGCAATTACTCGATGAGATTAACCAATTGCTAGAGTTCTTTAATCAGTCATTCTCGTCTTTAGATGAATTTATCAATAGCGATATTTCTCAATTGAAATCAAAACTAGAAAAAAATCAACTTGCTTTTATTTCAGCAGTTGAAAAACATTATGATATGTATATCAATATGTTAGAAGAAGGTGAAGTACATCATATTTCACAAGAAGATGTCAAAAAATGGTCTGCCGAAGATGAATATGCTACCTTCGTAAAAACAGTACATTTACAAGTACCAGTTGAATGGCTTAAAGGTAAAATCGTTGTCGATTCACTTGGTTTACATTCTAATAACCAACGTCATACTAACGAAACTGAACAAATCCTTACTTCATCTGACTTAATTTTATATGTCAGTTATTTCAATCACTCTTTTACTGATAACGACAAAGCTTTCATTGAACATATGAAAGATATGAATCAGTTAAATGAGAATCAGGCATTCAAAATGATTATTAATGCTGTCGATTTAGCTGAAAGTGATGAAGATCTCAATGCAGTTAAAGATTATGTTGCCGACGCACTAAACCAAGTTCAATTACAATCTGAAGTGTTTGGTGTGTCTAGTCGAGAAGCATTAAAATCTAATGATGAAGGTATGAATCAATTAAAAGAAAGCATTCAACATTTTGTCGATGTAGAATCTAAAACGATTCTCGAACAACAAATGATTCATCAACTTCAACAAATTGATCAGTCATATCAAGACATGATTTCAGAATTTGAAACCAATAAAGATGACATCGCGAAACGTCAACGTAAATTAGAAACTTATAAAGATAAACAAAGACTTGAAAATCAATTGATTGCGACTACGACGCAACACACAAATAACGAAGTCGAAGAACAAGTCTATCATTTAAATCAAAGATTAAAGCTTCAGTTAATGGATGATATTAAGTCTGTTTATAACAGTCAAATGACACAAAATAGTGATTTCAATGCGGAAAAGAAAAATTCAACTAAAATATATTTAGATCAAATTCATCAAAGAATGTTCTTAGAGCAATCATTAATCACTGAAAGAATTAAGAAATATTTTAATCAGCAATTAGACGAACAAGTTGCACCTGTCTTACAACAGTTAAGTCAATTGCATATCATTGTACATCCACGCTTCAATTTACAACCTGATGTTGTTGATCAACCATTACTTCATATCGATTTAAACGATATGATGACTGAATTACCTAAACAATTAACGAAACGTAAAATTTTAAATGCGAATGCTCAAAAAGATATTCATGAAATGATTTGTCAAAGTACATTAGAACTACTTCAAACTAACTTTAGTCGCTTAAGACAACAACTTGAAACTTACGTTGAGCAAATGTCTGATGAAGCAGAACAACAATTCAATAGTATTGAAGACAATATTCAAAGTCAGATTAATGAATTATTATCATTTGAATTAGACGAATCATTAATTTCTCAACTTAAAGAGAAGCACCAACAACTTGAAGCAATTATATATTAAGAAAGAAGGACAATCGAAATGCCTAATAAAGTATTACTCGTTGATGGCATGGCATTATTATTTAGACATTTTTTCGCAACGAGTCTCCATAATCAATTCATGTACAATTCAAAAGGCGTGCCAACTAACGGTATTCAAGGTTTTGTACGACATATCTTTTCAGCTATCCATGAAATCCAACCCACACATGTAGCTGTTTGTTGGGACATGGGGCAATCTACCTTCAGAAATGACATGTTTGAAGGTTATAAACAAAATCGCTCAGCACCACCAGAGGAACTCATTCCACAATTTGATTATGTTAAAGAGATTTCTGAACAATTTGGTTTTGTGAATATCGGAGTTACGAATTATGAAGCCGATGATGTAATTGGTACATTAGCACAAACTTATTCCATTGATAATGACGTCTATATTATTACCGGAGATAGAGATTTGTTACAATGTATCAATGAAAATGTTGAAGTGTGGCTCATTAAGAAGGGCTTTAATATTTATAATAGATATACCTTAAATCGATTTAATGAAGAGTATGAACTAGCACCGCAACAACTGATCGATATCAAAGCGTTTATGGGTGACACTGCCGATGGTTATGCAGGTGTTAAAGGTATAGGTGAGAAAACTGCGATAAAATTAATTCAACAATATGGCAGTGTGGAAGAGGTCATAGAACAAATGGATGCCTTAACACCAGGTCAAAGAAAGAAAATTACCGACAACTTGAATGAATTGCACTTATCGAAGCGTTTAGCTGAGATCCATACAAATGTACCTATTAACAGTGAACAATTGTTCCAAGATATGGCCTTTGCAACAACATTGAACCATATCTTATCTATATGTAATGAACATGAACTATACGTTTCCGGTAAATATATATCAAGCCATTTATAAAATCAAGAAGATAACGACTGGTACGATTCTCTATTTAGAGATAATTGTACGAGTCGTTTTTATTTTATTCCACATTATTTTAGAATCATTATAATTTATCATATATTCAATTACAATTATATAAAATTTATGATATTATTAATTAGAACGCGAATGAATTGTTCAACATTATGTTGTGATGTATGAAGATTTGTCTGTTTTTTATCATTTATTTGATAAATCATAGCAATTATGACGAAACAACATATTTGTAATCATAACTATAATAAACAGACCTACATATCTATCACAACCATAACATCATAGACACAACAACAAGATAAGGAGTGAACAATAGCTGTGAATAATCGTGAGAAATTACAGAAGTTTAGTATTCGTAAATATACAGTTGGTACGTTTTCAACTGTCATTGCGACATTAGTCTTTTTAGGTTTCAATGCTTCTCATGCACAAGCCGATGAATTAAGTGAGACAGTAACTAGTCCACAACAAATCCTTCATCAAAAAGATGAGGTTAATGACGATTCGAAATCTAATATCAATACATCATTAGCTAACCAATTAGATAATGACAAAACTAATGAAGGAACTATAACTTCTGAACAACCATCTAAAGAAACTACGATGTCTCAAACTGATAAAGAAAGTGCAGACAACCAAATTACAGAAAATGTTTCAACAGATACTAAGAATTCGATTCAAACGACAGATCAAACAGCAAATTCTAATCATTCAAATGATTTAGAACAAAATAATCATACTAATGATGCAGTAGTAAATAAAGCAAAAAATAAGTTAACTGCCCACGTGAATAATGTAAAACATAGTAGCATACAACAAGAAAGTGAATTAAAGCAACCGGCGAAAATAAATAAAGATTCGTTACAAGCTTTCTTTGATGCTAATTATCATGATTATCGCTTTATAGATAGAGATAAAGTGGATCAACCAACACTTGATCAAGTTAAGAATGCATTTGATAAAGTTAATACTTTACTTGGAAGCAATAAACCAATTAGTGATAAATCGTTACAACTTGCATATCAAGATTTAGAACAAGCAGTAGCAACGTTACGCACATTACCTAAGCGTCAATCTCAAATAAGACTCGACCATCAAATTCAAGAGCGTGCAGCAGATTCAAAATCATCAGACAGTTATCAATCTGCCATCACATCTTACTATGTAGACAATCCAAATGATGGATCAGGTTACCCTGAAGGTACATACATTTATGCAGCAAATAAAGGAAAACCATTTTATTTACCTAATACACCTTGGATACCTTTAAGAGCCTCAGATTCAAAAGGTATTGCTTATGTCACTACTAAAAGATTAAAAGATGGTTATGAATGGACGATTAAATTTAATCAAAGTCATAGAATGCACGAGCACATGGTATTTTGGTTCGGTTTACCAGATCCACAAGTTCCAGTAGGTCCAGTTAGATTTACAATCGAAAACCCAGACAATTCAAATAAAGTAAGTAGTTTAGGTGTTGGTACTGAAGAAGGATTATCATTGCCTTTCATGTGGCGTACTGCAGGCGGTATCGATAGTTCTCGTGCCTCTAATTTCGTACAAGGCCCACGTACAGGTTACACATTTTATGATGAACCAACAATTCATATTAATAGTTTTAAGGAATTTGCACGTGCACCTGAATTCCAACACGAACAAAATGCATCAGATGATGCTAAAACAAACGGAGAACAAAATTTTACATTACTAAACGGTGAATTTCCAAACCAAATTTATGGTATCGATCGATTGTATGCTTTTATCGGCAAAGGTAATGCTAGCTATACATTACAATTTAAAACACAAGGTAGTACTGCTGAACGTTTTTATTATGCAGCTGGTGGTAGAGCCTTAGAATATAGACAATTATTTAGCTATAACGAATTATATGTAGAGCCTCTAGAGCATTTTACAGAACGAGTTAAAAATTTAACAGAAGTTATTAATCGTACATATCATCTGGGTAACTCAAAGAATGTATATGATTTAAATGCAAGAAGAGAAGTCACAAAATATATATTAGATTCGAATAATGAAAATTCGGAAGACTTTGCTTCTGATCCAATGAGCTATGCTAAAAAACCTAGTCGCTATGTAGGTGGATTCTATAATCCATCATTACCTAATAATCGTTTTCGTGGCCCAGGTGTTGCACCATTAAATGAATTTGAAATTTATAAACTTATCAACAACGATACCCTAACAAATGCTAGTCGAACTGGTAACCCTATTAAGTTAAATCTTGGATTCGATATCCAAGATGGATACGGTAATGACGAAACCTTGATGCCAGTTTATTTATATGTAAAACCTGAACTTCAAAATAATATTGGATTTTTCTCAAATAACAATCCAAATAACCGTGCAGAATTACCAGAGTCTAAATCAGCAGGACACCCAGTTTTCAATGTATTTCAAGGTAATATGGGTAATAGTTATACAAGCAGTGGTAACACATCTAACTATGTTCAACCACTACGCATTCAAATATCAAGTAATGAAGAATTTACTGATAATGATTGGGAAATTACAGGTGTCCCAAGCTCACTACGAATTGAAAATGCTGCAGGAAGAACTAATAATAACAGAGAAAGAAACCTTGAATTGGTCGGTAATATTGCACCTGGTGATTATTTAGGTACAGTGCGATTACGTAAAAAAGAACAACCATTCGAAATTAGAGTCAAACCATTACCACCTCAAATCGATACAACTGTTCGAGAATTAAGAGGTAAAGGTGGAACTACACCAACTATTACAGTCTCTAATGTACCTGCAGATCCTAATGCCCTTGTTTATTTAGTTGTAACCGGAAACTTAGCACAAGATGGTACAAATGATCCCGCTTCAGTGCCAAGAAATTACGATATTATAGCTTCTGCAGCGCCTTCAAGTACAAGTAATAGTGTGACATTCAATCAAGGAGACTATGTACAGAACTTACCAAATACTGGTGTAATCAGAGCAATCGTTTATTACAATGACAATGTGATATCTAATTTTAGTAATGCTGTTGAAATACAAGCAGACAACACACCACCAACAATTGGTAATCCTTTAGGTTTAAAAAATAAATATTATAAAGGCGATCAAGTCAACTTTACAATTGATATTACAGACGGTTCAAATGGTACTGGAATTAAATCTACAAATGTAAGTAGATTACCACAAGGTTGGACTTCTCAATTTGTACAAAACGCAAATGGTGAGGGTGGCACGCTTAGAATTACTGGAATTGTATCTGATAATCAACCATTCAATAGTCAAATCAGATTCAATGTTTCTGCAACAGATAACAACAATAATACAACCAATAATCGTCAATCTAAACAAATTGCAATCAATATTGGCCAAATGAGTAATGATTTTTCTCCAATTGTATTACCTAATGTTCAAAAAATTAATGTAGTTAATCCTGGAGAGTTAACTCGTACTGAAGAAAGAGATGTGATTAACGCTTTAAAAGCCGTTAACACTAATATCATTCCATATTTAGAAAATTCAAGCCCAATTAATATTCCATCAACAGAAATGATTAGTTTCAATTATAAAGATGGGTCAACTGATCGTATTTCAATCAGTAATGCAATAACTTACGAACCAGTTCGAAAAGCAATATATGCTGAAGGTAACAATACTAAAGAAGCAACAGTGACGATAGCTAGAGGACAACAATTTGAATTTGGTGATTTAAAACAATACTTTGCCTTAAGTAATGGCGCAGATTTGCCAGATAGTTCATTATTTACTATCACTGCAGTTAATTCACTACCAAATTCTGCGCAAGTATCTCAATTAGGTGTTGGTACATATACGTACCGTTTAAATGCAAGTGATGCTTATAGACAAGACCAAGCACCTTTAACTTTAAAATTAAAAGTAGTAGATGTAAATCAACCAACAGGTGACCAACGTGTATATCGTATTTCAACATTTAATGTAACTGATGATGAAAAAGCACAAATAAAACAAGCATTTATAAATGCTAATCGAAATCAATTACAATTGACTGATAATAATATTGTTATTACTAATACATCAAACGGCACTAATACTAGTACTATAACGGTAAATGTTATTAAAGATAAGTTACAAAAGTCATTTACATCTAACGCAACGAATATGAATTTCTTAAGATGGGTCAACTTCCCTAATGACTATACTGTAGGGTGGACAAGTCAAACGATACCTGGACGTCAAACAGATGGCGGCTTCCAATGGTCACAAGATCATAAATCATTAATCTATCGTTATGATGCAACTTCTGGAAGAACGATTAATGCAAATGATGTTTTAAAGCTGATTACAGCTAATACGACTATTCCAGGCTTAAGAACTAATATTAGAGGTACTGAAAAAGCATTGGCAGAAGCAGGTGGAACGCCAAGTTATAATTCAGTAGGTTATTCTTTAACAGCTCCAGACGCTGCGGGACAGCGTGAATTCACATATAATGGAAAAATCATCCAAGCTTTAGATTTAGTTGAAACAAGTCATGGTTATGGTGGTCAACCTATCACTTATTCAAACTTAAGTTCAAATAAAACTAATTCATCCCTAACAAATGTGAATGAATCTGCTAAAAACGGCGTACCAGCATTTACAATAGACCATGTGATAAAGAACAATACGATTACAGGGAACAATAGTCCTGTATATAGAGCGCAATTATTCTTATCTCCATATGGTCCGCCAGCTTATTTACAAGCGATTAATAGCAATCAAGCAAATACAACTGATGTTATTAACGTATACTTTGTGCCTAGCGATAGTGTGAATCCAACATTGTCTCTTGGTAATTACAATAATCATGTCGTGTATTCTGGTGAATCATTCACAAACAGTGTTGCAGCGAATGATAATTATGCTTTAGGAAGTGTACAAGTAGCACCTAATTCTCAAGTAAATGGCACAGTTAGCAATAATAATCAAACAGTAACGTTACATGCACCAAATGTTACTTCAAGTAACGATAAAACGATTACGTTAGTTGCGACAGATACAAGTGGAAACACAACTAACCAATCGTTTAACGTCACAGTTAAACCATTAAAAGATAAATACAGAGTGACAACAAATGCAACTGTTGGAAATCCAATTCGAATAGCAAATATTCGTGATAATGCAGCAATTTCACAAGCTGATCAACAAAAGATTATCGATAGTGTTACGACTACTAATATTGCAGGTACACGACCATATGCGACTTCTGGTGCAAATGAAATTAGAAGTAAAGTTGTGACTGGTAATGTGGGTAGATCAAATCAATCGCCTGTAGCAACTGTTACAGTTACGTATGCTGATGGATCAACATCAACAGTTACCGTGCCAGTAAAACACATCATATATAACGTTGTAGCTAGTCCAAGATATACCATTCAAGGACAGGATTTCCCTAATGGTAAAGGTGCTTCACCAAATGATTTCTTCACCTTAGAAAACGGTGATCCAGTTCCAGATGCCACTATTACATGGCTTCCTAATAACACACCAAATAAAAACAATACTCGTATAGGTGAAAGTATTACTGTAAGAGCTAATATCTTATTCGATGGTGAAACAACACCAATTATTAAAGAATCATCATATATGGTAGTTCGAACAATTCCGAAACAAGTCTTTGTAACAAGTAGGGTCACGCCTATTCCAGGTATTGATAATCCAAATAATCCAAAAGATTATCTCAAACCTATCAATCACTCATGGGATAATAATCAACAAAATATGAGCTTTTCATTTGTTGGTAGCGGAAGTATGCCGCCTAACCTTCATCTTGTAGGTAGTCAAACAAGGGTGGTTCGCGTAACTTATGCCAATGGTCAAAGTGAAAATGTTAGATTTTTAGTAAACATCCGACCAGATCCACCTAGAATCGATAGCAATACAGTGTTATTCAAAGCAGGTTTAACTAATCAAGATATCAAAATTAATAATGTGCTAAACCAATCACCAGTCACATTATTTAAAACAGATGGCACACCACTTGCAATCTCAAATACAACATATGGTCCAGGTCATAGTGCAACTGTAGTCGTAAGTGATGCATTACCAGATGGTGAAATCAAAGCCAAAACAAGCTTATTCACTAGAAATATCACTTACACTACTCAAAATAACCAAGGACAAGTTCAAGATGTCACACAAGACATTACAGTCGACTCATTTGACAGTGATCCTGTACGTGTAACACCACAATTGCACGCTATTCCAGATGGTGCTCATTTCATAAAAGACGATACGCAAAATGACTTTAGTAGTGCCGCACGTTATATCGATCAATTACCTCAAGGCGCTACAGCTGTATGGCAAGACAATGCAGATAATTGGAAGAATAATGTAGGTAACTTTACTAAAACAGCAGTTGTTACATTACCGAATGGACAAGGTACAAGAAATGTAGATATTCCAGTCAAAATTTACCCAGTGGCACATGCAAAAGCATCAACACGTGAGGTACAAGGCGGTCAACTATCTCAAGGTACAGAAGCAATAAATTATATTACATTTGATCCTAACACCAATACAAATGGCATTACTGCAGATTGGGCAAATCAAACACTACCAAGTACGAGTCAACCTGGCGTTCAAAATTTGACAGTCAATGTGACATATCCTGGCGTTACAACACCTGTTCAAGTTCCTGTTAGCTTGAATGTATATCAATTTAATTTCAGCCCAAATGAATATACAACAACTATAGGCACTACATTTGCACGTGGTATAGAAGCATCTCAATATCAACATATTGTGAATAATAGCGGCTTACCGACTGAAGGTTTCACATATCGTTGGAATCAAGCAACCACTGGTACAAATGGTGAAAGTTGGAATGCATTAAACAAACCAAGTTCTGCTCAAGTATTAAATGCAAAATATGATGTGTTATATAATGGTCAACCTTTCGCAACGTCACAACCTGCACGTTTTATCATTAGAAATGTACAACCATCTGTACCTCAAATTTCTGAATCCAAACAAGGTGTGATTACAATAGCACCCGGTGCAAACCAATCTATTAATACACGTACAGGTAATATCGATACGTACGCAGATCGTTTAGTTATTAAACATAACGGACAAGTCATCACAACATTTGTTCGTAATAATAGTACTAGTCCATGGACCAAAGAAGCCTCTGCACAAAGCGTGAACGGTGTAGTAGGTTCAGCTAATGGTATTACCATTGCGCCAGGAACATTCAGTCCATCAGACAATATTCAAGTCATTGCAACACAAGGTAATGGAGAGTTAATAAGTGACGAACAACCTAGTCAAATGTTTACAGTTGTAGCACCTCAACCTAATCAGGCTACTTCACACATTTGGGAAAACGGACAAGTAGAAATCGCACCAAATAATACACCAACTAACCTTGTTAACCCAACAACAGCGTTAGAGATTACTTATATTGAACAAGTAGGTAACACTAATGAACAGACAAAAACATTACAAGTTGTTAAAGGTTCTAATGGACAATGGTCAATTGCAGACAAACCTGGTTATGTCACTCTAGATAGTGCTACTGGTAAAGTAACTTTCAATGCAAATACAATCAAACCTAATAGTGATGTCACAATGATATCTAAAGCTGGAACAGGTAATGCAGAAAGTACAAACACAAACACATATAATATACCTAATGCACATACTGTTACTATTAATCAAATTGTGAAAGATTTCGGTACAAACGTAACGCCTGAAGACATTAATAATGCGGTACAAGCTCTAAACAAACATAATGCAACAATAAAACAAGGTACACCATTACCTGTTAACCTTGCAGGTGGCAGTACAACAACTATTCCTGTTGTCATCACGTATGATGATGGTAGTACAGAACAAATTACTGAAACGATTTTTACTAAGTCAGACAAACGTGACTTAATTTCAGCAGTCAATCACTTAGATGATCCAATCAGCACTGATGGCAAAACGCCAGCAAGTATAACTGAATTTAATAATGCTATGACGAATGCACAAAATGAAATCAATACTGCTATGACTCAAGCAGAACAAGTCATTCAAGATCAATTCGCTTCACCTGAACAAGTGACACAAGCATTAAACACCGTTCAAGCAGCACAAGCGAAAATTGATCAAGCTAAAGCATTACTTCAAAACAAAGCTGATAATCATGAATTAGTTCAAGCCAAAAATGATTTGCAAACATCTATAGATCAACAACCTTCTTTAGATGGTATGACACAACAAAGTATTGATAATTACAATGCGAAACGACAAGCTGCTCAATCGGAAATCACTAAAGCACAACAAGTCATTGATAATGGTGATGCAACACCACAACAAATCGCAACACAAAAACAAAATGTGGAAAATGCACTAAATGCATTAAATCAAGCCAAATCGGATTTAACTGCGGATACTAGTGCTTTACAACAGGCAGTTCAGCAACTTGATAGAACCGGTACAACAACAGGAATGAGACCAGCTAGTATTACAGCTTATAATCAAGCGATGCAAGCTCTTAATCCTGATTTAACTCAAGCACGTCAAAATGCCAACGCAATTATTAATAAGCCAATTCGAACTGTTCAAGAAGTTCAAGATGCTTTAAGACAAGTTAACCAAGTGAATGAACGTATTACACAAGCAATTAATCAATTGCAACCATTAGCTAATAATAGTGAACTTAAAACTGCGAAGGCCAAACTTGATGATGAGATTAACCAAACAGTATCAACAGATGGCATGACAACTGAGTCTATTAATGCATACCAACAAGCCAAACAAGCTGCACAAACTGAATCCGAAGCAGCACAACAAGTTATTAATAATGGAGACGCAACAGAACAAGATATCGCAAACGAAAAAGCAAAAGTAGAAGATAAATACAATGCATTGAAACAAACAATTGCAAACTTAACACCTGATGTTTCACCATTAGAAAGAGCTAAAGTTGATCTAGAAAATGATATTAATCAAGCAACAAGCACAACAGGTATGACTGATCAATCAGTTGCAAATTATAACGAAAAGTTAAATGCTGCAAAACAACAGTTACAAGAGATTAATCAAGTTTTACAATCTCATCCTAACGTAGCTACAATCAGAGATTATGTTGCACATGCAAATGATGCTAAATCAGCACTAGATACAGCTCGTAACGGATTAACAGTAGATAAAACACCATTAGAAAATGCGAAAAATGCGTTACAACAAAGTATTGATCAAGCTACTGATACTACTGGAATGACACCAGATACGATTAATGCTTATCAAGCAAAATTAAATGCCGCTAAAGAAAAACTAAGCACAATTAATCAAGTTTTAAATAGCAATCCAACAGTGGATCAAATCAATACAAATACAACAGCAGCAAATGATGCTAAAACTGAATTAGACGACGCACGTTCAAACTTAACGCCAGATCAGGCACCATTACAACAGGCGAAAATTGAACTTCAAGATGCAATTAATGAAGCTCAAAGTACTGATACAACAGGTATGACACAAGATTCAATTAATGCTCTTAACGAAAAATTAAATGCTGCAAAAGAAAACATAAAAGAGATTGATCGCGTCTTAAATAACCACCCAACTGTCGCTCAAATCAATGACAGTGTGAACCAAGCAACAAATACCAAAGACGCTTTAAATGAGGCTCGTCAAAACCTAGTACCTGATAAAGCACCATTAGAAGCTGCGAAAAATGCATTACAACAAAGTATTAATCAACCTACAAATACGACTGGCATGACTCAATCATCTGTTGATGCGTATAATGAAAAACTTGAACAAGCGAAAGCCAAACTTGCATCTATTACTCAAGTACTTAATGGTTCACCAAGTGTTGCAGACATCAATTCAAATACGAATGAAGCAAACATTGCAAAAGATGCATTAAATCAAGCACGTCAACAATTAACAGTTGATAAAGCGCCATTACAACAAGCTAAAACTGAACTTGAACAAAGTATCAATCAACCAACTGATACTAATGGCATGACTCAAGAATCAGTTGCAAATTATAATGACAAATTAAATGTAGCTCGTGAAAAACTTCGTGAGATAGAACAAGTGTTAAATGGTAATCCAACCGTTGATGATATCAATGCCAACACTAATGCAGCAAATAATGTAACTAATGCATTAAACCAAGCACGTCAACAATTAACAGTCGATAAGGCGCCATTAGAAGCTGCAAAAGATGCATTACAACAAAGTATTAATACTGCAAATAACACTGATACAAATGGTATGACTCAAGATTCTATTAATACATTTAATGACAAATTAAATGCAGCTAAAGAAAAACTTGAAGCCATCAAACAAGTACTTAATGGCAATCCAACAGTTCAAGATATTAATACTAATGTAGCTCAAGCTAATAGCGTTAAATCTGATTTAGATCAAGCTCAATCGCATTTAACACCTGATAAAGCACCATTAGAAGCTGCGAAAAATAGTTTAGAAGCAAGTATTAATCAACCAACT
The DNA here is from genome assembly GCF_021117155.1 of Staphylococcus sp. HL28. Classification (NCBI taxonomy): domain Bacteria; kingdom Bacillati; phylum Bacillota; class Bacilli; order Caryophanales; family Staphylococcaceae; genus Staphylococcus; species Staphylococcus sp. HL28. Next base: position 1,397,805 of record NZ_CP088218.1, read on the forward strand.
GATACTGATGGTATGACAGCCGCTTCATTAGAGGCATATCATCAAGAGTTAGGTAAAGCAAGACAAACATTAAATGAATCAAATCAACTTATTGCAGGTCAACCAACTGTAGCTGAAATTAAAGCTAAAGTAGCACAAGCACAAACAAATGAAGCGGATTTAAATCAAGCACGCTCTAATCTAACTTTAGATCGTCAACCAACATTAACTACATTACAAAATGCAACAAGTTTAAATGATGCTCAACGTAATCGTTTAGAAGAACAAATTAATGCTGCACCAAATCATGCGGCACTTGTAGCTTTACAAAATGATATTAATCAATTAAATAATGCAATGACTAAATTAAGAGACAGTATTGCTGATAATGATCAAATTAAGACAGGTATTAACTATATAGATGCAACACCATCTATCAAATCAAGTTATGATAATGCCGTTGATGATGCAAAAGGTACTATTGATAGTCAAACACAACCTATCACGGATCCAACGACAATCAATCAACAAGCTGAAGCTGTTAAATCAAGCCAAGCTGCATTAGATGGGCAACAAAATTTACAACGCGCCAAAGATGAAGCAACTGCTACAATTGTAGGGGCAAGTGATTTAAATCAAGCGCAAAAAAATGCATTAATTCAACAAGTTTCAAAAGCACAAAATGTTCAACAAGCTAATGACATTAAGCAAAATGCAGACGATTTAAATAATACGATGACAGCATTAAAACAAGGTATCGCCAATCACGATCAACTTATTCAAAGTGATAACTACGTCAATGCGAACCCTGAATTAAAAACGGCTTATAACAATAAATATGATCAAGCAAAAGCTATCGTTGAAGGTACAGGCCAAAGTCCTATACTTACATCAAATGAAGTCAATCATGCATTAAAACAAGTCACATTTGCAGCGCAAGCATTAAACGGTAATACCAACCTTAATAATGCAAAACAACAAGCGCTTACTGCTCTTGGTCAGTTAACACATTTAAATCAAGCGCAACGTCAAGCATTAGAAACACAAATCAATGATGCACATCAAATTGATACAGTAAATAATGCGAAAGAACTTGCTACTAACATTGATGGCGCTATGGCAAACTTACAACAATCAGTTGCTAATAAAGAAGATGTTAAACAAGGCGAGGATTATATAGATGCAGAGCAGCAAAAACAATTAAATTACAATGATGCTGTAACAAATGCAGAAACTATCATTAATGAAACATCACAACCAACACTTGATGTGAATACAATTAATCAAGCGACTAATAACGTTAACCAAACAAAAGATGCTTTAGATGGTGAAGAAAGACTTGACCAAGCTAAAACAGCAGCAACTACTGCACTTGATGGCTTATCTCATTTAAATCAGGCTCAAAAAGCGAGTTTGACTGACAATATCAATCATGCTAATCGTATTGCTGATATCGAACAGTTAACACAAACTGCTAACGATTTAAATCAAGCGATGTCTGACTTACAAAATGGTATCAATAATGAGACTACCGTACTAAATAGTCAAAATTATCAAGACGCTTCACCAGATAATAAAGCGAATTACACAACTGCAGTACAAGCGGCTAAAGACATTCTTAATCAAGCAGGTCCAAATAAAAATAAAGCGCAAGTAGAAGAAGCTTTAAGACAAGTTCAAAATGCCGAACAAGCATTAAATGGTACACAGAATTTAGAACAAGCTAAACAAGATGCTAAACAACAATTAAATTCACTTACATCATTAACAGATGCTCAAAAAGCGCAATTAACGCATGACATTGATCATGGTCAAACAGTTAGTGATGTTCAAAGTATTCAAAACAATGCTGACACATTAAATCAAGCTATGGACACATTAAGACAAAGCATTGCTGACCAAACAACTGTTAAAGATAATGAAGATTATCATGATGCATCTCCAGATCAACAACAAGCATACAATTCAGCAGTAACTGATGCTGAAAATATTATTAATGCAGCGACTAATCCTGAAATGAATGCTGATGCGATCAATAGCAAGGCACAACAAGTTATTTCTGCCAAAACTAAATTAAACGGCGATGAAAACTTAGAAGCAGCTAAACAAGATGCAAAGCAATATTTAGATACATTAGGTCAAATTACCGATCAACAAAAAGCGAATTTAATCAATCAAATCTCACAATCACCACATATTAGTGATGTTAATCAAGTCAAACAAATGGCTAATGATTTAAATCAAGCAATGCAACAATTACAAGCTGAAGTGAATCAAGCACCACAAGTTAAAACAACTGAGAATTATACTGATGCCGATCAATCTAAGCAATCTGATTATGATCAAAGTGTAACAACTGCTGAAGCTATATTAGATCAAACAAATGGTCCTAATACATCTCAAGATAAAGTAGAAGAAGCGTTACAACGAATTGTGGCAGCTAAAAAAGCATTAAATGGTGATCAAAAATTAAATGATACGAAAACAAATGCACAACAATATTTAGGCACGTTAACACATTTAACTGATGCGCAACGACAAGCTTTTGAGACAAATATAAATCAAGCAAATCATATTGCTGATGTAAATCAAATTAAACAAGAGGCTCAATCGTTAGATGGTGCAATGGATCAATTAAATACATTAGTGAACAATCAAACATCAGTACAAGCAACTCAAAACTACTTAGACGCTGATCAATCAAAACAATCTGATTATGATATGTATTTAGATACTGCACAAGGCATTGTAAACCAACAATCAGGTCCTAATACACCAATGAACGAAGTTCAAAATCTTATTAACCAAATTAATCAAGCACAACAAGCGTTAAATGGTGAACTTAACCTTGAAGACGCTAAACGTAATGCAACGAATACGATTAATAACAGTCCTGATTTAAACGATGCTCAAAAAGATGCTTTAAAAGCGCAAGTATCTAACGGTAAGCGTGTTGCAGATGTAAAAGCAATTGAACAATTAGCTACTGAGTTAAACAACAATATGACTAGCTTAAAAGAAGCTATTGCTGATAAGAATGATACATTAACAAGCGGTAATTACATCAATGCAAGCGATGATAAACGCCAAGCATACACAAATCAAGTTGATAATGCAGAAGCTATCATTAATGGTGCGCAAGGTGCAGTTTTAATTCCTAGTGAAATTTCAAATGCTACATCACAAGTTAACGCTGCAAAACAAGACTTAAATGGTGATGAAAACTTACGTGAAGCTAAACAAAATGCAACAATAGCTGTTGATGGATTAGCTTCTCTCAATGATGCTCAAAGAGACCAGTTAAAACAACAAATCTCACAAGCACAAACATTACCTGATATTGCTACTACTCAAAATAAAGCAACTGTCCTCAATGACGCGATGCATACATTAAGAGATAGTATCGCTAACGCATCTAATATTAAAACGAGTCAAAATTACACAGACGCTAATCAAAATTTACAAGATGCTTACAATAGTCAAGTTGATAATGCAAATGGAATCATTAACCCAATTGCAACACCTACAATGGATCCTGATGCAATTACACAAGCGGCAACTCAAGTGACGACTGCTGAAAAAGCGCTAAATGGTACAGAAAACTTAAGACATGCACAACAAGATGCCTTAACTCATTTAGATAACTTAAGCCATTTAACTGATGCTCAAAAAGCAGATTTCACACAACAAATTAATCAAGCAACGCATGTGAGTGATGTAACAGCTACACAAAATAGTGCGAATGATCTTAACACTGCGATGGACCAATTAAACCAAGCTATCGCAAACCAACAAGCAATTAAACAATCAGTGAACTATACAGATGCTAATACTAATCTCAAAGAAGATTATTCAAATGCGATTCAAGAAGCGCAACAAATATTAGACAAAGCACATGGTCCTAATACATCACAAACCGATGTAGTAGCGGCAATGCAAAAAGTTCAAACTGCAGAACAAGCTTTAAATGGTAACCAAAATGTAGAACATGCGAAGACTCAAGCACTTGCTGATTTAGAACACTTAACATCATTAAATAATGCTCAAAAAGAAGCGTTAACACAGCAAATTAATGATGCAACAACAGTCGCAGATGTGAATCAACAAAGCGACAAAGCTACAGAGCTAAACACAGCAATGGTTCAATTACAAGATGGCATTGCTAACAAGCAACAAACATTAGATAGTCAAAACTATATCGATGCCGAACCATCAAAACAACAAGCTTATAATCAAGCCGTTTCAACTGCGGAACAACTTTTAGATAAAGAACACGGTCAAAATCTAGACAAAGATGCTGTTGCACAAGCTTTAGCACAAGTAACATCTACTAAAGATGCTTTAGATGGTACTCAGATTTTAGAACAAGCAAAAACGAATGCTACTAATGCGATTAATGATCTACAAAACTTAACAAATTTACAAAAGGATGAGTTAAAACGTCAAATTCAACAAGCTCAAAATGTAGCAAATGTTGATAACGTTAAAACACAATCTCAAACACTCGATCAAGCAATGGAAGCATTACGTCAAAGCATTCAAGATAACCCATCAATTAAAACAGGGCAAAATTATTTAGATGCATCAAATAGCAATCAAAATGACTACAATACGGCTATTGATCAAGCAAATGCGATCATCGATGCTACAAGTCAACCTAACATGAGTGCTACTGAAATTAATCAAGCTGCAACTAAAGTAAATGAAACAAAAGCAGCATTAAATGGTGCACAAAACTTAATTCAAGCTAAAGAAACTGCGAAACATGATATTGGTCAAATGAATCATTTAAATCAAAATCAAATCAATGCTTTGAATGATCAAGTACAACAAGCTAATGATATTGCAGCTGTCAACGCACTTAAAGATTCAGCTACATCATTAAATACAGTAATGGGTCAACTTAAAGACACAATTGCTAATCATAACGATGTTCAACAAAGTGTGAATTACACTGATGCTGATACTGATAAACAGCAAGCTTATGATAATGCAGTTACCCAAGCCGAAGCTATTACAGATCCAACCAATGGTACGAATGCCACACAATCTCAAGTTGAAGCAGCCATTGCAAAAGTAAAAGCTGCGCAACAAGACCTTAATGGTAATCGTAAAGTTGAAGAAGCCAAAGCTACAGCTAAGCAAACATTAAGTACGTATGCAAATTTAAATCATGCTCAAGTTAATACAGCTACTCAACATATCAATGATGCACAAACATTAGAAGCTGTCACTCAAGCACAACAAGAGGCAAATACGCTTAATAATGCAATGGGACAACTTCAACAGGGTATAGCACATCATCAAGATGTTGAACAAAGCGTGGATTATACTGATGCTGATACTGATAAACAACAAGCATACACAGATGCTGTTACTCAAGCACAAAGTATCCTTGATAAAGATCATGGAAATGATCTTACTCAATCTCAAGTTGAGCAAGCTTTAGCAAATGTGAACCAAGCACAACATGATTTGAATGGTGATGAAAAAGTTCAAGAGGCTAAAACAGCAGCTATTCAAGATCTAGGCACTTACTCAAACTTAAATCATGCTCAAACAAACACTGCTCAAGATCGTATCAACAATGCCCAAACATTAGCTGAAGTAGCACAAGCTAAACAAACAGCACAAAATTTAAATCATGCAATGAGACAATTACAACAAAGTATCGATAACTATCAAGATGTTGAACAAAGTGTAGATTATACTGATGCTGATACCAACAAACAATCTGCATATTCTAACGCAGTGCATCAAGCACAAAATACACTTGATAAAGACCTTGGACATGATCTTACACAGTCTGAAGTAGAACAAGCTATTGAAAATGTTAATCACGCTAAACAAGAATTAAATGGTGAAGAAAAAGTATCAGAAGCTAAAACAGATGCATTACAAACATTAAATAATGATACTCAACTAAACCAACACCAACGTGAAGCTGCGAAAAATGAAATCAATGGCGCTACAACATTGTCTCAAGTTGCTCAAGCATTAGATCAAGCAACTGCATTAAATACTGCGATGGGTCAATTAAAAGATAGTATCAGTGATCAAGCATCTATCAAACAACAAATCAATTACACTGATGCTGATACTGATAGAAAAACAAATTATGATGATGCAGTTACAAATGCTCAAGTTATTTTAGATCCAGTGAATGGTAATAACTTATCAAAAGAACAAGTAGAATCTGCGATAAATCAAGTTAATACAACTAAAGATCAATTAAATGGTGATACTAACCTTCAAAATGCTAAAAACGAAGCCAATACTCAATTAAATGCACTTGATCACATCAATCATGCTCAAAGTGACAATTTAAGAGATCAAATTGCTACTGCACCTTCAGTACAAGCTGTACATCAAATTGAAGCTACTGCCCAAGCATTAGATCAAGCAATGCAACAATTACAACAATCAATTGCTAATCGAAATGATATCTTAAATAGCCAAAATTACGCTGACGCAAGTCCTGATAAAAAACAAGCATATGATCAAGCATTACAAAATGCAGACGATATATTAGCTAAAACAACAGGACCAAATAGTAATCAGCAAGCAGTTGAACAAGCAATGCAAGCTGTTACAAATGCTGCACACGAGTTAAATGGTGCACAAAACTTACATGATGCACAATCTCAAGCTACTCAAGCGATTGAAAATGCACCACATCTTAACGAACAACAAAAAATGAACTTAAAGAAAAAAGTTAATCAAGCACAAACGGTAGCGGCTGTAACAGATTTACAAAATAACGCTGATGCATTAAATACTGCTATGGAACAACTCAAACAAGCGATTGCAGATCACGATACAATTGTTGCAGATGGTAATTACACTAATGCTAGTCCACAAGAACAAGGAGCATATACAGATGCTTATCAACGTGCACAAAATTTAATCAATGGTACACCAGATGTCATTATTAATCCTGCAGATATTACTACTGCAACTCAAAATGTAAATAATGCAGAGCAAGGATTAAATGGTAATACAAACCTTGCCAATGCTAAACAAGAAGCAACCAATGCTTTACAACAAATGACTGGATTGTCAGATGCACAACGTCAAAGTATTCAAGACCAAATCGACACAGCGAAACAACTTCCTGATGTTGATAAGATTAAAGCTAATGCAGGCAATTTAAATAATGCTATGTCTGACTTACGCCAAGAAGTTGCAAAACAACATGATGTTCAAGCAAGTCAGCCTTACGTTGATGCAAATACTAGCAATCAAGATGACTATAACCATGCCATTACAAATGCTGAAAGTATGATTAATGAAGCAACACAACCTACATTAAATCCAGAGGCTGTGACTCAAGCATTAAATCAAATCAAAACATCAACTCAAGATTTAAATGGAGTAGAAAACTTAAATAATGCAAAACAAATTGCTACGAATGATCTACAACATTTAAGTCATTTGAATCAAGCACAACAAGCTGACTTGACACAACAGCTTAAAGACGCACCAAATGTCGCTTCTGTTGAACAAGTTAAAGCTAAAGCAACTTCACTTGATCAAGCTATGGAACAATTAATTAACGCAGTCAATGATAAAGATCAAGTACATCAAAGTGTTAATTATAGTGACGCTGATCAACCTAAACAAAGTGCTTATGATCATGCTATTAATGATGCTCAATTAATTACAGATCCAACTACTGGATCAAATTCATCACAAGCTGAAGTTGAAGTAGCATTATCTGCAATTAATACTGCGAAACAAGATTTAAATGGTAACCGTAAAGTAGAAGATGCTAAAAATAATGCAAATCAAGCACTTCACAGCTTAAATCATCTAAACAATGCTCAACGTGAAAATATTGAACATCAAATTGATCAAGCACAAACATTAGCTGATATCGATCGAATAAATAATGATGCACAAGCTTTAAATAATGCAATGGAACAACTTGCAGATAGCTTAAATGACAAAGCTGAAACCCTTAATAGTCAAAATTACAACGACGCAAGTCCTGATAAGAAAACAGACTACACTGATGCAGTTTCAAATGCTGAAACAATCTTGAACCCAACACAAGGTGGTAACTTAACTAAAGATGAAGTAGAAGCAGCTATAAATGCGGTCAACAGTAAAAAAGAGGCCCTAAATGGTAAAGAAAACTTAGCTAATGCTAAGCAAAATGCTAACCAAACTATTGATGGATTAACACATTTAACAAATCCACAAAAAGAAGCGTTAAAACAATTAGTTGACCAATCTACAACTGTTGCAGAAGTTAAAGAAAATGAAAATAAAGCACACGCAGTTGATACAGCAATGGAACACTTAAATCAATCAGTTGCCGATAATACTGATATAAAAAATGGACAAAATTACATTGATTCAAGTGAAAACAATAAAGATGCTTATAACAATGCAGTCAACACAGCACAAGGTATTCAAAATGAAGTAACTAATCCAGTTATTGATCCAACTGTCATAAACCAAGCTGCAGACACAGTTACTAACACTAAAGACGGTTTAAATGGTAATGAAAACCTTACACACGCTAAAGAAGAAGCAACGCAATCAGTTGGCACGTATGATCACTTAAATAATGCACAACAAAAAGACATAGAAAATAAAATTAAACAAGCAACATCAGTAGATGAAGCTAATCAAATTAAAAATGAAGCTGAGAATCTAAATCATGCTATGAATGATTTGAATCAGGCAATTAAAGATAAAGATGATATTAAATCTAATGTTAACTACACAGATGCTGATCCTGCGAACCAAGAAGCGTATAACAATGCTATTAGCAATGCTGAGCACATTCTATCTAAGACAAACGGTAATAATGCGACACAAACAGAAGTAGCAGAAGCGATTCAAGCTGTTAAAAGAGCTAAAGATGCATTAAACGGTAATACCAATGTTCAAAACGCTAAAATTCAAGCAACTGATACAATCAACAATTCAAATGATTTAAATCAAGCTCAAAAAGATGCGTTAAAACAACAAGTTGCTGATGCAACAACTGTCGCTGATGTTAATGCAATTAAACAAAACGCTCTAGATTTAAATCAAGCAATGACAGCATTAAAACAAGGTATTGCTAATAAAAATCAAATCTTAACAGATGGTAATTACACAAATGCAAGTCCAGATAAACAACAAGCATATAATGATGCAGTAAACCATGCACAACAATTAATAGATGGTGTACCAAACGTTATTGTCTCACCAAGTGACATACAAAATGCATTAAATCAAGTGAATCAAGCTAACAATGACTTGAATGGTAATACTAACCTTGCTAATGCTAAACAACAGGTGACACAAGCACTTGATCAATTGCCAAATTTAAATCAAGCACAACGTGACGAATTTAATAAGCAAATCAATCAAGCATTACTAGTACCTGATGTTAACGCGATTCAACAAGCTGCAGAAAAACTTAACGATGCAATGACAGCCTTGAAACAAGGCATCGCAAATAAAGACTATATCAAAGGCAGCGAAAATTATCATGATGCAGATCCAGATAGACAAACAGCATTTGATGATGCTATCAATCATGCAGATACATTATTAAATGAACAAAACAATCCAACTATGGATCCAGACACAATCAAACAAGCATTAGCTAATGTTAATGAAGCTAACCATAATTTAAATGGCGACCATAAACTTGCCACTGCTCAACAAGATGCTAAAACAACACTAGGTACATTAGATCATTTAAACCAAGCGCAAATTGATGCATTAACTCAACAAATTGATCAAGCGCCAGATATTGCTGCAACGAACAAAATTAAACAAAATGCTGAAAGTTTAAATAATGCCATGAATCAATTAGATCAAGCATTACAAACTAAAGCAGATACGTTAGCTAGTATCAATTACTCAGATGCAGATCAACCTAAAAAAGATGCTTATAACGATGCTGTAACACATGCAGAAAGTATCGTAGATCATAATAGTCAAAACAATGCATCTCAAGATGATATCGCACAAGCGTTGAAACAACTTAACGATGCTAAAGATGCATTAAATGGTAATTCAAACGTTGAAAATGCGAAACAGGAAGCGATTGAGCAAATTAATAACGCACACGATTTAAATCCTGTACAACAAGAAGCATTAAAACAACAAGTGAATTTAGCAAATACAGTAAATGATGTAAATCAAGTTAAAGCTACAACAAGTAATTTAGATCAAGCAATGTCCGCATTGAAACAAGGTATTGCAGACAAAGAACAAACCATTGCTGATGGTAATTACACAAATGCTAACCCAGATAAACAACAAGCATATAGCGATGCAATCAATCATGCTGAACAAATTATCAAAGGCACTCCGAATGCAATCGTCGACCCACAAACTGTAAATGACGCTCTACAACGTGTGGATCAAACGAAAGGCGATTTGAATGGTAATGATAATCTACACGATGCACAACAAAACGCATCTATTTTGATTGATGGTTTACCAAACTTAAATCCTGCACAAAAAGCAGCTTTAAAAGAACAAGTAAATCAAGCAAGTCTTGTTCCAAATGTTGATCAAATCAAACAAGCGGCAAATGATTTAAACACTGCAATGGGTGACTTGAATCAGACATTACAAGCAAATGCTCAAGTACCTCAAACAATCGATTATACACAAGCAAACAAAGATAAACAGACTGCATATGATAATGTTGTAGAACAAGCACAACAAGTTGTTAATGGTAACCAGGTGGTACAACTATCACCAGATACTGTAAATCAAATGACTGATGCTATTAATCATGCTAAAGATGATTTAAATGGTGATGAAAACTTAGCTCAAGCTAAACAAGATGCTACAGCAAATCTCAATACATTACCTGATTTAAATCAACCGCAACATGATGCCCTTACAAATCAAATAGAGCAAGCACAAACAATTGAAGCGGTAAATCAAGTTAAACAACTTGCACAAAATATCAACGATGCAATGCACAACTTAAAACAAGGCATTGCAAATAAAGATGATATTTTAGGTAGTGAAAATTATCACGACGCTGATGCTGATAAACAAACTGCATATCAAGATGCAATCAGACAAGCTGAATCCGTCATAAATCAAACTGTTGATCCAACTTTAAATCCAGATGATATTACACAAGCATTAAATCAAGTAAATCAGGCTAAAAATGACCTCAATGGTGATACAAAACTGATAACTGAAAAGCAAAATGCTACTAGCGATGTCAATGGCATGACACATCTTAATGACGCACAAAAACAAGCACTCACATCTCAAATCGAACACGCGCCAAATATAGATGCTGTTAACACTGCTAAACAAACTGCTGAAAGTCTGAATAATGCAATGGATCAATTAGAACAAGCGATTCATAATAAAAATCAAATATTAGCTGACGGTAATTATTTAAATGCTGATCAAGCTAATCAAGATGCATACAATCAAGCAGTAGGAAATGCAGAAAATGTATTAAATCCTCAACATGGTACTAATGAAGATCAAAGCTCAATTGAAGCAATGACTAATAAGGTAAATCAAGCGAGCCAAAATTTAAATGGTAATTCAAACTTAGCTCAAGCTAAACAAGAAGCTAATCAAACATTGGTGCAATTACCTCACTTGAATGACGCGCAACGACATGATTTGGAAACACAAATTACAAATGCACCATTAGTTACTGATGTCGATTCAATAAAACAAAATGCTCAAATATTAGATCAAGCAATGGAACATTTAAGAGATAGTGTTAAAGATAATCAACAAACACTTAATTCTGAAGATTATCATGATGCGACTGTTGATCGTCAAAATGACTATAATAATGCCGTGAATGATGCTAATCAAATCATAAATGCAACAACACCAGTTATGAGTCCAACTGATATTAATGCAGCCGCTAACCTTGTTAATACTAATAAAGTAGCTTTAGATGGTGATGAAAACCTAACTCACGCTAAACAACAAGCAACACAAACGATTGATCACTTAGATCATCTAAATCATGCACAATTACAACAAGCACAAGATGGTATTGCTCAAGTTACTGATATTGATGCCGTAAATCAACATGTTCGAGACGCTCAAGCGCTAGATCATGCAATGGATCAATTACAAAATGCTATTGCTAATCAAAATGACGTAAAACAACAAAGTCAATTTGTTAACGCTGATCCGAATAAACAATATGCATATACTGATGCTGTTGCCCATGCTCAATCTATTATTGATCAACAACATGGTCCAAATGCAAGCCAACCAGAAGTTGAACAAGCATTAACTCAAGTTCAACAAGCATTACAAAACTTAAATGGCGAACAAAGATTACAAGATTCTAAATTACATGCTCAACAAGCCATTGATGGATTAGCAGATTTAAATGATCCACAAAAATCAGCATTAAAAGAACAAGTTAATCAGGCGCCACTCATTACGGATGTGCAACAAATTGAACAACAAGCAGGTACGCTTAACCAAGCTATGCATGAATTACGTCAAAGTATTGATGATAATGCAGAAGTTAAAGCAAGTAGTGCGTATATTAATGAGGATCCTACAGAACAACAAAATTATGATCAAGCAGTCCAACATGCACAAGATTTGATTAATGAACAACAAGCCACATTAGATACAAATGTAATTAATCAAACAACTGAAGGTGTAAATAATAGTAAACAAGCACTTCAAGGTGTAACTAAATTACAAAATGAAAAAGATCTCGCTAAGGAACGCATTAATCAATTACTTCATCTTAATGATGCTCAAAAACATATGGAAGATGCTTTAATTGATAATGAAATAACACGTACAGCTGTTAAAAATGATATAACTGAAGCACAACAACTTGATCAATATATGGATGCGTTACAACAAAGTATTGCCGATAAACAAACAACATTAGATAGCAGTCAATATATCAACGCTGATCCTAATAAAAAGCAAGATTATGACAACGCAATTCAAAATGCTGAAAGTATCATTGCGGGAACGACTAATCCAACAATCAATAAAGATACTGTAAATCAAGCTACTGAAGCAGTGAATGCTACTAAACAAGCATTAAATGGTGTTGAAAAATTAGCCGAAGATAAACAACATGCCGGTGAATCAATGAATCAATTTAATCAATTAACACCAGCACAACAACAAGCGCTTAACGATGCGATTACTAATGCTCAAACAAGAGATGAAGTCGCTCAAAAAGTAGCTGAAGCAGAAGCGCTTAACAATGCAATGCAAGCGTTGAAAGATAGCATTAAGGATCATCAGCAAGTTGAAAATAGTAGTCAATTCACAAACGAAGATCAAAAACAAAAAGATGATTATTCTCAAGCGGTTCAACATGCTTTAGATATTATCAATCAAGCTACAAATCCAACATTAGATCAAACACAAATTGAACAAGCAACACAAGCTGTTATCAATGCCAAAGATCAATTACACGGAGAACAAAAATTAGCTCAAGATAAACAACTAGCAAACGAAACTATCAATCATCTACAAAATCTAAATGCTGCACAACGTCAAGCACTACAAGAACAAATCAACCAAGTACCTACTCGTGACGAAGTAGCTCAAAAAGTAGCGCAAGCAGAAGCTTTAGATCAATCAATGAAAGCATTGAGAGACGCGATTCAAGATCATCAACAAGTTGAAAATAGTAGTCCATTTATTAATGAAGATTCACCTGAACAAAATGCTTATACAAATGCAGTACAACAAGCGGAAGCATTAATTAATTAAGCAGATCATCCAACATTGGATAGCACACAAGTTCAACAACTTACACAAGCTGTTACAAATGCGAAAGATCATTTACACGGTGATGAAAAACTTCAAAATGATAAACAACAAGCGATTACAAATTTAAATCAACTTAATGGCTTAAATGACGCTCAACGTAACACATTTGAAAGTCAAATTAATCAAGCACCAACTCGTAATGAGGTCGCTGAAATTGTCGCTCAAGCAAAAGCATTAAATCAAGCGATGAATACATTGAGAAATGCCATTCAAGACCAGCCACAAATTGAATCAAGTAGTCAATTTATTAATGAAGATTCACCTGAGCAACAAGCATATAAACAAGCCGTTTCAAATGCCAAAGCAATTGTCGATAAAACAACAGATCCTATCATGGATAAAAATCATGTAGATCAAGCAATACAAGAAGTAAACGACGCTATCGCAAATCTACACGGAAATCAAAAACTTGCTCAAGCACAACAACAAGCACTAACTGATTTAAATGGGCTAAGCAACTTAAATCATGATCAACTTGAATCTGCGAAAGATGCGGTTAACCAAGCAACAACAAGAAATGAAGTTACTCAAATCGTCCAATCTGCAAATCAACTTGATCAAGCAATGGGTAAACTTAAAGATGTAGTGAATCAAGCAAATAGAGACAAAGCGGATCCTAATTACACAGAGGCATCTACTGAAAAGCAAGATGCTTTCAACCAATCTTTAACAAATGCAACGCATATTACAGATATACAAACAGGACCTAATGCAACTCAAACAGATGTTGAAAATGCAATAAGATCTTTACAACAAGCAATAAATGATCTAGATGGAAATGCACGTGTAACTAATGCAAAGGCACAAACTATTCAAGATATTGATCAACAACCACATCTCAATGATGAGCAAAAATCAGCGATGAAAGATCAAGTTAATCAAGCAACTACTTTAAAATCAATTGCTCAAATTGAAGATCAATCACATCAATTAGATCATTCGACTGATCAATTACAACAAGCGATTGATGAACATAATCATGTAACAAATACAGTTGATTTCACGCAAGCTGATCCTGACAAACAAACTGCATATAATCAAGCAATAGCACAAGCACAACAACTTCTAACTCAAAATGCGACACAACAAGAAGTTGAACAAGCTATTACAGCGATTGAAAATGCTAAACATGATTTGAATGGTGATGAAAAAGTTACAGAAGCGAAAGCAAATGCAACTCAAAATATTGATCAATTAACTGCTTTAAATCAAGCACAACATCAAGCGATAATCGATCGCATTAACAATGCCAACGATTTAAATGATATTCAAAGTATCGTTAATGAGGCTACTACGTTAAATCATGCAATGAATGAACTTCAACAAGCAGTTAACGATAATAATGAGCCAACGAAACAAACAGGTAATTATATAAATGCCGATACACAACTCAAACATGATTTTGATGAAGCTATCACGCAAGCACAACAAGCATTAGATCATCCAACTGGTTCTAATTTAACAACCGATCAAATTAATCAACTTAAAGATGCAATCAATCATACAAAAGATGCATTAAATGGCAACCAAAGATTAAATGATTCCAAATCTGATGCATTAAACAAATTAGATCAATTAAAACATCTGAATAATGCTCAAAATCAAATGGCAGAACAACAAATTAATTCTGCTAATACCTTAGGTGATGTAACTCAAGCGGTTCAAAAAGCAACAACTTTAGATCAATCTATGAATGCTTTAAATCAATATGTTCAACGAACAGAAGCGCCAGTCAAAGCAAGTTCGAATTATATCGATGCTGATGATGAGTTAAAAGCGAATTACAACACTGTTGTAGATCGTGCACATGATGTATTGAACAAAGCTAAAGGCAATGCTTTAACAAATGAAGAAGTAGAGTCTTTAAAACAAGAGATAATCAATACTGAAAACGCCCTTAATGGTGATCAAAACGTTTCTAAAGCTAAAGGTAAAGCTGATCAATTTATCGATAGTTTAGAAAACTTAAATCCAAATCAAAGAAACTTAGCACATCAATTAGTTGCTCAAGCTGATGATTTAGATACTCTTAATGACATCATCAATAATCAAATTGATTTAAATGATGCGATGAAAGCATTGAAAGATATTGTAAATAATGATGTTCCAAATAGCGAAAATAGTATTAATTATCAAAATGCAGATGATGATACTAAAGCGAACTTTACTCAAGCTAAAGATGATGCTATTAAATTACTAAAAGGTACTGATAATGAAGTTGGAGATACAAACGATATCCAAGGTGCAATACAAACACTTAAAGAAGCAATATCTCAATTAAATGGCGATTCGAGATTGCAGGACGCTAAAAACAAAGCAATCCAAGCGATCAATAAAACATTAGCAGATAAAATCAATAATATTGATGATGCAAATGCGACTGAACAAGATAAGATAGATGCTAAAAACAAAGCCGAAGCTATTGCAAATCAAACAATCAATGATATTAATAAAACAACAACTAATCAAGCAGTAGATAATGTTGAAAATAATGGCAGTCAAGCTATTGATCAAATTCATGCTAACGAAATACCGAAAGCTCAAAATGATGCTAAACAAGATATTGATCAACATAGTCAAGCATTAATAGATGCAATCGATCAAAATCCAAATCTATCTGATGCAGAAAAAGACGCTTTAAAAGTGCAAATTCATCAATTACAACAACAAGCGAACACAGATATTTCGAATGCTAGAACTAAAGAACAAATTCAAAGTGCCAAAGATCAATTCAACAACGCTTTAAACAAACTTAAAGATTTAATTCAGTCTAAAGTAGATGCAAAACAAGCGATTAAAGATATTGCTAATGCAAAACGAGATGAAATTAATAGCAATCCAAATCTTACAGATGAGCAAAAAGCGAAAGCATTGAAAGAAATCGATGATTTTGAAAACCAAGCATTGAACAATATCGAAAATGCTAGAACAAAAGACGAAATTTCAAATGCATTAACTAAAGGAATTAATCAAATTCAAAATGCACCTATTTGGGAAATAGATCAACAACCAGTCACAAACGAATTACCTAAAGCATCTGCGCAACAGGTATTGGTTAATGGAGAAATTGTTGTCCAACGTGACGAAGTCATAACTAATGATGAGGTGCTTCAACATATCAACTTAAGTGATCAAATAAAAGCGAAAGTATTAGAAATACCAAATACATCAAGCGTATCTAATGAATTAGATGCACGCGTTGAAATTACTTTGGCAAATGGATCAAAAGTGATTGTTTACGTACCTGTTAAAGTGATTGAAAAAGCATTAACAGTAGCTAAACAACAAGCAATTAAAGATATAGAAGATGTAACCCGAAATAAAATTAATGATATAAATAACAACACTACTTTAACGCAAGGACAAAAAGACGCTGCGATTGCTCAAATAAATAAATTAAAACAACAAGTAATTGACAATATCAATAAATCCACTAATCAAGATGACGTTGATCATGCTAAACAAAGTGGTCAAGATCAAATTAATCACTTTAACCCTAATGCGTTTACTATTGATCAAGCAAAAGATAGTGCACAAAAAGCAATTGAAAATGCAATCAAACAAAAAATAGATGAAATTAACGCTAGAAAAGATCTATCAGATAAAGAAAAACAAGTTGCAATCGAACAACTGAATAAGTTAAAAGCCAACGCTATCCATGCGATAAACGATGCAACCACTTTAACTGAAATCAACAAGCAAAAAGCTCAATATCAAGCAACAATTAATCAATTCAAACCTGTTGCTAACGACTTAGCTAAGCATAAAAACAATGCCATTTCATCTATTAATCAAATTGCTAATCAAAAAGCTAGAAATATCCAAAATAGTTCTATAGGAACACATAATCAAAAACAAGAGGCATTAAATAGAATCTATGATATCTTAAACGATACAATTAGAAATATTTATAATGCGCAATCACAACAAGCCGTTGATCAAGCATTAAATGATGGCATCGCACGTATTCTTTCTGTTGATATAACAGGATGGAATTTAAACATTCCGACTCAACCAAGACTCACTTATCCATCCTTGTTCGATTTAACAAGAACGCTTAACACTAACCAATTTAAAACATTTAATGGTTCTAGCGAAAATGCAACAGAAAGTCTAAAAGATCTTATAACTAATAAACATGCGAAGAAAGATACTGAAGAACCTAATGACAGCTTCAAACACCATAAGACATCAAATGGTTTTATAGATTTATTAAAAAATACTCTTGGATTTGTGGGTATATCAGGTTTATTAGCAGGATTCTGGTTCATATTAGCAAAACGTCGTAAAAAAGAAGAGGAAGATGAAACAGAAAATCATTCTTCACAACAACATAAGAAGCACAAACACTTAGTCGATGATGTCGACCACACACCATTGTTAGTTGCTAAAAAGAAAAAGAACAACGAAGAAGAAAGCAATAAGAAAGGAACTGAATTATCTCAAAAGAAACAATCATTAAAAGATGATGATTCCCACGTTGCACCACTGATTGCTAAAAAGAAAAAAGAAAGCAAAGAGACATCACCAAAACCAAAAAGAAAAACAACAACTAAAAATAAAAAAGTTGTAGCTTCTAAAAGAAAGAAAAAGAAATCAAAAAAATCTTCTAAACGTAAAAGATAATTGTTCCTCAAAATAAAGGAGCACCGATTGAAATCACTTCAATCGGTGCTCTTTTTATATTATTTAGCTTTTAACATTTTATATAATGCTTGTTGGGCATGTTGATTGGCTTCTTTATTTTGTTCTCGAGGTACCCATTTCACAAACAACAAATCAAAGTCTTGCTCTAAAATCTCTAATTGTTCAAAATAAGGTTTGAATTTAGCATTTTTTACATATCCTGCTTCTACACTATCTGCAATTAACTTTGAATCCGTGTATAAAAGGGCATTATTTACTTTTAATTCTCTTGCATGTTCTAACGCATGTATACATGCTGCCCATTCAGCACTATGATTATCCATTTCTCCTAAATTATGGGTAAACACGTGATGTTGATCTTCTTCTTTAATGACAACAGCACATGTACTTATACCTGGATTGCCTTTAGTTGCAGCATCAAAATTAATCTTCGCCATGTTTGCACCTACTTCATTTATGTGTTTTAAACTAATCTAATTACTTTTAATTTAATCACAAAAAGAGGTATAAATTCATCAAATTTTAATTATCATAAATAAAAAATCGCTTTACACAATTAAAACATTGAGTAAAGCGATAAATATTTAATAAGTGATTTAAAAGCCTTCATCTAATTTAGTGATTTTACCTTTACGGTAGAATGATTTGGCAATGTATCCAAATGGGACGTTGAAAATCGTAGACACAAGTTTTAAAACATATGTCGTGATAAAGATTTCAAAAACGGCCATGCCAGGTAAACTACCTATAAACGCAATGGATACAAATAATGCTGTATCAATGATAGAGCTGATAATGGTACTTCCATAAGCTCTAATGATAAATGTTTTATCTGAACTAAATAGCTTTTTAATTAATGAAAATATAAATACATCCACGTGTTGACCTATGATATAAGCAACAATTGAACCTAATGCAATTCTAGGTACAACATCAAAAATGGCATGGAAAGCATTTTGCGCAGTATCTTCAGGGGCTGGAATAAAATGTAATGACATTTGCATTACAATTATCATAACTAAAGTTGAAGAGAAACCTAACCAAACTGCACGTTTCGCTACTTTTCTTCCATAAATATCATTTAAAATATCCGTTGCTAAATAAATAGAAGCAAACATCACATTACCTAAAGTAGCTGAAATACCGAATATTTCTATCGTTTTGATGACTTGAATATTTGCGATAATCGTTCCAATCGCTACCCATGCTAGTAATCCTTGTTTACCAAACATACGATACATCACTACCATTAATATAAACGTCACTAAAAAGGTAGCAACGCCAAACAATTCATTATACATATCATTTTCCTCCTAAATTTTGTTAATGCGGGTGTTTAGAAACCGCTAAAATAACTTAACCATTTTACTCTAAAATAGTATTTTATGCAATGCGATATTCGATTCCACGAAATGTTATATTTATTTAAAAATGAAATATTAGAAAGACAAATTGATTGTTGTTCAATCATGGTTAATAAATGCTATAATATCGACATGTGAATTAATGAGTCAAAGACAGTAGATTAGATGAACTTGGCATATAAGACATGTCATATGCGCTACGTTAATGCCCCGACTCTTTTTTTGCGACATAAAAAATTTCTATAGCTAAAGGGAGTGGAGAGTATCCTTACTTATTCCGAACAACAAGCTATAAATCAAATTGATCAATTATTGACTACGTATTGTCATCAATGCCCATTAAAGTCGCATATAAGAAAGACCGAAAACAAGACACAGGCACATCATTTTTGTATCAATGAATGTTCAATTGGTAAACAAATTAAGCAAATAGGAAATGAACTTCAATAGGAGGTAATTGTTATGGAAATTGTTTCAATCTCAGAAACACCAAATCACAATACTATGAAAATCACTTTAAGTGAATCACGAGAAGATATGAAATCTAATACTTATACATCAGCAGAAGAAGGGCAACCTGAATTCATTAACGCATTATTTGAAATCGAAGGTGTAAAATCTATTTTTTATGTTATGGATTTCATCTCAGTTGATAAAGAGGATCAAGCAGATTGGCAAACGCTAATCCCTCAAATCGAAGATAAGTTCAATCAATAAGTAAATCTGATTGCATGGAGGGACAAAGACTATGGAAATTTTACGTGTAGAACCTACACCGAGTCCTAATACGATGAAAATCGTCTTGACAGAGAAAAGGCAAGATAATCAATCGAATACTTATACAACAATTAATGATAAACAACCACAATTTATTAATGATTTATTAGAACTTGATGGCGTGAAGTCCATTTTCTATGTTATGGATTTCTTAGCAATCGATAAACAACCTAAAGCCGATTGGGAAGAAGTCTTACCTTTAATTACATCTACCTTAAATAAGGAAGATCAAACACAACAAGAAGTACAACCAGATGAACACTTTGGAGAAGTTAAAGCTGAGGTTTTAATGTTTAAGGGGATACCTTATCAAATCAAACTAACCACTGGACATGATGAAAAACGTAAACAATTACCAGAATTTTACGTAGATAGTATGCTTAAAGCTCAAAAAGATAGCGATAACGTAGTCTTTTTAAGAAAATGGGAAGACTTTGGCATTCGATATGGAGATATCGAAGATGTTATGAATGATGTATATGAAGAAACATTAGCACTATATCCAGAAGAACGAATTCAACAACTAATTAAAGAAGCATTAGAAACAGATATTGTCATTCCAGAAAACCACTACCAACATGTATCGCTTGAAACTTATCAGCAAGCTTCAGACTGGAAAGAAAAATTAAGAATGTTGAAATCATTCCCAACACCGACATTTGATGATATTCCTTTATTGGACGCTGCATTAAATGAAGAAAAAGTGCCACTACGTCGTGAAGCAATTGTGTTATTAGGAATGATTGAAGATCGCCAAATCCTACCATATATTTATAAGGGATTACATGATAAAAGTCCTGCAGTACGACGTACAGCAGGTGATTGTCTAAGTGATTTAGGATATAAAGAAGCACTACCAGAAATGGAAAAGGCACTTGATGATCCTCAAAAAATCGTTCGCTGGAGAGCAGCAATGTTTATATTTGATGAAGGAAACGAACAACAATTAGATAGTCTAAAAGCTCATGCTAATGACTCAGCATATGAAGTTAAATTACAAATTGAAATGGCTATTTCTAGAATAGAAAAGGGCGATGAAGCACTCGGCTCTGTTTGGAAACAAATTGCTAATAGAAATAAATCCTAATCAATTAATAAAGGAGAATATCAATATGAATGCATATGAACAATATATGAAAGAGCTCGCTCAACAAATGCGTTCTGAACTAACAGATCACCAATTTGAAAGTTTAGAAACGAGTGAAGCTGTAGAATCATACATGAAACAAGTCAATGATAATGACACAACTTTCGTCGTAATCAACTCTACTTGTGGTTGTGCTGCTGGATTAGCACGACCAGCTGCTGTTGCTGTTGCAGAACAAAACGAAGCGAAACCCACAAATAAAGTCACAGTATTTGCTGGACAAGATAAAGAAGCAACTGCAACAATGCGCGAATATATTCAACAAGTACCATCTAGTCCATCATTCGCTTTATTTAAGGGGCAAAATCTAGTCCATTTTATGCCAAGAGAGCATATCGAAGGTAGAGACATCAATGACATTGCAATGGACTTAAAAGATGCTTTTGATGATCATTGTGAAGTAAAATAATCAAATTTTAACACATATACATGATAATAATAGGGTAGGTTGAGTAGTGCAGATTTCTGGTTGTATATTTTTAACGGTTGGTGAATAAAATTCACTAGCCGTTTTATCTTTTAGACACAAAAAAGCACAAATATCTCTATAATTATAAGTGGCTAAACAAATAAGTAAGGAGAGATATTGTGCCTATGTGTAATGATATATCAGAAATCATTGGAATTGAAGTAGAAAACTTAAAAATCACTCAAAAACTTGGCTTGTATGTTCATAAAAACGTTCGATGTTTACTATACAAAGGGATTTTGACGTACATCCCTATGGGATGTGAATGTTGTGGTATTAAAAACGATAATCACTTAATCATTAAACACGGATTTCGAGAAACTAAAGTATATATGGGTTTAATTCTTGAACGACCTGCGTACCTACAGTTAAAAAAGCAACGTTTTTATTGTAAGGAATGTGGTCAAACATTTACGGCTCAAACACCTTATATTGAGCCACGTTGTAGAATTTCCAAAGATGTTAAACTAATGATGATGAAGAAATTAGCCAAAGTAAGTTCTGAAAAAGACGTAGCTAATAGCTTGTTTATTTCACCTTCCACTGTACATCGATATTTAAAGGAAGTCAGTTCTTCTGTTAAAACAACTCCTAATAGCGAGTTGCCGAAACATTTATCTTTTGATGAATTCAAATCTACAAAAGATGTGGATGGCGCAATGAGTTTTATTTATTGTGATAGTATCACGCACGATATCATCGATATCTTACCAGATCGTCGCCAATTTAAACTCAAAGAATATTTTTTAAGGTTCTCTAGAAAACAACGTAAAAATGTTAAGAGTATATCTATTGATATGTATGTTCCATATATTTCGCTTATTGAATCACTGTTTCCAGAAGCAAAAATTATCATTGATCGTTTCCACATTGTTCAAGCAATAACTCGCGAAATCAATCGAACTCGGATTAAAGTTATGAATGAATTTCGAAGAAAGGATAGGCCGAATTATAATAAATTAAAGCGGTATTGGAAGCTGTTACTTAAGACACCACACGATTTGAACCGAATGCATTATCATCAATTTAGGCTTTTTACTACATGGCAGAGTCAGTATAGCCTTGTCCAATATTTATTAAGTTTAGATGGTCAACTTAAAGCAACGTATGAAATGGGTCATTTAATTTCAGACGCCTTAAAATCTAATAACATTAAACAATTAACCTATAGTTTATATACTTCGAAAAAACATGATCTATCCAAAGGTTTAAAACGAGTAATTAATACGTTGATAAAATATTTACCCTATATTACAAATACAATTCGATATCCACATCTAACAAATGGCCCTATTGAGGGAATAAATAATAAAATTAAGCTTATTAAGCGAGTCTCTTATGGTTATAGAAATTTTTATAATTTTAGAAATCGAATATTGATTATTTCTAGGATATTTGTAAGTGAATATAAAAAAAGTACTAAGCAACTGAATAGAGTTGCTTAGTACTTAATTCCATTACCAACCGACGTTGACATAGAACCAGATTTCTCAGTACATGTTGAGATGTGAGGCTGTACTACTCTTTTTGTATGTTTTTTGACATAAAAAATAAATTACATTTTACACATATCTGGCTTACTACTTTTTTCAACGATTAATTCTCAGTATAATAAAATTAATGTTAAATTTTGGTAAATATGCCAAAGACACATCAATACAGACTATAAAGAAAGGATGTCATCATTATGCTCAATTCATTTGATGCAGCTTATCACGGTCTCTGTGAAGAAATTTTAAAAATAGGAAATCAAAGAGATGATCGTACTCATACAGGAACCATTTCTAAATTTGGACATCAACTTAGATTTGATTTATCTAAGGGATTTCCATTATTAACTACTAAAAAAGTATCTTTTAAACTCGTAGCAACAGAATTACTTTGGTTTATTAAAGGGGATACAAATATTAAATATCTTCTTCAATATAATAATAATATTTGGAATGAGTGGGCTTTTGAAAATTATATCAACTCAGAAGACTATCATGGACCAGATATGACAAATTTCGGACATCGCTCACTACAAGATAGTGAATTTAATGAATTATATAAAGCTGAAATGAAAAAATTCAAAGAAAATATTTTAAATGATGATTCATTTGCGCAAAAATACGGTGATTTAGGGAATGTATATGGTAAACAATGGAGAGATTGGGAAGACAAAGACGGCAATCATTTTGATCAACTTAAAACTGTGATTGAACAAATAAAACAACATCCTAATTCAAGACGTCATATCGTGTCCGCTTGGAATCCTACTGAGATTGATACTATGGCATTGCCACCATGCCATACAATGTTTCAGTTCTACGTACAAGATGGTAAATTAAGTTGCCAATTATATCAACGTAGTGCCGATATCTTCTTAGGCGTACCATTTAATATTGCAAGTTATGCATTACTTACTCATCTCATTGCTAAAGAATGCGGACTTGAAGTTGGTGAATTTGTTCATACTTTCGGTGATGCACATATTTACTCTAATCATATGGATGCAGTCGAAACACAATTATCCCGAGATAGTTTCAATCCACCACAAATTAAGATTAACACTGACAAATCCATATTCGATATTGATTACGAAGATATTGAACTAATTAATTACGAATCACATCCAGCTATCAAAGCACCTATTGCTGTATAGTATTTAAGAAAATTTTGTATCTTAGTATAATTATGAGAAATTTTTCAATTTTTATCATAAAATTATCAGTATAAACCACGTTATTGTAACGAATTGTATTCAATTTATGTTACATTAAATTTATGAAATCGATATATTAACGCCCACATACCAAGGAGGACAATGAAATGACATTATCTATTTTAGTCGCACATGATCAACAAAGAGTTATAGGTTACCAAAATCAATTACCATGGCACTTACCTAATGACCTTAAGCATGTTAAAGAATTAACAACAGGTCATACGTTAGTCATGGGACGAAAAACTTACGAATCTATTGGCAAACCTTTACCAAATAGACGGAATGTGGTTTTGACTAAAAATATGTCTTTTCATCCTGAAGGTGTGGATGTCATTCATTCTTTCGAAGAGATTCAACAATTAGAAGGCCACGTATTTATTTTTGGTGGTCAAACATTATTTGAAGAAATGATAGATAAAGTAGACGATATGTTTATTACTGTGGTAGATGGAAAATTTCAAGGTGATACATTCTTTCCTCCTTACACTTTTGAAGAATGGGAAGTTGAGTCATCAGTTGAAGGTAAACTAGATGAAAAAAGTACAATTCCACATACATTTTTACATTTAAAAAGGAAAAAGTCATAGGAGGAGTTATTTATGGTTAAGCAAGTTATCGTTACGGATTCTACATCAGATTTACCTCAAAGCTATTTAAAGGAGAATTCAATCAATGTTATACCTTTGAACGTTACAATTGACGGTAAATCATATATTGATCAAATTGAGATTACTTCTGAAGAATATATTGAATATATGGAACAAGATGCTGATGTTAAGACAAGCCAACCTGCTATCGGTGAATTTATTAACCTATACGAAGAACTTGCAGGTGATGATGTGGAAATTATCAGTATTCATATGTCATCTGGCTTAAGTGGTACATATAATACAGCATATCAAGCAAGTGAAATGGTAGATGCGAATGTGACAGTCATAGATTCTAAATCAATTTCAAACGGTTTGGCTTATCAAATTAAACATATTGTTGAATTGATAGAACAAGGTACATCTACAACTGATATCGTAAAAAGCGTTAAAGAATTACAAGAAAACACGAAGCTATTTGTTGTCATTGGACAATTAAACCAACTTATTAAAGGTGGCCGTGTAAGTAAGACTAAAGGACTTATTGGTAATATCATGAAAATCAAACCAATAGGTACATTAAATGATGGTAAATTAGAGTTAGTACATAACGCTAGAACTCAAAATACTAGTATCAATTATCTAAAAAAAGAAATTTCAGAATTCATAGAAAATCATAAAATTAAATCAGTAGGTATTACGCATGCAAGTGCGTTAGATTTTGTTGATAAAGTTAAAAATACCTTTACTGAGGCATTCAATTGTCAAGATTACGATGTTAACATCACAACACCAGTTGTCACTACACATACTGGAAAAGGTGCAATTGGTTTGGTTGTCGTTCGAGAAAAATAAATAATCGCTTTCAATGCCTTCTAGCCTTTGAGCGTTTATCTTTATTTCTATCTAATAATATCGTAAATTATTAACAAGAATAGGAAGGAGGCAATCAAATGGCTTATGCGACATTAGCTGGCGGTTGTTTTTGGTGTATGGTTAAACCATTCACATCATATCCTGGCATTGAATCAGTAGTCTCTGGATATAGTGGTGGTCATGTAGAAAACCCTACTTACGAACAAGTATGTACTAATCAAACAGGACATGTTGAAGCTGTCCAAAT
Source organism: Staphylococcus sp. HL28 (assembly GCF_021117155.1). Taxonomy (NCBI): domain Bacteria; kingdom Bacillati; phylum Bacillota; class Bacilli; order Caryophanales; family Staphylococcaceae; genus Staphylococcus; species Staphylococcus sp. HL28. The sequence continues at coordinate 1,424,378 of NZ_CP088218.1, forward strand.
TACTTATAATCCAGAAATAACTTCATTTGAAAATATATTAGATGTTTATTTCAAGACTTTTGATCCTACAGATGATGGTGGTCAATTTTTCGATCGAGGCGAAAGTTATCAACCTGTCATCTTTTATCATGACGAAGAACAGCGTAAAGCTGCCATCTTAAAAAAACAACAAATTGATGAACAAGGTATATTTAAGAAACCTGTTATTACACCAATTAAACCATATAAAAATTTCTATCCTGCAGAAGATTATCATCAAGATTACTATAAAAAGAATCCTATGCATTATGAACAATACCAACGTGGATCAGGCAGAAAAGCATTTATAGAAACACATTGGGGGACTCAACATGATTAAAAAGAATAAAGACGAACTTAATGATATGGAATATCTTGTTACCCAAGAAAATGGTACCGAGCCACCATTTCAAAATGAATATTGGAATCATTTTGAAAAAGGTATTTATGTAGATAAACTTTCAGGCAAACCATTATTTACGTCAGAAGAAAAATTTGAATCTGATTGTGGATGGCCAAGTTTTTCAAAAGCCATTGATGATGACGAAATCATTGAATTAGTAGATAAAACGTTTGGTATGATTAGAACAGAAGTACGTTCTGAAGATGCTAACAGTCACTTAGGCCATGTGTTTAATGATGGTCCAAAAGATAAGGGTGGATTAAGATATTGCATCAACTCAGCAGCAATACAATTTATTCCTTATGATAAATTAGAAGAATTAGGTTACGGTGACTTAATACAACACTTTGAGAAATAGGAGTGAAACACTATGTTTAAAAAATTATTTGGTAAAGGTAAAGAAGTAGATAAGAATATTCAAATTTATGCACCACTATCTGGAGAATATGTAAAAATCGAGGATATCCCAGATCCAGTTTTCGCTCAAAAAATGATGGGTGAAGGTTTCGGTATTAATCCAACTGAAGGTACTGTAGTATCTCCGATTGAAGGTAATGTAGATAATGTATTCCCTACAAAACATGCAATTGGATTAAAAGCAGAGAATGGTCTTGAATTATTAGTTCATATCGGGTTAGATACGGTACAACTTGATGGAGAAGGCTTTGAAGTACTTGTAGACAGTGGAGACACAGTTAAAGTTGGAGACCCAATCATCAAATTTGATGTTGAATACATCAAAAACAATGCAAAATCAGTTATTTCCCCAGTTATTATTACAAACTCTGATCAAACAGCATCTATTCACTTTGAAGACGTTAACGCAGTTGTTAAAGGTGAAACAAAAGTTATTGATGTGACAATGAACTAATGAAGAATTATTCATTTTATCAATTTGCTATGACAGTTAGAGGTAGAAAAGATGATAAAGGGCGCTTAGCTGAACAAATTTTTGAAGATTTAGCCTTTCCGCGTCATGAGAATGATTTCAATACTCTTTCTGACTATATTGAAACACATGGAGATTTCACATTATCTATGTCTGTTTTTGATGATTTATACGAAGAATATACTGAATGGTTAAAATTTTAGCATTTACATTTAAAGAGGTCGGGACGTAAGCGTTTAAGATTTGAATTGCTTAAAACGATAAACATTATGATAGTACAATACTTATTAAATCGTGAGCGCAATTCTTTCAATACTGCTTTTTAGATACCGTTACATTGGTTTCTAAAGCATTAAACCTTAATGTCTCTACCTCTTTTCTTTTATTCTATTTAATTCCATCTAGTATACAAATACGCCCTATGCTTTAGCCGCTGATATTTCAGTTGATTTTCCAAATTAATCCATACATACTATAAGTATCTTTTTGGAAATCAAATCGCTAGTTAAATAAAAAGTAACATACTAAAATAATAATGTATTATCAATGTTTTTAATTGAATACATCAATTTGAATGGTCACCAAAGATTAAGGGAGTGATTATGTGACGAATGATAAAGACGAACAAATCGAACAAGATCAACAAGAAGTAAAGCAGCAGAAAAAGAAGGATAAAGCTAAAAAGAAAATTCATCTTAAATTATGGCATTTGATTACACTCATTATTGGCATTATTTTGATTACTGCAGCTATTACTGTAGCAGCTACATTGTTAATTAGTCATCAAATGAGTGGACTGAATAAAGAACAACGTGCTAATTTACATAAAATTGAATATGTCTATAAAACATTAAATAAAGATTACTACAAAAATGAAAAATCCGATAAACTTTCTCAAGCAGCAATAGATGGAATGGTCAAAGAATTAAAAGATCCTTATTCAGAGTACATGACAAAAGAACAAACCAAATCATTCAATGAAGGTGTGTCTGGTGATTTTGTAGGTATCGGAGCAGAAATGCAAAAGAAAAATGATCAAATCAGTATTACGAGTCCAATGAAAGGTTCTCCTGCAGAAAAAGCAGGCATCAAACCAAAAGACGTCGTTACTGCAGTTAATCATAAATCAATCAAAAATAAACCACTTGATGAAGTTGTAAAAATGGTACGTGGTAAAAAAGGTACCAAAGTGACATTAACGATTAAACGTGGCTCAGTTGAAAAAGATATTGCCATTAAACGTGATACAATCCATGTTAAAAGCGTTGAATATGAGAAAAAAGACAATGTTGGCGTCATTACAATTAACAAATTCCAAAACAACACATCAGGCGAATTGAAAAATGCGATTAAGAAAGCGCATAAGCAAGGTGTGCGTAACATCGTATTAGACTTACGAAATAACCCTGGAGGATTATTAGACGAAGCAGTTAAAATGGCTAATATTTTCATTGATAAAGACAAAACAGTTGTTCAACTTCAAAAAGGTGACGACAAACAACAGCTTAAAACTGAAAATGATCCTTTAAAAGAAGCAAAAGATATGAAAGTGTCTATCTTAATCAATGAAGGTTCAGCAAGTGCCTCAGAAGTATTTACTGGTGTCCTCAAAGATTATCATAAAGCAAAAGTTTACGGTTCTAAGTCATTTGGTAAAGGTATTGTACAAACGACACGTGAATTCAATGATGGTTCTTTATTAAAATATACTGAAATGAAATGGTTAACACCTGATGGTCATTATATTCACGGTAAAGGTATTAAACCTGATGTTGAAATTGCTACACCTAAGTATCAATCATTAAGCGTTATTCCTAATGATAAGACGTACAAGTTAGGAGATAACAATAAACATGTTAAAACCATGAAAATTGGTTTAACCGCGCTTGGTTTCAAAGTAGATAATGAATCTAAATCATTTGATGCAAGTTTAGAGTCAGCAATTAAATCTTTCCAAAAAGACAATAATTTAACTGTTAATGGTGAATTTGATAAAGAAACAAATGATAAATTCACTCAAAAACTAGTCGAAAAATCTAATAAAAATGATACCGTTTTAGATCAACTGCTTAAGAAATTAAAATAAGTTTAAAATCATTTAAAAGCGTGAATTTAAAGATGAGAACATTTAACTAATAAACATAAATACAAAGAGGTGTTTTAGATTATGATTAGATTAGCAACGAAAAAAGATCTTTCTAGTATTGAAAAATTAGTAGAAGAAGCAAAAGAAATAATGGAGAAATTCAACAATAATCAGTGGGATGACAAATACCCTGTAACTGAACATTTTGAAGAAGATATCGAATCTGAAACACTTTATGTATTAGATGTAGATAATGAAATTTATGGCTTTATTGTCATCGACCAAAATCAATCAGAATGGTATGATGAATTAGAATGGCCAGTTGATCGTAAAGGTGCATACGTAATCCATCGCTTAGCTGGTTCACAATCTTATAAAGGTGCTGCAACTGAATTATTCCAATTTGCTGTTGATTTGACAGAAGATCATGGTGTACATGTTATTTTGACAGATACGTTTGCACTCAATAAACCAGCACAAGGATTATTTGAAAAGTTTGGATTTACTAAAGTAGGCGAAGCTGAAATTGATTACCATCCATTCGATCGTGGTGCACCATTTTACGCATATTATAAAAACATATAAGAATAGAGGTTATATTTATGACTAAAATCGCATTTACCGGGGGCGGAACGGTTGGACATGTTTCAGTCAATTTAAGTCTAATCCCTACTGCAATAGACAAAGGGCATGAGGCGTTTTATATAGGTTCCAAAAATGGTATCGAAAGAGAAATGATAGAATCACAATTACCTAATATTGCATACTATCCTATTTCGAGCGGTAAATTACGTCGCTATCTATCATTTGAAAATGCGAAAGACGTATTTAAAGTTTTAAAAGGTGTGCTAGACGCACGTAAAATCTTAAAAAAACAAAAGCCAGATTTACTATTCTCAAAAGGCGGGTTCGTATCTGTACCTGTTGTGATTGCTGCACGTTCTTTAAAGATTCCTACCATCATTCACGAATCTGATTTAACACCTGGCTTAGCAAATAAAATTGCATTAAAATTCGCTAAGAAAATCTATACAACATTTGAAGACACATTAAACTATCTACCAAAAGATAAAGCGGACTTTGTAGGTGCGACAGTACGTGAAGATTTAAAACAGGGAGACCAACAACGTGGCTATCAATTAACTGAATTTAAACAAGATAAAAAGGTTTTACTTGTTATGGGTGGTAGCTTAGGCAGTAAAAAATTAAATGATGCTATTCGTGAAAACCTAGAAGCATTATTACACCAATACCAAGTCATACATTTAACTGGTAAAGGTTTAGTAGATGATTCAATTAAAAAAGAGGGTTATGTTCAGTTTGAATTTGTTAAAGATGATTTAACAGATTTACTTGCGATTACTGATACAGTTATGAGTCGTGCAGGTTCAAATGCTATCTATGAATTCCTTACGTTACGAATTCCAATGCTATTAATTCCACTTGGACTCGATCAATCTCGCGGTGACCAAATTGATAACGCCAAAAATTTCGAGTCTAAAGGTTATGGTAAAGCCATTCCTGAAGAAGAATTAACGCAAGTAAGATTATTAGAAGAGTTGAATCACATTGAAACAAATCGTGATGATATCATAAAACAAATGCAAACATATAAAGAAAGTTATACTAAAGAAGATTTATTCGATAAAATAATCAAAGATGCTTTAGACAAATAGGGGGACAATGTAATGAGTCGATTAAAACGAATTTCATTACTTATCATTTTCACTTTGATATTTGGAATCATAGCATTCTTCCATGAATCACGCTTAGGTAAATGGATAGATAATGAAGTTTACGAGTTCATTTATGCATCAGAAAGTTTTATTACAACTTCAATTATGCTTGGTGCTACCAAACTAGGTGAAGTATGGGCTATGGTTTGTTTATCATTAATGCTTATCGCATATTTAATGTTAAAACGACTTAGAATTGAAACATTATTTTTTGTTATTGTGATGAGTTTATCAAGTATATTAAACCCCGTATTAAAAAATATCTTTGATAGAGAACGACCAACATTATTACGTTTAATTGATATTTCTGGTTTTAGTTTCCCTAGCGGTCATGCAATGGGATCAACGTCCTATTTCGGTAGTATCATTTATATCTTGAACAGAACTGATTCTGGTCTATCTAAAGGCATTTTAATTGGGTTAGCAGCTTCAGTCATTTTGATGGTATCTACATCACGTGTATATTTAGGTGTACATTATCCAACTGATATTATTGCAGGTATCATTGGTGGCTCATTTAGTATTGTATTATCAACACTAATCTTAAATGATAAATTAGCAGAATAATATTAGATTATAAAGCACCACATTTCAAATTAAGGAAATGTGGTGTTTTCATTTATCATTAATTGATTTTACTAATTTATAGAGCTAGAGCCTTCTAATACTTTTAAATTGTAAACAGAACTAAAAAAGCAGTAAACCTCAAGTGTCTAAAGGTCTACTGCTTTATTAAAACGTTTTTCAACGTTAGTCTTTTACGGGCATATAAAAGGGGATTATATGAAAATGACCAATCCTCAAGAACGAAATATATGTGGGGGGGAAAGTTCTTTTTGGTATTGATAATCATTTTCAACTATTATTATACACGACTGAGAATCATTGTCAATTAGAAATAGCAAAAAATAATGAACTCTTTATAAAATTTTAGTCACCATCAATTTTTACTATTTCTAATACGTGAAATAATAATAAAAATACTTCTCAATACCGACCATTTAACGGTTGAAAATATGATAAAATTTAGTTAAGAAGACAATTAATGGGTTATACACAAAGAGACAAAAGCATATGAATAAAGTCATCTAATTAATAGTAGACATATAGACTTGTTGTTTCCATGAAAGCAATGACTTGCTTTCGAAATCAGATGTCTACATTTACAACAAAGAACAAAAAAGATATATAAATCATTCATATGTTAAATGCGTTTATTTAACATTGTGCATAACCATATTAAGAGGTGCAAAGATGACAAACATTTTAATTGTAGAAGATGAAAAAAACTTAGCTCGATTTATTGAACTTGAACTCACACACGAAAATTATCAAGTCGATATTGAAAATGATGGTGCTACTGGTCTAGACAAAGCACTGAATAAAACTTATGATCTCATTATTTTAGATCTAATGTTGCCCAATATAAATGGATTGGAAATATGTCGTCAAATTCGTCAACAGCAATCAACGCCGATTATCATCATTACTGCTAAAAGTGATACATATGATAAAGTTGCCGGTTTAGATTATGGTGCGGATGATTACATTGTTAAACCATTTGATATTGAAGAATTACTAGCTCGTATTAGAGCTATTCTTCGTCGACAACCTAAAAAAGATACGATTAATATAAATGGTATTATTATAGATAAAGAAGCTTTTGAGGTCACAGTAGATGGTACTCAATTAGATTTAACTAAAACTGAATATGACTTATTCTATGTGTTGGCAGAAAATAAAAATCATGTATTACAACGTGAACAAATCTTGAACCATGTATGGGGATATAATACAGAGGTTGAAACGAATGTCGTAGATGTTTATATCCGATATTTAAGAAATAAACTAAAACCATTTGGTAAAGATAAAGTAATTGAAACAGTACGTGGCGTAGGGTACGTGATTCGATGATGAAACAACGAAAACTCAAATATAAGTGGATGTTAATCACAACATTTATAACTTTTATCACAATCGTGTTATTCTGTTTGGTTATCATCTTCTTTTTAAAGGATGCTTTGCATGATAGTGAGCTAGACGAAGCTGAACGAAGTTCTGACGATATCATCAATTTATTTCATGCCAAACCTTTAGATGAAATATCAGCCTTGGATTTAAATGCTTCTTTAGAAAACTTTCAAGAAGTAACTATTTTTAATACTAAAGGAAAAAAATTATTACAAACAACAAATGAAAATTTACCTTCTGTACCTTCTAATATTGGCCTTTCACACCCTGAAAGAGTCAAAATCATCAAATACAAAGGCGTTGATTATCTAGCAATCACAGAACGTATCCATACTAAAAATTTTAATGGATATAGCGTATTAATACATTCCTTAGAAAATTATGAACATCTTGTACAATCTTTATATATAGTTGCCATTGCATTCGGCTTAATAGCTACAATCATCACTGCCATTGTCAGTTATATTGTCTCATCACAAATTACCAAGCCCATTGTTACTATGTCTAACAAAATGAATCAAATTCGACGAGACGGTTTCCAAAATAAATTAGAGTTAACAACAAACTATGAAGAAACTGATAATCTCATCGCTACTTTCAATGAGATGATGTTCCATATCGAAGAAACCTTTAATCAACAACGACAATTTGTAGAGGATGCTTCGCATGAATTAAGAACGCCATTACAAATTATTCAAGGTCATTTGAATTTAATTCAAAGATGGGGTAAAAAAGATCCAGCCGTGTTAGAAGAATCACTAAATATTTCTTTAGAAGAAATGAATAGAATTACCAAATTAGTTGAAGAATTATTATTATTAACAAAAGACAATGTTAAAAGTGGGCAACTTGAAAAAGAACTCGTAGATATCAATTCTGAAATATTATCTAGAGTCAAATCACTTAAACAATTACACCCGGATTATACGTTTGATATTGAACTAGATGAAAAACCTTTAAAAATTAAAATGAATCGTCATCAGTTCGAACAACTCATTTTAATATTTATAGACAATGCAATGAAATATGATACTGAAAATAAATTAATTCAGATTAAGACTCAACTTAAAAACAAACAAATTAGTATAGAAATTACAGACCATGGTTTAGGTATACCAAAGCAAGACCTGGAATTTATATTTGACCGTTTTTATCGTGTAGATAAATCTCGTGCTCGTAGCCAAGGTGGTAATGGTTTAGGTCTATCAATTGCTGATAAAATTGTTCAATTAAACGGAGGATTTATTCAAGTAGAAAGTGAAGTGGATCAGTACACAACATTTAAAATCATATTTTAACGACACCAATTATTACTATATGACTATCTGAACAATAATATTTTGTATACCTAATTAAGCTTTTAGTTTACATCTTTAAAGCCAACATTTTAATATAATTAAATTAATGCAGAACCAAATTTATCTTGGTTCTGTTTTTTTACAATAATAGGTAAATCCACTTTAACAAAATTTGAAATAATGCTATTATTGTCTTGTAAGCGTTTCAACATTTTTGTGGAGGGTGTAATATGACAAAGGACAAGAGAGAAGTTACAGAGGCACCTGTAAACTTCGGCGCAAATCTAGGGTTAATGCTAGATTTATACGATGATTACCTACAAGATCCATCATCAGTACCCGAAGATTTACAAGTCCTATTTAGTACAATTCAAACAGGGGAAGCTCATATCGAAGCTAAACCAGCCGCTAATGAGGGTGGTTCACAATCTGGTGACAGTACAATAAAACGTGTCATGAGATTAATCGATAACATTAGACAATACGGACATTTAAAAGCAAATATATATCCAGTCAATCCTCCAGAGCGTAAAAACATACCTAAATTAGAAATAGAAGATTTCGATTTAGATCAAGCTACTTTGGAAAATATCTCAGCTGGAATCGTATCAGAACACTTTACTGATATTTATGATAATGCATATGAAGCTATTGTTCGTATGGAAAAAAGATACAAAGGTCCTATTGCGTTCGAATATACGCATATTAATAACAATAAAGAACGTGTATGGTTAAAACGTCGTATCGAAACACCATATAAAGCAACATTAAATAATAAACAAAAAACTGAATTATTTAATAAATTGGCTCATGTTGAAGGTTTCGAAAAATATTTACACAAAAACTTCGTTGGTGCAAAACGATTCTCTATTGAGGGTGTCGATGCTTTAGTACCAATGCTGCAACACACGATAACACTAGCTGGTGAAGCTGGTATTAACAATATTCAAATCGGTATGGCACACCGTGGTCGTTTAAATGTACTGACTCACGTATTAGAGAAACCATATGAAATGATGATTTCTGAATTCATGCATACTGATCCTATGAAGTTCTTGCCAGAAGATGGTAGCTTAGAATTAACTGCTGGTTGGACTGGTGATGTGAAGTATCACTTAGGTGGTGTAAAAACTACAGATTCTTACGGTATTGAACAACGAATCGCTTTAGCAAATAACCCAAGTCATTTGGAAATTGTAGCGCCCGTTGTTGAAGGTCGTACTCGTGCTGCTCAAGATAATACGCAACAAGCAGGCGCACCACAAACTGACTTCCATAAAGCTATGCCAATTATTATTCATGGTGATGCTGCTTATCCTGGACAAGGTATTAACTTTGAAACAATGAACTTAGGTGATTTAAAAGGCTACTCTACCGGTGGTTCTTTACACATCATCACAAATAACCGAATCGGTTTCACAACTGAACCAACAGATGGCCGTTCAACAACATACTCAACAGATGTTGCTAAAGGTTATGATGTTCCTATTTTACATGTTAATGCTGACGACGTTGAAGCAACAATCGAAGCTATTGATATCGCAATGGAATTCCGTAAAGAATTCAATAAAGACGTAGTTATCGACTTAGTAGGTTATAGACGTTATGGTCATAACGAAATGGATGAACCATCAATTACAAATCCATTACCATACCACAATATCCGTAAGCATGATTCAGTAGAACTTGTTTATGGTAAAAAGTTAGTGGACGAAGGCATTATTAGTGAAGACGAAATGAATCAAGTCATTGATAGCGTTCAAAAAGAAATGCGTGCAGCACATGATAAAATTGATAAATCAGATAAAATGGATAATCCAGATATGGAAAAACCAGAATCCTTACAACAACCACTTAAAAGTGATGATAAGGAATTCACATTTGATCACCTAAAAGAAATCAATGACGCGATGTTAACTTATCCTGAAGGATTCAATGTACTGAAAAAATTAAATAAAGTACTTGAAAAACGTAAAGAACCATTTGAAAAAGAAGATGGCTTAGTAGATTGGGCACAAGCGGAACAACTTGCTTTTGCAACGATTTTACAAGATGGCACATCTATTCGTTTAACTGGTCAAGACAGTGAACGTGGTACATTCAGTCATCGTCATGCAGTATTACATGATGAAGAAAATGGCGACACATTCACACCATTACATCACGTACCTGATCAAAAAGCATCATTCGATATTCATAATTCACCATTATCAGAAGCAGCTGTTGTTGGTTTTGAATATGGTTACAATGTCGAAAATAAAGGTAGTTTCAACATTTGGGAAGCACAATATGGGGACTTCTCAAATATGGCTCAAATGATGTTTGATAACTTCTTATCAAGTGCGAGAGCAAAATGGGGCGAACGTTCAGGTTTAACATTATTCTTACCTCATTCATTTGAAGGTCAAGGTCCAGAACATTCATCAGCACGCCTTGAAAGATTCTTACAACTTGCAGCAGAAAACAATAGCACTGTAGTTAACTTATCAAGTGCAAGTAACTACTTCCACTTACTACGTGCGCAAGCAGCAAGCTTAGATTCTCAAGAAATGAGACCATTAATTGTTATGTCACCGAAAAGTTTATTACGTAACAAAACAGTTGCTAAACCAATTAATGAGTTTACGACTGGTGGTTTCAAACCAATCATTGCTGAAGATTATGAATCTGATAAAGTTAAAAAAGTAATATTAGCTTCAGGTAAAGTATTTATTGACTTAAAAGAATATTTAGCTAAAAATCCTGACGAATCTGTATTACTTGTAGCAGTTGAAAGATTATATCCGTTCCCTGAAGAGGAAATCCAAGAAATTTTCGATCAACTACCAAATCTTGAATCAGTATCTTGGGTACAAGAAGAGCCTAAAAACCAAGGTGCATGGTTATTCGTTTATCCTTACCTAAGATCACTAGTTGGTGATAAATACGATTTAAGTTACCATGGAAGAATCCAAAGGGCAGCACCAGCTGAAGGTGATGGAGAAATCCATAAACTTGTTCAAAATAATATTATTGAAAGTAGCATTACTAAATAAATAGGGGGAAATTCAAAATGCCAGAGGTTAAAGTTCCAGAATTAGCAGAATCAATTACAGAAGGTACCATTGCAGAGTGGTTAAAAAATGTTGGAGATAGCGTAGATAAAGGTGAAGCTATTCTTGAATTAGAAACAGATAAAGTAAACGTAGAAGTAGTATCAGAAGAAGCAGGTGTCTTATCAGAACAACTAGCTAACGAAGGCGATACAGTTGAAGTAGGTCAAGCTATCGCAGTTGTTGGCGAAGGTAGTGGTAATGCATCAAGTGGTTCATCAGATAATCAAACTCCACAAAATAATGATGAAACTAATAAAGACGATCAACAACCTAAAGAGACATCACAACCATCAAACGATAATCAAACATCTGATCAATCACAAGATGATTCAGCTAATAACCAACGTGTGAAAGCAACACCTTCAGCACGCCGTCATGCTCGCGCTAACGGTGTTGACTTAAGTGAAGTTGCTGGAAAATCAAATGACGTTGTTAGAAAAGAAGATGTAAACAACAGTCAAAATCAACCTCAACAATCATCTCAAAATGATAACAAACCTTCTGGTAATGAAGCTAAAAAATCTAGTGACAAACCATCTAAACCAGTTATTCGTGAAAAAATGTCACGTAGAAAGAAAACTGCTGCTAAAAAATTATTAGAAGTATCTAATAACACTGCAATGTTAACAACTTTCAATGAAGTTGATATGACAAATGTTATGGATTTACGTAAACGTAAAAAAGAACAATTCATCAAAGACCATGATGGTACTAAATTAGGATTCATGTCATTCTTCACTAAAGCTGCAGTTGCTGCACTTAAAAAATATCCAGAAGTTAACGCTGAAATTGATGGCGAAGACATGATTACTAAACAATACTATGATATCGGTATCGCTGTATCTACTGACGATGGTTTATTGGTACCATTCGTAAGAGATTGCGATAAGAAAAACTTTGCTGAAATCGAACAAGAAATCGCTAATTTAGCTGTCAAAGCTCGCGACAAAAAATTAGGCTTAGATGACATGGTTAACGGTTCATTCACAATCACGAATGGTGGTATCTTCGGTTCAATGATGAGTACACCAATTATCAATGGTAGTCAAGCTGCTATCTTAGGTATGCACTCAATCATTACACGTCCAATTGCAATTGACAAAGATACTATCGAAAACCGTCCAATGATGTACATCGCATTAAGCTATGATCACAGAATTATTGATGGTAAAGAAGCAGTAGGATTCTTAAAAACAATCAAAGACTTAATTGAAAATCCTGAAGATTTATTATTAGAATCTTAATTCAAACGACTAAAGTTGAATATAACTGAAGAACCAACGGTGATTCATTTCACCGTTGGTTCTTTATGTATTAATTAATACTTTGGTAGTATATGATTTTAATAAAATGAATGATACGCTTACTTTAAAGTTTAAGTTAACTAGCATTTTAAGTGGAGGTGTATTGATGTCAAATGAGGCAATTGTTGTAAATCACATATCAAAATTAATCAATCATCAAGAAATTATAAATGATCTATCGATAACTATTCCAAAGCATAGTGTGACTCATATACAAGGACATAATGGTACAGGCAAAACAATCACATTACAATTACTTGCACAGCTTATAAATCCCAGTAAAGGCAACATTAAAGTTAACGGTCGTATCAGTTATGCACCTGATTATCTTCCAAATGATTTAAATTTAACAGTAAGAGAATATCTATCATTTATTCGACATCTCAATCATTTACATATCAATGATCAATATTTGAACAATATGATTTCAAATATGCATCTTGAACCATTTCTCTCACATAGATTAAAAAATTGTTCTAAAGGAACACAGCAAAAGGTAAATCTTATTCAATGTCTAGTTACAAAGGCAGATGTATACTTATTAGATGAACCATTTAGTGGACTTGATCAATCATCTTTAGCTTATATACTGTCTCAACTTGAGTCATTAAAAAATAAGGCAACAATCATATTTACTGCTCATGATTCGCTCATTAATCATCGCATTATCACTCATACATTTGATCTCGAAAGCCAAGAATTAAAAGAAATGACAACGACGATGTCAAAATACAAAATAGTTAGTTTCAACATAGATAATATAGAAAATAAGGAAGATTTTATCTACCACTTTAAATCGAAACATGACATTACTATTTTAAAAAGTACTAATAATAATACTTACATCAAATTAAGAGTTCCGGTAGAAGAAACAAATAAAATTTTGAAAAGGTTAATCAATAAGAACGTAACTATCGATTCAGTTGTCAACGAGGAGGGAGATTAATGCGTTTTACAGCTTATCAATTAAAAAAATTAATAAGATCTTACACATTTATACCTCCCTATATCATTTATATGATTTGGATAGCTATGCTTTATGTTTATAGTGGGCAATCCATTTTATCAAGCTACGCATCATCAACTATTGTATTATTAGCTGTGTCAGCGTGGTTAACAAATAATATATATCAATTAGAAAATAATAAAGAACGACAGTTATTATTTATACAATTTAACTCTAAACTCAAATATCTGACACATAAATTATATTTTAGCTTTTTGACATTAATTCCTTTAATCATTTTTTCAATACTTTACCCCATTCTATTCAATCGATTTTCAGAGAAAATGTCTTTTATACATTTGACTCTGGCATTATATATACATGCTATAGTTGTTATCTTTGGTGTGTTAATCGGTACCTTTATTTGTATTCAAAATGTCATGTCGAGAAAATATAGTTGGCTATTAATGATGCTAATCATTCTTTTATCTATAATGCGACACACCATAATTCTGAGCCTACCAGCTACAAAATATATATTATGGCTTATACCACCAGTAGGTGACTTCATTCAAATATACCAATATTCACTAAATCACCTGATATCATTTCATTTCTTATTCATTAGTGGATGGATTGGTAGTTATATCTTCATTTTCACTTTGAGATTGTATTATTTATTTTCTAAATCAGAATATTTATAAAATCAAATAAAAAATATCAAAAGCCAGTAAACGGGTCAATATAAACTCATTTACTGGCTTTGTCCATGTTTAATATCTAAAACTATAAGATCATATTTTAGTATAAGACGATAACTTCTATAATTGCTAAAATAATACATACAATAAATGCAATTAAGAAATATTTAAAGCTTGGCTTTTGCTTATTTTGCAAATTCGTAAAAACTTGTATACCTGAATAAGCTGCTATTAAAACTGTAATTACAAATACAATCCACATCGTAGACATGTGTATGCCTCCTTATCTAATCTCTATACTTATATTTTAATACACTTTTGTAACAATACCAAAATGAATTTTAACTTAATTTTGAAAAATGAATTACATTCAAACTAAAAACAATTTATAATTCTACCATTTCGAATAGCAAATCATCACAATAGTTCATCATATAAATCATCGTGAAAATACGTTATAATAATATTGTAACGATAAATGATTAGGGGTGTCAGTATATGAGCGGACTTAGAAGTGTCACGTTAGGTACCAATGACCTATCTAAAACTAAAGATTTATTTGAAAATATATTAGGTTTTAATTCATCTGAAAAAGGTGAACATGCTTTAAGATTTGGTGATGCTAATTTAAGCCCAGGTACTCGCATACATTTTGTGGAAGTACCTAAAAACAACTATCAGAACTTACATATCGATAGCGTTGGTTTAAGAACACCATCAGATTCTGGTTTAGATGAATATCAATCTATTTTCACAAATCATCAAATGTCATATAGCTCAATTACTGAACTCAATGGTAATAAGCACTTTAACTTCAAGGATCATAATCAACAATTATTTGATATCTATTCAAATGAACATAATACAGGTGTTCCATTAGGCATGCCATCATTTGAAAGTACTGTTAATCCGCTACATCAAATTCAAGGTTTGGGGCCTGTAATTCTTAAGGTTAATGAATTGCCAATCACAGCATCTATCCTTACGAATGTATTCGGTTTAAATATATTTGCAGAATATCATCCCTCTGAAGAATCAACTCAAGCTATCCAAGTATTTAAAATTGGAGAAGGTGGCCTTGGTGGTGAACTGCATCTATATGAAGCAGAGACAGAAATCAATAATGAAGATGTAGGTATGGTTGAACAAATAGAATTTTCCACTCAAAATAAGTCGGAATTTGAAAATGCTAAGCAAACATTAGATGATATAGGTATACCATATCAAACATTAGAACAAGATGATTCTGATTCATTACGAATAACTGAAAACAGTGGTATTTCATTCATTTATACACTAGAAAAATAAAATTATTAAAATAATCATAGAGGTAGGGAATTAAAGATGTTACACGAAACATGGAAAGAACGTACACCAATTAAAAAAGTAGAAGTGACAAATACAGATGCGAAGAAGTTCACTGTATCTGATATGCTTACTGTTGGTAAACAATATGATGTCATTAATGAAACTGAAGAATATTATCAAATCATTGATAATTCAGGTTTAGTTGGTGGCTATTATAAAACATACTTTAAAGAAGTTTAACATCGTTTCAATCAGTTTAGACTGTCAAACAAGTATATAAAGACAATAGTCAACAAGACTAAGACAATTGGAAATCCAAACCCACATGTCTTAGTCTTTTTCATATAGATAAAAAAGGAGCATATGATTTATGGTACAAGCACAATATAAAAATGCTGACGTTTCAGTTTTTAATGATGCGAAAGCATTATTTGATTTAAATAAGAATATTTTATTAAAAGGACCAACAGGTTCTGGTAAAACTAAACTTGCAGAAACATTAAGTGAAGTTGTAAATACACCTATGTATCAAGTTAACTGTTCAGTCGATTTAGATGCAGAAAGTCTATTAGGATTTAAAACGATTAAAACGAATGAACAAGGGCACCAAGAAATCGTATTTATCGATGGACCTGTTATTAAAGCCATGAAAGAAGGGCACATCTTATATATTGATGAAATCAATATGGCTAAGCCCGAAACATTGCCTATCTTAAATGGTGTGTTAGATTACCGTCGACGTATAACTAATCCATTTACAGGTGAAGTCATACAAGCAAAGCCTGGCTTTAACGTGATTGCCGCAATCAATGAAGGCTATGTAGGTACACTACCAATGAACGAAGCACTTAAAAACCGATTTGTTGTGATACAAGTGGATTATATCGATGGGGATATTTTAAGTCATGTTATTAAAGAACAAAGTCGTTTACAAGATGATGCAACTATCCAAAAAATCATTAAATTCAACGAAGATTTACGTACAATGACCAAACAAGGTCAAATTTCTGAAGAAGCTGCAAGTATACGTGCACTGATTGATTTAAGTGACTTAACAACTGTTATGCCTATTGAACGTGCGATTAAACGTACAATTATAGATAAACTTGAGGATGAACGAGAACAGCAAGCCATCATAAATGCAATTGAACTTAACTTTTAGAGAGGGATAAATCATGAGCGACCGTTTCATTAAATTTAACGACGAACAGTTAGATGCTAAACAAGTGATGATGTTACAAGACTTAGCTCGTTTACTTTTAAAAAACGAGCAAACCCAAGTTAAAATTCAAAAATTCCCTTTTTACAATCCATTTAGTAATACCCTTATTACAAGTTGGTTTTGGTCCCACCGTCCAAAAGAAGTCGAAGCTGCTGGCCTCAAAACAGATGTTATGTTAGCGGCCTATGGTTATCAAATGATGGATGTAGATATCGTTAATGAGGTGTTACACAATAACGAGTTTAAACATCCTAAATTTTTCCAACAACTATTTAAATTATTAGAAGATATACGTATATTTAATGAAATTAAAATACAACGTCCAAGCACTACAAAGTATATAGATTTACGTTTAAATACAAGACTTACATTTACTGAATCACAAATTAATGTTTATAAAACGAAAACACTATACACTGATTTATTATTTTTATATTTAGAACATGCTTTTATTAATCAAAACTTCTATGATATACCATTTATACATCCAAAATTTGATGACGTCTTAGTCAATATGTATCAATATTTGCCTAACTTCTTTCAAAATCAAAACTCTGAAGACAATATGTTTTTAGCTGAACGTATATTATATCAAGTAGATGATTTATTAAAAGAAGATATGTTAAATGAATATTACTATATACCTAAAAATCTGTATGAAGATATTCAACAAGAGCTGTTTGAAGACTTAAAACGAACAGATGCTGCTAATACAGATGGTAAAGATCAGTCACAAGAAGAAAATGATGCTGTAACAGCTGAAGCAGAAACCAAAGCTGCTGATAGTTCTTCTGAAGGTGGCGCTTATCTCGAAATGGAACTACATGAGGGAGAAAACAGTGAAGTGATGGCTGACAATGATACAGCTAGAGAAGGGGACGCATCCGATGACATGACCGATATGATGACTAAAAAAGGTAAAGGGTCTCAAAACACGCTTGATCGTGAAGAAGGTGGCTTTATTGGTCAAAATAGTGCTTTTGCATTAGAAGGCATTAATCAAAATGTTGATATTAAATGGAAAGTCCCTGACATTTTACCTGAATACATCCAGGCTTATGAAGATGTTAAAAATGATGTGCAATTTGAAATTAAAGATTTAATCCAAATTATTAAAAAGACAATCGAACGTGAACATCAAGATGAGAGACATAATCTAACTAAAGGCCGTTTACAGAAAAATTTAATCAATTGGTTTATAGATGACCAATATAAATTATTCTATAAAAAACAAGATTTAAGCCAATCATTTGATGCTACATTCACATTATTAATCGATGCTTCAGCTAGTATGCATGATAAAATGGACGAAACAATTAAAGGTGTCGTACTCTTCCATGAGACGTTAAAAGAATTGAATGTAAAACACGAAATATTGGCTTTTAACGAAGATGCCTTTGATTCAGATGATACGAAGCAACCTAATATTATAGATGAAATCATTCATTACGACTATTCAACATTGAAAAAA
Source organism: Staphylococcus sp. HL28 (assembly GCF_021117155.1). Taxonomy (NCBI): domain Bacteria; kingdom Bacillati; phylum Bacillota; class Bacilli; order Caryophanales; family Staphylococcaceae; genus Staphylococcus; species Staphylococcus sp. HL28. The sequence goes on from NZ_CP088218.1 coordinate 1,442,826, forward strand.
GATGGACCTCGTATAATGGCTTTAGAACCACAAGATGATAACCGTGATGGCGTTGCCATTCGCATCGCGAGCGATAGATTAATTCGTCGCAGTCATCATCAACGATTTCTCATTGTCTTTTCTGATGGAGAGCCTTCTGCATATAATTATAGTCAAGATGGCATCATAGATACGTACGAAGCTGTTGAAAATGCGCGTAAATTTGGTATAGAAGTCTTCAATGTATTCTTGAGTCAGGATCCAATTACCGAAGATATAGAGCAGACGATTCATAATATTTATGGTCAATATTCAATATTTGTAGAGGGTGTTGAACATTTACCAAGCTTACTATCACCATTATTGAAAAAACTATTACTTAAATCTTTTTAAAAATATGTCTAATTGATAAATTTAAATTAACTAAGTTTTTAAATTTTCTGAAATTATATAGACTTATGAATTATATCTATGCTAGAATGTTTAATGTTGCATATTTAAGGACAAAGGAGCAGCATTATGAACAAGAATACATGGATTGTAGGGTTCACACTTTTTGCTATGTTCTTTGGTGCAGGTAATTTAATCTTCCCAACGAACTTAGGTTTAGATAGTGGACACTTTTTCTGGCCTGCGATTCTCGCATTTGCACTAACTGGTATAGGACTGCCATTACTTGGCGTTGTCGTTGGTGCACTTGATAAACAAGGTTATATTGGTGCATTTAATAAAATATCACCAGTTTTTTCGATAATATTTTTAATAGTGATATATTTAACTATTGGACCATTATTTGCCATACCTCGTACAGCCTCAACATCATTTGAAATGACTATCACACCGATAGCACATACGAATGGCAATCTGGCTTTATTTATATTTACACTTATATACTTTATTATCGTATTATATTTATGTATTAACCCAAATAAAATGGTCGATCGTATTGGTTCCTTACTTACGCCACTATTACTGATCACTATTTTAGCAATGATTGTTAAAGGGTTTATTGATTTTAGTGACCATTCATCAAGTCATGGTAATACAGAACTTTTCAACAGTAATATAGGTAGTTTTTCTCAAGGATTTACACAAGGTTATTTAACAATGGATGCGATTGCTGCTATTGCATTTTCAATGATCGTAGTAAATGCGATTAAAGCAACAGGCGTCAATCATGCTGATAAGATATTTAAGCAAACCTTAATGGCTGGTTTAATCGCTGCTGTTGCGTTAATTTTTATCTATATTTCTTTAGGATTTATTGGAAATCATATTGATATTTCAGACGCAAAATTGAAATCACTTGCTGCTAAAGACCAAAACGTAGGGACATTTTTATTAACGACAATGGCATCTACTGGTTTTGGAACTTTCGGTAAGTATTTGTTAGGTATCATTGTAGCTTTAGCCTGTCTAACAACAGCATGTGGTTTAATAGTTGCAGTAAGTGAGTATTTCCACAGAATTATACCTAAAATTTCTTATAAAACATTTGTAATTTTCTTTACTATTATTAGTTTTATAATTGCCAATCAAGGTCTGAATGCTGTAATTACAATGTCACAACCTGTGCTAAGTGTCATCTATCCTGTAGCAATCACAGTAGTATTACTCATATTGATAGCCAGATTCATTCCGACTAAACCAATTACACAGCAAATCACTGTTATTGTAGTTGCAATCGTATCTATCTTGAGTGTGATTCATACACAAGGGTGGTTAAAACTGAGCTTCATGGACCATTTATGGCTTAAAGATTATTCATTAGAATGGTTCCCAATTGCTGTAATAACTACCATCATTGCATATTTTATTGGCATTTTTATCAAACAACAACCTATCGTTTATCAAAAAGAATAGACATCAAAAAAGCTTCCCTAAAATTAAATAGGGAAGCTTTTTTATGGTTCTTTTCGCATTGATAATAAATGTTGTTTCAAGTCATTTTCAAGTCCTGATAATTCTTTTTCTGCAGCTTGTCGTTTTTGACGACCTTCATGTTGAATTTGTAATGTTTGTTCAATAGTATCAATAATATCATTTTGTGTTTGTTTTAATGTTTCTATATCAACAACTCCGCGTTCGTTCTCTGTTGCTGTTTCAATCGCATTTTGTTTCAACATCGATGCGTTTTGTGTTAATAAATCATTCGTTGTATCAGTGACTGCACGTTGCGCTGATACTGCATTGCGTTGACGCATCAGTGTTAATGCAATAGCCATTTGATTTTTCCATAATGGAATACTGGTTAGAATTGAACTTTGAATTTTTTCAGCTAATGCCTGATTTACATTTTGTATCATACGTATTTGTGGCGCAGTTTGAATTGCAATTTGTCTTGAAAGTTGTAAGTCATAAATTCTTTTTTCCAAACGATCCACAAATTGTTCCATATCTGCGACTGCTTGAATATCCATCTGATTGCCTGATGTTTCAGCTTTCTTTTGTAACTCTGGAATAGTGTGTTGTTGAATATCTAGCTTTTTACGTTGTGCAGCTGCAATATAAAGCGTCACATCATCAAAATATCGCTTATTTTGATCATACAAACCGTCTAATAAATCAATATCCTTTGTTAAGTTACCTTTATGCTTTTCCAATTGAATGGTGATTCGATCAATCTGTGAACTCACTGATTGCATTCTAGAGAAAATCTCATTTATAGAAGATTTCGTTCTTCTAAAGAGACGTTTTAGCCTAGATTGTTTACTAGGGTCTAAGTCATTAGGGTTCACAGATTTTAATTTACTCATCAATTGGTTTAATGAATCACCAACAGGGCCTATATCTTTTGATTGTACATCATCCAACATTTGATGTGAAAACTGTGACATATTTTGTTGTAAGTTTGTACCAAAAGATAATAGACCATCGTGATCAAGTGGCTTAATTTGTTCACTAATCTCATTAATTCTTTTTTGATCAGCTTCAGTAAATTGATGTTCAAAATCTTCTACAATCGTATTAGGTTGCTCAGATTGATGATTGAAATATTGATCAAGAGGGTGTGATGGGGTACGTTCTTGTTCATTTGCCATATCCATTAACTCTCCTTATCTTTATTGTTTTTTTCGACGCTGTTGTTCTAATTTATTTAATTCCATTTCTACATCTAATCGTTCGTAATCGTCTTCATTCAGTTGTTTTAAATCCGCTACTAAAGTTCGTTTTACTTCGTCTAACGTAATTCTTGTTTGTTCTAATTTCTGCTTTTCTTCGGGAGACTTTTTAGGCATTTTAGTTAATCTCGTATATGAATCTACTAAATTCAAGGCATTATCAATATGCGAATAAAAGAATCCTTCTACTTTAAAAAACATACCTGGACGTTGTCTCACACTCATATATATCGAGCGAGAGATTCTATATATATCGTTGACCTGTCTGAAATCTTTAATAGAACGAATATTGATAAAAGATTTTAAAATCAATCGTATTTTAGATTGCGCTTGGTTTAATTGGCTTCTAACATATCTATATTCTTTTCTAGTTAAACCTATTTCATTTAGATATTTACGCGAAGTCAAGCGTTGAGTAGGGAAATACGATAAGACAAATCCACCCAAACCAATGACCCCGTCGATGATAAATGACAGATCAAATCCAAAGATACTAACCATCCAAGCAATTATCGCTACCGGTATACCTACCATCGCCCCCAAAACTCTTGAAATATTATATCTCAACTGCCATCTTCCTTTATTAGTATTTATTTAAATTGTATTGAATTCAGTTAATGATTCGTCTATCTCTAAATCTTCTACTTGATAGTTAGTTACATGTGAGGCAGGAGAAGCACCTGCAATAACGCTATTTATAAATGCTTCTAAATGTTCTTTTTCTCCTTGAGCATATATATCAACATAGTCTTCAACATTCTGTACCGTACCTACAACGTGATGTTGATTACCTAGTCTTTGAGTGTAAAATCTAAAGCCGACACCTTGTACTGTGCCAAATACTTGTATATGTTTACGTTCCATTATTATCACCTCATATCACTATTATAAGGATAATGACGTAAAAAAACTAATAATTGCTATATCGTCTATCAGTCAAAAGTATGAGTCTTCTAACTTGATTTTGATATACAACCAGTTAAAATTATCAGTATAGAATTTTAAGAAGAAGGGGATACATATGTGGACGGTTGCAAAAATTAGAGCTGACTATGAAGGTTGGTGGTTGTTTGAAGATTGGCCAGAAAAGATTGTGAAACAATCTGAGTTTTCTACATATGAAGACATGTTAGCTGCTTACTGTAAATTAATCAAAGATTGCAACGATTATTACGATAACTGTGTGATGGGGAAATATAACATGTACGCATTTTACAATAATTGTGATTTAAATTTTTGTGAAGATTGTGATGAGGATTTGCAAATATTTTATAGTTTTATTGTTTTAAAAAATAATGAAGTTTATTATAATCTTCCAAAAATAGTTTAAATGATAATTTCCTATAATTGTATTGCAATTTTGCATTATATAAATTATAATATCAAGTAAGCAATAGTTTTATTCCATATTGCAAAAAATATTTGCTATTATCATTATGAGTAATTAGGTCATGTATTTTTTGTAATATGCGAATAACGCATATTGAATGAATTTTAGTCTTGGAGGTTTCAGATTATGAAACAAGGTACAGTTAAATGGTTTAACGCTGAAAAAGGATTCGGCTTCATCGAAGTTGAAGGAGAAAACGACGTATTCGTACATTTCTCAGCAATTAACCAAGATGGTTACAAATCATTAGAAGAAGGTCAATCAGTTGAATTTGAAGTAGTTGAAGGCGACCGCGGACCACAAGCTGCGAACGTTGTAAAACTATAATAAATAGATTGTAATTAATTGACTTTATTAACTAACACCTTACCAAGATGTAAGGTGTTTTTTTATGCCGTTCATTCAATATGCTTTGTGAATATAAGGGATACTTATAATATCATAATTAAAAAACGTTACTTTTCGTCTTTAGAGTTAAGTAACGTTTTTTTATGTTTAACTTCTCGAAAATCATTTAGATATAATATCTCTCAAAATCTAGAAAAAGGCTATAACAACTAGTTTCAACAACTAATTGTTATAGCCTTATGAAATGCCAATTAAGGTTAATTTTAATTATTTAGTATCGTTAATAATAAGTTGTCTTAGTGATTGACGTTTAATCACTTCACGTGCTTTTCCATCTTTAATAAAGAATACTGATGGTTTTTGCATTTGATTATAATTAGATGCCATAGAATAATGATATGCACCTGTTGATAAAATTGCTAAATAGTCGCCACGTTGTATAGAACTTGGTAATTTTGCATTCTTGATGATAATATCACCAGACTCACATAATTTACCCGCAATAGTTACTGTATCATCCGCTTCTTCTTGTCGATTTACAAGTAAAGCTTGATACTTAGCATCATAAAGTGCGGTTCTAATATGATCACTCATACCACCATCGATAGATACGTATTTATTAATTTCCGGTATTTCTTTAATCGTACCTACTTCATACAATGTTATTCCAGCTTCACCAACAATAGAACGACCCGGTTCAATGCCTATTTCAGGTGTTTCCATATTTAACTGATTCGCTTCATTTTTAATTGCATCAGTGATTTCAGCAATGCCACTTTCAATAGGGAAGCTAACATCTCCTTCAACATATTTGATGCCAAAGCCACCACCAAGATTAAGTAAATCAACTTGAATTTGTTGATCGTTTAACCAATTCATAACTATTTTGGCAGTTTCAATAAATGCTTCTGTACCTTCAATTTGAGATCCAATATGAATATGTACACCTTTTAAGTTAAGATGTTTAGCTTGTTTAATTTTATCAAATGCTTCATTGGCTAAGCCATAACGTATCGATAATCCAAATTTACTATCCTCTTGCCCAGTTTGGATAAATTCATGTGTATGTGCTTCTACACCTGGATTGACTCTTAATACTACTTGTACCGTTTCACTAGCATATCGATCGATTAAATCGATTTCTTCTAAAGAATCTATGACAAAATATCCGATATGATTGTCTAAGGCATATCTAATTTCATGCTTCGTTTTATTGTTACCATGGAAGTGTATACGACTTGGGTCAAAGCCAGCTTCTAATGCAGTATACAATTCTCCTTCAGATACAACATCTAGTTGTAAATCTTCTTCTTGGACTAATTTAACCATTTGTATACATGTAAATGCTTTAGAGGCATATGAAATATTATATTTTAATCCACTTTGTTGAAATGCTTTATGATAACGACGCATTTGATTTCGAATTTGTTCTTCATCATAAACAATTGTTGGGGTACCAAAGCTTTGTGCAACTGTTTTAAGGCTTGTACCTCCCATTGTTAATTCGCCGTATTCGTTATATTCTACTGTCATCTTTATCTATACTCCTTTATAAGAGAATCGTGATTCATAGCGCTCAATTGTTCTGAATTTGCTCCCACACCCTTAAAGGTATATTCATCAATGCGCATACTATCATTATATAATACAACTTGATCTTGTGCATGTACGTGTTCATCAACTTCTACAAACATATGGCTCATCATTAATGCACGAATAGGGTAGCGCTTGCCATTAATAAGTGCTTCATGTTGTGCTCTTGTTCTTAATATACCGTCACCATAACCAACATCTACTACAGCAAGCTTAGTATTATCGTGTTGTGTTTCAAAAGCCCAACTATAGCCACAATAGTCACCATTTTGAACTTCTCTAATTTGAATTACATTAGCCTTTACAGTCAATGCTTGTTGGATAGTTGATTCATCCAAATCACTATATGGGCGTGAACCATATAAAGCGATTCCTACTCTAGCATGCGTATGGTGGGGGAGAACAACTTGTCCTTCACGATAATAGCTTGCACTATTTTGAGAATGTATATAATCGAATTGATACCCTTCATTTAATAATGTATGTAAAACATTCAACCATGCTGAACGTTCTTCATCATATTCTGGCACCCCAAATTCATCAGCATATCCAAAATGTGTCCATAAGCCTGAAATGATCATACGTTCAGCGTTCTTATTCTGTTGATGATCTTGTAATACCTCTTGAATCTCTTCTAATGTTTTAAAACCAGAACGATGTAGTAAATTTTCAAACTCTAAATGTACATGAATATCTCGTAAATCTGCTTTATGCTCATAATAAAAATTTAAAGAAGGTAAGGTCATATGAATATGATAATCACGAACCGTATCAAAATCATATACTGCATTCATAAGAAATACAGTTACGTCTGGTGCTAATTCACGTACTCGAACTGCTTCTTTAAGTGACGTCGTACTAAATGTATTGATACCTGCACGTAAAAATTGTTTAACCGCAAATTCTAAACCATAGTGGTAAGCGTTATTTTTAACAACGGCCATAATGGGTTGTTGATTTTTCACTTTCTTAGCATTGTTATAAAATGCTTCTGTATCGACTGACCAAATTGCTGTCAATGCTTACACCTCTTTATAATTTAATAGTAATTGTTCATAATAATTAGCTACATCTATTAATACCTTTTCATCAAAATTCAGATGAGACGTATGTAATCCTGTCACATAACCTTTTTCTTTATTTCGAGTGCCAACGAATACAAAATAAGCAGGTGCTAATAATTGACCATAGAAACTAAAGTCTTCACCGAATAAGAATGGTGTGGGTTTGTCGATGACTTCTAGATTAGCATTGTTAAGTGCTTGTTCAACAGGTTCACGTAATTTGGGACTATTCATTGTAGGTGGATAGCCTTCCTCAAATTTGACTTCACAAGTCACATTAAATAACAAAGAGACACTTTCAGCAATTTTTTGCATTTGATTTTTTACAATAGTTAGATCATCGACATCATATGTTCGGATTGTTCCTTCTAAATAACCATTACTTGGTACTGTATTGATAGCTTCACCAGCTTCAAAATGACCCATATGTACAATATTTCGTTTTAAACCATTTAAATGAAATTGTTGTATTTGTCCCACTTGTGTTAAGACATGTTGTAATGCTTCACCACATGAATAACCTTGTTCTTTATCAGCAACGTGACTAGATAGACCTGTTAAATAGAATCGGTACTCTGTCGCACTTGCAGTAATTTCTTCGTCTCTAATTACAACAGTACCCTCGTCAGAAAAAGGATTAACGTGAATACCAAATACAGCTTCAATAGGGTATTTTTCAAAAGCTTTGGCTTTTATAAGTCGATGTGCACCACCGCCTGTTTCTTCTGCAGGTTGGAATATAAATACAATATTGTGGGGGAGCGTACCTTTATCTGCCATTACTTTACAGCGCTGAACAAATAGCATCAATGCCGTTGTATGACCATCATGACCACATGCATGCATCACGTTATCATTTTGACTACGATACTCTACATCATTTTCTTCAAAAATAGGTAATGCATCTATGTCTGCTCTATAAGCGATAGTATGTTGACTATTACCTTCAAGATATGCAATCGCACCAGTTTCCAATGGACGTTCAAAGGGAACATCTAATTCTGTTAAGAAATCCGTGATGTACTGTGTAGTTTTATATTCATGTAAACTTAATTCAGGATGCTGATGTAAATGTCGACGGTGTGTTGTTACAAATTCTAATTCATTCATCTTTATCAATCCTTTCATTGTAATAATCCCAAAAAATACTTTTAAGTATCATGATAATAAAAAGTCGAAACAATGAGGAGGGCGATGTAATCATTTGAACGTTAGGGCGTTAAGCACACTCACGTTCAAGTTCAAACCTTAGGCCACTCCTTTGTTTCAACTGACATATATTTATAATAAATTAATCATTTAATTTACGTAGTGCTGATACAATTTCACGTTTAGAATCTTCTACTTCAGATGTTTGTTTGATCACTTTAGCAGGTGTTCCAGCAACAACTGCTCCAGCAGGTACATCTTGTGTCACAATAGCGCCAGCTGCCACAATTGCACCTTCGCCAACTCGAACACCTTCTAAAATAACTGCATTTGCGCCAATTAACACATTATCTTCAATGACAACAGGTGACGCACTAGGTGGCTCGATGACACCAGCTAATACTGATCCGGCACCGACATGTACATTTTTACCAGTTGTAGCACGACCACCTAAAGTCGCATTCATATCTACCATTGTACCTTCACCAACAACTGCGCCAATGTTAATTGTTGCACCCATCATTACAACTGCGCCATCTTCGATTACAGCTTGTTCACGAATGAAAGCACCTGGTTCAATACGTGCATTCGTATTTGTTAAATCTTTTAAAGGAATTGCTGAGTTACGTCGATCCATTTCAATTTCTACATCTTCTAATTTGTTTTGATGTGTCTCATAAAATGGTTTCCAGTCATCCGCTTCACAAAAGATAACTTTAGAATAATCTGACCCAAACACTTTGAATGATTCAGGGAAGTCAACACCTTCAAATGTACCATTGACATAAACTTTTAAAGGTGTTGATTTTTTTGCATCACTAATATATTGAATAATTTCTTGTGCTGATAAATGTTGTACCATAATTTTGCTCCTTTAGTTATATTTTATAAATTATCAAATGTATAAAAACCGTTTTCTTTGTTGATTAATTTTTCTGCTGCACCAATTGCACCATTCGCGAAGATATCTTTAGATTGTGCTTTATGCGAAATCGTAATTGTTTCATCTGTTCCAGCAAATAATACATCATGTTCACCAACGATCGTACCACCACGAACTGTATGGATACCAATTTCATCAGGTGTACGCTTCTCAGTTTTATCATGACGATCATAAACTGGTTTTGTTTTATCACGTAATCCTTCAATAACATCATATAACTTCACTAATGTACCACTAGGTGCATCCACTTTCTTATTATGATGTGCTTCTGTTAGTTCTATGTCAAAATCTTGTAGTAGGGGAACTGCCGCTTCTAAAATTTTAGTAAGCGCATGAACACCATAGCTCATATTCGCACTGAAAAATACTGGCATTTTTTTACCTAGATTTTCTAATTTTTGAGTAATTTTTTCTTTTTCACCAGTAGTCGCAACGACTAATGGCAATTCAAATGACTCATCTAATAATGGTAATAATAAATTAGGATTAGAAAAATCAATGGCTACCTCTGCTTCTTTAGCATCGGCTATATGATGATATTGTTGGTAGGGTGTTGACTCACTATGAGTCGGTTCAATAACACCGACAATTTCATGACCTTTTTCTTCAGCTAATCTTGCAACACGTTGGTTCATTGCACCATAGCCAATTAATAAGATTTTCATTATTTTTCACCTGCTTTAAATGTTTCGTAAGCTTGCTCTAATGTTTGACGATCGTTATCCTCAAGTGGTACAAGAGGTAAACGTAATTCATAGCTTCCAAATCCTTCATAAGCCGTTAATGCTTTTATTGGAATAGGATTAACATCAACTGATAATGCGTCTAATAATTGACCAATCGGTTCAAATGCCTTTGCCATTGTATCCCCATCTTGTTTAGCATCATATAAGTGTTGAAATTCTTTTGGAATGACGTTAGCAATTACTGAAATCACGCCATTACCACCACGTTTATAAAAATCAACAACATTATCATCGTTACCACTATAAATTGCAAATTCATCTTGATTTACACGTTTTTTTACCTCTTCAAAATACTCAAAATCATTTGTCGCATCTTTAAGCGCAACAATATATTTATTTTGACTTAACGTTTCAACTGTTTCTGGTTCAATCGTCATATTTGTACGTGCTGGTACGTTATATAAGACCACAGGTAATTCAACTGCATTCGCAATTGTTTCGAAGTGTTGAACTAAACCACGTTGATTTGTTTTATTGTAATAAGGAGTGATAAGCATCACTGCATCTGCGCCAAGTTGACGTGCACGTACAGATGCTTGAATGGACTTTTCAGTATTATTTGTACCTGTTCCTGCAATCACTGGTACCTGTTTGTTAACTAAATTAACAACTGTTTCTAAAACATGTTCTTTCTCTTCATCGTTTAGCGTAGGGCTTTCAGCTGTAGTTCCATTTACAATAATTGCTTGTGCATTGTTTTCTAATAAAAATGTAACGTGTCGTCTTAATGCATCATAATCTACTTCATTATTTACAAATGGCGTTGTTAATGCTACGCCTACACCTTCAAACATGTGTGTCATATTAAAGAACTCCTTTCAATTTTAAAACTTGTTCTAAAACTTGAACGGCATTCAATGCTGCACCTTTAAGTAGGTTATCTGATGTACACCATACGTGGAATGTGTTGTCTAAAGTATCATCACGACGAATACGACCTACAAACACATCGTCTTTACCTGTTGAGTGAATTGCTAAAGGATATTCATTTTTAGCTGGATTATCTACCAGAACAACACGATCATCTTTATCAAATAATTCTTGAATTGCCTCAACAGTAGTATCTTGATTTAAAGTAACATCCATTTCAACACTATGACTATCTTGAACTGGTACACGTACACAAGTTGCAGTCACTTTTAAATCTTTGTCATTTAAAATTTTACGCGTTTCATCTATCATTTTTTGTTCTTCTTTTGTATAACCATTTTCAAGGAATACATCAATATGTGGTAATACATTATTATAAATTGGATGAGGGTAGGCTTCAGGTGCTTTACCATTTGCACCTTCAGATAAATCTCTCTTACCCTTAACACCAGATCCTGAAACCGCTTGATATGTCGTATAAGCTACTCTCGATAAACCAAAAGCATCTTGTAATACTTTTAAAGGTACTACAGACTGAATCGTAGAACAGTTTGGATTAGCAATGATTCCTCTTGTAAAGTGGGGTTCGTTAACCTCTGGTACAACTAAATCAACATCTTCAGTCATACGCCATTGACTAGAATTATCAATGACAATAGCGCCCGCTTGTTCAAATAGTGGGGCGAAGTGTTCACTTGTACCACCACCAGCACTCATAAGTACATAATCAAAGTGTTCACTTGCTACTTCATCTGTTAGTTCTTGTACTGTATACGTTTGCCCTTGAAATTCGATTTTTTGACCAGCCGAACGCGCTGAAGAAAATAGAACCAATTCATCAAAAGGGATTTCTTTACGATCTAAAGTTTCTAACATTTTTGTTCCAACTAATCCTGTTGCACCAACTACTGCTAATTTTGTCATGTCTAAGTCACTCCGTTTTAAATATTATTAATATTGTGAAAAATTAAGTTAAAATCAATTATATATCAAATGCACCGTACAATTCTTCGACGGCTTTTTCACCATTTTCAGCATCAATGACATAAGAAATACTGATTTCAGAAGTGGTTGTTTGGTAAAAAGGTATCTTCGCATTGATTAAAGTAATAAATGCTCTAGATGCTACGCCTGACATATCTCTCATACCGGATCCGATTAATGAAATTTTGACATACGCTTCATTAATTTTATAATCCAATGCTTCAAAATCAACGGCTAATTGTTCTAAAATTGCTGAGATTTGATGTGCATCTGTATCTTTAATACTGAAAGATAATTGTAGTCCTTCGTGGTTGACGATTTGTGAAATCATATCTACATTAACAGAACCTATTTCTAGCTCTGTGAATAGTTGTGTTAATAATTGATTATCTGGTAGGGGATAGGTAATCGTTACATGCATCATGTGTTGATCTAATGCAACCCCAGTAACTGCTTTTTTCTCTAATAAATCACTTCTAGACATAATCCATGTTCCTTTCACATTTGATAACGTTCTTCCTAAATATAATGGGATATCATAATTTTTAGCCAACTCAACGCTACGTGTCTCAAGTACGCCAGCACCTAATGCGCTCATTTCCATCATTTCCTCGTATGATACATACTCTAAACGTTTGGCATGACTTAATATTCTTGGATCTGTAGCATACACACCATCAACATCTGTGTAGATTTCACAAGGAATCTGATTACTTGCCGCTAAAGCTACTGCTGTTGTATCAGAACCACCTCGTCCTAGTGTAGTTAATTCATAATCCTCATTGATTCCTTGGAATCCAGCTATTACCAGTACATCGTGCTTATTAAAAGCTGTTTCAAAGGTTGTTGGGTCAATTTCAGCAATTTTACTTTTTAAATGATGACCAATGGTTTTGATACCTGCTTGGTATCCTGTCATCGCTTTAGCACTAATACCAATATCATTGAGTACCATTGATAAATATGAAACGGTTTGTTGCTCACCTGTAGTTAACAGTAGGGCGAGTTCTTGCTCTTTTGGTGTTGATGTTAAAGTGGACACATTCTCCATTAATTGGTCCGTGGTTTTACCCATTGCACTAACCACCACAATGAGTTGTTCACCTTGTTCAACACGATTTTTTAGCATACCTGCTATATTTTTAATTTTAGTAAAATCACTGACGGAAGAACCGGCAAATTTCAAAACACTTCTATTCAATATTTGTCCTCCTCAGTTAGTAGGGAGACACATCCATTCAATAAAAAAGAACAAGTCTGGAATGCGACTTGTTCTACATTTATGTACAAGTGATGCACTCCATTATTATGAAATAATGACAAACTCTTAGCTCTTAACCAAAAAGTCCAACAAATGATACCTGCTATTACCATTCGTTTCGGCATTGCCCCCTTTCAATATTAGCTGTTAGCAGACAGTTGCCTAATATTTACTCATGTTTAATGCGCCTCATCAAAATCTTATTCAATTGATATGTTTTTATTATACATATACCACATGTGACTGTAAACCGATAATTGCGATTTTTTGAAATAAACAGAAAATTTAGAGCCACTTTTTCAAATGAATAGTGGCTCTTATGCAATCGTTGGCAAACGATTGTATACCTTAAAGTATATTTTAATGGTTAGTATCACTTGTGCACTCGGATGCCAAGACGGGTGTATTCCTTTTGAATCTTTTAACTGAATAGTGGCTCTTATGCAATCGGATGCCAAGACGAGTGTATTCCTTTTGAATCCTTATAATGAATAGTGGCTCTTATGCAATCGTTGGTAAACGATTGTATACCTTAAAGTACATTTAATGGTTAGTATCACTTGTGCACTCGGATACCAAGACGAGTGTATTCCTTTTGAATAAAAATATAAATAACTAATGTAGTAGGGGCAGGCATTAATATGACATAGAAAAAGCGTATGAATACATCTTCAAAATGTATTCATACGCTGAATAGAATTTATCTATTGTAATACTCCTGTTTCTTTCAAATATTCTTCATAAGGAATTTCTTTAGAAACGGCACCAGATTGGTTTAAATCAATCACACGGTTAGCAATTGTATTGATAAATTCAAAGTCATATGATGTAAAGATCAATGAACCTTTAAATGATTTCAAGCCATCATTGACTGCTGTGATACTTTCTAAATCTAAGTGGTTGGTTGGCTCATCAAGTAATAATACGTTAGCACTTGATAACATCATTTTACTTAACATACAACGAACTTTTTCGCCACCTGATAACACACTTGCTTTTTTCTTAACTTCTTCGCCGCTAAATAACATACGTCCTAAGAATCCACGTAAGAATGTTTCAGTTTGCTCATCTTCTGGTGCATATTGACGTAACCAGTCCACAAGGTTCATATCCACGCCATCAAAGAACTCAGAGTTATCTTTAGGGAAGTAACTTAATGAAGTTGTTACACCCCATTTATAAGATCCTTCATCTGGTTCCATTTCGCCAGCCAAGATTTTAAGTAATGTTGTTTTTGCAATCTCACTATCACCAATTAAAATGGCTTTATCATTAGGATTCATTGTAAATGAAATGTTATCTAATACTTTTTCACCATCAATAGTTTTAGAAAGGTTTTGTACGGTTAATAAATCATTACCAATTTCTCTTTCTGGTGTGAATTTTACGTATGGATAACGTCTAGATGAAGGTTGGATATCATCTAACTCAATTTTTTCTAATTGTTTCTTACGACTTGTTGCCTGTTTAGATTTAGAAGCATTCGCTGAGAAACGAGCAACGAAATCTTGTAATTCTTTAATTTTTTCTTCTTTTTTCTTATTTTGTTCTTGAGCCATTTTTTGAGCTAATTGACTTGATTGATACCAGAAATCATAGTTACCAACGTAAACTTTAATTTTACCGAAGTCTAAATCAGCAATATGTGTACACACATTATTTAAGAAGTGACGGTCATGGGATACTACGATAACTGTATTTTCAAAGTTAATTAAAAAGTCTTCTAACCAACTAATAGCTGGAATATCTAAACCATTGGTAGGCTCGTCTAGTAATAGTACGTCTGGATCGCCAAATAAACTTTGTGCTAACAATACTTTTACTTTTTGGTTATTTTCAAGTTCAGACATTTTCTTGTCTTGTAATGATGCATCAATACCTAATCCTGAAAGTAGGTTAGCTGCATCTGCTTCAGCATTCCATCCATTCATTTCAGCAAATTCGCCTTCAAGTTCAGCAGCACGAATACCATCTTCATCACTAAAGTCTGGTTTCATATAGATTTCATCTTTTTCTTTCATTACTTCATATAAACGTTCATGACCTTTGATTACGACATCAAGAACACGTTCATCTTCATATGCGAAGTGGTCCTGTTTTAAAATCGCTAATCTTTCATCTTTACCTAATGACACATGACCTGTTTGTGAATCTAACTCACCAGATAAAATTTTTAAGAAAGTAGATTTACCTGCACCATTTGCACCAATTAATCCATAGCAATTACCTTCAGTAAATTTAATATTTACATCTTCAAATAGCTTACGATCACCAAAACGTAAACTTACATCAGTTACTTGTAACATGCATTTGCTCCTTTTTTATATCGTTATTCTAACGGAAGAATTATATCATATTATAACGATAGTTTCGACCACCTATAACTTGTAATGATAGATTACAAGACTCATGTTATACTATAAAAGAATAAAAGACTCGAAGGAGAATATAATGGCACTAGAAAAAGATATCGTAGGTTCTATAGAATTTCTTGAAGTGACTGGCTTACAAGGATCAACATACATGTTAAAAGGACCCAATGGAGAACAAGTTAAACTCAATCAATCCGAAGTAAATGAAGAAGATGAATTACAAATAGGTGAAGAATACAGTTTCTTCATTTATCCAAATAGATCAGGTGAATTATTTGCGACACAAAATATGCCTGATATTACAAAAGACAAATATGACTTTGCAAAGGTACTTAAAGTCGATCGAGATGGTGCACGTGTTGATGTTGGTCTTCCAAGAGAAGTATTAATACCATGGGAAGATCTACCAAAGGTTAAAACACTATGGCCAGAAGCAGGAGATCAATTACTTGTTACATTAAGAATTGATAGTCAGAACCAAATGTTTGCACGATTGGCAAGTGAAGGTATCGTTGATAACATGTATACACCTGTTAACGATGATAGTAAACAAAATGAAATGTTAGAAGCTAGACCATATCGTGTATTAAGAGTAGGTAGTTTCTTATTAAGTACAGAAGGTTATAAAATTTTTGTCCATGAATCTGAACGTAAAGCAGAGCCAAGATTAGGTGAATTAGTAACCGTTCGTATCATTGGTCATAATGAACGCGGTGAACTTAATGGTTCATTTTTACCTTTAGCTCATGAAAGATTAGACGACGATGGTCAAGTCATATTCGATTTACTTGTTGAATATGATGGCGAATTACCTTTTTGGGATAAATCAAGTCCCGAAGCTATTAAAGAGGTATTTAATATGAGTAAAGGTTCATTTAAACGCGCCATTGGTCATCTTTATAAACAAAAAATTATTAATATCGAAACTGGTAAAATCAGCTTAACGAAAAAAGGTTGGTCTCGTACGGAAGACGAACAACATTCTTAATACAAAACGCATTTCTTCTATTAATATAGTCGAATCATATCACCATAGCGCTTATTGAATGAAATATTTCAATAAGCGCTATTTTTGTAATACTTTATGTCCCCAAAACCATAATTCTTATATGTATCCATTTTAACAACTGAAAATTTACATTAATATTCAAAATCCCATGCTTTAAAAACCTTGTTATATCAGTGTTCAAAGCACATTTACAATTCAATTCTCATTCTTAACAAAACATTTACATTAGCTCTATTATTAATTAACAATAAACCTTTAGTATTAAAACTGTAAGAAATACATATAACATTTGGGTTATTTATATTAGGAGGATGTTTCAATGAAAAAGTGGCAATTAATCGGTACGACTGTATTAGGAGCTTCAGTACTTTTAGGCGCTTGTGGTGGCGGTAACAACGGCGGTTCAGGCGAAGGTAAAGATGTAAGTGGAAAAGTAAAAGGTGACGGGTCATCAACAGTCGGTCCAATCATTGAAAAATTAAACGAAAAATTCGCTAAAGATTATCCTAATGCTACAGTATCATCTGGTACTTCAGGAACTGGTGGCGGATTCGAGAAATTCATTTCTGGTGAAACAGATTTCTCAAATGCTTCAAGACCAATTAAAGATGAAGAAAAGAAAAAATTAGAAGATAAAGGCATTAAATACAAAGAATACAAAATTGCACAAGATGGTGTAACAGTTACAGTAAACAAAGATAACGACTTCGTTAAATCATTATCTAAAGATCAACTTAAAGAAATTTACTCTGGCAAAGCTAAAACTTGGAAAGATGTTAATTCTAAATGGCCAGATAAGAAAATCAAAGCTTTCTCACCTGACCAATCACATGGTACATTCGACTTCTTTACTGAAGAAGTAATGGATAAAGGCGATATCAAAGCTGAGAAAAATGCTGATACAAACGTAATCGTTCAATCAGTTGAAAAGAATAAAGAAGGTATCGGTTACTTCGGTTATAACTTCTATCAACAAAATAAAGATAAGTTAAAAGAAGTTAAAATCAAAGACGATAAAGGTAAAGACACTGAACCAACTAAGAAAACAATTCAAGATAACTCTTATGCATTAAGTAGACCATTATTCATCTATGCTAAAGAGAAATCATTAAAAGAAAATAAAGCATTCCAAGAATTCATGAAATTCACACTTGAAGATAAAGGTAAATCAGCAGAGGATGCTGGCTATGTAGCACTTCCTAAGAAAGACTATAAAGAAGAAATTAAAGATTTGAAAAAATACATTAAGAAAAACAGCAAAGACTCTGATAAAAAATCTGATAAAAAAGAAGATAAATAATTAATAATAGAGTTTGGGAATACTAACGAAAATCAATGCAAAGTGGTTAATTCAATAACCACTTTGTCTGATTTTCTTTTCAGGTTATAAGTCATATTACAAATCATGAGTCTAGCTCATCTATAGCCTGAAATATTCCCACTCTTTTTTTATAATTGGGAGATTTAAGAAGAGAGAGGTTTTTAAATGGCTTCAAAAACAAATATTAGAGAAATGATTGCTAAGAACAATGCCAAAAAGGGTGGTACAAGTGATAAAATCGTACCCATTATTTTGGCTATCATTGCAGCGATTTCAATTTTA
This sequence comes from Staphylococcus sp. HL28, assembly GCF_021117155.1. Lineage (NCBI taxonomy): Bacteria > Bacillati > Bacillota > Bacilli > Caryophanales > Staphylococcaceae > Staphylococcus > Staphylococcus sp. HL28. The sequence continues at coordinate 1,461,259 of NZ_CP088218.1, forward strand.
GTTACATTAGGGATTTTATTTACTTTACTTACAGAAACAATTACATTCTTCACACGTGTACCAATTACAGAATTTTTATTCTCTACAGATTGGAACCCATTCTCTGCTAAACCATCTTATGGTATTTGGGCTTTAATCATAGGGACTTTAAAAATCACAATCATTGCTGCATTATTCGCAGTGCCAATCGGTTTAGGAGCTGCTATTTACTTAAGTGAATATGCTACTGACAAAGTTAGACGTATTATCAAACCAATTTTAGAAATTTTAGCAGGTATTCCTACTATCGTATTTGGTTTCTTTGCCTTAACTTTTGTCACACCAATTTTAAGATCAGTATTTCCACAGTTAGGTAGTTTCAACTCAATCAGTCCTGGATTAGTCGTAGGAGTGATGATTATTCCACTTATTACAAGTATGAGTGAAGATGCAATGGCATCAGTACCGAATAAGATTCGAGAAGGTGCATTGGGATTAGGTGCTACTAAATTAGAAGTTGCAATTAAAGTTGTGTTACCAGCAGCAGCTTCAGGTATTTTAGCTTCAATCGTTTTAGCTGTTTCGAGAGCTATCGGTGAAACAATGATTGTATCTCTTGCAGCAGGTAGTACACCTACAGCTTCACTTAACTTAACTGGTTCTATTCAAACAATGACTGGTTATATCGTTCAGGTTGCTACGGGCGATGCTACTTTCGGATCAGACGTTTATTACAGTATCTATGCAGTAGGTTTCACGCTATTCATTTTCACATTAGCTATGAACTTACTATCACAATGGATTTCTAAACGTTTCAGAGAGGAGTATTAAAATGGCAACAACTACTAATACAGCAAATGGCAGTAGCAAAACGTTAATCGATCAAAAGCAAGTCGATAAAAATATTTCAAGTCGTATGACTAAAAATAAAGTGTTCAAAGGTATATTTTTAGCCTGTACATTAATTGGTTTAATCGTATTAGCAGCACTAATAATTGATACGTTAATCAAAGGCGTTGGGCATTTAACACCATCATTCTTCACTAACTTTTCATCTTCTACACCATCAATGGCAGGGGTTAAAGGTGCGTTAGTTGGTACATTATGGTTAATGATTACTATTATTCCAATTTCAATCGTATTAGGTGTGGGCACAGCGATTTATCTTGAAGAGTATGCACGTAAAAATTCATTCACGAACTTTGTTAAGGTTTGTATTTCAAACTTAGCAGGTGTACCTTCAGTCGTATTCGGTTTATTAGGACTTACATTATTCGTTCGTGGTATGGGTGTTGAATCTTTATCACTTGGTAAATCTATCCTTGCCGGCGCATTAACGATGTCTTTATTAATCTTACCGGTTATTATCGTAGCGGCACAAGAAGCGATTCGTGCTGTACCTAAATCTGTAAGAGAAGCATCTTATGGTTTAGGTGCTAACAAATGGCAAACAATTTATAAAGTCGTTTTACCTGCAGCTTTACCAGGTATTTTAACAGGATTCATATTAGCGCTATCTCGTGCATTGGGTGAAACAGCACCACTAATCTTAATTGGTATTCCTACAATTCTATTACGTTTACCAAGCGGTATTATGGATCAATTCCAAGCATTACCAATTCAAATATATAACTGGGCAAAAATGCCTCAAGAAGAATTCCAAAATGTCGCATCAGCAGGCATTATCGTATTACTAGTAATCTTATTATTAATGAATGGACTAGCTATTTTCTTCCGTAACAAATTCAGTAAGAAATTTTAAGCTAACGTGGTAAAAACAGGGAAACGTTATTTACGATTAAGTAGACAGTAAATCAACTTAGTTAATTAGAAGGAGTTTTATATTATGGCTAATACAAAAGTCGAAGAAAACAAAAAATTAGATCAATTGAAAGACAACTCAAATCAAGGCGTATCTACAATAGTCACTACACAAGATAAACACGATCCAATTTCTGATAGTGAACGTAAAGTCGTTTACTCTACTCAAAATTTAGACTTATGGTACGGTGATAATCATGCACTTCAAAATATCAATTTAGATATTCTTGAAAACAATGTAACTGCTATTATCGGACCATCAGGTTGCGGTAAGTCAACATACATTAAAGCATTAAATCGTATGGTTGAACTTGTTCCTTCAGTAAAAACGGCAGGTAAGATTTTATACCGTGATCAAAATATCTATGATGCAAAATATTCTAAAGAAAAATTAAGAACGAATGTAGGTATGGTATTCCAACAACCAAACCCATTCCCTAAATCTATATACGATAATATTACGTATGGACCAAAAACGCACGGTATTAAAAATAAAAAGATTTTAGATGAAATTGTAGAAAAATCTTTACGTGGCGCAGCTATATGGGATGAATTAAAAGATAGATTGCATATGAATGCGTATGGATTATCTGGTGGACAACAACAACGTGTATGTATCGCTAGATGTTTAGCTATTGAACCTGATGTTATTTTAATGGACGAACCAACATCAGCATTAGACCCTATTTCTACATTAAAAATCGAAGAACTTGTTCAAGAATTAAAAGAAAACTATTCTATCATCATGGTTACGCATAACATGCAACAAGCTGCTCGTGTTTCTGATAAAACAGCTTTCTTCTTGAACGGCTATGTAAATGAATATGACGACACTGATAAAATTTTCTCAAATCCAACTGATAAGCAAACTGAAGATTACATTTCAGGACGATTTGGTTGATATATGGCAGTGATTAGACAAAAATACGAAGGCCAGCTAGAAGACTTAATTAAAGATTTACGTCGACTAGGTCTTCGTGTTTATTTTAATATTGAAAATGCATTAGTGTCGTTAAGTGATGATAAGAGAACTTTCGCAAGAGAGACGATTGAAAAAGATAAAGAAATCAATCGTTTAGACTATGAAATTAATGAAAAAGTCATCATGCTTATTACAAAACAACAACCTATTGCAACAGACTTACGCATGATGATGGCAGCTTTAAAAATTTCTACTGACTTTGAACGTATGGGTGATAACGCCGCAAACATCGCTCATATTCGACTCAGAGTAAAAATTACAGACCATTATGTCTTAACAAGATTAAAGACGATGGGCAAATTAGCTATGTTAATGCTTGAAGATTTAAATACGGCTGTCAAAAATGAAGACATTACATTAATTAAAGAAATTATTGAACGAGATCAAGATATCGATGACTTATATATCAATATTGTTAATACGACATATTTAATCGATAACGATCCTTTTGTAGCAGGGCAAGCACACTTAGCTGCTAGGAATCTAGAACGTGTGGGAGATCATATTAGCAATATTGCGGAAAGTGTATATTACTTTCTCACAGGTGAACATTACGAAGCCGGTCGCTAAAATTCCTATTTAACCCAAATTTAAATGTAACGGACTCATCTTCGTATTTGTTAGAACATGAAGATATAAAAAATCCCCTAATTGATAGCTCTTAGCTACATTTAGGGGATTTGTTTTACTTATGAATTAGCTTCAATTTCATCAGTTAGGGCAATTGCTTCATCGACCAATTCAGATATATATCGAATTGTATCTTTCAATGGTGCTTCTGTTGTTATATCAACACCTGCTTGTTTTGCTAAGTCAACTGGTGATAAACTACCACCTGATTTCAATGTATTTAACCAAGCATTAACAGCTGATTGTCCTTCTTTTTTTATTTTTTGTGACATGACCGTTCCAATTGTTAAGCCCGCAGAATAAGTATAAGAATAGAGTCCCATATAATAATGTGGTTGTCTCATCCAAGTTAACTCTGTGCCGTCTGTCATTTCTACCGCATTACCAAAGAATTGTTGATAAACATTAAGCATAATATCATTTAACACTGGCGCTGTTAATGATTCTCCATTATCTACTTTCTGATATACTTCGCGTTGGTAAGCCGCTTCTAGCAAATGCGTCACCATATTATGATAATACGTACGAGAAAGTATAGAACCAATTACCCAACGTTTAAATCGTGGATCTTCACTATGATTAAATAAATAATTTGCCATTAACATCTCGTTCATTGTTGATGGTGCTTCCACAAAATACATCGAAGCTTCAGATTCTAAGAAATTCTGATTTTGTTGTGCTAAAGTGAAATGACCTGCATGACCTAATTCATGTGCCAAGACAAATGTTTCGGCCATTTTACCTGTCCATGAAATAAAGACATAAGAATGTGTGAAATAGGGACTAGCACAGAACGCACCAGTATCTTTCCCTTTATTTTGAGCGAAATCTATCCAGCGATTTTGGTATGCTGATTCAATCATAGAATGGTAATCTTCGCCAAGTACATCAAGTGCACCATAAATATAAGATTTAGATTCATCAATTGAGATATCTGGTTCATAACTAGGATCAATTGAAACCTTTAAATCTTCAAAACGCATTTTGTCCAATCCATGTACACGTTGTAGTAATTTAGCATATTTTTGCATGACAGGTGCTAAATCACTCATGATGACATCAATTTGTCTATCAAACATATCACGCGTCACTTCTTGTTCTTGTAATAAATAATCAATAACTGAATCATATCCTCTTAAATCTGCTTCAATTTTTTCTTGTTGTATTTGCATATTATAAGTTGCAGCTGTTGTATGTTGATATCGTCTAATTGCATCACTAAATGCTTTAAAACTTTTCTGTCTAAATTCAGGGTCAGCATGATCCTCATATTCATTTTCAAATGTCGCATAATCCATTGGATACTCTGTATTGTTATGTTTAAATGATTCAAATGCAATATCTAACATTTTAGTTGTACCATATAAATCATAAGGTTGATTTAAAGTAGGGGACAGACTAGCTAATGTTTGTTCAACTTTAGGATCTAATTGATACGGTTTGCGTTCAATTAATTGTTGAATATAATGTGGATATTGTGTTTGAGATTTCAGTTGTTGTAATGTGTCATTACTCAAATTTAATATTTCTGATTCTACAAATGATAATCGACTTGCGATTTTGCCATAAGACGTATTTAATTTAGCATTTAATGTCTGTGCAGCTTCATCAGTTGTGTCCACACTTAAACGTAATTCCTCATAATTGCCTAATCGATCAATTTGTATTAAAAGTGCTTCATAATCTTTAAGTGCACGTTCAATCGTATCAATTGCTGTTAATTGACCATTGTAACGCTCATTAAAAGATAATGAAGATGCTAGCGTCTCATCTAAAATTTGGTAAAAATCATTATCATTTTGGAATAAATCCTTTAAATCCCATGTTTCAATGCTAGGTATAGCTTGTCTATTTGGTAAACCTTGTGTCAATATGATTCACTCCCTGTTTGTAATCAATAATTTTATTATACATGAGTTAAATCCGAAACGCAGTTGATACATATCAATCATAAATCCGCAATTAAATCGGTAATTAATTGTTCAGAAATACTACTATAGTAGGTTTAGTTAAAGTAAATTAAATAGTATAATAATGTTAGTATTATTTAAAATTAAGGAGAATCCATTTATGACTATTTTTGATATGCCAAATTTTCTATGGATTTCTATATTAGCAGTTATCATTTTAACTGTTTTCTGTACTTTAGTCTTACATAGATGGTTTATTGCAGCAGTTATTTCTTTTGTAGTATTAGGTGTATTAGCATTCTTAATACCTAATTTCCAAGATATTACATATCAACCTTTATTAGGGTATGCTGCTTTTATGGCGATTGTGAGCTTAATTATAAGTTTCTTATTATGGTACTTCACACGTAATTGGAGACGTGAAAGAAAGAAAAAGCAACTCGAAAAAGATATGCGTCGATATGAACAATTTGAACATGAAAAAGAAATGAATCATTTTCGTCGCCGTTAACATATAACGGTCATATGCCCAATTCTGAAAGTATTTAACAGAGTTGGGTTTTACAATTTAAGTCATACATTTAATTTTAACTATTATATTATAGGACAACTAATGGAGAGATACATATGAATTTAATTAAAATAATCATTTCAAAGTGTCTTCAAATGATAATAGTATTATTTATCTTATCTACAATTACGTTTATTCTAATGAAATTATCTCCTGGTAATCCAGTAGACAAAATTTTACATTTAGACACTGCGCAAGTATCAAACGCTCAAATCAAAGCGACCGAAGATAAATTAGGACTAAATGAATCACTATTGGCGCAATGGTGGCATTGGATGATCCAAATATTACATTTAGATTTAGGTGTAAGTTATCAAACTAACGAGCCAGTTAGCCAAGAGATTACAACATATGCGCCTCCAACACTAATCATCACTATAGGAACATTAATCATGTCTGTCATCATTTCAGTGCCTTTAGGTATACTGGCAGCAATCAATTATCATCGTCCAATTGATCGCATTATTAGAATTTTCACCTCTTTATCTGTTAGTTTACCTGCATTTTTCATAGGTATACTACTTATATATATATTTGATTTAAAATTAAACTTACTTCCTCCAGCTAGTGATGGTCAGTGGGTTTCATACATTCTACCTATACTAACTATGAGTGTTGGTATGTGTGCTTATCTCATTAGATTAATTAGATCAAATCTGTTGGATTTATATCAAAGTCCAATTGTCCAAGCTTCAAGGTTAAGAGGGATGTCAGAAAAATATATTTTGTTACACGATCTACTCAAGCCAGCATTATTGCCAACTATACCACTCATTGGTCTTTCTGTTGGTAGTTTAGTAGGTGGCACAGTCGTTATTGAAAATTTATTTGAAATACCTGGTTTAGGCGCATTTTTAGTCGATAGTATTCGAGCTAGAGATTATCCAGTGATACAAGGCATCGTATTATTTATAGGTACATTAGTGATTATAATTAATACATGTGCGGATTTATTAAGTATTTGCTTAGATCCTAAACAACGATTAACCCAGCAATCATGGCCTAAATCGTCTCAATCTCGTAATGACAAGGAGGCGACACACCATGAAATTTAAAATTAATCGTTCGAATTGGATATTTTATGTATTTTTCATATATGTGTTCATCATTGTTATCATGCAACTGTTTGTGAATGATGATGACGCTTTAAAAGTACATTTATCTCAAACATTTGAACCAATGAGTGCACAACATTTATTAGGTACAGATGATTATGGTAGAGATTTATTCACTCGTCTCGTAGTAGGGGCACGTTCTACGTTATTTATCACTGTACTCACTTTAATATTTACAGTCATTGTTGGCGTACCTCTAGGCCTACTGTCTGGTTATAAAAAAGGCTGGATAGACACAATCATCATGCGTATGATTGATATCGGTTTAAGTATCCCAGAATTTGTCATCATGATTGCACTTGCAAGTTTCTTCCGTCCAAGTATTTGGAACTTAGTTTTAGCCATTACAGTGATTAAGTGGATGAATTACACACGAGTGACAAGAGGAATTGTGAATACAGAAATGCATCAATCGTATATTCGTATGGCACAACTTTTCAAAGTACCTACATTAACGATTTTATTTAAGCATTTATTACCTAAAGTATTGCCATCCATTCTCGTATTAATTATTGTGGATTTCGGCAAGATTGTGTTATACATTAGTTCTTTATCATTTTTAGGTTTAGGTGCACAACCACCATCACCAGAATGGGGGGCAATGTTGCAAGCAGGACGTGATTTTATAACCTCTCATCCGATCATGATCATTGCACCTGCGACTATTATTGCCATTACGATATTAATCTTTAATTTAACAGGTGATGCACTCCGTGATCGATTACTAATAAGAAGAGGTGACTAAATTGAATATCATAGAAGTTAAAGGGCTCACCATTAATGATTCAAAAGGTCAATCACTTTTAAACCATGTAGATTTATCTATCAAAACACAACAAATCAATGCAATTATTGGTGAGAGTGGGGCAGGTAAAACTTTAGCTATACGTTTTATATTGAATCAATTACCTAATGATTTTCAAATTGAATACGATGATTTCTTATATTATGGTCATCCTGTGACACAATTAGATGATCAATTAGGAAAAGACATTGGCTATATTTCTCAAAACTATACGCAAAGTTTTAATGACCATACCAAGTTAGGTAAGCAACTCATAGCCATTTATCGTACACATTATGATGTATCAAAACAAGTTGCTAAAACTAAAGTAAAAGAAGCACTCACATGGGTGAATTTATCTAGCGAAGAGATTTTACCACGCTATAGTTTTCAATTATCTGGTGGTCAACTTGAACGTGTTTATATTGCAAGCGTACTTATGCTTGATCCAAAACTTATCATTGCAGATGAACCAGTGGCATCATTAGATATGGTAAATGGTCTACAAATAATGGATTTACTCGAACATATTGTTAAAGATCATCATCAGACTTTATTAATCGTTACTCACAATATGAGCCATGTTCTTAAATATGCAGATCAAATTGATGTAATTCAAAATGGACAAATTGTCGATAGTGGCAATCGTTCTTATTTTGAAAGTAAACAATCGACAACATATGCTCAACGATTATTTCAATTTAGAAGTCACATAAAGAGGGAATTTCATGATTAAATTAGACAATATATCATTTAATTATAATAAACAACAATCTGTATTAAACCATATCAATTTAACAATCGAAGATAATGAAATAGTTGGTATTTTAGGTGAAAGTGGGTCAGGTAAGAGTACACTTAGTTCACTTTTATTACACGAACTTAAACCAACAACTGGTTACATTAATGTTGATACACACGATATTTTACCCGTATTCCAACATGCTTCTGAAAGTTTCAACCCTAAATTAACTATTCAGCAATCATTGGCTGAGCCACTCTTGTATTACAAAAGACATACGCCTCAGCATATTGATCAAATGATTCAAGACACTACGTCATCATTTGACTTGTCGTTATCTTTACTTAGCAAGTATCCACATGAATTAAGTGGCGGTCAATTACAAAGATTTAACCTGCTACGAACATTGTTAGTTAAACCCAAAGTATTAATTTGTGATGAAATTACGTCAAACTTAGATGTTGTCGCAGAACAACATATGTTAGATATCTTAACTGCAAACTATCGTAAACAACCATATACTTTAATCATGATTTCACATGATTTATCTGTAATCCAACGTATTTGTCACCGGATTATTGTATTAAAAGATGGGGCGCTCGTTGATGATTTTGCTACCAATCAACTATTTAGCCTTCATAGGCATCCCTATACCAAACAACTTGTAGCTTTATACGAATCAAATTAAATGATGTGATAAACCTATACCAAAGAAGCCCAAAGAAAACTTTATTACAAAGTGACTTTGGGCTTCTTTATATAGAATTTGTTAACCAATTATTTCTTATCTTCAAAAGCGTCTTGAATATGCTCAAGTTGATCTATTGTAAGTTGATTACCGCCTTCACCAAAATACCAAGCATTAGATTCAAATTGATATACGTTATGATTTTTGATCGCTTTTATATTTTTAATAACCTTATTATTTAGTTCTTTAGGTAAATGCTGATCATTGCCATCTTTTGTTCGATTAATCACAAATAGTTTATCTGGATTAATTTTATTTAAATATTCATAACTGATTTGATTTCCTGCAGAATTGGCTTTCATGTTATTGTCCGCATGTTGTATACCTAAATCTTTATTCAAGAAACCACCAAATCGACCAGTTTGTCCAAAGGCTTTCATACCTTTATCATCAACAACTAGTAGCAATACTTTGTCCTTATTAATCGTACGTTTTGTCTCATTTACTTTATCTTTTAATTCTTGATTAAGGTTTTCAGCTTTATCTTTTTTATCGAATATTTTACCTAATTGATTTGTCGTTGTTTCTATTGATGAAATGTAACTATTATTATCTGGACTGACAAATAAAATTTTAGCATCGGGCACAGCTTTTTTCATTTCATCGATTGTTTTTGTATGTGCTTGTCTAAAAGAGGCTAAGATTAAATCTGGTTTGGCTTTGGCTAAATTATCATATTTAGGTCGTCCAGGGTTACCTAAATTGATATATTTATCACTTTTAAATTCATTTAAAGCGTGGGGGAGAAATGCGTTCCCTTGACCTTTAGCAACTGCTTTTACATGACTTTCTAAACCCATTTGTTGCATGATGTCTAATGCACCATAATCTAAAACAGCAACTCTTTTAGGATTTTTAGGAACCTTGACTATTTTGGTTTTCTTTTCACCATGTGAGTGGGTGTTATTTTTATCTTTAAACTCATAAGTATTTTTGATACTCACAGTGTCCTTTGAATTTTTACTAGATTGATTTGACGCTTGACTACATGCAGTAAGTACAATACCAATGATTAAAATAATAAGTAGTTTATATGTATTTTTCATAATCATCCTCCTTATCATTATTTTAAATGATATTGAGAATCATTATCAATTGATGTTATTTCTTTTTATTTAACCATTTATCCAATTCTTCACATATTGCTTCATTCGTATTGTCGACTAAAGTAATTTTTGGATTATTAATAAACGTTGTATGATCCATATGTAAATTAGTGACAAAATAACCATGTGATGCATGTTCTAGCATTTGAATATCGTTATGATCATTGCCAAATGCGATATAATCCGTTGTAACTCCAATGATTTTTTGAATTGTAGTATGTTTATCAATACCCTGAGCTGTTATATCGATATAACTTTCATTTAAATGATGTATTAACTCTAATGAATGAGATTTTTCAGCTAAGATAGTAGCAATTTCTTCAAAATCATCTTGTCGAATATCTAATATGATAGCTTTAATGGGTTGAACAATGTCATTCATATCTAAAGCTTTTGCTGTATGGTTAGGATCAATGCGTTGAAATAATTCATACGTTGCATCTAAATTAGTTGAATAATTAAATTTATCGTCAAATATATACTTTAATTGATATGCGTGAATAATATCTTTAATCAGTTGCAAATCATCCTGTGTAATAGATTTGATCACTTCAATCTGTCCATTTTGAGAAATGATTGAGCCATTACCACCAATAAGTGTAAAATCTTTGAATTCCGGTATAACTGGTAGTAAATCTCTAATTGGACGTGCAGATGCAAATATCACTTGATGACCAAGTTGCTGTAATTTAAATATACGTTCTTCAATACGTGGATCAACATGGTAACCATCAAATGAAATGGTACCGTCAATATCAAAAACAAAATTCATAAACAAAACTCCTAAATGTTAATAACGAATATATGGATAAATTATAACATAGTAAATATATTAAGATAATGAAGAATAGGGTCCCCTATATCGAATATCTATAACTTCCTATAATATATATTATGTAAACTAAAATTAAAAAATCAATATAATACTATGCTTCATGTCTTATATACAGTTATAACTAATTAATACCAATCCATTCACATTTTGATTAATAAAATCATTTGTTGCTAAGACTTATATTCTTAAATGTTCATTTCCTTAAATTCAAATCTCAGATTAATGAAACGTTAAACGATTATCGTATTTAAACTTAAATCTATAGTAACTTTTATCTTAGTCAATAAAACCCATAACATTATTTTAGTATTGCATTTACATCTAATGACCAGTTATCCATCAAAGTCATTTTCGATGCAACTGAGACACTCTCACAGCATCAATTTATTCAATGCCATGTAAATATATTAATCTTATAGACGTTCACTTTTTATTCAATACTGGCTTTATTTAAAATATCCAATCACCAACAATTATATTGGATTATATTGGCAATTTGATTCAATATAAATAACTTTTGCTATATCGATTAATTTAACTACCCAAAACATTTAATATATGCTTTTTATAATTTATTTATTAGAAAATTTTCTATAACTATCATTGTTAAGGCATTGGGTTATGGCTATGATAATTTTAGTAGGGTGCAATATGATTTTAAATTAGCTTTTTATAATAATTATTTGTAGAATTTCACTTTATAAAACAATAAATAAAAAAGGCTAAGACACATGTCTCAGCCTAGTCATACCATCAGATTTGCTATGTCTATTACTTTTTAACTTTTCTACGAATACGGTCTAATGTAGTGAACAACCAATATTTCACTTTGTTAATTGGCTTATAAAAATCTCCTATTAACTCTTCAATTTGAACATTAAACCCACGTTTAAAGCGATAAACGCCATAGTCCTCACTGTTTTCAGTAAAATCACCAGATAATCCATAGAAATTGTAACGGTCATAACCATTATCGAAGCAATAATTAATCATGAACCAATGCATCATGTATGGTCCCATGTATTGATTGAATTTCTCTGATGAACCACCTGAGAAGTAGTTGACTTCATAAGCATTAGCAAAGTAAACACCAGAAGCAAGATTCAATACTGAACCATCAGTTTGACGAATTTCACTAGCTTGTAGCATTTCTTTTTTATCATGCTCAATTTGCTTATCTAATTCGCTGATTTTCTTCAATTGCTTATCACTTTTGTTTTCTTTAGCCATCATTTGGTCACGACGATTTTCTTTATCATTCAGCGAATGTTGTAATGACTCAATGTATTCATCTAAATCGATGTATGCTAAAGGTACTAATACTTTATCACCGAAATGGTCAATGAAGTTATAGAAATATTGATCTGTTTTTGAAGCAAATCCTGTTCTTTCTTCAGTTTCACGATAAAGCTCTAAGAAAAGATCAAATTCATCCCTACTTAAAAATCTCACTTTTACTCCGTAGTTTATCGCTTTATTAATATTTCTTTTACGTTGACTATCGAATTCTTTTTTCAATGAAGCAGGAGTTTTGCCCTCTAAGTCTAAAACACCCATCCATCTTACTTGACTGAAGCTATCATAAGATGTTGTGAAACCATGATGTTCATAGCCATGAGACTTAAATAAATTAACAAGTGCATCGTTTTTCTCATGATTATCAAGTGGTTTAATATCTTTATCATAAATTTGATAAATCCAATATGGATCCATTTTGACATATAAACATTGATGTTGATGTAAATATTTATCTAATTCTCTCAAATAAAAATCAACTAAGCCTAAGTCAGAGTAATCCATGACTGGACCACGATTTGAATAATACACATAACTACCCATAGTTGGAATTTTTGAAAATAGACTTGCTGCAATGACCTTGTTGTTTTCATCTTTAATACCTAATAATACAACCTGAAAACCATCCGTTTCACGAGTAGCAATATTTTCTTTTACCTGAAAATAATGACTTTCTAATGATGGATTTTGTACAAAGTTCTCAAATTCTTTAACTGTCAACTCTGTAAATTTCATAATTAGATAATTCCCTTCCTAATAAAAATTTATTATTTATGCTTATTTTTTAAGTAATTTCTTTAAAGTTGTATAAACAGTGTACATAGGTTTATTAATTGGTTTTATGAAATCTCCTACATATTCTATAACATCAGCATTATACCCTTTTTTGAATTTAATAACGCCTGCATCTTCTGCATCTTCTGAGAAATCTCCACTAATGCCATAGAAATTATAGCGATCAATACCATGGTCTAATGCATAATTGATCATCGTCCATTGCACTGCATAACTACCTGCAAAGTGACGATATTTATTTGAAGTACCACCTGCATAATAAACAACTTCAAATGGATTGATGAAGAAGTAACCAGCCGAAATTGGTAATTCATTGCCATGTTCAGCTTGAAGTTGTTTTGCTTCATCTATTTTTTGTTGATTAGCTGCTAATTGTTGTTCTAGATTTGCTTTTTTATTATGTGATTTTTTATTATCAGGACGCTTTTCAATATCTTTAATTGCTTTGTTTAAATCTTTAGTTAAGGTTTCTTTTTCATTATTGAGTTCTTCAAGATATTCATCAAAATTAATATATGCTAATGGCACTAGGACACGATCCTTGAAGTGCTTATATCGATCATAATAATAACTATCATCTCTATCTAAGAACTCTTTTGACTCTGAAGTATCTTCCATGAATGATCTAAAAATCGGTAATTCATCTTCTGATAAGAATTTAACTTTCACACCATTTTTTTGTACTTTTTTAGTATTACGTTTACGTAAATTATCCATATCGTTTAAAACATCTTTTGCCGTTTTATCTTTTAAATTCAATACTGAATGGTGTCTTACTTGTAATACTGGATCGAACCCATTATGGAAACCTTCATGTTTAAAGCCTAATGATGACATTTTATCAAATATCCAGTCATTTCCTGCATTACCAGTAATGTCCCCATCATGATTGCGATATTGGTACGGAAGATATGGATCGACTCTTAAATATAAACAATGGTGTTTTTTAACATATTTACTTAATTCATTAAAGAAGAAATGAACTAATTCTTTGTTATTGTAGTCGATGACTGGTCCTCTATTAGTATAGAAATACTTGAAAAATTTCATCACTGGCACTGCAGTTAATAAGCAAGCTGCAATCACTTCATTATCGTTATTTTTTATTCCAACAAGATGTGATTCTGTCCCTTCAGCAAGCTTTAATTCATAGTTACCTACCATTTGCGTAAAATGAGTATATGGCATTTGGTCTGTAAAATCGCCAAATTCTTTAGCGGTTAAGTTTGTAAACTTCATTATCATAACTCCTATTGTGTTTATCTCTATTTTTCTCTCTCTTTAAGAATTCGAATTGAGTTCATATCATGCTTAATTCAAGCATTGTTACTATCTACCATTCTTAATTTACAATGTGTGTAACAACATTGATATTATCAAACTAATTGTACCAATCTAAGTTGTTTTTTTTACTTTTTATTTTTCGTAACTCTGACTCTAATGAGTTAAATGCAATGACTCATCAAATACTTAGTCATACAACTTAAATTGAATATACGTAATAATAGTATGAGTCGAACTTTTATCAACTCATACTATTATCGTATTATCACCTATTATTTTAATGCATTTGCAAACCTAATGCCAATGACTTCCCTTATAACAACACAATTTTATACTAATCCAGTAAAATCTATGTCAAATCGTGTAATAATTTACATATATCCTTTCCATTTACATTCTATTGAAATATTAAATTAATTTTTCTAATTTAATGCATGCCGTATTGATTTAAGGTAATTGATATTTTCTTCTGTAGTATTATTAGCAACTCGTTTAACGATTTCACTACCAATGACCACGCCATCTGCGAATTGTGAAATATCTTTCACATGTTGCGCATTTCTAATACCAAACCCAGCTACGACTGGTACTTTTGCAAATTGCTTAATTGTGTCTAATTTTGATTTTAATTCTGGGTGAAATGTGCCATCTTTACCTGTAGTCGCATTCATCGTTACGGTATAAATAAAACCTTCTGCATTTTTGGCAATCAATTTCATTCGCTCTTCAGATGTTGTCATTGCAATGAGTGATATTAATTTTATATTGAATTGGTGCGCTTGTTCTTTTAATTGCTGTCCAAGTTCAAATGGTAAATCAGGAATAATGAGTCCATATACACCTGCACGTTCACAAGCTTTAAAAAAGGATGTTTCACCATAATGGCATACAATATTGTAATATGTCATTAATACATACGGACAGTCGATGTCATTTTGATGCAATTCTAGTTCCTCTAAAATATAATCAATGGTAATACCTTCTTCAATCGCTTTTCCCCCTGCTTCCATGATTGTAGGACCATCTGCAACCGGGTCTGAAAATGGCACACCTACTTCAATCATATCTGCACCGTTTTGACAAAGTAATGTCATATTCTCTATCAATTGGTGATTTGCCATAATATAAGGTATAAATAATTTATTCATTGATCTCACCTCTTTGTTGTGTATACTTACGAATCGTTTCCATATCTTTATCTCCACGCCCAGATACAGTAACAACTATAATTTGATCTTTATTCATTGTTCGCGCTAATCGTTCTACATAACTTAGTGCATGTGCACTTTCAATAGCAGGAATAATGCCTTCAGCTTTAGTAAATCGAATTAATGCTTCCATCGCTTGTTCATCACTTGCATCTGTATAAGTGACGCGTCCAATATCATGATAATAAGAGTGTTCTGGACCTATTCCTGGATAATCTAACCCCGCTGAAATAGAATGTGCTAATTGAACTTGACCATGTTGATCTTGAATTAAATACATTTTGGCACCATGTAACACACCTGGGCTTCCTTTACCTATGGCTAATGCATGCTTTTCAGTGAGTTTACCTTTACCTGCTGCTTCAACACCGTATAATTTAACATCGTCTTGAATAAATGGATAAAATGTTCCAATTGCATTTGAACCACCACCAATACAAGCAACAACTGCATCAGGTAATCGTTGTTCTTTATTCAAAATTTGTGTTTTAATCTCTTTACCTATTACACTTTGAAAATCTCTAACAATAGTCGGGAACGGATCTGGTCCAAGAGCTGAACCTAGAAGATAGTGTGTATCTTCAACATGACTAACCCAGTATTGAAGTGCTTTATTTACAGCATCTGACAATGTGCCCTGTCCTTCTTCAACAGAAACCACTTTAGCTCCGAGTAATTCCATCCTAAAAACATTTAATTGTTGTCTTTGGATGTCCTCTTTCCCCATAAATACAATTAAATCCATATCAAATAATGCCGCAACTGTTGCACTGGCTACGCCATGTTGTCCTGCTCCAGTTTCTGCTACTAATTTACGTTTTCCCATACGTTTAGCTAATAGTGCTTGTCCTAAAGCATTGTTAATTTTATGTGCACCTGTATGGTTTAAGTCTTCTCTTTTTAGATATATTTTTGCGCCACCCAATGATTCTGAATAGGCTTTAGCATATGTTAATGGTGTTTCTCTACCTACGTAATCTTTTAAATAATATTGTAATTCATCTTGAAATGTTTGGTCATTTTTTGCTTCTTCATACGCTTGTTTTAATTCTATGATTGCTGGCATTAATGTTTCAGGGACATATTGGCCACCGTATGGTCCAAAAAATCCTAAGTCATCTGCGTCTGTTTGAATATGTTTATTCATAGTTCATTCTCCTTTCACAATGTTAACGATTGTTTTCATTTTATCTACATCTTTTTGATGATTGATTTCAATTCCAGAGGCTACATCATAGCCGATGTGCTGCAATGATAAATGTTGAATATGTTTGATATGCTGATCAGTCAAACCACCTGCAATAAGAAATGGCACACCTTGAATATGATCTAACAGATGCCAATCATAGATTTGACCTGTACCTCCAAATTGGTCTGAAGGTGTATCGATGATAAATAAATCAACAAATTGTTTGTAATAGTCTAGTTGATCTAGCAAATTTTGATGTGCAGGTAATGCTTTAATAAGTTTAATATGGGGATATTGTGTTTTTGTCCATTTGATGATTTCTATCGGTTCGTTGCCATGAAATTGAATTGTGTTGATATGAGTATGTGCCACAACATTTTGAATTTGTCTTTGATCTGGATTAACTAAAACTACTACACGATCAATATAACTAGGTACTAGTTGGGCTAATTGCTGAATTTGATTCAAATCAAGGTGGCGCCGACTCTTTGGAAAATGAATAAACCCTATCGCATCTATAGGTAACTCAATCGCCTTAAGTACGTCTTCATTACTTTTAAAGCCACAAAATTTTAAATACATGATTTCACCTTATTTAACTTTAATTGTGGTAAAAATCGACTTAAATCGTCGCATTTCATTAACGCTTCACCAATAAGTAACCCATCGATTCCAGAATGAACAATTTTTGATACATCTGGTTGTGTGTGAATACCACTTTCAGAAATATAGTGAAAACCATCTTTTTTATGCGCTAATATCTGATTGGTGTGTTCTACATCTGTCACAAACCCTTTTAAGTCTCTATTATTAACACCTATAATTTCTGGATTAAGCTCGTAAGCTCTTTGCAATTCTTCAATATCATGCACTTCTACTAATACTTCTAAATCTAATTGACAAGCATATTGATATAAACGATGGAGCTGTTTATCAGTTAGAATATTTACTATGAGTAGAATAATTGATGCACCTGCTGCTTTTGCTACATCAACTTGAATTTCATCTATCACAAAGTCTTTGCATAATACAGGGAGCGACGTTTGTTTTGATAATTGTTGTAATCGTTCAAAACTACCACCAAAATAACGTTCATCCGTTAAGATAGATATGGCATTTGCCCCATAGGATTCATAATCTTTAATTTGTTGCGTTAAATTACGTTCAGGTAGTTGCTTTACAGATGGACTTTTCGATTTAATTTCTGCAATGATAGATAATGCTTTGTCATTCTCTAAACTTGATTTCAAAGTTTTCTTTTTAGATGGTTGGTTACATTGAACATCAATATTTAAACTTTTAAGTTTTTCATGATAATAATGACTAGATAATAATTCTTTTTTGTATAGTACTATTTCGTCTAATATTGTCATTTAATTCCCCACCATTCTTAAATATTGTTTCATCGCCGTTCCGTTATCGATGAGTTGTTGCGAAAGTTGAACACCTGTTGCAATATCATTCACTTTTTCCGAAACGTATAAAGCTATGCCTGCATTGAGAACTACTACATCTCTCTTACTCGAATGGTCTTGACCGTTTAAAATATTTACCGCAATAGCTTTATTTTCTTCCGGTGTGCCACCTTTTAATGTGTCGTTTGCTGCATTTTTTAATCCAAAATCTTTAGCATTAATCGTATAGTGTTGAATATCCTTCCCTGCATTCACTTCATATATTAAATTGTCACCTGACAAACTTGCTTCATCCATTCCACCAGCACCATGTAATACTACGGCTTTTTTACGTCCTAAATCTTTTACAGTTTGCGCTACATTTGCTAATTGCGATTGATCGTAAATACCCATGGTTTGATATGTTAATTTGAATGGGTTAATTAAAGGTCCCACAAGATTAAATATCGTTGGAGTTGGTATCATTTTTCTAATAGGTTGAATATATTTCATAATTGGATATGATTCTGTCGCACTTACAAATGCCAAATGACATTGATTTAATTGTTGAACAACTTCTTTGACAGGTGTTGTTTTAATTTTTAGCTGATCTAGCAAATCTGTACTTCCTGAATTTGACGTAATACTTTTATTTCCGTGTTTGATGATAGATGCACCGGCACTTGCGACTACAAATGAAGCGGTCGTTGATATATTAAAACTTCCTGATTGGTCGCCTCCAGTTCCACAAATACACATCGAACCTTCATAAACAGGTTGTTGTTCATACATGGTTTTGATTAAACTTTTTGCTAAAAATGTTAATTCTGATTGTTGCATTTCCTTTTCTGTATATGATTTCAAAGCTTTATATTTGACTTGATTTTCAATCTGAGGATTAATCATCAATTCAATAAATGCTTTCATATCTTGTTGATTTAAATGTTGTTGTTGTTCTAATTGTTTTAAAATTCCCATCTAATCATCCTTTACTACTAAATTAATAAAATTCTTAATTATATCTTCTCCATACTCCGTCGCGAATGATTCTGGATGAAATTGAATACCAAAATGTAAATGATTGATATGTTCAAATGATTGTATGCAATCAGATGTCTCTCCTGTCACGATTAAAGTTTCTGGAAATTGATTTATATCGCTAACGAGCGAATGATATCTCATAATATTAAAAGTACTTGGTAAACCGGTATACAATTGGGAAGGTATTTGAAGATTCAATTGATCTACCTTACCATGCATGACGGTTTTTCCTTGTATCACTCGACCACCGTAATAACATGTAAGTGCTTGTGCACCTAAACAAACGCCTAAAATTGGTTTATCTTTATAATGATGAATAATATTAAGTAAAAAATCGTTATCTAAAGGATGACCTGGACCAGGTGAAATAATAATACCTTCTACATTTTGTTGCATAACGCGGTCATCATCCGGATACAATACTTTTACTTCATTCTCATTGAATATATTTTGGGCTACGATATCCACTAAGTTATAGGTGAATGAATCATAGTTATCTATGATTAATATCATGGCGACACCTCCAATAAACTTTTAGCTTTTAATTTTGTTTCTTCTAATTCTTTGTCTGGTTCAGAATCATACACAACACCACATCCGGCTTCTACATTGACATAAGTCTCATCTATCATCATCGTTCTAATAGCTAATGCTAAATCTAAGTTATGATTACAGTTAATATAACCAATACCACCGCTATAAACGCCTCGTTTATGTGGCATCACTTCATAAATTCTTTGAATAGCTCTTAATTTGGGTGCACCAGATACAGTACCTGTAGGCAGTAGACTTGCAATTACAGACATAGGTGAAATGTTTTCTTTAATTTCGCCTGACACTTCACTCACAATGTGCATCACATGTTCATATTTCTCGATTTCCATTAGCTTTTTAATATGTGATGTGCCCGTTTTACATATTCGATGAATATCATTTCTACCTAAATCAACAAGCATACTATGTTCACTTTTTTCTTTTTCATCATTAATCAGTTGATGTGCATTGCTTTGATCTTCCTCTGGTGTTTGGCCTCTTCGTATTGTTCCGGCAATAGGATTTGTGACGACTCTGCCATTGTGAACTTTGACAAAACTTTCAGGCGAACTACCGATAATAATCGGTTGATTCATATTAATGTAATACATATATGGACTAGGATTTTGCCTTTTTAGATTTTGATATAACTGAAACGACAATGTTTGTAATTGATTGTTAAAGTGATGTTTGTATTTATAAATACGTGATGGGACAACTTGAAACATATCCCCTTCAGTTATTTTCTTTTTAAAATCACTCACTATATTCATAAAATGTTGTTCGCTCACGTTTGCTTCGATTTCTTTATTTTGAACTAGAAATGTGACTTTTGGCTGATATACCTGGATTGTTTTAAGCTGTTCAATCCGTTCTTTGACCCGTTGTATCAATACGTCTCGTTTAACTTGAGAAAATAAATTCGTACTAATGATGTAAAGTTCATCTTTGTAATGGTCAAATACATATACATCTTCAATCATGTAAAAGTTAACATCATGTTGCGGATGATCTTCTAATTCAATTTGTTTTAATACCGGAAATTCATGTCTTACTAAATCAAAGCTACAAGAACCAATAAATCCAGAAATAAAAGGTAATTCCTGTAACGTTTGATCTTCAATATCATCGTAATAACGATTCACAAATGTCTTTAAGTATTGATAAGGCTGTTCCGTTATAGTTTCTTTCTTTTGTGGGGTATTAATTTGAAGTTGTTTATTGTCTAATGTGACCGTGCCATAACTGTCGAAAACGACAATAGAATATCGCCCTTTTAGTTTTTCTTGGCTTGTGCTTTCTAATATGATTTTGTTGTGTTTGAGTTGAGCTAAAGTTTCTGGTGTAATATTGGCCTGTAACTTTTCATAATAAAGTTCCAATTTAATTCACTCCTTTATGTTTGCGTTGGTTAGTTATTATTGAAGGTGATTTTGATTTTGTTAGTAATTCTCAACTTTGAAAGTTTAAAGTAATGTTTCGATTGCTAAATATAAAAAATCAGCCTCCTATAAAAAGGACGCTGACGCGTGGTACCACCTTAATTAACGCAATATTCTTAATATTCGGAATATTATACGTTCACTCATTGTTTATATTTAATTGTTATAATACAAAACCCAATTTCGTTTATAGTGGTGTTAGTTCACATCACCCACTAACTTTCTGACACTACCTTGCTATAAACTACTACATTTTGTACGAAATAAAAGCACCACGATACGCGTAAAATCAATAAGGACGCGTTACCGTGGTGCCACCTTAGTTAACAAATGTTTATTGTTCACTTTAATGCTATTTAATTTTATATTCGAAAGCCCAATTCACTAAACATGATGTGCTAATTTCCATTACCCATTAGCTTTCTATTTGCTACAGTTCATATTTGCTACTTTATCTTCCGAATTGTTTAACAATTCTAATTATTTAGTATAATACATCCCTCAAATATTTTTGTCAACGTCAATTCGTAATTTATTTTAAAATTGGGGACATACAGTAGGCATATAATAAATTTTGAGTGGCTTCTATGGATTCAATATGTGTTCTTTCTAAGGCATGCGAAGATTCAATTCCAGCACCAAATAATCCATGTCTGATATCAGCCCCAGCTTTTAATGCCGAAGTAGCATCGGAAGCATAATAAGGATATGTATCTACTTTATATGGAATATCATTCATTTTACATAGTTGCACAAGTTGTGAACGAAGTCCCTTATGATAAGGTCCAGAACTATCTTTTGCACAGATAGATACAGTATATTCATCTGAAGATTGACCATCACCTAACGCGCCCATATCTAATGCGATAAAATCTACAATATTATCTGATAAAGAAGCGTTTGCGCCATAACCAATTTCTTCATTATTTGAAATATAAAATTGAGTGGTATGAGGCAACATAATATTTTCTTTTTTTATTTTTTTCAATAATTCTATAATCATTGCCACACTTGCTTTATCATCTAAGTGACGTGATTTAATGAAACCGGATTGCGTAATTTCTGTTCTAGGATCAAAGCTAACAAAGTCCCCTACATCTATGCCTAAATCTTTCGTATCTTGAATTGAATTTGTTTTTTCATCAATTCTAATTTCCATATGTTCTATATCTCTAGGTACTTCATGATTATTTTTATATACATGCACACTTGTTTCATGTAAACATATTGTACCCGTATATATGTCTCCTGCCTCTGTTTGAATCTCACAGTATTCTCCTTCAATAGCATTAAAGTGAAATCCTCCTATTAAATCAATTGCCAAACGTCCATCTTCTTTAATTTCCTTTACCATTGCACCTAACGTATCAACATGTGCTGTAATACATCGTTGCTGATCTTGATTATCTCCAGTAACATTAATAATCAAAGCACCTTTATTCGTCAATTCTGTAGAATATCCTATGTCTTCTACTGTCTCCTTCACATACTGTATTGCTTTTTCAGCATTACCAGATGGACTATTAATCTCTGTTAACGTTTTGATTGTTTGTAGAATATCGCTCATTTTTATCCCCTTTCACATTTCTATCTTATTTAACTTTAGTTTAGACTATTTATTTAATATATACTAATCATATTCTTATTGATTCCATAAACTTCCTCATTTACAATGTTAGTATTCTGAAAATTTCGAAACAGGTGATTACTTATGCAAAACATTTTATTTGTAGGTCTTGGTTTGATTGGTGGGAGTTTAGCAAGTAATTTAAAATATTATCATCAAGACATTCATATTACAGCTTTTGATGCTGATGAATCTCAATTAGATAAAGCTTTGTCTATTGGTATCATAGATGATAAATCAACGCATTATGAGCAAGCCATCGAAAATGCTGATATGGTTATATATGCTACACCTGTCGAACAAACTGTTCACTATTTAGAACATTTACCACAGCTCAATACTAAATCAAATTTAATCGTTACAGATACAGGAAGCACTAAATCAACTATTCAAACGTTTGAAAATATGTTGTTAAAACACGATATTCATCTTGTTGGTGGTCATCCGATGGCTGGTAGTCATAAGTCTGGTGTACTCAACGCTAAAAAACATCTCTTTGAAAATGCCTACTATATTCTTGTATTTAGTCAAGAAGCCAATAAGCAAGCAGCCGAAAAGATTAAAAATCTACTAAAACCTACATTAGCGAAATTTATTTTCACTGATGCCGATGAGCATGATTTTGTTACCGGTATCGTTAGTCATGTTCCTCATATTGTTGCATCAAGTTTAGTTCATCTCAGTGCTAATCAAGTAGAAAAACACCATTTAGTACAACAATTAGCTGCAGGTGGATTCCGTGACATCACTCGCATTGCTAGTAGTAATGCAGAAATGTGGAAAGATATTACATTAAATAATAAAACCTTCATCCTAGATATATTACAAGATTTACAAGATCAAATTTCCTCAATTTCAGCTATGATATCTTCTTCTAATTCAGAGGATATTTATAACTTTTTTGCTCATGCAAAAAATTATCGCGACCAATTACCCGCTAAACAACAAGGTGCACTTACTACTGTGTATGATCTATATGTTGATATTCCGGATAAACCGGGTATGATTAGCAAAGTTACACATATACTAAGTTTACATAATATTTCTATAAGCAACTTAAAAATATTAGAAGTACGGGAAGATATTTATGGTGCACTTCAAATTAGTTTTAAAAACCCTGAAGATCGGGAACGTGGTATTCAAGTTTTAGATCAATTTGATACTTATATAGAATAGCAACTTCATTCATCAACCTGAGACATCTCAATGTAATGTCTTAGGTTATTTTTATTTTAGTGTTTGAGAAACCTTCATCATTATCGTGTCATACATTACTACATTTTATGTCCTGCCATGAGTCCTAAACGTCCATGTTTGGTACCAGCTTCAGTATAAGATGTTGCTTTAGACACAATACCCTTACCATATTTCACATGTAAATGATCAATTGTTTTTGCTAATTTTTCATCTCTCTTACGCTCGTATTCATCGATGAATAAGTTCATTTGTCTTTCGTTTTCATCTATAAATTGTGTAAGTGACACACTTAATGTACGATATAATGCTTGTTTGTCACATAATTGATTGGCAAAATAATTCACTACTTTAAAAATATCTTTTTCTAAGTTAGTACCTTCTTCTAATGTATACTGCTTATGTACACCACCTTCATCACTATAGCCAAATGAAAAATGTATGGTACGCGCCAATTGTTTTCTTGCTCTAACTCTACTCGCTACATCTTCAATTAACTCTTGCATCACCACTTTCGCTTCTTCAAATTCGTAGTCTCTCATCAAAATTTGACTTTTACATATAGATGGATTATTCACTTTATATTTCTCTCTCATCTTGCTTTGATCAATACCATTAGCATGAAGATGCATATCTACACCTAATATTCCAAAATCCCTTTTCAGATATTGATATGGATATTGAGCTAAATCTCCTACTGTAAAAATCCCTCTTTTATTTAATTTAGCTTCTGTTTTTCTATTAATTCCCCAAAAATCTCTTAACGGTTGAATAGGCCATAACTTTTCAGGTACATGTTGATAACGCCATTCAGCTATACCATTTGCTGTGTGCTTTGCTTCAATATCCATAGCTACTTTACTTAATAACATGTTTGAGCCTATACCAATCGTACATCTAATACCTGTTTCTTCATGAATTTCTTTCTGTAATCTTTCGCAAAATGCTTGTACGGTTGAATTAAATCTATGATAACTATCTGTCACATCCATAAAAAATTCATCGATGCTATATTGATGTAAATCTTCAGATGGTACATACCGCAAAGCAATCTTAGATATAGCAACTGATACATTAAGATATTTTCTCATACTTGGATTAATGATATATATGTCATTTCGATGCGGTATTTCAAATAATCTTGATCCAGTCTTGACCCCTAATTCTTTAAGTTTAGGGGTCGCCGCCAACACAACCGATCCCTGTCTTTTAGTATCTGCGACTACTGCTAATTTCGTCGTTAATGGATCTAATCCTTTTTCTATACAAGATACACTTGCGAAAAAACTCTTCTGATCAATACAAAGTACATCTCTATCTTCTAATAAATGATAGTCATACATGATTACCCCTCCCTAATACAATTTCATTATATACGAACAAGTGTTCTTAATCAAGTATAAAAAGAACACTTGTTCTTATTTGTAAAAAATGTATTTTTATTGATTATTCATGCTATACTAAAGTTGTAATAAGAATATTGGAGGAATGACATATGCCAATCGTAAACGTTAAATTATTAGAAGGACGTTCAGATGAACAACTTAAAGATTTAGTAACTGAAGTGACAGCAGCTGTAGAAAAAACAACAGGTGCAAATAAAGAAGCAATCCATGTCGTTATTGAAGAAATGAAAAAAAGTCATTATGGTGTTGCTGGTGTTAGAAAATCAGATCAATAAATAAGTAAAGAGCCTCACATTGACATCGTCAATGTGAGGCTCTTTGAGCATTACTTTTTATTATTTTTATCATCGAAAAAATCTTGAATTGCTTTTTTATTTTTCTCTTTATCAATTTGCAAGGCACTACCATCATTATTAGTAGTAATATCTTGATATGAGTTCTTAATAGGAACTGTTAATGAATCTACATTTTTATCGCCTCGAACACCGAAACTTATTCCAGTTTGGAACATCGCAGAGTCAGGCATATCTGTATTAACATATCCTCTAAGAATACCTGCTACTTTAGGTAACTTAGCAACTGTACCAAAATTCACTAATTCAGATTTAAGTGTTTGCATCACCTGTTGTTGACGACGTACACGCCCGAAATCGCCTTCTGCATCATGACGAAATCTAGCATAACCTAATAATTCTTTACCATTTAAACGATGATGACCTTTTTTCAATGATACACCAATATTTTCAGACATATCCTTTTCAACATCCATTGGAACACCATTAGGTTCTAACTCATCTATCATCTTTTCGAAACCAGTAAAATCAACAACTGCATAATATTCAGGATTAATACCTAAGTTTTTATTTAATGTTTTTCTTAATAGTTCTGGGCCACCTAATGAATATGCAGCATTAATTTTATACTTATCATAGCCAGGGATATCAGCATAAATATCACGCATTACTGACATCATTTTCATTTTTTTATGAATATAGTCATATTGAACAACCATAATTGAGTCTGTACGTGATTTACCACCCTGTGCTTTATCTGCACCTAGTACTAATACAGAAATTTTACCGTCATTTTTTACTGGTCCGTTAAATTCATGTACTTTAATATCTTTCGCATGCTTTTCCGCATACTTTACACCACTATTATATCCATGAGCAATGTATGCAATTATAACGATGAGAATAATTAAAATAAATAAAATAATAAAAGGTAATTTGCGCACTCTCTTTTTCTTTCGTCGCCTAGAAGGTGGAGTTGATGTACCTGCTTGTCGTTTATACTCAGTTTCTTCTCTGTTATCCTTCTGTTCTCTCATATTTACCTACCTTATACCTTTAAAATTACAATTCTATCATCTATAATTAATATGTATTAACGTTATAGAAAAAGTATACAAAAAGCAAGGATTTTTTTAATAAATGGTACTAAGGTCCAATGAAAGGGTGTCATAAATGAATATAAATACTGCATATTTTGCGGGTGGGTGCTTTTGGTGTATGACTAAACCTTTTGATACGTTTGATGGTATAGAACAAGTAACATCAGGTTATATGGGTGGAGACATAGCCAATCCTACATATGAGCAGGTTAAAAGTGGCACTACTGGACACTATGAAACTGTCAAAGTTGAGTATGATGTTGCGTTATTCTCATACAATAAATTATTAGAAATCTTTTTTTCTGTCATTGACCCACTAGATGATGAAGGTCAATTTCAAGATAGAGGATCTCAGTATCAAACAGCTATTTTTTATTCCAATGAACATCAGAAAAAACTAGCTGAAGAATATATCGCAGCAATGCAAGATACAATCAATGCAGATAAAGCAATTGCTACTAAAATTTTGCCTGCAACAACATTTTATAAAGCTGAAGAATATCATCAAGATTTTTATAAAAAGCAACCAGAAAGATATGCCAAAGAACAACAAGATCGTGAAAACTATAAGAAAAACTAAATCTAGATATATTTATATTGAAGATTAACACAAAAGCGATTGACGAAACTATTCAGTTTCATCAATCGCTTTTCATTATATATATCTATTTATGACGAATAACTCTCATCACTTTAATCATTGATTGCCATAAAGATGCATCTTTTCTATAAACTAAGAATCTCGGCTCCCAATTTGGTCCATATTTTTCTTTATATCGTCTTAAACCTTGGAAACGATATAAACCATTAAAATGTTCAAAGACTCTACCAGCTAATCGTTCTCTAAGATATGAGTAATGCAATTGTCCTACATTAGAAAGTGTTGCCATACCCATATTAAATGAACGGTAGCCCTTTTCTTTTCCCCATGAAAGCATGTGTAAATATAGACCATCCATTAACGGTAAATCTAATTCAGGTAACCAACGAATTAAATCAACTGAAATAGCATCATTAAAGTATGTTGGCATTAATGTACAAAATGCAATAATTTTCCCATCTTCATTACGCATAATACCAATTGGTGCTTTAGACAAATATTCTTCACTAAATTGACCTACTGAAAAATGCATTTCATTTCTGCCATCTAACCATTGATCACTTACATGTTGTAATGTTTCAATCATTTCTTTAGAAAATGGTGGTTCAATAACTTCAAAGTTAATATTTAAATCATCAAACTTATTTAAAGTAGCTCTAAATCCACGACGCTTTTTACCTGAAGTCGTAAACGTTGTTAAATCAATAATTGCTTCTTCTCCTAATTTAAAGAATTGATTTCCAAAATTATGATAAAGTGGCATGAAGCGATCACTTACTTGATAAAAGATAATATCATAACCATAGTATTCTGCATATTCATAAAATGCTTCTAAAAGAGATTCAAAGGATGAAGCATCTCCAACTGGATCTCCTAAAACAACTAATGCATTAGATTTATATCGATACATTAAAAAGGCAGACTCATTATCATGAACAAAATAATCTTTATCTCCACTATAGATAAGATGTGTTAAATAATTACCACCATATTCATGAATAATTTGTTCACAAATAGTTAAATCTTTATTTTGATTTGATTTAGAATAACGATAGTCAAATAACCAGGCAATTGAAGCCACAATTAATGTAATTAAAGCTATTGTAATCCAGAAATAATATCTTAAAACCGTTGTATCAACTTCAAGATTATACACATCTAATGCATATAACGTACTAGAGATAATAATGTGATTGATATAAAGTACAATCAAACTAATGATTACTATTAAAAATACGTTTTTTAGTCTCAATGGTCGTTTTACAACTTTGGCACGACGATAAGCAATAATAAGTAATACAAAAATAACAACTAACCATGTTAAAAGTAAGAAAGAAGCATAAGTATATATCGTTGCGGCAAAAATTAATACAACTGATATAATAGCAAAAATAATAGCACGTCGACTTTGTTTAAATATACCTTTAACATTTAACATTAATAACAAACAGGCACTAGTATGAACAGACAATGTTATATAATACACGAAATGGTTATCATCATATAATCCATCATAAATAATAGTTAAATTATTGATGAAGAATATCACACTCGTTAAAAATACTAAAATTGCTAATGAAAATGATGGGATTTTAGATAAAATATCTTTTTGATATGACATTAAGAATGATGTGACATCTTTTGCAGGCACAAAATATTTAGACCCTTCAATATATTTTTTAGCAGTATTACCAAATTCAAATGAAGATAATACTAATGCAATCGCTACAGGTACAAAGTAATATGCAAAACGATAAAGTAATAATGCTAATAAAATATTCTCTTCACTTACACCTAGAGATTTAAAACCGAGTAATACGACTAAATCAAATGCTCCAAAGCCTCCAGGAATGAAACTTACTAGTCCTGACAACGCTGCAATAATAAAAATACCGATAAAATTCATAAATGAAATATCAATTCCTACGATTAGTGCAGAGAAATAGAGTACTACAGCCGCCGCCATCCACTCGACACATGAAACTAAAGTACAATAAACTCCCATAAATCGATTATTTTTATCTGCGGGTTTCATAATAGTGTAAATAATAAATATTGGTAAAAATAAAGCAACAATATATAAAATCCAACGAACCCATGAAATTCGATCTAACATATCTGATGCATTAAAGACATGAAAAACGACTAAAATCGATAAAAGACTGAGGCCCGTTAACATCGAAATGAGAATAACGGATATGTAATGCACGAGTTTTTTGTTATCTTCAGTATAATTTTTATAAACAAATGCTCTTAACCCGGCACCGATAAACCCGCCGAAACCGACAATAGCATTTAAAGCATTAATAATATAACTAACTCTAAAAACTTTTGTTAAAGGGATATCTAATTTTAAAGACTTAACAAGAATAATATCGTATAAAGATAAGATTAATAAAGATGCTCCACCTCCAGCAAATAATAATACTAACCACAAACGATTAATTTTGCCAAATTGCATTAATGTATCTTTAAAATTAATAGTTGATAATTCACGATATAATGTGAATACTACAAATACAAATAGTGTTGCAGCAAACACAAATTTCAAAATAGATAATAATTTACTTTTATTTTCTTGGGTCATTTTTTCACTTCAATTCTAATTAATTCTTCTATATAGCAAAAATATATCATAAGAATATGATAATTAGAATATAAATAGTCCTAATTATACATAACATTATTGTCATATCCTCTGTTAGCTATAGTCATTATAATAATACGCTATGCTTTAAAAAGAAAAAGAAAAGGATATCTTAGAAATTAAGTAAGATAAGGACATTGTCAAATGCCCTTCTTATTCTCACATTCGTTTCTAAAGATATCCTTGTATCACAACTACTCAGATTGCTCTTGTTCTTTATTCAATTGGTATTCTCCAGCATCTTCTCCGTAATAACGATTATATCTACGTTTGAATAATAAGAAGACATGAGAAACTAAAACTTTTAATACTGCATAGCCAGGTATACCTAAAATAACACCTACAATACCTAACAAGTTACCTGCACATAATAAAATAAAGATAATTGTTAGAGGATGTATTTTTAAAGTTTTACCCATAATATTTGGCGAAATGAAATGTCCTTCAAAGAACTGTACTAAAGTCCATACAATTGCCAATTTAAGTACCATTAATGGAGATGTAATAATAGCAATAACAATTGCTGGTGATATCGCAATTGTAGGACCTAAATAAGGCACTACGCTCGTTACAGCAGCGATACATGCAAGAATTAAACTATATTTTAATCCAATAATTGAATAACCGATAAATAATAAAACACCAATACAGAATGAGACAATAATTTGCCCTTGAATATATGAACCTACTTGAACACTCATTTTTTCAAGCAAATCGTGAAAATCTTTTCTGAATTTTGGTGGCATAATATTTGTTGTAAAATCTTTGAACTTATGACCATCTTTTAACATAAAGAATAATACAAATGGCGTTGTTACAATAACTACACCAACATTAGCGACAGCTTCTGCAAAAGTTGCTAATTTTGAACCAAAACCATCAAAATAATCTGATAGCATTGTAGGTATCTTCTTCGTTAATGAATTAAGTTGATCATTAATTTGACTATAATAACCAGCAAAAATTGAATTACTAGTTAATTTATTGATTGTACTCGTGAATTTTTTGAAATATTGAGGAGAATTATTAATAAAACTTCCTAATTGTGAGCCGATAACCGGAATTAATAAATTAACGATTAATGCGATAATTCCCACAATCGCAATATAAATAATCATAATACCCACAATTCGTGGGATACGATAACGTTCCATCAAATTCACTAGTGGATTAAATAAATAAAATATAATCAATGAGACAATAATAGGTGCAGCAATAGTATTAAATATAATAATAAATGGCTCAAATACGTATGAAACTTTATCAAATATAAATATTACAATACCTAAAAGTACAAGTGCTAGTAAGCCATAAATTAAATCATTGCCGCCTAAAAATCGCATAAATCTTGTTTCAGACATACTGAAATTAGTTTTAAACTTTCCAGATGCCTTATTTTCTGTAGTCTTATTTTCATTCGACATTTGACATCACCATACCTTCAAGTTACCTCTCTTTATTTAATTCATAAAATACATAAGATGATTAAAATTACTAACACTTATCATAACATAATTCATACAACTAAGGCGTATTAAAAATTTAATAAAATAAATATAACTGATTTCAATAATAGCATAGATAATACTATATCCATTTATTAAGTAGAATTATTAAAATAAAACTAAGTGTTATTAATCACGATTGATTTGTGCTTCAAAATGATGAATGTGTAATGTTAAATAAATCACTTCAGCTTCATTTATTGTAATATCGAATTCCATTTGAATCATTTTTAAAATTTTAAATGCTGTGGAATAGCATTGTGGGTAGTGCTTTTTAATCATTTCAATGAAATCATTTTGTGCATGAATCGCTTCATTCTGTTTCAAACGACGAATGAGGAACTGAACGTGTCTAATAAAACGTTGATATTGCACTGAGGATTGATCAACTTGATGATTTAAATCAGATTCGATAATTGTAATGCTCTTATTAATTAATTGATTGATTAATGACATTTCTCGCATGGATAATTCTTCTGAATTAGAAGCAATATGTAATGCGATAAAACCAATTTCATCTTCCGGAAATTGAACATCTAATTGTTGATTTAGTCTTTCAATCACTTTGGCAGCTAATTGATATGCGTCGCTATATAAATACTTAGTCTCCATAGCAAACGGATTACTAATTAGTTGATTTTGTTTTAAACGTTTATACGCAAAAATAATATGATCAGTTAGGGCAACGACTAAATTTTTATAATCAATATCTAAAGTCGTATTAGTGATTAAATTGACTGATTCTATGACTGCTTGCAGTACATGATCATCCGCCATTTCAACCAATGTCTTGTAATGCTCTTTATGTTTATCTTGATCAAGCTTATACACTTTTTCAATGGAAGCTGATTCATCTAAAATCAATCCTTGCTTTTTATTAAAGCCAATACCTTTTCCAATGAGTACAACTTCCTGATCTTTATTTGTGCATATGATAACGTTATTATTGAGAATTTTACTTATTTTGTATTTTCCCATCATTATCACCTTTCCTAATCCATTATTAAAATTATAAAGCCAAATGATATAAATGAAAAGAAAATACATTTTTAAATCTTTTTATTTATAAATCCTAATTTCACTTTTTTTATTAAAGTACTCTACTTTCTAGCCACAAAAAATATTCTGCGCAATACTAAAAAGAATACAATCAATAACTCACGATTTAATAAAAAAACCTGAGACATTTATATACGTCTCAGGATTTTTTTTACTTATTATTTTTATTTGCTTTATTTGTTGAATTGATACCCCAAGATTCAATTCCAAATAAGTTAATCTCAAGATTTTCTGGTTTGAATACAGGATTTTTACCTGCTTTACGTTGTAGTTGGTAATCTTTCATTACTGCAAAAGCAATATTAGAAAGTCCTATAATAGAAACAATATTCACAATCGCCATAAGTCCCATAAATAAGTCTGCTGTACTCCATACTGTCTCAGTTTTAGCAACTGCACCAATAAATACAAGCACGACTACAAGACATCTAAAAATGAAAATAATTGTCTTATTATTTGAAAGGTATTCTATATTAGATTGTCCATAATAGTAGTTACCTACAACTGAAGAAAAAGCAAATAGTGTAATTGCTACTGTTAAGAAAATACCACCTGCTGAACCTAAATGTTCATTTAACGCAGACTGTGTAACTGCCACACCTTGAGGTGCATTTTCTCCAAATTTTAATCCAGAGTATAATAAAATCATAATTGCTGTAGCTGTACATACTAGCATAGTATCGAAGAATACACCTAATGATTGAATTAAACCTTGTTTAACTGGATGAGGTACGGCAGCTGTTGCTGCTGCGTTTGGCGCAGAACCCATACCTGCTTCATTTGAGAATAAACCACGTTTAATACCTTGTAATATAGCTGCGCCGACAGCACCGCCAGTTACTTGTTCAAAACCGAAAGCACTTTTAATGATAGTACCAATCATTGGAACGATTTGATCTAAGTTTAATAATAAAATAACTAAAACCATACCAATGTATATAATAGCCATAATAGGAACTATTAATGATGATAATGTTGCAATACTTCGAACACCACCAAAGATGATGATCGCTGTAATGACAGCTAGTACAATTCCTGTAATAACTGGGCTAACATGATATTGAGTATTTAATGATTCAGCAATCGTATTTGATTGAACTGTGTTAAATACAAATGCGAAAGTAACTGTGATTAGAATTGCAAATACAATACCTAACCATTTTTGATTTAACCCTTTAGTTATGTAATATGCTGGTCCGCCTCGGAATCCACCATCTTTATCATGCACTTTGTAAACCTGTGCTAATGTTGCTTCCATAAATGCACTTGCTGCACCAATAAATGCAATAATCCACATCCAAAATACGGCACCTGGACCACCTAGTACAATTGCTGTTGCTACACCAGCAATATTTCCTGTACCAACCCTTGAGCCTGCACTAATTGCAAAAGCTTGGAAAGGTGAGATACCCTTTTCGCCACTTTCTAATGTTTCTGGTTTCTCAACTAACGCTCTAAACATTTCAGGCAACATGCGAAGTTGCACAAATTTAGAACTGATAGTGAAGAAGAAACCAGCTGTAAGTAACAATCCAATCAGATATTGAGACCAAATTAAATCATTCCCTACTTGGACAAAATCTTTGAACCAACCAGGAATTAAATTATCAAAATCTTTCAAATAAATCCCTCTCATCTTAAATAAAATTCATATCTTAAAAATTCAAGAGATTCATATTGTCATATTGCAATCTAATTAAATAATGATTCAACTTATCAATACTTAACACTAGATTGTTCAATTTAATATAAACCTCTTGAACGCTTTAATTATGATTATTATATTTTATTTTATCATCTTATACATGTATTGCATATACTTTTATTGTAAGTACATACCTTTAACTTCACCAAAATCATCAATATCTACAATAAACGAACCGTTCGTATACTGTTCAGATTTGTGAATTGAAGCAATGTCACCACTCTCTTGATTATTATCTGAGTATAATGTATAGGTCGTATAATTATCACGCACAACATCAGCTGCTACAATTCGATGCGGTGCTTTTTTCAATTCTTTAAGTAAAGTTATACCTCTTTGTGCACGTTTAGCTTCTTGTAATACTTTGAATCCAATATGCTTAATTGCGCCACGTTGAGTAGCCATCATCACTGATTCCGAATGGTTAATCATTTGAGTCATGACTACGAAATCTTCATCTTTTAAATTAATAGATTTAACGCCCGCAGCACGAAGACCAGTATCAGATAGTTCATTTGTAGAATAAGTAAGTGACATACCTTTGTGCGTTACCACTGTAATGAGTTGATCTGATTCTACCCTCATAATGTTAATCACTTCGTCTTGGTCTTTCACCTTCATAGCAATTAATGGTTTGTTATAGCGTGTCGTTTTAAACTGAGGAACACTACTTTTCTTAATCATGCCGTTGCGAGTAGCCATAATATAAAATGCTTCATTTTGGCTAAAGTCTTTTTCATTAAACACATCAATCACTTGTTCATCTTCATCAATAGAAACAATCTGCGACACATGTTGTCCTAACTCTTTCCATCTGATTTCAGCTAATTTATGAACAGGAATGAATAAATATCTACCTTTGTTTGTAAACACGAGCGCAGTATCCTGGGTATTTACATCAAGGTACTTTAATAAACTATCTCCGTCTTTTAGGCCTACTTCGGAAACACCACTTGCATTAAAGCTTCGTGTAGATGTGCGTTTAATATAACCGTGTCTTGTCAAGCTCAATACTACTTCTTCACTTGGTACCATAACTTCTTTATCAATTTTAATTTCAGAAATTTCCGCTTCAATTGTAGAAAGACGATCTGTTTTAAATTTCTTTCTAATTTCAGTCAATTCATTTTTTATCACATTTAATAATGCATCGTGATCATCTAATATATGGCGTAAATCTTTGATTAAATTAGATAATTCATCATGTTCTTGTTCTAAAGCAACAATATCGGTATTTGTTAAGCGATAAAGTTGTAACATCACAATCGCTTCAGCCTGAGCTTCAGTAAAGTCAAACTCAGCAACTAAGTTATCTTTAGCGTCTTTCTTATTTTTAGAATTACGGATAAGTGCGATAACTTCATCTAGTATTGACAATGCTTTCATTAAACCTTCAACGATATGCATACGTTTTTCAGCATGCTCTAAATCAAACTTAGTTCTATTCGCAA
Source organism: Staphylococcus sp. HL28 (assembly GCF_021117155.1). Classification (NCBI taxonomy): domain Bacteria; kingdom Bacillati; phylum Bacillota; class Bacilli; order Caryophanales; family Staphylococcaceae; genus Staphylococcus; species Staphylococcus sp. HL28. The sequence goes on from NZ_CP088218.1 coordinate 1,497,253, forward strand.
CAACTTCAATTTGGTGATTGATATAACTATCAATAATTTGTTTAATTCCCATTAATTTAGGTCGTCCGTCACTAATCGCTACCATATTAAAGTTATAAGATATTTGTAAGTCTGAATTTTTATATAAGAAATTTTTGATTGCTTCACTATTAACATCTTTTTTAAGTTCTATAGCAATACGTAAACCAGTTCTATCCGTTTCATCTCGAACTTCAACAATTCCGTCAACTTTCTTATCCGCACGTAATTCATCAATACGTTTAACTAAACTACTTTTATTCACTTCGTACGGGATTTCAGTCACAATCAATTCTTTACGTCCGTTGCGTAATTCTTCTTCATCTACTTTTGAACGTACAACAATCTTGCCTTTACCTGATTCGTATGCCTTTTTAATACCATCTAGACCTTGAATGATACCTCCAGTTGGAAAATCAGGTCCTTTAATGTATTTCATTAATTGGCTCACAGTAATATCGGGGTTATCAATATATTTTAAAGTCGCTTGAATAACCTCACCAAGATTATGTGGTGGAATATCCGTTGCATAACCTGCTGAAATACCAGTAGAACCATTAATTAATAAGTTAGGGAATCTAGCTGGTAATACCATAGGTTCTAGCGTCGTATCATCATAGTTTGGAATAAATGACACGGTTTCTTTATTAATATCTCTTAAAAGTTCTTCAGATAATTGACTTAACTTAGCTTCCGTATAACGCATCGCAGCAGGTGGATCATTATCTATACTACCGTTGTTACCATGCATTTCGATTAAGACATGTCGTAACTTCCAATCTTGACTTAAACGCACCATGGCATCATATACTGAAGAGTCACCATGAGGATGATACTGACCGATGACATCCCCGACAGTTTTAGCACTTTTACGGAAATTTTTATCGAATGTATTACCACTTGAGTACATCGCGTATAGGATACGACGTTGTACTGGTTTAAGCCCGTCACGAACATCTGGTAATGCTCTCTCTTGGATAATATATTTACTATATCGTCCAAAACGGTCACCGATTACATCTTCAAGTGATAAATCTTGAATTATCTCACTCAATTCGTTTCATCCTCCTCATAGGTTTCATTTTCCAAAATTTGAACTTCAGTATTATCTAAAATACTTAAATCTTCTTGCATACCAAATTCAACATGATTTTCAATCCATTCTCTACGTGGGGCTACTTTATCTCCCATTAAAGTTGTTACACGTTTTGAAGAGCGTACTTCATCTTCAACTTGAACGCGTATCAACGTACGCGTATCTGGATTCATTGTTGTTTCCCATAATTGTTCAGGGTTCATTTCACCTAAACCTTTGTAACGTTGTAATGAGAAACCTTTACCAAGTTGCTTTTGTAATTTATCTAATTCATCATCAGTCCAAGCATATTCTACTTTCTTAGATTTACCTTTACCTTTTTCTAATTTATAAAGTGGAGGTAATGCTATAAAGACACGACCAGCTTGTACTAATGGTTTCATATATTTAAAGAAGAACGTTAATAATAGTACTTGAATATGTGCACCATCTGTATCGGCATCAGTCATAATTATAATTCGACTATAATTACTATCTTCAATTTTAAATTCGTTACCAACACCTGCACCAATCGTATGAATAATCGTATTAATCTCTTCATTTTTGAAGATATCTTCTAATCTAGCTTTTTCAGTATTAATGACTTTACCTCTGAGTGGTAGTATCGCTTGGAATTTACGATCACGACCAAGTTTAGCAGAACCACCTGCAGAGTCACCCTCAACTAAATAAAGTTCATTTTTCTCTGTATTTTTACTTTGAGCAGGTGTTAATTTACCTGACAATAACGTATCTTTACGTTTGTTCTTTTTACCAGATCGTGCATCTTCACGTGCTTTACGTGCCGCTTCTCTAGCTTGTTGTGCTTTAATCGCTTTCTTCACAAGCGATTTGGACAATTGTCCTTTTTCTTCAAGATAAAATGGTAATTTTTCAGAAACAACTGAGTCTACAGCGCTTCTAGCTTCTGATGTCCCTAATTTAGATTTAGTTTGTCCTTCAAATTGTAATAGCTCTTCAGGTATTCTTACAGAAACGATAGCTGTTAATCCTTCACGAATATCATTTCCATCTAAATTTTTATCTTTTTCTTTTAATTCATTAATACGTCTAGCATAATCGTTAAATACACGAGTCATAGCTGTTTTAAATCCGACTTCATGTGTACCACCATCTTTAGTACGCACGTTATTAACGAAACTTAAAATGCTTTCAGAATATTGATCGTTATATTGGAAAGCCACATCAACTTCAATGCCATTAGATGTACCTGTAAAAGTTGTAACATCATGAAGAACTTCTTTACCTTCATTGATATAACTTACAAATTCTTTAATACCTTCTTCGTAATGGTAATATTCTTCTCTTTCTTTACCACGACGTAAATCAATTAATTTAATTTTTAGGTTTTTTAATAAGAATGCAGATTCTTGTAAACGCTCACTTAGAACATCAAAATTAAATGATGTTGTGGCTTTGAAAATTTCAGGATCTGGTTTAAACGTTACTTTTGTACCCGTTTTCTTTGTTTTGCCTTCTTTTAGTAACCCTGTCGCAGGCACACCACCATCTTTAAAACTCTGTTTATATATATTACCGTCTCTATGAATTTCAACTTCTAACCATTCACTTAGTGCGTTAACCACCGATGCACCTACACCGTGTAGTCCACCAGATGTTTTATAACCACCTTGGCCAAACTTGCCTCCAGCGTGTAATATGGTAAAGATAACTTGAACAGTTGGTTTACCTGAAGCGTGAATACCTGTTGGCATCCCACGACCATTATCTTCTATTGAAATACTATCATCTTGGTTTAGGATAACTGTAATCTCATCCCCGTAACCATTTAATACTTCATCGACGGAGTTATCGACAACTTCATATACTAGATGATGCAATCCACGTTTATCAGTTGATCCTATATACATCCCCGGTCTTTTTCTAACAGCTTCAAGACCTTCTAAAACCTGTATAGAATCATCTGAATAATGATTTTGTTTATTCATTGCCAATGATTTCGCCCTCCTACAAACGTACGTTCGTTTTTAAAACTATACAATAGTTATTCTTATATAAATCTGTATAAATTGCAAGTGTCATCTTGATAATTCAGTTTATTTTAATGAGTATTCATTTTTAAATTATCATTTTTTATTGTTCTAAAATAAGGGGTATATGGTAAAATAGTGCTAAGTTACTAAAGGATGTGTATTTTATGATGATCGTCGTCATGTTAATACTGAGTTATCTTATTGGTGCTTTTCCAAGTGGTTTAGTTATAGGAAAGCTATTCTTTAAGAAAGATATAAGACAATTTGGTAGTGGCAACACAGGAGCAACAAACAGTTTTAGGGTACTAGGTAGACCGGCAGGATTTGTGGTAACCTTCTTAGATATTTTTAAAGGATTTATCACTGTATTCTTCCCTATTTGGTTACCAGTACATGCTGATGGACCTATAAGTACATTCTTTACCAATGGGCTGATTGTAGGTTTATTTGCAATACTTGGCCATGTATATCCTATATATTTGAAATTTAAAGGTGGTAAAGCTGTTGCTACGAGTGCAGGGGTAGTTTTAGGAGTAAATCCCATTTTATTATTAATTTTAGCTGCTATTTTCTTTTTAGTGCTAAAAACATTTAAATACGTGTCCTTATCAAGTATCGTAGCGGCCATTTGTTGTGTGATAGGTTCACTCATTATACAGGACTATATCTTACTTGCAGTCAGTGGAATTGTTTCTATAATTTTAATTATACGCCACAAAACAAATATTGTACGGATCTTTAAAGGTGAAGAACCTAAGATAACATGGATGTAAATCGGATAAACAAGAATATTAGCGCTTAGTTAGGTATTTCTCTTATAGATATCTTACTAAGTGCTTTTCTGTATAGTCATAAATGGCACACAGATGATGATATTGGTGCATCATTTTATTTTTATGTAAGTTTACGCTTTAAATAAAATGTTTAAAAATATATTAGAAAGGTAGCCTATGCTATAATTCTAATATCACTAAAATTGACAATCCATCGAGTAAAATATAGAGATTTAATATGGAGGAGATTAAATGAAAATTGAACTTACAGACCAAGCGGTTCAATGGTTTAAAGAAGAATTTGACTTACCGGAAGATAATAAAGTATTGCATTTCTTCATACGATACGGTGGCGAATTTCAATTAAAACAAGGATTTAGCCCAGCATTTAATGTTGAAAACAAATCTGATGTTGAGGTTGCTTATGAAGAAGAATATAACGGCTTAACGATAGTTATATCCGAGAAAGATTTATGGTACTTTGAAGATGATCATATTGTGGTAGATACAGTTGATCATGAAGATGAAATTTCATATACAAAGAAATAGAAATATTATATAGCCCTAAAATGCTTTAATAAAGCATTTTAGGGCTATATTTACTATGCTTATTAGTTTAATTTATAAATGATCAATACCATGAGTTACTTCTTCATTGACGCCTTCTTTATTTAAAGCTTCAACTTTACTATAGGTTTCATGCCAATCTGAGAAATAACGATCTAATCTAATTGGTCTAAAGGTATCAGCTTTCATACAAATTAACTCAGTATAACCTGTAGTTGCAAGTTCTCCCTGTTCATTAAAAATTTCATATCTATACACAGAACGTAATCTTGAATATTTTTCCACCCATGTTTTAATGGTTACTTTTTCAGGATAAAAAATTGATTTTTTATATTTGATATTTAAGTCTGTAACTGGAGAAATGATCCCTTGCTTTTCCATATCAGCATAACTAAATCCTAGTTTTCTAATGTAATCTGTACGCGCTACTTCAAACCATGTTGCATAATTGCCATGATAAATCACGCCCATTTTATCTGTCTCTTGATATCTTGGTTCAATTTCAGTCAAACTATAAATCATTTAAGTCCAATCCTTCCTTAACTATTAACATTACATATATAGTTTAGCATAAAAAAACAGTGCTAACCTAAACGTTAGCACTGTCAAAAGTCACATTGTGATTATTGAGCTAATTTGTTTCTTAATACCATTTGTAAGATACCACCATGACGATAATAATCTAATTCTACTAATGAATCGAAACGAACCATTGCTTCAAAATCAACAACTTCTCCGTTTTCTTTTTTAGCATGAACAGTTACTAAATCATGTGGTTTAACATTTTCATCGATATCTACAGAAATTTCTTCTTTACCTTCTAAACCTAGAGAATCAGCTGACTCACCTTGTTTAAATTGTAATGGTAATACACCCATCATTACTAAGTTTGAACGATGGATACGTTCATAACTTTGTGCAATAACAGTTTTAACACCTAATAAGTTAGTACCTTTAGCTGCCCAGTCACGAGATGAACCCATACCGTAATCATTACCAGCTAAAACAGCTAAACCAGTACCATTTTCTTTGTATCTCATAGCTGCATCATAGATAGGCATGATTTCTTCTGTAGGCCAATATGTTGTAAATCCACCTTCAGTGCCTGGTGCTAATTGGTTTTTAATACGGATATTAGCGAAAGTACCACGTACCATTACTTCATGGTTACCACGTCTTGAACCATAAGAGTTAAATTCTCTAATTGGAACATCATGGTCTAATAAATATTTACCTGCTGGTGCATCTTTACCGATCGCACCTGCTGGAGAAATGTGGTCAGTTGTAACTGAATCACCAAATTTACCCATAATACGTAAATCTTTTAATGGTTCAATAGTTCCTGGTTCTTTAGATAAACCTTGGAAGAATGATGGATTTTGAATATAAGTTGAATTTGGATCGAAATCATATAATGGTGCGTCAGTAACGTCGATTTCATTCCACATTTCATTATTTTCGTATACATTTGCATATTCTTCTAAGAATAATTCTGGCGTTACGACACTATCAACAGTGTCTGCAACTTCTTTGATACTTGGCCAGATATCTTTAAGGTATACATCTTCGCCATCTTTACCTTTACCGATAGGTTCATTGTGTAAATCGATATCAACCGTTCCAGCTAATGCATAAGCTACAACTAATTGTGGTGAAGCTAAGTAGTTAGCTTTAACTAACGGATGGATACGACCTTCAAAGTTACGGTTACCAGAAAGTACAGAAGTTACTAATAAATCTTCGTCAGCTACTGCTTTTTCAATTTCAGGTAATAATGGACCTGAGTTACCGATACAAGTTGTACAACCATAACCAACTAAGTTGAAACCTAAGTCATCAAGATATTCTTGTAAACCTGAATCTCTTAAATATCCAGTAACAACTTTTGAACCTGGTGCTAATGAAGTTTTTACATAATCAGGTACTTTTAAGCCTTTTTCAATTGCTTTTTTAGCTACTAAACCTGCACCTAACATAACGTAAGGGTTAGATGTATTTGTACATGATGTAATCGCTGCAATCGCAACATCACCAGTCTTCATAGTTGAAGTTCTACCATCATTAAATTTGATTTCTGCTTTCTTATCAAATTCACTTTCATCTAAACCGTGACCTTGGTTACCAGCTGGTGCTGTAACTGATTTTTCGAATTCAGTTTTCATGTCACTTAAGAAGATTAAATCTTGTGGACGTTTTGGACCTGATAAAGAAGCTTGAACTGTAGATAAATCTAAATCAATCACTTCAGTATATTCAGGATCTTCATTTTCAACTTGGAAGAACATATTATTTTGTTGTAAATATTCTTTTACTAGTGCAATATGATCATCTTTACGACCAGTTAATTTCATGTATTTAAGTGATTCTTCATCAACTGGGAAGAAACCACAAGTTGCACCATATTCAGGCGCCATGTTCGCAATTGTTGCACGGTCAGCTAATGGTAAGTTTGTTACACCAGGACCAAAGAACTCAACGAATTTACCTACTACACCACGTTTACGTAACTCTTCAGTTACACGTAATGCTAAGTCAGTTGCTGTTGAACCTTGTGGTAATTCATTACTTAATTTAACACCAATAACTTCTGGAATTGGGAAGTATGATGGTTGTCCTAACATACCTGCTTCAGCTTCGATACCGCCGACACCCCAACCTAATACACCAATACCGTTAATCATTGTAGTATGTGAGTCAGTACCAACTAATGTATCTGGGAAAGCAGTTTGTTCTCCGTCAACGTCACGAACATGTACAACATTCGCTAAGTATTCTAAGTTTACTTGGTGGACAATACCTGTAGCAGGTGGTACTGCATTATAGTTATCAAATGCTTTTGTTGCCCAGTTTAAGAATTGGTAACGTTCATAGTTACGTTCAAATTCTAATTTCATGTTACGTTGTAATGCATCTGGATTAGCATAACTATCTACTTGTACAGAGTGGTCAATAACTAAGTCAACTGGTACTTCAGGGTTAATTTTATTAATATCCCCACCAACATCATTCATTGCTTTACGTAAAGACGCTAAGTCAACTACTGCTGGTACACCAGTGAAGTCTTGTAAAATAACTCGAGATGGTTTGAAAGGTACTTCACCTTCGTTACCTTTTTTGCCAAATTCTGCTAATTGTTTAATGTGATCATCAGTAATTACAAAATCATCTTCCTGACGTAACACTGATTCTAGTAATACACGGATTGAATAAGGTAACTTTGAAATTTTAGTTAAACCTTGTTCTTCTAATGATTTTAAATCATAGTACGTGTATGATTGGCCATTTAAATCAAATTGTTTCTTCGCTGTTTCTTTAAAATTAGAAGCCATTTGATATCCCCCTTGAATTTCTATATATTTATATGCCTTAGTTAAATTGTATTATTATATGTTTTCGAACACAACTGTATAGGTATATAAAGGGGTCATTTTTCATTTCGCATTTTTAATCAGGTAGTATAAGTAAAACTTATTATAACGCATTTGTACTATAAGTTATTTTTATTAATTGAGAATGGTTATCAATCGCAAGTAAATAATATTTATATGTTTGAAACATAAAAATAGCTATCAACAAAATTGTTGATAGCTTTAAACCCACCATTATAGTAGATATTTCATTCAATTATTCTTCTCTTTCACGATTACGTCTAGATTCACGTTTTTCTAAAATATCAGATTCGTAATCCTCTTGTTGATATTTAACGTATTCTTCTAATCTGTGTTTATTAGGCGTTAATGTTAATCCTAAGAATTTACGTTCTTTATTAGCATCTTTGTAGAAACTGATCATCATTAATATGACGACAAAGGAGAATGGAAACGCACTAATAATAGCGGCACTCTGAATTGCGTTGAGAGCTTTAGTTCCATCTCCGCCACCAGCTAATAATAATACAAAGGCGATAAGTGCTTGAGCAATACCCCAAGTTACTTTAACCATACTACTTGGATTTAACGAACCAAATGTTGTTTGCATACCTAATACGAATGTTGCTGAGTCAGCTGAAGTAATAAAGAATGAAGCAATTAAAATAAGTGCAATAAATGATAATACGATTCCTAATGGTACATGGTTGAATACACCGAATAATTGTGTTTCTGGAGTCATTTTAAATAACTCTGGATGTTTCTTACCAGTTTCGATTCCAAGAACACCAAATACACTGAACCAGATGAAACTAACAATCGCTGGTACTAATAATACACCAGAAATAAATTCTCTGATTGAGCGTCCTTTTGAAACTCTGGCAATAAACACACCAACGAATGGACTCCAACTTAACCACCAACCCCAGTAGTAAAGTGTCCATGTAGACATCCATTCACGTTTCTGTCCATTTAATGCTGCAGTATCAAAACTATTAAATAAGAATGTATTTAATAAGCTACCAGTTGAACTAGTCATCATGTTTAATATTAAAACAGTTGGTCCAATAATTAATGTAATAATCATTAATAAAGCACCTAATCCGATATTTAGATTACTTAAATATTGGATACCTTTACTTAGACCAGACCAAGCACTTGCAATAAATAGGATTGTAACTATGACAATAATAATAGCTTGGACCCAAGTTGTATTCGGTACGCCAAATAAGTAATTTAAACCACCGTTGATTTGTAATGCACCCATACCAAGTGATACAGCTACACCAACTAAAGTAGCAAATACTGAAAGAACGTCGATGAATGTTCCAATTGGCCCTTCAACTTTATCACCTAAAATTGGACGTAATGTTCTAGATAATAAACCAGGCTCTCCTTTACGGAATTGTGCATAAGCAAGTGCTAATGCTACAACACCATATACAGCCCATGCATGGAAGCCCCAATGGAAGAACGTTGAACGTAATGCTTCAGTGTAAGCTTCAGTCGTTTTCGGATCGGCATCAGGTGGTGAAGCGAAATGAGACATTGGCTCAGCTGCACCGTAGAATACTAAACCGATACCCATACCGGCACTAAATAACATCGCAAACCAAGAAATAGTATTAAATTCCGGTTTGTCATTTGGTTTACCTAATTTAAGTTTCCCAATTGGACTAAAGATAAGGAAAATACAGAAGAAAACTATAATCGTAGTTAGAATTAAGTAATACCAACCTAGTTTATCTGTTATCCACATTTTGACCTCATTCGTTACTGAGTCAAATTGTGTTGGGAAAATAGCACCAATTAATACCACAATTGCTGCGATAATTGCACTATAGATAAACACCGGAGAAATCTTCTTACCGTTCTTTTCATTAGAAGAAGAAGAATTCATAATTAATTACTCCCTTCATATCTATTATTAAATTTTCAATCTAGTAAAACTAAAATATTCTTTTTTTATCTTAAAACATTTAATTTTACTAAAGCACTACTATAGGATAACAAACGTCCTATTTAGAATCAAATTTGATTAAATTTCCTATTTGCTAAATTAATTATATGTTGTATAATGGCTTTTAAATATTGTTTAGAAAGGACTATTTAAATGCTTAAAGAATTTAAAGACTTTGCGTTAAAAGGCAACGTATTAGATTTAGCTGTAGCTGTTGTCATGGGAGCAGCTTTCAATAAAATTATCTCTGCATTAGTCGAATACATCATTATGCCATTAATTGGTAAAATTTTCGGTTCAGTCAATTTTGCAGAAGATTGGGCTTTCTGGGGAATTAAATATGGTTTATTCATACAATCAATAATTGATTTCATAATCATTGCTTTCGCATTATTTATCTTTGTAAAAATTGCAAATACTTTAATGAAGAAAGAAGAACCAGAAGAAGAATTAGAACAAAATACAGTTCTTTTAACTGAAATTAGAGACTTATTAAGAGAAAAACATTAATAATAATATTAAATCGATTTATCATCTTACAATCAAAAGTTGATAAATCGATTTTTTTATAAAGACATTTCACTTTAATTCCATTTAAATTTTGTCGTACTTTGATACTGATTTGATGTGACTTCTAAAATAAGTGGTATTCTTTGTTTTAATTCACTAACATGAGATATAATACCTACCATTCTTCCCGTCGATTTAAGGTTTACGAGTGTATCAAGTGCAGTTTCGAGTGTTTCTTGATCTAATGTACCAAATCCTTCATCAATAAACATTGATTGAAGAGAGATACCGCCCGATTCTTGTTGAACAATTTCACTTAATCCTAAAGCTAGCGCAAGCGATGCTTGGAATGTTTCTCCACCTGATAGCGAACTAATATGACGTGCTTTATTAGAATAAAAATCAAAGACATCTATTTCTAAACCACTAAACCCTTGAGATAAGGCTTCCCTTCTTTGCAATTGATATCTTTGACCACTCATAGTAGCAAGTCGAATATTAGCTTGGGCTATAATTTTTTCTAAATAGTAAATCAGTACATAGTTTTCTAATGTTAATTTTTGACTGTTTTTACCAGATAGGATTTCTGCAAGATTAAATATATCTTGTTGCTCTTTCAACTCTTTATTTAAATACTCGATATTAGATACGATTTCATCTACTTTTTGTTGATTTAATTTCATTTGATATTCTAATGTTGCAAGTTCATTAGTTAAATTCTCAAGTTTAACTTTAAGTTCTGATAGTGTTTTTTGAATTTCTTCTATATTATCTAATTTTTTTCCTGTAACTAACTTTTTAAGTCTGGTCATTTCCAATTCATTCTTATGGATTTGTTTATCATATTCTTTAATTTCATTCTCTATTTCTTCTTTTTCATAAACAATTTTAATTATATCCTGAACCTGATCAATAGAATCTATATTTAAACGGTTCATTTCAGCATCTAAAGCTTGTTGTGCATGTTTAATTTCCTCTTGAATATCATTTTTAGTTTGTTTATGATGTTGCAAGTTATTTTCTTCTATACTTAGTTTTTGAACAATATCATTTCTATTTTGTTTATGATTTTCAAGTAATTTTAAATAATGATCAACATTACTTTTTAACTTTTTAAAATATGTTTCAAACTCATCTATTTCATTATATTGAGTAGTTGATTCAAAATCATTGATGCGTATCTCACATTGTTCAATTTTAGATTTTGCATTTTTAATTTCATTTTCAATTTCAAATGATTCTTGACGTTTTTGTTCTACCTTTTTATTTGTTTTTAAGATAAATTCATTTTCTTGTTGTTGTTTTTCTTTTTCTTCTTTCTTTCTATTGATTTTAGAATAAAGTTTTTTTATATCTGGCAAGGCATTTTCATCTACACGAATATTGTTTATTTGCTCCGTTAAGTGATTTAGAGTACTTTCCAATTTAGCTTTATCGATATTCATTTCATTAAGCTCTTTTTGTAATGATTGAATTAAATTTTGCTTTTTATTAATACTATCAAAATCAATATGTTGTCCTAATGAAGTAATTTCATTCCCGCAAATCGGACATGTATCTCCAAGTGAAACGACTTGTTGAAGTTGTTCAACTAATGTTTCTTTGTTGTTCAAATTAATTTCTGTATTATCTATTCCGGACAACTTATTAGATAAGTCTTCTATTTCAATACATTTTTGATTATAGGATGCCTTAGTGTCATTCAACTTAGAGGTTAATTCTGCTTTATTTTTCATATCATTTTTAAGCTTTTCTGCTTGCTCTAATTCTTTTTCAATATTGAAAATATCTTGACTCAATTGTTCAACATGATTATAATTGATTTCTTTTGATTTAATAGCTTCGTTTAATTCTAATAATTCACTTTCTATTATTTCTCTTTTTTCATTTAAATTTAAGAGTTGTGATGTCAATCGTTCTTTGTCTTTATAACTATTTAAATAGAGCGTCATATTATTATAGAAAGTATTAGTTTTTTCCAAATAGGCTTTTTCTTTATTGATAGATTCCTCTTTTTCAGATAAATGATTTAATTCTAATTGATTTTCTTCTTTTTCTTTTATTAATTTGTTAATTTCATGACCTGCGATTTCCATCAATTTTTCTGCTTGATTTAACTTTTTATTGGCCGCTTCATTTCTATCTAGTAATTGTGATAATGGTTTAATTTCGTTAATCTTATTTAATTTCTCACGCTGTTGATTTATATCATTTTCCTTTTGCTTAAGTTGCTTTAATTCACTTTCACTTTTCTTTAACTCATTTAAATTTAATTCTAACTCTTTATTGTCATTGAGCTTTTGTTCTACTTTTTCAATTTCATTTTCATGAAATTTCTTTTGTTCATACTTTTTTCGCCCTATTTTTTCACCAAATTCATTAAATCTATGTAATACCTCAATGATTTTATCTGTTTGATGTACATTGATACTTTTTAATTCTTCTAATTCATCGTTTTCAAAAGCATGGAGATCATTCCATAATCGTTCAATATTTTTATATCTTTCTTCAATTTGAATTTTTTCATTTTTAACATTTTCGTTTAATTGTTTTTCGATTTCTTCAAATCGTTCACTATTAAAGAGTGTTCTTAAAATTCCTTGTTTTTCTTTACTATTAGATAATAAGAATTTTTTAAATTCACCTTGTGGTAAAATAAATAACTGTCTAAACTGTTCAGCATTAACACCAATTAAATCGATAATAAATTGGTTACCTGCATTTACCATACTTTCCCTTAATTCAAATTCGTTTTCTATAAACTCGAAAACATTTAACTTTGCGGGCGTTTTGGTTGTATTACCTTCTTTAACATAAGGTCCAGTACGAACTATTTTAAATAGTTTATGATTGAGTTCAAATTCGAACGTCACTTGCATTGCTGAATGACCATCTGCAAAATGACTTCTTAAATCATTCTCTTTTCTATTTTTAGTTGAAGCTTCACCGTATAATGCATATACGATTGCATCAAAAATCATTGTTTTACCGGAACCAGTCTTACCACTAATTAAGAACAATTGATTTTGATCTATATTTCTAAAATCTATTGTTTCATTTAAGAAAGGACCAAAATTGTTCAACTTTAACATCATTGGTTTCAAAGTAATTAATCTTCCTTTCTCATCAAATCATTAATAATTTGGTTAATTTTCTTTTCTTGAATATCACTTAATTGCTCATTGGTTATTGTTTTATAAAAATGATTAATAATTGAAAGATCATCTTCTTTTTTTATTTCTATATGTTGAATTGCTTCATGGTGCTCAAAAGTTTCGTTTGTTAATGCTAATGTATTGGGATAGATTTGTTTCAAATTAATAAACGGGTCTGAAATATGAGCCATGTTTCTTAATTTGAAATGGATATAATTATTCTTATTTGATACGTTTGCCTTTTCCTGTATAACGTCTTCATAATCCGCTGTGACAATTTCTAATTTTCTCATTGGTTCTATTGGAACAAAATAATCTTGAATATCATTTTTATGATTAAACTTAACTACTCGATAACCTTTAGGTTGCCCAACTTCTGAAAAAGAATATTGAAGTAATGATCCACTGTATTTAATAGCGTCCTCATTAATACTAAACGGATGATGTAAGTGACCTAACATTACAAAATCAAAAAGATTAAATGATTTTCTTTCTACTGTTTCGACAGTACCTATCGTTAATGGCCTTTCTGAATCTGATGTCTTACCACCTTGAACAGTTAAATGGCCAATCAAAACATTAATTTCATGAGGTTGTAGCGTTTCTGACATACAACTTATACACTTATCTAATGCTTGTTGATGCGTTTGAATTGAATCATCTTTAAAATAATCTTGTACTTCAGCAACTGTTGCAAAAGGTAATGTGTAAAAATTGATGCTATTTATATGAATTGGTTGTGTCATACTCTCAAGTTTAGTTCTTATATATAAATCATTATGTTCGAACCAACTCGCACCATAATTCAAACGTTCTTTTCCATCATGATTCCCACTAATTAAAATAATTGGAATTTTCATATCAATATTTAACGTGGCAATCGTCTCTTCAAATAATTTAATCGTTTCTTTACCAGGATATGTAGTATCGTATAAATCTCCTGCAATAACGATCATATCTGGTTTTTCTTCTTTCATTCGATCTATAAATTGTTCTAATACATACCTTTGATCTTCGAGTAATTGCTTACCATTTAAAATTCGACCTAGATGCCAATCTGCTGTATGGATTACCTTCATATTTTTACCTCCGAATAGAACGTTTGTTCGTACTAATCATATTACTTTTCCTCATATATTTCAAGCAAAAAGCCACTCATCTCGGTAGATAAGTGGCTTTTATATATTTAATGAACAATAGATTTTTTTACTTTTTTGTACTTGTAATACATCGCTAATCTCCATGGTACTATCATACAAAATGCTAATAAGAAAAACATACCAGCAATTTCTCCTGGATCAATTTCATTACTAATGAATATTTTTATAACAGTACGTATAACTAATAACGATATCAAAATTATTGGAAACGCTTTTGATCGTTTCATATAAATCTCGCTACCTTTTACTTCGAAACGAGATGTCCAAATTAAAACTGTTGAAAATAATACTCCCAAGACAAATGATTCTAGTATCTCAGTTCCCGTCAATCTAAAATATGGGATTACATACATTAAAGCACCTGTCGCCATGAAAAATGGTGGTAAAATAATTTTCTTTTCATTGACTGGAAAATTTTGTGCTTTCATACGAATCACAATAACAACTGCACCCATCAAGAATGCAAATACAATTGAAAATATTAAATATGCCACTGTTACACCTTCTCATATATTCTAAACTACAATACTCTTTTTTAATCACGTGTTAGTATATCATTAATCATATATATTTTCATAGCTTTTAATTTAAGAAATGGGAATCTCAATATCAATCAATTTAATACCTTATTTTACTTATGATTTCTTATCAATAATTGAACTTTTATCACCGTTTAAAAATGAAAGTACAAAGTATTTATCAACTTATTTTTGTTTAGTTCTATTTTTACAGTTTTTAATAAAGATAGTTTAAATATAATGATTAAACTTTACGGATACAAACTACATTTCAAATGATTATTATTTTTCACTCAAAATACTTCATTTATAGTAAATTAAATATCCTAGCCACCAGAAAAAGAATAATAATAGAACCGTTATGATAACTGTAAATAATAATCGTATCACCACATGTACTTTTAGCCGATTACCAATTAATGAACCAATTATTACCGATAAAAATGAAGCGATACCTAAAATGATACTATCTGGTTCTAAATTCAAAATTAAAACCTCTCTTTAAAATTAACGATTAATATTGGATGCATAACCATAGAATTAGCAATTCCTCTAATCCTGTCAATATTATAAATACTTTTCATTTTTTTTACTTAACTTTTGGTTATTATATTTAAAAGAACAATCATAGCTAAAAACAAAAAGGATTAAGACAGAAATTTATAACTGCCTTAATCCCTTTTTATATTATTTCTTTTGACCTTTCATACCTTGGTCCATGTTTTTGTTCATCATAGTCATCATTTGATTGATTTTCTTTTGAGAAGGTTTTTGACCCATTTGCATCATCATCATACGTAGCATTTCTTCATTAATAGGTGGGTTTTTTTTCAAATAATCCATCATATATTTTCTAGCTAAGAAGAAACCACCAACTAAACCTGCGATTAATGCTATTACAATTAAGATAATTGCTAACCATGTTGCCATTGTTTCACCCACTTTCTTTATCCTAATGAATTTTACTAGATTCAAATATTTATTTCAAGACAAATTTAAGACTTAAAATAATGCACATGAAAAATCATAACAAATTTTTTAATTTTATTAAACGTACTTTCCAAATTATTTTAACAATAAAACATACTAAGATTAGCTGTGAAGAAATCTATGACGATAGATTTTTTCACAGCTATTTTTTATAGTTGTAAAGAGAGAAGTAGACTGTGCAGGCTCTTGGGTTTTAAATCCGTTTATAAAACAAGTCAGCTTTACTCTCGCCTTTTGAAATTCGATTGTAGTATGTTGGGTTCTTGAAACCGTGTATAGGAAAATGAAATGAGAAAGGTTAAGTAAAGTTTAAACTTCTCAAATTAAGCAAGGAGGTTTTAGTTATCGATTATTTAGGGATTGATATTAGTAAAAGAAATAGTGTCGTCGCCCATTATAAAGATGAGAAATTCCAAAAGGAATTTACCATTCAGAATAATAAAAATGGTTACAATTATTTATTAAAGTATTTGAACGACTTAAACCATCCAAAAATCATTTTTGAATCTACAGGTATCTATTCAAGAGCTATGGTACGATTTTGTCGTGTAAATCAAATTAACTATATAGAAATGAATCCGTTAGAAGCTAAATTTAGAACGAGTTCTTTAAGATCATGGAAAACTGATCAGGCTGATGCTCACAAACTCGCTCATTTAGCGCCTACTCTCAAACAAACGGACAGCTTACCTACTCATGAATCAATATTCTTTGAATTAAGAGAACGTGCCCGTTTTCATCTAGAGATTGAAAGTGAACAAAATCATTTTAAATTTGAGATTGTTGAACTACTCCATCAAACATTTCCTGGTTTAGAAAAATTATTTAGTAGTCGATATTCAATCATTGCGCTTAACATCGCTGAAATATTCACTCATCCAGACTTGGTTATTGATTTAGATAGAGACATACTGATTACACATATATTCAATTCTACAGATAAAGGTTTATCAATATATAAAGCTGAAAAATATGCGCAACAACTAATAAATATCGCTTCGGAAAGCTATCCTAATGTCGATAGACATTCTTTTCTAGTTGAAAAAGTACGTTTACTTATTCAACAATTAAAACAATCTATCCAACGTCTTAAACAATTAGATGATGCCATGATTCAATTAGCAAAACAACTCGATTGTTTTGAAAAGATTTATTCGATACCAGGTATTGGTGAACTAAGCGCAGCGATGATTATTGGGGAAATTGGAGATATTACAAGATTTAGATCACATAAACAGCTCAATGCTTTTGTAGGTATTGATATCAAACGATATCAATCAGGTGGTACTTCTAGTAGAGATACAATCAACAAGCGTAGAAATAAAAAAGCGAGAAGACTTTTATTTTGGGTGGTTATGAATATTATAAGGGGTCAACATCATTATGATAATCATGTCGTCGATTATTATTACAAACTAAGAAAGCAGCCTAATGAGAAATCTCATAAGACTGCCGTCATCGCTTGTATAAATCGACTATTAAAAACGATTCATTACTTGATAATGAATCAGAAATTGTACGATTATCAAATGTCCCCACATTAGCCAAACGTACAATCAAATACAGTTTAACACCTTATTCAAAAAAATTAAATTGAACGGTTTAGTTAAGTAATGCTTATTTTAATTATAAGTACTTGACTAATCGTAGGAAATGTCCCCACATTAGCCAAACGTACAATCAAATACAGTTTAACACCTTATTCAAAAAAATTAAATTGAACGGTTTAGTTAAGTAATGCTTATTTTAATTATAAGTACTTGACTAATCGTAGGAAACTAAGCCTGGGACATAAAATTAATGTCTCAGGCTATAGCAATATATTTAAATCAACAATAAATTAAAATTCACGAATTTGATTTAAAACATTTTCTTTTGTAAATCCATATTTTTCAACTACTAAGTCGCCAGGAGCACTTGCACCAAATCCATCGATACCAATTACTTTACCTTGAGTACCGACATATTTATGCCAACCTAATGTTGATGCCATTTCAATAGCAACACGTTTAGTAATATTTGAAGGAATCACAGATTCTTTATAGTCTTCTGATTGTTGTTCGAATGCGAACCAGTTTGGCATAGAAACAACTCTAACACCTTTACCTTGTGCGTCTAAATCTTTAGCTGCTTCAACCGCTAAACTTACTTCAGAACCAGTTGCTAATAATAAATATTCAGGTGATTCTTTAGATTCATAAACTACATATGCACCTTTTCGTACACCTTCTTCTACTGTTTCTTCTGAAACATCTAAAGTTGGTAAGTTTTGACGTGTAAGTACTAATGATGTAGGTGTACTTTCAGATTCTAGAGCAACTTCCCAAGCAACTCTTGTTTCATTACCATCTGCAGGACGAATCACATTCATGTTAGGAATTGCACGTAATCCAGCTAATTGTTCAATTGGTTCATGCGTAGGACCATCTTCACCTACCGCAATTGAATCATGAGTAAATACAAATGTTGAATTTAAGCCCATAATTGCTGATAAACGTAATGCAGGTTTTAAGTAGTCACTGAAAACAAAGAAAGTTGCTCCGTATGGATGTAAACCACCGTGAGCTGCCATACCATTAACAGCTGCACCCATACCAAATTCACGAACACCAAACCAAATGTTTTTACCGTCACGATTATCTTTATCGTAATCTTTAGCATCTTTAACATTTGATTTGTTTGAACCAGCTAAGTCTGCAGATCCACCAAAGAATGATGGCACGTGTTTACTTAACGCTTGAATTACTTCACCTGAGTCAGCACGTGATGCTGCATTATGATCTGCATCAAATTTAGGTAGCTCTTTTTCATAATTTTGTGGTAATGTACCACTAATCGCTAATTTGAACTCCTCAGCTAATTCTGGATATGCTTTACTATATTCTTCAACTTTATTTTTCCAATTTTCTTCATGCTCATTAGCACGTTTTAACATTGTAGAGTTGAAAATATCGTACACTTCTTGCGGTACATTAAAACGTTTTTTAGGATCTAAACCGTATGCTTCTAATGTTAATTTACGTTCATCTTCTCCTAATGGAGCACCATGTACACCGTTAGTACCTGATTTATTTGGAGAACCAAATCCAATGACTGTTTTAACTTCTATAATAGTTGGGCCTTGTTGAGATTTAGCTTTATTAATTGCGTTATCAATTTCTTCTAAGTCATTTCCATCTTTAACTAAGATGTAATTCCATCCATATGATTCAAAACGTGATTGTGTTTTTTCAGAAAAGGCTTTGTCTAAATCACCATCTAATGAAATATCATTTGAATCATATAAAACGATTAACTTGTCTAATTGGTTATGGCCAGCAAATGAAGCTGCCTCATGTGAAATACCTTCCATTAAGTCACCATCTGACGCAAGTACATAAGTATAATGATCAACTACATTATAATTTTCTTTATTAAATTTACCTGCTAAATGACTTTCTGCTAATGCCATACCTACTGACATTGCAAAACCTTGACCTAGTGGACCCGTTGTTACTTCTACACCATCAGTATGTCTGAATTCTGGGTGACCTGGTGTTTTAGAATCCCATTGTCTAAATTGTTTGAGTTCATCCATTTCTAAGCTACCAGATACATGTAATAAGCTATATAATAACGCCGAACCATGTCCAGCAGATAATACAAATCTATCTCTGTTAAAATAATCTTTAGATTGGGGATTAAAATTTAGGTGTCTTGTCCATAGTGTGTATGCCATTGGTGCTGCCCCCATTGGTAAACCAGGGTGACCTGAATTGGCTTTTTCTATTGTATCGATACTTAAAGCACGAATCGTATCGATTGCTAATTGATCTTCTTTATTAAACATTATATTTTCTTCCCTTCTTCAAATAATACCTCAAATTAATTATAACTTATTTTAATATAAATTCATAAAGAAAAATCTGAAAAATCTCTCAGATTTTCTATTAAAATAAATCTAAAATGATAAATTTTCACGCTTATTTTTCTTTCTTATTCTGTTGAATTTTCTTTAATTTTTCAGGAGTAACATCATTACCCTCTGGATCTATCACTTTAGTGTTTTCTAATTGTTTTTTGAATCCTTCTCTAAATGAATCAAGATATTGTTTTCTCAACTTAGATTGCTCTTTGGCTTCTTCGTTTGTTAAACCTTGTTCTTTCTTCTTTTTAGCTAATTCATTAATTCTATCAATATTTAAATCATTTTTAGACATTCAAATTCCTACTTTCCTATCAATTATTGTTCGATTATATCCATAGTTAATTCCTAACTTTATATCATATATTTTTATATTCTTATAATAATATAGCGTTTATAAACCTTCCATAAAATATAACAAAAAAATGAGCATAACCAAATCGTTACGCTCACTACTACATTTTCATTCTATTTTAGTGGGCTAATGCGAACATAGACCCAGATTTATGTTCGCTGTTCCCATTATTATCATGTGTTTGATGTTCGTTTTGGTTAGCATTCTGATGAATTTCATGATCTGTCATTTCGTACGTTTGTTCTGAATGTGCGCTTTGATTAACACTTAAGAAGAATACTAAAAAGATAAGGCAAGATACTAAAAATACTGCTATATATGTTAAAAATGTCTTTGTTTGTTTTGTTAACATGAATCTCACTCCTAGAACGTTTGTTTGTATTTATAATTTAACAGAACAGATGTTCCATGTCAACACTTTAACGAACAAACGTTTGTTATTTACTATTAGAGATGCTATAATAAACTTAAATAAAACTAGGGAGTGCCTATATATGAGAGAATTAACGAAAAGACAAAGTGAAATATATGATTACATTAAGCAGATTGTTCAATCAAAAGGGTATCCACCAAGTGTTCGAGAAATTGGTGAAGCAGTAGGATTGGCTTCAAGTTCAACTGTTCATGGTCACTTATCAAGATTAGAAGAAAAAGGCTATATAAAACGTGACCCTACTAAACCTAGAGCAATTGAAATTGTTAGCGAACAATTAAATGATAATATTAGTATGGAAGAAACAATTCATGTTCCTGTAATCGGTAAAGTAACTGCAGGTATTCCAATTACTGCAGTAGAAAATATTGAAGAATACTTTCCCTTACCTGAACACTTAACTTCTACACATAATAGCGATATTTTTATTTTAAATGTTGTTGGAGACAGCATGATTGAAGCGGGTATTCTTGATGGCGATAAAGTTATCGTTCGTAGCCAAACAATCGCAGAAAATGGCGATATCATTGTTGCGATGACAGAAGATGATGAAGCGACAGTTAAAAGATTTTATAAAGAAAAGAATCGTTATAGATTGCAACCAGAAAATAGTTCAATGGATCCAATTTATTTAGAAAATGTTATAGTAGTTGGAAAAGTAATCGGTTTATATAGAGAAATGTAATCATATTTTAGACTCATAACCCCCTATATAAAAAAGGATTAGGCATGATGCCTAATCCTTTTTATTTTGATTCTTATTCAAAACTTCTTTTACTTTTTCTAAGATATCAGGTTGTTGTTTTGATTTAGTTGACATTCTATCTACTTCCTTACAACTATTTAGTACCCCAACATATATTGTTTTAAACGATTAACCAGTATAATTTTCTGTCCAATATGGTTGTCGTTGATCATTAAAATCAACACCGACGCCTAAAGTTGAGAAGCTATCATTCAGTATATTTTTTCTGTGACCTAATGAATTCATTAGGCCTTCGTGAGCGTATATACTATTTTGTTGTCCATAGGCTAGATTCTCACCTGCTGCATTAAAATCATGGTGATCTGCTTTCAATCGATCAAATGGTGATTTTCCTTTTAAGTCAGTATGATCAAAATAACTATTTTCCACCATATCTTGACTATGTTTTCTAGCAGTATCAGAAATGGATTTAGAATAACTTAATGTTGATAATTGTCTTTGTTTTCTCTCAGCATTAACAATATCAAAATCTTGTAATTCAAAACTTTTTTCCAATGATTTAGAAGGTGCTCCATATTGCTCTTGCAGTCTGTTTTCCATTTCATCACTTACTTGATATAACGCGGTGACACCATTCTGTTCATGTTTATCATAAAAGACAGTAGTATAAATATGGTTTTTATGAAATACATCATATTCATCATTTTTTATTTCAAATCGCTTATTCCCTTTTTTTATTTCATCAATAGGTTTACCTAAACGATCTCTCACCTTGTTTTTAGGTGTCGCATATTTTATTTTAGACTGCGAAGAAATTAAGTTCTGATTAGTGTACATGCCGTTCACTCTATCTTTAATATAACTAATCATGACGAATTGGTTATAATCATCATCGTAATAGGTATACCAATGCGTACCATATTCGTTAGAAGTGATACGTTGTTCTTTACCTAGTTTATCTTCGACGTCTTTTTTCGACATATTCATTTGAATATTATTAATGGCAAACTCTTGCTTATTCGGAACATCCAAACTTATATCTTCTTCATTAGCATCTCCAAATGCCCAATGATCTATCTGTTGTCTAACTTCTAATTGAACTTTTTCTAGTGGTTTTAATTCATTCAGTGGCAGAAAAATGACTAAACATAAACATGCGACAAAAAATACGAGAAACTTTTTAATTGTGGTCACCTACCATAAGATACTAGTCTCTATCTCCGTTAAAGATCGAATTTCTAACAATAACATAATCTACAGTGCGTAGTGATTTTAAATCTTTTCCACCCGCATAAGAAATAGAGCTTTGTAAATCTTGTTGCATTTCTCTTAAAGTATCTTTCAATGACCCTTTATGTTCTACAAACATCTTTTTGCCTTCAACGTTTTTATGTTCGCCCTTTTGAAATTCAGAAGCACTACCGAAATATTCTTTATAGCGTTTACCTTCTAGCTCAACCGTTTCTCCTGGTGATTCTTCGTGAGCTGCAAAAAGTGACCCAATCATAACCATTGATGCACCGAAACGAATTGATTTAGCAATGTCACCATGAGTTCGTATGCCACCATCGGCAATAATAGGCTTTCTAGCTGCTTTACTACATAAATTAAGTGCAGATAATTGCCAACCACCTGTACCAAATCCTGTTTTAATTTTAGTTATACAAACACGACCTGGTCCAATACCTACCTTCGTTGCATCTGCACCGGCATTTTCTAATTCTCTAACGCCTTCGGGTGTACCTACGTTACCAGCTATTACAAATGAATTAGGTAAATATGTTTTAATGTGCTTAATCATATTAATCACAGAATCAGAATGTCCATGTGCAATATCAATTGTTATATATTCTGGTGTTAATTGTTCATTTGAGAGTTGTTCAATAAATTCAAATTCTGATTTTTTTACACCAACTGAAATAGATGCAAATAAATGATTACTTTGCATTTTTTTGATAAACGGAATTCTAGCTGCTTCATTGAATCGATGCATGATATAAAAATAATCGTTTTCTGCAAACCATTGCGCTAATTCTTCATTCATAACTGTTTGCATGTTAGCTGGTACAACAGGAAGTTTAAATGAACGTGGTCCAAATTTAATTGAAGTATCACATTCAGATCTACTTTCAACAATACATTTGTTCGGTATTAGTTGTATGTCTTCATAATCAAATATTTTCATATTAATCTAAAAGCCCCTTTATAAAACAATATATTTTGGGATAAATAGCTAAAATCCGAATAATCAATTTAAAATCAGTTACTTTATTCAGAAAAATATTATCCTTACTTACTTTACATTGTTTTATTGTTCTTGTAAATGGACTTTAGTACGAGTTTTACCAACTTGATTTTTTTACACCTGGTATTTGACCTTTATGAGCATGTTCTCTAAATGCAATACGTGACATTTCGAACTTTCTCAATACACCTCTTGGTCGTCCAGTCACTTTGCATCTACGAGTTAAGCGTGTAGGTGATGAATCACGTGGTAATTTTCTTAACGCTTCATAATCACCTTTTGCTTTAAGTTCTTTTCGTAATTCAAAATATTTATCTACTAATTCTTGTCTCTTTTGTTCTTTTACAATTTTTGATTTTTTAGCCATTTCTTTTACCTCTCTTTTTATAAATCGTAATTATTACGTTTTATATAATAACACGTATTATGAGTTTTGCAAACGTGAAATTTCCGTTTCTAAATAAAATGTTAATTTTCACTATTAAGTATAAAAAAGACCTTTTTCGATTAAGAAAAAGGTCTTTTCGCATTTCAAATTGTCGTATTTGAAAGATAAGTGATTATTTAGTTTCACGATGTAACGTATATTTGTTTAATCTTGGGCAATATTTTTTCATTTCAATACGCTCAGGATTATTTCTTTTATTTTTAGTAGTGATATAGTTACGATCGCCACATTCTGTGC
Source organism: Staphylococcus sp. HL28 (assembly GCF_021117155.1). Lineage (NCBI taxonomy): Bacteria > Bacillati > Bacillota > Bacilli > Caryophanales > Staphylococcaceae > Staphylococcus > Staphylococcus sp. HL28. The sequence continues at coordinate 1,521,690 of NZ_CP088218.1, forward strand.
ATGCTAATGTGATATTTACGCGCACGTTCAACACCCTTTCTAGTTAGGAATACTTACGATTTAAAATTTTATCATATAAATTTTCTGTGCGCAATCTTAACTTTTAATTATTAAAATTCTCATAAGTTTCGTCTTGCTCACCTTCTAAATCGATTGAATTAATATCAATACCTAATGCTTTTGCAACGCCTTTACCATAATCAGGATCTGCTTTGTAACAATGGCGAATATGACGTCTTTTAACATCCTCTGTCACACCATCCATAGCATTTGCTGTATTAGTAAAGATTCTCTCTTTAGCTTCATCAGATTGTAATCTAAATAACTTACCTGGTTGTTCAAAGTAGTTATCATCATCTTGACGTTGATTATATTCATAACCATCACCATCAGTTGGGAATGGTGGTTTTTTAAATTCAAGTTGAGAATCATAAACACCTTGATTATTTGGGTAATAATGAGGTCCGCCACCTTGGTTATCATCTAAAATACGCATTTGTCCGTCACGACTAAATGGACATAGATTTTCAATACCTACACCTTTAGGTTGGTTAACTGGTATTTGCCAGTGGTTAACTCCTAATCTATAACGTTGCGCATCACCATATGAGAATAAACGACCTTGTAACATTTTATCTGGAGAATAATCTAGACCTGGAACGATGTTTGTAGGTGCAAAAGCAGCTTGTTCAACATCTTGGAAATAATTATTAGGATTGCGGTTTAATTCAAATTCTCCAACTTCAATTAATGGATAATCACCATGATACCAAACTTTTGTTAAATCAAATGGGTTATCTTTATGATTTCGTGCTTGTTCTTCTGTCATTACTTGAATATACATTTTCCATTTAGGATAATCACCATTTTCAATTGCATTAAATAAATCGCGTTGTGATGAATCACGATCCGTAGCAATCACGTTAGCCGCTTCATCATCTGTTAAATTTTCAATACCTTGTTGTGTTCTAAAATGATATTTAACCCATACGCGTTCACCTTTATCATTATACATAGAATATGTGTGTGAGCCGAATCCATGCATATGTCGTAAATCTTTAGGAATACCTCTATCAGACATTAAAATTGTCACTTGGTGTAATGATTCTGGTAATCCTGTCCAGAAGTCCCAGTTATTTTGCGCACTTCTCATATTTGTTCTTGGGTCTCTTTTAACTGCTCTATTTAAACTAACGAATAATTTTGGGTCTCTAAAGAAGAATACAGGTGTGTTATTACCGACTAAATCCCAGTTTCCATCTTCAGTATAGAATTTTAAGGCAAACCCACGAATATCTCTCTCAGCATCTGCTGCGCCTCTTTCACCAGATACAGTAGAAAATCTTGCAAACATTTCAGTTTGTTTACCTACTTCTGAGAACATTTTAGCACTTGTATATTGAGTAATATCATTAGTTACGGTAAACGTTCCAAATGCACCGGAACCTTTAGCATGCATACGTCTTTCCGGAATCACTTCACGATCAAAATGTGACATTTGCTCTAAGAAGTAAATATCCTGCATTAGTAGTGGACCTCTTGGACCTGCTGTCATACTATTTTCTCTATCGGACACGGGTGCGCCAAATAAACCTGTTAACTTGCCGTCTTGTTTAGACATTAAATTCCCCTCCACATAAATTAGAATTATTATAATTTAGTATACATTATAATGTATGCCCCTTTTTAATGAAACTTAAACGCTTTATTACAACTAAATTATCAGAAAATTTTTAAATTTTACTTTAAAGTGCTAAATTACTATTGAATAGTAGGTCTAAAAGAATTAAAATGATGGATATATTTAAAATAGATGGGAGACAGTATATGGAAGATAATAATATGAAAAGAGGTTTAACCTCCAGACACATAACCATGATTGCTATAGGTGGCGCAATTGGAACTGGTCTATTTGTGGCTACAGGAAGTGTTATTTCTGAAGCTGGACCTGGTGGCGCTATCCTAGCTTACCTCTTAATTGGTATCATGCTCTATTTCTTAATGGCATCTATTGGTGAATTAGCTACTTTCTATCCGGTATCTGGTTCATTTAGTTCATATTCAACTCGATTTGTCGATCCATCACTTGGTTTTACCATGGGTTGGTTATATTGGGGAATGTGGACCCTTGTAACAAGTGTAGACGTCATCGTTGCAGCAAATGTATTAAAGTTTTGGGATGCTTTTAATTTCTTTAGCCCCTTAACTTGGAGCTTGATATTTATTACACTACTTTTACTACTAAACATTTTCTCAGTAAAAGCATTTGGTGAAACAGAATTTTGGTTATCATTAATTAAAGTAGTCACAATTATTGTATTTATAGTTTTTGGTATTTTGATGATTTTTGGTATTTTAGGCGGACATTCTTATGGATTTGAAAATTATACTAAAGGTCAAGCACCTTTTGTAGGTGGTATCTCAGGTATATTAAGTGTTTTATTAGTTGCTGGCTTTTCTGTTGGTGGTACAGAAGTAGTTGCAGTCACAGCTGGAGAATCAAGTGATCCAAGTAAATCAATGCCTAGAGCGATTAAACAAGTATTTTGGAGAATTTTATTATTCTATGTATTATCTATAGCAGTCATCGCTGCAATAATCCCATATACTGATCCATTACTATTAAATGAAAGTCAATCTGTTACTCAAAGTCCATTTACAATCGTATTTGACCGTATAGGTATTGCTTTTGCTGCCTCAGTCATTAATGCAGTTATTTTAACTTCATTATTATCAGCAGCAAACTCAGGTATTTATACAACAAGCAGAATGCTTTATTCATTAAGTGTTGATAAACAAGCACCACAATTTTTCAATAAATTAAATAAAACTACTAAATTGCCGATTAGATCAATTCTAACAACTTATTTATTAGTAGTAGCTGTAGTAATATATGCTAATTTTAATTCTAATGCAGTATTTAATTTATTAAACATTATTGGTTCGATGGTTATCATCGTTTGGGGGTCTAGTATTTGGTCACAAATTAGAGTGCGTCGTGCTATTAAAAAACAAGGTAAAGATGCTAACGAATTATTACCTTATAAAGCACCGTTTTATCCATTCGGACCTATAGTAGTAATTGCTACATTATTATTCTTATTATTTGGTAGTTCTTTTGGAAGCATTGCTTCTGGTGATTGGATCAGTGTTATTAGAAACTTTACACCTATTCTAATCCTAGCAATTATCTTCTTTGTTCATAAAATGATTAAGAAAACGAAGTTTGTTAAACTTAATGAAATGGATTTAAGTTCTCATATTTTCAAAAATAATTAACTGTTATTAATACAATCACTAAAAATTACACCTTTCGATTCATTACTTTATATAAAGTTTGATTGAAAGGTGTATTTTATTTTGTCACAATAAACATGCAACTATAAATAAATTAAAATGGTTTTATAGTTAAAGTTTATTTTCTGCTAACAAATTATCATGTATAATAAGGTTAAGAATAATGGCTCAGAGGTGGTTTCAATGATTGGTCAAACAAATTTGTTCGATGATGTGATTAAAAGTGACGAGCGTTTTGTTATTGTCGTGCAATCTCTAGAAGAAAAAAATGGTCAACTCGTTAAGAATACATTAAGAGAGTATCCAAGTTTAAATCACGACCAAATGAATAACTTATTTACACATCTTAAAGAAGTATTTTTAGAAGAAAAATTTCAAGAAAACCAATCAGCATTTACTATAACTGTTTATACAAACCTTGATTATGCAGCAGATCAAGTTTATGCACATGTTAAACGCTATAAAGGAAAAAATGATTGGACACACACAGCAAAATAATCTAAAAAAGACTTAGGTAACTTGACCTTGGTATACATCGTTAACATGTTATTAAATATGTTATCGCATCACCATCAAGATACCTAAGTCTATTTAATTATAGAAGTTGTTTTAAAGCGTGTGGAATACCATTAGAATTATTATCTAAAGTTACTTCATCTGCAATATTTTTTAATTCGTCACTTGCATTTCCCATAGCGACAGCATGTCCAACAACCTCTAACATAGATTGGTCATTTAAACTATCACCAAATGCAACCACTTCTTCAAGTGAAATATCTAATTTTTTACATAATGCTTTAATTGCATTACCTTTTGAAACATCTCTTGCCATAAATTCTAAAAAGAATGGTTTACTTGTAGTAACATCAATTTCCTCATTAAAGAAACCATTCAAGTCGATTCGCGCTTCAGTAATATTACCTACATAATCGACGCCCATAACTTTTGGCACGCTATGTGTAATATAAGATTTAATATCTTCCACACGTTTCATCGGTAACCCAGTTAATTCTGATTCAATATTCATGTATTCATGATCGCCATCATAAATAATGTAACCTTCGTCGTAAGTTAAGACTAAAAAACCTTTTTCACGGCAATAATCTACAATCGCATCAAAATTTTCTTTTGATACACTTTGACTTACTTCTACTTCTTCAGTAGTCATATTAATTGTTTTACCACCGTTATAACTAATAATAAAACTTTCATGTTCATTTAATTTTAATGTTCTTGCTACAGGTAACATCCCTTCAGTTGGTCTGCCTGAAGCTAAAACAACTTTATATCCTTTGTCTTGAATATCAATAAGATAAGATTGTGTTTCTGGAGATACTTGATTCTCACTATTCATTAGTGTGTCATCCATATCCATTACGATTACTTTATATTTACTCATGTTATTTCGAATCTCCTTTCAATGACTTATCTATATTTTACATCAAAACAAGCCTACTGGTACACTACTTCTTCAATGACGCCAACTTCATTGATAGTCACTAATTCTGAGATACAATGTGACATATCTTTCTTTAAAGTTCTTACTATTTCACCACTATGCTCACGTGGACTCATTGTTAATACTGTAGGTCCAGCACCACTAATAACAGTCGCATACGCATGGTGTGCTTTAGAAATTTGTCTAATGTTTGCAAATTCTGGAATTAAATGTTGACGGAAAGGTTCATGAAAACCATCTTGTTCCATCATTTTTCCAGCTAATTCATATTTGTGTTGTATTAACGCACATATCATAGTATTACTAATTGCACTATTACGTACTGCATTAGAATGTGAAAAAGTATCTGGTAGTGCTTGACGAGAATCTTCAGTTTTAAGTTCATATGGTGGTATAGTTAGTATAATATCTACTTTAGGTACATCAATGCGTGCTACATCTGTCACTTTTGTATCTGGATTATAATAACCAGAAATTAACCCGCCATAAATTGTAGGTGCTACATTATCTGGATGACCTTCAAACTCAGTTGCTAGTTGAAGTAATTCATACTGAGATAATTGAATATTTCCGAAATAGTTAGCGATATAAAGTGCACCAACTAACGCTGAAGCTGAAGAACCTAAACCTCTTGCTAAAGGTATATCGCTTCTCATATCAATACTTAATGCTGGTAAATCAACATCATATTTATTAGCAACTTTTTGAGCGACCTGATAAATATAATTAGATTTATCCTTGGGTAAGCTCTCTAATTCTTCATTAAAGTAATTAAATTCCCAATTATCACCCTGAATTGCTTTGACGTTCATATGAAGATATTTATTTAATGCCATACCAATCGAATCAAATCCAACACCTAAATTTGCAGTAGAAGCGGGAATTTTCAACTTTAACATAGCTTCCATATTATAAAGCCCCTTTAATATACTTAATTATGCTTTCTTTGTCATTAGGAAGTGGTTGAATTGGGTTATCTAGTAAAGAAATAGCTGTGTCTGGGTCTTTCAAACCGTTTCCTGTTAAAACAGCTACTACTTTTTTGCCTTGTGGTAAGCGGCCAGCACGTTTTAATTTAATTAAACCTGCAATAGACGCATTACTAGCGGGCTCACTGAAAACCCCTTCCTTAGATGTCATCATTTGATAAGCTTCTAAAATTTCTTCATCAGTTACACTATCAATTAATCCGTTTGATTCTTTAAGTGCATTAGTCGCTTTCTCCCAACTCGCAGGATTTCCAATACGAATAGCAGTAGCAACTGTTTCCGGATTTTTAATGACTTTATTTTGAACGATTGGTGATGCACCTTCTGCTTGGAAACCGAATAATTGTGGTAATTGACTACCTTTTTTCTCTTGATATTCTTTGAAACCTTTCCAATATGCAGTTATGTTACCTGCATTACCAACAGGAATCGCCAAAATATCTGGTGCTTCTCCATCAAGTTGTTCTACTAACTCAAAGGCTCCCGTTTTTTGCCCTTCTATTCTAAATGGATTAACAGAATTCACCAATTCAATATCGCCATTCTTAGCAATTTCTTTCACTATTTCTAAAGCTTCATCAAAGTTTCCTTCAATGGATACGATTTCAGCACCATACATTACTGCTTGAGATAGTTTACCTAAAGCTATTTTACCCTCAGGAATAACTACTATTGCTTTCAACCCTGCTCTAGCTGCATATGCCGCTGCTGATGCTGAAGTATTACCTGTTGACGCACAAATAACAACTTTTTTCCCCTGTTCTTTTGCTTTAGTTACGGCCATAACCATGCCTCTATCTTTAAAAGAGCCTGTTGGGTTCGCGCCTTCATATTTTACGTATAATTCAATTCCAAGCATTTGTGACATATTTTCACAATAAATTAACGGTGTATTCCCTTCATTCAACGTTAATTTAGGTGTTTGATCATTTACAGGTAAATATGTTTCAAATTCTTTAACTAAACCTTGCCATCTTTTCATAAGTATTAAACCCCTTCTACTGGATAAACTTTATTAACATCAAATCCTGCGTCTTTTAATAATTGTTCAGGTGATTGATCTAATCCTAAAATTACTATTGCATACGTATCTGCATCACGCTTAGTTACTTTTAATGATTTATGGAATGGTAAATGTGATTTAAGCTCTTTTTCTAACTTTTCTTCAGAATGTTCTTGAGACTTAAGCACAACATAAAAGTTAAACTTTTCTTGAACGAGGACGGCTTCTTCATTATCCATCATTTCTCTGGTCTCTTCAGTTTTCAATTCAAAATGAGGTGGTAACGTATGTAAATTTGATTCAAAGAATAATGCTACATTCAGTAAATCACTCACTACAGCACTTCCTGTAGCTAAACTACCTGCACCTTTACCATAAAACATTGTATCGCCGACAGCATCACCAATGACATAAATGGCATTATACTCATTTTCAACTGCTGCAAGTTGATGCTTTTCATCGATTAACGTAGGTTCTACAGATGCATTGACCTTTCCATTATTATAAGTTCCCTTACCAATCAATTTAATTTTATATCCTAATGCTTTTGCAGCATTGATATCACTTAATGTCGTATTTCTAATACCTGTTAATTGAACGTCATTAAGTTTAATCACTTGGTTAAATGACAGGTATGACGTAATAACTACTTTTCTAGCGGCGTCTATGCCATCTACATCATCTGTTGGATCAGCTTCTGCAAAACCTAGACGCTTAGCTTCCTCAAGTGCATCTTCGAAAGTTGTTTGATCTTGAGTCATTTTTGAAAGAATAAAGTTTGATGTTCCATTTAAAATCCCCATAAATTTAGATATATTATTGGCATTCAAACCATTATTAATTGCATTTACAATTGGGATACCACCTGCAACACTTGCTTCAAATTTTAAAGCAACACCGTTGGCTTCTGCCAAATCTTCAAGTAAATTTAAATGTACTGCTAATAAATCTTTATTTGCAGTAATTACATGTTTCTTATTCTTTAAAGCACTACGTAACCAATCAACTGTAGGTTCAATGCCCCCCATAACTTCCACAACAATATCAATAGTGTCATCATTTAAAATTTCATTTACATCTTCAGTTAAGTGATATTGACTAATATTTAATGGACGTTTCTTAGTTTTGTCACGAACAAGTATATGCTTGATAACAATATCTTTATTAAGTGTATCCTTAATTTGTTGTCTATTCTCTTCAATTATTTTGACAACACCTGATCCTACAGTACCTAAACCAAGTAATGCTATATTTAATTCCTTCATGTCGCTGTACCTCCTTGTTCACTTGAGAAAAACAAATGTATCGTTGAAAAATACTATATGATGGTATAGTATAGAATTATTCTTAATTTTTGTAAAGTTCACAATAATGAAAATATAACTTTATAGTACCACGCTCCACCGAAAAACTAAATAAAATTTTCTGATTTTTTAGAAAGGTTGTTTTATTATGAAAGTAGCTAAATTTGGAGGCAGTTCAGTCTCTAACGCCAAGCAAATTAAAAAAGTTTTAAAAATTGTTAATGATGATCCAGAACGTAAGATTATTATCGTTTCTGCTCCAGGAAAACGTTCCAGTGATGATATTAAAACGACAGACTTGCTCATTCGCTTATATGAAAAAGTCATCAATAACATTGACTATCAACATAAAAAACAAGAAATTATTCAACGTTATGCAGATATTGTTGAAGAATTAGATATGGAACGTGATATTCTTACTACGATTGATGAAACTTTGGAAAATTATATACACGAACTTAAAGATAAACCTGCACGTCTTTATGATGCTATTGTGTCATGCGGTGAAGACTTTAATGCACAACTCATCGCAGCTTATAACAATAGCCAAGGTGTTCCTACTAAATATATTTCACCAAAAGATGCAGGTATTTTAGTCACTGATCTACCTAAACAAGCTCAAATTTTAGATTCTGCCTATGAACAAATATATAAATTAAATGATTATAAAGAAAAATTAATTATTCCTGGATTCTTTGGCGTTTCCAAACATCATTTTATAGTTACTTTCCCTAGAGGTGGCTCAGATATTACGGGTGCTATCATTGCTCGAGGTGTTAGAGCATCACTATATGAAAACTTTACAGATGTATCTGGTATATTCAAAGCTAACCCAAACATTATTAATAACCCTGAAATCATTGAAGAGATTACTTATAGAGAAATGCGAGAACTATCATACGCCGGTTTTAGTGTATTTCATGATGAGGCGCTACAACCTTTACATAAAGACCGCATCCCTGTCGTTATTAAAAATACAAATCGTCCTCAAGATAAAGGCACATTTATCGTACATGATCGAGAAATTAATTCTAAAAATGTAATTAGTGGTATTAGTTGTGATAAAGATTTTACTGTTATTAATATCAAAAAATACTTGATGAACAGACAAGTTGGTTTCACAAGAAAAATTTTAGGCGTTCTTGAAGATTATAATATTTCATTTGACCACATGCCTTCTGGTATAGATAATATCAGTCTCGTCATGCGCTCTGATCAAATAAGAGATGTAGAGAGCCGTGTGCTAAACGATATACAAAAATATTGTGATGTAGATGAGTTAAGTATTGATCACGATCTTGCAATTCTAATGATTGTTGGTGAAGGGATGAATAGAGTTATTGGTACTGCTAGTAAAATTACTCATGCACTGGCAGAATCTAATATTAATTTAAAAATGATTAACCAAGGGGCATCTGAAATTTCAATGATGTTTGGTATCAAATTAGAGGATGCAGAAAAAGCTGTAAGAGCAACTTATGAATTCTGTTATCACGGTATATGTATAAAAGATTAATTTAAAAAAGCAACTTTCTAAGTAGAACAAAATCTAGTTCTTTAGAAAGTTGCTTTTAAGCTTCTAATATCTTTTTATTATTTAAAATAGCTTCTTTAATTCTTTTTTCACCCACAACAAGTTTAAGAATGAAAAATTGATAGTAACTCAATGAATCAATGACCTTTTTGTAATTTGAGAATTGATGATAGTTTTGGTTATCTAATAAATCATACATCAATACGATTTCAGGTTTAATATAATCCACATCATAATTTAATGAATGGAAATAAATATTATTCTTAGGCAAACGAATTTGGGAATTCAACCTGAATATCCACTCATCATTTACAACATCATATACAAAAATTTCCATAATTTGTTGTTCTTCATCATACACATTTGCATGTGTAATTTCTTTTAATGACATGTTATGACTTTCTGAACATTCACCAGCTTTATTAAAAAAACGAATATTAAAATGATTTGGTATAGCTTTGACAATATCTATTAATTTTTTACGTTCTACACAAATATCTACTTTTGAAGGTAGTTCAAGGTCATCACTTAAAAATAACTGCATTGCTACAACGCCATGAAACTTGAAAGACTGTGATGATGATTGAATTAATGCTTCAACTAAAGTTTGAGTATTTGAATGCTCTTCCATATACATGTACACCACCTTCTTAGTAAACGCTTTCATAACCTATATTATACCTTCTAGCTACATCTTTTTCAATTGATTATTTGTGAACAATTAGTAAAAATTATATTTAATATCCTGATGAATTTTTATTATTTCATCTTAATTGGTGGTTACGCCAATGGTAATTTATTAAAAGTGTCTATAACGTTAAATTTTCAAATAATATTCTCAATTTCACGTACAATAGATTGAACATCATTAAATGTAAGTTTATAATCTATATTGAGTTATCAATTGTGTGATTTTGATTATATATATTATTTTCTTTTTCATAAAAATTAATATTTCATATCATTGTCATACATATGTATTACTGTTTAAATCTAAATAGATTCGGGTGAAAATTATGTCAACTTTATCGATAATTCTGATAATTATCATCATTGTTTTGATTATCGCATTTTTCTTGAATCAACAGTATTTAAAAAGTAGAGTTGAAACTGAAGAATATGCAAAAAATCAAATCGTAGCGAAAAATTCAGCTTTAAGTGAGGAAAATCTTTCTTTAAAAAATCAAATGCTAAGTACCAACAAAGGCATTAGCCCACATGCATTCAAAAATGCAAAACGTGATTTACGAGGTATCTTAGATAAATTTGTGGAAAGTGGTCAGTTAAAGGTATATAACATCATAGCAACGAGTAACCTTGCCACAAAACATCCATTATTTGATTATGTAAGATCATTTGATTTTATTATTGTTACTGATGTAGGTTTAATCAATGTTGATGTTAAACATTGGAATCAAAAAACTTTCTACCACTTTGATGTGCCTGATAAGCACAATAATTTAGACCAACAACCTCTAAATAGAGATAAAATTGTTGGACATTATATTAGTGAACAGTATCATAAACAATTCAATACTACTCGTGAAGGTGTCTATACATTCATAGAAATGCTTCAAGATAATCGAGTAATATATGAATTTTATGATTATGATCCATACCAACAAGCTGCTAATAACGCTAAAGCATTAAAAGACCAAATCGAGTCACATTTCAATTTCAAAATTCAAAGTATCGGTGTGGTTTATTTTAATGATGGAACTGTCAATATTATCGAAGGTTCTGAAGAAAGCGACAAATATGTAGACACAGTTTCAACTAAATCATCACTTGAAAAAGTGATTAACGATGCAGTAAGTCTATCTAAACATCCATTAACTAAAGATCAAGTTGAACAAATTACACAACAATTTAATTAAAAATTATATGATAAAAGGCCGATACAATTATGAAGTGATACCCATAATTATATCGGCCTTTTTATTACCTATTAACTCCAAATATTAACTTTGTTTTTCTTAGCTTCATTTTGAGCCTTTTTAAATACATCTCTATATTTACCGTTTGGCGCAAAGTACTTTTCTCTTGCTAAACCTTTTTCAACGAGTTCTTTATTATACATATGATCTTTATCTAACCATACATATGCTAAAGTTCTACCATATCTATCATTTTTTTCTTTATCATATTCAAGATACACATCTTTATTAGTTAAAGTTTTCTTACTATAGTTCGAAGCCTCTTTACCATAAGGTTGAACAGGCGTGTTCGGTTTAACTGTTTCAGGCGTATCAACACCAATTAAACGCACTTTAATATTTTTGTTGCCCTGTTTTGCTACAAATGTATCCCCGTCAACTACCCTATCAATATGAACTTTTTCCTTTCCTTTTAATTCTGTACTAGTATTTTGAGATTTAGATCCACTAAATGGTCCAGTATGATTAATAAATTGAAACAATAACACACAAACAACTATAATTACCAACACAAGTGTTGATAAAGACTTTTTCGATTTCATTGATGTCACCCATTCTTACTTATTTATCCTGACTAATGATAATGAATAATAAACATAGCGTCAATACTAAATTAAAATTTTTAAACAAGCATGACCATGATATAATAATTAATGATAGGAGTGAATTAACAATATGTCTAGTGAGAATAGAGTCACACTTATAGCAGTCATTGTGGCAGTTATAATAGGTATTGTAATGCAAGTTGTATTTAAATTCCCAACTATAGTTTCTGCCGTAGTTGCATTATTTTTAGGAATTTTAGTAGGTTTTATCGTTTATTTAATCACCAATTTCATGGATAAAAGAAAGCGATAGACAATAATTTTTTTAATATCAATATTAAACAAAGCGTGCCATTGAAATCAAATTCAATGGCATTTTTTCGTTTCAAAAAATTATTTATTTTGTAACATTTTTGTGAATATTAAAGGAATAATTTGTAAAAATTGTGGTATATAAAAATTAATAAAACAATTAATTCAATAAAATTTTCAGGAGGGAGAAAATATGGAAATTATAGATTGCATCATTGATAGCTATGAAATTACTTATAAAGTTAAAACACCCCAAAATCATACATTTGATCATACATTAAGCATTGAAACACCAACTTATAAAGCGATTGAAATATTAAAATTACTTTCAGAACATGTTGATAAACAACCAAGCTAATTAAATCCACCCATTATTTGTGGCAATTTTCCAAGCGTCAAAACGATTTTCAGCTTCAAGTTTATCAATAATAGATGATGTATAATTACGTATTGTTCCATTAGATAAATATAATTTGTCTGCAATATCCTTACTACTTAATCCATTACCGATTTCTCGTAAGACAACTTGTTCTTTGTGCGTTAATGGATTGGTGTACGTAATTAATGATGTCATCAAGCTATCACTATATTCTTTCTTCCCATTAACTACCTTCTGAATAGTATTTACTAATTCATCTATGGATCGCTCTTTTAAAACATATGCATCTACATCATTTGCTACAGCTTTTTCAAAATATCCTGGTCTTTTGAAAGTTGTAACAATGATAATTTTGGTCTGTAATTTTAATGCTTTAGATTCTGCTAAGACTTCAATACCAGTCATACCTGGCATTTCTATATCTAGAATTGCAATATCAGGTTCATATGTTTTTATTAACTCTAATGCATCATTACCATTTCCTACATCTGCTAATACCTTTAAATCATCATTTAATTCGATAAGTTGTACCATAGCTTTTCTAAGCATATGTTGGTCTTCAGCTATAATCATTGTAATCACATCATTTCACCTCTAGGTATAAAGATTGTTAGTTTAGTTCCATTGTGATTTTCAATATTTAGTTCTCCATTTAAATAATTCACTCTACTCCGAATACTACTCAGCTTTTCTTTATCTTTATTATTCATTCCTATACCGTTATCTTGGATAGTCAACATAATATAATTATGATAATCACTTACATTAATTTTAACTGCAGTCGCATTAGCATGTTTAATAATATTATTTATCGCCTCTTTTAAAATCATGGATACCAAAGCCTGCTTTGCTGGATTTAAAGATGCTACTATTTGCGTGTTAGAAAAAGCAAAATCAATTTGGGCATCTTTTAAAATTGTCGATACTGCTTTAACTTCTTCTTGAAATGAAGGCGTTTGGAGATTTTCTATTATATTTCTCACTTTTTTTAACGTGTCTTTTGATAGTTCATTGATAGATTCTATTTCATCTCTAGCTTTAGCTGGTTGTTGATCAATCAGTTTCATAGCTAGCTCTGATTTTAAGGTTAAACTTGCAAAAACGTGACCTAACGTATCATGCAAATCTTGTCCTATACGTGTTCGTTCTTGTTCCGCTATTAGAATATTAATGTATTTATTCTGTTCTGTAAGTTTTTCTTTCATTTTACGCTCTTCTAAAGCATAAATATTCCCTACACACATTAAAAATATGACCACAAAATAAATTGATAAAGGTAATGTTGCATCATTTATAATAATAAACGTGATTCCTAGTGTTACTATCATCGCAATAACAAATGTAATAAAATATTTAGACTTAAATCCTTTTTTCAACATGAAAGGAATAGCAAATGCACTAAAGAAATAAAATAATGCATTCATTGGTTGTTTACATATAACAAAATAATCTAATAATATATAGTGAATCAGAAACATTGTATACAGTGTTTTATCACTCACGCGATTATAGTAAAAGACTATTGTGATATAATCAATTGCAAAAATGATTACAATTAGAAAATATTCCCATTTGGGTCTCTCAATACTGTAATCGATTAGGTTTAATATCGGAAAAATCAAATAAATTAAAGGTGTTATTCTAGTTCCAATTTTTGTCCAAATGGATACATTTGTCATATTAATCCACTGCTTTCTGTTTATTAATCAATAATACGATCATTAAAAATATCACGCTATAAAAAAATATTATTCCAAAAGAAGTAAAATCTATACCATCGCCTTTACTTAAACGATAAGCCAAATGTTTAAGATGATAAGTAGGTGTTAATTTAGAAATAGCTTGTAACCAATCAGGGAATGTGTTAGTTGGGAACCATAGACCTCCTAAAATCGCTAATCCTATACCTATTAAGTTAGCAATACTGCTTGCTTTTTGAGTATCGTTAAATTGAGCAATAATTAAACCTAATGTTAACAACAAACTAGCACCTATCCATAATATAACTGCAGATTTTATCCACTGTATCATTTCCATATTTACGTTATTATAAAAGTGTGCTATTACAAATATTAATACAATAGCTAATAAAAACTGAAAAGTAGTCTTACTAACTTTAACCAAATAATATGACGTTATATTAAGAGGTGTGGTCATAAGATGCTTAAACCACCCATTTGTTCTTTCTTCAATCATATCAACAGGAAATGAAATCAAACAAAAGTTCATACAACTAAATACTACCATACTATACATATATTCCTTATAAAATATTATTCTTTCAGACTTAGGCAAATCTAATATAGAAGTGAATAATAGATAAAAAAATAATGGTAAACATATGGACATAATTAAATATAATCTTTTCCTAAGTAGTACTTTCAATTCGATTGTAAAATAAGACATTAGCATTTTACTTCCTCCTCACTTATATTCGACTT
Organism: Staphylococcus sp. HL28; assembly: GCF_021117155.1. Lineage (NCBI taxonomy): Bacteria > Bacillati > Bacillota > Bacilli > Caryophanales > Staphylococcaceae > Staphylococcus > Staphylococcus sp. HL28. The sequence goes on from NZ_CP088218.1 coordinate 1,536,890, forward strand.
ATTAAATAGCACTTCTAATAGAGATGATTTATATATTTCAATTTCATTTAAATCAATATTCTGATTTATCATTTCCATTAATATGTCCTTGACTTGTTTTGTTTTAATCTCGAATTTTTGATCTGATTTTTTGAATATAAAATTAACAGCCAGTTTTTGAACTTCATCTTTGTATTTAAGTGGAATATATATGTAGGATGTTGGTTCTAATGACTTTATTTTATTTATATCTCCCTTAATTTTAATATGACCATTTTCTAATAAAGCAATTTGATCAGCCATTCTTTCTACTTCCTCTATATAATGTGTGGTATATATGATGGTCATACCTTCACTTTTAAATCGATGGATTATATTCCAAAAATGTTCTCTCGTTTCAATATCCATTGCAGTGGTTGGCTCATCTAATACAAGCAACTTTGGTTTACCTGTAACTGTTAATGCAAAATCTAAAATTCTTTGTTGCCCACCAGAAAGTTTTGAAGCCCATTGATTTAACAATTGTTCGTCAAAGTTAGTGATACTCATAAACTCCTCTTTAGAAATATGCTCTTGGTATAAACTACAATATAAATTAAATAACTCTTTTACTTTTACTAATTTTAGAAAATGTGTTTTTTGATATAAAACAGCCATATGTTTTCTATTAATTAAACTATGTTCATCAATGATTTCACCAAAATCTATTGCTTTATTACCAATAATAATATCGATTAATGTTGATTTTCCTGCTCCATTCTTGCCAATGAGTGCCGTGCAAATCCCATCTTCAATATTTAAGTTAATATTTTCAAGTACATTGACATTGTTAAATTGTTTACTTAAATGATTTATTTTTATCATTTATACCACCTCTTATTTTGAGTTGAATACAGAATATCAAGTCTGTAAAACTCAAAATAGTAGCGTTTGTCATTATTTAGATATGACATTTGTCATATAGTTGACATAATATTATTATAATAAATAAAAAATCTGCCACATTTAGTGACAGATTTTTTATATTATAATATTGGCGAGATTAACTTAGCTAAATCTTCTTTAATTTTAATTTTTAATGAACGATTTCTATAACCTTCTACTGTTAACTCTTTTGATTTTTTAATATCTTCTTTATAAGCTTGTTTGATTTTTTTAGCCATCTCTTTATCGTACACAAATGCATTAACCTCAAAGTTTAATTCAAAACTTCTATAGTCCATGTTTGCTGAACCTACTGATACGACCTCATCATCAATTAAACATACTTTAGAATGTAAGAATCCATTTTCATATGTATAAATATGGACCCCACTTTCTAATAATTGTGCCGCATTCGCAAATGTTGCCCAATATACGAATGGATGGTCTGGCTTACATGGAATCATTAAATGAACCTCAATACCAGTCGCTGCTGCCATTTTTAAAGCATTGATATATGAATTATCTGGAATAAAATATGGCGTTTGAATATAAATCGACTTTTTCGCTTTCATAATCATTTTAGTATAACCAAATTCAATTTGATGCCAATCTTCTGCTGGACTACTCGCCACAATTTGCATAGGTACATGTCCATCTTGAACATGCTTTTTCGGGAAATATTTATCGTTATATTCGAATTGTGGTCGATGTGCTTGTGAATTCCAATCCATCATAAATCTAGTTTGTAAACCATCAACTGCATCTCCAGCAATTCTAAAATGCGTATCTCTCCAATAACCTAGTTTACCTAAACCAAGGTAATCATCACCGACGTTAAAACCACCTATATAGCCAACTTGACCATCAATCACTACAATTTTACGGTGATTACGATTGTTCATTCTAAAATTGATAATTGGTAATTTTGAAGCAAAAAATGCCTCTACTTCTCCGCCTAGGTCATTAAAGTGTTTAAAATTAGCCCTACCAACTTTTTTAGAACCAACATCGTCATATAGTAGTTTGACTTCTAAACCTTCTTTCAGTTTTTCCTCTAAAGCTTTGATAATACGTTTACCTAAGCCATCCAATTCGAAGCCAAAGTATTCTAAATGAATATAATCTTTAGCATTTCGAATATCTTCTAACATTTGATCATATAATTCATGACCATCTGTAAATACATCAAGTTGGTTATTTTCAGTTATAAAACCATCTTGGTTCATAAGTAACATTCTTACTAAATCATGATGTTTCACTACTAATTCATTATCAGTGCCATAATTTTGTTCATCAAAATCCTTAATTTGTCTATCTATAAGTTCATTAAAGGCGTCTAACTCATTACCATTATTTTTATCCAGTTTACGTTTAGACACTGTACGACCAAAGAATAAATAAAGGATAAAACCAATTAAAGGTAATACAAATAGTACAAATAACCATGCCCATGTTGAGCTTGCACTTCGTCGATTTCTCTCCAAAAATATAATAATAAATGCTAAAACAACATTAATTACAAAACCAATTGCAAGTAATATCGTAAAAAGCAAACCCAGATCATGTGAAAACTTTAATTCCATAAACATATACTCCTAATAATAAATTCTATTTTAAAGTGCGTCACTTTTTACTAAAGTTACAATAGCATTGAATTCTTCTTCAATAGTTGGAAATTTGTGTTCTTCCGATTGTTTCATTGTGATATTCAACAATTTATATGTAGAACCTTCACTTGTTTGTAAATAATCATTCACACTATTTTCTAATTTTTCTAAACTATCTTCTGTGAAAGTTTTAAATTTAATTTGTTCCATATTCATTCCCCTTTTCTTTGTATTGATTAAATCATAAGGCTTTTTTTGAAATAATTCAATATATAGTGATTCTAGAAAAAGAAATTTAATACGCAATGTAATTATGTTGTTCGGAATATAATTGAAATTAATTTAAAACGATAATATAATATATTCATCTTTATGAGTCATCAGAGCAAGCTAACTAATTAGAAAAATTAATTCATTGTGTTATTGGAGGGAAAGTAAATGTTATCTTTTGAAAATGACTATTTAGAAGGTGCACATGAAAAAGTTTTACAACGTTTAATTGAAACAAATCGAATTCAAGCTCCAGGATATGGATTTGATCAATTTACTGATCAAGCTATGCAACAAATTAAACATAAAATCAAATGTCCTGATGCAACGATTCGTTTTTTAGTGGGAGGTACGCAAACAAATCAAGTCGTGATTAACTCCATGTTAGAAAGCTATGAAGGTGTTATCTCAGCCGAAACTGGTCATGTTGCAGTACATGAAGGTGGTGCAATTGAATATAGTGGACATAAAGTACTAACAATCTCTTCATCAGAAGGAAAAATTAATGCCAAAGGTGTAGAAGATTATATTGAAACCTTTAATAGTGATTTTAAACGTGATCATATGGTCTTTCCTGGTATGGTATACATTTCCCATCCTACTGAATACGGTACATTATATTCAAAAAGTGAATTGGAAGCACTATCTAACGTTTGCCGAAAACATAAACTCCCCCTTTTTATGGACGGTGCTCGTTTAGGTTATGGTTTAATGAGTGATCATTCAGATATGACTATCGAAGACGTTGCGAATTACTGTGATATTTTTTATATTGGCGGAACTAAAATCGGTGCATTGTGCGGAGAAGCTATTGTATTTACGAAGCAGAACGAACCCAAACATTTTACGACACGTATTAAACATCATGGTGCCCTATTAGCTAAAGGAAGATTAACCGGCATACAATTTCTTGAATTATTTACAGATGATTTATATTTCAAAATAAGTCGCCATGCGATAGAAATGGCCAATAAAATGAAAGAAGGTTTCCTTAAAAAAGGATATCAACTCTATTTTGATTCACCTACTAACCAACAATTCTTTATTTTAAGTAACGATAAAATTAAAGAATTAAAACAAAAAGTAAAATTTGCCGTTTGGGAAAAATATGATGATCAACATCGAGTAGTTAGATTTGCAACAAGTTGGGCCACAACTGAAGAAAATGTTAATCAATTATTAGAATTGATATAGATAAGCATTTTGAAAGCATCATTCTTTATGAGAGTGGTGCTTTTTTTATTTATTCACGGAGACATTATTTTGACTACCTGGTCATCAACATTGTCTACACCAGCTTCTTTAAGCATTAATCGTGTTTCATCTTTCATTTGATTCAAAGCTTTTTCTGCTTTGAGTTCTTGATTTTCTTTCAGAACTTTTTCAAGTTCATATTGATTCTTCTGATCACGATTCATCTTGGCTAATTTCTCAGCTTCTTGAACGGCATCTTTAATACGTTCATCTGACTTCTTACGTTCTCTAGCTATACGCTCTTTAATCAATTACGATACTTCTTCTTGAGAAAAAGTTTTCTCAGTTTGTTGTGATTGTTCATCACTGTTGTTTAATTCCTCATTGTTCTTAGGTTCTTCAGTAATATTACTTTGATTATTCTCCATGAGATATACCTCCGTTTATAGTCTATCGACTGTTATTCCATACTTGCTTTTAAATGTCATCAGCACGTTTTGGACAATAAAAAATAACCTTCACAATGGAAGGTTAAAAAAGTGTATAAAAATAGCACCACTTTCTATTTATCTGTGTAGAAAGGATGCTATACCGAAATTATTTTTATATCTTCAATCTCAGATTCATCAATATCATATAATAAATCCCCTACTGCTAAGTGGATAGAATCTTCGCCACTTTCATTGTCGAAGCGATCATCAAAGTTGGTAACTTGTCCAATGATTCGTTGCCCATCAATAAAATCTATTACTACTTTTTTACCTATATATGTCCATAATTTCAATTTTTATCATCCTTTCCATTTGGAATTATGTGGCTACCAGTTTTTGAATAGTGTACTGTGCCCCATTGAGTATTTATAAATTTTCCATCAATATAATCTTTACCTATATTTTTGCCAAAATCAATTATTTCTTTATTTTTCCATTGACCTTTCCGATTAATAACCAATTTCCCACTACCTGCTTTTTGCAATATCAGTTCATTTAATTCATCATTTTTTAGAATAATATAACTTGGTATTAAATTCCCATTTCGCAAATTTTTCAACTTATATTCTTCATATAATTTATGACCTATCAAATGTCTATTCTGTTTTTCAGGATTAATTTCTACTTTTATTTTACCATTACTTATCATTTCAAGCATTTCTTTTTTAGCTTTTTCTTGTAATTTTTCTTTTTCAGATACTTTATTCTCTACTTGATATTTACCTTTACGCTCTTTAAAGAATTTCTCTCGCCAATTGCCTACATGTGGAACTGTGGTACTTCTACACCATGGATGCATAGGTGGCGCATTTACACCTGGAATCATATCTTTAACTTTAAATACTTTGCCGTTTAATGAGTGACATAGTTTTGATGTTTTCTTATCTATTTTAGCCACATATTTATATTCGCCATCTTCACCAAGTTCTTTAAGATAAGTTAACTTTTGTGACTCTGCTTGAACTCGCGCTGATTCAGTGACTAACAATCGACTAGCGTTATACGTAGTAGATTGCGTTTGTTTTTTAAATTCAGATACGAATTCATTTGGATGACGGCCACGTATGACTACATGACTCGTGACACATTCTAATTTAGTCATTACATGAGGTCAGATTTCGTTTTGTATGATGACTTGAGACCTTATCGCCTTTTAAGTTTAAAAGACGCATCTAGTTAGATACGTCTTGGGCTAAATACAGTATTCACTTATGGCAAAATTCAAATTAAACAATTTCCAAATAGTTCAATGATCATATTGCATATTCAAACTAAATTAAATATTTTATTAAAAGTATAATTCCAATTAAGAGAAGTGCCCCTTTTAAAAATTCTAATTTCTCTTGTTTGGTCGTTTTCCTTACTCTAATCGTTACTTTCATAATTATTTACCATGACATCGGTTTATATATAATTAATGTCTACCTTTCTTTTATTTTATATTAATTACTTGATATAACTATTATCAATCTATTTTTGTGTTCTTATTTTTAAATTATTATTTCGTTCACTACGACTATAATTAAGTCATACTAACTTTTTATTTCTTCCCTCATTGATATTTATAGTAAAAGTTAATTGTCTTATGTTCATTAAAAATTCTTTGATTTCATTTTTAACGAGAGAGGTGGACTATAAGTGGACAACAATCTAAACATAATTCCACATAAATTGTATTATTCCACCCCGTCAAACAAAAAAGAGCTAAAGCAAAATTGCTCTAGCCCTTGATATAACGACATTCCCCAATGTTGTTTAGCGTTTTAGTATTGTTTCATATATTGCTCGCGTTCCCATTCAGAAACTTGAGTTCTGTAATAATCCCATTCAATTGATTTTGAATTGATGAATTGGTTATAGATATGATTACCTAACGCTTTTTTGATTGTTGGATTTTCACGCATTGATTTTAACGCAGTGTATAAAGTTGAAGGTAAATCTTGGATACCAACAGCTTCACGTTCTTCACGATTCATTTCATAAATGTTTTGGTTTACTGGTTTAGGAACTTCTAATTTATTTTTGATACCGTCTAATCCAGCTTCTAAGATTGCTGCTAGTGCCATGTATGGGTTAGCTGCTGGGTCAACTGAACGTACTTCAACACGAGTAGATAAACCTCTTGATGAAGGTACACGTACTAATGGTGAACGGTTTTTACCACTCCATGCAATATAACATGGTGCTTCGTAACCTGGTACTAAACGTTTATAAGAGTTTACTAATGGGTTACATACTGCTGTGAATCCACGTGCATTTTTAAGAATACCTGCAGTGAATTGGTATGCTGTATCAGTTAATTCCATTTCGCCATTTGGATCATAGAATGCATTTTCTTTACCTTTAAATAATGATACGTTGAAGTGCATTCCGCTTCCGTTTACACCAAATAATGGTTTTGGCATAAATGTTGCATGCAAGTTATGTTTTCGAGCGATTGTTTTAACTACCAATTTGAATGTTTGGATGTTATCACATGCTGTTACTGCATCTGCATATTTAAAGTCGATTTCGTGTTGACCTGGCGCAACCTCATGGTGACTTGCTTCAATATCAAAGCCCATGTCCTCTAATTCAAGAACGATGTCACGACGGCAGTTTTCACCTAAATCCGTAGGTGCTAAGTCAAAGTAACCACCATCATCATTTAATTCTAATGTAGGTTCACCTTTGTCATCTAATTTGAATAAGAAGAATTCTGGTTCAGGCCCTAAGTTGAAGTCTGTGAAACCTAAATCTTCCATTTCTCTTAAGATGCGTTTTAAGTTTGCACGAGGGTCACCTTCGAATGGTGTACCATCTGTTTTGAATACGTCGCAGATTAAACGTGCAACTTTACCTTGACCAGCTGTCCATGGGAAGATAACCCAAGTATCTAAGTCAGGGTGTAAGTACATATCTGATTCTTCAATACGTACGAAACCTTCGATTGATGATCCGTCAAACATCATTTCGTTATCTAAAACTTTTTCTAATTGACTTACTGGTACTTCAACATTTTTAATTGTTCCTAAAATATCAGTGAATTGTAATCTTAAATATCTCACGTTTTCTTCTTCAGCAAACTTACGAATATCGTCTTTTGTAAAACTACGTTTTGGCATACTTGAAATCCTCCAAATTTTATTTTATAAATCGGGATAAATCTCCTCGATTTATCGGCAATGTTTCACCGTATGGTTTTTGAGTTGCATCTACAATCATTTTCTTTCTAGTTTCATGTTCGTCTGATGATAAGTGATTCTCTTGATTATGAATAATTTGTTTAATACCTTTAATGTTAAAGCCTTTTTCAATTAAAGATTTAATTTCTAATAATCTTTCCAAATCATTCAGTGAAAATAATCTCTTATTTCCCTCAGTTCTTTCCGGTTTGACAAGTTCATGTGTCTCGTAATAACGAATTTGTCTTGGACTTAATTCTGTTAATTTACTGACTACACTCATGGAGAATACAGCCATGTTTCTTCTAATAGAGTCATTAGACATCGCTAACATCTCCTCCACTTTTGAACTTGTACTTAATTTAGCATAGTTTAGCTCAGATTACAAAAATATGTCAGGTTTTCTGACATGATAAGTAAAACCATTGATATTACTGCATTTTAGAAGCATTGAAATACCACCACGTAACAACATTCACAAAAATTTCTGAATAAATTTTAAAATTTTCTGATAAAAAAACTGAAACATGGTGGGACAACGATAAAGAAATACTATTTCTTTAGAAATTAGTATTTCTTATGCATGAGTTTCACTCATGTATTTCTATTTTAAAGTACACATTAGCTGTGGCTAATGCGTAAGAACCACTACATCATAAATGATTAGTGGTTCTTTATTATTTCTGTCCCTCTCCTAATATCGAATTAAACAAGTCCTTGTTCTTTTAATTGAGTGACTGCACGTGTAACAGCTAATTTAACATGTTCATATGTTAATCCACCTTGAACATACGCTTCATATGGTTCACGTATAGGGCCATCAGCAGACAATTCAATTGATGAACCTTGAATGAAAGTACCAGCTGCCATAATAACATCATCCTCATAACCAGGCATGTAACTCGGCTCCGGACTAAAATGTGCATTGATTGGTGATGCATGTTGGATACTTTGACAAAATGATATCATTTGTTCTTTTGTTTCAAATGTCACAGTTTGGATTAGGTCTGTACGTTTAACGTTATACTTAGGTGTTGTAGTCATATTTAATTTTTCAAGTAACAGACTCGTAAATAATGCACCCTTTAAACTTTGACTGACTACGTGAGGTGCTAGGAAAAATCCTTGATACATTTCTTGTAATGAATTTAAGGATGCGCCTGCTTCTTTACCAATACCTGGTGCAGTTAATCTATAACCACAACGCTCAATTAAATCCTTATTACCAGCGATATAGCCGCCTATTTTAGCTAATCCACCACCAGGATTTTTAATGAGTGAACCTGCAATTAAATCAGCGCCAACTTCTGTAGGTTCTCGTTCTTCAACAAATTCCCCATAACAATTATCGACAAAGATAATGACGTTCGGATTTTGTGCTTTAATTGCTAAAATCGCTTCTTTAATCTCATCAACAGGTATTGAAGGGCGTTGATCATAACCTTTAGAACGTTGGATAGCAACGACTTTAGTTCGATCATTAATTGCTTTTAGAACGTTAGATATATCAATTTTACCCTCTGCTAATGCTACTTCATTATATGAAACACCATGCTCCTTTAAACTCTCAATACCGTTACCGTTTACTCCGATAACTTCTAATAATGTATCGTATGGACTACCCGTGATATATAATAATTCATCTCCGTATTTCAAATTACTTTGTAAAGCCAAGTTGATGGCATGTGTTCCAGAAATAATTTGAGGTCTTACAATGGCATCTTCTGCTTTAAATGTTTTTGCATAAATTTCTTCTAAATGATCACGTCCAAAATCATCATATCCATAACCTGTTGTTCCTAATAAATCACTTTCTGTAGCTTTAACTGCATGAAACGCATCTAATACCTTTTCTTGATTAATCAAAGCAATGCGTTCAATATCTTTAAAGTACGGTGTCAATGTAGATTCTACATCTTCAATAAGACTTGTCATATCTGTCATCTTGCTAACTTCCTTTTTATATTTTTTTATATCCTTTAATTTCATAAGACTCATCTTTTTCATTGAAATTGAGTTCACTGACGAGTGTATGTTGTTTTAAGAAATAAAGTCGATCTGCATCCAAACTTGGTACTGTCTCCTCGTAATACGTTAAACTATGTTTAATTTGATTGATTAATAAATTTTTCACTGAATCTTTATCTGATTCATCCCTACTTGAAACAAATACATAAGGTTGTTCTGAAACTGGTAAGTCCATATTACTTGGACATTGATCCTTTTTATTAAAAATCAATGATTGTGGAATTTGATCCATATCTAGCTGCTTAATAAGTTGATTGACAGTATCATATTGAGAGCGATACTCCGGATGACTTGCATCTACAACATGTAAAAGTAAATCTGCACCTTTGGCTTCTTCTAAAGTTGATTTAAATGCAGCTACTAACGTTGTAGGTAATTTTTGAATAAATCCAACTGTATCCGAAATGATTAAATTAAATCCTTCATTGATTTGTATCTGGCGAGTTTTAGGATCTAATGTTGCAAACAATTGATTCTGTTCATATGTTGTTTCATTGGCTAACACATTAAACCATGATGATTTCCCGGCATTAGTATATCCTACTAATGCAATTTGAAAGACTTGATTCTGTTCACGTTTACTACGGTATCTATCTCTGTGCTCAACAACAGTTTGTAATTGATGCTTGATTTCATTCATTCTTGTACGAATATGTCGACGATCCATTTCAAGCTTCGTTTCACCTGGACCACGTGTACCAATGCCACCACCAAGTCTTGATAAACTACGACCATGTCCTTGTAATCGTGGTAATAAATAATCTAATTGTGCTAATTCTACTTGTAACTTACCTTCTCTACTTTTTGCTCTTAAAGCAAAAATTTCAAGGATCAACTGTGTTCTATCGATAATTTTTATGCCCAAATTGCCATTTAATGTTTTAGATTGAGCTGTCGTTAATTCATCATTAGTCACAACGACATCTATATCATGGAATTCTATAAAAGCTTGAATTTCTTCAATTTTACCTTTACCAACATAGTATTTGTGATCAACTTGTTCACGGTTTTGAGTGATTTGACCTTTAACATTTAATTGGCATGTCTCTGATAGCGCTTCTAATTCTTCCATAGTAGAATCAAAATTAAACTCATTATCGTTTTGAGCATGTACACCGATTAGTACAGCCGTTTCTAATTTTTTCTTTGTATCATGTGTTGATAGCTGTGCCATGATATACATCTCCTTTTATTTTAGTTCTTAAATATTTTATCATAGTGCCAATATAAAGACTATTCGTCAATATTATGTTAAATTGTAATTAATTCGAAAGGGTGATCTTATGGAAAAAATATATGACTTCGTTGTAGAAAAAAACACAGGAGAAACATATAAGTTAGAAGATTATAAAGATTATGTGATGTTAATCGTAAATACTGCAAGTGAATGTGGCTTCACACCACAATTTGAAGGATTACAAGAGCTTTATGAAAAATATAAAGATCAAAAATTCATCATTTTAGGATTCCCTTGTAATCAATTTGGTGGTCAAGAACCTGGATCAGGTGAAGAAGCTGCTCAAAACTGTAAATTAAATTACGGTGTAACATTCCCTATACATCAAAAAATTGATGTTAAAGGAGAACATCAACATCCGTTATTCCGCTTCCTTACTGATGCACAACATGGTATGTTTAATGAAAAAATCAAGTGGAACTTCACTAAGTTTTTAATTGATCGTGACGGTAATGTAGTTAAACGTTTTTCACCGCAGAAGAAACCTGCACAATTAGAAAATGAAATCGAAAAACTTCTATAAAATATCAAACATGAACTAATAATTTAAACATGAACTAATAATTTAAACATGAAAAAGCTTCATTTAAAGTGATGAGCAAAGGCGACAAGATAACCGCGAATGCTTTCTTTAAATGAAGCTTTTTTGAATTACAATCTTTAATACGATAAAGCACTAATTAGAACCAATCAATCTTTTTCTTTCTCTTTTATGTAACTATTGCGACGTTCATTTTTGATTTGTGCTTTACTGCACTTCAATTATGTCTTATTCTTCAGATGTTTCTGATGCTGATTCGTTTTCATCATCAATCATGAAAGTGCTGATCGCATGTTTGTAAATCAGATGTTGTTTTCCTTGTGAAACTAAACGAATCACTTGGCTGTCGAAATCTTCAATTGTTCCTTTCATTTGGAAACCATTTAGAAAGAACACAGTGACTTCTGTTTTTTCTGATTTAAAGTTCTCTAGTGCTTGATCTTGGATGTTTTCGTTTGCAATCATGTTCAGTACTCCTTTTATTTATTTGGGGTGTAATCTCATCTAACATCATTTGAAGTGACATATTTTCTCTATCTAACCAGTGAACGTTCATTTTATTCTTAAACCAAGTCAATTGACGTTTCGCGTACTTTCGCGAATTCTGTTTTAACTTATCAATAGCTGACTGTAAATCCATATTCCCTTTCACAACAGGTATTAATTCTTTATACCCAATTGCTTGCATACTTTGACTTGACTCATAGCCTTGTTCAACTAAGTGTTGCACTTCATTAAATAATCCGTGGCTCAACATAATATCAACACGTTTATTTATTTTTTCATATAATGTTTCACGCGACATTTCAATCCCTACTAATAATGTATCATAATTTTCAGTGAATTGTTGAACTTTCTTGCGATAACTTAAAAGTTTTTTTGTTTTTAAATAATATTCTATCGCTCTCAATACTCTTTTTCTATTATTAGGGTGTATATTGTCGGCTGATTCAGGATCAAATGAATTAAGATATTCATGTAATTCATTATTATTTAATTTTGCTAATTCATTTAATTTAGATTTGACTTCTTTCATTTTATATTCTGAAACGGTTTCATCTTCAAATTGATAATTATAAAGTAATGATTGAATATATAATCCAGTTCCACCAGCAACAATAGGCGTCTTACCTCTTTCGATAATTTCATTGATACACTTTTCTGCTCGTAGTTTGAAATCATATGCAGAAAATGTATCATCAGGATTTAAAATATCAATCATATGATGAGTAATACCGTTCATTTCTTCTTTTGTAACTTTAGCAGTACCAATATCCATTTGTTTATATACTTGCATAGAGTCGCCACTAATGATTTCACCATTACATCTTTTCGCTAATTCTATGCTTAATTCTGTTTTTCCAGACGCCGTTGGTCCTACAATTACAATTAGAAATGGCTTATCTGTATTACTCATCTTATTCACTCACTTTATTTTTCTTTAATATTTGTTTTTTAATCCATTCAAACATATGTTGCCAAGTTGTTAAATAGTCATCTTCAAATAATATTTCATGGCGTTTATTTTTATATAATTGCACAGTTATGTGTTTGATTCCTGCTTTTTTATAAATCTTACCTAGTTTTTTAACACCTTTACCATATTCTCCAAATGGGTCATCTTTGCCTGAAATTAAAAGTATTGGTAAATTGTGATTCATCTGCTTTAATGATTTAACATTGGCAGTGTCCATCATATATTTAACTGTTTGATAAATCAGTTGGTTAGATACTCTGAATCCACAATATTCATCATCGATAAATTTGTTCACTTCTTCTCTTTTGGTAGATAGCCAGTCACTTTCCGTTTGAGGTTGATCAATTTTTTTAGTAAAGGTTTTATTCATTAATCGGTTAACCCATTTAACTCGACGTCTTTTACCTAAAATAATGGTGATTAATTTCAATAGAACCATAGTTGGTATGCCTTTCCATTTAGGAAACATACCTGTGCCTGTTAATATGAGACCATTTGCAAATTGAGGGTATTGTTTTACAAATAGTCTTGCAATGATGGATCCCATTGAATGTCCTAAAACAATATAAGGTAGTTCAAAATGGCTATCATAAATGGTTTCTACTATTTCGTATGCATCGTCAACAACTTGTGTCATATCATTGAAGTGGCCTCTTTCATTTTCATCTATATTTTTACCGTGACCTCTATGATTATGTCTAAGGACATCATATCCTTGTAAATTTAATGCTTTAACTAACTCATCATATCGATCCATATGTTCAGCCATACCATGAAAAAGATGGACAATACCAATTGTTTCATTATTAGCTTTATCTATTTTCACTTCAATCATTGTTCCATCTTTGACTGTAATGTTGAATTGACTTTGACTCACGCATATACCCCCAAAACTTCTTATCTTCATTAATCATGTTTATTAATATAAACATACATATTATATTCAATATACCTTTTGATAACATCGGAATCAAATTGTATGCATATTTAGTTAACAATTCACATTCAGATATATTTTTTGTCTCATAAGCATGTATGACAAATATAACATTTCATATAAAAAAACTACTAACATTGAGATAAAAACTCAATGTTAGTAGTTTAAAATTAAATTTAATTATTCTTTAACTGCTGGTTGGTTGTTACCAGACTGTGCTTCATCAATCGCTTTATTCACTTCATCAGTATAAGCTTGTTTTTGACCTTCACTATATTGAAGCATATCTGCTAATACATCGATAACTGCATCTTTATATTGTAGTACATCATCAATATTGAAGTATAATTTACCTGATCTACGTACAAGGAAGTCAGTTGGTTTAAATACCATTTCTTGTTGGATACCATAAATTAATTCTACGTAGATTTCTAATGGTAATTTACTAGTATGATATTGTGCAGTTTGAGCAATATTGAATAAATCATCAACATTTGAACCGTATTTACTTGCTAAACGGTACGCTACATCTTCATCAATACCAAAGCCTTTAGCAGCGTCTACTTTTTGCTTAACAAAGTGGTCAAAGTTTTTACTACCACCAACGTCACCACCAGAAATTTTCAATTCTTTAGTAGCACATGGTTTGAATGTTAAACCATATTCTTTTTTAAGACGTTTAGCTAATAAATCAACAATTTCTAATGCCATGTGACGGTATCCTGTTAGTTTACCACCCGCGATTGTTAATAAGCCAGACTCGCCTTCCCATACTTCGTCTTTACGAGAGATTTCTGAAGGGTCTTTACCTTCTTCTAAAATTAACGGACGTACACCAGCCCATGTAGATTCGATGTCTTCATCTTTTACATCAACTGTTGGGAACATGTAATTGATTGCATCAATTAAATAATCTCTATCTTCTTGTGTTGTTAATGGTGTCGCTTTTTCATTATCATAGAAAGTATCTGTAGTACCTACATATGCTTTCCCTTCTCTAGGAATTGCAAAAATCATTCGACCATCTTTTTCTGTATCAAAGTAAACTGCTTGTTGTAATGGGAATTTAGATTGATCGATAACAACGTGAACACCTTTTGTTAAACGTAATTGTTTGTTATTACGAGCATAGTCACCGCTTCTTACTTCATCTACCCAAGGTCCTGAAGCATTGATTACTTTTTTAGCTTTGATAGGATATGTTTCATTATCAATCATATCTACAACTTCAATACCATTTACTTTTTTATTTGAATCGTAAGTAAAGTGTTCTGATTTTGTATAGTTAATGATTTCAGCACCTTTTTCAGCTGCTTTTTTCATCACTTCAATAGTTAGTCTTGCATCATCTGTACGGTATTCAACGTAATAACCGCCACCTTTTAAACCATCTTGTTTCACTAAAGGCTCTTTATTAATTGTATCTTGTTTAGAAAGCATTTTTTTACGTTCAGATTTTTTAACACCTGCTAAACGATCATACATTGTTAAACCAATGGCAGTTGTAAATTTACCAAATGTACCACCTTTATGCATAGGTAATAACATCCATTCTGGAGTTGTTACATGTGGACCATTTTCATATACAATCGCACGTTCTTTACCCGTTTCAGCTACAACACCTACTTGTAGTTGTTTTAAATAACGTAACCCACCATGTACTAATTTTGTAGAACGTGAACTTGTTCCTTGAGCGAAGTCTTGCATTTCTACTAAAGCAACTTTCATTCCACGATTACTAGCATCTAATGCAATACCTGCACCTGTAATTCCGCCACCAATAATAACAACGTCATATTCTTCATTCTTTAAATTTCTCTTAATGTGATCCCTTTTTAGTGTTGATAAACCCATAATTCAACGCCTCCTATTTAGTATAAAAAAAGAGAGACTTATCCCACAATTACCATTTAATTGTACGAATAAATCTCTCATTTCTCGATTTCCTTATTAACTTGTTTCAAGTATAACATAAATAAGAAAATCTAGTCTATCTCATGCTTACAATTTATTGATTTGCCAAAGACTAATCTTCTAATTTAAATACTTTTGTAGCTTCTACAGCCTTTTTCCAACCTTTATAAAGCTTAGTACGTTGTTCTTCTTCCATTTTTGGTTCAAATTCTTCTTCAAGTTTCCATCTGTTAGCAATGTCATCTTTACTTTCCCAGAATCCAACTGCTAAACCTGCTAAGTATGCAGCACCAAGTGCAGTTGTTTCTTGAATTTCAGGTCTTTCTACAGGTGTATTAACAATATCTGCTTGGAATTGCATGATAAAGTTATTTTTAACTGCGCCACCATCAACACGTAAGTTTTGAACTTCAATACCTGAATCTTTAGACATTGCTTCCATTACATCGCGAGTTTGATAGCATAGTGACTCTAATGTAGCACGAATGAAGTGTTCTTTTTCAGTACCACGAGTTAATCCAAAGATAGCGCCTCTAGCTTCAGAATCCCAGTAAGGTGTTCCTAATCCTACAAATGCTGGTACAACGTATACACCTTCAGTTGAGTCTACTCTAGTCGCATAGTTTTCAGTTTGTGGTGCTGAATTAATCATTCTTAATCCATCACGTAACCATTGAATAGCTGAACCTGAAACAAAGATAGAACCTTCTAAAGCATAGTTTACTTTACCATCAATACCATATGCGATAGTTGTTAATAATCCGCTATCAGATTTAACTGCTTCTTCACCAGTGTTCATTAACATGAATCCACCAGTACCATAAGTATTTTTCACGTCACCTTTGTCGAAACATGCTTGACCAAATAAGGCAGCTTGTTGGTCACCAGCGATTCCTGCAATTGGTACGTTTTGACCAAAGAAATGATAATCAACTGTATGTGCATAAACTTCACTTGATGGTTTCACTTCAGGAAGCATACTTTCAGGTACTTCTAAAATATCTAATAATTCTTTATCCCATTTTAAGTCATGGATATTGAACATTAATGTACGACTTGCGTTTGTATAGTCTGTGATATGTGCTTCTTTACCAGATAATTTCCATACTAACCAAGAATCAATTGTTCCAAATAGTAAATCGCCATTATCTGCTTTTTCACGTGCACCATCAACATTATCTAAAATCCATTTGACTTTTGTTCCTGCAAAATATGGGTCTAATAATAAACCGGTTTTGTCACGGAATAATGCTTCATGACCTTGATCTTTCAATTCTTGGCAAATACTCTGAGTTTGACGAGATTGCCAAACAATTGCATGATAAATTGGTCGACCAGTATTTTTATCCCAAACAACTGTTGTCTCACGTTGGTTTGTAATACCAATACCTTCGATTTGTTCTGCTCTAATGTTATGTTCGTTCATTACTTCTGCCATAACAGATAATACTGACGTCCAAATTTCATTCGCATCATGCTCTACCCAACCTGATTGTGGGAAGTGTTGTTTAAATTCTCTTTGTGCAACACCTTTAATTTCGCCATCTTTATTGAATAAAATAGCTCTTGAACTAGTTGTTCCTTGGTCTATTGATAAAATGTATTTTTCCATAGGTATTTGACTCCTTTTGATGTCTTCAATATTATTTAAAGTATTTTTATGATAATTACTTATATCATATATCTACACATCATGTTAATTTATATGCAATTTTTTAATATCACATGCTAAAAATAAGATATTTCATATCTTGATTAATAAATTGATTCAATATCTTTACTTTTAGAAGTTCTATTTAAAACCACACCTAATACTAATGTAATGATAACTAAAATAATACCAACTACACAACTTACATTAAATGTTTGTTTATAAAATACTTCATAAATGACTGCACCTAACATACCACCAGCGATTGGACCTAAAACAGGTACAATAGCATATGACCAGTTTGAACCACCTTTACCAGCAATTGGTAAAATGGCATGTGCGATACGTGGGCCTAAGTCACGGGCAGGGTTGATTGCATAACCTGTTGTACCACCTAAACTTAACCCGATTGCAATAATTAAAGCACCGACAATTAATGGATTTAAACCATCAGCGATTTTATTTACACCGATGAATAAAATACCTAAAGTTAATGCTGTTGTACCAATAATCTCACTTAAAAAGTTTGCGAAATAATTTTTAATTGCAGGGGCTGTTGAGAACACGCCTAATTTTGTTGCTTGATCTTCTGTTGCTTTCCAATGTGGTAAATACATTAACCAAACTAGGGCACCACCTACGATACCTCCAAGCATTTGGCAAACGATATATCCTGGAACTTGTGCCCAACTAAATCCACCGTCCATTGCTAACGCGATAGTAACTGCTGGATTTAAATGTGCACCTGAAAATTTACCAACTGCAAATGCACCCATTGCAACGGCTAAACCCCATCCTGTAGCGATAACAATCCAGTCAGCGTTATTACCAGCACTACGTTTTAAATTAACGTTAGCACAAACGCCGCCACCAAAAAGTATAAGGATGGCCGTACCTAAAAACTCTGCTAAATAAGCATTCATATAACTATTCCTCCCAAAATAGATAGGGAGACCCCTACAACATTATAAAGCTGCAGAAATCTCCCCTTCTCTGTTCTAATATTAACTTTTAATAACTTGATTTTATATTACAGTTATATTGTAAGCGTTGTCAATATTTTTGTTAAAAATTTGTCAAAATTATTTCATTTTAATCCTCATTACTCAACTCATTTTTGGTATATAAAGAGGAACCAGCGACTCTAAAGGTCGACTGATTCCTTTACATAATAAAAGTTGCTATTTCATTGTTACCATAATTTTTGATTACTTGTTGTAATATATTCTGCACCATTGTTAATGGCTTCTTCTACTTCAGATACTTCACTAATCAATCCACCTGCAATTACAGATGTATTTGTCTCTTCTTGAATACATCTTACCGCCTTATGTGCGATGCCTGGTAGAACTTCAACGAAATCTGGTTGTACCTTTTGTATTAATTCAATACTTCGGCTCAAAGCTTGACTATCAATAATAAACACTCTAAAGATAGTTAAAGTATTTAGTGACTTAGCTTTTTTAATTACTTTAGTCTTAGTTGAAACAATACCTTTAGGTTTATATTGTTGAATAATATATTCACAAGAATATTCGTCATGACTTAAACCTTTGATCAAATCAATATGGATATAACATTCAATACCTCTATTTTTTAACAGATCTAAAATACTTTTAAGATGACCGATATGCATATCCAACAGTACACATGATTTATATTCGGTATTAATTAGCTTATCTAAATCTTTCATATTTCTAATTGCTGGGAGTATATTTTCTTTCAAATGATTGCTCCTCTCTACATTACACGTTTAAATAATTTTTCTAATTCGTAATTCGAAAAGTTAATGATAATAGGTCTTCCGTGTGGACATGTAAATGGATCTTCCATTTCACGCAATTGATCAATTAAATCTGCCATTTCATTGTTTTTAAGATAATGATTAGCTTTAATAGACTTTTTACAAGACATCATTATTGCTGCATCTTCACGCATTTTTTTCACATCAATTTTTTTATTTTCTAATACGAGTTCTATCATATCTTTGATGATTTCTTCCGCTTCTGCTTTTGGAAACCAAACTGGATAGCTATTAACAATATAATCATGTCCACCGAAATGTTCAAGGTGTACGCCTACTCTGTCTAATTCCTCTTGATACTGATCGATAATGAACTGTTCATCTTTTGAGAAATGAAATGTCATTGGAATTAACAAGTTTTGAACTTCATTTGTTACTTCCCCAATTTTTTCTCTAAAATACTCGTATTTGATACGTTCTTGAGCAGCGTGCTGATCTATCATAAACATGCCATTTTCATTTTGAGCAATGATATATGTTCCATGAACTTGTCCGACAACTTCCATATATGGTACACGTCGTCGTATTGACGCACTCACTGCCCCTTTAATGTCATTTTCATTTCGATCTTCTTCTTGTTCTAGTGTCTCATTTTGATTATCTAGTTCATTTAAAATATCTTTTTGATTATTGAAGTAATGATCATCATGATTACGTTTAATATATTGAGAGTCATTAAACAATGTACTTTCATTGTCTTCATTCACTTGTGAAATATTTTGATTCTTATCTTTTTCAAATGTCGATCCACTTAATTCATCTTGTTTTTCATCTTCATCTATCTGTGAACGATTTTGGTCTTCATTTTGTTTTCGTTCAAAGTCTAATTTTTGTTGCTCAAAACTATTGAGTACTTTATTTTTCTTTGGATGAGCATCTAAATCATTTTTAGGAATAAGAATTTTATCTTTAAATGCTTCACGTATTTTTTCTACTATCAAATCATATAGTTGTTCTTCTTTAGATAATCTCACTTCTAGTTTAGTTGGATGCACGTTGACGTCTACTAAAATAGGATCCATTTGAATATTGATATAACAAATAGGATATCGACCTATTGTTAGTAACGTATGATAACCTTCTACAATGGCTTTATTCAAAACGAAATTTTTAATATATCTACCATTGATAAATAAAGAGATATAATGTTTGTTACTTCTAGAATGTTCAGGTCTAGCTACATATCCTTCTAAATGGTAATCACTTGTATCACCTGTGATATGTACAAGATCTTTTGCTACTTTCATACCATAAATTTCTGCCATTACTTCATTTGTTTTACCAGATCCATTCGTTTTAAGTAATGTCTTGCCATCAGAAACAAGAGATATCCTTATGTCTGGGTGACTCATTGCCATACGATTTACAATATCAGTTATTTTCCCTAGTTCGGTATACAGACTTTTAATATATTTTAATCTTGCCGGTGTGTTGTAAAATAATGATTCTACTAAGATATCCGTGCCTTTTTTCGCTTTTGCTGGTTTTTGGTTAATAATTTCACCATTCTCAGCATATATTTCATGTCCACTTTCATTATCTGTACAGGTACGTAACGTTACTTTCGATACTGAAGAGATACTGGCTAATGCTTCACCACGAAATCCTAATGTTCTAATATGAAATAAATCATCATCTGCATCTAATTTACTTGTCGCGTGACGATGAAATACCAAACTTAGATCATCAGCTTCTATTCCTGTACCATTGTCTACTACACGTATTGATGCAACACCAGATTGTTCTACTTCAATATTTATTTCCGTTGATTGTGCATCAATGGCATTTTCCAGTAATTCTTTAACAACCGAACTAGGTCTTTCGACTACTTCGCCAGCTGCAATTTTATTAGCTAAGGAGGTTTGTAGTTCTTTAATTTTTCCCATTTACAACACCTCTATTTTAATTGATTTTGTAATTCACTTAATTTCACCAATGCTTCAATTGGTGTCATATTTGATAAGTTTAATGACTTAATGTGTGCTTCAATTTCACTTTGTTGAGGTTCCGATTCAAATAAGTTAAATGCCGCTTGTTCGAATGTTGATTCTTTCTCCTCATACTTGTTTTGATTTGCCTTTTTATTAGGTGTCTTAGCCTCATCACTTTGATAAGATTCAGATTGAACAATCTGAGGTTCAGGGCTATCAGATTTTTGTTCAAAATCATTTAAAATAACTTGGGCTCTTTGAATGACTTCATCTGGTAAGTCTGCAAGTTTCGCTACTTGAATACCATAACTATCATCAACCGCACCATCTTTGACTTTGTGCAAGAAGATAAGCTCTCCTTTATATTCATTAGCAGCGACGTGTACATTTTTTAAACAAGGTAATAGTTGATCTAATGTCGTAAGTTCATGATAGTGTGTTGAGAATAGCGTTTTAGCATGTGATGTTTGTGCGACATACTCTATCATCGCTTGTGCCAACGCTAAACCATCATACGTTGATGTTCCTCTTCCTATCTCATCAAAAATAATCAAACTATCCTCAGTAGCATAGGTTAATGCTTTTTGAGCCTCTAACATTTCTACCATAAATGTACTTTTACCTGAAACTAAATCGTCTGCTGCACCAATACGAGTAAAAATCTGATCAAATATTGGTAATGTCGCAGATTCGCAAGGTACATATGCACCCATTTGAGCCATAATACTGATAATTGCAATTTGTCTCATATAAGTCGATTTACCAGACATATTAGGGCCTGTTATCAGATAAATAAATGTATCATTATCTAACGCACAATCATTAGGTACGTAATCGTTATAATCCATCACACGTTCAACAACTGGATGTCTAGAATTTTCTAATTTTAAAGTTTTATCATCACTAAAATGTGGGCGAACATAATTATACTTTTGAGCTATTTCGGCGAAACTTTGTAAACAATCTAGTTCCGATATGATTTTAGCTTGTTTTTGAAGTCTCTCGGTATACGCTTTAATATGTTCTCTTAATTTGACAAATAATTGATATTCTAACTCTATTGCTTTATCTTCAGCACCTAATATAATATCTTCTTTTTCTTTTAACTCATCTGTTATAAAGCGCTCAGCATTAGATAATGTTTGTTTACGATTATATCCAAACTGCGCTGGTTCAAACCCTTGTAGGTTAGCACGCGTAATCTCGATAAAGTAGCCAAATACTTTATTAAAACTTATTTTCAGAGATTTAATACCTGTACGTTCTCTTTCTTTGGCTTGTAATTCAGCGAGCCAAGATTTACCGTTACGTGATGCTTCTAAATATCCATCTAATTGTTGATTAAACCCGGATTTAAATAGGCCACCATCTTTGACTGAAATAGGTGGTTCTTCAACCAAGCTATTTTCTAAAACGTCGAGTAAGTCATCAAGCGGTTCGAGTGCATCAAATTGAGTGATCTTATCACTATCTAATTGACTTAATAATTGTTTTATATTAGGTATTTCACTAATTGAATGTTTAAGTTGAATTAAATCACGTGCGTTTACATTTCCGTAACTTACACGCCCTACTAGCCTTTCTATGTCATACACTTGATTTAAATAGTTTCTCAACGTATCTCTTTCAATAAAATGATTAATAAACTCATCAACGATATTTAATCGTTCTTCAATTTGTTGTTTATATATTAACGGACGGTCTATCCACTGTTTTAGTCGTCTTGCACCCATTGGCGTCTTCGTTTCATCCATCAACCATAAAAGTGTGCCTTTTTTAGATTTCAATCTAATGCTTTCAGTTAATTCTAAATTTCTTTTGGCATAGAAATCCATCTTCATAAAATCAATCGCAGCATATTGTTGTACATCTTCCAAATGCGATAAATCTCTTTTTTGTGTATGTTGTATATAATCTAACAATAATTGCGTTGACTGTTGCATATGCTGATGTTCAATGTTATTCACTTCAAAATATTGACTTGAAATCTCATCTCGAACTGTAATAGTTTCTGTAATCATATTAATTTGTCGTTGCATATTTTCAGATAAAGGTTCGCAAATGACTATTTCATTAGGATTGATAGTTGTGATTTCATTTAATAATGTAGCTTCATCTTCAAAATGTGTGGTTTTTAATTCACCTGTTGAAATATCACAATAACTTAATGCATATTCTTGTGGCGTTTGAATAAAACTCAAGATATAGTTATTTTGCTTTTCATCTACGCCACCTTGATCCATGACCGTCCCTGGCGTTACGATTCGAACAACTTCTCTTTTAACCATACCTTTAGTTTGTTTTGGGTCCTCCATCTGTTCACAAATTGCTACTTTATATCCGTTATTAATTAGCGTCTCTATATAGCTATCTGCAGAGTGATATGGAACACCACACATAGGTATAGGATTATCCTTTTTAGCATCTCTTTTTGTTAACGTAATTTCTAATACTCTTGATGCTTCTTTAGCATCTTCGAAGAACATTTCATAAAAGTCTCCAAGTCTAAAGAATAACAAGCAGTCATCATATTCTGATTTAATTTTTAAATATTGTTGCATCATTGGTGTCACATTTGACATAAAGTTCTTCACAACCCTTATTTTATAGTCTTTTTATTTAAATGGTTTAATCATTTTATGTAATTTTTTACGTACTATTTAACTCATCTATTTTAACATATCCAATCATATCTAGCCCATTATCTAAAATGAACCATAAAAAATACGCACAGTCCTATGTGGTTCTATGTCAACGTCGGTTGGTAATGGAATTAAGTACTAAGCAACTCTATTCAGTTGCTTAGTACTTTTTTTATATTCACTTACAAATATCCTAGAAATAATCAATATTCGATTTCTAAAATTATAAAAATTTCTATAACCATAAGAGACTCGCTTAATAAGCTTAATTTTATTATTTATTCCCTCAATAGGGCCATTTGTTAGATGTGGATATCGAATTGTATTTGTAATATAGGGTAAATATTTTATCAACGTATTAATTACTCGTTTTAAACCTTTGGATAGATCATGTTTTTTCGAAGTATATAAACTATAGGTTAATTGTTTAATGTTATTAGATTTTAAGGCGTCTGAAATTAAATGACCCATTTCATACGTTGCTTTAAGTTGACCATCTAAACTTAATAAATATTGGACAAGGCTATACTGACTCTGCCATGTAGTAAAAAGCCTAAATTGATGATAATGCATTCGGTTCAAATCGTGTGGTGTCTTAAGTAACAGCTTCCAATACCGCTTTAATTTATTATAATTCGGCCTATCCTTTCTTCGAAATTCATTCATAACTTTAATCCGAGTTCGATTGATTTCGCGAGTTATTGCTTGAACAATGTGGAAACGATCAATGATAATTTTTGCTTCTGGAAACAGTGATTCAATAAGCGAAATATATGGAACATACATATCAATAGATATACTCTTAACATTTTTACGTTGTTTTCTAGAGAACCTTAAAAAATATTCTTTGAGTTTAAATTGGCGACGATCTGGTAAGATATCGATGATATCGTGCGTGATACTATCACAATAAATAAAACTCATTGCGCCATCCACATCTTTTGTAGATTTGAATTCATCAAAAGATAAATGTTTCGGCAACTCGCTATTAGGAGTTGTTTTAACAGAAGAACTGACTTCCTTTAAATATCGATGTACAGTGGAAGGTGAAATAAACAAGCTATTAGCTACGTCTTTTTCAGAACTTACTTTGGCTAATTTCTTCATCATCATTAGTTTAACATCTTTGGAAATTCTACAACGTGGCTCAATATAAGGTGTTTGAGCCGTAAATGTTTGACCACATTCCTTACAATAAAAACGTTGCTTTTTTAACTGTAGGTACGCAGGTCGTTCAAGAATTAAACCCATATATACTTTAGTTTCTCGAAATCCGTGTTTAATGATTAAGTGATTATCGTTTTTAATACCACAACATTCACATCCCATAGGGATGTACGTCAAAATCCCTTTGTATAGTAAACATCGAACGTTTTTATGAACATACAAGCCAAGTTTTTGAGTGATTTTTAAGTTTTCTACTTCAATTCCAATGATTTCTGATATATCATTACACATAGGCACAATATCTCTCCTTACTTATTTGTTTAGCCACTTATAATTATAGAGATATTTGTGCTTTTTTGTGTCTAAAAGATAAAACGGCTAGTGAATTTTATTCACCAACCGTTAAAAATATACAACCTCCTATGTGCTAAATCATAACTGTTACACATGGGACTATACGTACTTAATCATTATTTTTGAAAACGATCTAAGAGACCTCGTCGTTTTAATATTATTAATAAAACATAACTAATTGCTGCACCTATAATACTAGATACAATGAAAGCAGTCATAAGTGGTTTTACAAAGAAATTTTGTAGGTTAAGTATCCATGCTAATGGAATACAAATCAAACTTCCTATAATACCTGTTCCTAATACTTCACCAACAGCAGCCATAAAGATATGCTTACGATACATATAAAATAAACTAGCTAAGAATACTCCAATCATACTGCCTGGAAATGCAAAAACGCTCCCTGTACCAAATGTTACGCGTAAAATGGATGATATTAAAGCTTGTGCTAATCCATACCAAGGCCCTACAAAAACTGCACAAAGTACATTAACTAAGTGTTGCATAGGTGCTGCTTTGATTGGACCAAGCGGGATGACAATGATACTGCTTAAGATGACATTAATCGCTATTAATAGCGCTGTTATGGTTAATTTTCTAATATTCAATGCATTGTCTCCTTATCCAATTTATTTGTCGTGGTAGTTCTCATTATGCTCATTTAAGCGATTTTCCATCGTTTTAATCATCATTTGTAATAGATCATTAGCTTCATATTGTGACGCACGAAATTCTTGAACAATCGGTAATTCGTTGATTTCATTTTCTAATTGATGGATTTGATCCTCTGATTGGTGAAACGCCGTTTCCTTACCATAATTTTGTAAGTTAACTGATTGCTTTTGTTGCTTTTTTAATTGATTCATTTTATTTTCAATCGCTTTATTATTATGAATTTGAGATTCAATTGATTGATATTCTTTAATCATTTCTAAATTTTTTATCTTCTGTGCTAATTGATCCGCATTAGAAAGTATTTGTGTTTTATTATACATTATTATTGCATCACCAATTCTCTTTGATGTTCTCCTATAAACGTACCATTTAAAGAATATTGTTTAGCTTCATCAATTTTAACATCTACTAACTTGCCAACCATTTCTTTTGGTGCTTTAAAATTAACTAATTTATTTTTTGAAGTATATCCCGCTAAAACAGAGTCATCTTTTTTACTTGAGCCTTCACATAAAACTGTAACAATTTCATTTTCATATTGGCTCATAGCTTTTTTAGAGTACTCTCCAACCTTTTTGTTTAAGCGTTGTAGACGTTCTTTTTTAACATCGGTAGGTACGTTGTCTTTCATTTTAGCAGCAGGTGTACCGTCTCTTTGAGAATATAAATAAGTATATGCATGTTCAAATCCTACTTCATCGTATAAAGTTAAAGTATCCTCAAATTGTTCTTCAGTTTCATTAGGGTAACCTACAATAATATCAGTCGTTAAGGCAATATTGGGAATGGCTTCTTTTATACGAGATACTAAATCTAAATAACTTTCTCTCGTATATTTTCTTCCCATAATTTTTAATACTGCATTATTCCCTGACTGTACTGGCAAATGAATATGCGGAACGATATTACCTCCATTAGCAATTACTTCAATCATACGATCTGTAAAGTCCCATGGATGACTAGTTGTAAATCTTACTCTCGGAATATCAATTTTAGAAATATCTTCTAGTAAATCACCTAATCCATAGTCAAGTCCTTCAATGTCTTTACCATAAGAATTAACGTTTTGACCTAATAATGTAATTTCTTGATACCCTTCTCTCGCCAATTCTCTTACTTCATCAATAATATCTTCTGGTCTACGACTACGTTCTTTACCTCTAGTAAATGGTACGATGCAATAGGTACAGAATTTATCGCAACCATACATAATATTTACCCATGCTTTAATATGACCATCACGTACTTTAGGGAGATTTTCAATAACATCTCCCTCTTTAGACCATACTTCAACAACCATTGCTTTTGATAAGTAGGCCTCCTCTAAAATTTCTGGTAGACGATGTATATTATGAGTACCGAAAATCATATCGACATTTTGATATGATTTTAATATTTTGTTTACAACTGATTCTTCTTGAGACATGCAACCGCATACCCCAATTAAACAATCTGGTCTTTCCTTTTTAAGATGTTTCAAGTTACCGATTTCACTGAACACTTTATTTTCTGCATTCTCACGAATCGCACAAGTATTGATTAAAATGACATCAGCAGTGTTAATATCAGTCGTTGCACTATAACCTAAAGCTTCTAAAATCCCCGCCATAACTTCAGTATCATGTGCATTCATTTGACAACCGTATGTTTTAATTAAAAATGTACGTTCTTTACCCATACCACGATATTTTTCATCTATTTGAAAGTCTCTATTGTACTCAACTTCTTGTTTACCACGCTTTTTAGCTTCTTTTAAATTCGGTGGTTGATACACATGTTCAAAATATTTGCTATAATCTTTTTCTTCTTTACGATTACGTTCTGCTAAAATATCTATCGTACCAGCTTTTCTCTGCTCTTCATTCACTATTAAAAATCCTTTCTATATGCCCATATATCATTTCTACATTATATTAAATTTAATACAAAAGTGCAAAAAGCGTCACCATTCATTCATATAAAAAAGGCTAAAACCATAGCTACTAACATAATTGTCTAAACGGATAAACTGACATTAGAAAGACTCTTTTCTGTCTACAGTTAAAATGAGTTAGTTACAATCCATATCATCGATAGGAATTTATGCTTTATATATAACTAATATTTATCCGATTGGAATAACATTATTTGCCACTCAAAACAGTAAAGCTTTTGGTTCCGCCTTATTTGTACACTATTATTTCTATAAATTTTATAATTCGTTAGGAAATGTAGTAAATCATTTTACTTTTACTCTGCATCATACTTTCCTGTTAATGTCTCTATTTCAATACCTTCAGGGACATGATAAAACTTAACTTGACTTATTGTACTTGGACACTCTAATTCAACCATTCTTTGATTTAATTTTTGTATTAAAATTAAGCACTCATTCATGTCACCTTGAACTGTTGTCTCTAGAGGACCCACACGGTAATGTAATCCAGATTGGTCAATGATTTTAATTGCTTCATCTACATAAGGAATAACATCTTCATTGTTTGGTGTTTTAGGTATAATTTGAATACTCATCAATGTATCGATCATTTTTTGCACCTCACTTTATATTATATATCGTTTTAAATGCTTATTTACATTCTTATCTAATTTTCCACTTTATCAAGTGCTGTTGCAAGTGCGTTAGCAAAATCATATAAAAAGTCATCCCAATTGCTTTTCTCTTCTCTATTTTTACGACCCACTTTTCCATCTTTAAAAAATTGTTTTCTTAAGGATTTCGTCAATTCAAGTTGAACGCCGCCCTTAATACGAGTTTGATTGACAATATTCTCTTTTTGCTTACCAGACATTGTAGAAGGTGCAGGCACCACATTCACACCAATTTTATTAAGTTCTGAAGTGATAAGTTCAATTAACGCTTCATCTTTCCCACCGATGTAAGCGATTGATTCATTTCCAGTACAACCATGTATTGAAATAGCTCTTTTACTTTTTTGAGTCAATTGACAAGCCGTATCATTATCGTAGTGTATAGATGTCACATGTAATTCATTATTACCTTTGCTTCTATCCCCTTTAAACGTAAAAAAATTATAATTATTGGTTTGCGCAGTGACTAATGCTAATTCGCTAGTTGCAGGTTCGATACCGCCGCCATGAATAGCTAGAATAGTAACATCATGATGATTATCTATGGATTCGATATGCCAATCTTTATCTTCATTAGTATTTTTTTGTAATTCATTCATTGTACTATATTTATCCATCCCTAAACCTCCTCAGTTGATCTTTACTATTCTATTCCACAATCATTATATATTTAATTCTAATTTACAAAATCATTATAATACTAACAAATTTATAAAAACGAATATGCCCTTTTCAAAATTAAAAATTTGAGATATTTCAATCATATAAATATTACTTTATAAAACCATGAATACGTACGTAATTAGATAAATATTTCTTATGATTTCAAACTTTAAATGTTTAAGTCAAAAATATATTTAGCCTGAGACATCTTTTATGCCCCAGGCTAAATAACCAAAGTTATACAAATTGTTTTGTTAAATCATTAAATGTTTCTTCAGAAATGTGAATGTCTTTTTTAGCTAATGCTTCGCCTTCCATTTCTTCAATTTGTGACTCATATGAAGGTGTTTCTGTATCTTGATAAACAATACCTTTAACAAGTGATTCGTGTTCCAACACAGTTTGTATAGCCAATTGTTTATTCGTTGGATCATAATTTTCAATATCATCAATGCTTGTTAAGTTCTCTTTAAACCAGTCATACGTATTAATCTTATTATAAGTTACACAAGGTGAAAATACATTTACAAATGAAAAGCCATCATGGTTGATTGCATCTTCAATTAATTTAGTAAGTGCTTTGATATCACTTGAAAAACCTTGAGCTACAAACGTTGCACCAGATGATAATGCTAATTCTAGAGGTGCTACATTTTTCTCAATATTACCTTTTGGCGTAGATTTAGTAACAAAGCCTACAGCTGATGAAGGTGAGGTTTGTCCTTTAGTTAAACCATAAATTTGATTATCCATGACAATATATGTCATATTCATATTTCTACGTAAAGCGTGAATTGTATGTCCCATACCAATAGCATATCCATCACCATCTCCGCCAGAAGCGATAACAGTTAAATCTTTATTAGCCATTTTTACACCTTGTGCAAGTGGTAATGCGCGACCATGTATCGCATGAACCCCATATGCATTAATGTAACCAGATAATCTACCTGAACAACCAATTCCTGTAATAAGTGCAACTTCCTCCGGTTCTAGTCCTACATTTGCTGCTGCTTTTTGTATAGCTGCTTGAACAGAGAAATCACCACATCCAGGACACCAGTTTGGCTTAACATTATTTCTAAAATCTTTAAATGTAGCCAATTAGACCAACTCCTTTAATTCTTTGGCAACTTCTAAACCTTTATCCTCAATTTCATATGGTAAGAATGGTGTGCCATCATATTTCGTTTGATTCACCAATTTATCTTGAATATTAACGTTCATTTTAATAATACTTGCTAATTGTCCTTGATAGTTATGTTCTGCAATAACTACTTTTTGAGCTTTATCAATTGCATTTTGAATCGTTTCTGTAGGGAAAGGATGCAGTTGTCTAATTTGTAACGTATTAACAGCTACATTTTGATTATTTAAACGTTGTGCACCTTCTTGAATTGCCCCTTTACTAGAAATAAATCCAATATATAAAATATCTGCTTGTTCATGATTTTCAGTAAGTTCTACTGGATTTTCTATTAGAAGATTTTTCGTTTTTCTCATACGTTTATCCATTTGTTGTTGACGATTTGCAGCAGCTTCACTTGTTTTACCTTCTTCGTTATGTTCAACACCAGTAATGTGATGAATGCCGCCTTTAGTACCTGGAATAGGTCTTGGTGAAATACCGCTTCCTGTTAACGCATATCTTCGGAAGTATGTTTTGTCATCTTCTTCTCGTTCTATATCAGATTGAATGAGTTCCCCACGTTTAATTTGAATTCTATTATAATCTAGATTTTTAACGGTTTGTTTACCTAATGATAACTGTAAATCACTTAATATAATTACAGGACATTGATATTCTTCTGCTAAGTTAAATGCTTCCATAGTTAAATAAAAAGCATCTTCTGCGTCTGTTGGTGCAACAACGATTTTAGAAATATCGCCATGTGTACCATAAATCATTTGCATTAAGTCTGCTTGTTCTTGTTTTGTTGGTAAACCGGTTGATGGGCCACCACGTTGTGTATTAATCACAACAAATGGTGTTTCAGTCATACCTGATAAACCTATTGATTCCATCATTAATGATAAGCCTGGACCTGCACTAGCTGTAAAACCTCTTACGCCTGCATAATTTGCACCAATGGACATCGTTGCGGCTGCTATTTCATCTTCTGTTTGTACAACTGTTCCGCCCACTTTAGGTAAATTAGCAATCATGTACTCCATAATCTCAGATGCAGGTGTAATAGGATAGGCAGCCATAAATCTTGAACCTGCTGAAATAGCGCCTAATCCAATAGCATCATTACCAATCATATAAAGATGTGGTGCTTCATTACTTTCTTGTAATTCAAAGTCACCATTGATATCGGTTAGTTGTTCTTTCATTAACTGGTATCCTTGATTTAATGCTTGAATATTCATTTCAACAACTTTGTCACCTTTTTTAGTGAACATATTAGTAATTAAATCTTCAAATGTAGATGTATCTAGATGCATTAATGCTGATGTAGCACCGATTGCCACCATATTTTTCATTAATGCAGTACCTAATTCTTTTGCAGTACTTGTAAACGGTAAATCTATAAGTTGTGCCTGACAATTTTCAGGTTTAACTGGTTTCGCTTTTGAATCAGCAATAATAATACTATCTTCACGCATCTCATGATGATTAACTTCAATAGTCTCTTGGTCAAAAGCTATTAAAATATCTAAATCATCACTTATCGCATGTACTGGAGATGTAGACACACGAATTTTATTATTTGTGTGTCCACCTTTGATACGACTTGAAAAGTGTCTATAACCATATAGGAAATAACCTTTTCTATTCATTGCCGTCGCAAAGATTTCACCAGTTGATTCAATACCTTCACCTTGTTGTCCGCCCACTTTCCATGATATTTGTGATTTCATATCATAAGCCTCCTGTGGTTTTAATTCATATTAAATGATAACAAAAAGAACCACTGTATTACTATGTAAACAGTGGAGTGTTTTTAAATTCATACTAATGGACGATAACTAATTGTAACTGTTATGTCACATGTCTTTTACTATCATTTCATAGGATTATCGTCATTAATCAGTATTCTTTCAATGTTAGTTGTTTTACCATTTTTATCCATATCAATGATAACACCAGATAACACACTTCGACCATTGTCAGGCACTACATGACGTTGAGGTAAACTTGTAATAAATCGTTCAATTACTTCATCTCTATTAATACCTAATATGCCATCGTAAAATCCAGTCATACCAACATCAGTAATATATCCAGTGCCACTAGGTAAAATACGATTATCTGATGTTTGGATATGAGTATGTGTACCTACTACTGCACTGACTCGACCATCTAAATACCATCCCATAGCATTTTTTTCCGATGTTGTTTCAGCATGAAAGTCTACAAAGATATAAGGTGTCACCTTTTGAGCTTCTTTAACAAGTTCATCAGCTTTTTTAAATGGATCATCTATATCTTGCATAAAAGCTCTACCTTGTAAATTAATAATCGCTAATTTAATATCATTAATTTGAATAATTCGCATACCAACACCTGGTGCTTCACTCGGGAAGTTAGCTGGTCTGACCATTCTATTAGCTTCATCGATAAATTCATAAATCTCACGTTGACCGTATGTATGATTTCCCATAGTCATAAAATCAACGCCTTCACGAAGCAATTGCTTATATATTTTTTCTGTCAGTCCTTTACCGTGTGCTGCATTTTCTGCATTTACGATGGAAACGGTAGGACGATATTCTTGTTTTAACTTTGGTAAATAAGTTGAGATTGCATTTCTACCAATCTTACCAACGATATCTCCTATAAATAATATTCTCATGCCATGTTCATCCTCTCATACAAATAAGTTTAATAGATAGATAACTTTATTTAAAGTACTCTTTGAAAATTATTTATTTGTGTATTAACTGTCTTTGCTTTTTTATCATCATATATTATGTTAGGATATGTTTATCAAAAGTTTAGGAGTTGTAAATAATAAATGTCTATTAATATCGATCCTGAAAAATTTGCAGAATTAGTAGTAAGTTCTAACCCATCTAAATCAGAAGATGTGGAAGATATCGCAAAAGATAGCTTGAAATTATATATCAATGCATATCGCTTAGCTGAAAGATACGCTAACATTGCTACTAACTGTTATGACACAGCTGAAATTATCCAAGAATTGAAAAAAACAGATTTACAATTAAAATAAACAATTTTAATATTAACAAAATACAAATACAAGTGCTTATTGATTTTCATCAAATCAATAAGCGCTTTTTTTCTTTATATTAAAAGCCCCTAATCACCAATACGATGATTAGGGGTAAGAAATTATTTAGCATATTCTACTGCTCTAGTCTCTCGAACAACTGTCACTTTGATATGACCTGGATATTGTAATTCATCCTCAATTTGAGTTTTAATATCTCTAGCCAATCGGTATGATTTTAAATCATCTATTTCTTCAGGAGATACGACCACACGGATTTCTCTTCCTGCTTGAATTGCGAATGCTTTTTCAACACCATCATAACTTTCAGAAAGTGTTTCTAAACGCTCTAAACGACGAATATAATTTTCTAATGTTTCTTTACGAGCGCCAGGACGAGCTGCTGATAATGCATCAGCTGCTGCAACTAAAATTGAGATAATAGATGTTGGTTCAACATCACCATGATGAGAATGAATAGCATTAATGATTGTTTCGTTTTCACCATATTTTTTCGCCAATTCAACACCTATTTCAACGTGACTGCCTTCAACTTCATGGTCAATTGCTTTACCTACGTCATGAAGTAAACCAGCACGTTTCGCTAAAGTAACATCTTCACCTAATTCTGCTGCTAACATTCCTGATAGATGCGCTACCTCAATTGAATGTTTAAGCACATTTTGTCCATAACTTGTACGATAATTTAAACGGCCAAGTATTTTAACTAAGTCAGGATGCATGTTATGAACATTTATTTCGAATGTTGCTTGTTCACCAGCGTCTCTAATGATATCGTCTACTTCTTTTCTAGCTTTTTCGACCATATCTTCAATGCGTCCCGGATGAATTCTTCCATCTGAAACTAGGTTAACTAAAGCTGTTCTAGCGATTTCTCTTCTGATAGGATCAAAACCAGATAAAATGACAGCTTCTGGAGTATCATCGATAATTAAATCGATTCCCGTAAGTGTTTCAAGTGTTCGAATATTTCTTCCTTCACGTCCGATTATTCGACCTTTCATTTCATCATTAGGCAAGTTTACAACTGATACAGTTGACTCAGTTGTATGATCTGCTGCTAATCTTTGTACTGTAGTAGCTAACAATTCTTTTGCGGTTTTATCTACTTTTTCTTTAGCTTCTCTTTCTTTTTCCTTAACAAGTATTGCAATATCTTGTGACAGTTCTTCTTCAACTCGTTGAAGTTGCTCATTTACAGCTTCTTCTTGAGTGAGACCGGAGATGCGTTCTAATTCTTGTTCATGCTTCATTATTAATGTTTGAACACTACTCTCTTTTGCATCTACTTGTTGTTGTCTTTCTTCAATTTTTGATTCTTTTTGCTCTAAAATCTCATCTTTTTTATCTAATAGATCAGATTTTCGCTCTAAGTTCTCTTCTTTTTGAAGAAGTCGGGTTTCTTGTCTTTGTAATTCGCCACGTCTTTCACGTAGTTCATTTTCAGTTTGTTCTCTTAAAATTTGGTTTTCTTCTTTTGCTTCAAGCAATTTTTCTTTCTTAGTGTTGTCTGCTTCTTTGTGTGCTTGATTAACAATGTCATCGGCTGTTTGTCTAGCCTGAACTTGTTTTTGATGCAATAAATTTCGGGCAACAACATACCCTACAACAACGCCTAGAATTATACCCAGCAAAATGAGTAGGAGGCCTAATAAATTCACATAAACACCTCCTTTATCTAGGGTTTGCTCTGTATATCAAAATCAATATGATTATATGAAATTATATAAGAATCATACATACTAATTGTACGGTTTTACACTGATAAGTGTCAAGATATCAATTTGAACTTATCAGTATCATAAATGTATTAAATGCGTATATTACAAGATTTAATTTTTAACTTTTAAAATACTATATAAATAAAAAAAGAGGTGAAGACATAAAGTTTTTGTACCCTGAGAACCGATAATCGGTGTCCCAATAGTAGGATTTAACTACAGTGCTATTAGTTTTATATGAAAAACCAAATAGCACTACAGATTGAGCAATAAATTCTCATGATTCAACAAAATTTAAAAAGTTATTTTGCTCATCATACAGTGCTGCTCATATCCTAAATACTTTTGTCTTGACCTCTTTCAATCTATACATTAAACAATTTTATTCTTCATCAAATAATGACTTCGGTGCGTCTTCTTCTTTTTCTTCTACATCACCATCAAAAATACCGAGCTTCTCACGTAGTTTTTGGTCGATTTCATCTTTAATTTGAGGATTTTCTTTAAGGTAAGTTTTAACATTTTCTTTACCTTGTCCCATTCTTTCACCATTATATGAATACCAAGCTCCAGATTTATCAACGATTTCATTTTCCACACCAAGATCAATCAGTTCGCCTTCTTTAGAGATACCTTGACCATACATGATATCAACTTCTGCAACTCTGAATGGTGGTGCAACTTTGTTTTTAACTACTTTAATCTTAGTTCTATTACCAACA
Organism: Staphylococcus sp. HL28; assembly: GCF_021117155.1. NCBI lineage: Bacteria > Bacillati > Bacillota > Bacilli > Caryophanales > Staphylococcaceae > Staphylococcus > Staphylococcus sp. HL28. The sequence goes on from NZ_CP088218.1 coordinate 1,572,771, forward strand.
ATCTTTTGTCCTTGTTTCAATTGTTCGGCACGACGAACTTCTAAACGAACAGAACTATAGAATTTTAATGCTCTACCACCTGGTGTTGTTTCAGGATTACCGAACATTACACCTACTTTTTCACGAATTTGGTTAATGAAGATGGCAGTCGTATTTGATTTAGAAATAGCTCCAGATAGTTTACGTAATGCTTGTGACATTAATCTTGCTTGTAAACCTACATGAGTATCTCCCATTTCACCTTCAATTTCAGCTTTAGGTGTTAATGCAGCTACTGAATCGACTACTACAATATCAACTGCACCACTACGAACAAAAGCTTCAGCAATCTCTAAACCTTGTTCCCCATGGTCAGGTTGTGATAAATATAGATTATCAATATCTACGCCTAGTGCTTGAGCATAAACAGGATCTAATGCATGCTCAGCATCAATAAATGCAGCAACGCCGCCGTTTTTTTGTGTTTCTGCAATAGCATGTAATGCAACTGTAGTTTTACCAGAACTTTCTGGTCCATATATTTCAATAATTCTTCCTTTAGGATAGCCACCTACACCTAATGCGTTATCTAATGTAACTGAACCACTTGATGTACTTGAAACTCTGCGACCTTTATTATCGCCTAATTTCATTACTGCACCTTTACCAAATGATTTTTCCATATTTTTTATTACTGTATCGAGAGCTTTTTGACGTTCGTTATCCAAAGCGAGACCTCCTAAATTGAGAATGTTTTCTGTTTAATATCTTAATTCATACTATACAAGCTTTTAAATTAAATTACAAGCATTTTGCGAATATTTGTTCGTGTTATTTCGAGACTTAGTTATACAAAAACGAACAAACGTGCTATTAATTCCAACAGTAATTGACTTATTTCAATTGTTCTAACCATTTTAACAATTTAATTAATGCATAATTTTGACTTCTGCTTCTAAGTAAATTTCTGTTTTGAGACATTTTAAATGATTCAATTTCCAATTCATCTCCAACAAGTTTTCCTAAATAAACTTCATTGTCATCATGCAATAATGTCATACCCATATCTACTTTAAATAAATCTTTGACGTATTTAGCACTTTCATATAATTGTTCATTAATATTTAATTTTTCATCAACAAATTGTGAAGAATGTGGTAATGCGCCTTTTAATAGTTGACTGTTATCTACATTTTTCAACCGAGTATATAATGCCCCGTTAGTGACGCCGTCATATATTGCAAATGAAGTGTTCATACGTTCCATCACTGATTCTTCTATACTGATATCATCAGATCCAAAGTAGTAATTACCAATTCGACTTAGAATTTCATTTTTAATCGGTTGAATGAGTTTCTGACATTGTTCTTTGGTTTCTGCATTTGCAGTTAATCTGATATATACTTCATGTGTTCCGGCAAGTGGTGCAATAGTAGGATTCGTTTGTTGGTCTATCAAATCCATTAAGATAGTCTCAACTTTTGACTCGCCTATTCCCGCAAATTTAAGTTGTTCTGAGAAGATAACTTTATCGTCATCTAATATAAATGGTAATAACTCATTTTTTGCCATTGGTTGCATTTCTTTAGGTGGTCCAGGTAATAATACTACCTTTTTCTCTTCAATTTCTACTAACATACCTGGTGCCATACCAGTTTTATTTGGAAGTACAGTAGCTCCCTCAATAACAAGTGCTTGTTGTTTATTATTTGGCGTCATCACTTGTCCTTGGTCTTCAAAATAACTTTCAATATATTGTAATGATGGTTCATCTATAACTAATTCTTTATTTAATACATTAGCAACTGTATGCTTTGTAAGGTCGTCTTTAGTTGGACCCAATCCACCAGTTAGTACAATCATGTCAAATCGCTCTAATCCTTGTCGAATGATGTATTCTAAACGTTCAGGATTATCTCCAATTACAGTATGTTCAACAACGTTTTTACCCACTCCGTTCAATAATTTGGATAAATATTGACCATTTGTATTAGCTATTTGACCTAATAATAACTCTGACCCTACAGCAATTATTGAAATATTCATAACATATTTCTCCCCTTTTAATACTCAAATATAAGTAATATCACTATTATAAACGTTTAAAAAATTAAAATCTAAGAAAGAGATTACGTACTTACTAGTCACTTCAAATCATCTTATAAGTTCAAAATAAAAACGAGTTGAAATAAAATACCATTCCAACTCGCTAGAATATTAATGTTTAAATACATCTCTACCTTTATAAAAGTATTCAATACCAGATAAAATAGTGAAGAATACACCGATATATAATAATACCTGTCCAATTGGGAAGCCAATCCAAGTTGCTAAAGGATCACCTAATAAAATCCAAATAATGGCAACCATTGTGACTGCTGTTTTGATTTTACCTAATTGACCGGCTGCACTAACAAATCCTTGTTCAATTTGTAATAATCTAAGCCCAGTTACTGCAAATTCTCTAGCAATAATGATAATAGCAACAACTGAATTGGTTAAATCAAGTTGTACCATCACAATTAATGCACTAGCAACCAATAATTTATCAGCTAAAGGATCTAAAAATTTCCCCATGTTTGTAACTAATTGCCATTTACGAGCTAAATAGCCATCTGCGAAATCACTTAATGATGCAATGATAAAGATAAAACCACTTATTAAAAGCTCTATTTTAATATCATATCCGCCTAGGAATGATATTTTCCCAAAACCAAAATTGACTAATGCAAATAAGATAAATACTGGTATGAGTACAACTCTAAATACCGTTATCTGATTTGGTATATTCATTTAAAATCCTCATTTCTAATACTTTTTTATCTAAAATAATAGTACTGCTATAATCCACAACATAAGTGTGACTAAGATCACTAACCCAATAATTACGGCTACTTGTATGGATTCCTTTGACTTTCTTCTATAAGGAGGTGCTTCTTTATTACCAAATGAATGAATCGCATCATCTAACTGAATACGATTATCCGGTATTTCATCTTGATGAACTTCAATCAAATGATTAGGCTCAATATTAACAACACTGGCATATTTTCTAATAAAACCTTCAGTATAGTTACTGTTTGGTAATTGATTAAAGTCATTATTTTCAATTTGTTCTAAAGTATGACGTTTGAGTTGAGTACGTTGCTCTAATTCATTTAGAGTCATACCTAACCTTTCACGTCTACTCTTTAAAACTTCACCTATTGTTTTCAAAATGATGCCTCCTTATAAACTATTCAAAGAATCCAAATCCTCCACCAAATGGGTCACCAAAGTCTAAATTATTTTTACTTTTAGTTTGAACTGTTTGTTTTTTCATCTCTTCATATTGAATTTCTTGATTTTTATTTTCACGTAATTCTATGATGTAATCAAAATCATCCATGCTATAATCACATGCTTCTACAAATAAATCAGGATGTTCTACTACTTTTACTGAAGGAAGTGTCATGATTTCTCTGACTAGATCTTGATGTTTCATATTAGATTCACGTGCTGTAACAGCACCATCAATAATATAAACATGATTCGAATCATATTCACCTTTAATCAATGAACTTCTGACTGTTTGTTTAATTAAAGTTGAACTAATAAATAACCAACGTTTGTGTGCACAGACACTACCAGCAACAATTGATTCAGTCTTCCCGACTCTTGGCATACCACGAATTCCTATTAACTTATGTCCTTCTTCTTTAAATAATTCTGCTAAGAAATCTACTAATAGTCCTAAGTCTTCACGTTCAAAACGGAATGTTTTTTTATCGTCTGCATCTTGCTCTATGTAGCGACCATGTCGGACAGCTAACCTGTCACGTAATTCGGGTATACGTAATTTAGTAATATCAATTTCATTAATTTCTTTAACTATTTGTTCGAAGCGTTCTACTTTTTCTAGTTTGTCTGTTTTAATTAATAAACCACGTTTACCTTGGTCAACACCATTAATCGTAACAATACTAATTCCTAGCATACCTAATAAACTTGAAACATCACCTAATAAACCGGCACGGTTCATTGTAATTTCATATTCGAGATACCATTCTTTTCTTCTCTCTGCCACTGACACCAATACCCACCCCTTGTTTAAACACAACTAAAAAGTTCAATTTCAATGATTAATAATAATCACATTATAACATCGAATTGAATATCATGTACTAGAGAAATCATGTTTTATAGTTAATACTATTAATTGAAACGATTATAAATACCATCCGCCATTCACTTTTTGAATAGTCCCTGTAACACTTTTAGCCATCGGATTATATAAATAGGCACAAGTGTGCGCTATTTCGCATGGGTCTATCATTCGATGTTGAGGAAGGTCATTTAGAATCTCTTCTAATTCTTCTTCTGACCATTTCTGACTCATATTACCTGAGACAAACCCTGGTGTAATTGCATTCACTGTCACTGTTGTTTGAGCCAACTCTTGACTTAACGCTTTTATAAATCCGATTTGAGCACTTTTCATTGCTGAATAAATAGTTTCCATACTTGCACCCATTTCACCCCATATAGATGAAATAACTATAATTCTCCCATTTTCACTTTGCCTTAACGTATCAACAAAAAAACGGCTTAGTCTAATGAATTGTCTCACATGAATATGGTAAGATTTATCAACATGTTCGTCTGACATATCTTGAAGCATGCCATATAATGCTGTACCTGTTGCATAAATCATACAATCAAGATGATTGATATGACCAAAGAACTTATCTAAATTGATTTCCTTAGATAAATCACATTGTATTAAATTAACAGGTTGATTTAGATATCGCGCAACCAACTTTGATTTATCGGCTGAATAAAATTGTAAATCTACTTCATAGCCATCTTCTAACAACCGATCAATAATTGCTGTGCCAATTGACCCTGAACCACCTAATACTAATGCTCTCATTTGTTTTTAAGCTCCAAACGGCTATCCACCATCTCATCTAAATCTAAGCATAACTGAGACGTTTCATTGACACTTTCAAGTGTGATATTTTCAACGATGTTTAACATATCAAATACACTAACGCCTTCAAAATATAACTTTGCGTATTGGTTAGCAATGTATTCAGGAGAATTAAGACTTGAAATAAATTCTCCTATAAATTGTTTTTTCAATAAATCAAATGCCTCAACGTCAGATAATTTACCTTTGTTATCTTTTAATTGTTTGATAAGCAATTGTTTTAATTGGTCTGGATGATTTGTTGCACTAGTAATAATTGAAAAACTATAAGTTGGCTCTAAAACAAATTGATACCCAAATGTTTCATCAATTAAATCATCATTTAATAGTTCTTGATAAAACTCTGTTTCTTCGCCAAAAATAAGTTCATAGAAAAATGTCATTTCTAAATCACGTTGAACATATTTTTCTGGTGATTCATCTAAAGGTTGATTTTTAAATCCTAGCATTAACTTAGGAGATTGTAGTTTCATTTCTTCAGATACAACATGTTGATTCACTGATTTTGGTTCATCAATCAATGCGCGTTCAATTTTAGGTTGATTCGTTTTATCTCTATGGTTTTCATGTTCTTCTACAATGTCAACAATATACTGAGGTTCTACATCACCTACTACGAAAAGTACCATATTAGATGGGTGATAAAATGTTTCATAGCAAAGATATAAATCATCTTTTGTAATATCATAGATACTTTCAACACTACCTGCGATATCAACTCTAATAGGATGTTTTTCATACATAGCTCTTAACGTATTAAACATGAGTTTATACCCAGGTTGTTCTTGATACATTTTAATTTCTTCAGCGATTATACCTTTTTCTTTGTCTACAGTTTCTTTTGTAAAATAAGGTGTCTCAACCATTGTTAATAACCGTTTGATATTATTCTCAAGATGATCTGTCGCACTAAATAAATAACTTGTACGGTCAAAACTAGTAAAGGCATTGGCTTGTGCATTTTCTTCAGCAAATGCAGTGAATAAATCTTCTTCTTCTTTTTCAAATAACTTATGCTCTAAAAAGTGTGCAACACCATCCGGTACAGTTACAAATTCATCTTTACCTAGTGGTTTAAAACGACTATCTAGAGAGCCAAATTGAGTAGTATAGGTAACAAACGTTTTTTGAAATCCTGGTTTTGGTATCACAAATAAACGCAGTCCATTTTCTAATTCATGTTCATAAACTGTCTCATCTATGACATCATAATAATGTTGTTTCACTACTCATTCCCTCCTTTAGTAAGTACATAAATTGTATCTAATACTGCTTCATTAGCTAATTTGGTAATATCATCTTTAGTCACTTTATCTATTTCATTTAAGAAAGATTCATCACTTTGAGGCTCATCTAACAAAATTTGATTATGAGCTATTTCTATAATACTCTTTGGTCTGTCTGCAGATTCATGTCTTTGAGACGTAATGATCTTTTTAGCTAATGCAAGTTTATTTTCGTCAAATTCACCTTTTTTAAATTTATCAAATTCCTCTAAAATCGTTTGTTTCGCAATTTCATATTTATCTGCTGATACACCACTTAACACAAATAAATATCCATTTTTACCATCAATTTGAGAGTGTATAGAATATGCTAAACTTTGACGTTCACGTACTTCATTAAATAATACGGATGATGGATCTCCGCCGAACATGATATTAAACACAATAAAAGCATAATAATTACTTTTACCATAATGAGTTGGGAAACGATAACCTAAATTAAGTTTAGCTTGATCGACCTCATCGGTTTCAACAATTGTCTTTGGCAATCGTTCAATTTTATTGTCTAATTTTTGATTATTATCAGTAACTTCAAAAGTAAACGGTTTAATTTTGAACTTAGATTGGATTTGATTGTAAACCTGTTGTTTATCAACATTACCAACAACATAAATAGCACAGTAGTCGTTTTCAATCATGGATTGATATGTATCATACAGTGATGCAGGTGTTACATGGGGCACTTGTTCAATTTGACCAGTTGCTAAATATTGATATGCTTCATTTTCAAACATATTTTTTAATAATTTTAAAAATGAATATTGTGCTTTGTTGTCAATCATCGCTTCAATCTTTTTACCTAACAATGATTTTTCTTGTTTTACAAATTTAGCGTCAAATTGTTTATTATGTATTAATGGATTCCAAATTAATTCGTTTAATAAATCTAATCCATGTTCAAATAATGGTGTTTGATCTTTTAAATATCGTTCATTGACTATTTCTAAAGAAATAGTAATGACATGTTTATCTTTAAATTTCGAAACAAAGCTATTTACATATGCGCCGTACAGTTCAGATAAACGACGGTTTAGAGCTTTATCGTCCTGCCATTTTTGAGAAGCACGAACAAGCACTTTACTTAGTACAGAACGTGCAGTTATTGTTTCATATTCAAGTGGTGCCATAAATTTAAAAGTAATCGTTGTTGTTTTAAATTTCTCAGTTGGCAACACATGTATATGCTTATTTTGATTTTCTTGCTTTTCGTTATGCAACTGCAATACCTCCATTGACATTTTTCATTATTTTTCTCTTGTAATTCTAAACTTAACTAAACTACTCTTCATATAATTTAAAGAATATAAAATCGGATTATTTTGTTCATCAAAATGAGTAACCTTAAGTAACATTAATCCTTCATGTGGTGAGGCATTTAGCATTTCTGAAATATGCGGTTCATAATTAACCGCTTCTAAATCAGTTTCAGCAAAAGTGACTGTATGTCCTGTAGCATGTTTAATTGCATTTAACATTGATCCATTACTTTCTTGATATCCTGTACATGTTAAATAGTCCTTTGCAATCTTGTCTAAACAATAAACTACTGGTTCATGATTAGCAGTTTTCAATCTTTCTATAATAGTTACTGGTTGTTTCTCATTAATACCTAAACGTTTAGCATCTAATAACGTTGCAGGTTGTTCATCAAAGTTTAAATATTCTGTACCAGATTGATAACCAGCACTGTTAATCATTTCAGTAATACTAATTAATTCATTTAATGGATAAAAGAAAGGGGGCAGTGATTTGACACTGGTACCCTCTTCAAAATTATCTACAACTACTTGTTCAGTAATTAATTCTCCTATACCTTCATAAACATCGTCTGTTTTAATATTGAGTTCACGAGCAATAGCTAAATTACTTGGTAATTTACTACCAAACTCCAATTCTCCAGACTTAATTTTGTTTAGAATATATTGTTTCACTCTATAAATAGCATTCATTTCCGCCATAATTACACCTCATCTTTATCAATATCAACTAAAATTTGTCTTGGTTTACTACCTTTTTGTGGACCAATAACTTGGTTTCTTTCAAGATCATCCATCAGTCGTGATGCTCGGTTATACCCAATTCTAAACTGTCTCTGTAATAAAGATGTACTTGCTTTTTGTTTTTCAATTACAAATAAATAGGCTTCATCATATAAGGCATCTTCACTTTTCATTTCTGACTTATCTACTGGTGCATCAGGTTCCATTTCTTTGACATAATTTGCTTGTTGTTGCTCAACAACATAGTTAACTACATCTTGGACTTCTTGGTCGCTTAAGAATGCACCTTGTATTCTTGTTTTAGTTGAATCTCCATTTCCAACGTACAACATATCACCTTTACCTAATAATTTTTCAGCTCCACCAGATCCAATGATTGTTCTTGAGTCTGTTTGAGAACTTACAGCAAAGGCAATTCTTGATGGAATATTATTTTTAATAATACCTGTAATAACATCCACTGATGGTCTTTGTGTTGCAACGATTAAATGTATACCAGCTGCACGAGCCATTTGTGTAATACGTTGAATTGCATTTTCCACTTCTTTACCAGCTACCATCATCAAGTCAGCTAATTCATCGACAATGACGACGATATAAGGTAATTCAGCTTGTTTTTCATCTAATTCTTTATTTTGTTTTCTAATAAATTGATTGTAACCCTCAATGTTTCTAGTTGATGAATGTTGGAATAAATCGTAACGTCTCTCCATTTCAGCCACTATTTTTTCCAATGCTTGTGCTGCTTTATGTGGATTAGTTACAACTGGTATTAATAAATGTGGAATACCATTGTATACATTTAATTCTACCATTTTTGGATCAATCAGCATAAGTTTTACTTCATGGGGTTTCGCGTTTAATAATAAGCTTGTAATGATTCCATTAATACATACTGATTTACCACTACCGGTAGATCCTGCTACCAACAAGTGAGGCATTTCATTTAATTGAATGGTAATAGGGTCTCCTGAAATATCTCTACCCAAACCTACTTCTAATTTATCATTAGAAGGAAATTTTTCTTCTAAAACTTCTTTGAGTGCCACAAGTGAAATTTTATCATTTGGAACTTCTATCCCAACTGCTGAACGACCTGGGATTGGTGCTTCTATTCGTACATCTTTAGCTGCTAACGCTAAAGCAATATCATTATGCAAATTTACTATTTTATTGACTTTAACACCTTGTGCTGGCTGTACCTCATATTGTGTTACTGCTGGCCCTATTTTAATTTGCGTCACTTTTGCATCAACACCAAAGTTTTTCATCGTAGATTCTAGAACTTGTCCTTTTCTTTTCACTTCTGCTTTTGAAGTCGATTGTTTTTGTGTAGGGTGGTTTAATAATGATAATGGTGGTACTACATAAGCTGCATTCATCTCTTCTCCAGCTTCTGAAATAGAATTTTCATTAGCATCATTATCACTAGACTGTTGATAATTTTCTGGCTCATCTGCTGTTGATGGTTGTGAAGTGTTCTGAATGTCATTTGCCATTGGTGATACTTGTTCTGAGTCATTGCTAAATGATCGTTTTTTTCGTCTAGATGGCGTGGGTTCTTGCTCAGAATCACTGTGCCCATAAATAGGAATATCACTATCTTGAGGTGCTTCTGGTAAATCTGAGACATCTTTAATTTCTTCTTTATCTTTTGTACGATGTCGTTTGTCTATTCTTTCAGCTTTATCTTTAGCTCTTTGTTCTTTAGTTGATTTTTTGACTTCACGTTTTTCTTTTAAATTTTGAGTGGCTGAAATACTCGATGTTCTAATATTTTCAAAAACTTTTTTAGTTACATCTCTATGGCGTAAATTGAATAATAAAATAATACTTGAAACAACAAGTAAAACAGTAATGATAAATACGCCAATAATAGAAATAAGTGGAATAAATAACTCTAATAAATAGTATCCAATTAAGCCCCCACCAAAATTAGGAAAGTGACTATGTTTGTATGATTGATAAACGTATGATAAAACGGGTTCTCTTTCAGATACGACGCCTTTACTAAAGTGATAATATAGTTGAGAAATAAATAATAATGCTACTTGTAAAGTAATAGTTCCTACCGTACGTCTTGTTTTAGGAATTTTTTTAGAATATGTGATAAATCCTGTTGCTAATAATATTAATATATATGTTAAATAACGACTCATTCCGACAAAATAATTAAAGAAACTATCTATCATTCTTCCAACGATGCCTAATTGAAAAGCACCTAAAATGACTAAAATAACCACAATGATAGCAATAATATATCTTAATGGACTCTCCGTTTGCTTTTTCTTTGTGGTTGATTTCTTTCTAGTTGTATTCGATTTTTTCTTTGTCGGCGATTTTTTCTTTGCTTGTGGCAAATTCGTACACCTTCTTTTTTAATCTTTCGTATGTATCGTATTGATTTAAAGTTTTATTAAATAAGATGAAAGAGGTAAGGACGTCACACACATAATAGAACATCTGTATGATACAACGAATCTATCTTGATACAGATTCGCATTTCAACATTTGTCTATTGAAGTCTGTAGTGATTGACATACTTAAACTACAAACAACGTGAGTTTGTCCCAACCTCTTTAGTTTATTTTATAATGATTATATTTCAGATATAACTGGAATAATCATTGGACGACGTTTTGTACTTTCGAAAAGTAATTTACTAATTTTATCTCTCATGTTTTGTTTGATTTCTGACCATTCAATTCGTTTCTCTTGTAAGCCAGCTTCTACAATTTCTCGCACTTTTTCTTCAGCTTCTTTTAATAATTCTTCGCTTTCTCGTACATAAACAAAGCCTCTTGACTGAATTTCAGGACCAGCAGCAATTCTACGGTTTTTAGGGTCTAGCGTTACGACAGCAATAAAAATACCATCTTCAGCTAATAAATGACGATCTCTTAATACAATATTACCGACATCTCCTACACCAATACCATCAATTAATACATTGCCAGAATGTACTTTTTCATTTAATACCATATTCTTGCCATCGTAATTGATGACATCCCCTTTTTCAACTAGGAAAATCTTTTCAGGAGCAACGCCTGCTTCAGCAGCTAACTTAGCATGTGCAATTTGCATTTTGAATTCACCTTGAACTGGTACAAAGTATTCTGGTTTCATGATGTTGATCATCATTTTTAACTCTTCCATGCAACCATGACTTGACGCATGTATTTTTTTATTATTTGGAATAATATGTGCACCAGCACGTACTAATTCATTTAATGTATCAGCTATAATGACTTCCATATTTGCAGATGCAGTAATCGCTAAGAAAACTGAATCACCTTTTTCGATGTTCATAATTTTATGTTTTTGTTGAGCCATTTGACTTAATGCTTCTACAGGTTCACCTTGCATTCCTGTCGCAATAATGATGACTTCATTTTTCGGATAATTTTCGACTTCGCTAATTGGAATAAGTAAGTCTTTAGGAATATCGAAATATCCCATTTTGCGTGCGATATTAAATGAACTTTCTAATGAACGACCTAAAAATGAGACTTTTCGATTCAATTGGCTAGCAATATTTAACACTTGTTGAATTCTTATAAAATTCGATGCATAACATGATACAATCAAACGACCTTTAACTTTGGCAAATGCATCATACATATGATGTTCGATGACATTTTCAGGTGTATTGTATCCCGGCTTTTCTGCTTCTGTAGAATCACTAATTAATGCAAATACGCCTTCTTCACCAATTTCCGCCATACGTTTGAAATCTGGAGAATATTGGCCTCTTAAACTTTGGTCAAATTTAAATTCGCCAGTATAAACAATTGATCCATATGAAGTATGAATACAAATTCCTAAACTATCAGGAATGCTGTGTGTAGTATTAAAGAAACTAATATTCACATTTTTAAAACGCATCACAGATTCATGATTTACTGAATAGTAACGTACTTTTTTATTAATATTTCTAGACTTCATATTCTCTTTAACAAGTGCAATTGTTAATTTCGAACCATACACAGGCGCATCAACCTGTTCTAAAATATAACTTACAGCACCCATTGCATGCTCGTGTCCATGTGTAAGGAATATCCCTTTTAACTTTTCTTTATTTTCAATGACATATTGAATGTCTGGTATTACTATATCTACACCTAACATTTCATCTTCTGGAAACATTAAGCCTGCATCTAGCATAAACATTTCATCGTCTACTTCAACGATATACATATTTTTCGCAATTTCTCCAACACCACCAAGTGGTATGATGCGAATGTCTTTGTTTTTTTTCTTTATTAAACTCAAAATGTTACCTCCTATAATTAATCCCCGTCCATATATAAACTCACCATTTATTATAAGTTAAAATTTGCTTGATGTACACTATTAATGCACGTCATGACTCTATATTATAATAGGATATTTGAATTCTTTGTATGAACTAAAAAAAGATTGGAAACCTTTATTTGGTTTCCAATCTTGTAAGATATAATTATTTTTCATTAATCGCTTTATGAGATGCATTAACGCGGCCTTGTTTATCAATTTCAGTTACTTTAACTTCGATTGAATCACCTAATTTTAATACATCTTCAACTTTATTAATACGCTCAGTTGAAATTTGTGAGATGTGTAATAACGCATCTTTTCCAGGGAACAATTCTACAAAGGCACCATATTTTTCAATACGTTTAACTTTAGCATTATATACTTGACCAACTTCTGCTTCACGAGTGATTTCTTCAATAATTTCACGTGCGCGATCAATCATTTCTTGATCTACAGCACCAATGAATATTTGACCATCTTGTTCGATATCTAATTTAACGCCTGTTTCATCAATGATTTCATTGATTTTTTTACCACCAGGTCCGATTACGTCTCTAATTTTTTCAGGTTTAATATTCATAGTAACCACTTTAGGTGCATAGGCACTTAATTCGTTTCTTGGTTGATCAATTGTTTGTAACATATGATCCATAATCGCTAAACGGCCTTGACGTGCTTGTTCTAAAGCTTCTTCAATTACTTCACGTGTTAAACCATCAATTTTTATATCCATTTGGATTGCAGTAATACCATCTTTAGTACCTGCTACTTTAAAGTCCATATCACCTAGTGCGTCTTCCATACCTTGGATATCAGTTAAAATAGTATAACTATCTTCACGTGTAACTAATCCCATTGCAATTCCGGCAACTGGTGCTTTGATTGGTACACCGGCATCCATTAGCGCTAATGTTGAACCACAAATTGAAGCTTGTGATGATGAACCATTAGATTCTAATACTTCACTTACAATTCGCACAGTATAAGGGAAGTCCGATGTATCCGGAATAATATATTTAAGTGCTCTTTCACCAAGGGCACCGTGACCAATTTCACGACGACCTGGTGCTCTTACAGGTCCAGTTTCACCTACAGAGAAGTTAGGGAAATTATAGTGATGCATGAAGCGTTTTTCTTCTTCAGGTCCAAGACCATCAATTAACTGATAATCTCCAAGGGCACCTAATGTTAAAACAGATAACGCTTGTGTTTGACCACGAGTGAATAAGCCTGAGCCGTGCGCTCTTGGTAAAAGTCCTACTTCCGATTCTAACGGACGGATTTCATCAGGTTTACGACCATCTGGACGTATTTTTTCGTCTGCAATCAAACGTCTAACTTCTTCTTTAACTAAATCATTTAAAATAGCATATACTTCTTTGATTAACGCTTCATTATCAGGATCTTCTTCATCAATAAATTCAGCAACAATATCTTCTTTTAATGTGTCTAAATTAATGTCACGTTGTTGTTTATCAAAAGTTAATACTGTATCTTTTAATCCTTTAGCTTCAGTTAATGATTTAACTTTTTCAACAAGTTCTTCATCTCTTTCAACTGGAATAAATTCTTGTTTTTCCGGTTGAATATAATCAATGATTTCTTGTTGGAAAGCGACTAATCGTTTAATTTCGTCATGACCAAAGAAGATTGCCTCAAGCATTTCACTTTCTGTAATTTCACTCGCACCTGCTTCAACCATATTAACTGCATCTTTATGGCCTGCTACTTCTAAATCTAAACGTGATACTTCTTTTTCAGCAACAGTCGGATTAATCACATACTTGCCATCTACATATCCTACATTCACACCTGCTATAGGCCCCAAGAATGGAATATCAGACACACTTAAAGCCATTGAAGAACCAATCATAGCGGCCATTTCGGGTGAGCAATCAGGATCAGCACTAAGAACAATATTCATAATTTGAACATCGTGCTTATAACCTTTAGGAAACAATGGACGTATTGGTCTATCTATTAAACGTGCAGTTAATGTTGCGTCATCTCCTGGACGTCCTTCTCTTTTTTTAAATCCTCCAGGGATCTTACCTGCAGCGTACATTTTTTCTTCATAATTAACTGTTAATGGGAAAAAGTCACCATCACGTGGTTCCTTAGAAGCTGTAGCAGTTGATAAGACAACTGTATCACCATAACGTACTAAAACAGCACCGTTAGCTTGTTTGGCTAATTGTCCTGTCTCAATTGTTAATGATCTGCCAGCCCACTCAGTTTTAAAAACTTTCTTCTCTTGAGACATTATGAATCTCCTCTCTAAATTCTATTATCTATATCATATCATTTATTACATTTAATTTATATTAGTTCTTATTTGTTAGACAATAAAAAAAGGAAAGTACCAATCGAATGGTGCTTTCCTAATTTATTATTAAGATTAACGACGGATACCTAAAGATTTGATTAATTCACGGTAACGTTGAATATCTTTACCACGTAAGTAGTTTAATAAGTGTCTACGACGACCAACCATTTTTAATAATCCACGACGTGAATGGTGATCTTTTTTGTGCTCACGTAAATGCTCGTTTAATGCAGAGATTTCTGCAGTTAAAACAGCGATTTGTACTTCTGGAGAACCAGTGTCTGTTTCGTGAGTGCGGTATTCTTTAATTAATTCATTTTTACGTTCTTGTGAAATTGCCATTGTCAATTTCCTCCTTTAATTTGTATACTCCTTTATCCGAGTTAGGCGTCGGAGTCTCGACCTACTAAGAAAAAGGTTGTCTCTTAAACAAGTCAGTCTTGTTTTAATCAACTTTATATATTATATGATACATCGTCGCCAAAATCAACAGATAATAAATATTTAGCACGCGCTTTGTCATCATTCATCTGCTCTACTAATGGATCAATGCCATCAAATTTTATTTCAGGGCGTAGGAAATGGTGCCAGTAAACCACTACTCGTTCGCCATAAATATTTTCATCGAAATCAAAAATATTAACTTCAATGACAACTTCTGCTTTTGCTGGATCATGGAAAGTTGGTTTAACACCAACGTTTGCAACGCCTCGATATAATTTTTGTTCGGTGCCAATTTCCATACTTACTGCATAAACACCCTTTTTTGGTAACAAATAATCATCACTTGGATGAACATTAGCAGTTGGGAATCCAATTGTTCGTCCACGTTTTTCACCTTGAACAACAGTACCTTTAATTTTATATAAGTAACCTAATTCCTCATTTGCTTTTTGCAGTTCACCGCTTTGTAATGCGTCTCTAATCGCTGTAGTAGAAATTTTTTCATCGTCTAATTCTTGTTTGCCCACTATTGTCGTATTAAATGAATCAACCTCATTTAACACGGTCATATTACCTTTACCAAATTTACCAAACGTAAAGTCAAATCCAGCAATAACTTCTTTGACATTATTTTTAATAATATATTCTTCAATAAATTCTTCAGATGTTACATTTGCAAACCTAGATGAGAAATTAATAACGATACAGTAGTCCACATCATGTGAAGCTATCATATCAATTTTGTCTGAAAGTGGTGTTAAGTAAGTCGTTCTTTTACGTTCAGGATTTAACACTACTGATGGATGTGGGTCAAACGTCATAACAGCCTTCTTCAGTCCACGAGATTGCGCCTGTTGATCTAATGTTTGAAAAACTTTATCATGCCCTTTATGCATACCATCAAAGAAACCAAATGCCATCGCAACGTTTTCATTTATTCGTTGGTCATCTTGAATTGGATGGGTAATTTCTATCACTTTCATAATAAATCTCCTTTAATTAAATACTTTTTTAGGTTTTAATTCATCTGGTTTATCTGGATGTACAATGTATATTGCCATTGCTTTTTGAGTAGAATCATCAACAAATACAAATTGGTCATTCGTTATATTTTGAAATTGCTTTTTATAAAACTTTTGACCATTCAAAATACGTTGTTTGATTTGTTCATTATCTATACTGATTTGCGGTAAACCTTTCAAACCATATTCTATAGGAAACAATTTATCTTGTAATGCATCATGCTCATGTAATGAACGTATATCCTCAAGAGTCAGACTTTGTTTAAGGTCAAATCCCCCTGATTGAACACGTGTTAACAACGACATATGTGCTGGCAAACCTAATTTTGCACCTATATCAGTCGCTAATGTTCTAATATATGTTCCCTTACCACAATTTACTGAAATATCAAAATGACATTCGCCATCTTTGAATCTTAAAGGTGATGTACGCGCAATATGTTTAATCGTTACTTTTCTCACTGGACGTTCTACAGTTTCATTTTTGCGTGCATACTCATATAACCTTTTCCCTTTAACTTTAACAGAAGAGTACATTGGTGGAATTTGTTCTATAGTACCTTCAAAACGTTTAATAATATCATCAACTTGAATGTCAGTTAGTTCATTTTCTTCTATTTTTTGATATTCAACTGTTTCGCCTGTCTGATCTTCTGTAGTTGTACTTCTGCCTATTGTTACAGTTGCTTCATAGGATTTACCCATTTCCATAACATAATCGCTCACACGAGTTGCTGAGCCAATACATATAGGTAAGACGCCTGATACTTCAGGATCCAACGTACCCGTATGACCAACTTTTTTAGTTTTAAGTATCTTTCTAAGTTTAAAGACCACATCATGACTGGTTAATCCTCGGTCTTTATATACTGGTAATATACCGTTATACATGGTTTCACACCTTTTATTTTTCAAAATTGATATACTTATTTATTATAACATTTAACTATGAAATTGATGATATTGTTCATACTTTAATATTAAATGATTTTGATATGTATATAGCCTGAGAAACATTTTCCCAGGCTAAAATAAAATGATTATTATTTATCTTGTTTGTGTAAATCTTGGATCATACGTTCGATTTTATTACCATATTCTATTGATTCATCATATTCGAATGATAATTCTGGAATAATTCGTAATCTCATACGTGAGCCAAGTTCAGATTTTATAAATCCTTTAGCTTTATCCAATGCTTTAAAAGTATCATCTACTTCTTTTTGATTACCTAGAACTGTTAAATATACTTTACCTTGAGATAAGTCATTTGTTAATTCAACATCTGTAATTGTAATAAAACCAACTCGAGGATCTTTCACTTTATTATTAACGATATCCATGATTTCTTTCTTCATCTGCTCGCCAACACGTTCTGCTCTCATATTACTCATGATTGTCACCTCTCTTATTCATTATTGTTCAGTTTAAATAAGAGGTGAGACATAAGACAATTCTCTTTTAGAACTATGTTAACTGCTCTAAAAAATCTCGCCTGTCTCAACCTCCAAACATTTTCGTATAATTAACGATTATCTTTTGATTTCAACCATTTCGAACGCTTCAATAATGTCGCCTTCTTTTAGGTCATTATATTTTTCAATCGTAATACCACATTCATAACCTTGTGCTACTTCTTTGGCATCGTCTTTGAAACGTTTTAAGGTATCTAATTCACCTTCAAATTGAACAATACCATCACGAATGACACGTACGCCTGCATTACGAGTAATTTTACCTTCTGTAACATAACTACCTGCAATGGTACCAACTTTAGATACTTTGAATGTTTGACGTACTTCTGCTTGACCAATCACTTGTTCTTCATATTCAGGGTCAAGTAGACCTTTCATAGCTGATTCAATTTCTTCAATAACGTTATAGATAACACGGTGTAAACGCATATCTACGTTTTCTGCTTCAGCTGCACGTTTAGCACCTGCATCTGGACGTACATTGAATCCGATGATAATACCATTTGATGCGTTGGCTAAAGTAACATCAGATTCGTTAATTGCACCTACTGCAGTATGAATAATACGTACATTTACACCTTCTACATCTATTTTCATTAATGATGCTGCTAAAGCTTCTACAGAACCTTGAACGTCACCTTTAATAATAACGTTTAAGTCTTTCATTTCACCTTGTTTCATTTGTTCAAACAAGTTATCTAAGGTAACGTTTTTACTTTCTTGACGTTGTTGAATAACACTTTCTTCATGACGTGCTTCACCAATACGACGTGCTTGTTTTTCATCTTTAAATACTACAAAGCGATCTCCGGCTTGTGGTACATCATTAATACCTGTAATTTCGACTGGTGTTGATGGACCAGCAGTTTTAATACGTTGTCCTAGGTCATTTACCATGGCACGAATACGACCATACGTATTACCTACAACAATTGAATCTCCTTGATGTAAAGTACCATTTTGTACTAGTAATGATGCTGCAGGACCTCTTGATTTATCTAATTCAGCTTCAATCACAGTACCTACTGCTTGTTTTTCAGGATTTGCTTTTAATTCTTGAACTTCTGCAACTAATCCAATCATTTCTAGTAAACTATCGATACCTTCACCACTTAATGCTGATAGTGGTACGAAAATAGTATCGCCACCCCAGTCTTCTGGGATTAAACCGTACTCTGTTAATTCTTGCATTACACGGTCAGGGTTTGCTGTTGGCTTATCTATTTTATTAACTGCAACAATTGTAGGAACATTCGCTTCTTTAGCATGATTAATCGCTTCAATTGTTTGAGGCATAACACCATCGTCGGCAGCTACTACAAGAATTGTTATATCTGTAACTTGAGCACCACGTGCACGCATTGTAGTGAATGCTGCGTGTCCAGGTGTATCAAGGAAAGTAATTTTTTT
This sequence comes from Staphylococcus sp. HL28, assembly GCF_021117155.1. NCBI lineage: Bacteria > Bacillati > Bacillota > Bacilli > Caryophanales > Staphylococcaceae > Staphylococcus > Staphylococcus sp. HL28. Next base: position 1,591,981 of record NZ_CP088218.1, read on the forward strand.
ACCTTCATTTTCGATTTGGTAAGCACCAATATGTTGTGTGATACCGCCCGCTTCGCCTGCAGTAACTTTAGTATGACGAATTGAATCTAATAACGTTGTTTTACCATGGTCAACATGTCCCATAATAGTAACAACTGCAGGACGTTCAATTGCATCTGGATCTTCAGTTTCATCGTCGAAGTAAATAGATAAATCTTCTTCTTCGATAATGACTTCTTCTTCAATTTCAACACCATAATCATCTGCAATTAACTCAAGCGTCTCTTGGTCTAATGATTGGTTAATATTGGCAACAATACCTAATAAGAATAATTTCTTAACAATACCTGAAGATTCAACATTCAATTTATCTGCTAATTCTCCTACTGTGATGCCTTCTTGATACGTAATTTTAGATGGCATTTCTTTAGGTTCTGCTTGTTGTGGAGAACTTTGCTTTTGATTATTCTTTTTATTATTTTTGTTGTTTTTGTTATTCTTATTATTTTTCTTATTGTTATTGTTGTTTTGATTATTTTGTTGTTTACCTTTGTTGTTATTATTCTGCTTGTTTTGATTATTTGATTTATTATTATTTTGTTTTTGGTTACTTTGTTGCTTATTTTCAGATTTATTGTGATTATTTTGAGTATTCTTTTGTGTTTCGTTACTTTGTCCTGGTTTGAACTTTTTGTCTAAAGCTTTAATTTGGTCATCTTCTAAAGCTTGCATATGGTTCGACACTTCAACGTTCATACTCTTTAATTCATCTATAATCTCTTTACTCTTTAGATTTAATTCTTTCGCATATTCGTAAATTCTTTGTTTACTCATATAATCACTCCTCACGATATTCATCTATCATAGACAACAACTTTTTGGCAAAACCTTGATCTGTAATGCCAACGTTGACTCTCTCGCCTTTACCAAGTGCTATCCCTAATTCTTCTCTAGTTCCAAATACCCTTAATGGTACTTTATAACTCGAAGTTTTATTCTTAATTAATTTCATAGTGTTTGGAGAAGCATCATTAGCTAATATAACTAATTTAATATTGCCCTTTTGCATATCATTGACAATAACTGATTCACCCGTTTTCACTTTACCTGCTCTCATCGCAAGACCTAAAAAATTAAATATCTTCTCATTAATCATTTTGTTGGAATCTCTTCTCTATAAATTAAACGAATAACCTCTTTATATACAGGCTCTAATTGTTCTTTCGAAGCTTTAAAATATTTTTCTAAAACCTCTTTTTGTTGTGCATTTTCTACTAATTGAACATCTTTTGAAACATAGGCACCACGGCCTTGCTTTTTACCAGTAGCATCAGCAAATATGTCGCCTTCTTTATTAATCACAACTCTAATCATATCTTTCTTAGGATGCATTTCATTAGATATGATACATTTACGCATTGGAATTTTTTTCTTTTTCATGTTCAATCATCACTCCAACCTATTTTTCTGTATCTTTATCTTCAGTAGTTACTTCATCCGTTTCTTCTAACGATTCATCAGTTTCTGCTGCTAATTCTGCAGTAGTTAAATTTGATTCTTCTAAATTCACATCATCAAATTCTATATCCTCATCACCTGAATTGACAACTTCATCAGCGATTTCTTCTGATTCAATAACAGGATAAATGCCTGCTTCGCGTGCATCACTTTCAGATTTAATATCAATTTTCCAACCTGTTAATTTAGCAGCTAAACGTGCGTTTTGGCCACGTTTACCAATGGCTAACGATAATTGATAATCTGGAACAACCACTACTGTTGATTGATTTTCTTCATCTACGATAACCTCTAACACTTGTGATGGACTTAAAGCATTTCTTACAAACACTTTAGGATCTTCGTTCCATTGAACAATATCAATCTTTTCTCCACCAAGTTCTTCTACTACTGCTTCAACTCGAGCACCTTTTGAACCCACACATGCACCTACTGCATCGATTTCAGGGTTTTCAGAGTAAACACTGATTTTAGAACGATCGCCTGCTTCACGTGCTACTGATTTAACGATAACGGTACCATCAAAGATTTCAGGTACTTCTTGTTCAAATAATCGTTTTAAAAGACCCGGATGACTTCTTGAAACATAAATTTGAGGTCCTTTTGTAGTTTGTTCAACTTTATTAACGAAGACTTTAATTCTTTCGTTTGGAATATAGCTTTCATTAGGACTTCTCTCAGCTTCAGATAATACTGCTTCAATACGACCTAAATTTACATAAACATATCTATGGTCTACACGGTCAATCACACCAGTTAAAATATCTTCTTCTTTATCGATAAATTCATCATAAAGAATTTCTCTTTCCGCATCTCTTAAACGTTGCATAACTGCTTGTTTAGCTGCTTGAGCGCCAACACGTCCGAAATCTTGTGGTGTCACATCTTCTTCATATATGTCACCAATTTCATATGCTGGATTTTTAACTAGTGCAGTACTAATATCAACTTCTTCTCTATCGTCGAATACTTCTTCGACAACTTCTTTTCTCGCAATTACTTTGAAAGTACCTTCATCCATATTAAGTTCTACCCTTACATTTCTGGCACTATCATAATTTTTCTTGTAAGCAGTAATTAAAGCTGCTTCAATGGCATCAATTAATACTTCTCTTGGAATTTTCTTTTCCTTTTCTAAATATTCAGTAGCTAATAATAATTCATTACTTGACACGGCTCTTCCTCCTCACCACGTTATAGCATTACTGCGTGACGTGCTTTTGCAATTTTATTGCGTGGTATCTCTATCGTTTTTGTTTTAGATTTCTCTTTGACTTCTATTAATATAATATCCTCTTTGACTTCTTTTAAAATACCTAACCATTCTTTTTCATTTTCTATTGGTACATAAAGTGAAATAAAAATGGGATGTGATACTGCATCTTTAAGCGCTTTCTCATTCTTGATAGGTCTTTCTGCACCTGGTGATGCTACATCTAAGTAATACATTTCAGGTATTGGATCATTTGCATCCATAGCTTCGCTTATTTTTTCTGAGGCTAACGTACAATCATTAAGATCAACGCCACCTTCTTTGTCTATTGAAATTCTTAAAAAATGATCTTTACCTTCTTTAACATACTCAATTTCAACTAGTTCAAAGTTAAGCTCATCTAATACGGGTTGAATAATAGGTTCAACTTGTTCAGCTATTTTACTCATACAGGCCTCCCTTTTAGGCAAATAGAAAAGAGCGGGTATATGCCCACTCTTTTGCCTGAGTTACTAATTTTTTAAGCACTTTAAGTATACCACAAGTTATGCTAGTAAACAAATCACTCCCTAACAAATGGGAATTTAACTATATTTACATAAAAAATAAATAACTTATTTGTTTTTACATTACATGTCAAAAATAGATAATTGCGCTTTGTCAGGTAATCCTGGTAATGAACCTAAATCATCTAAGTATTCAATGACTTTTTGTGATAAACCTGCTTTTTTATTTAAATCTTCTTTAGATAAAAATGGTCCTTCTTCTCTTGCTTCAACAATTCTTTTAGCAACATTTTCACCAAGTCCTGGTACTGCTATAAATGGTGGAATCAATGAGTCACCTTCAATAATGAAATCAAACGCTTGGCTTTTTTCTAAACTAATCGGTTGCATACGATAGCCTCGATGTGCCATCTCATTCATTATTTCTAATACAGTTAATACATCTTTTTCTTTTTTACCTAAATCCATATAGCGAGAGTACATATCTTTTACAGTATTTTTTATACCTGTTTTATCTTTAATCATAGTAATTAAATCAAAATCAGAAGCTCTAACTGTAAAGTAAGACGCATAATAATATAGAGGGTGATGTACCTTAAAGTATGCGATACGTACTGCCATTAACACATATGCTGCCGCATGGGCTTTAGGAAACATGTATTTAATTTTACGACAAGAATCTAAGTACCAATCAGGTACATCATTTTCTTTCATAGCTTCAACCATTTCATCCGTTAAACCACGTCCCTTACGTACGAACTCCATTGTTTTGAAGGCCATTGATGGTTCTAATCCTGCATACATCAGATATACCATGATATCATCACGACAACCGATAACGGATGACAAATCACAAATGCCTGCACGTATTAATTCTTGTGCGTTACCTAACCAAACATCTGTACCATGTGAAAGCCCAGAAATTTGTACTAATTCAGAGAACGTTGTTGGCTTAGTATCTTCAAGCATTTGTCTTACAAATCCTGTACCGAACTCTGGTACACCAAATGTTCCTGTTTTACATAATATATCTTCTTCAGTCACACCTAAGCTTTCTGGACTACTAAATATTTTCATCGTTTCTTTATCGTCGACAGGAATCGTTTTAGGATCAATGCCGGATAAATCTTGTAGCATACGTATCATAGTTGGATCATCGTGTCCAAGTATATCGAGTTTTAAGACATTATCATGGATAGAATGGAAATCAAAATGTGTGGTCATCCAAGCAGAACTTTGATCATCTGCAGGATATTGTATAGGTGTAAAATCATAAATGTCCATGTAATCTGGTACGACGATAATACCACCAGGGTGTTGCCCAGTTGTACGTTTAACACCTGTACAACCCTTAACTAAACGATCCACTTCTGCACCACGTTTATGAATACCTTGGTCATTAAGATAACCTTTAACAAATCCAAATGCAGTTTTTTCGGCAACTGTACCAATTGTTCCTGCACGGAATACTTTATCTTCACCGAATAATACTTTTGTATAGTTATGCGCATTAGGTTGATACTCACCACTGAAGTTTAAGTCGATATCTGGTACTTTATCTCCTTTAAATCCTAAGAACGTTTCGAAAGGAATGTCTTGGCCCTCTTTGATCAGTTCATTGCCACATTCAGGACATTTTTTATCAGGTAAATCGAATCCCGAACCAACAGAACCATCGTCGAAAAATTCACTCGTTTTACAGTGCGTACAAATATAATGTGGTGGAAGTGGGTTAACTTCAGTGATTTCTGTCATAGTCGCTACAAAGCTTGATCCTACAGAACCACGTGAACCTACTAAGTAACCATCATCTAAAGATTTTTTAACCAAACGTTGTGAAATAAGATATATAACAGAGAAACCGTTCCCTATAATACTATCTAATTCTTTCTCTAGACGATCAATAACAATTTGAGGTAAATCCTCACCATACAACTTTTTAGCATTGCTATAACTTAATTCTCTAATTTCTTCATTCGCGCCATCCATTCGTGGTGTATATAATTTATCTTTAATTGGTACGACACGTTCAATTCGGTCTGCTAAGGCATTAGTATTTGTTACAACTAACTCATAAGCCTTTTCTTCACCTAAGAAATGCAGTTCATCCAACATTTCATCAGTTGTTCTAAAATGTGCTTCTGGTAAAGTCGAACGATTCAATGGATTCCCTGGTTGAGAAGCAATTAAAATTTTACGAGCAATAGCATCATGCTCATATAAATAATGTGCATTACCCGTTGCAATAACTGGAATATTAGCACTTTTTCCTGCTTCGATTAAACGGTGATAAATCTCATGAAGTGTTTCTGTATCTCTAATAAGTTCACGATCAATAAGATCTTGGTAAAGCGCAGGAGGTTGTACCTCAATAAAGTCATAATACTTCGCTATTTTTTCTACTTCTGATTGATCTCGTTGCATGACAGCTGTAAATAGTTCACCTTCATCGCATGCTGTTCCGACAAGCAGACCTTCTCTATACTCATTTAATAATGATCTTGGTATTCTAGGTGTTCTATAATAATACGTTACTAAAGATTCACTCACGATTTTGAATAGATTTTTTAAACCTTGTTGATTTTGAACTATTAAAGTGACGTGTGATGGTCTAGCACGTTTATATGCATCTTCATTAGATAATTTTTGATTAATATCTATATGATTAGTTACCCCAAGTTCTTTCATCTGTTGAACCATTTTGATAAAAATGTACGCAGTAGCTTCAGTGTCATATATCGCTCTATGATGTTGTGTTAAGTCGACACCATATTTTTTAGCAAGGAAATTCAATCCGTGCTTACCATACTCTGTGTTTATAGTACGAGATAATTCTAATGTATCAATTACACCGTTTGTCGAAGGACCGAATCCAAGGCGTTCATAGCCTGTATCAATGAACCCCATATCGAATGACGCGTTATGCGCCACGAATATGGCATCTCCTACCCATTCTTTAAAATCTGTAAGAACATCTTCTATTTCAGGAGCATCAGTTAACATATCATCAGTAATATGCGTTAAATTAATAATTGTTTCTGATAATTTCTCATGAGGATTACTAAATCTTTCAAACTTATCTATGATTTCACCATTATGTACTTTGACAGCTGCTAATTCGATAATTTTGTCATATTGATTTGATAAACCAGTCGTTTCTACGTCAAAAACAACATATGTAGCATCTTTTAAATCGCGATCTGTAGGTTTGTAAGCGATAGGTACACCATCATCCACTAACATACCTTCCATACCATATATCATCTTGATACCGTGTTTTTCAGCGGCAGCATGAGCATCAGGAAATGCTTGAACAACATTATGATCTGTAACAGCAATCGCTTGATGCCCCCATTCAGCTGCTTGTGCTACATAACCACCAACATTAGGTATACCATCCATTTGGCTCATTGATGTATGTAAATGGAATTCAACCCTTTTATCCTCAGCTTTATCTTTTTTAGGTGATTTTTTAATTTCTTCAATATCAGACATCATCATAACTAAATCTCTAACAAAAGTATCTTCTTCAATACGACCTTGTGCACGAACCCACTTTCCTACACTTAAGGCTTTAAAATGATCTAAATCATTTTTATTTTTACGAGTAAACATTTTCAACACTAATGAATCTGTATAATCCGTCACTTTTAATTCTACGATATGACGTCCACTTTTCAATTCTTTTAAATTAATATCAAAAATAACACCTTCAATAGCTACTTTAAATTCTTCTTCTATAATTGATTCTATAGATCGTAAATTTTCAACTTGAATTGGTTTACCGATTTGACATTTATCTACATCGCTTTCGTTATTATCTTGTTGTTTTGCTTTTTCGGCTTTCATTTTTTCAAGTTTTTCAGTAGCTTCACGCGCACTTTGTTCATCTTCTTCTTGTATATGTGCTTCTAAAGATGCTAAATCTTCATCATGGTTAGTATTATCTGTTTCAAATACTACTTTATCAATTTTAAATCCACATTTTTTAAAAGCAGCTACTAAACTACCATTACATGCTTTATCAAAGTGGTTTCGTTCAATATCATTAGAAACCATTACTTTTAGAACATTACCTGACATAATCAAGCGCTTTTGTTTCAACTGCCCTTTTACTTTAGGAGATAAGGCAGTTTGATCGATACAATGTGCAAAATATTTTATTGCCTGTTCATCTTGATTATCAGTGTTTTCAATCGTGAAATGACAACTTACATCGGCTATTTCTTTAAATTCTTCCACAATCGCATGATTAAAAAGTAAATAATCTTCATGAGATAAGAAATATGGCAATGTAATATGAAATTCCCATGTTCTATTTTTACTTGAGACATCAATTCTAGTTAGTTCACCTTGCTCTAATATTTCTGAATCTAATTGATTAGAAATTTTTATTTGATCAGCAAGTACTTTAAATTTTTCCTGATTTGTCATTGCCAATGTGAAAACCACCTTAAATATATACTTCATTAACATTATTTGAACTAGTAATTTGGAATTATGAAATCAATCATACAAATTATACTGATGAATCATTTGAAGTTCAAAGCAAATTTATATTTTATTATACGCTTAATTGGTATAGATTTCATCGATATGAATTAAATACTTTTACGAAAAATAAGGAGTGGATATGAATTCCTATTGAATCCATCATCGCACTCCCAATACATGAAACCTATAAGGTCAAATGCTCATATTTAGTTTAAAGTTAAATATAAATCTTTAATATAATTTTCTAAATCGTCAATATGAATCTCTTCACTTTCACCTGTTAAACGTTGTTTAACTTCTACAATACCTTCTTCAGCACGTTTACCAACAACAACTCGTATTGGTAAACCTATTAAATCCGCATCGTTAAATTTAACACCCGCACGTTCTTGGCGATCATCATATAATACATCATAGTTATTCATTAACTGATCATATAATTGGTTGCCTAACTCACGTTGGTCCTCTTTTTTAGGATTAATTGTAATTAAATGTAAATCAAAAGGTGTAACCGATTTAGGCCAAATAATACCATTATCATCATGGTGCTGTTCTACTATAGCACTTAATGTTCGAGACACACCAATACCATAACAACCCATGATAAGTGGTTGTGCTTTACCTTGATTATCTAAGAATGTCGCATTCATTGTTTCAGAATATTTAGTTCCAAGTTTAAATACTTGTCCAACCTCAATTCCTTCAGCGAATTGCGCATTTCCAGAACCATCACTTAATGGTTCGCCTTCTAAAATAAATCTAAAGTCTCCAAACTCGTCCACTTTAAAATCACGATCTAATTGTGCATTTTCTAAATGGTATCCATCTTCATTTGCACCAATCACAAAATTATTTAAGTCTTGAACAAAATTGTCAGCATAGATTTTTATATCCTTATCATGAATAGGACCTAATGAACCTGGATGTGCTCCCACAATATTAACAATCTCATCTTGGCTTGCCATTTCAATTTGGTCTGTGCCAAAATAAGCTTTTAATTTCACGTCATTTAATTCATGATGACCTCTTACAAGTACCATGATGAATTCGCCATCAACTTTGAAAATCATTGTTTTCACAATTTCATCTAACGGACGTTGTAAGTATTTAGCTACTTCTTCAGCTGTTTTAATATTAGGCGTTTCTACTTTTTTTAATTCAGCAACTTCAGTATTTTTAGGGTTAGCTGTATAAACAACTTCTGCTTTTTCAATGTTTGCAGCATAATCACTTTCATTACTATAAACGATCGTGTCTTCGCCAATTTCACTTAATGCCATAAATTCATGTGTATGGTTACCACCTATTGCACCTGAATCTGCTACAACAGGACGTGCATTGATGCCTACTCGTTTAAAGATACGATCATACGCGTTATACATATCTTGATACGTTTCATCTAATGATGCTTCATCAGCATGGAAAGAATAAGCATCTTTCATGATGAATTCTCTACCACGAAGTAGCCCAAAACGAGGACGTTGTTCGTCTCTAAATTTAGATTGGATTTGGAATAACGTTAGGGGTAAACGTTTATATGACTTTAACTCATCTCTAACAAGTGATGTCACCACTTCTTCATGGGTTGGTCCTAATGCAAATTCACGGCCGTTACGGTCTTTTAAACGCATTAATTCTGGACCATATGCACCCCAACGACCTGATTCTTCCCATAATTCAGCTTGTTGAAGCGCCGGCATTAATATTTCAACCGCATCTACTTTTTCCATTTCTTCACGAATAATCTTAGAAATATTATTAAGAACACGTGTAGCTAATGGTAAGTAGCTATATATCCCACTTGTACTTTGTTTAATTAAGCCTGCTTTCAATAATAAACGATGACTTAAAGCTTCAGCTTCTGCTGGCACTTCTCTCATAGTTGGTATAAAAACTTTAGATTGTTTCATAGTTACATTGCCTCCCTATTTATAAGAAATATCTTTGAATATCGTTCCATGTTACTAGAATCATAATTATAATTACAAAGATTGCACCGATTGCAATAATACCTGTTTCTGCCTTTTTATTAATAGGTTTTCTAAATATTGCTTCGTAAATCACAAATAAAATTCTTCCACCGTCTAATGCTGGAATTGGTAATAAATTCATAATACCTAAGTTAACACTTAATAAGGCCGTATATGTGATCAAGTTAATAATACCTGATTTAACTACAGAATCCACATTATGATAAATACCTACTGGCCCATTCAACATGTCAAATGAAAAACCACCAGTAAAGATACTCGCAATCATACCAACGACTGCAGTAAATATTAGCGTACCTGCTTTAAAGAACTGTTCAACACCAGCGACAAGCGGCTTAAATATCGTATGTTCTGTTTTCGGTTTAAATCCAATTTGATAAACTGTCTCAGTTTTATTCTTTGTTTGTTTGATTTCAGTTTTCTTAGGTTCGATATCGATTGATTTCATCTTACCATCTCGTTCAACTTTAACAGTTGTTTTTGCCGATTTATTTTTATCTAAAATATTTGAAATATCATTATAGTCTTTGACTTTGTGGTTACCAATTTGTTCAATTTTATCGCCTGCTTTCAAGCCTGCTTTTTCAGCAGGGTAACCTTTAGCTAAATCACCTACAGTAGTTGTAGGTGTACCATGATAATATGCTAGTCCGATAAACAAAACAATGGCTAGAATAAAGTTAAATAACGGTCCTGCAAATAATGTTAAAAATTTGGGTAATGGTTTCTTATGTGTGAATTGACGTTCTCTTGGTGCTATTTGAATTAAGCTACCATTTTCAACAAAATATGCTTTCTCAGCAATATTAAAATGGTGACGCTCTTCATCATAAGATGTAATACCTTCAATATATAAATCGTCTTTAAAATCACATTTTTTAACTTCAATAGCTTCAATTTGTTGGAATTTATGTTGATCATCTAAAATGATATGTGTGATTTGATCTTTATCATTTAATTTAATTTTAACGTTCATACCTGGTTCAACAGGTGGCTCTTCAAGACCATCGCCTGCCATACGAACATATCCACCTACTGGCAAAATACGAATTGTATATAACGTTTCATCTTTTCTAAAACTAAAGATTTTCGGTCCCATACCGATGGCAAATTCTGGACACATAATGCCTGCTCTCTTAGCAAAAAACATATGTCCATATTCATGTACAGTTACAAGAACACCAAAAACGATGATGAACGCTAATATTGTTATTAATGAGCTCACTCGCTACACCTCTATTTTAAGTAATATTTATAATTTCTCTCGATTAATTTAAAAAAAGATAATATAAGACATTATATTACGTTTGACTCAATTAGCATATTAATTTGGCTAATTAAGTACGCTATATTTTTATACTTGTAAAAATTATGTATAAGTTATGAAAAGGAGTTAAGAAATGCTATGAGCATCTCAATAACTCCCCCATTATAACATTTTATTTATAAAAAAATGCTTTATGATATTAAATTTGAATTAAAAGAATGTTTAACAATGGTAACACAAACATGAAACTATCAAATCTATCTAATATACCACCATGTCCTGGTAAAATTCTTCCAGAATCTTTTACACCAAAATGACGTTTAAATCCGGACTCTACCAAATCACCTAATTGTCCAAACATACTTAAGATAATTGTTACAATTAACAATAACCACACATTTAAATTAAAATCTACAAAAAATTGCATAACTAGTGGTACAAGTAAACTACAGAAAATACCACCAATAAATCCTTCAATCGTTTTGTTTGGGCTTATAACCGGCCATAATTTATGTTTCCCCATTAAACGGCCAAAAATGTATGCGCCAGTATCTGTTAACCAAACAATTAGGAATGCATATAAAATGTAGTGTAATCCTTCTGAACGTGTTTCATAAAAGTACATAAAACCAATTCCGACATATGCAACGCTCATTAAACAAAATGCTGCATCCATAAAACTAAATCTATTTTTCGATAAAACAGTATAACTGAGTACTATAAAACTCATTGCGACTAAACTTTTCAACTGTATAACTTGTACCCAATTTCCGGCATCTTGGGGTAGCATAATAATAATTAAACCGATTGCACTTATTATCCCGGGAATTGAAATAAATTTAATCATATTCATATTTAAAAGTTCTTTTAATGCAATTAATGCTAATAAATAAGCAAAAAGCATTAGTACTAATCCACCCTTTAAAAGGATAGGCAAGAAAATTAATAAAGCAATAATCGCTGTCAATGTTCTTACTTTCATACTTTACTCCTCACTCAATCCTCCAAAACGTCTTTGGCGTGATTGGTAAATTTTTAAACAATTTTTCAATTCGTCACCATCAAAGTCTGGCCATAATTTTTCATTAAATATGAATTCACTATATGAAACTTGCCAAATTAAAAAGTTGCTTATTCGTTGCTCACCAGAAGTTCTGATTAATAACTCTGGATCAGGATAATTCTTAGTCATCAAGTGTTGATTAATTAACGCTTCGTTAATATCTTCACTACTCAATCCTTTATGTTGCAGTTCATCTACAATCGTTTTAAAACTTTGAACGATTTCAGCACGCCCACCATAATTGATTGCAAAAATTAATCTTAATCCTGTATTATTTTTCGTTTTTTCTTTGGCATGATCAATAGCTTCGATTGTTGATGTCGGTAACCCTTTTTGAAAACCAATTGTTTCAACTTTAACATTCTTCTCTATCAATTCTGGTAGAAATGTTTTTAAAAAGTTAACTGGTAAATTCATAATATAGTTTACTTCACTTTCAGGTCTAGACCAATTTTCAGTGGAGAAAGCGTATAAGGTAAGATATTTAATACCGATATCACTGGCTTCTCGTGTGACCTTCTTGATTGTTTGCATACCTTCATAATGTCCTTTGATACGAGGCATTTTACGTTGTTTAGCCCAACGGCCATTACCATCCATGATAATTGCAACATGTTCAGGTATATTATGTAAATCTAAATCATTAAATTGATTACTTTCACTCTTGTTATTATTTCTAAGCTTTTTAAACATGGTCTTTCCTCCGAGCCTGATCATCTCTGTATTATTGTATAGGTTGTTTAAACAATCATCTACCATTTTATCATACTCATTTATAGCATTGAATAAGCAAATAAAAAAACTGTACCAAAGTCTTACTTGGTACAGTTTAGACTAGAATGAATATTGCATCATTTTGTCTTACATTAACACTATATAAGTGCAATCTACAAAAAGTTAATACTATTTTCAATTTGTCAGAAGATTATACTGACATAATGTCTTTTTCTTTGTCATCAACTAATTGATCAATCTCTTTAATTGAATTATCCGTTGCTTTTTGAACGTCGTCTGTTTGACTTCTTAAATCATCTTCAGTAATGTCGCCATTCTTTTCATCTTTTTTAAGTTGATCGTTAACGTCACGACGAATGTTTCTAATTGAAACTTTAGCATCTTCTCCAATTTTTTTAACGTCTTTAACTAATTCTTTACGACGCTCTTCTGTTAATGCAGGTACAGAAATACGAATTACTTCTCCATCACTAGTAGGGTTAACACCAAGGTTAGCCGCATTAATTGCTTTCTCTATATCAGCCACTGAAGATTTATCGTAAGGAGAAATAACAAGTAATCTTGCTTCTGGAACATTAATACTTGCTAATTGTTGTACTGGTGTTGGCGCACCATAATAATCAACATTTACACCATTTAATAAATTAGAATTTGCTCTACCTGCACTGATATTAGCTAATTCTTTAGATAAATTATCGATAGATTTTTGCATTCTTGCTCTAGTATCTTTAATAATGTCACTCATTTTTTACACCTCATATTATTTTGTAATTAATGTACCAATTTTTTCGCCCATTACAGCTCGTTTAATATTACCCTCTTCCATAATAGAGAACACATTTAATGGGATATTATTATCCATACAGAATGAAGAAGCTGTTGAGTCCATAACTTGTAAGCCTTCTTGAAGCATTTGAATATGTGTTAAATGTTCATATTTAACTGCATCTTTATCTACTTTAGGATCTGCAGAGTAAACACCATCAACATTATTTTTACCCATTAATATAACGTCTGCTTCTACTTCAGCCGCTCTTAATGCTGCTGTTGTATCAGTAGAGAAGTAAGGGTTACCAATACCTGCTGCAAAGATCACAACACGTTTTTTCTCTAAATGACGAATGGCACGACGACGAATGTATGGTTCAGCAACTTGTTTCATTTCAATTGAAGTTAGTACACGCGTATCACATTCTAATTGTTCAAGGCTATCTTGTAATGCAAGTGCATTCATAACAGTAGCTAACATTCCCATATAGTCAGCAGTTCCACGATCCATTCCTAAATCGCTTCCTGTTTTACCTCTCCAAATGTTACCGCCACCAACAATAACAGCAATTTCGCAATCCATTTTTGCTACTTCTGCTACTTGTTTAGCAACACTTTTGATAATCATTGGATTAATGCCAAATCCTTTGTCGCCAGCAAGTGCTTCACCACTAAGTTTCAAGACTACACGTTTATATTTAGAAGTTTGAGCCATTTTCTTATCCTCTCTATAGTAGAAATATGTAAAAGTATATAAGTAAAGAAGACACGGACGTCTTCTCTAAATTAAAAACAAATGCTTTTAATCCGAGAAAACCTTTCAGGTGTCTTCTTTCTTGTTAACAATATGACTTATTATTTCATTTGTCCTTTAACTTCATCAGCAAAGTTTTCTTCGCGTTTTTCCATACCTTCGCCTACTTCATATCTTACGAAGTCAACAAGTTTACCACCTTTAGATTTTAAGAAAGCTTCAACTGTTTCATCTGGGTTTTTAACGAAGTTTTGGTCAACAGCACAAATTTCTTGTAAATATTTACGTAAACGACCTTCAACCATTTTTTCAACGATGTTTTCTGGTTTACCTTCATTTAATGCTTGTTGTTTAAGTACTTCTCTTTCATGATTGATTTCATCTTCACTTACTTGGTCAGATGAAACATATTTAGGGTTGATAGCAGCAATGTGCATAGCTACATCTTTAGCAGCTGCTTCATCAGTAGTACCTTCAATTACAGTTAACACACCGATACGTCCACCCATGTGTAAGTAAGCACCGAAAGCATCATTGTCAGATTTAGTTCTAACTGCAAAACGGCGGATGCTTAGTTTTTCACCGATTGTTGAGATAGCTTCTTTCATTTTTTCGTCAACAGTTTTACCGTCTTCGAATTTAGTTTCCATTAATGCTTCAACTGATTCTGCTTTAGTAGCAAGTACTTGGTTAGCAATTTCTTTTACTAAGTTTTGGAAACCTTCGTTACGAGCAACGAAGTCTGTTTCTGAGTTGATTTCAACGATAGCTGCTTCGTTACCATTAATTTCAACATGTACAAGACCTTCTGCTGCGATACGGTCAGCTTTTTTAGCTGCTTTAGCAATACCTTTTTCACGTAAGTAATCGATAGCTTTGTCCATATCACCATCAGTTTCAGTTAGCGCTTTTTTACAATCCATCATGCCAGCGCCAGTTTTTTCACGTAATTCTTTAACAAGTTTAGCTGAAATTGCCATTAATTATTCCTCCAGTATATATAATTCTGTTACAGATATATTTAAATTTTACCATTATTCCTAGTAAAATTTCCAATACTCTATACTTTTAATTTATTTTTTAAAAAAAGGTGATAAGCATTAGTATCTTATCACCCATTTAAACTATAACTTAGTTTGATTCAACAGAAGTGTTTTCTTCAGTTGTTTCTGCTTTGTCAGATTCTTCTTTTTCATCTAAATTGATGTTTTGTTCTGCAGCTACTTCTTCGTTTGATACACCTTGTTGACCTTCTAAAACAGCGTCTGCCATTTTACCAGTTAATAATTTAACGGCACGGATAGCATCGTCGTTTGCTGGGATTACATAATCAATTTCGTCTGGGTCACAGTTAGTGTCAACAATACCCACGATTGGAATATTTAATTTACGTGCTTCAGCAATTGCGTTGCGCTCTTTACGAGGATCAACTACGAATAATGCTTGAGGCATAGTTTTCATATCACGAATACCGCCTAAGAATTTAATTAAACGGTCGTATTCTTTTTTAAGTTCAACAACTTCTTTTTTAGGTAATACTTCGAATAAGCCGTCTTCTTCCATTTTTTCAATTTCAGAAATACGTTTGATTCGTTTTGAGATTGTTTTATAGTTAGTTAAGATTCCACCTAACCATCTTTGGTTAACGTAGAATTGACCAGCACGTTCTGCTTCAGCTTTAACTGAATCTTGTGCTTGTTTTTTAGTACCTACGAATAAGACTTTACCGCCATCTTCTGATACTTGTTTGATGAAGTTGTATGCTTCTTCAACTTTTTTCACTGTTTTTTGTAAGTCAATGATATAAATACCATTTCTCTCAGTGAAGATATATTTTTTCATTTTTGGGTTCCAACGACGTGTTTGGTGGCCGAAGTGAACACCAGCTTCTAACAATTGTTTCATTGATATAACTGCCATTATAAATTCCTCCTATTGGTTAATTACCTCCATAACAAACTCATATAAAGACAATAATTAAATATTGCACCCTCTATATTTACATTTATTATGTGCGTATTGGCTTTATAGCCGAAAATAAATATATCATAATTCGACGTTGATTGCAATGCCTTTTGACTAATAAATGATCGATTAAAACAAACATCATATAGTGTCATTGATTATTAATTTTTGATTTCTAATGTGCTACCAAATATCGCTCTTAATTTCTCACAAAAATTAAGGTTTAGGCACCTCAATAGTCGTCCCTAAACCTCAATAAATTTATTTATTACGTTCTAATTCATCTAAGAATTTTTCTTTTTTAACTTTGATAAATGTACCTTTCATACCTAATGAACGTGACTCGATGACACCAGCACTTTCTAATTTACGAAGTGCATTTACAATTACTGAACGAGTAATACCGACTCTATCAGCAACTTTAGAAGCAATTAATAATCCTTCGTTACCACCTAATTCATCAAAGATATGTTCGATGGCTTCTTTTTCTGAATAAGATAATGAATTGATCGCCATTGTTATTGATGCTTTATCTCGTGCTTCTTTTTCAACTTCATTGTGCTTTTCACGTAAAATCTCCATACCAATGACAGTTGCAGCATATTCACCTAAAACTAAATCATTTTCATTGAAATCATCTTGAACTCTTCCTAAAACTAACGTACCTAATCTTTCTCCTCCGCCTAAAATAGGGAATATTGTTGTTCTACTATTAACAAACACTTCTCTATTTTCTGGTGGGAATACCGTTAAAACATTATCAATATCAATATTTGATTGCGTTTCTTTAACATCCATTAATTGATCTGTATATTCTGCTGGGATATGTCTGTCTTCAAGCATATGAATAATACGATCACTTTTAAGTAATTCGTTTAAGCTCGACCCTAAAATTTTACCTCTTCTCGACACAATAAATACATTAGTTACTGTAACGCTACTAATCGTTTGTGCAACGTCCTTAAAATCTACTGCGATGCCTTTGTGTTTCTGTAATAACGTGTTTAACTCTCTTGTTTTAGATAATAAGCTCATAATTTTTCTCCTTCTTTTTATTTTTATAGAATAAATGCACTTAAATCTTTATTCGTTGAGATTGATTTTAATTTATCATCAACATATTGTGGTGTGATATCAACAACAGCATGTGGCATATTCGGTGCTTCGAAAGATAAATCTTCTAACATTTTTTCTAAAATTGTGTGTAATCGACGAGCACCAATATTATCAGTATCTTGATTGACTTGATATGCAATTTCAGCTAATCGTGTAATAGCTTCATCTGAGAAGTTAACTGTTACTTCCTCTGTGAGAAGTAAAGCTTCATATTGTTTAACTAGTGATAATTTAGGTTCTTTAAGAATTCTAACGAAATCTTCTACTGATAAACTATCAAGTTCGACTCTAATTGGAAATCGTCCTTGTAGCTCTGGAATTAAATCACTAGGTTTAGACACGTGGAATGCACCAGCGCCAATAAATAGCATATGTTCAGTATTTACAGTACCATATTTAGTTTGAATCATGCTACCTTCAAGAATTGGTAAGATATCACGTTGAACACCTTGTCTTGAAACATCTTGACCACTGTTTTGATTATTTGTAGCCACTTTATCGATTTCATCGATAAAGATAATTCCCATTTGTTCAGCTAACTCTAATGCTTCTTGATTTGCTGTTTCTTGATCAATCAATTCATCCGCAAAGTCATCCGCAAGTATTTTACGTGCTGTCTTAACAGGAACTTCACGTTCAACTTTCTTTTTCGGCATAAGTTGATTCATCATATCTTGCATTTGTTGGTTTTGGTTAGTACCTAACATTCCTAAAGCGCCAGGATCTTGTTCAACTTTGATACGCACTTTTTCTTCTTCAAGTTTTCCTTCTTCAAGTTGCTTTTTGATTTCAGAACGTTTAGTTTTAATTTCCTCGGTTGGTGGTTCTTCCTCTTCTTCATTATTTTGATTGAAGTTTGGAATTGCGCCACCAAATAAAGATTCTAAGGGATTATTGCCCTGAGATGCTTTTTTCTTCATGCTAGGAACGAGTAGCTTCACTAATTTATCGTTAGCTTTTTGTGTTGCTTCATCTTTGACCATTTCTTTCTTTTCATCTTTAACTAATCGCACTGACACATCAACTAAATCTCTGACCATACTCTCAACGTCACGACCTACATAGCCAACTTCTGTAAATTTAGTTGCTTCAACTTTAATAAATGGTGCACCTACAATTTTGGCCATTCTACGTGCTATTTCAGTTTTACCTACACCTGTTGGTCCAATCATTAAAATATTTTTAGGTGCAATTTCTTGTTTTGATTCTTCATCTAATAAGCTTCTTCTGTATCTATTACGTAAGGCAATGGCTACTTTTCTTTTCGCGTCATCTTGTCCTACGATATATTCGTTTAATTTAGATACAATATCTTTCGGTGTTAATTTTATGCCATTTGTATCCATACATGGATTACCTCCAATTTTCTTACTTACTGAAATTAATGTTATTTATATTTACTACAAATCAATTTGCTCGATTGATTATTGATATTTATAATGTTTCAACTATAATATTATCATTTGTGAAAACACAAATGTCAGATGCTACCTTCAAACTCTCGTAAGCCATTTCTTCTGCGGACATTTGTCCTGCGTGTCGTTTAAGTGCTCGACCTGCACTTAATGCATAATTTCCGCCTGAACCAATAGCAATTAAATCATCATCTGGTGCAATCACTTCTCCTGTACCACTGACTACTAAAATCGCATCTTTATCCATAACAATTAACATTGCTTCTAACTGACGCAGTTGTTTGTCTCCTCGCCACTCTTGTGCAAGTTCAACGGCTGCTCTTTCAAGATTACCACTAAATTGTTGAAGTTTAGTTTCAAACTTTTCAAAAAGTGTAAACGCATCGGCAACGCTACCTGCAAACCCTGCTAGTACTTTTCCATCGTATAAACGTCTTACTTTTCTTGCTGTTTGTTTCATAATCACTTGTTGTCCTAATGTGACTTGTCCGTCACCGGCCATTGCTGCGCCACCATTATGTCTTACAGCATATATCGTAGTTGCATGTAATGAGTTATCCATCATTCATTCTCCTTTTTTGCTCGAGGATGTGCATTAAGATAAACTTTTCTTAATTGTTGATTAGATACGTGTGTATATTTCCCTGTGGTTGATAAATTAACATGACCGAGTAATGATTGCACTGTTCTTAAATCCGCACCTTGGTTTAACAAATGTGTTGCAAAGGTATGTCGTAATTTATGGGGATGAATGTTCGTTACACCTGACGTACGTTTCACCACATCATTAAGTACGTATCTAACTCCTCTTTCTGTTATTGGTTGACCTTGCATATTTACGATTAAATAGTCATGATCAACATGTTTTAAAGGTTTAAATTCCTTTAAATATCGTTCTATACTTTGCTTACAAAATTCGCCGAAAGGAATAAATCTTTCTTTATTACCTTTACCTAATACTTTAACACCAGGTAACTTCATATCTAAATCTTGTGTTTTGATATGCACCAACTCAGAAACACGTATACCTGTTGCATATAATAGTTCAAGTATGACTTTATCTCGCATACCCTTTTTACTATCAGTCTCTACTGTTTTAAATAAAGCTTCCATTTCTTCTTCATAAAAAAATTGAGGTAGATACTGTTCTTTCTTAGGGTGTACAAGTTGAACAAATGGATTAACAACTGACTCATCTTGTGTCATCCAATATTCATAAAAAGTACGTAACGTAGAAATTTTACGTGAAACTGTAGTTCTTTTCAAATTTTTCGAATATAAAAAACTTAAATAATTTCTCGCATCTTTATATTCAAAGTCATTTAAATCTAAAGATTCCTGATATAAAAAATCATTAAATTGCACAATATCATCATGATAAGATTTAAGCGTGTGATCAGAAAAATTTCGTTCTACTTTTAACATATAGAGAAACGCTTTTTGAATATCATTCAATAAATTTCGCCTCCATCATATTGAATTGTAGCATATCTATGGTAGGGCTTACAGTGATTTGATATTCAATTCAAAATCTTTCGAGAATTGTAACATATACCTTCATCAATCATAACCAATAAAAAAACTAGATAGCATAAGCCACCTAGTTCATGTTCTTAAAAAATTATAAAGTCTTTTTATAATTTTCAAGATATTCTAATGCACGATTTGCTTGTGTTTCATATCTTTCTTTTTTATCTTTAATTCTCTTTTCTAATGATGGTAATAAACCAAAGTTGGCATTCATTGGTTGGAAGTTCTTTTCATTTTTAGCATGTGAAATATAATAAGCCATACTACCAATCATTGTTTCTCTAGGGAAAATAACCTCACCTTTATCTAGTATTTTATGTGCTAAGTTTATCCCTGAAACTAATCCGCTTGCTGCACTTTCAACGTAACCTTCCACACCTGTCATTTGTCCTGCAAAGTAAATATTTTCATGACCAATTAATTCATACTTTTCGTTTAACACATCTGGTGAATTAATAAATGTGTTTCTGTGCATCACACCATATCGTACGATATCTACATTTTCTAATCCTGGGATTAATTTAATAACTTCTTTTTGCGCACCCCATTTTAAATGCGTTTGGAAACCAACAATATTATATAACGTGCCCGCTGCATCATCTTGTCTTAATTGAACAACCGCAAATGGACGTTTACCTGTTTTAGGATCTTCTAAGCCAACAGGTTTCATTGGCCCAAAAAGCAATGTTTTTCTACCGCGTTCTGCCATGACTTCAAACGGCATACAGCTTTCAAAATATTTTTCTTTTTCAAATTCATTAACTGGAGCTACTTCCGCTTCTAATACAGCATTATAAAAACGATCAAACTCTTCTTCAGTCATTGGACAGTTTAAATATGCTGCTTCTCCTTTATCATATCTAGATTTTAAATAAACTTTATCCATATCTATTGAATCTTTTTCGATGATAGGTGCTGCAGCATCATAGAAGTACAATTGATCTTTGCCTGTAATATCTACGATTTCTTGTGCTAAATTTTCTGTAGTAAGTGGTCCAGTAGCAATGATTGTATATCCTTCTGGAATACTGTGTACTTCCTGGTTTAAAACTGTTACATTTGGGTGATTTCTAAGTGTATCAGTGATATAGCCAGCAAAATCATGTCTATCAACTGCAAGAGCGCCTCCTGCTGGTACTCTAGCTTTATCTGCAGCTTGTATAATTAGAGAATCTAAGCGTCTCATCTCTTCTTTCAATACACCTACAGCATTTGTAAGTGCATTACCTCTTAATGAGTTTGAACATACTAACTCTGCGAATTTATCTGTATGATGCGCAGGTGTTTGTTTAACTGGGCGCATTTCTATTAAATTAACTTTAATTCCTCTTTCTGCTAATTGATATGCAGCTTCGGAACCAGCTAAACCTGCACCAACTACATTGACTGTTTGTGTCATGCTTATGCCTCCTGTAGACTTCTTTTGGTTATATTTTAACGATTTATGATCTTTATTTAAACTATAAAAATAGCTCGCACAACTTGATTGTGTAGCTATTTTTATATAAGTCATATCTATTTTTGTACTTCTTCTTTGTAATCACAATTTGAACAAGTGACTTGGCTGCTTCGACCTTTTTTCTTATCAACGAGATAATGATTACATTTTGGACAATCTCTACCAACTGGTTTATCCCATGAAATGAAATCACATTCTGGATAATTTGAACAACCATAAAAAATTCTATTTTTCTTAGATTTACGTTCAACTACTTCTCCATCTTTGCATGTAGGACACTTAACACCGATAGTCTTGACGATTGCTTTTGTATTTCGACAATCTGGGAAGTTGGAACATGCCATGAATTTTCCGTATCTTCCCATTTTGATAACCATTGGAGAGCCACAAACTTCACAGTCTTCTCCAGCTGGTTCATCTTTTATCTCGATTTTTTCCATTTCTTCTTCAGCACGTTCAACATCTTGTTTGAAACTATTGTAGAAGTCACCAACAACTTTTCGCCAATTCATGTCACCTTCTGCAATTTTATCGAGTAATGTTTCCATATTAACAGTAAATTCAACATCGATAATTTCTGGGAAGTATTCTTTAACTTGTTCATAAACGATTTCACCTAATTCAGTTGGCATAAAACGTTTACTTTCAAGTTTAACGTAGTTACGTTTTTGAATTGTATCTATCGTTGGTGCATACGTAGAAGGTCGTCCAATTTTTAATTCTTCTAACGTTTTAACTAATCGAGCTTCCGTATATCTCGGTGGTGGTTGTGTAAAATGTTGTGCAGGTTCAATTTGTGTAGCAGTGACTTTATCACCTTGTTCTAATTTAGGTAATTTATTTTCCTTATCACTGTCTTTGTCGTCTTTAGTTTCAACATATAATGTCATGAAACCTTTAAATTTTATTGTCTGACCATTAGCTCTGAATTTAATGTCGTTTTGAGTGACGTCTAAAGCAATTGTATCTAAAATAGCTGGAGCCATTTGACTCGCCACGAAACGTTCCCATATCAATTTATATAATCGATGTTGATCACGTGTTAAGAACGATTTCATTTCTTCTGGTGTTCTTAATGTGCTTGTAGGTCTTATAGCTTCATGGGCATCTTGATCCCCTTGTTTACCAGATGCTTTTCTTTTAGATACGTATTCATTGCCATACTTATCAATGATATAATTTTTAGCTTCTGATTTAGCTTGGTCTGAGATACGCGTTGAATCAGTACGCATATAGGTAATTAAACCAACTGTTCCTTGTCGCTTCAAATCAATACCTTCATAAAGTTGTTGCGCAATCATCATTGTTTTACGCGCTTTAAAATTCAATTTACGTGCTGCTTCTTGTTGAAGCGTAGACGTTGTAAACGGATTAGCTGGATTACGTGTTTTTTCTTTTTTATTAACGTTTGTTATTTCAAACTCGTCTCCATCTAACGCTGCAGTAATCTTTTCAACATCTTCTTTTTTATTTAATTTATAAGGTTTGTTTTTATAATGAAGGAATTTGGCAGTAAATTTAGACTTTTTATATCTAAACTCACCTTCAATTGTCCAATATTCTTCTGGTTTAAAGTTTCTAATTTCATTTTCTCTATCAATAACGAGTTTCAATGCTACAGATTGTACACGTCCTGCTGATAAACCTTTTTTAACTTTCTTCCATAATACAGGAGAAATATTATAACCTACTAATCTATCTAGAATACGACGTGCTTGTTGTGCGTCTACTAAATCCATCTCAATTCCTCTAGGGTGTTTGAAACTATCTTTGACTGCATCTTTTGTTATTTCATTAAATACAACTCTGTTTTCTTTTGAATCTTCTAATTCTAATATTTTTGATAAATGCCAAGCAATCGCTTCACCTTCGCGGTCAGGGTCACTAGCTAGAAAAACTTTTTTAGCCTTTTTTGCATGCTTTTTTAATTCTTTTACAACAGGACCCTTACCACGTATTGTTATATATTTGGGTTCATAGTTATCTTCAGTGTTCACGCCCATTTGACTTCTAGGTAAATCACGAACGTGTCCCATTGAAGCAATAACTTTATATCTTTTTCCTAAATACTTTTCAATGGTTTTAGCTTTTGCAGGCGACTCAACTATGACTAAATTATCTGCCAAAGTGATTTCCCCCTTGCTAATCTAATTACTAAAGATAAATGATAAACGTTTAATTTTGTTTTTGTCAATGTTTTAATATTTTATCAAGCATTTTGTTTTAACTTTTATTTAATTTCCCATTCATTTCTTTAATGATTTTAATCCATTTTCATAAAGTCTAATTGTCTCATACAAACTATTTCATCAATTTAAATAGTCTTGTAAAATATCTTCTGAACTAACGACAATAGTAGCTCCTTCTTGATGTAATAATAAATTCCCTTTTGTTTTTGAATCAAATAATTTACCCGGTAAAACATATACATTTCTATTTTGTTCTAATGCACAATCCACTGTAATTCTGCTACCGCTTCTTTCGTTTGCCTCAGTTAATAAGACACCTTTTGATAATCCACTAATAATTCTATTTCTTTCTGGAAACTTATATTTAGCAATTGGCGAAAAAGGTGGATATTCTGAAATAACTAACCCCTTTTTCTCAATTTTATTTCTTAATGAAACTGACGTTCTAGGATAATAATAATGATGACCAAACCCTAAAACTGCAATGGTTGGTAAATTATTTTTCACGGCTTGTATGTGTGCTTCACTATCGGCACCTTCTGCCAATCCAGAAACGATCGTAATATTCTTTTCTTTAAATGAAGGAAAAAGATAATGCAGTGCTTCATGCGTATAATGTGAACATTTCCTAGCACCAACAATTGCCAAAGTTTGATTACTTAAAAATAATTTTTTGTCTCCCTTATAAAATAGAATAAATGGATAATCATAGATTTCTTTTAATAAATAGGGATAATCCTCGTCGAAATAAGTGATATATTTTACATGTAATTGTCGAAGAATTTTCATAATTTCTTCTATATTTATTTGTTTGTATTTTTGAAATTTAGATAAAAGCGTAGGATGATGTTGTTTAATCCAACATAATAATGAGGTTTCTTGTTCATTAGAGCTCATTTGGAAAATATGAGGGTTGTACCGATAAAATTGATGGATTTGCGAGGTTGTAAAATGTGACCAGTATAATTTAAGTAAAAAGTATTCGTTCAAATTCACTACTCCTTTAGCCCAATTATACAAAGAAATAACTCATTAAAACATTACAGTTAACAAACATATTTATACGATTTGTAATGAATTTTTAAGAAGTAAAATCATCTCTTCTTTATACACCTGAAATGACATTCGGACGTAAAATGAATAGCAAGAATATAACTTTAATACACGCACACAAAAAAGCTTAGACACTCATATAAGTGTCTAAGCTCATTACATACATTAGTCGTATAATTATTTTACAGTTAATAATTCATCATAAATACCAGCTTTTTTAGCTGCTTCGATTAATGTTGTACCAATTTCAGAAGGTGTGTCAGCAGTTTCTACACCACAACTATTTAAAGTTTTAATTTTTTCAGATGCTGTACCTTTACCACCAGAGATAATCGCACCAGCATGGCCCATACGTTTTCCTGGAGGTGCTGTTTGACCACCAATGAATCCTACTACTGGTTTAGTCATGTTAGCTTTAATCCATTCAGCTGCTTCTTCTTCAGCTGTACCACCGATTTCACCAATCATAACAACAGCTTTTGTTTCTGGATCTTCATTAAATGCTTTTAATACATCGATGAAGTTAGTACCGTTGACTGGGTCGCCACCAATACCCACAGCAGTTGTTTGACCAATACCTTCTTCAGTTAATTGGTGAACTGCTTCATAAGTTAATGTACCTGAACGAGATACAACACCTACGTGACCTTTTTTATGGATGTAACCAGGCATAATACCAATTTTACATTCATCTGCTGTGATAACACCTGGGCAGTTTGGTCCTACTAAACGTGTTTTTCTACCTTGTAAATAACGTTTAACTTTAACCATATCTACAACAGGAATATGTTCAGTAATACAAATAACCATGTCTAATTCAGCATCAGCAGCTTCTAAAATTGAGTCTGCAGCAAATGGTGCAGGCACGTATACTACTGATACATTAGCACCAGTTTCTTGTTTTGCTTCTTCTACAGTATTGAATACTGGAACACCTTCTACTACTTGTCCACCTTTACCAGGTGTTACCCCTGCGACAATTTGTGTTCCATAATCTAACATTTGTTTTGTATGGAAAAGGGCAGTAGACCCTGTAATACCTTGTACCATTACTTTAGTATTTTTATCTATAAATACACTCATCTTAGTGTTCCCATCCTTTCCTTATGATTCTTTCACAAGTTTAACAATTTTTTGAGCGCCTTCAGCCATAGTAGCTGCTGGTTCAATCGCTAAACCTGAATCATTTAAGATTTCTTTACCGCGTTCTACGTTAGTACCTTCTAAACGTACTACAAGTGGTAAAGTTAACTCTACTTCTTTAACTGCTGCAACAATACCTTCAGCAATGACGTCACATTTCATGATTCCACCAAAGATATTTACAAAGATACCTTTAACATGTTCATCACCTAAGATGATTTTGAATGCTTCAGTAACTTTTTCTTTAGTAGCACCGCCACCAACGTCTAAGAAGTTAGCCGGATTTCCACCAAAATGATTGATTGTATCCATTGTAGCCATGGCTAAACCTGCACCATTAACCATACAACCAATATCTCCATCTAAAGCGATATATGATAAATCATATTTAGAAGCTTCGATTTCTTTAGGATCTTCTTCTTCTAAGTCTCTTAATTCCATAATATCTTTATGTCTGAATAAAGCGTTATCATCGAAATTAAGTTTAGCATCTAATGCTAAAACATCACCTTCACCAGTAGTTACTAGTGGGTTAATTTCAACGATTGAACAATCTTTTTCAATGAATACATTGTATAGTGAAATTAAGAATTTCGCTGCTTTATTAATTGATTCTTTTGGAATATTAATGTTGAAAGCAATTCTACGTGCTTGGTAAGGTGATAAACCTACAACCGGATCAATTGTTTCTTTAAAGATTTTTTCAGGTGTTTTAGCAGCTACTTCTTCAATTTCAGTACCGCCTTCTTCTGAAGCCATTAAAGTCACTTTATCAGTAGCACGATCAATTACAAAACCTACATAATATTCTTTTTGAATATCGCAACCTTGTTCGATATATAAGCGTTTCACTTCTTTACCTTCAGGTCCTGTTTGATGTGTAACTAATTGTTTACCTAATAATTCATTAGCGTAAGTTTCAACTTCAGATAGTGATTTAGCAATTTTAACACCGCCTGCTTTACCTCTACCCCCAGCGTGTATTTGTGCTTTAACCACATATACATCTGAATCTAATTCTTTCGCTTTTTCCACCGCTTCTTCAGCAGTAAATGCTACTCGTCCTTCTGGAACGGCTACGCCCATTGAACGAAATATTTCTTTACCTTGATACTCGTGGATATTCATCTTCCATCCTCCTGTTTCTTAGGTTAAGTTCCCTATTAATTATAAAAAATGAAAGCGTTATTGTAAACTGATACACCATATTTTTTGCAATTAATTTAAAATTCAAACTATTGTAAGATTGATTTTATCGGTTCAAAAGTTTTGCGATGTTCTGATATAACACCATTTTGAGCAATACCTTCAAGATGAGCCTTAGTACCATAACCAACATTATTTTCAAAATCATAACCAGGATATTGTTTCGCTATATCCTTCATATAGTTATCTCGGTACTCTTTAGCCATAATACTTGCAGCTGCAATAGAAACACTTTTAGCATCGCCTTTAATAATCGATGTTTGATTAATATCATTATCCAAAGTCATCGCATCTATTAATAAATGTGTTGGTTGAACCTCTAATTGATCAATGGCGCGTTGCATGGCCAATCGTGTTGCTTGATAGATATTCATTTCATCAATTTCTGCTGATGTTGCGATACCATATGCATAATCTGTCACGCCATCTATTAACTGTTGATTCAAGACTGCTCTATTTTTAGCAGATACTTTTTTAGAATCGTTAAGACCTAAATATCTATGGCCTGGATTTAAAATCACTGCACATGCCACTACTGGCCCAGCTAGTGGACCTCTTCCGACTTCATCAATACCACATATACATGCTTTGCTATTTTGAGCTAAAATATCATTTTCATACAAATTCATGTCTTCATAATTACGAATTAATGTTAATTCTTTTTCTAATTGTTTTTTTCGTGAGGTAATAGCTTTTTGAACACCTTTACGGTCATCGTTATTACATTCGTGTTGTTCAAGGACCTCTAACGAATCTATTTGATCAATAATTGATTTTATTTCTTTAATTGTTTTAGCCATGTTCAATGTCACGCTTCATTTCTTTATATATATCAAAACAATATGTGCCAATTTTAGCGTTACGGATTTCATAAATAATAAGTTCAATAACTGCTTCATAATCCACTTCGTTACCCTTTTGTAAAAGGCCTCTACGACGACCAATCGCATCAAACCATTCTAATATTTCACTTTGTTCATCAACATCAATATTGTAATGCTTTTTTAATCCATCTAAATCTTTTTCAATCATAAATTGAAGACCATAAATGGCTACTTCGTCTAAATGAACGATGCTATCTTTAATTGCACCGGTTAGGCTTAATTTTTTACCTACTTCTTCATCTTCGAATTTTGGCCATAAAATCCCTGGTGTATCTAACAATTGTAAAGAAGTACCCACTTTAATCCATTGTTGTTGTTTCGTAACACCTGGTTTATTACCAGTTTGTGCAATACTACGATTTGCGAGTTTATTAATGAGCGTTGATTTTCCAACATTAGGTATGCCAACAATCATTGCACGAATCGCTCTTGGTCTTAAACCTTTTGCTTTTTCACGCTCAAATTTTTCTTTAGTAGCTTGTATTGCTGCTTTCTCAACATCTTTTAAATTTTTACCATGCTTTGCATCTACAGCAACTGGATAATATCCTTTCTTTTCGAAATATTGTTCCCATTTTTCTAGTTCTTTCAAGTTTGTCATATCTTTTTTATTTAAAATAACCACTCTTGGTTTTTGTTTAATTACTTCATCAATCATTGGATTTCTTGAACTATAGGGAATACGAGCATCGACAAGTTCAAACACAACGTCAACTTTTTTTAATTGCTCACTTACTTCCCTTTTGGCTTTAGCCATATGTCCTGGATACCATTGAATTGCCATAGTTATCACCTTTCGTTACTATCGATTTTTCTAAAATACATATTGTTCAAATTATACGCTAACATCTTCATCTAGACTAGGTTTAGTTTAACACGATAAGCTTGTTAGACCATTTTACTTTAAATTTTATATTTTAAGATTTTGTAAAATATTTAAAACAAAAGCATAAATGCTTTTCATCATTCTTACTATCACATACAATTTGATAATAAGCATGACTTTAAAACTAACATATAAACCACTTTAATTTGGATAGTGTAAAACATGCTTATGTTATATATATGCAATTAGGAGTAAGACATGAAAAAATCACTTAAATACATATTCATATTCGTACTTTTATCACTTGTTGGTCATAGCTACGTTATATATCAATTTTATCATGATGGCATACTTTTTACCGGACCTAATGATGGTATGGAACAAATGGTTCCTATCCAAATGTTTCTATTCAATCAATGGATTCACGGTAACTGGTTTTATTCATCAGATTTTGGATTAGGTGGCGACTTCTTCACCGATTTAAGCTATTACTTTTCTACAAATATACTTTTTATTATCAACGCATTAATCATTATGTTGTTAAAGCTTGTTATCCATTTAGACACATCTCAACTATTATTTTGGATGAATAATGCACTTATCGTTTCAATTATCAAAGCAAGTATTGCACTTTATTGTACATATTTATTTGCAAAGCATCTGACAAAACATCATCTTATTAGTCTACTCATGGCCTTTTTATTTGTGATCTCACCCTTATATTTTAGATTCACCGTATATTGGCCATTTTTCAGTGATGTTTTTATTTTCATGCCTTTGTTACTCTTATCTATAGAACGATTTTTAAAAATGAAAAAAATAGGTTTATTTATTGTTACCATGTCGCTCATATTAATTAACAATTTTTATTTTGCCTATTACTTACTCATTATAGGTGCAGGTTATATCATTCTTAGAATCATCTTTAGACACCCAAACGATATAGCCAATCGTAAACAAGCATTTTTCATCTTTGGTATCAGTGGATTTTTATCGCTAGGTAATAGTCTGTTTATTTTTTACCATAGTGTTCAAAGTTATATAAATAATCGTCGAGCGCCATTCTCTGGTAAAGTGCCAAACTTCGAACATTTAGATGCAAATACAAATTTATTTTTTGATAA
The DNA here is from genome assembly GCF_021117155.1 of Staphylococcus sp. HL28. Lineage (NCBI taxonomy): Bacteria > Bacillati > Bacillota > Bacilli > Caryophanales > Staphylococcaceae > Staphylococcus > Staphylococcus sp. HL28. Next base: position 1,622,179 of record NZ_CP088218.1, read on the forward strand.
TTACTTAATTGTCATTTTATTTATAACTATCCAAGCTATTTTAAGTTTCAAATTATATAAACATTTTTATTATCGACTATTTGCCATTTTAACAATTATATTTATATGTTTTAATTTCATTCCATTTATAGACCAGTTATTTAATGGATTTTCTGCACCTCAAAAAAGATGGCACTTTATCATTGCATTTAACTCAGCAATGCTCATAGGCCTTTATGTAAAATATTTTAAAACTTTATCGATTAAATCATATCTCATAACTAGTATATTGGCTCAAAGCGTTATATTTATTAGTGCAATTGCATATCATACATACGTTGCATGGATTATCTTGGTTCCTATCGTATCTATCATTGGTTTATGTATTTTAATTCTAAACGATAGAACGAGTCGTACTAAATTGACTTATCTATTTATTATTGCCATTGCATTACTTAATGTGATGGTGTCGTTTGTTTTTATAAAGAATCAGATATACTTTGAAGATCATAAAGATAGAGCAAATACGTTCTACCTTAATTCCAATATGTATAGTTCCGAATTACAACGTGCGTTAGTTAAGCAAATGAATCATTCTAAACGTAATGATGAGCGTATTGATTGGCGTGTCAATGAGCAAGACAACACACCTATGTACCAACATTTCAAAGGATTAAGTTTGTATTCAAGTATATTCCATCACAATATCCTCGATGATTATTATGATGATTTAAAGATTAACTTGGCTGAAGAATCACTGAGTCGATACCAATCAACGAACGGTAGACAAAACATTGCCAGTCTATTTTCTATTAGATATGTCATGTTGAAAGATTTTCAACATAATATTCCAAGTTACTTTAAAAAAGTGAAATCTGCAGGTCAATATTCAATTTACGAAAATACACTTAACCTGCCTTCAGTTAAAGTTACAAATCATATTTATGATAAGGGATCTTTAAAGACACCTATTGATAGAGAGCATGCAATGTTAGACGGAGTCGTTTTAGATAATAAAGGAAAAAAATATAATCAAAAGGCAAAAAATTTGTTAAATCAAGTTGATATATCGAGTCAAAACATTGTTAAATTAAAAAATCATCGTATTAAAGTAACTCAATCCTCAGGCAAAGTTAAGCTTCATTTACCTAAGACATTACAAAAACAATACACTGATTTTTATTTAACGATGAGAATTAAAAGAGGTTTACCTGATAGTAATTATACGGTGAATATTAATCAATATAGTAACAATCGTTTGTACAATGATTCTGTTTATAGAATTGGTGTAGATACACAACTTTACCGAACACAACCTGATAAGAATGGTGATATAACGATTCAACTATCACCAAAAGGTACATTTGATTTACAATTATTGAACCTAAATGGTGAAAATTATGATACGCTCAAAAAAGTACATCAATCCGCAAACTTTAATATGACATATCATGACATTAAAAACGGCGTTAAAGTTAATTTAGATAAACATTCAAAAGGTATGGCAACCATTAACATTCCTTATCGAAGCGGTATGAAAGCCTTTGTTGATGGAGAACAAGAAAAAGTTTATAAAGCCAATGGCATGATGACAGCAGTACCAGTAAATAAAAATGCAAAAACAATAGTCATTAAATACCAACCACCATTTTGGAATACAATGATATTCATTTCGATTTTAAGCATTATTATAAGTTGGTTATTCGTTAAATACATTTATCCTAAAAAGAGAAAGAAGAGGACACATAGTGTTTAAAAAAATTGTTTCTAAGCCATTCTTATTATTAGCTTCAATTATTATTTTAAGTTGCATCTTATCTTTATTCATATACATTCCATTCATTTACCGGTTCGTCACTCAAGGCATTGTCTTTAGTGGTGAGGGTGATGGCTTTAGGCAAATGATGCCTTTTCAAATGTATCTATATGAACACTTCACACAATTCAAAGGATTTTATGATGAATCTTTTGGATTAGGTGGAGATTATGTAAAGGGTCTAGCATATTATTATTCCATGTCACCTTTAATGTGGTTAAACTTTTTAACGATATGGATATTAGAAAAAATTGGATTAGCACACCCTCACGATATTAGTTATTGGCCAGCTAATCAGCTTATAATGGCCTATGTTAGGACGGTTATTACATTTGTCTGTACGTTTTATTTCTTTAAATATATAAAGTTAAAACCAATTGCAGTTACAATGGCAACGATAATGTATGGTTTGTCGACAGTAGTTATCTACTATAACTTTACATGGTCGTTTTATGGTAATTTATTAATCTTATTACCTCTATCATTATTGGCTATGGAACGCTTCTTCAGAGAGAAGAAAATCGGGTTATTTATCTTTGCCATAGCTTTAACTTTATTTATGAACTTCTATTTTAGCTATTATCAAGCGATTGTGTTGGGCTTTTATTTTATGTATAGAGTCATTGTAATTCACCCTAAAGATATCGTAAATAGATGGCAAAAATGCTATCTACTCATTATCGGTATTTTATTAAGCGTAATGAGTAGTATTTTAGGATTATATACTGGATTGTCGTCATTTTTTAATAATGACCGAGCACAAAACCCTAAACTTGAAACACCACTCTTTACAGATCTTGTTAATACTAATTTTAATATTTTTTCAGATGGGTTTTATATAACCATTACCTTTATTACTATTATTGCTTTATTCTCATTCAAATTATATCGTCATTATTATTTTAAATTATTTGCGATTGTAACTTGGATATTACTTATTGGTTCTCTATCTCAATACTTCGATAGTGCTTTTAATGGTTTTTCTATGCCACAAAGACGTTGGGTATATGCTTTAACTCTATCTTCAAGTGCATTAGTCGCATTATTTATTCAACATATCAGTGAGTTATCTCTTAAAAGATATAATCTCATTGCTATTCCTATTACTATTTATGGAATTATTTATTTTGCATTAGCTGAAAAAACAATCTATTGGATTCCAGTGTCTATCGTGTTGATATGTTTATTAGCTATATTGATTAAGAAACCACAACTTCAATCAAGAAAATGGGTTCAAATAGCACTTGTACTCTTGATTTTCATACAACAACTTGGAATTGTACATATCACAACCAAAAATACAATTGAACCGTATCAAACAACTATGAAAACAATTGACGATCCTAGCTACCGAAGTAAAACATTAAATCAAAATATACAAAATATCAAAAAATCTCAATCTAATCCATTATCAAGAATAGATTATATGTCATTTTATGGTTTAAATTCACCTTTTATTTATCACTATAATGGTATCTCACTCTATTCAAGTATATTTGATGGTGGAATATTGAAATACTACGATAAAATGATGCAAATCAATATGCCAGTGGATAAAAACAGTACCTATCGCTATTTAGGCAATCGAGCCAATTTAATGGCCTTATGGGGCGTGGAAGATCGTCTTAGACACCCTAATGATTTAAATATGCCCTATGGTTTTGAAAAGAAAAAGCTAATCAAAGATAAAGGTGATCAATGGATTCATTCTCATAATACGATTAATTATCCCGCAGCACATGTCACAAATAATATTTATGATTCAAGTGATTTAAAATCACCTTTAGATCGTGAACAAGCTATGATTCAAGGTATCGTATTGAATGATAAAAGTTCAAAACCGAATACATCGTTTAAACCAAATCCTAATCTTTTATCTCATGCTGACATTAAATTGAATCATGCTAAACAGATCAAAAATCATCAGATAGAAGTTACCAAAAATAATGGTGGTCTGCAACTTCAACTACCAAAATTTTATGCACAACGATATAAAGATTTATATGTAGAAATGGATGTCGAATTGTTAGCACCTGACAAGAATCATCATGTTAGTGTTAATGAATATAGCCAAGATAGGAACCCGCTCACATATAAATATCGTAGATTTGTAAGTCCTGTCACTATGAGAGTAAAATCATCAGATCTATTAAATATTAAGCTATCACCAGGTAAATATCGTCTTAAAGTTAACGGCATTTACGGAGAGAATTATCAAACTTTACACAAATCAGCGAAGCATTTGAATAAAGTGGATATTCATAAACAAAGAAATGGATATACGATTAAAAAAGATAAAAAAGAAGCGGGTTATTTGGTCATGCCTATTCCTTATACCAAAGGGATGAAGGCAACGATTGATGGTCATGCAGTGGAAGTTAAAAAAGCAAATGGTATTATGACAGCTATACCTGTAAATAAAGGTCAAGAATTAATTCGATTAACATACACTCCTCCACACTTTTATTTACTAATTGTTATCTCGATTGTTGGTATGGTCGTTAGTATGGTATTTGCTAGAAAAATTAAAAAGCATCATTAATTTGTAGATGAACAGATGATCGTAGGACACAATAATGAGGTCCTCGATCATCTTTTTTATATGAATATAAATAAAAAAGCATTAAACTTTGTCTAAAATGACAATAGTTTAATGCTTTTTGGTTGAATCTGTTATGATTCAATTTTATTGATCGAATTGGCTGATTAACGAATTTCTTGAATTCTAGCAGCTTTACCACGTAAATTACGTAAGTAGTATAATTTAGCACGACGTACTTTACCGCGACGTTTAACTTCGATTTTTTCGATTTTTGGAGTGTGTAATGGGAATGTACGTTCCACACCTACACCTGAAGAAATTTTACGAACTGTGAAAGTTTCTGAAATTCCTCCACCACGGCGTTTAATTACAACACCTTCGAATACTTGGATACGTTCACGTGAACCTTCAATAATACGAACGTGTACACGTAAAGTATCACCTGGACGGAATGAAGGTAAATCGGTACGTAATTGTGATTTAGTTACTGCTTCGATTAACTTATGATTACTCATTATAAATTCTCCTCTTCAACCTATGTTCTTGCCTAGACAAATGTATAGCAGCGGATCATAGTGATTTTTTGTGTCTTTTCACACTTAAATTATGTTAGCACAACGTTAGTCTTTTTGCAATTGGTTTTTGTATGTTTGTATTATTTTTTCATCTTTATCCGTTAAATCATATTGTTCTAATAAATCGGGTCTCTTGTTAAAAGTACGGATTAGTTTTTGTTCATGACGCCATTGATCAATATGGGCATGATTTCCAGATAATAAAACATCTGGCACTTTCATTCCATTATATTCACGTGGTCTAGTATATTGTGGGAATTCTAATAACCCATCAGAGAATGAATCATCTTGGTGTGACTGTTCGTTACCAAGTACACCTGGAATTAATCTGACAATAGCGTCAGTCATCGTCATTGCAGGTAATTCGCCACCTGTTAATACATAATCACCCATGGAAATTTCGTCAGTTACTAAATGTTCTCTTATACGTTCATCATAACCTTCATAATGACCACAAATAAACACAATATGATTAGATTCACTTAATTCTTGGGCAATGTCTTGCGTAAATGGACGACCTTGAGGGCACATTAATATAACTCGAGTATCATCAGTCCTATTGATGTCTTCCATCGCATTAAACACTGGCTCAGGCTTTAATACCATACCTTGACCTCCGCCAAAAGGATAATCATCTACTTGATTATGTTTATTTACTGAATAATCTCTAAAATTGATAGTATTCACATTTATAATATCTTTGTCTTGCGCTCTTTTTAAAATAGAATGATTTAATACCCCGTCAAACATTTCTGGAAATAAAGTTAAATAATCAATTTTCATTAATCTAACAGCCCTTCCATTGGTGTGATGATAACTGTTTTATTTTCTACATCAACATCTTTAACAACATCTGCTATGTAAGGAATTAAATATTCTTTGTCCCCTTTTACAACCCACACGTCATTAGCGCCAGTTTCAAAAATACTAGTGATGCGACCAATTGGCTGTTGTTTATCGTCAAATACAGTACAACCTATAATATCTGAATAATAAAATTCATTTTCTTCAAGTTCAATGTCTTCATGATCTCTTTCTTGATATAGTACAGCGCCTTTTAAATACTCGATATCATTAATGTTTTCGATACCTTCAAATTTCAACATATGAAATCCTTTGTGGGTACGATATGACGTCACAGTTAACGCTTTTTCTATTTGGTTTAATTTTGCTGTCAACACTTCACCTGGTTGAAAACGTGTATCAGTAAAATCTGAATTAGATTTTACTTTAACTTCTCCTTTGATTCCATGCGTATTGACGATTTTTCCTACTTCGACTTCCATAATGACTAACCTCCTTATATATAGTGTATTAATGTTTTTACTATATCATCAATTAATATGTTAAACATGCATTTTTTTAATCTTTTAAAAATAAAAAAGGACACCAATATATGGCGCCCTTTCAACTAAATATATAAACACGTCACGAGTGACTATGATTATTTAGCGTTTTTTTGGTCATCGAATTTTTTCAAAATACCTTCTCTTGATAAGATATTATGAACTGTATCAGTTGGTTTTGCACCGTCTTTTAACCATTTTAATGCTAACTCTTCGTCAATTTTAACTTCTGGAGCATTAACGTGTGCTGGATTGTAAGTACCGATTTGTTCGATGATACGACCATCACGTGGTGAACGAGCATCTGCAACTACAATACGATAGAATGGATTTCTTTTTGAACCTAAACGAGTTAAACGAATTTTAACTGCCATTATAAAACTCTCCTTTAAACATTTCAATTTTTATTTTCTACAAGAATAAATAATAACAGGTATATTAAACTTTGTAAAGACATTTTGCTTTACCAAATCTAAATTCATGAAATGAATTGTAGATTTGGTTATGCATTAGCTTTAGCTAAGGCGTTCCTCACCGTTCAGAGAAATTAGTGTTAGTTATGGGAGTGAGACAGAAATAATAATTTTATTTCTAGGTCTCACCCGGCAAGGCTGATTAGGATAGAAAATAGCTTAGCATAAGTCTATTTTCTGCCAATCAGCTACTGCAATACATAAATTTAGTCCATGTTGTTCTTTTATCTCAAGCGTTTCATCTTCATTAATTTCACGAAAGGAATTGTTTTTTAGTTGCTAACTTAATTTTTTATTAGGTAAATCGTTCTTTCTTATAAAAAGAAAAAATTCCAACAGACGTATATCTGTTGGAATCACAACATTATATTAGAAAGGTAAATTCATACCTTTTAACATATTTTCCATCTGGCTACGTTTGGCTTTCTTACCTTTGCCGCCACCAGTAAATTGTTTCATCATTTTCTTCATGTCATTAAATTGTTTCATTAAACGATTGACTTCTTGTAAAGAACGCCCTGAACCTTTTGCGATACGTTTTTTACGAGAAACGTTCAACATCGCTGGATTCGCTCTTTCACTAGGTGTCATTGATTGAATAATAGCTTTAATATGATCGATTTGTTTGTCACTCATATTAAGTTGATCTAAGCCTTTCATCTTGTTCATACCAGGAATCATTTTCATGATGTCGTCTAATGGCCCTAGATTTTTAACTTGATCAAGCTGTTCTAAGAAATCATCCAATGTGAAAGATGAGTCTCTCATTTTCTTTTCTAAATCTTTAGCTTTGTCTTGGTCAACATCTTGTTGTGCTTTTTCAATTAAACTTAAAACATCACCCATACCTAAAATACGAGATGCCATACGTTCTGGATGGAATAATTCTAAACCATCAAGTTTTTCACTCATACCTACAAATTTAATTGGTTTTTGAGTTACTGAACGTATAGATAATGCAGCACCACCACGAGTGTCACCATCTAATTTAGTTAATGTCACACCCGTTACGTCTAATTGTTCATCAAATGATTGTGCAACATTAACAGCATCTTGACCAGTCATTGCATCGACAACCAACATAATTTCATCTGGTTTAGCAATTTCTTTAACTTCTTGCAATTCATTCATTAATGCTTCATCAATATGCAAACGACCTGCTGTATCGATAATAACAAAGTCTAAATGTTCTTCTTTAGCATGCGCTAATGCATTTTGAACGATTTGTTGTGGTTTAACTTGGTCCCCTTCACTATAAACAGGAACATCTAGTTGCTTACCTACTGTTTGTAACTGATCAATGGCAGCTGGTCGATAAATATCTCCCGCAACTAACATTGGTTTTTTATTATATTTTTTACGCATTAAAAGTGCTAATTTACCTGCAGTTGTAGTTTTACCTGCACCTTGCAAACCAACCATCATAACAACTGTTGGTGGTTTATTAGCCATTTTAATCGTTGAATTTTCGCCACCCATTAAATTCGTTAATTCATCTTGAACAATTTTAATAACTTGTTGTCCAGGTGTTAATGACTGCATCACATCTGAGCCTAATGCTCGTTCTGAAACAGTTTTGACGAAATCTTTTACGACTTTAAAGTTAACGTCGGCTTCTAATAACGCAAGACGAACTTCTCGCATCATTGCTTTGATATCTGCTTCTGTTACTTTACCCTTACCACGCATTCTTTGCATTGATGCCTGTAAGCGATCCGACAATCCTTCAAATGCCATAATTATTCCCTCCTCTTTTTATCACTATTCTAATTCTTCTAATTGATCTATATATTGCTTTAATAATTCTGGTTTATCAAGAGATTGTTTCATTCGATCATAAATATCTCGTCGTTGCTCAAACCTTTTGTATAATCCTAATTTAGTTTCATAATCTTCTACTAAATCGCCAGTTCTTCTTATATTATCATAAACTGCTTGTCTACTCACATTAAAAGTATCAGCAATTTCACTTAATGCATAATCTTGCAAGTAAAATAATTCTAAGTAATTTCTTTGTTTATCTGTTAATAAAGATTGATAAAAATCAAAGAGATAATTCATTCGTAGTGTTTTTACTAAATCATTTTGGCTCATGCGATGCATCTCCATTATCAGATGGAGATTCTGCTAATTCATCTGGAATCTCTTCATTTTGTTCAATCATATCAGCAAATAATCCGTAAACATAGCTTTCTGGGTTGAAAGGCTGTAAATCATCTAATTTTTCACCTAAACCTACATATTTAACAGGTATTTTAAGTTCATTTCTGATTGCTAATACAATACCACCTTTAGCAGTACCATCTAATTTAGTTAATACAATACCTGAAACATTTGTTACTTCCTTGAAAGTACGGGCTTGTGATAACGCATTTTGTCCAGTTGTAGCATCTAAGCAAAGTAATGCTTCATGCGGTGCATCTGGAACAGCTCTACCAATAACACGTTTTACTTTTTCTAATTCTTGCATTAAATTAGATTTATTTTGTAAACGACCTGCAGTATCACAAATTAAAATATCTACTTTTTTATTTTTAGCAGCATTGATTGCATCATACATTACTGCAGCTGGATCTGAACCTTCACTTTGGCTTATAACTTCAACGCCAACTCGTTCTCCCCAAACTTTTAATTGTTCAATAGCACCTGCTCTAAATGTATCACCTGCAGCAAGCATAACTTTTTTACCTTCCATTTTGTAACGGTAAGCTAATTTACCAATCGTCGTCGTTTTACCTACACCATTAACACCGACCATTAAAATAACATTTAAACGTCCATCTTCAAGATTCATTGCTTCTGATTTATCATCTTCTTGGTGATAAATTTCCACAATTTTTTCAACGATAACTTCACGTAAATCTTCTGTTTCTTTAATGTTACGACGTTGTGCTTCAGCACGAAGTTCTTCAGTTAATTGCATCACCGTATTAAAACCAACATCGGCTGTAATTAACATCTCTTCCAATGCTTCGAAGAATTCTTCATCAACTTTTCTATAACGCGCTATTAAATTGTTTAATTGTTCTTGGAAATTTTCTCTAGATTTTTCTAATCCAGCTTTAAATTTCGCACCAATTTTTTGTGCTTCTATCTCTTCAAAGTCTTCAATTGAAATTAAGCCATCTTCATCAAAATCTGCTTCACTTAATTTTCTAGGTTTCTTTTTAGGTTTATCTTCCTCTAGTTCATGTTGAGACGCATGTTGTTCCTCATCCATCTGTTTGGAAGAGTCATCTGAAACCTCTTCACTGGATAATTCCTTTTCAATGTCTTCTTCTCTTGGTCCTGAAAATTTATCTTTTAAGCGTTTAAAAAAGCTCATGCTTCTTCCTCCTTCATAACCTCATCTATTGTATTTAGGTTAACACTTACTAACTTTGATACTCCTGATTCTTGCATTGTTACACCGTAAAGTCGATCTGAAAATTCCATCGTGCCTTTACGATGTGTAATAACGATAAATTGTGTTTGATCAGATAATTCATTGAGGTATTGTGCGTAACGAATCACATTGGCTTCATCTAGTGCCGCTTCTACCTCATCTAATATAACAAATGGTGCTGATCTTACTTTTAATATAGCAAATAATAATGCAATTGCACTTAATGCACGCTCTCCACCACTTAATAAAGATAAATGTTGTAGTTTCTTACCTGGAGGTTGGACAATAATATCGACACCTGCTGCTAAATAATCATTTTCTGTTAATTGTAATTCAGCTTGACCACCACCAAATAGTTGTTTAAAGACATCACTAAAGTGACTTTGTACAGCATGAAATGTTTCTTTAAACCTGTCTTCTACTTCTTTATCCATTTCATTTATAATTTGTTCTAAAGTTGATTTGGCTTCTCTCAAATCAGTTCTTTGCTCATTTAAGAATGTATATCTCTCATTTAATTCTTCAAATTGTTCGATAGCATTCAAATTAACAGGACCTAATTCGTCAATTGACATTTTAGTTAGTTTAACCTTTTTACGTAGCTGATCAATATCGTCTTCATTATCATAGAGCGAACGTGCACGTTCAACAGTAAGTTGATATTCATCATTCAAATGATCAATCGCATGATTAATGAGTACATCTAATTTAGACTGATTAGCTTTAATATCCTGATAGTGATTTTCGATAGATAATAAATCTTGATGACATTCTTGTAGCTTACTATCATTGTCTTCAATCATCTGATTTAAGTCAACTCGTTGTTGCTTCATTTGATCAAGTTGTTCATTTAATTCAGAACGTGTTCGTTCTTTATCAGCAATTTGTGACTTGATTTTATCAAAAGCTTGTTCACCCATCATTTCATCTGAATTGAATAATTGAATTTTCTCTTTAACTGTTTCAAGTTGTTGCTCTGTACTTTGTAATTGTTTATCTAAACGCTCAATTTCCTGCTGTTGTCCTTTAATTCGTTCTTTGACAACTGCTAGATCGGATTGCTTTTGATGTAATTGTTGTTGGGTTTGAGTCGTAGTTTCTTTACCTTCTTTAGAAAGCTTCGTATATTTTTCTATATCTTCTTCTAAATGTTTAAGTTGCGCTTGAATTTCTGAAAGATGTTGTTGTTTTTGCTCAAGTGTTGCTTTACTTTTATCACTTTGATACCCATCATTTTTTTCAAATTCAAACTCTTCATGTTCGTCTTTTAAATGTGTTTCTTGTTTCTTCAAGCGATCAAGCTCTAACTCATAGCCATGTGCTTTTTCTTTTAAATTATTATAACTTTGACTTAACTCAAAGTATGTTTCACTTAACTTTTCAGATTGCGCTTGATGTGTTTGGAATTGTTTCTCAAATTCGTACGTCTGCCTTTGATAATCTTCTAATTGGTGACGCATAGTTGTGAGCTCATCTTTTTGTGTTAAGATGCTTTTAGTTTTGCGAGCGCCCCCACCAGTCATGGAACCACCTGGATTAACAACATCCCCTTCAAGTGTCACAATTCTTGTGCGATAACGAATCGATCTTGCTAAATCATTCGCATGTTTCAAATCATCTACAATAATAGTATTACCTAGTAAATTTTCTACGATATTTTTATATTTAGAAGATACTTTTACTGCATCTGAAGCAATGTTAACAAAGCCCTCAGAAGCTTGTGCTGTTGATTTAATATCTGCAGCTATATATCTTGGTTGAATAACATTTAAAGGTAGGAATGTGGCACGTCCTAAACTACGTTGTTTTAAAAATTGTATCGCCTGACGACCATCTTTTTCATCTTCTACGATGACATGTTGTAACGATGCGCCTAAAGCAGTTTCTATTGCTTGTGTTAATTGAGAAGGAACGTCTATAATTTCCGCAACTGCACCATGAATACCATTCAATTCTTTATCTTTAGCTTTAAGTATATGTTTAACACCATTAAAGAAGTAAGTGTAATCTTCTTCCTGAGTAGCAAGGCTATCAATTCGTGATTTTAACTTTTCATTATATCTATACGCTTGATATAATTTATTTTCGAATTCTGTTTGAAGTTGCTTAGATTCAGTTAATTGTTTTTCGACATTTTTAATTTGTTGTTCAGTATTATGCATGTCTTTCTGAACTTGTTGATATTCCTTATCAGTATTTGAAATATTATTTTGAATGTCTTTTAATTGATTAAATGCTTCAACTAATCTGGAATCTAAACGTGATTTTTTCGCTTCGTTTTCATTAATTGTATGTTCTAAAAAGCGTATATCATTATTGACATCTGATTGTTCGGACATCAACGTATAATATTTATTTTTAATTTCTTCTAATTTCTCATCATGTTGTTCATCAGAAACATATAACTTTGATTCTAATGTTTGTATCGTTTTATTTAATTCTTTTTGCTTTTGTCTTAGCTGATCTAAAGTTTGTATAGCTTGCTCTTTTTCAGATTTTAGATTGTCTAATTGAGACATTAAATTGTCTTGTTCTTCTTCAAATCTTGCATTTGTTTCAGATTGGTTCTTTTTTCTTTCCTCAAGCACATTAAGTTGACCAGAATACTTTTCAAATTCTTCTGTAGCTTTTACTAAATCATAATTTAATTGTTCTATATTTTGATCTAGCTCTTGCCTTTGACCTTTATACTTTTGTAATAATTGGTTAATTTGACTTTGTTCGGCCTCTTTATTCGCTTGCTTACCTTTTAAATCATTGAGTTGTTCATCTAACTGACCGTTATCCTGAGTATATTGATCAATATCATGAACCGTCACAATCACATCGCTTTTTTTCATTTCAGATGACAATTGTTTATATTCTTTGGCAATAGCTGCTTCTTCTTTTAAAGGTTCAACTCTTCCTTCTAAATCATATAAAATGTCCTCTACACGCGATAAGTTATCTTCGGTTTGATCTAATTTTTGGACAGATTCTGCTTTCCGTTTTTTATATTTTAAAACGCCTGCTGATTCTTCAATAATCTGTCTACGATCAATCGGTTTAGCATTTAAAATCTCATCCACTCTACCTTGAGATATGATTGAGAACGCTTCTTTACCTAAACCAGAATCTAAAAATAAATCAATGATATCTTTTAATCGAGCACGATCATTATTTAAATAGTATTCGCTTTCGCCACTTCTATAAAGACGTCGCGTAACCTCTACCACTTCTGCATCTATTTGTAATTTTTTTGAATGATTATCTAACTTTAATTTTACTTCTGCAAAATTTTGAGGTTTACGATGTTCAGCACCTGAAAAGATAATATCTTCCATTTTAGAACCACGAAGTGACTTCGCTGATTGTTCGCCTAATACCCATTTGATTGCATCTGTAATATTACTTTTACCGCTACCATTTGGACCAACAATAGCTGTTACGCCTTTATCAAACTGCACATCAGTATGGTCTGCAAATGATTTAAATCCTACGGCGTCTATTGATTTTAAATAAACCATGTTATTCTCCTTATCCAAATCCTAGTTGATCCATGTCTATACAATCAACTTAATATATGATGCAAAGTTATTAACGTTACATCTTCCTTTACAGTTTAATCTTAATTGATGGTAATGATTTCAATTAAGACGATATGTTAATTTATAAATTACTATTTATTTTTCATTTGTTTGTAAGCACTTTCAGCTGCCTTTTGTTCAGACTCTTTCTTAGTTTTACCTTGTCCTTCTGCGATAGCTTGCTTTTCTAAAATAACTTCTGATGTAAATAAACGATGGTGTGCAGGACCTTCTTCTTTAATTAAGCGATAAGTGACATCGCCTTTATTTTGTCTGTGCACAAATTCTTGGAACTGTGTTTTAAAATCGACTACACCATCTAATTCATCATCTTCTACATATGGGAATATAATTTTCTCAGCAAAATCCCATACTGTATCTAATCCTTGATCTAAATATAAGGCACCAACGAATGCTTCAAATGCATCTGAGATAAGTGAAGGTCGTGTTCTACCACCTGTCTTCTCTTCGCCTTTTCCTAATAAAATTAGTTCATTTAACTTTATTTTATTTGCAAATATTACAAGTGAAGGCTCACATACGATAGTTGCTCTCATCTTTGTTAAATTACCCTCTGGTAAATCTGGGTGTTTATCAAATAGATAACGTGAAACCGTCAATTCTAATACCGCATCACCTAAAAATTCTAATCTTTCATTATGGTCTAAACGATTCATATTAAAATCATTAATAAAGCTAGAATGAGAAAATGCCTGTTGGTACAATTCTATATTTTTATATTCAAAGCCTAATTCATGCATTTTCTGTGCAAATAGCTCTCGAAAGCGGTTAATCATTTCTGTCTTTTTCTGATTGGTCATAAAATATACCTCCTTAATTTATGATATGTTAACTCTAATTTTACGTGAAATCTCACCAAAACAAAAGAAAAAATCTGAGCCGACACAATGACGACTCAGATATAGGTTTATTATTTTTCAAGACTATTGATATACTTAACAGCATCACCAACAGTGTTGATTTTTTCAGCTTCTTCATCTGGAATTTCAGTACCAAATTCATCTTCTAATTCCATTACTAATTCAGCGATATCAAGTGAGTCAGCGCCTAAATCATCTTTGAAAGATGCATCTTCAGTTACTTTATCAGCATCAACACCTAAACGGTCAACGATGATATCCTTTACTTTATCGAAGTTTTCCACGTCGATTCACCTCCTTTAAAAGCGTCTATCCATAGACTATTATATTTTCCCATTTTAGAATATAAAATACAAGTAGAATTTGGTTGCAAGACAGAAATTCTATTGATTTCGTTGTCTTGCACCCGCAAGGTTGACTAGTTCAATCATGGCTTTTGACATGAGTGGACAGTCAACTACTGCGTTACATAAGCTTTAGCTTATGTGTTCATCTTCTCAATCATTAAAATGATTAGTGTTTCTTAGGGAGTAATTCTTAAATCTATCTGATTTTTTAGAATTACCCCCGTAAAGGTGACTAGGTTAGGCATTAAGTGGATAACCAGTCAACTACTACGTAATGAGCTTTAGCTCAGGTAATCCTTTCTTTAATAGCCCCAACTTGCATTGCTTGTTGAATTTCTTTTTTTGAAATTCTCTTTGTTGGGGCCCCAGCCCCAACTTGCATTGCTTGTTGAATTTCTTTTTTGAAATTCTCTTTGTTGGGGCCCCAGCCCCAACTTGCATTGCTTGTTGAATTTCTTTTTTGAAATTCTCTTTGTTGGGGCCCCAGCACCAACTTGCATTGCTTGTTGAATTTCTTTTTTGAAATTCTCTTTGTTGGGGCCCCAGCCCCAACTTGCATTACTTGTCGAATTTCTTCTTTGAAATTCTCTTTGTTGGGGCCCCAGCACCAACTCGCATTGCTTGTTGAATTTCTTTTTTGAAATTCTCTTTGTTGGGGCCCCAGCACCAACTTGCATTGCTTGTTGAATTTCTTTTTTTGAAATTCTCTTTGTTGGGGCCCCAGCACCCGCAAGGTTGACTAGTTCAATCATGGCTTTTGACATGAGTGGACAGTCAACTGCTAGGGTCCTGTACATTCATAGCCTGTAAGTATTTCCCTACATGTACATACCACCATTTACATGAATCGTTTGACCAGTAATGTATTTTGCTTTTTCTGAAGCTAAGAATGCAACAGTATTAGCGATATCCGTATCTTCACCAAAACGTGATAAAGGAATTTGACCTAACATTTGTTCTTTCAAGTCATCACTTAAAGCATCAGTCATATCAGAAACAATAAAACCAGGTGCAACAGCATTTACAGTAATACCTCGTGACGCTAATTCACGTGCAGCAGATTTAGTTAATCCTACTACACCTGCTTTAGTAGCTACATAGTTCGCTTGTCCTGGATTACCGACCGCTCCTACGACACTTGATAAATTAATAATTGAACCACTACGTTGTCTTAACATTTGAGGCGTAACCTTTTGGATACAATTGAATACACCTTTTAAGTTAGTATCAATCACATCATCCCATTCTTGTTCTTTCATACGCATTAATAAATTATCACGTGTAATACCAGCATTATTAACTAATACATCGATAGAACCAAATTGACTCACAACTTCTTTAATCATTGCTTTTACTTCGTCACCGTTAGCAACATTCGCTTGAATCGCAAAGCTTTCTACACCTTTTTCTTTAATTTCTGAAACGACTGCCTCTGCTTTATCTTGGTTACCTGCATAATTAACTGCAACATTATAACCTTCTTCAGCTAATTGAATTGCAATACTACGACCAATACCTCGTGAAGCACCTGTTACTAATGCATTTTTAGCCATTATTCATTCCATCCTTTCACATCTTCAAGTGTTTGAATTGATGTTAATTTTACGTCTCTATTAATTTTTTTAATTAAACCAGATAATACTTTTCCTGGACCAATTTCAATAAAGTGATCCACACCTTGTTCGATTAACCATTCAGTTGATTTGATAAATTGAACTGGTGAGTATAATTGTTTTACCATATGGTACTTGATAACCTCAGCATCCGTTTCGCCTTCAGCATTGTAATTTTGAACGACTGGGAACTTAGCATCATGCCATTCAAATTGGTTAATATATGCCGCAAAATCTTCTTCTATGACATTCATCATTGAAGAATGGAACGGTCCAGAAACAGCTAGTGGTAACACACGTTTCGCACCTAATGATTTACCTTTTTCAACTAATTCATCAATTAATGTTTTATGACCTGAGACAACGATTTGACCAGGTGAATTAATATTAGCCGGCTCAATTAATTGGTCTTCTGTTGATAAATCTTTACAAATTTTATCAACATCATCAAAATCTAATCCTAAAACAGCAGCCATACTACCTACACCATTAGGGAATGCTTGAGCCATAAGCTCACCACGTTTACGAACTATCTTCACGGCATCTTCAAATGATAAAACACCGCTTGCCACTAAACTTGAATATTCACCTAAACTATGCCCCATAGTATAATCTGCATCGATATGATTTAAAGCTTCTAATAATGCAATACTATGCGTTAATAAAGCTGGTTGTGTATTTTCAGTTTCACCTAATTTACCTTCTTCATCTGTAAACATAGTTTCCAATAAATCAAAATCTACTGATTCTTGCGCCTTGTTTAATATTTCAGTAGCTTTTTCATCTACATTATATAAATCTTGCGCCATTCCCACTTTTTGTGCGCCTTGACCTGGGAAAATAATTGCTGTTTTACCCATTATTTCCACCTACCGTTTCTCTCATTGTTTGTACAATTTGTTGTTCTCCCGCAATTTTAGCTTGACGGATAGCTGAATAAAACGCTTTAGCATTTGAACTACCATGCGCTTTAACCACTGTACCATCTAAACCTAATAATACTGAACCACCATACTCTGAGTAATCCATTTTTTGAGAGAATTGATCTAAGTCTTTTTTAAGTACTAAAGCAGCTATTTTATTTTTGAAGCTGCTGAGTAATGTTTCTTTTAACATTTTGCCAATTGATTTAGCAGTACCCTCTAAGTTTTTAAGTACCATATTTCCTGTAAAACCATCTGTAACAACAACGTCTACGTTACCATCCATTAATGTTTTGGCTTCTACATTACCAGTAAAATTAAAGTCATTTTGTGCTTCCATTAACTCATAAGTTTTCTTAGTTAATGTATTACCTTTAGCTGCTTCTGTGCCAATATTCAATAATGAGACTGATGGTTGTTTAATGCCTCTAATTTTTTGTGCATAGATATTACCCAACTGTGCATATTGTAATAAATGTTCTGGTTTAGCATCTGCATTTGCACCTACATCTAAGAATACAAATCCTTTACCATCTATCGTAGGTAAAGTAACCACTAATGCTGGTCTTGATACACCTTTAATACGTCCAACAATAAATAAACCTGCAGACATTAATGCACCTGTATTACCAGCTGATACACACCCATCTGCTTCGCCAGATTTAACCGCTTCTGCCATTTTAACCATTGAACTATCTTTTTTGCGTTTAATTGCACGTACTGGTTCATCTTCCATTTCGATTTTTTCAGAGCAATGTCTAAAATCGATACGTCCGTGATTTAATGTATATTGCTCTTGATCACCGAACAAGATAATTTCTAAATCTTTAAAATCATCGACAGCTTTTTTAACAGCTTCAAGTACGATTCCAGGTGCGTCATCTCCGCCCATCATATCTACTGCAATTTTAACCATTTAATTCATCCTCACTTATATAGAACATTTTAAAATTACCACTAAAAACTAATTTATCTTTCACATAAGAATTTACTTCTATTAAATAATGTTTGTTCGTTTGATTGATTACGTTTGCTACTGCTTTCACTGTATCATTTAATTTAACTTTATCCAGAAATTTAACATCACTTTCTTGTGTTAATACCGTTGGATTATGTATAAGTGCGACACACAAAGAATTTGCCTGTGCAAATAAAACGTGGCCACGTGCAATTTGTGATTTAGAGAAAACGGAATCGCTTGTAATTTCAATCATCGAAGTAGCTGTATCATTGGGTTTCAATTGAACTAAATCACCTATAATTTCATTAGCCTCAATCGATTTAATTTGATCATAATTGTGTTCTGCTACTAATTTTACTCGTTTTCTTAATTCTGGAATATTCAGATGTGTTCGATCAAGTCGAATTGTTTGAATACTCACTTGGAACATTTCACACAGTTCATTGTCTGTAATAAAGGGGTTGTTTTCAATGGCTTGCTGAATCGCCTGTCTACGTTCATTTTTCTTTAATTTCACTTTCTCACCCCTCATTTTAGTACCAAGTCTTAAACATTCCTCACATATCATAACACTTTCTATTTCAATCCCTCAACAATTAACTATAATACATATATAAATTTATTTATTGCTAATTAAATTCCTCATTTTGAAAGGAAGCATTCTATCAATCAAAGCTCATATCAAGTAAATTATCTTCAATAAAATGTCTGAGATTATCATAATTGGAATTGAAAAATTCACCCGATTGAATTAATTCACCAGCTTCGTCTCTTGCTACTTCTAACATTCGATAATCTTCCACAATGTTCGCAACTAAGAAATCTGGTAAACCACTTTGCTTTACACCGAAGAAATCGCCAGGTCCCCGCATTTCTAAATCTCGTTCACTCAATTCAAATCCATCTGTTGTTTGAGTCATAATTGTCATTCTTTCGATTCCAGTTTCAGTTTTTGGTGAAGCAATCAATACACAATAACTTTGATGTTCGCTTCTTCCTACTCGTCCACGTAATTGATGTAAAGTTGATAACCCAAAGCGATCCGCATCATAAATCATCATAAAAGTGGCATTGGGTACGTTTACGCCTACTTCTACTACTGTTGTTGATACCAAGATATCAATCTCATGTTCACTAAAACGGTGCATGACTTCATCTTTTTCTTCATTGCTTAGTTTACCGTGTAATAAACCTACTTTGCGCTCACCATAATATTGTTGTAAAGATTCAAATAGTTCTACCACGTTCTGTACATCTTCTAAATGTTCCGAGCTCTCAATAAGCGGACAAATAACATATGCCTGTCTTCCTTTTTTAAGTTCACTTGTCATTTGAGTTAACACTTGTTCGTATTGTTCATGCTTTGCCCAACTCGTAATAATCGGTTTTCTACCTTTAGGTAACTGTTTAATAGATGAAACGTCCATTTCTCCAAATACTGATATTGCTAAAGTTCTAGGAATAGGTGTCGCTGTCATAAACAAGACATTAGTCATTGCACCTTTTTCTCTTAATCGTTGACGTTGATTCACCCCGAAACGATGTTGTTCATCTGTAATCACTAAACCTACATTATCAAAGGTAACATCGTCTTGTATTAAAGCATGTGTCCCTATTAAACAATCAATTGTTCCATTTTCAAGTTGTTCCAATAAAACACGACGCTTTTTCCCTTTTACTGAACCTGTTAATAAAGCAACATTCATTGTGTCACCAAATAATTGAATTAAACTTTCAGCATGTTGTTCTGCAAGTATTTCTGTAGGTACCATAAGTGCTGATTGATATCCTGCTGTTTTTAAAGCATACATACAAATTGCAGCTACAACCGTTTTGCCTGATCCTACATCTCCTTGTAATAATCTATGCATGCGAATAGGTGCTTTTAAATCTCTAAATATTTCATTAACACTCGTCTTTTGGGCATCCGTTAATTCGAACGGTAGACTATCAATAAATGCTTTTACCTTTTGGATATCATACTCAATTTCTATGGCATCGTCTGACGCCTTTTCTAAACGATTCAACCATTGCATGCGTAATTCAAACATAAATAATTCTGTAAATGCATAAGTACGTCTTGCTCTAAATAAGTCTTGCTTACCTTGAGGATGATGTAAATGGTTAAGTGTAAATTCTAAAGTCTCTAATTTATACTTATTTCTTAACTCATCTGATAACCACTCATGTATCACCACATCATTTAAAGACTGACGTATATGATCACGCAATTGTTTTTGTTTAATACCTTCTTTAATACGGTAAACAGGCTCTAATTGTGTATCGTTAAGATTTTCCTGTTGATTAAAGAACATTCTATTGCCGTTTATTTCTTGTTTTGAACGATTCCATTTTCCTTTAACAGTCACAGTACCATGTAATTCAATTTTCTTTTTTAAATAAGGTTGATTAAAAAAGACGCATTTGACTGCTATTTGATTTACCATAATATGTACGGTTAGTTTAGATTTGTTTCTACCAAAAAATGCTACTGTTGGTGAGGAATAAACTTCACCTTGAACAGTTACAGTACTTTGGTCTTCTGCCTCGTTTAAATCTATTACAGTATTATCCTCATATCGCGTTGGTAAATATAGTATAAGATCTTCTACAGTATTAATATTTAATTCTTGTAATACTGCTAAACGCTTTGTTCCTATCCCTTTAATTTGATTCAAAGGATAAGGACTTTCTATTAAATTGACTTTCGCCATATTCGATCACCTTATTATGTATTAATCTTTAATATGTTACTTCATTTAAATAATACATTCATTCTACCATTTAGTTCCGCCATTGGTAGATTAAAACGCATTGATGCATTTTAGTTAACATAATCATTTTATAGACAATTACTTATTGATTTTCTATTGTTAATTGATCATTAACAAAAATAAAACGAGATAGAAGTAGTCAGAGTATCATTCTGAGTATACTTTCAATCTCGTCTTATTCATTAAATATGTTTATTCAACAGCAAATAAATACTGATAAATAGGTTGTTGACCATTATGATTTTCAATTTCAACATCTGGATACGTAGATTCTATCCATTCGACAAGTTGGTCTGTTGTTTGTTGATTTGCATCCTCACCAGCAATAATTGTTAAAATCTCGCTATCTTCAGAAAGCATTGATTCTAGTAATTGTTTAGTAGCTGTAAATTGATCAGCATCGCTAGTTATGATTTTATCTTCTGCAAGACCCATAAATTCATCTTTTTTAATTTCAACGCCATCAATTTTAGTGTCTCTAACCGCAAATGTTACCGAACCAGATTTAACGACATCTAATGCTGTAACCATATGACTCTTATTATCTTCTAATGAAGAACCTTCGTCATATTGGAATAAAGCTGCAATACCTTGAGGAACAGACTTAGTAGGAATCACTACTGCTTCTGCATCAACGATTTCTGCTGCTTGTTCACTTGCCATTAAAATATTTTTATTATTAGGTAATATAATCGCACGCTTACATTTTGATTGTTCTATGACTTTTACTATATCCTCTGTAGACGGGTTCATTGTTTGCCCACCACTGATAATATGTGTAGCACCCATTGATTTAAATAAATCTGAGATTCCATCTCCCATAGAAATAGTAATAATAGCTGTTTCTACAGTTTGTGGCTCATCATTTTTATGATTATTTGCCTCTTTTTTAATCACTTCGCGGTGTTGCTCTCTCATATTTTCAACTTTAAGTTTAATTAATTCACCGTATTGTTGACCATAATTAAATACTTGTCCAGGATACTCTGTATGAACGTGGACTTTCACAATTTCATCATCATTAATCACTAATAACGAATCTCCAAATTCGCTCATATCTTGACGGAATTCATCTTCTTTAAATTCTTTCTTGTCTTTACCAAAACGAACCATCATTTCAGTACAATATCCATAAACAATATCTTCTGTATTAATAACACCATGGAAATCATGCTCGTCATTAACTAATGTATCTGTATCTAATTTAGGTTTACTAGCTTCAACCGATTCGCCATTTAGACCTTTTAAAAATCCTTCATAAACAGATAATAGTCCTTTACCACCACTATCTACAACGCCTACTTCTTTAAGTACTGCAAGTAAATTTGGTGTATTGTCTAATGATTTTTTAGCAGCTTCAATCGTTGCTTCCATGATTTCAACACAGTCTTTTGATGACTCAGCTTTATCCATTGCTGCTTGGGCTGCATCTTTAGCAACGGTTAAGATTGTCCCCTCAACTGGTTTCATTACAGCCTTGTAAGCTGTCTCAACACCTGCTTGAAGACTTTCAGCTAACTGTTGTGCATCAATTTCAGATTCTGTCTCGATATTTTTACAGAATCCTCTAAATAATTGAGATAAAATAACGCCAGAGTTCCCTCTTGCACCCATTAATAAACCTTTAGAGAATGTTTTGCCTAGTTCTCCAATGTTTTGAGATAAATTATTTTCAACCTCTTCACGACCAGAAGTGATTGTGAGATTCATATTTGTCCCTGTATCTCCATCTGGAACTGGATATACATTAAGCGAATCCACTAAATCTGCATTATTAGATAAATTTTGTGCCCCTTGTATAATCATATCGGCAAATAATTTACCATTGATTTTGCTAATCATTTCACGTTGTCCTCCTAAATCTTTTTGCCCGTTTGGTTTAATCTAACACCTTGTACAAAGATATTAACTGAATTCACTTTTACATTAAGTGTTGACTCTAATGTATATTTAACAGTTGACTGAACATTGTTCGCCACCTCTGAAATTTTCACACCATAACTTACTATAATATACATGTCTATATCAACATTTCCGTCCTCTTCACGAACTTTGATGCCTCTTGCATAATTCTCATGGCCTAAAATTTCTGCGATGCCATCTCTTACTTGTTGTCTAGATGCCATACCAACAATGCCGTAACATTCAACAGCTTTTCCACCTACAACTGAGGCGATGACTTCATTCGAAATATCAATTTTACCGTAATCATTTGAAATTTCTAATGTCATATTAATATTCCTCCTGAAAATTAAAGTTGTGTGTTTCTTAACTTATATAGATAAGCAATCTCTTTGCTAGTCTGCATTAATTATTATTACTAATTCGTTTGAATTTTTAATGTTTAAATTTCCTATTTCTTTAAAGTATCATACTATATTACTCCACAGCTTACAATTATATCATAATTTATCAAGCGTTTGCGTATATAATTCATGATTTATATAACTATTTATTGCTAATCATAAATAATTGTGGTATCTTAATAAAGTATATAAGTAGTGACGTGTATTTATATTTATTAAAGGAGGTACTTTCATGGGTAAACAATGTTACGTAACAGGTCGTAAAGCTTCGACTGGTAATAATCGTTCACACGCTTTAAATGCGAACAAACGCAGATGGAACGCTAACCTTCAAAAAGTTAGAATTCTTGTTGACGGAAAACCTAAAAAAGTTTGGGTTTCTGCACGTGCTTTAAAATCTGGTAAAGTTACTAGAGTTTAATAAATATAATGCACATATAAATAGTCCTTATGTGGAGGACATATTTTAAAAGAACTTAAAGGATATCCTTTAAGTTCTTTTTTTATACTACAAATCTTTACTTCTAATTTGTAACACAAGTCCATTCTGAATTTCGATTTTGGCATTTGGACTTTCAACTTCATTAGATATAGTTAATGTAGATCCCCTTACTAACTTTTCCTTATCCAAATTATATTTAAATCCTGCTAACGTTAATACCGGTTCTCCACTCACTGGTATAAAGGAAACATATTGATATTGAGTATGTGGTGATATAGCGTGCATACCGGATGTCAGTAATATAATTTCATTTTGCTCATCTATTATTTTAAAATTGATGCCTTTATTAATATATTCTGATTTTAACAAAATTTGAACGACACCCATAAAATGATCTAACCGGCCACCAGTGGCACCATAAATATGAATATCTTGATACCCTTCTTCAACAGCTTGAGCAACACCTAATCCTAAATCTGTATCATCTTTTTCAGCTTTAACAGGATGAATATTCAATTGTGCTGCTAAAAGTTGACGCTCTTGTTTATTAACAGAATCAAAATCCCCCACAGAGAAAACAGGGTCAATTTGATTCTGAATTAAAATCAATGCTCCCCTATCTATACCAGCCCATACTTCTTGATTATGATGTTGAAATAGATCTTTTGGGATATGTCTATCTGAGCACAATAAATTGATTTTCATTTCAATCAGCCCTTTAAATTTTGTGTAACTGCTTTATAATCATCTTGTTTGAAGAAGTATGAACCTGTCACTAACATCGTAGCACCATTTTTAACACAAATTTCGGCAGTCTCAGCATTTATTCCGCCATCAACTTCAATATCAAAAGTGAGTTGCTTCTCATTTTTTAAAGTATTTAATTCCAATACTTTATCTACACAATCTTCAATAAATGATTGGCCACCAAATCCAGGATTCACTGTCATAATTAAAACGTAGTCTACCGTATTGATAATAGGTAAAATTTGGCTTACAGGTGTTCCTGGATTAATCACCACGCCGGCTTTTTTACCTTTATTTTTAATTTGTTCAATCGCTCTGTGGATATGTGCAGTCGCTTCTAAATGAACAGAAATTAAGTCTGCTCCATGATCTGCAAATAATTCAATATACTGTTCTGGATTTTCAATCATCAAATGAACATCAATTGGTAACTTTGATTGTTGTCGAACCGCATCTAGGATAGGTATGCCAATGGAAATATTTGGCACAAATTGTCCATCCATCACATCAAAATGTAAGCCATCTACACCTGCTTCTTCAAGCTTAACTAATTCATCCTTTAAATTTAAAAAATCTATTGATAATAATGAAGGTAATACTTTTGTCATTTAATATCGTACCTTTCTTTCTGAAATTTCATTGAATAACTGTAAATAATGTTCATATCTAAATTGAGCGATATTTCCAACATCTAATTCTTCTTTGACATTACATTTGGGTTCCTTCAAATGATTACAATTACGGAACTTACATTGTTCGCCATATTGTGCGATTTCGATAAAGTAATCTTTAAGTTCGTCTTTATCAATATGATCAAAATCTAATGCACTAAACCCAGGTGTATCCGCAATAAATCCATTTATTGTTTCATGTAGTTCAACATGTCTTGTTGTATGTTTACCGCGATTCAAAGATTTTGAAATATCGTTTGTATCAAGATTTAGTTCTGGTTTAAAACGATTTAAAAATGTTGATTTACCAACACCGGATTGACCACTTAATACAATTAAACCTTCTCCCCATTCTTCTACCAAAGCATGTTGATCATCATTGATACCAACGAATTGGGTTGGATAACCTATTTCTTCATATATTGCCAAATAACTATTGATTTTTTCAATTTGATTATCGTCAGCCATATCTTTTTTGGTAACTAATATTCTAGAGTCTAAACCATATGAATGTGCTATGACTAAGAATCTATCTAACAATTGGGTAGAAAACTGTGGTTCAACCGCACTCATGACTATAACTAATGTATCAATATTACTGACAGGTGGTCTTTTTAAAGCATTCTCTCTTTCATGAACATGCTGGATGTAACCTTCCGTTTCATTTTGAACATCAAAGTCAACGATATCGCCAACGATTGGTGAAAATTTCTTTTTTCTAAATAAGCCACGAGGCTTGGTATTAAACCTAGTGCCGTTCACATCAACTTGATAAACACCACTTATCAATTTTACAATTCGACCAGTCTTCAAAAGGACACCTCTCAATTTTATTTTACTGTTATTAGTATATCAAAATCATAACTATTTATATATCTTTCTATGTTTAAAAAAGACGATGAGTATCGTCATCAACTCATCGCCTTACCTACAGTATTATATTTTAAATATTTAATCATCGTATCCTACATCTTTATCTGCAACTACTTTATTATCTACTCTGATTGTATAACCAGCTGTTTTCCCTTTTTGGATTTTCATTGGAATATTGATAGATTTATCATCCTTAATTTCAAATGATTGTATTGCCTTAGAACCATCATTATCTTTATCTCGAATGTAAACTTCTACTTTTTGACTTTTTCCTTTTTTACCAGAGTAAGGTACTTCAACAGATTCATTGTAATTTTTCACGTCTTTAGCTGAAGCGTCATCGGAATCATCGTCCTTAGATTTTTCGTCATCCGAATCTGATTCTTTACCTTTTGAAACCACTAATGAAATTGTAGAACCTTCATCAATGGATTTACTCTTAGGTGATTGTGAGATAACATTGTTCTTTTTGACACTATCACTATACGTTTCAGAAACTTTAACTTTAAATCCTTTTGATTCAAGTGCTTTTTTAGCTGTAGAATATGATTTATTTTCATAATTACTAACGTAAACTTGTCTAACACCTAGTGATTCATAAATTTTTATATTATGATCATTTAATTTTACTTGTTTATTAGCAGCAACATTTTGGTTTGCAATATAACCTTTTGGCGTATTTGCATTATAGGTCTGTTCAACTGCAACGTCTTTAAGTCCTACTTTTTCAAGTTTATTCAGCGCTTCATTTTTTGATAATCCAACGACACTTGGCATTTTGACCATTTCAGGGCCTTTTGATAAAACAATATCAATTTTGTCACCACGTTCTACACGTTCACCCTTACTTGGTCGTGACTTAATCACTTGGTTTTCAGGATATTTATCACTATACTCTCTTGAAATATCTCCAAGTTTTAAATGATGATTTTTTAATATTTTCTCAGATTGCTTTTCAGTTTTGCCTGATATGTCCGGCATTTCTTCATATTTACTACCGAATACAGCCATGCTTACAAAGGCAATTAAACCAATTAACAATAACGCGAAAATAAACGCAAATAAAAATTTCTTTTTCTTAGAGCTTTTTTTACGAGGTGGCTCATAAATTGGGCTCTCCATACTTTGAAATTGTTGATGATTGACTTGTTGATCCATAATTGGAATTTGCATCGTCTCTTCGATGTTTTTTTCTTTTGGTGTATCATCAATTTTTTTAGAGATTTCATCTTTTGAAAATGCCATTGTCTTTGTTTTCGTTTGATCTAACTCATATTTTGCTTCATTGGAGCGATTTTCGTGTAACACACTACTTAAATCATCACGCATTTGTTGAATAGTATGATATCTATCGGCTCTATCTTTTTCCGTTGCTTTGAGTACAACGTTACTCAATGCTTGTGGTACCTCTTCACGCTTTTCTGTAGTGATATTGGGAATCGTGTCTTGAATATGTTTAATGGCAATACTTACTGCTGTTTCACCATTAAATGGTGGTTCACCAACAAGCATTTCATAGAGTACAATACCTATTGAGTATATATCAGTGCCTTCGTTAGTCGACTCACCTTTAGCTTGTTCGGGTGATAGATATTGTACCGTACCAAGCACATGGTTTGTTTGCGTCAATGATGTTTCACTAATGGCTTTAGCAATTCCAAAATCAAAGATTTTAAGTGTTTTATTTTTATCAATGAGAATATTTTGCGGTTTAATATCTCTATGTACAATTCTATTATCATGTGCATGTTTGATACCTTCAAGAACTTGTTGTGTAAATTGGATTGCAGTCTCTACACTTAAGGGTCCATGATTTTGAATATATTCAGACAATGTTGGGCCTTCGATATATTCCATCACTAAAAAGTAACAGTCGTCCTCTTCAGCTACATCATACATGCTCACAATATTTTTATGTGCTAATTGTGATGAATTATGAACTTCTCTTTCAAATCGACGCAGTGTTTCTTCCTTTTCTCTTGGAGGTATAGAAATTGCTTTGATAGCTACCTTGCGTTTAAGAATAAGATCTTCAGCAAGATAGACAATACTCATCCCCCCTCCACCAAGTTTATCGATGACTTTGTATCGTTCATTAATGAGTTTATCAATCATACTCTATCACCTTCGATAGCAGATAAGATAAAGCTGATATTATCTTTTGAATCATGAGCGAATGCTATACGCATAATACGTTCACCATGATCTTCCAATGATGCGTCTTGTTTTAATTCCTCTTGAATTTCTTCATTTCTAACATAATCTGTTAATCCATCAGAGCATAACAGTAAGAAATCATAAAATTTTAAACGCTTAATAAATAGATCTGGTGCCACTCGCTTATCAGTGCCCATGACTTTTGTAATAATATTTCTTTGAGGGTGACGATAGGCTTCTTCTTCTGTGATTTGACCTGTCATCACTAAATGATTAACAAATGAGTGATCACTCGTAATTTGATCGATTTGTCTACTGTTTATAACATATGCACGTGAATCACCCACATTGGCAACGACAACTGTTTTATCAAATACCAACGCACAAACACAAGTCGTTCCCATACCATAATAATCAGGGTTTTCTTGGGCATAATTGTACAAATCAAAATTGATATCTTTAATATTTGTACGCAACCATTCTTCAGCTTGATGCTCTTCGATTAAGTTTTCTGATTCAAAACGTTTTTGTAGTTCATAAGTAACAAACTGACTTGCAATTTCACCAGCTCTATGACCACCCATACCATCACACAATACTAACATTTGTTGGTTGGTTTGGTTATAAAAAATACCACCTGCATCTTCATTCTTATCTCTATGTTGTCCAGTATCAGTGAAAAATTGTGCATTTAGCATTGCTCTTACCTCGTTTCTACTTGTCGTTCCTTCGCTCTTAATTGACCACATGCTGCATCAATATCTGACCCTTGTTCACGTCTTATTGTAGCATTGATTCCTAAACGTTTTAACTCTTTTTCAAATTTAAAAATGTCATCTTTAGGTGTTTTAACATAATTTCTTTCAGGAACATGGTTTACAGGAATTAAATTCACGTGACAATTTAACCCTTTAATAAGATGTGCTAGATCTCTTGCATGTTCCAATTGATCATTAACACCACCGAATAATCCATATTCAAATGTAATTCGACGATTCGTCTTCTCTTGATAATATTCAATTGCTTCCATTAACTTTTCAACATTATACGCTCTGTTGATTGGCATTAATCTAGAACGCACTTCATCTTTTGCACCATGTAAACTTACGGCAAAGTTAATTTGAATATCTTCTTCTGCAAAATCATAGATTCTAGGAATAATACCTGATGTTGATACAGTTATATGACGTGCACCAATATTTAAACTATTGTCATCATTGACAATACGTAAGAAATCCATCATTTCATCATAATTTTCAAATGGTTCTCCGATACCCATAATAACAATTTGAGAAACGCGTTCTTCTGTTTCATCTAAAGCCTTTTGTACAGTAAGTACCTGTGAAACAATTTCACCAGCTTCTAAATTACGCTTTAATCCACCTAATGTTGAGGCACAAAATGTACAACCGATACGACAACCTACTTGTGTTGTTACACATACAGAATTCCCATATTCATGACGCATTAATACCGTTTCAATTGTATAGCCATCTTGCAATTCAAATAAGAATTTAATTGTACCGTCTCTACTTTCTTGTTTAACCACTGTAGTTAATGTTGTCATAGCAAAATTATCTTTTAAAAGTTGTCTTAAATCTTTTGATAAATTTGTCATTTCATCAATGCTATCAACACGTTTTTGGTATAACCATTCATATATTTGTTTTGCTCTAAACTTCTGTTGGCCATGTTCGATGAGCCAATCTTGCATTTCATCATATCTTAATGAATAAATAGACTGCTTCTCAAAATCAGGAAGGAATTTATTTTTCTTTTTCTTTTTTTCAGTAATCATATTAACTTTCCTTTCTTTTAATTCTAGTGATAAAGAATCCATCTGAGTGGTAGTCTTGGGGGAATACTTGTAATGTTTTCACCATTTCACCAGTCATTGGATGTTGGAATGGTTCAAACTCGAAATCTTTATTTTGTTTTAAGAATGTATAAACGACATTTTCGTTTTCCATTTGTTCAATCGTACATGTTGAATAAATAATTGAGCCACCTGGCTTCACATTGTGCTTAACATTCTCCAATATTTGTAACTGCAATTCAACTAATGATTGTATAGAATTTTTTGACTGCGTATATTTTATTTCAGGTTTATGTCTTAATACACCAAAACCACTACAAGGTGCATCTACTAGAATTTTGTCATACTGCTTATCATATGGTTCTGTAGCATCATGTTGATAAGCTTCAATATTTTTCAATCTAAGTTTTCTTATATTGAAATCTATTAATTTAATCTTATGGTCATGAATATCCGTTGCATCCACATGGCCTTCCGGAGATAAAATTTCGGCTATGTGACATGCTTTACCTCCAGGTGCACTACATGCATCTAGGACTGAGTCATTTCTATTTAAACCCATAATATGTGCAACAAACATAGAGCTTTTATCTTGGATTGAAACTAACCCATCTTTAAACGCTCTTGAATTGATAATCGGTTTACCCGAAATATGGAGACAGAATGGTAAAACATCATCTCTATCAACAATATAACTTTCTTTTTCTAATGCACTAATAATATCATCAATAGAACCTCTCGTAATATTGGCTCTTACAGTTGTCGCTACAGGTTCTAAAAATGACTGTGCAATGGCTTCTGTTTGGTCTAAACCGTAATGCGTTACCCAATGATCAACAAGCCATTTGGGTAAACTATATTGAATTGCGATACGTTTTTTATCATCTTGTATATCTTGAATATCAGGTAATTCACTTCTCATAATTGTACGTAGAATACCATTAACTACATTGCCGGTATAATAGCCACCTTCTTCTTTGGCAATCTCAACCGCTTCATTAATAATGGCATGATCTGGCACCTTATCTAAATATACATATTGATAGATACTCATCCATAGTAATTCACGTACCCAACCTTTTATCTTAGTTTTTAAGAAAGGCTTCAAATAAAAATCTAACGTATATTTGCGTTTCACTGTACCATATACAAGTTCAGTGAAAAGACCTTTATCTAAATCACTAATCTCATAAGTAGATAGCACCTCGTTAATTTCTAGGTTACTATATGCACCTTCATCTAATATAGCTTGTATCGTCTCAAATGCGAGACCTCTTATCGAATTTGTCATACTAATTTCTTCCCAACTAGTGATTCTTGAACACCACTTAAATAATTTGCTACTAGCATACGTTTTTTACCGGCTAATTGTATATCAGTTAAAGCAATGCATTCTTCTGAAGCTGTTGCTACGATAATCGCTTTCTTAGTCGTTTCAACAATCGTTCCAGGTTCACCTTTTTTACCAGAAACGATGTGCGCACTATATATTTTTAAATTTTTATCATCCATGATGGTATAAGCTACTGGCCAAGGAGACAAACCACGAATATGATTATGAATTACCTTTGCATCTTGGTTCCAATCAATTTTTTCATCTTCACGACTAATATTAGAAGCAAATGAAGCTTGAGCTTCATCTTGAACAATACTATCGTTTGTACCATCTAAGATAGACGGTAAAGTTTCTTTAAGTAAATCAGCACCTAAAAAGCTTAGCTTATCATGCATAGAACCAACATTATCATCTTGTTCAATTGCAATTGCACGTTGTGAAATAATGTTTCCAGCGTCTAATTTTTTTACCATATACATTATCGTAATACCTGTTTCTTTTTCACCATCAATAATCGCTTGATGAATCGGTGCACCGCCACGATATTTAGGTAATAATGATGCATGCACATTAATAGCACCTAATTTAGGTGAATCTAATAAAGATTCAGGTAATATTTGTCCAAATGCAGCTGTAACAATTAAATCAGCATCCATGTCTAATAAAGTTTGTAATTCCTCAGAATCCTTTATTTTTTCAGGTTGATATACCGGTATATCATGTTCTAATGCTACCTTTTTAACAGGTGGTGGTGTCATAACGCGTTTTCTACCTACTGGTCTATCTGGTTGCGTTACAACTGCAACTACTTCTTGTTCTGCGATAAGCATTTCTAATACTTTTGTCGAAAAATCAGGTGTCCCCATAAAAATTATTTTACTCATATTCGAAATACGCCTCCATTTCTTCTTCACTTAATATACGTTTAGCCTTTTCTGTGAAAAATATGCCATTGAGTTGATCTATCGTATGTAAAATCATTCTAGCTACATCATCATATGCTGTAAGTTCAACAGTGTTGCCATTAACATCATTACTTTCTACAATAATCATTTTACTACGTTCAACTTCACCAAACACATTTGGCAAACTGACAGACCCTTCTAAATCAGTAATTGTTTCGTCGGATTGATTTTTAATTTTCGGGTTAATCAGCTGTAGCAATCCTTCCATTTCCATATCCACAATCGCCACTTGTTGATTAATGCCAATCTGATTAGCACAAAGTGCAGACCCTTCCAAAGCGTATAGACTATCTTCTATATCCATTAACGTTTGCTTTAATTGATCATCGAAATGTTCTACTGGATTTGCAGGTTGATTAAAAATTGGATGCTCTGATTTTACTAATTTTTTTACTGACACATTTAACGCTCCTCATTAAAATTCATCAAACCATTATAACTTAATTAGCACAAAATTGCGACCTCTCTTAATCAGACTAAAGAATGAGGTCAATGTCTTTGACTTTAATATTATATTTTATAAAATATAAATGAGTAGTATGTTTTGAAAATAGAAAAGTCTTTCAAAATCATTTATTTAAAATTTACTTAAAGTGAGGTGTAACAATTATGGAAGTCAATAAAGTCATTTACATTTTACTAGCAGTATTTTTAGGAAGCTTTGGAATTCATAAATTCTATGCTGGTAAAACGATGCAAGGCATCTTACACATCTTATTCTGTTGGACAGCAATTCCTCATATATTAGCAATTATTAGTGCTATTTTAACATTATTCAAACCAGCAGATGAAAACGGTAATGTGACAATGTAATTCTACATTGTTACCTAATGGAAAAGCCATTGTGTGTCATCTTTATGTCACACAATGGCTTTTTTTACATCATCATTTGCGGATTAATATCGATTTTTAATGCTAATTTGTCCTTAACATATTGCTCATGATAGTAATCGTCTAAATATTGAAGTGCTTTATGAAGTTCAGGCTCTCGTTTGTATTTAACTAAAATTTGGAAACGATACTCATTATTGATTCTAGATAGTGCTGCAGGTGACGGCCCTAAAACAAGCGCTTGATTTGTAAGGTGTTGTAATAGGATTTTATGAATATGCTTAGAAGCTTCCATTACTTTTTTCATTTCTTTATGTGAAATCGTGAAGTTAATTAAAAAGTAATAAGGCGGATATTTTCCTAGTTTGCGATAAGTCATCTCTTGTTGATAAAACGTTAAATAATCATTTTTCTTAACATCTTCAATTGCATAATGCTCTGGATTATATGTTTGAATAATTACTTTACCTTCTTTTTCATGTCGACCAGCACGACCTGCCACTTGTGTTAATAATTGGTAGGTTCGTTCACTCGCTCTGAAATCAGGTAAATTGAGCATAGTATCTGCATTGAGCACCCCAACAAGAGTGATATTTGGATAGTCTAATCCTTTGGCAATCATTTGTGTGCCTAAAAGTATATCACCTTTACCATTCTCAAAATCAGTAAGTAACTTTTCATGGGCACCTTTACGAGAAGTTGTATCGACATCCATTCGTATAATTTTTGCCTCTTCAAATTCTTGTTGTAATAATTCTTCCACTCTTTGTGTTCCTGTACCAACTTGTCTAATATGTTCACTTTCACAATTAGGACATTGATTAGGTGGTGTTTCTTGGTACCCGCAATAGTGACATTTCAGTAAATCCGTGGTCTTATGATACGTTAAAGAAATATCACAGTTTGGACATTGTGGTACATGACCACAATCACGGCATAACATAAATGAAGCATAGCCTCTTCGATTTAAGAATAATACAATTTGTTCATTATTATCTAAACAATGTTGAATCGCATCTCTTAACGTTGATGAGAACATCGAACGGTTACCTTCCGCAAGTTCTTCACGCATGTCTACAATATCAATTTCTGGTAATGCTTGATTGTTCACTCGATGTGGTAATGATAGTAATTGATAAACATCTTTTTCAGCACGCGCATATGATTCTAAACTTGGTGTCGCACTACCTAAAATCACGGGGCAATGGTGATAACGGCTTCTCCATTGGGCAATATCTCTAGCATGATATCTTGGATAATCTTCTTGTTTATATGTAGACTCATGTTCTTCATCGATGATAATTAGTCCTAAGTTTTTAAATGGCGCAAATATACTAGAGCGTGCACCGACACTAACTTGTGCACGTCCATCACGAATTTTTTGCCATTCATCGTATCGCTCTCCATTTGATAAACCTGAATGTAATACAGCAACATCATCACCAAAACGACGTTTGACTCTTAATACCATTTGAGGTGTTAAAGCAATTTCAGGTACAAGCATCATAGCTTGTTTCCCTTGATTTAAGGCTGATTCAATTGCTTGTAAATAGACCTCTGTTTTTCCAGAACCTGTCACACCATGTAACAAAAAGGTTCTTTCTTCGTTGGCATCAATTTTCTCTTTGATTGCATCAAAAGCGATTTGTTGGTCATGTGTTAATTGACGATTATCTTCTTTCTCAAAAATTCGATTCGCAAATGGATCTCTTTCTATTTCAGCATCATATTTTTCCAAGTATCCCTTCTTAATGAGGGTATCTAAACTCGATTTAGAGAATCCCATTTCTTCAATTTCTTTTAAAAATACATCTCTATGACGCTCGTCTAATAGGTAAGCATATAAATCATATTGTTTAATAGATTTTTCCAAATGATTAAGCACCTCATCCGGATTTCCTATTTCTGTCACTTTAACGGCACGTTGTGTTTTCTTTTTAATATTTTGCGACAAAATTGTTATTTCTTTTATGATGTCTTGCTTCAGTAAATCATTCAGTGCTTCTAAATCATCATTTTTTTGAGCATCTTTATAGAAATAATAACCTTCCTTATTAAACCGTTTTAAAAGTGGTTCAGGTACATCATTACCTTTAAGAACTTCAAAAGCCTTTTGATATTTAGCTTTAATTGCATTCGGTAACATCACTTCTAAAACAGATATACGTTTCGTTAAATGATAATGACTGAGCCATTCACTAAGTTCAATTAACTCAGGCGTTAACTCTGGTTTAATATCTTGAATTTCTTTAATTTCCTTTAGCTTACCGACATCAATATCTTCATCAGGTTGACTTTGAATACTCATTACATAACCTTGTATTGTTCTCGGACCAAAGGGCACAATCACTCGCACACCTACTTGAACAAATGATTGCAATCGTTCGGGAATGATATAGTCAAACTTAAAGTCGACGCTTTTGGAAGGTATGTCCACAATAACCTTAGCTATCATTATTGCCACCTAGTTTCTAATTCGTCTAAAATATCGTTGGCAATTTCAACTTTTTTGCCTTTCTTAATATTAATCATATCTTGATTTTTAAAATGCATTGTTAATTCATTTTCATCTGAACTGAATCCAATTGAGTGGTCACCTACATTATTGGAAATAATCACATCTGCATTTTTTCGTTTTAATTTATCTTGAGCATACTTTTCAATATTCTGCGTTTCTGCTGCAAAACCAACTAAATATTGATTTGTCTTATGCTCACCAAGATATTTAAGTATATCTTGTGTTCGTTTGAATTTTACAGTTAAATCACCATCTTGCTTTTTCATTTTATGATCTAGAACTTCAGAAGGCGTATAATCTGAGACTGCAGCAGCTTTAACAACAATATCCTGCATATCATATCGTTTAACAGTTTCCTGAAACATCTCTTCTGCGCTTTCAACATGAATAACCTCGATACCTTCAGGGTCTGACAATTGAGTCGGACCAGTTACTAACGTGACATGTGCGCCACGTTTTTTTAGTGCATTAGCAATAGCAAACCCCATTTTCCCAGAGGAGCGATTAGATACAAATCTAACAGGATCAATGACTTCAATCGTTGGGCCTGCAGTAACTAATGCGTGTTTGCCATTAAATGAACTTTCCACTCGACCCTCTTGTTTATGGAAATATTGATTGATGACTGAAACAATTTGTAAAGGCTCTTCCATTCTTCCTTTAGCAACATATCCACACGCTAAGTACCCATCACCTGGCTCTATAAATTGATAACCATCTGCTTTGAGTATTTCTATATTATGTTGCGTTCGCTTATTTTCATACATATGTACATTCATGGCAGGCGCAATAAACGTTTGTGTTTCTGTGGCTAATAATGTTGACGTAATCATATCGTCTGCAATACCAACACTTAACTTCGCTATTGTATTTGCAGTTGCTGGTGCAACAATAATGACATCTGCCCAATCACCCAATGCCACATGTTGAATTTCTTGAGGATTCTCTTCTTTAAAGGTGTTTGTATATACTGGATTTTTACTTATAGACTGAAAAGCCAATGGCGTTACAAATTCTTGTGCATGATTTGAGAGCATAACACGCACTTCGTAACCAGCTTGAGTGAGTTTACTTGTTAAATCAATTGCTTTATATGCTGCAATACCGCCTGTTACTGCTAATAAAATATGTTTCATTATCAATTTCTCCTTAAAACATTCTCATTTCACTTAATTCATTTCTTTAAATTAGGATTCACACCATTTATATTCGTTTTATGTTCAAATTTATATTAATTATACACAAATTACCGCTAATATTAAAAAAACACACCTCATCTACATGATATATCCATCACAAGTTTGTAATGAAATATCTTCAAAAAGGTGTGTCACACATTTGTATATGATTATCCTAAAAATTCTTTCGGGATAACTGGTGATACTTTGCCATCCGCAATTTCTTCTAAAGCTTTACCTACAGGTTTAGCTGAATGATATTTACTTTCTAAAGCTGTTTCTGGTCTTTCGTCTAATTCACGAGCTCTTTTTGCGGCAGTCGTTGCGATAAGATATTTAGATGTAATCTTACCTGTTAATTGGTTTAAAGGTGGGTTTAACATTATTTTTTAGCCTCCAGTATCATTTTTCTATATTTAGCTTCTATACGTTCACGTTTAAGGTGCTCAGCTTCGACAATAGACTGAATTTTGTTTTTAGCTAATTCTACTTCGTCGTTAACCACTACATAATCGTATAAGTTCATCATTTCTACTTCTTTACGTGCTTCGGCAACACGGCTTTGAATTTTCTCATCTGATTCAGTGCCTCTACCAACTAAACGATCTCTTAAATCATCAAGACTTGGTGGAGCAAGGAAAATAAATAATGCTTCAGGGAATTTCTTTCTAACTTGTTTTGCACCTTCGACTTCAATTTCTAAAAATACATCATGTCCTTGGTCCATTGTATCTCTAACATATTGAACAGGCGTCCCATAGTAATTACCTACATACTCGGCATATTCAATAAATTGATCATCTTTTATTAATGCTTCAAACTCTTCTTTCGTCTTGAAAAAGTAATCTACACCATCAACTTCTCCCTCGCGCATGCTACGAGTTGTCATCGATATAGAATACTTATATGAAGTGTTTGGATCTTCAAATATTTTTTTTCTAACAGTTCCCTTACCAACACCAGAAGGACCTGAAAGAACAATTAACAATCCTTTTTCATTATCCATGCCTTACGACCTCTCTAAGCTATTCTTCTATTATTTAAATATGATATCATATTGCACTTGAAATTGTATAGAGATACTTTGAGCAGTTATCCTCATTTTTCAATTATTCAAAGTTTGGAACACGATGTATGACCATTAGCACGATGCATGTTACAATTATGAGAATGAATAAAATGAAGGTGGCAGATAATTATGGCATATGATGGCCTATTTACAAAAAAGATGGTGACTTCTTTACAAGATTTAGTTACTGGACGAATCCATAAAATTAATCAACCAGAAAATGACACAATCATCATCGTTGTTCGCCAAAATCGTCAAAATCATCAATTACTTTTATCCATACATCCTAGCTTCTCTAGATTACAATTAACGAATAAAAAATATGATAATCCATTTGATCCCCCAATGTTTGCACGTGTCTTTCGTAAGCATTTAGAAGGTGGCATTATTAAAGCTATTCGTCAAATTGGTAATGACAGAAGAGTTGAAATCGATGTACAAAGTAAAGATGAAATCGGTGATACCATACACCGCACTATTATTTTAGAGATTATGGGCAAACACAGTAACTTAATCTTAGTAGATGATGAACGAAAAATTCTCGAAGGATTTAAGCATCTTACACCGAATACAAATCAATACCGTACAGTTATGCCTGGATTTAAATACGAAGCCCCACCTACACAACATAAACTTAACCCTTATGATGTATCAGGTGAAGAAGTTTTAAAATATATCGATTTTAATGCAGGTAAAATTGCCAAACAGTTACTTAATACATTTGAAGGTTTCAGTCCTCTAATTACAAATGAAATTGTAAGTCGACGTCAGTTCATGACGCCTGACACCTTACCAGAAGCATATGATGAAGTGATGGCTGAAACGCTTGAAGCTCCTACGCCTGTGTTTCATAAAAATCATCAATCAGGAAAAGAAGATTTCTATTTCATGACGTTAAATCAATTTTATGATGATATGGTTACCTATGAATCACTCAATGAATTACTCGATCGCTATTATGATGCGCGAGGTGAACGTGAACGTGTCAAACAACGTGCTAATGATTTAGTTCGATTCGTTCAACAACAACTTCATAAATATCAAAATAAATTAAGTAAATTGTTACAAGAATACGAAGGTACAAAAGATAAAGATAACTACCAACTCTATGGTGAATTAATTACCGCTAATATTTATCGTATCAAACAAGGTGATGAATCCGTAACTGTTCTTAATTATTATAATAATGAGGAAATCACTATTCCTCTCAATCCAACTAAATCTCCATCGGTAAACGCACAATATTATTACAGACAATATAATCGTATGAAGACACGTGAACATGAACTTCAACATCAATTACAATTGACTAAAGAAAATATTGATTACTTTAAAGGGATCGAACAACAACTTGAACATATTACTGTCAATGAAATTGATGATATTCGTGACGAATTAGCAGACCAAGGATTTATGAAGCAACGTAAAAATGTGAAGAAGAAGAAAAATGCTAAAATCCAATTACAATCGTATATATCATCAGATGGCGACACTATTCTAGTTGGTAAAAACAACAAACAGAATGATTACCTTACAAATAAAAAAGCACAAAAAAATCATATATGGTTCCATACCAAAGATATACCGGGTTCACACGTAGTCATATTGAATGACACGCCGTCAGAGGAAACGATTAAAGAAGCGGCTATGTTAGCCGGATATTTCTCTAAAGCAGGTAACTCTGGACAAATTCCTGTTGATTATACAGAAATTCGCCATGTGCATAAACCTTCTGGTGCTAAACCTGGATTTGTTACTTATGATAATCAAAAAACATTATATGCTACGCCTGATTATGACCATATACAAAAAATGAAATCTGACAGTTTAAATTAAATAAACTAAAAGCACTGATTATGCATCTTTAAATGCTAAAATCAGTGCTTTTTTATGTTATAGCTTAATGTTTTTCTGGTAAAGCCAATTGGAAACTGACCCCAAACTTATCTTGTACCCATGCAAATTCTCTATACGGAGGCATTTCTGTTTTAGGCATCAAAATGGCCCCCTCTTTTTTCAGTCCACTAAATAATCTTTCCATTTCCATAGGATCTTTAACAGTGACATAAAGTGACATCGCTGGGTTCATTGGTAATTCTTCACCATTGTTTGCATCAATAGCCATAAAAACTTGGCCATTGAGTGTAAAAATTGAATGTTGTACAGTACCTGGAGTACCTGGCCCATCTTCATCGTATTTAACCATTGTTATAATTTCACTGTCTTCAAATAAACTTGTATATAAATTGATAGCTTCTTCGGCTTGATCATTAAACATTAAAAATGTTGTTATTTTTGGTATTTCCATTTTAATCCCCCTAAAGGTATGTATATTTTTCTTTAGTATAGTTTAACATGTGTAACTATTATTTTCTGTTATAGACCTTTTAAAATCAGTGAATTCATAAAACTTTTTCAGCATATAAGTTGATAAATTTTGACTTATCATTATGAACAGTTAAAATTAAACTAAGTGAAAAGGAGGCCATAACATGACACATGTACTTATACCTTTATTAATATTAGTAATTGTTCTACTCATTGGATGGCTATTAACTAAAATATTTATTCGTTAATACAATATACAACATAGAGCGGTGTCCAATCTTTGTTTAAACACATTGACTGTACACCGCTCAACTATTTCTATCACTTATGAAAATGTAGTTTCTCTAAATTTTACTTACAACTCGCCTTTAACACGTAGGTTTTGCTTTGCTTTTTTAAATATGTCAATTGAATGCACAAACGCATCTTGGCTCATCTCTTTCTGAAATTGAGCCATGGTTGTTTCTTGTTTCTGAACATCATTATATACATCTCCACGGTAGTCCTCTTCTCTACTTAAAAATGCATTACAATGTTTTAAGGATGTGTATAGATCATTATCGTTTTCATGTTCTTTCATGGTCATCCCACCTATATACTTATCTTATGATAAGTTATCTCGCCATTCAACTAATGTCTTAATATCATCTTCAGAGATTTCCCCTTGCTCATTAGCAACTTCAATTAACTCATTATAATTACTTAATGTATAGAATGGTATCTTCGCTTCATTAAATGTTTCATCAGCTTTAGCTAATCCATAGGTAAAGATTGCTACAACACCTAATACTTCTGCGCCACTTTCTTTTAATGCATCTACTGCTGTTATTGAAGAACCACCAGTTGAAATTAAGTCTTCTATAACAACGACTTTCTTCCCTTCACTTTTCGCACCTTCAATTTGATTTTGTTTACCATGGCTTTTACTTTTAGAACGCACATAGTTCATTGGTAATTCCATTTTTTCTGAAATATATGCAGCGTGTGGAATCCCTGCTGTTGCAGTTCCTGATATTACTTCTACATCTTCAAATTTTTCGTTAATTAATTTGATTAAACCATCTCTAATCGCATTACGTACTAGTGGATATCCTAATGTAACACGATTATCACAATAGATAGGTGATTTAATTCCTGAACTCCACGTAAATAAATCATTGGGTGAAAGTGATACTGCCTTAATATCTAATAATGCCTTTGCAATTTCTTTAGCCATTTAACCTAACCAACTTTCTTTAATAATTTGATAACTTTTAACTGGATCATCACTCTGTGTTATAGGTCGTCCAACGACAATATGTGTTGAGCCTAATTGTTTTGCTTGCTCGGGTGTCGTGATACGCTTCTGATCGTTTTGAGCTAAACCTTCTGGTCTAATACCTGGTGTAACCTTCATAAAATCTTTACCTAGTTGAGCAGTAATTAACTCCGCTTCAAGTGGTGAACATACCACACCATCTAAACCTGCTTGTTGGCTTAACTTAGCATAATTTAATACAGCCTCTTCAATTGTCGTTTGAATGTTTTGTTCTTCATGTAACTGCGTCTCTGTAGTAGAAGTCAACTGGGTCACCGCAATAATTTTTGTATGTTTATTGTGTTGTCGTAACCCTTTAATAGCCGCTTCCATCATTGTCTTTCCACCAGCAGCATGCACATTGACTAAATCCACATCTAACTTTGCTAAACCTTCCATGGCTTTGCTCACTGTGTTTGGAATATCATGTAATTTTAAATCCAAGAAAATACTATGTCCTCTATCTTTAATAGATTTAATTAGTTCAGGGCCAGTTTGATAAAATAATTCCATACCTACTTTGACAAATAATGGTTCATCGAATTGATCTAAAAATGCATTTACTTTATCAGCTGATTCAAAATCTAATGCAATAATTGGTAATTGTTCCATCGTGTAACTCCTTATATTGAAAGTTCTTCAACCATAGACTCAAAACTATGAATTGAAGAACTTATCTAAAATTAAATACAGACTTTAGCTTATTTAATTAATCTTTATTTACATATTTCTCATTGTAAATGTCATACTCTCGATGACGTTAGTTAATGCACTTGCAGTATCAAGTGATGTAAGACATGGAATACCATTTTCTACTGTAGTACGACGAATTTGGAATCCATCTCTTTCCACTTCTTTACCTTTTGTCATTGTATTAATCACGATTTGCACATCACCATTTTGAATACGAGTGAGTAAATCATTTTCGCCGCCGATTTTGCCTACAACTTCTACTGGAATATCATTTTGATTTAATTTTTCAGCAGTCCCCTTAGTTGCTAAAATCTTA
This sequence comes from Staphylococcus sp. HL28, assembly GCF_021117155.1. NCBI lineage: Bacteria > Bacillati > Bacillota > Bacilli > Caryophanales > Staphylococcaceae > Staphylococcus > Staphylococcus sp. HL28. Next base: position 1,664,903 of record NZ_CP088218.1, read on the forward strand.
TAGCCGACTTCATTTAGACGGTGTGCAATTTTGACGATTTCTTCTTTATCTTTATCACTTACAGTCATCAATACAGTTCCGTGGTCTTTAACTTCAAATCCACTACCTGTTAGCCCTTTGTATAGCGCTTTTTCTAATGTTTGATCTTTCCCCATCACTTCACCAGTTGATTTCATTTCAGGTCCTAAAGTGATATCAACATTTTTCAATTTATTAAAGCTGAATACTGGTGCTTTAACAAATACCCCTTCTGAATACGGTTGAATACCTTCTTTATAACCAAGTGAAGATAATTTTGTACCCATAATGGCTTGCATTGCTAGTTGAGCCATTTGAATATCAGTGATTTTACTTAAGAATGGTACAGTTCGGCTTGAACGAGGGTTCACTTCTAATACATAAACACCATCATGGGCTATTACAAACTGAATGTTAATTAACCCAACAATATTTAAGCCTTTAGCTAATCGAATCGTATAATCTTCTAATGTCTCAATTTCTTCTTGAGATAATGTTTGAGGCGGATATACAGCAATAGAGTCACCACTATGAACACCTGCACGTTCAATATGTTCCATAATACCTGGAATAATTACTGTTTCACCATCTGAAATAGCGTCGACTTCGATTTCTTTACCAGTTAAGTATCTATCAACTAACACTGGATGCTCTGGACTTGCTTTAACTGCTTGTGTCATATAGTTTTCTAATTCTTTATCATTATCAACAATCTCCATTGCACGACCACCAAGCACATATGAAGGTCTTACAACGACTGGATAACCAATATTACGTGCATTTTCTAATGCTTCTTTTGGTGAAGTCGCAGTTTTACCTTGAGGTTGCGGTACGTCAATCGTATGCAATAACGCTTCAAATTCTTTTCTATCTTCAGCTCTGTTTAAATCTTCTAATGATGTACCTAAAACTTGCACACCATGTTTAGCTAATTTATCTGCTAAATTAATCGCTGTTTGTCCACCAAACTGTACAACGACACCTTTAGGTTGTTCTAAATTAATGATACTCATCACATCTTCCACAGTAAGAGGTTCAAAGTATAATTTATCTGAAATAGAGAAGTCAGTTGATACTGTTTCTGGGTTGTTATTCACAATGATTGCTTCATATCCAGCATTTTGAATTGCCCACACAGCATGTACGGTTGCATAGTCGAATTCAACCCCTTGTCCTATACGAATAGGACCAGAGCCTAAAACTAAAATTTTCTCTTTGTCTGTTACAATGGATTCATTTTCAGTTTCATATGTACCATAATAATATGGTGTTGTTGATTCGAATTCAGCAGCACATGTATCCACCATTTTGTATACTGGCGTAATATTATTTTTAATTCTTAATTGATAAACGTCTTCTTCTGTCATATCAAAACGATGGGCAATGACTTTGTCACTAAAACCATAATCTTTAGCATATTTAAGATATTCTAAATCGCCTTGATGTGCTTTCAATTCATGTTCGATATTAATAATGTTCTGGAATTTATTTAAGAAGAAGTAATCAATTTTAGTCATATTATGAATTTCCTCTAATGTCGTACCACGACGAATGGCTTCACCGATGAAGAATAATCTTTCATCATCCTGATGACTAATTCTTTCTTTAATGTAATCTAAATCAAAACTTTCTCCATTTGGTAATCCTAAGTGGTGCACACCATATTCTAATGAACGAATCGCTTTGAGTAATGATTCTTCATAAGTACGGCCAATTGCCATTACTTCACCAGTTGCTTTCATTTGTGTACCTAATTCACGTTCACCTTTTTCAAATTTATCAAATGGGAAACGTGGAATTTTAGAGATCACATAATCCAATGTTGGTTCAAATGCAGCATATGAAGTACCTGTAATTGGATTTAACATTTCATCTAATGTTAAACCAACAGCAATTTTTGCAGCTAGTTTGGCAATTGGATAACCTGTTGCTTTAGATGCTAACGCTGATGAACGAGACACACGTGGATTTACTTCAATAATATAGTAATTAAATGAGTCCGGATCTAACGCTAATTGAACATTACATCCACCTTCGATGCCTAAAGCTCGAATAACTTTTAATGAAACGTCTCTTAACATTTGGTATTCCACGTCTGATAATGTTTGGCTTGGTGCAACAACAATGGAATCACCTGTATGGATACCCACTGGGTCAATGTTTTCCATATTACATACTACAATGGCATTATCATTTTTATCACGCATAACTTCATATTCAATTTCTTTAAAACCAGCAATTGATTTTTCAATTAAACATTGTGTAGCTGGACTATAATGTAAACCATTTGTTACAACTTCTTTTAAATCTTCATCGTTATAGCAAATACCGCCACCGGTACCACCCATTGTAAAGGCTGGTCGAACAATTAATGGATAGCCCACTTCTTCTTTAAATTTAAAAGCTTGTTCAACTGTATTTACAATATCACTTTCTGGTACAGGAACATCTAAATCATTCATCAATGTTCTAAATAGTTCACGGTCTTCAGCTTGTTGAATTGATTCTAATTCAGTTCCTAGTAATTTCACATTATTAGCAGCTAATACACCACTGTCATGTAACTGAATCGCCATGTTTAAACCTGTTTGACCACCTAAAGTTGGTAACAAAGCATCAGGTTGTTCTTTACGAATGATACGTGCGATAAAATCATGTGTTAAAGGTTCAATATATACTTTATCTGCAATTTCCTTATCAGTCATAATTGTAGCTGGGTTAGAGTTAACTAAGATAACTCTATACCCTTCTTCTTTAAGTGCAAGACAGGCTTGAGTTCCTGCATAATCAAATTCCGCAGCTTGGCCAATAATAATTGGTCCCGATCCTACTACTAAAATTGTTTGAATATCGTTACGCTTAGGCATTTACATTACGCTCCTTTTCGATGAACTCATTCATCATAGTAATAAACTCGTCAAATAAATAATTAGAATCACTTGGACCTGGTCTTGCTTCAGGATGGTACTGAACTGAAAAGGCAGGTAAAGTTTTATGTCTTAAGCCTTCAACTGTACCATCATTTAATGCAATATGAGTGACCTCTAAATCTGTATTTTCTAATGAATCTCGGTCAATTGAATAACCATGGTTTTGACTTGTAATGTCAACCTTACCTGTTTTTAAGTTTTTAACAGGATGGTTGGCACCTCTATGTCCAAACTTCATTTTGAACGAAGTAGCACCTTGAGATAAAGCAAATAATTGGTGGCCTAAGCAAATACCAAAGAATGGAATTTTGCCAAGAATACCATTAATCATTTTCACAGCAACATCAATTTCTTCTGGATCTCCAGGGCCATTAGATAGCATTACACCGTCTGGAGACATTTTAATGATTTCTTCAGCTGATGTATTGTACGGTACAACTGTGACATTACAGCCACGCATATTTAATTCTCGTACGATATTTTGTTTTTTACCAAAATCAAGTAAGACAACACTTAAATCTGATCCTGTAGATACATAAGGTGTTTTTGTAGAAACTGTTGATACTTCATCTCTAGGTAATTCAGTCGTTTTTAAATGTTCTACTAAGCTTTCAATGTCAGCTTTGTTATCTGTGAATCCGGCTCTTAATACACCGTGTTGACGAATTTTACGTGTAATACTTCTTGTATCGACACCTGAGATACCTGGTATTTGATATTGTACTAATACTTCATGTAATGTCTTTTGATTACGGAAATTACTAGGATGTGTACTTGCTTCTTTCACTACAACACCATTCAATGTTGGTGTTAAAGATTCAAAATCATCTCTATTGATACCGTAATTTCCAATTAACGGATACGTAAATGTAATAATTTGACCTGTGTATGAAGGGTCAGAAATAGTTTCTTGATAACCTGTCATAGCTGTATTAAATACAATTTCACCAATCGAAAGTTCGTCTGAACCTAATTGATATCCTTCATAGTAAGAGCCGTCTTCAAATACTAGATAACGTTTTGAAAGCATCTATTTTTCCTCCTTAAATACTACTTCACCTTTAACCATTGTTAATACTGGATGTCCATAAACTTTTTCACCAATAAATGGTGTATTGTCAGCTTTAGATAAGAAATCTTCACTTCTAATTTCTTTTTCATTTTCTAAATCAATAATTGTGATGTCTGCGTAACTATCTTTGTGTAATTTACCATAGTTAAGATTAAAAATAGTTGCCGGTTTAATTGTTAAATAATCAATTAATTGTTTTAATGACCAATTACCATTTCTAACAAAGTGTGTATACAATAATGGGAATGCAGTTTCACTACCTACTATACCGAATGGTGCTTTTGTCATTGGTTGTTCTTTTTCTTCTTTCGCATGTGGTGCATGATCGGTTGCAATACAATCAATTGTTCCATCTAATAAACCTTCTAATAATGCATCACGATCTTCTGTACTTCTTAATGGCGGATTCATTTTATAATTTGCATCATCACCTGGCACATCATTTTCAGTTAATAATAAGTGATGTGGTGTTACCTCCGCAGTTACATGAATACCTGCTTTTTTAGCGTCACGAATGACACGAACACTTTCTTTAGTAGAAACATGACATACATGGTAATGACAACCAGTAGCTTCAGCTAATAAAACGTCTCTCGCAATTTGAACAGATTCACATACATTAGGAATGCCTGGGATACCTAATTCTTCACTACGTTTACCTTTATGCATAGCACCACCGTAAATTAAACTATTATCTTCACAATGTGCTACGATTGGTTTTTTCACTTTTGCAGCTTGCTTCATAGCAGCATACATCATACTTGCTTGTTGTACGCCTACGCCATCATCTGTAAAGGCAAATACGCCTTCATCCGCTAAAGCTTTGAAATCCACTAATTCTTTACCTGCTTGTCTAGTTGTGATAGAGGCATATGGTAAAACACGAATTTGTGCTGAATCTTTGATTTTTTCTCTTAATGCTCTAACATTTTCCACTGAATCTGGTACTGGTCTAGTATTTGGCATTGGACAGATAGTTGTAAATCCACCTCTTGCAGCCGCCTTCGTGCCTGTTTCTATGGTTTCTTTATGTTCTCCACCTGGTTCGCGTAAATGCACATGTACATCTACAAATCCTGGTGCAATTAAATTTCCTTTAGCATCTATAACTTCAATATTGTCGGATGAAGAATCAATTTTACTACTAATTGTTTTAATTCTTTTACCGTCAATTAGAATATCCGTATTTTTTAATTTTCCATTTTTAATAATTTTACCGTTCTTAATTAGTTTCATGATTCAAATACCCCTTCCTTATTTTAAAAGCTCATCAATGACAGCCATTCTCAAATACATGCCATTTTCCATTTGTTTAAAGATACGTGATTGAGGTGCTTCTACTAGGTCACTTTCAATTTCTACACCTCTATTGACTGGAGCTGGATGCATGACAATAGCTTCTTTCTTTAATTTATCATATCTTTCCTTCGTTAACCCATATTGTTGATGATAATTGTCAGCTTCAAAGTTAGCTTTTCCTGTAATGCCGTGTCTTTCATGCTGAACTCTAAGTAACATCACAATATCAACTTTTTCAATCACATCATCAATACTTACGTATGATGCTTCTATTGTATCATCTACCCATTCATCTGGACTCGCGAACATGACATTTGCACCTAATGCTTTTAAACTATGGAAATTACTTCTAGCAACACGTGAATTTTTAATATCACCACAAATCAATACATTTAAGCCTTCGAATTTTCCATATTCTTCATAAATTGTCATTAAATCAAGTAGGCTTTGTGTTGGGTGTTGTCCACTACCATCGCCACCATTGGCAATTGGTATATTCAGTCCTTCTAAATCTTCGTAATATGCATTTTGAGAATGTCTAATTACTAATAAGTTTACACCAATGCTTTCTAATGTCTTACAAGTATCGTAAAGTGATTCTCCCTTTTGTACAGATGACGTACTCGTTTCAAAATTAACTAAATTCAATCCTAATTTTTGTTCGGCAACTTCAAAGCTACATTTTGTTCTTGTTGAATTTTCAAAGAACAAATTAGCTACAAAATGATCTTTGTATTGTGGTACATTAACTTCTCCAGATTTAAACTGACTTGCTTTTTTGACTAAGCTATAAATTTCATCGTTTGATAAATCTTCCATTGATAATAAATGTTCCATTGTTTGCCTCCTCAGAATATCTAACTATTTTTTAGGTAAGATTAAATTTAAGATAATGCCTGATAAAGCTGATAATGCCATTCCTTCAAGTTGTAAGTTAACGCCGATGCCTTTTAAATTGATTAATAAGTTTCCAATACCAACGACTAAGATGACTGATGCTATGACTAAGTTTCTATTGTTAGCAAAATCAACGTTGCTTTCTACAATCATTCTTAAACCACTTGCTGCGATAATGCCAAATAATAGTATGGACACACCACCCATAACTGGTGTTGGTATGGAAGAAATAAGTGCTGTAAATTTACCGATAAATGCGAGTACGATTGCGATGACTGCAGCACCGCCAATCACATAAATGCTATAAATTTTTGTGATTGCTAATACACCAATGTTTTCACCATAAGTTGTACTTGGTGGTCCACCTATGATACTTGCAACCATCGTTGACACACCGTCACCAATGATTGATTTATCTAGCCCTGGATCTTTAAAGAAGTTTTTACCTACAATTTTGTTGATTACCATTTGGTGTCCAATATGCTCACTGACAGTTACAAAAACTACTGGAATCATGACTAGCACCAAACCTAAATGGAAGGAAGGTACATAATCTTTAAATGGTAAGTAAATATCTGGAAATGCTAACCATTTTGCTTTTGCAATCGGTGCAAATTTGACCAATCCCATAAAGATAGAAACGATATAACCAACAATTATTCCTATTAATACAGGAATTAATGATAAGAATCCTTTGAAGAATCCTTGCACAACGATTGTTACTATGAGTGTGATTAATGCTACTAGTAAATAGCTTAAGTTATAACCTTTCATGTCTGCAGAATTTTCGTACATCGCCATGTTTACTGCAGTTGGTGCAAGACTTAATCCGATGACCATAATTACAGGTCCAACTACAACTGGTGGTAGTAAGTGCATCAACCAACCTGTACCACTAAAACGAATTAAGATACCGATAATGACATACATTAAACCACTCATGAAGAGGGCGACTAACATGTCTCCTAAACTATGCGTACTTAATCCTGTAATGATTGGTGTGATAAATGCAAAGCTAGAGCCCAAATATGCTGGAATTTTAGCTTTGGTAATGAGTATGTATAACAATGTTCCAATTCCTGATGCTAGTAATGCTGCTGAAATAGGCAGTCCTGTTAAAAATGGTACAAGTACCGTCGATCCAAACATTGCAAATAAATGTTGTAAGCTTAAAAACGCCCACTGTGCTGGTTTTGGTTTATCTTGGACGTCTAATACTGGTTGTACCGTTCTTTCAAACATTTGTTCATTTTCCATGGTGTTTCATTTCCTTTCATAAAAAAATCTCTTTACATACAGTTATGCAAAGAGACTAAAGCGAATGATATGAAGTATTTAAGCTATTTAAATACAGCAGTTAACATAATGATTTTATCGTAACTACTTTGCTCATATATTCATTTCACCTTTTTCAGTCTCTCGTACTGCTTTAAAAGGGATATTATTCTATTACAACTGCATTACTTGAATCCTTTTCAGTTAAATACACTTTGACGGATTCATCGCGTGCAGTTGGTATATTTTTTCCTACAAAGTCTGCGCGAATTGGAAGCTCTCTGTGGCCTCGATCAACTAGCGTAGCTAATCCAATTTTAATTGGTCTTGCGTGTAATAAGATAGCATCTAATGACGCTCTGACAGTTCTTCCAGTGTATAAGACGTCATCAATGATAATAACTACTTTTCCAGTAATGTCTACATCTATTTCAAAAGCTTTGTCGAATGATTGCTTAGAAACATGATCAATATCATCACGGAATTGTGTAATATCAATTGTGCCAGTTGGTACAAGTTGTTGCTCTATCATATTTATTTTTTCTTGAATACGATAAGCTAAATATGCACCACGAGTTTTAATGCCTAGTAAAACTAAATTCTCAGTACCTTTGTTATACTCTAATATTTCATGTGCAATTCGAGTAACTGTACGTTGAATTGCTGCTTCATCCATTATGATGCGTTCAGACATTGTCTCACCTCTATCTCTTATTCATATCAAAAAAACCTCACGTCTTTAACAAAGACATGAGGTTGATATATAGATAATGCGTGATATAAATTTAGCCCTGTTGCAACTAAACAGTATTCCACACATATTCTTAACCGTTTGATTTGTAATCATTCAATAATAAATTATAAGGTCATTGAATTGATTACAATCATGTATATCAGTATCATTTTCATGTCTTTGAAGCCTCTCTGGACTTATCTTTAAAGACTACTTTTATATTTAAACTGTTATTATTTTAATCCTAAAGTTACAAATAGTCAACGTCTTTTCCAATAAAATACTTGATTGATTATAATTTTTTAAATGTTTATTATATGATGTCTTTAACATCCTATATGGAAATTTATTTAATTACAGACGTTGTACGCTTTTTTATATTTTTATAATACAAAAGCATAATTAAAGTATTCGCCATTGCGATACTAATTATCATAATATCTTGATTATCTTTAAATACCATACTAATGATAAATGATACGACCAACATCATAGCACCAAACATAATATATTTGATGTTTTTAAGTTCTTTATGAAAATATGTCGTATTAATCCAAACTCCAATATAAAATAATAAGATACTGCCATGCATCATACAGATTTCAAAAATTGCATTTAAGTGATGAGTGTCACTAAAAATAACAGCAGCATTTAAAATACCTAACGCTATATTAATCAATAAGTGTGTATAAACCAATTGGAAACCAATCGTTGTTTGATGTAAATTAAAATGACTTTCAGTCACTAACCAATATGTTCCGAATAAACTTACGACGATTAAAAATTGAAATATATAAATATAATTGAAATGCTCTATACTAAATATAGATGTTAAACCAACTAAAACCTCACCAAATATAATAATCGTCAACAATGAGAATCTTTCAACTAAATGTGATAAATTCACAGGTGATTGATATAAATATTTTCGGTATGGAATCAAGCCTGTTGAAGCAATAAATAATCCTAAAAACCCTGGAATATAGTGAATACTTTTCGGTAATACAAGTGATACAAATGATAGGATTGCAACGATTAAAGCTACTATTGCAAAGGCCTGACATGTTTTATAATCAGATTTATGTTTTGTTTTAGTTAAATGTAAACCATATTGAATACTAATACTTAAATATAGAACTCCAACACATAAAAAGAATGGAAAGAATGTTTTTTCAAAATCAGGATATAAACTATTCGATAAAAAGACTAATACAAACAAGTTAACCATCATAAATATGACATCTTTAGTTGTCGTTTCTCCAAATCTATTCGTATAAAATGTTTGATGCGACCATAATATCCATAAAAACACACTCATAATAATATACTTTAAAAATAATTCAGATGATATTGTCCCCTCATGTACATTTAAAATGACATGTGCCATCTTCTGCATCGCATAAACAAATATTAAATCAAAAAATAATTCATGAAATCCCGCACTTTTCTCTTGTAAATGTCGAGGTTGAGATGATGTTTCCATTTCCTTTGTTCCTACTTTCACTTTGTTTTCAACATATCATAGCATATTACATGTTATGTTCATATATTTTATTCTGTAGAAAATATAACTAATTTTATGATTACTCTATAAATAACCTCGTCCTTATTTAACATATTTCCTTTAGAGTTTAAAAAAGCCCCCAAATGACCATTAAATATCATTCAGGAACTTTGATTATTTATAATAAATATTTACCATATGTTTTTACTAAGCATCTCTTTTTCTAATATCGGCTAATAAATCTTCAAATTCTTGAGGTAATTCTGCTGTTCTTTCAATATATTCATGTGTAACGGGATGCTCAAAGCCTATCACACCTGCATGTAAGGCTTGTCCTCCAATATCTAATGTTTTTTTAGGACCATATTTAGGATCTCCGACTAATGGGAATCCAATGTATTTCATATGAACACGAATTTGGTGCGTACGTCCTGTTTCAAGTTCACATTCTATTAAAGTATAATTTTTAAAATGTTCTAAGACGTTAAAGTGTGTTACTGCTTCTTTGCCATCATCTACGACCGCCATCGCTTGACGATCTTTCTTATTACGTCCAATAGGCGCATCTACTGTTCCATAGTCATGTGGAATATTTCCATGTACAAGCGCAATATATTTACGTTTAACTGATTTGGCCATTAATTGTTCAACTAATCCACGATGTGCAATGTCATTTTTAGCAACCATTAATAAACCAGATGTATCCATATCAATTCGGTGAACGATACCTGGACGAATTTCACCGTTTATACCAGATAAATTTTTAATTTGATACATTAATCCATTTACTAACGTCCCAGTGTAGTGGCCTGGTGAGGGATGCACTACCATACCTTTTGGTTTATAAACAATAGCAACATCATCATCTTCATAGTAAATATCAAGATTTAAATTTTCCGGTGTAATATCTGCTTCTACGACTTCTTGTTCAGTCACGACGATATTGTCATTTTGCTTCACTTTATAATTGGGTTTGACTACTTTGTCATTTACTTTCACAAGATCTTCTTTAATCCAATCTTGAATTTGGCTACGTGACCAATCACTATTTAATTCTGGTAATACTTTATCTAATCTCTGTCCAACATGATTACTATCTGTAATCGTATATTCATACGTTTCCATAATCAGACCTCCTAACCTTTATTTGTTGTATCTTTTAGTAGCGCAATAATGACTAATATCACACCAATTGTTAAACTTGAATCGGCTACATTGAAGATAGGAAAATCATATCCAAAAATATTTGTATCTATAAAATCAACAACTTCTCCATTAAATAAACGATCAATGAAATTTCCTAAAGCACCTGCAAATAATAAACTTATTGCTAACTGCATAAATAAATTATATTGCGCTTCTTTAATAAAGAACAATACGAGTACAATTAAAATAATCACTGTAATTATATAAAAGAAAAACATTTTACCACTTAATATACCCCAAGCAGCACCATTATTTCTATGTGACGTTATATTTAAAAAATTGGGTATCACTTCGTAAGAATCGCCTATTTTCATTGAACTAGCAATAATCCATTTTGTCACTTGGTCAATGACTATGATTAAAAAGGCTACGAGTAATGAAATACCGACATAATATTTCTTTTTCATTCATGTTCCTCCATTCAGAACCATTCATCACTTTTTTACAACAACTTTCATTATATCTTAAACATGAGTATAAAAACAGGTTAGCTTCATAATAAATAATTGATACAACAAACAATGGAAGCGAGACAGAAATCATAAAGAAGCTCTAATCATTTATGATGTAGTGGTTCTTACGCATTAACCACAGCTAATGTGTACTTTAAAATAGGAATACTAATTTCTAAAGAAAAAGTATTTCTTTATCGTTGTCCATCTCCAACTTGCATTGTCTGTAGATTTTCTTTTCGAAATTCTCTATGTTTGAGGCCCGTTCCCCCGGCAAGGTTGACTAGAAATGAAAAAGCTTGGTACATTAGACCGTCTTTGTCATTGATTACTTAGACGGTTTTATGCATGAACTTTAGTTCATGTATACCTCTAAAGCTTAATTTGAACACATGAGGCAATACGCATGTGTAAGTCAACTACTGCCTAAATATTAATGTAACTTGAATTATATATTTATATTCTAGCCTGAACACATTTCATCATTACGACATATGTTTATTTTCTTTAGGATGAATATATTGATATTGATCAACGTCATTTGCTGGTATGGTTCTATTTGATATTTCATAAGGCTTTTTAAAATTCATTTCTGAAACGTATAATGATTGATCATCGTTCACTTTTTCAATGTAGGCTACATGACCATATTTTCCTTCAGTCGTCTGTAGAATCGCACCTTCTTTAGGATGTTGATTGACTTTATATTGATCTTTTTTAGCATTTTTCGCCCAATCTTTAGCGTCATGCCAAGAATTAGCTATTTGATGATGGTCTTCTCTTACTTTATCGAAAACATAATATGTGCATTGTCCTTTTTGGTACGTATTATATTTCATTGGATTAAACTCTAATAAATGATTTTTAGGTTCAGTCATATCTTGATTATTTAAACCATCAAAAATTGCTGCTAGCGTTAGGCCTATCGTTATAAATAACATCCAAAAAATACTTTTCTTCACTTCATCACTCTTCTTTTATAAAATTAAATCTAAAGTAGATACCATCTGGTCCTTTGATATTTAAATGTGTTGTTTCTGGATAATGAAAGTCTACAAGCGCTAAACCATATGAGTGCGCATTATCTACACGTTTGGTTCCAGAAATCCATTGATTTAATGCTAGATGATGATGATAATGTTGAGATGATAAAAAGAGCGAGTAATCATCCATATATGCAGATTCTTCTAAACCAAAATAATTTAAATAATATGGTTTAACTTCAGAAATACGAATCGATTTCAAATGCAATGTACCAATTTTAGCATCATCTGGTATACCTTGCCATTTTTCATCTGACACTTCATTTAATAAACGTGGTACATTAATCGGTACGATATTAAGTAACACTTTGTCATCTTCATAATGCCATTCTTCAAAATCTTGATCTACATAGAATTTCAAACCATTTCCTTCTGGATCTTCGATAAAAAGAGATGTAGCCACACTCTGTTCTCCACCATTTACTGGGATTTCATAGTCACTTAATTGCACTAACAAATCTGCTAAATCTGATAATGAAGGTAGCATAATACCAACATTAAATAACCCTGCTTCTGACAATAGTGGTTCTCTACCGTTAGCAATTTCATTTAAAATAATGAAATGATTAGACATGCCTACTTCATATTGAATACTTGTCATTGTTTCGTTTACGATATTAAATCCTAAAATCTGTTCGTAAAATGGTTTGAGCGCATCTTTATCTCTCACATTAATCGTTATTCCGTTGACAAAATTTGCATCTTTATTATGAAACATTCCATGTACCTCTTTCAAAATAACTTATCTGTATAACTTTCTTTACTTATGAATTATGACTCATATTTTAAATATTATGCAAAAAAATCAAAACAAAAGCAACTTAATTGCAATTCATATCAATACTATTTCAGTGATTATGTATTCATAATGTATGAGGCCGAATTCGATAACACTTTCTACTATTTAATTAACCCCCTACTGTATCAAGTCATTGTAAAATAAAAACTGTCAACAAAGTCATTCGACTTTGCTAACAGTTTGAATACGATTTTAACTATTAAATTAATGTCTTAACTACTTCTTGACAACGTGGACATAAGTGGTCTAATTCACCAACAGATCCTAATTGCTCACTATAGTTCCAACATCTTTCACATTTTTCACCTTCAGCATGTTCAATTCGGATGTCACCATGTTGATATGATACGCCGTTATCAACTTGATCAACTACCTCCGCTTGTGAAGTGATAAATAATTGTTGTAAATCATCAAATTGTTGTAAGAACTCTGTAGCATTAAAGTCTTGATTACTACCAATCACAACTTTAGCTTCTAATGATTTACCAATTACTTTTTCATTACGCGCAGCTTCTAAGGCACGGTTCACATCATCACGTAAGTTCATAAATGTATTCCATTTATCTAATAATTGTTGATCTACTTCTTCAACTTTAGGCATATCAGCTAAATGAACACTTTCTTCTTTAACATGAGGTGTATGTGACCAAACTTCCTCTGCTGTATGCACTAAAATTGGTGCAAGCAACTTAGTCATATCAACTAGGATTTGATAAAGTACTGTTTGCATACTACGACGCTTATGAGAAGAACGTTCTTCTATATATAGAATATCTTTACCATAATCTAAGTAGAAGTTACTTAATTCAACATTGATAAAGTTTTGAACTTCTTGATAGATATTAAGATAATCAAAGTTTTCATAGTTATTAATTGTACTTGCAGTAAATTCACGTAAACGATGTAATAAATAACGATCTACTTCTAATAACTCTGCTTCAGAGATGCTATCTGTTTCAGGATTGAAGTCATTCACATTACCTAACATATATCTCAATGTATTTCTGATTTTACGATATACATCAGATGTTTGTTTTAAGATTTCATCTGAAATACGTACATCTGCTAAATAGTCTGTACTACTTACCCATAGGCGTGCAATATCTGCACCTTTTTGTTTAACGACTTGATCAGGCACAATGACATTACCTAATGATTTACTCATTTTCTTACCTTCTCCGTCCATAACGAAACCATGTGATAATAAGAATTTATATGGTGCTTGTCCTCTTGTCGCAACAGACGTAGTAATAGATGAGTTAAACCAACCACGGTATTGGTCACTACCTTCAAAGTATAAGTCAGCTGGGAAACTTAATTCAGGACGTGTTTCAAGTACGCCTCTATGAGATGAACCAGAATCGAACCATACATCCATGATGTCATTTTCTTTCGTAAATTCACCATTTGGACTTCCTGGATGTGTAAAGCCTTCCGGTAATAAATCTTTGGCTTCTTTTTCAAACCAGATGTTAGAACCATGCTGTTCAAATAAATCTGCAACATGATTTACAGTTTCTTTCGTCATGATGATGTCACCATTTTCTGCATAAAATACAGGTAGTGGTACACCCCAAACACGTTGACGTGAAATTACCCATTCACCACGGTCACGAATCATATTATAGATACGTGTTTTACCCCAATCTACTTTAAATTGAGTATCTTCAATTGCATCTAAGATATCTTGTCTCACTTTATTAATTGATGCAAACCATTGTGGTGTTGCACGGAAGATAACTGGTTTTTTCGTTCTCCAATCATGTGGATAACTATGTGTAATAAACGTCAATTTTAATAATGCATCTTTCTCAGTTAATAAGTCCGTTACTGCTTTATTCGCTTTATCATAGAACATACCTTCAAAAGGTCCACCTTCTTCAGTGAAGACGCCTTTATCATTTAATGGACTGATAACTGGTAAATCATATTTTTGTCCAACAATGTAGTCATCTTCCCCGTGTCCAGGTGCTGTATGAACACAACCTGTACCAGCATCAGTTGTAACATGTTCACCGTTAATCACTAAAGAAGTACGATCTAAGAATGGATGTTGTGCTTCAACATATTCTAATTCTTTACCTGTAAATTCTTTTTCAAGTTGAATCGTATCTTGATCCCATTCTAAAGCTTCTGCTACTGTTTCCGCTAAAGCTTGAGCAATAATGTATTTTTTACCATTTACATTATATTGTCCATATTTTAATTCTGGATGAACTGTAATCGCAACATTTGAAGGAATTGTCCAAGGTGTAGTTGTCCAGATAATAAATTGTGCATCTTTTTCTACAACACCTTTATCATCTTTAACATCAAATGCAACATAAATTGATGCTGAACGTTTGTCATGATATTCGATTTCTGCTTCTGCAAGAGATGATTCACTAGATGGTGACCAATAGACTGGTTTTTTACCTTTATAAATAAGTCCTTTTTCAGCCATTTCACCAAATAATCGAATTTGAGCAGCTTCGTATTCTGGTTTCAAGGTGATGTATGGATCGTTAAAGTCACCGCGTACACCTAGACGTTTGAAATCTTTCTTTTGAATTTCAATTTGTTCTAGAGCAAATTCTTTACATTTCTCTCTAAATTCCGCAGTAGACATTTTTTTACGATCTACACCTTTTTTAGTTAAAGCTTGTTCAATTGGAAGACCATGTGTATCCCAACCTGGAACATATGGTGCATAAAAACCTTGCATTGTTTTGTAACGAACAATAAAGTCTTTAATAATTTTGTTTAATGCATGTCCCATATGTAAACTACCATTCGCATATGGTGGTCCATCATGTAAAATATATGAGGCATTGCCTTTGTTTTTCTCTAAGGCTTTTTGGTATTGATTGTCTGCATCCCATTGTTCTTGGATTTTTGGCTCTTTATTTGGTAAACCGCCTCGCATTGGAAATTCTGTTTTGGGCATTAATAACGTATCTTTATAATTCATATACTTTCATTCCTCCTAATTATAAAAAAGAACTCTAAGTTCAATTAACAGGGACGGTTATACCGCGGTACCACCCTGATTAACTCAACTTAGAGTTCTCTCTTGATTCTTTATTCATAATGATAAGTCAGTGATATAAGAAACATGCTTATATTAGGCTCCCACCATCTCCTAATTCGCTGTAATAAGTGTAGTGTTTCTTACGCGTCTGACTTCAAATTTGATTGTTATTTTAGATTCGTTGATTCAGATTGACTTGTACTTGTTGAATCACTTTGAGACGTTGATGAAGTCTCAGATGTTTGTGTTGATTGTGATTGACTTTGCGCATTATTTTTCATGGCTTTTTCTTCTTCAGTTAAATCATTATCGTTTAAATGATGAATGTCTTCTAAAGTGACCTGTTCAGCATCTAAATCATAATTTAATAAGTAATCCCAATCTTCATTCTTCAACAAGTCTAATTGAGCTTCAACTAGCATACGGAAACGTGATCTAAATACTTTAGATTGGCGTTTCATATCTTCAGTTTGGAAAGCTAAGCGACGTGCTTTTTCAATAGCATCATTAACAATTTGGTCTGCTTGGGCTTGTGCTTTAGCAATTGTTGCCTCTGCATCTTTATTCGCAGCTAATTTCGTTTCTTCGCCAGCTTTTTGAGCTTGCACTAAAGCATCGCTCACTGATTGGTGAACATCTTGATAAGACTTAATATTAGTATCTCTTTCTTCGATGACTTTTTCAAGTTGTTTTTTATCTTCTTTTAAACGTTCTATTTCAGTACTTAACTGGTCTAAATAGTTTGCAACTTCAGTAGGTTCTAAACCATTTTTCACACGAGTAAACTCTTTGCTTTTAATTTCACTTGGTGTAAAAGGCATTGTGTATCCTCCTTAATTTTACACTATTTAAATAATGTATGATAGGTTATGTGTATTTTATCTTTTTTCGTTCTTCCACCAATATCGGTTACTTGAGCTCTTCCGAATCCTTGTATGGAAAGTAAGTCATTCATTTCTAATTGAAAATCTGGCGAATCAATAATGGTATGATTCACTTTGACTCTCTTCTTCTCTATAAGTTGTTTCGCAATAGATCTTGATTTATGAATCATGTCTTTTAATACGACATCAAGTCTAAGTGCACTCACTGTTGAACTATAAATCTTCCAATTCTCTTCTGATTGTATCATATCTTTCAACGGAATAGAATTAAGTTTAATTGTAGCTCCTTTGATTCTAGTGAATTCTAACATAATAAATGATTCTAATGCTTTTGTCAAAACAAATTGAATGCGTTCCCCAACAATGATATCGCCAAGTTGATTTCTATCAATTCCTAAAGACATCAGCGTACCTAAAACGTGTTGATGCTGAATAGTTACAAACTTTTCAGGGTAATCTATTTCAATTAATGTAAGTTCAAAATCACTTTCATCTGGTTCATAGTACGATGGTGCAATCACGGCACGTTGTCGTTCTGCTCTCGGTCCACCATTAAAATGTACTTTCAAATCGTCATAACTGCCACTAATCACTTCTAAAATATATTGCCCTCTTGGATCTAAGAACGTGGTTAGAACAGGCGAATAGTGCCTTTCAGCTTGTTCACATTTATCAATTAAAATATCAATCAAGCTTTGTTCTTCTTTTCGAAAATGTTGATAAATATCGATGGCTCATCCCCCGCTTAACTTTAATATGATTTATTTAAAATATCATTTTTTTATCCATACAACAATAAAACGAGGTAACATGGAATGCTTCCAATCACCTCGTTTATGATCATGATATTTATATTACTGTCTATACTAACTATCTCGCTAAATAAGCTAAAATCATGTTAAAAATAGTTACTAGTCCTCTTTGGAATAAAACTAAAACTATAATGGCAGCAATTGATGAAATATCAATCATTCCAACTGGTGGAATGATCTTTCTAAATGGTTCTAAAAATGGTTCATAAATTTTACCTAGTATTTCCCCAAATTTAGATTCACGTATACTTGGTACCCAAGATGTAAAGAAATATACAATCATACCAAAATAATAAATTTGGACGATCCAAATGATAAATTGGAAAATTGTATTAAGTAATCCAATATCCATACGTTAGCTCCTTATTCGTAATGTTGCTCCATGTTTTCAATATGATCTGTAATACTACCAGCAACTTCGACGTTATCAGGTGTACATAAGAAAATATCAGTACCTACACGTTGGATATCGCCACCAATGGCATATACAGTACCACTTAAGAAATCAATGATACGCTTTGCAGAAACTTTGTCGATTCGTTGTAAGTTAACTAATGTCGCACGACGATTTTTTAATTCATCAGCGATATCTTGCGTATCTGAGAAAACACGAGGTTCAAATAAACACATTTTTGAACTTTCTTGTGTAGCATTAGTTGATTGAACATTATTATTCATTGTTACAACATTTCTTGTATTCGATTTAGAATTATTACTCATACGATAATTCCTTTCTTCAGAAGTTGTATTATATCTTGTTGTACTTTTTTGAGGTACAGATTTAATCGCACTTGTTTTTGATGCGGCAGGTTGTTGCATTGGTTCTTTTGGCGATTCAACTTCACGTTCTGATTTACGATCACGCTCAGGTTCACGTTCCTCTGGTACTTCTACTTCTTCTTCATCTTCAACAACAAAAAATCCATTAAATAAATCTTTTAAAGCCAAGGGGCTCACTCCTATTCTCCTACAAGTTTAGTCCCAATTCTCACAAATGTTGCACCTTCTTCAATTGCTATTGGATAGTCATTACTCATACCCATCGACAATTCTTCACATGGTGCATATTCTAAATTGAGTTTTTTAATTTCATCTCTTTTTGTTCGTAATTTTCTAAATAATGACTGTATATACGCATTATCGTCCGTATACGGTGCCATCGTCATTAAACCGACTATTTTTATATTTTCAAATTGTTTAATTTCTTCAATAAAAGCATTAACTTCATCTAAACTAATCCCATGTTTAGATGATTCACCTGAAACATTTACTTGTAAGAAACAAGATATTTTATGCTCGGCACGCTTATTAATTTCTTTAGCTAAACTCATTCTATCTAAAGCATGAAAATAATCAACATCATTGATGACATCTTTAACCTTTCTAGATTGCAAAGAACCGATAAAATGTAGCACAGCATCATCGGGTAATGCTTCTTTTTTCTCTTTGAACCCTTCAAGTCGATTTTCTCCAAAATGTCGAATTCCAGCTTGATAAGCTTCTTTAGCTCGCTCTATTGTAACATACTTTGTTACTGCAATCACGTTAGGCTCTGTAGAAATGTTACTTTTTTCTCTATGCTCATTGATTTCTAAATTGATTTGTGCGAGATTATCTTTCACTTCGCGCATTATGAATCACCTTACTTTCTTCCTATAAATGCTAACATTCGTCCAGTTTGTCCTTTTTCTACTCTATAAGAAAAGAAATAATCCAGGTTTTCAGATGTAGCATAATCAGTAATATAAATATTACTTTCAGGTACACCTACACTTTGTAATAAAAGTGAGTTGGCCTTTTTCAAATCAATACCGTGTCTATCAGTATCACGTGTTTCTATAAATTGAGTTGTATCAATATCTAGCGTTTCAAATTTCATTTTAATATCATCATTAATCTCATATGAATTGGATGTAGCTGGCCCAATTACTACATTTAAGTCAGTAACATCAAAATCTATATGTCGAACCATTTCTTTAACGATTTCTCCATAAGTGCCACGCCAACCTGCATGTGCCAGTCCAACATAATGATGCTTCTCGCTATAGAAATAAACGGGTACACAATCTGCGTAACACATTGTTAATAAAATATTCGGTTCATATGTATACAATCCATCTATACCATGTAAACGATTCGTAATAGCATCAATATTTACACCTTTATCCTCTGATGTTATTTTAGCAACTTTATTCTCATGTGTTTGAATTGGAAAAACCCATTCACTTCGTGGGAAACCTATCATATTAGCTAAAATGGTTTGATGTTGTGTAATGTTGTCTTGTCGATCATCAACATATCTAGCCATATTAAATGATTTTTCAGGATACATACTTAAGCCACCCTCACGTGTAGTAAAACCAAGGGTAGTATGTGCCATTTTATCGTCTTTATATGCTAAAAAATGATTTTGTTTTATAAATTTTTCAGTCAACTATTTCACAACCTTAAGTATGAATTTTCATTAATTACGATAAAAGTGTCTATATATGTTTTATAGAACTATTATATAGCATTCTTAATCGTATTTAAATTAAAACTATTATTTCTATTCTTGAAACTAATTATTTTAAAAATAATTAAATTATTCTCCAACACCTAGTTATAAACCATTATTCAAATAAATTAAAAAGTCATCAGAAACAATTCTGATGACTTTAAGTATAATGGTTAAGATAAGATTAACGTCTAGTTCTTCTTGAACGTCTTTCTTCTCTATTTCTGATGAAACTTGGAATATCATCGTCTTTAGTCGTATGGTTTCTTTCAGTCACACTATCAGATGATGAACTTGATGCAGAACTGCTAATTGATTCTTCTTTACCAACTGAAGAAGTTGATGAAGTACTATTTACACTTGAACCAAATCCAGTACTAGAAGCTTTACGACCTTGAGATGATGGTTTGTCTTCAAATCCAGTAGCGATTACTGTTACTACAATTTCATCTTGTAATTCTGGATTGATTACTGTACCGAAGATCATATTTACATCTTCATCTGCAGCATCTTGTACGATATCCGCAGCTTCTTGTGCTTCGAATAATGAAAGTGATTCGCCACCAGTAATATTCATAAGCACACCTTGAGCACCAACAATAGAAGTTTCAAGTAATGGTGAAGAAATTGCTTTTTTAGCTGCTTCAACTGCTCTATTTTCTCCAGAAGAAACACCAATACCCATTAATGCTGAACCTTGGTTAGACATGATTGTCTTAACGTCAGCAAAGTCTAAGTTAACTTCACCAGATACTGCGATTAAATCAGAGATACCTTGTACACCTTGACGTAATACGTTGTCAGCTTCTTTAAATGCTTCCATCATAGGTGTTGATTTGTCTACGATATCTAATAAACGGTCGTTTGGAATAACGATTAATGTATCTACAGCAGCTTTCATTGATTCAACGCCGGCAGCAGCTTGTGTTTGACGTTTACGTCCTTCGAAACCAAATGGACGAGTAACAACACCAACTGTTAACGCTCCCATTTCTTTAGCAATCTTAGCTACTACAGGAGCAGCACCAGTACCAGTACCGCCACCCATACCTGCAGTTACGAATACCATATCTGCACCTTGGATTGCATCTTCAATTTGTTCACGTGATTCTTCAGCAGCTTTTTTGCCGATTTCTGGGTTAGCACCAGCACCTAATCCACGAGTTAATTTTTCACCAATTTGGATTTTTGATTCAGCTTTAGATAAGTTTAAAGCTTGTCCATCCGTATTAATAGCGATAAATTCTACATTATTCATTCCGTGGTCAATCATACGATTTACAGCGTTGTTACCGCCGCCACCTACACCGATGACTTTTAAAGTCGCTAAATGATTAAATCCTTGTTCAAATTCTAACATTTAAATTTCCTCCTAGTTTTAATGGCCAATAATCATTCAAATAAAGATTTCATGAGTTTTTTAAATTTACCTTCTTCTTTGTCTTTACCTTGAGCATTATGATGATCTTCTTCTAGATGAGTTTCGCGGTCGTCATATTCTTCATGAGGTGGTTCAGGCTCATCCTCATAAACATCTTTTTTGTTCGATTTGCGTTTGAACCAATCGAAACCGCTTGATTTAGAGTCAGTTTCTCTTTCATCAGATTCGATAACTTCCTCTTCAAATTCCTCATTATCATGATAATTAATTGTAACATAATCTAATAACTCATCAAAAGTGATACTACTAGAAATAGTAGAAATCGCAGATGAAAATTCTGGTTTTCTGATTCCCATTTGTGAAGGTGTGTGAATTCTCACTTTTTCACTAACCATATCTTGTAATAATTCTCTTACACCTAATAAATTAGCTGATCCACCTGTTACAACAAAACCACCATTAACTTTTGTTAAACCTAATTCTTGTAAAACATCAAACACTTCGAAGAATATATCTTCAACTCTCGCTTCAATAAAGTCGCTTAAATCTTTTTGAGTATACTGAACATGTTCATCACTATCAATTTGATCTACTGTGAATACATCTTGACTTGAAGCTGAATCATAAAATGCATGACCATATTGATGTTTTATTTTTTCAGCTGTGTCATATGATGTATTTAAACCTTGTGCTACATCATCAGTAATATCACGACCAGCCATTTCAATTGAATCAGCATCTACTAATTCGCCACGTTCGTAGAAGGCAATTTGTGTTAAATCTTCACCGATATCAATCACACATGCACCAAGTTCTTTCTCAGTTGCTGATAAAATTGATCCGTAGTTATATGCATCAGAATATACATCTAATACATCTACACCACATGATTCAACACATTTAATCATATTAATTAAAATTGATTTTTGAATAGCAATAACGCCTGCATCCACTTTAAGTGAATGTCTTGCGATTAATTCTTTTGGATCTGATACTTCATTTTCCTTATCTACAACAAATCGAATAGGGAAAACGTTAATCACTTCTGTTTCAGGAACATCATTTTTATCTCTAATACCCTCTAGTACAGATTCAATATGCGTTCCGTTAATTTCAGTATCTTCATAAAATTCTATTTCATTTGATTCATCATACACTTCAGTTCCAATGATAGGTAATTTTAAGAATACTTCTTTGATGTCTACCCCTGAAGCGATAGAAGCCTTTTTAATTGTATCCTTGACTGCTTGTCTAGCAATATCAAAGTCATCAATTAAACCATTTTTTATACCGCTTGTATAGGTTTGTCCTGTACCTATCACATTTATTCCATTGTGAAATTTTTCGCCTACTATTGTTTTAACACTTGATGAACCAATATCTATGCTTACATAGTAATGTTCCTCCATAGATAGGCACCTCCTGACAAGTTACTATTAAAATACACTATGTTTAGTTTACAATACGTTGATAAGCTTGTGAACTATAAACACATACTAATATCAAAATTTTTTAATTATTTTCTTTTGAATCTTTATTAATTTTATTTAACACACTCTGAAGTTCTTCTTTTGCATCTGTTTCTTTTTGTGATGTTTGCGATACACTTTGTTCAGATTCTGATTGTGCACCTGTACTATTTTTATATGGTATGAACGATGCACCAACTGAAAGATCGATGTATCCATCTGTTTTTAAGTCACCAGAATCACTTCGAGATAATGATTCTGACATTTGAGGATAATACTTCATTTTATCTGCAATTGTCGTAATGTCACCAATCACCTGGATATTATCTTTTGTGAAGATTTTAATTCTATTTTGTTTATTCTTATCTGGCGCATAACTTATTTCCGCAATTAAATTTCTAGCTTTAGGTGACATTTCAGATAACGCTTGTATCATCTTTTCTTTTTTATCTTCTTTGAAACCATCGATAATAGGAACGTCATGTGCAATTTCGCCGTCATAATCTTTTAATTCTTTACCATCTTCTAACACAGGTACATAGTTGTCTTTTGATTTCTCTAAACCAACGACCTGATATTCAGTTACATTTACATCTAATGTATTAGGTATTACTTTTGTTATTTTAACATCTTTAATTAATGCTTTTTCCTTCAAATTGCTCTTTGCTTTACTTTTACTAAAAGTATACATACGTGAACTTGGCTTTACATCTAATGCTTTGTTAATCTGATTTTTGCTTACATTATGATTCCCTTCAATTTTCACATTAGATATTTTACTTAATGGTGTAAACATATAAAGTAAAAATACTACGATTAATAAAACCAGTACTGTTATTACTGTGTATTGAATTCTCTTTTGTCGTTGTCTACGTTGCGCTCTTTTTTCTTCTAATGTAGGTGAATTAAATTGTGTCACCTTACTATCATAATCCTGTTGTTTATAATCAGTTTCATCTTTCTTATCTGTTGACTTTGTCTTTCTTGTTAACTTTTGAAACCAATTCTCTTTAGACTTTTTATCTCTATTTTTAGTAGTTTTATTTGTCTTATGTGATGTTTCGCCTAAATCATCAGATGATCCATTCTTCTCTATGTCACTTTCAGTTTCATAATAATCATCTGAATATTGGTGTTCTAATTCTTGAGAAGTTTGTCTAGATTCCGAATACGTATGAGTTGGGTCATCAGATTCATTTTGATAAGTCTGATGATCCTCATAATGATTAGAATCCATTACATTGTCGTCGCTATTTGTTTTCTCTTTGTCGTTGTCATCATAACTCGATGAAAATGATTGCTCATCGTCAACTTTATCTTTAAACTTCTTCCTTTTTCTTGTTCTAAAGTCGTTACTTCTACGGAACATACTTAAATCATCGCTTTGATTATCGTCATGATTCGTTTGCTTGTTATGGTTATTTTTATTTGTTTTACCGTCCATATGATTTCACGCCCTTTTAGTATGATGGCAAGTGTGCACGGAAACTTTCTATGAATTTCTCACCACGTTCTTCGAATGTGTTGTATTGATCCCAACTTGCACATGCAGGAGATAATAATACAACATCGTTAGGTTCAATGACATCTTGAATTTTATCTACAGCATCTTGCACATCTGTAGCCTTAATGACATATTTACCTTGACTATTACCTAACTTGGCAAATTTTTCTTGTGTTTCACCAAATACGACCATCACTCTGACATTTTTCATATATGGTATTAACTCATCAAATTCATTACCTCTGTCCAATCCACCACATAGCCAAATAATTGGTTGATTAAATGAATTAAGTGCGAATTGAGTAGCTAAGGTATTAGTAGCTTTGGAGTCATTATAGTATTTATTTGTTCTATTAGTACCGATATATTGTAATCTATGTTCAATACCTGAGAATGTAGTTAAACTATCTGCAATCGCTTTGATTGGTACACCAGCAAGAATAGCTGCTAACACTGCAGCTAAAATATTTTCTAAATTGTGTTCTCCTGGTAAAACTAAATCTTCTACACTAATAATACGTACGCCTTTATATTCTATGAAGCCATCTTTAATATAAATGCCATCAACAACTTGTTGTGTTGAGAAATATAATGTTTTAGCTTTTAAATTTTCTGATTCAATTAGATGACGTTGATGATAATTACAAATTAAATAATCATCTTCAGTTTGATTTTTGTATATTTGTTTTTTAGCATTTTGATAATTTTCAAGAGACTCATGATAATCTAGATGTGCTGAATATATGTTAGTGATAATTGCGATATGTGGTTTATATTGTTCTATACCGAGTAATTGGAATGAAGATAATTCAGTAATTAAATACTCTTTAGAACTTACTTCTTGTGCTACTTTCGAAGCGACATAGCCAATATTCCCTGACAATCTACCTGTCAGTCTACTGTTTTTAAACATATCCCCTATCAATGAAGTTACAGTTGTTTTACCGTTTGTTCCTGTAACTGCAATAATAGGTGCTTCTGAAATAAGGTAACTTAATTCTACTTCAGTTAATACTTTCAAACCTCTTTTTACTGCTTCATCAATGATTGACACAGTATAAGGAATGCCTGGGTTTTTAATAACAATTGGATCATTATCTAGTAATGTAATAGGATGTGAACCACTAACGACTTTTATACCCATTGCCTCTAGATCTTTTGCATGTGCATCTTGGGATAAGTCTTTACCATCATTAACTGTTACCTTCGCACCTAATTTACTTAATAATTTTGCTGCTTCATATCCACTTTTTGCTAATCCTACAACTAATACATCTTTATTTTCTAATCCTGTGTAATTTAGCATCTTAGTGCACTCCAATCCATAAGCCAATTAGACCTGTAATTAAACCGACTGACCAAAATACAGTTACAACTTTCCATTCATTCCAACCACATAATTCGAAATGGTGATGAATAGGACTCATTTTGAAAATACGTTTTTTAGTTAATTTATAAGATGCAACTTGTAACATAACTGATAATGTTTCTACTACAAATACGAAACCAATAAATACAAGTGATAATTCTTGATTTAACATTATTGAAATTGTAGCAAAAATACCACCAAGTGCTAAGCTACCAGTATCTCCCATAAATACTTTAGCAGGATTTAAGTTATATGGTAAGAACCCTAATAAAGCAAATACCATGATAATACAGAATATACCAATAGCAGGTGCATCTAATACAAAACTCATGATAGCGTACATCGCAAAGCCAATAATTGATAGTCCTGTAGCTAAACCATCAAGTCCATCTGTTAAATTTACTGCGTTTGAAAATCCAACTTGCCAAAAAATGATAAAAATGACATAGGCAAATGAAAGTGGGATGCCAGCGTCAGTAAATGGAATATGTAATGTTGTTGAGAAGTTAACTAAGTTAAACACATTACTTAGTACAAAAAATATAACTGCAATAAGAATTTGAGCTAGAAATTTCTGTTTACTAGTTAAACCTTGATTGTTCTTTTTAACTACAATAATGTAATCATCGATAAAACCAATCAAACCAAATCCAAGTGTCACAAATAATAATAAAATGATGGGATTTGAGTGATCTACAAAAATAATTGCAACTACTGAAGTAATAATGATGCTAATTAAGAATGTTAAGCCACCCATAGTCGGTGTCCCCGTTTTCTTCATGTGACTTTGTGGTCCTTCTTCACGAATGCTTTGTCCAAATTTCATTCTTTTTAATGTTGGAATAAGTATGGGTACAAGTACAAAAGTTATTAGAAGCGATAACATCGCATATACAAAAATCATAATGATCTCCTTTTCTTTTATCCGTCAATTTACATACATTATTATATGTATCGTTAATCTATAACCTATAATATTTTATCAGTTTTGGTTCAGTTTTTATATGTTAAATCACAATATATTAAGAAAGAGAGCGGGATAAAGTTAATCCCAATCTCTTCCTCACTTGTTTAATATCTGTGTTGTCTTAACTTGAGCTTGAATCTTTCTTCTTAGATTTAGATTTATCTTTCTTATCACTAGATTTTTCTAGTGTTTGTTTATTACTTTCATCTGTTGTACCGTCAGTTGACTCAGCTGAAAGTGTCACTTCAATGTTGTCCGATTTTTTAAGATTTTGACCTTGTGTCACTGATTGTTTTGAAACAAATCCGCTTCCAGTCGTTTTAACTTTGATGTTAGTTAACTCTTGGAAGGCTAAGACATCTTCTTTAGTCCAACCTTTCATATCAGGCATAGTCAAATCTCCATCTGTTACTAATAATACTTTACTATTTGGTAAAGCTTTAGTATCCGCGTCTACTGATTGTGATTTAACTTTTTTACCATTACCAATGACAACTGGTTTAAGCGACTTA
Organism: Staphylococcus sp. HL28; assembly: GCF_021117155.1. NCBI lineage: Bacteria > Bacillati > Bacillota > Bacilli > Caryophanales > Staphylococcaceae > Staphylococcus > Staphylococcus sp. HL28. The sequence goes on from NZ_CP088218.1 coordinate 1,692,536, forward strand.
GCGTTAATACTATCTTTAGCTTTGTCAATCGATTGTCCTTCTACATTAGGTACTTTGCTAAAGTCGTTTTTCGAAGCATTGTCTTTAGATTTACCAACGTTTAAATATTTCAAAGTGTTTTCCATAATTGGTTTAAAGGCTTTACTTACACCCATTTCATAAGCTTCCTGGTCATTTTTTTGTGCTAAGCTCATACCTGCATAAACAATAACCTTAGGATTTTTCTTAGGTGCATCACCGATAAAGCTTACAAAGTATGGATTTTCACCTTTAACGTAACCGCCGCCTTCTGAATCCGCTACTTGAGCAGTACCAGTTTTACCTTCGATATCATAACCATCCACACGATAGTTTTTAGCGTGACTATCTTCACTATTAACTACCTTATCTAATTCTGTTTCAACTTTGCTAGCAGTATCTTTAGTGATTGGTTTGCCTGCATAAGATTTTTCACCTTTATAGAAATTCTTTTTCGAAATAGGATTATCGATACTACTTACAAACCATGGTTTCAACATGTTTCCATTATTGAAGAATGCTGATTGTGCTTGAATCATTTGCACTGGTGTCACTGTCGTTGATTGACCAAATGCAGATGTTTTTTGTTGTAATGCATTTTCCCAAGCAATGTGCCCAGTAGCTTCTCCATCAAACATACCATTAGTAGATTTACCGAATCCAAAACGTTCATACCAAGATTTCATTTTATCTGTACCTACTTCATCTTGTAGGTGCATCATTAATGTATTTGAAGAATATGTGAATCCTAGCGTTTCAGAAATTTTACCCCAACCTGTTTTATTCCAGTCGGAGATACGTGATCCCATAATATCTCTATGTCCTGATTCATATTTTTCGTTTGGTTTGAACTTACCTTCTTGGATTGCTGCTGCTAATCCATATGATTTGAATGTCGAACCAGGTTCATATGTGTTTTGGTATAAGTCATTCGCCCATTTTTTACCAAAATCTTTACCTGTTTCTGGGTTGAATGTAGGTCGTTGACTAAATGCTAAAATTTCACCAGTTTTGGCATCCATAACAACCGCAAAAACATCTTTAGGATTGTAATGTTCAACCATACCGTCTAACGCTTCTTCTACAAACACTTGAATATTTGAATCAATAGTTAAATGAACATCATCACCACGTTTAGGTTGTTTCTCAGATTTCGTATTTGGAGCAATGTACCCCCAAATATCGTGAATGTATTTGAGTGATCCTTTAGTACCGTTTAAGTAACTATTGAATATTTTTTCAACACCCATAGCGCCATTTAATTCACCAGTATCTGGATTCTTTTGTGCTATACCTATTAAATGAGATGCAAAGTTACCATTAGGATAAAATCTTTCTGTCTCAGGATATAAGGTAATACCTGGTAAATTTTTCTTTTCTAATTTCTCTTTATCTTGATATGTTAAATTAGTACCTTTTTGTCCAAATTCAACTTGGAAGGCCTTTTTCTGATTTAATCTTTTTTCAATTTCATCAGGCTTCATATCAATTATTTTTGATAATTCTTTGGCTGTTTTCTTTTTATCTACAACATGTCGTGGTTTCTTACTATTTTCACTTGCCTTTTTGTCGACAACTGCTACAACTTTATACCTCTCAACATCTTCGGCTAAGACTTTACCGTTTCTATCATAGATTTTACCGCGTTCTGGTTGCTCTGAGTTATTCACTAAATACTTCTGGTTGGCTTTCATAATTAAATCTTGACCATTCGAGTGTCCAGTAATCATTATGTATGAAAACCTTAAAACCAATATAAAAAAGAGCAGTCCGAATAAACCAACTAGTAGGACTGCCCCTATTTTATTTTTTTTAATTTTAATTTTTCGTTTCGCCATTATTACGCACTACCTTTACATTATCGTTCTCGAGGCTCATCCCTTGCTTCTTAGCCTTGTCGTAAATGCGTTCGTATGAAGAATTTTTCTTAATTTCAGATTTTAAGGCGCTGTTTTCGCTAGATTGTTGTTCAATTTTATGATCTAAATCTGCAATTTTTCCTCGCGTATCATACGCATCCATTTTTAAAGATAGCATATAAATACTAATCATAGCAATAACAGAGACTAGTGTTATGTATAAAATCTTCTCAAATTTCGTAAGTTGAACGACAACTTTACGTTTAACGGTTTGCTTTTGTGGAGAGGTTTGCGGTTGTCTTTTTGGAACACTGGTTTGTGTTGCATTATCATATGGTTGATAAACTTTTTCTACAGCCATGTTGAATTACTCCTTATTTTAATATTTCTGCAATACGTAGTTTCGCACTTCGTGCTCGGTTATTGTCGTCTAAATCTTCATCTGTTGCTGTGATAGGTTTTCGATTAACGCGTTTTAATTTCGGAGTATATGCTTCTGGAATCACTGGTAACCCTCTAGGTACGTCAGGTCCTTTTTCATACTCTTGAAACATCTGCTTACATAACCTATCCTCTAATGAATGGAAAGTGATAACAGATATACGCCCGTTAACTTTCACTAATTCAATTGCTTGTTCAATTGAATCTTCAAATGCAGATAATTCGTCATTAACTGCAATTCGAATTGCTTGGAACACTCTTTTAGCAGGATGCCCACCTTTTCTTCGTGCTTTAGCTGGAATACCTTCTTTGATAACTTCTACTAATTCTAATGTTGTTTCTATAGGTTGTTTTTCTCTATTAGCTTCAATTCTTCTTGCGATTTGCTTAGAGAACTTTTCTTCACCATAACGATAGAAAATTTTTACCAATGCTTCATATGGCCATTCATTTACCACTTCATAAGCGGACAATGATTGTGTTTGATCCATACGCATATCTAATTTCGCATCGTGATGATAACTAAAACCTCTTTCTGGTACATCTAATTGAGGGCTTGAGACACCCAAGTCATAGTAAATACCATCAACTTTTTCAATGTTTAATTCATTTAATATTTGTGTTAATTCTCTAAAATTACTGTGTATAAAAGTGACTTTATGTAAGTGTTCTTTTAGAACATCTTTAGCATTTTCTATTGCAGTTAAATCTTGATCTATTGCAATAAGTCTACCTTCATCACTTAATTGATTTAGTAAATATAGGGCATGTCCTGCTCCACCTAACGTACAGTCAACATACACACCATCTTCCTTTATATTTAGATAATCAATGGTTTCGTTTAACATTACGCTTATATGATGAAACACTGTCATACCTCCAATTTAAAAATCAAAATCTATTAAATCTTCAGCAATATCTTCGAAACTATCTTCTGATTCTTCATAGAAATCATTCCAAGTTTCTCTGTCCCAAATCTCTATACGATTTGAAACACCTATTACTGTACATTCCTTATTTAGGTTAGCGTACTTCCTTAAATTTTGAGGAATATTAATACGCCCTTGTTTATCTAACTCTACTTCAACAGCACCAGAGAAGAACATACGCATAAATTTACGTGCGTCTTTTTTCGTCATAGGTAAGGTTTTCATCTTCTCTTCAATCTGTTGCCATTCTTCTAAAGTATAGCCGAATAAACACTTATCAAGGCCTCGGGTGATAATAAAACGTTCATTTAAGTCATAACGAAACTTGGACGGTATAATCATACGTCCTTTTGTATCTAATTGATGATCGTATTCTCCCATGAACATTTTTTCTCACCTCACCTTATCTATAATTTACCACATCTCCCCACTATCCTCCACTAATTATGTAAAAATAGTTCAAAATATTTGATTTTATAAAAAAATACCCGCCTTATCATTTAGATAAAGCGGGCTTAATCCCTGTTATATCAGTCTTTTATAATAATATGATCAAAAGTGTAAGAAAGTGGTGGATAGGTGGAGGGGTTGAACACATCTTTCCCAAAATCATTCATAATTTGAAGTGGATTCCATATTCTCTCTTGTAATCCTCCCATTACATGGAGATGATTGTTAATTTCTCTAAATTGTCTCATGCTAATATCATTTTCACGTTCAATATTTAATAAGTAACGTTTTTTTAAATAATCATATTGTCTTTGATGAATCTCGTTATTTTTAGTTACTAGATTTTCATTATTCGTGTTACCTTTTACTTCATTAAATAAGGATTGATATAACTTCTCCTGTTGGTGTTTCATCTGTTCAATTTCATTTAGGAATGTTTCTGAGGCTTGCTCTCGAATAAATTTCTGTTTATCTTCTTCAATTCCATTTTCAATGACATGCTCCAATTGCAGATTGTACTGATTCAATAATTTCTGTGTTCGATGATATAAATACGTGATTCGCAATCTAGGTAATACAATTGGCATCTCTACATTTAAGAGCTGAAATACATCATGTAGTTCTGCCCAGTATTTAATTTCACTAGGACCACCAATAAATGCCACTGTATTAAATAACCATTCTTCCATTATTGGTCGAGTTACTACATTGTTTGAAAATCTTTCCGGCTCACGCTCTAAAATATCCAACAATTGTTGTTGACTATATGTTTGTGTCGACTTACTTAACTGAAATACACCATCTCGATATGTTAATAATTGGCGCATGCCATCTTCATGTAAAAACAAATGAACATTGGTATCAGTTTGTATCATTTGTGAAAAACCGTTTTCTATAGTCTGATGTTGATTATTTCTAAATGCATCATCAATATCTTGATGTTTTAATATCATTTCTTTTAAAAGTGGTTTTTCTAATTGTCTTAATGCGTTATTTTGTGCATCAATGAATAGGACACCATAATCCTTAAATATTTCATGTAATAGCACTTTAAACATATCTGTCCAATTAGAATAATTTTCAATGATATTGATGCACATTTGATATATGTCTTTACTATGTTCAGTCTCTCTTAACTGCCTAAAATAATCGTTTAATACTTCAATCATTTGGGATTTGTCTGAATTAAAACGCGAAACATTACTTTCCGGTGGTGTCATTGTGTGGTATTTAATTTTATGCAATTGTGCATCTTGTGAGTTAAATGCATAAGTATGATTCACTTCATCAAAATCATGATCTTCTCCTGCAATCCAGAAAACTGGCACTACCGTCTGCTGATACGCTTTCGTCAATTGTTGACTCAAAGTAATGAGTGAAAATATTTTATGGATTGTATATAAAGGACCACCAAATAAACCAGCTTGTTGCCCCCCAATGACTACTTTAGCACCATTAGCTAATGATGTAATATGTGCTTCTTGTTGATCTGTCATTGTTAAATCTTTCATATAAGATTGAATCACTTCAGCAAGCTTTTTTTCTCTACCATTTGGAGATGCATCCATTTTTATTTTGTAATTATCTTTTGACATCGCATCAAATTGGTAAAATTGCATGAGCTTGTCATCACTATTTATTATTTTGGAAATAAACTGATCATCATTGTTTAATTTTACTATTTTACAGTCCATTGTTTTTCTCCTTAAGTATCACTATTCCTAATATAGTATAAAGACTATACTCACTTCTGACAATTTTACGGCTTATAAAATGTTTGATTAACTTAATTTTCATTAAATATCAATGCATGATATTTAACATTTCATTTTTGGTATAAAGTATAAATCAATGAAAAGAACATATAGTTTAAGGTATAATATAAGAAAGATATAAAGGGGGACAAGATGATGAGTGACGTAAAAAGATTAGAAATTAACTACAAAACTGATGAGTTATTTGAAGACTTCAGAGAATTTGGTAATAAAGATCTTTATATGGTTGAAGAATTTAATGGACAAATGATTGACGCAAGTTCTGATTCGCCATTTTACGGCATATTTGTTGGTGATAAATTAGCTGCACGAATGGCCTTATTGAATAAAGGAGAAGTAGAAGAATCTTACTTCCCAGATTGTGATGATTATCTATTACTATGGAAGTTAGAAGTATTAGAAAAATACCAAAACAGAGGCTATTCTAAACAATTAATCGATTTTGCGAAATCATTTAATCTTCCTATTAAAGCCATTGCTAGAAATAACTCAAAATCATATTTTGAAAATCAAGGTTTCACAGACGTTAATGCCAAGAATCCTGAAGGCCACGATGTTTTAATTTGGCAACCGTAAAGAAACAAATAAATATATATTAGAATATTTATTTTAAACTTAAGGCACGAAGATGATTTTATATTGAATCATCTTCGTGCCTTTTTAATCAAACTTATTTCCTACAATTTACTTATATCTATTCAACAATATTAATTAATTCTTTAAGTGATTTAATTTCATAATCAGGTTGAATCGATGTTTGATTTTCTTTATCTCTTAAGTTAAACCAACATGTTGCTATTTGTGCATTATAGCCACCTAAAATATCTGATGTTAATGAATCACCAACTATTATTGCGTTTTCTCTGTATTGTTCACCAATTTCTTTAAATATGTAATCGAAAAACTCTGGCATCGGCTTTTGAAAACCTGTTTGTTCTGAAATATAAATACCATTTAATGTTTCGTTAAATGTTGTTTGGGCTATACGACGTTGTTGAGTTTCTGTCACACCATTCGTTACGATGTATATATTATGATTTTTTCTTAAATCTTCTATCGTTTCTAAAGTATCGTCAAAGAATTTTGGTGTCGCTTTAGCTAATTCATCTCTAAACAAATGATCAGCTAGTTTACCGTCTACCTCTATTTGATAATTTTTAAAATAGTTTACAAATCTTTGTGTTAATACTTCTTCTTTAGTTAACTTATTTTTTTGAAATGCTTCCCAGTGTGATTGGTTCACCTCTCTAAAATGATAAAAATCATCTTTTGTTGGATAGTGATCAAAATGTTTAGCCATATTGTAAAATGCTTTTTCTTCTGCATCATAAAAATCAACTATCGTATCATCAAAGTCTAATAATATTGTTTGGTATCTCATTGATATCTCCCTTGTTTCACATATTCTCTATATACAATAACAAAATTCACATAACATTGCTTATTAAACATAAAAAAGACCAGAGCGCTTGCCCTGGTCAATGATAGTTAAATTAATTAGAACCCGAATAATTTACTTAATACACCTACACCGTTTTCTACGATACTTACAATGCTTGTGCCTAATTTTGCGCCGTCATGTCCTTGTGCCGCTTGTACTGTATTTGCGATTGCTTCTGCTAATTTTGTCATAATATATATTCTCCTTTATTGTTTATGATTTTTTTAGTTTTTGATTTCGACTTAGAATCCGAATAATTTACCTAATACACTTACACCGTTTTCTACGATGCTCACAATGCTTGTGCCTAATTTCGCGCCGTCATGTCCTTGTGCTGCTTGTACTGTATTTGCGATTGCTTCTGCTAATTTTGTCATAATATATATTCTCCTTTATTGTTTATGATTTTTTTAGTTTTTTGATTTCGACTTAGAATCCGAATAATTTACCTAATACACTTACACCGTTTTCTACGATGCTTACAATGCTTGTCCCTAATTTCGCGCCGTCATGTCCTTGTGCTGCTTGAACTGTGTTTGCGATTGCTTCTGCTAATTTTGTCATAATATATATTCTCCTTTATTGTTTATGATTTTTTTAGTTTTTTGATTTCGACTTAGAATCCGAATAATTTACCTAATACACTTACACCGTTTTCTACGATGCTTACAATGCTTGTCCCTAATTTCGCGCCGTCATGTCCTTGTGCTGCTTGAACTGTGTTTGCGATTGCTTCTGCTAATTTTGTCATAATATATATTCTCCTTTATTGTTTATGATTTTTTTAGTTTTTTGATTTCGACTTAGAATCCGAATAATTTACCTAATACACTTACACCGTTTTCTACGATGCTTACAATGCTTGTGCCTAATTTTGCGCCGTCATGTCCTTGTGCCGCTTGTACTGTGTTTGCGATTGCTTCTGCTAATTTTGTCATAATTCAAAACTCCCTTTATTTAGATATTTTTATAATTAAAATCCGAATAATTTACTTAACACACCTACACCGTTTTCTACAATACCTACGATGCTTGTGCCTAATTTTGCGCCGTCGTTATTAACGCCAGCTTCAACAGTATCTTTAATTGCTTTGAATAAACCTTCCACGATAAACACTCCTTAATATTTATTGTTCAAAAGTTACTTTCAAAAACTGTTGTCATTGATGTCGTGTTGTTTATCTATCGTTTTGTTATCTATACTATATAACTTGTACGCAATTATTTGGAGATTTGTTCTTAATTAGACAATTAGAACTCAAAACTGTAAAATCGCTTACAAAATTGAACAGTTAGGCACACTAAACTGAATTGCATTCAATTTAATAGTCCTTGAACCTTAAACTTAACGATCATTAAGTTGATTTTCTGTTTAATAACACTACTATAGTGAAAAATATAAACATTTTTTATAACATAGCTATTGCTAATTACTGATTATTTAGCTATAATAATTCTTGTGTTAAAAAAAATGTCCTGGTAGCTCAGCTGGATAGAGCAATGGCCTTCTAAGCCATCGGTCGGGGGTTCGAATCCCTCCCAGGACGCTAATAACCAAAAATTAAACACTTTTTAAAATTAAGAATCCCATAACGACGGGGTTCTTTTTATTTTGTCTATTAATAACACACCATATAAAACCAATTTTTAGGGACTTTTTAGGGACCCGAGTCCCTAAAAAAATCCGCCCTCAATAAAGAACGCGGACAAAATATTAGAAAGATCTATTTTTGGAAGGTGGAACTAAGTAGTTCCAATAACAATGCTAACATTTTTAAGAATAAAAAGCCACGCTCATAAAGAACGTGGCTAGTAGAATATAGTATCTTAATTTTAATGCAAGGCGTTATCGTTAAGTATATTATAGCATAAAAATAACCGTACCAGTTAAGATACGATTGCTTATTCAGACTTATGAGAGGTTGCCTTTAATATGTTAGCAACTATACTACCCAATGATAGCGTTCCAATTATACCTGAAGCCCAAGGTTGGCCTACAATACCTAAAATTACTGAACCTGTAATGCCAAACGCGGAAACTATTGTACTACAAATAACTCCGATAATTGTTAACTTATCGTTACTTTCATAATATTTTTCTTGTTCGCTTTTTGTTAGTTCAATTCGATTTTCTTGTTCGTTTTCAGCCATTTTTAAAATTCTATCACCTGCACCAGGTAAAGCTTTCTCGTACTCGTTGAATTCCTTAGCATCCGGCAATGGCCCACTTTTAGTTATAGATAGCTTACGCATAATGACTTCGCGTTCTTCTGGATCAGCTTCATCCACCAATCTTTTTAATACTTCTGCGTCTTCTTCGTGCGTCACTTCTTCTATTTTATTATCTTCCATTATACATCAATTCTCTTTTACTGAAATTAGTCATTGATTTATTAATATCTTCACCTATAACATACCAATCATTATTAAGTTCTACTGAGTCTGTTTTAGATTCTATAAATTCTCTATGGCGACGAATTTTTTCTTTGCCTATTTCCGCATTCAAATCCCCAGAAATCAAATATGCTTGTTTTAATATTTTAATTAGTTTTGGCATAATGATCTCCCTCCTTTAATTTTATTATATACTACTTTTTATGCTTTTTGTAAATTTATTAGATGTTTTCACATAAAAATAAGGCAACCGTCGCAACAGTTACCTCAAGTACACTCCTCAAATATGTACCGCAATTTCTATTTTATTATACCATATTTGCGAGTGACATTCATGTCAGTCACAAAGCTAGTAAATTACTAAAAATCTAGTAGAAAATAACACACCAATATCATGTGTAATGGATAATACTATGTAATGATTATTCTTAGTCTCTCTAATTAAAAAGTTTATTAAAATAAAAAGAGGACGATCTTTAAGACCGCCCTACAAAAACTGATAATAACGTATCAATTTATACATTAATTGTCAGCAAACATACACATCTCTTTCTAACAATAATAATACACATTGTTTTATATAAAGTCAAATAAAAAAACCGTCCAGTGGCATGCATAGACGGTTAGATGGATTTTTCAGTTTTTGAAATTTCTGTCGTTTCATAATTTTGATGCATGTTCTCATATTGTAACATAATAATACCACCCAGTGACATGCATAGGTGGTTATTAGGAACATAACAATTCATGAATTTAAAACAGCATTGATAATTTTATAGCATGTAATGTACATCATAACACAAAAAAACAGGGCAGTCACTAGGACTACCCCTTGCCAGTGTCTCCCAAGCGAAATCCAAAGGACTTGTTGGTACCCATTTACATTTTAACAAAAAAATAGGACAGCCGAAAGGGCTGCCCTAAAAAGAGAAAAAATATGAATATAAAATATCTTATAACTAAACTGGATTGAAATCCATAAATAGCTTAACATATTATTTCCACTTAACGAAACCACATTACTATTTTTTACACAAAAAAAGAGGTAGTCCCCACGACTACCTCTGAATAGAGAAAAAAGTAACTATCTAAAACATCTTATAACTAAACTGGATTGAAATCCATGTATATAATGTAACATATTATTTCCACTTAATGGAACCCCAATACTTCTCTTTTTTAATTCTTTCTTGCTTATCCGTTATCTTACATAATGCACAGTAGAAATAACCTGATGATGGATTAGTAGGATATTTGAATTTCGCCCACCAATAGCCATCTTTTTTTGTAATGCTGACAAAGTCTACCCATTGATTTGATAATAACCAATCAGAACTTGGAACTACAGAACCTTTCAAGCTTGGACTACGTCTTACTTTGATTGTTGTATTAGTAGTAAATCTGCCTTTCCAATTCCATGTGATCTGCTTTTCTTTCTTTTTCTCTTTTGATTTCTTGAGTAATTTAGATTCTGCTTTCTTGTTACTAAATTTGGGACGTACAAACCACATTTGTGTGTCGTATTCGTGTTTACGACGTGTGACCGTTTCCCAACCAGTTCCATTATTGATTGGTCCACTTGTCCAACCACCACCGAGCCAATTTTGCTCAAATACAACGATGTAGTCAAGTGTAGCCTCAACGACCCAAGCTACATGACCCCAACCATCGCCCATTTGTTCTCCCCAAACGACTAAATCGCCTGGTTTAGCTAAAAAACTAGGTGTGTTTTTATATACTGTAGCCTCATTTTTAAACTTATCTTTATTATAAGCATTAAAAGGAATGTCTTTCGCTCCATTACCTTTAAGTTCATGATCAAATAATTTATCCCAACCTACATTTGCGTAATCGACACATTGAAAAGCTGCGTACAAGTCATAATCGTATTGCTTACCTTCTGTAGATTTTAACCATTTTACGAATTCATCACGTGTAAATGATGTCGCACCTTTTTCTACTTTCACTGGTGTAGCTTTAACCTTTACATTTTGTTTGTAGTATTTAGCGACTAACTTATCAAGATTTGATGTATTTCTGCCATATCCCGACGCCTCTAATGCATTGCCTGGATCTTGTTTATCTGCTTGAATATCTTGATGTCCTGGCATTCTAGTTTTGTAATCAATATGCCAATACTCTGAAAGATATGCTAATACTCTAGCACCATTGTCTAACGCTTTTCTACTACGTTCTCTATCACTGAAATAACATATTTCAACACCTATCGCTACATCGTTAGCGTCTTTGTTGTACCAAATGTTATCTGTAGGGGCGTCATAGAGTACATGCCAAGCTTTCTCTGTTGTTGGTATACAAATGATACATTCTTTATCGTCAACGAATATATGAGCACTAGCTACGTTATTCCAAGGTATATTATAAGTGTTTTCATAATAGGTCACATTCGATTGAGCAGTTGTATTAATATTACCAGTATCATGTGCAACGATGAATTGTGGTTTTCCACCATCCATTGTTTCGCCATATCGGCGCGTTCCTTTTGTTAGTAATTGATATCTTACTTTAACACCTTTCCAATTCTCTGTAGCCATTGATAACACTCCTATTTTAAATTATTTTCTTTTAAGTATTCTTCTTGTGCTTTTGAATGCGAGTGAATAACATATGTGTTTTTATAGACGCCATATATCGCAATTACAAAAGGTACTATTGACGTAGCGAAGTTTTGCCATGCGTCTAATTTATCTGGCATTAAAAAAGGAACTTCGATTCCATTTGCTTTTAATGCAAGGTATAAAGCCCCTAACATACCACCAAATAATCCAATGTATTGTTTTAATTTATCTGCAGTCATTTGATTATCTCCTTTTGAGTAAAATAAAAAGCCAACCTTAAAGGTTAGCTTTGTAAGTGAATTGTTTTTCCGGAATTGCATGACCGTTATAGATGTAACTAGCAGTTAGCGTGCCTTTTTCTTGATTTGCTAGCGTATATACAATATCAACGTTGTTCGTAATACTATTTATTTCTGGAAAATTGAACTCGCCACTTTCTAGTACTAAATCAATATTTAATTTAAATTGAAGAGGCAATTCAAAAAATAATGTGTTTTTAAAATAATCAATCATTTCATTCAGCTTAAAATATTTTTTGTTAGGTAATGCATTGATATAGTCTTTGAAATAATATTCTAGTATATCTCTGTCATAGTTTTTAACTGATTCACTATCTACGAATAGTTCTACATAGATTGGTTCTGGCAAATTTGGGTCATCTTCTGTTGTATATTTTAACAACCAACAATCCAATTGACCTTTGTGTTCTAACCAATCATCACGCATAATTTCTACAACTTTCTCTGCGATTGGCTCCGTTTCAACTACGACCCAATTTTGCGTTTTCTCATCATAAAATTTTAAAACGCCATTTGTCATACCTGCCATTATTTAGTCACTCCCGTATCTATCCAAATTTTATTTTTATCAGTAGGTGGTTGATTACCTATAACGAAGTCAGAACCACTGTCTTGTTTAATCATGCCGTTTTTTAGGCCATATGCTAAAATGTCATCCCACAAATTATGCGTTTCTACATTAATTATCTGACGACCAATGACACTTTCAGTCACTTGTATCTTCGTTTTACTATCAGATGGAAAAACATAGCGATTGTCGACCCAAATTTCTAAGGTATAAGTCCCTGCAGGTATGATTTGATTAATCACTACATCGCATACATAGGCATTGTCTGATTGCTTAACTGTCGTATCGTAGATATATTTGACACCTGTCGAATCAGTTAAGTAAACTTTTGCAGGTAAGTCGTTAAGGTTTAAATCGTCACTATTAGCGTCAGTTAAGATGTATGTCATATGTGATAGGTCGCCCTGTTTGATACGATTACCGTCACTTGATTGGTTTAGATTTAATACGTTACTGATCATGTGTAACCTCCTAAAAAAACCAACCTACAACTAAATGTTATAGATTGGTTCGAATTCGTTTACGTTTTTTCCTGTTAGCTTTGTAAATTCTTCAGCTGTAATAACTTCGCATTCGTAATAAATTAAAATTTCTTCGTCAGTGTAGCAACCTTTGTCATAAAAGTATTTAACATCTTCGTAAGTTGGATATTTAAATCTATTCATTTACTTTAGCCACCTTTTCTAATTCAGTCATTTTTAATAACAATGCTGCGACGTTTTGTTCTAGCTTATCTGTCTTTTCTTTGTTGACTTGCAATTCACTCGCAAGTTTTGAATTTTCGATACTTGCCATTGATAACTGTAATTGCAATTTAGATACTTTCACATCTGTTTCGTTAGGGGTTTGTGGTTGTTCTTCTCTTGCTTTCAAATCAAAATATTCCAATTCAGATAAACCATGCCACTCATTTGTATCAAAGTTAAAACTTAGTGGGTATTCTTCAGTGAAATATAAGTCTTTAGGTGGTTCTATTTCGGTATATTTTGCGTCGGGATAAATGAATTCATTCTCATTATTTTTCATTACTAAAAACGGTTTTCCGTTTGATAAATATACAGTTTTAGCGTCCATCTTTTACCTCCTATAATCTGATAGTAATATCGATTGGGTACCAGTCAGTTTCAGCCATATCTGAAGGCTGAAAACTCACAAAGTCTAATGCTATAGTGCCATCTTTCTTTATAAACCATCTTGCTGTTGTAGCTAAACTGTTCTTAGCTGAGCTATTTTGAAGGAAAGGTACATCTCTATTTAGTTGTGATACTACGTTAGTAGGTAAAGTCGCGATAACTGTTTTTGTAGCTTTTATATTCTTAACTGCCCCCATGATTGATAATTCAAGCATTCCTCTATCATTAATAAAGCGATATTTCGGTAAACTAGAAGAACTATAAGCAGTTACGCCATTTGCCAAAGTTAAATTTTGCCAACCAGTGTCACTGAAATTAGCATTTAATTTTTGCCATAACGTCCATGTTGTTCCTTGTCTGAATCTTGTATATACATCATTAGTTGAAGTTATAAAAATGATTGATCCATAGCTACTATTTGGATTATCTGGTAGGTTAGAATAAAAATTCGCAATCACTGTACCTATACCAGTGTAACCAAATGGACCATTTATACATGAAGTGAAATAGTAATTACCGGACTTATATATTGCGCTTATATCTAAATCTTTTTGAGGTGTTAAAGTGCCATCATCATTAGTTAATTTGTATTTTTGCCATTTAGAGAAATCCGGTAATTTAGGCATTAGTTTAGCAAGTTGTTCTTGTGTGAAATCCTCATAAGTAAATGATTTACCGTCAACACCATCTGTACCAGGTGGCCCTGCTGGTCCTTGTTTACCGTCAATACCATTAACGCCATCAATACCATTTTTACCGTCTTTACCATCTTTGCCCGGTTCGCCTTTTTCTCCTTTTTCGCCTTTAAACATATCGATATTAGATTTCATTATCTTTTCAACAATACCGTCTAATAAATCAACATGTATCTCTTTCCCAACGGCTTGTGTTAAGCCACTGTCATTAATAGCAAAGAAGAAATCAGCTACATGTGAGCTATCATCTGTGTTGTTTTTATCTACTAAAAATAGCTTACATTGGACTTGTCCTACATGACGCGTAACGTAATCAGATACTAAATATCTAACGTGACCATCTTCGGCTTTAATAACCTCTAGTGGCTCATTAGAGAATATAGAACCGTCTTGAGTGAATAAATGTAATGTTGGTTTGAATGTTGTTTGATTTAAATTGATAGGAATATAGTTAGTATCTTCGCTAAACAGATTTTTCTTTTTTAAGTAAATATCAATAACAGAAGTTGAGTTATCCATTGTATACAAATTAATGTTGATATTACCTAAATTAACGCCCTGTTCATTAATTTTAGCGTCTACTTTTCCGCCTTTGTACAATTCCATCAAAACACCTCTTTCATCATAATTAAAGGGCTACACACTCACAGTGCATAACCCTATTGTTTATATCTATCGCGTAAGAAATATTCGCCTTTCAATCCCATGCGATCATAGTAACTCTTAATCATACTTGCTTGTATTTGTGCCCAACGAACATCAGTCGCATATTGATGGTTACCTGGATTTTGTGGATTCCAACGCATTCTGTATAACGTTTGTTGTCCTTGATCAATATAACCACGACGCACAAATCTAGCGCCGCCCATAATACCTTTGGCCGGAGTCGTCCAACCTTCGCGTCTTGCAAATGGTATCGCATTATCTGGATTGTTATCATATGCACCAATGCCAAAGTAATTATAAACACCAGCTCGTCCACTAGCATAATACGAAGTACCATTTCCACTTTCTAAAAATGCATGTGCCATTAGATAAACTTCGTTCAAATCATACTTCTTACATGCTGCTGCTACGGCTTTACCTTGACCGCTTAATGAGCCCTTACCTTTTAGAATTTTGTTCAATTTACTAACTGATATGCCTTGGTATTTTCCTAGATTCAACATTTGATATTTTTGAGTGCCACTGTTCCAAATTTCTAAACTGTTCATAGCTTTCAAAGTAGCCGCTCGACTCGCATTATACCAACCATTACCGTAGTTGATTTGTGGCGCTTTAGTCATCTGTATACTAACTGCTCGCGCAAAAGTATAGTTACTGTAATGTACTTTTACTTTTGCTTTAGTGCTACTATGACTTGAGCTGCTTGAACTGCTAGAACTGCTTGAGCTACTAGGTTTATCAACTTTTATAACTGTTTTTGTTGTTTTAGATTTTGATAAATCTTGAATAAGTGATTTTCTATCGTTATACAGTTTTAACAACTCTTTTTTTACTTTCTCAAGCGTTGCTTTGCTTGGTAAACCGTCTACAACATTATCAAAGTTGCCGTGCTCTAAAATAGTACGCCACATACTACCATCAATTTTTATGGTTGACGTTTTAAGTGGTATCTTGAAAAAGTCCAATTGTTCTTTGATGAATACAAGGGCATATATCTCACTTAACAGAAAATCTGATTTTGTATCGCTATAATCTCCAGCTATTTCTACGACAATATTTTCTGGATCACTAGGAACAATGTTCTCCATTAATCGAGGTTGCCAAATATGATCCTTATCGATGTAAAAATGTGGGTATTCTTTTTCATCTCCGTATTTGTTTCTGTCGAAGTACAAGTCTTGAACACTACACATTGTTTGTGCATTCTTAATAGTTACACCTTTAGGATTGTGACCGCGTAATTTACCTCTGATGATTCTATGAGGTATAAATTCCGGTTCGTTGATTTCTTCCGGATCTTCTCCAACAGTAACAGTGATTACTTTAGTATCTTTCTTTTCTTTTTTGTTACTATTTTTATCACTGCTAGATGGCTTGTCGTCATCATCATCTTTTTTATCTGGTTTGTCTGCTGGTTCTGTTTTGTATGGAGGTCTAACGAAATAGAGACTTCCCCCACGGCCACCATAATCATGGTTAACGATTGCTGCTTTACTACCGTAATACTGGTTAGCGTTATACCAGTTTTGATCAACACAACGGAAATGACTTTTGTCACTAGGACCTACAACAATTGCTGTATGACCTGCCCAACCATACGTCCAAACCGCAACATCGCCTGGCTTAGGTACAAATGAACCATGATTACGATATATCTTCCATGTTCTATTAGGGTACTGTGAACGGTTCGCCATTGCATTTGCGTTCCCCCATGTTCTGAATCCCCAATACCGTTCAAAAATATAGTTTGGTAGATCCCAACATTGGTAGCCCAGCCGACCATCGATGTTTACACCTTTATTATTTTTAGCTAGCCATTTAGCCCATTCAACTACATCTGACGCAGTTGGTTTACCACTTGAAGGCAATGCCATATAAACACCTTCTTTCGCCTAAAATAAAAAGCCGACGCATTGCGTCGACTTAAAATAAATATTGTGCTAAACCAATTGCTGCAATTAAAACACCAAATCCACCACTAATAAAAGCCACAGTGATTTGCACACTATTTTTTTGTTTTTCTGAAATACTACCTTCAATTTTTTGTATATCATTACCATGTTTTTTTACTGTGTAATTAATGTCTTTGATCGCGTCCCACTGCTTATAGTTAGTGTCATTCATGATTTTAATTTGTTCGTTTGTCTCTTTTTGAACTTCATAAGTTTGCCTCTGATACATATTACCTTCAACAATTTTTTCTTTTAAATCACTAATTGAATTTGTATGTTTTTCATCAACGTCATTAATACGATCAAGTAGGTTTTCACGTGACTTCCACCATTCCTCATAAGTAACGTGTTTTTTATCTTCTGTCATAAATGTCAGCACCTCCGACAAAGCCAATACTAAAACAAAGCGCTGATAAGATACTGAATTGAATTGTTGATAACCAGTTAATCGCATTATAGATACTTGCGCTTGTCATTAAAAAGTATAGAAAAGCACAACCGAAACCACCGATAAATAAGAACCAACTGTATTTGTTACTTGTTTTCTGTTTAGGTAGGAAGTAGACAGAAATAGCTAGAATGATACTAAAAATCATGATGATAATTCCCCAACACCAAATTGGCATGATTTGGTGTAACGCTAAATAAAAATCACTATCACTCAATACACTTTCTTGTTCTTTGAAAAAGAAAAAACCTCTGATGAACGTATAAAATGCTAATCCTAATACTAAAAGAAAATTAAGCGTTTCATTGATATTATATTTCATTTTATACACGTCCTATTTCAACATGATATTACTTGTAGCGTCATACCAACTGCCCCAACCTGTTGACGTTCCCATCATGTTGCGTGAATAAATTTTGTGCTTATTATATGGCATGAACAATATTTTTTTGTAAGTTGAGCTACGTGCTAATACAAAAGCGTAACCGCTTTGATTGTCAGGATCCGGAGAATTAATCGGATTGTATAGATAATAAAGTCCCGACTTATCAATTTTACTCATTTTTTCTAAATCTGGATTTTCAATTTTAGGTATATAACCGTCTTTATCGGTTAAAGCGAATTGTTGCATAGCTATTTTTGCGATTGACGTGTCGACTTTTTCTTGAATCAATTTATCTAAACCACTTGAAATAGCAGTTAAGTCGCTAGTATTGGCTTTTTTACCTAGCTCGTCAGTAAATTGTTTATTTGTTACATAATTAGACAATTCACGGATTAATTGATCGTTATTCACTAAACCCTCTGTTTTAATATTTAATTTATCTGTAACCTCTAGCAATTTCGTATCTATTACATTTAATCTATCTGTAATATCCTGTTGTGTTTTATCTGAGAATGAATTCATTTCTTGTTTAAGGTCATTCACTTGTTTAATGAAATTGTTTTTTAAACCATTAACAAATGCTGTAAATTCTGCTTGTGCATTTTCAATACTTTCGAAGTTCTTTGATACATTTGCTATCTTTTCTTTAAAGTCATCTACTAGATCATCAATTTCGCGTATATAACGAATCTTAATATCGCTATCAATTTGATTGATTAAAGCGTCTTTAACTCTGAATCGGAATTCATTTAAAACGACTGTATCTTTACGACCTACTGCAGTGATATAAATCTGACCAGTTACATAAGTGTCTGTCGCAGCTTTTAAAAAGTCATTGTCTAAAGTAAGTCTAATAATACCGTCCATTGGTTTAACATATTCAACTTTTACACGACCAGTTGATGAGCCATTTTCAGAAATGAAATAGGCATAAGTTACAGTGTTGACCGAGCTGATTTCTAACGGAAAATCATTTTTTAATACTTGAAACGTTAACACTGCGGTATTGATATCCATATTATAAAAACCGATACCCTCATCAGATATCGGTCTTAAATACGGTTCATCTACACTTTTTATAAAAGCCTCTTTATATAATCCGTCCATTTTCTAGCCTCCTACTTCTTGTTAATAATCTCGTTTCTTACATCAAATGCTGTTGGTTTATCTGGATAAATTTGGTCAAATGTTCTTTCTTTCTGGTTACCGTATTTCGTTGATGTGAACATTTGTACTGCGTTATGTGAGTGCGACGGTGTAAATTTCACATTCAATATCATATTAAGAATTTTTGCCACGCCCTCTTTACGCATAACATCAACAACCGCCATAACTTCATTTGTACGTTTAACATCGTCTGGCGAAGTTGTAGAGTATTGGACTGGTGCAATCGCATTTAACGGTATGGTGTGAACACCCGCTTTAAATTTGTGTTCTACTTTAAATAGTTGTCGTTTTCTTGTCTTACCGTTACCACTAAACGGATTATAGTTTTGTACAACTCCCGGATTAACACCAAACGTCGTATCTTTTGAAAGCTCAACAGTAATTGAACCATTCAATTCTACAAAACCATTTCCAGTTACTTTAAATCGTTGTTGTGTCATTAGCATACGTTGATAACCGTCTTTCGCAACTAATGAGAATGGTTTAATACCTGTTGAATTGTAACGACTACTATAGACAAATGATTTAACTATCGGTTCTGTCGCAGTTCGACCGGCGTTATTGCTTTCCATCGTTGCAAGTTTAGCTAATATATTGCCTAGGAAATAGACTGAACGCCACATTTCTGGCGCTGAACGTGGTTTCCCTGCACGTCCTTCATAAACTTCTGGTAAGAAAGAAGTGATGTTTTTAGAAATACCTACCCAGTTGCTGAACGATGACAATGTACTGGATCCCCATGTAATATAGTCACCATAATTCGACATATCACTTAATAGGTTCGTCATATCGTTGTTTGGTTGGTTTGAAAATCTAGGGTAAAACAGACAATAGTCACTAACTTGTGAAATGATGTTGTGACAATCCATATGGCCTGCAAAACGTCCTAAACTTTCAACTAATGATTTCATATTTCTGCTTTCTCTTTCACTAAATGGCTTAGAACCTTTGTAGTTTTTACCTGATGAACTTTTACCACTACCATTTTCCCAATAATAATCAAAGTTACGGTTTAAATCGACATTATTGGAGTTTTCGCGTTCATTGTTAGCAAAGCCCCATGGATTAACGATTGGTACAACTACCAATCTTACATTTTTTCGAAGATAGGCTAAATGTGGGTATTTATGCCATTCGTTTACCATTAAGTTTAGTAATCGACTCAATGCATAAAATGCACTATATTCATTACCATGAATGCACGATGTAACTAAAATTGTTTTACTGTAATTTTGTGGTTGGAATGTATAGCTATAAACGTTATAAGTATTCGATTGGTCTTTACCAACATACTTTTTAAAGCAATACTTATTATCGACAAATACATCATAAAACGCTTTTAGATTTTCTGTTGGATCACTTGATAAAGGCGTTTCATTAACACCTTTTTCTGCACTAGGAATGAATGGAGGTATAAATAAATGCGTTGCGTCATCAGTGACATTTAATACTTTTTGAGTATCTTCGCTGATTGACGCAAAGTCGTGTCTTAAACGTTCTGATAATATTTTGTGATTTTGACCGTCCATTGACGTTCGACTATCTCTTACCTCTTGTTGCCCATTACCTAACGTACCTAACACAAGGTTTCTGATACGTTGACTTTGGTATGTTAATTCTTGACCTACATTTACGCTTGGACCGGTTGGCAAAGTATATTTGATTTGCTCAGAATTATGAGCTTGTTTATCAATACGACCATGTTTATACAATATTTCTTCGATATTGAATAACATATCTCTAACCGCGATAAAATTCAGTTCGTTTTCACGAACAAATCTCGAACCGAAAATTGTCTCAAGGTCGGTATATATGGTTTTTCTCATGTTAAACCTCCTATTTCAGTTTTAAATTACCGTCTTTATCGACGATAATTTCAGCCTTTGTTAAATCAACACTCGTTCCATCTGACTTTTTGGCTTTTAATGCAATGTTAGTAATTTGGTCTAGTTTCTTTTTATCTTCAGATGACATTAAACCGTCTTTTTCATCACTAGCTACAGAAATATCATCAATTAACTTTTGATTCGTTCTAATAGCTGCACTTGATCTTGAGGTAGTCATTTTATAATTCTTAACAAAATTACTTTTACCACCTAAACCACCAACGGCACTTGCCGCCTCACTAACACGTTTTCTATATCTATCGCTACGTTTGAAATCGCCTAAAACAACATCTTGGCTAACGATTACATTGTCTTTATCTCTTACACAAGTAACCTCTACAATTCTCACGAATACATTTAATCCTAGTATTGCATGCCTTATGTGTACTGTTTGTGATACTTTGGCTATAGCGTTTGGGTATCTATCGTTTAAAACAATAAAATCGAGGCTAATTGACGTTTTAACAGATGATTCGATAAGTGTTCTTAACTTATCTTGCATTAATTCGGGATCTTTAATTCTGCCGTCCTTAATTGGCGGGGCGTCATATCTTCCTACATCTTTCATGTTAGGATGTTCGAATTTAACAATGAAACCTGGATTTTCTATACCTTCATCATCGTCATAGTCGCCATACCCAACTGCATAGGTGTACAAATCCCCGCTATCTTCCTCTATTTTCATATTATTAGCGTTGATTTCATCATCGATATGATAGTCTGGTTTTTTGCTTAAATATGGCGCAAAAACGAAGATATATTCATCTTTTTTATCATCATATTCAATTTCAAATTCAACATCGAAATGTTCAGTAAACTTTTTGATTAATTCTTCGACACTTTCGCCCTCTCCAGCACTTTCAAATCGAGATGAGCCTAAAGGTTTAGTAATCTTATATTTAAGTCCGGTACCTTTAAAAATTATCTTTAAGAACTTTTCTGCCGTAAAACTACCTTCAATTGAGTCGTATACTCTATAACGTTTGATGATATCTAACGGTTTATATCTACAACTAACTGATACACGTTGATTTTTACCATGTGTTTGTCTATCGATAAGAAAAACAAGATATTCTTTCTTGTCTTTAGGACCTTCTACACGTGATACACTCCAACGTTTTCGAATACCTCTAATAACATCGTAAGTATCTTCATTCTCAATCAAATCGAATTTCAATACTGTATCAGCACCGAGTTTTGAAATCATAGTCGTAGAAGTGTCAACGTACTTGCCACGACCACGCATTGGGCTTATTAAAATTGACATGTTAACACCTCTATAAGTAATAAAATTTCATATCAAACTGCACTAACTTAACAAAATGATTGAATTCAAATTCGTTCCAACCAGGTACAAATTTTGGTTGTGCCCCCGACGATTCGTTATTAATTGGCACACCATTTCTATATGTTTGTGTACCGTCATAGACAATTTTGTCGTTCTTTTTTAGGTTAATACCTTTGATTGTCATAATATCACTGGTACCTAATGAAAAAACAAACGAATCAGTAGCTTTAATATCAGTACCCAATACAATAGTCACTTTCTTGTATAAGTTAGATTGATTGTTAGCAACGTTACCGTGATAATAAACCGCGCTATTATATAGACCGTTAAACGTATAGGTTCTTAAAGAATCGTTCTCATCAAATGGTATGTTCATATCATTCGACCACAGTTCTTTATCTGGTCGTTTTTCTAAATCTAACGATGTCCCAATACTTTCTGCGAATGGTATCTCAGCAGTTTCAAACTTGAGTGAAAAGTTGATTTTCTTTCTGTTTTCTTCTGTAGAAATAACGTCAGAACAAATAACTTGATACTGTCTACCATTTACATAGTAGTTATCGTTAAACGGCTCATGATTCAATACAAGATTGTTATAATCGTCAATTTCTTGATAGTCATCTTCTAGCGGTTGAATAAAACGATAATTTAAATCCCTCGATCTTCTTAATTCTCTAATATAAAACGGTTCTAAATCATTAGTTAACGCGTAAAACTCATCACGTAATCTTGGATTGTCGTTTAACTTAGTAGAAACAACAAAACAGTCAACCGTAATAATACGTTTACGATATTGACTGCTTAATAAAATACGTCCACTTGTATTTTCTTTTGTTTCCCATTGTGTTTCACGCTCGGTACTTTCTATATTCACATTGGTTACTTTAAAACCGAAGTCGCCCAATGTGTATTTCTTACCGTTTTTCTTTTTAATTTCTATATCCATTGAACGACCTCCTAAAATGTAAACATAGAATCTTGTTTGGCTAATTCGCCATTAACGATAGCTGTTAAAGCCTCATTGTTAAGATCAAACTCAACTTTAACTAAACGCTTGGACGGATTAGTTTCAAATGTATGTTTGTGATTGATTTGTGTATTTAAATTAGCGTTAGCTTTTTGTAAGTTACTTTGAATATCTGGTATCGCAAGTTGTGAGTTAAACGCTTTAGTAATATTAGTAGCCATTGAGCCCATACCACTAATGACGTTTTTACCTTCTTTGTTGATACCGATATTCAAGCCTTCCATCGTCCATATACCAAACTGACGGAACAACTTAGATGGTGAACCAATATGAAGTGCACTCTTAGCTGCATTCACTGCACCACTCACTACGTTTCTAGCAACTGACGCAACATGACTCGCCATCGATTTAATACCATTGATTAAACCTTGTATTAAATCTTTACCGACTGAAATCATGCTACTTATAAAGCTACGTGCAGCACTTACTGCATTTGATACACCACTTCTAACATTACTAACTACGCTAGACATACCGCTCATAACCGCGCTAATGATACCGTGCATTGCGCTTGAAACCGCACTGAGCATGTTGTTCCAACCATTACGCACGAAACTAACGACGGCTGAGACTATACTTGATACAAAGCTAGAAATCGATGACCAAACACTTGATATCACGCTTGAAATAGACGACATAATTGAACTTGTAACGCTCATCAATGATGACCAACCAGCCGAAACAAAAGCGACAATTGATGACACTATCGAGCTGACAATACTAACAATCGCCGACCAAATCGCCGAAATAATTGATGATAAAGTTGACATAATCGTTGATGTCACAGTAAGTAACATAGTCCAACCTGTTGATACGAATGTGATGATGGATTGAACAACCGTAGTGATTACAGTCACAAGTAAAGACCAAATAGTCTGTGCTACTGTAACGAGTGTCGTCCAAATTGTCGTTGCTATAGTAACGATATTCTGCCAAACAGTAGCTAAAAATGTACCTAAATTTTGAATCACAGTCATGATTGTAGTGACAATTAACGTCCAAATAGTCTGTGCCACAGTGACTAACGTCGTCCAAATCGTAGTGGCTACGGTTACTATGCCTTGCCACAATGTTGATAAGAAAGTGCCTAGCATTTGAACAACCGTCATGATCGTTGTAACAATACTTTGCCAAATAGACATTGCTATTGCGACTAAAGGACCTAGTATTGTTTGGAATTGTGTAACGATTGTAGTCCATAAATTTGATAGCCAATCGCCTAAAATTTGGAAGATGTTTTGTGCCATTGTAACAATCGTCTGCCAAATTTGTGCGCCTGCATTTGAAATGGTCTGCCATGCGCCTTGCCAATCGCCCGAAAGTAATTGAAGTAAAGCGGTAACCGTACTGATGATAATTTCTAGCGCTACTTGTATAACCGCCTTAATAACTTCCCACGCAACTTTGACGATAGTAACAATAGTATTAAAAGTTTGTGCGATGATTGGTCCTAAAACCTGTATCGCAGTTTCTACTATTGCAACGATCTGATTCCACGTATTTTGGAAAATTGGTACTAATGGTCCCATCACTTCTTGTACTCGAGCAAGTAATTGACCTAAAAAGCTAATGACTGCTTGAATCGCAGAACCTACCGCGCTAGCTATCGCATTCCACGCACTTGTGACCGCATTTCTAACGACCTCTGATGAGTTCCATAAAGCGACGAATATAGCAATCACTGCTGCTACTGCTGCTACTATTAATAAAATAGGGGCGTTAAGTGCAGAAAAGGCTAATCCTAAACCTTCTAATGCGCTCATAATCGCACTACCGATTGCTGCGAACGCCTCAGCTGCTGTTGCAGTACCAGTTAGTGCCATCGCGAATTGAGAAATAAATCCAATAGCTGATAAGATTGGCGGTCCAATCGTCATGAATATACCTGCTAACGTAGAAATTACACCTAAAATTGCACCGATGGCTGGGTGTGCCTCAGTTAGCTTAGCAATAAAGCCTGTAATCGCTACTGCAACATTTAATACCGCAGAGGCTAATGGTGCCATTGCAGTACCAACCGCAATAAGTATTCTTATAATATTACCGACTAAAGTTACGAGCTTAGGTCCATTCTCTTGTACGTATTGAATGAACTGTTTAAAACCGTCGCTTTCTGCTACGGTAGCGCTCCATTCTGCGAACTTGGCAGACATTTGCGCTAATGATGAAAGAATGATGTGTGTGTTAGGTGCGAATGCTTTCATTAGGTTGAATATACCTTTGAACGTATTACCGAAAATCTGACCGATTAATGGTAAATTCTGTTTCGTATATTCGATAAATGATCTAATAGCGTTCTGACCTTCTGTGCTTTGAGCCCATTTATTAAATGCTGCGCCCATTTTAACGAATCCTTGAGATACCCATTCGGCTAATGGGGCTAACTGCGTTAACACGCTAATAATGCCACTGCCAAATTGACCTGCCGCATTTAACATATTGTTAAAGATATTAACACCAGTAGTACCCATCATTTGGAAGAATTTTTGTGCTACTTGTGAGTTTTTAGCCCAATCGAGCATTTTAGCACTTGCCTGTTCCATTCCTTTAGAAACGCCAGTTAGGAATGGTGTTAAACCTTTTAACGCTACCTTAGCAGTATTAACGCCATTTGCTAACGTATTAAATATCTCTGCTTGATTCTGTTTGATTAAGCCTTCCCATGTTGATTTAAGTCCATCTACTGCGCTCTGGTAATTCTTAACTTCACTGGTTGCTTGTAACGTACCATTCTCGACCATTTGCAATGCCGATACTGCCATAGCACCAAAGCCAACCACGCCTGCACCTGCTGCTGCAAATGATCCTGCAATGCCAACTGCACCACCAGCAACAACACCTGCTGCATTTAACACTGCCATTAGAGCTGGAACGATACTCGCAATTGCCGGAACAAGTAATGAGATGTTAGATAACATGACACCTTTAATCATGTTACTGAATACAGTACCGAATGTGCGAATGTCATTCGCCACAGTATCTAATACGTTATTAGCGTTTTCTAAACCTTGATGAAATGCTTTTAAGCCTCCAACGGCTTTCTTCTCATCAACAACAAGCCGTGTGCGTACAACATTAGGTATTGAACGTAACATCGCTTTAAAGATACGAATTTGAGCGACTGGAGCTCTTTGATCAACTTCAAGTTTGGCTTTAGCGCGTTGTCGAGCAAAGTCATTCAGTGATTTTTTTGCCGAAGTGATTTGTTCTCTTGCTCTTGTAGCGTCTGCACTTAATTGAGCGTCATAAACATTATTGTCGATATACTTCAAACCAGCCTCTAATGTTTTGATATGAGCTAATCCTTTTTCGATATCTACATCAGCTATTGTATTAATGTCTTTACCATCTAATTTTTCAATATACGTTTGTACTTTTCTAAAATCATCAAGCGCCTCTTTAACTTCTGCTTTAACCTCGACTTTAGCTTTTTCAGAATTAAGTTTTTCTAACTTTTCATCGGCTATAGCTAGTTTTTCTTGAAGTTTGTTAATTTTAGCGTCAACTTCGACTGATGGGTGTTCTCTTTCTAACATACTCAATTCATTTTGCGCAGTTAGAATTTGAGTCTCAAGTTTAGAAATGTCAGCGTCTAAATTAGCCTCACTCTTTCTAGTTTTAAAGTTATCTAAATAACCTTTAGCAACTTCAAAATTTTGTTTCACTTCTTTGATATCTAATGTTAGATCAGCGTCAGCATGCGTTTGTTCAAAACTCTCAATCGCTTTTTTAGCCTCATTAACGCCTTTTGTCACACCTGTCGTATCTGCGTCTAGTTTTATATCTTTGATACTCTCAGCAACTGCTTTAAAGTGTTCTGTATCGCCGATAGCTTTTCTAAACTCACGCTTAAACTTATCTGTATCAGCCTTCAAAGTCGTACTAATTTGATAATCTGCCACGTTCTACACACCTCCAATCTATTTTTTATTAAAGTTAGCAATCATTTGTAATAAGTCTTTGTTTGGTTTATTATCTTCAAACTTCGATTCACTACCGAATTTGAGCGGCTCGCCTTTATTAAGACGTTTAACATTCGCTTGATAATCGATGATTTCATCGGCGTTACTGAATTTGTATTCCATTTCGCCTTTTTTGCCACCTTTTACATTTTGTTCTGCTTGTGCGTCACGAATAGCAAAAGCTAGCTTATACATTTCCATATCTTTATCAAGTTGTTCATATTCAAGCGCCCACATTCGATAATTAAATTCGCGTAACGTCATCGTTTCTATATCTTTTAAGTTATATATTTTCAACTTACTCATACATAGAACAATTAGACGATCATACGTCATTACATCATCATCGTTTATTTCTTCTTCTTGTTCTTCTTGTACTCGTCTGGCACTAGGTTTTGGGTTAACACATTCTTTCCCAGTTCCTCGATAGTTTCTTCACAAAATTCTTCTAGCCCTTTATTCTCGATGATATCTTTTAACACTTCTTCTAAATCTTCATCGGTTTTAGGTGCTTTTTTATGATGTGATACTGCCGCTTTAACAATTTTTGATAATGCTGCAATGTTGTTTGTTTTTAAGTTAGGAATAAGTAAATTTAAACCTTGACCGACTGCCATTTGGTCAACGTCGAATCCTAACTCTCTATCTATTTCATTCACAAATCTTAATCCGAAAGATAACTCTAATTCTTGACCGTTAAAATTAATATGCATAATGTAATAACCTCACTTTAATTTGTTTATTTAATAAAAAAGGAGGGCGTTAAGCCCTCATAATTATTTGTCTGATGTTGGTTTAGTAGCTGTTGATGGTTCGTTTGGTTGCGGAATACTTTCGGCAAGTCCGTCATTTGCCGGATCACTTGCAACTGTATCGTGGAAACCGTATTGAGCTTTGTTTTGCTCGATAACGTCCGGTAATGTAGCCCAACCACGAATTTTCTTCATGTAAACGCCGTATTCAACTTCAAACTCTGCAATACCATCAGCCTCGTTAGAACGAGTGATCGAATTGAAATAACCTTGTCTATATTCAGCTTTATATTTACCGTTCTTTTGAACGCGTTTGTTGATTACCCAAACTTCATAAGGTCTATCCTCCTCAGTAGCGTCCTCAACTTCATCTGCTAACGTGTCATCATGATTCATGTAGCAAGTCCATGTAACTGTACTTTCTAAAGAACCACCGCTATTAACAGAACCGTCCATAGTTGCCTCTGTGTCACGGTCTTTTTCTGTTTCACGTTCCATTTCTGTAATCCACATTACTTTGTCAGCGTCCTCTTTAGCGCCAACCGGACGAAGTAAAATTAATTCATCAGTACCCTGTTTAATTGCCATAGGTTAATACCTCCAATTTATAGTAATAAAAAAAGCAACTCGACTAAACGAGTTGCTAGTGTGCGTTATATTCAATGTTTATAACTGTGTGTAATAATTCTTGGTTTGTTTCTATAACAGTCATTTCATTAACTGCTAGGTTAGGTTGCGTTAACGTGTAACCATCTAATGAAATATCATTCAATAATATATTTTGAACCTGCATATATAACTCATCATTCGCGCCTTTATCATCACTTACTGACCATATGTGCACGGTAGCACTGGGGGAACCACCGAAACTGTCGAAAGTTAAGCGTGAGATATGGTCGTTAACTGTTTGAATGGCGATGAATGGATATGGTAATTCTTGGTTCAATTCTTTTGTCTCAATGACTGGTACTCCTAATGACTGAAATTGCTCATATAAATAGTTAAATAACTGTAGCTTAGCTGATTGCAAAAAAACACCTCCTAACCGTTTAGAAGGCGTTCAAAATCTTCGTTTATTTGAGTTATAAATTTCTCATATACTGGTTTCATAAACGTTTCTGGTTCCATATATCTCGTGCCATATTCAACGAAACCACTATAACCTGCTTGAGAAGTAACCTCATATTCTAAATGACCGTTTTTCGCACTTTCAATTTGTCGTGCTAGGTTACCAGTCCAGTAACCTTTAACAAAGTTTTTTCTTGCACTTAAAACAGTGTCATCTACAAAGTCATTTGCATTTTCACGTAAAATCTCATCAGCGTCATCATCAATGTCATCGTGTGCCGTATGCAATGCGCCTAGCAACTCATCTATACCATCAACACGCATTATTTAACCTCCTCAACATAGAACACTGTGTCATGTTCATAGTTGATTTTCTTAACGATTAAATACTTAACACCATTAATATAGGCATGAGTTACTTTCGCCTCAAAATGACCGTTTAAACGAATGATATTGATAGCTTTCTTGATGTCGCCAAACTCAACAACAGTTTTCTCTACAGACAATGGACTAATGTTACATGGTATCGGGTCATATACTCGTTCAACTTTTTCGGTTTTATTCGTTTTCGGATTGTACGCCCCTTTAGTTTCAACGGCAAATTGAACACGTTTGTTGTATCTCAATAGAATCTGATACCACCTTTGCGCTCAAGTGTATCAACTGGAAAAAGGGCGTCGATGATTTTATCATAAGCGTCAAAATCGTTTGCCTCGAAACTGTTTGAGCGACCATCTACACTTTCTGATGTCATACCCTCTGCACCTATTCGATTATAACGTTTGCTAGACACTTCAATCACAATGAAGTCTAGTTCAGACGGTATATTGTCATCTGGTTGCTTTGGTATGCGTGATAATAGTTCAGCCTCAACATTTTCAATTATCGTTTTTAACTGCTCATCTTGTAAATCATCAGTTAATCCAATACGAGTTTTAACTTTCTTTAAATAATCCATGCGCTAGCACCTTCTTTAACTTATTGAGCCGGTGTCGCAGCTTGTGCCTTTTCTGGTTTGATATCAACTTTAACTACTGCGTCAATGTTTTCTGGGAACATAGAAATTGCATGCGCCATAATTGTCTCAGTAGTTAAGCGGTTAGAGATGATGTCATGTAACACACCAACGAAACCTGTTTGATCTGTTGCGAATGGGAACGCACGAGATAATTCGCCACGTGGGTTGGCATAAGCAACGTTTAAGTTTTCTGCAACTGTTAACCAAACTTCGCCCTCCGGTACATCAGAGAATTCAATTACACGCACACCAACATAAGTAGTTAATAAGTTTAAACCGAAGAAAGAACCGCTTGAGTTAATTAATCCATCAGCAATGTGACCAGCAACATCGTTAGGGTTAACTAAAGCGATTGGTGTAACTTCTGTGTCTAATAATACAGATAAGTTGGCGCGTCCTTTTGCTAATGCACCTTGCAAGTTCTTACCTTCCAACTTAGCTTTGTTCGTACGTTGTTTGTTGTTTAAAGCTGCACGTAACATATCAAAGAAGTCTGTTCTGAAACGTTTTTGCACATAACGTAATAACTCATTGTCAGTTTGATTAACTGCTAAATCGTAACCATGTGCTTGTACTGCCTCAGCTGATGTAGACTTTCTGAATTTCTTGAATTTCAATTCAGTGATGTCGACTTGTTCACGTTCAACTTTAGTTAATGGGATTTCGTCGCCTTCCGCTACGATACCGTCATTGTTACCTGTTGGATCTACTTTAAAACGATATTGTTTTAATGCAGTACCTACGTTCATAGGAATTTTGTTTGTAATGTTTAAAGCCTCAAATAATTTGTTTAAATTTTCGCCCATTTTGTTAGCGAAGTCGATTGATTTAGCCTCGCCTAACGCTTGAACATCGATTAAATTGTTTTCTGGCATAATTAATAACCTCCGTTTTAGTTAAATAAGTGACGATTGCGTGCAATAGCTTGCTGTCTTTGCATATCGTCTTTAATGTTTAAAATATCTTGTTTTGACATACCGCTAGATGAAACATTTTTCGGAGAACCTTGACGTAACGATTCTTTAACTTTGGCTTGTACCATATCGTTTAAGATTTTAGAGAACGATTCAATCTTCTCTTGTGTTTCATCTGCGTCGGTAGAAACCACAAAGTCTAAAATTTCATCATTTGCTTTAATGTCACGTTCATTCAACATTTTACGAGCAATATCACGCATTTCATAACGTGCTTGTTTATTGCGTAATTCATCATTTTCTTTACGCACTTTTTCAAGCTCATATTGTTCTTGTTGATCTTTATTCATCTTTGCTAGCTTTTTAGCCTCTTCAATGGCGTCTTGCTTTTCTTGTTCCTTTTGTTTCATTCGACGTTTTAACTCATCGTTTAAGCGTTGGTTAAATTCTTCTTCTGAATAAGTCTTTTCGTCTTTTTCTTTGCGTTCTCCTTCTCCGGTTGTTTCATCGTTATTTTCATCAACCTCATTAGATTCATCGGCAAAGAATTGTAATTTAAGTTTTAATTTATCTTGGATATCCATTTGATTACACCTCATTTGTTTACTCTTGATAAGTTTTAAGTCGTTGCATGGTTTGGACTATATACACTTGCGCCTTTTAACGTCATGAGCATGGTTCGGACATAAAAAAGAACCTAAATAAAGTTTTTAGGTTCAAACGATTTCTTATTCTCTTTTTCTTCTTGTCGCTTTGGCTTAGGTGTCGGCTTACTTTCGTTTAGCTTTCTTAATTCTTCCCAAATACCATTTAATGCAGTAACAGCTTGCTTATCATAATTTGACATTAGGGTCGCCCTCCTGTATTGCTTTCTCCAATAACTCAACCTTTTCTAAATCGGTCATGTTGTCTTTAAGAATGTCGTTAGGATCTTGTGCGAATGTTTGTAAGTATTCATCGATAACATTATCAAGTCTTTCTTGAACGCTCATGTTTAACACCTCACTTTTTACCGGAATATTTACCTTTGTTTTTAGCGTAGAATTTATCACGCCAATTCGTAATCTTAGGCATTGTTGTACTTCTGCAATGTGCGTGCATGGGTGGTGCGTTCACACCTGGTGTCATGTCTTTCACTTTGAACGTTTTACCGTCCATACCTCTGCACGTATCACTGGTCTTGTTATCTAGCTTAGCAACGTAAGTGTATTCGCCATCTTCTCCCAACATTTCGAGATACGATATCTTTTGTGCCTCGGTTTGAACACGTGCTGATTCAGTAATAAGTAAACGTTTAGCCTCATATGTGCTAACGCCCATCTTCTTCTTAAACTCAGCAACGTATTCGTTTGGGTGGCGACCACGTGCAACCACGTTAGTAGTTATACGTTCGACCTCTTTACGTACTTTATCCATATCACGCCACAACCGTTTTGACCATGTTGCGCCTTTAAAGTTACTGTTAACGATTGCTTTAATGTGACGGTCTTTAATACTCACATCGCCTAAAATACCGGATTGTCGTTTCGTTTCACGTTCAATCGCATTAACTAAACCTTTTTCGATTTCTTTTTCTACTCGATAACCGTGTTTTTTTACGGTTAAGTCGAGTGTTTGTTTTAACATTCGCTCACGTGAAACATACATCTTAGTATTGTACTTTTTTAGTTCTTTGTTAGCTTTCTCGCTAAAGTCTTTTGTTTCTACATACTCTTTAGCTTTTCCTTTGAATGAGACAACATCAAACTCGTCGATAACCTTTTTAGCCTCTGAAATAGAAATGCCCTCAGACGTCGCATATTTAGCGTAGAATGCTAACAATTCTTTTGCTATCTCTGCATACATTAATGCAATAATACGCTCTATTTCTGCGACCACTTTAGCGTCTTGTACTACTTCGCTATCAATTGTGTTCTGTGCGCGTTCAATCCAATATTTTTTAGCCTCTGTCATCTTCATCATCTACTTTTTCGTTTGATAGTTGAACCTCTGTTTCTGGATAAGCTAATGCGTCAGATTGTTCTTCTTCTTTCTCGCGCTCCCTCTTCATCTTCTCAAGTTCTTCGTTAGGATCATCGATGAAGTCGAGTAACGATAAGCTAGTCGATTCAGAAATCTGACCATGAACCGCATTGAACGCCTCAATTGATTCCATCATCGATTTCGGTAAGTTAGGAGAAAACTGTATCTCAATTTCTTTGTAAGATAATTGCGTTAAGTTCTCGATGTTGATGTTGTTAAATAACAATTTGTAACGTTTCATCAGACCTTTTTTAAATAAGCGTTCTTTAACCGCTCTTAACTGCTCAAGCCCAAACAATTTGTATTGCATAGCTTGACCGGATTGAACGCCACTAAAGTTTTCATCATTTAAGTCTGGTGTGTTCGTTTCTTTGTGTATATCTTTCTGCAAACGACTTTTATATGCCTCAGTCCCCGCTACATCGTATTGTTTATAGATATATTTAACATCTGCTTTACCTTCGTTACCATTTGCATTCATCGACGGTCTGATGTGTACCATGTTTGCGTCTTGAAATGCTTTAGCATCATCGCCCTCTAATTCCATGTTACCGATGATTGCTAACATTGCGTCATTTAAATCTGACATATAGTTAGCTGTATCAGACTGAGCGCTATCGTATGCGTCAATCTTACTCAACACGTTTTCAAAATCGCCTTGTTTGAATTGGTCGTTAAGATATTCAATCACTGGTACATCATTGTAGTAATGCGGTACAGATTCGAATGTTTGAAACTTACCGTTATTAATCTGAATGTAATGAATATCAGTGCTTGTATATACTTCGATGTGTTGAATGGGTATCTTTTGCGCGTTTTCTTTCTCGTAATAGCGTACACCTGCTACAACTTTTTTATCTAAAGTCATATCGTAAACGACAAATGTATTCTTTGGATCTAATAACTTAAACGTGTCTTTATCTTCGAAATCACGATAAACGATTTCATATGCTCTACCGTAAATTGATAAGTTCAACGCTAAATCACTGTTAACTGCGTCTGCGTCATTATGGTCGTTTAGTTCGATTAACTTCGCGTTAGTATTTTCGTCTTTGTGCGTAATTGTGATTGGATTACCTGTCAGATAACCAACAATGAAACGTGACACATACTTCGCAAAATTATGAACAACACGATGGTCTGACTTAGTATCATCTAGTCTACGCTTACCGCTCAATATACCAGTGTTACGTGCTAGGTAATAATCTTCCAACGTTTCTAATCTTGGTACTTGGTCTTGTTTGTGCTTATTAACGAAGTCCCTTAGTGTTTCTTCTTGTAGCAACTCGTCAATATCTTCGACTAAAAAGTCATCGTTAGCATTTCTCGAGAACCTAGCTTTATTAACTAATTCTTTATATCTATTATCCATTAACCTCTTAACATTCCTTTCATGCGACGTAAATCGTTCACATCTTCTTTTTCGGTACGTTTGAATATTAAATCTTCAAGACTGTAACGCAATGCGTCTAGTGCGTGATTGTTCTTATCTATCGGTTTGTTTAACCAGTTACCTTCGTTGTCTTGGTCGAACGTGTATGTGTTCAGCTCTTCGATAGTATGTTCACATGATGGGTGGACGTATATCTTAAAGCCTTGCACATATTGAACACCTGCCATAATCGAACCGCCTGGCTTAAACGCTGCTTTTATTTTGCTAATACCTTTATTGCGTAACTCTGTAATCAATCGCAATTCTCTATCTGCTTTTATCTCTGCGTCTTTCAAACCTTTATCGACAATCATTTTGTATATCTCATCGGTGACCATTGCTTTCTCATAATGTTCATCGTATATATATAATTCTTTATTATCTAAATCGACGACCACACTAACTAATGCAGTAGGGTCGTTTGTGAAACCAAAGTCGATAGCATGTACTTTCAATTGTGTTTCTTTATACTTGGCAAACCAATCAAACTCAACAACCTCAAAGTTATTGTAAACAAGGCCTTCAGCAACACCCCAATCGCCATCACAGACGATTCTTGCGCGTCGTGGATTAGTACGATATAAATCTTCATAACGGTCAATATCGGCTTGGTCTAACCACTCATTAACTCTGAATGTTGTTGTGTTCGAAAACGTGTTTTTTAGTTTAGTATCTTCATCGAAGAAAGTACGTTTGAGCCAATGACGTTCTGACCACGGGTTGAATGTCACTGTTATCTGTTTGAAAAAATCTGGTGCGTCGATACTACCTCGAATTGATTCGGTTACGGTACTAAACTTATCAAACGTTTCAATCTGGTAACATTCTTCAAACCATGCCCAACATAGTATGCCTTTATCTACTGTGATAGAAGTTATCTTTAACGGATCGTCTAAACCTCTAAACAGTATCTTCTGGCCGGTTGGTTTATAAGTTATTTCTGGCATGCTTTCGTTGAATTTAAATAAGTGAGCAACATGTAATTGATTCGCTGCCCACTTTAAATCCGTGTATGTTGATTGCTTGTTAGTATTACTAAAACGTCTTACAACGAGCAAATTAGCCCATTCGTATTGCATTAACCGGTAAATGAAGTTAAGTGCTGTCGTCTTACTCTTTTTGCTACCTCTTGAGCCTTTAACTACCCTGTACATGTCTTTGTTGTGCCAAAATCTGTTGTACCCGCCACCAATTACTTTTGATGGACTGACGAGCTTTCTGTTAGTCATCTTCTGGCACATCGTCTACGAATATAGGTGTAGTTAGCTCAACTTCTTGTCTCTCAGTCCATAACTTATGATGTTTACCTAATAGCTCTAACGCTCTGTTTTGATCGCTAATCTTAGGTGGTTTCTTAACCAACTCAATGCTTTCGTCATAAACTAAATTATGTTTTTCGGTGCTAGGATTAATTTTATAGGTACCCTTTTTAGTAACGATCGGTTCAATCTCAACCGTTTCTGCTCTTGCTGTTCTGGTTAAACGATACAACACTTCTTTACCGGTCATGATTTGTTCATCAAAGAGTTTTTCCTCTACCCCCTTGATGTACTCTTGTATCTTACTGTTCCTTACTAACTCGCTCCCTGTGACTTCTGCTCTACTTTCTTTATAACCTGCTTTTATAGCTGACCTAGTCGCATTGCCGTAACAGTCTGTTCCAGGTATAGCGTACGCCTCTGCAAATGTTCTCTGCCGTTTATTCAATTTATTCATTTCATATACCACCACTTTCACGGTAATTCCATCTTTAAATTTTCCCATAAAAAAATGCCCATAACGGGCAAAAAGCTGTTTACAATAATATTTTTGCGATTTCTTCTAATTCCTTTTTAGGCGATCTAGAAATTATATCACTACTGCTAATTTCAAACGGTTCGTCCCAACCTTTTAACTTAAATGACAACTTACTAATGTTATGGTTTTTTATTACTTTATTTTTTTCTTCGTCGTATCTATCTAAATCAAAGTATTTTAATGTCACTTTATCTTTTTCCAAATCTAATTTTTCAACACTTTTTTCTCTATTATCGAAGAGAGGTGTCATGGTTCTGTAAAATATATAAATACTTTACACTATCATAATATCGCTTTTTAGGTGTCAAAAACTGTCATTTTACTGTCAACTTTCAATATTCTCCGAGTTCTTCCGCCAATCTCACTATAACTTTCTTCTTGATTCGGTGGAATGTGCTTTCCGATATATGCGTCTCATCGCACGTATAAGCCATTGTTTTCTGTCCGAAGTAGTAAGTCTTAATCACGTCTTTCTCTTTCTCTGACGACCTGTTAAACACTCGCTCAATAGCTGTTTTATACGTTTTAATGTTACCTAGCCTTATATCGCTCAAGTAGTTCGTCACGACCATCTCAACTTTAGATGAGTTAGATGGCTTATGTTCGCCACCAATATTTGTGTCGGTTCTGATATATGGGTAACGTGCCTGTTCTCTAATATCGCGAATGCGTTTATCATAATTCGGATAGTCGCATAGTTCATCTTCAAGCTTTCGAACCGTAGACAACTTCAATCCGTATTTCTTCTTTCTACTCAATCGGTTCCCTCCATTCTTGATTAATCTTAAATGTTCATCACTTTCGCTCATTTCTGCTTTTAATAACTATCCAAACTAAATATAGAAGTGGGATTAATACAATATACCAGTCCATCGATTACCCCTCTTTTCTTCTTTGGTATCTATGATGATATAAGAAACCATCTTCGTCGTACCAAAAACTATAAACACCGTCATCTGTGTCATGTTGATAATAATAAAGTATTCGCTTAGTCATGCTGTCAGTACCTTTTTGTGGCTTTGGTAATCGTTCTGGATATATATTTTCGTATCTTTCTTTGATATTAGGGCTATTCATTTCTGACATACGAGATATAAGTTTATCTGCATTTATTTCCAAGAGATTTTTTATCGGATCAAAACTAATTCCATTTTCTTCCAATACTTGAAAAGCAGCTCGATATCGTTTTATCAGTTCTTCATTCATATTCGTCATATCAATCCGACACCTCAGCGTTCAAATGAATATGATCAAATTGATTAAAATCTTGTGGTGGTGTGTCGATATCGTCATTAGCTGTATATTTAATTAATAGTTGTTCCGTCACATATTTACCTAACTCATACATTGCTAACGTGAATATTAGTTTTGAAATGTGTTTAATCATTTCGTTTTGATAATCACCTTGTTTAAAGTTTTCTTTGATATATTTTTTACTCATCAATTCTCCGGACTTAACTTCTTTGTATGAACATTTTTCTCCCTTTTTTAAAATAATGGGATGTTTCATCTTTTTAATTTCAACAATATCACCTGGCAAATACCCTATCGTGCCATTTATACCAACTGGTTTTATACAAGTGTATTTAGTCATGTCTTTCCTCCTCATATATCTTCCTTGCCTCTTCTTTACTCTCTGCCTCAACCACCATAAACGTTTGATTCTCTCTAGCTTTAGTCACATGATTGTGAGGTAAGCCTGTGCTATCTGTGAATGTTGTGATTAAGTATTGTGTCATTCCCACTCACTCCTTGCTTAAATTGATATCTCTAATTTTTCTAATCATGACGCAAAAGAGAGTTAAAATTGCAAGTACCCAATGACCTTTACTTTGGTAACCGATATCTAAGATGATTATTGTAAGAATAATACAACCTAATTCAGCTATCGCATCTAGCCTCACATGTATAAACCTGTGATTTATTAAAAATTCGAGTATAAGGCTGCAAACTATAATTGCTACTATTTCTAAAATACTCATTTCCCCAGCACCTCCCTAACGCGTTCATAGATATCTTTAGTATCCTGTTGATCCGAAACCATCTTAAACATATCCTTTGCCTTGGTCTGCTGTTCCGTCTTGCCTTGCATGGTTACGCTCCATTTTCTTTTTATAGGCTTCAATGAGTTGGTTGATAGAGTAGTATTGGATTGCAATAGCGAAAGGCAAGAATAAATTAATACTAAACCAACCGTTATATAATTCGTCTATATCTGACATAAATTCATCAACTATATCACTGTTATTAAAATCAATTTCAACGCTATCTATATAATCGGTAAAACCGCCATCTTCTACATAATCCAAAATCTCTACTATATCGTCTGCTTGTTGATTCGCAATACTCAATCCAAACGCCAACATGTCTGCCAACTCATCTAACTGCACGTCTAACGGTTTACCTGGTTTCTTCTTCCAATTCTTAAACGTTTCCAATGTATTAAACCATTCAAAGAATTCGACCACATAAGCAATTTTGCTATCTTGTAAATTAATTGTCGGTATTCTGCTATCAAAGTCCTTTTGTATTTGTAATAATTCTTCTAATTTATCTACTGTTAATTGATTAGTCATTATTGTCCTCCTAATATAAATTGTTCTTTTGTAATATCTTTAGCTTCACAAATTCCATTTACTATTTTTTCTAGTGTATTAATTTCGATAAGAACGTTGTCCATGTCCCAACCTAAATACATGTTTAAACCATATTGATGATATGCTGTAAGTAACTGTTGTCTAATAATCTCTTCTAATTGATCTACTGTTAATTGATTAGTCATTTTGTTCCTCCGTATAAATGTTATTGTTTAATTCCATTCCGAGTTGAACCCTTTTATCGCCTTTACCAAATTCGTTTACTAAATCTTCCTTCACACTCTCAGAGTAGTTATCCCATGCCTTCGCTTTCTTCTCTAACTCTGCATTACGCTCACGCAACTTAGCTATATCTTCGATAAGTTCGTCACGTTGTTGTTTGTACGCGTCACGTTCTTTTAACGCTTTGTGAAGTTTGCCTAATAATTTAAATGTATTTTTACAAGTTTGTTTATATTGCTCATCTGATAGTGTTACCGTCATTTAATCAATCTCCAACTTTTCTAATAATCTATCATCGTAGTTTCTTGCTTTTTTAATATCCTCGATCTCATCATTTTTTCTGCCACTTCTAACTGGATATTTAATCATGTTGCCTTTCATAAAACCTTTGAACTCTTCAAACGGTAGTTGTTGATATAAGAATTCAATTACATCGATACCGTCTTTGCCTTCGTAATGTGATGGTCGCTTATCCATATCAAACTTACGCGTAAATGGTTCGTTTACTTTTACAAAGTCAAAATCATCATTGATCGTCATTGCCTTACCGCTATCTGTTACAATCTCGGCGTACCATTTAATGCCGAAAGTTGCGCTTTTAACATATACACGGTTAACGATAGCTTTATGCGTCAAACTGAACATAGGTCCTGCTAATTGAAACTTTATTACATCATTTTCCTTTAAATCTTCAACCCTTACTCTTTCGATTTCTGTCATTAGAATTCCTCCACTTCTACATCGTTTATTCTGTGATACTTCTCAAATACTTCCGTTGGATCTTCTTGTATATCTTCAATAAATCGTTCTTTGTCATTAACATTTGCTGATACGATAACTTTGATTGTTACTTCGCAATCTATTCGTTCCTCTGCCATGCGTTTCACTTCCTACAAATATTCAAATAGGTTCGTCTGATGGCCTTTAGTTAACTTTTCGTTATTGATGAACGTTTCTAATTCTTCGTTTGTTAAATACCATCGTTTACCTTCGTAATACGTTTTGACAATGCCACTCACTCTGTACAAACCAGTTTTATTATTAGGAATAACTGAAATCATTTTGTTACCTTTACTATCAAATAGATAAAACTTATCTTTTAAAGCCATGTCATACCTCCTAATATTCGACGATAGCAGGGCGTATACGACGTTCTGCTAGTTTCCGATAATAAGTATCTTCTAACTTCTTTTCGTCGCCCTGTGCGTCGTCTATGAGTTTCTGAGCATACACATCAGAACACTCAAGATTTTGTTTGATTTCGTCTATCGTTACCATGCGTCACGCTCCCTGTAGTCATCGCCTAAAACTCTTACAGTTCTAGCATTATATTTCATACGTGAATTGATACGTTGCCAATTCATGTTTTGTTTTAATTCTTTATCGCTAAAGTTAGTTGTGAAGATATTATTCATACCTACTCTGTTATCAACAATGCTGAATAGTTTGTTTAAAGTATGTTCAGTATTTTCAACGCCCATATCATCAAGAACGAGCAAATCAACGTCACTTAATAATTTAACGAGTTCGTCTGTTGTCTCTTCAGATTGTTTGTTGTAAGTTGCTTTAATTCGTTCCATGAGCATTGGTATATGCATAAACACGACAGAATAACCTTGTTTCTTAATCGCTTTTGATATCGCATAAGCTAAATGTGATTTGCCTGTGCCATATGATCCTTGTAATATTAATGACTTTGGTTCATCTGTAGAAAATGTTTGAACATATTCTATAGCTGTTTCTTTAGCTTTAACCTGTGTTTCACTTGTAGGTTGGTAATTTCTCACTGTTGCGTTTTGTATGGCTGGATTAACATTGGATTGATTAAATAGCTTACTAATGTATCGTTGTCTATTACGTTCACGTTCTTTCTTACCTTGCTCAATCAACGAACACTCGCAACCGTCTTTATATTCATAGCCATTAGGTTTGTTTTCAGTAGGTGCGTATTTGTATAAGTCGTACTTGTTACCGCATTTTTTACAATACAATCCGTATTCAATCTCATCAGCCTCATACTGCTTTAATGTTTCTTTAATTTTCGGGCTTAACATTCTTTTCATGTTATCCCTCCTAATTCCAATAACTTTCATCATATTTCATTCGTTCTAATTGGCTCATTCCGTTTGTCTGCAATTCTTCACTATAGTCATTCATATAACTTTCACTATTTAAAAATGTCTTAGGATACTTCTGATATTGTTTATCTTTAATTGTTTTTAAATATTCGCGTGTTCCTTGCATGATTTGTTCAAATGAATGTTTCTTTAAGCAAGATTTGAATTTAGTGTAAGATGGTTTCTTATCTTTCTTTTTGTCATAAAGTTTCCACCACTCCTCAAAACGCTCACGCGTAACTTCAGTTGCGCTATTATTAATTGTGTTACTGTTATTTGTAGAACTGTTAATTGTAAAACTGTTAATTGTAGTGGGCTGGTTGTCGACCGATTGAATTTCAACCGGTTGACTGTCGACCGGTTGGGAATCAACCTGTCGAGGATTATGGTAGACCGTATATAAATTACTGCCATATATGTTGCCGTTTTGTTTTCTGTCTACCTGTAGATAGCCTGCATTTTCTAATTCTTTTCTAGCTCTTTGATAACGTTGTTTTCCTATGTTAAGCTCGTGTTTAATTAATTTGACGCTAGGATATGAGCTTTCGTCTGCACCAGCATATGAAGAAAGATAGCTATAAAGTGCTTTTGCCTCAATGCTTATATTCGTGTCTTTCATTACTCGTTTAAATACAAGACCGTAGCCAGTAAGGTTAGTAGTTATTTTTTCCGTCATTATTCACACTTCCTAGTAATTCAGTAACAGTTATGCCCATGTTGTCTGCTAATATTTTCAAGCGTTTATTATTAGGTTTTTGCTTATTGTTCTCCCAATTAGAAACAACCCCGCTTTTTGCATTAAATCTTTGCCCGAATTCAGCCATCGTTTCTCCTAAATTAATCCGATGTTCTTTTATCTTTTGTCCTAAAGTCATGTTTTCTCACTCCCCAAAAGTTCAGCAACAGTAATGCCCATGTCGTCTGCTATCAATTTCAATCTTTTAGGATTAGGAATTGAAACATTTCTTTCCCAACGACTAACAATACTGTCTGACGTATTGTCGATAAACTCTCCAAATTCTCGCATGTTCATGCCTTTATTTAATCTATGATTTTTAATCTTTGTACCTAATTTCATTCACAATCACTCTCCAATAGCTCCGTTACAGTCAAATTCATTTCATCTGCTATTATCTTTAATCTTTTGTTATTTGGTTGAGAATGACCTTTTTCCCACTTAGAAACTATTGATTTATGTGCTGTAGGTTCAAAATGTTTTCCAAATTCTTCCATTGTTTCTCCTAAATTCTTACGATGTCTTTTTATTTTTTGCCCTAAAGTCATTGAAGTTTTTCTCCCTTCAACATCTTATTTAATCTCTCATCAACTTTGATCCAACTATTGTGCAAATGGTATTTGTCATCAAATGACTTAACACCAATTGCATGCTGTTCGTTGTGATGTTGTCTACATAGTGCTAATACATGTTTGTCGTAGTGATTCATCTTATTTCGGTTCATGCCTCTGCCTACTGCCTCATAGTGCGCTAGATCAGCATGTTCAGTACCACATATCACGCAATGTCTTGTTACAGTTGCCCAGTATAAAAATGCTTTATTATCTTTCATTAAATCGCTTGTTTTATATTTAATTGGTATGCGATTTTTAAACACCCATTCGATAATCACGTCGATAACTTGTCCTGCTTGTTCACGTGTGCAATTGCTTAATGAAACGCGTTTGTCATAACCGTAGTAAAACGTTACGAAGTCTTGGAATAAATAACGCATATAATCACGTGGTTGGCCTGTGTAATCTTCAATGTCGTTGCATAGTGCAAATATCAATCTTCGTTGTTTACCAGTTATCGAAAACGGATCTATCACTTTAACATCAACATCTACATCAATATTGTTGTCGAGCAACAAAGTATCTTTATTGCCTAAATCAACACCATCTATGACGACGGAAAAAGTGCCGTCATAGTTTTGTTGATAACTTATAATTTTCGACATTTACATTACTCCTAGAACGGTAAATCATCATCACTTATATCGTAGCCGTTATTGAATGGATTACCTTGTTGCTGGTTTTGTGGTGGTTGGTTCTGTTGATTTTGTTGCGGTGGTTGATAACCATTATTTTGTTGCGGTTGATAGCCGTTATTCTGCGGTGGCTGATATCCATTGTTTTGTGGTTGGTAGTTACCTTGTTGCTGATAATTATTGTTTTGAGGCGGTCGGTAACCGTTATTTTGTTGTGGTTGATAATTATTGTTCTGTTGTTGGTTTTGTTTATTACCACTGTCAAGAAACTGAACGCTATCCGCTACTATTTCTGTAACAAAAACCGTTTGCCCATCTTTTTCATACTTTCTTGATTGTATTCTTCCTTCAACGCCACATAATCGACCTTTTGCTAAATATTTACCAACTTGCTCTGCTTGTTTCCTAAATACAACAATATTTAGAAAATCTGCCTCGCGTTCTCCTTGTGCATTTGTAAAATTACGATCTACCGCTAATGTGAATTGCGCGACTGTCACGTTTGATTGTGTTTGTCTAACGTTAGGATCTTTCGTCAATCTACCTACTAGCGTTACGTTGTTGATCATTATTATTTCCTCCTAAAAATTGTTTTTTAAGTGCTACGACTTCTTGCAATGCTTTCATAGTATCTGCAACGCTTAATCTGTCATAAGAAACGATATTAAGACTTAACATGACGTTCTGTTCTGTATCGTTCATCGCATTAGCAAATTCTTGAATGTTTTTCTTTAATACTTCTATATCGTGTTTTTCTGCTTGTGTGTATTTCTGTTTCTTCTGTCTCGAGTCCGGATCATCTTCATCAGTTGGTATATTTAACAACTTCAAAATGAAATATCTTTCTGCATACGTTAATGCTGTACCGTATGCTTGAGCGACATCTTGTTGTTGACCAAATGCAGCAAAATTGACGATAATTTCTTCTTTACTCGCGCTATCTACAATGTGATATTGCATATTCAACATAATTGCGTGTTCTGTTTTGCCTTTACCGTTTTTTGTTTCAAAGTGCTCGAAACTTTCAACAGA
The DNA here is from genome assembly GCF_021117155.1 of Staphylococcus sp. HL28. Classification (NCBI taxonomy): domain Bacteria; kingdom Bacillati; phylum Bacillota; class Bacilli; order Caryophanales; family Staphylococcaceae; genus Staphylococcus; species Staphylococcus sp. HL28. The sequence continues at coordinate 1,736,854 of NZ_CP088218.1, forward strand.
TGGAAACATTAACAAGCCATGTTCTTCCATTTTCGGACGCATTTTATATAAAATCTGACTGCCTTCAACGTAATCGAAATTGTAACCTTTAGCGTCTTTAGTTAATTCTTTGATACTCGCTTTCACTTCAATTAATTTCTGATAAACGTTTAGCTTTTCAGACATCTAATCGCCTACCTTTACTGTATATGACATTGGTTTTTCAACGATGTGAGCACCTTCCAACACTTCTCCGTTTTCATCGATTAATGTGCCGCCCTCTGTTATACCGAAATTCTTCTTAATATCAGCTTGATTAAGTTTTTTAGTTACTTTTACATAATCAGTTAAACCACGTTGCTCAAGTTGTTCGATGACTCTGTTTTCATTACTAACTTGAATCACTTTTGAACCTTTACGAGAACTAACTTGACCGTATGGCGTTTTAAGTTTGAATTTATCGTCTTTCTCTCTTTCTTCGCGATAATAATCAGTAACTAATTGTTCAAGATAACCTTTTCTCTTCTGTAGATTTTCTGTTTCTTTTTGTTTCCATTCTTTAATTCTGTCTATTTCTTGATTTGCTAATTCGTTGATTTCATCTTCTTTAGCGTTGATTGCGTCAAGTTTCTTAAAAACCCAGTTAGCTGATTTGAGGTCGGTTACTTTAAAGCCTTCGTCTTTTTCTATGTTTGTTAATTCTTGTTCTTGTAATTTATTCATCATCTTCGTCCCCCATTATTGCTTTTCTTAATTTAGTAGCTATGATGATGTTAGATAATTGTTCGAATTCTTCTTCGCTTTCTAGTAAATTAACTAAACTAAAAGAACTTCCAACTATTAAACTTGATCTAGCATAATCGTCATCATTTTCTTTTTCAGAAATACCAATACAAGAAAATGTAAACGGTTCGAATTCTGTTTCTTCTTTAATTTTTTCGATTAATTTTTTTAACTCTTTGTGTTTTTCTCCAAACAAATCTGTGATTTCTTCTCTATTCATATCTTTTAATTCTTTAGTCATAGTTGACTACCTCCACTTATTTTGATTTAATTAAATTAGTTATTATTATTTATTTGTATCTTTTTTTGACTGTTTGCTATCCCACTAGCATTCAGTCTTTTTTGTTTCAAGAAAATCATGTAAGTCTTTCATAGCTTTTTTGTAACCTTTTTTATATGCAGCTTGTTCGTTATCTCTTGCATATTCTGGAACTTCAATACGATCATAGTCTCCACTTAAATATCTAATAAATTCTTTTCTAACATTTTCTGTAACACTTCTTTTGCCGTGAAATAATTTACTATAATACGCGTCAGAAAAGCCTAGTAAATATCCTATTTTCCATACAGTTAACCCTTGTTCTTGTCTTTTTTTATCAACTTTTTTTAATAAGTCTCTATCAGTCATTTGATTTTCTCTCCATTCCAAAGAATTCATCTAGTGTCACATTAAGTGCTTTGCACAACTTTAAAACTGTACTCAAACTTGGATTAATTTGTTTTTCATGATACAACTCATGAATTGTCGTTTTAGATACACCCGTTTCTTCGTACAATTTAGTAGCTGTTTTTCTTTGTGCTCCCATTAACATGCTTAAATTATTTTTCATCTTTACTCCTCCTCTAATTGAAAAAATTCATATTCGAAAAACACAAACGCTGCAATACTGATTAGCATTGCGATACCTAATGCAGTTGTGAAGTAGACACCTGCAAATGTAAGTGCTAGTGATAGTACAATCCATGATAGTAATGCGATTAAGAATGCTATGTCGTGTGATTTCATTTTTATCTCCCCTTTCCGTGTATTTCTTCAAAATGTTCTTCGATGAACTTATTCATCTTTCTAGCGTTGAATCTCCAACGATTTAAACTTTCATCTGGATAATGTGCGATACCTTGCTTTTTAAGTAATTTCTCAAATTTAGGATTGAATAGTAATCTGTCTTTAATAGTGTCGTCAGATGACATTTTCAATTTGCGTTTCAATTCTTTTAAGTCCCAAACTGGATCTAGTGAGTAATTTATTAACTCATCGTATTCATCTTTAGCGACAAGTACGTGTGTGTCGGGAATTGGTACGGATACGGTTAAAGTTTGCGTCATCTTAAGTGCTCCTTTCGTGTATAATGTATTTATCAACCCAAGGAGGCAGATAAATATGGAATTTGTTCAATCAACTTTATTTTCAAATATTATTGCTGTAATAGCTTTATTAGTCGCTATTGGCAGTTTCGTTTATACTTTCATGAACAATCGACCTAGCATTGAAATAAGTGACTATGATGTTTGTGAATTAGAAAACGAAAACTTAATTCAGTTTAGTTTTATTCTTGCAAACACTTCTTCAAAAACTACCGTTGTCAATGGTATTCGGTTAATAGATAGTAAAGGCAATCAAATGGAACACATTCATGTTAAAACGCCTAAAGATGAATATTTAAAATATCCTAATCCTTCTTTTTCGCCTTACAATAGTTATGTTTTTAAACGTCCCGAAACATTTATTCCTAACGCTAAGTTAGAATTTTCATATCACTTAAACGAAAAGCCAGCTAAAGTTGAAATAATTACTGATAAACGTATTAAAGGTTTTAGTAAGAATCGGAAATTTAATTTTTAATATTTAAAATTAATGTCAATATCATAAAAATTACTGTTAATAACATACAGATGTTTGCGAACAACATATTCAGTCCTCCTTAAGTTGTTTGTTCGATTGTGGGTAGGATGTCGTTATCTTTAAGTAATTCATAGATGAAAAGACGTCCTTTTTGTGTCCACTTGGTATTCATTCTTACTGATGTACTCCCATCTTTATGCTCAATTTCTGTAGTTGATGAATGTGTATAACCTTTGTCTTGAATATTTGAGTAAAGTAACCATTGTCCTGATTGTTTGTATTGAACTTTTAAATCATGAAGTAGTTTGTTTAATGCTTGAGCTGACATACCGTAATCTTTTGCAATTTGGCCTACAGTGACCAAACTTTTATTATTCAAGATAGTATCTAGATAAGATGCTTTAGGTTCATATTCGGCTATTTTCTGTTTGTTCATGTTATTTTCTAGTTCTAACTTCTCTTTTTCTTCTACTGTTTGAAGTAATTGTGATAACGCCTCTTTGTATGTTCCAGGTAATCTATTTTGAATCGCGTTCTCCATCTCATTGAATTTGTTAATGTAAGCCATTTTGAATTCGTTATGACCTTGAATATTGAACATGTATAAAGTGAAACCGTCTTTGGTTAGTAGGTATTCTTTTCTGCTTTCACCTTTAGAATCTCTGTATTCGCTTGGTATGATTAACGAGCTCACATTTGAGCCGGTTAAAATTCTTTCTAATCCTCTAATTACATTTTTATGTGTTCTATTTAATTCGTTAGCTACTACTCGACTGGAAACAACTGCTCCTAATTCTGAGTTACTTTCAATTTGTATTTCTTGTAATGTTTGCATTCAATTTCCTCCTATTAAGTTGTTTGATGTTCTTTTTCTTCGACTAAAACGTATTTAAAATACGATTCATCTTTTAAAAAAATAATCTCATCGATAGAGACTTCTAAATTTTTAGCAATTTTAAATGCATCTTTAGGTTTAATCATTTCTGGATTGTTTTCCCAAAAATTATATGTTGATGGCGAAATGCCTAATTTACTAGCAAAAGATGATTGAGTATAACCTTTTCTTTTACGCCATTCATCTAATTTTAGGTTCTGTTTGATGTGATTCATTTTTTGACCTCCTTGTTAAGCTCTGATTAAAGTATATCGAATTATAAATACGATTGCAAGTGTTTTTCGTAATTATTTTTTTTGAAATTAGTAATTTTATTTTTTAAAATCGTATTTTAAGTGTTGCAATTACGATTTTTCATAGTATAATAAAAAGTGTCAAAAACATCATATATAAGGAAGGTAATTAAAATGGCTTTCAAAAATTCCATCAAAGAAATTAGATTAGATAATAGACTGTCGAAAGTTGAAATGGCTAAAAAATTAGATGTTTCCGAAGGCACAATAAGAATGTGGGAAAACGGTAAAAACGAGCCTAGAATGGGAATGATTGAAAAAATATCTAGCTTATTCCATGTTTCAAAAGGATATCTTTTAGGTGAAGTAGAAGAATCAACACTACCGGATTTTGACGGCGAAGTTGATATTCCTTATTATGGCAAAGTTTCTGCAGGTAATTTTGAAGAAATGACAATTGACAATGAATCAGTTAAAGCACCAAATTTTGCATTTAATGGTCGTAAACCTAGCGAATGTATTGCTTTGCAAGTAAATGGAGATAGCATGAACAAAATTTTGGCTAATGGATCATACATAATCGTACATGATTATAGGAAGAATCAAGACTATAAGTTAAATAGTAATGATATTCTAGTTCTTCGTTTAGGTGGCGAATACACGGTAAAACGTGTTAGACGTACTGAAACAAAGTTACATTTAGACCCAGTAAGTTATTCTGATGAGTTCAAAACTAATTCTTATGATTTAGATTCAATAGATGAAATAGAAGTTATAGGAAAGGTTATTTATAACTACCAAACTTTTGATTAATAAGTGTCCTAGCGACGCTTTAATATAAATTTATAAAGGAGAAATATAATGAAAATAATTAATTATCAAGTTAAACTGAGGAAAATTTATTATACCGTGAGAACTAACAGAGGTAATGTTTTTAGGAAGTCACGTCCTAAAAAGGAAAGTATTATAAAAACACGCAGAAAATTACAAAAATACGCCAGAGAAATTGATGAAAAAAGACAGTAAGTCCAAAGGAGGCGTAGATGATGACATTCGTTATTGAATGCCTATTAATTTTACTAATTGTAAATATTATTTTGTTAATCATCAATATTTATAAACTTATAAAAGCGAACGAACAAATTTACAAAAGAGCTTATACCATGTGGACGGTATTAACCATAGTTTTTATCTCTATTATCGTGATAATACTATATAATTTTATTTTTTTATAATTATATAATTCGCATTTAGTTACTGCATATGATCAAGATGAAATAAACTTAATTTAAGGGGATGAATACATTGATCTATGTGATTATCGGTTTATTTTTAATTAGTATTTTTTTATTTATTTTCAGTTTCTTTTTATCACAAACTGAAGGGCTAACTTATAAACACACATGTAGAACAATTTCATTGGCTTTTTTAGCTGTAAGTATAATCTCATTTCTAGGATATCTAATTCTATGATATGGGGGTGTTTATTGTGAAATTTAAATTTATTATAGCAGTTATTATGATAGCAACTTTATCATTATCTGCTTGCGACCGTCATGCAGACAATGTACTTAAAGATAATAATAAAATAGAGGATAAAACAACTAAACACTAATCCTTAATATCTTATTTTGATTGCTAGAAAGGACTTTTAAAATTATGTTTTATTTTCTTTTCAGCATTATTTTCATAATTACCATCACTTTCCTACATTCACTTTATGTAATTGTGAAAATTCAAGAAAAGAAGTTAACTATTAAAATTATATTAATCTATATAATTTTATATTTTATTATTTTAATAGTTTTGGTAACAATTCTAATATATATAATGCAAATAAATGAATTTAGTTGATTCTAACTCTCTATTGTTAACACTCAAATAAGAGTACATTTTCACATACTCTTTTTTACATTTTTAGGGTAGTCCGCCTACCCTTATTATTTTTTACCTTTTTTGAGGAGGGATAGCATGCAAACACGATGTTATGACGGTAAAAAATGGCAATATGAATTTAAGTATGAAGGTAAACGGTATAGACAAAAAGGTTTTCGAACAAAAAGAGAGGCTAATTCTGCCGGATTAGATAAGTTAAATGAGTTAAAGCAAGGTATTGATTATGAACCTAATTTAACGCTGTATGACTATTTTAAAACGTGGTGTGAAACGTTTAAGAAATCGACTGTAACACCTAAAACATATAAGTCTTACGCTGCTGCTATAGAACATATCAATAACCACCCTATTGGCAAGAAAAAGCTGAAAGATTTATCCAGGTATCACTATCAAGATTTTATTAATGAATTTTCAAAAAATCATTCTAAGGAGTCTATAAGAAAATTAAATGGCTATATCAGAACATCGTTAGACGATGCGGTATACGAAGGGCTTATTGCAAAGAACCCTACCTTTAAGGTTAATTATAGGGCTAATAACCCTAATAAAAGTGAAGATAGTAAGTATATCAATCTAAAAGATTATGAAGTGTTAAAACAGCATTTGATGACTAAAGACAACGCATCATCACTCGTACTATTCATCATGATTTGTACTGGTTGTCGTATAAGTGGTGCTTTAAATCTAAAGCGTGAATATATCAATCAAATTAAAAGCGAAATATATATTGATGAACATAAAACTGATTCATCTCCACGTTATGTGTCCATTAGTCCAAAAGATATGAATTATATCATTAAATCTATTGATCAATTACCTAGAACAATTGACGGTACTATCTTTGGTGAACTAACAAACAATGCAGTTAACAAACGTTTAAAAAAATATTGTAACAATCTAGGTATCAAAGAAATCACTTCACATGCTTTACGTCATACTCACTGTTCATATTTACTAGCCAAAGGCATTTCTATATATTACATTTCGAAAAGACTAGGACACAAAAATATATCAGTTACTACTGAATTTTATTCACATTTACTTGAAGAAACATACAAAGAAGAAGATGAAAAAGCAACACAAATAATAAGTGCAATGTGATTTTTAGGGACCCATTAGGGACCCGAAAGCCCATGAAAACCGTCGTTATAAGGTTTATAGTATCCCTCCCAGGACGCTAATAAGAGTTGTAATCTATTGAGATTACAACTCTTTTTTTATTACATTTTTTATATGTAAACATAAAAACAGTTAGGCAATATTGAATGCCTAACTGTTTTCTAATTTGAATTCGATTGTATCTATCACTTTATTTTCACGATTTCTAAAATTCAAAGTGCATTGTAATGTCGTATCATCAATGATAAGTTCTGCATAAGTTTCTTCAACATTACTTCTTGATTGTGAAATACTGCCTGGGTTAATCACGTGCACGTTTGCGATGTTTTCATATTTAGCAACATGTGTATGACCATAAAATGCTAATTGCGCACCAACAGTCTTAGCTTTTTCAGCTAATTTCATTCTTGTCTGATTGACCTGATACAAATGGCCATGTGTATAAAATGCGTGAACATGATGATGTGTAATAGATTGCTCCTCTGGAAATTCTGGATAAAAATCACAATTTCCTTTAACTCGATGATATAAGCTCAATTCTGTATCATCATATTGAAATTCAGAATCACCAAGGTGAAGGAATACATCTGCGTCTTGATGTTGATCATACACTTGGTAAAGAACACCTGTTTCATTATGATTATCACTAACTATAATCCATTTACTCATTTTTCTCCCCCGCTAAAAATTGTTGTAATTGATCTATAGCATGTCCTCTATGGCTAATTTTAGCCTTTTCAGCATCTGACAATTGTGCCATTGTTTTATTTAAAGACGGTACATAGAAAATCGGATCATATCCAAATCCATGATCTCCAATTGGTTCTGTTGTAATTTCGCCTGTTACTGTCCCTTTAAATTGAGTCGTCTCACCATTAGGTGCACTCATACTAATCACACATACAAATTGTGCATTTCTATCAGAGATATTTTCCATATTTTTCAATAATTTTTTAATATTGTCTTGGTCATTTTTATCTAATCCAGCATATCTTGCAGAATAGACACCTGGTTCACCATTCAACGCTTGTACTTCTAAACCACTATCATCAGCAATCACTTGTTTATTTAAAGCTTTAGCTGCTGCAACAGATTTTAATTTAGCATTTTCTTCAAAAGTCGTTCCTGTCTCTTCTACATCAAAATCTTTAATTAATTCACTAATACCTACAACATTATGTTTGGGAAATATAGCTTTAAAATCATTGATCTTACCTTTATTATTAGATGCAATTACGATATCTTCCATTAATAATTCCTCCATTTAGCCTACTGAGATACGTTCCACTTTAGTATCCATGCCTAACCACTCTTTTATAATATTTTCAATATGTGTTGTATCACCAGTTGCAAAGAAACGATGTGGCGGATGTTGTGTATAACTAGCATGTTCGTTACTAAATGTTAATAATGCACTGACTTCTCTCGCTGTTTCCAATCCTGAAGAAATAACTGTTTTTTTACCACCAAAATAATCATTAATGGGTTGGTATAGTAATGGATAATGTGTACATCCTAATATAACAGTATCTGCTTCGCTATTACGCCATTGTTTTAAGGTTTGATGTATCACAATACTGGTAATTGTCGGATCATTATATCTCATTTGTTCAACTAAAGGTACAAAGCCCGGACAAGCAATACCATATACTTCTACATTAGGATTAATACACTTAATATGTTTTCTATAAGCTTCTGATTTTATCGTTCCTTCTGTGCCTAAAATTAAAACATTTTGATTCTTAGTTGTCATAATAGCCGTACGAGCACCAGGTTCAATAACACCAATTACTGGGATTGGTAATATTTTTTGTAAATGTTCTAATGCTACTGCTGTAGCTGTATTACACGCTATCACAAGCATTTTAATATCGAATTCTACAAGTTTCTGCGCTATTTCAGTAGTGAACTGTTTAACTTCTTCACCTGATCTAGGCCCATATGGACATCTGCCAATATCACCTAAATAATAAATGGTTTCATTAGGAAGTTGTCTCATAATCTCCTTAGCTACTGTTAAACCACCCACACCTGAATCTATTACTCCAATTGGTTTATTCATAGTATTACATCCTTATTTAATAGTTAACCTTTATTTTATCATATGCATACGCATGTGTTGATTAATTCGAACAAAATCACTAATAATGTTTTTATCAAGCAAAGCATAAAAAAGCGACACCCCTAGAAGGAGTACCGCTATAAATTCTATATTAGTCAACTTTGTGGTCAGAACCAAAGAATGATTTAAACATATGGAATGATGTTTCTCTGTTCATTGCTGCAATTGATGTAGTCAATGGAATACCTTTTGGACATGCATTCACACAGTTTTGTGAATTACCACATTGTTGTAATCCACCTGCACCCATTAAAGCATCTAGACGTTCATCTTTAGTCATAGCACCTGTTGGATGTAAGTCGAATAAACGTACTTGTGAAATAGCTTGTGCACCAACGAAATCATTTTTTTGAGTTACGTTAGGACAAACTTCTAAACAAACACCGCAAGTCATACATTTAGATAATTCGTATGCTGTTTGACGTTTTTTCTCAGGCATACGAGGACCTGGACCTAAATCATACGTACCATCGATTGGAATCCAAGCTTTCATACGTTTCAAGTTATCGAACATTCTTGAACGATCGACTTGTAAGTCACGAATAACTGGGAATGTACTCATTGGTTCTAAACGGATGGGTTGTTCTAATTGGTCAACGATAGCAGAACAAGATTGTCTTGCACGACCGTTAATCACCATTGAACAAGCACCACATACTTCTTCTAAACAGTTCATATCCCATGTTACAGGCGTTGTTTTTTCACCTTTAATGTTAACTGGGTTACGTCTAATTTCCATTAAACAAGCAATAACATTTAAATTTTCTTTATAAGGAATTTCAAATGTTTCTTCATATGGTTTAGATTCGCTATTATCTTGACGTTTAATAATCAATTTAACCGTTTTTTGTTTAGGTTGCTTATTTTGATCTTGTGTTGGTTGATTACCTTGAGTTTCTGGAGTGTCTTTTACTGATTGTTCAGCCATTATTTTTTACCTCCTTTAGACTTACTAGTGTAATCACGTTTACGCGGTGGAATTAAGCTAATATCAACTGGTTCATAAGTGAATTTTGGTGCTTCAGTTCTACCTTGGTAGTGAGCCATAGTTGTTTTTAACCATTCTTCGTCATTACGTTCTGGGAATTCTGGTTTGTAGTGTGCACCACGTGATTCGTTACGGTTATAAGCACCGATAGTGATTACACGTGCTAATACAAGCATATTCCATAATTGACGTGTGAAGAATACAGCTTGGTTACTCCAAGTTTGTGTATCTTCCATGTCAATATCTTCATAACGTTTCATTAATTCTTGAATTTTCTTATCAGTTTCTAATAACTTATCATTTTCACGCACAACAGTTACGTTTGCTGTCATAATTTCACCTAATTCACGGTGAAGTTTATAAGCATTTTCGCTACCACGCATGTTTAATAATTTATCGAAACGTTCTTGTTCTTCTTTAACGCGAGCTTCATAAATACTATCATCTAGGTCAGTGTATGAAGTTTCGATTTCTTCAAGATATTTAATTGCATTTGGACCTGCAACTGTACCGCCATAAATCGCTGATAATAATGAGTTCGCACCAAGTCTATTACCACCATGTTGTGAGAAGTCACATTCTCCTGCTGCAAATAAACCTTTAATATTTGTCATTTGATCATAATCTACATATAAACCGCCCATTGAATAGTGTACGGCTGGGAAGATTTTCATTGGTACTTTACGTGGATCATCACCAGTGAATTTTTCATAAATCTCGATAATACCACCAAGTTTAACATCTAACTCATGTGGATCTTTATGTGATAAATCAAGATATACCATGTTTTCACCATTGATACCTAATTTTTGGTTAATACATACATCGAAGATTTCACGTGTCGCGATGTCACGAGGTACCAAGTTACCATAGTCAGGATATTTCTCTTCTAAGAAATACCAAGGTTTACCATCTTTATATGTCCAAATTCGTCCGCCTTCACCACGTGCTGATTCACTCATTAGACGTAGTTTATCGTCACCAGGAATAGCAGTAGGATGGATTTGAATGAATTCCCCATTTGCATAAATAGCGCCTTGTTGATAAACGATTGATGCTGCTGATCCTGTGTTAATCATTGAGTTAGTTGTTTTACCAAAGATAATACCAGGACCACCAGTAGCCATAATTACGGCATCTGATCCGAATGATTGAATTTCTGAAGTCGTCATATTTTGTGCAACAATACCTCTAGCAGTATTATCGTCATCTTTGACTATACCTAAAAATTCCCAACCTTCATATTTTGTTACTAACCCATCTACTTCAAAAGCACGAACTTGTTCATCTAATGCATAAAGTAATTGTTGGCCTGTTGTTGCTCCAGCAAATGCTGTTCTGTGATATAACGTACCGCCGAAACGTCTGAAGTCAAGTAAGCCTTCATTCGTTCTACTAAACATTACACCCATACGGTCTAATAAATGAATAATGTTAGGCGCAGCTTCAGCCATCGCTTTTACAGGTGGTTGGTTTGCTAAGAAGTCCCCACCATAAACAGTGTCATCAAAGTGAATCCAAGGTGAGTCACCTTCACCCTTAGTATTTACCGCACCGTTTATACCACCTTGGGCACAAACTGAATGCGAACGTTTTACAGGTACTAATGAGAATAAATCTACATGTGCACCTTTTTCTGCTGCTTTAATTGTTGACATCAGACCGGCAAGTCCTCCACCGACAACAATAATTTTTTTCTCTGCCATAGAAATGTCACTCCCCTGAAATATTAAAACTAAGACTAGTTAATGTGTATTTTTTACATAAATGCAATGACAGCTGATACACCGATATAAGAAATGATTAAAAATACAATTAACGATACCCATGTGAAGACACGTTGTGATTTTTTAGATTGTAAAATACCCCATGTTACTAAGAATGACCATAATCCGTTAGAAAAGTGGAATACAACTGCAATGACACAAACAATGTAGAAAATAGCCCACAATGGATTATGTAGATATTCATGCATCATATTATAATCAACTGCTTTACCGAAGAATGCCTTTTGTAGACGTGTTTGCCATAAGTGCATTGCGATAAAGATAAAGGCTAAAATACCACTTATTCTTTGGAAGAAGAACATCCAGTTTCTGAATAAAGAGTAATGTCCAACATTCTCTTTTGCTGTGAATGCAATGTGTAATCCAAATAAACCATGATATAAAAGCGGAATATAGATTAATACAAATTCAACTACCAATAAGAATGGTAATGATTCCATGAAACCTGATGCTTTATTAAAAGCTTCAGCCCCTTGTGTTGCTTGATGATTGACCAATAAGTGAACAATTAAGAATGCACCGATTGGGATAATACCTAATAACGAGTGAATTCGTCTTAGATAGAATTCATTTTTTGATTGAGCCAAAAGGAGTCCCCCCTGTAAACATTTAATTAATTGACTAAAATTATAAAGTTGTATGTAAAATGCCGTAAAAAACCATATAAAATACTAGCTTCTTTTACTTCTTTATTTGGTACTCGTCTTCATTGATTAGCTTAAGATACATTGGAAGCATCCTAATCTAAGTTTAAAATAAAAACAAGTATGACATAAAAAAGAAAAGGGCTAGTCATGTTATAGATTTCATATAATGATGTCGTAGAGTGTCTGTTCTATAGCAATTCATGTAACCCTACATGATTGATAACAATTCTCAATTAGAAAACGCTTCCAAACAACTTTAAAAAAATAGCCTTTTGTTAACTATATTGTAACATTATTTAAAGCATTTTTGGACATGAGAATAATTCTCATGTCCAAAAATTGAAATTTTATTTGTCTTGAAGTGCGTGTTGTAAGTTTTTTGCGACATGTTCCGGCAGTCCAGATTTTTTTAATTCTTCTAATGATGCCTCTTTCATTTTCTTAATTGAACCAAATGTTCTTAATAATTTCGTTTTACGTTTTGCTCCAATGCCCTCAATATCATCAAGTACAGATTTAAGTCCTGTTTTCTGTCTTGTCTGTCTATGGAACGTAATAGCAAATCGATGTACTTCATCTTGAATTCGATGAAGTAAATAAAAGGCTTGGCTATTTTTCTTTAATGGTACGATTTCAGCACTTGCACCATATAATAACTCGGACGTTTGGTGTTTATCGTTTTTTTGTAATCCAGCCACTGGTATGTCTAAGCCTAATTCATTTTCAAGAACATCCATCACGCCATTCATATGCCCTTTACCACCATCGACAATGATGAGATCAGGTAAAGGTGTACCTTCGTTTAGTACACGTGTATATCGACGTCGAACAACTTCTCGCATTGATTTATAGTCGTCAGGACCTTCAACTGTTTTAATTTTATATTTACGATATCCCTTTTTATCTGGTTTACCATCAACAAAAGTTACCATGGCAGATACAGGATCCACACCTTGTATATTTGAATTATCGAATGCTTCGATTCTAATTGGCGTCTGAATACCCATTCTTTCACCAAGTTCTTCTATTGCTTTGACTGTTCTAGATTCATCTCTAGCAATCAATTCAAACTTATTATTGAGCGAAACTTCTGCATTATGATTTGCCAAATCAATCATTTCTTTTTTCGCCCCACGAGATGGTTGAACAATTTTAGTATCTACAACTGATTGTATGATGTCTTTATCTAAATGTTTCGGAACATGTACTTCTTTCGGTAAAATATGTTGGTTTAAACTATAAAATTGACCGATAAAAGTATAAAATTCTTCTTCTTCGGTTTGTTGGATTGGAATCATCGTAGTGTCTCTTTTAATCATATTCCCTTGTCTAATGAAAAAGACTTGAATACACATCCAACCTTTTGACACGCTATAACCAAAGACATCTCGAATCGTATTATCTGTTGACATAATTTTTTGTTTTTTAGTGAGATTATGAATATGTTGGATTAAATCACGGTACTCTTTTGCACGTTCGAAATCAAGAGACTCACTCGCTTTTTCCATACGTTCTTGTAAATGGTTCAATATCGTTTTGTCCTCACCATGTAGGAAGTCACTAATTTCTTTTGTCATTTGTGCATATTTATCTAAATCGACATCATACACACATGGCCCCATACATTGACCAATATGATAATATAGACATAATTTGTCTGGCATTTTATCACATTTTCTAAATGGATAAATACGATCTAACAATTTTTTTGTTTCTTGTGCGGAATAAGCATTAGGATATGGACCAAAATATTTGCCAGTCCCTTTTTTAACGGTTCTCGTTACAATTAATCTTGGATGCTTTTCTTTAGTAATTTTGATGAAAGGATAACTTTTATCATCTTTTAATAAAATGTTATAACGTGGTTGGTATTGTTTAATTAAGTTTAATTCTAAAAGTAAGGATTCAGTTTCACTGGATGTCACTATAAACTCAAAATTACGAATTTCACTTACTAATCGAGTTGTTTTAGCATCATGCGCACCCGTAAAATAAGAACGTAATCGATTACGTAGTTTTTTCGCTTTGCCGACATAAATCACTTGATCATTGCGATCTTTCATTAAATAGCAACCTGGCTCTAATGGCACTACATTTAGTTTTGTTTTAATTTTTTCTTGATACGTTTCCATCCATGTCCTCCTCTCTTCTCAAAATTTTAATAGTCAACCATATACATGTCTGTCCTTTATGAGCACGTTAATATATAAATAGACAAAACAAAGCTGGAGCATTTATGAAAATGCCCCAGTCTCAGTTTCTATATTCTTATAGATGTTTATCTAATACTTCTGCTAAGTTTTCTTTAGGTTGGAAACCTACTACTTTATCAACTGGTTGTCCGTCTTTAAATACGATTAAAGTTGGAATACTCATTACTTCGTATTTTGCAGCAGTTGATGGGTTTTCATCTACATCTAATTTTAAGATATCTGCTTTACCTTCATAGTCCCCTGCTAATTCTTCTAAAACTGGAGCGATCATTTTACATGGTCCACACCAAGTAGCCCAGAAATCTACCAATTTAACACCAGATTCAATTTTACTATCAAAATCAGAATCAGTTACTTTTACGATTGCCATAATTGCCAATCCTCCTTAATTTTTAAATGATGAGCAAATTATAACAGAATTTATAAGGTAATGCATTGCAATCTGCTTAAGCTCATATAAAAACATCAATTATTTTAAAATTTTTGTAGAACTGTCTTAAATTAGAAGTATCGTCTTTAAAGCATATCACTATGATTTTGCTTCTATTTTAGTGATGCAACGGTAACACCAAATCCACCTTCACTTGGCATACCACCTCTAAATGTTTTCACACTTTTATGTCTTTTTAGATGTTGTTGCACACCTTTTTGTAATGCTCCTGTACCCTTACCATGAATAATATAAACTTGTTCAAAATTACTTAAGACAGCTTGATCTAAATATTGATCTAATTCAATTAATGCATCTTCATATCGGTATCCTCTTAAATCAAGTTCAGTTTTAACTGTCTGTCTGTTAGCTCTTGTGACCATTTTAGTCGGTGTTTCTTTTTTCTTTTTCATTTTTTCTAAGTCTTCAATTGGTAATTTCATTTTCAATATTCCCATTTGAACAACCGCTTCTTCATCTCCAACTAATTCGAGCACTTCACCTTTTTGGCCATAAGATAACACTTTAACTTTATCACCAGTTTGAATTTTATCGTATTTTTGTTTTTGAACATTTTGTTTTATAGATTTTGCTTCATATTGATCATCAAGTTGTTTTTTCTTATCAATAAGTTCATGTTCTTTAACATCCGCACCTTTTTTATCTCTAAGCTCTCTTAGCTCTTTAAGAATAGCATCTGCCTCTTTTGTTGCAGATTTTACACGTTGATTTGCTTTTTCTTTCGCTTCATCCATCAATGATTTCTCATAATTTTGATATTGCTGATATTGTTTTTCTAATTCATCATGTGTCGTCTGCGCTTCTTTAACCAATCTATCTAGTTCAATACGTTGTTCATCTACACGTTTTGAATTTTTCTCTAATGATTCGATCATATTATTAATTTCTTGTTCATCTGTACCAATCATTGTTTTTGCTTTATTAATAATATTAAGACTTAAGCCCAATTTTTTAGAAATATCAAATGCATTAGAACGTCCTGGGACCCCCATTAATAACTTATATGTTGGACTTAACGTTTCCACATCAAATTCAACACTTGCATTCATCACGCCTTCACGATTATAACTATATGCTTTTAGTTCAGGATAATGGGTAGTTGCCATCACTAGAGCGCCTATATTTCTTACATGATCTAAAATACTCATAGCAAGAGCAGCACCTTCGCTCGGATCTGTTCCAGCACCTAATTCATCAAATAATATTAAGCTATTTTTATCTGCTTCTTTTAAAATTTCTACAATGTTTTTCATATGAGATGAAAATGTAGACAGAGATTGTTCAATAGATTGTTCGTCACCAATATCACAATACACGTTCTCAAAGACACTTAGTTGGCTACCATCTAGAGTTGGAATAAGCATGCCTGATTGAGCCATAACAATAATTAGGCCTAATGTTTTTAACGTAACAGTTTTACCACCTGTGTTAGGTCCAGTGATTATCACAGTTTCAATATCATCTACAAATTCAATTGTATTTGCTACAACCGTATTATGATCTAATAAGGGATGATATGCATTAGGTAAATAAACTGTTCTTTCTTTATGAAATGTAGGTTTCGTACCTTTGATAGCACGGGCATATCTCGCTTTTGCAATTAAAAAATCAAGATGTCCCATAATCGATTCAGCTAATAATAATGCATCTGATTCTATAGCAACTTGTGAAGTCAGCTCAGTTAATATACGTTCACGCTCAACTGCCTCATCATTACGCAAGCGACTAATTTGGTTGTTCATTTCTACCACAGATGATGGTTCAATATACAACGTTTGTCCTGATGCAGATTGATCATGAACAATACCGTTAAAATCTTGTCTATATTCTGCTTTTACTGGAATTACATTTCTATCATTTCGAACAGTTACAATTGCATCTGATAATTTCTTCTGGTTGGCCTGACTTTTAACCACACGATCTAAATTCTGTCTAATACGTTGATTTGTACTTGATATTTTACTTCGAATACTTTGTAACTCGTAACTCGCATGGTCATATAAATCATGGGCGTCACACTTATCATTAATATCCTTAAATAAATCCGTTAAAATTGGTAATTGTGCCATTTGGCTATCTAAGATTGGATATTTAACTTCTTCATCTTCTTCTAATAATTGATTATAAAATGTCTTAAACTGATTTTGAACTTGAATTAAGCGTTTAATCGCATTTAATTCGGTCACATTTAATACACCACCAATAGTTGAACGGTGAATGTACTGTGCTACTTTGGATAGACCGCTTAAACTTGGCAATCGATGCTTATTATATATTTGTGATATTTCATCGGTTTCATTAATTTGAAATTCTACAGTTTCAAAATCTGTTGCTGGAGACATTTCTGCGACTTTTTCACGTCCTAAATCACTGATAGCTTCGTTAGCTACGAATGATTTTATTTTATCAAATTCTAAGACGTCTAATGTTTTTTGTCTCATGCAATCCCTCTATTTCTTCAATTTTTTATTATCATTGATAAATGATTTGAATGCTTCTCTAGACATCGTATTAATCACACGGTCTTTAGTTACAAATCCTTTTTGAGCAGTAGCAACACCATATTTCATAAACTCTAAATGATCAACATGATGCGCGTCAGTATTAATAGTTAACTTTACATTTGGATATTGACGCACAGTTTGTGCATTTAAGTCTAAACGTTTCGGATTGGCATTGATTTCTAAGATGGTATTTGTTTCTTCAGCCAATTGCGCTAATTTTTCTATATTAGGCTCATAACCTGGACGACGTCCAATAATGCGACCTGTAGGATGCGCGATATGACGCACATATGGATTACGACAAGCATTTTCTAAACGTTGCATAATTTCCGCTTCTGATTGATTAAAACTTTGATGAATAGCAGCAATAACATAGTCTAATTGTGCCAATATCTCATCATCATAATCTAAAGAACCATCAGGTAATATATCCATTTCAATGCCAGAGTAAATATCAATCTCATCGTATTCTTTATCTAATTGCTTAATTTCTTCATTTTGGCGAAGTAAGCGTTCAACTTGTAAACCATTGGCTACTCTTAGACTTTGTGAATGGTCTGTAATCACCATAAATTCATAACCTTTAGCAATATTAGCCTCAACCATATCTCTGATTGAAAATGCACCATCACTATAAGTTGTGTGCATGTGAAGGTCACCTTTAATATCATCGAGTTGAATCATCTGGCTTAAATCTTTATCAAATTCACTGCCATCTTCACGCATTGAAGGTTCAATCCATAATACACCGAAATGTTCATAAATCTCCGCCTCACTATTGAATTGAAGCAATTCTCCATTGGCTTTTTCAATGCCATATTCACTCACTTTTTCATCTTGTGCCTTAGCTAATTGTCTAATGCGTATGTTATGATCTTTTGATCCTGTGAAATGTTGTAATGTGTGATAAAAAGCTGCAGGTTCGATTAATCTAAAATCAACACCAATCGTTTCATCGTCATACTCTAATTCTACCGATACTTTGGTTGATCCAACTGCAACATCTTTAACTTTATTAGGAATTTCCAATAATTGTTGCTGAACTTTTTCAGGATTTTTCGTACTTATAATAAAATCTAAATCTTTACTTTGTTCTTTATATCTTCTAAAACTTCCTGCTAAAGCATATTGATCTATGTCATCCAACTGACTAATATATTCAATAATTTGATGGTTAAGTCCACGCATTTGATCGATAGGATAACTTTCTTTCTTAGCACCTAACGCTTTGACTGCTTCTAAAATATTTTGTTCAGTTTTTTTCGCAAAGCCACTTAATTCACTTACTTTTCCAGCTTCACATGCCTCTTGTAACGATGTTTTATCAGTAATATCTAATTCTTTATATAATTTAGCAATTTTCTTACTACCTAAACCTTGTATTTTCAATAATGGTACTAATCCTTCTGGCACCTCTTTTTGTAAATCTTCTAAAGCTGTAGACTGACCATTTTGTCTATATTCATTAATCACATCACCTACACCTTTACCGATACCTTTAAGTTCTGTTACATCTTCTATTTCATCTAATGGTCTTTCATCTACTTCTAAACTCTGTGCTGCTTTTCGATATGCTGACACTTTGAACGTATTTTCCCCTTTTAATTCCATATAGGTAGCAATCTTTTCTAGTAATTGAATCACATCTTTTTTAGTCATATACATCTCTCCATAAAAAGAAGACCAGGACATAGCTCATTTTTTCAAATTGTCTGTCCTGACCTCAATATCATTTTCTTTATAAATTTAAAATTATTCGTGAAACATAAGGTGTATGCAATAAAATTTGCTTGGCAAGTAATGAATGTCCTAATTGACCTTGTAACATTGCATTCGGATATAACGCGATTAAATAGGTTAATATTTGTATAATAATCACACCCATTAATAGGCTTAAAACAATACCTAAAACGCGGCTTATGATATTTAAAGGTTGATATGCCACTATATTATCAAATGTGACGATGATTAGATATAAAATCAACTTACAGCTTATTGCAATTACAATAAATGCAATGATTGACTCAAAACGATATTGTAGATGATTAAAATGAATTGCATATTGTGTATCAAATGCAACTGTCTTTGGAAATGGTAAAAACACAATTAATCGTTGCGCAATCTCTCGATAAAATTGTTGTGCAATCCATAACGATGCAAACGTACTCAAAGCATGTATGCTTGAAAGCCACAGTCCTCGTCGAAATCCAACAATTGAAACATAGCATAATATCATTAGTACAACGATATCTAATAGCATTTAATCTTCTCGTTGTTTAATTTGCTCTAATTCGTGTTGTAATCGACGATTTTCTTCTTCTAAACTCACTTTGTCATGCATCACGTTCACTGCTGTTAAAATCGCTTTTCTAGTGGTGTCTAAACCTGCAGATTTTCGTCCCAATTCTTTCATTTTTTCATCCACTAAATGTGCAACATGTCTTATATGTTCCGGGCTATCATCGCCGATTATTGTGAAATGTTGATCATTAATTGTAACATTTATCCTATTCTTAAACTCACCCATATCGATATCTCCTGACTTTTAATTAAATTATTCCGTATCTATATTTAATTTAACCAAAATCACGTTTCTATATTATTTTGAACATAACATAATATTAATGTTTGGTTTTATACATTTACTTATCATTAAACATTATACATGAGTCACCTTTATTTTGTAAGTAGTGAGATGATAAAGAATAACTTTCTATATATCCAAAGAGTATGATCCTATCAAGTAATATATATTTTTCATTCCGTCATCATTCTAAGGTTATTAATGTTATGATATCATTTGATTATTATGAAAGATTTTAACAAAGAGAGGTCTAACGCTATATGGCAAACGTTGTCCATAAATTAACCGCAACTGAGATTCAATCATTAATGTCTAAGATTAAATTTGATACATCCCAATTACCTCAAGGCATGAAGGCACGAGCAAAACATAATAATGCTGTAATTAATATTTACAATTCTGGAAAAGTCATGTTTCAAGGAAAAAATGCCGAAATAGTTGCCCAGCAATTACTCCCTGAAAAAAGTAGCTCAACACCAAAATCAACGTCTTCAACATCAAAAAAAACAACTTCTTCTATTAAATATAATCAATATAACTGTATTGGAAGCGATGAAGCTGGTAGTGGCGATTATTTTGGTCCGCTCACAGTATGTGCTGCATATGTCACAAAGGATCACGTCAAAATTTTGAAAGAATTAGGTGTGGATGATTCTAAAAAGTTAACCGACGCTAAAATCGTCGAACTTGCCGAACAACTTGTAACATTCATACCACATTCCCTGCTCACTCTAGATAACGTCAAATATAATGAGCGTCAACGTGCAGGTTGGTCACAAGTAAAAATGAAAGCAGTCTTACATAATCAAGCAATTGCGAATGTTGTTCAAAAAATTGATACGCAAACATTAGATTATATTGTAATAGATCAATTTGCGGAACGTGGCGTATATCAACGTTATGCATTATCAGATTTACCTTTCCCAAATCAAACAAAATTCGAAACAAAGGGTGAATCAAAGTCATTGGCAATCGCAGCTGCAAGTATTATTTCTAGATATGCATTTGTTAAACATATGGATCAAATATCTAAGTCAATAAAAATGGATGTACCTAAAGGTGCTAGCAATAAAGTCGATTTATTCGCTGCAAAAATCATTGGAAAATTAGGTGTCGAACAACTAGATTCTATTTCAAAAAAACATTTTAAAAATAGAGAGAAAGCACAGACGTTAGTAAATAAAAAATACCAATAATTTCTATACTCAAAAAAGGCAAGTTCTACTGTTTCCACAATAGAACTTGCCTCTTACTTTTATATTTAATTATCTAATTGTTGCACCTTTTGCTTTGAGTGCTTCAATAATTTGATCATGGACTGTTGTTACACGTTCATCTGTTAAAGTATTCTCAGTATCTAAATAATACAATCTAATGGCTACTGATTTTTTACCGTCTTCTAAATGCTCACCTTCATATACATCAAACACAAGTGTATCTTGAAGAATATCAGCTCCATGTTGATGAATTGTATTTATTAATTCAGAAGCTGGTACATCATGTTCAACTTCTAATGCAATATCACGAGATACACCAGGATATTTAGGAATTGGTTGGTAATTGATATAGCCTACTGACACATTCATCATCTCTTCATAGTTCAATTCAAAGACATATGTGCGTTTTAAGTCGTTATCAGCAGCTACTGTAGGATGCAATTCTCCGATAAAACCAATATCTTTACCTTTTAAAGATACCATCGCAGTTCTTCCTGGATGTAAACCATTGATTTCTGTAGCACGATATTCAAAATTTAAGTTAAGTTTTTGGGCTACACGTTCTATAACACCTTTAGCTAAATAGAAGTCAACTGTTTCTTTCTTACCTTGCCACTGATTTACAACATAATCACCTGTCATAATACCACTTAAATATTCTACTTCATCAGGCAATTCACCTTCCCCATTACCGAAGAAGACACGACCAATTTCGTATAATTTAACATCTTGATTTTTACGCGCAACATTATACGCAGCCGCTTCAATCAAATGTGGTAATAAACTTTGGCGTAACGTTGAATGTGCTTCACTCATTGGCATTAATAACTCGATAGTTGGTCTATCTTGTAATGCAAAATCTTTCGCATGTGATTTTGATACAAGTGAATATGTGATTGCTTGGTTTAAACCTGCACCTTCAATTGTTTCTTTAACTGTACGTGTTTTATGCTGACGATCGGTTAATGCACCATTTGTAACATCTTCAAATACTGGTAAAGTTGATGGAATTTCATCATAACCATAAATACGAGCAACTTCTTCAATCAAGTCTTCTTTGATAGAAATATCTTTACGTCTTGATGGTACATAAACAGTAAGCTCATCTTGTTGGCTTTCAGTTTCAAATCCTAATTGTTCAAAGATATTTTTAATTGCTTCAGTAGATAAATTAAATCCAATCGTACGATTAATTTTATCTGTTGTAATTTGAATTGGTGTAATGAACGATCCTAAATCCCCTTGAGCTACGCGATCTTTAAGCACACAACCTGATGCATAAGTCTCTAATAAATAACATGCGCGATCAACTGCTTCATTGACAAATTCTGTAGCTATGCCTTTTTCAAATCGACTTGACGCTTCGCTACGTAAATTTAATCGTCTTGAGGTATGACGAATTGATGCTGAATCAAAAATTGCGCCTTCTACAACAACATTTGTCGTATTGTCGCTAACTTCTGAGAAGTCGCCTCCCATCACGCCACCAAGTGCAATTGGAGATTGTCCATTAGTAATAACAATATCTGATTCAAGTAATGATCTTTCTTGATCGTCTAAAGTTGTCATCTTTTCATCTTGATGTGCTTGACGAACTTCAATGTGATTTGAACCAATTTGATCTTGGTCAAACATGTGTAACGGTTGTCCATATTCTAATAACACATAGTTAGAAATATCCACAACGTTATTGATTGGTCGGATACCTGCTTTCATTAAACGTGCTTGCATCCATATTGGTGATGGTGCAATAGTGACATTTTTAACGATTCTAGCACTATAATAAGGAACTTTGTCGCTATTTTTTACTGTCACTTGCAATTCGTCCAGTGCAGAGTTAGCTTCTTCATTACTATTTGTATCTGGCTTAGTCATTTGTGTATCGTATAGTGCCGCAACTTCATAAGCAGTACCGACCATGCTTAAAGCGTCTGCACGGTTTGGTGTTAAATCAAATTCCATAATTTGATCATTTAAGTACAATGCGTCCAGTGCATTTGTACCCGGTGCTATTGATTCTGGGAATACAAAAATACCATTTTCAAACGATTTAGGTACCACATTACTTGAAATACCAATTTCCTGTAATGAACAAATCATACCTTCAGAGCGTTCGCCACGTAATTTAGCACGTTTAATTTTAATACCACCTGGTAATCTACCACCAACTTTAGCAACAATGACATATTGTCCTTCATCAACATTAGGTGCACCACAAACGATTTGTACTGGCGCTTCTTCACCAATATCAACTTGGCAAATGTTTAATTTGTCAGCGTCAGGATGAGAAGCTTTAGATACCACATAACCTACCACTAAATTTTTAATATCTTTTGTTAAATCTACTAAATCATCTACCTCGATACCAGTACGTGTAATACGTTCAGCTAAATCTTGAACATTTTGTTCTACGTCAACATAATCTTTTAACCATTCATTTGAAATTAACATTACGCTTCACCTCTATCTTCTACAGCCTTAAATTGATCTAAAAATCGCACATCATTCGTATAGAAGTGTCGAATATCTTCAATACCGTATTTCAACATAGCGATACGGTCAGGTCCCATACCAAACGCGAATCCAGAGTATTCATCAGCATCAAATCCTGCCATTGTTAATACGTTAGGATGCACCATTCCTGCACCTAAAATCTCAATCCAACCGGTATGTTTACACACATTACAACCTTGTCCTTTACATTTAAAGCATGAGACATCCACTTCTACAGATGGTTCAGTGAATGGGAAATAACTTGGACGCAAACGTATTTCTCTATCTGCTCCGAATAATTCTTTAGCTAGTAATTCTAATGTACCTTTTAAATCACTCATCTTAATATTTTTATCTACAACTAAACCTTCAATTTGTGTAAATTGATGACTATGCGTCGCATCATCTGAATCACGACGATAAACTTTACCTGGACAAATGATTTTCACTGGACCTTGGCCATTACGTTGTTCCATCGTACGGGCTTGTACTGGAGACGTATGTGTTCTCATTAAAGTCTCTTCAGTAATATAAAAACTATCTTGCATATCACGTGCAGGATGTGATTTAGGTAAGTTTAATGCCTCAAAATTATAATGATCCTGTTCTACTTCATAACCATCAACAATTTCATAACCTAAGCCTAAGAATAAATCTTCTATCTCTTCAATTGTACGTGTCAATGGATGTTTTGAACCTATTTCTATTTGGCGACTAGGTAATGTCACATCAATTGTTTCTTCTGCAAGTTGTTGATTTAACTTTTCATTGGCTAAAATCGTTTGTCTTTCATCTAGTTCTTGTTGAATCGTTTGTCTTAATTCATTCACCTTTTGTCCATATGCTGGCTTTTCTTCATTAGGTAAGTCTTTCATATTTTTCATTAAACCACTTACCGAACCTTTTTTACCTAGATATTTCACTTTAACATCTTGTAATGCTTTTTCATCATTTGCAGCATTAATATCAACTAACGCTTGTTGTTTTAATTCACTCATATGATCATTTTGAGTCATTTTAACTTCCTCCTTAGTTGCCAGTACATTTTTTATACTCAGACATTGATGTATATCTCAGTCTGCTTTCTTTTATCTCATTCCAACAAATAAAAAAGACTCTCGTCCATTAACTGGGACGAAAGCCTTCCGTGGTACCACCCAAATTTATGCTTATGCATACACTTGTATACGTTGCTAACGAAGACGTACTCCGACTTAAATCTCTTTAAGTAGCCAAAAAGATGAAAAAAACTAACCAAAGTCGGAATAATTTTCAGTCACGATTATTCTCCCTTATACAACTTTATACATTAATTTAAGTCTTTTTATAGGCTATTGATTCACTTTTATATAAGTTAATATTTATTGTTATGAATTCATCATTCATTATAGACGATTTAGATATATAGGGTCAACCTACAATCACATCATAGCGCATTATGAAAAATACGATTGATTATTTAGGATCTACAATTTATCCTTTGAGTTGATATAATAAGATACTACCCGCAATAGCTACATTCAAGCTTTCAGCTTGTCCATATATTGGAATCGTTATATTTTGCGTAGTATGTTCTAATAGCGCTGTATCTACACCTTCACCTTCATTGCCAAGAATCAATGCAAATGTCTCTTGTGCTTCAACCTCTTTAAAACTTACTGCGTTATCTAATGCAGTGCCATAAACAGGACCATTAAAGTTATTAATGTATGACTGTAATGATTCTGATATAACTGGAATATGAAATACACTACCTTGACTAGCACGTAACACTTTATCTTGATAAGGATCTGCTGTTCCTTTTTCCATTACAATCAGGTCAATACCTGCAGCATCTGCTGTACGAATCAAAGTCCCCAGATTACCTGGATCTTGTATTCTATCAATTAATAAAACCTGTCTCGCAGTCGTTACATCATAGTCTGGTTTCTTGATGACAGCAAAAAAACCTTGAGGTGTTACTGTTCCAGATAATGATTCAGCTACCTTTAAATTGATTTCAAATGTTTCATTTGCATACTCCATTAAGCTACTATCCGTTCTACTTGGATCAACAACGAATAACTGTTCAATCACTAAGCCACTTTGATAAGCTTCTTCTATTAAATGTACACCTTCAATAAGTGCTAAACCTGTTTTATCTCGATCTTTCTTTTTCTTCAATTTATTCGCATTTTTAATTTTATTATTCTGTGCAGACGTAATTTGTTCCATATATTTAATCTCCAATGTAATGATTTCTTCTATTTAATTGTATATGATTGAGCTACTTTTTTAAATAAAGAAAGCAAGTCATCGATATTTTACGTTATTTACTGTAACAACAACTTCTGTATGTTGTTCTTATATACTTTAGTTTCTCGAAATCCGTGTTTAATGATTAAGTGATTATCGTTTTTAATACCACAACATTCACATCCCATAGGGATGTACGTCAAAATCCCTTTGTATAGTAAACATCGAACGTTTTTATGAACATACAAGCCAAGTTTTTGAGTGATTTTTAAGTTTTCTACTTCAATTCCAATGATTTCTGATATATCATTACACATAGGCACAATATCTCTCCTTACTTATTTGTTTAGCCACTTATAATTATAGAGATATTTGTGCTTTTTTGTGTCTAAAAGATAAAACGGCTAGTGAATTTTATTCACCAACCGTTAAAAATATACAACCTTAAATATATGATCATAAATAAAAAAATATCCTAATTGAAATGACTATTCCAATTAGGATATTTATTGATATCTAAAATTATTTAGATACGATTTCTTCACCATTGTAAGAACCACAGTTTTTACAAACACGGTGAGATAATTTGTATTCGCCACAACTTGGGCATTCAGTCATACCAGGTACTGAAATTTTGAAATGAGTACGACGTTTGTTTTTTCTTGTTTTAGACGTTCTTCTTTTAGGTACTGCCATGATTTATCCTCCTTAAAATTAAACACATCATTAAATGATATCAGTTTATTTAACAATATTATATCATTAATTAAACTGCTATTGGTCTTTATCGTATAATTGTTGTAATTTCTGAAGCCTTGGATCAACTTGCTTTCTGTCTGAATCATCATTTTCTTGGTCTTGTTCTTTTACAAGTTCCTCGAATTCATCTTCATCAATCACTTCCCAACCATTGCCTTCAGTTAACATTTGATTGCTATTGTCTGAATATGCTCTCATCGGTTTCTCGATAATTACAAAATCTTCAACAATATCTTTAATGTTAATCATACCGTCAGTTGCTGAATGATAATGTTCATCCTGTTCTTCATCGTCGGTATAATAATCACTGCCTTCTAAATCAAACACTTCAGAAGTTTCGACATCTAGCGGTACTTCTACAGGTACTAATGTACGTGCACACGGCATCGTATATGTACCAGTGATATGCATATCTGCAATAACTTCGTTTGATTTAACAGTTAATTGTCCTTCAACATTGATTTCAGAAAGATCGATAAGATCTAATGATTCTTTTAAATGTTCAAAATTCACCGTTTGATTAAATTCAAATGGTTTACCTTGATATTTTCTTAATTGTGTTATTGACCATTTCATATGGCTTCACCTCTAACAAGCACAAAATTTATTTTAACTTTCTCAGTATAATATGTCAAGATTTTTTCTTAACATACGTACTTCTGTTACAATACTAATAATGAATTCTGAAAGGACGAATTGCAAATGAAAAGTGTTGGCATTATATCTGAATATAATCCATTCCATAACGGGCATTTATACCATGCACAACAATCCAAATTACAATCACAAGCGGATGTTTCCATTGCCCTCATGAGTGGCAACTTTGTCATGCGAGGCGAACCCGCTCTATTTAATAAATTTATACGTACACAAATGGCCCTATCAGCAGTTGATTTAGTAGTTGAACTTCCTACCATTGCCAGTCTTTCATCAGGTGATTATTTTGGTGAAATGGCAATTAAATTGGCTGATTATTTAGATGTCAATACCATTTCATTTGGAAGCGAACATGGCAATATTAACGCTTTAAAAGAAGCAGCAAAACAGGTTCTTGATTTGGAAAATAGTGATGCCTTTAAATCAAAATTAAAAGAGGGTAAGAGTTATCCTAGAATCATTAACGAATTAATCCAACATCAATCTACTAATGATATTTTACAATCCCCAAATAATATTCTAAGTATTGGATATTTAAAAGGGATTCAGCAATTTGCACCTCAAATAGAAGCTATCACTATTTATCGTGATACAGCACAACATCGTGATCAAAAGATTCAACATCAACAATTTGCTAGCGGATCATCTATACGCCAATCTATCATTCATCATCATTCTGACTGGGAAAATGTTGTTCCAGAAGCAATTAAGTCACTATATCACTCGCACTTTACAACTGTTGAGCACGCCTTTCCGTATATCAAACATCAGTTATTAACACAACGTATTTCAACACTTAAAACCATATATACTATGAGTGAAGGTTTGGAAAATCGTTTAATCTCTATGATTAAGGATGCACACTCATTTAAAGATTTATTAACTAAAGTCAAAACGAAACGATACACTTATACCCATATTCAACGCGTATTAATGAATGTATTACTTAATATTCAACAATGTGATATTAAACATGATATCTCTGCTGCTAGAATATTAGGTATGAATGAAAATGGTCGTGCATATTTAAAATACTTAAAACGTCATTTTCCAGAACGTCATTTTATTACGAATATCAACCAATCATCTTCTGCTTATTTCTCAAATGAAATTAAAGCTACTCATATCTATAATCTAATGAGCCAACAATTCGATGATGATTTTAATACACCTGTTATAAAAATTTAAAAACCGCACCGTGAAATGATGTGATTCGTATTATTTCACAGTGCGGTTTATTAATTATATATGATATTTTTCTTTTAAGGCTTCAGCTACATTGGGTGGTACAAACTCTGAAATATCAGCTTTATATGCTGCAACTTCTTTTACTATACTCGAACTAATAAATGAATAATTCGTACTAGTCATCATATACATGGTTTCGATATCACTGTTTAACTTTTTATTCATAGATGTCAAACGTAGTTCATATTCAAAGTCACTTACTGCTCTTAAACCTCGGATAATTGTTTTTGCGCCAACTTGTTTACAAAAATCAACTAACAAACCATTATAATGGTGTACTTCCACATTGGATAAATGTGCTACTGAACCTCTAATTAAATCCATACGTTCGTCTAAATTGAAAGTGCCGCCCTTACTACTATTTTTTAAAACACAAACATGAATTTCGTCAAAACGATCTGCACTTCTTTCAATAATGTCTAAATGACCATATGTAATTGGATCGAAACTTCCGGGAATGACTGCTTTCGTCTTATTCATATTATTCTCCTTTTTCTAATAACAAAGTATCTGTCAAACCATAATGATATCTTTTTATTTCCTTAAACGGTGCGCTTTGAATATGTTCATCATTACTAAACTCACAAATGATAATACCATTTTCTTTTAGTAAATTAAACTCCGCAATGCTTTTTAATGCTTCATCGATTAAACCTTTTTTATATGGTGGATCTAGAAAAATATAATCGAATTGTATTTCTCTTTTAGCTAAAGCTTTCAAAGCCCGGTCTGCATTATTTTTATAAACTTCTGATTGTGATATTAAATCGAGTTGTTTTAGATTTGATTTGATCACTTTTACTGCTTTAAAGTTTTGATCTACGAAAATGACCTTGTCCATTCCTCGAGATAGTGCTTCAATACCAAGTGCACCACTACCGGCAAATAAATCTAAACCAAGACCAGATACTTCATGTAAACTATTAAATATGCCTTCTTTGACCTTATCCATAGTCGGTCTAGTATTTCGACCTTCTAAGCTTTCTAAGGCTTTACTTTTATGTATTCCTGCTATCACACGCATTTCATTCACACTTCCATTTCCCAATGTAATTTAATATAATTTGACTTAAAAGGAGATTGATTTAACATATGAAACAATCATTTATTGTCTTGGGTGAAGGTTTAACAGATTTGTTTGAATTTACTACACTTATCGACTATAACCATTCACGCATTGATAAAATTATTTATTTTCATTCACCACAAACTGAAAAACAATTATCATCTGTCGCTATTGTAATGCAACCAACCGAGGGCAATTATTTTCAAGCAATGTACATGATGATGAACGCAGTAAAATATCCTTATCCTGACAGCAATAAAAAATTTGAAATGATTAACAACAAGGCAGAAGCCTATGATATCCCAGTCTTAGGCATAGACGTTCAACCACCTGAAGCATTTCATGACAATGACTTGTATTTTAATTATTTAATTAGCGTGTTAAGACTACAGCGATGGATTCCACCATTACAATAAAATACGTCATCTTAAACACGAGTTATAAAACTTCGTGTTTTTCTTTTTCATAAGTTTTCTTTAAAAATCGATAAGGTGATCCATCGATATGTCTTACATATTTTAATTTCATTAATTTATTAACAACATCATCCGCTTCATTCTCATTAACATACATAATTACGTACTTGCGTTGTCTATTTGAATGAACGATGTGTCCATATTTTCTAATTTGTCTTTCGTGTTTAATGTGTTTTAAGTAAACGACGAGGCTTACTCTAGGAACTAAATTCATCTCTCTTCACTCCATTTGATATACAGTTTTTATCATATCATGAGTTGAAATTTTATGAAATAACAATCACCTTTTAATATAAACCAGAGAATGGCATTTGGAAACACATTTTATGCGTCAATTGTGTTGACAATCATTTGTTTGTTAGCGTCAGCTATTTCAATACGCACTTCATTTTTAATATGTAACTGATATCTGTTAATATTACTTTAATAACTTAAGGAGGATATAAAATGGTTAAACTAAATAAGTGGTTAGTTAATGGCTCATTAGCAATGGCAAGTATAGTAGGAAGTGTGCTTTATGTTAATCAAAATAAAAAGCCACGTGAAATTAATGCAATCCCTCCATTCTTTTCAGGTGTAGCACCATATCTTTTTGCTCATAGAGGTGGTATGGCCGTAAGACCTGAACAAACTAAATTAGCATTTGATAATGCAGTTCAATATGGTGTGGATGGATTTGAAACGGATGTACGATTAACTAAAGATAAAGCACTCATTGTTTTCCATGATGCAACGGTAGATCGTACTACTAATGGTTCAGGTAAAGTTTGCGAACACACACTTGCTGAATTAAGAAAATTAGATGCCGGTTATTATTTTACAGATATTAATCGTCAATACCCATTTCGTGGGCATTCAGAGGCAAAAATTCTTACGTTTGAAGAGTTATTAGAACTTTACCCAGAAATGTATATCAATGTAGATTTGAAAGATCATCCTGATAGCTATGAAGGTGCTATAGCACCTGAAGTCCTTTACCATCAAATTTCTAAACATCAAGCAGAACATCGTGTTTTAGTCACAAGTTTCCATAAAGAACAAATAGAACGCTTTGACCAATTAAGTAAAGGTACAGTTGCAATTGGTGCAAGTCAAAGTGAAGTTACTGAAGCTTTCATTAAATTCAATACCTTTAGAGGTAACGCTTATCATCCTAAAGCAAATACTTTCCAAATGCCTACCGAATTTAAAGGTATACGACTTACATCTGCCAGATTTATTAAATGGTTAACACTATTAAACATCGTACCAGGATACTATGGCATTAATAGCATTGATTTAATGACAGACCTTTATCAAAAAGGTGCACATACCCTTGTAACTGATCGTCCTGATCTAGCACAACAGTTTAAAGAAACATTGAAATAGGATGCCTAAAAATGGCAAGGTCTCATGTTCAACATAGACCTTGCCATTTATCTTTCTATAGTGAGCAATTACATGATCCTCCAGAGGCACAACCATGTGCAGTTGTTTGGAAGAATGGATTACCTGTTTCAATTTTTACATTATCTGATACTGCTAATGCAATTTTACTAATCACTTCATCGATTAAATTTTGTAATTCCACTTCTTTAGATTTATAGTCCATAACCACTGGTAACATTTCATATGCTCTTTTACGTTGACGTGTTTCCATCATTATTGTTTTATAATCCGGATGATATCTACCAAAACGCATGACATCGTCATATTTATCTTTAGACTTTAAAAACGCTGAGTATAATAAGTGTGCTTCATCATCTTGATATAATAATTCCTTTGCTTCGATATAGTCATGATAAGTTGCAGAATCTACAATCATATCAGACAAGGCTTCGATATCGTCTAAAATAGACAATGTTTCTTCATTTATCATTTATCATCTTCCCCTTTCTTATTTTTCTAAGAAAATTAATGAATAATAATCTTTCATCACTTCTCCACCCATTTCATCATACTTTGTATTTAACATTCTTGAACGATGAATATCCGAATTCATCCAACTATGAATTAACGTTGGAACATCATCAAAGTTATAACCCACATTTTGACTTGTAGAAGTATAACTAATATCTCGTTCATCTAATTGCTGTTTCAATGCATTTTCAGTAAATTCAACTGAATCATAACCACTCTTCGTCGCATCAAACAAATTAATAGAGGCTATGTGTGCAATATCATTATTTACTTTTAACGTCTTTAACCCTTTTAACTTTCTCATTTCATTTGTTACTTCATAGAGTGTCATCAACTGATTTGGGTTTTGTTCATATGGTAATTCTTTATGTTTGATGTTAGATGAGGATTTAGATTCATTGGTTTTGTATGGTTGTAATGAAGCTAATGCATCTTTATCTAAAAAGCGAATTGCCATAATCTTGTTAGTTTGTTGATCAGAATACACTTGCGCATACACATTGCCGTATTTAATTAATGTTTGCGTTTTTAAGTCTTCATCAGACAATTCGAACTCATAAACCTTGCCCTTAGATTTAATGGTTGGTTCAGGATTAATGCTAGTATTTTCATATATTTTAGAATTTTCTTCACCTATATGTAAGGGACTCATATTTACATCTTTGCCTGTAGCATATACGGATTTAATTTGATGATCTTTAACGCTAACAATGTAATATTGATTTTTCTTCTTAAACACATAATTTTTATAATCATCACTAACAGGATATGTACGATTTGCTTGCCCATATTTTTTAGTAAGTAGATCGATATCTTTACCAATCCAAGTCCCCACACCTTTTTTAGGCTTTGGATTTTCAATATCTTTATTAGTATTTTTAAACTGTTCAGTTCGCTCAGTTTTATGATTTTTATTAGGATTTTCTAATACATCAAACTTTAAACGTGGTGAGTAAAATAAATAGATTAGAAAAGAAACTAAAAAGACTACACCTAATATTCGTATTACTAATTTTTTCATTTTTCACCCACCTCAATAGAATTATTATTATTGTACATAAATATATATTTCATAATCAAGATAAGTCTATTTTTATCATAGATTTCATTATAAACATTTTTACCTATTTAAGTTTGTAATATGAATTACAGACTTAAACATATTAAAAAACTGATAAAACCTACAATTAAGTTTTATCAGTACATATAAATTATTAAATTATAAACCTAAAGTTGCTTTAATTAATGAAGTTGTTTCGCCACCTGGATATAAGATGTATAAAAGTAAATATACTGCTACACCAGTAATAGCGGTAAAGAACCAAATAATTGAAGCAATAGGTCCAACTTTTCTATGGATATTAAATTTATCTTTGAAGGCCGTGAAAATTTGTATTAAGCCTAATACCCCACCAATTGTTGCTAGGTTAATATGAAATACTAAGAAAATCGTATAGTAAATTTTAATACTATCTGGACCACCAAATGCAGTGTTTCCTATAAAAATTGTACGACTAGCATAAATAATAAAGAATGTAGCTGCGAATACAGCTGCCCATAACATTACTTTTTTATGCTTATCAATTTGTTTTTTCCAAATAAGTCTCCAACCAATGGCAACTAATATCGCACTAATAACAATACAAGAGGTACTTAGTGTCGGTAATATAGGTACGTTCATATGTTTCATCCTTACTTAATTTTATATTTATATCATTTTAATAAGTGATACGACTACAACCAGTACAAAGAATACAACTAAATAGTTTAATGAATAGATAAACATAGTTGTCGCCCATTTAGTTTGATCACTATTACGTTTGAATGATGTCAAACCTAATGCCATCCAACCTAAATTTAATAATGTAGCTAAAACAATAAATGTAGTGCCTAAACTAGATAACATGAATGGAATTGGTAATAATAATACTAACCAAATGAACATGCTTATGCGTGTTCTATTGAATCCTTTAACAGATGGTAACATTGGAATATTTGCTAATGAATATTCATCACTTCGTTTAATCGCTAAAGCGTAGAAATGAATAGGTTGCCAACAAAATACTACTAAAAATAATGCGATTGCTGCAACACTGATAGAACCATCAATAGCTACCCAACCAATTAATGGTGGTACTGCACCAGGAAAGCTACCTACGACAGTATTCCAAGTTGTGTGTCGTTTCGACCAAATCGAATAATAAGAAACGTATCCTACGATACCAATTAATCCTAATACACCTGATGGAATATTGAGTATAAATAAACATGCCTCACCTACTAACATCATACCAAAGCTTAAAATTAATAAGTGTTTATTTGAAATTCTATCATTTACAGTGGGTCTATTTTGTTTACTAGGCATGATTTGATCAATATCTTGGTCGTAATAGTTATTAAGTGCACATGCACCGCCCATTATAAATGTAGAACCTATAATCATTAATAAAATTTGAGGTATAGACGATAGGAAGGAATGGTTTGTCATTACAACAGCCAACCAAGCCCCGGCAAATGCAGGAATCAAATTCCCTTGAACAAGGCCCATCTTAATAATCTGTTGTAACTCTTTGAATGTCACACGGCCCGTATCTTGTGACAAAGTTTGTTCTTTGTTCATAATTCCCCTCCTTGAACTTTTTCATATAATATAATGATATAGCAAATAGTTATAAAAGACTAGGTTTTAAAAAATTAAATTGTGACACTTTAACGACATTCTAAATAGTTGATTTTGTAACGCATTTAAAAATGGTATCATTAATATAATGTAAAAGAAAAATATATACGTTAATTTAAAGGAATTGTCTAACATGATATACGAGATTAGATAAAGTACTTTATTTTAATGATGGGGTGTTTATCATTGTTTAGAAAAGAAAACCTTAAATGGTTAAGTGTCTTAGCAACAATTATCATGACATTTGTACAATTAGGTGGTGCACTCGTCACTAAAACTGGTTCTGAAGATGGTTGTGGTTCCTCCTGGCCATTATGTAATGGGGCATTTCTACCACAGAACTTACCAATTCAAACTATTATTGAATTGAGCCACAGAGCTGTATCAGCATTGTCACTAATCGTGGTATTGTGGCTAGTTATAACTGCATGGAAACATATCGGGTATATTAAAGAGATTAAACCATTATCTATTATCAGTGTAGGGTTCTTATTACTACAAGCTTTAATTGGTGCTGCAGCAGTTATTTGGCAACAAAATGCATACGTATTAGCATTACACTTCGGTATATCACTTGTGAGTTTCTCATCTGTATTCTTAATAACGCTTATCGTCTTCTCAATTGACCAAAAATATGAAGCCGATGAAGTAATGATTAAAAAGCCTCTCCGTACATTAACTTGGTTAATGGCAATTATTGTTTACCTAACAATATACACAGGCGCACTAGTGAGACATACTAAATCTAGTTTAGCTTATGGTGCATGGCCAGTACCTTTTGATGATATTGTCCCACACAACGTACATGACTGGGTACAGTTCGCACACAGAGGGATGGCATTTATTACATTCATGTGGATCATGTTCACATTTATTCATGCCGTGAAAAATTATGCTGATAATCGTACAATCAGATACGGTTACACTGCGGCATTTATTTTAGTTATTTTACAAGTAGTCACTGGTGCATTATCAGTCATTACAAATGTTAATTTGTTCATTGCATTACTACATGCTTTGTTTATTACTTATTTATTCGGTATGATTGCCTATTTCATTTTATTAATGTTACGAACTACAAGAAGTTTAAAAAACAAATCATAATATTAAGCCGCAACATTCATCATATTTAATTGAATGTTGCGGCTTTTTAAATTAATCTGTTGATTTTTCAATTTCTATTAATAAATCACCTGTTGCAATCGCATCTCCACTTGCTACAGTAATCCGTTTAATCATTCCATCAAACGGTGCTTGAACAGTTGTTTCCATTTTCATCGCTTCAGTGATAAGTAAAGCTTGATTTGCTTTTACTTTATCGCCAACCGCTACTTTCACCTCAGTCACTGAACCTGGCATTTGTGCACCAATGTGACAAGGATTCGTTTTATCTGCTTTTGGTTTTACATTTACATTCGCTTTAACATTTTCATCTTTAATATATATACGTCTTGCTTGTCCATTCATTGAGAAATAAATGGTTCTTTGACCATTTTCATCTGGTTCACTAATTGTTTCTAACTTAATAATGAGTCGTTTACCTGTATCAATTTCTATTTCAACTGTTTCACCATTTCTCATACCAAACAAGAATGTTGGTGTATCTAATAAAGATAAATCTCCAAATTGCTCTTTTGTTGCAATAAATTGTTTGTATACCTTTGGATATAAGACGTAACTAATAATATCTTGCTCAGTTACTTCAGTATTTTGAATTGAAGCTAATTCTTGTTTTACTGTTTCGAAATCGACAGGTTCTAAATATTCACCAGGTCTATTTTCTAATGATGTCTGTCCTTTTAAAATTACTTTTTGAAGTTGTTCATTAAATCCGTTGACAGGTTGACCGATTTCACCTTTAAAGAACGAAACCACAGATTCTGGGAAATCTAGTTTATGCCCTTGATTAATAACATCGTCTTCATTTAAATCATTTTGAACCATAAATAATGCCATATCTCCTACTACTTTCGAAGATGGAGTTACTTTGACAATATCACCAAATAAGAAATTCACACGACGATACATATCTTTAACTTCATCGAAGCGTTCTCCTAAACCAAGACTTTTAGCTTGTTGACCTAAATTAGAATATTGTCCTCCTGGCATCTCATGTTGATAAATTTCAGTATTCGGAGATTTGATATCACTTTCAAAATCAACATAATAAGGACGCACTGTTGACCAGTAATGACTAATTTCTTCCAGTCCGTCAATTTCAGTTCTTAAATGACGTGGGAATCCATTTAATGCATAATATAGTGAATTCGCACTCGGTTGACTTGTTAAACCACTCATTGATGCTACAGCTGTATCTATAATATCTACACCTGCGTCAATAGCTTGCATATACGTTAATAAACCATTCCCACTTGTATCATGAGTATGAAGATGTATAGGCATATCGATTGCAGTTCGTAAATGGCCAATCAGTTCATATGCTGCTTTAGGTTTCAGTAAACCGGCCATATCTTTAATCGCTAAGATATGGAAACCTTCTCTTTCTAATTCTTTAGCTAATTTCACATAGTAGTCCAAAGTGTAAATGTTAGATCTTTCTGGATTTAAGATATCTCCTGTATAACAAATAGTACCTTCTGAAATCTTTCCAGCTTCTTGAACCGCTTCATTCGCTACTTTCATTTGATCAACCCAGTTTAAAGAATCAAATATTCTAAATACATCAATACCAGCTTCTGCACTTTCTTTCACAAATTTTTGAATAACATTATCTGGGTAATTCTTATATCCTACCGCATTAGAAGCACGTAACAACATTTGAAACAGTACATTCGGTATTGCTTGACGCAATCTTTCAAGGCGTTCCCATGGATTTTCTTTTAAGAAATTATAAGCTACATCAAACGTTGCACCGCCCCACATTTCTAGTGAGAAATTATTTTTAAATACTTCTGCTGTTTTAGACGCAATATTTAACATATCTTTAGTACGTACACGCGTTGCTAATAAAGATTGATGGGCATCTCTAAATGTAGTATCTGTCATCAATACATCTTCTTGTTCACGCACCCAATTTGCCACACCTTTAGGTCCTTGTTGATCTAATAACTGTTTCGTTCCCGAAAATGTAGCTATTTTCTTTTGTGATACTTTTGGAATAGATGCAACTTCATAAAGTGGTTTAGGTCGTTGCTCAACATTAGGGAACCCATTAATAGTTACATTTCCTATATATTCTAATGTTTTTGTACCTCTATCTAATGTTGGTTGTATGTTAAATAAGTCAGGTGTTTCTTCTATAAATTTAGTAGTATAATCACCACTTCTAAACTGTTCATTTCTCATCACATTGATTAAGAATGGTATATTTGTTTTCACACCTCGAATGCGCATTTCTCTTAATGAGCGTTCCATCTTTTCTTCAGCTTGTTTGAATGACATAGCATGCGTAGATAATTTCACTAATAAAGAATCATAATATGGCGATATTTCTGCGCCTTGGAAGCCATCACCAGCATCTAAACGTACACCAAAACCGCCACTAGAACGATATGCTATGATTGTGCCAGAATCAGGCATAAAATCATTGAGTGGATCTTCAGTTGTGATACGACACTGAATAGCGTAACCTAACGTCTGAATATCTTCTTGCTTTGGCATACCTACTTCTTCACTAAATAGTTCTGCTCCGTCAGCAACGAGAATTTGTGTTTTAACGATATCAATACCTGTTATCATCTCAGTGATTGTATGTTCCACTTGTACACGTGGATTGACTTCAATAAAAAAGAATTCATTGCCAGATACTAAAAATTCGACTGTTCCTGCATTTACATATTGAATATGAGACATCAATTGAATAGCAGCATCACATATTTTCTCTCTTAAAGATTCCGGCAATCCTACAGATGGTGCTACTTCGACTACTTTTTGATGACGACGTTGAACTGAACAATCACGTTCATATAGATGTACTAAATTACCATATTCATCACCTATAACTTGGACTTCAATATGTTTAGGGTTGTCAATGTAACGTTCTATATATATTTCACTATTACCAAATGATTTTTCTGCTTCAGATTTAGCACGATGGAAAGCATCTTCAAGTTCACTTTCTTCATGAACAATACGCATACCTTTACCACCACCGCCACTTGTTGCTTTAATCATCAGTGGATAACCTGCTTCGTTAGCGAATGATTGTGCAGCCTCATAACTTTCTATAGGTCCATCTGTACCAGGTATAACTGGTAAGTTAGCTTTAAGTGCAGTTGCTCTAGCTTTAACTTTATCCCCAAACATATCCAAATGTTCTAGATGTGGCCCAATAAATTTGATCCCCTCTTCTGCACATCTGCGGGCAAATTGTTCATTTTCACTTAAAAATCCATAACCTGGGTGGATCGCATCTACATTTGCTCTTTTAGCTACTTCGATAATGCGTTCAATATTTAAGTAACTTTCAGCTGGCCCTAAATCACTACCAACTAAATAGGACTCATCAGCTTTATATCTATGTAAAGATGATTTATCTTCATTAGAGTAAATGGCTACCGTATTAATATTTAATTCTGCAGCAGCCCTAAAAATTCTGATAGCGATTTCCCCACGATTGGCTACTAATAACTTTTTAATATGTTTCAAAAGTGATCACACCCCTGTTAAATTTTCGGAATTTTCTTACTAATTAGATATAAAGATTTTATCTCATATAGTTCTCTTTTTCTATAGTTATTACATATTAGTCATAATTCTTTAATTTATATGTCACATAAGATAAACATCCTTGATATAAAGCTAAACCAAACCTAAAATTCATATAAACTTATCATTAACAATAACTTTATATTATCATCGCATCAATCATATTTCCAGTTAAAACTTTAATGATTAATAAATATTTATATTAAAAAAAGCTAATCTCTATAACTTTAGAAAAATCTAATTTAAAGATTTTTCTAAAGTGAGATTAGCTTAATAACTATTGATAACGTCGTCTAATATCGACTTTATGTTGTTTTGCTCTTCTTTCATCCATTTTGATCTGTTTAGCAGTAATAAGTAATAATCCCATTGCTATACTTAAACTAATCATGGCAGACCCACCAAAACTTATAAATGGTAAAGGGACACCTGTTAATGGAATTGTTGCTGAAATACCACCTAAGTTAACAAATGTCTGACTACCAATATAACTTGCGATACCTACACAAACCAATTTATAAAAATATGAGTTTGTTTTATTTGCAAGCTGGAACGCACGATAAACAATGAAAAATTCTAGTATAATGACAAACAAACCGCCTACTAAACCTAATTCTTCACAGATTACCGCAAAAATGAAGTCAGTGTGTGGTTCAGGTAAATAACCTAATTTCATAATACTATTTCCTAAACCTCTACCAAACAGACCACCATTACCTATTGCCATAAGTGAATTCGATATATGATAACCTGTTCCTGATTCAGCACTAAACGGATTGGTTAAAGTACTAAACCTTGCTTCAAGATAACTTGGTAATAAGCCTGCAATCAGAACTAATATTGAAATCAAAATTCCTGCTATAGCAACCATAATACCGTATTTCAAAATATTATGTACACCTATGCCTGCATAAAAAATGATGGAAAAGAATATGATTAATATTAATAGCGTTTGCCCTACGTCCTTTTGTAAAAAGACTAAAGCGACACAACTGGCTACTAAAATAATAGGTGCTGAAATTAATTTTATTTTATTACGCACTGCTGGCATTTTCTTTTCTATCATAAATGGTAAATATAATATAATAGCAATTTTAAGTAATTCGGATGCTTGTAGGTTCATAAATCCTAAGTTGATCCAACTTTTAGAACCGTTAATATTTTTACCAATGACTAGCGTAATTAATAGTAAAACAAATATACCTATCATCATCCATTTTTGGACTTTGGGTTGTTTCAAGACCTTTACATTCATGATAAATGCCATAAAAAAGACAATAGCAAAGCTCATAATGACATATAGCAACTGTCTTGTATAGAAGTAGGTGCCTGATACTTCAGCGCCACCTGTTAAAGTACCTTTCGTAGCAGCAACCATACTGGCACTATAAACCATAACTAAACCAATTAAACATAGGATGACGTATGTGACCAACAATGGATAATCGATAAATTTAGATGTTTTTCCAATATATCGCATTATATTTTTAAAATTTTTCATATACTTGTACATCCAATTCAAATTTTTTGAGAGTTGAGATTAAGAGTTTTAATATAAATCATCTATGACTCTAAAACCTATCCTTTTTATTATAAACTTCCTATGTATCACAAAACAAATATAAACATAACAATTAATCAAAAAAGATAAAAATGACTGAGAAAATATCAATTATGATACTGTCTCAGCCACCATTTTTACAATGTGCAAGTTGCGATTCCACATTTCATATTAGCATGAAAGTGTTGTTAAAAATGTATTAAAATGATTCTAGTAACATCAATAACAAAATATAAACATATCAAATTTATATAAAAATTAAACGTTTGTAAATGCTTCGTGTAGTTTTGAAAGTTCTTTTTCAAGTCTTAACATAAGATTTTTGCCGTCTTCTTTCTCAACTAGCCCGAGTTGTACAGCAAAATCTACTTCTTTTTGAAGACCGAACATTTGTGTATCTAAAACTTCTTCGTATAGTGGACAAGAAGGTACTGTTAAATTGTCCATTTGAACTTTAATAAGATGTAATATTCTATCTGCATCTTTGTTCAGTTGGTCATAAGCCGCATTATTTAATTTCGACTGATTAGCCATGACACACACTCCCCCCTATCATTTCATTAAATATCTTCAATATATAAAATTTTATCTTACTGAATGTTAAAAAGCAAGTATCTTTAAATTAAGTATAACGTATTTTATGATAAAATAATATAAGATAAAAATTTAGGGAGTGGGCAAGATGATTCAAATAAAAGGTGCGGTAAATTTCCCCATCACATTAGATAGTACAACATGGATTTTTGATGATAGAAAGGTAAGTATCGAAGACTTAGAAAAAGGCGTTTTCGATGGTACTAAACCAATTCAGTTCGAAGATAATCGCGAATGGAATCGCGCTATCTTAGAAGGTCAAACAAATCCACCAACATTAAACTCTGAAATTAAATATAAAAAGCGTTCTGTATTAGAAGGTTCATTTGTGATTAATATGACACCTTTCTTTAAAACTGCAGAACCACAATCTAATGCAACTGCTATTAAATTATTTAATGAAGAAGATGCTATTGAAGTTCCATTAGATTTATTACCATATTTATTCTTCCAATTTGCTAAGGATGGTAAACGTCTATATGACGATAATTCTGTAGATAGTTTTGTATATGATACTGAAAAAGGTTATAGTTACGAATTTAAGTATGTAAAATATATTGAGGTGATATAATTGGTTCCAGTCAAATGTATCATTTGTGATACTACAGTACATATTGATGAAAACACTGTAGAAGCAAAGCGACTTAGAAACAATCCTATTCGTACATTTATGTGTGATGATTGTAAAAGCCGTTTAGATACACCTAAACAGCCTCAACCATTTGCAACGCATATTGATAAAAAAGAAAATGAATAATTAACTAGTGTATGATTGCATCGTTTTTTTAGACATGTAATCATGCGTTTTTTATGAGTAGATGATTTATTCTGATTCGTTTTATATGTAATTGTATAAGATTAAAAAATCTAAATATACAAAAGAAAACCACTTGATTATTGAAGAACATCAATAATCAAGTGGTTTTTAACTACTCATATTTAAGGATGTAGCAGACGATGATTATTCGTCCTCTGACATCATTTGTTTAACACGTTTAGCTTCTTTTTCACGCACTGATTTGTTTAATAATTTCTTTCTTAAACGAATACTTTCAGGTGTTACCTCTACTAATTCATCATCATTGATAAATTGTAACGCTTCTTCAAGTGTTAATACACGAGGACGATTCATAGTTTGTGTTTGATCTTTCGTAGCAGAACGTACGTTAGTTTGGTGTTTTGTTTTAGTGATATTAACTGTTAAGTCATTTTCACGATTATGTTCACCAACAATCATACCTTCATAAACTTCTGTACCTGGCTCCATGAAGTTAACGCCACGGTCTTCTAAACCTAAAATCGCATACGTACTAGCAGAACCTTGATCCATTGAAATTAATGCACCGTTTCTTCTGCCACCAATTTTAGCTTTAATACGAGGTCTGAATTCTTCAAATGTATGGTTGATAATACCATAACCACGTGTCATTGACATAAATTCTGTAGTATAACCAATCATACCGCGTGCTGGTACCATAAAGATAAGACGAGTAAGACCATTATCAGTTGTCATCATATCTAACATTTCACCTTTACGTGCACCTAAAGATTCAATAACAGCACCAGAGTTTTCTTGAGGCACTTCACATTGAACTCTTTCAAATGGTTCACACATAACGCCATCAATTTCTCTAATGATAACTTGTGGTTTAGATACTTGAAGTTCGTAACCTTCACGACGCATATTTTCAATTAAAATTGATAAATGTAATTCACCACGTCCAGCAACTACCCACGCATCTGGTGAGTCTGTTGGTGTAACTTTTAATGATACGTCTGTTTCAAGTTGTTGATCTAAACGTTCTTGGATTTGACGTGCTGTAACGAAATCACCTTCACGACCTGCAAAAGGTGAATTGTTAACTCTAAACGTCATTTCAAGTGTTGGTTCATCAATACGTAATACTGGTAAAGCATCTTGATGATCATGCGGTGTTACTGTTTCACCTACGTTGATATCTTCCATACCAGAAACCGCGATTAAGTCACCCGCTTGTGCTTCTTCAATTTCTTCACGTTTTAAACCGAAATAACCAAATATTTTGGTTACACGGAAGTTTTTAACGCTACCATCTAATTTAATTAGAGATACATTATCACCTACACGCATTTTCCCTCTGAATACACGTCCTACACCAATACGTCCTACATAGTCATTATAATCTAATAATGCTACTTGGAATTGTAATGGTTCATCACTATTATCAACTGGTGCTGGTACGTAATCGATAATAGTTTCATATAATGATTGCATGTTTTCATCTTGTTGTTCTGAATTTAAACTTGCAGTTCCATTAACAGCTGAAGCATATACAACTGGGAAATCAAGTTGTTCATCATTAGCTTCTAATTCGATAAATAAATCTAATACTTCATCTACGACACCTTCTGGTCTTGCAGATGGTTTGTCAATTTTATTTACTACTACCACTGGTTTTAAATTTTGTTCTAATGCTTTTTTAAGTACGAAACGTGTTTGAGGCATTGTACCTTCATACGCATCGACTACTAATACAACCCCATCAACCATTTTCATGATACGTTCAACTTCGCCACCGAAGTCAGCATGTCCAGGTGTATCTAGTATATTAATTCGTGTACCTTTATAGTCAACCGCAGTATTTTTCGCAAGAATTGTAATACCACGTTCTCTTTCTAAGTCATTAGAGTCCATAGCACGATCGTCAACATGTTCGTTCTCTCTAAAAATTCCTGATTGCTTTAATAATTCATCAACTAACGTCGTTTTACCATGGTCAACGTGCGCAATAATAGCTATATTACGTACATCTTCTCTTATATTCGTCATATTATAAATTTCCTTTCTTAAGTAAACTCCCACTTTTAATTACAACTTTTTTATTATATCATAGATTAGAGAAAAAATAAGTAAAAGGTGGGGTATGGGATGCAACAAAAAAAATCTAAAGGCATTTTCTGGATATTCTCAATTTTAGCTTTAATCTTTTTATTGCTATTTAGCTTTAGTATTGGTGCAGCAAATGTTCCAATGATGATTTTAACATTTATATTACTCGTTGCAACATTTGGTGTCGGTTTCACAGTGAAAAAGAAATATCGCGAAAATGACTGGTTATAGATGATATAACCCAATATTAATAAAATAAAACTTTGTTTAAAATCCAATGTTATTGGTAATTTGATTTTAAGTTTTATTGCTTAATGCGCCTGTCTCTTGGTAAATCAAATGAAT
This sequence comes from Staphylococcus sp. HL28, assembly GCF_021117155.1. Lineage (NCBI taxonomy): Bacteria > Bacillati > Bacillota > Bacilli > Caryophanales > Staphylococcaceae > Staphylococcus > Staphylococcus sp. HL28. The sequence goes on from NZ_CP088218.1 coordinate 1,781,665, forward strand.
ATTCATCAATATGATTAGACATTTAAGACATAACCATATTTGATCTGAGCATTATCGAACCGTAACAACTACTTTCTTCAATTAAGATTAAGTATGCTTACAAAGAATTTTATTTAATTTTTACAAAAGACAAAGCCTGGAACATGATGTGAAGTCCCAAGCTTTGTCTTTTTATTATTTTAATTTCCAAAACGTTTTTGATGATGCATTCTTAAAGTATCTTCATGATTTTTTAAATACTCACTCATTATTTCATCGTGTAATAATGGATTAGCCATGATAATAGAATTGGGACGAGTCATAGTTAGTGTTTCACCAAGTAAATTAGTGCCCTTTCCACCAACTTCGTTGAGTATCATTAAACCACCGGCATAATCCCATGGTTGTAATCTTGGCGTTAAATATGCAGCTAATTGTCCTTTAGCTACACTTACAATTTCTAATGCTGCACTACCATAAGCTCTTGCACTACGTGCATCATTCACTATTGGTGCAAAAATAGGTCCCATAATAGGTTTAGTTAACCAATTAGGATTAATGCCAATAATACTTGTTTTTAGTTGCGTATCTTTTAAAGGTTCTAAAGCATGGTTATTTTCAAATGCACCTTCACCCACTTTGGTATGATACAAAATGTCTCTCATAACATCGTAAACAAATCCTGCATATGGTTTGCCTTCGTGATAAATCCCGATTGAAATAGCGAAGTTTTCTTGTTGATGAACAAAGTTTAATGTGCCATCTATCGGATCAACCACCCAAACGACACCAGACGTATCAATCAAGTCATGACCATGACCTTCTTCACCAATCACTTTATGCTCTGGATAATTTTGATGTATCATATCATAAATATAATCTTCAGTTGCTTTATCTACATTTGTCACTAAGTCATTAGGATTGGATTTAGTTTCAATATTTAATTCATCTTTCATCATTAAGCGTACTTTATTACCCGCTTCTAATACTAATCCTTTTGCAAAATCGTAAAGTGCCATGGTATCATCTCCTATTTATCTATATTATACATGATTATGGTCTTGATTTTATATTTATAGGCTCCCCTATTTTTAACAATTTATGCATCCTTTTGAAACTGCAATTTAGAATTTTAATGCTTTATTATGCTACAATAATTTTAATCATAATCCTAGGAGGCAAATCATGACTAAATACACATTTTCACCTCAAAATTTTAAAGCCTTTGATGTGGATGGACTAGATGCTAGAATGGAAGCACTTAATGAGCACGTTAGACCGCAATTGCATCAATTAGGAGATTATTTCACTGAATACTTTACAACTCAAACAGGCGAAACATTTTATCCTCACGTGGCAAAACACGCTAGAAGAAGTGTCAATCCACCTAAAGATACGTGGGTTGCATTTGCTCCAAATAAACGCGGCTACAAAATGTTACCTCATTTCCAAATCGGCTTATTTAGAGACCAATTATTTATAATGTTTGGTGTCATGCACGAAGCAAAAAATAAGGCTGAACGTGTTAAATTATTTGATAAACATTTTGATACGTTAAGAAACCTACCGTCAGATTACAGCATCTGTCTTGATCATATGAAGCCTGAAAAAACGTTAATTAAAGACTGTACTGATGAGCAATTACACGAAGCCATTGATCGTGTCAAAAATGTTAAAAAAGGTGAATTCTTCGTAGCTAGATCTATTACACCAGATGATCAAAGATTAAAAACTGATAAAGCTTTTATTCAATTTGTTGAAGAAACATTTGATCAATTCTTAAAATTCTATTCTGCTTAATTCAAAAAACTTTCACGATACTTGAACCTGTGACATTCACTCATGTCCAGGTTTTTTTGTTTTGTAAAATATTTTTAGGTTGACCTAAAAATAACATTAGGTTAATATATCAATATATTTTAAGTTAGAGGTGAGTTTTGTTTATGAATAAGCAATCAGTCGACCAAGAAGACCAAAAAAGCTTAGACGAAATTAATAATACGATTGATTTTGATTATAAAAGTAATGCAAGTCAAAAACTTTTGGCTTTCTTAGGACCTGGATTATTAGTAGCCGTGGGATATATGGATCCGGGTAACTGGATAACTTCAATGCAAGGTGGCGCACAATTTGGATACACCCTCTTATTTGTAATATTAATTTCTAGTTTAGCTGCTATGTTATTGCAAAGTATGACAGTAAGATTGGGTATCGCAACGGGTAAAGATTTAGCTCAAATGACGCGCCATTTTTTATCTAAACCTATTGCGATTATTTTCTGGATTATCGCAGAATTAGCTATCATTGCTACAGATATTGCTGAAGTGATTGGTAGTGCAATTTCACTTAATTTACTCTTTAATATTCCATTGATCGTTGGAGCTTTAATTACAGTATGTGATGTATTTTTATTATTATTTATTATGAAATTCGGATTTAGAAAAATAGAAGCCATAGTAGGTACGCTTATATTTACTGTTTTAGCCATATTTACCTTTGAAGTTTACATTTCTTCACCAAACGTATTGAATTTATTAAATGGCTTTGTACCACACACTGAAATCATTACCAACCAAGGTATCTTATATATTGCTTTAGGTATTGTAGGGGCAACGATTATGCCACACAATCTATATTTACATTCATCTATTGTTCAATCACGGAAATATGACAGAAATAATAATGAAGATAAAGCACAAGCAATTAAATATGCAACGATTGACTCCAATATCCAATTATCTATTGCATTTGTAGTCAATTGCTTGTTATTAACATTGGGTGCAGCACTATTCTTCGGAACTAACACAGATGAATTAGGTGGATTTTATGATTTATACCATGCTTTAAAAACGCAACCCTTATTAGGTGCAACATTAGGTGGTATCATGAGTACCTTATTTGCAGTTGCTTTACTTGCATCTGGACAAAATTCAACAATTACTGGTACGTTGGCAGGTCAGATTGTAATGGAAGGTTTCTTGAGATTACGTATTCCTAATTGGCTTCGTCGACTGATCACACGTTCTTTAGCTGTAATTCCTGTTATTATTTGTTTAATCATTTTTAATGGTAATGCCGAGAAAATTGAACAATTATTAGTATTCTCACAAGTATTTTTAAGTATAGCGTTACCTTTTACTTTAATACCACTACAATTAGCTACAAGTAATAAAAAGTTAATGGGACCATTTATTAATAAAACATGGATTAATATTATTTCATGGTCACTCATCATTATTCTAAGTATTCTAAATGTCTATCTCATTATCCAGACATTCCAAGAATTGTAAAAATAAAAATGCGGTTGAAATGAATTAACATTTCAACCGCTTTTCTAATATATAGCTATCATTTGATGAACAAAGATGAATTAATACGTATATGGTTTATCCTTTTGTTGATGTTCTTTTAATTCTTTTTCAGGATCCCAATCATCTCTTTTAGAAAAATCTTCTTGATGATTATTTACAGAATGGTCTCTTTTAGGTCTCTGTTGATTAGATTTCGTTAATAGCATAATACCTGCAATGAACCATAAAATCATAGCAATGATATTCGTTGCCATAATACCGACCACCGCTGCTGCAATTAATAAACTGGCCCCCAATTTATGTCTACCTTTCACTGTTAATGCACCAACGATACCTAAAATAGTAGAAAATGCAAGCACACCCATAGATAAGGCAATTGATGTAGTAAGCATTTCCATCGACATCTCTTGATTATTGCCCATTACTTGATTAACCATTTCCTTATTTTGAGATGCACCGCTCCCTGATTTCATTGCAAAATAACCTATTATTACAAACAGTAAATATAAACTACTTAAACCATTGGCTATCCATGCTAATGTCAATTCTGTTTTTCTCTTCATTACAGTACCTCCTTTAACTCTTACATTAATCATACTAAAAACTATCTTTACATGCTATTCAATACGTTAAAAATATATGAATAACAAAAAAATACCAAAAGTGAACGCTAAGTATCACTTTTGGTATTGTCATTCATTATTTCTTTTTGTCATCTTCGTCAATTTTTTGATGATCTTGTTTCACTTGATCTCTCATATCTTTTTCCGTATCACCAAACATTTGACGACGTTCTTCATAATTCATTCTTCTTTGATTAACTGCACTTGGCTGATTCTTACGTTTTTCTTTCATACGTTGATTATATGCTTTACGCTTTTCTTTTTTCTTAGCACGAATTTCAGCTTTTTCTCGTTTTCGTTGCGCTTTTAGCTCTTTAGGATCAACTTGAGGTTCTTCAAAATATTGATGAGATGGTTCTTCATCATTTTGTTCATTATATACATCTTGATTATCTGTAGAATCCTTATCTGAACGTGACTTTTTGTTATATTTCGCTTGGCGAGATAATAAAGTTGGTTCTTCATCTTGTTCATTATCATCTGAACGATATTCACTTTCTACAGCACGTTTAGGAAACTGTTCATATTTATCATCATATGATTCTTGTTCGTCTTGGATTTGATTTGCTGAGCCTGTTGTTGTATCATACGCTTGTTCTTTTCGTTCCATACTACGACGTGACGGACGTCTACGTTGTTGTGGTTCTTCAACTGGTTCATTTTCAGTTTCATTATGATGCGTATAAGCTTCTTGTTCTGGCATTTCTTCATATGGTTGATAACCATAACCACCGTTATAATAGTTTGGTACGGTTTCAACTTTATTCTTTCTAACAAACATCATAATAGCAATGATAAAGAATAAAATTGGAATGATTAATGTTACTACAAGTAATACTAAAGGTATCGTAATAATTGCTGATAACAAGAATAAGAAACCAGATAAAATTCTAATGTTCATAGAAATTAAAGCTAAAAACGAAATTAACAAACAAACGATGAAATACACTATAATTGCCCAAACACCATTTTGTAACCATATCACAAATTGTGTAGTGCTTAAGCTATTATTTGCTAATACTTGTTGAATAAGATCATTATTATTTAATGTATTCTCTAAGTTAGCAATAGATGTATCATTACTAAATGACACTAAAGCTATAAACATCGTGACGATTGTCAAAATTAATAAGAATACCCAACTAAGCCACCCTAAAACCTTTTCTGTTAGTCGACTGACTGGACGTTTAATTTGAGTATATTGCTCTCCTGTCATTCGTTACAACTCCTTACTTTACTTATCAAGTTATTATATCGAATATAACAAAAAATAACTACCATTTTCATTTTACTTTAACGACATTTTAAAATTTAAAAAACTTTCGTTATATTCACTTAACGTTTCTTGGCCTAAATCTTGATATACTTCCAATCGCTGTTGCTCTTTTTTAGTAGGATAAAATCTATGATCATTTCTAATATCCTTAGGTAACATCTTTCTTGCTTCTTTATTTGGTGTAGCATAACCAACCCATTCAGTATTCTGCTTATTGTTTTTTTCATCTAAAAGAAAATTCATAAAGCGATATGCGCCTTCTTTATTTTGTGCAGTTTTAGGTATTACCATATTATCAAACCATAAATTTGATCCTTCTTTTGGAATAACATAATTATATTTGTCACTATCTTGAACTAATGGCGCAGCGACGCCACTCCATACAACTGCAATACTTCCTTCATTTTGTTCAAGCATCATTGTGATTTCATCACCTACAACACCTCTAACTTGTGGCGCTAAATGATGTAAATCAGATTCCGCTTTTTTGATATGTTGTGGATTTTTATCATTCAAACTATAGCCTAATTTATTAAGGCCTAAACCTAAAATTTCACGTGCCCCATCAACTAATAATACTTGGTTTTTATATTTAGATTTATACAAATCTTGCCAACTATTAAAAGAATCATTAGGATACTTATCCTTATTATATAGTATCCCAACAGTTCCAAAGAAATAGGGTAATGAATATTGATTATGTCGGTCATATGACATATCCATATAATCTGGATCTAAATTTTTAATATTAGGTATTTTCTTATGGTCTAAAGGTTCTAATAAATGTGCACGCTTTAATTTTTGTACTGTATATTCACTTGGAAAAGCGACATCATAATGTGTCCCTCCATTACGAATCTTAGCTTCCATAGCTTCATTCGAATCAAATGTTTCATAAACCACTTGGATACCTGTTTCTTTTTCAAACTTTTTAATTAGGCTTGGATCGATATATTCTCCCCAATTATAGACATAAATTTTTTGGTTAGTATCTGTGTTTTCTTTCGATTTGAACCAGTGACTCACGCCTAAACATAAAACACCTATCATAATTGAAATTAAAATCAATTGTAAAAATCGTTTCATGTATTGACACCTCGTTTCGGATGCTTTTTACGTTGAACGAGGTGTTGAATTGCATAGTAACCCATAACACCTATCACGATAACACCGAATAATATGGTTGAAATTGCATTAATTTCCATGCTTATACCTTTTCTAGCCATTGCATAAACTTCTACAGATAATACACTGAATCCATTACCAGTGACGAAAAAGCTCACTGTAAAATCATCTAATGAATAAGTTAATGCCATAAAGAATCCACCGATAATAGCAGGCATAATATTCGGTATGACCACACTACTTAATAATTGTGATTCATTAGCTCCTAAGTCTCTAGCAGCATTCAACATACTATCATTCATTTCATATAATTGTGGCAAAACAACAATAACAACAATCGGAATACAAAATGCGATTTGGGATGCTAAAACTGTCCAAAATCCAAGGCCTAATCCTGTAAAATGACCTATTGCAGTAAACATAATTAAAAAAGATGCACCAATAACAACATCTGAAGACACCATTAGCACATTATTGAGCGTTAATAGCGTCAATTTAAACTGTTTATGTCTTAAGTGATATATAGCTATAGCACCGAATGTCCCAATCAATGTAGAAACTGCTGCTGCGATTAATGCGACGGCGACTGTATTAAATATGACTGACATTAATTTATCATTTTGGAATAAGGTTTGATAATGTTCCAGTGTGAAATGCTCAAAATGAATCATATTACCTGCTGAATTAAACGAATATACCATTAAAAAGAATATAGGTATATATAATATAGCTATTAATATTCCTATATATAGCTTGCCATACCACTTCACACAACTCACCCTTTCCTATGATTAGATTTTGATTTAGTCATAATTAAAATAAATGCCATAAAAATGATTAGGAATAACGCTATTGTTGAACCCATACCATAATTTTGAATAGTTAAAAATTGCTCTTCGATAGCTGTCCCAATATTGATCACCTTATTGCCTGCGATTAAACGTGTAATCATGAATAGTGATAATGCAGGTATAAAAGTTACTTGAACACCAGTCATGACACCTTCCCTCGTTAAAGGCATAATCACTTTACCAAATGTTGTTAGAGGATTAGCTCCTAAATCACTTGATGCTTGTAGTAAATTATTAGGAATTGCCTTCATACTATTAAAAATTGGTAATATCATAAATGGTATATAAATATAACTTGATACTACTATGAATGCGCCTGCAGTAAATAGCATATTAATTGGAGATAAATTAAAAATGTTAAATAACTGGTTGATTAATCCATCATGACTTAACAAACCAATAAATGCATATGTTTTCAATAATAAGTTAATCCATGTAGGAATAATCATAATCATTAATAGTAAATTTTGATATTTAGATTGAGCAATATAATAAGCCGCTGGATAACTTATCAATAGTGTGACAAGCGTAATAATCACAGCAAATATAATAGAATCAGCAAACATTTTAACATAACTCAATGTAAAAATATTTTCATAGTTAGTAAAACTGAAATGGCCTTGATTGTCTAAAAAAGAATAATAAACAAGTAATACGACTGGAATAATTATGAATAATACCATCCAAATCAAATATGGAATAAGCAATAAACGATTGGTATTACGCATTTTCAACATCCTCATAACTTTCAATTCGTTTATCAAATTCTTCTTCCGTTTCACCTGGTACCATGATATGAATTGCTTCTGGCTCAAAATACAGGCCAACTTCACTGCCTACTTCAGCTTTACGTGTTGATTGAATAACCCATTCATATCCCTTTCGATCAACCACGCAGATTTCGTAATGAACACCTCTAAAGAGCATAGAATCTACTTTTACTTGGAACAAACCTTTATCTGCTTCAATCAATGAAATATCTTCAGGACGAATGACAACTTCTACTTTTTTATTTGCAGGTATACCCATATCTACACAATCAAAATCTTGACCGTAGATATTTACAACATAATCTTCTACCATTCGACCTTCTACAATATTTGATTCTCCAATAAAATCAGCCACGAATCGGTTGACCGGCTCATCATAAATATCATTTGGTGTTCCAAATTGTTGAATTTTACCATCTTTCATAACAAAAATATAATCACTTAAAGCTAGTGCTTCTTCTTGATCATGAGTAACAAAAATAAATGTAATACCTAATCGAGATTGTAATTCTCTTAATTCATACTGCATTTCAGTTCTTAATTTTAAATCTAGCGCTGAGAGTGACTCATCTAATAATAAAATTTCTGGTTCGTTAACAATAGCTCTAGCTATGGCAACACGTTGTTTTTGACCACCACTCATGCCATTAATATTACGGTCTTCATAACCTGACAGCTTAACAAGTCTAAGTGCTTCATCTACTTTTTCTTTAATAGCATTTTTATTCATTTTCTTTAATTTCAACCCGTACGCAATATTTTCAAATACATTGAGATGTGGAAACAAAGCATAATCTTGAAAAACTGTATTTACTTTACGTTTGTTTGGTGGTAATTTTCCAATTGGTTTATTTTGATAAATTACTTCTCCTTGATCAGGATATTCAAAGCCAGCGATTAATTTTAAAATGGTTGTTTTACCACAGCCTGAAGGACCTAGCAATGTGTAAAAATAACCTGATTCTATATCTATATCAATTTCATTTAATATTTGAACGTCATCATATCCTTTGCTTACGCCTTTAAATGATAATAATGGTGCCAATATTCACAACTCCTTATAAATATGATGCTGTTGCAACAATTAATATTTTCACTTCCTGTTTTCCTTCATTAAAAAGACGATGATCATCATTTGCTTTAAAATAAAATACATCTTCTTTATTTGCATGATAACAAACATTACCTAACTGCAATGTCACTTGTCCTTGTAAACAATAAACAAACGTATCCGATTCTGAAGGGTTAAACGTCTTATATGATGCACCTGGTTTCAATGTTAATAGAAGTGGTTCCATTTCAAATTCATTCGATTTAGTAACTAGCCAATTTAAAATATAGCCTCTATCGTATTCATCATAAATGATTTGCTCTTCTTTTTTATAAATGACTTTTTGTTGTTCTGTTTCCTTAAAGAAGTCGCTTGCAGATGTTCCTAATACTTCTAGTATGTTTAAGAATGTTTCCATACTAGGAGATGCATTTTGACTCTCAATTTGGGATATGTATCCTTTTGAAAGATCTGTTCTTTCAGCTAATTCTTCTTGTGTTAAATTTTTAATTTTTCTAAGATTCTTGAGTTTATATCCTATTTCCATAATGAAACCACCTAAAAAAGCTATATTAAGTTTACTTTTATCAAACATTTTGTTTAACGCTTAATAAAAATACCAAAATATAGCTCTACAATCAATACTTTTTATTGTTTTAAGACAAACATTTTACATTCACAACATTTTGCTTTTTGTTAAGTCATGTTTACTTAAGACTTGGCAGAAAACACTTGTTGATCAGGGTTTTTATTTACTTCTTGGACTACCTTATAACTATTATAACCACTGCTTTTTTCAAATTCTTTAAACAGTTGCTTCTCTTCTGCTTTACCAGGTACGATTTGTTTGAAACTTTTATAAGCTTTTTTAACCTCTTCAGCTTTAACTGATGATTCATAATAGTTCTCAATTTTATTAAAGAAATGAATGACATCCATCATTTCATCATTTGTCCAATCTAAATCTAATGGATATTGATATTCCAAGTTAATTCACTCCTATAGTTTAATTAGAATACAGAATTAGTGTATCTGAGATGATTTAAGCTGACAAATAGTTTATGTATTATAAACTCTCATACGATAAATATTCACATTTAAGCGTCATTAACTTATCATAATAAAACAAAAAAACTGGCAACAAATAATGTTACCAGTTTAATTTAACGGAATGTTAAATTACATTGTATGGATTGGATATCCAATTGCTTTTTCAGCTGCTTCCATTGACATTTCCCCTAAAGTTGGGTGAGCATGTACAGTTAATGCAATATCTTCAGCATTCATACCTGATTCAATTGCTAAACCTAATTCAGAAATAATATCTGAAGCACCAGTACCTACTACTTGAGCACCGATTAAAGTGTCATCTTCTTTAAGTGTAATTAATTTAACGAAACCATTTGTATCATCTAATGATAATGCACGGCCATTAGCTGCGTAAGGGAATTTAGAAGCTTTAATTGATAAACCTTCTTCTTTCGCTTGAGCTTCAGTATAACCTACTTGAGCTAATTCTGGTTCAGTGAAACATACTGCAGGCATACCAATGTAATCAACTTCTGCTGCTTGTCCATCAATAGCCTCTGCAGCTACTTTTGCTTCATAGCTTGCTTTATGAGCAAGAGGTAATCCTGGAACGATATCACCAATTGCATAGATATTATTAATTGAAGTACGGCTTTGTTTATCAACTTCGATTAATCCACGTTCACCAAATTTAAGACCTAATTCTTCTAAGCCTAATTCATCAGTATTTGGACGACGACCTACAGTTACTAATACATAATCAGCTTCGATAGTTTGTTCTTCACCTTTAGCTTCATAAGTAACATTTACGCCATTTTCAGTTTCTTCAGCTGATTTAGCCATAGCTTCAGTAACGATTTCGATACCTTTTTCTTTCATGCCTTTTTTAACTGGTTGAGTCATTTGTTTCTCAAAGCCACCTAAGATATCTTTAGCACCTTCAAGAATTGTCACTTCAGAACCAAAGTTAGCAAATGCTGTACCAAGTTCTGAACCGATATAACCGCCACCAACTACTACTAATTTACCAGGTACTTCTTGTAAGTTTAATGCACCTGTTGAATCGATAACACGGTTACCAAATTCAAAATTAGGAATTTCAATTGGCCTAGAACCAGTTGCAATGATTGCATTTTTGAAATTGTAAGTTTGAGCACTTTTTTCGTCCATAACGCGTAAGCTATTGTTATCAACAAAGTAAGCTTCGCCTTTAACGATTTCAACTTTATTACCTTTTAATAAACCTTCAACCCCACCAGTTAATTTATTAACAACTGATGATTTGAATTCTTGAACTTTTTCATAGTTTAAAGAAACACTTTCAGCGATTACCCCTAAGTTTTCTGAATGTTGTGCTTCAACAAAACGATGAGATGCGTGTAATAAAGCTTTTGAAGGAATACAACCAACGTTTAAGCAAACGCCACCTAAATTACCTTTCTCAACGATTGTTACTTTTTGTCCAAGTTGTGCTGCACGAATTGCTGCAACATAACCTCCAGGACCTGCTCCGATTACAATAGTATCTGTTTCAATTGGGAAATCTCCAACTACCATCTTTTTACCCCTCCATTAATAATAATTCTGGATTATTTAATAAACGCTTGATGTGATTCATAGCATTTTGTCCAGTTGCACCATCAATTTGTCTGTGGTCAAAGCTTAATGATAATGCAAGAACTGGCGCTGCTACAATTTCTCCATCTTTAACAATCGGTTTTTGAGCAATGCGCCCAATTCCTAAGATAGCTACTTCTGGGTGATTAATAACTGGAGTGAACCATTGTCCACCAGCTGAACCGATATTACTGATTGTACATGTTGCACCTTTCATTTCGTCAGATGTTAATTTACCGTCACGTGCTTTTACAGCAAGTTCGTTAATTTCATCTGAGATTTGGAAGATTGATTTACGATCTGCATGTTTAACAACAGGTACTAATAAACCTCTGTCTGTATCTGCAGCGATACCAATATTCCAATAGTGTTTGTGTACAATCTCTCCAGCTTCTTCATTAAATGAAGTATTAAGCGCTGGATATTTTTTAAGTGCAGAAACAAGTGCTTTCACTACATATGGTAAGAAAGTAAGTTTTGTACCTTGTTCAGCTGCGATTTCTTTGAATTTCTTACGGTGATCCCATAGTTGTTGAACATCAATTTCATCCATTAATGTAACATGTGGTGCTGTGTGTTTAGAATTAACCATTGCTTTGGCAATTGCTTTACGCATAGCTGGGATTTTTTCAGTTGTTTCTGGGAAGTCGCCTTCTGGTACTGATTGTGTTGCCGCTGCAGTTGTAGTCTCTTCAGAAGTACTTGCTGCACTTTCATTAGATGTTGCTTGAGTAGCTCCACCATTTAAGTGTGCATCAATATCTTCTTTTGTGATTCGACCATTTTTACCAGAACCAGCAACTGCTTTAATATTCACGCCATTATCACGTGCATATTTGCGTACTGAAGGCATTGCTTTAATTGTTCTATTTTCATCAACTTCAGCATCTTGAGTGCTTGCTGCAGGTTGACTTTCTTGTGATGAAGCACTTTCTTCTTTCGCTGCTTCTTCTTTTGGTTCTTCACTTGATGAATCATCACTGTGATTACCTTTGAATTGCATTTCTTCAGCATCTGGTGCATCAATTTTAACAATAATGTCACCAACAACTGCTACTGTACCCTCATCTACTAATACTTCTTCAACTGTACCACTTACTGGTGAAGGGATTTCTACAACAGATTTGTCATTTTGGACTTCTGCTAAGACATCGTCTTCTTCAATTGTATCTCCAGCTTTTACAAACCATTTTACAATTTCACCTTCGTGGATACCTTCCCCGATGTCGGGTAATCTAAATTCAAATGCCACGGTCTTTTTCCTCCTAAGATTTTCTTAATAAAGAAATCACTTTTTAATTTAAACTTTATTTAAAGATTAAAACTCTAAAGTTGCTTTTGCTTTTTCTACGATATCATTTTTGTTTGGTAACCAAACATTTTCAGCTTGAGTAAATGGATATACTGTATCTGCTGCTGCTACACGTGCAATAGGTGCTTCTAATGAAAGAATTGTACGTTCAGCTAATTCAGCTGCAACTTGTGCACCAACACCTGCTTGACGTTGAGCTTCTTGAACTACTACAGCTCTGTTCGTTTTTTCAACTGAAGCAACTAATGTATCGATATCAATTGGTTGAACTGTACGTAAATCAATTACTTCAACTGAATAACCTTCTTTTTCTAATTCTTCAGCTGCTTTTAATGATTCTTGTACCATTGCACCGTATGCGATTAAAGTAATGTCATTACCTTCTTTTTTCACATTAGCTTTTCCAATATCAATTGTGTATTCTTCTTCAGGAACTTCTTCTCTGAATGAACGATATAATTTCATATGCTCTAAATATACAACTGGGTCATTACTTCTAATTGAAGAAATTAATAATCCTTTAGCATCATATGGTCCTGATGGAATAACCACTTTTAAACCAGGAGATTGAGCTAAAATACCTTCTAAATTATCTGCGTGTAATTCTGGTGTATGCACACCGCCACCAAATGGGCTACGAATAGTTACAGGTGCAGTTTTAGAACCACCTGAACGGAAACGAGTACGTGCAATTTGTCCAGCTACTGAGTCAAATACTTCAAATACGAATCCTAAGAATTGGATTTCCATTACAGGACGGAAACCTTCAACAGCTAAACCTAAAGCTAAGCCACCAATTCCTGATTCTGCAAGTGGTGTATCGAATACACGATCTTCACCAAATTCTTTTTGTAAACCTTCAGTAACACGGAATACACCGCCGTTAACACCAACGTCTTCACCGAAAACTAAAACGTCTTCGTCTTTTTTAAGTTCAGTTTTAAGCGCATCATTAATCGCTTGAACCATTGTCATTTGTGCCATGGCTTACTTCGACTCCTTCTCTTTGTAAATTTCATATTGTTCTGCTAAATTTTGAGGCATTTCTTCATACATAATTTCCATTAGAGAAGTAACAGTTTGTTTTTCTGTTTTGTCGGCCTCTTTAATAGCTGCTTTGATGTCTGATTTAGCACGTTCAATAACTTCATTTTCTTTGTCTTCATTCCAAAGACCTTTATTTTCTAAGAATTTTCTGAAACGAACTAATGGATCTTTTTTCTCCCATTCTGCGTCTTCATCTGAAGTTCTGTAACGTGTAGGGTCGTCACCAGCCATAGTATGTGGTCCGTAACGATATGTCATTGTTTCGATTAATGTTGGGCCTTCACCTGCAACTGCACGTTCACGAGCTTCTTTAGTAGCTTGATATACTGCTAATGCATCCATACCATCAACTTGGATACCAGGGATACCAACAGCAATTGCTTTTTGTGCTAATGAAGTTGCTGCAGTTTGTTTACTACGTGGTGTAGAAATTGCGTAATTATTATTTTGAATAACAAAAATTGCTGGTGCTTTATATGCTGAAGCAAAGTTAATACCTTCATAGAAGTCACCTTGAGATGAACCGCCATCACCAGTATAAGTAATTGCTACTGCATTTTTGCCTCGTTTTTTAAGACCGAACGCAACACCTGCTGTTTGTACATACTGTGCACCGATAATGATTTGTGGACTCAGTGCATTCACACCTTCAGGGAATTGGTTACCTTTAAAGTGTCCTCTTGAGAATAAGAATGCTTCAGTTAAAGGTAAACCATGCCAAATAATTTGTGGCACATCACGGTAACCAGGAAGAATAAAATCTTCTTTTTCTAACGCGTATTGAGATGCTAATTGTGATGCTTCTTGTCCAGCTGTTGGTGCATAGAAACCTAAACGACCTTGTCTATTTAAAGAAATAGAGCGTTGATCAAGAATACGTGTCCATACCATTCTTTCCATTAATTCTACTAATTCTTCATCTGTTAAATCAGGTACTAAGTCTTCATTTACAACGTTGCCATCTACGTCTAAAATTTGAACCATTTCAAATTTCGACTGTGTGTCATTTAGTACTTTTACTGCATCGAATTGGGCTTGTAACTTAGGAGCCATTCAATTCACCATACCTTTCCCATATATAAATAGAAATTCATTTTATCCATAACAATTGTATCACAAATAAATAAGCCTGTTAAACGATTTCATAAAGTTCTGTTTCATAGAAAAAAGATACAGATGTGAGAACTGTACTACTACATTCTCCATATCTGTATCAGTCATAAAATTATTTTAATTGATCTACATCTTGTTTTTCTTTATTTACCTTATTCATCGCTTTTGAATACGCTTTAAATTTCTTATTCATATCTTTATATGCTTTGCCTAACTCTTTTGATTTTCCATCAACTTGGTCTTGTGTTGCACCATCTTTATTGATAAAACTAAACAGTGATTTTTCTTTTTCAAGCGCTTTTTTGTAAGCCTTTGCATAATCGCTATGTGATTTATATTTATCTTTAATAGCTTTATCTAATTCTTCAACTTCTTTTTTCTTATCTTTATTATCTATATTGTCGATATGTGATTCTGCCTTTTTAAATTCTTTTTCAGAATCGTCTAACGCTTTTTCTTCTTTCTTAAATTCTTTTTCGCGTTTTTCTACATTACCAACAATGTCATTCGCTGCTTTTTCTCTTGTTTGTTGGTCTTTCTCGTTAGCTTTTTTAAATAACTTTTGTTTCTCTTCTTCTAATTTATTAATTTTTTTACTCACATTTGCAACTGGTTTCTCTTTATCAAAAGCATTTTGAACTTGTTCATCATATGCTTTAATTTCTTTTTTATCTGTTGTACATCCGGCTAGTAATACTGCAGATGTTGCAACAACTACTATTGTTTTGTTTAACTTCATTTCTGTATCCTCCTCAAAGTTGTACGATTGTTATCATAAATAAATCTCTCTCATAAATCAAAGAAATTGGCTAAATATCTAACGTCTATTTTAACCCCTAATCATGTACATTATTAACGGTTATACTTCAGAAACATATCACGTTTACATATCTTCATACTTAATTTTTCGTACTTTCGTAACACATCATAATTCATGCATATTCTTATTTTAACTTTTATTTTCATTTTCTACTAATAATCTAATTTACTTCAATGTACTTCTACCTATTATATTTGGTATATTTGTAATTAAGGAAGGTGTCAGACATGATAACAATGAAAGATATAATAAGAGATGGTCATCCAACACTTCGTGAAAAAGCTCAAGAATTAAGTTTCCCTTTGTCAAATGAAGATAAAGAAACATTGAAAGCGATGCGCGAGTTTTTAATTAATAGTCAGGATGATGACATCGCAAAAAAATATGGTTTACGCTCTGGTGTGGGTTTAGCTGCACCACAAATTAATGTATCAAAAAGAATGATTGCCGTTTATTTACCAGATGATGGAAATGGTAAATCATATGATTACATGCTAGTTAATCCAAAAGTGATGAGTTATAGTGTTCAAGAAGCCTATTTGCCAACTGGTGAGGGTTGCCTAAGTGTGGACGAAAATATTCCTGGTTTAGTCCATCGTCATAATAGAGTTACGATTAAAGCTCAGGATATCGATGGTAATGACGTAAAATTACGTTTAAAAGGCTATCCAGCTATCGTTTTCCAACACGAAATAGATCATTTAAATGGCATTATGTTCTATGATTATATTGATGATGCTAATCCTTTAGCACCACATCCAGATGCAGTAGAAGCATGATTTGATTTAACCTCGAAAGTAACATCTCTTTCGAGGTTTTTTGTTTGATAGATTTCAATCAAATAAAACAATAGCGTTTAAATAAATAAGTTTGATGCTGTGACTAATGTTATATATTGTTTTTCCAAAAGCTAAATACAGATTAAAGGTTCTTACTATATTACATGTCCAGTTCGCTCACTTAATGATAAAACTGCTTTATTTCTTTTGATACATCATGTAAAATATACATTAACTGAAATCTTAGTGAATTAATCCTATTTTTCAAAAATTGAACGACATGATTTCCCTGGAAAACATACTCGGCAGTGAAATTAAATAATTATAGTTGTATATTTATTTAGATTAGCTGGTATGTCTATTATTAAATTTAAATACACATACTTTTATTGAAGAACAATATCTATGATAAAACCTGATTTCTATCTTTAATAACCCGAGCTATCAACCACGGGACTTGAATAAATATTAAAAATAATCCTTAGGAGGAATTATATCAATGGCAGTATTTAAAGTATTCTATCAACATAATAAAGATGAAGTTATCGTGCGTGAAAACACGCAAACTATTTATGTTGAAGCACAAACTGAAGAACAAGTAAGACGTTATTTAAAAGACCGTAATTTTAATATCGAATTTATCACTAAATTAGAGGGCGCACATTTAGATTACGAAAAAGAACATTCAGATCATTTTAATGTGGAGAACGCTGAATAATGAAGCAATTACATCAAAATGAAGTAGGTGTATATGCACTTGGTGGTTTAGGTGAAGTAGGTAAAAATACTTATGCTATCGAGTACAAAAATGAAATCGTGATTATTGATGCGGGTATTAAATTCCCAGATGATAATCTACTAGGAATTGATTATGTAATTCCTGATTACACTTACTTAGAACAGAACCAAGATAAAATCGTTGGTCTGTTTATCACTCATGGACACGAAGATCATATAGGTGGTGTGCCCTTCCTATTAAAGCAAATTAATGTACCTATTTACGGTGGTCCATTAGCTTTAGGCTTGATTAGAAACAAATTAGAAGAACATAATTTATTACGTACGGCTCAATTAAATGAAATCAATGAAGATAGTGTGATTAAATCCAAACACTTTGAAATATCTTTCTATCTTACAACACACAGTATACCTGAAGCATATGGTGTTATTGTTGATACACCTGAAGGTAAAATTGTTCATACTGGTGACTTTAAATTTGATTTCACACCTGTAGGCGAGCCAGCAAACATTGCAAAAATGGCTAAATTAGGTGAAGAAGGCGTACTTTGTCTTCTATCTGATTCTACGAATGCATTAGTTCCTGACTTTACTCTTAGTGAACGTGAAGTAGGACAAAATGTTGATAAAATTTTCCGTAATTGTAAGGGTCGTATCATTTTCGCGACATTTGCTTCGAACATCTATCGTGTTCAACAAGCAGTTGAAGCAGCAGTTAAGCATAATAGAAAAATTGTTACATTCGGTCGTTCAATGGAAAACAATATTAAAATAGGTATGGAGCTCGGATACATTAAAGCTCCACCAGAAACATTTGTAGAACCAGGAAAAATCAATAATATTCCCAAACATGAATTACTTATTCTATGTACTGGCTCACAAGGTGAACCTATGGCAGCATTATCTCGTATCGCAAATGGTACACATAAACAAATCAAGATTATCCCAGAAGATACTGTTGTATTTAGTTCATCACCTATTCCAGGTAATACTAAGAGTATAAACCGTACAATTAATGCTTTATATAAAGCTGGTGCAGATGTTATTCACAGTAAAATTTCTAACATCCATACTTCTGGACACGGATCACAAGGCGACCAACAATTGATGTTACGTTTAATCCAACCTAAGTACTTCTTACCTATTCATGGTGAGTATCGTATGCTCAAAGCACATGGTGAAACTGGCGTTGACTGTGGTGTTGACGAAGATAACGTCTTTATCTTCGATATCGGTGATGTACTTGCTTTAACTCATGATTCAGCACGTAAAGCAGGTAGAATTTCATCAGGTAATGTACTTGTTGATGGTAGTGGTATTGGGGATATTGGTAATGTGGTAATCAGAGATCGTAAATTATTATCTGAAGAAGGTCTAGTAATTGTTGTTGTAAGTATAGACTTTAATACAAACACATTACTTTCAGGTCCGGATATCATTTCACGTGGCTTTGTGTATATGCGTGAATCTGGTCAACTTATTTATGATGCGCAACGTCGTATTAAAACTGATGTTATTTCTAAATTAAACCAAAATAAAGATATTCAATGGCATCAAATTAAATCCTCAATCATCGAGACTTTACAACCGTACTTGTTTGAAAAAACAGCTCGTAGACCAATGATTTTACCTGTCATTATGAAAGTTAATGAAGATAAAAAACAATAATAATAAAATATCCCATAAGCTACCATCATCTTTATGATTTTGCTTATGGGATTTCTTTATAAAAAATGGTTTAGCCAAGATAATTGACTAAACCATTTTTTTATTTAGCTATGTTCTTTTCAAATCGACCTAAATCATTATCATGACCAATCATGATTAAGATATCACCAATTTCAATATTTAAATTTGGGTCTGGTGACACAATAAACTGCTTTCCTCTTTTAATCGCAATAATATTAATCCCATATTGTGCCCGAATATCTAAATCAATAATTGTTTGGCCAGTCATTTTTTCAGTAGCTTTTAATTCAACGATAGAGTGTTCATCTGCTAATTCTAGATAATCAAGCACGCTCGCACTAGCTACATTGTGTGCTATACGACGACCCATATCACGTTCAGGATGGACAACAGTGTCCGCACCAATTTTATTTAATATTTTAGCATGATAATCATTTTGTGCTTTGGCAGTTACCTTTTTAACACCTAATTCTTTTAAAATAAGTGTTGTTAACGTACTAGATTGAATATTTTCACCGATAGCAACTATAACATGATCAAAGTTTCTAATTCCTAAACTTTTCATAACTGCTTCATCAGTAGTATCCGCTACTACCGCATGAGTTGCAATATCACTATATTCATTAACTCTATTCTCATCACTATCAATGGCCATAACATCCATATCTAAGGCGTTAAGTTCTCTAACAATACTACCACCAAAGCGTCCTAAACCAATTACTACGTATTCCTTTTCCATATAGTCCTCCGCTTATTACACATTTACATAACAACGATTAATTCAACTTTCTCTTAAATGATATTAAATAAAGCTAATACAAAATCGAAATTATGATTTGTTCTACTTTAGTTGATTATTTTTTTCCTTCAACATAATCTTTATCGAAAACAAATAGTCTCAATAATAATAGTAACGATGGAACTAATAAAAGTAAACCTAAAATAAATGCGATGACCAATGCAAGACCCATTTCATCATTCACATGGAAACTTGATATTTTTACGAATGGATGTAATAAATAAGGTAATTTGCTCATACCATATCCAAAGAAGGCGAATAACATTTGCAGGATTACCATTATAAATGCTAAACCATGATTTCTTTTGAAAATAGTTAAAGCACCTGCAACTAGGAAAAAGATAAAACTTATCACAAACATCCACCAATAGTTAAACACAGCATTATTAAAATGATCTGAGTTTTGTACTCTTAGTGATAAAAAGACAAACAATGAAATGATGATCATTGGTGGTCCCCAAAATATATGCCAACGTCTCATTAAATGATATGCCGGTTCATCCTTTGCTTTATTAGCATAGAATGTAAGAAATCCAGAAGATATATAAAGGACTGAAATAATTGCCAAGAATACAACTGACCATGCAAATGGACTTAGAATTAGTTGAACCCAGTCTAAATCAACATGGTTCCCCACCTCTTTGATATATCCGCCTTCTGAAATTGTTAATGCTGTTGCTAATGCAGCTGGAATAAGTAAACCTGTTAATCCATATAGAAAAATCCATGGTAATTTTGTATCTTGTCCATAATTCTCAAAAGCATAGAAACTGTTTCTTATTGAAATTAGAATCGTACCAATTGATCCTGGTACAAGTAAAACAGTGCCTAAATACTTAACAGAATCTGGGAAGAAACCAATAAATCCAACAAAGAAAAATACAAAGAACACATTTGTGACTTCCCATACTGGGCTAAGATATCTTTCAATAAGATGGTTGATTTTCTTCTCTTCACCAGTAATTTTAGAATGCAATGCGAAAAATCCAGCACCAAAATCAATTGAGGCTACGATTATATAACAAAATAAAAATATCCATAAAACAGTAATGCCTATGTATGAATATATCATTTGTTTTCACCTCTTTCTTTTAGTACTTGATTGACATCATTGATAGCAGGTTTATTTCTAAACATTCTGAGCAGTACATATGCAGATGTCACGATGAGTACAAGATATAATAAACCAAATAAAATCGTCACTAATGTGATACCTCCAGCTTGTGTCGCTGCCTGAGATACTCTTAAATATCCTCTTACAATCCAAGGTTGGCGTCCCATTTCAGTTAAGAACCAACCAAATTCGATAGCTAACATTGACGCTGGTCCAGTAAGCAATATGCTATATAAAACGACCTTATGCGTGATAAAGTGTCGTAGCTTCTTAATTAATAAAATCAACATAAATAGCCCTGAAATCACAAAACAGAATACGCCCATTGAAACCATTAAGTCAAAGAAATAATGAACAATTAAAGGAGGCAATTCGTTTTTAGGAAAATCGTTCAGTCCTTTAACTGTTGTCTTAAAATTATTATCAGCTAAGAAACTTAACATTCCCGGGATTTCTATTGCACCTGATACTTCATTTGTCTTTTCATTTAAAACACCAAAAAATACTAAATTGGCTTGAGATTGTGTGTCAAAATGCCATTCATAAGCAGCTAATTTTTCTGGTTGTACTTTATGTAAAAATTTGGCAGACATATCACCTGCTAACATCGATAACAATGTTGAAATAAAACCAACAATCATCGTCATTTTTAAGGCTTTCAAATGATATATTTTATCTTCTGGATACGACTGTTTTAACAGTTTAAATACAGCAATAGCCGCGAGAATAAACGCCATAGTCATTCCAGCGGTTGCAACAACATGGAAGGATCTTACGATAAACGATGAATTAAACATCGCTTCTAATGGTTGAACATTGACCATACGACCATTTTTCATTTCAAAACCAGCTGGCGTATTCATAAAGGAGTTAACTGATGTAATGAAAAATGCTGAGAATGATCCACCTATAATTACAGGTAATCCTATAACAAAATGAATCCATTTATTCTTAAATCTTTCCCAAGTATAAAGATAAATACTAAGAAATATAGCTTCAAAAAAGAATGCGAAAGTTTCCATAAATAGAGGTAATGCAATCACATGTCCTCCCATTTTCATAAATGTCGGCCATACAAGCGATAATTGCAAACCAATAATAGTACCTGTCACTACTCCAACAGCCACTGTAATGGTATATCCTTTCGACCATCGTTTCGCTAACGCAATATAATGTGCATCATTGTTACGTATGCCAAGAAATTCTGCAATAACAAACATTAATGGCATACCTACACCAATCGTCGCAAATATGATATGAACGGCTAAGGTCATACCTGTAAGCAAACGACTCATTTCAACTGAATCCATATATAATCACCTTGAATTTATATTTTTGTAATTTCACAATGCTTAAAATTATAAATCCTTATCAAGATGAACTAAATGTTTTTGCTTGAATTTTTGATATAAAATTTTTATAGAGACACATAATGTTCACACCATTGATATTTTATAAAATTAAATATAAGATAGAATAATATAAATTAGCATATAGAAAGGAAGACCGAAGTGTCACATATTACGATATATACACAAGATGATTGTCCACCTTGTACGTTTGTAAAAAATCATCTTCAAGCAAATCATGTCAATTTTACAGAAAAGAATATAAAAAATAATCAATATCGTATAGAAATGATAGATTACGATGCATTTGCGACGCCATTTATCTTATTGAACGATGAACCTATGTATCAAGTTGATATGGATAAAATTAATCAAGCTTTTGACATTCAGTAATTGATTAACAAACAAAGATACTGATTAAATAAAAACCAACTAAAGCAATTTAGATTGCTCTAGTTGGTTTTTTAATTATTATTTTGAAATGTTATTAACTAATTCCATAACTTCTTCTTGTGTTGCACAATGAATAGCACGGTTCGCTAGTTCTGACATTTCATTTTTACTTAAACCATTAATTTGTCTTCTAGCTTTAAGAATAGATGTTGGACTCATTGAGAATTCATCTAGACCTAAACCTAATAGTAATGGTACTGCAGTAGCATCTCCTGCCATTTCACCACACATACCAGTCCATTTACCTTCTTTATGAGAAGCTTCAATGACTTGTTTTACTAAGCGTAAAATTGACGGGTTGTATGGTTGATATAAGTAAGATACACGTTCAGACATACGGTCAGCTGCTAATGTGTATTGGATTAAGTCATTTGTACCAATACTAAAGAAATCTACTTCTTTAGCAAATACATCAGCTAATGCTGCTGTAGCTGGTATTTCAACCATGATACCTAACTCAATATCTTCAGAAACTTCATAGCCTTCGTTTTGAAGATTTTCTTTTTCTTCTAATAACATTGCTTTAGCATCACGGAATTCCTTGATAGTTGCTACCATTGGGAACATGATATTTAATTTACCATAAACTGAAGCACGTAATAATGCACGTAATTGTGGTCTAAAAATATCAGGTTGAGCTAAGCAAAGACGAATCGCTCTGTATCCTAGGAATGGATTCATTTCGTCTGGTAAATCTAAGTATGGTAATTCTTTGTCGCCACCGATATCCAATGTACGAACAACAACACGTTTACCATCCATAGTTTCTAATACTTTTTTGTATGCTTCAAATTGTTCTTCTTCAGTAGGTAATTGATCTCTACCCATGTATAAGAACTCAGTACGATATAAGCCAATACCTTGTGCACCATTTTCAATTACACCTGGTAAATCATTTGGTGTACCAATATTAGCTGCTAACTCTGCGTGAACACCATCAACAGTTACTGTTTCAGCATCACGTAATTTTTGTAATTCTTGTTTATCTTCAAAGAAACGTTCACGTTTATTTTGATAAGCGATAACTTCATCTTCTGTAGGATCGATAATAACATCACCAGTTAAACCATCAACGATAATCATATCGCCTTGTTTCACTTCTTTAGTGATTGATTTAGTACCAACTACTGCTGCGATTTCTAATGAACGACTCATAATCGCAGAGTGACTTGTTCTACCGCCAATATTCGTTACAAAACCTTGAACGAATTCTTTATTTAACTGTGCAGTATCAGAAGGTGTTAAGTCATTACCAATAATAACAACACTTTCATCAATCATACTTGGGTTTGGTAATTCAACCCCAAGAATATGTGCTAACACACGTTTAGATACGTCTCTAATGTCTGCAGCACGTTCTTTCATATATTCATTATCCATTGATTCAAATATAGTAATGAATTGAGTTGTAACCTCATTTAATGCTGTAGCAGCATTAACATGATCGTTCTTAATTTTATCTTGAATTGGTTGAATTAATTCTGGATCATCTAAAACAAGTAAATGCGCATCAAAAATGGCAGCTTTATCAGCGCCTAATTGAACTTCTGCATTATTTCTTATTTTAGTTAATTCAATTTTAGATGCTTCGATAGCGTTATTGAATTTGCTAGTTTCACCTTCAACATCAGTGATTGTTTCACTGCTATCAAAAGATAAATCTGGCTCAACTATTAAGTAAGCTTTAGCGATTGCTACACCATCAGATGCAGCAATACCATTAATTAATTTAGACATATTACTTAGTTAAACCTTCTTTTGATAAGACATCACTGATAGATTCGATTGCATCTGCCTCATCGCTACCGTCAGCATAAATTGTAATTTCAGCATCTTTACCTACACCTAAACTCATAACACCCATGATTGATTTTAAGTTTACTTTTTTACCGTTATATTCTAATTGAATATCTGAATCAAATTTTGAAGCTGTTTGTACCAACATTGTAGCTGGGCGAGCGTGGATTCCTGTTTCGTCGATAATTACATATGATTTTTGTTCCATAATTTATTTCTCCTTCTATAAGTTAGAATCTTCAATATACTTACAATCTAACATAAATTTTTATACCTTAACTTTACCAAAACCAATAGTTAAATTCAATTTCTTTAAAACCGGTTTCAGTATATTTCTACAATTTTTTAACAAATTATATCCCTTAAAGTAACTCTTTGATGACTTTTTCACATTTTTCGATATGATCTTGACCTAATCTTTTCATAAAGTAATAACTAATTGATGCTGAAACTGCTTGTCCTACAAATGGGAACCATTTAGTTTGTTTAGCTGCAGTACGTTTTGCCACATCTCTAATTACTACTTTCATAAGTGCATTGGTTAATTTTTTACCAATAAACTGACTACCTTGAATAGCTGCAGCAGACATTATTCGTTCTCTAACGTCATCACTTAATGAATTAACTTGTTTATGATCTAGTCCATAAATTTTATTGACATCACTAATGATATCTCTCATTAATTTTATATCAACACCAAAGTCTAATCCAGGAATTGGTACTACACTCATTCCTGATGATAGTAAAGATTTCTTCTTAACGAGATTTTCTGCTTGTGCACGTCTTTGTTGTAACTCATTTTGAGTCACAGGTAAATTACTTTTTTCTTTGATTTCTTCAATATTTAATACTTTATTACCAACTGTATTTGTGACTCTGTTCGTCATTTTATTTCTTATGCTCATCTTATTCACACTCCCATGAATCTTATTTCAATAAGACTCTATACCCAGATTACAACTATTTAATGCTCAATATTAACAAAAATTGCTTTTAAATACTTTGAAGGTTTGTAATGTGGATGTGTTTTAAAATCTTTAGGTAATCCCATCACTTCATTAATTTCATAATCAACTTCAGCTTCATCTAATGTTGTTTTAATTACATTTTTAAACGCCTTTAAAGAAAACACGCTTGAATTTGTGCATAATAATAATGTACCTTTTGATGACAATATTTCTAGAGCACCATTAATCAATTTGTCGTAATCTTTTTGTACTGAAAATGTTTTCTTTTTATTTCGTGCAAAACTTGGTGGATCAATCACAATAGTGTCATATTGATGTCCGTGGCGTTTTGCATAATTATAAAAATCAAATGTATCCATGACATAAATATATTGTGATTTAGGATCAATAGCATTAAGTCCAAAATTCTCTTCGGTTAATCCTCTTGATCGATTAGCTAAGTCTACACTAGTTGTTGATTTAGCATTATTTGCAGATACTACAGAAAAAGCGCCTGTATAGCTAAACACATTTAAAAGATGACGTCCTTCTGAAAATTGATCGCGCAATTTCTTTCTTACTTCTTTTTGATCTAGGAAGATACCTGTCATTAAGCCATCATCTAAATCCACATTATAAAAAGTGAAGTTCTCTTCGATAACGATTGGAAATGCTTGTTGTTCTCCCTCAACAAATCCACCTGTATATTCAGTATCTTTAAATCGCATTTTTTCGTAGATAGACTGATATTCAAAGACTGTTTTGATAGCTTCTAATATATGATATCTAAATTTGTAAATGCCTTTTGAATACCATTGAATTAATAAATGGCCATCATAATTGTCAATCGTTAAACCACCGACGCCATCACCTTCAGCATTGAACAATCTAAAAGCATTCGTACCATCTATATGATAGTAATATTCTCGTTCTTCTAAAGCTTTTTCAAATAATCGTTTAAAAAATGAAGTATTAATATCTTCAGATGGATCATAACTCAATACCCAACCTAAACCTTTATGTTGTCTACCTACATAAGCAGTTGCTACATATTGGTCTTTTCCATCAACTAATTTGAATAAATCACCTTCTTTAAGATGATCTTGAGCATAAATATCTTCTTCATCAATTAAAGGATATTGATTGTGATATTTTGATTCTTTACCTCTATTTAAAGTTGCAATCTTCATTTATTACACTAACCTCTCTTTTATACATTTAATTTCTTCAACCGTTACATTGCTATGTTGATTCGTAAATGCATTTTACATTATATATATTTACTAATTGAATGATTCATTTATTATTTTAACAAAGAATGCTACTAAGTCCTATTTTCTAACAAAAAAGAGTGAGTTTACAATTCGATCGATTAAAGAAGGAATTGTAACCCACCCTATAACACGTGTGATTTGTTTAGATTAATTTGTTTTAATATTTCTTTTCATTATTCTTTTGGTTTATCTCTTAACTGTAATGAATAAGCAACAATCATTGCTAGTAACATAAGCAATAAAGTTGGTGTAATAAATACAGATAATAATAATCCGTGAACCATAATATTTATGAATTCAGTTAATAATTTAAAGAATAAGATACTTCCCATAAATAATTGTAAGAAGTAAAATTTACCTCTTAAGAAATAAGTAAGTGTTGTAGCAATATAAACTATGATAATGAATAAAAGTAATAATAATGTTACCCATTCAATCACATATTGCGTTTGTGATAATTCCCATTCTCCAGATAAGAACAATGCATTTCTGTTATTAAATTCTAAGAATGTAAAGAAGAATATAACTAAACCACAGAAAATTTCAACATACATTGGTTTTATCCATTTTGGCTTTCTCATCCAATTTGGAATATCATCTTCTTGAATATCAACAATATTTTTTACTTTCTCTTTAAATTTATCTCTTTTAACTCTAATTCTTTCTAAATCAACACTTCTTCTTGTTTTACGTGCATATTCTGTTGTCTTATCTTGTAGTTGTTTTAAGTGAACTTTAGTTTGATTTGAGACATTACCTTTACTTGTTCTTGATAATTCAGGTTCTTCTTCGCCTAGTTCTTGTTTTGTAAGCGGTAGAGCACGTCTTAAGAACAAGAAGTTCCAAATTGACATTTGTCCTAATAACCACATAATAATAAAGAATGTATTAACACTTAAGATATCAATAGATTCAATTTCATTAGCATCAATACGACCATGTAATGCAATTTGAGTAATAAGGTAACTGATACCATATGACACTATAATCCACATATAATGACTTTTTCCATTATCACTATTCAATTCATCTTTATATACAATGTAACCGATATGTATGATGAAAGGAATAATAAATACGATACCAAAGAACCCATACACTTGCATCATAAGAACTAAAGTAATTAAGAAGTACATTACTCCTATGACTAAAAAGAAAATTGAAATATCATAATCATACTTAATGGTTCTAAATAACGTATGACCTAGTAACATTACTAAGATACCAAATAATATAATAATTATGGCACTTACAATTGGGAAACCCCCGATAAATCTACTCATCACTTTAATTATTTCAGCGAAAAATGCGTTCAGGAATTCCCATATATTATACACATGTGTATTTACCTTCTTATCTCCATTTAATTGTTTAATAAGCGGTAAGTTAATTAATATAATGAGTCCTGTGAAAAGTGAAACGATACCGATGATATAACTAAATATAATCTCGGTGTGTTTCTTAAGAAAAGACATACTATTCACCTCAAAAGTTATTATATATGAAGAACTTATTCTTGTCTTTAATAAATCATTAAATACGTCTATAGACCTAGAAAAGTTTATTATTAGCATAACTGGGTAAAAGGTGTATGTAAACAATAAAACACAATTAGGGGTGGATTTATTATGAGTAATGAAGAATTTGCAAAAAAATCAGCTGAAAAAGCCAAAGAAGCAGAAGAAAAATTAAAAGAACAAAAAGAAGAAAAAACAAATGATACAGAACAAACTAAAAAAGATATTGACGATGCGTTAAATTAAATTAAATTGTATTTAGGTAATATACTTTTATTTTATTCACCAAACGTATAGACCATCATACGTTTGGTGTTTTTTAATTAGAAAATATTGTAGGATAGTTGGAGAATGAATATGAAATTTAGTCACGTAAATATAGTAGTAAATAACGTTATTGAAACAAGACAATTTTATGAAAAATATTTCAATATGAAATGTACAATTGATATCGGTGAACAATTTGCCTCATTAAGAGATTCAGAAGGTTTTTTATTTAATATTATGTATGGGCAACGCATTGATTATCCTGAAAATTATCACATTGGTTTTATTCAAGATAGCGAAGAATCTGTAGATTTATTATATCAAAGATTATTGAAAGACGGCTATAACCCAGGAAATCCTGAATTCACACATAATTCGTATACTTTCTTCTTTAAATCACCTGGAGATTTTTATGTAGAAATTTATTTTGATATGTCACTAAAACAATAGCGAAATAAAATCATATTGCTAAACTTAAACTATTAAACGTCATAATGCTTTTATTTGATCCTTTCAACTTAATTATGACCTTGACAATCCACATGAAAAATCATACATTAAAGACAAATTAAAAATAATAAACGCACTAGGGGTGTTTTGAACTGAGATGAGGTTTACCCTCAAACCCTTTGAACCTGATCTAGCTAGATACTAGCGTAGGAAAGTGTAATTAACAAAGATTATAATCGTATGTTGAATCATATTCTTATGTTTTACGCACAACTTTCCTAGAGATGGTTGTGCGTTTTTTTAGGAGGATGTTTTTATGTCAAAAGGTTTAAAGCTTTCTGAGATATTAGTGACAGTGCTTATCTCTGTAATTTTTGCCATTATTTATAATTTATGGTGGCTATTTTATAATGTTGCACAAGTCGCTGGCTTACACCTTGAGCAATTAACATATGGTGTATGGTTTATGGCTGCGATTGTTTGTTATTTAATTATTCCTAAGCCAGGTATCGCCTTACTTGCTGAGTTTGCTGCAGGTGCCGGTGAAACAATTGTGATGGGTAAATTTGATATACCTACAATCATTTATGCTCTACTACAAGGTTTAGCATGTGAGATTATCTTCGCCATTTTCAAATACCAGTCTCGTTCAGTCATGGTAGCTATGCTTGCGGGACTAGTGACTGCACTTGTTTCATTCCCAGTCGACTATTTTTATGGTTATTTAAATGAAGTTGCTGGTTGGAACTTAATTTTATTCATTGTTTTCCGTGCGATTAGTGGTATTATCATCGCTGGTTTATTATCTTATTTATTGGTCAAAGCATTGGATCAAACTGGTGTAACTAAAGTGTTCAGACCCGCTTCTAAAGATGATTACGATACATTATAAGGGGACTTAAAAGTGTTAAAAGTTACAAATTTACGTTTGAAATATCCAAATGGGCATCGAAAAATTTTTGATAATCTAAATATAGAAATAAAAGATAAAGAAAAAGTACTTTTACTAGGACCATCTGGTTCTGGTAAAAGTACGCTTTTAAATGTATTAAGTGGTATTGTACCCAATTTAATAGAATTACCTATGAAGTATGATGAATTGCAAATTAATCAGCATAATGGCGTGATCTTTCAAGATCCTGATTCACAATTTTGTATGCCTAAAGTTTATGAAGAACTTGCCTTTGTTTTAGAGAACAGACAAGTTCCCAGACAAGATATGGATGAAGCTATTAACCAAGCATTAACATCAGTGAATTTAAATGTAACTGAAAATACACAAATCAATCAATTAAGTGGTGGTATGAAACAAAAATTAGCTATCGTTGAAACAATATTACAACAAGCAGATACGCTATTTTTAGATGAACCCACTGCAATGTTAGATGTTGATGCTACATCGGATTTATGGCAACGTTTAATCAAGCTTTGGGAAGATCAAACAGTACTCATAGTCGAACATAAGGTCGAACATATTTGGCAACATGCGGATAGAGTTTTATTAATGAACTATGAAGGACAAATCATTGCAGACGATACGCCAAATCATATTTTAAAGCATTATGAACATTTACTTAGTGAATACGGCGTGTGGCATCCAAATGCATGGCATTACGCACCTGAACCTAAACATATGGCCCTATCGTCAGAAGAGCCATTATTTAAATTTCAAAATGGTGCCATCATTCGTAATAAAAAAGATTTATTTAAAGTGGATCAACTAACTATTCATTCAGGTGAGTGGATCACGATAACTGGTCAAAACGGTACTGGTAAAACCTCTTTACTGGAATCAATATTGCAATTAATTAAATATAAAGGCATTATGACATTTCAAGGTCAAGAATTACGTAAAATTAAAGATGCTGCAAAGCACATGTATCTTGTTTATCAGAATCCAGAACTTCAATTTATCACTAACTCTGTCTATGATGAAATACTGATTCACTTTAACCATTTAGATCCATCTAGTGCAAAATCTAAAACCCTCGATTTATTAGATTTACTAGACTTAACAAATGTTAAAAATCAACATCCCTATGAAATATCAATGGGTCAAAAACGTAGGCTAAGTGTTGCAACGGCATTAAGTTCAGACGCAGATATCATCCTATTAGATGAACCGACTTTTGGTTTAGATAGCCACAATACGTTTCAGTTAATAGAACTATTTCAAGAGAGAGTATCTAAAGGTCAAAGTATCATAATGGTTACTCATGATCCGGAAATTATTAAACGCTATCCAACACGTCAATGGATAATTGAAAATCAATATTTAACAGAAATCAAAGGTGATCAACATGTTTGAACATTGGAAAATTAGACACACCTTTATGGATGACGTCAATATTATTACTAAACTCATTTTAGGCATTCTGCTATTTTTCTTTATTATTTTTATTCATAACTTTGACTTTATGATTTATATCGTTTGTCTCATGTTTATCTTTTTACTTATGTTTAACGGAACGCAATTTAAAATTACTGGTGCCTTTATACTAGCAACCACGTTCTTTGCTTTATTGTCATCATTATTCATGATTTTATATGGTGATGGTGACCACATATTATTTAAATTTGGCATCATTCAAATTAGTACGGAAAGTATTGTTAGAGGTATTCACCTTTCACTTCGTACAATTACAGTGTCGATGTTTGGTATTCTTATTGCATTAACATCGCAAGTGGTCATGATATTTTATAGTCTAATGCAACACTTAAAAGTAAAACCTAAAGTTGCCTATGCCTTTATGGCTGCAATTAGAATGATACCTTTAATCATTAGTTCTTTAATTCAACTACGACGTTCATTAAAAATGAGATATCAAATGATAGATAAATCAAATTATAGAGGATTCAAAAGGCTCAAACATTTAATTATTCCTTTATTAAGTCAAAACATACGACGTGCACATCAATTATCTGTTGCAATGGAGTCTAAAGGTTTTAAAGATGGTCCAAGAACGTATTATTATCATGCACCATTCTCATACAAAGATATTATATTGATCATATGTTTATTAATTATTATCGGACTTTCTTATTATTTATCAGCTACTTTACCAATAACTGGTATACATGATGTCAGAATAGGTAGATTAGAATAAATTATTTTATCCATACTTCAAACTTTCCATATATAAATAAAAAATCCTGGGACAAAATAAATGTCTCAGGATTTAATAATATAAACAGTAGTTGAATGTAAACACATTCTATTTCTTATATAAATTTATTTCAATGCTTTATTTCCTATGTCTGTTCTATAAAACAAGTTATTGCTCTTGATCTTTTTAACATTTTGATAGGCATTAACTTGGGCTTCTTTTATATTTTGTCCTTCCCCAATAGCTAGTATGACTCGTCCACCACTGTTAACAAACTGGTCATTATTCTTCTTCAAACCGCTTACAAAGTAATTTGAGTCAAGTTCAAACCCACTAACTTGGTGTCCTTTTTCATAATTACCCGGATAGCCTTTAGAAGCTAACATAACACCGACTACCGCTTCATCTTTCCATTCAAAGTGTATCGGCTCATCATTATCAAGCGCAATAATATGTTGCATCAAGTCGCTATTCATTCTTGTCAATAAGACCTGTGCTTCTGGATCACCAAATCTTGCATTAAACTCTATGACTTTCGGCCCTTCTTCAGTCAAAATAGCACCAATATATAATAATCCAAAGAAGTGATGACCTTCTTCAGCCATTGCGCGTGCAATCGGTTGTGCAATCTCATTATTAGTTCTAACAATGATATCAGTGCTAATATGCGGTACTGGACAATATGCACCCATACCACCTGTATTGGGTCCTTTATCGGAATCATAAGCACGTTTATGATCCTGAGCGATACAATCAAATGGAATAGCTCTCTTACCATTAACAAATGTCATTACAGAGAATTCTTCACCTTCTAAAAATTCTTCAAATACAATCGTTCCTGAATTTTCATCAAACATTTGTTGAACTGCTTCTCTAGCTTCAGCTCTTTCAGTAGCAATCACTACCCCTTTTCCTGCAGCTAAACCATCTTTTTTAATAACTATTGGCAAATCACATGTTTCAACAAAATCTAATGCCTCATCCTTGTCATCAATTTCCTTATATTGTGCAGTAGGTATATCATATTTAGCCATTATTCTTTTAGCAAATGCCTTTGAGCCTTCTATTTGTGCCGCATCACGATTAGGCCCAAACACTTTAATTTGGTGTTTTCTTAATAAATCAGGTAACCCATCTATCAATGGTTGTTCTGGTCCGATAACAACCCATTCAATTTGATGATTAATGACAAAATCTAAGATAGCTTCGTGGTCATTTTCTTTAATATCCGTATGGATTTGCGCCACATTAATCATAGCTTCATTGCCTGGTATCACATGAACTTTGTCTACCATTGATGATTGATTTAATTTATGCGCTAATACATGTTCACGTCCACCTGCACCAATAACGAGTACTTTCATGACTTTTCTCCCTTCAACATCCTGCTTTTAGTGTTTAAAATGTCGCATTCCTGTCATTACCATTGTAATGCCATATTTATTCGCCATATCTATAGAATCTTGGTCCTTAATTGATCCACCTGGTTGAATAATGGCTTTAATACCATTTTTTGCAGCTAATTCTACAGTATCATCCATTGGGAAAAAACCATCTGATACCAATGCTACATTATCGTTAATTTCAATTGCTCTTTCCAATGCAATTTTGGCTGAACCTACACGATTCATTTGACCAGCACCAATACCTACTGTTTGTTTAGCATTACTTAAAATCACTGCATTACTTTTAACTGCACCTACGACTTTCCAACCTAATAACATGGCTTCCCATTGCGCTTCAGTCGGTTCTACTTCTGTAGCAACCGTCATGTCAGAACGACTCACTTCAAAGTTGTCTTTATCCTGTACTAAATAACCACCCGATACTGATACAAATTCTTGTTCTCTATTATCAATAGTTGTATCTATTTCTAAAAGTCGAATATTTTTCTTTTGCGTTAAAATGTCTAAAGCCTCTTGTGTAAATTGAGGTGCGATGACAACTTCTAAAAAGATAGAATGTAGTGTTTCAGCTAACGTCGCTGTCACTGGTCTATTTAATGCAATAATCCCACCAAAAATGGATTGATTATCTGCGTCAAAAGCATTTTGAAAAGCTTCTTCAATTGAACTTCCAATCCCCACACCACATGGATTCATATGTTTTACAGCAATCGTAGTTGGCTCATCAAATTTTTTAACTAATGTAAGTGCTGCATCAGCATCTTTAATATTATTGAAGCTAAGTTGTTTACCATGTAGTTGTTTAGCTCCAGCAATTGTATGTTTAGCATCGTTTGTTCTGACAAAGTAAGCAGATTGTTGTGGGTTCTCACCATAGCGTAAGGTTTCTTTATTACCTTTAAAGAAATTCACAATAGCTTCATCGTATTGAGTAGTATGTTCAAATACTTTAATCATAAGTGATTTTCGATATGTTTCATCTAATTGGTCATTTTTAATTCTACTAATTACTTCATTATAATCTGCAGGGTGCACCACGGTTGTCACATGTTTAAAATTCTTTGCAGCTGCTCTTAACATAGTCGGACCACCAATATCGATATTTTCAATCGCATCCATTTCTGTAACATCTGGATTATCTACTGTTTTTTGGAATGGATATAAATTAACAACTACTAAATCTATTAAATCAATGTGTTGTTCTTTTAATTCTTCCAAATGTTCCGCTTTATCTCTGTCAGCTAAAATCCCACCGTGTACTGCTGGATGTAAAGTTTTAACGCGTCCATCCATAATTTCGGGAAATTGAGTCAATTCTGACACAGATTTCACATCAACTTGCGCCTCTTCTAAAATGCGTTTCGTTCCACCTGTTGAATAAAGCTCATAACCTAATTCTTTTAAAGATGACGCAAATTCTACAATACCGTTTTTATTTGAAACACTTAAAATTGCTCTTTTCATTGTTCTCAATACTCCTCTATCGAATGATTTTCGCAATAACGCTTGGATATAACTCGTACTCTAATTGTTTGACTCTCTCTTCTAACGTTTCAATTGTGTCGTCCGTTCTTATATCACATTGTCTTTGTTCGATAATTTCTCCCGTATCCATACCATTGTCAACATAATGCACCGTTGATCCAGTTATTGAATCCTCGCTTCGAAATGCTTGTCCTATTGCGTCTATCCCCTTAAATTTCGGCAATAATGATGGGTGGATATTTAATATTTTATGAGGATAAGCTGTTAGAATATCCTCTCCAATTAATCTCATATAACCTGCTAAAACAATCCACTGAACCCCTTCTGCAGAAAGTAAAGATAACAAATGTTGTTCATAATGAGATTTTGACTCAAAGCGTTTTGGCTCATTAATATGCACTGATACACCTAGTTGTTCTGCTCGTTTAATACAATAAGCATCATGATGATCTGTATAAAGTGCAGTAATTTCAATATCCTCTATATGTCCTTGTTGAACATGTCGTACAATATTTTCAAAGTTACTTCCAGAACCTGATGCAAAGATTGCTACTTTGATCACGTTTATACCCCCTGAATATGAATTGGGTTATGACTATCTTCTACAATTCGTCCGATTTCATAGGCATTCACATTCTGCTGTTTTAAAATATCCAATGTCTTATCTTTTTCAATTTCATCGACGATAACAGTAAAACCAATCCCCATATTAAATATGTTATACATTTCATCAGTACTAATATTGCCTTGTTCTTGTAACCAATCGAATATGGCTGGTGTAGGAAATGCATTTGCATTTATATCTGCAGATAATCCATCTGGTAAAGAACGAGGAATATTTTCATAAAAACCACCACCAGTAATGTGATTCATCGCTTTTATTGATACATGTTTTTTTAATTCTAATATTGGTTTTACATATAATTGGGTTGGTGCTAAAAACGTTTCTAAGTAAGTATGACGATCAAATGTATCGTTAAGGTTTATACCTGATTTTTTTATGAGTTGTCTCACTAGACTATATCCATTGGAATGAATGCCATTGGATGCCAATCCTATAATTACTTGACCAGCCTTCACGTCTGAACCATCAATATATTCGTCTTTCTCAACTGCGCCAACTGCAAAGCCTGCCAAATCATATTCACCTTCATGATACATTTCACCCATTTCAGCAGTTTCGCCACCGATTAAAGCCGTATTAGTTTCTTCACAAGCATCACTGATACCTTTAACGATTTGTTCAATGATTTCGGGAACCACTTTATGTGTTGCAATATAATCTAAGAAGTAAAGCGGCTCTGCACCTGTAGTTAAAATATCATTCACACACATGGCCACCGCATCTATACCTATTGAATCATGTTTATTATGATCAATTGCTAATTTCAATTTAGTACCTACACCGTCTGTTCCTGACACTAATACTGGTGCTTTCATATTTAGTTGAGATAAATCAAATGTTGCACCAAAGCCACCTAGACCACCGATAACTTCCTTACGCATCGTACGTTTAACATGACTAGACATTCTTTCTACCGCTTCATAACCTGCATGGATATCTACACCTGATTGTTCGTATGCTTTAGACATTTATATTTCCCTCACTATCAAAGTAATGTTTATTTTCATTAATATATGCTTTTTGACGATCACTTAAATGCTTTTTATAATTCTCTTCGTAATCAAACAATCCAGCCGGATAATCTCCTGTGAAGCTCTCAACACATAAACCACTATATGGAGCGTCATAATCTAAACCTATGGATTCAATTAATCCATTTACACTAAGATATGCAAGCGAATCGGCACCTATATATTCACAAATTTCTTCAGGCGATTTACTCGCTGATATTAATTCGGCAGTTGTTGATACATCAATACCATAGAAGCTAGGAAACATAAATTCTGGAGAAGCAATTCTGACGTGTACTTCATTAGCACCTGAATCCTTTAACATCTTTACAATACGTTTAGATGTTGTCCCTCTGACAATAGAATCATCCACTAAGATGATATTCTGTCCTTCGACAATATCTTTTACCGCTGACAATTTAACACGTACACCTTGCTCACGAAGTTGCTGTGTCGGTTGAATAAATGTTCTTGCTACATATTGATTTTTAACAAGGCCCATTTCATATGGCAGTCCTATCTCTTCGGCATAACCGCTAGCAGCTGATAACGATGAATTAGGCACACCGATAACCATACCTGCTTCTACTGGACTTTCTTGAGCTAAACGTTTACCAGAGGCTTTACGAACAGCGTGAACATTTTTCCCAGCGATCGTAGAATCTGGTCTAGCAAAATAGATATATTCCATCGCTGAAATTGCGGTATTCGTATGTCTTGTATATGATTTAACTTGAACACCTTCATCGTTAATAATGACATATTCACCGGCATGAATATCTTGTACAAACTCTGCTCCTAAGACGTCAATAGCACATGTTTCACTAGCTAGAATATAAGTGTTGTCTTGCATTTTGCCGACGACTAAAGGTCTAATAGCATTAGGATCAACTGCACCATATAATGCATCTTTAGTTAACACTGCGAATGTGAATCCACCTTTAATTTGACGTAAACTTTCGTTTAAAGCTTCTTCAAATGTAGGTGCTTTACTTCTTCGGATTAAATGCATAATCACTTCAGTATCAGATGATGAATGGAAAATGGCTCCATGTTTTTCAAGATTTTGTCTTAAAGATTGGGCATTAATAAGGTTGCCATTATGACAAATCGCAACACTCATATCATAAAAGTGATATAAAAAAGGTTGAATATTTTCTATACCTTTATTGCCAGATGTAGCATATCTCACATGTCCAATTGCGTTATGATAATCCTGTAATCTTGATAATTGATCATCTTTAATAGCTTCAGTTAATAATCCAAGTCCTCTTTCACCAACTAATTCTTCATAATTGGCTGCAACTATACCTGCACCTTCTTGACCTCTATGTTGTAAACTATGCAAGCCCATATACGTTAATTGAGCAGCATCTGGATGATTCCATATGCCAAAAACACCACATTCCTCATTTAATCCTGAGTAGTTAAACATTGGCTAATAGCTCCTTCCCAAACATCTTTGATATCTGCTACGTTTTTGATAATTGTTGTTTGGTTATTTGATACTTTGAACTGATTACCTTCATTAAATTGACCAATTTCAATTGCATTTTCAATATTTAGTAATTCATTTTCCTTTACAGAAATAATATATCTACCTTGAGATTCACTAAATAACTGCGCATTAGATACATCTATATTTGCCTCTAATCCTAAATCATAATGCGCACTTATTTTTGCAAGTGTAATTAATAAACCACCTTTTCCTACTGTTTGAACATGTGATGCAGCACCGTTTCTAATAGCCGATTTAACCGCTTCACCTTTTGCAACCTCATCACTTAAATCAATTGATTCAAATTCATGATTTACTGTGCCATATAATAATTTTTCTAATTGGCTACCGCCGTAGTCATCTCGTGTATCACCAACGAGATATAATTTTTCTCCAGCTTGTGGTTTAAAATCAGCTAAATAGTTAACATCGTCAATTAAGCCAACCATACCAACTACTGGTGTTGGAAAGATGGATGTACCTCTTGTTTCGTTGTATAACGATACATTTCCTGATACAACAGGCGTTTTTAATACATCACATGCTTCTGCCATTCCTTTAGTAGAATCAATTAATTGTTGATAAATTTCTTTTTTCTCTGGAGATCCATAATTCAAACAATCTGTCATCGCTAGCGGTGTAGCTCCTACAGCAATCAAATTACGATATGCTTCTGCTACAACCATTTTCCCGCCTTCATAAGGTTGATTAAATACATAACGTGCTTCACCATCAATCGTTGAAGCAATTGCTTTATTCGTACCTTCTACTCTTACCACTGATGACTGTAATCCTGGTTTAATAATCGTATTAGCGCCAACTTGTTGATCATATTGCTCATATAAATAATGTTTTGAAGCAATCGTTGGGTGTTTTAATAACTGGTCAAATACATTTTCAATATCAATATGACTATAATCATTTTTAGATGTATTGTATGCTTTCTCTTCGCCTTCAA
Organism: Staphylococcus sp. HL28; assembly: GCF_021117155.1. Classification (NCBI taxonomy): domain Bacteria; kingdom Bacillati; phylum Bacillota; class Bacilli; order Caryophanales; family Staphylococcaceae; genus Staphylococcus; species Staphylococcus sp. HL28. The sequence goes on from NZ_CP088218.1 coordinate 1,820,851, forward strand.
GAACATAAACTGGCGCTTCATCCGATAATGGTTGCACTGGAATATCTGCAAACACTTCATCTTCATATGTTAAAACAAAGCGATTTGTATCAGTCACTTCTCCAATAACTGCACTAACTAATTCATGCTTTTCAAATAAATCTAAGAATTTTTGTTCTGTTCCTTGTTCTACAACAAGTAACATTCTTTCTTGAGTTTCAGATAGCATCATTTCATATGGTGAAATACCTGGTTCTCTAGTTGGTACTTGGTCTAATCTTAAGTGGAGACCACTTCCGCCTTTAGCCGCCATTTCCGAAGAAGATGAAGTTAAACCTGCTGCTCCCATATCTTGGATACCAACTAATTCATCGAATGTGATAGCTTCTAATGTTGCTTCCATTAATTTCTTACCAACAAAAGGATCACCAATTTGTACAGATGGTCGTTTACTTTCACTTTCTTCAGTCAATTCTTCAGATGCAAACGTAGCACCGTGAATACCATCTCTACCTGTTTTCAAACCTACATAAATAACTGAATTTCCAATACCTTTAGCTGTCCCCTTTTGCACCATGTCGTGATCAATAATGCCGACACACATTGCATTGACAAGAGGGTTACCATCATAACGATCATCAAACTCGATTTCACCAGCAGTTGTGGGAATACCAATACAGTTACCGTAGCCACCAATACCACTAACAACGCCTTTAAGCAGTCTCTGATTTTGCTTGTTTGTTAACTCACCAAAGCGCAAACTATTTAATAAATTAATAGGACGTGCTCCTATAGAAACAATATCTCTGATAATTCCTCCTACACCTGTAGCAGCACCTTGATACGGTTCAATAGCTGAAGGGTGATTATGAGATTCCACTTTAAATACGACTGCTTGGTTGTCACCAATATCTACAACTCCAGCGCCTTCTCCTGGTCCCATTAATACATGTTCGCCAGTAGTAGGAAACTGTTTTAAAAATGGTTTTGAATGTTTGTAAGAACAGTGCTCACTCCACATTACTGAAAAAATACCAGTTTCAGTAAAATTGGGTTCTCTACCTAAGATTTCACACACTTTAGCGTATTCTTTATCGCTTAACCCCATATCTTGATATAGCTTTTCCAACTTAATTTCTTCAACACTTGGTTCGATAAATTTAGACATTTTGTTCCCTCCAACTATTTACCATAGCCTCAAATAATTTAACGCCGCTATCAGTACCTAATAATGACTCCATTGCTCTTTCTGGATGCGGCATCATACCGCAAACATTACCTTCTTTATTAACAATGCCTGCAATATCAGCATATGACCCATTAGGATTATCAGTGTATTTCAAAATAATTTGATTGTTAGACATCAACTCGTTATAAATGTCTTCATTACAGTAGTAATGACCCTCACCGTGTGCTACAGGATAAACAACCTCTTCATTTTCTTCATATAAATTTGTGAAAGGCGTCTGATTATTTACAATACGTAAAGATTCATTACGACTCACAAATAAATGTGAGTCATTATGAAGTAACGCACCTGGTAGCAAACCGATTTCAGTTAAAATTTGGAATCCATTACATACACCTAATACTGGTTTGCCTTCTTTAGCCAACCTTTTCACTTCATTGATAACCGGCGCGACGCTTGCCATAGCACCTGATCTTAAATAATCTCCAAATGAGAATCCACCAGGAATTAGTACACCATCAAACCCTTCTAATGTTGTCGTTCTATAATCAACATATTCCGCTTCATCACCTGATTTGATTGCTGCATTATACATATCTCTGTCACAATTTGAACCTGGAAATACAAGAACAGCAAATTTCATGTTATGCATTCTCCTTTTCATCAATCACTTTATAGCTATATTCTTCAATAACAGTGTTGGCAAATAACTTTTCACTTAATGTTGTAATAATATTATCAACCGCTTCATCAGTTGCTTCATCCACAGTCATGTATAATACCTTTCCTACTCGAATATCATTAACTTGTTTATATCCTAAATCATGAACTGCTCGATTTAATGCTTGACCTTGTGTATCTAAAACCTGAGGCTGTAAAGTGACATGTAATTCAATTGTTTTCATTATTTTAAATCCTCCAATTTATTTAAAAATGATTGATATGTTTCAATTAATGAGCCCGTATCATTTCGATAGACATCTTTATCAAAATTCGCATCTGAATATTTATCCCATATTCTGCATGTATCTGGTGAAATTTCATCAGCTAATAAAATTTCCCCTTCATCTGTAATACCAAATTCAATTTTAAAATCTACAAGTCTTAATTCCATTTCATTCATAAGTTGTATAAGTACTTTGTTAATATCGAGTGCCATTGATTTTAATGTTGATATTTGATCATCATAAGCGATATGTAACAACTTGATGTGATCTTCTGTAATCAATGGGTCATTTAACTCATCATTTTTATAGAAAAATTCAACCAAAGGCACATCAAAGAGATATCCTTTTTCAAATCCAAGTCTTTGTGTAATAGACCCGGCTGCAATATTTCTAACTACCACTTCTAATGGAATAATTTTCACTGATTCTACTAATTGGTCTGTCTCTGATAATTGTTTGATAAAATGACTTTTCAAACCATTTTTTTCTAAGTATTCAAAGATAATTGAAGTAATACGATTATTTAGTTTTCCTTTTCCAGACATAGCATCTTTTTTAGCACCATTGCCAGCAGTGACTTCATCTTTGTATTCAACACGTAACTCATTGGGTTTATCGGTTGTATATATTCTTTTAGCTTTACCTTCATAAAGTAATGACATTTATTGGCCTCTCCCTTCGAAACGTTTCAACATGTCTTGTTCAGTTTCATCAATTTGATTCGTTAATATAGTCATATGTCCCATTTTTCTATTTGGTTTACGCTCAGATTTACCATAAATATGAACGTGCCATTCAGGGTGTTCTCCAAATTCATCTTCTAATAAATCTAAATCTTTACCTAATAAATTCATCATGATTGCAGGTTTTAGTATTTCTATCTTGTCAGGCAATGTTTGACCGGTAACCGCTAAAATATGAGTGTCAAATTGTGAATAATCACATGCCTCAATTGAATAATGTCCAGAATTATGAGGTCGTGGTGCGATTTCATTTACATACAATTGGTCATTACTATCAATGAAAAATTCAACTGTAAATGTTCCTATGAAATGGACAGCCTTTATTATTTTTTCAACTTCACGTTTAGCATTCTCGATTTGATTACATCTAGCTGGGACTATTGTTTTAAATAAAATTTGATTTCGATGTTCATTTTCTTGTAGTGGGAAGTATGTGATTTGTTGATGATTACCGATAGTCACAGTAAGTGACACTTCTTTTTTAATATTTAGAAATTGTTCTGCAACACATTCCTGATTGGATGCTAATATTTCGGCTTCTTTAATATCTTCTTCAGATTGAACTAATATTTGACCTTTGCCGTCATAACCACCAAAACGTGTTTTAACAATGTAAGGATATCCAAGTGTCTTAGTAGCCTTTGATAAATCATCTTTATGTTTAATTGAGGTATAGGGAACAATTTTTGCCCCTGCTTGTTCTAATGTTTGTTTTTCAGTTAAACGATCTTGAAGTAATTGTATAGCTTGATAACCTTGAGGAATATTATATTTTTCAGTGAGCGTCTTAAGCTGTTTTGCTGATATATTTTCAAATTCATACGTAATGACATCCGAACTTTCACCTAGATGTTGAAGTGCACGTTCGTCATCATAATTTGCTTCTATAAATTCATGTGCCACATATCGACATGGACAATCAGAACTTGGATCTAAAACAATTACCTTATATCCCATTTTTTGTGCTGATTGTGCCATCATCTTACCTAATTGGCCACCACCAATAATACCAATGGTTGAACCAAATGATAATTTATTGAAGTTCATTTTGCATTTCCTCCACTTTTTGTACCAATGATTTTTCATAATTTTCCAAATTTTCACGAACTGACGAATGGCTTATACCTAATATTCTTGCAGCTAGTATCCCAGCATTTTTAGCACCTGCTTTACCAATTGCTGTCGTCGCTACTGGAATTCCACCTGGCATCTGAACAATCGATAATAGTGAATCCAATCCTTTTAAACTTTTAGATTCAATAGGAACACCAATAACAGGTAAAGTGGTCATCGATGCAACCATACCTGGTAAATGCGCCGCACCACCAGCTCCTGCAATAATTAGATCATAACCATTGTTACTTGCATGACTCGCAAAATCTACCATTAAATGAGGCGTACGATGCGCTGAAACGACTTTCTTTTCATACGGAATTTCAAATTGTTCAAGCATTGTGCAACTTTCGCTCATAATTTCCCAATCGGAAGAACTACCCATAATGACTGCTACTTTCAAGATGTACACCCTTTCAAAACTTTGGATTTATTTGTCGTTAAGTTGTATATTACAGATATAGCATAACAATCATCAAATGCTTTTTCAATTAAAAATCGAACTTTAATTTAAAATTTTAGTTAAATTTACGTCTTTTAGCTATTAAATTGTGTAAATTTAATGTTAAAGTTAAGTTATTGGAAAATTAGGAGGAGATATTGTGGTAGCAAAATTATTAGATGGAAAGCAAATTGCTAAAGATTATCGTCAAGGTTTAAAAGATCAAGTAGAGGTCCTTAAATCTAAAGGATATACACCAAAATTATCCGTAATATTGGTCGGTAACGATGGCGCAAGCCAAAGTTATGTTAGATCTAAAAAGAAAGCTGCAGAAAAAATTGGTATGATTTCTGAAATCGTTCATTTAAGCGAAGATACTTCTGAAGAAGATGTATTATCAGAATTAGAACGCTTAAATAATGATGATTCTGTTAGTGGTATCCTAGTTCAAGTACCTCTTCCAAAACAAGTTAGCGAACAAAAAGTATTAGAAGCTATTAATCCAGAAAAAGATGTGGACGGCTTCCATCCAAGTAATATTGGTAAATTATATATTGATGAACAAACTTTTGTACCTTGTACTCCATTAGGAATAATGGAAATATTAAAACATGCTGACATTGATATTGAAGGTAAAAATGCTGTAGTTATTGGTAGAAGTCATATCGTAGGTCAACCTGTATCTAAACTATTACTTCAACAAAATGCAACTGTGACAATTCTTCATTCAAGATCTAAAGACATGGCTAGTTTCGTTAAAGAAGCTGATATCGTTGTTAGCGCAGTCGGCAAACCTGAATTAGTTACTAAAGAAATGGTTAAAGAAGGCGCGGTTATCATTGATGTAGGTAATACTCCAGATGAAAATGGCAAACTAAAAGGTGACGTCGCATTTGACGAAGTAAAAGAAGTTGCAAGTGCAATTACACCTGTACCTGGCGGTGTTGGTCCATTAACAATTACAATGGTATTGAATAATACTTTATTAGCAGAGAAAATGCGTCGCGGTATCGAATAATTAAATAAAAAAACAGGAGAAGGCGAACGCCTTCTCCTGTTTTTTTATTCAGTTCTATTTATACCGCTACACTTAATTTAGGTATAAATGTTTCGTAATGAATTTTAGATTCATCTACATTTAATTCTTTTAAAGCTTTAATCATTGATTGTATGAATGATTTTCCACCACAAACATAGATTTCCGTATCATCATCGATCCATTGTTTTAATTGTTCACTACCAATATAGCCGTTTTTATTTTTATCGTGTAAGTTATATGTTGCTTGTGCGTCCTCATTAGCAATAGAAGTTAATAATGATGAAAATGGCGCATCATTTACATCATTTGTCACTTGTATAAATTGAGCTTGTCCATTGTCATTTACCACTTCATTAAACATAGATACGAGTGGCGTTACACCTATTCCAGATCCTAAGAACAACTGTTTATTATCCTTTTCAACAACATGGAATGGACCTACAGGCGCTGTTAAATTAATGTTATCCCCTTCTTGATATTCATCATGTAAAATTGTAGATACTTCACCTTCATGTTCTGTAGTTACATCTCTTTTTACAGCAAATGTAAGATGATTTTTATCACCTTTTACAATTGAGTAATGTCTTTTAGCTCTATAAGGCATTTTTTCACTACCTACATCAACAGTAATATATTGACCAGGTACAAACTGACTTAAATCATATTCATTTGAAGAAACTGTGAAAGCCTTAATATCAGAAGATACTTGTTCTATTGTTTCAACTTTAAATGGTTGAAAGCCGTCCCATAACATGTCTTTGTATATATCCTTTTCAACAGAGATGAATATGTCTGCAATTTCTTGGTAAGCTTTCTTCCATGTTTTAATAATTTCATGGTCATCATCTAATCCAACAACTTCTTTTATAGCTGCAATTAAATTTTCACCAACGATATCGTATCCTGCTGGCGGTACTTGTAAAGCACAATGTTTATATGCGATTTCTTTAACTACAGGTAGGATAGCTTCAAGATGATCAATATTAACTGCTGCTGCTAACACAGATTGAGCTAATGCCGTAGATTGTAATCCACGTTGTTGGTTGGTTTGATTGAACATATTTTTTAGCTCTGGATGTTGTTTAAACATACGTGCATAAAAATTCGAAGTAATTTCTACTCCTTTATCTTGTAATACAGGTACTGTTTCTTTTACTATGTCTTTTTCTCTTTCACTTAACATTATTTCCACTCCCAGATAACTCGTATTTAAAACCTAAACTTTTTACATTGTCATTCTAAACCTTAACGATATAGTTAATCAAAGAAATGTTAAATTGTTCACATAACGTTCAATTTACATAATTTTAATTATTTATTTCTTATTATATGTTTTAAATATCTAATTAATCAGGTATATTAAGACTATAGTATGATGTATTATTCTGAAAATTAACGTATGATATACATAAATCGTAGTTGACTAACATTCGGAGGTTACTTTATGAACAAACTAATTCAGTCACTATCAGCAATCGGAGTATCTGCTACTTTAGTCACACCTAATCTAAATGCCGAAGCAACAACTAATTCCGAACCTCAATTAAGAGGTGTGAATGACATCATCATCGAAAAAGGTGAAGATTATAACCTACTACAAGGTATTAGCGCTTATGATAAAGAAGATGGTGATTTAACACATAAAATCAAAATTGATGGCAATGTTGATACTACTAAATCAGGTACATATGAAGTTAAGTACAAAGTCACAGATTCAGATGGCGCTCAAAAAATTTCAGTTAGAAATATTAAAGTCAAATAATATTTTATATTTAGTTGAGATTAAATTCTCAACTTTTTTATTTTCTGAATATCTTCAATTTATCTATCTAAAAATGCATTATTTATTGCAATTTCACAAATTTGACCTTTTTCACAAAATGTACACACAATTTTAACAAATCTTACAATCCCCGTCATATCTCAAATTTTTTTAAATTTTTTGCTTATATCAATAATTTTTTTCTTTTAGGTACTTGTAAATATTGTGTAATAAACTAAAATTAGTGGTAAGCCCTACATTTGTAGTATTAGGAGGTCAAAAAAAGTGTCAAAATTTAAGTCTTTGCTTCTAATGGTCGGAACACTAATTTTACTTAGTGGTTGTTCGAACATTGAAGTTTTCAATGCAAAAGGGCCAGTAGCAAGTAGTCAGAAGTTCTTGATCATCTATTCAATTATCTTCATGCTTGTTATTGTTGTCGTTGTTCTTTCTATGTTCGCATTCTTCATTTACAAGTATAGTTACAATAAGAATGACGAATCTGGTAAGATGCACCACAATTCTTTAATTGAAACAATTTGGTTTGTGGTACCTATCATTATCGTTATTGCTTTAGCAATTCCAACTGTTAAAACTTTATACGATTATGAAAAACCACCAGAAAAAGACAAGGACCCACTTGTGGTTTACGCAGTAAGCGGTGGTTACAAATGGTTCTTTGCCTACCCAGATCAACACATCGAAACTGTTAATACATTAACAATTCCTAAAGATCGTCCAGTCGTATTCAAGCTCCAAGCTATGGATACAATGACAAGTTTCTGGATTCCACAATTAGGTGGTCAGAAATATGCCATGACTGGTATGACTATGAATTGGACATTAACAGCAGATCAAACAGGTACTTTCAGAGGTAGAAACTCAAACTTCAACGGTGAAGGTTTCTCACGTCAAACATTTGATGTTAACTCTGTAAGCCAAAGTGATTTCAACAAATGGGTGAAAAAAGCTCAAAGTAAGAAAACGTTAGATCAAGATACATTTGATAAACAACTCTTACCAAGCACACCTAACAAAGAATTAACGTTTAATGGTACTCATATGGCGTTCGTTGACCCTGCAGCTGATCCTGAGTATATCTTCTACGCATACAAACGTTATAACTACGTTCAAAAAGATCCTAACTTCGTTGACGAAAAAGATCTTTATAAAGATGTAAAAGATAAACCAGTGAAACCAGCACGTAAGGTTACAATATCAAACGCTAACTACAAACGTCATGGTATGACACCAATGATTCTTGGCAACAATGAAAAATACGACAATGAATTCAAGAAGAAAGAAAAACACAATTCTAAGGAAATGGAAAAAATTTCCAAAGAAGCAAAAGACGATAGTCCGTCTAAAAAAGATGATCATGGAGGTGGACATTAATGAATTTTCCATGGGATCAATTAATCGTTAAAGGTAACTGGATGATTACAATGGCACAAATTGGTGCGCCATTCTTAGTTATCGGCCTTATAGCGGTAATTACGTATTTCAAATTATGGAAATATCTTTATAAAGAATGGTTCACATCCGTAGACCATAAAAAAATCGGTGTTATGTATTTAATCTGTGCCGTATTAATGTTCGTCCGTGGTGGTATTGACGCGTTACTTATTCGTACGCAATTAACAATTCCAGATAACAAATTCTTGGAATCAAATCACTACAATGAAATTTTCAGTACGCACGGCGTTATCATGATTATATTCATGGCTATGCCATTTATCTTTGGTTTATGGAATATTGTTGTTCCATTACAAATTGGTGCACGTGATGTTGCCTTCCCTGTAATGAACAACGTAAGTTTCTGGCTATTCTTTGCTGGTATGATTTTATTCAACCTATCATTTATCATAGGTGGATCACCAGCTGCTGGTTGGACAAACTATGCACCACTTGCTGGTGAATTTAGTCCTGGTCCAGGTGTTAACTACTATCTAGTTGCAATTCAAATCTCCGGTTTAGGTACTTTAATGACCGGTATCAACTTCTTTGTAACAATCTTAAGATGTAAAACACCTACAATGAAGTTTATGCAAATGCCAATGTTTACTGTAACAACATTCATTACTACATTAATCGTTATTTTAGCTTTCCCTGTATTAACAGTGGCTTTAGCTTTAATGACAGTAGATAGAGTGTTTGGAACAGCATTCTTTACAGTTGCAGATGGCGGTATGCCTATGTTATGGGCGAACTTCTTCTGGGTATGGGGGCACCCTGAAGTATATATCGTTATCTTACCTGCATTTGGTATTTACTCTGAAATTATTCCAACATTTGCGCGTAAACGCTTGTTCGGTCATCAAAGCATGGTCTGGGCAACTGCTGGTATCGCGTTCTTAAGTTTCTTAGTTTGGGTTCACCATTTCTTCACAATGGGTAATGGTGCTTTAATCAACTCATTCTTCTCAATTTCAACAATGTTAATCGGTGTACCTACCGGCGTTAAGCTATTCAACTGGCTATTAACATTGTATAAAGGTCGAATTACTTTCGAGTCACCGATGTTATTCTCATTAGCATTCATCCCTAACTTCCTATTAGGTGGGGTTACTGGTGTAATGTTAGCGATGGCATCAGCTGACTATCAATATCACAACACTTATTTCTTAGTAGCTCACTTCCACTATACATTGGTTACTGGTGTAGTATTTGCCTGCTTAGCTGGTTTAATCTTCTGGTATCCAAAAATGATGGGCTACAAATTAAACGAAACGTTAAACAAATGGTGCTTCTGGTTCTTCATGATCGGATTTAACGTTTGTTTCTTACCACAATTCATCCTTGGATTAGATGGTATGCCACGTCGTTTATACACTTATATGCCTTCTGATGGTTGGTTCTTATTGAACTTTATTTCAACTATCGGTGCTTTATTAATGGCAATTGGTTTCTTATTCTTAGTGGTAAGCATTGTGTACAGTCACATTAAAGCACCACGTGAAGCTACAGGCGATAACTGGGATGGCCTTGGTCGTACATTAGAGTGGACTACTGCTTCAGCAATCCCACCTAAATACAACTTTGCTGTCACTCCAGATTGGAATGACTATGATACATTTGTAGATATGAAGGAACATGGTCGTCATTACTTAGACAACCATAATTACAAAGATATTCATATGCCAAATGACACTCCAGTTGGTTTCTGGATGGGTATCTTCTTCACTATTGGTGGTTTCTTCTTAATCTTTGAAACAATCATTCCAGCGGCAATCTGCTTAGCAGGTATCTTTGGTACTATGATTTGGAGAAGTTTCCAAATCGACCACGGTTACCACATCCCTGCTTCTGAAGTAGCTGAAACTGAGGCACGTTTAAGAGAAGCACGAATTAAAGAAAGGGAGGCTGTAAGTCATGAGTCATGATACTAATACAATCGATTCACGTACGCATGAAGGCGAATTAAATAAACTTGGCTTTTGGATTTTCCTTACAGCCGAATTTGCGTTATTCGGTACCCTATTCGCAACGTTATTAACTTTGCAACACGGTGGCGATTACGCTGGCAAGATGACTACAGAATTATTTGAATTACCATTAGTTTTAATAATGACATTTGCGTTATTATTAAGTTCATATACATGTGGTATTGCAATTTACTACATGCGTAAAGAAAAACAAAACTTAATGATGTTTTGGATGATTCTTACTGTACTACTAGGGCTTGTATTCGTAGGTTTCGAAATCTACGAATTCGCACATTATGCTTCTGAAGGTGTTAACCCTACTATCGGTTCCTTCTGGTCTAGTTTCTTTATTCTATTAGGAACTCACGGTTGTCACGTTTCAGTTGGTATTGTTTGGATTATTTGCTTATTAATCCAAATTGGTACTCGTGGTTTGGATTCATATAATGCTCCAAAATTATTTATAGTAAGTTTATACTGGCACTTCTTAGATGTTGTTTGGATCTTCATCTTCACTGCCGTATATATGATAGGGATGGTGTATAGCGGATGAATACAATCGTAAAACATACAGTCGGATTTATTGCTTCTATCGTATTAACGCTTTTAGCAGTTTTCGTTACTCTATACACATCAATGACTTTTCACGCTAAAGTAACAATTATTTTTGGATTTGCATTTATCCAAGCTGCAGTTCAATTATTAATGTTCATGCACTTGACTGAAGGTAAAGATGGTCGTGTGCAAATGTTCAAAGTTATCTTTGCAATCATCATAACTCTAATTACTGTTATCGGTACTTATTGGGTTATGCAAGGTGGTCACTCACACCACTTATAAAAAGTATAGAAATCATACTTTTAGACCTGTTAGCATTTGCTAACAGGTCTTTTTTACGTCAAAATATAATTAGTTAATATTTTTTTCTTACTATTTTTTAAGGAGCGGATAGACATGACGATACCATTGATTATTGATACAGATCCGGGTATTGATGACGCGGCAGCTATTAGCTTAGCGCTCAATCATCCTCAATTAGATGTAAAAATGATTACAACAGTAAATGGTAATGTGAATGTTGATAAAACTACTGCTAATGCTTTAAAATTAAAACAATTTTTCAATAGTCATGTACCTATTTTTAAAGGCGCACCACGTCCATTAATTTCAAATCCCGTTGATGCAGCTGAAGTTCATGGGGAATCAGGTATGGATGGATATGAGTTTAAATCTCCTACTGATGAAAAAATACCATCTATGAACGCTATTGAGGCCATGAAAAATGCATTGAAGGAAAGTACTTCCCCTATTACAATTGTTGCTATTGGACCATTAACAAATATTGCGCTTTTACTTGCTACCTATCCAGAAATTAAATCCAAGATTAAGCAAATTGTAATTATGGGTGGTAGTTGCGGAAGAGGTAACGTGACACCTCTTGCAGAATTTAATATATATTGTGATCCTGAAGCAGCTAATATTGTTTTTAATTCTCAACTTCAATTGGTTATGATTGGATTAGATTTAGCACGTCAAGCCATGTTTTCCCATGAATTTATAGAAAAAATAAAAGCAATGAATCAGACCGGTGATATGTTATCTCAATTATTCCAACACTATCGAACTGAAAATGTACATGAAGGTCTCAAATTATATGATGTATTTACTATTTTATACTTAATAGATGCTGATTTATTTAATATATTTGATGCAAATGTTCAAATAGAATTACAAGGTATGCTTACTAAAGGTGCAACTGTTGTAGACTTTGATTCAATAGAACCTAATTGTCAGGTTGTTCAGTCTCCTATTTCAAATCATTATCAACAGGCTTTTTTACAAGCGCTTTCTCACTGTAAATAAATTAAAAAAACGCACATGTCGTATGTCTCATAGACAACAACATGTGCGTTTATATTTATATCATTATCATTACTTCACTTGAATTCCAGGAACATTATATTGCTTTTTCTGATGAAGCATATCATAGAATACATGTTTCATTTTATTCTCATTTGTTTCATCTGCTTTTTCGCCTTCAACAGTTAAGTTGCTTGCTAATATCACGATATATTTGTCATTGTAATATACTGTGAATTTTTGTCCGAAGAAGACACCATTGACTCGGTTCATTGTTGGCGTAACATAAAAACCATATCGGTATTCCTTAGGATATTGTTTGGTACCAAATTCGTGAAGTAATGGATTCGTTACATCCGCATCAAATATTTTATAGTGTTGTAAAGCAAGTATTAACTGCCCCATATCATGAGGTGCCATATATAAATTACCTGCACCATAATATTGATCAAGAATTTTAGGATGCATTAAAGAGAATTTATTATGATTGATTTTGTAACCCCTAGCCATATACTTTTGATATACTTTCTCATCAAAGAAAGCACTATGTTTTAATTTATATGGATTGGCTAGTCTACTATAATAATTTTCGACATAAGGTTTATGCGTTACTTTTTCAATTACTTTCGCAAGTACTAAATAATTACCATCATTATATTGATGCTTATGATAAAATTTATCATCAATACCCTTTTGTTGAATTGATTTAACAGCTTGATCTAAATTTTTAATATTTGTCGACGCTTCATATTTATGTAAACCACTCTCATGTAGCATCAAATCTTTTAGTGTTATCTCTTTGCTTGTTTTAAACCAAGGCAAGTATTTTGTAACGGGGTCGTTGATATTGACTTTATTTTCAACTTCAAGTTGTTTTAACATTAATCCAGTTGTGAATTTTTGAGAAGACCCAATTAAATACATCGTATTAGCTGAATTTTTTTCACCATTTTCAAAGTTTTTAAATCCATAACCTTTATCTAATTTAACTTTTCCGTTTTCAAATACAGTTGCAGTTCCATTAAAGTTAGTTGCTTTCAAATAATTATTAATATCTTTATAAACAGGATTTTTCTTATCCATCACATTTTTTAGTTTCTTTGGTGCCTTCTCATGTTTATCTTTTTTCAATATGTAAGTTTCGTTGTCGTTTTTTTGAAAAATACGACTATCTGTTTGTAAATATTCACTCCATTTTCTCCCAAATATAATCATTAATATAATAAGTATTACTAATACTAATATGAAAAATATAATTTTAGTCTTATTCAGTTTCATGTTATTATTTGCCTCACATGTTAATATCAATATTTTTCGTCAATATAAAATTTTGATATTATGACAATCATTTTTTATATCCATAATACTCCTAGAAAAATATTTAAATTAATCTTTTATTTTTTCTTTCTCGAATACAGAAGTAACACAACACTACCTTATTCAATTTTCTATTTACTTACACCATCTCCTTTTTAATAAAAAAATCAACGATAATATTAATGCACACTTATCAAGTAAATGAAATATAGTTAGTTTGCATAGTAATCATTTTATACACTATGCATAATTATAACGTATATCCCTTTTTAAATCACTTTAATTAAATAATACATCTATTAAAAATTATTTCCATTGTACTTTAGTACCATAAAGTTGAAATGAGTATCAAATTTCTATTAAAACGTTCAGACAATTGCAAAATGTGTATATATAATCTATTTTAAATGTACTTTTCAATTTAATTATTTATCAACACTTAATCGCTAGTCATCGAAATATAAAAACATAGTATATAAGTAAGGTATAAATATGCAGAATCATATGCATAGCCAAAAGATATAATCAAGAATTCTATAAACCCTTATCTCTATATAACACATGCTCCTTTAGTTATTTGTTCCATAATAATCAATTTCAGTTCTTTTAACAAATTCACAATAAATATGATTCTCTATTCACACTTAATACCTAGAATCATTTATAATATGAGATGTAAATTAAATTTTAAGAATGTAAATATTTTTGTATATGTATGTGTTGTAATTTTAACTATAAAGTAATACAATTTAAGGCTATAGTGTGGAAAATAAATAACAACGATACCAAGAAACAACATAACTTTTAATGAAATAAAAAATAAGTTTATACTATTTAGGAGCAACAAATATGAATAAATTTTTTAAATTCTTTTTAATTCTACTAACCTTCGCTCTTATTGCAATCCCTGTTGTTTTTGCTAATAATCTTTTCAAATCATCGGAGAAAGCATTTGAATCTTCTCAAGATAAAAGTAACGCTGATCGACAATCTAACTTAAGAAGTTCAAAAATCGACCCTGAAAAAGATCCAATCTCTATCTTATTCTTAGGTATCGATGATAATGAAGGCCGTGAAAAAAATGGTCAGAGTTTGGAACATTCAAGATCAGATGCAATGATTTTATCAACTTTCAATCAAGAAAAACATCAAATCAGAATGTTAAGTATACCTCGTGATACGATTAGTTATATCCCTAAAGTAGGCTATTATGACAAAATAACTCATGCTCACGCATACGGGGGACCTATTGCTGCTATGGATTCAGTAGAAGCAACGATGAATGTACCTGTTGATTATTATGCACGTGTTAATATGAAGGCATTCGTTCAAGCTGTCGATGAGCTTGGTGGCATATATTATGATGTACCTTATAATTTAAATGAACCAAATAGTGATGATACTGGAAGAATTAAAATTAAGAAAGGCTACCAAAAATTAAATGGTGATGAAGCTTTAGCTGTTGCTAGAACACGCCATCATGATTCGGATTTAAAACGTGGTCAACGTCAAATGGACTTAATTAAAATTTTATTCCAAAAAGCACAAACATTAGATTCATTTGATAAGTTAGACGAAGTCATTAGTATTGTCGGTAAAAATGCGAAACATAACTTAACTAAATCTGAAATTAAATCATTAGCTAAAATGTATTTATCTGATAGTGTAGAGATGAAGAAATCACAACTAGAAGGTAAAGACGATATGTTAGATAATATTTATTATTACAATCCGAGTATTAAGAGCATTCAAAAATATTCAAATATCTTGCGCTCTGATTTAGGGTTATCTAAAATTACAGATAAAGATGATTTCTTAAATCAAAGAGTTATTGACCATTATGGTTCATTAGTTCCATTAACTAAACTAGATGACTCGTTATTAAGAAAAGCACAAAATGATACAACAGATAAAAAGCATAAAAAAAATGACAGTAATGACACGAATCAACAATCAGATAATAACAATGGGCAATCTCAAAGCAACGATATGAACGAACAACAACCAAATGAAACAGTTAATAATCAAAACAATCAACAATCTTCACAACAAGATCAAGAAATTGATACAACTGCTTATTAATCCAGTTATATAATGATATGAAAGGAGTTGCTAAGATGTCACGAAAAACATATGAAAAGATAGCCAACATCAATGGTATGTTTAATGTTTTAGAACAACAAATTATTCATAGTAAAGACATGGCTTTATTTAGAAATGAATTTTTCTATGTGAATCATGAGCATAGAGAAAATTATGAAGCACTACTTATTTATTACAAAGAAAGTAATCATAATCCCGTTGTAGATGGTGCTTGTTACATTGTAGCTCTTCCAGAAATTTTCAATAAAGTTGATATTTTCGAATCAGAACTGCCATTTTCTTGGGTATATGATGAAAATGGTATAACCGAAGAAATGAAAAGTATTAGTGTTCCCTTACAATATTTAATTGCCGCAGCACTTGAAGTAACAGATGTAACACTATTTAAGCCATCTGGGTTTACGATGGGAATGAATAATTGGAATATAGCTCAAATGAGAATATTTTGGCAATATACCGCAATTATTAGAAAAGAAGCTTTATAAAATAACAGATTATCATAGGGAAGAAGACATCAAATTAACCGTCTTCTTCCCTATTTTATATCCAAAGGAGATTATATATGTTTAATGAAGTGATAAACGATCAAATGTTGCAAGATTGTTTTAAAATTAGAAAAGAGGTATTTGTTAAAGAACAACATGTTCCAGAAGACAACGAAATTGACAAATATGAAGATACAGCAATACATATTATTGGTTACGATGAAGATAATCAACCAATTGCTACCGCACGCATACGAATGTTAGAGGGGGCAATAGGTAAAGTTGAACGTGTTGCAATTCTAAAAGAATATAGAGGGTTAGGTTTAGGTTTAAAATTATTACAATTTGCAGAAAAGATAGCGCATGAGCATCATCTTACCCACTTGACGATGCACGCACAATATTATGCTATACCCTTCTATGAAAAATTAGGTTATATCACTACAGGACAACCTTTTTATGAAGAAAATATTAAACATATCGTTATGAACAAAAATATGAATAATTGATGACGAAATCTCACTAAGCATTTTGTAATATTTCATTAATCTCAAATTAATAATTTTCATGAAATTACTTGCGTACCATCAATGTTTAAAGCCCTTACATCCCTATCATGACAATTTTTTATAGGTTAAAATTCTATTACAAATCTGTTAAAAGACGTACACATCCTTTTTCGCATACTATAATTAATACAAATTCAAAAGATACAAGGAGTAATTATATAATGACGAAAAAATTCAACTACAAATTACCGTCAATGGTTGCAGTAACTTTATTGGGAACAGCATTTACGGCTCACCATGCAGATGCAGCAGAAACAGCACAAGATCAAACAAAAAATAAAAATGTACTGGATGACCAAGCAACACTGAAACAAGCTAATAATGCCAATCAAGAAGTGAGTAATCCTACACAAAATATTTCTGGTACTCAAACTTATCAAGATCCAACTAAAGTCAAACCAGTAAAAACTACTTCTACAGAAAATAATGATGCATCAATCAATCAACAGAAGACTGAAAATGCTTCTACTAACGAAAATACAAATGTAAAAGCTCAAACTACAGATGCGTCTAATCAAAATAATAATCAAATCAAAGAAAATTCAACTGTTACAGAAGGTCAGAAACAAGAAAAATCAAATAAAAACCTTGATAACAATGATAATCAATCTTTACAACAAGATTCAACTAAAGAAAATAATCAAGATATTGCTCAACAAAATGCTAAACAAGAAAACACGACTGAGACTACAACTCAAAACCAATCACAACAACAATTTAACGCCACTAGTCAAAATGCTAAACAAACCGTTAAAGATAATGGTGGCTACAGAATAGATGATGATGAAGATGACGTAGATGATGAATCTAATTCAGTTGACGCTTCACAAAAGACACAATCAAATCAACAATCTAAAGAAAATGTTGCTACAAATACTACTAAAATGCAGTCGGCAACACCTAAAGCTAACGATTTAAAAGCTAATAACGTGTCTAATGAATCTGCTAAGGTTTCATCTACTCAGTCTAATGACAATGCTACTAAAGAAAATGCTAAACAAGTCACTACATTCAATTCAGTAGCTAAACCAAGAATGATGTATGCAACTGCTAATAAAGCTACTTCATCATTACCAAAGTATCAACCACAAGTGAAATCTTCAATTAATGATTATATTCGTAAAAAGAACTTTAAAGCACCACAAATTGAAGAAGATTATTCATCATACTTCCCTAAGTATGGTTATAGAAATGGTGTAGGCCGTCCAGAAGGTATTGTAGTACATGATACAGCAAATGATAATTCTACAATTACTGGCGAAATCAACTACATGAAAAATAATTATAACTCAGCTTTCGTTCACGCATTCGTAGATGGGAACCGTATTATTGAAACAGCACCTACTGATTATTTATCATGGGGCGCTGGTCCAAATGCTAATAACCGCTTTATCAACGTTGAAATCGTTCATACACACGATTATGATTCATTTGCACGTTCAATGAACAACTATGCTGATTATGCAGCAACTCAATTACAATACTATGGTTTAAAACCAAATAGCGCTGAAAACGACGGAAGTGGTACTGTATGGACTCATGCAGCAATTAGTAGATGGTTAGGCGGTACAGACCATGCCGATCCACACGCATATTTCCAACAACATAATTATAGCTACAACGAATTATATGATTTAATTAATGAGAAATATCAAATCAAGATGGGACAAGTAGCACCTTGGGGTACAACAACTGCTACAAAACCATCAAATGGCGGTTCAACTACGAAGCCATCTACAGGTGGTACAACAACTAAACCATCTTCAAATGATAAATTAACTGTTGCTGCTAATAACGGAATGGCCCAAATTAAACCAACTAATAATGGTTTATATACAACAGTTTATGATAAAAAAGGCCATTCAACTAACCAAGCTCAAAAAGCATTGTCTGTAACAAAAACAGCTACGTTAGGTAATAATAAATTTTACTTAGTTCAAGACTACAATACAGGTGAAAAATTTGGTTGGGTTAAACAAGGTGATGTCATTTATAACACAGCTAAATCACCTGTTAAAGTAAATCAATCTTACAACGTTAAACCTGGTACTAAAGCTTATACAGTTCCTTGGGGTACAGACAAACAAGTTGCGGGTACTGTATCTGGTAAAGGTAACCAAACTTTTAAAGCGACTAAGCAACAACAAATTGACAAAGCTATTTACTTATATGGTTCTGTTAATGGTGTAAATGGATGGATTAGTAAAAGTTTCTTAACAACACCTTCAACGTCTAATACAACTAAACCAACTACACCTTCTAAACCAGCAACTAACAATCAATTAACTGTTGCTGCTAATAACGGTGTAGCTCAAATTAAGACATCAAACAGTGGTGTTTATACAACTGTTTACGATAAAACTGGTAAATCAACTGACCAAGTTCAAAAAACATTAACAGTTTCAAAAACAGCTACGTTAGGTAATGATAAATTCTACCTTGTACAAGATTATAATACAGGTAAAAAATATGGATGGGTTAAACAAAGTGATGTAACTTACAACACAGCTAAAGCTCCTGTTTCTGTAAATCAAACTTATAATGTTAAACCTGGTACTAAAGCTTATACAGTTCCTTGGGGTACATTTAAACAAGAAGCTGGTACAGTATCTGGTAGAGGCAATCAAACGTTTAAAGCAACTAAACAACAACAAATTGACAAAGCTACTTACTTATATGGCACTGTTAATGGTATCTCTGGCTGGATTAGTAAATATTATTTGACTGATCCTACTGCTACAAGAGCAGCATTTGCACAACCTAAAATGTCTATTAAATCAAATGTTGCATCTAATAATGAAGCAGCTAAAACTCAAGCATCAACTAATGTGAATACAACTCAAGCTACAAAACAAATTGGTCAAGTTAAAGCTAATAATGCTGGTATCCGTAGTTCTGTATACGATAAAACTGCTAAAAGTGGTACTAAATATGCTAATCGTACCTTCACTATTTCTAAACAAAGAACCGAAGGCAACCAAACTTATGTATTATTACAAAATACAGCTTCAAACACACCTTTAGGTTGGGTTAATATCAATGACGTCGACGTTCAAAACCTAGGTAATGAAGCCAAATTAACAGGTCAATATAAAGTTAATAACAATAACAATGGTCTTTATTCAATAGCTTGGGGTACTAAAAATCAACAATTATTACCTGCTAGCCAATTAGCAAATCAAACATTTAATGCTTCAAAAACTGTATATGTTGGTAAAGAAAAATATTTATATGGTACTGTAAATAATCGCACTGGTTGGATTGCTGCTAAAGATTTAGAACAAGCAAACTCAAATAATCCAGCAACACCTTATAACTACACTTTCGTTATCAAAAATAATCATGGTTACTATTACGATGATCCAAGTGCTAAAAATGGCTATTCTTTAAAAACATATTTTGAAAAACCATTTGTAGTCATTAAACAAAAACAACAAAACGGTGTGACTTGGTATTACGGTAAACTTACTAATGGTAAATACGCATGGATTAAAGAAAGTGATTTAACAAAAGAATTAGTTAAATATTCAAATACAGGTCGTACATTAAATCAAATGGCGTCAATCCAAAATAACTTAAGTTATGGTCCACAAGTTCAAAGAACACCTGGTGTATGGTCTAACGCGACATTTGGTGAAACTAAAAATGCAATGGATTCAAATAAACTTGCTAAAGATCCAGTTTCTAAATACCAATTTTTACGCTTAGATCAACCACAATATTTATCTGAAGCTACACTAAATAAATTACTAAAAGGTAAAGGCGTTCTTGAAAACCAAGGTGCAGCATTTAGCCAAGCTGCTAAGCAATATGGACTAAATGAAATTTATCTAATTTCACATGCTTTATTAGAAACAGGTAATGGCCAATCTCAATTAGCTAAAGGTGCTAATATAACAAACGGTGCAGTTAATACACGTTCTACAACTAAATATCATAATGTATTCGGTATTGCTGCATTTGACTACAATGCTTTAGGTGAAGGTGTTAAATTTGCTAAAGCATCTGGTTGGAACTCAGTTTCAAAAGCAATTATTGGTGGCGCTAAATTCATCGGTAATTCTTATGTGAAAGCTGGTCAAAATACTTTATATAAAATGCGTTGGAATCCTGAAAATCCTGGTACACATCAATATGCTACAGACATTAATTGGGCTGATTCAAATGCACAAGTATTAAAAGGTCTATATGATCAAATCGGTGAAGTTGGTAAATTCTTCGATATTCCAAAATTCAAAGCTTAATTTAATACAACATTACGGATTAAATCCTTGATCAAAGCCAGTAGATAAATTCATCTACTGGCTTATTTATTTACATATTAAAAGAGATTACCCTACCCTATGTAAGATAATCTCTACAACAACATTGATTCCACAGTTATGATTAAATATAACTATGACGACTATTCAACTTATTTAATAGTTGGTTTAAATTCTCGATTTCACTTTCTGATAAACATTGGCATCTCGCTTCTATTAACTCACAACGTGCTGTATTAATCTGCTTAATAAGTGCACGTGCTTCATCAGTAAGTACAAGTTCTTTACATCTTAAATCTTCATGTGATTGATGACTTGTAATATACCCTTTCAATACAAGTTTCTTAATCCATCTTGAGACAATAGATTGTTCTCTACTAACTTTCATCGTTAAATCATATTGAGATAAACGATCATAATTGTACAATATACGTAGTAATTCTAATTGTTCTGATGTAATGTCTGTTCTTTGTCCAAAGCGTCGGTTAACTATATTTAAATCATTGTTAGTAAGTGTGATAAGTTTTTCAAGTTGTTTATACATGCTGTTCTACTCCACTTTATTTAGTTGATAATATTATATGCTTTTTTTATAAGATATACAATAGGATTTTATGCTAAGGTCAAAATCGTTGCATAATTGCCATAAAATGTAATAAATTAAGTACAGTCAAACATGAAAAAGGAGACATTTATATGCCTTCCATCAAGGAAAGGGATTATTTCTTTGATAATGCCCGAGCGATACTCATATTTTTAGTGGTATTAGGTCACCTATTACAACCTTATACATCAGAAGATAAATACTTATCTGCATTATATCTTGTTATTTATAGTTTCCATATGCCAACATTCTTATTTATTTCAGGATATTTTGCGAAAAATTTGGATAAACCCTATTATTTAGAACATATTGCTAAAAAATTATTATTACCTTACTTTATATTTTTCGCATTTTACTCAGTTTATTATTTCTTAACTGGTAAAAGCGATAGTCTACAATTGGATCCTTTCAATCCAGTATTTGCATTGTGGTTCTTACTAACATTATTCTTCTTCCACGTTGTACTTGTTATTGTAAGAAGATATAATCCAATGATTGTGTTAGGAACATCTTTACTTGTTTCAATTTTTGCTGGATTCTCTGCTAATATTGATGAATATATGAGTATTTCTCGTACTATTGTATTTTTCCCAATTTTTTATTTGGGACATTTATTTACTAAACAACAAAGTATGATAATTAGAAGTAAAAAATGGATACCTATTTCTATAGTTGTTTTTGTCCTTTATTTTATTGGGTATCTTATACATCCTATAAATGCAGATTGGTTGTTAGGAAGTTCACCTTATACGTCACTTGAACATAATGCCGAAGATGTATATAGTCCACTTAAACGTTTATTACTTTATGCTGTAATACTAACTTCGATGTTTGCTTTTTTAAATTTAACATCACAAAAGTTACGCTTTTACACTTATATAGGTAGTCGAACGATGTATGTGTATTTATTACATGGTTTAATTATCGGTATTATTCGCGGGTTTGGACTTTACCCATTCAAGTCTCACGTTTCCATAATGACGTATTTATTTTTAATATTAACTTCTGGATTAATTGTTTATCTTTTATCCAACCGTTTTATATGTAAATGGACAAATCCAATTATTAACTTGAAATCCCCTTCTAAATTTAAAGGGTAAAAATCACTATAACATTTTTGTTTTTATACCAAAATGTAGTACTAAAAAATATGTTATGATAGTAATAATTTGAAAGAATTATACGACTATTCAAACAATTAACAGTACTATATTTTGGTATTTTTTAGAGGAGTTAAGATATATGAAATTACAATTGAACGAGCAATCTAAATTTTTAAGAGCACCTAGTATTCGTCAATTTTCTAATCGTATGCAGCATATAGATGACTGTATTAATCTAACAATAGGACAACCTGATTTTTCTATGCCAGAGGTTGTAAAAAAGGCTTATATCAAAGCTATTGAAGACAATAAAACAACATATTCACATAATAAAGGGTTACCTGAAACAAGACAGGCAATCAGTCAGTACTTTAACAATAAATATGGGTTCAATTATAATGTAGATGAAATCATCGTTACTAATGGGGCTAGTGAAGCATTAGATACCGCTTTAAGAAGCATCATTAATCCAGGTGATGAAATTTTAATTCCTGGACCAACTTATGCTGGCTACATTCCTTTAATCCAAACTTTAGGAGGTAAACCTGTATTTATTGATACATCGACCTCTGCTTTTAAAATCACACCTGAATTAATCAATCAGTATATCTCAAATCAAACTAAAGCAATTTTGCTTAATTATCCAACTAATCCTACAGGCGTGACTCTATCTAAATCTGAAGTTGAAGCTATTGCAGAAACATTATCTAATCATGAGATATTTATTATTAGTGATGAAATATATGCTGAAAATACCTTTAATGGCCAACATACTTCATTTGCTGAATTTGATATCATTAGAGAGCAACTACTACTTATAGGTGGTTTAAGTAAATCACACTCTGCTACGGGCATTCGTATAGGTTTCTTAATGGGACCAGCGTATTTAATTGAAAAATTAACATTCATGCATGCTTATAATTGCATTTGCGCTAATGTCCCTGCACAACATGCGTGTATCGCTGCATTAACTGAAGGTTTAGAAGCACCACAATATATGAACAAAGCATATATTGAACGTCGAGATTACTTGATCAATGCATTAACATCATTAGGGTTTGAATTGAATGCTAAACCTGAAGGCGCCTTTTACATTTTTCCAAGTATTAAAAAATACACAGAAGATGATTTTAGCTTCTGTGTCGATGTTTTAGAAAAAGCACACGTTGCTATGGTACCTGGTTCATCCTTCACAGATATTGGTAAAGGACATGTTCGTATTTCTTATGCTTACGATATGGCCTTACTTAAAGAAGGTATGAAACGTTTAGAAACTTATTTAAAAACAAATTATCCAAATCAATTTACGAAATAAATAAAAACCACTTGTTTGCTATTAAGAGATGCATTTATCATCGCTTATAACAAACAAGTGGTTTTATAATGAAATCCTATGGGAATTTAGGAAATTGGTCAAAGTCTGGATCACGTTTTTCTTTAAATGCGTCACGACCTTCTTTAGCTTCATCAGTTGTATAATAAAGTAAAGTTGCATCGCCTGCCATTTGTTGTAAACCAGCTAATCCGTCTGTATCTGCATTCATTGCAGCTTTTAAGAAACGTAGAGCAGTTGGTGAATGTTTCATGATATCTTGACACCATGCAACTGTTTCATCTTCTACTTTGTCTAATGGGACTACTGTGTTAACTAAGCCCATATCTAATGCTTCTTGTGCATTATATTGACGGCATAAGTACCATATTTCTCTTGCTTTTTTGTGACCAACGATTCTAGCTAAATAGCCTGAACCATAACCAGCATCAAATGAACCTACTTTTGGACCTGTTTGACCAAAAATCGCATTGTCTGCTGCAATAGTTAAATCACATACAACATTTAATACGTTACCGCCACCGATAGCATAACCACGAACCATTGCTATAACTGGTTTAGGAATAACGCGAATTAAACGTTGTAAATCTAAAACATTTAAACGAGGAATGTCGTCTTCGCCAACGTAACCACCATGTCCACGTTTCTTCTGATCTCCACCTGAACAGAATGCTTTATCTCCTTCTCCTGTTAAGATAATCACTGAAACCTTCTGATCATCACGTGCACGTGAAAATGCATCAATCATTTCAGCCACTGTCTTAGGTGTGAATGCATTACGTACTTCAGGACGATTGATAGTTACCTTTGCAATTCCTTCGAAAAATTCATATTTAATTTCATCATACTCTCTAAGTGTTTCCCACTGTCTAGTCATTTTGCTCCTCCTTTAAAAAACCTAATATTATTGTATCAAATTCCGTGCTATCTTCCACATGAATTGTATGTCCTACATTAGAAACTATTGTTTTTCTGCTATTATCAATTGAATCTTTCAATTTTTGTGCAATTTTTACAAACTTCTCATCAAGCTCGCCTGCCATAATAAATGTTGGTATATCGACTTGTGATAGTAATGGCCATAAATTAGGCATTTGTCCTGTACCATAATCTCGTAAAGCTTTTGCTAAGCGGTTAGGATCTTGATTCATTCTATTATCACGAATTTGCTTTTTAACTGATTTATCTAAGTCATACTGTGATTGGAACAGTGGCAATCGTTCCCAATCATTAACAAATATTTCTAGACCAGCTATTTCTAGCACTTTCGCTCTTGCAGCATCTACTTGTTGTCTCTCGATTCGGTCTTCTTCACTTTGAATACCTGGTGATGTGCTTTCTAATATTAAACCAGTAAGTTCAATTGAACCATGCAAAGCATAATATAAAGCTACTCTACCTCCCATTGAATAACCAAATAAATACAACTGATATTGTTGGTATTCAGATAAAACTTGATTCAATGCTTGATTAATAAAATCAAAGCTCCATTCTGTATCCATTGAAGTTTCATCTTCTCCATGACCAGGTAAATCAACTACTAATACGTTAGCTTGTTCGGTTAACTTATCAATATGGTTATCGAAAGTTGTGCCATCGCTAATAAATCCGTGTAACATAACTAACAATTGCTTAGATGATGACTTTGATTGATAAAAATTATGATATAACATTAATCATTTCACTCAATTTCTTATATAAAATTTGATGTTGTTGTAAATTATCTTCTCTATCTGTGATTACTTCGTAAACATTCGAACCTAATTTAGAAAATGATTCATATTTAAAATCATTTAAATGATCAAAACGCTTAAAATTAAAATCATACAACAATGCCGCATGTTCAAAATCTAAACCAGTTGGCGTTCCGAATAATCTCTCGAAATATGCTTCCGCTGATGCTTTTTGAGGTAAATATGAAAAGATACCACCACCATCATTATTTAATAACACAATATTTAAATGTATGTCATTGATTTTTGACATGAGCAGGCCGTTCATATCATGATAAAAGGCTAAATCACCAATAAGTAACGTCACTTTTTTATGTACTGCCATACCTAATGCAGTAGAAACAACCCCATCAATGCCATTCGCACCACGATTAGCATAAATTTCAGCTTCATTATCAAATAGTAAATTATCGATATCTCTAATTGGCATACTATTACTTACAAATAAGGCATCTTCGCTAGTCAATTTAGAAATCAATGTGCCAACATACGCCGCTTCATCAGTCGCATGTTGTAGATAATCATTGATTTCAATGCGAGCTTGCTTTTCTAAGGATTGCCATTGTTGTAACCATGCTTTTCTGTCTACAGTTCTTTCTTCCATTAGCGATCTAAAAAAGTCATTAGCCGATATTTCATATGATACATCTGGCGGTACTGGGAAAACATCTATTTTATCGTTATTTTGAACTAATATTTGAAATGCTGAAGTCGTTTTTAACCATTGATTTAACTTTTTAGAAATAACTGGTTTACCTACTCTAATTACGAAATCAACATCCCAATCCATACCCGCTCTATATAATAGATCATATGTTGTAATGACATTAGGATGATTATGTCGTCTTAACTGACTTAGTGGATCTGCCAACACTGGTATATCGAATACGGTTGAATACGTTAAAATTTGGTCTACCTCTTGATGTTGCATATCTCCAACAATAATTAAACCTTTAGACTTTTCAATTTTATCCTTAATTGGATCAACATGTATCATTTTTTGATAATGGGGTAATGTTTTGGTTTCTGATTTCAATAGTTCTGTTCTATCTAAATCGGGTGTTAATGGCTCTCTAAATGGCATATTAAAATGTATAGGTCCTTTATGTGGGCCATAAAGGTACTGGCTAGCTATTTGCATTTGGTAATGTATCGTATCTAGCATATTGGTTGTACCATCAGCAATTGGCATATCAAATTGGAAATTCACATAATTACTAAACATATTTACTTGATTGATAGCTTGTGGTGCGCCTACACTTCTTAATTCATGTGGTCGATCACTTGTTAATACAATCAGTGGTATACGACTAATTTGACTTTCTGCAATTGCTGGTGTGTAGTTAGCCGCTGCTGTACCCGATGTACATAAAATAGCAACAGGTCTTTGACTGCCCTTGATTAAACCTAATGCAAAAAATGCCGCACTACGTTCATCAGGATGAATCCAAGTTTTAATATTAGGATGTGCTTCTAATGCGATAGCTAACGGAGTCGAACGCGACCCCGGGCTAATCACAACTTCTCGTACACCATATGCAAATAGTTCTGATGCAAATGTATAGACCTGTGTCGTCAAAGCTTCATTTTTATTACTCATGTTTATCTACTCCTAAAGCATTCATCATTGGTGAAAATTTTACAGCTGTTTCAGCAATCTCGCTATCTGGATCAGAATCTTTAACTATGCCACATCCAGCAAATAATGTTGCTTGATCACCTTTTATCAACATAGATCGAATGGCTACTATAAATTCACAATCATCATAGACATCTATATATCCCACCGGTGAACCGTATAAGCCACGCGTGCCAAATTCTTTTTGTTCTATAAATTCTAGTGCTTCATCTTTAGGATAGCCGCCTAACGCTGGTGTAGGATGCATTCGATCAATTAACCCAATATATGATTGTTCTTTTAAATTACCTTGTATTTTTGTAAATAGATGATACAAATGGTCATTTTTTAAAATGTTTGGTGTTTCATTGTAGTATACATCTTCAACATATGGCTGAATGTCATTCAATATGCTTTCAACTACAATTTGATGTTCATTTAAATTCTTTTTATCATTTAGAAAAGCTTGTAAGTTTGCTTCATCTTCTTGTTCATTTTGAGAACGTTTAATCGTACCTGCTACTGCTTTAGTTGAAAGCACTTGATTCTCAACTTTTAATAATTGTTCAGGTGTTTGTGAAAAGAACACAGATTCATTAGATTCAAGTAAGAAGATATAACTGTTTTTTTCATTCTTTAATGCTCTAGTCAAAATATATGGAATACTAATTTCTTTATCAAATTTTATTAATCTTCTACGTGCAAGTACTATTTTCTTAGAATAGTCAATACTATCAATCGCTTCTTGTACTAAATCTCGCCATTCATCTAAATAGATATCCTCCATACGAATAACATTTCCCAAGTAATCATCTTCCGTATCATTATTAGCTTGTGCTAAATCATTGACTAATGACTTGAAACTATCCATATCAAATGTCTTTTTTTCAGTTGTATAAGTTACGAATGTTCGATCATTTTCAGTAGAAATCAATACCTCAGGTAGCACAAAATGATTTAATCCATATGCTCGCCATTCATCATCAGATTTATGTTTTGAAAACTGGAACCCACCACATAAACGTAAATGATGTTTCTCACTATCTGGATGAATTAACTCTATATCTTTTTTTAACGTTTCCCATTCTTTAAAGATAGACTGTTTATTTTCGAAATCATTTTCAAATTTTCGAATCGCATGATAACCGAAATATGAAGATTGATTGTCATTTAATCGCAAATAAAAACGATCACCTGCTTGCGATTCAGTTATATGAAATAGAGTACTAGGATCTAAGTACTTGTCTAACTCTACTTCAACAGAGACCCAATCCTTAGAACTTCCATATAGCTTGTCGACAATCTCATCTTCTCTTACGTTAACAGTCATTCATCTCACTTCTTTCTTCTATATTTACTCATTAGTATATTGTATCATTTTTCAAAGCTAAATTTGGTGCGAATTGCTTAATAAACACATGCAATTTTTCACGTGAATTGACCTTTATTCATAATTACTTTAAAATATGAATGTTAAAACTAAAAAAAATAAGAGGTTATAAAAATGTCAGATCAATATCAACAATATTCAACGGTTAAAAAGTATTGGCAATTGATGAGACCTCATACCTTAACTGCCGCAGTTGTACCAGTTTTAGTTGGGACAGCGTCAGCTAAATTATTCCTACTTGGTAGTGAAGATCATCTTAAATTCAGTCTATTCTTAGCCATGTTAATTGCTTGCTTATTAATCCAAGCGGCTACAAACATGTTTAATGAATATTATGATTTTAAAAAAGGCTTAGATGATCATACTTCTGTAGGTATCGGCGGTGCTATTGTAAGAAATGGTATGAGTCCTAAACTTGTGATGAATATCGCGATTGCTTTTTATATTATTGCCGCTTTACTAGGTATATTCTTAGCTTTCCATAGTTCATTTTGGATTATTCCAATAGGCGTTGTTTGTATGGCAATTGGTTATTTATATACTGGTGGCCCAATGCCAATTTCATGGACGCCATTTGGCGAATTATTCTCAGGCGTATTTATGGGTATGATTATCATCTTATTAGCCTTTTTCATTCAAACAGGTAATGTTCAAGGACTAATCATTTGGTTAAGTATCCCTATCGTCATAACAATTGGACTTATAAATATGGCTAACAACATAAGAGATCGTGTCAAAGATAAAGCTAGTGGCCGTAAAACACTACCTATTTTACTTGGTAAACGTGCCTCAGTTATCTTTATGGCCACAATGTATATTGTCGCATATGCACTTGTAGTATTTACTGCCTTATTTAAATCTGGTGGGTCATTATTCTATTTATTAGTTTTATTGTCATTCCCAATGCCAATTAAAGCCGTAAGAAGATTTAACAAAAATGATACACCTGCTACAATGATGCCTGCCATGGCTGCTACTGGTAAAACAAATACTATTTTCGGTTTATTATATGCATTAGGCATTTATATTAGTGCATTGTTAGGTGCAATTTAATACCATTTAATTACTCGGCAATGATTACCATTCATTGTCGAGTTTTCTTTCTAATTATTTATATTTAATCATATGCCTATAAAGATGACCGTAAAGATCGATATCATTCACTGTTTTAAATCCTAACTTTTTATATAGACTTAGCGCTTTTTCATTATCATAATCACAATTTAGACTCCATTTTTTCTCAGGGTACTTCTCTAGAAGATAAGTCATTAGTTGTGTAGCTATACCTTGACCTCTATACTCAGGGAACGTAGCTACTGTTTCAATATACATCTCATCGTCCTCTGCTTCTTTAACTGGTAAAGGCGTACCATATTTACGAATATCTTCATCAAGCGGTAACTTTAACCAATTTTTCTCATAATCAAGTTCGTGTTTACCATCATAAGCAATGACACATCCTGCAACTTTGTCATCGACTTCATAAACCCAAACATTTTTAAAATAACTCCGATATTCTACATTAACAACACTTAACTCTAATATATTCATAATTCTTTCTCTACTAATTTCATTAACTATTTCTAATTCCATATCTTTCCAAATCATATAACATAATTCAGCAATACGCTTATTATCACTAGGATGTGCTTGTCTAATCATCATATATCCTTCCTCAAAATTTGTCTTAATTTCATTATATAGAATCTACGATATAATATAAATCAAAGGACCTATTTCATATTGAATTTAGAGAATTTTATGGGAGAATTGAGCTTTAAGAAGTATATCTAAAATACATTTTTATGTTTGATTCGTGATTAAATCTTTAATCTATGAATCTTATTTTTAGGAGGAAGCAAATAATGAGAGTTAATAAAGTCATTTATATATTAGTAGCTATTTTTTTAGGAGGTATAGGTGTTCATAAATTTTATGCTGACAAAGTCGGACAAGGTATTTTACATCTTGCTTTCTTTTGGACAGGCATTCCAAGTATTGTAGCTATTGTTCATGCTATTATCGTCGCTTTTACTAAAAAAGCTGACAATGACGGTTACATTGTTTTTGAAAAATAATATTCACCCTATTCTAACGATTTATCTTCCATTGACTTTTAAAACATTAAAAAAGGGGTATATATTATTTATCAAGTAAAAGCAAAAAGGGAGATATAACCATGATGAACATTATTAAACGTGTAGTAAGAACAATCATAACAGGTTACATTGTTAAAATTATCCGTGATTTGATTTCAGGTAAATCAAACGGTAAAAAATAAAGAATAATATATCGAGATTTACTGCCCATCAATGTATTTAATACTATTGATGGGCTTATATATATGTGTGTTCATTTAATAAAGACAAAACTTTCAATTCGTTATATAATAAGATAAATTTTATAAGTATTATAATTTTTATTAGAAATTTAAAGCCTTTTATTCTTAATTACTTATGAAATTTACTTTTTTATTTTATAACAATCTGGAGGTCAGTCTATCTATGAGATTTGGAATTTTATTAATTAGATGGATGTTAGCAACATCTTTCTTAGTACATGGATCTTTAAAATTTGTAGACCTAGATGGTACGATACATTTTTTAGGTTCCTTAGGTTTACCCCCACTTCTTGCTATTTTAATGTCAATTGGTGAAGTTGTTGGAGGTATCTTTTTGATATTTGGGGTTTTAACACCGTATGTTAATGTTTTCTATATTAGTGTGATGTTAGGTTCCATATTCACCTTAAAATTAACTCGAGGATACGTAAGTGGCTATGAGTTTGAAATAATTCATATCGTAATGAATGTAGCAGTGATGACCAGTTATAGTTGGAAAAAGTGGATACAATTTTACTGATCATCTTATTTAATATTAACGGACTTTTTTAAGTATCTTATCACTTTACGAATACAGCTTGAATATTGTATTAATATTATAATAATAAACACCATGATTTTAGATTAGCCCTATGGTTAGATTCTAAATTTTATGGTGTTTTTACTATGATATTCAATTACCGCCTAACTTCCATAGTTGGATAGATACTGTGTGCAATGTATTTAGTTTTAAAGTCCACTCACTAAAAAATCTTTACTCTTCGAAGTAAATATTATATATAAATAAGTTCAACTCTTGATAAGTCAAAAATTAGTAGAAAAAATAAGCCTAGATTGGATTAAAACCATTCTAGGCTTATTTACGGAAACGGAGTGCCTATCCATACGCATTAAATAAAACGAGTTGACCATATATTGACCAAAATATATTAAACAAACTTAAACGGATTTTTAACAAAATAAAAAAGAACGTTGATTTAACAACGTTCTAGCTAGTTTTAGATAATCAGAATTAAACTGATTTTTACTATAAAACGGAAACGGAGGGATTCGAACCCTCGCGCCGCTCTCGCGACCTACACCCTTAGCAGGGGCGCCTCTTCAGCCAACTTGAGTACGTTTCCATGGCTCCACAGGTAGGACTCGAACCTACGACCGATCGGTTAACAGCCGATAGCTCTACCACTGAGCTACTGTGGAATAATTAAATTGTTGTGCTTTCTCTATCAAGCACAAATATTATTATATCAATTTTACGTAAATTATCAAGAGATAACTTAAAAAAATATACGGAACATTTACACTATATTAATATAACGTTCCGCATATTTTAAATTTCAACATAAATTATTTATCTACAAATAGCGAATAACGTGATAATGCTTCAAAAATGTTTAGTGAGGATTTTTCATAATCGATAGGTTTATCGGGGTCATTAGATTTCATACGGGATTGTTTATCTACCATATAATAAAAGAAGATTGCATTCGTATACTGATGCCATAAACTGTGGAAAGATACATTTAGGGTAATGGTTTCATTGTTTGCAAAAATGATTTTACATTTACGATGTTTTAATTCTTTTATAGATTCAACATAATGCATGTTAATCCATAAATTTTCTTCTTGTCGGTCTGAATGAGTAGGAAAAAAGTAAGTTGGAAATAAAGGAGTTAATAAAATGGGTGGTTTACTAGAGATACCTGTAATTCGATTGGTTTCAGCTTTTTTACTTAAATAATTGTTGCCATAAAATTTACATGACCTCTCAATAATCTTTTGAACTTTAAATGGGCTTTGTATGACTGTCTTATCAAACCGAATAATTTCTGAACCATTTGGTTGATTTTGATTATCATAATTAGGCCTAATCACCATGTCTCCCTTTCTAATTACGTAAATATTCTGAGTTGTCATTGGGATAACCTCGCTTTATTAAGTTTTATTATCTTTTCTATTTAATAGAATCAATAATATGTTTTTTATTTTATAAGAAAAATCACAAAAGTCAAGTTATTCTTAAAGTGTAATATGGTACATTTTTCTGCTCTAAATGTCAGAATATTCATTGATTTCAAAATTCAAAAAATGTATAATATCTATATATTAAATTCAAACGAAAGGTCGAGATCCTTATGAATCATAATACAAATGTGAAACATACGACACTTGAAGAATTTGTAACTACGGTTAATGATTTAGGTGTTGAACTAGTCATTGATGAAGCACTTAGAGAGGTTAGAAAAAAAGAGTTGAAATTACTAATTGATGAAGCTTTAGTAAATAAAGACGAGAAAGCATTCAATAAGTACATAACAGAATATAAAAACTTGGAGGCATTTCTCAGTGAATAATTTAGATTCGAGTCATTCAAAATAAGGTCTATTCCCTACTAAAAAAGTTAGAGAATAGACCTTTTTAATTTATGTGACTTTATGACATTAATCTTAATATTTCATTCTTATCTATGTCACCAAAATAATGATATAAATTATAATTTGCCAATGCTTCTTCTAAATGATTAAAGTCATGAAGGCAACCTTCTAAGGCATGTTCTAGATCACTAATGTCTCCTTCACCAAAGAAATCACCGAAAATTTTTGCGTGTTCAATTTTACCTTTTTTCACATCAAACTTGACTTGAATAAATCC
Source organism: Staphylococcus sp. HL28 (assembly GCF_021117155.1). Classification (NCBI taxonomy): domain Bacteria; kingdom Bacillati; phylum Bacillota; class Bacilli; order Caryophanales; family Staphylococcaceae; genus Staphylococcus; species Staphylococcus sp. HL28. The sequence goes on from NZ_CP088218.1 coordinate 1,854,860, forward strand.
TTTATCAAATTTTTCTTCTCGTTCAAAATTATATTTTGGATTTTTGCCATAATTCCAGTCCCAAGTACGGTATTTTTCATTACTTAACTTCTCGATATTTTTCCAATCTTCATCTGTTAATACATACTCTTCAACTTGTTGTTCACCAAATATCGTTTTTAAAATAATTTGCTTAAATTGATCAATATCTAAAGACTCTGTTAAAAATTCTTCAATATTAGCTACACGCTTTCTAACAGATTTGACGCCTTTTGATTTAATTTTAGCTGGATTTACTTTTAAAGCATTTTGAACTTCATCAAGCTCACTGTTCAACATTAATGTCCCGTGGCTAAACATTCTATCTTTAACTTTAACCATCGCATTTCCTGAAATTTTAGCAGCACCAACTTGAATATCATTTCGTCCTGTCATTTCTGCATCCACACCTAATGATTGTAATGCTTGAACGATAGGTTCTGTAAACTTCTTAAAGTTATGAAAGCTATTACCATCATCATCTGTAATAAAACTAAAGTTTAAATTACCTGTATCATGGTAAACTGCTCCACCACCAGAGATTCTACGTACAACATCTATCCCTTTTTCATCAACGTATGATTTATTGACCTCTTCTATTGTGTTCTGATTTTTACCAACAATAATAGAGGGTCTATTTACATAAAATAAAAAATAACTTTCCTCTGATGGAAGATTTTTTAATACATATTCTTCCATAGCTAAGTTAAGTGTTGGATCAGTTATATTATTATTACTAACAAATTTCATAACAAACGCTCCTTATAGATTCTCTATATATGCCCTTACTTTATTTATGCACCATTTACATTTAAAATTCCAATTATTTACTCAATAATGACAAAATTTTCATAATTTATGTATTAATTCTTAGAGTTTTTAGTGTTATTAGTTTATTTGTAGTGTATTTTTTAGTACAATATAGTCTAGCTATGAATTAAGGGAGGACTCGAAATGACTGTTGCAGAAGTAGGTAATATCGTAGAATTTTATGATGGTTTAAGAGGCCGAGTTGAAAAAATAAATGATAACTCAGTTATTGTAGACCTAACAATAATGGAAAACTTTAACTCACTAGACTTACCTGAAAAAACGGTTATTAATCATAAACGTTATAAAATTGTTGAACAAGAAGGTTAGTTGTAATGAAAAAAGTTTCGAAAGCTTTACTATGGTTTATAATTAGTTTCATAGTTTTTCATGCCATTTTATTGGTTATGTGGGGTGAACATCAAGAATATTGGTATTTATATACTGGAATCATGCTAATAGCTGGTATTAGTTATGTATTTTATCAACGTGATATACATTCAAAAAGATTATTAACATCCATAGGTGTTGGGATTATAGCCAGTATTGTTTTAATCATTATTCAATTGATTTTATCACTCATGACGTCTGAATTAACTTATGCTTCATTAATAAAAGAATTGGCCAAAACTGGTGTTCATTGGAAATGGCAAATGTTAGTAACATTAGCATTCGTTATACCGTGTCATGAATTATATATGCGCACTGTTTTACAAAATGAGTTAAATAAGTACAATTTGCCGAATTGGTTATCTATCTTAATCACTGCAATTTGTTCAAGCTCTCTATTTATATATTTAGATAATTGGTGGATAGTACTGTTTATTTTTATAACTCAAATATTACTGTCAATCAGTTATGAATATACAAGACGTATTGCTACAACATCTATAGCTCAAATTGTTGCTATCATTCTTTTATTAATCTTTCACGGATAATTTTTAAAATGTTAAATGATTAGAAAATAAATATTTAAAGTATAAGTATAGAGCTCCAAACCATGTGTCCATACATGATTTAGAGCTCTATTTTTTAAAAGTAATTTTTTTATCACTTACGTTAATTAATATGAAGGCGTAATGATATCAAATTACTTAATCACTTTAAAGTTATTTTTTAATTCAATAGAATAAAGCATATCTGATAAATTCTTAGCAATGAGTGTACTCATTGTACTTTCACTAGTATGGTGAATAATAGCATCTTCTAAATATGATTGATAATTTCTATAACAATAATCTGTCATAGTTATTCTATATAATCCATTTAAATCAATATCATCTAATGTTACTCGGTTAAATGGTGCTTGATTCATATCAATAGTATAGTTAAATCCTTGCCAAAATGTACATAACGTTTCGTCAATCAGTGTTGATTTTAACGTATCTGATTCAAATTCAAGATATGAATATGAAAATTCTAATATATCTTTGATACATTGCCCTTTAATCGTTAAATCAACAGGTTTATCTGGATATGGGTATGCATCATATAAAACTCTATTCGTTATGACTCCGTTTAGTCCTTCTTCACCATTCCGTGGTATGTGTACACAACTAATTTGATAATTATAGGCTAATCTAATGCTATCATGTAATAATTGCGCAAATGGATGTGGTTGACCTACTAATTCTGCTAAATCTTTAACTGGTGCATTTATTTCGGTTTCATTTATCTCTTCGTTTGCCCAATGTTCAACTGCTTTTCGATCATAATACGTGACATTAAGTAAATCTTCATCTTCATCATAATTATTCAAATCAATGACTTCAGGTAAAATTTCCTCAACCTCATATGTATTAGTTCTTTTTTTAAATTTAATTTTCACATGAACGAGTTCTTCTGCATTTTGACCAGCTTGTACATAAACCGTTCCATGATCTTGACCAACTAATGTTTGATGTTGATGTGCCGTTATGATGAGATCTATAACACCTAATTCCTCCATCAATATTTCAGCTTCATTGACATTTACCTCATTTTTCTTGTTAGATTTACTGATTTTATCTAATCCACCATGATATATCACTATTAAAAAGTCTGGTTCTTCAATTTCATGTATATATCTAATCCATCTTTTAGCTGATAATAATGTTTTTTCAATACTCACATCTTCTTCCATCTCTGCATATTCATTTTTCATTAGACCATCAGCTGTTAAACCTACTATTGCAATTTTCAAATTATCAAAATGTTGAATAGAATATGGTGTTGAAAAGTATGGTTCTTTTGTTTTGATATATTCTATATTAGCCGATAACCATGGAAATCTAGATAGTGCAACAGAACGAGTTAAAAATGACAATCCAAATTTAAATTCATTTGGACTAATGCCACTGGCATCATACTGCATGGCATTCATTAACTTTATCATTGGATGACGTTTATATGGTGCAACAATTGCATAATAAAATGCTGCTAATGACCCAGCCAAGCTACCCCCACTATCAAGCAAGATTACATTTTGATTATTGTCTCTTACTTGTCTAACAAAAGTTCCAGCGCGATATATATTTGAGCCATAATCTCCATTTAAAAAATGGCTATGCATATCAGAAGTTGCTATGACATCTACATCAATATTCTCATTTCTCTCCATCTCAACACACCTCTCATTATGGTTAGTTTAACATGTATTTTTGTTTAAGTGATATCACTTTGGATAGATAACTGATTTTATTAAGAAAAGTATAAAAGACATTTTAAGTATAAACTGTCTTTTATACTTAAAATGTCTTTGCTTTAATTTATCCAATTTGTATACGTTCTTTAGGGTAGCTGAATTTTTTAGGCTCTTTTCTTCCGGCTATCATTATAATGAATGAGATTAAACCAACACGTCCTATAAACATTAATATCATTAATACAATTTTTGTAATGTTACTTACATCATCTGTTACACCTAATGTTAGTCCACATGTACCAAATGCTGACATAACTTCAAAGAAAACTTGTAAAAACGATAGTTTACCTTGCTCTGCTACAGATATAATAATCATGCTTGTGAAAGTCAAAATGGAAGCCATTGTAAATACCATAAATGACCGTTGTATATCCATAATATGAATTTCTCTGTTAAATACTTTAATAGAGATTTTATCTGCAGAATTACTAAAATTAATGACAAATAATATTAAAATAGCGAAAGTAGTAGTACGGATACCACCACCCACGGAACTAGGAGATGAACCTATAAACATCAAAATGCTCATGATGATATTGGTTGCATCACTAAAATGGGATACATCAATGGTTTGTAATCCTGCACTCCTAGTTGTTGCTGATTGAAATAGTGAATAGAACAGCGACTGGTGCCAACTCATCCCTTTGAATGCATGATTATGTTCTAATAAAAATATAATAATGACACCAAAAACAAATAAAAATAAATATGTTGATGTTGTGATTTTAGTAAATAATGAAAATCTAAAGTTTGTTACTCTATTTTTAATATAGGCTTTGACTTCTAGCAATACTGGAAAGCCAATAGAACCCAAAACGATTAGGAACATCACAATCGTTTGCACAAAATAATCTTTGGCATATGGGACAAGTGAATCACCAGTAATATCCAGACCACCATTAGTTGTAGCTGATATTGAAACAAATATCCCTTGCATAATAGCATATTTTAAATCCGGATTATCTCGATAAAAATAAAATGCCAGTAAAAGTGCACCTATAAATTCTATTACAATAATCGTTCTAACTATTTCTAAGATTAATTTGACTGTCCCACTCATTGTATCTTTATTGTTATCAAGCATAATTAGCTGACGTTCACGAATACCTATATGTTTACCTAGTACGACCCATAATAATGTTCCAATGGCCATCACACCAATACCGCCAATATTTAGAATGACTAGTATAATAATTTGACCAAAAGTTGAATACGTATCAACAATACTAATTGGTGTTAATCCTGTAACGCTTATTCCAGATACTGCTACAAATAATGTATCTATTGGATTAACGTCGACACCAGATTTATGTACATATGGCAAATTTAACAATAAGAACGCGACAACAATTGCTGCTAAATAGTATAGAACTATCCCTTGTTGAGGACTGGATCTTTTTAATAGTTGGCCAAATATCGACATTCATTTCACCTCAACATTATTTTAGTTTTATATCTATATTAATGACTTTTCCATCCCTATACACTTTAGCTTTTAACTTGCTTTTGTCTTCTCTATGGCTAAATATAATTTGTCTATATCTTAAATTATCTTCAATTCTTTTCCCATCTAATTCTACTATGACATCATCTTTTTTCAACCCTGATTTATCGCCAGGAGCATTGGGTTTTACTTCGCCAACTATAATACCATTTTTAACACTATTAGGTAATTTGATTGATTGGCGTTCATCGTCATCAATATCTGCTACATTTTTAATTTTGATTCCAGTGTTAGGATATTCAACTTTTCCTTCTTTTTCTAATTGATTAGCTATTTTTTGAGCATCATTAATGGGTATTGCGAATCCCATACCTTCCACATTATTCATATCAATTTTCAGAGAAACAATACCTATCAGTTTACCATCTCTATCTACAACTGCGCCACCAGAATTTCCTGGATTCACCGGAGCATTAATTTGAAATGCTTTCATTAGTACATCATAGCTATCATCTTTATCAATATCTACTGGTACATGTCTATCTAAACCAGAGACTATACCATCAGATACACTTTCTTTGAAATCTACACCTAATGGATTACCAACTACTATTATTGGTTCTCCTAAAACAAGATGATTAGAATTACCAATAGTAATAGCTTTTACAGAATTATCTGCACTTTTAGCTTTAATGACCGCTATATCAGACCATTTATCAGTGCCGATAACTTTTCCTTGAACTGACTTATTATTACCAAATGTTATCTTTTGTTTATCTTTATTACCAACTACATGCGCATTTGTCATAATAAAAAGAGAGTCGCCCACTTTTTTGTAGACGACACCTGAACCAATTTCATTATCTGCTTTAGATGTATTATTGGGGACTGAAGTATTTTTTGACCCTTCGTTCTCCACTGTTACTACAGATTTAACTGTACTGTTCGCACTTTTCATTGTGTCAGTATAATGTTTATTCGTAGGTGTTAAAGCACTGTCATTTGTATGGTCATTTTTATTAACATTAGTAAAAATAGCGTTAAGTATAATAATTAATAATATCACTCCAATAATGATAGCTATTTTAGGCCAATGTTCCATAAAAAATGACTTGATAATATCTAAATAATCGGTTTTATTTTCTGTTTTATCACGAGGTGAAGATATATTATCTTTCTTTGTTTCAAAATGATTTTGTTTAGCACTTTTTTTGCTATGATTCGGATATTTATTTTCAGAATCAAAATCATCATTTTCAACTGAACCTGATTGATTATTTAAATTAGTATTACTAGATTCTGCTTCATTGTTTTTCTTTTCAGTTTCAGATTCACTACCATTATTTAAGTGACCTTCTTGTGATGCGTTAGCTGCTAATTCATCACTTTGATTCTTACCAAAAGTGGAATCTTCATTAACATCTCGATTGATATCTTGTGATGATTGATTTTTACGATTTTGATTTCTTTTAAGTTGTTGTTCCTCTGGTAATGTTAATTTCGACTTATCATTTTCTTGAGATTGTTGTGTTTTATTCGTTTTATCATTATGATTTGATACTTGATTTTGTTGTTGTTGGATTTCTTCTTTAGTTAACTTTTCTATTCTTGCTTTTCTTAAGTTATCTTTAACTCTTTCTTCATTAACTTTAGCTTGGTATTCATCCTTTTTAGCTTGAATTTTTTCTTCTTGTCTTTGTTTAGCTACTCTTTCTTCTCTTTCTTCGTTATGAAAAAATTCACGACGTTGACGTCGATAGCTTTTACGAGGAATTACTTGTTTTTTATTTTTATCCACTAGATAGCCACTCCTATCATTTCAATCAATTACTTTTATTATGACATACTCAATGAGTTTAAGGTAACATTTTTCACAGTGATATGTATAACCTCAATTAATAGTATTATGTATATATAAATTTTAATATTTTATAATTAAAACTGCAATGTAAAACGAGCATTAAATAAGACTTCGTATTAATATACGAAGCCTTAGTTCATTATTTCTTTTTCTTTTTATTATTTATAGCTGATGTTAACCAACCAATAACAACAAGTAATATTAAGACTGTCCAGAAAATAGACTGCCATATTACACTATGTGGAAATTCTTCTGGTAAAATTTCTATATCATCATGTGCTAATACAATTACTACTAATTTAATACCTACCCAACCGACTATTGCAAAAGCGGCACCTTCTAAACCAGGATATTTGTTTAATAATTCAACAAACCAAGTTGCAGCAAAACGCATTAAAATTACTCCAATCATTCCACCAATAAACATTACTGCAAACTGTCCTAAGTCTATTCCACCAAAATCAATGTCTATCTCAGGAAGAGTAACTGCTATTGCTAATGCTGCTAACATTGAATCAATTGCAAACGCAATGTCTGCAAATTCTACTTTAAATACTGTACTCCAAAATGCTTTTGGACCAACTTTCTTTTCTTGACCATCTTCGTCAAAGTGATGATCTTCTCCTACATTTTCATGATTCTTGTCATCTTTCTTATGGAAGAATTCCCATAAGTTTTTAATTGACATATATAGTAAATAAACGGCCCCAGCTGCTTGAATAAACCAGAAATTAGCAATAATACTAATTAAGAACAAAGCAATAAATCTAAATACAAATGCTCCTAATAAACCATAAAATAAAGCTTTCTTTCTTTGTGCCGGTGGTAGATGTTTGACCATAACCGCCATTACTATTGCATTATCAGCAGCTAATAATCCTTCTAAAAACACTAACACGAGTATTACCCATGCATAGGATAATAACAAACTCGGATCCATAGTGGACAACTCCTTTAAATTTAATACAAATAAAGAGACCTATGCTAAATAATAGCAAAGGTCTCACTTAGCAAATACTATTGCCCACTTTACCGGAAGTGAATACTTCGTAATGACGATAAAGTGTAAAATCACTTAAATTAATTCAGTGACTATCAAGTTACTCCCCTCTGACATGAGTGTCATAGGTATTTATTTGTGAATATATTTATTATACAAGCTAATTGTTATAATGACAATTTATAATTTTATAACATCACCATTATATAACGATTGATACCCGTGCTAGTGTATAGACAAACATATTACAATAAACTATATAATTTAATGTCTGGGAACTTTTCTTCAAACCATCGTGTCGCAAATTCGTTTTCAAATAAAAACACATAATTATCATAACGATCGTGTACTAGTATCGAACGAGATGTATTCATATTATCTTTAATATCATCTTCATTTTCAATCCATCTCGCAATTTTACGTCCTACTGGTTCCATCACTACATCTACGTTGTATTCATTATTCATACGGTGTTCGAAAACTTCAAATTGTAACTGTCCAACTGCACCTAAAATAATTTGATTCGTATGCAATGTTTTATAGTATTGAATTGCACCTTCTTGTACTAATTGTTCAATACCTTTATGAAAATGCTTTTGTTTCATAACATTTTTCGCTGATACTTTCATAAATATTTCTGGTGTGAATTGTGGTAAATCTTGGAAACTAAAGTTTTGTTTTCCACCAACTAATGTATCCCCGATTTGATAATTACCTGTATCATATAAACCTATAATATCTCCTGCGACTGCATGATTAACTGTTTCTTTATCATCAGCCATAAATGAAGTAGATCGTGTGATCTTTTGTTTTTTACTCGTACGTTGTAAAGTTACATCCATACCACGTTCAAATGCGCCACTGACTACTCTCATAAATGCAATTCTATCTCTATGTTTAGGGTCCATGTTAGCTTGAATTTTAAAGATAAATCCTGAAAAGTCAGTATCAAAAGGACTTACTTCAACATCTTCTTTAGTTTGACGTGCATTTGGCATTGGAGCATGATCAACATAAGCATTTAAAAAGTTTTGAACTCCGAAATTAGCTAAAGCTGAGCCGAAGAATACTGGTGTCAATTCACCATTTAATAGTGCTTCGTTATCAAAATCTTCGCCTGCTTCTTCTACTAACATTAATTCTTCAATTGCTTGTTCGAATGCACTATCATTTTTAATTGCATGATCTTCTTCTAATTCATAATCATCATTTAGGTGTAAGATATTCTCTTCATCTCTAAATGGTTCAATAGATTTAGATTTTCTATCAATAATACCAAAGAAGTTTTGACCCATACCAACTGGCCAATTCATAGGATAAGTATCAATATTTAATGTTTCTTCAATTTCATCCAATAATTCAAATGGTTCCTTACCTACACGGTCTAGCTTATTAATAAAGGTAAAGATAGGAATACCTCGCATCTTACAAACTTTAAATAATTTTAGCGTTTGGGGCTCTATACCTTTCGCACAGTCAATTACCATTACAGCACTATCTACTGCCATTAAAGTACGATACGTATCTTCTGAAAAGTCTTCGTGTCCTGGTGTATCTAAAATATTAATCTTATAATCATCATAATCAAATTGCATTACAGAACTCGTTACTGAAATACCACGTTCTTGCTCCACTTTCATCCAGTCACTTGTAGCGAATTTACCTGTTTTTTTACCTTTAACAGTACCTGCTTCACGAATAGCACCACTGAAGAATAATAGTTTTTCAGTTAATGTTGTTTTCCCAGCATCCGGATGGGAAATAATCGCAAAAGTCTTTCTTGACTCTACTTCTTCCTTTATATTCATTAATCATTCTCCTTTAGTATTGTTTCAAACCAATAGGTTACTACATTTGCTAATTTTTGGGCTTCTTCTTCATCATAAAATGTGAAAAATTGCATCAATAACGCTTCGTTAATCTCTGCAACATTTAAATCAATTGCAACTTCAACTGACCAAAATTGATCAGGTATAGCAATAAGCATTGTTTCATTCAACCTATGAAAATATACTTGAAATACAGAAGTACCCTCTGTATATTCTCTAATCTTCAATAGGTCCACCGCCAAATTTTTTATAAGCCGCTTCTAAACCAATTAAGTCATCACGGTGTGGTACTTTTACATGTCCGGGCATAATTTGATAAGGTTCTCTACCTTTTGAAGCTAATACTACAGTATCACCAGGTTCTGCAACATCAATTGCATGTTTAATACCTTCTGCTCTATCTTCAAATTCAACATAATTTGAGTGTGTGGCACCTTTAGCTAATTCTGCTGTTAGCATTTTAGGATCATCATTGGCAGGATTATCAGGCGTGAAAATAACGTAATCAGCACGACAAGCTACACTACCCATTTCAGGTGTTTTAGTCATGTCTCTTTCGCCAGCCATACCTACTAAGAAGATAAGTTTTTGCTTAACAAATGGCTTAACTGCATCTATAAGTTTATTCATTCCGTCTGCAGTATGTGCGTAATCTATAATTAAATCTATTGGCAAACTAGGATCTAATACTTCTAAACGTCCCTCTACTGGTTCAAGTGATTTGACCGCTTCAATGATTTCTTCAAAAGTAGCACCTTTACTCCAAACTGCTATCATAGCTGCCATAATGTTTGAAATGTTGAATTTACCTACATATGGACTCTCAACTTGATAACTACCAAACGGTGTATCAAATTCAAATTTAACACCTTGTAAAGATTCTTCTACATTAATTGCTTTAAACTGTGCATCATTATCTATGCCATATGTAAATACCTCATACGGCGTAACAGAAGCTAGATATTCTGAAAAATCATCATCGTTGTTTAATACAACATATTTTTCTTTAGCGAGGTCCTCACCTAATTGACTAAATAATAGTGATTTAGCATGTCCATAAGCTTCCATTGTGCCGTGAAAATCTAAATGATCTTGAGTTAAATTAGAAAAAATTGCAACATCAAATTCCACGCCTCTTAAACGCCCTAATGATAAACCATGACTGGATACTTCCATTGTCATTGCTTCAGCACCTTCATCAACAGCTTCTTTAATTTTTTTAGTTAGAGAAACTGTTTCCGGAGTTGTATTCGCACCTTTTGTTTTTGTTTCATTAATTTGGAAACCATTTGTTCCTAAATATGCACTACTTTTATTTAACTTTCTATAAATTAAATGAATCATAGTTGCTATAGACGTTTTACCATTTGTTCCTGTTACGCCATATGTAACTAATTGATGACTTGGAAAGTCAAACAATTCATGTGCTAATAAGCTCGCTACTCTTAAAGTGTCAGGCACAATAATTTGAGTCACGTCGCCTTTTAAATCTTGCTCTCTATTGACTACAATGATACTACATCCTTGTTCTACTACATTTTGACAAAACTTATGGCTATCAACTGTGTAACCTTTTGATGCGACAAAAATACTGCCTTCTTTAGCTGTTCTTGAATCAGTAGTGATATCTACTACTTCTTTATCTAATGTTCCTATAACTTGCTTTACTCGAATTTTTTCGAACAATACACTCGCATTCAAAATGAATCGCTCCTTTTTTTACAATAAGTCTATTATACACGTTTTGATGACTATGATAAATTTATTCTTTCTATTTAATTGTATTAAATACCTGTTATTTATAATCAATATTAACTGAGTTATTTTATACCAATGTCTTATATTTGAATTATGATTAATCTATACTTATTAAATTGGATTATTCTATTTATATATTTAGGGGAAATATAAATTTTGATTATTCAAAACTTTGAAAATGTAAATTTATACCTTATTTATTAATCTACTATTAAATAAAACTAAAATTCTTGTTATTTCATAGGTTTTAATAAAACATACTTGTTAAACCATGCTAACATTATAAATAGATTATCAATCTTATTTAAAGTAATTATAAAGAGAATACATCACTTATATTAAGTTCTTTCAAATTTATTTTTAAGATAGTTGTGGTATAATGCATAAATACAAATTTTTAGGCAATGTCATATTACCCGTTTAAATTGTAATTAAAATAACATTGCTACAAATCAATGATATTTCATGTACACGTAATCACGATATTCCTTTTATAATGTATTAAAATACGTTACACTTATTATAAATTTTAAAAATTAACGGAGGGTGGCTTTTAATGGTTACTCAAAATAAAAAGATATTGATTATTACTGGTTCTTTCGGTAACGGTCATATGCAAGTTACTCAAAGCATCGTAAACCAATTAAATGAAATGAATTTGGACCATTTAAGTGTGATTCAACACGACCTATTTATGGAAGCGCATCCTATTTTAACTTCTATATGTAAAAAATGGTATATCAATAGCTTTAGATATTTCAGAAATATGTATAAAAACTTTTATTATAGCCGCCCTGATCAACTAGATAAATGTTTTTATAAATATTATGGACTAAATAAATTGATTAATATACTCATTAATGAAAAGCCAGATTTAATTTTATTAACATTCCCTACACCAGTAATGTCTGTTTTAACAGAACAATTTAATATCAATATTCCAGTCGCTACAGTGATGACTGATTACAGAATGCATAAGAACTGGATTACACCAGAATCAGATCGTTATTATGTAGCTACTAAAGATACCAAAAAAGATTTTATCGAAGCAGGCGTACCAGCCTCACAAATTAAAGTCACGGGAATTCCAATTTCAGACAAATTCGAAGAACATATTGACCAAAGAGCTTGGTTAAGTAAACATCACTTAGATCCTGATAGACCTACAATATTAATGTCTGCTGGTGCTTTTGGTGTTTCAAAAGGATTCGACCAAATGATTAATGAAATTTTAGAAAAAAGTAAACATTCACAAGTTGTTATGATTTGTGGTCGTAGTAAAGAATTAAAACGCGCTTTACAAGCTCAATTCAAAGATCATCCTGATGTTCTCATTCTAGGTTTCACAAAACATATGAATGAATGGATGGCATCAAGTCAATTAATGATTACAAAACCTGGTGGTATTACAATTTCAGAAGGACTTACACGTTGTATTCCAATGATTTTCTTAAATCCAGCTCCTGGACAAGAATTAGAAAATGCCAATTATTTTGAGAGTATGGACTTTGGTAAAATTGCCAATACACCAGATGAAGCTATAGATATTGTTACGCATCTTACAAATAATGAATCATTATTAAATAAAATGACTTCAAACATGAGAGAATCTAAAATTGAGTATGCCACTCAAAAATTATGCAAAGACCTATTAGAACTTTTAGGCCATTCTTCGCAACCAGAAGAAATTTATGGAAAGGTGCCTTTGTATGCAAGATTCTTCGTTAAATAACTATTCTAATAATAAAAACTTTATAATAATGCTAGTCATTTTATTTCTTATGGAATTTGCTAGAGGCATGTACATATTAAGTTATATTAACTACCTTCCTACTGTCACTTCAATTGCAGTTGCAGTGACATCTTTAGCGTTTTCTATTCATTTTATAGCAGATGCAGCAACAAATTTTGTGATTGGCTTTTTATTAAAAAAGTTTGGCGCTAAATTAGTATTAACTTCTGGTTTTTTACTTGCATTTCTAAGTTTGTTTTTAGTCATTTGGTTCCCATCATCACCAATAGTCATCATTATTAGCGCAATCATGCTAGGGATAGCCGTTAGCCCTATTTGGGTTATCATGCTATCAAGCGTTCAAGAAGATAAACGTGGTAAACAGATGGGTTATGTATATTTTGCATGGTTATTAGGTTTATTAGTTGGTTGGGTAGTAATGAACTTCTTAATTAAAATACATCCATTACATTTTGTATTTATGATGTCTTTAGTAGTATTAATCGCTTGGATATTATACTACTTCGTTAATATTCAATTGACTAATTACAATACCAAACCTGTAAAAGAACAATTATTACAGATAGTAGATGTAACTAAGCGACATATTGTTTTATTCCCAGGTATATTACTCCAAGGTGCAGCGATTTCAGCATTAATACCTATTTTACCTACTTATGCTACAAAAATTGTACATGTATCAACGATTGAGTATACTATTGCAATCATGATTGGTGGAATTGGTTGTGCTATATCAATGCTATTTCTTTCAAAAATAATTGATAAAAATAGTAGAGGATTTATGTATAGTATTATATTTGGCGGGTTCATCTTATACACACTTATGATATTTGGATTATCATTAATCACAAATATATATATTGTATGGGGAATCGCGTTATTCATTGGTCTCATGTATGGTATCTTATTACCAGCATGGAACACTTTTATGGCTGGACACATTAATCCAAAAGAACAAGAAGAAACTTGGGGCGTATTTAATAGTGTGCAAGGCTTTGGTTCTATGATTGGTCCTTTATTAGGTGGCTTAATTACCCAGTTTACTAATAATTTAAATAATACATTCTATTTTTCTGCACTTATTTTCTTAGTTTTAGCCTTATTTTATGGCTATTACTTTAGGTTGTATATTTTTAACGGTTGGTGAATAAAATTCACTAGCCGTTTTATCTTTTAGACACAAAAAAGCACAAATATCTCTATAATTATAAGTGGCTAAACAAATAAGTAAGGAGAGATATTGTGCCTATGTGTAATGATATATCAGAAATCATTGGAATTGAAGTAGAAAACTTAAAAATCACTCAAAAACTTGGCTTGTATGTTCATAAAAACGTTCGATGTTTACTATACAAAGGGATTTTGACGTACATCCCTATGGGATGTGAATGTTGTGGTATTAAAAACGATAATCACTTAATCATTAAACACGGATTTCGAGAAACTAAAGTATATATGGGTTTAATTCTTGAACGACCTGCGTACCTACAGTTAAAAAAGCAACGTTTTTATTGTAAGGAATGTGGTCAAACATTTACGGCTCAAACACCTTATATTGAGCCACGTTGTAGAATTTCCAAAGATGTTAAACTAATGATGATGAAGAAATTAGCCAAAGTAAGTTCTGAAAAAGACGTAGCTAATAGCTTGTTTATTTCACCTTCCACTGTACATCGATATTTAAAGGAAGTCAGTTCTTCTGTTAAAACAACTCCTAATAGCGAGTTGCCGAAACATTTATCTTTTGATGAATTCAAATCTACAAAAGATGTGGATGGCGCAATGAGTTTTATTTATTGTGATAGTATCACGCACGATATCATCGATATCTTACCAGATCGTCGCCAATTTAAACTCAAAGAATATTTTTTAAGGTTCTCTAGAAAACAACGTAAAAATGTTAAGAGTATATCTATTGATATGTATGTTCCATATATTTCGCTTATTGAATCACTGTTTCCAGAAGCAAAAATTATCATTGATCGTTTCCACATTGTTCAAGCAATAACTCGCGAAATCAATCGAACTCGGATTAAAGTTATGAATGAATTTCGAAGAAAGGATAGGCCGAATTATAATAAATTAAAGCGGTATTGGAAGCTGTTACTTAAGACACCACACGATTTGAACCGAATGCATTATCATCAATTTAGGCTTTTTACTACATGGCAGAGTCAGTATAGCCTTGTCCAATATTTATTAAGTTTAGATGGTCAACTTAAAGCAACGTATGAAATGGGTCATTTAATTTCAGACGCCTTAAAATCTAATAACATTAAACAATTAACCTATAGTTTATATACTTCGAAAAAACATGATCTATCCAAAGGTTTAAAACGAGTAATTAATACGTTGATAAAATATTTACCCTATATTACAAATACAATTCGATATCCACATCTAACAAATGGCCCTATTGAGGGAATAAATAATAAAATTAAGCTTATTAAGCGAGTCTCTTATGGTTATAGAAATTTTTATAATTTTAGAAATCGAATATTGATTATTTCTAGGATATTTGTAAGTGAATATAAAAAAAGTACTAAGCAACTGAATAGAGTTGCTTAGTACTTAATTCCATTACCAACCGACGTTGACATAGAACCTTACTTTATAAATAGAAAACGTGCTAATTAAATAAAAATGGAGTGAGATAAAGATCTATGTATCATAGATTCCACTATCTCACTCCATTTTTTATAACTATTTATAATTATTAATTTAACTTAAATGTATCGATAACTTTCCATTTATCTTCTTCAGTGCTAAATTGTAGTAATGATAATTCATCGATTGTCTCTTTATGATCTACCCCTGCTAACTCTACTTGACCATAAATATCTTCAAATTCTTGGCTTGAAAGACCTTGAGCAATTGTAAAATGAGGTACAAATTGATGTTCGGCCTTACCATAGAAATCATCTGTATTAAAACGATTGAAAATTTCTTCAAGTTCATCATTCTTAGCAACTTTAAAGTAAATAACATTATTTACTGGTTTAAAGCTAGATGCTTTAGTTGCATGAATATCAATTGATGAAATACCTTTAATTCGAGTTTCAATTTCTTTTTTAACTGAATCTAAATCCGCATCGTTAACTTCAAATTGAGATTTCACAGTAATATGTGGCATAATTTGCGCATAATGTGTATCATAACGCTTACGATATGCATTTACCTCTTCTTGAAATGACTTTGATGGGATTAAAGCTAATCCTAAAATCATTTGAATTCCTCCTTTGTTTAACCTATTTCCATTATATCAAAATTCTATGAAAACCGTTACTTTAAACTTAAAAATATTTTTTCTATTTTAAACAATATACATAATAATATTTGTACGTTATTAATTTGAATAACGATTGAACTTGATCATTTATAAGTATGATTTACTCTGGTAATTCCTCGTCTAAAAAGTATCTTAAAATATCCCCTAATAACGGTTTCCATGATTTCCAATTATGACCACCTTCAAATTCTTGATAGTGATAACGAACATCAAATTGATTAATAAGTGCGTTCAACTCGCGATTAGGTGTTAAGAAATTAGCTCGTTGGCCATTCGTAGGTAATGTGAAGTCTTCCTCTTCTAAACCGATTCCATGCCAAAGAGAAAGTTGTGATTTCGTGTCACATCCCTCAACTTTCTCTTTAACCACTTCATCGTATTGTGGACTTAACATTGCTACTTGGCTAAATATCGTTGGATAGGTTAGCGCTGTGAGTAAAGCTATACTTCCAGCTAAACTATCACCCATCAATAGTCTAGCATTCCCCACCTTATAAGTAGGAAAAGTTGCATCTATAAATGGTAGTAGTTCTTTTCCAACTGCTTGAACAGTTAAATGTGATCGACTACCTTTTGGATGAAACTCTTCACGTCGTTTTTCAACATCTTCATAATGAAAACCTACAATAATAGCTCTTTGAATTTCATTATCTTTACGTAGTTTTTCATATTCTCTTTGGATTCTTCCAAACCTTAAAAAATCCAATCCGTCGAAGCATATAATCACTTGGTATTTAAATAAATCAGTATATTCTTCAGGCAAGTAAATAGAAATAGTAACATCTCTTTCTAATATGTCACTATAAAATATATGTTTGTTAATTTTACCTGGTTTAAATTCAGACATGCTAAAACGCCCCCTAGTAGTATTATTTATATTGTACCAAGAGACGTTATATTTTTAAATTATGTGCGCTATGAACTTTGATTAACCCTGCAAATTTAAACCTACTGTGTGTTAATTTGTTGTTCTTAATCCAATAATGTCTTACAAATGATAACTAAGTTCTCTAATTTTTAAAATAATAAACTCATTATTTATTTTTCGTTTTTCAATCTTTCTGGATACGTTTTTAACCAAAATATTGCATTAGGAATTTTCTTGGCATCAGGCTTGTAAACCGCATGGTAGCCCGAACCCAAATGTGCCTTTTGTCGTTCATAATCTTTGAGTGCTTCTAACGCAGGTTTATGCAAAATCCAAATTGCTATAATATTCAACCATGCCATTAATCCAACACCTAAATCCCCTAATGCCCATGCGACGTCGGCTGTTTTAATAGAACCATAAAAAGTTGCAAATAATAAAGCTAACCTTGCTATGATAAAGAAGATGTGTGTAGTACTTTTACTTTGTTGTCTAGTTAGATATGCTACATTAGTCTCTGCGATATAGTAATAAGCCAATATCGTCGTAAATGCAAAGAAGAATAAAGCAATGGCAATAAAGTATGAACCAATACCAGAAAAATGGGGATCAAAATGGTAGCCACTTCCATGGAAAGCTTTATCTATACCTGCTTGAGCATACATTGCAGTACCTGAATAATCTTTACTGCCATCTGCATTTTCTACAAATATTCCTCCATCTTTGATTAAATGTGGTGTACCATTCGCATTAGTCTGACCATCTGTTACGTTATACGTACCAGAAAGTAAAATAATAAGTGCTGTTGCTGTACAAACAAATAATGTATCTACATAAACAGAGAATGATTGAACGAGTCCTTGTTTTGTTGGGTGAGAAACTTCTGCAGCAGATGCGGCATGCGGTCCAGTTCCTTGACCTGCTTCATTAGAATATAACCCTCTTTTTACACCTATCTCAATCATGGCACCCACGATACCACCAAATGCTGACTGTAACCCAAACGCAGACTTGAAAATAAGTGCAAATAAAGATGGCACATGTTGGATGTTAATAATAATGATGACTATCGCCATTAATATATATATCACTGCCATAAACGGTACAACTGCTGTAGCAACATTAGCAATTGAACGTAATCCACCAAAAATAATTAATGCTAAAATAATGACAACTATAATTGCTACTATCCAATTTGGAACATTAAAAGCATTATGCATAGAGCTTGCAATTGCATTTGATTGTACACCAGGTAAGAGTAAACCTACTGAAATAACTGTAACAATCGCGAATACTAAACCATATATTTTCCCGAATTTCCCACCTATCCCATATTCAATATAATATGCTGGTCCGCCTCGATATTCTCCCTTATCTTCACGTTTAAAAATTTGTCCTAAAGTGGATTCAATAAATGCACTACTAGCACCTAGAAAGGCACTAATCCACATCCAAAAAACAGCTCCTGGTCCTCCAATAAATATAGCAGTCGACACTCCTACAATGTTACCTGTCCCTACACGCCCTGCTAATGACATTGCTATAGCTTGAAAACTTGTAATACCACTTGGCGACTTTTCCCCTTGAAACATTAAACGTATCATCTCTTTAAAATGCCTCACTTGGAAAAAACGCATTCTCAAGCTAAATAAAATCCCTGTTAATAATAATCCGTATACTAATGGTTTACTCCAGACGAGATCATTTAAAAATGTAACGATTTTTTCAATCATCGTATACCCCCTTAATTATTATCGATTAAAAAAATTATACAATGTATATTTACACTTTACAATATATTTTCAGAATTTTCATTAAATAATATGTATTTTAAACTTACTCAATATGGTACTTTATCAATCATGACTCTTTTGTAGCTTTTCAATTTGAGATATACTATATAAGACTATAAAAAACGAAAATTTTCAGGAGGATCTATATATATGTTAAACAAAGTTTGGTTTAGAACCGGCATAGCTCTAATTATGTTGTTCATACTCATCAAACTATTTATGCAAGTGCATGAAGTATTTACACCAGTTGTAACTATCATCGGTTCTGTTTTTCTTCCTTTTTTAATTAGTGGGTTCTTATTCTACATATGTTTACCATTTCAAACATTATTAGAAAAATGGGGATTCCCAAGATGGGCAAGTATTTTAACTATATTTGTAGTATTAATCGCAATTATCGCTATTGTTGTAGCATTTATCGCACCTATCATTATTTCAAATATTAATAACCTAATTAAACAAACACCTGCCTTACAAAGAGAAACTGAGCGTTTAATCAATTTCTCATTAACACAAATTGATAAATTACCAAGTGATGTCACACATCGAATTAATAACATGGTTAAATCAATGGGAGATGGCGTAACTGATGTGTTATCTAACTCAATTTCATATATCACATCATTAATTTCTACTATCTTTTTATTAATCATGGTACCGTTCTTCCTTATTTACATGTTGAAAGATCATGAAAAATTTATTCCTGCAGTAGCTAAATTTTTCAAAGGTGAACGTAAAGTATTTGTCGTAGATTTATTAAAAGACTTAAACTATACATTAAAATCATACATCCAAGGTCAAGTAACGGTGAGTGTTATCTTAGGTATCATCTTGTATATTGGTTATACAATAATCGGCTTACCTTATACACCATTACTTGTTTTATTCGCCGGTGTTGCCAACTTAATACCATTCCTAGGCCCATGGCTATCTTTCACGCCAGCAGCTATTTTAGGTATTATCGATGGACCATCGACTTTCATTTGGGTATGTGTCATTACGTTAATTGCTCAACAATTAGAGGGTAATGTCATCACGCCAAATGTAATGGGTAAATCACTTAGCATGCACCCATTAACAATCATAGTTGTTATATTAGCTGCAGGTGATTTAGGAGGTTTCACACTTATTCTAATAGCTGTACCTTTATATGCAGTATTAAAAACAGTTATTAGCAATATCTTTAAATATCGTCAGCGTATTATCGATAAAGCAAATAGCAATGTCAAAGATTAATAAAACTTTTGTTATCAATGTTTACAAAGCAAAAAGACCAAGTGATTATTTCATTAATCACTTGGTCTTTTATTATGTTATAAGTAAAATACTTAAATAGTTAATAACTCAATTATTTAATTGCGTGGAATCCACCATCTACATGAATATTTTCACCTGTAACACCACTTGATAAGTCACTTAATAAGTATGCAGCAGTTTTACCTACTTCTTCTTGATCCACATTACGTCGTAATGGTGAACGTTCTTCAATTTCTTTAAGAATAGTATTGAAGCCACCAACACCTTTTGCGCTTAGTGTACGGATAGGACCTGCTGAAATTGCATTCACACGGATATTATCTTCACCTAAGTCTAATGCTAAATATTTAACATTGGCTTCTAAACTTGCTTTGGCAACACCCATAACATTATAGTTTTGTACTGCAAATTCGCCACCTAAATATGTAGTTGCAACAATGCTACCGCCTTCAGGCATTAATTTTTTAGCTTCATGTGCAACAATTGTTAAAGAATATGAACTAATATCTTGTGCTAATAAGAAACCATCTCTTGAAGTTTCAGAGAAACGTCCTCTTAAATCTTCCATATTTGCAAATGCGATTGAGTGGTAAACACCGTCGATATTACCTACTTCTTCACCAATTTTCGCAAATCCATTGATAACATCTTCATCACTTTGAACATCAATTTGATATAAACGTGCTTCAGGTTGATTTAATTGATCTAATAATTTTTCTAATTCTTTACGGCTACGTTCTTTACGATATGTAAATACTAATTTTGCACCTAATTGGTCCAATACTTTTGCAACACCAAAACCAATACTACGTTTATTAGCAATTCCCATAATGACGTAAGTTTTATTTTCTAGATTTAACATGCAAATAACTCCTTTAATTTAGATATATGTTAGTTTATTTCAAACGTTTCCTTCTTTATTCACTCATCATATTCTAACACTTTTAGTACCAGATAATAAAGTATTTTAGATTGGTATAACTTCAGTCATCAATTTAGACGTTCTTCTTCAATAACCAATCGCCTGCAAGTATTCCTTATACTTACAGACGATTGGTATAATATATTAATAATAAAATTCTAATTCTTGTTTTAATTCGTCAACATATTCTTTTGAACCTGTAACAATCAATCTATCTTTATAGCGTAATTGTGTGTCACCGTGTGGAACGATAGAATCATTGTTACGGACAATTCTCACGAAGATTATATCTCCACCGAATGGGAAGTTACGTAATTGCATATTTTCATATTGATGATTCAACATTTGAATTTCATATAGAGACGTTTCTACGTTACTTAATAGGTTAAGCATATTTGGTGTTTCTATTAATCCTTTAAGTAAAATCTTATTACTTAAGTAGTTACTGAAAATTTCAATACCTAATGATTTCATTTCCATATCTTCATTAGTACTTTCTAATCTACAGATTACACGTTCAACACCATGTTCTTTAGCCATTAAAGCCACTTTTCTATTTATTTCATCATCATTCGTCGCACAAACAACAATGTCACGATCGAATAGACCTAATCTTTCTAGTATCTCTTGTTCATAATCAGCTATTTCAATCATTGTAATTTCATCGGATAATTTTCGACTATCACTTAAATCCTTACGATAATAAAGTGAAATATCGTATAGTTGTGACGTTAAATTCTGAGCAATTGGAATAGTGAGTTGGTTTTTACCAATTAAACTAACTTCTATACGACGATTCATTTCATTTGGCACAGGGAATAATTTTTTAAAGATGACTGGTACAAATACACATGTAATAACAGCACTTAATATCAGTAGCCCTGAGGTCTCAGGTGAAATCGTCTTTAGTTGTTCAGCAATTTTAGCAGCTGCAATCACAAGCGATAACGTCGATGTTAATAAAAAACCAGAGGCAATCGTGGTTTTCAAATCAAACCAACGTTTGATTAAGAATACTGGTATCAACTTAGATACAATAAATGCCAAGATTAGTATTGGAATAATAATCAGTAATGATGGCTCTTTAACAAGTGACGGAATATTTAAATCGACACCTACCATAATGAAGAAAATTGGAATAAAGAATCCATAACCAAAGGAATCTAACTTTTCAACCATTTCTTCGTCAGGATTTAATAAAGATACAACGACACCGGCTAAGAATGCACCAAGTATGTATTCTGCCCCTACACCTTCAGCCAAAGCTACAAGCAATATAATAAGCGCAAAGACGGCACGAATACCAATTTGAGTTGTACCACCCATTAACTTTTGTAAAAACGACATACGCTTAAATAGTACACCGATAACATAAAATACGATTGTAAATACTACTAATATACCTGTTAGCCATATAGTACTGCCACCATGGCCGTTCACTGCACCATATATGGTTAATAAAATCATTGTGACTAAATCAGCTAATACCGCTACTAATAGGATAAATTGCCCAATCGTAGTTCTCATAATGTTCATTTCTTTTAATGTCGGTACTACGACACCCAAAGAAATCGTGGAAATGATGATAACCATTAATAACACATCATCGATTAAACCGAACCATTTAAATGCAAAGGCTAAAATGATCGAAACTATCATGATTAACCCGAAAACTATCATAGCTAGATTTAAATGACCAGGCACTTTCTTTTCTTCTTTACTTTCACCTTGTCGTGGTCGTGCATCCTTTTTAAATGCATTAAAATCAATTTCCAAACCACTTAAAAACATTAAAAAGATAAATCCTAATGTTGAAAGAATATTAAGCATAGAATCTTTTGTTACGAGATTTAAAAATGAATTTCCTATGATAATTCCCATTAAGATCTCAGCAACGACCACTGGCAAAAAGTTAATATTCAACCTATTAACGATAATAGGTGTTAAAAATGCAGCAACGACTACAATCACGAGTGATAAGAACTCCATTCGTTCCTCCTTAAGTTAAATAAGACATAAATGATGTTGCTAAGCCAAAATAAATTAACATACTGACAATATCATTAATTGTAGTAATAAATGGACCGCTTGCTACTGCTGGATCAATTTTTAATTTATTCATAAGTAATGGAATCATTGAACCTACCAATGTTCCTACTGTCATAGCACATGTCAAACTACCACCTACGATGACTGCTAATAATGGTTGTCGATAGATTGAAATGATAATAATGATTAAAATAATTGAACAGACAATTCCAGACAACAATCCGCTTCCCGCTTCTCTTAAAGCTACTTTAAACTTGCTTTGTTCATCAATATCTCCTGTTGAGATATTACGTACAGAAACGGCTAATGATTGTGTACCAGAATTACCTGACATCCCGCTAATAATAGGAATGAATGCTGCTAATAGTGCAACTTTAGATAATGTATCCTCAAAACTACCTAGAATCGTCGCAGTTATCATGCCTAAAAACGTTAAAATGATTAACCACGGTAAACGTTTCATCGCTGTTTTAATCACAGAGTCATTCGTAGAATCAATGTCAGAAACCCCGGCTAAACGAGAGTAGTCTTCACTAGCCTCTTCATCCATAACATCTAAAATGTCATCGATTGTAATGATACCGAGTAAGTGATTTTGATAATCTACTACTGGTACCGCAATAAAATCATAGTCTCTCATGGTTTGTGCAACGTCTTCTTGGTCTGTTGCAACGTCAACACTAATGACACGTTCGCTCATGACATCTTCAATATAAGCATCGTTTTCAGCGGTGATTAAGTCCCTTAATGATAAAACACCTACTAATTGATCATCTTCATTCACAGCAAAAATGACATATATGGTTTCTGCATTCGGTGCTTGCTCTTTAACATGCATCAATGCTTCTTTCACAGGTGTTGTTGATTTTAAAGAAAGATATTCCGTCGTCATAATACCGCCGGCAGTATCTTCTTCATAATGTAACAATGCTTTGATTTCATTTGCATCTTCGTTATTCATTAACGTGAGTAAACTAGCAACTTTCGGTTTGGATAATTCATTTAAAATATCGACTGCATTATCGTAAGACATCTCTTCTAAAATATGACTCGCATAGTTAGCATTGATATTTTCGAATAATGCTTCATATTCTTCATCATCAATATCTAAATGGTCGAAGAAATCAGCAACTTCACTCGGAGATAAAAATTCAAATATCTTTTGCCGATTTTCTTCATCGGTATCTTCAAAGTACTCACTTTGTTCGTAATTATGCATAGATAAAAATTCTTCTCTAAATGCATCAATGTCGTCATCTTGTAATAATTGATCTAATAAATCTTTATCATACACGTCTTCGTTCACATTTTCTTTCTCTTTTAATTCTGTGTCGTTAGACAAATTAAACACCTCCAAAACAATTTGTTTATATTAAGTCATACCATTGATTGAGTTGTTTATGATCAATTTCGATATGTATCATATTTTTACTAACTGGATGTTCAAAAATGAGTTTTGAACAATGTAAGCATTGCCCTTCTATTTTACCATGTTTTCCGCCGTACAATGTATCACCTATTAAAGGATGACCGATATATTGAAAATGCACTCTAATTTGATGAGTTCGACCCGTACAGAGTTGTACTTCACAGCAACTAACATTCTCTTTTTGTTTTAAAGTACGAAACATTGTTTTGGCATATTTCCCGTTTTTTGATACGCATCTTTCTATAATACTTTCATCGCTTCTTGCAATAGGTGCTTCAATCATGCCACTCGGTTCAGTCATACCGTATGCTAAACACGTATAAACTTTGTCCATTTTAGCTTTTGAAAATAAATGATGTATATATCCATATTTCGCAAAAAGTACAATCCCAGTAGTATTACGGTCTAAACGGGTTACTATATGAGGATTGGTTCGTTCACCTTTGTGTTGTAAATAACCTAATACTTGTTCAACTAAGCTTTCATGTGGATGTTCACGTGACGGTGCACAGTTTTGTCCATTAGGTTTAGATACAATAATGATGTAGTCATCTTCGAATAATATATCTAGTGACTTCATATAAGGTATTAAATTGGCACTGGGTACTTCTATAGGGAGTTGAACTTCTAGCTGATCACCAAAATTCAATTGATATCTCACATTGACATGTCTCTGATTGACAAGTAAAGCGCCATTAGTTTTAATGGCGCTAATTGTCTTCTTCGAAAAGTCATGTCGTTGTAAAAATGATTTAAGCGTTTCTTGCTGTGTAATCGTATATCTGAAAATCATACTTCATCATCACTTGAAATAAATGAATCGTGTACCCTCTTCCAGAATGGGAATGGTCTAAAGCGTGCAAATCTTACTTTTTCATTTGCAACTCTATACTGGATTGCATTTACATTTTTATGCTTAATACTCACATGGTCAATCGTAGTTCGTATCGTGTCATGATTGACAGGTGTTATCAAACAAGTGTGATGTTTAGGAAGTACTAATGGCGAACCCACTGTTCTAAACACACGATTGTTGATTGAAGCAATTTCTGCGATTTGCATTGCTTCTAAAGATGGATGAATTAAAGCACCACCTAATGCCTTATTGTAAGCTGTTGACCCAGATGGCGTAGATATACATAGTCCATCTCCTCTAAAACGCTCAAAATGTTTACCACGAATATTAACATCCACAACTAATGTTGATCCATTTTCAGTTTTCATTGTAGCTTCATTTAAAGCTAAATACCTTGTTTCATAACCATTATTATTATATCGAACAATGATTTCTAATAATGGATATTCAATAACTTGAAATTCTGAATTATTGATTTCTATAATCAATTTCTCGACTTCATGAGGTAACCAGTCAGCATAAAACCCTAAATGTCCAGTGTGCACACCAACAAACGCCACTTTCGAAAGCATGTGACTATATTGATGAAACGCTTGTAGTAAAGTGCCATCCCCACCGACTGAAATGACTATTTCTGGGTTTTCATTATCTTCAACCATTTGAAAATCTTTCATATAGTTAATCATTTTATGCTTTAACGCATTAGATTTTGAATCACCTTTAGTTAGGATTGTATAACGCATGTTTACACCTCATTAGTCATTTTCATGTTTTTTTGCACGCTTTTGAGTATAATATTTCTGTGCTTCTTGAATTTCATCTTTAATCTCTGACATTTCTTCATCTAATAAGTAAGCCGCTTCTGCCGCCCTTTCTAAACGATGCTGTATCTCATCTGGATAATCTCCATCATATTTATAACGTAATGTATGTTCTATGGTTGACCAGAAATTCATAGCCAACGTTCTAATTTGAATTTCAGCTAAAATAGATTTTTGTCCATTTAATGTTTCAATAGGATATTCAATAATTACGTGGTAAGAGCGATATCCACTTGGTTTGGTATTGCGAATATAGTCCCTTTCTTCAACAACACTAAAATCCTTACGTTGACGTAATATATTAACCACGACATCAATATCATCCACAAATTGGCACATAATTCTGAGTCCAGCTATGTCATACATCTCTTCTCTTAATCTATCAAATGGAATTTCCCTTTTGTTTGCTTTATCTATAATACTTGAAATAGGTTTAACGCGGCCTGTTACGAATTCAATGGGAGAACTGTGTTCACTAATCTCATATTGTTTACGTAATCCTTTTAATTTAACTTTTAATTCATTAACAGCCTGTTTATAAGGTGTTAAAAATTGATCCCACTGGTTCATATTACTTCACTCCGCTTCATTCTAGTTCAAAAGTTTTTTCAACAGCAGAAACAAACTCCTTACCATAGTTATTATTGCCTTCAATATTGTCTAATATGTAATCTAATTCTTCTTGGAAATGTTTAAGTTCTAACTCATCATTTACAATGAGTTTCTTACCTTTGTTTTCATGTAACATCGACCATGTTTCTTCTACAAAGATTAAATACGAATAGGATTGACCATCATCTAAGATGTATGCAAATCCATAATTATCACTGTCAACAAGCATTTGTCCTACTTCTTCTAATCCTTCAATTGAATCTTCTGAATAACAGTAAATTGTATCGTCTTTCACTTTGATTTCATTTATATATATACGCATGCTTGCCCCTCCTTATTCCATATTAGTTTAACATAATTTATACTCACATCACACGTATGTAGCCGAATATTGTCACTTTATTATATGTATTTGAATTTTTTAATATGACTTACTATTCTAATTTCATTTTTTTATAATGATTCTCTTTTCAAAACATTGTCTTACTTTAAAACAAGCCCTATTTCAGTCATACTATTAATAAAACAAACAACGTTGTAGAGGAGTAACGATGAATGGCAACAAATAATGAAATTGAATTTAAACAAATACTTAGCGAATCAACATATAATGATATTAAAGACCAATATTTCAAGGAAACTTCCCCCTTCAAACAAATTAATTACTATATAGATACCGCCGATTTTAAACTCAAGGATCACTATTCTGCATTAAGAATTCGCGTCAAAGATAATACTTATGAGATGACACTCAAAGTACCTGCAGAGGTAGGTTTAACTGAATATAATTTCAATGTGACGCTTGAACCTGAAATTGACAAAACGGTTTATCACGACCAATTGCCAGACGAGATTAGACAAATATTAGTGGAGGACTTTGATGTCAAAGATGGCTCATTAATGATACTAGGTGCTTTAACGACGTATAGAATGGAAACCTCCTATCAAAATGAACTTCTTGTGTTAGATAAAAGTGAGTATCTCGGGACTAAAGATTACGAGCTAGAATTCGAAGTACATGATTATGACGAGGGCTTACAAAAGTTTAATGACTTACTGAAATCATTTCATATGACTCATGAGAAACCTTTAAATAAAGTCCAACGTTTCTTTAATAGAAAAGCTAATTTAGCTTAATTACAACAATGGAAGCTATAATGCAAATTACTTTCAAATGTAAAAATTCATGTTATATTAGATATATATTAATGAAATACGGTGATATTATGCCTAAAACACCATATGACATCATCGGGCAAGATGCACTATATCAAATGATTGATCATTTTTATGAATTAGTTGAAAAAGACGAAAGAATTAATCATTTATTCCCTGGTGATTTTATAGAAACGAGTCGAAAACAAAAGCAATTTTTAACTCAGTTTTTAGGAGGCCCTGATTTATATACACAGGAACATGGACACCCCATGTTGAAAAGACGACATATGGAATTTACGATTACTGAATATGAGCGCGATGCTTGGTTAGAAAATATGTCTATAGCAATTAATCATGCTAACTTCCCTGCTGGGGTTGGTGACTATTTATTTGAAAGATTGCGACTAACAGCTAATCATATGGTGAATTCCGAAAAATAATTGTAGGTGAAAAGACATGGCTGAAGAGTTAAGAGTAATGGAGAATAAGAGTCGAGAAGATGCAAATACTGATCTATCACCTGTATGCAAAATAGAAATTTACTCTTTTTTCGATCCTTTTAGTAAAGATTGTTTTAAAATATCGGCAATCTTATCAAAACTAAGAATTGAATATAATCAATATATACGTGTTAGACATATTCTTAATCCTTCATTAAAAGTTTTAACAAAATGCCAAGCACAAAGCACCTCTGATTTCGATAATATTGCATTAGCTTACAAAGCGGCTGAATTACAAGGTCGTTTAAGAGCAGAGCGATTTATTCATTTAATGCAAAATGAAATTATACCAAAACGCGATATTATTACCGAAGAAATGATATGTGATTGTGTAAAAAATGCTGGAATTGATTACGATGTGTTTAAAGAAGACTTACAGAAAAGTAAACTAACAGAAAGTTTAAAAGTTGATTTGCATATAGCACGTGAAATGGAAATAGAACAATCTCCATCCCTCGTGTTCTTCAGTGAAGACGTACATGAAGAAGGATTAAAAGTTGAAGGCCTTTATCCATATCACATATACACATATATCATCAATGAACTTATGGGGACACCAATTGAAAAGAATTTGCCTCCGAAGTTAGAAACTTATATACAACAGAAGCAACTTGTGACAATGGAAGAGTTACTCACAATTTATGAGTGGCCTGAAAAATTATTAAATAAAGAATTGAAAAAACTCATGCTACAACAGAAAGTTGAAAAATTAAATTATCCTGATGGTAAGTTTTGGAAATCTAAAATGCCTAAATGTTGAAAATTGATGTGGTTCAATATTTAAAAATCAGCGCAACAGATATCAAATGATCTGTTGCGCTGATTTTTTGTTTATTCATAATTTGTATAATTTATGTATATTGTCCACTGCTTATTTTACAACAAATAAAAAAACGCCGTGTCTGATTACACGACGCTAAACAAAGGGGATGGGAGAAATTTTTCACTTCAAACAAAGGGGTATGTTTGTTATGTGATTAATTTCATGTTCATAATATAACACGACGTATATCCCATTTCAACCTTTGTGTTTGATTAAATTTAAATTGTCACAATCTGTTCATAATGTAAGCGAATTCAATCATATTAAGCTTTCATTAGTTTTTCAAAAGCATCTAATTTCTGTTCGAATACCTCACAAGCTTGTTCAATTGGTTCAGGTGATGTCATATCTACACCTGCATTTTTTAAGATTTCAATTGGATAATTTGAGCTACCTTTTTTCAAGAATTCATTAATATATCTTTCAACAGCTGGTTGTCCCTCTGTTAAGATTTGGTGGCTTAAACTTTGTGCAGCACTATAACCAGTTGCGTATTGATATACATAATAATTCATATAGAAGTGAGGAATTCGTGACCATTCTTTACTAATGTCTTCATCTGTTTCAACTGCATCACCAAAGTATTGTTTATTAAGTTTGGCATACTCCTCATTCATGCGATTCGGCGTCAATGGTTCCCCTGCTTCTTCAATTTGATGAATTTTATGTTCAAATTCTGCAAACATAGTTTGACGGAATAAAGTTGCTCTAAAGCGTTCAAGTTCTTGATTCAATAATAATAAACGTTTGTCGTCATCTAAATGCTTATCCATATAGTCACTTAATAAAGCTTCATTACATGTTGATGCTACTTCAGCTACAAATATAGTATAGTCACTTAAATTAGATGGTTGATTTTGACGACTGAAATAACTATGTGCTGAATGACCAAATTCATGAACTAATGTATATAAATCTGAAACTGTATCTGACCAGTTTAATAAAATGAATGGGTTAGTTAAATGTGCACCAGATGAATATCCGCCAGAGCGTTTACCTTTGTTTTCATAAACATCAACCCAACGATTGTCCAATCCTTCTTTAACCACGTTTAAATATTCTTCACCCATTGGTTCAAGTGCTTTTAACATCCATGATTTAGCTTCTTCATAAGGCATATCGAATTTAACGTCTTTCACTAATGGTGTATATAAATCATACATTTTCAAGTCATCGATGCCTAATAGCTCTTGTCTTAAACGTGTATATCTATGAGGTAACGGTAAATATTTGTGAACCGTTTTAACTAAATTATCATATACTTCTTCTGGAATATGGTTATTACTTAAAGCTTTTTCGCGAGCAGATTTATAGTGATGCGTACGCGCATTAAACACATTTTTCTTCACTTCACCTGCTAATGTTGCTCCTAAAGTATTGTTATGAGATCCATAAGCTTTATATACGTTTCTAAAAGCAGATTCTCTTAAAACACGATCATCTGACTCTAGATATTTAATAAATGTACCTTGCGTTAACGGATGTGCTTTACCATCTTTATCAATAGCATCTTCAAATTCTAAATCCGCATTACTGAACATACCATATACGTTTGACGGTGTAGATAAAGCATCCTGTGCTTCAGTCAGTAATTTTTCAGTATCAGCATCTAATATATGTGGACGCTTTTCATTGATAAGTTGTAGATCAAATTCATATTGTTTTAATTTATCATTTGATTGAATAAACGTTTGAATTGTCTCTTCATCAAGTTGTAAAATTTCTGGTACTAAAAAGCTCCATGCCGAACTAAATTTAATAATTAATTGATGTGCACGTGCTTCCATGCCTGTATACTGATCATTGGCAGTATCTTGGTCTTGTTTTAAGTGAGCATAGACATATACTTTTTCTAATTTAGTGCCTATTTCGTCTTCTAATGCTAAGGCTTGATATAAAGTATCTGCACTATCTCCTAGGTGACCTTTGAACTGTTCTTCTTTACCGATGTCATTTTCGACATCTTTAAATGCCGCTTCAAATGCATCATCACTTGGGAATATCGTTGTTAAATCCCATGTATATTCAGGATATTTACGTTCCTGTTCTTCTCTTGATAATTGTTGACTCATCATGTAAACCTCCTCGAAATAATCAATAACTTAATTTTCTCATTTTAATAGATAATTTGCACGTCATTACAATTCGTTTTTCGTGCATTTTGGTACTGTTCTATTATTTTATTTAACAGTTTTGATTTGTCGTAATAATGATATGCAAAATGCCGCAATTTTATCACAGACTCTACATTAATACTCGTCAATTCGTTATGCAGTTCTAAAAGTTGAAGTTGTAGCTGCCATTCAATTGGATGTGTTTTGATATAAATTTGTAGAGGGATAATAATGCCAAATTGTTGAATGACTTCCTTGTCATTAAGTTGCAATTGATACATAGCGCTTAGTGTTGGTTCTAATACAGAATTCTTACGACGGCAGTGTAGGATATATCTATTTATAAGGCTTTCGCCTAATTTATAACATACCATGTTTTTATGTCTTTTTTCTGTCAGTAATATTGTCATATCTTCCACTATGTCTCTTTTTGCACGAAATTGTCTCCCTCCTATATGTTGTATATTTGAATATCTGATTAATTGGCAAAACTTTTCTTGCCATGTATACAGAGACCTATGTGACGCATTTATAAAAGTGGTTTGATGGTCATTTAATGTTAATTTACCGTTTCGGTATTTGATATCTTTGATAATCCAAATTGGTACAATTCCGACACTCATTAGCCCTATGGTACGCTTTTGAATATCAGACAATGGAATGGAAGAAAATTGTATCTCAATCGCAAATGATGAATTAATAACAATATCAGGAAATTGTTGTATTTTCTCATAATATGGTTCAATTTCAACTTTATAATTCAATCTTTTAAACATAGAGGCAATTTTGAATTTAGTTTGATAATGTAATGCACTTTCCCCTTTCGAGTTCCATAATTGACATGGATTCACATGTGCAAAATGCGCTATTACTTTCGTTCCATTTTTTAAAATCACTTTTGTTTTACAATGTGGACACAAATAATTCTGATTCTTTATTGCTTGCTTTGCTAACACATATTCATGCTTTTCATTTATAGCTACTAACATTAGTTCACCTCATATATTTCAACGAAGCAAACCTTCAATTTACTTGTGTAACTTGACCCTTGCATTAACCATAAAAAAACGAGACATCCACATGTCTCGTTTATCAATCTATTAAATTTATTCAACTGCGTCAGTAAAGTAACGACGCACTTGTGAAGTAACGTTATGGCTCATAATAATCTTACCATAATCATTTAAATATACTTCTGTTTTATCAGTTGGGTATGCAAATTCTAATAATTGACTATAACTATCATTAATTGTCTCTTGATCGACCGTGTCATCAAAATGAATAGCATAGTAATATTGTGAGTCAACCATATAAAGTAAATCTTCAAACTCAACAGCACTTTGGTTATTGTGATATGCATAATTAATGACTTGTTCTAAATCCTCAAATTTTACAATCACTGTACGAATATTGGCTTGTTTGCGTTGTCTTTGAGATTGTTCTTGTTGCGCTTTCTTTTGTTGATTACGTTGTTCAAATATATTTTCGATATTATCTTCGCTTTCAAGTGTTTGAGCTAGAAGTTCATTTACTTGGTCATCAAATTGATCAAAATTACCATCTTCAGCCATATTCATGGCATCTTCATTTTTAGACTTAGAAATAGTCACTTCCACACCCTTTTCAAAGGCATGTACTTGAATCCATAGTGGTCCTTCAACGACAAAATCTTCTTCTTCATTAATTTCATCCATCATTGACCAGAAGAATTCTTCACCACGTTTGCGGTTTGTCCATAAATCTTCACGACTAAATCCACGAGCTTCTATGTCGCTATATGTTATAAACAATTTAACTGTTGTATCATCAACGCGTTCTATTCTCATATCATCTCACTCCTTACAGTCGATGAATAGTAACCATATTGTATTAGAACGTGACTCAAATTACAATCTATTTGTTTGATTAAATTTAACTATTCTCAAGATGGTTTCTTATATTAACATATTCCCTATTTTAATGCTAAAAAACAGAGCATTTGTTCATGATTTATTTTCAAAAAATACACAAAAGACAACACCATTTAACAATAGTGTTGTCTTAATATCTTTTAGTAAAGTGATAAAATCACATAGTTATTAAAGTTATTAGTCAACCAAACGTTGAGCTTCTTGTAATTGGAACGTACGGACTTTTCTTGGTAAGAAACGTCTGATTTCATCCTCGTTATAACCTACTTGTAAACGTTTATCGTCTAAAATGATTGGGCGACGTAATAAACCTGGATTATCTTGAATAATTGAATATAAATCTTGTAATGGTAAAGAATCAATATCCACATTCAATTTTTGGTATGTTTTAGAACGAGTTGAAATAATTTCATCAGTTCCGTCTTCAGTCATTTTTAATATTAATTTAATTTCATCGATTGTTAAATGTTCAGAAAAAATGTTACGCTCCGTATATGGAATGTCATGTTCTTGTAACCATGCTTTCGCTTTACGGCAAGATGTGCAACTTGGTGAAGTAAATAATGTTACCATACATCTCACTCTCCTATAAATGGATTCATTCATTAATTTTTAATTAGTTATAGATTAAAGAAATTATTGTTATTTGCTTTCTTAACCTTACAATATATATTATAACCATCTAACATTAAAATTAAATGAGAAAATCCTAATTTTTCTGAGAAATCTTGAAATTATTCAAAATTATCTCACAAACTATTTAATACTTAGGTATACATTCATTTTAACACAACTTACAATTTAAAGAAATACTGTTATAATGAGAGATAAATAATATTTTGAGAAAGTAGGCATCTAATATGGAAACATTATTTTCAGGCATTCAACCAAGCGGTATACCAACAATTGGTAACTATATAGGTGCATTAAAACAATTTGAAGAAATACAAAATGATTATGATTGTTTCTTCTGTATTGTTGATCAACATGCAATCACTGTACCTCAAGACCGTTTGAAATTACGCAAACAAATTAGACAGCTCGCAGCAATATATCTAGCTTCAGGTATTGATCCTGACAAATCTACCCTTTTCATTCAATCTGAAGTCCCTGCACATGTCCAAGCAGGATGGATGCTCACTACAATAGCTTCAATTGGTGAATTAGAACGTATGACACAATTTAAAGATAAAGCTCAAAAACGAACGGATGGTGTCCCAGCAGGATTACTTACATATCCACCTCTAATGGCTGCTGATATTGTCATTTATAATACTAACATCGTTCCTGTTGGTGAAGATCAAAAGCAACATATGGAATTAACACGTAATTTAGTTGACAGATTTAATAGTCGTTATAATGACGTTTTAATTAAACCAGAAATCCGTATGCCAAAAGTAGGTGGTCGTGTGATGAGTTTACAAGATCCTACTAAAAAGATGAGTAAAAGTGATGATAATCAAAAGAACTTCATTTCACTATTAGACGAACCAAATGTAGCAGCAAAAAAAATTAAAAGTGCAGTCACTGATTCAGACGGTATTATTAAGTTTGACCGTGATAATAAACCAGGGGTTTCTAATTTACTTTCAATTTATTCTGGTTTAACAAATGAACCTATTAAAGATATCGAAGCGAAATATGAGGGAGAAGGTTACGGAAAATTCAAAGGTGATTTAGCTGAAATAGTTAAAACATTCCTAGTTAACTTCCAAGAAAAATACGAAGCATTTTATAACTCTGATGAACTTGATGATATCCTAGATAAAGGTAGAGATAAGGCACATCAAGCCTCATTTAAAACATTGAAAAAAATGGAAAAAGCAATGGGTCTTGGTCGTAAAAGATAATCGATTCACCATACGAAAAAGCACTGAGGTTGTCATCCCTCAGTGCTTTTTAATTATATTATTTTTTCTTTTTACCAGTTTCTCTATCAATCGATTTGTCGATATACACATCTTTTAATGAATAATTTGGTCCAACTTTATGATAATAAAAGTTTTGAACCTGTGGGTTTATTAGATGTGCTTCTCCTTTTTGATAGATAGGCGCAACAGGAGCTTCTTTTAATAAAAGTTCTTCAGCTTGTTTCATTGCTATATTTCTTTCATTAGGTTTCTGCAACAAGCTTCCTTTAGCTTGTTTTACTAGACTATCATATTTCTTGTTACCCCAATTAGTGTTATTTTGCGCATTACCTGTTTGCATAATTTCTAAATAAGCTGTTGGATCTGGATAATCAGCAGACCAACCGCCAAGTGAAGCTTGATAATTTTCTGTAAGTTCTAAATTAACACGTTGCTTAAACGGTAATTGTTTTATTTTTAATGTTACTCCAGGTAGATTTGATTCTACTTGAGATTTTATATATTCTGCAGATATCTTAGCATCAGGTGTATCTTCAGTATTCATTGAAAAAGTTACTTTCTTTTTTCCTAATTCTTTTTGTGCTTTTTCCCAATGCTCTTTAGCTGCTTTAGAATTAAAGTTTAGTGGTGATTTAATTTGATTTGTATAATCTTTTCCGTCTGGAGATTTAGCTACTCCTTTAGCAGTATAAGTAGAAGACGGTATCGAACCATTATTTTTTACTGAATCTACATATCCTTTTTTATTTATAGAATTAGCGATAGCAAGTCTTAAATTCTTATTTTTGAAATCTGGAAATTCTTTTTGATTCATCTTTATAAAAAATGTTCCTGAAGTTAAACGATACCTTAAACCTTTATTATGTTTATATTTATCTACCTGATCCGCAGTAATACTAGTATCATCAACTGATTTAGTGTCATAGAGGGAAGCGCCGGCTTGTTGGTCTTTTAATACTTTATAATTAACTTTATCTAATTTAACATTCTTTTGATCCCAATACTTTGTATTTTTAGTTAGACGAATTTTATCTTCTGGTTTCCACTCATCTACTTTGAATGGTCCATTATATACTGCTTTTTCTGCATTCGTTCCATATTTATTTCCATACTTCTTTGCTACTTTTTCATTTTGTGGAGCAAAAGTATTTAAGGCTAATAATTGATTAATATATGGAATAGGCTTTTCTAAATCTATTTTCAAAGTATATTTATCTATTGCTTTAATTCCTAAATCTTTAACCGGTTTTTTACCGGTATTTATTTTTTCTGCATTTTTTATATCATTCATGATATAAGCAAATTCTGATCCCGTTTTAGGATTAACTACTTTTCTCCAAGCGAATACAAAGTCATTTGCAGTAACTGGATCACCGTTACTCCATTTTGCATTATTCCTTAATTTAATTGTTAATGTTTTACCATTATTAGATTTTTTAGGAAATTCTTTTGCTACTCCAAGTTTTGCTTTATCTCCTCTACCCAACACATATAACCCTTCAAAAGCTTGTGCAGTTACTTCAAAAGATTTCTCTTCAGTAATTAGACCAGTATCTAGTGATGTTATATCTTGACTCAAAACTAATCTCATAACTTGACCTTCATCTGAATATAAACTTTTACTGTTACTGCAACCTGATAAGGTGCTTAATGAAATGATAAAAATCGCAATCAGTGTTATCCATTTTTTCATACGTATCCCCCTCCCTTTGATTATCCTGCCGTATTCACTTGCTGTTTTAATTTTTCTGCTTCCGCTTCAGTTGCAAAGACAAAGTGTTCTGGTCGAATCTCGTACAATTGTCTATTTTGATCATCTGCATTACTCGCTTCATATGTAATACGTTTTCTCTGTCTTTCAACGTCTGGATCAGGTTGAGGAATCGCTGATAACAATGATTTCGTATAGTCATGTAAAGGATGATTGTATATATCATCTGCAGGTCCGAGTTCAACAATTTTTCCAAAATGCATCACGGCTATTCTGTCAGAAATGTATTTAACCATTGATAAATCATGTGCAATAAATAAGAACGTAATCCCTTTTTCTCTTTGTAGTCGTAACATAATATTGACAACTTGTGCTTGTATGGAAACGTCTAATGCTGAAATCGGCTCATCAGCAATGATAAATTCTGGTTCTACTGCTAATGCTCGTGCTATACCAATACGTTGACGTTGTCCACCTGAAAATTCATGAGGATAACGATTCGCATGTTCTTTGCTTAACCCTACTGTTTCTAGTGCATCATATACACGTTTCTTACGATTACGTTTATCTGTGGCTAAATGATGAATATCTATACCTTCACCTACAATGTCCATCACTTTTAGACGTGGGTTTAATGACGCATAGGGATCTTGAAATATCATTTGAATCTTCTTGTTGAATTTCAACATATCTTGGCGTTTACGAATATTATGTATATCCGTACCATCATAAATAATTTCTCCACTAGTGATATCATTTAATTTAATGATGGCTTTACCTGTAGTTGATTTACCACAACCTGACTCTCCAACTAAACCTAAAGTTTCACCTTTATAAATATCAAATGAAATATCTTCAATTGCTCTAACTTCGTTCTTTTTACCTTGATTAAAATATTGTTTTAAATGTTTCACTTCTACTAATTTCGTTTTTTGATTAATCATTAAACGCCACCCTCTCTACTTTGATGGGTTGTTCATATTGGTTAGGTAATGTTTTAAAGCGCTTTTGAACCGCTAATGGTGGTTCAACTTTGGGCGCTCTTTCATCTAATAACCATGACTTAACAAAATGTGTAGGTGATACTTTAAACCACGGTGCTTCTTCTTTAAAATCAATATCTAATGCATACTGACTTCGTCTAGCAAATGCATCTCCTACCGGTGGATGCAATAAATCTGGTGGTGTACCAGGAATTGCAA
The DNA here is from genome assembly GCF_021117155.1 of Staphylococcus sp. HL28. Taxonomy (NCBI): domain Bacteria; kingdom Bacillati; phylum Bacillota; class Bacilli; order Caryophanales; family Staphylococcaceae; genus Staphylococcus; species Staphylococcus sp. HL28. The sequence goes on from NZ_CP088218.1 coordinate 1,893,201, forward strand.
TTAAATCTGTATCATTGCTCGTAGTTAAATCTGGCATGGATGATAATAATCCCCAAGTATAAGGGTGTTTCGGACCATAAAATATTTCATCAACATTACCTGTTTCAATCATTTGTCCACCATACATAACGGCTACTCTATCAGCAACATTTGCTACGACACCTAGATCATGTGTAATAAAGATAATTGAAGTATTAATTTTCTGTTGTAGTTCTTTCATTAAATCTAATATTTGGGCCTGCATTGTTACATCAAGTGCAGTCGTTGGCTCATCAGCAATTAATACTTTAGGTTCACATGCCAGTGCTGTTGCGATAACAATTCTTTGTCTTTGCCCACCTGAAAATTGATGTGGGTATGCTTTAAAACGCTTTTCAGCATTAGGCAATCCAACTAAATTTAAAATTTCTAACGCTCGTTGTTTAGCCTGAGATTTACTCATATTTTTATGTTTAATTAATGGTTCCATAACTTGTTTACCTATTTGCATCGTTGGGTTTAAAGAGGTCATTGGATCTTGAAATATCATTGAGATATCTCTACCACGTAATTTAATTAATTCTTTTTCACTTTTATTCGCAAGGTTTTCCCCTAAAAAGTTAATTTCTCCCTGTTTAATGCGACCTGCATCCCTTTGGAATAGCTTCGTAATTGCTTTGGTCGTAACTGATTTACCAGAACCTGATTCTCCAACAATTGCCAATGTTTCCCCTTTATTTAGGTAAAAGTCTACGCCTCGGACAGCTTGAACTTCCCCTGCAGAAATATCAAATGAAACATGCAAATCGTTGACTTCTAAAATTCTCTCTGCCATATACATGCCCCTCCTTTATTTACGCATCTTCGGATCGAATGCATCACGTAATCCATCACTAAATAGATAGAAGAATAAAATTAATAAACTTAAAATGATTGCTGGTATGAATAATTCGTGTGGGTGAATTAATAACATTGCACGTCCATCGTTGACGAGTGATCCTAAAGATGTTTGTGGTGCTGGTACACCGATACCAATAAAGCTTAAAAATGCTTCGAAGAAAATAGCACTTGGTACTGTAAACATAGATGTAACAACAATTGCACCTAATGTATTAGGCAAAATATGTTTGAATATCAGTTTGAATTTAGATGCACCTAAAGTTTGAGAAGCCAGTACAAATTCTTGGTTCTTTAATTTTAAGAATTCACCTCTAACAACACGACTCATACCTAACCAACCTGTGATGGACATCGCTAAAATTATAGTCCAAATCGAAGGTTCAAAAATTAATACAAAGAGAATAACAACAATTAGATTAGGAATTGACGCAATAACTTCTAGGATTCTTTGCATGACATTATCAATTCGACCGCCAAAGAAACCTGAAATAGCACCATAAGTCACACCAATAAAAATATCTAATATCGCTGCAACGATACCAATGAATAATGAAATCTGTGTTCCCTTCCATGTTCTTGTCCACAAGTCACGCCCTAATTGATCAGTACCAAACCAATAGTTTTCCTTTGCGTGAGCTTCTTTATATGCGTCTTTACCATCCGTTCCCTTACCATCAAATGGTAAAAATGGTACTTTATCTAACACTGGTATTTTGGCTGGTAAATTTCGATGTTCAACATTTTGCTCTGCATAATCTCTGTTATTCATTAAAGGTCCAATAAATGCGAATAACACAATTAAAATGAGTCCAATCATACCAACAACAGCTAGTTTGTTACTTTTTAATTGCGCCCACGCATCTTGCCAGAAGTTTTTACTTTCACGTTGTAACTCTGGCTCTTGATTTAAATCTAATTCTCTTAATACAAAATCCGTAGAAACTGCCCCTTCAGAGGTATGTGACATTGCTGCATTTGAGTAATCTTTATCCATTCTTTTATCTGTCATTACTTTTTACCTCCTTGAACACGAATTCTAGGATCTATAATGCCGTATAAAATATCTACGATAAAAATAGATACAATAAATAATGTACTAAATAAAATCGTTGTCGCCATGATGACTGAGAAATCGTTTGTAGTAATCGAACGTACGAATTGATCCCCTAATCCAGGTACTCCGAAGATATTTTCAATGGTAAGCGTCCCAGTTAAAATACCTGCTAACATCGGCACTAATATCGTAATGATAGGTATCAAAGCGTTTCTTAAAGCATGACCGAACAACACTCTCATCGTTGAATTACCTTTTGCTCGTGCTAATAAAATATAATCTGAACTTAATACTTCAATCATTTCAGCTCGTATGTAACGGGCTACTGTTGCTAAAACTACTGCAGATAAAGCGAGTGAAGGTAGCACCGCTGTAGAAAATCCTTCCCATCCTGCAACTGGGAACCATCTTAAACGTACTGCAAACACATATTGTAATAAAACTGCTAATACGAATGATGGTACAGACACTGCAATAACTGAAATTACAGTCGTTGTGTAATCCACCCAAGTATTTTGTTTCGTAGCTGCTGCAATTCCTAAAATGAGTCCAACGATAATACCAATAATCATGGCCGTTAATCCCATTTCAAATGATGGTATTAATCTTGGCTTAATCAATTCCCATACCGGTTGATTATGGTATTGGAATGAATAACCAAAATCGCCTGTCACAACATTTTTTAGATAATGTACGTACTGCACTGCGACGGGGTCATTCAACCCATATTTCTCATTTAATATCGCTTTTTGATCAGCATTTAATTTTGCATCATTAAATGGTGAACCTGGCATCATTTTCATCAAGAAAAATGTGATTGTTATAATGATGAATAATGATAAAAACATATAACCTAATCTTTTAAGGATGTATTTTCCCATCTAATCCCCCCATTTATTTTTCACAATTGACAATCCCTTCAAAATATTCAGAATACTTTATTAGTATTATATATATAACTTACATGTAAAATCAATATAGTTTTGCGTTAATGCAATAAAGCAAGCATTTTATAAAATAGAATTTTTTTGTTTTCAGAATAAGTTGAGTAATGTAAACTAAAATCAATACGATACGGAGTGATGTTATTGAAAATAATTAAATCTTATCTCTATCCATTACTAATAACTCTATTCATTTCCTTTATTTTTTGGTTATGGACCAAACATACATGGGTCGAGTTCATCAATGTCTTATTTTATGTTTCATTAGTGATTTTCATCATATTATTCATTATTTTATTAGTTCAAGAAGGTATCTTCGATGTAACAAGCTATGGATTTAGACGTTTAAAATATCAACTGTCCTCTACTTCAAGAAAACGTAGCATGAAAGATGATAGTTTTTTTAATCCCCAACACGTCAAAAAAGAACACTACATGATTTCCTCATGGGTGTTCCCAAACTTGCTTATACATTTACTTTTAGTGTTAATCACAATAATTATTTCGTTCAATATGTAAAAAAAAGCGCAAGTGCGATGTCAATCACACTTGCGCTTTGTACTTATTAATCTTCAAATTTCTTGAAAATCAGAACAGCATTATGCCCACCAAAACCTAAACTATTACTCATTGCGTGTGTAATTTCTAAGTCTTGTGCTTCATTTGGAACATAATCTATATCACATTCTGGGTCTGGTGTTTCAGCGTGAATCGTTGGTGCAATTTTTGAATCTCTAATTGAAAGTGCAGAGAAGATCGCCTCAATACCACCAGTAGCGCCTAATAAATGACCAGTCATTGATTTAGTAGAACTTACTTTTAAATTATTGACTGCATCTCCAAATGTATTCTTAATAGCCTGTACTTCGTATAAATCACCCACTGGCGTACTTGTACCATGAGCGTTTAGATATTGAATATCTTTAGCTTCAATACCTGCATCATCTAAAGCAGCTTGCATTGCTCTAGAACCGCCTTCACCTTCAGGAGCTGGTGCAGTAATATGGTAAGCATCACCTGTTGTACCGTATCCAACAATTTCTGCATAAATGTTAGCACCACGTGCTTTTGCAGATTCTAGTGATTCTATAACTACAATACCTGCACCTTCACCCATAACAAAGCCATCTCTACCTTCTTGGAAAGGACGGCAAGCCGTTTCTTTATCATCGTTTGTAGATAATGCACGACTTGCACTGAAACCTGCGATAGCCATATGTGAAATAGGCGCTTCTGTACCACCAGTAATCATCGCATCTGCATCACCACGTTGGATAATTTTAAATGCTTCACCAATTGAGTTAGTACCTGTCGCACATGCAGTGACAGTTGAACCACTTGGTCCTTTAGCACCTAAATCAATAGATACTTGGCCTGTAGCCATATCAGGAATTAACATGGGTACAAAGAATGGGCTAACACGTCTCGGTCCACGTTCTACCAATTGCGTATGTGCCGTTTCAAATGTTTCCATTCCGCCAATACCAGAACCAATCCACACACCTATACGGTTAGCATTAGCTTTGATATCTAATTGAGAATCTTTGACCGCTTCTCTAGCCGCTACAACAGCATACTGAGTAAATCTATCCATACGACGTGCTTCTTTTTTATCAATGTGGTCTTCGATATTAAAATCTTTTAACTCACCAGCCAGATGCACATTATAATTTTCAGTATCAATTCGTGTAATAGTATCGATACCATTAACTCCTTTTAATGCATTCTGCCATGTTGTTTCAGCATCGTTACCGATTGGAGATAAGGCTCCGATACCTGTAATAACAACTCTATTATTTTCACTCATTAGTTATCCTCCTATTTTCCCCATTTGATAACGATTGCGCCCCAAGTCAGGCCTCCGCCGAAACCTACTAAGACAAGAGTATCGTCATCTTTAATTTTACCGTTTTCAAGCTCTTGATTAATACTTAATGGTATTGATGCAGAAGATGTATTGCCGTATTTGTTTACGGATACGCTCATTTTTTCTGGTTCAATACCTAAGCGTAAACGAGCTGATTCCATAATTCTTATATTAGCTTGATGAGGAACAAATAAATCGATATCGTCAGAAGTTAAACCTGCTTTTTCAACTACGCGTGTTGACGCATCGCCCATAATTCTAACTGCAAATTTAAATACTTCTCGTCCATTCATTTTTAATTTACCAGTTTCTTTATCTAAATATAAGTATTTGCCACCGCTTCCATCAGATCCCATTTCGTAACTAATAATACCACGACCTTCTGATACTTCGCCAATGACAACTGCTCCAGCACCGTCACCGAATAAAACAGCCGTAGATCGATCTGTTAAGTCAGTGATTTTAGATAATTTATCAGCACCGACAACTAAAATATTGTGATAATCTCCAGATTGAATATATTGTTTAGCTGTAATCATTGAATACATAAATCCAGAACATGCTGCAAGTTGATCCATTGTAGGCACTTTACCTGTACCTAAACGTTCTTGTAATATATTCGCTACACTTGGAAATGGCATATCACCAGTAGCTGTCGCAACAATAATCATATCTATATCTTCTGGTTGAATACCAGCATCTTTAATTGCTTTTACACTTGCTTCATAAGCTAAATCTGAAGTATCTTGATCTTCATTTGCCCAATGTCTTTCTTTGATTCCTGTCATTTTAGAAATCCATTCATCTGATGTTTCTAAAAATTGTTCAAAATAGGCATTGTCTACAATATTTTCTGGAGCATAAGCTCCGAAACCTTTAATACCCACATCCATGGTTGTACACCTTCTTAATAAATTTTTAATACCAGGTATTAATTTAACATATTACTGTTTTTAAACTCAAGCATATCACTTTTATTTATCATTTAATTGATAAACAAAGTAAAGTATCGATTCTATTATGATAACCTATATTTGCATTTGCTTAATACTAATCAAACCATATCTCTAAAATCAATGATTATCTTATTAATGATATCATATATCGTTAAAGTGATTATATATCATACTACATTCTGATTCACTCTATACAAACATGTATTTTTCTATTAAAATAAAGGTATATATTATATTGGAGGTCACATACAATGAAATACCTCATGACATTTATTTGGGCATTAGTCTTGTTACAAATGGTCAATTTCGTATTGAATAGTTTAAATGGTGGCGGTGCGTTAAACGTCGTATCTCCAATCATCATGGCTGTTATCTTTACTGTAGCAGTTGCTATCTTAGCAGCTACAATAAGTCCAAAAAGCACGTCAGAACAATACGAATAATAAAAATTAAACAAATGGTCATGTCTAGTAACAGATAGGACATTTGTTATTAATTACAAAAAGCTGGTAGCGACTATATTAATATAGTCGCTACCAGCTTTCTTTTGTTTTTTGACTTGATGTGATTATTCTGGTTTAGTCACGTCAAATGTTAATTCGTTATCATTATTAAGATCTACATTTATTTTAGTACCTTCTGGTAAGTTTTCTTTAATCATCATACGCGCTAATGGTGTCTCAATTTGTCTTTGTACAAATCGTTTCAATGGACGTGCACCAAATTGAGGTTCATAAGCTTCTTCACCTAACCATTTTTTCGCTTCGTCAGTTACTTCAATGGTAATTCTTTGATCAACTAATCTCATATTCAATTGACCTAATATTTTATCGACAATCATACTCATATCGTTTACTGATAATGGTTTGAATAACACAATATCATCCATACGGTTTAAAATTTCAGGTTTGAAGTAAGCATGCAAGCTATCCATGACCGCTTTTTCAGTTGATTCACTTATATCGCCTGTTTCTGAAACTTGTTCTAATAGGACTTGTGAACCGATATTACTAGTCATGATAATAATTGTATTTTTAAAGTCCACACTTCTACCTTTAGAATCAGTCAATCGACCTTCATCTAATATTTGAAGTAACACATTGAACACATCGCTATGCGCTTTCTCTACTTCATCAAGTAAGATGACTGAATAAGGATTTCTTCTAACTGCTTCAGTTAATTGGCCGCCTTCATCATGACCTACATAGCCTGGAGGGGCACCAATTAATCTAGACACTGCATGTTTCTCCATGTACTCACTCATATCAATGCGTATCATATGTTTTTCAGAATCGAATAATGACGCTGCTAATGATTTAGCTAATTCTGTTTTACCTACACCTGTAGGTCCTAAGAATAGGAAACTACCAATAGGTCTATTCGGATCTTTGATACCTGCTCTTGCACGTACAACTGCGTCTGATACTAAGTCTACAGCTTTATCTTGTCCAACCACACGTTTATGAAGAATATCGCCTAAGTGAAGTAATTTTTCTCTTTCTGTTTCGACTAATTTAGATACTGGGATACCTGTCCATTGACTAACGATATCGCCAATTTCTTCATCAGATACAATTTCACGAATCATTCTATCATTATCTTCGCCTTGTTCATCTTGGAAAACGTCTTCTAATTCTTTTAATTCTTTTTCCAATTGAGGTATTTTACCATATTGTAATTCTGCTGCTTTTTCAAGATTATTATTAGTTTGTGCGTCTTCTAAGGCTTTTCTACTTTCATCTAATTCTGCTCGTTTTTCTTGTAGTTTTGCAATTTTTTCTTTTTCTTGTTCTACACGTGATTGTAATGACGCTTGTTTTTCTTTTTCATTTGATAATTCTTCTTGAAGTTCTTCTAAACGTTGTTTACTAGCATTGTCAGATTCATTTTTCAATGCACTTTCTTCAATTTCTAATTGCATTACGCGTCGATTAACTTGGTCTAATTCAGTTGGATTTGATCCCATTTCAGTACGTATAGTGGCACATGCTTGGTCAACCAAGTCTATAGCTTTATCAGGTAAAAATCTATCAGTAATATATCTATCAGATAGTTCTGCTGCTGCAACTAATGCACGGTCTTGAATACGTACACCATGATACACTTCATAGCGCTCTTTCAATCCACGTAGAATGGATATTGTATCTTCAACATCTGGTTCACTGACGCCAACTTTTTGGAAACGACGTTCTAGAGCTGAATCTTTTTCGATATATTCTCTATATTCATTTAAAGTTGTAGCACCGATACAATGTAATTCACCACGGGCTAACATTGGTTTCAACATATTTCCGGCATCCATTGCGCCATCCGTTTTACCAGCGCCTACTAACATATGAATTTCATCTATAAATAATATAATTCTACCATCAGATTCCTTAACTTCTTTAAGTACTGCTTTTAAGCGCTCTTCGAATTCGCCTCTAAATTTGGCACCTGCAACTAATGCACTTAAATCAAGTTCGAAAATGGTTTTATCTAATAATGATTCAGGTACGTCCTTTTTAACAATACGTTGTGCTAATCCTTCAACAATCGCTGTTTTACCAACACCTGGTTCACCAATTAATACAGGATTATTTTTTGTTTTACGACTTAATATACGTATAGTGTTACGAATTTCTTCGTCACGGCCAATAACCGGATCCATTTTACCTTGACGTACTTCTTCTACTAAGTCACGTCCATATTTTTCTAATGCTTCATAATTTACTTCTGGGTTCTGACTAGTCACATGATTTCCCCCTCTTATTTTGTTAATAATTTCTTTAACTACTTCATTTTTATTACCTATGAAGTTTTGTGTAGTTTGATCAATGTCCATCGCTGCACGAAGTACGTGCTCCATTGAAATAAATTCATCGTCATATTCATTCATATAAGTTTCAGATTTATTCATTAATTCATTTGCTTTTGCACTTATATATTGACCGTACTGTACATTATCTCCTTGTACAGTTGGATAAGCTTTTAATTTATTATCATAAGCTTTTTCTAGTTCTTCTACATCAATATTTGCACGTTCTAGAACACTCTTAATTAAACTTTCATTTTCATTTAAACTCGCTTTTAAAATAGCTTCAATTTCGATATTTTGTAATTCAAATTCTTTACTATACTCAATGGCTCTTTGTAATGAACCTTGTATAGCATATGTCATTTTATTGATATCCAATTGTTTTCACCTCTATTATTTTAGAGTTGGTCAAAGTAAAGATTTTTGATTTGACTTTGACTTTCTTTGACCTTAACTATATTATAGTCCCCTTCTAAAAAATTATCAAGAACTTAAGCTTGTTTTTTGTAATATTTTTTTGGTTTATTCTTAATAGCAATTGTGATGAATCAAATATTTTTATTATTCTATTTCCCAATAATTCAAACAACAAACTAAGCACTAATAACTACATTTAACCGCTTCAAAAGGTTTCGTTAAATGATACAAAATAACCCGAGATATCTATTTACCTCGGGCTTTCACTATGACTTTAATCAACACTCAATACATTTTAGTAATATCGTACACATATGATTGTCTTGATTGATTAAATAGTTGTATTATTTCTTTTTAATCTTACTTAAAATTTCATCTGTTAAGGCTTCTACACCACTATGTTCTAAATGTATGCCATCTGGCGCAAAGTATTCTGTATGTCCTTCTGATCTTTTATACCAATCGATTAATGTTACATTACTTTTTTCTTTAGCTGCATCTGCCATTAGTTTGTTGACATGATCCTCGTACCCTCTTGGTACTCTAGTATTGACCAAATATACTTGCGCATCTCCAAATTTATTAATTAAATCATCAAGTTGCTTTTTATTAAAATCTCCATTAGTACCTAATTCTAAAATAACTTGGTCTGTTTTTTTATTGTATTGTTTATAATTATCTTCTACTAGTGGAATAGCTTGATACAAATTTCTACCAACCTTACCATCAATTTTAGCTTTAGGTACTCTATCTTTAAAGTTTTCACCAATATCTACCATTACCGAATCTCCGATTAACAATGGATTAATATCAGTATAAACATCTGTGTCCTTACTACTTTTTTGACCAATTTTATCTATTGGAATCATTCTTATTAAATATTTATCTTCTAAATCTGTATTGAATGAATTGGATTTTTGATCGATTTTATCTTTACCTAAACCATCAAACGCACCACCCATAATAAATGCAAACGGAATGATACATATTATAATTGCAATTGTTCTTATAAGCGCAGGTTTGTATTTACGTTTCAATGTGAAGGCCTTTAAACCTTCTTTTCTAAATGGTGTTTCGATATATCTATAAGAAGCTTCAGCGCATAACACTGTTAAAATAATATCCACAATGTAAACATAGAAAGGAATTTGACCTGCAATAAAATGACTATGTACAAAGCTAATAATAGGGAAATGCCATAAATATAAACTATATGAACGTTTGCCGATATAAACAAATAATGGATTACCTAATAACTTCGATACTAATGTAGATGGATGAACAACACTTGCGATTATCAACAACGTCATAGTAGAAATAATATAAAACCCACCATCATATATCCAGTCGCTTTCATCTTGAACTGTAAAGAACAATAAGATTAAAAAGGCCAGTCCAAATAATCCCACGCCGTCTATCGCTCGCTGTAAAACTTTAGGTGGTTGGGCCTTTAGCTTAAATGGTGGCCATAAGAAAGCTAAAATCACACCTAATAATAATGTTTGTAGTCTCGTATCAGTTCCAAAATACACTCTTGAATGATTAAGATGTGGTTGTGAAATCACAATCATTAGCATGAGCGATAACAATGAAATAATCCAAAAAATTAATGTAATATTGCGATATTTCTTTATAGTTAGCAATAATGTAATTAAAACGACAGGGAAAAATAAATAAAATTGTTCCTCTATCGCTAACGACCAAAGATGTTTTAATGGCATGAATGAAAACTGTTCAAAGTAGTTAACATCTTTAGCTATATACCACCAATTTGAAACATAGAATATAGCTGCTATAATATCATGTTTCACTCTAACTATATCTTCAGATTTGAATAATAAAGTGGCTATACCTACTACTAATAGTAATGCTAATACTGCTGGTACTAGTCGCTTTAATCGACGTAACCAGAAATTCTTTAAATTAATAATGCCAGTTTCTTCATACTCTTTTAATAATAAACTTGTGATTAAATAACCTGAAATTACAAAAAATGTATCTACACCCAAAAAGCCGCCTGTCAACCATTGCTTATTTAGATGGTAAATGATAATGCCGATTACGGCTATCGCCCTTAATCCATCCAAACCAGGCATATATCTTAATCGCTTACCCCTAGTTTTAGTTCTTTTATATTCTTTTTCCATATTTCACTTTCTTCCCCATAGAGTCATTTCGAATTTCGTTTAAAACAGATTTCTTAATAATATGATTAATCTGTATAAATACGTCATTCGAGTCTTAAGTTAAAAGAGATATGTATGTCTAACAAATTGTATAAATTAATATTTTCAAAACAGATTTAACTTTAATAATCTGTATAGATTGACTAAGATTACTCTTCTGACAATTTATTCACAACTTAAATTTATTGTGTTCTAGTTACAATCAGTCTTAAATATTGTAATACAATCGTAATATAAATTCAACTTAAATACTAAATGAATACTATATTTTTAATGACGATTTGTTTTTCTGATAATTTTCCAAGGAATTTTTTTATTTTTAGGAATAATCCGTTAGATTTTGACTTATATATGAATGGTCATACGTTTCAAAAATAAAAAAAGAATGGCACATAGCATCCTATACACAATTCGTGCATTAAACTACATGACCATTCTTATTCTTTGTCATAAAGATTATCCAACGCCTAGTGCAATTTTTGCATATCTAGACATCATGTCTTTATTCCATGGTGGACTCCATACAATGTTTACTTCAGTATCTTGAATTTCTGGAATCTCTGCTAAAACAGTTTTAATTTGTTCGATAATTTGCGGTCCTAAAGGACAACCCATAGAAGTTAATGTCATCTCAACAGTACAAAGTCCTTCATCATCCACATCAACTTTATATACTAAACCTAAATTAACAATATCAATGCCTAATTCAGGGTCGATTACCATTTCTAGAGCCCCTAGGATACTATCTTTTAACGCCTCTTCCATTAGTATCACCTCTCTATATTTATCTTTATACTAATATATCAAATATCCGACAAAACGCCAATAAAATGCTATGATACTACTACAATATATTAAAACGACATAAGGAGATATTTATGCAACCTTATTTAATTTGCTTAGACTTAGATGGAACATTATTAAATGATAATAAAGAAATTTCTAATTATACGAAACAAGTATTAACTGAATTACAGCAACGCGGTCATTCGATTATGATAGCGACTGGTCGCCCTTATCGAGCGAGCCAAATATATTATCATGAGTTAAACATGGATACACCGGTTGTGAATTTTAATGGTGCTTATGTACATCATCCTAAATCTGATGAATTCAAAACAATACATGAAGTATTAGACATTGATATGTCTAAAAATATCATCGAAAAGTTACAACAATTTCAAGTAACTAATATCATTGCAGAAGTTAAAGATTATGTTTTTATCAATAATCATGATCCACGCTTGTTTGAAGGGTTCTCTATGGGTAACCCGAGAATCCAAACTGGTAACTTACTTGAACAACTTAATGAATCACCTACATCACTTTTAGTAGAAGCTGAAGAAAGTAAAATCCCAGAAATAAAAGATAAATTAACTCATTTTTATGCTGAAAATATTGAACATCGTCGTTGGGGTGCACCTTTCCCAGTGATAGAAATCGTTAAACGTGGCATTAATAAAGCACGTGGTATTGAACAAGTCAGACAGTTTTTAAATATTGATCCACAACATATTATTGCTTTCGGTGACGAAGATAATGATATTGAAATGATTAAATATGCACAACATGGTATTGCTATGGATAATGGTTTACAAGAACTAAAAGATATAGCAAATGAAACTACATTTAGTAACAACGATGATGGTATTGGTAGATATTTAAATGACTTCTTTAATTTGAATATCCGTTATTATTCATAGAACGAGGTGTTAGATCAATCTGAGATGGTGACACGATACTATCTCAGCATTTTTATGATATAAGGAGGTTGTCAAATGAGTAAAATTGTTGTAGTTGGTGCTGTAGCAGGTGGTGCTACATGTGCTAGCCAAATTAGACGTTTAGATCAAAGTAGTGAAATTACTGTATTTGAAAAAGATAGAGATATGAGCTTTGCGAATTGTGCTTTACCTTATTATTTAAGCGATGTCATCACTGAAAGAGAGAAAGTTTTAGCATATACACCTGAATCATTTTATGATAAAAAGCAAATTAATGTAAAAACATATCATGAAGTCATAGCAGTTAATGATACGCGTCAAACTGTTACTGTGAAAAATAGAGCTAGTGACGAAACATTTGAAGAACCCTATGATTATTTAATACTTAGTCCTGGTTGCAGTGCCAATCGACTTAACTTTAATACTGACATGGCCTTTACTTTAAGGAATTTAGAAGATACTGATGCGATTAACGAATATATTAATACTCATAACGTTCATAAAGCACTTGTTGTAGGTGCCGGCTATATTTCGCTTGAAGTACTTGAAAATTTATATCAACGCGGGTTAGATATCACACTTATTCATCGCTCCGAACAAGTAAATAAATTAATGGATCAAGATATGAATCAACCTATCTTTGATGAACTAGAAGAAAAACATATTGAGTATCGTTTAAATGAAGAAATCACTGATATCAATGATCATGACGTTTCATTCAAATCGGGTAAGAAAGAACAGTTCGATATCATCATTGAAGGTATCGGTACAAAACCTAATTCTGAATTTATAAAGTCATCTAATATCCAAATTGATGACAAGGGCTTTATACCAGTTAATGACTATTTCCAAACTAATATTCATAATATCTATGCATTAGGTGATGTCATCACTTCTCATTATAGACATGTTGACTTAAAAGCTAATGTACCTCTTGCTTGGGGTGCCCATCGTGCTGCAAGTATAATCGCAGAACGATTAGTTGGTAATGATAATATTAAATTTAAAGGTTATCTTGGTGCAAATATAGTAAAATTCTTTGATTATACATTTGCTAGTGTGGGCGTCAAACCAGATGAGTTATCTCAATTTAATTATAAAACGGTTGAAACGAAGCAAGGAGCACATGCAGGTTATTACCCAGGTAATACACCTTTACATTTAAGAGTTTATTACGATGAAGAAACAAGAGTAATCATACGTGCAGCTGCAGTTGGTCAAGAAGGCGTGGATAAACGAATTGATGTTTTATCAATGGCGATGCAAAATAATATGACAGTTGATGAATTAACAGAATTCGAAGTTGCCTACGCTCCACCATATAGCCATCCTAAAGATTTAATCAATATGATTGGTTACAAAGCACAATAAATAAAGTAAAAAGCAAGCCGATTCAATCTAATCATTGAGTCGACTTGTTTTTTTAATTTTTAATTTGTGTCTTTCATTTTACTTTTTTGTGTAAATAATAATATAACTAAACCAATAATCAAGTATACAGTTATCATCCACATCACAATATGATAATAAGTAATTATATTCTTAATTTGAGATGTCATTAAAATAATTAACGATAATCCAACTGGACCACCAAGTTGATGCATAGTATTTGTCATACCGCTTGCTGCACCGGCTATTGTATTGTCAACTTCATAAATACCTGCATTTGTTAATGGTGATAATATCCAACCTTGACCTAGACCTACTAATATCATTGGTAAACCTATAGCTATCCAATAACCATTTTCAGGATTCATCAATGCAGAGATAATCATGCCCACTATTAAAATAAATTGACCTAAAAATAAAACTTTTGTATTACCCAACTTTTCAGTCACATTAGGTAAATACATTGCTGCAATAAAATTAACTATAGTCAATGGTAAAAAGCCTATGCCAGCTTGTAATGGTGAATATTGATATTGCTGTTGCATTATTTGTGGCAAAATAAACCAATACGATAACATAGACATCATAAAGATAAATCTACCTATATACGCGCCTGATCTTACAGAGCTTCTAAAGAGATTCATTGGTACAAGGGCATAATTTATACCTTTTTCAAAATATACAAATACTATAAACAATATCAAACCAATCGATACAAACAATAATGATTCATTAGTAATTCCATATACAAGTCCCATAGTTGCAACAACTGATAAAATAGCTCCTATGATGTCTATTCTTTGTTTCGTCAATTCCGTCCGTTTAATAAAGAGAATCGACATAATAATTAAAAATATTGTAAATGGCACATTAATTATAAATCCAGACCTCCAACTAATTGCACTTGTTAACCATCCTCCAAGTATAAGACCTATGCTAGCTCCAACCCCAGCAGTTGCACCATAATAACTGATTGCTTTGACTCTCAACTTTCCAGAATAATTGTCCATAATGAGTGCTAATGTCGTTGGTGCAATGATTGCAGAGCCTATCCCTTGAATTGCCCTAAAAATTATCATTTGCATACTTGATTGAGCCAAACCAATCGAAAGACTCGAAATACCAAAAATACTAAGTCCAATTAAAAATAGCGTTTTTCGGCCAATCAAATCTCCTAATCTACCTGAAAGTAATAAAAATCCACCGAATGTAATCGTATAAGCATTAGATATCCATGATAATGTTGCATCATTCATTTTTAAATCTTTGGCAATTTTTACTGTACTTGTAAAAATAATGGAGTTATCCATTAATATTAGAAAATAACTAAATAAAATCACAATCAAAATTAATTTTTTCTTTTTATCCATCGTAAACATACTCCTTCAAAATTTATAATAATAGAGTATAAGGTATAGAGTGAACTCTATGTCAAATAAAAATAGAAGTTAAAACAAATATAAATGAATATTTGCCTCAACTTCTAATAAAAAATAATATATAATGCTTTATTATCCTAAACCGAACATCTTACTGATTGGTCCCCAAGGTAGAATAATACCAATTGCAATTGTTACGATAATTAATGCAATTGTCATCCAAAATAATTTATTACTATTTTCATGTTTCTTTCTCTTTGCAATTGAAACTTCCATCAATGCTAATACGCCCAAGCCACAAAGCATTTTTAATGTAAGTAACATATGATTGCCACCTTCACCATGGCTTGCTGCTGCAAATTCTTTAATTAATTCCCAGAATCCAGAAATAAGCGCTAATACCATAAATAATCTTAACAACATTTGTAAAGGTTTAAAATATGGTGATGCGCCTTGTACTTTTGAAATGTTTAAGTATGTAGCAATAAATAAAATAATTGCTAATACCCAACTTAAAATATGAACATGTAACAAGACAATGTCCCCCCACTAATATATTTACTTTAATCATCATAACATAAAAGTAGTAGCTATCATTGAAGTTTAATTGCTTCAAGATAGCTACCTTGTTATTTAAAATAATACAATTTCATCAATTATTTTGAAATATAAGTTGTTAAAGTACCAATATTATCAATTGTTACTTTTACTTCGTCACCTGGTTGTAAGAATTGTGGTGGTTGCATACCTGCTCCCACACCGGCTGGCGTACCAGTCGCAATAATATCCCCTGGATGTAAAGCAACATATTTAGAAATTTCTTCGATTAGTTCGTCAATTTTTAAGATCATTTCTCCAGAATTACCGTCTTGACGGATTTCATTATTAACTTTTGTTACAATGTTAACATTTTCAGGAGTAGGAAGTTCATCCTTCGTAACGATATATGGTCCCATTGGGCAACCGCCAGTTAAACTTTTAGATAAAAATGCTTGGTCATGATTATTTTGAGCGTTACGGTCTGTAATATCATTAATAATTGTATAACCATAAACATAGTCTAATGCTAGCGCTTTAGGAATTTTCTCCCCAGATTTACCAATGACAATACCTAATTCACCTTCATAGTCTAATTGATCTGTAATATCTTTATGATTTGGAATTGTAGCACTATCACCTGTTAATGATGACGCAGCTTTAGTAAATACGTATAAACGTTGTACTTCATGGTTCAATTCACTTGCATGATCTTCATAGTTACGACCGAAAGCAATAACGTTATTCGGTGGTGTAACTGGTGGTAAAAACTCAATATCATTAAATGAAATTTTGTAATCTTCAGCTTTACCGCTATCTTCTGCAGCAACAACTGCCTTACGTACTTGTTCTTGGAAATCTAACGTTTGGTTTTGTTGTAATCCTGCTAATAATGTTTTTGGATGAAAATCACTTTCCGCAAAATCAGCAAATACTAATGTTAAATCCCAAACAGCATCTTCACGTTTAACTTTAACACCGTATGAAGTTCTGTCATTATGCTTGAATGATAAAAATTTCATTCATAATCAACTCCTCATCTATATCTTAATACATATTATAACTATAATAAGCATGAAATAACAAATATATAAGTAAGAAAATTAAGAAAGTTTCTACATATTGATTACCATACTTTATTAGGATAGCTAGAAATTATTCATGATCATCTATTTCTAATATGCCAAATTTAAAGAAGTATAGATAACCTTTAACTTTTGTTTGAAGAATCGTTTCTAATGTATTGCGATAATATTTCATCTGAATTTGATATTTATCTTTCAATTGTTGTCCGATTTCCTCATCTGTTAGGCCTCTTCGTCGATTGAATGCATCTGTCTTATAATCTACAAAGTAATATTGACCTTCACTCACGTAAATCAAGTCAATCATACCTTGAATAATCGATACACCTTCATCATCCAACTCTATCTGATCAACTTTTGATTGATTCACTACAAATGGTAATTCTCGGAAAACTTGATCAGCATTGGCAATATTCATGTATAAATCACTCTGAATAAATGTCATAATCTCTTTAAATCTAATATCTTCTTTAGCGTCAGATTCAATAATATTTGTTTCTATTAAACGATCGATATATTCATCTAACTCTGTTTCAGTCAATCTATCCTTTTTAAACGGCAAATGTTGCATTACTGTGTGCATCAATGTACCCACTTCATTAGCCTTACGTTTACCTTGTTGACTTAAAAACTTGGGTCTTTCGTAGGTTGACACACCAATACGGTATTGACGCACTCGATCATAATTTGTACCACTTTCCTCTGTTTCCAATTGACGCTTCAATTCAGATACAGATTGTTTAGATGGTTTCTCAATATCCTTTTGATATGGATATTCAAATGTTAGTTTTTCCTTAATTTTAGCTTTGATGTCATCATTACCGCTTTGATCATTTTCAATATCTTCCACAGTTCTTATTTCACTTTCTGATAACAGAGTCTCTGTTGATATATCTTCGAAGTTGTCTACATATAGATTCACTCTTGGTTTAACGTTGCTATCTAATTGTTCTATGTTTGTTTCGAACTTTTGATCATTTGTAATGCTTGAAGATTGATATTTAGCTAAAATACTATAAATCATAGTAAATGGCGTTGGTGCAGTTAAGCGTTCGTTAACTGCAAGATGATTTCCCGAAATTGGCAATCTTTCTAATTTACCTAATTCTTTTTCATCTTTCACCCTACCTATCAGAATCAATTGCTCTTTGGCACGCGTTAATGCAACATAAATTAAACGCATTTCCTCAGAGATCATTTCCTTCTCGTTAATTGCCTTATAAGCCACTGAAGATAATGAAGGATACGCGATATCTTCATTAACATCGAAATAATCCATACCTAAACCATATTTTTGATTCAATACAACTTGTCTACTCAGATCATTTTTATTAAATCTTTTAGATAGCCCTGAATAAATGACAAATGGGAATTCCAAGCCCTTACTACTGTGAATGGTCATCATTCTGACCACATTATCATTTGGACCTACAATATTTTCTTCACCGAAATCCTTACCTCTATCAATCAACTCGTCAATAAATCTAATGAATTGATATAAACCTCGGAAACTTGAATTTTCAAATTCAATCGCTTTATTAAATAAACCATAAAGATTTGCACGACGACCTCTACCACCAATAAGACCACTAAAGTATTGAATCACATAATGATCATTATAGAATTTATCAATTAATTGATAGACAGGATAGCGCTGACTATAGTCTTGATAATGTTGAATATCGTCTAAAAATCGTTTTAACTTAGTTACTAATTTTTTGTTAGCCATATCATTTTTTATATATTGTTGAATCGATTGATAAAAATAACCATCATTCGGACTAAATACGCGTATATTAGCTAATTCATCTTCTGTAAATTGATAAATTACTGAACGCATTAAACCCACTAAATAGATGTCTTGTAATGGATTATCAACTGTACGCAGAAACGATAATATTAAACGTACTTCTGTTTGTTCAAAATATCCTTCCCTACTATTGACATGGAACGGTATATCATTATCTTTAAAAGCTTGTTGTAAATTACGCGCTTGGCCATAACTTCGTTCTAGAATAACGATATCTTTATACGTCGCTGGTCGATACGTATTGGTTTTCATATCATAGACTTTTCGATGTTCTAAAATATCTTTTACTTGTTCAACGATATAATTGGCTTCTTGTTCAGTACCCGTTAATTTACTATTTTCAGAGCTAGCTTCAACTAATGTACGTAATTCTACATTATGATTAACTTCATCATATGGTGCACCATAATATAATTGAGCTGCATCATCATAAGTGATTTCTCCTACCGCTTCATCCATCATATGCTTAAATAGGTAATTAGTAGTAGATAACACTTCTTTACGAGAACGGAAATTCTGTGATAAATCAATACGCATTCCTGCCTCATGTCCATCCACATTAAATCGATTATATTTTTCGATAAATAAGCTAGGATCTGCTTGTCTAAATTTATAAATGGATTGTTTTACGTCACCAACCATAAATAAATTACCATTTGATTCATCTCCCGTTTTAATACAAGATAAAATTTTCTCTTGTACTCGGTTTGTGTCTTGATACTCATCTACTAATATTTCAGAAAAATGTTGACGATACATTTCAGCAATGGCAGACGGTGTACCATCTTCATTGGTTAAAATTTGAAGTGCAAAATGTTCGTAATCAGCAAAATCTAATACATTGCGACTTCGCTTATGCTTACTAAAATCATGGATGACATCTTTCACAATTTCTGAAAGATAGCTCACACGTGGCGCAAGTAATTGCATATCACGTTTTAAATCTTCTGGTGTTCTTGAAAAATAATCGTTTTTCACTTTATTAATCATGTCTTTATATTTATCATATGAGGCTTTTGCATCCTCTAAAGCGTCAAGCATCATCGCATTTTCTTCTTTAATTTTAGCGCTAATACTAGGAAATCGACTGACAAATTGGTGATGAACAAGTACATCCACCTGTAATTGATCATTATGATATAAATCACTCATAAAACGACGTTCTTGTTCAATAACTTCTAGTTGTTTCTCAACACCTTCCATCATTGAAAATAATTCATAACTTTTTTCAAGCGATTCATAACCAGCATTAATAAAGATCATTGCTAAATCGTTTAATAATTTTAATAAATCATCTTGTTGTGTTTCATCATGGTATGGTGCAGATAGTTGATTTAACCATTGGAATGGATCAGGGTTAGCAATACTAAAGAAATATAACTGTTTAATCATATTTCTAAATTGAGTATCACTACGATCATTTGATAATTGCTCGGTTAAATCAATAAAATCAGGATTTAACTTATCATAATGTTGTTCTAAAACCTCATCGATTGTTTGTTCTAAAAGTAGAATATTTTCTGCTTCACTACTCGTTCTAAAATTCGGATCGATATCCAATACATCATAATGTTGTTGAATTAATTTTAAACAAAAACTATGCAAAGTCGATATCTGTGCTTGATGTATTTTGATACGTTGATTTTTTAAATGTTCGTTATTTGGATCTTCTATGGACGCCTGTTGTATACGTTGATCCACACGATGTTTCATCTCTCTAGCACTTAAATTTGTAAATGTTACAACTAATAAGCGGTCAACATCAATTTCATCCCTTAAAATTCGTTGAATTATTCTTTCTACAAGGACAGCCGTTTTCCCTGATCCTGCAGCAGCCGCTACTAAAGTATCTTGACCTTTCGCATAAATACTACGCCATTGTGCATCTGTCCAAATAACGTCTTTAGGTTTTGTAGGTATCATTCATTTTCACCTCCATTTTCTTCCATTTGTTGTATTGCTTCTATTGGATTAATCGATTCATCAACTGTTCGATATCGTTTACTATCAATCATACCATCCACATGACAAACTGATTGATAACTACAAAATTGGCATGGCAATGTTTGTTTATATTTAAGTGGTGATACTTCTGTGTGACCATCCATAATATGTGTTGCTGTATCAATAAAGTTATTTTTATTATGTTCTATAAATTTATAAATCGTTTTTTCATCAGCAACTTGACTACCAGATTTACTAATAGCACCTTTAGCCGTTAAACCAACTGGCACAATATCAGATTTGAATTTAGGTTCTAATCGGATATCTAATGCATCTAAAACTTCTTCGTCACTATTAATTAATCCACTCATTTTAAATGATTTAATATAATCTTTTTCTATTTTCTCTTGATCAATTTCCGACCAGTTTTTCAATTTTAATCTTGGCTCATGAACATGGAAATATAGCAATCCTCCAGGCTTAACTATATCTGTTAATCCTAATCTATCTTGATTTTGTAGCACAATGTCCATATACGTCATCATCTGCATTTGTAAGCCATAATACACTTTGGTTAAATCAAGTGTGGCACTGCTTTCTGATGACTTATAATCGATAATATTTACATAGCTTTGATTGTCTTTTGTATACGTATCAATTCGATCAATTTGACCTCTGATATTAATGGGTACACCTTGTTTAGTTGTTAATGATTGTGCAATTAACTCCTCATCGGATTTAGGCTTTTTGCGGAAACCTGTTTCAAATTGTTGTGGTTTGAATTTTGTATAATCGCCTTGATATTTTAATGCATTGAGAGTTGTCTCTACAATGGCACCTATTCTTCGTGATAAGTATCGATAATATGCAGATGAATTTAGTAAATTAAATTGTACTTTAGGTAGAATAGTTTCTAATGCCTCAGTTGTTAATGTCTTGATTTTCTTTTGATCTAAGTGTTTAAAATCACCATTGATACGATCCGAAATGTATTTCAATACAGAATGGAAGATATCACCTAAATCAAAATTCTGTAGTTCATATTTTGTGCGTTCATTTAATCGTAAGCCATGTGAAGCGTAGTGTTTAAATGGACACTGTTGATATCCTTCAAATCTCGATACACTTGCATTGATGGTTTTACCATATAAATCTTGCGCCAATGTTTCACTAAGTTGTGTGGTCTCATTATCGTAAGTTAATGAAGTAATTAAATAATCTAGGTCCTTATTTAAACGCTCATCATCTCGCATAACTTGGTACGCATCTATCCATGTTTCTGCTACAATTTCTTCATCTAACCATGCTCTAAGCGATTCAAACAAATTAATTTTAGTCTGATGCACATGCTCAATTAAAGACATAGGGTTCGCTTGATGCATCTGATGGATATTAACCGCATCCAAGTCTTGATAAATATCTTTAATTTGAGCTAGAAATGGACTCATTTCTTTTTCATCACCTGATGCTCCCATTAAACTATATGAAAATGTCACTTTAGATGTTGCACGAGTCATAGCGATATAACACACAAATGCTTCATCCATTTGTAAAATATCTGCCGTAGGACTTAATTCGATTTGAGCATTTTCTTCGAATATTTTCTTTTCATCGTCACTCATTAAACTAGAAGAAGAAATAGGTTGTGGCATTGAACCATCATTCATACCTACAAGATAGATATGCTTTTTATTATCTACTTTTGCTAAATCCATGGTACCAATACTTACTTGGTCTAACGTTTGTGGAATCATAACAAATTCTAATTGTTCTAACCCTATATCAAACACTTCTAAGAAACGGGATAATGACATATTTTCTTTCTCAAAGACTGTCACTAAATCATCTAAAATCTGTATTAATCCGTTCCAAATTTGATCAATTTCTTCAGCTTGTTCATGATAACCATCATTATCTAGCATATCTCTCTCAGTCATCAAATGATTCGGTAGTTCAAAATATTCCATACTCTCATAAAATGCCGTCGCAAAATCACGTACCGTTTTCCCTTCATTCATGGCTTGTTCAAAGTGTAAAATTTTATCGATGACATCTGTTTTTAATTTGACGACTTGTTCAAATGTGTCTCTTTCTTCTTGAGTCAGTTGATGTTCTTTGCGCCCCATTTTTCTAAAGTTTTCAATGTTAAATAACTCATCATCTAACCATCTTTTTCCATATATGCCGCGTTCTATCACAAAGTTTTCCAATAAATCTATTAAATGGGTACTATTTTTAAATTGGTCTGTGAGTACATTGGTTTTCAATAAACGCATCATGGCATTGATATGCCAATTAGATTGGATGACTTCGATTAATGAACGAATCATTTCCATAATAGGATGATGTGTCATTGAACGCTTTGTATCGATGTTAAATGGAATTTGATATAACGGTAAAATTGATTCAAATAAATCCGCATAAGATGCATCTCTATAAAGGATTGCAATATCTTGAAAACGTAATTGATTATCACGTGTGTCTTTAAGTATTTGACGAGCTATTTCATTTATTTCTTCTCTCATACTTGATGATTCAAAAATGTCGATAAATCCTTCTGATTTCTGAGGCGTGATTTGTAATGCATCGAATTGTGACTCTAATGATTTTAAGTCATTATTTTCAAATCGAAAAATATCTGTAAAGAAGTTTTTATTTAATTGAATATGCAAGTCTTGTGCTATATCTTCGAGGTGCGTGAGTACTTCTGAGGGCTTTCTAAATAAACTGAAAGCATCTTTATTCCCGTCAGTAGTGAGTAATACCGTTACTTTTTTAGCATTCTTTACTAATGCTTGTATCATTTCATATTCTAATGTTGAAAAGTTGTGGAAGCCATCTATGTATATTTCTGATCGTTTCAACCACTCAGATTGATCCATTTGTGTGATAAATTGACGCAATGAATCCTCTACTGTAATAAATTGTCCATGCATTCTTGATTCAAATTGCTTATATATTAAAGATATATCTTCTAATTTATGCTTTGTTCTTGTTTGAACATGATGCGTGTTTAAAAATTCATCAATATGTTCTGGCAAAACAGAATACTTTTTAAAATCTTGAATTTGTTCTGCTAACTTTTCACTAAACCCAAAATATTTAGCTTGCGAACGATATAATTTCATATCATCTTGAAATTGTTGCACTAGATGATAAATCATCATTTCTGTTGCAGCCTTAGATAAACGTTGTTCCGTGAAGCCCCCAACTTCTTGGAATACTCTATGACTTAATCTTTCAAAGTGAAGCACTTCTGTTCTTAAACTACCATTCAATGAATCGTCATTAACAAATGCTTGTTCAAATTGAAATGTACTTTGTGTTGGAGCGATTAAAATAATTGGATCCCCAAGTGGGTCACGTTTCATTTTATCTTTTATTTCATCAACCATTGCTGTGGATTTACCAGTACCAGCTCTCCCAATATATGCATTTAATTCCATTACAACCCTCACTCCTTTGACAACATTTTAACACATAGAAACACTACATTTTTATAAAATGTTAGTGTTTCTTGCGCACTAGCTTTAGCTAGGGTGATCCTTTAATTTAAATTAATATTGAGATTTCGTCGTAACCCCAACTTGCATTGCTTGTAGAATTTCTTTTTGAAATTCTCTATGTCTGGGGCCCCACTCCCCTGCAAGGTTGACTAGAACTAAGATTAATAGAATATTGATTTTAGTTCAGTCAACTACTGCCAAGTCACTCAATATTATATATATATTTCTTAACACTACATTTTTATAAATTATTGTTCCTAATAGCTTTCACTATTAGGTAAGTCATACTAATTTGCTTTGCAAAAGTATGCCTTTATGCGCACTAGCTTTAGCTAGGGTGATCCTTTAATTTAAATTAATATTGAGATTTCGTCGTAACCCCAACTTGCATTGCTTGTAGAATTTCTTTTTGAAATTCTCTATGTCTGGGGCCCCACTCCCCCTGCAAGGTTAAGTAAAAAAAGCGGTAGACATTATAACAACATCTACCGCTTTAAACCGTATTAATTTTTAGTATTATCTGGATTAAAGTTAAATTTAAATTCATTTAATGGCCAGAATCTAAATGATACTTTACCGACAATTTGATCCTTATCGATTAAACCGAATGAACGACTATCTTTACTTACTTCACGATTATCACCTAATACTAAATATTTACCTTTAGGTATCACATTAGATTTAGGATTTGCATTAGCTAAGTCTTTCACTTGGAAAGTACCCGTAATATATTCAATTTGCTTACGCTTCTCATTATAATTTAAATAAGGTTCATCTTGTTTCTTACCGTTAATGTATAATTGGTCTTTTTTATATTGTACTTTATCACCAGGTACCCCAATCACACGTTTCACGTAATCATCTTTCTTGTTAGCATGGAAAACGATGACGTTACCTTTTTTTACATCACCTATTTTATAGCCCATAATATTAACAACCACGCGTTCACCATCTTTTAATGTCGGATCCATCGAATCACCTTTAATTGTATACGGTTGACCAACAAATTTTCCTATTAAAATTACTAATGCTAAAGCCACCGCTATGGCAATAACCCACTCCATAATTTCTTTTTTCAAATTAGACACCTCTTATATTCATTTAAAATCTGTCGTAAATGCTTCAAACGGATAATATTTAATACTTATATCTCCAATAATATTCTGTTTATCAATTAAACCATAGCGTCTTGAGTCTGATTGATTATGATCGTTATCATTTAACACAAAATAATGTTTAGGTGAAATGATATCGCCATCAGAATATTTCATATCTCTCAATGAAAAGTTGTTTAATTGTCTATTTTCCGCAAATTTATCTTTAATTTCTCTATCGTCGCGATAAATTTTATTATTCCTTATTTCAATAGATTGACCTGGTTTACCTATAATCCTACCAAAATGCGTATGTCCAGCATTTTTATACATGATAATATCACCAGTATCTAATAAATTAAATGTAACTTTAATTTTATTAACAATTAATCTATCACCTTTAACTAATGTAGGTGACATATTGTCATCATTGACGACGGCTCCTCTAATAACGAATGTTTGGATGAACAGTACAATAATAATCGCAAATATTAAGGAAATCAAATATTTAATAACAGTTTTCACTTTTTCACTCCTTAGTAGAGCCCATAAAATGCTTTTCTACCCTTTTACTAATAAACCAAAGTATGATGAAAAAAAGTATAGTCACAATTGCTCTTATCGGATTAGTGAAAATAGTCGTTACTTCTCGTCCCATTATCCCTAATACAGTGATAGAAATCAATTTAGATAAAGTTAATACAATAAAATAATACTTTGTTTTAATATGTGACAGGCTTGCCACTACATTAATCAATGTATTTGGTGTAAATGGAAAGCATAATAATATAAATAATGGTATTAAACCTTGTCTATCAATAAAACTAATTAATCGTTGTACGGATCGTTTAGTTTTAAATTGTTTCATCTTTTTTGTGTTGACTAATCGTTTAAAAATTAAAAACATAGTAAAAGTACCTGAAACAATACCTAGCCAACATATGATTATCCCTACTATTGCACCATATGTATGCATAATTAATATGACATATAACGTTAGCGGTAATATTGGAATAATCGCACGAAAATAAATGAGCACAAAGCCTGGAATATATCCAAATTGCCGAAATAAATCAAACCATTCTTCTAACTGTTCAAACGACAAAATCCCAAATCCTTTCTTTGGTAAACATTACTATATTTATTATAGTTGTAATTATAGCTTTTTGAAACAACTATCTTTTTAAATTCAATAAATACATCTTAAGGCGTAGATTATTTTTAATTTCAATATAAATACCGATGAAACACAATATGTTCCATCGGTATTATTTCAATTATATTTATATCATTAAAAACAAATATACATCTTTGATATTGAAGACTTATAATCTTGCTTCAAGATCTTTTTTCATATCTTCAAATCCTGGTTTACCAAGTAAAGCAAACATATTTTGTTTATATGCTTCCACACCTGGTTGATTGAATGGATTTACGCCTAATTGATAGCCACTCATAGCACATGCAAGTTCGAAGAAGTACACGACATAACCAAATGTTTCTTCATCTAATTGTGGAATATTAACAACGATATTAGGAACACCACCATCAGTATGTGCTAATAATGTACCTTCAAACGCTTTTGTATTAACTTCATCAATTGTTTTACCAGCAAGATAATTTAATCCATCTAAATCGTCACTATCTTCTTCAATAGTAAGATCATGTTTTGGATGATTCACTTTAACAACTGTTTCAAATAAGAAACGACGACCTTCTTGAACGTATTGTCCTAATGAATGTAAATCAGTTGTGTAGTTAGCACTTGAAGGATAAATACCTTTAAAGTCTTTACCTTCTGATTCACCAAATAATTGTTTCCACCATTCATTGAAATATTGCATTGACGGTTCATAGTTGATAAGCATTTCAGTTGTATAACCTTTGCTATATAGAAGGTTACGAATTGTTGCATATTGATAAGCAATATTTTCTTCTAATTTGTCAGAAGATAATTCTTTACGTGCTTTTGCCGCACCAATCATCATTGCTTCAATATTGATACCTGCAGCTGCAATTGGTAATAAACCGACAGCAGTTAAAACTGAATAACGGCCACCTACATCATCAGGTACTACAAATGTTTCATAACCTTCATTTGTAGCTAATTGTTTTAATGCACCTTTTTGCTTATCAGTTGTTGCAAAGATTCGTTTTTTAGCCTCTTCTTTACCATATTTATTCTCAACTAATTGTTTAAATAAACGGAATGCAACTGCTGGTTCAGTAGTTGTACCAGATTTAGAAATGACGTTTACAGAAAAATCTTTGTCAGCTAAATAATCTACTAATTCTTTTGTATAACTTGATGATAAATGATTACCTACAAAAACAATTTCAGGATAGTCATTATTTGTTCTAAATGAAGATGTTAGCATTTCAATAGCAGCACGTGCACCAAGGTATGAACCACCAATACCAATAACAACTAACACGTCAGAATTTGCTTTAATACGTTTAGAAGCTTCTACAATTCTTGAAAACTCTTCTTTATCATAATCAACAGGAAGGTCTACCCAACCCAAGAAATCATTTCCTGCACCAGTTCCTTCATGTATCGTTTTGTGTAATGTCTTCACGATATCTTTTTGTTGTTCTAATTCATGTTCTCCAAAAAATTCTAAAGTCTTACCATAATCTAATTGAATATGAGTCATCTAAAAAGCCTCCTATGTTTTACTACTTTAATTCTACTAAGTTTGTATATGCTATTCAATTCACAAGTCTCTATTTTATATTTAAAAAGTGAATTT
The DNA here is from genome assembly GCF_021117155.1 of Staphylococcus sp. HL28. Classification (NCBI taxonomy): domain Bacteria; kingdom Bacillati; phylum Bacillota; class Bacilli; order Caryophanales; family Staphylococcaceae; genus Staphylococcus; species Staphylococcus sp. HL28. Next base: position 1,921,522 of record NZ_CP088218.1, read on the forward strand.
TCAGTGTCATCTTATTAAATCATCAAAACACCTTTAATCCATTATACAATTTTCTAAAAATTTAAAACTATTAAAAATACCTAGAAATAAGTAATTACATGCATTTAAGCTCAATAAACTTTAACCCAAAATGTATATTTATGTAGTTTTATGGTTTATTTTTCATCTAGAATTTGCTATGATGAATTTATATTAAAATTCTGAAAATAATTTGAGGTGTAAATATGAAAGAGAAAATCGTTTTAGCATATTCTGGAGGATTAGATACAAGCGTTGCAGTTCAATGGTTAATTGACAAAGGATACGACGTAGTCGCATGTTGTTTAGATGTAGGAGAAGGTAAAGATTTAGACCTTGTTCATGACAAAGCATTAAAAATGGGAGCTGTAGAATGCCACATCATTGATGCAACAAAAGAATTTAGTGATGATTATGTAAGCTATGCCATTAAAGGGAATTTAATGTATGAAAATGCATATCCATTAGTATCAGCATTATCTCGTCCCCTAATCTCTAAAAAGTTAGTTGAAATTGCAGAAAAAACAAATTCAGTTGGTATTGCTCATGGATGTACAGGTAAAGGTAATGACCAAGTACGTTTCGAAGTTGCAATCAAAGCACTTAATCCTAACTTAAAAGCATTTGCACCAGTAAGAGAATGGGCATGGAGTCGTGAAGAAGAAATTGATTATGCTATTAAACATAATATTCCAGTTTCTATTAATTATGATTCACCATATTCAATTGACCAAAATTTATGGGGTAGAGCTAACGAATGCGGTATTTTAGAAGATCCATATGCCGCTCCCCCTGAAGATGCCTTCGATTTAACTAATGCACTAGAAGATACACCTGATGAAGCTGACGAAATTATCCTTACATTTAAAAATGGTGTACCTGTTCAAGTTGATGGTAAAGATTACAATTTAGATGACTTGATCCTTTATTTAAATCAATTAGCTGGTAAACATGGTATTGGTAGAATTGACCATGTTGAAAATAGATTAGTAGGTATTAAATCAAGAGAAATCTATGAAACACCAGGTGCAGAAGTCATCTTAAAAGCACATAAAGCATTAGAAACAATTACACTTACTAAAGACGTGGCACACTTCAAACCCGTCATTGAAAAACAATTTTCTGAACAAGTGTACAATGGTTTATGGTTCTCTCCATTGACTGATAGCCTTAAGCAATTTATTGACAGTACACAACAATATGTTGAAGGTGACGTAAGAGTCAAATTATTTAAAGGCAATGCAATTGTAAATGGTAGAAAATCACCTTATACACTATATGATGAAAAACTTGCGACTTACACTAAAGAAGATGCCTTTAATCAAGAAGCTGCAGTAGGATTTATTGATATTTATGGTTTACCAACACAAGTCAATGCTATGTTACATGGAGGCTATAGTAATGAGTAATAAAGCTTGGGGAGGCAGATTTGAAGCGCAACCAGAAGAATGGGTTGATGAATTTAACGCTTCAATTGATTTCGATCAAAATCTAATCGATCAAGATGTACAAGGTAGTATAGCGCATGCTACAATGCTCGCTAATCAAAATATTATCAGTAAAGATGAAGCCCATACGATTATCGAAGGTCTAAAAGCAATACAAAAAGACGTGCATCAAAATAAAATAGAATTCAAAGCGTCATTAGAAGATATTCATTTAAATATTGAACATGAGTTGATTCAACGTGTTGGTGAAGCTGGAGGTAAACTTCACACAGGTAGAAGTAGAAATGACCAAGTAGCAACAGATATGCATTTATATACCAAAGAAGAAGTAAGTGGCATTATTGAATTAATTAAATCATTACAACAAACGATACTAACAATTGCTAAGCAACATGTCGATACGATTATGCCTGGTTATACACACTTGCAACGTGCACAGCCTATTTCATTTGCGCATCACATTATGACATATTTTTGGATGTTAGAACGTGATAAATCACGTTTCCAAGATAGTATGAAAAGAATCGATATATCCCCTCTTGGTGCAGCAGCATTAAGTGGGACAACGCATCCTATTGATCGTCATGAAACTCAAAAACTACTTAATTTTAGTGCAGTTTATGAAAATAGTTTAGATGCAGTAAGTGACCGTGACTATATTGTTGAAACGCTGCATAATATCTCATTAACTATGGTTCATTTATCAAGATTTTCTGAAGAAATTATCTTTTGGTCTACAGATGAAGCTAAATTCATTACTTTATCTGATGCCTTTTCTACAGGCTCATCCATCATGCCTCAGAAGAAAAATCCAGATATGGCTGAATTGATAAGAGGTAAAGTTGGACGTACTACAGGACATTTAATGAGTATGTTAGTAACACTTAAAGGATTACCATTAGCTTATAACAAGGATATGCAGGAAGATAAAGAAGGCTTATTTGATGCGATTCATACCATTAAAGGTTCATTAAAAATATTTGAAGGTATGCTAGATACTATGACGGTAAATACCAATCGTTTAACGGAAACAGTTACTAAAGATTTTTCAAATGCTACTGAATTAGCAGATTATCTTGTAAGTAAGAACGTTCCATTTAGAACAGCACATGAAATTGTTGGAAAAATCGTCTTAGATTGTATTAATAAAGGTATTTATTTACTCGATGTACCTTTAAAAGATTATCAATCACATCATGAAAGTATCGAAGCTGATATTTATGACTTTTTAAAACCTGAAAATTGTTTAAAACGTCGTAAGAGTTATGGTTCAACAGGTCAAGATGCTGTTAAACACCAACTATCAGTTGCACAACAATTAATGAATTCCTAATATATTTAACTGGGAGTGGGACAGAAATAATATTTTCTTAAAATTTATTTCTATCCTACTCCCTTTTTCTCCCCCAATTCTCTCCTCTTCCAATATAAATATCAAGACAACTGTTTTAAATTATAATTATATTGCCCATCAACTTATAGTATAATAATTAAGTATTCAATAATTATTAGAAAGGGCAATCTATGTTTAAACATTCTAAAATTACTCTATTATCAATATTTTTGATATTTATGTCTTTCATTTGTCTATTTATTTATACTAAGTTCCAAAACACCCCTGTTAAATCCGAACAATTCAATAACCAAACTAGTCAACACTCAAAATGGCATTCCAATCCCTCACACGAAAAATTTATATCGATTGCACATAGAGGTGCAAGCGGTTATGCTCCTGAACATACATTTAATGCCTATGATAAAAGTCATTATGATATTGGTGCCTCATACATTGAAATTGATCTACAAAGAACGAAAGACGGTCAACTTATAGCGATGCATGATGATTCAGTTGATCGAACTACTAACGGACAAGGCAAAGTCAAAGATTTAACGCTTGCACAAATTAAAGCACTTGACGCCGGTTCATGGTTTAATCAATTACATCCTAAAATGGCTAAATCAGAATATCAAAATGCCAAAGTACCAACCTTAGATGAAATACTATCAAGATATGGTAAACATGCTAATTATTATATCGAAACGAAATCTCCTAATGTTTATCCAGGAATGGAAGAACAACTTTTACAAACACTTCAAAAACACGGTTTATTAAATAAGACCTCATTAAAAAATGGTCATGTTATGATTCAATCCTTTTCTGAAGAAAGTCTGTTAAAAGTTCATCAGCAAAATAAGCAGATTCCATTAATTAGATTATTAAAAAAACACCAATTACAACAGTTAACGGATAAAGATTTAAAATATATTCGAAGTTATGCAACAGGCATTAGTCCAGAATATACTGACTTAAATGAATCTAACACTGTTCATTTAAAAGATTTTGGTTTTATCATACACCCTTTCACTGTTAATAAAATCTCTGATATGAAACGATTAAATCATTATGGTGTTGACGGGGTCTTTACCAATTATGCAGATAAATATAAACGTATATCACATTAAGTTAATTTCAGACTTCATAGCATAGATACTAATATTTTTAAGACTTAAACTATGTAAATCGTTTGTTAATTATTAATATATTTTGAACTGAATATTAAGTCTTTGAGAGTTATTTAATTATTCGGTAAATTCTATTTCTCAAATTTAAAAATATTGCCATGATAGTAATAACACTCAAATTGAAAGGATGTTATTACTTTGAAATTAAATAAATGGGTATCTGCCAGTATCGCAACACTAACTTTATCTATGATAAGTGTTAGCACTCCTGCAATTGCAAGCGGAGATGGACAATCAGCTCAAACTTCAGATTCAACTCAAGATCAAACTTCTAACAATACTAAACAAAGCCATTCACAATGGCAGAAAAATTTAACTGGTGAAGCTCACACTACTATTGCTCATAGAGGTGCAAGTGGTTACGCTCCTGAACATACATTCAATTCATATGATAAAAGTCACAATGAATTAGGTGCATCATACATAGAAATTGATTTACAAAGAACGAAAGATGGTCACCTCGTTGCTATGCATGATGAAACCGTTGATCGTACTACTAATGGACATGGACGAGTAGAAGATTATACCTTAGCAGAATTAAAGAAACTCGATGCTGGTAGTTGGTTTAACAAGCAGCATCCAGACCTTGCTAAATCAGAATATAACAATGCTAAGGTCCCTACTTTGGATGAAATTTTAAGTCGCTACGGTAAAAATGCTAATTATTATATCGAAACAAAATCTCCTGATGTTTATCCAGGTATGGAGAATCAATTAATTCAAAGCTTAAACAAACATGGTATGTTGACGGATCAATCACTCAAAAATGGTCATGTCATTGTTCAATCCTTTTCTGAACCTAGTCTACAAAAAATGAAACAATTAAATCCTAATGTTCCTTTAATTCGTCTATTAGATAAAGGCGAGTTGCCTTTCCAAAGTGAAGCAGACTTAAAACGTATTAAGTCGTATGCAGTTGGTGTAGGTCCTGAATATACAGATTTAAATGAAAAAAATACTAAGCATTTAAAAGATTTAGGATTTCTTATACATCCATTTACTGTTAATGAAGAAGCAGATATGCAACGTTTAAATAATTATGGCGTTGATGGGGTGTTTACTAACTACGCAGATAAATACAAAAATTTAAACCAAAAATAGCATTAATCATAAATCATTGTGTATACTAACGTTAGATTTATAATTAATTTAAGGGTTGTGAAAAAATGGCAACATCCGAAGATACACTCAATCGATTTATGCAAAACATTGACAATGACCATATTACGACTCGTAAAATGATGGGAGAATATATCATATACTTTGATAAAAGTGTAGTTGGTGGATTGTACGACAATTGTCTATTGATTAAATCTACAACTTCCTCATCTGAAATATTGAAAGATTGTAAAATGGTTTCTCCTTATCCCAATGCCAAGCAAATGATTCACTATCCAAATATTGAAGATAGCGAAACAATATTAAAAGTCTTGCAGCATGTTAAAAATGATTTAAAATAAACGACAAAAAAACATTCACTCATCAATTTCTGAGTGAATGTTTTTCTATTATATAAAAATGGGTTTAACCAATATTTATAAAGATTATTATGCCCAACCACGATATCTAGCTGCTTCTGCTGTACGTTTGATACCAACAATGTATGCTGCTAAACGCATATCGATTTTTCTGTTTTGTGATAACTCATAAATGGTATCAAAAGCAGTAATTAATTTTTCACGTAGTTTTTCATTAACTTCTTCTTCAGTCCAGTAATAACCTTGATTATTTTGAACCCATTCGAAGTATGATACTGTTACGCCACCTGCACTAGCTAAAACATCTGGTACTAATAAAATACCACGTTCAGTTAGAATACGTGTTGCTTCAGGTGTAGTAGGTCCGTTAGCAGCTTCAACCACGATACTTGCTTTAATGTCATTAGCATTTTCTTCAGTAATTTGGTTTGAAATCGCCGCTGGAACTAAGATATCACAGTCTAATTCAAATAATTCTTTATTTGAAATTGTCTCTTCGAATAAGTTTGTTACAGTACCAAAACTATCTCTTCTATCTAATAAATAGTCAATATCTAAACCATTAGGGTCATGTAAAGCACCGTAAGCATCTGAAATACCAACTACTTTAGCACCTAAATCATATAAGAATTTAGCTAAGAAACTACCTGCGTTACCAAACCCTTGGATAACAACTTTAGCATCTTTAAGATCCATGCCTTTACGTTTAGCTGCTTGTTCAATTGCAATAACAACACCTAGCGCAGTTGAACGGTCACGTCCTTGTGATCCGCCAAGTACAATTGGCTTACCAGTGATAAATCCTGGAGAATTGAATTTATCTAATGCACTGTATTCATCCATCATCCAAGCCATGATTTGTGAGTTAGTAAATACATCAGGTGCTGGAATATCTTTGTTAGGTCCTACGAATTGTGAAATCGCTCTAACATACCCACGTGATAATCGTTCAACTTCATGAATACTCATTTGACGAGGGTCACAAACGATACCACCTTTACCACCGCCGTATGGTAAATTGACAATGCCGCATTTTAATGTCATCCACATTGATAATGCTTTAACTTCTTCTTCGTCAACATCTGGGTGGAAACGCACGCCCCCTTTTGTTGGACCTACTGCATCATTATGCTGTGCACGATAGCCAGTGAATGTTTGTACTGTACCATCATCCATACGCACCGGAATACGTACTTGTAAAAATCTTAGTGGTTCTTTGATCAGGTCGTACATACCATCATCAAAGCCCAATTTATGCAAAGCTTCTTTAATAATTCCTTGAGTAGAAGTCACTAAATTATTATTCTCAGTCATGATCCTTTTCGCCTCTTTTTAACTAATGATTTCGCTTTCATTTATTATTGTAACACAACTTTGTCCTCTTTAAAGGGGTTGCAAAATGATTGTTACAACTTTTTGAACTTATTTAAATACTTGTTTAATTTTTTCAATCGCAAGGTCTAATTCTTCTTTCGTAATGACTAATGGTGGCGCAAATCGAATTACTGTATCATGTGTTTCTTTACATAATAAACCTAATTCTTTTAATGATTCACAGTATGGTCTTGCATTTTCAGTTAATTCAATTCCGATGAATAAGCCGCGACCACGTACTTCTTTAATAGACGGATGTTCGATTTTTTGTAATTCAGATTTGAAGTATTCACCTAATTCTAATGAACGACCAGGTAAGTCTTCATCTACAATAACATCTAAAGCAGCTAGTGATACTGCACAAGCTAATGGATTACCACCAAATGTAGAACCATGTGAACCCGGTGTAAATACATCTAAAACTTCTTTATCAGCTAAGACAACTGAAATTGGTAGTACGCCGCCGCCAAGTGCCTTACCTAAAATGTATACATCTGGTTTAACATTATCCCAATCAGTCGCAAATAGCTTACCTGAACGGCCTAACCCTGCTTGGATTTCATCAGCTATAAATAAAATATTATGTTCATCACATAATTCTCTAATTGCTTTTAAATAACCTTCTGGTGGCACATTGATACCGGCTTCACCTTGGATTGGTTCAACTAAAATGGCTGCAGTATTATCAGTAATAGCTGCTTTTAATTTTTCTACATCACCAAAATCAATTTTACGGAAACCATCTAATAATGGACCGTATCCTCTTTGATATTCCGCTTCAGATGATAATGACACTGGTGCCATTGTACGACCATGGAAATTACCATTGAAAGCAATGATTTCTGCTTTATTTGGTTCGATGCCTTTCACATCATAAGCCCAACGACGTGCTGCTTTTAATGCTGTTTCAACAGCTTCTGCACCAGTATTCATTGGTAATGCTTTATCTTTTCCAGATAATTCACAAATTTTCTTGTACCATTCACCTAAATTATCGCTATGGAAAGCACGTGATACTAAAGTTACTTTCTCTGCTTGGTCTTTAAGTGCTTGAATAATTTTAGGATGTCTATGGCCTTGGTTTACTGCTGAATATGCAGATAACATATCCATATATTTATTACCTTCCGGATCAGTCACCCATACGCCTTCTGCTTCTGCAATGACGATTGGAAGCGGTACGTAGTTATGTGCTCCATAGTGATTTGTTAATTCAATAATTTGTTCTGACTTAGTCATAATATCTCCCCTTTGTTTAATAAATACTAAAGCTAGTTACCAATATCATAACTGATTTCCAGTGGCTCTCAAACAGATTACATTAATATATTTCTAAATTTTCTAATTTTATTAAAATTGCAATTTTTTCTATCTCTTATTACAACATGTATTACTTAATATTTTATGTTTTGAAAGCCCTTACAAATATAATGACACATGCCCACTATGTTGTACAAGTAAAAGTTTAAAAATTCGTCATAATATATCTTTTAATGTTTCAAAAACCTTATATCGACAGCTATTATTAATTTTAAAATTTACTAAAAATTCTATAAAAGCCCATATAAAAAGCTAGAAAATAATCATTAGTCACTGATATTTTCTAGCTTTAAATATATTATTGATCTTTTCTAGGTAAAGGATAAAAACCATTATTAAATTGTTGCCATAATTTAGGTGGTAATTCATGATTGTCTTCTCGTTCTGGATCAAAATAACTTAAGATTTCAGATTCTCTACCTTCTTTTATCTTTCCTACAAAATCATAATCAAGTAGTATTTCACGTCCTAGAGCAACTAATTCCACTCCGACATCTTCAACTGCATTTAATGCATCATCTGCTGTAAACACTGAGCCTATACCGATTAATGGCATACGACCATTAATCCATTTGTGAATCAGTTCTAATCTATTTTGTCCTTCATACTGTCCTTCACGCGTTTTAGAATAAATATCCATAATTGATACATGAATATAATCTATGTCTTTTTTAGTTATTGCATTAACCAATTCTTCTGTAATATCCATCGTAATACCTGGTGATTCCGCTTCTTCTGGAGATAAACGATATCCAACAATGAAATCATCAGATGCATATTCTTTTTTCGCTTTAAGTACTTCATCAATGACTGCCATTGGGAATTTCAAATTCTCAGCCCAAACATCGTTTCTTCTATTATAGTAAGGTGAGACAAATTGATGGATTAAATAATGATTAGCACCATGGATTTCAACACCATCAAATCCAGCTTCTATAACACGTCGTGTTGCCTCGCCGAAATCTTTAATCGTTTGTTCAATTTCTTCTGATGTCATTTCTCTTGCATCATGTTCTTGTTTTTGACCGAAACTTTTTAATGAAATTGGACTTGGAGCAGCTACATCGCCATTAGGAGTCAATTCAGGTAATGCTTGAGCCCCGCCATGATGAATTTGAACTAATGCTTTAGCACCATTTTTCTTCATCGCTTGCGCAAGTTTTTTTAGACCTTCCATGTCTGAGTCATGAGCTACTGATGGTTGTCCAGGAAATGCCTTACCAAGATCACTCACATTACTTGCTGCATTAATCGCTAATCCAACATCTTTAGCACGTTTTTCTATATATGTTAATTCGACATCTGAAATTGTGCCATCATCATTAGATGAAATATGTGTTAAGGGCGCTAAAACAAACCTATTTTTTAATTCAACCCCATTTGGCAATGCCACGCTTTCAAATAATGAATTATATTTGTTATTCATAACTCTACCTCCAGATTAATAATAATGGAGACTATAACACGAAAAAATTTTATACACTATTAATTTGCTTATACTATTTTTTAAATGAATGATGTTCAGCTTTCTAGAAGATGTATATTTGTTAAATTTTCTCAATGAAAAAACGATAATATCCATCATAAAATAGATACTATCGTTTTATATCATCCCTATATTTTTTGTATAAATATAACGAATATAATTACGTCACTTTATTCTTGACGTATAGTACGTTTAGACCGTTTGATCCAGACCGGTAAGCGTTCTTCAAGTGTTTGAAACCCATACTTTTCTGTTTCTTTTATTTCATCTAGCACCGACTGTTTTTCTTTCTTACGTTCATAATTTTTAAAGTAATCATTATCTTTTAAAGACAAGTTGAGTTTACCTTCTTCATCGATTGATAAAATCTTAGCTTTTACGACTTGTCCTTCAGATAGAAATTTCTTCAAGTTATGGACATAATCATCCATGATTTCAGAAATATGGATAAGTCCTTCAGTATGGTCAGGGGTCTCAACAAATGCGCCATACGGTTGAATACCAGTCACACGTACCTTAATATGTTGACCTTCTTTGTAGTGATTATTCAACTTGATAACCCCTTATTTCGTTTTTCTTAACACTATTATCATAGCATAAAACAAATTAAGGGACTAACTATAACGTTGAATTTTTTGAATTATTTTGAAATAGATTCTGTGGAACTATTTTCATCATCATAATCATCATAATAAATTTTCCGATAAAATGTTGCGCACTTCTGTATTGTAAAACATACAAAAACTTCACGATTAAAGTATGATTTTACTTTAACGTGAAGTTTCTAATCTTGAGTTAATTGGAATTATCCTAAAAACATTTTGGCGAATCGTTAAATGTTAACAGTCACCTTATTCGGTAACATCGATAGATTCGATAACTACATCATGTACAGGTTTATCTTGAGGTCCAACTTTCGTATTTGCAATGTCTTCTAATGTGGTTTCACCTTCAACAATTTGACCAAATACAGTATGTTTTTGATCTAACCAAGGTGTACCTCCATTTTCGCCATATGCTTTGACGATTGGCTCTGGCCAACCACCATCAGCTAATTGACTTAACATATTTTGTGGTACCTCTTTCATTTGAACAATAAAAAATTGTGACCCGTTTGTATTTGGACCAGCATTAGCCATAGATAATGCACCGTATAAATTAAATGCTTCTAATGAAAATTCATCTTCGAATGCACCACCATAAATACTTTCGCCACCCATGCCAGTTGCAGTTGGATCGCCGCCTTGCACCATAAAGTCATTGATAACGCGGTGGAAAGTTACACCGTCGTAGTAACCATTTTTAGCATGTGTAACAAAGTTTTCAACTGTTTTAGGTGCAATGTTAGGGAATAACTTAAATGTCATGTCACCTTTGTTTGTATGCATTACAACTTTAATTTCATCTTCTTGTATCTCTTTATTTAACTGAGGATAGTTCGTCATTAAAATTCTCCATTCATGTTATGATATACGTATATATTAACACATTTGAAAGGAAGTAATATAGCATGTTATATCGATTTTCTCATAAGACTGGAAGCTACGGTGTTTCAATTAAAGAAGACAACGGTGATGACGTTTTAGTTCAAGTAGAACAAGTTATCAAACATCCTAAACAAGGAGATTTACACAATCCTAATGAATCGACAGGTGTATTTTTCCATGAACGTAAAGCATTAAGCCATTTTGAAAAACGATACGCTAAGCGTTCACAATTACGTGATTTTAATGTCGAAAAAATGTCATATGAAGATTCTCTTCAACAAGCTATCTCAAATTTAGAAGCGCAATTAAAAGAAAAAAATGATGCACATGCTCATCGCTCATTACAAAATTTAGAACAACTTAAAGATGATTATTCTATTCAATATAAACAAAAATTTCACTAAAAAATGACGTGTTTCTTCTTATTTAACAGTAATAGAAATTCAGTGATTTCAAGCGTTCAGACGTTTTTCAGAATGATATGATTCATGTATAATGAATATCATAAACATTTTTAAAGGAGGACAATTTAATGAGTTTGTTACATATTGCGGTTCTATTACCGTTAATATTTGCACTCATTATTCCAATCCTATATCGCTTCTTCAAAAGAATTCACATAGGTTGGTTTGTATTACCTGTCCCCGTCGTCTTATTCATATATTTCTTATCCTTTATTACGACTACTATGTCAGGTAATACCGTAATGAAAACTTTTAAGTGGATGCCACATATCGGTATGAATTTTAACCTATATGTTGATGGATTAGGGTTGTTATTCAGCTTACTGATAACTGGTGTCGGCAGTTTAGTTGTCTTATACTCCATTGGTTATTTAAGCCAATCAGAACAATTAGGGAATTTTTACTGTTATTTATTACTTTTCATGGGTGCAATGTTAGGCGTTGTTCTTTCAGATAATCTTATTATCTTATATTTATTCTGGGAGTTAACTTCGTTTTCAAGTTTTTTACTTATCTCATTTTGGAGAGAGAAACAGGCTTCCATTTATGGGGCACAAAAATCATTAATCATCACAGTTTTTGGAGGACTTAGCCTTTTAGGAGGCATCATTTTACTTTCTGTTTCATCAGATTCATTTAGTTTACATTATATTATTCAACATGTAGCAGAAATACAAAACAGTCCATTCTTTAACCTAGCTATGATATTTATTTTAATTGGTGCATTTACTAAATCAGCTCAAGTACCTTTTTACATATGGTTACCAGATGCAATGGAAGCGCCAACGCCTGTTAGTGCTTATTTACATTCAGCAACAATGGTTAAAGCTGGTTTATATTTAATAGCAAGAATGACGCCCATTTTTGCTGTATCACAAGGTTGGATTTGGACAGTTACATTAGTTGGACTAATTACTTTATTTTGGGCCTCTTTAAATGCTACAAAACAACAAGATTTAAAAGGCATACTAGCCTTTTCAACTGTGTCACAACTTGGAATGATTATGTCTATGTTAGGTATGGGCGCAGTTAGCTATCATTTTGAAGGTCAAGATAGTCAACTTTATGCAGCCGCCTTTACTGCAGCTGCGTTTCACTTAATTAATCACGCTACATTTAAAGGTGCGTTATTCATGATAACTGGTGCTGTCGACCATAGTACCGGAACACGTGATATTAAGAAATTAGGCGGTTTATTAACTATTATGCCTATATCATTCACGATTACCGTTATTACTTCATTAAGTATGGCAGGTGTACCACCTTTTAATGGCTTTCTATCTAAAGAGAAATTCTTAGAATCAGTCATTGCGTTAACACACGCACATGTGATGAGTCTTAATACATTAGGCGTCATCTTCCCAATACTTGCAATTATCGGAAGTATTTTTACATTTGTCTATTCAATTAAATTTATTATGCATATATTCTTTGGAGAATATAAACCTAATCAATTACCACAACAAGCTCATGAAGCTTCTATATTAATGCTTATTTCACCATCAATATTAGCTATATTAGTTATTATTTTTGGTTTATTCCCAGGAATATTGACACAATCCATTATTGAACCAGCGACAACATCAATGAGTCAAACGACTCAAGTAAGCGCCGAGTTCCATTTATTCCACGGTATAACACCTGCATTCATGACTACTATTTTTATCTATATCGTCGGTATTGTACTCATCATAACGTTTGCTTATTGGATTAAATTATTACAGTCACAACCTAATCAACTGACACTTAATTATTGGTATGATCGTACTGGTAAAATAATGCCAATGTATTCTAAAAATATGACAAATAGCTATGTAACTGAATCTTCACGAAATAATCTCGTGATTATCTTTGGTTTATTAATTTTATTAACTACAGTTATTTTATTAAGTGTGCCATTCACAATTAATTTTAAAGATGTCAGTCGCATTAGAATATTTGAAGTAGGTATCATTGTATTACTTGTCATTGCATCGTTTTTAATTATCTTTGCTAAATCTCGTTTATTTAGCATTATTATGTTAAGCGCTGTCGGTTATTCTGTTTCAGTGTTATTTATATTCTTTAAAGCACCTGACTTAGCATTAACACAATTTGTTGTAGAATCAATTTCTACCGCGTTATTTTTACTGTGTTTCTATTTCTTACCTAACCTTAACCGTTACAACGAAACACGATCATTTAAAATTACAAATGCTTTAATTTCTGCTGGTGTTGGCCTTGTTGTTACGATTTTAGGGTTAATTGCGTATGGTAATAGACATTTCGAATCAATCACTCACTATTACCAAGATCACGTTTACGATCTTGCTTCAGGTAAAAACATGGTTAATGTTATTTTAGTGGATTTCCGTGGCATGGATACTTTGTTCGAATCATCAGTTTTAGGTATCGCAGGTTTAGGTATTTATACAATGATTAAATTACGTATGAAACATCAACATCGTTCAGAAACAAGTGAGGTGAAACGTCATGAACAGACAGAAAAATGATTTAATGTTCCAATATACAGCAGTCATCATTTTCTTCATGGTTATGATGTTCGGTTTTTCACTATTTCTAGCAGGTCACTATACACCAGGTGGCGGTTTCGTAGGAGGCTTATTGTTCTCAAGCGCCTTGGTTGTAATTGCCATTGCTTTTGATATCAAGACAATGAGACGTATTTTTCCAATTGATTTCAAAATATTAATTGGTATCGGATTATTATTTTGCGTTGGTACTCCAATGGCAAGTTGGTTTATGTCCAACAACTTTTTTACACATGTCACATTTGACATACCTATTCCATTGCTAGCGCCCATGCATATGACTACCGCTGTATTCTTTGATTTCGGTGTCTTATGTGCCGTAGTGGGAACTGTAATGACTATTATTTTATCGATTGGAGAGAACGAATAGTGGAAATTATAATGATATTTGTTAGTGGTATCCTCACAGCAATTAGCGTCTATCTCGTTTTGTCTAAGAGTTTGATACGAATCATTATGGGGACGACACTACTAACACACGCAGCAAATTTATTTCTAATAACTATGGGCGGATTGAAACATGGCAAAGCGCCTATTTATGAAAAAGGTACACAAAGTTATGTTGACCCAATCCCACAAGCACTTATATTAACAGCCATCGTTATCGCTTTTGCTACTACTGCTTTCTTTTTAGTTTTAGCATTTAGAACTTATAAAGAACTTGGTACAGATAACGTTGAAAGTATGAAAGGAGTTCCAGAAGATGTCAGAGAGTAATATGTTAGCTCTTACTTTAGTTGTACCAATTCTGACGGCAATATTACTCGTCTTCATTGGAAAAAGACCACATATCAAACGTTATGTCGCATTGGCAGGTACAATGATTACATTAATTATTGCAATACTTAATTTAAAAAATGTCTTACAAGACGGACCTATTAAATTAGAATTAGGTTCATGGAAAGCACCATATAGTATCGTTTTTGTATTAGATATCTTTAGTGCACTATTGATTATTACGAGTATTATCATTACCGCACTCATCATCTTATATTCCTATCGTTCTATTGGTGTTGAAAGAGAAACGTTTTATTATTATTTTTCTATTATGTTTATGCTTATAGGTATCATCGGTGCATTTACAACAGGTGATATTTTCAACTTATTCGTATTCTTTGAAGTATTCTTAATGTCATCCTACTGTTTATTAGTTATTGGTACGACAAAGATTCAATTACAAGAAACGATTAAGTATATTCTAGTCAATGTTGTATCGTCATCATTCTTTGTTATGGGTGTAGCGATACTATACTCTGTAGTAGGTACATTAAATTTAGCGCATATTAGTCAACGTTTGAATGATTTATCAGCACATGAAAGTGGCTTAGTAAACATTGTATTTATATTATTTATATTTGTCTTTGCTACAAAAGCTGGTGTCTTCCCTATGTATGTTTGGCTACCAGGCGCATACTATGCTCCACCTTTCGCTATTATTGCATTCTTCGGTGCTTTATTAACGAAGGTCGGTGTCTATGCAATTGCTAGAACTTTAAGCTTATTCTTTAACAATACAGTAAGTTTTTCCCACTATGTCATTTTATTCCTAGCTATTATGACGATTATATTTGGTTGTGTAGGTGCAATAGCCTACTACGATACAAAGAAAATCATTCTATACAATATTATGATTGCTGTTGGCGTTATTTTAGTTGGCGTTGCTATGATGAATGAAGCAGGTATGATAGGTGCTATTTATTACACTATTCATGATATGTTGGTAAAAGCATCACTATTCTTACTCATCGGAGTCATGTATAAAATCACTAAAACTACTGATTTACGTCAATTTAGTGGTTTGATCAAACAATATCCAGTACTGGGTTGGACCTTCTTCATTGCTGCTTTGAGTCTTGCCGGAATTCCACCTTTAAGTGGTTTTTATGGGAAGCTATATATTGTACAAGCTACATTTGAAAAAGGCTTTTACATCACTGGTATCGTTGTCTTATTATCAAGTTTAGTTGTCTTATATTCAGTCATTAGAATTTTCTTAAAGGGATTCTTCGGAGAACCGAAAGGGTATGACGTCACAACTAAAGCGAATACGTTTGGTATGACTACCGTATCTATTGTAGCTGTGATTATTACTGTGATATTCGGTTTATCAGCAGATGTGTTATACCCTATCATTAAAGAAGGCGCAACAACATTCTACGATCCAACTATTTATATCAATAGCGTATTGGGGGGTAAATCATAATGGCAGTCCAAATTGTTATCAATTTATTAGTCTCAATCATTTGGTTACTTATCTCTGATAGTTATACACTTAATAATTTCGTATTAGGCTATCTATTTGGTCTCATTTTAGTTTACCTACTCCATCGTGTGATGCCTGGTAAGTTTTATCTAGTACGTATTTACAGAATGATTAAATTAGTTTTCATCTTCTTATTAGAATTGGTTAAGGCAAATTTAGATGTGTTGAAAATTATTTTAAAACCACATATTTCAAATAAACCTGGATTTTTTGTCTATCACACAGATTTGAAAACGGATTGGCAAATAGTACTACTTTCTAACCTCATTACACTAACACCAGGTACTGTCGTACTTGGAATTAGTGATGATCGTACGAAAATTTATATCCATGCCATTGACTTTAGTACTACTGAAGATGAAACAGAAGGTATCAAATCTTCATTAGAAAAAGTAGTTAGAGAGGTGGGAGAACAATAATGATTACCAAAACATTAATAATTATTGCATTAGTTATTGTCGTATTATCGATGTTAGCGATGTTAGTTAGAGTGATTTTAGGCCCATCTCTAGCTGATAGAGTGGTTGCTTTAGATGCAATGGGACTACAATTAATGGCAGTCATTGCCCTTTTTAGTATTTTAATGGATATCAAATATATGATCGTTGTTATCCTTCTAGTTGGTATTTTAGCCTTTTTAGGCACTGCTGTATTTTCAAAATTCATGGATAAAGGTAAGGTGATTGAACATGATCGAAACCATCATCATTAGTATTTCAATTATCTTAATTATGATTGGTGCACTCATTAGTGCAGTAGCAGCTATTGGATTATTAAGACTTGAAGATGTTTATTCACGTGCACATGCCGCAGGAAAGGCATCTACTTTAGGTGCTATGAGTTTGTTATTTGGTGCCTTTTTATACTTTATTGTCAAAGATGGTTATACAAATATGCAGTTGATTATAGGGATTATCTTTGTTCTAATCACTGGTCCACTTTCAAGTCATATGATTATGAAAGCAGCCTACAATATTAAAACACCATACAGTAAAAATACTAAACTAGATGAAATCAAAGACGATTTAAAAGATAAAAAATTATAGAAATAAACAGCCAATCGAGATGTTATGCATCAACCGGTTGGCTGTTTTTTATTAGTAATCATTTTATGAGTTATCGTTATTGACTATATCTATTTCAAATCCTAAATCTTCTAACATGTCGTAATCCAATTGATTGGGTTGTCCTCCAGTAATTAAATAGTCTCCAACAAAAATTGAATTGGCAGCTTGTAAGGCTAAGGGTTGTAGTGACCTTAAATTCACCTCTCGTCCACCTGCTACTCTAATTTCCTTAGAAGGATTGATTAATCTAAACATCGAAATAATTCTTAAACACTTGATAGGGTTTAACTCATCCATATCTCCAAATTTAGTGCCTTTAATCGGGTGTAAAAAATTAATAGGTATACTATCAGCATCTATCTTTTTTAATGCTAAGGCCATATCAATGATATCTTCATTTGATTCTCCCATACCACATATTACGCCTGAACAAGGTGATATATGATGTTGTTTCATAATCTCAACTGTATTAACACGATCTCTATACGTATGCGTTGTCACTACATTATCGTGGTATCGTTCACTCGTATTAAGATTATGATTATAACGATCGACACCTGCTTTTCTTAATCGTTCAGCTTGTTCTTCATTTGTTAACCCTAGACACGCACAAATTTTTAATTGAGGATGGATACTTTTAATTTCTTCAACTGTATCACAAATATGTGTAACTTCTTTATCACTTGGACCACGGCCACTCATCACAATACAATATGTCCCAATTTGATGTTCTTGTGCAACATTGGCACCAGCTTTTATCTGTTCTTTATCAATCAAACGATATCTTTGCTTTTGCTTCATTTCTCTAGATTGACCACAATAACCACAGTCTTCAGGACAAATACCACTTTTAGCATTTAATATCATATTTAATTTAACACGTTTACCATAGTAATACTTTCTAATGTTATACGCTTCATGTAATAAATCAAATGTATCAAAACTTTCATCTTCAAATATACGAATCCATTCTTCTTTAGTAAAATGCTCATTATTTAAAATTCGTTCTGATAATGTCATCAGAAGTCCCCCTCCTACAAAAAATAATCATTTAATATATCTAAAATCATCAACCTATTTTAGTATAATGTAAACTTTTTACAATTTAAAGTTTACATTTAGAGGGACAAAGATCACTTTAATATGAAAATTGTATTCATGTTGAGAATATGCTACAATTTATAAATCGAAATAATTACGTTTTATAAAAATAGGAAAGAGTTGATAGTATGCATTGGACCATTATTGGTGGTGGCATTCAAGGAACAACGATAGCTTTAAAATTAAGACAGGCTGGTTTAGATGCTAAAGATTTAACAATTATTGATCCTTATCGTACATTATGCGAACAATTTAATAGTTATACACATCGTATTAGTATGCCTTTTTTAAGATCACCTTTTGTACACCATATACATCCAAAACCATTTCATTTAAAGCAATATGCTAAATTAAATCAGTATACAGGTGCTACTTATGGACCTTATAAACGTCCTCAACGTGATATGTTCATGCATCATACACATGAACTCATCCATCAATATCGTTTGAATGAAAGTCATATTCAAGGTTCAGTAAAGCATATACATCGCAATCACCATCAAGATTGGGAATTAGAATTAAACGATGGCCGAATAATGTCAACGCAGTATTTAATTATTGCGCATGGTTGTAATCATCGTGCCTACATTCCAGAAATGTATCAACAGCAACCCGATATTCAACATATTTTTGATGAAGAGGAATCACAAATTAAAGAACAACAAACATCTCATGTTGTAGGTAGTGGTATATCTGCTGCGCATTTAGTACTAAAATTACTTAATAATGATGACAGTAAAACAATACATTTATGGCTTAATAAAGAAATTGAAATTCATGACTTTGACGCTGATCCAGGATGGTTAGGCCCCAAAAATATGAACACATTCTTAAATATTGATTCTTCTGAAGAACGAATGCGTATTATACAAACAGAACGTCATAAAGGTTCGATGCCTCATGAATTATACCTACGCTTAAAGAAAAAGATGAGCCAAGGTCGTTTAATCATTCATAAAAATGAGATTGAAGATATTAAAAATCATCATATCGTTACGTCAAATGGCACTATGTTTTATGATCATATCTTATTGGCTACAGGATTTGAAAATACTGTAATGTCACAACCTATGATTCAAGATTTAGTTTTACAATGTAACGCCCCGATTACGCAATGTGGTTTTCCAGACATAACACATGAACTAGAGTGGTTACCTCATTTATTCGTAGCAGGAGGCTTAGCTGATTTAGAACTAGGACCTTTTGGGAGAAATATTATGGGTGGTAGAGAGGCATCAGAAAGAATTTACCATGCATTTATTCGGCTACAAAAACAACTCGCATCATAAAATAATAAAAGCTACCGTTTCAAAATGAAACGGTAGCTTTTATTTATTTCAAGGCTTTAATCGCCATTGTCCCTCGCATTATACTGATTAACTGATTATTGTCATTTTTAATTTCAATATTCCATACTTGTGTTGATTTGCCTTGATGAATAATGGTAGCAATTGCAATGACTTTACCTTCTTTAACTGAATGAATATGATTGGCATTCATCTCTAAACCTAATGGAATATATTTAGAAGTATCAATTAAGTTTGCTGCACCTAGCGAGCATGCAGTTTCACCTAAAGCTAAACTTGCGCCGCCATGTAGATAACCAAATGGTTGTTTCACTTTATCTGTTACAGGCATTGAAATGACAACTTTACCTTCTTCTTCAATTTCAACATTCATTTCAAATGTTTCTAATAAATTGGTCAATCTAACACCCCTCTTTTTATACTATAATACCATGGCTGCAATCGTACCAAAAATAATTAATGGGATATTATAGAATAAAAAGTTTGGAATACAAGTATCTCTAATATGATCGTGTTGACCATCCATATTTAATCCTGCTGTAGGTCCTAATGTAGAATCACTTGCAGGTGAGCCAGAATCACCTAACGCACTTGCAGTACCAATTAACGCTATTAATGCCATTGTATCTAATCCAATAGAAGCACCGAATGGAATAAACAATGAGGCGATAATAGGTATTGTGGCAAATGAAGAACCTATACCTAACGTCACAATCAATCCGATAATATACATCACTACAATACTAATTAACTTGTGGTCTCCAGTGATGCTAGTTAAACTTTTAACTAAACTATCAATATCTCCAGTAGCATTCATAACACCAGCAAAACCATTGGCTGTTAAAATAACCACACCAATATAGGCCATGATTTTAATACCATCTACAAATTGCTCGTCTAATTCATACCAACTATATGCACGTGATACGAAGAATACAAGTACACCGGCTAAGGCACCGAAAATCATTGAATCTGTTAATGTTTGTACAATAAATGTCGCTAAAATGGCAATGACAGTTACGACTAATATATATGGTTTTAGTTCAGTAACAGTTGCTCTATCATTAATATTTCTTTCTTCATATTTTCTAGGCTTACGATAGTATATTAGCCCTAGGATTAGACCTACAATATAGCCCATTGAAGGAATCAGCATTGCTTTCCAAATCATATTAAATTCGATAGGATGGTGCGCCTTTTGGAACCCGCTTTGAATAATTTGGTGGAATATTTGACCAAATCCATATGGTAGTAACACATATGGCCAACATAAACCAAATCCAATAACCAAACCGATTAAACGTCTATCCATATTTAAATCATTAAATAGACTTAATAATGGTGGTATTACAATTGGAATAAATGCAATATGTACAGGTATCAAGTTCTGGCTCATAATACTCATTGCTAAAAGTGCAACGATAATAATCACTTTCACCTTAACTCTTGAAAGTCGACTATTTTCAGAGTGAATGGCTTTAATTATTTTACCAACTAAATAATCGGTAATACCACTATAGGAAATTAAAGCGGCAAATCCACCTAATAATGCATAACTCAGTGCGACTTCAGCACCATCAACAATATTTTTACCAAATATATTAATGACCTTTTCAAGGCTCATGCCTGATAGCATACCACCAACTAACGCACTGATAAATAAACTAATTACTACGTTCAACCTACATAAACATAAAATAATCATTAAAATAACAGCAATCACTACTGCATTAATCATACGCAAAACCATCCTTTACTACTCTATCGAACTAAAGTATTTATGCATAATATCATAGCAACTCAATATTATAAAGTCAATACGAAATTGAAATCTGGTTTAAATAACCATTTCACAAATAAAAAAGGAGTGGGACAGAAATAATAAAGAACCACTAATCATTTATGATGTAGTGGTTCTTACCCATTAGCCACAGCTAATGGGTACTTTAAAATAGGAATACATGAGTGAAACTCATGCATAAGAAATACTAATTTCTAAAGAAAAAGTATTTCTTTATCGTTGTCCATCCCCAACTTACATTGTCTGTAGATTTTCATTTCGAAATTCTCTATGTTTGGGGCCCGTCCCCCCGCCAAGGTTGACTAGAAAGGAATGTAACTTGAACTATATATTTATGTCCTAGCCTGTTAATATAATTATTATAGGGTTTTTAACCATTCAACAATCGTTGGAATCATATAGCCAGTTGGGCCTTTCGGACCTTTATATGACATTTTATTTGTCGTTGCTGGACCTGCAATGTCAAAGTGCAAATGAGGCACTGAACCACTAAAATGACTAATAAATGAAGCGGCAAATAAGGCTTTACCTTGTCCATTTGTGTGATTGACTAGGTCTGCAACATCACTATTTTTAATTAACTGTCTTTCTGTATTTGTAATAGGTAATTCAAACACTTGTTCATCAACAGTTTTAGAAATATTTAAAATTGTATTTAATTGCTCTTTGGCATTCGATTCGAACGCTGCAGCCTTATCTTCGCCCAGAGCTACAATTGCCGCACCTGTTAATGTGGCAAAATCTAAAATAACTTGAGGCTGAAATTGTGTTGCATATGCAACAGCATCACCTAATACTAAACGACCTTCAGCATCTGTATTGAGCACTTCAACTGTTTCACCACTTAATGCGGTATAAACGTCATCTGGCTTCATTGCCTTGTCATTAATCATATTTTCTGCAGAAGCTATGATACCTACAATATTAATTGGTAAAGCTAATTGACGTGCAACATCAATCATGGCAACAACATTAGCGGCACCACACATATCAAATTTCATCGTTTGCATTCCTGTTTTACTTTTAATACTGTAGCCACCTGAATCATAGGTAATACCTTTTCCTACTAAAACAATCGGTTTCTCAGTAGTTCGACCACCTTCATATCGCATTGTAATAACTCTAGGTTCATGAATTGATCCTTTTCCTACTGCATGTATCAATCCAAATCCTTCTGATTGTATTGACTGACCATCTTTAATATCTACTTTCACAGATGAGTCTTTAAAACGTTGTACGACAAGCTCAGCAAAATATTGAGGTGTCAATAGATTAGGAGGAATCTGACTAAATTCACGTGCTAAATTAATTGCTCCCCCTATCGATCTACCTTCTTGTATTTTAGTTTCAATCGTCTCAAGGTCATGATCAACATTAACGTATAAATCTGGCTGATAAGGTGCACGTTTATCAGATTTATAATTATCAAACTGATAAATGGCTTGTTCACTTTGTAAACCTAACGTTTTAGCCACTACATCGTCTTCCATATATTGACTTAAAAATGAGGTTAATAACATTTCTGCTTCTATAATATGTTCTTGTTTTAAAAACTGAAATACATTTCCCCAAACTTTTAAATAATCAGCATAAGTTAATTCTTTAATATTACCTAAGCCAACAGTAACAAGACGCTTAGGTTGTTGTTGAATATAGATTATTGACGTCGATATTTTTCCAGTTGCCCCCTGTATAATATGATTTTTCTTTAATAGATTTAAGTCATCCATTAATGCTTGTTCATGATACACAATATCCTCTAATTGATTAATATGTTCAGGTACACCAATAATTAATGTATGTATATCATCTTGGTTAGTAGAATTAATATGAATATTCATAATACGGTCTCCTTTTTGATGATTTTAATTCAAAATCAACTATCTTTATCATTGATTATTGTTACGCCACTCTTTATACAATTGTATAAACTATTATTTATATTTAAGCATACAAAAAAGCCTCCAAACTTTTAAGTAAGGAGGCTTCATTTATCATAAAAAGTTAGAATTTACCTTTTTTGAATGCAAGACCTACGCCACCGATTTTGAATACGGCACGAGTGTCGATAACTTTCTTCATGAAAGCAGCTTTTTTACCAGTAATATCTTTACCGTAAACAATACCTACACCATCATGAGAACCTAATGAACATACTGTACCACGATCAACATATTCAAATTCTTCTTTAGCTTCGCCATTTAAGATATGTTTAATGTTTTTAGCAACATGTTCACCTTGTTGCATTGCGATTTGAGCTGTTGTTGGTAATGGACGTTCTTCACCAGCTGGGATAAATGCAGAAACATCACCGATTACAAAGATATCATCATGACCTGCAATAGTTAGATCTTGATTAGTTACAATACGGCCACGTTTAACGCCTTCAAATGATTCTTCCATTAAGTGGCTACCGCGTACACCTGCAGTCCATACTGATGTACCTGCTTCTAATTGTTGTTTTTCACCATTTACTTCTACTACGAAACCTTTTTCGTTACAAGCAACGATTGGTGTAGCAATTTTAAATTCTACGCCACGGTTTTCTAAGTAGTTTACAGCATGGTTAACTAAGTCATCTGAGAACATTGGTAACATTTTAGGTGCTGCTTCAACACAAGTGATTTTCACTTTGTTTTGGTCAATACCATATTTGCTACATAATTCAGGAATTCTATCAGTTAATTCACCTAGGAATTCGATACCAGTAAATCCAGCACCACCAACTAAGATTGATAAATCTTTGTCGTCTTTCTCTTTAGAAGCTGCATAATTAGCGAATTTATCTTCGATATGACGAGATAATTGACGCGTAGTTAAAACATTTTCAATTTGGAAAGCGTGATCTTTCATTCCGTCAATACCAAATGTTTCACTAACAAATCCTAATGCTACAACTAAGATATCGAAATCATAGATGCCTTTGTCAGTTTCTACTTTTTTAGCATTACGGTCGATTTTAGTAACTTCTGCAGTTACGAAGTTCACTTTGTCTTTTTTCAATACACTTTCAACTGGGTATAATAAATCTTCATAATTAATTGTACCTGCTGAAGCTTCATGTAACCAAGTTGCTTCGTAATGATAATCATTTTTGTTAATTAGAGTGATTTCCGCTTCTTCTGCAGAAAGTTCTTTTTGTAATTTAGTAACAGTTTGTAAACCTGCATAACCCGCACCTAAAACTAATACTTTTTTACGTTCTTGAGCCATTGTTTTCACCTAAGCTTTCATAATATTTTAACTCCAGTGTAACATAATTAAAAATACATAAACTTTAATTAAAGTCTTGCTTTTTAACCACGTCAACACAGTAATTATTACGTCTTTTTTCTTTAAGCTATATCTCGTGAAGTTCACAGAAAAGACAATATTTAATCCAAGTTTAATTCTATAGCTTTTACACAATATTTTCAAGCGACAATAGTCTACTTTGTGAAAAATTTAATTTATTGGATTAAAACCGTCATATCGCCTAGCAATCTTCTGGGTTACCTGCAACTTTAGCAGTTCTAAATGAACTACCGCAACCACATGAAGCAATGGCATTTGGATTATCAATTTGGAAACCGCCACCCATTAGTGATTGTTTGAAATCAATAGTAGTGCCGTTTAAGACTGGGGCATCATGTTTGTCTACTAATACTTTCAATCCAAAGAATTCTAATACTTCATCGTTTTCACCTGGTTCAGCTTCTGCCGACATACCATAAGTCAATCCTGTACATCCACCACCATTGACTTTGATTTTAAGATAACCATCAGGCATATCATTACTTTCTAACATGTCTTTCACTTCATAAGCTGCCGCTTCAGTTAAAATAACTGTTTGCATTGCCATAACCTCCTATAATAAATTCGTAAAATCATTTTCTTCTATATGTTTATATATATTATTTAACAAATCGTCCGGTGTATCTCCTTCAACAATATCACCATCGACCAGTGCATACAAGCCGTCGGAGCATATACCACAATTTTGTAAGCATCCATATTCTAATACATCTATATCGGGATCATTTTCTAACTTTTCATAAACCACATCTCCACCTTTAGCCATATTGGAAATGCAGAATTCAACTAACGGAAACATACGACACCCTCTCTATTACAATAGTTATAATATTATAACAAACAACAAGTTAATATGACTATCATTGAGCTTAAAATGTTAAAAATGGAAAAGTTTGCTAATAAAACAATATATTCAATTTAATTCGATATATATTTGTAGTCAATTTGAAAAACCGATATAATAATCATATAAATACATAGTCATATAAGATAAGATGGTTAAAGTTTTGTTCATTTCCATCATTTTTTTGGGCAAAAATGCTTAATATGACATTAGTCTGAAGGGCAATATTGATATTGATGCTCTTATTTATAACATGATTTTTTAGGATAAAGGGGTATACTAAAATGAAAAACATTGTTTTATTAGGCGGGGGTTACGGTAATATGCGTATTATGTCTCGTATATTGCCTAATGCATTACCAGAAGGTTACAGGTTAACGCTTATTGACCGTATGCCATTCCATGGTTTAAAACCAGAATTTTATGCACTAGCTGCTGGTACAAAATCAGATAAAGATGTACGTATGTCATTTCCAAATGATGCTAATATCAATACAGTTTATGGGGAAATTAATGATATTAATTTAGATGAACAAATCATCTCTGTTGGCAACTCAAAAGTGGATTATGACGAGTTAGTTATCGGCTTAGGTTGTGAAGACAAATATCATAACGTTCCAGGTGCAGATACACATACACACAGTATTCAAACACTTTCTAAGGCACGCGATACTTTTCATAGTATTAGTGAATTACCTAAGGGTGCTAAAGTTGCTATTGTTGGTGCTGGGTTGAGTGGCATTGAATTAGCTAGTGAATTACGTGAAAGTCGTGCAGATTTAGAAATATTACTATATGATCGTGGCCCACGAATTTTACGAAATTTCCCAGAAAAACTTAGTAATTATATTTCAAAATGGTTCTCTAAACACGATGTTACTGTAGTACCAAACTCAGTCATTGATAAAGTTGAACCTGGACAAATCTTTAATAATGGTGTTCCTGAAAATGTCGATTTAGTCGTTTGGATTGCTGGTATTCAACCAGTTGAAGTAGTAAGAAACTTACCTATAGATATCAACAATAACGGACGTGTCATTTTAAATCAGTATCACCAAATTCCTACTTATCCAAATGTTTATGTTGTTGGAGACTGTGCAGATTTACCACATGCGCCTAGTGCTCAATTAGCAGAATTACAAGGTGAACAAATCGCTGACGTTATGAAAAAGCAATGGAATAATGAACCATTACCTGACAAAATGCCAGAACTTAAAGTACAAGGTTTCTTAGGCTCTCTAGGTGATAAACAAGGATTTGCATATATTATGGATAGAACTGTTACGGGACGTCTCGCTTCTATCTTAAAATCAGGTGTCCTGTGGTTATATAAATATCATAATGGCTAAAATAAACACAAGGGACAGTGAAATCATTTCAATTGGTTTCACTGTCCCTATTTTTAATATCCTATGATATCTTTCCATATTTAAAAATGTTGATCTACAAATTGAGTAATTTTCTTCGTTTGAATATAACCATCTGCTACATATTCATCGTTCATTGTGATCAAAGGATAAAATAATTCATCTTCTTGAATACGTTCAATAAATTGTTGATCGTGATCTGTTAAATTTTCGGTATCCTTTTCAATATCAATATAAGTAAATTCAAAATGATGTTGTTGAAATTTTCTTTTTAATAATGGTTGTATCCATTCAAATGTATCTTTTGATGTCGGTGCATTCACACAACTCGCACATACCACATCTGCCCCATAAACAACAACACTTACTTTAGTCATTGAAATCCCTCGTTTTGATTTATAGATTTTTCTTTCTTAATCTATTATAATGTACTAATAATGATAATGAAATAATTTACTTGAAAGGAGACATATCTCATGCCTACTGAGAATGCGACAATGTTTGATCAAGTAGCTGAAGTAATAGAACGTTTACGTCCATTTTTATTACGTGATGGTGGCGACTGTACGTTAGTTGATGTTGAAGACGGCATCGTTAAATTACAATTACATGGTGCTTGTGGTACTTGCCCGAGCTCAACAATAACATTAAAAGCTGGTATTGAACGTGCATTACACGAAGAAGTACCTGGCGTTATCGAAGTTGAACAAGTATTCTAATGTTTTTCGTTAGTGAAATATAAAGATATAATATAAAATGATTGATTTCTTTTTAGCCCATCTCTGGATGATTAATCCATTGATGGGTATTTTTGTATTAGTTTGCATCGTTTATTCTTCATATCGACATTGAAATAATTCAATCAAAGCATTTAAATTATCATCTTGATATTTATCTTTATGCTTTATGAGGTAAAAATGTCGAAAGACGTCTAACTTAATAGCACCTAAAACATTATTATGTTCTTCGTCTAATACGGATTTAGAAATCACTGTAAATCCTTTTCCAGCTTTCACCATATCAACGATTACTTGATTACTATTAATTTCCACTAAATAAGGATGTAACGATAAGTTAGTTAACCCAATTTCTTGGTAAATTCTTGTACCTGATCCTTGTTCTCGAACAAAGCAAATCTGCTTCTCATCAAAGCCTACTTTTTGATTATAAATTAAGACCATTTCATCTTGCGAAATACATGCTAAATCAATGGTATTGTCTTGAATTTCTCTTTCTACAATTCCAATGTCTACAACGTTGTGTTTAACATTATTTAATACTGTATCTGAATTAGTTAAATAAGCATTTACATGTAATTTTGGATATTGGTTAGCTATTTCTATTAATTTTTGTGATAAATATTGCTCACCATATGTATAACTACTACCTATAGATAGTACACCCGATACTTCTTTTCTTTCATTCTTTAGATTTTGCCAAAGTTCCTGCTCTATATTTTCACGTTGCAGTGCATATTTTAAAATCTTCTCTCCATCTGAAGTTAAGCGAATAGATGGTCTAGTAAATTCAAAAATCTTAACATTATACATAGTTTCAAGTCGTTTAATGTCACGGCTAATAGATGGCTGTGAGGTGTACAGACGCTCGGCTGCTTTTGTAAAATTCGAAGTCTTTACAACTTCTATTAATACTTTATATGGATCCATAGATATTCCCCTTTAAAATTTCATGTTCATTATATCATTTTCGTTATATATACTATATCAAATATTTATTTAACGTTATAACACTGCGATGCTAAACTTTCTCATATAGGAGGAACGTTATATGATACAACTGAAGCATAAAAATTTTATCATAGGTATGATATTTACATTGGGTATTGCGTTGCTAAGTCTTGCTTTATCAAAATTACCTATACTTACAAATGTAGGTGGATTATCTATTGCGATACTTATTGCAATATTATATCGTCACTTTAAAGGTTATCCAGATCAATACAAAGTTGGTATAACATTTTCATCTAAGCGCCTATTGAAAATTGCTATCGTCTTTTACGGGCTCAAGTTAAATATCGATGAGATTTTAGGACGTAGTGGTCCACTGTTAATAATGGATGTTGGAATAATCATCTTTAGCATTGTTATGACATATATCTTAAGTCGTTTGTTTAAAACTGATAGATCGATTACAACTCTATTAGGTGTCGGTACTGGTATTTGTGGAGCAGCAGCTATTGCGGCTATTGCACCTGTAATAAAGTCTAAGGATAAAGATATTGCCATCAGTGTTGGGATTATCGCATTAGTCGGCACTGTCTTTTCCTTATGCTATACTTTAATCTATTCAATTGTTCATATGTCACCTATCCATTTTGGTATTTGGTCTGGAACAAGTTTACATGAAATTGCTCAAGTTGTTTTAGCTGGTAATTATGCTGGTATTGATTCATTAAAAATTGCTCTATTAGCTAAATTAGGACGTGTATTTCTATTAATACCTGTGATTATCATTTTTATACTGTGCGTTAAATATAAAAACAAAGATAGCGAACAATCACATCGTATAGATTTTCCTTATTTTTTAATTGGTTTTATAGTAATGGCATTAATTAATACATATATTCCACTTCCACCACTTTTATTAAAAGTATTAGAAATCATAACCAATATCTTCTTACTAATGGCTATGGTAGCACTTGGATTAAATGTTTCCTTTAAAGACTTAAAATCTAGAGCATTAAAGCCCTTACTCATTATTATTATCGTATCTATTTGCTTATCAATCATAAGTTACTTTGTCACTCAAAACTTATTCTAAAAAAACACCTTTCAAGATTTTGATGATGATATTTATCATCATTGCTACTTGAAAGGCGTTTTTTATTATTTGTTATCTTCTTGATGCTTATGTTTATCTTTGTGATCTACTTTGGGTTGTTTGTCATCGTTCATGTGTTTGGCAATTTGTTTGTCAACATAGACCCAACCTTTCCATCCGATATGAACGGCATCGCTAATAACATATTTTTCGTAATCTTTATCTGTCATATCATATATTTTACCGCCATTATCAACGACAGTAGAATGTATTTTTTTATAGACTGCTTGACGTCTATCACTATCAATACCAATATGATCATACCATTTACCATTCGAAGGAATGCTTACATACTGCACATCTGCGCCAGCTTTATTCATTGTTTGAACGAGTAATTTTAAGTCTTGGAACTCAGGAGAGTTAACGTTAAATTCATAATCACGTTTGATTTTACGTTTATTTTCTTTGATTAATTTCCAATAAGGATCTCTAATATGATATTGATTAGATTTCGTGTTATCTTTACCGATTTCCTCTGCTTTATTTCTCATTTGACTCCATGACGCTTTTTCATCTGTTGCAGGATCAACATGAGACAATGGTGGTTTAGTGAAAGAGAATAATGATTTAATCGCTTCAATCTTAATTAATTGATTCTCTTTAAATGCTGAGATGTAATTCCCAGATACATGATTCGGATCTTTCGCAACTTGTTTTAGATAATCTTTATTATGAACATGTGGGAATTGTAGCAAACGTTTAGCAAAACGTTGTTTCAAATCTTCCGGCATATCCTTTTGATTAAACATTTGGTTAATTTGTGTTTGTGACATACGTGCATCAAAGTTTTGATTTGTTAATCCATGATTAGTAAACCATTGTGGTGAGATAATAAAAGTTAACTTTTTACCTTTTAAATTATCATATTGAGACGCAAGTTCCACTGCATTAATCAAATCTGTTGATCCACCAGTACCTAAAAGAAATACATTTTTGTCAGAATTATGTTTATTCAATGCGATTGCTGGATTGAATGGATCATCTTTACCTAATTCACTAGAACCATAAATTGGATAGTATTTATCTGATTTATAAAGTTGATTTTGAATGAGCGTGCCTTTTAATACTTGATCTGTTAATGAAATTCTATTATTAGCAAGCGTTTTATCAGATATCAATCCTGTAAACAACTGTGCTGGTAACAGGACGAATATGATAAAAATAACGCCACTAATTAGAATTGGTAAAAAAGGTTTTAATTTCATCGTAGTTCTTCTAATGCTTCCACAATTTTATTTGGTGTAGCCCACTCATCACGGTCAAAGTCCATAATTGATACTTCAATATCTAATTTATTTTGAATTTCTAATAATAATCCTACAGTTTGGAAAGAATCAATAATACCTTCTTCAAAAATTTCTACATCAGGATTCTCTTTTACGATATCGTTTTCTGCAACCTCTGCTAATAAATCTAATACTTGATCTCTAAATTCCATAATTAATTACTCCTTTATTAAATAAATTTACCTGAGAAAATTAAAAAGCCAAACGCAACAAAATGGAAAGTAATCACAACACTTAATGCTGTAGTCCATTTATTTTGCCAACGTGGAGGACGTTGTTTTCTCCATTTTTCATAATAACCATAGCCTATAAATAATGCTGCATGGTATAAACCATAAATAATATAATAAACTTCTAAACCGTGCCAAACCCCCATAATAAAGAAATTAAGGAAGAAGGCAATGTTTGACATTGCTAATTGACTCTTAAACATCTTTTTACGAGACATATAAAATAAAGATCTCATATAAATACAGTCTCTAAACCAGAATGATAATGTCATGTGCCATCTATTCCAGAAGTCTTTAATATTTTTGGATTGGAATGGTTTATTAAAGTTAGGCGGTGTTTTAATTCCATATAAATAACTAAGCGCTATAGCAAATAAACTATAACCTGCAAAGTCAAAGAATAGATAAAAGCTATATGCATACATATATAACCACATATGTGTAAATCCATGTAAGTTCATTTGTAATGGATTAATTGCATATACTTGAATGAAATAGGCAATAATATATTTATATAAAAAGCCTATCATAATCATGTGAATCGCTTTTAACACTAATTCTCTATATTCTCCACCAGTTGGAACCTTTTTATCATCTTTTACAAATCGTTTATATCTGTCAATTGGTCCAGAAGAAATAGTTGGGAAGAATGAAATAAATTGAATTAATTTCCCCACTTTAATCTCTTTAATAGACCCATCACGAATTTCCATAATTAATTGAACACTCTTGAATGTAACATACGATATCCCAAGGAATCCTACAAACTCAATTAATTTACTTTCATGAAAATGAATTTGGTGACCACCTAGCCATGTGCTTTGTAATACTTTAACTAATGCTAAAGGTAATATAGACAGAATCATGATAGTTACAAATTTTGCAAATGTGTTATTTTTCTGTCTAGATTTATAATAAAACATGATTAGGCCAACTTGCCAAATAATATATATGATAAAACTTATTAACTGTACGCTTAGGTACTTTTGTCCAAACAAATTATGCTTATCTGAAGAAAAGATAAGTACAATCATAATTGCTGTACTAATACCGTTATATATATAGCTTCGCTTACCTAAAAAGCCAAGAATAATAACAGGAATAAGTACGATAAATGATATTAAGAAGAATGTAAATGTGCCATAAGGTATCATCCGTTAACTACCTCGGCAATCTTCTTACGATCAAGTTTACCATTAGATGTCAGTGGCAACTGCTCCATCCAAACAAACTTTCTCGGAATCATATACTCTGGTAAGCGCGATTTCAATTCGTCTTTAATAGCTTTAGTCATTTGTCTATCATCTTCAACTTCTTCTGTTGATACGACAGCACCAATTAAATGAATAACTTTATCATTTTTATAAACTGGTACCACAATCGCTTCGCGGATTAAGTCAGAATCACGTAATTGTGACTCTATTTCTTCTAATTCCATGCGATAACCGTTTAATTTGATTTGGAAGTCAATACGACCTTGTATGAACCATAAACCATTTTCTTCTTTCGCTTTATCACCTGTATGGTAAGTTCTTACTCTGTCCTCAAAATTAAACACAGCCGCTGTTTTTTCTTCGTTTTTTAAATAACCAACACTGACGCTTTGACCTTGAATGACTAATTCGCCATCTTCAGTTGTCGTCAATTTAGTACCCGGTCTAGCCACACCTACTGGAAGTGGATTATATTGTTCTAGAACCTCTGGTGTAATTTGAATACTAGTCACTGCAACTGTGGCTTCTGTAGGCCCATACGTATTATAAATCGATCCATTAGGGAAACGGTCTACTAATGCTTTAGCAGTTCTATGTCCTAAAATTTCTCCACAGAAGAAGAAATGATTCAAACTACCATATTGTTCCTCATTTAAAGTCGGTAATAATAAACACATTTCAATAAATGATGGTGTAGAAACCCAAATGTTAATCGGTGTCGCTTGTAACATATCATTTAATAATTTAGGTTTATTAATCATATCTTTATCAACTAGGTTTAATGTACCACCTGAAACTAAACATGGATAAATAGCCATTACTGATAAATCAAATGAAAATGGTGCTTGGTTTAACCACTCCTGGCCATTCCCAGATTGATTCAATGAATCCATCCATTCTGCAAATTCAACTAAACTTGCATATTCAATTTGTACACCTTTAGGTTCGCCTGTAGAACCTGATGTAAAGATTGTATATACAACGTCATTCGCCTTCATTTGGCTATCAAAAATTACAGGATCTTGTGAATTCTCAACATTTTCAACTGTGATAACTTGAGCGTTTTGTTGATCTAATGTGTAATCAGTTGTATTAAAGATATATTCAGGTTGTACTTTATCGATAATCATCTTCACACGTTCTTCTGGCACTGATGTATCAATAGGTACATATCCACAACCTGCTTTAATTGCTCCAATCATACCTACAATCATAAATGGTGACATATGTCCAAATAAAATCATAGGTTGTCGACTGTCTTGTAGTTGATGTGCAAGTTTACTAGAAAATTCATCTAGTTGTTTATAAGTGATTTCATCAGTCGTATGTCTTACTGCAATTGCTTCTGGTTGTTGTTTACTCAATTGACTGAGAATATTAATAATATCTGTCATAGTTTTCTCCCTCATTAAAATTCATTATAAATGAAGTTATTATGTGTATCTCCGCTTCCATAAATTAAATATAGTGCGATAAATATTGCTAAATATAACAATGTTAAAAGGTACGGCTTCATTGCTAGGTAATACTTATTCGTAGGTTCCTTACCTTTGGATTTCATTTGGCACCTCTCCTAAAGCTTACATATCTTTTTTCAAAGCTATTAATCATCTATAACAACTTTTAAAAATTACGATATATAATTAGTGATTTATATTTTATTTTTATAATTCATTATACTCATACTTCGAGAGAATTTCAAAACAATTTTTAAACTTTAAAAATCTTGATTAGTTTAATACAATGTCTTGATTACTGTCTTATATATGAGTATTTATTTAGTGAATATCATTATTCTAAATCTTAAGTGTGAATTAAACAATTACAGACCATATAACAAAATTGTTAGATTAACAAAAATTCAATCAAAAAAGCTTATTTACTATTCATAATTAGTAAACAAGCTTGGTTCTATGTTATTAACTTGAAACAGGTGTAATGGCTGCTTCGTTATTAAGAACGGCTTTAATATTATCAACACATAATTGCACCATACGATCACGCGTATATTCTGAGGCGCTTCCTATATGAGGAACAATCACTACATTAGGCATTTTAAGTAGTGGGTGTTGTACTTCAATTGGTTCTTGTTCCAACACATCTAGCCCACATGCCAAGATTTGTCCAGTATTCAATGCATGTATTAAATCCTTTTCATTCACAATTGCACCTCTACCGATATTGATAAAAATGGCATCAGTTTTCATTTTTGCAAAAGCTTCGGCATTGAATTTATATTTAGTTTCGTCCGTCAATGGCGCAGTACAAACAACAAAATCACTTTTCTCTAATAGTTCTTCAAAGGATACAAATGTAGCATTATAATCACGCTCTGCATCTTCATGTCTCGTACGATTATGATAAAGGACGTTTGTATCGAATCCTTTTAAACGTTTGACAAATGCTTTTCCAATATCTCCCATGCCAAATATACCAACTGTTGAACCATATACATCTTTACCTGATAATAAATATGGTCCCCAACTTTTCCATTGACCTTCTTGAACATATTTCTCAGCTTCAACAATACGACGTGCAGTTGCCAACATTAATGTGAAACCTAGTTCTGCAGTTGTCTCAGTAAGTACTTCCGGCGTATTAGTCACTGTGATACCTTTTTGATTTGCTAAATTAACGTCAATATTATCATATCCTGCCGCCATATTTGCAATTATTTTTAAATGTGGCGCATTCGCTAGACACGTTTCGTCTATTGTTTCACTTAATGTTATAAAACATGCTACAGCATCTTGTAATTCTGCTAAAAATTGATCTCTCGGCATAGGTATTAATGACTCATTCCAGACGACTACCTCTGCAATGTCTTCTAATTGTGTTATGAATTTTTGAGGAATTTGACGAGATACGACAATTTTATTCAATATAAAATCTCCTCTTTATAAATTTATTCTTCTAATGCGCTAATAGTTTCATTTAAATCTTTAAATGAATATGTTGGTGGCACATCTTTTGTTTGAATTTCATCTAATGTTGTTACACCTGTTTGTACATGTATCGTATCAATACCAACATTGATACCTGACATAATATCAGTGTCATATAAATCACCAACCATGGCTACATCTTGTTTATCAAGTTGTAATATATCTAATGATTTTTCCATGATGATTGTTTCCGGTTTACCGATGAATTGTGGTTGAACACCAGTAGAAACTGTTACAACACTTGTGATCGCACCATTACCAGGTAAAAAGCCTCGTTCTTTTGGTATTGAAACATCTGGATTGGTTGAAATAAATGTTGCACCTTTTCTTACTGCTAGCGTTGCAATCGCAAGTTTTTCATACGTTACATTTTCATCTAAACCAATGACAACATAATCTACATTTTCATCTTCTTTAACTACAAGCCCAGCATCAGTAAGCGCAGTATGTAAACCTTCTCCACCTAACATGTACACAGAAGCACCTGGTGATTTTTCTGAGATATAATCTGCAGTTGCTAATGCAGACGTAACCACCTCATTAGCAGTTGCATCAATGTTCATTTCATGTAATTTTGCTGCGACCTGTTCAGGTGTTTTTGTTGAGTTATTTGTTACATATAAATGAGGAATTTGATGTTGATTTAAATAATCAATAAATTGACTTGCACCATCAATTTCATCAGTACCTTTATACATTGTTCCATCTAAATCAATTAAATATGCCTTGTAATGCTTCACGCTTAATTCTCTCCTTTACCAAATGCAGTAATTGGAACATTTTCATTATTTAAAAATTGCACGACCTCATCAATAAATTGTTTATAAAATGGTAATGCATGGTCAAATAATGGTTCAATTTCCTGAGTATCTAGTTGAATGTAGTTGTGTGCAAATTGCTTTCTAACATCAACAGTTTGATTAATATGCTCTTGTGTCTCTTTTGAAATGACGTTCTCTAATTCTAAAATATCAATGACATCTTTATAATTACCTGGATCTCTTAAAATAAATCCATCAATAATCATATTACCAATATCGACTGAAGATTCGATTAACATCTGTGCAATTCTTTCAAAGGCGTATTGATTCGTTTTATTTGTTTCATAATCATTCGTTAATTGTTGTAAGTAATTTAGTTTTTCTGAAAGTTTATCTTTGTCTACAAAATACATTCCTTAGTCACCTCTTATTATATTAATCATATCACAACTTTGCAGTACACTTCATTTGTCGTTATACTGACTTTAGTAAATTTCGTATTAAAGGGGTCTTAAAAATGATTGATATGTATTTATATGATGATGATGAACAAAGCCAAGTTCAATTTGTGGGCTTTGTTGGAGAACATAGTCGATATGATTTGATGTTAGTACAAACAGATCGTCATTATGGAAAAACACTTGTCTTAAATATGCAGACTAATAAATTTGGTATCATAGGTTCAGATGATATTGAAGAAGAAGGTTATATCGCTCATATTCTTGGCGTATCATCTGAAGAAGGCGATGAAATCATAGAATATCTTAATGAAGTTATTCAATAAAAATAAAGTAAATCTCCCTCTGTTTACGTTAGAATATGTAGAGGGAGATCATTAAATTAATTAACGTTATATCATTATTTTTCAGTATCCTGAATTGTAGGTTGTATTTTGACATCATGTAATTTGTCTTCTTGATCTATAATTGTTGGATCATCTATTTGTTGTTTTACTTCGTTATTAGATAAATGTTTAACTACAAAATAAGGACACCCAAAATTACAATATTCCAATAAGTAGTCTTGAATACTTGAGAAGCGTTTACTGATTTCAGCTTTTTTATTTGTATCTTTATAGAAACCTTTTAAACGTAATTGATCGTATCCAAAGTCTCCTACGACATAATCATACTTATCTAATATATCTGAATATCTGTTAGCAAATATTTCTTCATCGAAACACGCTCTATAATCTTCTATTAATTCAAAATATTGTTGTTCTACTTTTATCATTTTTTCACCTAATCCACTTTTCGAATGATTATGTCCTTATTTTAACAATTTTGTCCCATAATATTCAATTTTACTCACTTTCATGCACGTCATAGATAGTTAAAACCAAGAACCACTCATTTATTCTCATAAAAAAGTGGTTCTATCAAAACATTCAACTTATTTTAATGAATGTCATTACTATGATTAGCTATTTAATTGTTCTTCACCTTGTCGTTGTCTTTCTTTTGCAGCTTCATTAACTTGTTCGTCTGCATGATAAGAACTACGTACTAATGGTCCCGCTTGACAATGTTTGAATCCTTTTTCCATAGCAACTTTTCTCATTTTACCAAATTCTAATGGTGTATAATATTTTTCAACTTTTAAATGTTTACGTGAAGGTTGTAAATATTGGCCTATAGTTAAGATATCTACATCATTGGCACGTAAATCATCCATTGTTTCATAAATTTCTTCCATTGTTTCCCCTAAGCCAACCATTAAACTTGATTTTGTAGGAATATCTGGTTGTAATTCTTTAGAACGACGTAAGAATTCTAATGTACGATCATATGTTGCACGAGCACGAACTCTAGGTGTCAAACGACGAACTGTTTCGATATTGTGATTTAAGATATCTGGTTTAGAAGCCATTAAAGTTTCTAATGCGTCGTAGTCACCACCCATGTCTGAAGGTAAAATCTCAATTGTAGTGAATGGGTTTCTTGCTCTAACTTTTCTTACTGTTTCAGCATAAACATTTGAACCCGCATCACGTAAATCATCACGCGCTACTGCAGTAATAACAACATGTTTTAAGTTCATTAATTCTACTGATTCTGCAACACGTTCTGGTTCATTTAAGTCTAATTCATTAGGTAAACCAGTTTTAACCGCACAGAAACGACAAGCACGTGTACATACAGCTCCTAAAATCATAAATGTAGCAGTACGTCTTTCTCCCCAACACTCATGTATATTTGGACACTTTGCTTCTTCGCAAACAGTGTGTAAATTCTTTTCACGCATCATTTTCTTAAGGCCAGTATAGTTTTCGTTCGTGTTCAGCTTTATTTTCAACCAATCTGGTTTTCGTAGTATTTCCTCATTTTTTGTAGCCATAACAACGCATACCCTCCTGTTTATTCTCTCTCTATGCTATTATAACGAAATTAACCATAAATTAAAATCTAATCTATTGTTATTTTAAAATTCCAGTAACTTTTGTTTAAATATATCTCGTAAAAATTCGGGCATGATATATTCTGTTGGAAGTCCTTTTAACGATGGGAAATATCTACCAAATGTATACATATCGACTGTTCCTAAAATATAATATTCATCATTTTGTATTTCTTTTCCATCAATAAAATAACGTCCTTCTGATTCTATAAAGCCTAATCGATATAAAATATATCCACCAAAAATGTCTCCTCGGAATCCAAGACCTTGTGCATGCTCGTGCATATATTCTTGCTTTTGACTTTTAACAATAACTTTTTTAAGTTCTTCGCCAGTCAATTTTACTCTTACAACATTGATGGGATGAGGTAACATGCGATGAATATCGAATTCCGTGATTTCCTCCGCTTCAATGCCTTTTACAATTAAACCTGCATTTATAATTGTACAATCTGCGTTTGTAAATTCATAGACACTTTCTGCTAATAAATACGACGTTTTTGTGATCACATCTGTTTTATTATCCAATTTAAGTGGATGATTCACAACTGGCGTGCTCATCATCGCTTTTCCTTCCTCATCAAAGTTGGTTTGAACTTCTGGTAAGGTTTCTAATGGATGTAAGCAGGCAGTCTTGCTAGTGACCTTATTATCTTCAATTGTTAAGTTCACTTCTCCCAAATAGTATCCATATTTCCCAGCTGCTGCCATTAATACACCATTATTCATTTGACCGTGATCAAAATGATGATGTGTATGACTACCAAGAATTAAATCAATTTCCGGAATTTCTTGACATAATTTTTCATCAAAGAACACACCTACATGACTCATTACAATTAATACATCATATTGTCCATCGTTAGCTTTAATTTCGTCTTTGATGGACTCGAGTGGATCTGTAACAACCCAATCCAAAGCTCTATAAAATGGTGTAAATGGTGCTGTTGCCGCTACAAATAATATACGAACACCATCTATTTCTTTTATATATGATGATGCTATGTGGTTAGGCAGACGGCCCTCTTCATCAAATACGTTGGCACAAATCACTTCAAATTGCGCATTAGCATATAAATTTTGTAACGCATCATGTGAAATTGTCATACCTTCGTTATTACCTATTGTTGCAATATCGCATTTAGCTTCATTTAATAATTCTATATTTTTCTTTCCTAGGGTTGCTTGCGTAATCGGTGCTGATAAATCAACATGATCACCTATATCTAAATATAGTGAGGGATGTTGAAGTTTAGAGCGATGTTCTGTCATATATGATTGAATACGTGCATATTCATTTAAATGACTATGAATATCATTAGTATGATAAATTGTTAACTTCAAAATGATTCCCCCTTTTAGAGTTGTTTTATTAGGTCATTATATAATGTAACATGTATCGTAAAAATGAATAGGTTATATGTACTTTTAACGTTTTAAATAATAGATTTAATAATTAAATATGCACCTATTAGCAACATTACAGTACGTAGCAACATTACAACTGTATCAGACTTAATAGAATGATTGACTTTAACACCAATTTTAGCACCTATATAACTAGAAATGATAAGTACAATTGAATAATCCCAAGCTACGTGACCTTGTATGATATGTCCAATCGAACTCATAACACTTGAAAAGAAAATCATCATCATACTTGTTCCAACTGCCACATGAGGTGGAAATCTAAAAACAATTAACATTAACGGGGTCATTAATGCACCCCCACCAATACCAAACAGTCCTGTAAGAATACCAATTAATAATGTAGCAACAAAAGCAACTAATGGTGGCACGCTATAATGATATGTTTTCCCTTCTGCATCAATATATGTTTTCTCATATTTAGTCTTATTAAATATTTTAACTGGTTTAATTTTATGTCTTATCATTAACAAAATAGCTACAAATATCATAAATATTCCAAAATAGAGATTAAATGACTTTAATGTTAAATACTGACTTAAAAAAGATCCAATTAATGATCCAGGTAATAATCCAAATAAGAAAATAGAGCCATTTTTAATATCAACTTGTTTCGTTTTTAAATAGCCTAATGAGGATGACAATCCAGTCACAATAAGAATGACAGAAGATGTTCCTATTGCGATTTGAGTAGTAATACCATGTAAAATACTATGATCCACTCCGAGATAAACTAATGTAGGTACAATAATGATACCTCCACCAATACCTACTATTGAACCTATAATCGCTGACAATCCGCCAATGATAATTAATAATAAAATCGTTAATAACATTTAATTTCGCCTCTTAGAATAATTTTAGTTGTTGTGGTGCTAGTCCTTCATAATCAATACCGAGGATATTTTGATATGTTTTGGCATTTTGAGCTGCATGCCCACCAGAATTATTATTAAAAACAACGTATACTTTTTTAGCTTTTTGTTCTAAAATTTTAACCTTTTCTGCTAAATCTAGTAATTCTGCTTCATTATAATTGTATAGATATCTCACATCTCGCCATTCTTGATCGGTCATATCTTTTTTTGTCCAACCATGTATATTCCTTCCATGATATCTAACAAAAGCAATGTCACTTGTTATTCTATTAACAAGTGGAATACTTGCATCTTTGACTTGTGGTTCATCTACAACCGCATGTATAATTTGATGTTCAGTTAAAAAGGACAACGTTTCCTCTTTAAATTGATCGTTAAACCAAGACTGGTGTCTGAATTCAACACACATTGGATAGTCTTGCAATTGTTGTTTAACATATAAAATATACTTGATATTTTGACTAGAACAATCAAACCATGGTGGAAATTGTACTAAAACCATAGCTAGTTTTTGACTTTCTTGTAATGGTGCCAACATTTCTTTAAATGCATCAAAGAGTTCTTGGCGTGTTTCTGAAAAATCTCTAAAATCTGCATGTAGTGTCAAAGCTTGATGTATTTTTACTACAAATTGAAACCTCTCTGGCGTTTCATTAATCCATTTCTTGATATTACGTGCTGGTTGAATCGCGTAGTATGATGCATCAAGTTCTACAATAGGAAAATGACTTGAATATGTTTTTAATTTATCTGATTTTCTAGCTAGATCTTCATATAATGTATCATGATCTCCCCAACCAGTTAGACCTATATTTATCATTTATATCACCAAATTAATGATACCACAGAATAAAACAACGATTCACTTTATCTATTTTTAAATTTACAGATTCTTAGTATTCCATTAGCAACTAACAGATTATGATTCTAATAATTAAAAAACTCTCCCTTAATTATTTTAAGAGAGAGTTTGCTTTAAGATTTATAAATTTGACATATTATTGATACGACTGACCATACGTTCTATTAAATCTGCAGCTTTTTGTTTTTCTGCTAATCTTGGTGATTGACCACTCCATATGTGGGTTAGTTCACTATCACCTTGTTGTACTGCAGCCTTTCTAATTTGAGTCGTTAACTGATTTTGTATTGGATAATCTGGTATATCTCCTTGATATTCGCTCATTTCTTTAACGAATTGATTATTAATACCACGCGCATTTTTACCACTAAAAACATTAGTGACTACCGTATCAGTCTCTTTACTTTTTAATATAGCGTCTTTAAGCAACTCGTTTGCACCACTTTCAAAAGAAGTTAAGAAAGCAGTTCCCATTTGTACACCTTGTGCCCCTAACATGAGACTAGCAAGTAATCCTCTTTCATCCATAATACCACCTGCAGCAACAACGGGTATAGATACATGATCGACAATTTGAGGTACTAAAGACATTGTGCCAACCATTGGTTCAGTACTATGACCAATTTGTAAGAATGATCCTCTATGTCCTCCTGCTTCACTACCTTGTGCTACGACGATATCTATTCCTGCTTTTTCATTTTCTATAGCTTCTTCTACTGTTGTAGCAGTACCAATCAATATCACTTGATGTTCTTTTAACTTTTTAATAGTTAGTGCATCAGGGATACCGAATGTAAAACTACAGATTGGTACATTATACTTAATAATCATATTTATAGCTTCATTAAATTTTTGAGTTTCCTCAATGTTAATTACTGGTTCCTCTAAATGAAACGCTCTTCTATATGGTTTTAACCATGCATTCATATGATCGACCTGTTGTGGATTGGCAGTGGCGTCTTGATTAGGTACAAATAAATTGACGCCAAATGGTTGAGTGGTCTTTTCTTTTACTGCTTTAATTTCACTTTCTAACTTATCAATACTAAAATATCCTGCTCCTATAGTACCAAGTCCACCTTTTTCACTGACAGTTGCAACTAAAGATGCAGTAGTACTGCCAGCCATACCTGCTTGAATAATTGGGTATTGAATACCTAATAAACGTGTTAACTTATTATCATTCCACATATTACTCACCTTTTCTAATTGTTACGCTTTGTTTGATTGAGATAGGTTTGCCTTTCTAATTTTTCCTCTTCTTCTTTATCTAATTCATCTTCAATTTCCATTCCTAGTAACTCTTCAATTAAATCTTCATGTGACACGATTGCGTCTGTACCCCCAAATTCGTCTAGTACAATTGCTAAGTGTTTTCTCGATACCGTCATTTTCCTAAGTACCCATTCAGCTCTATTATGTTCATTTACAAATAAAGGTGCTGATGAGAAATCAATTATTGATTCGTATTTTTTCTTACTCCATGCTAATAAATATTTAGAATGGAATACACCTATGACATGATCTATATCCTCATCATATATTGGATAACGTGTATATGGTTCATTCATAACTGTATCATATGCTTCATCAAATGAAATATCTTTTGGAAATGCAACAACATTGACACGCGGCGTTGTATCTACATCTTTTATTTTAAGATTTTCGAAATCTAATACGCCTTTTAATCGATTTTGTTCTGTCTCATTAAATGCCCCCTCACGTCCTGCAACAATCAACATTGTACGTATTTCTTCTTTCGAGTACTGGTTATCATTAACTTTGTCTTTTGAAAATGATTTACTAATTTTACTTGTTATAGTATTCAACATTTTTGTAATTGGCTTAAGAATGATAACAAACACACGGATGATTGGATACACAATACGTGAAGTTTTATCAGGATTCGCTGCGGCAATTGCTTTGGGCAACACTTCAGATACTAATACAATGATTATAATCATGATGACTATAGCAGCTAATACATTAAATTGCATTTTTATAGCAAAAATGGTAATAAGCACTGGTAATATGATATTACTTATATTTTTTATGATTAATATAGTAGTTATAAATTCACTTGGTTTATCTAATAATTTGGAAAGTTTTTGTGATCTTTGATCACCATTTTTCGCTTCAGTCTGAAATTTACTTTTATTTGCTGCCGTTAATGCGGTTTCACTTAGTGAAAAAAAGAATGATACCAATAATAAGAATATGATAGCTATAATCATGAAGCATACTCCTTATTCATATAAATTTTCTTTAATAATATATAAAACATTCCCTTGAATATGCTTTTATAAACTATTCAGTCCATAGCGTTATCTTATAAATCATTTTTAATTAAAAATAACTAAATAAAAACTAGCCAATGGATTTAATAATCCATTGGCTAGCAATGACTGAGATTGATATCTCAAGTTATATTAAACAATGTTCATCTATAAGTTACGTTTAACCAATAGATCCTTCCATTTCAAATTTGATTAATCTATTCATTTCTACTGCATATTCCATCGGTAATTCTTTTGTAAATGGTTCAATGAAGCCCATAACAATCATTT
Source organism: Staphylococcus sp. HL28 (assembly GCF_021117155.1). NCBI lineage: Bacteria > Bacillati > Bacillota > Bacilli > Caryophanales > Staphylococcaceae > Staphylococcus > Staphylococcus sp. HL28. The sequence goes on from NZ_CP088218.1 coordinate 1,966,104, forward strand.
CAGTCGCTTCTTCTTCAGAAATACCACGACTCATTAAATAGAATAATTGTTCTTCTGATACTTTAGAAACTTTAGCTTCGTGTTCCAATGAAATATTATCATTAAATACTTCATTATAAGGAATAGTATCTGAAGTTGATTCATTATCTAAAATTAATGTGTCACATTCGATATTTGAACGTGCACCTTTTGCTTTACGTCCAAAATGAACAATACCACGATAGATAACTTTACCACCATTTTTAGAAATTGATTTAGAAACAATAGTCGAAGACGTATTCGGTGCTTTATGAATCATTTTAGCACCTGCATCTTGAACTTGTCCTTTACCTGCAAATGCAATTGATAATGTGCTACCTTTCGCACCTTCACCTAGTAATACACAGTTAGGATATTTCATCGTTAATTTAGAACCTAAGTTACCGTCAACCCATTCCATATTACCGTTCTCATGAACAAATGTACGTTTAGTAACTAAGTTATAAACATTATTTGCCCAGTTTTGAATTGTAGTATAACGCACGTGTGCATCTTTATGAACAATAATTTCAACTACTGCTGAGTGTAGAGAGCTTGTTGTGTACACTGGTGCAGTACAACCTTCTACATAGTTTACAGAAGCGCCTTCATCAGCAATGATTAATGTACGTTCAAATTGTCCCATGTTTTCAGAGTTAATACGGAAATAAGCTTGTAATGGCGTATCTAATTTAACGTTTTTAGGTACGTAAATGAATGATCCACCTGACCAAACAGCTGAGTTTAATGCCGCAAATTTGTTGTCAGCTGCTGGAATAACAGTTGCGAAATATTCACGGAATAAATCTTCATTTTCACGTAATGCACTATCTGTATCTTTGAAGATGATACCTTTTTCTTCTAATTCTTTTTCCATATTGTGATAAACAACTTCTGATTCATATTGAGCAGATACACCTGCTAAATATTTTTGTTCAGCTTCAGGAATACCTAATTTATCAAATGTACGTTTGATTTCTTCAGGTACTTCATCCCATGAACGTTCAGTATGTTCTGATGGTTTTACATAGTAAGTAATGTCATCAAAGTCTAATTCTGATAAGTCGCCACCCCATTGAGGCATTGGCATTTTATAGAATAGTTTTAAAGCTTTCAAACGGAAATCTAGCATCCATTCAGGTTCATCTTTCATTTTTGAAATTTCTCTAACTATATTTTCAGTTAGACCTCGTTCTGATCTGAAAATGGAAACATCTTCGTCGTGGAAACCATATTTGTAATCCCCAACATCAGGTGCTTTTTTAGCCATTTCAATCACTCCTTATATATATTTAAACGTCATGCGTGAGATTTTTAATTACAAGTATTAAATTGTTGTTATATTATAACAACGATTAAGGAAAGTAAAAAGCCAACATGAATGATAACATTCATTGTCTATTTCATGTTTACCCGTTATGTCAGTTAGAAACATCTCCAGTCTTATTCTTCTGTAGTTCCTTCTGATTTACCTTCTTTTTCAACTGTTCCTTTTTCGAGCGCTTTCCAAGCTAAAGTGGCACATTTAATACGTGCAGGGAATTGAGAAACACCTTGTAATGCTTCAATGTCTCCCATTTCTTCAGTGATTTCGTAGTCTTCACCTAACATCATTTTTGTGAATTCTTGACTCATTTGCATTGCTTCAGCTAATGTGTGACCTTTTACTGCTTCGGTCATCATTGAAGCACTGGACATAGAGATTGAACAACCTTCACCTTCAAATTTAGCGTCATTAATAACGCCATCTTCTATATCAAAGGTAAGTCGAATACGGTCACCACATGTTGGGTTATTCATATCAACTGTCATCGAGCCATTGTCTAGTACGCCCTTGTTTCTAGGATTTTTATAATGATCCATAATTACAGATCGATAAAGTTGATCTAAATTATTAAAATTCATAAGAGAAAAACTCCTTCGTTTGTTTCAATGCATATACAAATTGGTCGATGTCTTGCTTATTATTGTATACATAAAAGCTTGCTCTAGCAGTTGAAGATACGCCTAACCATTTCATTAATGGTTGTGCACAATGATGTCCTGCTCTGACCGCAACACCTTCCGTATCAACAGCAGTTGCAACATCATGCGGGTGAATATCAGCTAAATTAAATGTAATAACACCTGCACGTCTATCTTTAGGTGGGCCGTAAATGTCTAAACCTTCAATTTCTGATAATTGCTCGTATGCATACTCTGTTAATTCTTTTTCATGTTGGTGAATAGCATCAAATCCTAGTTTTTCAATATAACGGATTGCTTCAGCTAAACCGATTGCTTGTGCAATTAAAGGTGTGCCTGCTTCGAATTTAGTTGGTAAGTCTGCCCAAGTAGCATCATATTTACTTACAAAGTCAATCATATCGCCACCAAATTCAACAGGTTCCATGTCTTTAAGTAGTTCACGCTTACCATATAACACACCAATACCTGTAGGTCCTAACATTTTATGACCACTAAAACTGTAAAAGTCTGCATCAATATCTTGCATATCTAATGCCATATGTGGTGCTGCTTGTGCACCATCAACACTAATAATAGCACCATGTTGATGCGCAATTTCTGCTATTGTTTTCACATCATTGATTGTCCCTAATACATTAGAAACATGTGCGATAGCAACAATCTTAGTATTATCATTAATTGTCGCTTTAATGTCATCAATATTTAGTTCGCCTTGGTCTGTCATTGGAATGAATTTTAATGATGCTTTTTTACGTTTGGCAAGTTGTTGCCATGGCACAATATTAGCGTGATGCTCCATTTCAGTAACTACAATTTCATCGCCTTCTTCAACATTAGCATCACCATAGCTATGTGCAACAATGTTAATGGACGCTGTTGTTCCTCTTGTAAAGATGATTTCTTCAAAATATTTTGCATTGATGAAACGTCTTACTGTTTCACGAGCACTCTCATATCCATCTGTAGCTAAAGAACCTAATGTGTGAACTCCTCTGTGTACATTAGAGTTATAGCGTTTATAATAATCATCTAATACATTTAATACTTGAACTGGTGTTTGGCTTGTCGCAGTTGAATCAAGATAAGCTAAACGTTTGCCATTAACTTGTTGCTCTAAAATCGGAAAATCTTTAATAACTTCATTAACGTCAAATGATTGTTCGGCCACTTTATTCACGACCTTTCTTTAATTAAAAATCTCTTATTCGTATGTTTATTTAGATACTTTAAGCTCAATAACTTCTCTTAATTGACGTTTTACATCTTCAATTGGCAATTCTCTAACAACTGGGTCTAAGAATCCATGTATAACTAAGCGTTCAGCTTCTCTTCTAGAAATACCACGGCTCATTAAGTAGTATAGTTGTTCTGGATCTACACGACCTACAGATGCTGCATGTCCCGCTTCTACATCATCTTCATCGATTAATAAGATAGGGTTAGCATCTCCTCGTGCATTTTCAGAAAGCATTAGTACACGAGATTCTTGGTTAGCGATTGATTTAGTACCACCATGTTTAATGTACCCAATACCGTTAAATACAGAAGATGCATTTTCTTTCATTACACCATGTTTTAAGATATAACCATCTGTCTCTTTACCATATTGAACAATTTTAGAAGTTAAATTAATTTTTTGGTCGCCAGTACCAACTACAACAGATTTAAGTTCACTTGTTGAGCGATCACCCATTAAGTTAGTTGTATTATCAATAATTTGACTTCCTTCATTCATTAATCCTAATGCCCAATTAATTGATGCATCCGCTTCAGTAGTACCTCTTCTAATAATATGTCCAGTGAATCCTTTATCTAAATAGTCTACTGAACCATACGTGATATTAGAATTTGCACCTGCGATAACTTCAGAAACAATATTAATTTGATTTCCGTCACCGCTTGCATTAGATAAATAGTTTTCGACATAAGTTACTTCTGCACTTTGCTCAGTAACTATGATGACATGATTATAAAAACTAGTATTTTCATCATCGTGTAATACAACATATTGTACCGGATGCTCAACTACTACATTTTTAGGTACATATACGAATACGCCACCATTCATTAAAGCAGTGTGTAAAGCAGTTAAACGGTGTTCATCAACATTTACAGCATCTGTCATATAATATTTTTGAACTAAATCACTGTGATTAACAAGTGCTTCTGATAAACCTTCAATAATGACACCATCATTTTTAGCTTGTTCAGAAACTTGTGTGTACGCTAAATCATTATTATGTTGAATGACTAAGTTTTCAGTATTTTCAACATCGATAATCTTTTTAACTGATTCAGGTAGTTCTTCTAAACTTTGATATACACTACCTTCAGTGTGATGTTGTTTAAAACTATCAAAGTCCCATTTTCTTAATTTTGTTTTATCAGGTTTTGGCATTTCTAAAGTTTCTGTTAATTTCAACGCTTTTTTACGTAATTCTGTCATCCAAGAAGGTTCATTGTGCGCTTTTGAATAATCAACAAGTTGTTCTTCAGAAATGTTCAAAGTTTCAGTTGTCATAACTCTTATCCTCCCACTTGATGAAATAGTATTAATAAGTCAATGTTCAGTTTCATCATTTATACGAACATCTCAATGAGCTTAAAATCGATGAATCATTATCGATTATTCAGCTGCACCAAATTCTTCTTTAACCCATTCGTAACCTTCTTCTTCAAGGCGTTTCGCTAATTCTGGTCCACCAGATTTAACTACTTTACCACCATACATAACATGTACTTTATCAGGTGTAATATAGTTTAATAAACGTTGATAGTGAGTAATCATCAATGCACCGAAATCTTCTCCACGCATTTGATTAATACCTTTAGATACTACTTTTAACGCATCGATATCTAAACCTGAGTCAATTTCATCTAAAATTGCAAACTTAGGTTCTAACATCATTAATTGTAGGATTTCATTACGTTTTTTCTCTCCGCCTGAGAAACCTTCATTTAGATAACGTTGTGCCATATCTTGGTCAATATCTAAGAAATCCATTTCTTTATCTAACTTTTTAATAAATTGCATTAAGTTGATTTCTTGTCCTTCCTCACGTTTCGCATTGATTGCTGAACGCATGAAATCAGCGTTAGTAACACCTGTTATCTCAGAAGGATATTGCATTGCTAAGAATAATCCTGCTTTAGCTCTTTCATCAACTTCTAATTCTAAAATGTTAACACCATCAAGTAATACTTCACCTTGTGTTACTTCATAGCTTGGATGACCCATAATTGCAGATGATAATGTTGATTTACCAGTACCATTCGGTCCCATAATGGCATGAATTTCCCCAGTATTAATTGTTAAATTAACACCTTTTAAAATTTCTTTATCGTCAATAGACACGTGTAGGTCTTTAATTTCTAATGTTGATGACATTTATATTCCCTCCATAAAATATAAAGTTTTCTTAACTAGTTTATAATAATTTTAATCTGTAGTCAAAAAGCCTTTGGAATTTTCAATCCTGTTCATTATAACGCACTTACTGGATAATATAAACTTTTTAAAATCGTAAATTAGAGTAATTCTTTTCAAAAAACGATTTTCATCTATTGTTTTTAGTTATTTCAAATGATAACGAAATATGCATCTTTCTCAATAGACACTTTTTAGACAAATAGTTGTTTTATTTAACCCAAGCCAATGAATTATGTTATTATACACTTTAACCTTTTAAGGTTAAGAAAGGAGACATTAATGAAAAACTTTAAATGGATTAATGTATTAAAAGGGTTTGGTATGGGTACAAGTGATTTAGTACCTGGTGTGAGTGGTGGTACTATAGCTCTTTTACTTGGTATTTATGATGGTTTTATTAGTTCGATTAGCGGCTTGTTTTCAAGAAGATTTTGGACTAGTTTGAAATTTTTATTACCTATTATAATAGGTATGCTTTTAGCAATCGGTATATTAAGTAATCTATTTAACTATCTACTTAGTACACATGAAATTCCAACGATGTTCTTTTTCACTGGATTAATCATTGGTATTATTCCTTACCTTCTTAAAGTGTCACATTTTAAATCAACTTTCAAAGCAAAGCATTACATTGTAGTTTTAGTTGGCATCGCAATATTGGTGATCATGACCCTACTTAACGGTGGAGACAAACACACAGGAGAAACATTATCTTTATCTACTAGTCTTATTATTAAATATTATATTGCAGGTATATGTGCTTCTAGTGCAATGCTCTTACCAGGTATTTCAGGTTCATTTATGTTACTTATATTTGGTGCTTATGGTACCGTAATGTATGCTATATCTGAATTAGTAAAATTGAATTTCAATGCTTTACCTATTCTGTTAATAGTTGGTTTAGGTATCCTAACCGGATTCTTAGTTTCAAGTAAATTAATCCAATACTTATTACATCATCATACAACTATGACATTCGCATTAATTATTGGCTTGGTTATTGGATCCATATTTGCTGTTTATCCAGGCTTGCCTCAATCCGCTTTGACATGGTTTATTTCAATTGTCACTTTAATCATTGGCTTTATCGTTAGCTATGTCTTAGGACAAATAACTGCTAAAAATGAAGCATAAATATAAAATAAAGGCTCTCAAACACTATAGTGGATGAGAGCCTTTTGATTATTTAATAATTATTCTTTATTACCTTTAACTTTGTCGATAACGTTATTTACTGCTTCTTTTACTTTACCAGAAGCTTTATCTTCTTTACCTTCTTTTTCAAGGTTTTCGTTATCAGTTACATTACCTACAGTTTCTTTTACATTACCTTTTGCTTGTTCAAATTTATCTTCAGCCATGTTGAATTCCTCCTAGTATTTATTTAGTAAGTTATTATGGTTAATTTATACCCCTATTCGTGCTATATAAACATTTATTATCAAATAATTTATATTAATTGAGTGTCTAATATGAAAATAATGCCTTTCAAATATGTTACGCTTATAAAAAAGGGAAGGTTCAATGTTTACAATAATTGTCTATTTAATAGCAACTTTCTTAATACTTATATCTTTAATTTTAATGATTAAAAATCAATTCACTAAACCTAATAATAATGCCATGTTACCTACTACACTTCTACTTATCGCTTCATTAATTTTGTTACTTTTCAACCTAATCAAATGAACTATTAGATATTAAAAGATTTAAACAAATGATATAAATATAAAAAAATCCTCAAGCACTTTTGTCTTGAGGATTTTACTATTTCTATCATTATTCTGCTGGCACTACAGCACCATCATATTTTTTATTGATGTAGTCTTTAATTTCTTTTGAACGTAAAACTTTCATTAATGCTTTAATTTTCTTATCGTCCTTATGTCCATCTTTAACTGCGATTAAGTTTGCATATGGATTATCTTTAGCTTTTTCATAAGCGATTGAGTCTTTTTTAGGATTTAATTTTTGATCAATAGCATAGTTAGAGTTAATGATAACTGCATCTGCATCTTGTTTTTGATAGATTTTTGGTAAGAATTCTGCTGATTGTTTATTGTTAAATTTGATATCTTTTTTGTTTTCAGTGATGTCACTGAATTTTGCATCTTCAATTTTAACGCCTTTTTTAATTTTAATTAATCCTTCATCCACGAAGAATTTAAGGAAACGACCTTGTTCTGCAGGGTTGTTAGAAACATATACTGTTGCACCTTTAGGTAAATCTTTTAGACTTTTATACTTTTTAGAGTAGACAGCCATTGGTTCTAATTCTACGTCACCAGCTGATTCAATTTTGTATCCTTTTTCATTACTTTCAGTTTTTAAATAAGGTGTATGTTGGAAGAAGTTAGCATCTAATTCACCTTTATCTAATAATTTGTTAGGTGTTGTATAGTCGTTGATTGTTTGAATATCTAATTTATAGCCTTTTTTCTCTAATAATGGTTTTGCTTTTTCTAGAATTTCTGCGTGTGGTGCAGGTGAAGCTCCGACTTTAATCGTCTTGTCGTCATCCTTACCTCCACATGCTGCTAATGCTACAGTTAAAGATAATAATAATAAAATACCTAAAATTTTCTTCATTGATTTGTCCCCTTTTCTTTAGCGTTTATCAATTTTGTTTGTAACCCAGTCACCAATAAATTGGATGATGAATACAATGATTAAGATGAAAACTGTTGAAACTAAAATAACGTCATTTTGATTTCGAGTGAAACCTGTTAAGTAAGCTAAGTTACCTAAACCACCTGCACCGATAACTCCGGCAATTGCTGTAGATCCCACTAATGCAATTGCTGTTACGGTCAAACCTGATACTAACGCCGGCATCGCTTCAGGTAGTAATACTTTTCTTACTACAGTCCAAGTATTAGCACCCATAGACCACGCTGCTTCAATTACCCCTTTATCTATTTCTTTGAAAGCAATTTCTACTAATCTAGCATAGAATGGCGCTGCACCTATGATTAATGCAGGTAGTGCACCTGTCGGACCACTTATTGTGCCTAATACAACACTTGTAAAAGGTATTAATAACAGGATCAAAATGATGAACGGTATCGCTCTAAATAGGTTCACGATAAATGAAACGATTGAATAAAAAATTCTTGCCACTTTCGAATGACTCTTAGCTGATAAAAATAATAAAATACCTAAAATCAATCCAAATATAAAAGCAAATATTGTTGATACGACAGTCATATAAAGTGTTTCAACAATGGCTTGCCAAACTTCTGGCCATTGGACGTTCGGCATTGTAATCATTTCTTGGAGTATTTCCCCAACTGACTTACCCATGTCTTAACACCTCCACATTCACATGTTTCTCATTAAGATTAGATTTAAAATCTTCGAAATTTTCAGAACTTATAAAAGGTATATGGATAACTAAAAATCCTAACGTACCATTTCTTGTATTTTTAATATCAGCTTCTAAAATATTGACATCAATCTGATGCGTTTTCGTAATGTACGAAACAATCGGTTGAGTTGTATTTTCACCGTTAAAATTCAATCGAACTATGTAAGAATTGTTATCTAATGGTTCTAACGCATCTAATGATTCTTCAAAATCTTCATTTAAATCATCTTTTACAAATCGTCTTGTTACTTCGTGTTGTGGATTTTCAAATACTTGACTTACTTGACCTTGTTCTATCACACGTCCGTTTTCCATAACTGCAACTTCATCACATATTCGGCGAATCACTTGCATTTCATGCGTGATTAACACGATTGTTAAATTTTGTTGCTCACGTATTTTTAATAATAAGTCTAAAATTTCATCTGTAGTTTGAGGATCAAGTGCACTTGTAGCTTCATCACAAAGCAATACTGTCGGATCATTGGCTAATGCTCTGGCAATACCAACTCTTTGTTTCTGTCCACCAGACAACTCAGATGGATAAGCGTTTTCTCGTCCTTTCAGTCCTACAAGTTCTATTAATTCATTTGCCTTACGTTTTGCTTCTCCTCTAGATAGTCCTGCAATTTCTAGTGGGAATGTAATATTTTTAAGTACAGTTCTCGACCATAGTAAATTAAAATGTTGAAAAATCATACTTACTTTTTGGCGCTTCTTACGTAAATCTGACTTCGATAATTGACTTATGCTATCTCCATCAATAATAACTTCTCCAGAAGTGGGTGCTTCTAAATTATTAAACATTCTAATTAAAGTACTCTTACCTGCTCCAGAAAAACCAATCACCCCAAAAATGGAACCGGATTGAATGTTTAAATCAACGTGATCTACAGCGAGTACGTCTTTATTTTTCGTATGATATCGTTTCACGATTTGTTTTAACTCAATCACGTTAATGCCTCCTTGTTTATAACTAATTCAAATTAAAAAATGCTTCCTCAAAACTTTAGACCGTTTGAGAAAGCATTTTAAAATATCTTTCTCTCATCTTCTAAAGTTTACCTTTATGTGAATTGGCACCATTTCTATATAAGACGGTTGCCGGGCTTCATAGGGCACATCCCTCCACCTCTCTCGATAAGAGTGTTTGCATGATTTAATTTTATTTAATCCTACCATCACGGTAGAGATTCGTCAATAATTATTTTAAATTTTCTAACAAATAAGGAACAGACCTAAACGCATACAATCTTTTCACTTCTTTATCCTTATTCATTAACATTAATACTGGTACTGACATAATTTGATGTGTTTCACTAAACTTTGGATGAAAGTTCATATCGATTTTCTTAACAGGAAGTTTTAAAATCTCATTTGCAATATCCAACATTCTTTCAGACACTTTACATGTCCCACATGTAGGCGTATATCCGAAAATGAGGTGTTTATCTTCACCAAAGTTTTCAGTCACATCGTCTATTTCTATTGATTTACTCATTCACTAAAACTAACCTTTCAGTTTTTAAATTAGGTATAAGGGATTTCTCTTTCTTGCAATTAAATCCATGTTTGGTAAGTACATGCGCTAAATAATTTTTAGGGCAATTGGCCACTTCGCAAAATGTTTTATCTACAAAAATATGTTCAGACTCACTTAAATACCGTTTGAACCATTTTCTAATTCGATCCCCTTCGTCGTCTGAATCAGCTAAGACGAAAACTTGTTTACCATAAAGTGATTCTATCATATCATCTATCTTATCTATACTCATAGTACCATGCGTACAAATAATACTTACTGGTTCTGCAAGAACCTGCTGCACTCGTTTTTTATCAGATTTACCTTCAACAATGATTACTTTATTCACAATAGTCATAAGTATTCACCCTTTAAAAATCGAAAATTAGCTATCACTATTTAATTCCACGAAGATACTATTTATAAAACATATACTGCAAAAACTTAAAATGAATTAACCATTTCTTCACACTGTTAATGTCTTTTTTACAAATGTCATTTTTAACCTAAGTTCATCAGATTATATGTACTCATGCATATCAATTTCTTCCTTCGGTTCGCCTTTGCTTCCGCAATGGCATAAGGGAGTGGGACAGAAATAATAAAGAGCCACTAATCATTTATTATGTAGTGGTTCTTACACATTAGCCACAGCTAATGTGTACTTTTAAAATAGGAATACATGAGTGAAACTCATGCATAAGAAATACTAATTTCTAAAGAAAAAGTATTTCTTTATCGTTGTCCATCCCCAACTTACATTGTCTGTAGATTTTCTTTTCGAAATTCTCTATGTTTGGGGCCCGTCCCTCCGGGAAGGTTGACTAGAAATGAATAAGTTTGGTACATTAGACCGTCTTTGTAATTGATTACTTAGACGGTTTTATGCATGAACTTTAGTTCATGCATACCTCTAAAGCTTAATTTGAACACATGAGTCAATACTCATGTGTAAGTCAACTACTGCTTGAATATGAATGTAACTTGAAATATATTTATGTCCCAGCCTATAAAAAAACTCCTTGATACGAGATCGAGGAGTTTACTAATATTATTCGCCAATCATTTCTGAATATTGATCTGCTGATAATAATTCGTCAATTTGGCTTTCGTCACTAATTTCTACTTTAACCATCCATGCTTTTTCGTATGGTGATTCGTTTACAAATTCAGGACTATCTTCTAATTCTTCATTAACTTCAACTACTTTACCAGTAATTGGTGCATATAATTCAGATACAGTTTTTACAGATTCAACACTACCGAAAGTGTCGCCTTCGTTTAATTCATCATCTGTTTCAGGTAATTCAACGAATACGATATCACCTAACTCATTTTGAGCATATTCAGTAATACCAATTGTCGCTACATTTCCTTCAACTTTAACCCATTCATGTTCTTTAGAGTATTTAAATTCGTTTGGTACTGCCACGATAAATCCCCTCCTAATTTTAAGTACATTTTAATGATGCCATACCCACAATCATCAATCAACTATTATCTAAAAATTTTAAACCGTAAAATATTCGGATTTAAAAATGTAAATTGCTATTATTATGACATTATTAAAATGAAAGTTCACTTTTTATCATTTGAAACGCTCTATAACCAGGTATTTTTATATTCTTCTTCTTTAAAACCTAATGTGATCTTATCACCTAATATAGCTAAAGGTCTTTTCACTAACATGCCATCTGAAGCAAGTAATTCAAAACGTTCTTCGTCTGATAAGTCATCTAATTTATTTTTTAAATCTAATTCACGATATTTGGCACCGTGTGTATTAAATAATTTTTTAGTGTCTACACCAGTTTTATCAACAATTTCTTTAAATTCATTTTTCGTAGGTGTATGTTGCACAATATCAATAGGTTCATAACTCACACCGTACTCATCTAAAAATTTTGCTGCTTTTTTGCAAGTTGTACAATTTGCATATTGGTAAAATTTAATCATCGCTTTGCCTCCTTTATCTCTTAAATCCAATATATCATGTTATTTTAGAAAACGCTCTACTTTTTAAGCTTATTTTTTTATTTAAGTATTTTCATCCGTTATAATAAATTTACTAAATTTTTTCAAAGGAGCTTTTATAAATGGAAAGTATTAAAACAACTGAACAATTTAACGACACTGTCCAAAACAATCAACCTGTCATCGTCAAATTCGAAGCAGGTTGGTGTCCAGATTGTAAAGCAATGGATATGTGGATAGACCCTATCGTTGAAAAATATAAAGATTATGAATGGTATACTGTAAATCGCGATGAGTTAGAAGATGTAACTGCTGATAATGATGTTATGGGTATTCCTAGTATTTTAGTATTTAAAAATGGTGAAAAGTTAGCTCATTTACACTCAGCAAATGCTAAATCTCCTGAACAAGTAGAATCATTCTTAGACGAAACATTCAATAAATAATATACAAAAATGGTCGAGACATTGATTAAGTATCATATTACCAACTTATTGGTTCATGACTTAGTTAACGTCTCGACCTTATTTTATTATATCCTTTATATAATCACTTTTAATACTCTGATATTAAGTCTCTATTCTTACGTTTAGCTTTTGTCATTGGCTCTTCTAAATCAGTAAGATATAAGAATCCTGCTAAAATTTCATCATCTTCAATATTTAATGCTTTACGTATTTTAGGTTCAAAAATATATGCAGGTGATTTCCAACAAGTACCGATACCTGCTTCATAAAGTAGCAACATTAAATTTTGGGCAAATGCACCGAATGCAAAGTAATTTTCTCTATTTTGACGTTGTCTTGGATCAGCTTTCATAATCAACAGCAACATGCCGCCTAATTTGGTCACTTTATCATAATGATCAGCTCGCTTTTCCGGACTATCAGGGAAAGCAAAGCGTGTGATATCTTCGCTCATATTTCCTAATCTATCTTTAGCAACATGTACAACTCTCCACGGCTCTCTCATGCCATGGTTAGGAGCATCGGTAGCTTTTTCTATAGCCTCATATAAAGCATTGTCATCGATAGTCATATCGTGTTTAAACTTCTTGACGCTTCTTCTATTTGATATTGCATCTTGTAGTTCCAATCATATCGCTCCTTCTTCGTTCATTGATAATCTTTTTCAATTATAAAATATATTAAGGTAATGTTCAAATCGCCGACTTACTTATTATAAAAATCTATTTGTTTTTTTAATTCTTCTACATGAATTTGTCCTGGCGCTTGCGGTTCATTTAAGCAACCATAAGATACAGTACCACCAAATACGCCCTGTGCCGTGCGACTAACTAAGCCAATATCCGACATTGCTATACCAACAATACGCTGATTTAAAGCATCAGCTGAGTCTTTGACTGCTTCCAATAGATGTAATACATCTTTTTCATCATTTGGCATGACTGCCACTTTTAAATAATCTGCTTCGAATTGGTGCATTTTATAATAAGTGAATTTCAATTCTTCTAATGATGGTGTTTCATTAAAATTATGATGTGATAGTACCACTTGAAGGCCTTTTTGGTGTGCCTTGTTTATGAGTGATAAATAAGTATTTTTGTCTTTTTGGTCATCCCATTCAATGTCTAATATGTCATAATCTGATTCATCTATGAGGTTTTGAATCACACTTTGATATTTAACTTCATTCACATGCCCCTTACCTCCTTGGGAGTTAGATCTATATGTGATTAATACTTTAAATTCAAAAGGCAATTCATTTAACTCATGGACAACTTGTTTGACTCCTGTAATATCTGTCCATTGATCTATTCGTAATTCTATAATATCAATACTGTCTTGATAGAACTCTAAGTCTTTAAATAAGTCATTTATCGTTGCTTCTTCAGGCGCAATTGTTACGGCTATATCTACCTTTCGCATATCAATCCCTCATTTCATTCAATACATCATTAATTGATTATTATTCTAAACTAAATCACATCAAACCGCCATAAAGTGCTTTGCTATAGCATATCTTAGAAAAATATTTATACATGATTGAGATGAATAATTACGGGTATAGAAAAATATATACAAAATATAGGAGGTAATCATATATGGCAGTTCAATATGAAACTAAAGCAACAAACGTTGGTGGACGTAAAGGACACGTTCAAACTGATGATAATGCGATAAATGTAGATGTATTACCACCACAACAAGCAGATGGTAAAGCAACAAACCCTGAGCAATTATTTGCAGCAGGTTACGCATCATGCTTTAATGGCGCTTTTGATTTAATTTTAAAACAAAACAAAGTACGTGACGCAGAGCCAGAAGTAACACTTACAGTAAGATTAGAAGATGATCCAGATGCTGAAAGTCCAAAATTAAGCGTAGATATTGACGCGAAAGTAAAAAATGTATTATCTCAAGAAGATGCTGAAAAATATCTTCAAGATGCACATGACTTCTGCCCATATTCTAAAGCGACACGCGGTAATATCGATGTCAATTTAAATGTTAAAGTTGAAGACTAAATAATAATTTAAAAGATTGAATCAAAAGACACGTTCATATATGAACGTGTCTTTTTTCATATAATATTCATAAGTAAATTTCCCCATCTTGATGATAACTCTGGTATACTGAATATATAATATACATAATTATGTGATTAAATAATTATTTTATCTAAATTTTCAAAAGTGTTTTTGTCTGTTTTTAAATTATTATTGAAAGTTTTAATTAAATATTTTATTATGTAATTAACTAGCCACTTCAAATTAATCAACTATTTGAATCAGGAGGTCACTATGAACAATATACGTACATTAAACCTAGATGATTTAGCTTCATACAAAACACTTTTATCAGGGGAGCATCACACATATTCATGGGATCGCTATTATTTGGATCATGTATCCGACGAAGCTTTGACAAAAATTTTATCTTCAGAAACAGCTCATATCAATGTTTTCGGTGCTTTTGAAGATGATACTCTAGTTGCAACTGCAACATTGAGACAAAGTAAATATGTAGGTAAACAACACAAAGCAGTTATCCTAAATAACTTTGTAAAAGACAATGATGAAGTGATTAACAGAGAATTAATCAATTATATACTTCATTTTGCTGAACAAAAGAACTTAGAAACAATACTTACTTCCGTGACATCTAGTAATATTAGCGCTAAAGTATTTTTTAGTTCTCTAGGATTTGAAAATCTTGGTTTTGAGAAAAATGCTAGTAAAATTGGTGACGAATATTTTGATGAACATTGGCTATCTTATGATTTAAGAAAAAGCTAATATGTGCATTTGAGTAAATTAAGGATATATGTGAGCCATATTCTAATTATTCATACAAAAATATAAACAAATTAAGATGATAAAATATATTAAAAGCTCAACATTGCCTTATTTGCAACGTCGAGCTTATTTTTATAATGTAGGATCGATCAATTCAATAAAATTAAATTGACCATCTTGATATTCAAATTTTAAAATATGACAATTTCCTATATCAAATGAACTACCCTCTTCATAACCCAAGCACCTTCTAATAAAAAGACCTATAGTACTACCATGACTTACAGCTAACGTTGTTTTGCCACAATGATGTTCCATAATTTCAGTTAATGTATCTGTCATACGTTGTTCTACTTGTACACGTGACTCTCCACCGAAAGGAACTACATAATCTCCATAAAGCGTTTTAGGCTGTTTGATTTTCTTAAGCAATTCAATACTTTCACCCTCAAAAACACCAAAATGCCATTCTTTTAAGCCTTTTAATCGAACATAATTATGTTGATGGTTAGGTACAGCATTCTCAAGTGTATCACACGCTCTTTCTTGAGAAGATGAAAACAAGGTATCAAATTCGATATTATTATTCTTAAAATAACGTGCAGCGGCTTGAGCTTGTTCAATACCATGGTCTGTTAATGGAGAATCACTTGCCCCTTGGATTTTACCCTTTAAATTAAAAACAGTTTGACCATGTCTCATTAAATATAAAATCTTTGTCAATTTTCACACCTCTACTAAACTACTATTCACAATTCGCTATACATTAAATGATAACGAGTTACTTATCTAATATCATTAAATCACTACTAAAGTCGTTAGTAAATCAACAATTTATTGATAAATTAACTGCCTAATAGGGTTTGTCTACCCTTAAAAAGGGTATAACTTAACACTAGATTTACATTTGTTAAAGGAGTGTTAAATAAAATGGAGTCTCATGATTACAGTTATGTGAACCCGCAAAATGTATCACTTGATTGGGAATGTTTTATCGTTAGTAAAAGTGATATGTTATTAGACGGCGTACCAAATGATCTCATTAACACCTGGTTAGATAACGACATCATAAAGCCGTTTAGTATCAAAAACAATGATATAAATTTTAAAACCAAAGACGTTTGGCATGCTTTAAACCAACAAAACTGGTATTACTTAAGTTAGTTGATATAAACTAATCGCTCTATTGGTGCTTTCAATAAGTTGAGGGTCCTTATAATTAGACAACACATATGATCGAATAACATGCTTATTTTTTTCATCTTTTGGGAATTTGTGATCTTTATTAATATAGTTGGCTAAACTTCCAAATGGTGTATCATCATTTATAAAACCTATAATAAAATCATAAAATGTCATATCACATACCCCTTATCTTATCTATAGCTGATTTGTATTTAATCTTATCAGAAAACTCGAGATTGTAAATGTGCAAAATTGAATTTTGCACATTTTTTATTAGTTTTTAATATTTGTTTAATTAATTGATCCAATTACAGTTTGAAAAATCATTTTTTATCATTAATTTCTCATTATTTATTCACATTTAATTAATAGTTATATCATTTCTATATTTACCAAAGCTCAATTAATGATATGATAAGAATAAGGGTTTTGAAATCAAAGACGCATTTTCCAGAGGTGAAGCACCTATGAAACTATACATTATACATGCAATCAATATTATTATAACGATATTATTTATTATTTTTAATGTAATTATTACTTATAATACAAACCTAGACGATACCTTATGGTTGGTGCCTGGATTAATTGTATGCGGTTTGATTATGATGATTAGCTTTGGTATAGCTATATCCAATAAGGACTTGTTAAGTGAAGTTCTTTTCTTTATTAATATTATTCTTACACTGTATTACATTTATCCAATTTTTTATGATTTTCTCTAAAGAGATAGGAGGTTAAAAAATGAGCTTGCATTTTACAATTCTTTTTTGGCTTTCACTTATATTTATCGTAGCTGGTGCAATTATTCTAGCTATCATGCTTAAAACTAAAAAAGAATCTAAAAAGGAATCTTATCTTGGTTTCACCATTGTATTCTTCATTTTTGGATTAGCGATGTTAATTTATACATTGTTATTTGGACTCTAGTCCAAAACAAATACGTTCAGTTGCCATTGTAGCTGAACGTTTTATTTTAATACTTTATTAATTTTTATGTATTTTACATTTATAAAGGAGTCTTTGATCATTGTATAAAAAGTTAGTATACATATTATTTTTTTCTATTATCTTCAATATATGCTCGACCTTATCACCTTTGCATATCAATATTGCTAATGCCGAAGATCTTACTATGTCGAAATCAAAACAAGACTTTCAACTTCAACCTGGAGATATCATTATAACTAAAGGTCCTGTCCTATTCGGATTTTTTGGTCATTCAAGTATCGCTATTGATCATGATACGGTTTTACAAATTGAAGGCCCAGGTGACAAACCTATCACTGAGTCATTTGAATCATTTAAGTCAAGATTTGGTGAAGGCAAAGATGACTGGATTAAAATATATCGTTGTGCAAAACCTGGATCCGGTAAAAAAGCTGCTCGATGGACTAAAGAGAACTATGAAAATACTAATAATAGATATTTAGTAACATTAAATCTTAAAAGTAAACGTTTCACTTACTGTACAAAAATTATCTACCAAGCCTATAAGGAAGGCGTAAGTCAAAATGCAGTAACCGACCACGGTATGTATATCATTTCACCTTACGCACTAAAAGATAACTTCACAGACGAATACCATTTAAAATTAGTGAAAACATATTAAAACGCCCTACTCTATTTAAGTCATTCTTCAAATATTGAGTAAGGCGTTTATTCATGCGATTAAACTTCTTTGAAATAATTAACAAACTGGTCATTTTTTTCTAATAAATCAAGATAAGATATCGCCCCAAATGGAATAATTCTTGTGCAATTCTTCATAGGATAAATAATGACCTCATGTTCATAATCAACGTGGATATCGTTTTCTAAAATGACACGCTTATTCCCAAATACTACCGCAACTGCTTTGAAACCATCGTCATTTAAGTATCGTCTTAATAATTCTTTATCCATATCATCACATCCCTTTAATTACATATTACCACGTTAACGTTAAGAAATTGTTAATATTTAGCGTTATTTTTCATCAACTAAATATAAAAGGATTCCTTGGTATAATTGAAGTTATTGCTATTTCACAATTTAATATTTAGCAAAACATATTAATTAACATAATTAATATGTTGTTATAGTCAAATTACTTGTTAAACGTATTAAAAAATTGATATGATTTATAAATCAAAAATGGATTATTAAGGAGAGAGTATGAAAAGGAACACGAGTCTTTATACTAAATTATATTATTTATCCATCATATTAATTATCATA
This sequence comes from Staphylococcus sp. HL28, assembly GCF_021117155.1. Classification (NCBI taxonomy): domain Bacteria; kingdom Bacillati; phylum Bacillota; class Bacilli; order Caryophanales; family Staphylococcaceae; genus Staphylococcus; species Staphylococcus sp. HL28. The sequence goes on from NZ_CP088218.1 coordinate 1,985,047, forward strand.
GCAATCTTGATTGTAGTTTTAATATTCTATAATACACGTAAAAATATGAATCACTCGAATTTAGATCGATACAATAATTTTCAAGAACTTAAAACCAACACTAAAGAAAATAAAGACTGGCGGATTGTCACTAAAGAACATAAACATCACGATATTTTAGTCACTGCCATACATGGTGGTGGTATTGAACCAGGGACAACTGAACTTGCGCGTCGTATTTCTAATGTAGGTCATTATGATTTCTATTCATTTGAAGCGTTACGCTCTAAAAACAATCAACAACTTCATATTACGTCCACGAATTATGACGAATCTAAATTACATCAAATGTTAAAAACTACAGAGCAAACCGTTTCAATACACGGTTTTTCAGGAGATGATCCTATTGTATTTGTCGGTGGTAAAGATAAAAAAATGTCTAAGTCTATAGCTAAATCACTTCGACATAAGGGATTTACTGTTAAAGAAAGTCCAAATGAGATTGATGCCAAATCATCTAAAAACTTTGTCAATGAAAATGACTCAGGAGTACAATTAGAATTAACCACAAAGCAAAGACAACAATTTTTCAAAAATCATAAGCTAAATAGACAAGTTCGTTCTAATCCTGACAATTATACAAAAACGTTCTATCAATTTGCTAATGCCGTTCAAGATGGCATCAAAAAAGCTAAAGAGTCATAATTTTGTCAGTAATTAACCTTATCATTCGTTTTGTAAATTGAAAATATAGGGTAAAACATACGTAGTGTAATATTTGGGGAGGAAAGAAAAATGGACGAACTAACTAAAGAACAGAAATATACCATCGCAAAATTTTATAAATTATACATGGAACGCTCTAATGAAGGACAAACTGAAAAAGAAGCGAATGATTTTAAAGATTCAGTAACGACTCAAGATGATTATTTTTGTGACCGAAATTATGATGACTTCGTAGAAAATTTAAAAGTTCTAATTAAACACGGTTACATTGATGGTCATATTGAAGATAACCAAATCAATGATATCAAAATGACAACAAAAGCATTTACGGATATTGAAAAAAGTTTTGGCTAATACGATTAGTACAAAATCAAGTCAACTTATGTACGATTTGTTTGTAATGAAATTCCTTTATGGGAGGTAAAAGTAATATGACAGAGTGGAAAATTAACAATCATTCAAAAAGACAATTTGCAATTCAGCGAAATGACCATGAAATCTCCATTGTTGAACCACAAAACAATGGAAGTTTTAAAATACTAGCTGAAATTGACACACATAATCAAATCACCAATGTACACGATCCCCTTCTATATGTGTCAGCTGATACTAATAATGAAGAATTAAATATTTTTGATCATTCATAAACTTTGCCTGAGTATCAAAACCAATGGGTTAATAGAATACTTTGAATAATACACAATATTTTTGACAATACATTATTTCTAATACTCTTATCATTTTCAATTTCAAATCTTTTGTATATTTAAGTTTCATTCAACTATATAAATTATATAACTTGAAGTTTAATTTTCCTTTTCTAATTATCAATATAATAAAGTGGTAAAACGCTTATATTTATGGTAACCTTAACTTGTTAAACTTTGTGAGTGTTTAACATTACTTCTTGTTAGCGTCAACTTAACTTTAATTTTCGTCATTATTAAAGTTAACGTTGGCGTTTTTTTATAATAAAATACTTTGAATTATGATTACATTTCTATATGCAAATTAATAAAAATATTCACAATTTTGAAAAAGAAAAAGATGTAAAATAACAATAATATGTAGTAAACTTAAGATAATTAAGAATCTTAGGAGGATTATATGAAAAAGTTATTTTGGTTGGTTTTATGTAGTTTTTTAGTTTTAGGTGCATGTAGTCAAAGTGATCATGATTCAAAACACAATGAAAAGAAATCAACACAAAAAGATAAAAAAGACTCTAAGAGTAGTAATGATGATACAGTCAAAAAAGTGAAGGATAGTGCTAAAAAGAAAGATAATCCTAAATCACAAGATGACAAAGGAAATAAAGAACGTGTTGATGGTGATAAAGCAAATTAATCATCATACTAAAAAATCTCAGCTTAAATGTTAATTACATTTAAGCTGTTTTTTCAAACACTTAAGCAAAATTCAACAAAATTGCACTTAATTGTATTAAACTCTATTTAATATCAATTTTGCACTTTAATAGAAAATCAATTGATATTTTGCGTAAACCATGTTGTAACATCTTAATGATTGTAATCCTTATTCATATACATATCTGAGGAAAGGATGTGATTAACATGAGAGACACAAAATTTAGTCAGGAAGAACTAGAAACAATCCAACGTTTCTATAATTCAAGAAGACGAACAGTTTGTTGTTCAAACCCTAAACTTACATTTTCAGAAGATGTCTTCTTCATTCCTACATCTGCAAATCAATCTAACGGCATCGAAGCTTTCGCTACTTATTGCGAAAACTGTGGACAAACTAAAATTTTTAACCTTAATGTTATGCATAACGCAAAATTTTAAATTAAATTCTATTAAGTACTAATATTGATTGATCGTTTTTTGTTTTATATATTATATTTATACGACACACTCCCAGTTTCATTAATGAACTGGGAGTGTTTTTCATATTTAAATAGTTCTAGTTAAATAATGGCATAAAAAAAGCAACCATGACGGTTGCTTTGAAAATGTTATTACATTTTTACGACATTAGCTGCTTGTTCTCCACGATCGCCTTCTACGATGTCGAATTCAACTTTTTGTCCTTCTTCTAATGATTTGTATCCTTCTTCAGCGATTGCTGAGAAATGTACGAATACGTCGCTTCCATCTTCTCTTTCGATGAAACCAAAACCTTTTTCTGAATTAAACCATTTAACTGTACCGTTATTCATATAGAATACCTCCGCGTGCTTTTGCACTAAATATTTGTAACAAATTTCATTGAATCAAAAGGAGTGTATTCTTATAAATAACTCTCAATTAACTTCACGTACTTGATTACTTAATTACAACTATACGCTTATTTTGAGAAAAGTAAAGCCCTTTTTAGTAAATTCTTTTAAATTTATTTTATTTTCAAAAATTGTGAACTGCTATTTGTATTAAAATCATCTATAAATTAATACAATACTTAGAATTTATAATTGAGATTTATTTTATATACAAAATATTTTCTAAGTAAGATTTCCTCTTATATACATTGTTGAATTTGATTAATTTGTATCGAACATCTCGTTTAATATTTTAATTCCTTGATCATATGCCGACTCCATTTCATATACATATATGTGGACATCATCCATATATACGTTTTCACTAATTAAGTATTCCCTAGCTAATAAATAAAACTTTCTCATTGTAGCAATAAATTCAATATTTAAATTACTATAATCATAAGTATGACAATAAAAACTAAGATTTACTAATAAATGATCCACCTCGTTCAGTAAAATCATTTTTTCATAATTGACCTTGCACGATGAATTTTCAAGTAAGATTTCATATAGATTCGTAAGTTTCAAATAAAGACTTGTCATATTTCCTTTTAAAAATCGAAACTTATTATTTATTATCATATTAATATCTCACCTTCAATCAATAGTAAAATTTAAAGGGTAATAACGTGTGGTTTTACATTTGCATCATGGTTTGCAATAGCTTCAATACAGTTTTTATCATTAGCCATTTTTTTAACCCAGTCTAATGATAATTGAGCATCTTCTTTATCTACTAAAACACCTGGAAGTACATTTTCTTGCCATGATTTTGCAGCATAACCTACATCAGAGGCTAATAGTAAGAATTTTTCACTATCTTCATTTTTTATGATGGTAGATGCTAATCCCTTACTATGTCCTGGTACCCATACCATAGTTATCGTACCATCACCAAATAAATCAAATGATCTATTTTTCGGTCCTATGCCAGTATTGTCAAAATGGAAAGTATTTAAATGAACACCTTTCCATTCATGAGGTAAATAATGCATTTTATCGTTTGAAATGGCTTCATATTCCTCTTCACTTACTAAAATATTTTTAGCATTTTTAACTAATCTTAATCCATCAGCGTGATCACAATGCATATGACTCATTAAAATGTAATCAATGTCACTCGGTTTATAACCCAGTTTGATTAATTGTTCATGTACTGCTTGTCCTTCAGGTAATTCAGCTTTGTTAACTGGATACTGGAATGATAAATTTTTCAATTGATGTTTTCGATTATCTGTATGCCAACCTGTATCAATTAAAACAAGGCCTTTAGGATGTTCAATTAAATATACTGATACTGGTATTTTGATTTGATGCTTTTTAGATCTAAACATTCCTGTCCAAGCCATAGGAGGATTGTTTTTATAACCGAATGGTAAAGCTTCATCTACAATAACTGTTCCTGTATGCATTACATGTATTTTTATCTCTTTATTCATTTTAATTTCATCCTTTTTGTAAAATTAATTTAATTTCATTCATATGGTTAATAATATTTTCTATGTTATCTTCACTTAAATTCAACTTCTTTTCTAAACCTTTATACAGTAACTCTTGTCTGTTTTGATAAAATTCATATCCCTCACTAGTTAGAGAAATAAGCTTTTCTCTTTTATCAACTGAATTTACTTTTTTAACAAATCCTTTATCTTCCATTTTTTTAATTCTTTTAGTAATTGCGGTTTTGTATACACCTTGTTTCTGAGCGATGTCTTTCATTGACATTTTTTTATTCTCCATGAGAAGTTTAAATACACCCATCTGCTCTCTTGAAATATCAATGTTTTGTTCTTCTAAAACCTCATTTATTTGTTTACTAAGTTCTATAAATGCTAAATGAAGTTCATTATATTGCTTTAATGTGTTTTTGTTCATTTTATTCTCCTTTCAAAATTGGTTTACCACCATGAACTATATTGGAAAATAAATCCAACACATCAATTAGAACTACCTCAATGGTACACCCAGGTAAACTTTATATCAAGAATTTAATTTAAATAAGTTGGATAAAGCCACCAAAATTTTTTTATATTTTGGATGGCTAATATCTCTCTATGCTTCACCGTATTGTTTAAAATATGCTTCATCTAAATGATTAAGATGGATATTCTCTACTTGCAATGTGACATGTCGTAATCCATATTTATCTTTAAGTAGTTTAGTAACTTTATTTATTGTTTCATAAGGAGACTTAATATATTCATCGTTTAGTACAACGTGAGCACTTAAAGAACTATGATTAGTTGTAATGCTCCATAGATGAAATTCATGTACATCAATGACACCTTCTACTGATTTCATGTCTGCCATTATGATATCTGTATTAAAACCATCAGGCACACGCTCCATCAATACTTTCCATGCATTTTTAATAATTTTAAACCCACCATTAAATATAATTAAAGAAATAATTATACTAATGATCGGATCAATCATATTCCACCCCGTGAAATAAATGAGCACTACTGCTACGATGACACCTATAGAATTTAATAAATCACCAAAGAAATGCCATAATGCACTTTGGATGTTAATATTATCTTCTTTCTTTAAAGACGCTACTAAAATCAACGTCAAAACAATATTAACGACTAATCCTATGACAGCTATGACAACCATAAGACCACTTTCTACAGATCTTGGATGAATAATCCTAATAATTCCTTCATACATGATACCTAGTGAAATCACTATAAGCGCCAAACCATTTAAAAAGGCAACTATAATTTCTAACCTCATAAAACCATAAGTATAATTCTTAGTAGGTGCTTTACTTGCGAAATATATTGCTACCATTGATAGCGCTAAAGCAAGCACATCACTCAACATATGAAATGAATCTGATAGCAATGCAAGCGAGTTAGATACGATCCCGCCTACAAATTCTACTATTGTAAAAAAGAGCGTAATAATTAAGGATAACCATAATGTCGTCTTAGAACTATTTTGAAATTTGCGATGTTCAACATGATGAAAATATTTTGTTTGATTATTCATGGATAAGACTCCCTTGGTTAGAAACACAACAATCATATATAGTTTCTTAAGTCATATTTTTTAATCTTTATTATTTTTCTTCTTATTTTGGCTATATAGGTTCAGTATTATAAAAACAAATACTGGGAAGAAGATAATGAAAAAAGTCATATCAATTCTCCTTTTATTTGAATACAGCTATTTAAATTATTTTTTTATTCTTTCAACTTTATAGTACCAATTGTTCTATATCAATTCAAAATTACACGAATAACTTTATAGTTTCTATTTTTATATCAGATAAAATTGTCTTATATAACAAATTAGTATCTATACAATCTATTATCATTTTAAAATTGATAAAAAGTAATTTATGTTATCAACCTTTATAACTAAAAGTGATTACTAAAAGCCCTGTCATAACAGTATTATTAATATATATGTAAATAACAAATAAAGGAGATATGTTGAATGGAAGAAAACTATAATGAAGAACAGCAAAGAAAACAATGGGAACAATTCCAAGAGTTTCAAAGACAACAAGAAAAGCAAAAGTATGCAAAGTCTAAATCTAAGAAACCTTGGATTTGGGTTGGTGTAGGTTGTCTCGTTTTCTTTATTTTAATTATTATTGGCATTGTTGCATTGACCTTTGGTATGAATGGTGGATTCAAGCATCATGCAACAGGTACAAAAAATTATAAAATCGGTGATACCATTAAAAACGGTGATTTAGAAGTTAAAGTTAAATCAATTGAAAATACTAAAGCTGTTGGGCCTTCAATTGCACCTACTAATGCGAAAGATACATTTGTTGTCGCAGATGTTTCAATTAAAAATAAGGGAGACAAAGCATTAACAATCGATAGTCATATGTTTAAATTAAAATCTGGAGATAAATCATTTGAAGCAGATGCCACTGGTTCAGTATCAGCTAACCAAAGTGATGATGGAAGTATCACCAATTCATTTTTCTTAGAACAAATTAATCCTGACAGTACGGCCGAAGGAAAAGTTGTATTCGATGTTTCCGAAAAAGTTGCTAATACTAAAGATAAAAAACTAGAAATCACATCTAGCTTATTCAGTGCTAAAAGTATAACTGTGGATCTATCAGATGCTAAAACATCTACTAAAGATAAAAAAGATGATGATGCTACTAACGACGAAAGCACTTCATCTACCACATCAGGTTCATCGGATGACACTTCATCAAGTAATACTAGTAATTCAACTTCATCATCTGCATCACCTTCATCAAACACTAGCAGTCATCAAGACGCTAGTAGCAGTTCGTCAAAAGCAACACCATCTAAAGAAGATTCATCATCTTCTGCACCTAAAGAAAGTGAACCTCAAGAGTCAAAATCAGCTATACCAAATAGTGAAAATACACCCAAACCATCTAATAACACTTCATCAAATAGTGCGCCTTCGAGTGCACCTAGTGACAGTAGTTCAAAGTCAGAATAATACATTAACATTGTCATCACATTAAAAGATAAATACGTATCATATCATTGCCACTCATATTCGGAGTGGCATTTTATATTTTGAAATATTACCCTATTATGATATCGCTTTAAATTTGATATCGCTATACGTTAGAATGACACCACAATGTCACTAATACATTGTAGCCAAATAATTTAAATGAAGGAGATCGAGACATGAAGAAACCCTTTTTTATTTTATTATCAAGTTGTTTAATTTTAGGCGCTTGTGGCAACCATGATTCTAAACATAAAGAAGAACATAAAAAAACTGAACATAAAAAGTCAAATGACTCTAAAAAAGACAAAGAAAACTCTAAAAACAAACGTTCAAATGATCCTAAGAAAGATAATATCAAAGATTATGACGAAGAGAAGAAAGCGTCAAAAAAAGATAAGGATAAAAAGAAAGATAAAGCTAAAAAACAATCTTCATCTCAAAGCAAACCTAATCATAATAAACAGGCAACTACTCAAAATAACGGGCAAAATGCACAACAAGGAAGCCCATCCCAACAGTCTAATGGTCAAAATCAACAACAATCACAATATCAGCAACCCCAACAATCTAATGGCCAAAATCAACAACAATCGCAATCTCAACAACCGCAACAATCCACTGGACAGAATACACAACAACCACAGTCTAGTGGCCAGAACACAATGCCAGCTTCAAATTAACAATATCTAAAACATAGTAATCCGAACTAACTATATAATATTGAAATCATAATTCAAGTCCCGCTTTCCTAACATGTTAGGAGTGGGATTTTTGACTTTCCAAAAATATAAATACTAGTATAAAAACAACCCACAATTCTAGGAATTGCAGGTTAAGTCAACCACTCAAATTCTAATTTTATTATCGAAAATTCTTTAGTTCTTTAATGATTTAAAACCTCTTTTTATATCTCTGATTAAACCACTAGATCCTAACCAATTAGAAATCTTTGTCATGATAAATGCAATCATTTTACCTACCAAATCCATACATATGACCTCCATAGGCTTTTAATAATATTTACCACGAAATAATAATGATGTAACATATTTCATTTTGTTAGTGAAATATATTTTAAAACACCTTACCTATAATAAGCTAAGTTCTATTTAAAATATGATAAATATATAGCTATTATCACTAATACTAATGCAATTGCACCATGTCCAAACATATTCATTTTAATTTGCGTTTTATTCAAGCTCTTTCCCCTATTCATACGCTTATAATTTAATTGATATAAAAATGTCCAAAACGTTGCATATATTAATATAAATAATAATCCTAAAATAATTGCTACATATATACTAATATTAATCATCCTTTATATTATGAAGTGATATTACATTTAATAAACAATATAAGCGCTCACCTAATTTGCTTGGCGTTAATAATAATAGACGCTATTCCTAAACAAAATAAAAAGAAAATCATCAAATAAACAGTCATATTATCCGTCTTGATATAAAATTTAAAAAGAATAAATGATAATAACGCGACAATAAAGTAAACAGGAATAAAAGATTTTTTCCAAAATAATGAATCTTTCATAAAAATCCCCCTCGTATACAAAGTATTAATCTTCAGATGAATCGCTCATTAATTTATATATAACATATATCACAACAACAATGATCGTAAGCAAGTCAAACGAATGTATAAATGCATCGCCAAATGAATGATCTAACCAAAAGAAACGAATTAAGAATAAAAAAATTGATTGAAATAAAATAGCAATGAAAATATTAATTATGGATTTAGCTAATATAAAATTATATACAATATATATTATTCCTAATATGGTAACAGTCCACATTAATATATGAGGTAACATTTAATCCTCCTTAAATAAGCGTTATAGCTAAGTAGTGATAATGAATTATTTAGCTCAATGCTCTACGAATTCAATTATTTTTATTAAATTGAGCATGAATATAAATTAATAAAATACCAATCAATATAAACATCAAATGTCCTATTACACTAAGAATTTTAGATTGGTTCAGATTTAATATATGAAAAATAATTGGTTGCAATATGATTAATAATAATAGATACAAACCCAATTTAATTGAAGTAAAATACTTTGCCATATTCGCTCTCCTATTGTTGATTTTTTCTTCATCATCTTTTATGTCTGGTGCTATCAAATAAATGGGTATTAAAAAGGCTAGTATTAAACTGATATATCTTCTTATCTTTTCTGGCAAATCTGTCATTAATGGATGAAATAAATCTATAACCATAATAATTACAATTAATATTAAATAAAATTGCTTTCTTTTGATGTTAGCACCTTCTTTTATTAAAACATTAACAAACTTTAGTTATTTCGTCATTAAAGTGATGAAGTTAAATTATTCAATGATGCTTTTAATATTTCATAACTATTAATATAAATGATCCCTTTTTAACACTTATGTATTAGAATAGGACACTTAAGAAATCCACAACAACTCTATATGAATTACTCTAAACTGAAAATATAGTCCAATTATTAGATAAATCTATATATTTAGGAGTGAATAATCGTGTTCGAAAATAAAGATGATATTACATTACTTTATCAAGCTATTTCAGAACTAGCTGAAATCATAGGTCACCATCCTTACAACACAAAATCAATCAGCCTTTTATGTTTGGATTTAGGTATAACACTCGAAGAATATCAAAAAGTACTGATAGCATTCTTAAAATTAGCACATAGTAAAAATACAGAAGAAATGGAAATAAATGATTTTAAAAAGATATTAATTCAGTATATTGAAAAATATAATGACCTTACGGATTCTCAAACATTAAGATTTATTGAAGGCTATGCACGTAACTATATTCCCGAACTACTGTCATACGCCGAGAAACTTTATCTCGAAATACGCGTATAACTAAATTGAAATTGATTGGTGCAATACACTATTTTTGAACCAAATCAAAAAAACCACAACCACATGGGTTGCAGGCTATATAATGGAGACGGCGAGAGTTCATTAATGCGTATATATTTGTATAAAAATCGCTATAAGTATTGTCATAGCAATGTTTAAATTGTCTAATCAGTCGTGTGTAAAATATTAAAATTGAAAAATACAAGGAATTTGGGGCAAAGAATAGCATTATTTTTATATCAAATTTACAGTTCTGAATATAATTTATTAATATAATCAATTAATGACTGTTTGTTCCTAAAGTATACGTTACTTATATTTTTATTAAAGTCGTTAATACATTTTATATTCAGTAAGAAAAGAAGAGCAGTCATCAGACTGCTCTATTTTCATTTATTTTATGATGCTATTTATTAATTCAACATATAACTCACTATTTTTATAACCCTCTAATATATCATTTACTTGTCTCATTGGAATTTCTGGTACTTCTCTAATGTTTTCCAATTTTGTTTTGAATTGTTTTTTTGTTATTTGCTCTTTATTAGTAGCCAATTGGAACAAGTAAGAATCTAACATATTAATTTCTTTATATGAATACATATATCTTAATAACATTAAATCCCTAGTTTTTAAGTTTGGCGCTAGTTCTTCTTGTAATTGTTCTATTGATTGTTTCATTAATAACAATCTTGTTTCTAATTCTTCATTATTCATTTTATCACACTCTTTTTATATTAATGCTTGACCAACTTGAGAAACCCAAAATCCTATGCTTCTTGCAGTAGAATCTTTAATACCAGTTCCCATCAAAGCTTGTGAAACTTGTCCTTGTACATTTCCCCATGTAGCTTCTTCTTGTTTTAATACATTATTCAATGCAGGATTTACATATTTATACCATCTTTTTTCCAATGATTTTCCAGCACGAGGACTGATTTCTTTTACACCATTAAACACAGCTTTTTTATTTTTAATCATAGCTTTTATGCCTTTTTTAACAGCGTATGATCCTCCAACTCTTTCAGATGTGCCTTCTTTTAAATTAGATGGTAAGTTATCAATAGTTTTTTGGCTAGTTCTTTCTGGATTTTTAAATAATTCATCTAATGCTTTATCATCTGTATTTGATTTTTCAGTAATTTGCTTAGTATTTGTATTTTCGTTATTTTGGGTAGTATCTTGCGCACTTGCTATAGGTGTCGCAGTTGAAAGGAATAGAGCGCTCATTATCAATGTTCCAAATATTTTACTCAATTCCAATATTAAAACTCCTTTGCTTTATATTTACTCCCAATCACAAAATTATATTCCCATAATCAACATAGCATACTAAACAATAAATTCAAGTTTGGATAATTAAAGTTTTTGTAAATTGAAATTTACTGTCGGAGTTTAATGCAAAACCATCACTTAAACATTATAAGGATACACTTTCTCATTATTATTAACCCGAATTTTATATTCAAGTAATATAAATTAAAGAATGAATAACATGGTTAATATTGTAATTATTTTCTTATTTATTATTTCCCTTTATTCTGTAGATCTTTCTTTTAACTTACATTAATAAGAGATCAAACTAGAGCTTTTACAAAAATGAAAATAGTTTTCGGAACAAATACAAATAATAATACAGGTAAAACTAAATTAGAATTACGTTATCTTGTTTGGGAACGTAAAAAAAGAAAATTTTATATTGATTATCTCAAACAAAATAAAATAATTCACTTAGAAGGCGAAATTTTCTTGAATGGGAAATATATTATAAAGATAAACCTCCATTCAAATATGATGGTGAAAAATCATTTATACATAAATCAATTAGAATATTTACTAAATAAAAAAGCTACCAATTACGGTAGCTTTTCTAAGAGTCCATCATATATTTGTCTAATGCGTTCACGACTTAAATCAAATATTTCCCCTATATTTTCGTATGAATGCCCCTCGCTAATTAACCAGTACACATAATACTCTTTATCTGATGCGATTGTTTCTATCAAAGTATCTAGTTCATTAAAGTATATTGTGTCGTCTATATGATCATTCTCTATTTCTTCATCTTGATTTATATTAAAGAAATTATCAATGTTAGTCACTATAATATCTTAGTCGATATCATTTTTATGTTGATAGTTTTTCAGAAATATTTTCACACTTTGTTTATCATATTTTTTCATACCCAACCTATCTCATTTGCTAATTGTTTAATAATGGTTCCACGCCCTTTATTAAAGATATAAACATTGTTGATAAAGCAACAAATAGACAACTCGCATATTTTAAATACAATATTAAAGAAGATATTTATACTGAAGATGAAAAGGTTCATAGAGTAATTACACAAATTAATACTATGGATAGATCCATCACGATTTATTATAATATTGCGTCCTAATTATAAGGCGCTTTTTATGTGCTGGGGCAATAATGGGGCAACAAAAAACCCACAACCACATGGGTTGCAGGCTATATAATGGAGACGGCGGGAGTTCATTATAGCGTTTATCTATTCGTGTAGAAATGGCTATAAGTATTGTTATAGCAACGTTTACATTGTCTATTTAGTTGTGTGTAAAATGTTAAAATTGAAAAAACACAAGAAATTTGGGGCACTTATAAAAATTAAAATACAGACAATTAACTATTCATAAAATTTTATATGAGGCTTTTCATCTTTATAATAATCTATTCGATCTTGTAATGAACCTGTGTGTAATTCTAATTTATGACCGTCTGGATCAGTAAAATATATTGATTTTTTATCTCTGACATCTCTTGGGCGACCTTCTAATATATTTACATGATTTTGTTTTAGCCAGTCGTACCATTCATCAAAATCATTCTCCTTAATTGAAAAAGCCATATGAGTATATGAGTAATAAATTTCATTTCTTGGTATTTCGTCTTCTTCATTTAAAGCTAACCACAAACCACCTATTGTAAAGTAAGCTGTCTTTTCGCTTTCTAGTAATATTTTAGCTTTCAGTATATTCTTATAGAATTCAATAGACTTTTTAATATCTGAGACTGAATAAGTAACGTGATTTACGGATAGAATCATATAAATACTCTTATTCACATATTTTAACACTAATGTCCTTTATGCTTTTCTTTAGCTTTATTTTTCTTTATTTCTCTTTTTCTCTCTTTAATGAGTTCTTTTTTCGCCTTACTTCTCTTCTTGGATAGTTTTTTATTCAATTCTTGCTCTTCTTTTATAGCTATTTGCGCTTTAGTAAAATCTTTGACCTTTTTTTGTTCTTTCGAAACTTGTCGTTGCAATCTTTTAGGATTTATTTTTCGTTTTTTTCTTTTAGTTCTAATACTAGTCTTTGTATTATCGATCATTATTAATAGATAATTCTCTATAAAATAAATGACTTCTCCATCATCTGGTTCTGTACCAAAGGTATATTTAACAAATTTTGATTTACTTCCTACTTTGTATTCAACTAAACCAACATAAAATTGTCCGTCGTGAAATACAGATAGCTCCATGCTATCCCTCCTCTTAATTATTCAGAAATGATGGACGACCTGAGGAGGAAGGTTACTGACAGATAAAATATATCTGCATTGGGACTACCAACCCAATTGTGTTTTTACATTTCTATATATAGTTTAAAATAAATCATAAAAATTTCAACAGAGTAATCAAAGAATATAGTTTTTAATTATATGGGTTACCATACTTTTTACAATACTCATAAAAGCCATTTTTAATCATAAACATCTTTTTATTAATATTCGTTGGAGTATCAAAATTGATTAATATCAAAACTTCTTCAGTAAATTCAAGTTCGCCTGTTCCATTTGTCGTAACTAAATTACCATCAGTTATAGCCTGAGTTTCAACAAAACGATTAGCATTTTCATATTTCTTTAACTTGTTCCATAAATAAATTGAATTCCCGATATGTCTATATTTATTTAGAAACCCATTTTTAGCTAAATAATCAACTGCTCCACATATAGCTCCAACTGGCTTTTCTAGTTCAAATGTTTTTTCAATAAAATTGAGTAGTATTTTATCTACAATATTCCACTTATTCCCACCTATTAATATTAATACATCAAAATCGTGAGTTTCATTAGAAATTTTAGAATCAACTAATAATATCATTCCACCAATTGACTTCACTTTATTCGTTACAGATACTATCTTAGTAATTCATCTATCACTACTATTTATAATTGAACTTAAATGTGCAATTTCCCAGTCTGCGAATTCATCTAATAATAGAAACAAAGCTTTTTTCATATAGTAGGCTCCTTGTACATTATTTGTTAAATTCATATAAACGTTTACATTGCCTAATTAGTGTGTGTAAAATGTTAAAATTGAAAAAACAAGTTGAATTTGGGACAAATATTGAACAATGATTTATATTAGACTTTTACTCTTAATAATAACCAATTGTTAACTATCTTTCATTCCTAAACGTAACCGCATTTTAATTCAATATTTTTTTATAACTTTATATATTTTTTTTAATTCTTTATCTTCCAGTAAATTTTCATAAGTATATTCTATAAGTTCTTCAAATTGATAGTGAAACACCTGTAATTTACCTAGAAACGTTTCTAAGTTAGGTACAATATATTGAATTTTCTCTAATTCTTCAACTTCAAAATTTGAAACTCTTTCGTATTCATTTAATATACTCCCAATTATTGAACAATACGAGTGTATTGTTACAAATAAATGTTCATTAAACGTCATAATATAGTATGCATTTTCTTTTTGCATTATATTATTTATTTGATTAATTATATTTTTTCCATTCACTTTAAAATAATTAAATAAGTTATTTGCATTATGTACATCTATATTATTAAGTTCAGTCACTCTATCATATAGCATATTCTCTTTTAAACATTTTTTAGAGTATTTAGGTTCTATTTTAAATATTTCATTATCAACTTCATCAAAATTCATTTTAACTTTTTTTAATAAATCTAATGATACAGGCAAATATTGTATTCGTTGCCGTTTTAATTCAAGTTTTTGTGTATTTTCTCCTGAAATTTTAGCCCCTAAATAAGCACCACCAAACGTTGCAAATACTCCAACGAAACTTATAGCTATAGAATAACCAGTGATACTATGTTTAGGATCTACACAACTAATAATATAACCTACAACAAAAACAAATGATATTATTACAAATATTATAATGGGAGCTATAATAATGTGTTTTACCTCTAATTTATTATTTCGCAATTTACATACCTCATTTTTATCACAATAATATCACAGTTATATATGGAGTAACTACCATCGTTCTTTCGTTTCACATAATCTTAATTCACAATGTTTTATCTTTACTGAACATACATATCTATACAAACTCAATCCTCACTGCAACACAGGACGTTTCTCAGCGTAAAAAACACCACGTGAGAGTGGTGTTGAACGTAAAAAGTTATTTCACTGGTATCGATGACTTTATTAAATCTACAGTAATGGGGCTATTTTGTCCTAATTTATATGCTTTATCCCATGCTGTGTTTTTTTTATGAGTTTTTTCAACCATGTCCCAAGCTGACACTCCATCATACTCATCAATAACATCTTTTATTAAACTACTAATATATTCAGAATCCTTTTCTCTGAATATTTTATATGTTATTGGAGTAGTAGCATTACTTATCACACTATATACAGACTGATCATCTTTTTCAGTAAGTACGTCACTTTGCCCCCTGTACGTTGAATAAACTTCTCTAACTACAGGTCCATAATCAAAGGCTAAAAATCTATCTTTAAATAACTCTATTTTTCTATTTAAAAAGTATCTTTCATATACTATATAAAGTAATTTTTGAAGTTTAAGTGGAGTAGTAGGTTTCAACATTAAAATATATCTCGCTATATCCATAGCACTTAATCCGTGAGGAGATTTAGCAACGTCTTTAAAATCAGAATATTTTTCAAAAATAGTTACATTTTCAAAAAAACTATCTTTTTCCTTTATACTTTGAATTGTATCTTTTGACGTAGTAATCATATGTGTATAAAAATCAATACCTAATTCTCTTAAATCTTCTTCATAAAGTTTTATTTTTTCAAGATCTCTTTTTTCAGTTATAGTCATATGAAATGCTAATCTTCCTTCATGGTCATATTCTTCCAAAATTATTAAATAATGTTTGTACATTTATCTCACCACCCTACTTTTTTCTAATTCTTTTTCATATTCTTCCCAATTTAAATAATCTTGCTTATATATCTTATGCGATTTTTTATTATTTTTATGGTCTTTGTTTAGCCATATTTGAAGTTCACATGGAAAACAAAAATTATCAATCTTAAAATATAAATGAATTGCTTTATAGTCTTTTTTACTAGCGTTTATTATATTTATTCTACCATTAAATTTATCATAAACATACTCATTTAATACATTATACACATTATTTAATTCAACATCACTTTGTAAAGTGAATCTATATCCTAACAAATCATTTAAACATTTAATAATAGGATACTTCCCTTTACCACTTTTTGTTTGATATTTTAAAAGTTTGTTATAAATAGACCTTTCATTTTTTATACGTCTATCTATTTCTAATTCCAACTCTTCATCAATCAATAAAATTCTATTTTCTTTCTTTACTATTTCTTTAAAAATCACTACATTATCTAACAACTCACTATTAATATACGTATTTTTATCATCAAAAAAATCGCAAACACATTTCTTTTTAAAATTAATCTTGTTACTTCTTAGTTCAACAAAGGTATCAGCGTAGTTAGTCATTCTTTCATAAATAACAGAAATTATTTTTTTTAGAAAATTCAACTCATCGTCATAAGACATAATTTACTCCTAATCAAATATAATTCTATTAAGTATAACTCTATATTTTCTTAGAAACAACCAAATATTACAACTGTATATTATTATCTCAAAAAATTAATATTCGTTTATCCCTTAAATCTACCTAATATCATCAATATGAAACTCTGCATTAGGATATTGCTTTTCCAATTCTTTTAAATCTCGCTCACTCTCTTCATTGTCTTGACCGATACTATCTATAAATACTGGTGTCGCCACATTCATATCTACTTTATCAGTAAAGATACTGTGGTAACGTCCAAGTAGGTCACGTGCTTTTAAACGATCACTTGGCTTAATCGGCACTTCTACCGTTTCGACATGTTCATTGTATACGAGATTCATACGTCCCGTATCTGGATTTTTTTCAAACGAGCTTTTCTTGACTACAACTTCCTTAGTTTCAGTTTCATCACCAACAGCTGATTTCGTAAGTAGGTACAACGTTTCTTTTGCTGTTAAAATTGTATCGTCTATAATCTCATCTTTCTTGCTTTGAATATAGTCTTTTACCTTCTCGTTGCGCAAAAGTCTGCTACCAGTTACATGTGCGCTATTTGAGCTATAACCAGCATTTATAGCGCTTTGAGTAACGTTAAGTGTCTTAAGATACTCATTCGCAAAACGCTCTTGTTTAGGCGTTAATTTGTCCATTGAATCACTCCTTATTTTCTACAATTTTATTTAGTAAACCATCAAATAACTGTTGGACTCTGGATTGGGTAATTTCTAGTATTTGAGCTATATCTCCAAATGTGCGTCCATTACATAGCAATATAAAAATATTGTATTCTCTAAAATCTGCAATACGATCAACCAGTAAATTTAGGTCGTTCATAAATATATGGTCATCTGCATTAATCTTTTGATATGAATATTCTTCTACTTCATCATTTAGCGTAAAGAAATCATTAACTGATACATCCTTATAATCATCATCCACATTATTATGGTAGTTTAATATAAACGTTTTAAGCGTCTCTTTATCACCAACAAACATAATCACACCACCATTGTATGTTGTGGCTCACTAGCCTTTGTTAAAGGCTTATCATGACTAATGTTATATAAATCTACCTGCAAACGTTCAATGAGCTCATGTGCCTTGATACGTCCATGTGATTGCATGTATCTAACCACTTTCTGTTGTTCTTCTTTCGTATAGGTATTGAGCACCTGCTTTAATAAATATAATCGGATGGCTGAATCATCTTTAAAGCGTTTTAAATTACCTTTTGTTTCACTAATCCATATCACGAGCTTATCGACTGGATAAGATACAGAAATAATGCCCATAATCTGGTCACATGTTGTAATGGAAGTACTTAAATGATACATCTCATCTATATGTGACTGTGCCGTCTTAATTTTAGAATTAATGTATTTAGGATTATATTTTGTTAATAACTCATATTCAGATATCTTTGATTGTTGATATGATTCATTAGTACGTTCCTGCACGATAATACCTCCCAATAATATAGAATGAGCCTACCCAATTAAGGATAGGCGCTAGTTAGTTTTATTTGTTATAAACGTATTGTTTTTTATATTGAGCTTGTTGTCTTGCACCATCTTTTTTAGCTTTAGCATATTTTAATTGATCATTGTATCTATCAGATAAAGGCTTAATGACCACGTAACCCTCATCATCTTTTGTGATAACTGAACCATTATTTGCCATGCCAATTTGTCTCAACACATTAAACTGGTAAGCTAGATTGTCATGTTCTTCATTATTCTCAAATGGATATAACACGGCTTGTTTTAATGCTGTTAAGGAGAATGACACTTGACCTTGTTCGCTTTCAGATAAACGTTGGTCAAATGCTTTTTGTAATAAACTTAATTCGAATACATCTATTTTTTCTGCGTCTGCCTCTCTAATGTAATCCATAATTTCCGAATTACTATAAAACGATAATCTTGCCTCTAAATTTTGACGTCTAATTAATTCAGATTGCGGTTCTGCGATGTCATCTCTTGTTAATTCCTCTTCGATTTCATCCATACGTGATTCAATACGTTTTAATTTGTCACTAGCAAACTGTTTAAACTCATTTTCAATTTGAGTTACTTTCGGTTTCTGTTGTTCATCAATGATATCCATTCTATAGCCACGTTGGTACATAATAAACGTTTCTTCTAAAAATTGATCTACTTTATCTAACAAATCCTTATATTTTCTATCGTTAAATAATACATCATATGCACTTCCAGTTTTCATTGTCATATTCTTATACCTCTTTCATAGTTTTATTTTTATACTTCTATTTCTTCTAACGCTTTTAAACGCATCTGCGCACCTAATACTTGGCGTTTAACACTATAGATTGCTTGTTGCTTATCTTCTTTATTTCTAATGATGTAATAGCCCCTAGCATCTTTCTTATAGCTATAACCTACTGGATATTGATAGTTAATAATTAAACTCGTTATAACTTGTGTAAGCCATCTATCATTAACTTTATTTAGGGTATAACCTAGTTGATTCAATATCTTAGTCTTAGTTACATATTTTTCATTTGAGTTATGAATAATATCATAAACTCTTAAATATTCGGTTGGTGGTTGAGCCACCTGTTTTTCTATCGTTTTTATCATGTCAAAACCTCTTATATATTAGTATTTGTTGTTCCCTAATTTTTAATGATTCTTACACATGACTTCTTTCGTTCTGCAACTTTTCTCTTCAACTCTATTATACTAAATTTACACCCAAAACACAAACTTACGTTCTGTTTTTAATTCATTTCAATCAATTCTTATCATTCAATTAAAACGTTGATATAACAACTATTTAAGATGATATTCACGCACTTTCACAAGCTCCCTAATAAGAACAAACATTCTATTAAAGAGTGTGGTTTTGCCCCTTATGAATTTTTGAATACTTAGCTTTTTTTAGTTTGTTTTTTCTTCATACCTTTACATAACCTTATCATTTTTATATAGGAGTCACACTACATGTGGCCCCTCTTAACACTACTTATTCAAACTATAATAAGTTGCTTTCAATTCACTTAACTTACGCTCTAACGCTTTGTAATCCTCTTGTGTAGCGTTCTCATCTTGCACAAATTCAGTTACCAACTTCAATTCTTCAACTAATTCTGTTGCTGGTTCATTAATCCCTGTTGCTAACTGGTATAACATTTCCATATTACCTATCACATCAGCATTACTAGACTGAATACCCTCAAGTTCTTCCATGCCAAAATCTGTTTCCATGTACTCGAACATATCAGTATTATTACTTTCTGCGAATGTCTCAAGTCCATACATGAAGTATTCGTTATCAAACATAAAACTAGACATCATATCGCTTATAGTGTCATGTGTACCATCTGCTATTTCATAACCTGCATAATGCCCCTCAATACTTCTTATAAGCCCTTCAGTGTGCTTAGGAGACGCTAATTCAAACGCTTTTCTAACATTACAATCCTTAATGTAGATGTGACCATACAAATTACCTTCCATGACCACATACACCATATCAAACGGATCGTTATATATTTTGAATCCAAACGGTGTATTTCTGCTACTTTCTAATAAACCTGTGTAATATCTTAATAACGTGCCTGCTCTTGTTTCAAACTGATTCGGTATAATTTCAATGTTCATTTAGTTTGTTCCTTTATCTTTTATTCGTAATACTACCGGTATCCATGATGGTGTGCTTACCTCATCAGTGATTGCCAATGGTAATGGTGGTACTTTTCCGTCTAACAAATACCTATTCACTGCACTATGTTTATGCTTAATTACTATTTTACCTTCGTTGCTCAAGTCACTTATTACTGAACCAGATTCCGTTGAACAATGATAAAAGAATACTTGATTTCTCT
This sequence comes from Staphylococcus sp. HL28, assembly GCF_021117155.1. Lineage (NCBI taxonomy): Bacteria > Bacillati > Bacillota > Bacilli > Caryophanales > Staphylococcaceae > Staphylococcus > Staphylococcus sp. HL28. The sequence continues at coordinate 2,006,093 of NZ_CP088218.1, forward strand.
TATCCTTATAAACAAGTGATCGTTTGCCATTAAACGGAACGCCTGCTTTATCAAATATCGGTTCCAATTCAAAAATGTAAGCCTCTCCTTTATCTTCAATAAACTTAATCACTTTTCTTTTAATTTGTTCTAAACTATCCATGCGTTACCTCCTTAACTATATTGAAAGTAACTGGTAGCCAGTGATAAGTGTCTACATCATCTGATTTTAAAACAGGAAAATTCAGACCTTTACCGTCGACCATGTATATAATTGATTCACACTTTTTCATTTCTATAACACCATCGTTTACTAGTTCACTTACTACATCGAAAGCCTGTTTATTCCATCCATACCAAAACACAATATTACTATTCTCTGAACTGGTATATGCCCCTTGCCCTTTATAATCAAAGTTGTTTTGCTCAAATACTTTTTCTATTTCTACAAAAGAAGTACCAGCATTATCTTTTATATAATCTATTAACTTACTTTGTATATTTTCCATTACAAAACCTCACAGTATTTTCTTTTTTTCTCACACTAACCTGTAATGTGATAAACCCTTTTATATCAGTACTTTCAGTGTGTTTCTTACACCTTACAGGTAATACGCCCTAGTTTATAATTTTTATTTAGATGCTTTAATATTCTTATGAATTGTTATTTAAGTGTAAGGTGTAAGCTAGTCGTAACAAACGTAGTGATATCAACACTTTTACGCCTTACACTTTTCTAATATTCCTTACAGATTAATGTAAGGTTTTTAATATATTTCCGTTAGAATCATATATTACATTGGTTGTATCTTTCACATAGAATCTTTTAGTTTTTTCTTGAGCTTTTGACCAATAAGCTATAGATTTATATCCTAACTTTGATAATTCTTTAGAGAAATTCATTTTATTCATATGATGATAGCCATTATTAGCACACCATATTTGATATATTTCATATGCTTTATCTGTGTTTCTTCCCTCAACTACTGGCAATTGTCTGTAGTCTTTATCTTCTGCATCTTCGATAAACTGTAGCACTGGATTATTATCATGCTGATATTCTTCTTTTGTTTTTCTAGCGATTTGAGGTTCAATAATCTCATTGTTTTCTAGCGTTCTCTTTAGACCTTTTAACGCTAAATTAAGCAATGCTGACATATTATGTGGTGTTATCAGTTTATTTAGTAACATCGGGTCTTTCTTTTGTCCGTCTTTACCAAATTTACGCAACATAGGAATAATAACCATACGTCTATAAAAGCCCTCACTCTTGTCATTGCTCATTGGCAATTCATTACTAGCAAATATCAGTTTTACATACGGTTTGAACTCAAATGCGTCTTGTCCTTTAAACTCAAGTGTAATGTAGTTACCAGTAACAATAATCTTAAAGTTACCTGTATCTCTAATTCTGTTTGGATCTATATCATCAGCAATATTCACTAATTTCCCTTGCAAGTTAGCAGGTTTAAACTTGTCGTTTAAATCATTAAAGGATAACGCCGTTGTATTCTCTGGATTATAAAAATGGTGCAATAACTTAAGTAATGTCGTTTTACCATTACCGCCTGGACTATAATAGAAGAAAGCAACTTGTAGGAAATTATCACGGTATAAACCGTAGCCAATCATTTCATAAATTAATTGTTCTACTTCTTCATCTTCATTTGAAATGTCTTTGATGAATCTTTCTATCAAATCACTTTGCGCATCTTTATCAAAATCAACATCGATAATATTGGTTATATAGTATTGAGGACTAAACGACTTTAATTTTTCTTCTAAAGTGTCATATATGCCATTCTTTAACCCTATATAACGTGCTGAACATTGTTCTTGGTAATTACCTAAACATAAGGTTTTTAACTTCTGAAACACTTCTTTATTTTGTTGTTCTCTCAAGGACGGAATATATTTAATGGTTATCTTACGGACAACATCTATATTTAGTGGTTCGTATTTCTTACCTGTGAACACATGTGGACGGTTATCAATATAGCAACCGTGATATTCTTCATATAAAAATAATGCAAATTCATAAAACTTAAATCTATTCCCATCAAAGAAATCTTTTTCATCAAATATTGTTTTATTTTCCAAATAATCTGGAAATTTTGCCATAAAAAGCCTCCTTATCGATGTTCTCGTTTGTATATAGATTCAAATGTGGCGTTAAACTCTCTTGAACTCATTGGAGGGTTACAATTTTCATTCCACATAAAGCAATATGCGTATACTAATGGATCTGGCACACGTCTGTTTAGCAATACACCAATTAACGATGTTAACGTTTGGTTTCGGTTACCTGTAGATACACCAAAGGCGATAGACTTCCAAAATTCATTATCTCGACGTTTAGGATATTTAAATTTAGTTGATTCCTTGTGTTGTGATTTATATTTTTCAAACCATTCTTCTAACATTTCAGTCCCCAAAATCGGGGCGTCATTATGTTGATGTATGAACGGATATTTATCTTGTTGATATACAGGTAACGCCATCGCTCTGCTAGGTTGAAAACTCCCCTCATCTACTGGGTGACCTATTTTATTTACCAGCACTTTTGTATACTTACGGTAATCATCTGCATTGATACGCTCATTCAATGGCACATACAAGCGTATTCTAGGGCTTTCTGTTTGGTGATTAAACGTAGTATGCCAAAACCATGCAACACCTTTTAATGTGTCTGTAATTGCATCATGCAGTGGTCTCAACTTGGGTATATCATCGTAGTCCAACACTAGAACATCACGATAAATCACATTGTCATCGTTACGGTATTTTTTATATTCTTTTCCATCTTCATCAATACCATCTTTCATATCACCATATATAGTGACACCACGAGCATACTTATTAGTATTATTTTGTGGTATTGATAACCTATTAACTAACTCACTCCATTTAGGTTGAGAGAAACTTTTAAAAGAACGAGAATCTAGGTTGTTATACCAAACCACTGATACTTGGGTATCGTGTTCTAGCTTTATTTTGTTCAATTTATTCACCTCTAGTGATTAACAGAGCAGAAAATGATACAATGTATAAAGAGTATTTTATTAACTGCTCTGTTAATTTATTAAATTTCTATGCGTTATCTGATTCAGTCGCCAAACTATCTTCAGATGACGCTTTTTCTATTTCACGAAACTTTTCAAGAATGTTATCAAACTGTTGTAAATAAAGGAATAGTAGATCAAACATCTGACCGTCATGGATACGTCTTTCATGATAAGAAATTCCTTCTCTGATTACCTCATCTTTATTTAATACATGACTTGTTTCATAAGGATAACGTTCATCAAAATGCCAAGCGTGACTATCCTTTAAATCTTCAAATCTATCTTTCAATACTTCCAAATCACTAAATAAATTTCTAATTTCCATTTTCATTATTCTATGTCCTCCAACTTCCCAATAAAACTTGTCATTTCTTCGATTGCGCATTTTAATTCTTCAACATCATCCTTAGTAATGAATTGACGAACATTTGAATCTTCATAATTTATAGGGAAGTCCATCAAGGTTTCTGTTGCTCTTACAAGCTCTTTATAATTTCTGTAATCCATAATAATTTCTGATATCTCACTATCACTTAATCTAGGGTATTCACTTTTAATAATTGAAGCATCTCTACGATATTCTTTTTGTAGTAGTTTGCTCATTTTTTTAGTGCGCTTTTTACCATTTACCATATGATCGTAATTCAATTTATTTTCAATATTTTTGTAATCTTCTCTAGTTAATTTATTCATCTTATTCATTCTCCTCATTGATATTAAAATTTTTCTCTAACTCTTGGACTGCCCATTTCATTATTAATTCAAGATGTTTTTCTCGATTAATTTGTGAAACTACCTCCTGACCGTCTTTAAATTCAGTATGCTCATAACTTTCAAATTGATTATAAATACTTGTTTTAAGTTGGTACTTTATATGTTCTAATACTTCAAGTTGTTCTTGTTTCATCTTATTCAACCTCCAATAATTTAATTCCATATGCCGACGCTAAAATATATAAAGTGAAAGCAATAAATACGTTTGCAACTAATGCTACTGCTAACGTTATAAATGAAATCGTACCAATGTACGTTAGACAATTTCTCATCGTGTTACCTCCTTATGAATTTACTTTGATTGATGTTGAAAATAAATCGTCAATCGACATTTCAAAATGTTCACTTAATTTTCTTGCCTCTGGCATTGTGAAATCTGCATCTTTACCAATGATTTTTAAACTAAATCTTTGTGGACTAATACTTAGCAATTTTGCCAATTGCTTTTGGGTATAGCCCTTTTCTTTATAGCAGATGTATAAATTCCAATATTTAACTTTTTGCATAACTTAACCCTCCTATTGTAATTCTTGAATAACACTAAGGTTAAAAATTTTTTCAGGCTTTTCTTTTAAACCTGAAGAGATTTTAACTATAGTATCTAAACTAGGATTATTATTTTGTTCTTCTAACTTGTATATAGTTGTTCGACTAATACCAGTTATTTTACTTAATTCAGTAATTGTAATCCCTTTTCTTTGTCGGATATTTTTTATACTGTTATTCATGGTTAACACCTCCTGATATAAATATAATCTTTTTTGCTTTTTGTGTCAATTATGAATTACAATATTTTTTAAGAGGTGAAAAATATGAATGAATTTGGTAATAAGTTGAAAGAACTCAGAGGAGAAAAATCTATCAGAGAAACTTCAAAAAACATAGGAATTAGCCACACATATTTGGATAGTTTAGAAAAAGGATATGATCCTAGAACTGGAAAGGAACGAAAACCAACAATTGAAGTAATAAATAAAATCTCTAAATACTATAATTATGACCTTTTCGAACTATTAAATCTTTCTGGATTGTTACCATCATTATCTGAATTACCCAATACACCACGTGAGGTGCAAAAGAAAGTCCTATCAAATATGATAGAAAATATATCAAATGAAAATGAAACAGAGATAAAGAATAACTATATAAATTTACTAAACAAAAAATTAGAGTTCGATGAAATTCAATATTTAAAACATACTTATAATTTTTTAATTACTGAGATGAATGATGTGAATGAAAATGGATATTATTCGACAGATTTTATTATTAAACTAGGTCAACTAATTTCAAATTTATACCATAATAAAAATTCTCAAAACAATGAATATTATCAAGAAATCTTAAATGATTTCGATAAATTTTTAAAAGAATACATAAATATCAAGTAGGTGATTACCATAGAACATAACTTAAACCTATCCCACAATATATATAAGGACGCTAAACGTGGTACTTACTATTTCCGTATAAAATACTATGATAAATATAATCAACGTAAGGAAATTAAAAAGAGTGGCTTTAAACATCGTAAAGAGGCTTTGAAGAAATGTAACGAGATTATGAATGAGTTAGAGGGTGTCGGACAAATAAATAAACTCCCCTTTGATAAACTCGTAGATGAATATATAGACTGGTATTCTGCCCGTCGTAAGTCATCTAGTGTAAAAGCATTAAAGACACATGTAAATAACCATTTGCTACCTTATTTTAAGTCTATGGACGTGTTCAATATGACTACACAAGATGTGATGAAGTTTCAAAATAAAAAGTTAAAAGAAGGACATTCTGGAGACTACTTAAAAAAGATGCATGTATATTTAGTATCATTACTGAACCATGCAATGAAGTTTTATGATCTCAAGCAAAACGTAGCATCACTTGTAGGTAATTTTGAAATAGAATCACAGAAACGTCTAAACTATTGGACACTTGACCAATTCAACCAATTCTATGACGCACTGGCTACGCAACAACAAAAGCTATTCTTCAAACTATTGTTTTACTCTGGGGCACGTAAGGGCGAAATTAGAGCCCTCACATGGCGTGATATTAACTATGATGATGAGTTTATCCATATAAACAAAACGGACTATCACGGTGAAGTAACAGTCCCTAAAACGAAATCAGCCATACGTGATATATACTTACCTACTCACATGATGGATGACATTAAAGATTATTTAATTTGGTATAAAGAGAATAACGTATATAAAGACGATTATGTGCTATTTGGTACATTCTTCAAAGCATATAGTGAATCAACCATTGATCGTTGGTTTACCACTGCATTAAAAGTATTAGATAACCAACTTCCAGATGGTCAGACGTTCCCTAGAATTGTAATCCATGAACTAAGACATAGCCATGCGTCTATGTTGGTCAATCATGGCGCAAGTATCATGGTAATAGCACAACGTTTAGGTCATGCAGATAGTAACGAAGTATATAATAGATACGGGCATTTGTACCCTAGTACACAGAAAGAAATAGTTAAATACTTATGAGGAGTCGTTTAAATGTATGAGTTATGTAAAACAATTATTGAAAAAATTTATACCTTTGCTACAAGTGATTTAGGGCATGAATTTTTTAAGATTTCAACACAACCGATTGCAACCTTACTTCTTGGATTATTTGTGTTTTTATATACAAATGCTCACCATAAAAGAACAATGTTGAATTCACTTGATTCGAAGTCCGAATGGAGAAAAAAACTTTTTGAAATCGCCGGTACTTCTAAAATAACTATGGACGAGGTTTTTCAATTTAGAGCATCACTTAGATTCAATTATAAAAGTGCAGATGAAAAACATTTAAATAGGTTTGATAAAATGAATATAATAATAATAAAATACTGTAAAAAACTAACCAGAGAAGATAATAACAATGAACCTTTTTGTTTTATTCAGTCTGTAGATTGTAATGATCAAGAAATTATTCGATTATTTTGTAGATACATGTTAGCTGACCATTGGGAGAAAAATCACAATAGAAAACATAAATTTAAAAAAATTCATAAAGAAGAAGAATTATGCATTTATACCTTACAAAAATTCATATTATTATATAAAAACAGTAACTTTGATAACAGTAACTTTGATAAATTATATTGTCACTCATTAAAACTATTGGATAAAAAGACACCCTAAATAAGGGTGTCTTTTTATGTGCTGGGGCATATCTGAGGCAATATTGGGGCAATAAAAATAAAAAGCCCACAACCACATGGGTTGCAGGCTATATAATGGAGACGGCGGGATTTGAACCCGCGTCCAGAGGTCCTGATACATATCTTTCTACGTGTGTAGTTTATCATTGAATTTCGCATAATGAGAGGTGATAAACAACCAACATTATGCTAGTTTGATTGGTTTTCATCTAAACAGACTTCAAACGGCAGTGTTTAGCATATCCTACTTAGGTTGAATCGCGTTAACAGCACATAGGAGATGCTGTTAGGCGATGCAGAGTGCTATTACGCAGCTACTGCGAAATTATTGTTTGATTTGCCAGTTATTATAAACTGAGTGTGTTAGTGACGGAGACAACCCTCCGACACGCTTAATAAGCTCTGGGGACCCCTGTCGAATCCATAAACGTCCCCGTAATATAATGTACTTTGTAGAAATCAAACATGTCGTTAACAATAATATTATCATTGTCACTCAAACTTGATGAACAACGTCTGAGTCACCTAAAATATGATGTTCTTACTCAACCTCTTTTCTAACAAAGCACTTATTAATATATCAAATGTAGCCCGTGTAAGCAATAGTATTGCTTAATAACGGGCTTTTACTGCGCGATCCATATCACGTTTGACTGCTTTTTCTTTTAAAGCTTGTCGTTTGTCATATTTTTTCTTACCGCGAGCAATACCTAATAATACTTTACATTGACCATGTTTTAAGTACAATTTTAGCGGAATAATAGAATACCCAATTTCTCGTGTGCGGTCACCTAATTTAATAATTTCTCTTTTATGAAGGAGCAACTTACGTGATCGCAATGGATCATGGTTAAATCGGTTACCTTCTTCATAAGGCGCAATATGCATATTATTTAAATAGATTTCACCACGTTTTACTTGAGCATAGCTATCTTTAAGATTGGCGCTACCTCTACGTATAGATTTAATTTCTGTACCTTGTAACACAATCCCCGCTTCAATCGTATCTTCAATATTATAATCGTGTCTTGCTTTACGGTTTTCAGCTAATGTGCCTGGTGATTTTTTCTTAGCCATTCTGTCTCACCTCTTTGCTGCTTATTTTTTCTTTTTACGTGATTTTTTCTTAACGCTTTTATCTTTATAGAATGGTTTATGCTTCGTGTTACCTTTTTTATCTTGTTGGCGTGCATTTTTACCTTTACGTTGTTTACGTTTGTTTTTACCGTTTCCTTTATCATCAGATTTTGATTTATCTAATGATTTACCACGTGTTTTTGCTTGAATAGTCTTACCACGTGCTGGTCGTTGGCTTCTCTCATTCTTAGGTAATGGCATTCCGACGATTTGGAAATCAATCATGCGTTCATCCACATCGACATGTGTCACTTTGACTTTGACAGCGTCACCGATACGGAAAACTTTGGCTTGGCGTTCACCAATTAATGCCATTTGACGTTCATCAAATTGATAATAATCATCGGTCATATTTGAAATATGGACCATACCTTCAATAGTATTTGGTAATTCAATGAACATACCAAAATTAGCTACAGAACTAATGATACCTTCGAATTCGTCACCAATGTGTTGAATCATATATTCAGCTTTCTTCAACTCATCTGTATCACGTTCTGCTTCAATCGCACGACGTTCGCGTTGAGATGTGTGTTCGGCAAGTTCTGGTAGTTTATCTTCCCATTTATGTTGTTCCTTTTTATCCATTGAATGTTCAATAAGGTATTTACGAATTAAACGGTGTACCGTTAAATCTGGGTAACGACGTATAGGTGATGTGAAATGTGTGTAATACTCTGCAGATAGACCAAAGTGGCCTAAGTTCACATCATCGTAATGCGCTTGTTGCATTGAACGTAACATCATGGTTGAGATCACCATTTGTTCTGGTCGTCCTTCAACTTCTTCTTGAATATTTTGAAGCGTTGTCGGATGAATATCTTCACCTGTCCCTTTAATCATAATGCCAAAGTTCGTAATAAAGTCAAAGAACTGTCTCAAGCGTTCTGATTTAGGTTGTTCATGGACACGATAGATAAATGGTACTTCTAATTTATTAAAGTGTTCAGCTACGGTTTCATTAGCCGCTAACATGAATGACTCAATTAAACGTTCACCTTCACCACGTTCACGTACTTGTACATCTGTTGGGATACCATCTTCATTAACAAGCACTTTCGCTTCATTAATATCGAAATCAATTTCACCACGACGTTTTCTCATATTTACTAAACGCTTAGATAAATCTTGTGCCAAGTCAAGCATTGGTGTGATTTCACTATATTGACGACGCACATCTGGATTTTGTTCAGTAATAATTTGATTAACCGCATCATAAGTCATTCTGTAGTTAGAATGGATGACACTATCAAAAATGTCATGGTTCACTACTTCACCACGTGAATTGATTTCCATACGACAACTTAAAGTTAAACGATCGACTTCAGGATTTAATGAGCAAATACCATTACTTAATCTATGCGGAATCATTGGAATAACTCTGTCTACTAAATACACACTTGTAGCTCTATCATAAGCTTCTTTATCTAAAGCTGAATCTTCAGTTACATAATAACTTACATCTGCAATACTTACAGTTAATTCCGTATTACCGTTTTTTAATTTTTTAACGCTAATAGCGTCATCTAAGTCTTTAGCATCTGCACCATCAATTGTAATGGTTAATTCGTCTCTTAAATCATGACGCCCTTCGATTTCAGAAGGTTCAATTTCATCTGGAACATCTTCAGCTTCTTTAAGCACATTATCTGGGAATTCTATTTCAATACCATGTTGATAAATGATAGATAAAATATCTACACCAGGATCGTTTTTATGGCCTAGTATAGCTGAAATGTGCCCTTCCGGGTTATCTGTTCCATCAGCATATTTAGTGATTTGCACTAATACTTTATGCCCATCTACTGCACCTAAGCTTTGACCCTTAGGAATAAAGATATCCTGCATAATACGTTTATCATCTGGAATGACAAAGCCGAAATGTTTCGCTTCACTATAAGTCCCTACTACTTGAGTGACAGAATGTTTTTCGATGGATTTGACTTCACCTTCTGTCTTACCTTTAAAGTCGCCTCTACCTTTGTGAACTTCTACGATGACGGTATCTCCATCTAAGGCTCTATTGATTTTTGTGGGCGGGATGAAAATGTCATCTACACCCTCTTCTTCTGGTCTTAAGAAGGCAAATCCTTTTTTATTCTGACTTAACGTTCCTCTTACTAATTTCGAGTTTGACTTACTAGATTGCTTTCGTTGATATCTATCTGTCTTCGTACGTTCAATTAAACCAGTTTGTTCTAGTTCAACAAGCACCTTTATTAAATCTCTGAATGAGTCGGCACTATTTAAACCTAACGCATCTTGAAAATCTGATACTGACATGGGTTCGTAGTCAGGTTGTTTAATCATTTCTTCGATGGATTGTTTTAAATTCATTATGCCCCTCCTTTCTAATTATCTTGTTTATTTTTATTCTGACCAATCTAATGATTCTAAAAATGCGTAAATATCCTCAAAGACTTGTTCTTTTTCTTTATCGATGGTAATCACATGTCCTGAGTTCGCATACCATTTAATATCTTTATCATCAGATTCTACAGTTTCATATATATAATTTGCTGATTGAGGATCAATCATTTTATCTTGTTCTGCTTGAACAACTAATATTGGGTCCATCACTTTATCCACTTGATCTTTAACGTCTTTCATTGTAGCACTCAACTCTTCAAGTGTTTCAGTTGGATGGAAATGTTCCATTTCTTGATCAATCGTCTCTTGATCTTTACCCTCATATTTCTTGAAATTTCTAGCATATTCTAAAAATCCGTCGTAAATTGTGCTCGATGACTTATCATCCATAGGAGCGCACATAGTTATAATACCCTTAACATCTCTGTTTAAGCTTAATTTTAGAGCAAAAACGCCACCTAATGATAATCCCGCAACTGCGATTTCATCATATCCTTGATCAACTAAATATTGATAGCCATCTAAGACATCTTTAAACCATACGTATGGACTCGATTTTAAAATTTCTTCAGGTGGTGCAGCATGTCCCTCATATTGTGGCGCATAAGATGTATAGCCCTTTTTCTGTAAGAAACGTCCTAATTGTCTTACATCTGAAGAATTACCTGTAAATCCATGTAATAACAATACTGCACGCTTGCCCTCTTCGAAAAAGAAAGGCTTAGGTAGTTTAATTTGCATGATGTTCATCCCTCTTCCAAAAGTATTCATAAACCGTTTTTATATCAAACGACTTCCCTTTACTAGTCGATATCTCTATCATTCATTTTTTCTTTATTATAAATAAAAAAGCCCGACATGAACATCGTCGGACCTTATAAACCAAGATAACTTATGCCAATCATAAGTAAAAAGAATATTACAGATAAAATTATTGTTAATCTATGCAAGAATAAATCGACGCCACGTTGTTTTTGTTTACCAAATAACTGTTCTGCGCCGCCACTGATAGCACCTGAAAGTCCATTACTTTTTCCTTCTTGGAGTAATACAACAGTCACTAATGCAATACAATCTATAATTAATAATACGACGAAAAATGTATGCATAAAAATTGTCCTCCATTCATTATATACGAATCGAATTATAACACATATTCGTATTGTTTATCAATCTTCTATCGATTGAACGTACTTTTACGCTTAATTGATACGACTAACATATACGCTGCTAAAATAAGTGAACCAATCACTACAATTAAAATAGGTAATATAGCTATCACACTTTTAACATCTAATATCGCTTGTACAACCATGTATAAATTGACGAGTGTAAAGAAAGCATTTGAAATATATACTGCAAACATAAACCACCACAAATATGGATGGCGATTCCAATATGCAATGACACCTGATAAATAAGCTAATAAATACATGACACCGTCAAATCTAAAACTGTTTAATACTTGATTTACTGAATTAGTCGTTGTCTTTTGACCTGCTAGTGATAACAACGTTTTAACTGTTGTAGCATCTAACACGATAAAATTATGAATGATTAACAATATGAAAAATATAAGTGAACTGATAGCTATTACATTTCCTGTAACGACTTCTCTTTTTGTTGTTTCAGCCATTATCGTTCTCCTTTTATAAATGAATACTTACATTATTATACCAGTTTGTATATATAAGTTAAATCATACTTATTGATATGCATTTAATTGAATAGACTCAATAACATAAGCATATTAAAAAACCGTTACAGCCTCAACTCTGTAACGGGTTATGTTTCTAGGATGCACATCCTAGATTTTTAGCGTGAACTCAATAATTTTAAAGTTAAAACAAAACTTATTTATCTAAATTGTAGAATGATTTAATACCATCAAATTTAGCAGTTTCGTATAATTCATCTTCAATACGTAATAATTGATTGTATTTAGCAATACGGTCAGTTCTTGATAATGAACCAGTTTTGATTTGACCAGCGTTTGTAGCAACAGCGATATCAGAAATTGTTGTATCTTCTGTTTCACCAGAACGGTGAGAAACTACTGCTGTGTAACCAGCTTTTTGAGCCATTTCGATTGCATCGAATGTTTCAGTTAAAGTACCGATTTGGTTAACTTTGATTAAGATTGAGTTACCAATACCTTGTTCGATACCTTTTGATAAGATTTCAGTGTTAGTTACGAATAAATCGTCACCAACTAATTGTACTTTATCACCGATACGTTCTGTAAGTTGTTTCCAACCTTCCCAGTCGTTTTCGTCCATACCGTCTTCAATAGTGATGATTGGGTATTTGTTAATTAATTGTTCTAAGTAGTCAACTTGTTCAGCTGCGCTACGTTTAGCACCATGTTCACCTTCGAATTTAGTGTAGTCATAAACACCATTTTCGTAGAATTCTGATGAAGCACAGTCAAATCCTAAGAATACTTCTTCACCTGGTTTGTAACCAGCAGCTTCGATAGCTTGGATAATTGTTTCTACAGCATCTTCTGTACCTTCAAATTTAGGAGCGAAACCACCTTCGTCACCTACTGCAGTTTCTAATCCACGTTTACTTAAAATTGATTTTAAGTTATGGAAGATTTCAGCGCCCCAACGTAATGATTCTTTGAATGATTCAGCACCTACTGGTAAAATCATGAACTCTTGGAATGCAATCGGCGCATCTGAGTGAGAACCACCGTTAACGATGTTCATCATTGGAACTGGTAATTGTTTACCGTTAAATCCACCTAAGTATTTGTATAAAGGTTGACCTAATAAGTCAGCTGCTGCTCTAGCTACGGCGATTGATACACCTAAAATAGCATTAGCACCTAATTTACCTTTATTTGAAGTACCGTCTAATTGAATCATCATTTTGTCGATAGATACTTGATCTAATACTGAGAATTCACCTTCAACGATTTCTGGTGCGATAATTTCATTTACGTTTTCAACAGCTTTAGTAACACCTTTACCTAAGTAACGTGATTTGTCACCGTCACGTAATTCTACTGCTTCGTGTTCACCTGTAGAAGCACCTGATGGTACTAATGCACGGCCGAAAGCGCCACTTTCAGTTAATACTTCTACCTCAACTGTTGGGTTACCACGTGAGTCTAAGACTTCGCGAGCGTAAACATCTGTAATAATTGGCATGTTTAATTTCTCCTTTAAATATATGATTTAAAGCTATTATAGCTTTATTTATTTAATTAATAAAATGATAATACATGTTGTTAACGAAAAGTTAACAAACAAGGGAACTAAATCCCTTATTTGAAACACATTTTCTATAAATTAATGATTAATTAATGATTCACCTGTCATATCTTCAGGTTGTTGAACATTTAATAAATCTAATAATGTTGGAGCTAAGTCACCTAAACGACCAGTTTCTCTTAAAGTTACGCCTTCTTTTGTAACAATAACTGGAACTGGGTTAGTTGTATGTGTAGTCATTGGTTGATCATCATCTGTTAAGACTTGGTCAGAGTTACCATGGTCTGCAGTGATAATCGCATGACCACCCATATCGATAATTTTATCTACAACTTCACCTAAACATTCATCAACAGCTTCGATAGCTTTGATTGTTGGCTCTAACATACCACTGTGACCAACCATGTCAGGATTAGCAAAGTTTAATAAGATTAAATCTAAATCGCCTTTGTCTAATTCTTCTAATAAGGCATCTTTTACTTCATATGCGCTCATTTCTGGTTTTAAGTCGTAAGTTGCAACTTTAGGTGAATCGATTAAACGTCTACGTTCACCTTCAAATTCAGCGTTACGACCACCACTCATGAAGTAAGTGACATGAGGGAATTTTTCAGTCTCAGCAATACGTAATTGTGTAAGATTATTATCTTGAGCAACTTCACCAATTGTATTTTTAAGGTCTACTTTTTCAAATACAACTTCAGCATCAACGTCATCATTGTATTTTGTAAATGTAGCGTAGAATAAGTCATTAACTCGTTCTACTTTGAAACCTTCAAATGCTTTATTAGTGAATACTTCTGATAATTGAGCAGCTCTGTCTGGACGGAAGTTATAGAAGATAACTGCATCTCCGTCATTAACGCCATCATTTTGTCCTTCAACGATAAATGGTTCAACAAACTCATCTGTTAAATCTTTATCATAGTTCGCTTCTACACCTTCTTTAGCAGTAGCGAATGTAGGACCTTCAAAATTACGAATTGCGTTGTAAGCTTTTTCTTCACGATCCCAACGTTTATCACGGTCCATTGCATAATAACGTCCAGATACTGAAGCGAATTGGCCTACACCTAATTCTTTAAATTTAGCTTCTGTTTCTTCGATATATTTAATTGCAGATTTTTGATCAACGTCACGTCCATCTAAAAATGCATGTACATATACTTTTTCTACACCTTGCTTTTTAGCTAATTCTAAAATAGCAAATAAGTGTTTATAATGACTGTGAACACCACCATCTGATAGTAAACCGAATACATGTAATGCTGAATTGTTGTCTTTCACATGTTTCACTGCGTTATTTAAAACATCATTTTCGAAGAAATCTCCGTCTTCGATTGATTTGTTAATACGAGTTAAACTTTGATAAACAATACGTCCAGCACCAATATTCATGTGTCCTACTTCAGAGTTACCCATTTGACCTTCAGGAAGACCAACATCTAATCCACTTGCTTCTATTTGAGTAGTTGGATATTTATTGTAGTAACGATCAAAATTAGGTTTGTTTGCTAATTTTACAGCGTTACCGTGCTCACTTTCACGATTTGCAAAACCATCTAAAATGATTAAGGCAGTTGGTTTTTTTGCCATAATTATTTTGCACCTTCTAACAATTGTTCAAAATCTTCTACTTTTAATGAAGCGCCGCCTACTAACGCGCCGTCGATATCTGATTGAGCCATGTATTCTTTGATGTTGTTAGGTTTAACACTTCCACCATATTGAATACGAGTTGCATCAGCTACATCTTGGCTTGATAAGTCTGCAATTGTTTTACGAACATGTGCACACATTTCATTAGCATCTTCAGATGTAGATGATTTACCAGTACCGATAGCCCAGATTGGTTCATATGCAATCACAACTTGTTTAAGTTGCTCATTTGATAAACCTTCAACAGCTTTCTTAACTTGGTTACCTACAACTTCATTAGCTTTACCACTTTCACGTTCTTCATCTGATTCACCAACACAAATGATTGGTGTCATACCGTGATTGAAGATAGCGTGCGCTTTTTTATTAACTTCTTCGTCTGTTTCGTGGAATAAGTCACGACGTTCAGAGTGTCCGATGACAACATATTTCACGCCTAAATCAGCTAATGCTACTGGAGAAGTTTCTCCTGTGAAAGCACCATTATCTTCAAAATATGCATTTTGAGCACCGATTTGTAAGCCTTTAGCTTTACCATCTTTAACTGCTGTGATTAATGCATCTAATTGAATTGTTGGTGCACAAATTACTGATTCAACTTCTTTAGGATCAGGTAATGTTGATAATTCATTAACGAAATCTTTAGCTTCTTGAACTGTTTTGTTCATTTTCCAGTTACCTGCGATAATTGGTGTTCTCATTCAATACACTCCTTAATATTTTAATGTTTATTGGTATACTATATATCTTTCAACATTCGTTTTCCCGAATATGTCTGAGAAAAACACAACATTTTATAGATATTATTTATTGTTGATTGCTTTAATACCAGGTAATTCTTTACCTTCTAAGTATTCTAATGATGCACCGCCACCAGTAGAAATGTGAGTGAAGTTATCTTCAAATCCTAGTGAGATTGCTGCTGCTGCAGAATCACCACCACCGATAATTGTCACGGCATCTTTTAAGTTAGCGATTGACTCACATACACCGATAGTACCTTGAGCAAAGTTACTAAATTCGAATACACCCATAGGTCCATTCCATACTACTGTATGCGCACCTTGTAATTCTTTGTTAAATAATTCAACAGTTTTAGGACCAACATCCATTGCTTCTTGGTCTTTAGGAATATCATCAATTGATACTTCAGTGATTTCTGCATCATTTGAGAATTCTTTTGCTACTTTAGCGTCAACAGGTAATACGATTTGGTCTCCATTGCTTTCTAATAATTCTTTAGCAAAGTCAATTTTGTCTTCTTCTAATAAAGATAATCCAATTTCTTTACCTTGTGCTTTAAGGAATGTATAAGCCATTCCACCACCGATAAGGATTTTATCAGCAATGTTTAATAAGTTTTTGATTACGCCGATTTTATCAGAAACTTTAGCACCACCAAGGATTGCTACCACTGGTTTGTGTGGATCGTTAACTACGCCACCAATGAATTTAATTTCTTTTTCCATTAAGAAACCAGCTGCAGTTTCTAAATGAGTAGAAATACCTACGTTAGAAGCATGTTCACGGTGAGCAGTACCGAATGCATCATTTACAAATACGTCACCTAATGAAGCCCAGTATTTACCTAATTCTGGGTCATTTTTAGATTCTTTTTTACCATCTAAATCTTCAAAACGAGTATTTTGTACTAATAATACATCGCCAGCTTTAAGATCTTTGATTGCAGATTCTAATTTTTCGCCACGAGTTTCAGGTACAAATACAACGTCTTTATCCAATTTTTTAGATAAATCATCTGCAACAGGTTTTAATGTTAATGATTCTTTGTCGCTTTCTTCTTTCACTTTACCTAAGTGTGAGAATAAGACAACTTTACCACCTTGTTCGATGATGTATTTGATTGTTGGTAATGCTTGAACAATACGGTTATCGTTTGTGATTTCACCATCTTTTAATGGTACGTTGAAGTCCGCACGAACTAATACCGTTTTGTCTTTAAGTTCTAAATCAGAAACTATTTTTTTAGCCATTTTCATTTCCTCCTTTAATTAGGAAAACATATATTAAAAAATAAGCGGAGAAGCGTTTGTGCTCCCCGCTTACTCATAAGCTTTATTATAAAATTTAACAGTTAAGAGCACTAGTTAAATTAACTATGCTTTAATTATTTAGATAACTCAGCTAATTTGTTTAAAGTACGTACTAATTGAGCAGTGTATGACATTTCATTGTCGTACCAAGCAGCTACTTTAACTAATTGACGACCACCAACAGCCATTACACGAGTTTGAGTTGCATCGAATAATGAACCGTAAGTCATACCAACTACATCAGAAGATACGATTTCGTCTTCAGTATAACCGAATGATTCGTCAGAAGCTTGTTTCATTGCTTCGTTAACTTGTTCAACTGTTACGTCTTTTTCTAATACTACTGTTAATTCAGTTAATGAACCAGTTGCAACTGGAACACGTTGTGCACCACCGTCTAATTTTCCGTCGATTTCAGGAATTACTTTACCGATTGCTTTAGCAGCACCAGTTGAGTTAGGGATGATGTTTTCTGCTGCAGCACGAGCACGACGTTTGTCGCCTTTTCTGTGTGGAGCATCTTGAGTATTTTGGTCACCAGTGTAAGCGTGGATAGTTGTCATTAAACCTTCAACTAAACCGAACTCATCACTTAACACTTTAGCTACAGGAGCTAATGAGTTAGTAGTACATGATGCACCTGATACTACTGTTTCAGAACCATCTAATTCATCGTGGTTAGTGTTGTAAACGATTGTTTTTAAGTCACCAGTTGCTGGAGCTGAGATTAATACTTTTTTAGCACCTGCATCAACGTGAGCTTGTGCTTTATCTTTGTCAGTATAGAAACCAGTACATTCTAATACTACGTCGATATCTAAGTCTTTCCAAGGTAATTTGCTTGCATCTGGTTCATCAAAAGATTTAACTTCTTTACCGTTAACACGGAATCCACCGTCGATAACTTCTACTTCACCAGTGAAGCGACCTTGCATAGTGTCATATTTTAATAAGTGCGCTAACATATCGTCATCAGTTAAGTCGTTTACTGCAACTACTTCTAAACCTTCTACGTCTTGAATTCTTCTAAATGCTAAACGACCAATTCTACCAAAACCATTAATTGCTACTTTTACTGCCATTATAATGGCCTCCTTTAATAATGATATTTAAAAAGCTTTGAACTTTTTATTCCTAATTTAGTATTACTTTCGCCGCAGCTTCATCAGTGATTAACACTGTGTTGTCAGGGGCAATTGTTAAGTAAGCTTTAATTGCTTCACCTTTAGATTGTCCACCTGCCACTGCAAAGATAAAATCTTTGGACTCAAGATCTTCTAATTGTAATCCGATTGTCTTTACTTTGTGGACAACATGACCTTGAGCATCAAAATAATAACCAAATGCTTCACCCACGGCTTGGTGATGTTGAAGCTTATCAATCACATCTTTATGTGACTGTCGTCGATGCGCCATCTTCAGCGCATCACCAATACCATGAATCGTTACATTCGCTTGTTTAATTTTATCCAATGTATGACTGACTGAAGGTTCTAACATTAATGTATTATATGTAGATTCACTTACGTTATCTGGTACATATAATGTTGTGTAATATCCCCCTGCTTGTTGTGCCATACTTGATGCAATCGTATTTGCTTGATATACCATATTTTCACCAAGACCACCACGAGCAGGTACGAAAAACACGTTAAATGGTAGTAAATGAATAGATTCACTTACATAAGCCATAGTTGAACCACCAGTTACTGACACAATCGCGTCTTCGTATAAACTACTTTCTAATAACTGGCCAGCCTGTCTGCCCATTTCTCTTTTAACTGATTGTTTCTCGTCTGAATCACCAGGGACAACATGAACTTCTTTTATGTTGTACTTTTCTTTAATAGCGTTAGCCATTTTGTGATCATCTGAATAATGATTGAAATAATCATTTAATTGATTGATTACCTCTTTACCCTTTTCAGTGATTTCCATTCCTGTTGATTTAACTTTGATTAGTTCTTGTTTTTTTAACAAATCTGTTTCAGAACGTAGAACTCTTTCCGTCAAATCCATATGTTCACTTAAACTACGTCGTCCAACTGGCTCATTTTGAGAAATAGTAGCTAAGATTGAAAAACGACGATACATCTTTTCGACCAAATCTGGAATAAGTTCCTGTTGAATTTCGATCAAATCTTTCACTACTCTTTCCTCCTTGTATATTTCTAAAGGATGAGTCAATATTGCTTGAATCATAGAGGATTGACGTTTGAAGTCCCACGTGGGACAAAATCTAACCTCTTTACAATTGCAATAGTACTATTATGCGAATTAAAATGCAAGTAAATCCGCTCAAAATTTTCCAAATATTGTGTAAAGCGATTTCATTTACTTTAGGCACGGTTACGTGAATTAAATCACTTACACATGGTATTTTAAGCTACTTATCAACTTTTAGTTGCGCACTACTAAGTTGATAAATATGATTCTTCACATTGATAATATTACCCTTTATGTTACGAGTTAACCATCTCGTAATAAAGCAACAATTCATTTATAATCTAGTATTTTTCATTTATAATCCATATAAAGATAACTCTTTTTGAAAGAAGGTTTAATTTATATTGAGTACTGATGAGGAAAATAAAATAGAAGTTATAGATCCAACTGATCCACGTTATAAAGATGATGAACATTTTCATCAAAATCGCTATGACGACAACAAATCCAATCATCAAGTTTATACATATGGATGTACACACACGGGGTGTGGCTGTACTATTGGTTGTTCTACTTTGATGTTCATTTCTCTTATAATCACAATGTTAATTTATTGGTTATTTTAAATGGTGTTTGATATATAGTACTGAAATTACTTACTTTTTAAACATAGAAAAAGCCGATAAGGTCAGTACATTAACTTGCGAATTGCAATTGTACGAAATACCTTATCGGCCTTTTATTTTTATTCATCAGATTTATTGCTAGATGAACTATTTTGACTTTGTGAACTTTGATTATTGCTAGATTGTTGTGATGCACTACGTTGCGTATTATTATTTGAGTTATTCTGTGTTGATTGTTGGGCACTTGGCTTTTCTTGAGTACTTGGTTTAGGTTGTGAACTTGGTTTTTCTTGAGTGCTTGGCTTTTGTTGTGTGCTTGGTTTATCTTGCGTGCTAGGTTTTTCTTGGGTACTTGGTTTCTCTTGAGTACTTGGCTTTTCTTGCTTGCTTGGTTTTTCTTTAGTCGGTGATTCTTTAGTTTTATTATCTACTTTTGGTTGTTGTTGTGTCTTAGGCTGTTGTGATTTTGGTTGTTGAGTAGAAGGTTGTTGCTGTGTTGTTGGTTGTTGTGATGGTTGTTGTTGTGTATTTTGCTTTTCATTAGACTTTTTGTCAGACGATTTTTCTTTTTTATCTTTGTCGTCTTTGTCCTTTTTATCTTTTTGTTCTTGCTTTGTCTCATTATTTAATCGTTCATTAGCTTTCTTTGAATGATCTACAAATGAAAATATAGCAAATGTTAAGCCACCTAGTAGCAATAATACGATAATGATACTAATAATTTTCGCGATGCCACTCATACCTTTTTTACCTTGATTGTCGTACTCATTAAAATCTTGCTTTGACATATTCTCCCTCACTTTAAACATGGAATATCATATTATTATAAATAAATTTATATCTTAAGTTGTCGTTATGTTTTATTCATCAAAAATTTATATTTAGGATTTCGATAGAATTAGCAAATTACTCTTTACTTAATCTTATCTCATTTATGATAACATCATAATGAAGAAGAAACATCCATTTTAAACTTTTTTAATATAAATTTAATAGGAACGGTTTGTGATAATAATGAAGAAAATGATTGAAGATCACTTTGAGACTCATACTAATGATAACCACAAAATTACAATAAAAAAGATGTTGATAACTAATGATCAACATCAAAATAATACGCCCCTCTTAAGTAATAGCTGGTTTTATATCATCATTTTTTTGATACTTTTCACTTTCATTTGGTTTTTTCAATAAAATTCACGTTTAATAATTAAATGATTTCTATAAATATGCACACAATTTTTTATTAAGTTTATTTCTGTAAAAAGATGTAAAAATCATTTAAAATAATAATAAAGAGAGAAAAAAAGACCCATACGTTGCTCGCATGGGCCCACTACTAAAGGGAGTCAAAATTT
Source organism: Staphylococcus sp. HL28 (assembly GCF_021117155.1). Classification (NCBI taxonomy): domain Bacteria; kingdom Bacillati; phylum Bacillota; class Bacilli; order Caryophanales; family Staphylococcaceae; genus Staphylococcus; species Staphylococcus sp. HL28. The sequence goes on from NZ_CP088218.1 coordinate 2,027,674, forward strand.
ACCTTCGCTAGTATATTATGGGGTATACTCATACTAATTAAGAGATGTTTAATTAATTTCCGAAGGTACAAATCAATTATAACTTAACAGAAATTTTTTTAAATACGAATATAAAAAAGTATTTGACATATTGTTGGCTAAAAATTGGATAAATTTTGAATAATAAGAATCACTACTAACTATTAATAAGGTTAGAATTTTTTATTGAGGTGAGATAATGAAACAATATTTAATAACTGGTGGAACTGGCATGGTAGGTTCTCACTTAGTGAATGAAATTAAGAAATCAAACGCTCATATTACTATTTTGACTCGACACGATGAACAATCGAACGATCCTCAGATTTCATATGTGAATTGGTCTAAAAACGGCTGGGAAAGTAAAGTGTCTGACATCGATATCGTTATCAATCTAGCTGGTGCAACACTTAATAAACGTTGGACTAAAGACTACAAACAAACATTGATGTTAAGCCGAATTCAATCTACACAGGCTCTTTTTGAATTATTTAAAGAAAGAGAAAAGAAACCAGAAGTATTATTTAATGCCAGTGCAATGGGATATTATCCTCCTAATTATCACCATAGCTATACAGAACTTTTTAAAACATTACCGTTCGACTTTTTATCAGATATTGTTTATCAATGGGAAAGATTTGCTAAGCAATTCGAAGCACTTGGAACAAGAGTCGTTTTAGGTCGATTTGGAATGATTTTATCTAATGATGGTGGCGCATTACAAACTATGAAATTACCTTATCAATTTTATGTCGGTGGTAAATTAGGATCTGGTTTCCAATGGTATTCATGGATTCACATTGATGATTTAACACGTGCAATATTATTTACAATCGGTAATGACAAAGCCAAAGGGCCATTTAACTTAACTGCACCAATACCTGAACGTCAGAATTTATTCGGTTATACGTTAGCTCGTGCAATGCATAAACCTCATGAAACATGGGTCCCAAGCTTTGCAATGAGATTAGTACTTGGTGAGATGTCTACTGTTGTTTTAGATACACAAAAGGTATTACCAAATAAACTCGAAGCACTAGGATTTAATTTCATGTATAATAATCTTAAAAATGCACTAGATGATTTAATCAGAAATTAAATTAAGAGGTATAACAACAATGGAAAATAATCAAAATGACAAACTCACATACATTTTAATGATAATAGCAGGTCTAATCTGTATTTTGAATGGTGTCTTAGTATTTGATCAAACAGTAATTATGATATTACTCTCTGTCCTATTTATCATTATTGGTCTTATAGTCTCGTATATTTCAATTAATGGATTAAGACATAAGTTAAAATAGTTAATTTCAAGCAAATCAATTTAAATAAAAAAGAAGTCAGGACCTTAAATGATTGTCCTGACTTCTTTTTGTTGAACTTCGATTAATATGTCTAATTAAATAGAAATATTATTGTTTACCTTCTGGTTCCATAACTTCATCAACTAAACCGTATGCTTTAGCTTCTTCAGCTGTTAAGAAATTGTCACGGTCAGTATCTTGTTGGATTTTTTCAATAGATTGACCTGTTCTTTCAGCAAGGATACGATTTAATTTTTCACGAGTTTTTAAGATATGGTTGGCAGCAATCTCGATTTCAGTTGCTTGACCTTGTGCACCACCTAATGGTTGGTGAATCATTACTTCAGCGTTTGGTAAAGCATAACGTTTACCTTTTGCGCCTGCTGCTAATAAGAATGAACCCATTGACGCAGCCATACCAATACAAATTGTTTGAACATCTGGTTTGATATGTTGAATTGTATCATAGATAGCAAAGCCAGCTGTCACGCTTCCCCCTGGTGAATTGATATATAAGTAAATATCTTTTTCAGAGTCTTGAGCTTGTAAGAATAATAATTGAGATACAATTGAGTTAGCAACGTTATCATCAATTTGTGAACCTAACATAATAATACGGTCTTTTAATAATCGTGAATAAATGTCATACGCACGTTCACCACGATTTGTTGTTTCAATAACTGTAGGAATTAAATTCATCTATATTTCCTCCTTGTAATAACTGTTACTTCATATTTTAACCTAAAAGTCAAAAATGGTCAAAAATAAAGTTCTTTTAGTTTAATTGCTAATTGACGTTAAGTGAATTACTTTTGTACACTAGAAATAACTATTTTTGATTGTACTGATTTTATATCGTTTAGTACAGAAATAAGCTTTATCTATTTTCCCCTTGTAGTGTAATGGATAACACATAAGATTCCGGTTCTTAGAATAGGGGTTCGATTCCCTTCGAGGGGGCTCATATATGGTTAAATACAAAGACTGCTATGCAGTGAATCAAATTAACAGAAGAAAGCCATGATCTTCATATATAGAATACATGATTATACAATGTGTTCTATATATGAGACATGGCTTTTAGTTTTATCATATATAATATATTTTTCCTGAATCTCGTACCAATGGTATAGTGATTTTTATAATTCAATCTTCTCGCCGTTACGGATTTTATCTGCTAATTCGTTTAATTTTCTTAATCGATGGTTCATACCTGATTTAGAAATAGGTCCTGTGGAAATCATTTCACCTAATTCTTTTAAAGAAATTTCTTGATGTTCAACTCTTAATTTCGCGACTTCACGTAAACGATCTGGCAAATTATCTAAACCAATTTCTTGGTCAATTAATTGAATACTTTCAACTTGTTTCATAGCTGCGCTTACAGTTTTATTTAAATTGGCTGTTTCACAGTTTACTAATCGATTAACGGAATTTCTCATATCACGTACAATACGTACATCTTCGAATTTGAGCAGTGCTTGATATCCACCAATTAAACTTAAAAAGTCAGATATTTTTTCCGCTTCTTTTAAATACACGATACTACCCTTTTTACGTTCAAGATGTTTTGCATTTAATTCGTAACTATTCATCAACTTAGTTAATCCTTCAGAATGATTCTCAAATTGAGAAAAGATTTCTAAATGATATGAAGATGTTTCAGGGTTATTGACTGAACCCCCTGCTAAAAATGCGCCACGTAAGTAACTACGTCTCATCTCATCATCCTGAATCATTTCTGGATCAATTTCATGTGTAAATACGCCTTCTTTTAAAATTCCTAATTCATCAAGAATTTCTCTTGCTTTCATCTTTGTACGACAAATGTAAATATTATTTTTCTTCAATTTCATTTTTTTACGTACTAATATTTCTACTTCAACATTAAAGATACGCTTAATCAGTGAATAGATTCTTCTAGCAGTTGTGGCATTTTCAGTTTGAACATTTATCACAAACTGTTGATTGGACAAACTAAGTGCCCCATTCATACGAATTAATGCACTGAGCTCTGCTTTCGCATTAGCTTCATCTACATCTATACGAGTTAATTCATTTTTCATATCTGATGCAAAGCTCATAGAACACTCATTCCTTCCTATCATCGCCTACACGATTTTTTCGCAATGACTTTTTTCTAAATTAATCTCAATTAAATTATTTTTCATTCATTGAATTTACTGTCTTAAATAATTTCTAACTCTCATATCCGCTCATCATGACTACTACTGACGTTTGCTATTAGGATCAAATTGAATAGTACTAATTAATTCAAGTGCGACTTCATATATCATAGTAGATAATACTTTAGTATTGTGTCGTACTAAGTGTTCGTCTGATATTTCAACTAGATTAGAAGCAGTAATCACTTTAATACCGTCCTGTTTTAATTCATCAACATTAACGGCAACGGGTTCTGAATGTTTTTCTTTATATTTTTGTAAAACCTTATCATTAAATTGATCAGTACAACAAATGACGTAATCGACAAATGATTGACCTGTTTGTCGATGTAGTGCATTAATATGTTCTTTAACATCATAACCATCTGTTTCCCCTGGTTGTGTCATTACATTAGATACATATAGTTTAGGCGCAGAAGAATTTAACAATGCATGTGATATACCTTTCACACATAAGTTAGAAATGACACTCGTATATAACGAACCTGGACCTAAAACGATTAAGTCTGCTTCTTCTAACGCTTCCACTGCTTCTTCCATAGGTTCAACATCGTCTGGTTCTAAAAAGACTTTGTCTATTTTTTTCTGCATTTTAGGTATATTAGATTCACCGTATACAATATCTCCGTCTTCCATAATGGCATTTAATTGCACACTGGAATTAGTTGATGGGATCACTTTACCTTTAATATTTAATACTTTACTTAATTCTTTAATTGCATGTCCAAAATCATTCGTAATGTTGGTCATACCAGCGATTAATAAATTACCTAATGAATGTCCACTGATTTGATTTTCTTCAAATCGATATTGGAATAATTGTGTTAACACTGATTCCGAGTCACTAAGCGCTGCAATAACGTTTCTAATATCTCCAGGAGCTGGAATATCCATTTCATTTCGAATTTTACCTGTACTACCACCATCGTCTGCGACCGTGACAATAGCGGTAATATCAATTGGAAATTCTCTTAAACCTCTAGCTAATACTGATAAACCAGTTCCTCCGCCGATTAATACTACTTTCATTCTTCTCATTGATGATCGCCACTTTCGATATGTGCATCTCTGTGATGAACATAAACGTTATAATCAAAAATCTCGTTTAGATATTCACCTAAACGTTTAGTTAGAGCTACTGAGCGATGTTGGCCTCCAGTACATCCAATAGCTATGACTAATTGAGATTTACCTTCTTTTTTGTAACCAGGAATCATGAATTTTAATAAATCCGTTAGTTTATCAAAGAATATTTCAGTTTCTCTCCATTTCATTACATAGGTATACACTTCTTCGTTTAATCCAGTTAATGGACGTAACTCTTCTACATAATAAGGATTAGGTAAAAATCGCACATCAAATACTAAGTCAGCATCCATTTGAATACCATGTTTAAATCCAAAGCTCGTTACGTTAATCGTAAATGTTTCAAAATCATCATTCTCATAATAATTAACAACTCGTTCTTTTAATTCTTTAGGTTTAAGTTGGCTCGTATCAATCACATAATTGGCGATGCTTCTAATTTGTGAAAGCTGTCCACGTTCTTCATTTATGGCTTCTATTAATGAACGTTGTCCTTGTTCATTTAATGGATGCGCACGTCGTGATTCTTTATATCTTGAAATTAATTTTTCTGTAGTAGCTTCTAAAAACATGACATCAACGATAACGTCATTTCTACTTTTGATTAAATCTATTTCTTTCACAAGTGATTTAAATAATTCTTTTCCTCTTAAATCTATAGCAATTGCCACTTTTTGTAATGAAGGGTTACCTTGCTCCATTAATTCAACGAATTTAGGCAATAACACAGGTGGTAAATTATCTACACAGAAATAGCCTATATCTTCTAAACTTTGAATGACTAGAGATTTACCAGCACCTGACAATCCAGTTACTACTAATAGTTCACTTTTTCCCATTTCTTTTTCAGAATTCATCATTTCATTGGTCACCGCCAGTTATTTGAAATTTGTACATTAATAGCTCCATCATACCACACTCAAATTCACAAAGGAACGTTCCTAAGACTTAGAAAAAAGCTAGAACAACAAATGGATTATTGACATTATAATCCTCCCATTGCTCTAGCTTAAATTACTGTTGTGATAAATGGTATTTAATTTATACTTCTAATTTATCTTTGATAGCTTCTATATAATCTGCCGCACTTTGAGCTGCAATACTACCGTCGCCTGTTGCAGTCACAATTTGACGTAATCCTTTATCTCTAACGTCACCAGCTGCATAGATACCTGGTACATTTGTACTCATATCAGCTTCAGTTACAATATAACCATTTTCATTTGTAATACCTAAATTAGTAAATGGTGCTGTTAGTGGTTTCATACCGATATAAATGAATACACCATCTGCATCATAAGTAACTTCAGAACCATCTTTAGTTGATTCCAAAGTAACTGATCCTACTTTGCCGTCTTTGTCATTGATTGTTTTTAAAGTATGGCTCCAAATAAAATCAATTTTATCATTTTTAAATGCACGGTCTTGTAAAATACTTTGAGCACGTAATTGATCTCTTCTATGAACAATAGTAACTTTATCAGCAAATTTTGTTAAGAATGTACCTTCTTCAACAGCTGAGTCACCGCCACCAATAACAAATAAACGTTTGTTTTTAAAGAATGCACCGTCACATACAGCACAATAACTTACGCCACGTCCGCCTAATTCTTGTTCTCCTGGTACACCGATTTTTTTATATTCAGCTCCAGTTGAAATAATAACTGCGTGTGCGGTAATTTCTTTATTTCCTAAATTAACGACTTTATAATCGCCTTTATCTTCGATTGATTTAATATCACCATATTGATACGTAGCACCGAATTTTTTCGCATGTTCAAACATCTTAGTAGATAAGTCCGGTCCAGTAATCATTTCAAATCCTGGGAAATTCTCTACTTCTTCTGTATTTGCCATTTGGCCACCTGGCATACCACGTTCAATCATAACTGTATTTAAATTGGCACGTGATGCATAAACTGCAGCCGTCATACCAGCAGGGCCTGCACCTATAATTGCTACATCAAAATCTACTTCAGTCATTTACTTGCCCTCCTACTAAATAATCATTAAACGCATTATATATCAAAATAAGTATTTCATAAATTTATATGCTCAAAATATAAGTTATCGTTTTATCTAATTTGTAATGACTAATATCAAACCATTCTTTGATTTGCTTCTTAGTCAACTTCTGATTTGTTTGTTGGTAATACAAATATAAATATGCACCTAAATATCTTTCTACTTCAGTTAAATCTGCTTGATCAGCAATAATTGATTCAGCTTGATCTATCCATTGAACAAATAATGATGTATCATTTCGAAATTGGTCAAATTGATACATTTTTAGCATGCCACGATGAATAAAGTCCAATTTATTCAGGGTTAAACCTTGAACTAAATATGTTAAATATAATTTTTCGTAATCATTTAATGTTTCTAAAACAGCCCATATATCTTCTGTTATTAATATTTCTTTACCATTTAATTGATTTAAAAGGAAGATACCATACAATCTATAATGACTATCATCATCCATTAATAATGGTAAAATTCGTTGATCAAAGACATGTTTGCTTTCCTCTATAACCCAAGGTGGAAATCCTACATCCACTTTAGAAATTTGTAACAGTTTATTCCAAAATTGGATACTCTCATCTTTATTTCCTAGGTAATAGTAATTATAACTTAGGGCATTAAACATTTGTATTGAAGCAAATTTTCCTTTTTTATACAGTGGCAGCAGTAGCTTTTGTGAGGCATGGTATTGTTTCAAATAACTTAATACAATGCCTAATTTAAAGCTTTCATCATCATTCATTGGTACAACTTTACTTAATATATTCAAATAACGTTTATACTTGTCTTTTTCGTTCGTATTATAAAGTAATAAAGTATAATGACAAAGTGCATGGACATCTGAATTATCTTCATTTAATAGTTCTTCAAACATTTCCTTAGCAATATCATATTTGCTTAGGTATAAATAACACATTGCTAATAAATTTTTAATGACACGATGATTTTGTATGTCTTCTTCTTGATTTAATATATATGATTTTGCTTGCTCTAAACGACCTTGTGAAAATAAATATTGGAACAACAATTGGACTGCAAAAAGTTGTGCCTCTACTTCAATTTGATGTTCATTAGAATACGAAACATCAAACGTTTCTTCTAGTTCATCACGAAAGTCTTGATCATCTGTGATTAATACATAATTAATACCAAACAAGAATGCCTTGTTTGGTTCATTTAATTCAATGTTCAACTGACTCAATTCATAAAAACTATCAGCCACGCGTCTATCATTAATAATATTTTCATAGAATAAATGTTCCGCACGACTACCAAAACCTAGTTTAACTAAACATTGAGCATAGTTTAATTGAATATCAAAATCTTCAGGTGACAATTCTAGCACTTTACTATAATAATCAGCTGCTTTTTTAAAGTCTTGTTGTTTCCACTTTTGAGCTGCCATTTTGCGATAAAACGGTTCATCAAAAGCCATTGAAATAATTTTATTATTTTTTTCCGCCAAAGATTGTCACCTCCATATTCATTTTATTTGTATAGGGTTACCAAAAGCGACCGAATTACTCGGTACATCTTTAGATACAACTGTTCCTGCACCAATTTTTACATGATCACCAATAGTGACACCTGGAAGAATAGTAACATTAGCACCAATTAATGTATGACTGCCAATCGTTACCTTTCCATATTTAAATTCGTCTACTAAAATTTCATGCGTTAATATTGTAGTATTATAACCAATCACACTATTGTTGCCAACTGTTATTAGCTCTGGATAAAACAAATCTGGCACTACTTTAAACGCGAATACAGAATGATTTCCAATGCTCATTCCTAATAATTGACGATACATATTACTTTTCAATTTTAAGTTTGGCATGTACCGACAAATCTCGATAATAATCGTTTGTCTTAATACTTTAGGAAATTTGACTAAACGATAAATATGCCACAATGGATTCGTATGAGTTGTTTGATATTCACGATGCGGTTTTAATTTTCTCATATTTAAATTACACCTTCTGTTTAGGCCAACTTAATGGTCCAGCATTCTTATATGTGGGTGGTTGGTATTTGAAACGTCTATATAACATAAGTACCACACTGATAATAATTAAAATCACAGATACTAACTGAGCTACTCTAATATGACTTGTTAGCATTAAACTATCAGTTCTAAGCCCCTCAACAAAGAAACGTCCAATTGAATACCAAATTAAATATAAGAAAAATGTTTCGCCTAATTTTAAATGCTTTCTAATTGTAACTAAAATAATAAATCCTAAAACATCCCACACTGACTCATATAAAAATGTTGGATGATAATAATGTCCATCAATATACATATTATCAATTATAAATTGGGGTAAGTGCAACTGTTCTAAGAATGATTTTGATACTATACCACCATGTGCTTCATGATTCATAAAGTTACCCCAACGGCCTATACCTTGAGCTAAAATAATACTTGGCGCAACAATATCTCCAATTTGAAATGGATTTAAATTTTTCATTTTACAAACTATAATGCCAGTTATAAAACCACCTATTAATCCACCATGAATGGCTATACCGCCATGCCAAATTTTTGGTATTTCACCTGGATTTTGCATATAGTAAGGCCATTGGAAGATAACGAAATAAATACGTGCCACCATAAAACCAAATATTGCACAGTAGAAGATAACATCTACAAGTGTATCCTTGTGTAACCCTACTTTCTTTAATGCCTCTTGTGCCACAAAATAACCTAATAAAATACCGCAAGCAATAATAATGCCGTACCATCTTATTTGTAATGGGCCCAAATGAAATGCGATAGGATCAATATAACTTAACGTTAAATTCATCATCTAACTACTCCTCACTTTTATGACTGTTGCGAACAATTTCATCATTCAAGCGTTCGCTAAATTCTTCAGCTGTATTAATACCCATGATATTTAAACGATAGTTCATTGCGGCAACTTCAATAATCACTGCAACATTTCGTCCAGGTCTTACTGGAATAGTTTTTTTAGTTATTTCGGTATCTAAGATGCGTAATGTTTCTTCATTTAGACCAACGCGGTCATACAATTTTTCTTTATTCCAATTCTCCAAATTAATATTCAAGCGAATTTGCTTCTCAGTTAGGATTGAACCTGCACCAAATAATGTCATTACATTAATAATACCTAGTCCACGAATCTCTAATAAATGCTCAATCAGTTTTGGAGGTTTACCAATTAATTCATCTTTTGTAATTTCTCTAATTTCAACATTGTCATCTGCAACAAGTCTGTGACCTCTTTTAACTAATTCTAAAGCTGTTTCACTTTTACCGATACCTGAATCACCAGTGATAAGTACCCCAACACCATAAACGTCAACAAGTACGCCATGTAATGATGTTGTCTTTGCTAATTCATGTTCTAAAAACGTTGTTAAACGACTCATTAAACTGGTCGTTGCGTCTTTAGCAACAATAAGTGGTGTGTTAAGCTCTTTTGCAGCTTCAACAAGTTCATTAGGTGGTTCTAAACCTCGCGTTACAATGATCGCAGGCGTGTCTGGTCGACATAACTTTCTCATTCTACCTTGTCGCTCATCATCGGGTAATAAATTGTAAAATGATAACTCGGTAGTACCTAATAATTGAATTCGATCTGAAGCATAATGAGAGAAATATCCGGCCATCTCTAAACCAGGGCGAGAGATATCTGTATTCTTAATTGGTTTATTCAACCCTTCTTCACCAGCTATTAATTCTAAATTTAATACTTCAACTAATCTTTCAGTTGTTAACATGCGTTCACCTCTATATTGAATTGTTACTACAAATTCACTTTCTTTAATCATATCAAAAATCAAACTACTATCTATATTAAAAAGTTATATTAACTCAATGTTTAGAAAATAGTCATGTTTTATAAATGCAAAATCAACGTTAAATCTTTGATTGATTATCGTTTATAAGCAATAAAACAGTATCTACATTTTATTTAAATATGTATGGTATGAAAAAATCTTTTAAAAAAGATGATTCCAGTATACTCTGAAATCACCTTAATATAAATTATAACATCATTTTATTATGATTCATCTTCATTTCTATCTCTTTCTAAAACTGTTTTCAAGTATTGACCTGTGTATGAACCATCGACATTGGCAATATCTTCGGGTGTTCCTGTAGCAACAATTGTACCACCACCATCGCCGCCTTCTGGACCTAAATCTATAATGTGATCAGCTGTTTTAATAACATCTAAATTATGTTCAATAATGACAACTGTGTCACCATTTTCAACAAGTCGGTTTAAAACTTTTAGTAATCGACTAATATCATCAACATGTAAGCCCGTTGTAGGTTCATCTAGAATATAAATTGAACGTCCTGTTGATCGTTTATGCAATTCAGAAGCCAGTTTCACACGTTGTGCTTCGCCACCGGATAAAGTAGTAGCTTGTTGTCCTAAAGTAACATAACCTAATCCGACATCTACCAATGTTTGAAGTTTACGTTTAATCTTAGGTATATTTTCAAAGAAATGGGTCGCATCTTCTGCCGTCATTTCTAGTACATCAGCTATGTTTTTACCTTTATAAGTAACTTCTAATGTTTCTCTGTTATAACGTTTGCCATCACAAACTTCACAAGGGACATAAACATCAGGTAAGAAATGCATTTCTATTTTAATAATGCCATCACCTTTACATGCTTCACAACGACCACCTTTAACGTTAAAACTGAAACGTCCTTTTTGATAGCCTCGAATCTTAGCTTCATTGGTTTGTGCAAACACATCACGTATGTCATCAAATACCCCTGTATATGTTGCTGGATTTGAACGTGGTGTTCTACCAATTGGTGATTGGTCAATATCTATAATTTTATCTAATTGATCAATACCTTTAATTGACTCATAGTCTCCTGGCTTAACTTTAGATTTGTTGATTTTTTGTGCTAGAGATTTATATAATACTTCATTCACTAATGAACTTTTACCAGACCCTGAAACACCCGTCACTACAGTCATAACTGAAAGTGGGATATCTACATCCACGTTTTTCAAATTATTGCTTTTAGCACCCTTGATGCTAATTTTTTTATTAGTCACTTCACGTCTGTGCTCTGGGACATCAATTTTCTTTTTACCACTTAAATACTGCCCTGTTAGGGAGTGCTTATTTTTCATTACTTGTTTAGGTGTACCTTGAGCGACAATTTCACCACCATGGTTCCCTGCGCCAGGTCCAACGTCAACTAAATAATCAGCCGCGCGCATGGTATCATCATCATGTTCTACAACAATAAGCGTATTGCCTAAATCTCTCATTTCTTTAAGGGTTTTAATCAAACGATCATTATCACGTTGATGTAAACCTATAGATGGTTCGTCAAGTACATAGAGAACGCCAGTTAGACGAGAACCAATTTGAGTTGCTAAACGAATTCGTTGTGCTTCACCACCGGATAATGTACCAGACGCACGGTTCAATGTCAGATATTCTAGCCCTACATTATATAAAAATGTTAGACGAGAGATGATTTCCTTAAGTATTTGGTTCGCAATCGCTTGGTCTTGTTCTGAAAGTTCGATATTTTGATAATAATTCAAAGCTTCTTTAATTGAGTATTCAACAACTTCACCAATATTTAACCCTGCAACATAAACTGAAAGTGCCTCTTTACTTAAACGCTGACCATGACATGTCTCACATGGCAATTCAGTCATATATCGACTCATCATTTCTCTCGTATACTCAGACGGGGATTCATGGTAGCGACGATTGATGTTATTAACTACACCTTCAAACACCATTTTTCGTTTTCTTTGTCCGCCGCCGAATCGTTGGTTAAAAGTAAATTCAATTTCCTTATCTCCTGAACCGTGCATTAATATATTCTTTTGTCTATCGGTTAGTTTTTTATATGGTTTATCCATATTAATTTTATAGACTTCACATACACGTTTTAATAACGTTGGATAGAAATCTGAACTTGTAGGCTCCCATGGTTCAATTGCGCCTTCATTTAGGGTTTTATTTGGGTCAGGAATGACTAAGTCCATATCAACTGTTAATCGTTGCCCTAAACCATCACATGTAGGACACGCTCCAAAAGGACTATTAAAACTAAACATACGTGGCTCTAATTCACCTATGGAAAATCCACAAATTGGACATGCATGATTTTCAGAGAATTTTAATTCTTCCCCATCAATAATATCTACCGTTAAACTTCCTTCTGCAAGTTCAAGTGCTGTTTCTATAGAATCTGCTAATCTTGTTTCAATACCATCTTTAACGACTAATCTATCAACAACAACTTCAATAGTGTGGTTTTTATTTTTATCTAATTCAGGTACTTCGTTCACATCGACAATTTCACCGTCAACTCGCAAGCGAACATACCCTTTTTTACTTATATCTTCAATTAATTTTTCATGACTACCTTTACGATGGGAGATAACTGGTGCTAATAATTGAATTTTAGTTCGAGTTTCTAATTCTAAGATTCTATCTACCATTTGTTGAACAGTCTGTGATTCTATCTCAATATGATGATTAGGACAGTATGGTTTTCCTACACGAGCATATAGCAACCTAATATAGTCATATATTTCAGTCACTGTAGCAACTGTAGAACGTGGGTTCTTACTTGTTGTTTTTTGATCAATTGAAATCGCTGGTGATAAGCCTTCAATTGTGTCAACATCCGGTTTATCCATTTGACCTAAAAATTGACGTGCATAAGCACTTAATGATTCTACGTATCTTCTTTGACCTTCAGCATAAATGGTATCAAAAGCTAAAGAGGATTTACCTGAACCAGAAAGTCCTGTCATCACTATCAACTTGTCTTTAGGTAGTTCTATATCAACACCTTTTAAATTATGTGCTCTTGCACCTTTTACTACTATGGATGGTTCTCTCATTTAAATGTCACCCTTCTGATTTTAATTCGAATAACATATCTCTTAACTCTGTTGCTCTCTCAAAGTCTAAATCTTTAGCTGCTTTTTTCATTTCTTTTTCAATGTTTTCTATTGTTTTTTGACGTTCTTTTTTCGTCATTTTCTTAGGTACTTCTGTTTGTTTATTTTCATTTGTATCATCACTTTCGACGGTTGCACTAATGACATCATGAATTTTCTTATTAATTGTTTTAGGTGTAATACCGTGTTTTTCATTATGTACCATTTGTATATCACGACGTCTCTGCGTTTCATCAATCGCATATCTCATTGAATCTGTAATCTTATCAGCGTACATAATAACTTCACCACGATCATTACGTGCTGCACGTCCAATTGTTTGAATTAAGGAACGATTAGAACGTAAAAATCCTTCTTTATCTGCATCTAAGATAACAACCAATGAAACTTCGGGAATATCTATCCCTTCTCTTAACAAGTTAATACCAACAATTGCATCGTACGTACCCATACGTAAGTCTCTTATGATCTCAATTCTCTCTAGTGTTTTGATTTCCGAATGTAGATAATTAACTTTAATTCCTGCTTCTTTCATATATGTTGTTAAATCTTCACTCATTTTTTTGGTTAATGTGGTAACCAGTACTCTTTCATTTTTATCAATTCTATCTTGAATTTCACTCAACAAGTCATCAATTTGATTCTCTGTAGGACGTACATCAATTTTTGGATCTAACAATCCAGTAGGTCGAATAATCTGCTCTACCATTTCATCGGTATGTTCTATTTCATAAGGGCCTGGTGTTGCAGATACATAGACTAATTGATTCGTTTTTTCTTCAAACTCTTCAAATTTTAATGGTCTGTTGTCTAGTGCACTTGGCAATCTGAATCCATGATCAACTAAAACTTGCTTACGTGCTCTATCACCGTTATACATACCTCTCACTTGAGGTAGTGTCACATGTGATTCATCAATCATGATTAACCAGTCATCGCCAAAGTAATCAAGCAATGTATATGGCGTAGAACCTAATGGTCTTAATGTTAAGTGTACGGAGTAGTTTTCAATACCTGAACAGAACCCCATCTCACGCATCATTTCTAAATCATAATTAGTTCTTTGTTCTAATCTCTGTGCTTCTAAAAGTTTATTTTCATCTCTTAACTCTTTTAATCGTTCTTCTAATTCTTTTTCAATTCTTTCGATTGCAACTTTCATCTTTTCTTCACGTGTAACGAAGTGGGATGCTGGGAAAATTGCAAAATGTTCACGTTCTCTTATTACTTCACCTGTTAAATAATTCACTTCTCTAATACGATCGACTTCATCACCGAAAAATTCTACTCGAATACACATTTCTTCTCTTGAAGCAGGGAATATTTCGACCACATCGCCTCGTACTCTAAATGTACCACGTTGGAAGTCTATATCATTTCTTGTATATTGCACGTCAACTAGTTTTCTTAGTAATTCGCTACGTTCCATTTCCATGCCTACACGCACACTGACAACCAAATCTTTATATTCTTCTGGATTACCCAAACCATAAATACAACTCACACTTGCTATGATAATAACATCATCTCTCTCAAACAATGCGCTTGTTGCTGAGTGTCTTAATTGGTCAATTTCATCATTAATAGACGCATCTTTTTCAATAAATGTATCTGTCGATGGTACATACGCTTCTGGTTGATAGTAATCATAGTAACTCACGAAATATTCCACTCTATTTTCCGGGAAAAATTCTTTGAATTCACTATATAATTGGCCAGCCAATGTTTTGTTATGTGCAATGATCAAGGTTGGTTTACCTACTTGTTGTATTACATTACTCATCGTAAAAGTTTTACCTGTTCCAGTTGCACCAAGTAGTGTTTGATGTCTCTTGCCTTCTTTTACACCTTTAACAATTTTCTTTATTGCTTCAGGTTGATCACCTTGGGGATCAAACTCTGAATTTAATTTGAATGGATAATGTTCAACCATTACTACATACGCCTCCTGTATTGTTTACAACTCAACTTTTATCACTCGAGATCAGTGAATTCGTTTTTTAAAGAATATCGTCACTTAATATGTTATTTACTCATTACTTTCCCTAGTTAACCTCTTGTCATACATCATTTTGATAATATCGCTAAGGTAAATATTAACACTGAATTTATTTTCTATTTTAACAAATCTCTAGCTCAAAATACAAACATTTGTTCGCTAACTTTTTTATATTATAAGATAAATAAAAAACAAACATAGCTTAGCAAACTATGCTTGTTTTATACACTTTATTTTCAATCTATTTGTATATTAATCGAGTTTTATTCTTCTCTCTTATGAAATTCTAGTTGATCTATGATTAAATAACCTGCTAATAATGATACAACATCAATAAATATAATCCATTCATTATGAAAAAAGCCTTTATATATTGAGGTTGCGATTAATATTAAAGTTACAGAGGTACCTATCCATTTATTTTTAGTAACGACACTAAAAAGTACTATTAAAATACAAGGAAAAAATGCAGCACATGCATACCAAATCATTTATTTCACCTGTTTCTTTTATTTAGTATTGTCATCGTAGTTTCCCGTAATTCTGTTCTAGGAATGAAGTTTTCTGTTAGCATTTCTGGAATTACATTATCAATAAAATCTTGAACAGAAGCTAAATGATCGAATTGCATAATTGTTTCTAAACTCATTTCATAAATTTCAAAAAACAAAGGTTCTGGGTTACGTTTTTGGATTTCTCCAAATGTTTCATAAAGTAAATCGATTTTATCCGCTACAGCAAGTACTTGGCCTTCTAACGAATCATCTTTACCTTCTTGTAACCTTTGACTATATATGTCACGATATTGTTCAGGAATTTCTTCTTTAATAAAATTTTCTACCATTTCTTCTTCAACTTGTGAAAAAAGCATTTTTAATTCTCTACTTGCGTACTTTACTGGCGTTTTAATATCACCTGTAAAAACCTCTGCAAAATCGTGGTTTAGTGCTTTTTCATATAAGCTCTTCCAATCTATAACATTTCCATTATATTCTTCAACAGTGCCAAGATATTGAGCAATTTTAGTTACCTTGAACGAGTGTGCAGCAACATTATGCTCAAAATATTTAAATTTACCAGGCAACCTAATAAGCTTTTCCATGTCAGAGAGTCTTTTGTAATATTGATGTATGCCCATTCCGTGATGCCTCCTTCTTATTTAATCATAGATGAAACTTAGTTTCATTATACCAATCATCATCATGATTAAAAGCAATATCTTAATGCTGATTTCAACTTAATTGATTAATATTAAAATAAGCAGCAACGTAATAATATAAATTACGTTACTGCTATATAAAACTATAGTGCGTATTCAAATCTAATGAATGTAGTTGTAACTACCTGGATTTGTAATTGTTCTGTAAGATTTCACATTAAATCCACCGTTCCAGTTCATTTCAGAAACTGTAACTGTACCATTACTATTTACGCTTTCAACTACGCCTACATGGCCATAGCCACCCGAACCATTTGTTCCAGGATTAGATTGGAAAACAGCACCTGCAACTGGAATATTATTCACTTTGAAACCAGCATTTCTAGCATTTACTGCCCAACTACCAGCATCCCCCCATAAACTTCCAATAGGTTTACCTAACTCTGCACGGCGATTGAATGCATAATAAGTACAGTTCCCATAATTATATAAGTTGCCTGAATTACTTACAGAATACAAGCTAGCATCAGTGTCATTACTATATGATTGATTCGTTGTAACAAATGGTTGTGATGTTGGTCCACTTGTTACATCTACATATTGTTGACTTGCTGTTGGTGTTGGTTCTCCAACATAGTAATTGCTTGAATTATAAGTTGTATTATTAACTTGATATTGTGTTTCATATGGAGAAACAATAATGATATCCCCTGGAAAAATTAATGGTGTAACCCCAGGATTAAGACTATATAATTCATCTAAAGTAATATTATGATTTAAAGCGATTTGATATAATGTGTCACCAGGTTTGACGATATATTGACTAGCATTTTCAGTTCCAACTGATGCTATGTTTTCAGATGTATTCACATTAGGTACAGCAGTTTCTTCTTGAGCATCTGCAACATTGTTGAATGCGATACACGCTGCTACTGATGATAATGATAATAAAAACGTCTTCTTCATTAAATATGTCATTCCTTTGTTGTGTATTCTAATTTGTTGAATTTAATATAACACAATATTATTTTATAATGGTTAATGTTAAATTGATGTAATATATTTTTTATACACAATCATTTCAAGTGTCCTATTACATATCATCACAAATACATATATATCAGCTACTTTAGAGCAATTCATTGTTAGTTGGACTTTGTCATAATAATCAACTGAGTAATATTACAAGAGATGTTTTGCATAGATTCTGTCTATTTTAAAATTTCCAAAACAATTCATTATTCTTTTTATTTAAATAGCATGATTTTAAAACTACTATAGCTAATATAGAAGAAGCGTTTGAGACAATGATATGCCTCAAACGCTTCTTCTTTTATTTATTAATTTATTTATCCATTTGATGTCTTAAATACGCTTCAATAAACGGACCTATGTCGCCATCCATTACCGCATCCACTTTACCGGTTTCTTCATTTGTTCTATGATCTTTAACCATTGAATAAGGATGGAATACGTAAGACCTAATTTGACTTCCCCAACCTATTTCTTTTTGTTCACCACGTATTTCTGCCATTTCACGTTCTTGTTCTTCTAATTTAAGTTGGTACAATTTAGATTTCAACATTTTCATTGCAGCTTCACGGTTTTTAATTTGTGAGCGTTCATTTTGGTTATTAACTACAATACCTGTAGGATGGTGAGTGATTCTGATCGCTGATTCTGTTTTATTAATATGTTGACCGCCAGCACCAGATGCTCTGAAAGTATCAACTGTAATATCATCAGAATTGATTTCTATTTCAATCTCATCATTATCAAAATCAGGAATAACGTCACAAGACGCAAATGATGTATGGCGACGTCCAGATGAATCAAATGGTGAAATTCGAACTAATCGATGCACACCTTTTTCCGCTTTTAAATAACCATATGCATTATGCCCTTTGATTAATAATGTCACACTTTTAACACCCGCTTCATCACCTGGTAAATAATCCACGGTTTCAACTTTAAAGCCACTTTGTTCACAATATCGTTGATACATTCTTAATAACATACTTACCCAATCCTGCGATTCAGTACCACCTGCACCAGGATGTAATTCTAAAATTGCATTATTCGCATCGTATGGTCCATCTAATAATAATTGTAATTCAAAGTGATCAATCTCTGTTTTAAATTCGATGACATTATTTTCTAACTCTTGCTTCATATCTTCATCAAATTCTTCTTGTAACAATTCAACTGTTGCAGACATATCTTCCACGGTTTCTTCTAATTCATAATAACCATTTACCATTGATTTTAAAGCATTATTTTTATCGATAATATCTTGTGCTCTATTTTGATCATCCCAAAAGTTAGGTTCTGTCATCATTTCTTCATACTCTTGGATATTAGTCTCTTTATTTTCTAAGTCAAAGAGACCCCCTAATTTGATTTAAATTGTCTTTGTACGCATCTATATTTCTTTTAATTTCTGATAATTCCATAATGTCTCTCCTATTTCTTTTGTTTATCTATGATTTTTATTTTATTAATATTTACTTTATCAAATTCTTAAAAATTACTACACCACATTCATCATATTATACGTTTATATTCTATCATAAACAAACTGAATTACAGTATCAGTATGCTAATTGTGTTAAAGACACATAACTTAATCATCGATATCGACTTATTTTCTCAAACAATGACATATGCACCCAAAAAAGCCCAAGACAACATTGTCTCAGGCTTCAACTATATAATACTTATTTCGTTACTTCTATGCTTGTCCATGACAGTTTTTATATTTCTTACCGCTACCGCAAGGACATGGATCATTACGACCGATATCTTCACCTTTAACAATCGGTTGTGGTTTCACTTTTTCTTTGCCATCTTCAGCAGATACATGTTTTGCTTCACCGAAGTCTGTTGTTTTTTCACGTTCAATATCATCTTCAACTTGTACCACTGATTTTAATATAAACTTACAAGTATCTTCTTCGATATTTTGCATCATCATATCAAATAATTCGTGACCTTCATTTTGATAATCACGTAATGGATTTTGTTGTGCATATGAACGTAAATGGATACCCTGACGTAATTGATCCATTGTATCAATATGATCTGTCCAATGACTATCAATAGAACGTAATAAAATCATTCTTTCGAATTCATTCATTTGATCGCCAAGCGTTTCTTTTTGTTTAGCATAAGCTTTTTCAATTTTAGACCATACTACTTCAAAGATATCTTCTGAATCTTTACCTTTGATTTCTGATTCTTTCAATTCGCCCTCTTGTAAGAAGACATCATTAATATAGTTGATGAATGGTTGATAATCTAAGTTATCATCCTCTTCATTGATATGATAATTGATTCCACGTTGTAATGTTGAACGTAACATGGCATCTACAACTTGTGAACTATCATCGTTATCAATGATATCATTACGTTCGTTATAGATAATTTCACGTTGTTTACGTAGTACTTCGTCATATTCTAAGATACGTTTACGGGCATCAAAGTTGTTACCTTCAACACGTTTTTGTGCTGATTCTACTGCTCTTGAAACCATTTTAGATTCAATTGGTGTAGAATCATCCATACCTAATCGACCCATCATTTTTTGTAGTCTTTCTGAACCAAAGCGTACCATTAATTCATCTTGTAGTGATAAATAGAAGCGACTATCCCCATTATCACCTTGACGACCTGAACGACCACGTAATTGGTCATCGATACGACGTGATTCATGACGTTCTGTACCGATAACGGCTAAACCACCGATTTCTTCTACGCCTTCGCCTAATTTGATATCTGTACCACGACCAGCCATGTTTGTAGCAATGGTAACTGCTCCTTTTTGACCAGCATTTGCTACTATTTCCGCTTCTCGTTCATGGTTTTTAGCGTTTAATACATCATGTCTTACGCCGCGTTTTTTTAATAAATTAGAAATATATTCAGATGTTTCTACAGCTACTGTACCCAATAATACAGGTTGTCCTTTTTTATGTTTTTCAACTACATCTTCAACAACGGCATCAAATTTACCTTTTTGACTAATGTAAATTAAGTCAGATTTATCAACACGTTGTACAGGTTTATTAGTAGGTATTTGAGTTACTGTCATATTATAAATATTTCGGAACTCTTCTTCCTCTGTTTTAGCAGTACCTGTCATACCTGCCAACTTATTGTACATTCTGAAATAGTTTTGGAATGTGATAGAAGCCATAGTTTTAGATTCATTTTGAATTTGTACGCCTTCTTTAGCTTCGATCGCTTGGTGTAAACCTTCAGAGAAACGTCTACCTGGCATTGTACGACCAGTAAATTGGTCAACGATAAGTACTTCGCCATCTACAACCATATAGTCAACATCTCGCTGTAAAGTCACATGCGCTCTTAATGCTGTATTGATATGACTAATAATTTCTACGTTTTGAACATCATAAAGATTATCAATCTTAAACATACGCTCTGCTTTATCTGCACCTTGTTCTGTTAAGTTTACAGATTTTGTTTTTTCATCATATTTATAATCATCATCTAATTTTAGCATTTTAGCGAAAACATTAGCTTGTGTATAAAGTGATGTAGATTTTTCTGCTTCACCTGAAATGATAAGCGGTGTTCTTGCTTCATCAATTAAAATAGAGTCTACCTCATCAATAATGGCAAAATGTAATGGTCTCATAACACGCTCTTCTGCATAGTTCACCATGTTATCTCTCAAATAGTCGAATCCTAGTTCGTTATTCGTACTATATGTGATATCTTGTGCATATGCTTCACGTTTTTCAGTAGTGGTTTTACTATTTAAGTTTAGACCTACAGATAAACCTAGAAATTCGTATAGTTCTGCCATTTCTTCACTTTGAACACTAGATAAATATTCATTGACTGTAATAACATGAACACCGCGCCCTGCTAATGCATTTAAATATGTAGGCATTGTTGCTGTTAACGTTTTACCTTCACCTGTTCTCATTTCAGCGATATCACCATGATGAATAGCGATACCACCCATAACTTGTACTTTATATGGAATCATATTAAATACACGTTTAGAACCTTCACGTACAAGTGCATATGCTTCAGGTAAAATTTTATCTAAATAATCATTTTGTTTTTTAACATCTTCAATTTCAGCAAGTTCTTCTTGAAATTTCTTAGTTTTATTTCTAATTTCTTCATCAGTTAAAAGTGCTGTATCTTCCTCTAATGCGAGTACTTTATCAGCTAACTTACCTAACTTTTTCGTTTCTTTTTTATTGCCGTCAACAATTTTTGATAAAAATCCCATTCTGTTCGCTCCTTTAGCTAAAAACTGCTTGGCTTTCAACAATTAATCTTACCATTTATACATTTAGAATCATACTTAAATACTCATTAGTATACGTTATTCCCTTTGTCCATAATATAAACATATTGGCAATCATAGCTTACACACTTTAAGTTATTTCACATGGTAATTCAATCAAAATGCCTTTGCGTCTTTCCAATCTATAACATAATTAAATCTAATGAATTGTCAACAAGTTAATTCTAACATGATACAATGTATTATTTCTCGTCTCAAATAAATAAACTTCGCATAAATTGCGAAATTTATTATACAGTATTTCTTTTCCGTTATTTTCAATTAAGATTAGCACAGTATAATCATTGAGTCTACGAATTCAAACATCCATACACCTTTCTTTTTAAATCCCTTTACTCAACTCATTATTCAGAATAAATCCTTAATATTATCTATAAAAAGGGAGCAAGATGAAGTATTCACATACGAATAACTATCATCTCACTCCCAATTTGACCCTATTCAATTATTAAACTGAATTAATTTCATTCTTATATTTATGGTTCACATTAACCCTTATTGTTCAGTTGTTTCAATTAGACCATATTTACCATCTTTACGACGATAAACGATACTAGTACCATCAGTTTCACGGTCTGTAAAGATAAAGAAGTCATGTCCTAAAAGATTCATTTGTAATACGGCTTCTTCAGAATCCATAGGTTTTAAGCTGAATTGTTTAGAACGAATAATCTCGATATCATTATCATTATGTTCTTCTGCACCGCTAATTTCTTCAGGTGGCGCTTCTTGAACTTCTGCAACAAACACTTCTTGATCACCACGATCACGGTGCTTACGATTTACACGTGTTTTATACTTTCTAACTTGACGTTCAAGTTTATTAGTAATTAAATCAACACCTGCATATAAATCATCATGTCTTTCTTCTGCTCTTAAAGTTACATCTTTAAGAGGAATTGTTACTTCAACTTTTGTAGTTGAATTTGAATAAGTTTTAACTTTAACGTGTGCAACCGCATTCGGTACATTATTAAAGTAACGTTCTAACTTACCAATTTTTTCCTCAATATAGTTGCGAATTGCATCTGTGATAGTGAGGTTATCTCCATGAATTTCAAATCTAATCATAGTAATCTCTCCTTTAACCTCTTATATTGGTAATGCTTAATTATATTTTACCACGTCGTCCTTATCTTGCAAACGCAAACACATTGAATTTTCTGACATTTAATGTAGATAATTTACACATTGCACGATTAATCGTTAACCCTGTTGTATAAATATCATCTATAAGTAATATTTCCTTGCCATCCAAGTCAACATTGTTTCTTATAAAAAAAGGATTAGGCTCTTTTATACGATCAATTTTATTTAAACCTGCTTGTTTCGGTCTAAATTCTGTACCTATTACATTTTTATAAGCAACACCCTTCATTTTTAAAACTTCTTCAACTGGATTAAATGTTCTTTCAATATTACGTTCATCTGGGGATGGGATAGGAATCACGTAATCAAATTTACCTTCTGGTATATTGATTATCTCGGCAAGGATCTGACATAAATAATGATCTTTCAAAAATTTATATTGATGAATCGTTTCTTTCATAATACCTTCATAAATAAAATCACATTTTAATTGATACTGTATGTTAAATCGCTCATTCAAAAATTGACAATCTTCACAAATATGTTCATCTTTTGTCATGACTTTCAAACACTTTTTACAGCGTTTTAGGTCATCATGAATCTTTACTTGATTCCATTTTCTATAGCAAGTCTCACATAAAACTTTAGGTTTTCTATAAAAATTAATGATAGTTAAAGGTTCGTTGATAGGATTCAAACATTGTAGACATCGTTTCATTAAATATCTAACCAACCTTTTTGTTTTCCAAGTTGATTCATTTTTTTTATATCTTTTCTTGCTAACATCATAGATAACGACACACCGTTGTGATAATAAATCACATTCCCGTTTGGCGCTTGCTTCTTTCTACCCACACGACCTGCAATCTGTATTAATGCTTCTTTAGAAAATTGATCAGCTTCAATAACTACGACATCTAACTTTTCCATGGTAAAACCTCGTTCAAGAATGGTAGTCGTAAAAACAACTACATGATTACCTGCCCTTAAAGATTGTACTTTTTCAAAGCGTCGCTCATCTTCACTGTGTATATATATTAAATTAGATATTTGACCTTGATACGTCTCAAAAGCTTTAATCATACGATCAATATGATTAAAAAATACTAAGGTATAACGTTGACGTTGTATTTGTTGGAATAAGAAATTTAATAATTTAAATTGAACTTTCTTAGGGTTAAACTTTAAATATTGAAAACAGGGTACTGGAAGTGGTTGTCGATGGAATCGTGCCGGTAATTTAATTACATTATCTTTACTTATCGCTGATAATAGTTTCTGCGGCGGAGTAGCTGTCATATAAATATGGCATGCAGTCTGTTTGGAAGATGTTTGAATTACTTTAAATAAGTCGTCATCCATAGATAAAGGAAATGCATCTACTTCATCAATAATAATAATATCGAAGTGATTTTTATATCGATATAGCTGATGAATTGTTGAAATGATAAAGTGTCCATTGAACTCTTGTTTTCTACTTTGATGTAATACATCTATATCTTCATGGAGAAAAGCATTTTTAATCCGTTGGCTAATTTCTACTACAACATCAACACGTGGTGATACAACTGCAATATTATCGCCCTGATTTCTAGCAAACTTAATACCTTCGAAAATCATTTCCGTCTTTCCAGCCCCGGTGACTGCGTATAACAATAATTTTCGTCGTTCCATAATTGCATTGACAATTTGTTGTGAGGCATACCTTTGTTGATCTGAAAGCTCAAATTCAAGGTGATATTCACATAGCGTAGCCTTTTGATGACTCTTTGTTATTTTATAATCAGTCAAATGATCCATACGACCAAGTTGTATACATTTTCTACAATATATAATGTCTCTTTTTATAAAATCTGAAAAATAGCGATGAAAATATTTAGCATCGTCTGTTTCACATTGAACACAATGCCATCGGTTATTTTTAAATATGACGCCTTTAGTAACATGCGCCACTTGTTCCGAATTGATAATCATTTCTGAATGAATTAACTTTCCATAATGTAATATTGACGATCCCTCCAATAAAAAAGACATACCGAATTGTCATTTAACAATTCCATATGTCCTCTTAACATTCTAATTAAGTCTAATTTGTCGTGCTGTGTAGCCTAAACCTAACCCACCAGATCCTAGGTGCGCGGCAATCACTGGTCCGAATTCAGAATATGCTACTTGGTAACGTGATGGTGCATTGGCTTTGACAGATTCTAATAAGGCTTTACCATCCTCTGTTTTATCACCATTAATCACGTAAATTGTCACATCATCATAATCTTTGACTTGATTTAAGACTTTATCTTCTAGTGCTTTTAGCGCTCTCTTTTTAGTACGTACTTTTTCTTCTGGTACTATTTTACCATCATCAAATTTAAGCACTGGTTTCATTTTTAACAATGTACCTACCCAGGCTTGAGCGCCTGTAATACGTCCGCTTTTTTGTAAATTTTTTAAATCATCTACAATTAAATAAGCACCTGTATGTTCTCTCATATCAGTTAACTCTGCTATGATATCATCTGGTTTATAACCTTGTTCTACCATTTCTATTGCACGTAATACGTAACAACCTTCCATCATAGCCGCAAGCTTACTATCAAATGCATAAACATTAATGCCTTCAACTAACTCTCCAGCTTGTTTCCCAGATTGATAACTCCCACTAATTCCACTAGATAAGAATACAACTATCACATCTGTGTAACCATCTTCTCTTAATTTTTCATATCTTTGAATCCATTCACCTACAGCCGGTTGACTTGTCGTAGGTATCGTTGCTGAAGAAGCCATTTTATTATAAAAATGGTCAATATCAACATTTACATCTTCAGTATAGCTTACACCATCATCAAAAGTTACACTTAACGGTGCAACTGGAATATCATATTTATCAATTAAATCTTGAGATAGATAGCTAGTAGAATCAGTCATTACAGCAATCTTCATAGTAGTCCTCCTCAATTATACTCATAGTAATAATACAATATTTTATTAAAAAAGAAAATCTTAATTAAACAATTTATTTTAAGTCTTTACAGAGTGTATAATACAAATATGAAAATCGAGCGAAGATGAAGGTGAAAAAATGACAAAACCAATCATTACTATTAAAGAAGAACATACTATTGAAAATACAATTAATAAATCGCGTTTTATTTCACATATTAAACCTGTAGCTTCAGAGGATGAAGCTAAGGCATTCATAAATGAGGTTAAATCACAACATAAAGATGCAACACACAATTGTTCTGCTTACACTGTAGGGCCAGAAATGAATATTCAAAAAGCAAATGACGATGGCGAACCAAGTGGTACTGCTGGGGTCCCTATGTTGGAAATATTAAAAAAGTTAGAACTACATGATGTGTGTGTCGTTGTTACACGCTATTTTGGTGGCATCAAATTAGGTGGTGGCGGTCTCATAAGAGCATATAGCGGTGCAGTACGTGATGTTATTTATGATATTGGACGTGTGGAGTTAAGAGCTGCTATTCCAACCACTGTCACTTTGAATTATGATCAAACTGGTAAATTTGAATATGAATTAGGTTCCACTAGTTTTATGCTTAGAAATCAATTCTATACTGATAAAGTTAGCTACCAAATAGATGTAGTTGAAACTGAGTACGATGATTTTATCGAGTTTTTAAATAGAACGACAGCTGGCAATTATGAGCTAAATACTGAAGAGATTAAAATGTTACCCTTTGATATTACAACAGATTAAAAAATAAGCTATCTAAAATCAGAGTCTAAATAACGATGAAATCGAGACTCTGTTTTAGATAGCTTTTGTGATATTTAGTGATTGTCTTCCTCTTCATATTGATGTTGAGGATGTGAATGATCACCTTTTTTAGTAATTAGGTTTAAAATCGGTCTATAATTATCGTCTATTAATCCTGTAAATTCAACAATGAGTTCAATCGTTAAAATAATTAAAATGAACATCATTAATGCACCTAGAGGTTGAGATAGATACAGAATAATACTGGATAGACTGAATAAGATAGCAATGGAATAAATGAGTAAGACGGTTTGTCTATGTGTATAACCAAGTTCTAACAACTTATGATGCAAATGAGATTTATCCGCTTGCATAATATGTTGCCCTTTTTTCATTCGTCGAATCATTGCAAAAATAGTATCAATAAATGGTACTGCTAAAATGACAATTGGGAAAAATAAAGCAATAAATGTAATGTTTTTAAAACCTAACAATGAAACAAATCCAATAATAAAACCTATCATTAGGGCTCCGCTATCACCAAGAAATATTTTAGCTGGGTGTGAGTTATAGAATAAGAATCCTAATAAAGATCCGATTAACACACAACAAATCATAATAATAAAGATATTCGCCTGTAAGATAGCAATAAATGCAATTGTCATTAATGCAATCGCAGATACACCAGATGCTAAACCATCTAACCCATCAATTAAATTAATAGCATTTGTAATAGCTACAATCCATATCACTGTAATTGGAATACTTAAAATTCCAAAATGTATCGTTGGACCCATTGGTAATGAAATAAAATCAATGGTGATGCCATAAAATGCTACCACTAAAGCTGCTACGATTTGCCCAGCTAATTTGATATATGGTTTAAGATCAAATATATCATCGATTAAACCAACGGCATACATCAAGATTGCTCCGATTACTAATGGTTTCACTTCTCTTTCTATTGGATGGCCTAACCACATTCCAATTAAAAATGAGAATAAAATAACTGTGCCACCCATGACTGAAATCGGTTTGGTATGCACCTTACGAAAGTTGGGTTTATCTACTAAATTTAATTTTTTAGACATCGCAATAATAATGGGTGTTATTATTAAACTGACTATCATAGTAAATGCAATGAGTAATAATGTATACATCAGTTCACCTTCATCAAAATTAAGTTAGTTTCTATCATTAAGGATAAGTTTTAAGAAATCCAACCATTTTACTTCCTATATTTATAGTTAATATTTAAACGTGAGTCGCTTATTTTGTATGATTTTCCTCTTTAATAACGACTACTATCACTCTTTAATTCTATTGTAATAACATCAGTTGCTATCATCTTTTCTTATTATTAAATCAACTGTATAATAGTAGTTAATCTAAAATAAGACATCCCAAATTTATAACAACATTCTTTCTTCATATATATCTACATCGATATTAATACTCTCACATGACGAAACTTTTTTTCATCATATCACTTAAGTTAACATTTTAACATTAATCACTATTTTATGTGATAAATTTTTTAGTCTAACTAATGACAAATTGTAAGTTTTCACTTACAATAGCTAATGGTCAATAAAGGAGTCGGTAAAACTATGTTTGAAGCAATTATATATAATATTTCAGTCATGGTTGCAGGCATATATTTGTTTCATAGACTGCAATACTCTGAAAATAAAAGAATGGTCTTTTCTAAAGGGTACGTTACTGTTTTAATGACACTTGTTGCACTATTATTAGCAGCATATCCCATTCCCTTCCGTTTAGAATACTTAGTTCATTTAACGTTTGTACCTTTATTATTTTTAGGACGTTACACCAACATGGTTTACACATTAGCTTCGGCTGTCATCGTATCATTAGTTGACATACTTATTTTTAACAACTCTATTATATACGGTATCACTTTAATCGTTATTGCTGGTGTTGTCAGTGCAGTAGGTCCATTTTTAAAACAAAATGACATAATATCGTTACTTATATTAAATACAATCAGTATTATCATTTTATTTATACTTGCATTAGTGAGTCCAATTTATGATTTAATTGAAATTGCAATTTTAATTCCTGTTTCATTTATTATTACAATTGCCTCTGCAATTACATTCGTAGATATATGGCATTTCTTCTCACTCGTTAATCGCTATGAAAATGAAGATAAATATGATTATTTAACAGGTCTTGGGAATGTTAAAGAATTCGATAGACATTTGAATCAGTTATCTAAATATACTGAGACACATAACGAAAGCTTAGGCTTGTTACTTATAGACATTGATGGTTTTAAAGATGTAAATGATACATATACGCACCAAGCAGGAGATGCTGTATTAAAACAAATGTCTCAATTGCTTAAAAATTATGTCCCTAAACAATTTCTTATTTTTAGAAATGGTGGCGAAGAATTCTCTGTTGTAATTAATGACTATACATTGGATCAAAGCGTCAAACTTGCCGAAAATATTCGTCAAGGTGTAGAGAAGTCATCATTCCATCTACCTAATAAGGAAGTCATAAAACTTTCAGTGTCTATAGGTGTTGGTTATTTAACACAAGATGATCGCAAATCACAAAGACGCGTCTTTAAAGATGCCGATGATATGGTGCATGTGGCTAAAAGCGAAGGTAGAAATAAAGTCATGTTTAATCCTATTATTAAATTATAATCAAATATTGAATACACTATCAGAGGTAGAGACAAAATGATTTGTAATTTCGTTAATTTATTTATCGATGTATGAATCTTTCCCGTCTCTTCCTCTTTTATTTTATAAACGTATTTCTTATCC
Organism: Staphylococcus sp. HL28; assembly: GCF_021117155.1. Taxonomy (NCBI): domain Bacteria; kingdom Bacillati; phylum Bacillota; class Bacilli; order Caryophanales; family Staphylococcaceae; genus Staphylococcus; species Staphylococcus sp. HL28. The sequence continues at coordinate 2,057,353 of NZ_CP088218.1, forward strand.
ATCATAGCTTCAAGTATTATAGGTTTAAAATAGATGTTAACCACCGTTATCATCTGTTCACTTCATTACATAATCTTTTCAATATGCCGTACTCTATTGAAAGTTGTTAGCTCAAGATGTAAACTTCAATTATTCATATCATTAAATTAATTAGGAGGTGGTTATTCATGTCAGATTCAATCACTATCATCGATGAGAATAAAGTGATTGATGTCGTGTTGATTGCTGGTAGGATTTTACTAGAAGCTGGTGCCGAAACATATCGTGTTGAAGATACCATGAATAGAATTGCACATAGCTATGGCTTACATGATACATATAGTTTTGTAACTTCAACCGCTATTATCTTCTCTCTTAATGATCGTACTAGTACTCGATTAATTCGTATTAGAGAACGTACGACGGATTTAGAAAAAATAGCATTAACCAATAGTTTATCTCGTAAAATTTCTAGCAATCAACTTACTATTGATGAAGCAAAATCTGAATTAATCCACCTTAGAAGTGCATCGTTGCAATATTCATTTTTAATTAATTTATTTGCAGCAGCGATTGCATGTGGTTTTTTCCTATTTATGTTTGGTGGCGTAGCATCAGATTGTTGGATTGCCATACTAGCTGGAGGATCAGCGTTTTTAACGTTTAGTCTTGTTCAACGATATATTCAAATTAAATTTTTCTCAGAATTTGTTGCTGCTGCAGTAGTAATTACAATAGCTGCTGCCTGTTCGAAACTTGGATTGGCAACAAATCAAAACATTATCACTATTGCGAGCGTAATGCCTCTAGTTCCTGGTATTTTAATTACCAATGCGATTCGTGATTTACTAGCTGGAGAGTTATTAGCAGGTATGTCTAGAGGTGTAGAAGCGGCGTTAACAGCATTTGCTATTGGCGCTGGCGTTGCTATTGTATTACTAATTTTTTAAGAGAGGCTGTTCATATTGTTATTTTATTTATTTCACTTCACAATAAGTTTCATTTCCACAGTCCTTTTCTCCATCATATTTAATGCACCCCGTCGATTATTGTTAGCTTGTGGGTTTGTCGGTGCAGTTGCGTGGACAATTTATCAATTTACCGTTGATATGCAATTTGGAAAAGTTGGCGCTACATTTTTAGGAAGTTTAATTTTAGGCTTACTCAGCCATACGATGAGTAGACGCTATAAACGACCTGTTATTATATTTATCGTACCTGGAATTATTCCACTTGTACCAGGTGGTGCAGCGTATGAAGCAACACGCTTTTTAGTATCAAATAACTATACTAGTGCTGTAAATACTTTTTTAGAGGTTACCTTGATATCTGGCGCGATATCTTTTGGTATTCTTGTAGCAGAAATCATCTATTATCTCTACACACGTATCAAGCAGTATTATGGTAAAATTAAAGGTAAATCATATAGAAAATCTTATAATATGAATAATCGAGTTTAAGGGGATGTCTAACATGAAAGAACAAATTATCGATAGATTAACGAGATACGTCAAAATAGATACACAATCAGATCCAAATTCAAGTACGACACCATCTACGACAAAACAATGGGATTTATTAAACCTATTAGAAAGTGAGCTTAAAGCATTAGGACTTGAAACAGATATGGATAGCAATGGTTACCTTTTTGCTACATTAGAAAGTAATGTGGAATATGACGTTCCAACGGTTGGTTTCTTAGCTCATGTTGATACATCACCTGATTTTAATGCTACTAATGTTAATCCACAAATTATTGAAAAATATGACGGTAACCCACTGAAGTTAGGAAATACAGATAGAATTCTAGATCCTAAGGTCTTCCCTGAGCTTAAACAAGTTATTGGTGACACATTAATGATTACTGATGGTACTTCATTACTAGGCGCTGATGACAAAGCAGGTGTAGTAGAGATTATGGAAGGGCTTAATTATTTACTTGAACATCCTGAAATTAAACATGGTAAAATTCGCGTAGGCTTTACACCAGACGAAGAAATTGGAAGAGGACCTCATCAATTTGATGTTAAACGTTTCAATGCTGATTTCGCCTACACTATGGATGGTAGCCAATTAGGCGAATTACAATTCGAAAGTTTTAATGCTGCTGCAGCAAAAGTAACATGTCATGGTGTTAATGTACATCCTGGATCAGCTAAAAATGCGATGATAAATGCCATTTCACTTGGACAACAATTTAATAGTTTATTACCTCCTAGTGAAGTTCCTGAACGTACAGAAGGTTATGAAGGTTTTTATCATCTAATGAATTTTGAAGGTAATGTTGAAAAAGCTACATTGCAATATATTATTAGAGATCATGATAAAAAGCAATTTGATCTACGTAAAAAACGTTTTATGGAAATACGGGATGATATTAACTCACACTTTGAAGATTATCCAGTCAAAGTCGACGTTGAAGATCAATACTATAATATGGCTGAAAAAATCAAACCTCATCAACATATTATAGATATCCCTACAAAGGTATTTAATCGTTTAGATATTGAGCCTAATACTGAACCTATTCGTGGTGGAACTGATGGTTCACAACTCTCATTTATGGGATTACCTACACCTAATATCTTTACTGGTTGTGGCAACTTCCATGGCCCATTTGAGTATGCATCAATCGATGTTATGGAAAAGGCCGTGCAAGTAATGGTCGGTATCACTGAAGAAGTTGCTAAATCAAATCAATAATATATCAGCACCCCTAAGCGTCTTAGATTAGATACTTAGGGGTGCTATTTTTATCATTATTTATTCACATCGAATTGTGTTTTCAATAATTTTAATGCTTGTACTGTATAATGTCTGATTTGTAGACCCATTTTAAAGTCTGTATATGATTCAGGCATATCTATGAATGTATTGAACATAGCCGTTACGCCCTTACCTTCAAACAAATCGAATTTATCATCTGTAGCGCAAATCGCTATAGATGTCTTATGATGTTTTTCTGTTAAATCAGCAATACGTAATGTCGTCGTTTCTAATAATTGGTCACGTTCATTTAAACCTTCACCAAATATAATTAAATCTGCTTGTTGAACTAAATCTTCTAGATGTGTAATTTGATCTACAAGTTCATGACTTGTTAAAATTTCTGCTTGATATAAACCTTTTAAAACTGCAGCTATTCCGCCACCAGCACCACCACGTTCGACTGGACCAATTGTTACTCGTAATTCACTTTTAAATAATTCACTAAAGTACCAAACTAAGTTATCTATTTCTGCCGCTTCATTTTGCGTCATACCTAGCATTGGATACATTTGCATGATTTCACTTTGTTTACCATATAAACGACTTGAAAAGTCTGACATTACTTGAATATTTGCTTCAGCTAACTTCGGATGGATACCAGAAAAATCTAAACGTCGAATATATTTAATAACATGCACACCTTTCGTCACATCAACAAGATTTGCCTCATCATCATAGAACTTTGCACCTAATGCTTGAAGCATTCCTGCACCACCATCGAAACTACCGATACCTCCAAGAGAGATGATAATATGTTTAGCATCATTATCTAACGCAGCATTTAATATTTCGCCTAAACCATAACTCGTTCTTTCTTGGATAGGTTTTTGACCATTTAAGAATAAATTACCTTCAATAATTGTCATACCGCTATCAGTTTGACCATAAATCGCTTCTACTTCATTCATGTCTGCATCATGAGCAGCAACTCGATACTTACTTCCAGATTGCCATAAAAAGACTGAATCCATTAATTCATGTCGTCCATTAAATAATGGAACTTGAACAATATCGGCCTTTTCAATTTGACTAGCAACCGCTTCTTCGACATATCTATTTGCTTGATAGCTTGAAATAATGCCATTAAATTCGTCCATGGCTACTAAAACTTTCATTGTCTTAACCACCTTGTTTTTATATAGTAATGTGCTTTCACTACAATTTAACTTTTATTATTAATCTTACATTTTTAACATATTCAATAATCTATTTGTGTTGTACACTAACATATTATACATGTGAATGTGCATGATTTCATGATAAACACTATCATAATCTTTATTAAACTGTGAGTAATATGAATATTGGTCTATTATATACTATTCTCAATTAAAGCATAAATGATTAACTTCTCCTTTTTACACTCACTATTAAAAAGCCATTTTATTACTCTATACGTAATAAAATGGCTTTCCTCATTTAATTGAACATAAAATAAGTGATATAACATTTATGTTCTTTATTCATTTGTTAGTTATTCATTATTCTTCTGCTTGCGCTAATGACGAAACATTGATGTCACTGTGTGACGCATTCCATTTCATTTCACCATCTATAAAGTAAAATGCTTGTGGTGATTCATGTTTGACATTTGTCTTTTCAGCAATGTAGTCCGATAACTTGCGCTCCTGTTGTACTATTAAATAGTAACCGTCCATATCGCGTTCATATAAAAATTTATTAAACTGATCATACGCATTTGCAGAAATTGGACAAGTTTCGCTATGTTTTAAAACAAAAACATATTTATTTTCTTCTAACACTTGTTCAAACTGGTCAATCGAACTCAGCTTTATAGCCATTCTATTCACCTCTAAAAGTATTTATCACATTTTCTGAGCATATGCGTGATATTCATATCCCGAAAATTATATCAGTGGGTACAATTATACACATTTTACTTAGCAATGTTAACCATGGTTTTTTAATTTATTTAATTCTAATCAAAATTAATCGTTTTTTTGTTTGACTTTTTTTAATTCCGAATTAAACGCCTTATCTTTCCTATCTATATCTTTACCCTCTTTTGGTAACTTATCGACATTAATTTTAGAAATTTTTTCACCAACTTCTATTGTATCGATACGAGTGTCATAATAATTTTGTAAACTATAGTACATCTCAATCGCATTTTTTCGTGCATCATTTACATTTTTATCTGATATATTCGTTTGATTGATATCTTTAATTTGTTTTTCAATTAATGGAGAAATATAATTTTTGATTGCTTTTTTCGCTGATTTAGCATTACTTGATGACGTATCTAGATGTTTCTGGGCAGTTTCTTTTAAATCTTTATTATTACTTTCCAATTTTGAAGTTAACTGATCAGCGTCTTCTTGATTTGATGCATTTTTGATTTTCTTTTCAACCTGTGAACGGTTTTTTTCAAATAACTTAGTGTAATCTAAAATATCTTCATTATCTTTGATTGAATCGTTACACAAATCCACAAATTCTTTTACATCATATATCGACTTTTTCTTTGCTTTTACAGTTTTAAGATATTTTGCTTTTAACACTTTGACATCATGAGTTTCTGCTGGTAATTGCTTCGCTGCTTTCTCATAATCTTTAAATGCAGGAATCAATTGTTTATTAATATCGTCTTGAAGTTGGATAAATTCTTTTCTATTTTTATCAGTTGTATCTGTCTTACTTAAGTGATCCAATTCTTTAAGATTAATTTTATCCATCACTTTTTCAAGCTTATCTTGTTTATTATTAACTTCATCTAATTTACTTTCGAAATGACTTATATCAGAATCAGTTTTATTACTACATGCTGTTAAGGCAACAATAAGTATAAATATCATTGGGATAAGTACTATTTTTTTCATATTTGCACCCCTTACCATAGAACATTATATAAAAACGTATTTATTAAGAAAATAAATTATGTTATAGTATCTCAGACTTTATACCTTATTAATTCAACACAAAGGAGAAAATCCATGTACGGTCATGTTCAACCCCTTATTAAATTTCAAAATAATGACTATTTCGACACGCTATATCAAGAAACGCGTACATTATTATTTAACTTGCTAGATTCACCTGTTAAATATACGCAACATATTGGTGGTACTCGACATTTCAATTACGATACAGAACCTATCCTTGATATGCTTATTGGCGTAGATAATTTACATGATATTACGGCGCTAGACGAAAAACGATTAAATTATGCTGGATTTTATCGTTTACATCATTCATATAAAAAGAAAGTCATGATGGCTAAGTTTAATAATCTTAAGGACTTAAAGCAAGAAGTTCGCTTGCACATCATTCAGTTAGATACACCTTTATTTGAACAATATCAAAAAGTTGATGCTATTTTAAGTCATCATCAGGATATCGCTAACCAATTTGCCACCAAAAAAGAACAACTATTACAGCATATTGATACGATAAGACAATACGAAAATCAAAAACAATCGATTTTTGAAAAGATTTATAAACAATATAGTCACCAAGAATAAATATGTAAAAAGACGTTAATCAAGTTGTTCTAGTATCAATATCTACTTTGCCAATCAAAATTAAATAAATTATGCATTATAATTATATAACATATATTTAGAATTAAAAGAACAATGCATTATATACATCATGAATCAATTATCTTAGCGTTAAATATCTTCATATTTCGCAAATAACAACTAAAATTGATATAATAACAATGTTAGCATTGATTAAAGAAAGGACGTACGGATAGTGAATAAAAACGACATTTTAAAAGGTTTGCAAGAAATTATTCCAAACGACATTATTGAAGTAGATGAACCCCTAAAAAAATATACTTATACTGAAACTGGTGGTAAAGCAGATTTTTATCTATCACCTACTAAAAATGAAGAAGTGCAAACCATTGTAAAATATGCAAACCAACATAATATTCCTGTCACATATCTAGGAAATGGTTCGAATATTATTATCCGTGAAGGCGGTATTAGAGGTATCGTATTAAGCTTGTTATCACTTAAACATATCGAAGTGTCAGATGATGCCATTATTGCTGGCAGTGGTGCAGCTATTATTGATGTTTCACGTGTTGCAAGAGATTATGCACTCACAGGATTAGAATTTGCATGTGGTATTCCTGGATCTATCGGTGGCGCCGTATTCATGAATGCTGGTGCTTATGGTGGTGAAGTTAAAGATTGTATTGATTATGCATTATGTGTTAATGAAGATGGAGATTTAATCAAATTAACAACGCAAGAATTAGAACTAGATTATAGAAATAGTATTGTTCAGAAAAAGCATTTGGTCGTTTTAGAAGCAGCGTTCACACTTGAACCAGGAAACTTAAAAGAGATACAAGCGAAAATGGATGACTTAACTGAACGTCGCGAATCTAAGCAACCGCTTGAATATCCTTCATGCGGAAGTGTTTTCCAAAGACCACCAGGTCACTTCGCAGGTAAATTGATCCAAGATTCTGATCTACAAGGCCATCGTATTGGCGGTGTAGAAGTTTCAACTAAACATGCTGGATTTATGGTCAACGTAGATAATGGTACTGCGACAGACTATGAAGATTTAATTCATTATGTTCAGCAAACAGTTAAAGATAAATTTGATGTAGAATTAAACACTGAAGTACGTATCATTGGCGAACATCCTGACGCTGAATAATGATTAATATCGGAGGTTTGTTTCAATGACCAAAGTCTATGGTTCAATGATTGATAATGAAACGAGATGTATACATTATCACTCCTTTTTAGATATAATTGCTATTAAATTTAAATGTTGTGATAAATACTACCCTTGTTATCAATGTCATAATGAACATGAAGCACACCCTATTCAACGTTGGAGTGAAGAGGAATTCAACCAACGAGTCATTATGTGTGGTGTTTGTAAACATCAGATGACGATTAATGAGTACATGATGGTAGAATCTTGTCCAAAATGCCAATCACACTTCAATCATAGATGCAAATTTCATTACCATCTCTATTTTGAAATTTAATATCCAAAGCAAAAGCGCTAAAAGCATATGATTTAATGCTTTTAGCGCTTTCTTTCCTTATTTTACTACTTTTTCTAATTCATCAATTTGTTTCATTGTTGTAGTTGTTGAACCAGATGAGAAATACCAAAGTTTTGGATCAAGTTCATAAATTTTATGATCTTTTACAGCTTTAACGTTTTTCAATACTTTATTGTTTAATGTCTTCTTAGCTGTTGCATTATTTGCTACAACTTGTCCTCTATCCATGGCTAAAATCACATCAGGATTATTCTTGTTAATATATTCATTATTAACATTCTGACCATGTGGCCCTTTACTTACATCTTTATCAACTGGTTTAAATCCTAGTGTATCAAATACTAATCCACCAAAACGTGAACCTGGACCAAATGTAGATAATTCACCTTCATTGACTAATAAATACATGACTTTCTTATCAAATTTAGAAGTTTTGTCTTTCATTGCATCTCCTTTGTTATCTAATTTTTTAGTTAAATCTTTAGCTTTATCTTCCTTGTCGTAGATTTTACCTAATTTTTCAGTATTATCTTTCATAGAATTGATGACATTTTTATTATCCGCACCCATATATACGATTTTTGCTTTTGGTGCAGCTTTTTTAAATTCATCTAAATTTTTCTGATTAGCAGTTCTACCTGAAATGAAAATCACTTCTGGTTTTGCTTTAGCTACTTTATCGAAATTAACTTGTTTTAAGTTACCCGTGTTGATATATTTATCTGATTTAAAATCTTCTAAGAAATCTGGTAGAGATTTTCCACCTTCACCTTTTGGTAATGCTTTAACTTTACTTGAAAGTCCCATTTCTTTCATATCATTTAATGCACCGTAATCTAAAACGACAGCGTTTTTAGTGTTTTTAGGAACTTCGACTGTTTCTTTAACCTTTTTAGCATCACTACCATCTTTTTCTTTACCTTGTGCTTCATAGTTATTTTCTATTTTAACAGTATCTTTTGAATCATTTTTCTCTGATTTGGAATCGGATTGACTATTATTAGATTGATTACCACATGCTGCTAATATAAAAACTATAGATAATATTAAGACAAAAATTGATTTTTTCATTATGTAGTAACTCCTTTTGTAATTTTTCACGATTGGCTGAGTAACACGTACTTTTCCCTCTATTATTCATTCACGATAAGCATCACTCCCTTAACGGTTAAGATTTTTACTTTATGAAAGAATCTGTTCATCGTAATATAGACATATGCGTTGTCCATTAACTAATTCTACTTTGACATCCATTTCATATAATTCTCTTAATACTTCAGTTTGCAATACGTCTACATTTTTCCCTGCACGGACTAGTTCGCCATGTTTTAATGCGATAATATAATCTGAATAACATGACGCAAAATTAATATCGTGTAATACAATAACGATGGTTTTATCTAACTTCTTGGCTAATGAAAGCAGTGTCTGCATAATTTGAACTGAATGCTTCATATCTAAATTATTTAATGGCTCATCTAATAAAATGTACTCTGTATTTTGTGCAATTGTCATAGCGATATATGCTCTCTGACGTTGACCACCGGACAATGTTTTAATATTCCTATCTTTAATTTCGTTTAACTGTAATAAATCTAATGCATATTTAACTTGATCTTTATCTTCTTTTTTTAGATGGCCTTTACAATATGGAAATCGGCCAAAATTCACTAATTGCTCTACTGTAATATTCATATCAGTATGATTAGTTTGTTTTAATATTGAAATCTTTTGAGCAAGTTCATCCGTCTTATAAAGCGACATTTCTTTTTCTTCAATTTTGACTGTTCCACTATCAATACTCATTAATTTTGTAATAGCTGATAGCAAAGTACTTTTTCCTGCACCATTTGGCCCTATCAAAGAGGTTATTTTCCCTTTTTCAATATTGACATTAATATCTTTTAATATTGACTTCTTTTGAATTGATTTATTTAAATTTTGAATTTGGATCAATTTGCATTTCTCCCTTTAACTAATAAGTAAATAAAGTAACTACCACCTATGAGATCAATGATAATACTTACCTCTGTAGTCGCTTCGAAAAGATGTTCAACCACCCATTGAGCAATAAATAAACATATCCAACTAAAGCATATTGTGGCAGGTAAAATATATTTATGTTCATAAGTTTTCATGAATTCATGTGCTAAATTGACAGTAAGTAATCCTAAAAATGTAATTGGGCCAACTAATGCTGTCGAAATTGATACTAAAATAGCGACAAGAATAAGCATTAATCTCGTTACTTTTTCATAATTAACACCTAAATTGATAGCTTGTGCTCTTCCCAGCAATAACACATCCAAATACGGCAGTAGTGCAATTGTTATTCCTATTAAAATGATTAATAGAATAGCTGAAAATCCGACAAGTTTAGAATTAGAAGCATCAAAATTAGCAAACATGGTATTTTGAACTGCTAAAAATGACTCTGGATCCATCACTAATTGGATAAAACCAGTAATACTTCTAAAAAATGTACCTAGTATTACACCAACCAATAAGATGAAATAGACTGAAAAATGACCAATTTTAAATAAAACCTGAAATAGAATTAAAGCAAATAACACCATCGTAACTAACGTTATTATGAAACTAATGTACACGTTATTAACGATGGTTGATTGTGTACCTAATAAAAAAACTGGTAATATTTTGACAAATAAATAGACTGAATCTAAACCGATAATGGAAGGTGTTAGTAAGCGATTAGTTGTAATCGATTGAAAAATAACAACCGACGTGCCGATAGCACCACCAACTAAAATAATTAAGATAAATTTTCTTAAACGACTTTGAATTTGATAATCAAATATTTCGAAATCAATACCTAAAATCAAGTACAAAATCGCTATAATTAAAGTGATTAATCCTAGTAAAAAGAGCTTTTTATTAAGATTAGTTAGCATAATTCTCCCTACCTTTCATCAATAAGATAAGGAATATAATCGTTCCAAAAACACCAATAGTTAAACCAATGTTAATTTCATATGGATAAACAATTAAACGGCCTACAATATCTGAGATAAGCACAAATATAGCGCCTAACATCATCGTATGAGGTAAGGCATGTTTTAAATGGTCTCCACGGTATATTGAAATGATATTAGGAACAATGAGTCCTAGGAATGGTAATGTTCCAACAGTAACGACTACAAGTGCTGTGATAGTTGCAGTTATAAACAATGCGATATAAATGATCTTTTCATAATTCACACCTAAGTTATGGCTAAAATCTTTGCCCATACCAGCAATCGTAAAGTGATTAGCAAATATATATGTAATTATTAAAAACGGAATACTTAAATATAGTACTTCATAACGACCACTCGTAATAATAGCAAAATTACCATTTAGCCAATTTCCAATACTCTGTACTGCATTGGTTCTCAATGCGATAAATGTAGTAAAACTTGAAACAATACCTCCCAACATAATACCCAATAACGGTATAAAAATGACATCTTTCACTTTAATCAGTTGTACTAATTTCACAAAGAAATAAGTACCTCCAACACTACAAATAACTGCAAATATTAATTTAATAAGTATGTGGCCTTTGGGGAATAATATGAGTGACAAAAGAATACCCAACTTAGCCCATTCCATTGTGCCAGCTGTTGTTGGACTCACAAATTTATTTTGCATCATTTGTTGCATGATTAAACCAGCTATTGCCAGCGTACTACCTGATATGAGAATACTAACTGTTCGAGGAATACGACTCGATAAAATGATGTTTAATTGATCATCGGTAAGATGGAAAATATCGGAAATTGATATTTGGCTAACACCGACAAATAGAGAGAGAATCGTAAACACAACGAGAAAGATGAGTAAAACATATCCCTTTAATAAAAACTTCATAACACTTTCTCCTTGAATAGTTATCCTTGGTAACGATTTTACGATAATGATAATCGTTATCAATTAAAATGTTACAGAATTTCCTTGTCATTTTCAATAGGTTATCTATAAATATTGTTATAAATAAGATTATTTTTATGTTTTAAATTCATCTGACATAAAAAAACCCTAATTTCACTTTAATTGCGTCCACACAAATAAAGTAAAATTAGGGCTAAATCTATATTATTTTTCATCATCAAATATGAAATCTTCATCTCGTAATGCTTCAACATTTAAAGCTAGTGTATAACCATCACCTTTTACAGAGAAGAAATCATGGTTTTTAGTTGTTGTATCTAAAGCATTTTCAATAATTGGGTTGAATTCACGTTCTTCAAAATATGGTTCAAAGCCAAGATTTGATAATGCTTTATTGCCATTGTATTTAACATAATTAAGCACATCTTCAGCTAAACCAATATCATCGTATAAAAGGTGTGTATATGAAACTTCGTTATCATAAAGTTCTTTTAACAATTTATACATTTCTTGATCCGCACGTTGTTTTTCACTTTCCGAAAGTTCATTTCTTAAACTTTGCGCATCTAAACCTGTAAACACACCATGTATTGATTCATCTAATAAAATTTTACGAATAATTTCGCCAGATGTTGTCATCTTGCCTTGACCAGCTAGATAAAGTGGATAATAGAATCCAGAATAGAATAAGAATGTTTCTAAGAAAACACTTGATACTCTAGCAATATATTGGTCAAAAATTGAGGCTTCTTTCCCCCATAATTTATGGTAGTTTTCGATAATTTTGTCTGATTTGTATTTTAAATGAGGCTCTTCAATTACCCATGTGTCTAATAAATAGTTCGTTTCACTAGATGGTAATAATGTAGTGAAAATATGAGAATAACTTTTAGCATGAATTTGTTCCATCATTGCCATAAACGAATAAACGGCTTTTTTTCTTAAATCAGTTGTGTGAAGCATGATTAATGGCATACCATCATCTGCTTGATGCGTGTCTAAACCTGTTAAGCCAGCTAATGCCTTTTTAAATGTATTTTTCTCGGCTTCAGATAATGTTTTCCAACTTGCAATATCTTTTGATACTTTAAATTCTGTTTCTACCCACATTTGAGAGATATTTTGACGCCAAAACATATTGGTCATATCTTCTTGGGTATTCCAATTGACGGCCTTCATGAATAATAATCCTCCTATCCTTTAATTAAGGTGATAGATAGCCATAAATAATCAATTAAACTACCAAAATCCTTATTAAGGTTATGTATTTCAAGGTTAGAACATACACGCTGAATACTTTAAGGAAAACCAATTATCCTAACTTAAATCAACGTGTAGTTCCAACCTTTTCTAAATCTTAATATTCTATAATCCACTTCAATAATAATACTTAATATCTAATGTATCATGTTTATTTATTGTTTTAAATTGCACAACTTGTACATTCTTCTACACTTAATAATTTATTACGTGTGTAATATAAAGATTTTAAACCTTTATGATGTGCATATACATATAATCGAGAAAGTTCACGTGTAGAAATTTCTGAATTAACATATAAAATTGTTGAAATACCTTGGTCAACATGCGTTTGGATTGTTGAAACTAAATCAATCAATTTCATTTGATCTGTATTGAATGCTGATTTGTAATACCACATTGTTTCTGGTGATAAGAATGGCATTGGATAAAATGTTTCAGCATTACCATAAGTACGACGCTCAATTTGATCAACGATAGGCATTACAGAGCTTGTTGCATTTTGCACATAAGAAATACTTTGTGTTGGTGCAATTGCTAAACGATAAGCATGGTATAAACCATATTGCTCTACATCTTTTTGTAATGCTTTCCAATCTTCTGCTGTTGGAATTTCAAATCCTTCAAATAATTCGCGTACTTTTTCAAATTGTGGTTCAAATTCTTGTGAAGTATAGAACTCGAAATATTTTCCATTTGCATAATCTGATTTATCAAAATCAAGGTATTTTTCTCCACGTTCTTTAGCAATTTGCATTGAACGTTCAATTGAATAATAGTTCATCATCATGAAGAAGATGTTAGCAAAATCTTTAGCTTCTTCTGACTCATAACCAATTTTATTTTTGGCTAAATAACCATGTAAGTTCATTACGCCAAGTCCTACAGAATGTAACTCACTATTGGCTTTTTTAACACCAGGTGCGTTTTGAATATTCGCTTCATCACTAACAACGGTTAATGCATCCATACCTGTATGAACTGAATCTCTAAATTTTTGAGATTCCATGACATTCACAATATTTAATGAACCCAAGTTACATGAAATGTCTCGTTTAATTTCATCTTCTGTACCATAGTCATTAATAATAGATGTTTCTTGTAATTGGAATATTTCAGTACATAAATTACTCATTTTAATTTGACCAATATCTGAATTGGCATGTACTTTGTTCGCATTATCTTTGAACATTAAATATGGGTAACCAGATTGTAATTGTGTTTGAGCAATTGTATTTAGCATTTCACGTGCATCTTTTTTCTTTTTCTCTACATTAGGGTTTGCAACCATATCATCATAATATTTTTCTAAATCAATATCATCTAAAGTCACACCGTACTCTTGTTTTACAGTGTGTGGCGCAAACATATAAAAGTCTTTACCTTCTTTTGCTAGATCAAAGAATTTAGATGGCACGATTAAGCCAGTAGAAATAGTTGATAAACGTAAATCTTCATCGGCATTTACCTTTTTAGTATCTAAAAACTCTTCAACATCATAGTGGAAGATATTTAAATATACAGCACCTGCACCAGGTCTTTGGCCTAATTGATCTGCATAACTAAATCCACCTTCGAGCGATTTAGCGACAGGTAATACACCTTTAGCTACACCTTTGATACCTTTAATTGCTTCACCACGTGCACGTAATTTAGATAAATTAATTGCTACGCCGCCACCAATTTTACTTAATTGTTTCGCAGTTGAATCAATAAAGTTGATAGAATTTAAACTATCATCTACTTCTAACAAGAAGCATGAAACTAGTTCTCCACGTCTTGCTCTACCCGCATTTAAGAATGTAGGCGTTGCAGGTTGGTAACGTTGTTCCACCATGGCTGAAATAAATTGTTTAGCTTGATCTTTGTCTCCGTTAGCTAAGTACATTGAAACGATGGCAACATGTTGATTATAATCTTCTAAGTATTGTTGTTTATCATTCGTTTTAAGTGCATAGTCTTTGTAAAATTTGCTTGCAGACATGTAACTAGCAAATTGGAAGTTAATTGACTTCGCATATTCTGTGATTTCTACTAAGTCTGAATCACTGTATTTTTCAAATACATTGAAGTAGAAGTTATTGTCTACAAGATAGTGTAAACGTTCAATTTCGCTATCGAAATAAATCGTTTTGTCGTGGATTTCTTCCAAATATACTTTGAGCGCTTCTTGGTCTTTTTCTAAATTGAAAAAACCATTATCTTTTCGCTTTGTAACTTCGTTATTTAATTCAATGTGATTGTACTTCTTCTCGTCCATAGTTTTCATTAAAATTACCCACCTTGTTTTTAAATTCGATAACGTCTTTATTAGTGCCTTGCACTTCAAACTTCATTAACAACGGTACATTATAGTCTTCAGAAATAGAGCGCCCTGCTTTAGCAAAATTCTGACCCCAGTTTCTATTACCACTGGCAGCTACCGCTCTAAGATATGAATGATTTACATCTAGAAATGATTGTACTTGTTGTGGTACTTCGCCAAAGCCTATTGTTCCAGTAACTAAAATATATGGTTCATTAATAGGATCTGTACAATTATCTGATGTAATTTCCATTACATTTTCGATTTCGGCACGTTTAATAAATCTACGTACATTACCTGAAAATGAGAAATATACTACTTTCATTGGATCGCCTTCTTTCACCAATCTTTAAACAATTAAAAAAGAAGTTCTCCTATCAGAACAGGAAAGCTTCCTACAAAATATAGTGTTGTAGAATGAAATGAGTCACTAAAATAAAAGTTTATAAAAACTATATGACCTTATCTTGATATTAGATTTTATTTTGAACCACAAGATATTGTGGTTGATTTGAAATGTAGATCTATATAGTATAAGTAAACATTTTGTGCGGAAACACTGTAAACGAGAGATTATTCTATTATTACTAGTGTCATTTTGCATTTAAATAAAGATTATTCCATTTATTAGTATCTGCTACAGACACAATATATTGTGTCTGTTTATCAATATCGATACTATATTCTGTGTTTCATTATACATAATACCTAAACTTATTTAAAGTTAAAGTTTTATGTCAAATGTTCGTCTTTTCTTCTGAACATGCACCACTACACCTTTAGTCTTACATCAATAAAAATAAAAAAATTTTTCAGTTAAAATTACTTGCTTTTTATAAAAAGTTATACATAAAGCGTAATCTCTTGATTCTAGCTCAACCCCGTCATTATAAAGGATACAATCAATGAATAATCAAAATTAAACTGCAATCGTTTTCAGTTATATACAATTATTTTAAATCTCACAAATGATTTGGAACTAGAGAATGATCCCCCTCTAGGAAGAACATATGTTCGTATATATATATTATATATTCCCCCCTCCGTTTTTTCAAGTCATTTATGCATATCGACATCATTTATGCTACTATAATAACGTTAAACTTTTATGAATGAGGCGATAGTATTGAATCCTAAAATCAAAGGTATAATTGCAATTCTAATATCTGCGATAGGTTTTAGCTTTATGTCTGTCTTCTTCAGATTATCAGGCGATTTACCTGTATTTCAAAAGTCTCTAGCAAGAAATTTAGTTGCAATGTTCATACCATTATTCTTCATATTTAAATATAAACAACCTATGTTTGGTAAGTTAAGTAGCCAACCATTACTTATCTCAAGGTCAACACTCGGTTTAATAGGTGTATTACTCAATATATATGCACTTGATCATATGGTATTGAGTGATGCTGATACATTAATGAAGTTAAACCCCTTCTGGACCATATTATTATGTTTTATCTTTTTACATGAAAAAGTACGCAAATATCAAATTTCAGCAATGATCGTTGCGATACTAGGTATGTTACTTATTGTAAAACCAGAATTTTCTTCTTCGTTTATACCAGCATTCATTGGGCTACTTTCAGGTATATTTGCTGCATCAGCATATACATGTGTCCGTGCTTTAAGTACTAGAGAAGCACCTTATACCATTGTATTTTATTTTTCATTATTCTCAGTCATTGTACTTATACCGTTTTCAATCGTTACTTTTGAACCAATGAGCAAATTACAAGTATTATATTTATTTGGCGCAGGTTTATCAGCGGCAGTTGGTCAAATTGGAATTACACTAGCCTATAGTTTCGCAGCAGCAAAAGACATATCTATCTTTACTTATGCTTCTATTATATTTACAGCAATATTCGGCTTCATACTATTTGGCGAAACACCAGATTTATTATCAACAATTGGATATGTTGTCATTATTAGTGCAAGTTATTATATGTTCGAAAAAGCACGTCGCGAATCTAGTACTCAACAACAAAATTAATCATATGATAAGGAGTGATTCATTTGGCACAAGGACGTCAAAATGATGAATTACAAGATATAACATTACTAGGTAACCAAAATAACACTTATAACTTCGATTATAGACCAGATGTTTTAGAAACATTTGATAATAAACACCAAGGTAGAGATTACTTTGTGAAATTTAATTGTCCAGAATTCACATCATTATGCCCTATTACAGGACAACCGGATTTTGCAACAATTTATATTTCATACATCCCTAACATTAAAATGGTTGAATCTAAATCATTAAAATTATATTTATTTAGCTTTAGAAACCACGGTGACTTCCATGAAGATTGTATGAATATCATTATGAATGATTTAATCGACTTAATGGATCCTCATTACATTGAAGTATGGGGTAAATTCACACCACGTGGTGGCATCTCCATTGATCCATATACAAATTACGGCCGCCCTAATTCAAAATATGAAAAAATGGCGGAGCATAGAATGATGAATCATGATATGTATCCTGAAAATATAGACAATCGCTAATCTTACAATGAATTTCAAATATAAACTTTAGTACATTGAAAACATCTTACAAAGATAATTTCAAATTGTGCTAAAGTTTTTTTATTTAATTTTCAAAAAACTCTTGCACTTTATTAAGTTAAAGCGTATTTTTATATATATTAGTACTATAGTTCATTAAATTAATGAGTCTCAATTTTATATGAATATTTCATATAATTAATTCGAAGGAATTGACAGAATTTTCTTATTTATAATTTTTAGAATATTATTGCAACTTTTTAATTTCAATAGTACAATTTTTAAAAAACAATATAACGTTAGTGTTAAGGGAACAGAAAGGTTGGGATGATTATATGAAAGCAAATAATTCCCATGAACAGGCAGTTCAAGAAATTCCACAAACAGGATTTTTTGGACATCCAAGAGGTTTAGGTGTTTTATTCTTCGTAGAATTTTGGGAGAGATTCAGTTATTATGGCATGCGTGCGATGTTGATATTCTATATGTACTACTCCATTGCAAATCATGGTTTAGGTATCGATAGAACCACGGCAATGTCAATCATGTCAGTATATGGGGCATTAATCTATATGTCATGTATTCCAGGTGGTTGGATTGCTGACAGAATTACAGGCACAAGAGGTGCTACTTTAATTGGTGCAGTACTCATCATTATTGGCCATATTTGTTTAAGTTTGCCGTTCGCAATGGTTGGTTTGTTCGCATCAATGTTCTTTATTATTATTGGCTCTGGGATGATGAAACCAAACATTTCTAATATTGTTGGTAGATTATATACTAAAGATGATACACGTATGGATGCAGGTTTCGTTATTTTCTATATGTCAGTAAACTTTGGTGCATTAATTTCACCTATCATTTTGCAACAATTTTTAGACGTCAAAAACTTCCATGGCGGATTCTTAATTGCAGCTATTGGTATGGCATTAGGTTTAGTTTGGTACGTATTATTCAATCGTAAAAATTTAGGTCGTGTTGGTATGACACCAACAAACCCACTTTCACCCGCTGAAAAGAAAAAATACACTGCAATTATTAGTGGTATAGTAGCCATTATTATCGTTGTACTTATCGTTACATACTTAACGAATACATTATCATTTAACTTAGTAAGTAATACTGTTTTAGTACTTGGTATCGTATTACCAGTTTCATACTTTACAATTATGATTAGAAGTAAAGATGTTACGGATGTAGAACGTTCAAGAGTTAAAGCATTTATTCCATTATTTATTTTAGGTATGGTGTTCTGGGCTATTCAAGAACAAGGTTCAAATGTACTTAACATTTATGGTATTGAACATTCAGATATGAAATTAAATCTATTAGGATGGAAAACGAATTTCGGTGAAACAATTTTCCAATCTATTAACCCACTTTTCATCCTATTATTTGCACCTGTTGTTTCATTTATTTGGCAAAAATTAGGCAAACGCCAACCAAGTTTACCTATTAAATTCGTGATTGGTGCTGGTTTGGCTGGTATCTCTTATATCTTAATGGGATTAATCGGTAACATTTATGGAAGTGCGCATTTCTCAGTAAACTGGGTTATTCTTTCATACATCATTTGTGTAGTTGGTGAATTATGTTTATCACCTACTGGTAACAGTGCTGCAGTTAAATTAGCACCAAAAGCATTCAACGCTCAAATGATGAGTTTATGGTTATTAACTAATGCATCAGCTCAAGCATTTAACGGTACATTAGTTAAATTAATCGATCCATTAGGTCAAACAAATTACTTTATTTTCTTAGGTACTACAGTAATCGTCATTACTTTAGTCATTTTAGCCTTCTCACCAAAAATCGTGAAAGCAATGAGAGGTATTAGATAATAGATGACAAAGTAAGCAGTAAGTCGAAATAATTCGGCTTACTGCTTTTTTAGTTTATAATAAAAATCACTCTAAAATTTCATTGATTACCTATAAAAATGGGTATTGAAATATATTAAACAAGAACTTAAGGAAAGTAGGTATAGACGATGACAAAAAAATATAATCATGGTGTGCTATTCTATCATGAACACAGTGGCTTAAAAGATATCTACCAAGGTCTAGGTGAAGTGACAAAGTCTCTAAGTTCTATGTGTAAACACTTCTCCATTCAATTAAGTGAGAATGAAGGAGATATCAAAGGTTATTGCCAATCTATTAAAAATGGACAATATGGAGACGATATAGATGTATTATTCATTTTAGGTGGCGATGGTACCGTTAATGAATTGATTAATGGCGTAATGGAGAACGACTTAGATTTACCTATTGGTATTATCCCAGGAGGTACGTTTAATGACTTTACTAAAACATTAAACCTCAATCCAAATCATACATTAGCTAGTCAGCAATTATTATCTTCACATATACAAACATATGATGTAATAAAAATTAATGATATGTTTGCACTTAATTTCGTTGGATTAGGCCTGATTGTACAAAATGCTGAAAATGTACAAGACGGTTCTAAAGACATCTTTGGTAAGCTAAGCTATATTGGTTCCACTGTTAAAACATTAATGGACCCTAGCAAGTTTGATTTCACATTATCAATTGATGGCCAAGAAAAATCCGGTAATACATCTATGATACTTATCGCAAATGGTCCTAATATTGGTGGCAGTAGAATTCCTTTAACTGATTTATCTCCACAAGATGGTCAATTAAATACCTTTATCTTTGATGATCAAAGTTTCAGTATCCTTAATGATATCTTTAAAAAGCGTGACAGTATGAATTGGAATGAAATTACACAAGGTATTGATCACATCTCTGGTAAACAAATCAAGCTTACTACTGAACCTAACATGAAAATTGACATTGATGGTGAAATTGCTTTAGAGACACCTATAAATGTTGAAGTATTACCAAATGCCATCAAATTACTCACATTTCCTGATCAAAATAATAACCAATAATAACAATGCGCTAACTCGCAAAAACAGGAGCTCAACCACTCATCCATACGACAATTTTAGGATAAGGGCTAGCTCCTGTTTTTATTTATCATTTAAGAATAATGCTTCTACATCTTTCCAACCATTTACACGTTTATATTCTTGATGATTCATATTATGCACTGCAGTATACATAATAGATTCACCTTCAAAAATAGCAAGCTGACGTGGATTGTCATCAATTAAATAGTCCGCATTAATAATATTTTTACGACCACAAAAAACAAAATGTTGTGGATCTAAAAAAGGAAAATGTTCTAATAACCATTCATACTTATCATGGAATGACGTTGGTACATCCATTGCAGCTGTTGCTATATAAACATCATAATGTTCATTTAACTTCTCTACAACTTCTTGTGCATTTGGCATAACCTTTAAATGTCTAAAGAACCCAGGCTCTCTAAGTATTTCAGTGACTAATCCGTCATGTTCTGGAATAACATGCTTTAATTTTTGTCCATTTAGTGATTCTACTGTAATTCCTAAATTAGCTCTTTCATTTACACCATCAATGATCGCGCCTAGTGTATCAGCGAGTACTTCATCCATATCTATAGCAATTTTCTTACGAGACATTAAATCTACTCCTCAAATGTAATGTATTTCTAAAGTATAGCAAAAGGACGATTCAGACAAAAGATTTAACTTACCTAATATAACACTTTAAAATTCAAAATGTTGTAATACGTCAATCATCTTATCATTTTGTTCTGGAAAACCTACCGTAATCCTAACGCCTGTAGGAAATGGTCGTGTAATACAACCTACTTTTAAGAGTGCCTCATACAGTTCTTTACTTTTATCTGTTTGTACAAATACAAAGTTAGTTTGACTTGGTAAGAAATGTTTACTTTGAGGTATTTGATAAAATTTTTCACGTTCTTTAGCATTTTTTGAAGTAATCTGTTTTAAGTAGTCTTGATCTTCCAATGCAGCTACTGCAGCATATTCAGATAAACGTGTAACATTGAATGGTGGTCTAATGATATTCCATTTTTCAATAGCTTCATTAGTGGCAACCACATAACCTACGCGTAATCCTGCTAATCCATAGGCTTTTGAAAAAGTTCTTAGTAAAAATGCATTATCAAATGTTTCTTGTAACTTTAACGTATCAGGATAATCGTCTGCAGTAACAAATTCAAAATATGCTTCATCAATGAGTACAGGTACATGACTTGGTACACGTTCTAAAAATCCTTTAAGTTCATCATGATTAAAATATGTACCAGTAGGATTATTAGGGTTACATAACCACACTAGCGATGTATCGTCATCGACTTCATTTAAAATACCTTCTAAATCAAATCCACCATTCTTTAATGGCACTTGAACAACGTGAGCAGACTCTACAATAGCATTATGATAATATTGTCCAAATGTTGCCTCGCTCGTTACGATTTTATCTCCTGGTGTTAATACTGCTCTTGAAATCATTAAGATGACTTCATCCAAACCTGCGCCAAATAAAATTCGAGATGCGTCCACATCTAAATGTTGACTAATCGCCTCTCTAAGTAGTGGCGATCCTGTTTCAGGATAATAATATAATTCATCTAAATGATTTGTTATTGCTTCTTTAGCTTTAGGAGAAGGACCATATAAGTTTTCATTGGATGCTAATTTATATAACTCTTCTTCAATTCCATATGCTTCTTTGAGTGCTCTAGGTGATAGTCCTGGTTGATATGCAGATAATTGTTCGAGTTGTTTTTTCATATTAATCGTTGCCCCCTCAAATTGACAGAAATTTCAAAAACTTAATATTAATTATAAACACTTACTATTACATAAATCAATCCATCTTCAAATCAAATATGAAATGTAATAGTTAAAGTGACATGTCTAAAGAATCAAAAAAGCCTCAATGAGAACGAAACATTCCATTATGTTCCATACCATTGAGGCTATGTTTATCAGACTATTTTATTTCACCAGACCTTCTTTTTCTAAGTAATCTTTAGCTACTTGATATGGGTCTTGTTTCTTTACTGTGACTTTATAATTCATTTCTTGCATTTCTTCATCTGAAATCTTGCCAGCTAGTTTATTAAGTGGTTTCTTCACTTCTGGATGATCCTTGATGAATTTTTCTTTAAACATTGGTGCACCTTGATAAGGTGGGAATACATGTTTATCATCCTTTAATACTACCATATCATATTGCTTTAATTCCGCATCTGTAGAATATGCATCAATTAAATTGATGTCCCCTTTTTCAACTGCTGTATAGCGAAGTTTAGGCTCCATGGTTTTGGCATTTGAAATATTTAGACCATAAGCTTTTTTAACTGCTTTAAAACCGTCTGGTCGATCATTGAATTCCAGTGTAAACCCTGGTTTTAATTTATCTTCTACTTTAGACAAATCACCAATGGTTTTAATATGATTTTTCTTAGCAAAATCACGTTTAACTGCTAATGCATAAGTATTATTATATTTCATTGGTTTTAACATGGTCATATTATATTTTTTCTCTAAACTTTGTTTAGCTTGTTGATATACTTGAGGTTCTTGCTTAGATTTTAAATCTTCTTTTGTTAATTCTCCTAAAACTGTACCTGTGAATTCTAAATAACCATCGATATCGTCAGATTTAAGTGCATTAAATAAGAAGGCAGTCTTACCCATTCCATCTTTGACTTCAACAGTATCATCTGTATCTTGTTCAATTAATATTTTATACATATTAGTAATGACGGATGGTTCTGAACCTAATTTACCTGCTAGCGTAATTTTATCACCTTTTTGAGCAAATAACGGGACGATAATAGCAACCATAATGATTATTACCATTGTTCCTAAGACGATTAATAATTTCTTATATGATAGTTTCTCCATAAATCTTAGTACAATATCAAATAATATGGCTAATAATGCTGCTGGAATTGCACCAATTAAAATTAATGATGCGTCATTACGATCAATCCCTAGTAAAATTAAATCCCCCAGTCCACCAGCACCAATTAATGCTGCTAAAGTTGCGGTACCTATAATGAGAACCATAGCAGTTCTAATACCTGCCATAATCACAGGCATGGCTATAGGTAATTCTACTTTTGTTAATCGACGTATGGGTTTCATACCAATACCTTTTGCCGCTTCGACTAGTGATGGATCAACCTCTTTTACACCTGTATATGTATTACGTAATATAGGTAACAGTGCATATACAACGAGTGCAATGATTGCTGGTAATCGTCCTATTCCAAATAATGGAATCATTAATCCAAGTAATGCTAATGAAGGAATCGTTTGCAGTATTGCAGCAATATTCATGACAATTTCAGATGTTTTCTTCGTTTTGGTTAATAAAATACCAAGTGGTACGGCAATGATGGTTGCTATTAATAAAGCAATAAATGAAATCTGTATATGTTCAATAATCGTCGAGAGTAACTGTCCCTTACGTTCTGCTAGCGTTTGCCAAAATTCATGCATGGGTGTTCTCCCCCTTTACGCCTGACAAATATTTAAATACATCTTCTCTTTTAATTAATGTCTTATGTTGTGATTGTTCATCAATCACTACGATAGCGTCATGATTGATTAATGTTTGATAAATATCATCTAAATATTGTTCATTACTTATTTCTGGATAATTTTTCGTAGCAGCAACCTCATCTAATTGACGTTCAATATTTAAATCCTTCAATATCACTCTAGATTCTGATTTCTGTATATGATTACCCATAAATTGTTTCACAAAGTCACTTTGAGGATGTTGTTGAAAACCTGATGGTGTATCAATTTGTTCGACATGTCCTTCATTCAATAAACATATTCGGTCTCCCAACTTCATTGCCTCTTGAATATCATGCGTCACAAATACGATGGTTTTTTTAATCTTTGTTTGTAAATCAATCAAATCATCTTGAAGTTTTTCTCTACTTATTGGGTCTAACGCACTAAATGGTTCATCCATAATAATGACAGGTGGATCTGCAGCTAACGCACGCACTACTCCAACACGTTGTCGTTGTCCTCCAGATAGTTCTTCAGGTAACCTATTTTTATAAATCTCGGGGTCCAACCCAACCATCTCTAATAATTCATCTACTCTTACATTAATATCCTTATCTTTCCATTTCTTCATTTGTGGCACTTGTGCTATATTTTCTTTAATCGTCATATGTGGAAATAATGCAATTTGTTGTAGTACATACCCAATATCCCATCTCATTTCATAAACAGGATAATCGCTGATTGGCTTATTATTAAAATAAATATATCCCTCGCTTAGTGGAATTAATCGGTTTATCATTTTTAAAGTTGTCGTTTTCCCACAACCTGAAGGGCCTATTAATACGAAAAATTCCCCTTCTTTGATATTAAAACTAACATCGTCTACTGCGACATGATTACCGTAACGTTTCGTCACATTCTTAAATTCAATCACAACTTCACCTTCATTCACTCTAATCAAATAGACATTTTCATTTACTATACCCTTTTTTATGTTCTAATCACAAATCAAATTAATTAATTTTTTTGATTTTTTGATATTTGTTACAAGTACACTTACTAATCGCTAAATTGAGACCATATTAAACATGAAAAACTCGATGCAAGACACATTTATCATGTGATGTACATCGAGTTTAAATCTTAATTCATTTTGTTATTGTTAATATTTAAATACTTGTCTTATATGACTGTATTCTTTCAAGGAATTGTGGGCAATAATGTTTTAGTTTATAACTCCCCACACCGTCAATGTTTATCATATCTTGTTTAGATTCTGGTTTTCGCTTAGCAAATTCTTCTAATGTATAATCAGAGAAAATACTTACTGGTGCAATTCCCAGTTTATCACTTAATTGTTTTCTCACTTTAACCAGTTCGCTAAATAAAGTTCTGTCTACACCTTCTACTGTGTTTATAAACACTTTTTCTTTTGATTTTTGTTTAAATGGCGTTGTATATACTTTAGTGTCATCATTTAATAACTTTTTCACTGACTTATCACATATAAGTATTTCATCATTTTCATTTAAAAAGCCTTTAAATCTTAATTCATCAATTAAATGGCTTAATTCTGAAGTAGTATATGATTTCATAATACCGTGAGTTGTCAATTGGTCATAATCGTTATATTTAATGTAATCTGTTGTTTCACCACGTAACACCTGAATAATGACGCTATAGCTTTCTTGTTGTCTCATACGTGCGACACAACTAATGATCATCTTAGCTTCTCTCGTCATATCATAGGTTTTATTCTCTTGTATACAATTACTACACTGTTTACATTCTTCTAATTTTTCATTAGGTTCAAAATAATGGACTATCGTTGCTTCAAGACATTTTTTAGTTTTAGTATATTGGAGCATTTTAGTTAGTTTTTCGCCCATCTTCTCTTTATAATCATCGTCTGCTTGAGATACTGATATAAAATATTCATGAAGTCCTCTATCACGTTCACTGAATAATAAGATACATTCACTTTTCAAGCCATCACGACCTGCACGTCCAGCTTCTTGATAATATGATTCTAAATCCCCTGGCATATTGTAGTGTATAACAAATCTGACATTAGATTTATCGATTCCCATACCAAAAGCATTCGTCGCAATAACGACATTCACACGATCGTATAGAAAATCATTTTGAGCAGCTTCTCTTTCCTTATTTGTTAATCCCGCATGATAAATCGTACATTTAACCTTATGACTTTCAAGTACCTCTTGTAGCTCTTCAACTTGTTTACGTGTCGAACAATAAATGATACCCGCTTCTTCATCATGTTCTGTGACATAGTCTACGACAAATTTTTGACGTTGATATGTTGGATTAACTTTAAATATTAAATTTCGCCGCTTCGTGCTCGTCTTCACTTCATCATTGGCCTCAATATTTAATTTTGTCATAATATCTTGTTGTACTTCAGCTGTTGCCGTTGCTGTTAATGCCACAATCGCAAAATCTTGTGGAAGTGTGAAAACCTTTTGAATCACATTTTGATAACTTGGTCTGAAATCATGTCCCCATTTTGAAATACAGTGCGCTTCATCAAATGCAACTAATCGTATATTTACTTTTCTTAATTGACTTAAAAAATATTGATTTTCAAAACGTTCAGGTGCGACATATAAGAACTGAATATGGCCGCTAATTAAATCTTGTTCAATCTTTTTTTGTTGTTTCTGAGTTAAACTACTATTAATAAACGCAGCATTAATCCCCATTGCTTTCAATTGGTCTACTTGGTCTTTCATTAATGATATTAATGGACTAATAACAATTGTCGTTCCACCTAACATCAATCCAGGTACTTGATAACATATCGATTTACCGCCACCTGTGGGTAACACACCTAATACATTTCGATGATCTATAATTTTTGAAATGATTTCTTCTTGACCTGGACGAAACGTATCGTAGCCAAAATAATGCGATAAAGTTTCTTGCATGATTAAATTCCCCTTATTGTTCTTTTAATTCTTCGAGTTCACTCCATCTTGTGATGTCAGTATCATATGTTGCCTCAAGTTGTTCTTTTTCTTCATTCAGTGCTTTGATTTTTGCGTAATCTGCACTCGCTTCTACCATTTCTTCGTCAATTTCAACTAATCTTGTTTCAGTTTGATCAATACGTTCAAGAAGTGCTTCATATTCACGCTTTTCCTTATATGACAGTCCCGATTTTTTTCGAGATTGTGGTTTATGTTTGGTTTGATTGGCGCTCTGTTTATCCATAGCAAATTGTTTGTCTTGAGCTTTTTTATAAGCTTCATAGTCCTCAAATGAACCAATGATTTTTTCCATTTTACCATCATGAATATACCAATATTCTTGTGCCACTTTGTTAAGAAAATATCTATCATGACTAACCGTAATCACTGAACCACCAAATTCATCGATATAATCTTCTAAAATGGTTAGGGTTTCGGTATCTAAATCGTTTGTAGGTTCGTCTAATAATAATACATTCGGCTTATGTACTAATAAACGTAAAAGATATAACCGCTTTTGTTCGCCACCTGATAATTTATATACTTTCTTACCATGCGTTGAACTTGGGAATAGAAAGCGCTCAAGCAATTGTGTTACAGAAACGGAGGTGCCATCCTTTTCCATAGCAACTTCACTCTCTTCACGAAGATAATCAATCACTCTGATATCTCTATCTAATGTTTCTTCAGTTTGTTTGAAGTAAGCCACTTTAACGGTCTGTCCTACTTTTAATTGGCCTTCAAATGATTGATCTTCAGATGCTAATATATTTAATAATGTGGTTTTGCCCGCTCCATTAGGACCTACTATACCTATTTTTTGACCACTTTGTATAATCTCAGTAATATTTTCAAATAGTACTTTGTCATTGATTGATTTTGATAAATGATCTAATTCATACACTTGTTTACCTAGTCTTGAATGAGCTAAATTCAACTGTGCTTTATCTTGTTTCGTTTGTTGTTTAACTTCAGATTCTAAGTCGCTAAAGCGATTAATACGTGCTTGTTGTTTAGTTGTTCTAGCTTTTGCGCCGGCTCTCATCCAAGCCAATTCTTGCTTATATAATGCCTTTTGCTTTTGTTGTTGTTTCTGTTCGATTTGTTCATTTTCAGCACGCATAGCTATGTAATCTTCATAATTACCAGGATATGTTTTTAACTTACCTCTATCTAATTCAATAATTCTTGAAGATACTTCGTTTAAAAAGTAACGGTCATGTGTTACAAATAAAACAGTATAAGGATATTGCTTTACGTAATTAATTAACCAGTTTATCGACTCAAAATCTAAATGGTTTGTCGGCTCGTCTAACAATAATAAATCGGGTTGTTCTATTAATGTCTTCGCTAAAACAACACGTTTTTGTTGACCACCTGATAATGACTTCACTAATTTATTTGTATCATTAATGCCTAATTTAGAAAGTATGGTCTTGATTTCAGCATTATAATCCCATGCCTCTTTACGATCCATCATTTCTTGAGCTTCCATCATAATTTGAAATTGCTTGTCGCTTTGATTGATGGCATATTGATTTACAGCTTGTTCATAATCTTTAATCACCTTTAATGTAGGTGTATCAGAACTTAGTACCGCCTCAAACACTGTCATATCTCCATCAAGATCATGCTTTTGTGATGAATAACGTATTCGATAATTATTTGGATGTGTGATATCAGCCGTAAAATCTTCGTCTATATTACCTATGACTTTCAGCAATGTACTCTTACCTGTACCATTAATCCCTACTAGACCAATCTTTTCGTGTTCAGATATAGATAAATTTAAGTCATCGAATATCACTTTGTCTGCATAGGATTTATTTAAATGTTCAATTTTATATGCTTCCATGCTTATCTTCCTTTTACTATCGAATTTTCTATATAATTTTGTTAAGCTTAAATCAGTTCTATATATTATACACCTTTTTAAGCTTAAATGATACAAGGAGACCTAGTTATGGCAGAATTCTTCGAAAATTTGCCTCCTCATTTTCAAGCTTTAATTGCAGGAATCATTACATGGTTATTAACAGCACTTGGTGCAGCTTCTGTCTTTATTTTTAAATCTGTTAATGATAAAGTGTTGAACTCGATGCAAGGGTTTGCTGCAGGTATTATGATTGCCGCAAGTTTCTGGTCTCTGTTACAACCCTCAATTGAATTTAGTAAAGACTCAGCAATGCCATGGTTACCAGCTGCGATTGGATTCTTATTTGGCGGTTTCTTTATTCGCGGACTAGATTTTGTTATACCGCATATGCATCGTAATGCGAAGGATGAAAATCAGCAACAAGAAGGCATTGACACATCTCTAAGTAAAAATGCATTACTCGTGCTTGCAATTACATTGCATAATATACCTGAAGGTTTATCAATTGGTGTTGCCTTTGGTGGCGTAGTATCAGGCAATGGTACTGCTACATTCCTAGGTGCGATTGGCTTAGCGATTGGTATAGGTATCCAAAACATTCCTGAAGGTGCAGCCTTATCTATGCCAATTAAAGCAGCCGGTGCGTCTAGTTGGAAAGCTTTCAACTATGGACAGGCTTCAGCTATTGTAGAACCCATATTTGCTATGATTGGCGCAGGTGCAGTACTAGTTATTACACCGATGTTACCGTACGCGCTCGCCTTTGCTGCAGGTGCAATGATATTTGTAGTAGTAGAAGAGCTAATACCAGATTCTCAATCAGGTAATAATACAGATTTAGCTACGCTAAGCTTAATGCTTGGTTTCGCTATTATGATGGTATTAGACGTTGCATTAGGCTAATCAAGTAGTTTTATTAAGATGTAATTTCCATATAATTTCCTAAAATTAAAGTTTGACTACGAAGGCAGATAGAATAATAAAGAGGAGTGGAGTTCAATAGAACCCCCACTCCTCTTTAATTTGTCGTATTAAGCAGATAAACAGGCTAGGACATAAATACATACTTCAAGTTACATTCATATTTAGTCAGCCGTTGACTGAAAAGTCATTCTTTTTCTTATAGAAATTAGAATGACATACACATGCGTATTGACTCATGTGTTCGTATTTTAAAGTACACATTAGCTGTGGCTAAAGCATAAGAACCACTACATCATAAATGATTAGTGGTTCTTTATTATTTCTGTTCCACTCTCTGTTAAATATATCAAAAATAAAAAAACCTAATTGAGTGCTTATACTCAATTCGGTTTTATTGAATTATTTTTTCTCGTTACCTTTTGGTCCTGTTTTATATTCATACTTCGATGGATCTACTTTTTTGAAATCAGGATTTTTATAGAATCTGAATAAGTCACCGTTAAGTAAACTATCATTCATTTCTAAATCTTTTTCAACTTGTTTTTGATTTTTCTCGAAGTCTTTTGGTTTCTTAGTTAGTAATTCATTATCTTTATTAGAATATAACTTACCGTTAACATATTTGTAGTCTTTAGTAATAAAGTCACCATTTCTAAATGGTACTACATCGTTATGTTGTTTAGAGAATAAATCAGTACCAAACATGATATAGTTTTTAGTATCAATACCAACTAAATGTAAAATCGTTGGCATAACATCCATTTGTCCAGCATATTCTTTATTTATGCCACCTGATTTGCCTGGAATTTTAATCCAGAAACCAGTACGGTTTAAATCAGTGAACTTCGCTGGTGTAATCTTTTCACCTAATAATTTTTCCATCGCATTATTATGGTTTTCAGAGATACCGTAGTGGTCACCATAAATCATGATAACAGAATCATCATATAACCCTTTTTTCTTAAGATCTGTAACATATTCTTCAAGCGCTTGGTCTAAATAATGTGCTGTTTGAATATATCCGTCAACTGTAGAGTCACCTGTATTTGGCTTATCAATAGATGCATCCTTCTCATCTAAAGTGAATGGATAATGGTTAGTCAATGTAATAAGGTGAGAATAGAACGGTTTTTTCATTTTAGCTTGATAGTCCGCTGAATCTTTGAAGAACACTTTATCTTTTAATCCTAAATTGACTACATTATCGTCTGACATATCATAATAGGTTGCATCATAGAACTTATCTATACCAAAGTGTTTATAAATTTGGTCTCTGTTCCAGAACGTTTTATAGTCACCATGCATGACATTTGAATTATAACCTTGCTTTTGATCTAAAATCGCTGGCAGTGATTCATATGTGTTGTCACCTTTTAATGAATATGCAGAACCTTGTGGTAATCCATATATACTGTTATCCATTGTCAATTCGGCATCTGATGTCTTACCTTGACCAGTTTGATGGAAGAAGTTAGGGAAGTAAGTGTAATCTTCTTTACCACTTGATAGTTTGTTCAAGAATGGTGTTACTTCCTTACCATTAACTTTCTTGTTAATTAAGAAAGTTTGGAAACTCTCTAAATGGATTTTAATAATATTTTTCTTCTTAGCCGCACCATAATATTCTGGGTTAGGTTCAGTACGTTTTTGCTTTGTATAATTAAGCACTTTAGTTAGGTCATCTTCTGATGCTAAAGCCTTTTGTTGATTGTTTTCGATCGTTTTTACACCATCATATACTGTAAAATTAAATGGTCCTAAATATTTAACTAAGTATTTGTGGTCAAATGTACGAGTTAATAACTCTGGACGGTCAGTTTCAGCAAAAGCTAAGTTTAAGAAGAATAACGCTACTGATACAGCCATAACGACTGGAACAAATTTCTTACTAAATGCTTTTGTACTTAACCACTGACGTTTAAAGATTAGAATAAACAGGTAGATAATCGTATCGATAAAGTACACAAAGTCGTACCATTTAAATGATGCACCTAATGCGCCACCCATAGATTCTACATTCCCTGCTTGATTCAAAGTACTAAACGTTAAAAAATCAGAGAAAAATCTAAAGTATACAACGTTGGCATACAGTAAAAATGTTAATAAGAATCCTCCAACAAAAATAAACCAAAAAGCCTTTTTACCTTTGAAGAATAGGAACACACTTAGTACAAGTGCGATTAAACTGTATGGATTCATCAGTAATATTAAGTTTTGTACTAATCCTTTAACACCTAAAGAAAAATCAACATAATAGGAAAAATATGTCTTTAGCGTGATCGTAAATACGGTCATCAGGAAAAACGCAAAAAGACTTATCTCCTTTTTGTGAGAACTCATGTTTGTTTCCTCCGTTTATTGTTAATAAACCACAAGAACCTTATCAATAACGAATTAAACGTAATTAGGCAATGGTAATTTGTCTTAAAACAACGCCAGTAAGCTTTTATCTTCTTTAACAATAACTCCGTTTAACATATAAACGCATTGCTTACTTTACTACGTCGAAATAAAACAAGTTATTTCCACTTTTATTTTAACCCATTCCAATATTGGTCTGCATGATTTAACACAATATATAATTTTTAAAATTCACTAAACATTTCATTTTGACGTTAAAAATAGCTAGTAGATTGGTCCAATAACTAGCTAATGTATTGTTGATGTTAATTTTTTATTAAGAAAATATGATGAATGTAATCATATTGTAACAAAATACATAGTTCAATATATTAATATAAAGGAAGCAACCTTAAATATCAAGTAAAAACACACTTTTCAAAATATAAACTATGATTGAAAGTTAAACCTTCTATAATGTACCTATATATTATATAGACTTATATTTATTAATCCATCCGTCTTAAGTACGAGCTTCCACTTTACATTAATAGTGCCTATTTCAACATTTCTAACTGCATACGATACTCAATGCCATGGAATAATTGATTTAACCAATTACTATATTTAATGAGATTTTTCTCTGCTGTTTCAATATCTATAAATTGGAATTTTAATTTTGATCCTGTTGGTTTCTGAGCTAACTTTGTTAAATGATAGCTTGCTATCGTACCTATCTGAGGATAACTACCCAATGTATAGTGATCATTTAACAGGATGATTGGTGTACCATCTCTTTTAACTTGAATTGTACCTCGTTTAACTGATTGATGTGCAGGCATATCATCATAATACGCTTTCACTTTTTCCCCTTCTAAAACCATTCCCATTCGATTTGCTTTACTAGTTACTTTATAATTATGTGATGTAAAACGTTGCAAGACATTTTCTTTAAAATCTTCTGAACCTTTGTTTTTAATGACATGGAATACATCCGACATATAGTTAAATGATAACGCATAGCCATCTACACCCCAATCTGTTTGACGAGACTCAGCTAAATTTTCAAATAATTTTTGATGTCGCTCACTATATAGGCGTTTCATTTCAATTTCATCACCATTTTGTAGTTGTCGACCTTCAAAACCACCCAATTTAACATTAAAATCTGTTGATGTAGAGCCTAACCATTCTTCTAGATTAAAGCCTCCACCGACAGCTAAATAAACACGTGATGTTCTGCTCGTTTCTTCAAACTTTAAAACATCATCTTTTTCCATTAAATATAACTTATATGGAAAGACCTTCATTGTTTGTGTCTCTGCTTTAAAATTACCACCTGCTAATGCGATTAACGTTGGTTCTGTAAAACGAATCGTTGGCATTTTATGTGTCATTTCGAGTGTTGCTTCATTTTTATCATTAGCTACTAACCGATTGGCAATTTCGTGTGACAAACTATCAAGTGCACCACTTGGTATCACACCATTATGTTCATATCCGTGTCTACCAAAATCATGAAAACTACTAAATAAACCGCTATTTTCTATTATGATTGACATGTTTTAAAGTCTCCTAAATCCAATTCATTTTTATCTTTAGCAATAAATTGTACATTATCGCCTAATTTTAAGAGTGAAAAATCATCTTTATTTGGAAAGAAAAGTTGTGTTGGTGTATATCCAATTACCAACCAGTCATTATAAGTGTCGGTAGTAACGATACCACATTTTTTGCCTTCAATGACGACGGAACCTGCCGGAATAAATTTCTTTTCTTTGCTTGTATGATTCACAAATAATTTTTTGTTCATTCCTGTTAAATATGGAAATCCTGGTGAATATCCCATCATCGATACAAAATAATCACTTCCTGTATGTAGTGCTTTAAATTGTGATTCATCCATTTTTAAATGTTTTAATAATGATTCTAAGTCTGGCCCGTATTCTTCTCCATATACGATAGGAATTTGAAATGGTGCCTGCGTTTTATTCTCATGTTTTATTTCCAACTTAATCGACTCAATGAGCGCTTTCATATATAAGAATGGCGATTGTATATGATGATGTTTAATCATGTCTCGTGCATCATAAATAATCATCATGTCCGATTCAGTAGGTACAATTTCTATGATGAACGAGTAATTTTTTTCATTTAAATATGATCGCAAGGCTAATAAATCTTCAGTAAGATCTTTTGATACCTTTTTCTCTATTGATATTACGATGGCTTGGTCGCCTTGACTATATATTTTCATACCTTCACCTCAAAAGTCTTTAATGATGATAAAATACGTTCATACGCTCTATTACAAAAGGCATCAGTGATTTAATCAATAAATATACTAATATAATGGCACATATGGTAGTAACTGTTGCAACGATACGTGCGAATATTTGTGCTCTCTTTTGTAATAATCGATTAACGATGACTTTATTTACAACTGCTACAACAATTAATAATCCTATCCATAATAATGTCATTATCTACTCCATTTGATAATATTTCGCGCTACTTTCATGTTAATTTTATAGGTAAATTGTAACGTCGGCAACCTCTCGCAAACTATTTAGTAAAAATACCTCTACTTTATTAGTAGTCAATTTCTCTATTAATTCATCAACATAATAGTTTTTTTCTTGCAAACAACCTTCATCAATCAATGATTGCCGCATGCATCCTAATAAAAAATCTTCATTATAATGAGGTGTATAATAATATCCGTTTTCTTTAAACATAACGTTCCCAATATTAAATTCTAAAATCTTGCCATTCTTATCAAATATGAGTGCTAAATCAGTATCTAAATCATAAGATACATGGTCTCTATTCGATGTTTTATTAATTATCGTTATATGAGATGTATTTGAATGTTCACGTACTAAAGACGCAGTAAAATGTGATTTAGATGTTAATGGTGCTACTAAATAGTCGAAATCCCCTTCTTCGTTTAACATCACTTTCAAACGGTAACTACCTTCTTGATATTTAGATTGTATCGAGTGAATAAGACGTTCCCAGCCTAACTCATTAAAAGTCATATTCAATTTGTTACTAGATTGACTTATTCTCTGTTTGTGATAAGCAAGTCGTGCAATATGACCATTCTCTAATTTCATTGTTTCAAATAAGTACATTATAACCTCTCCAGTATCCTCGTCTTATCATAAAATTCTTGGACTTCATTATCTGGGTTAGAGTTAATCGTAATCCCAGCACCAACGCCATAAATCGCTTGCTGATGTCGATACTCAATCGTACGTATAGGTATATTAAATATCATTTTACCGTTAGGCAGTAATAATCCAATCGTTCCACAATATATGTATCTTGGAACTTGTTCTAAAGAATGAATTAATTTCATAGTATTGATTTTAGGTGCACCAGTAATAGAACCACACGGAAATATAGCACTTAAAATCATTTCAAGTGTCACATCTGATGATAGTTTTCCTGTGACCATACTCGTCATTTGATGTACCGTATGATACGTTTCTATAAAAAATAATTTATAAACAATAATACTTCCTGTCATTGCTATTCTAGAAATATCATTACGCAATAAATCTACAATCATTACATTTTCAGCTTTATCTTTCTCAGACTGTTGAAGTTGATGGTAGTTTTGTAGATCTTCTTCGTTCGTTACACCTCTCGGCATTGTACCTTTCATTGGCTTACTAACTAACACGTTCGGTTCACCATTAAATATTCCTTTCTGAAAAAATAATTCAGGAGAAATAGATGCGACTTTAACCTCATCTGTATCTAATAAGGCCGTGTAATTACCATTCGCCGCAGTGGTTAATTGTCGATATAACTGATGAATAGGAAAATGGATGTTATCAGTTAATCGGGTAGTATAGTTCACTTGATAGGTGTCTCCTTCGACAATTGCATGTTGAATGCTTTTAATTTTTTCTTTCATTTGTTGATTTGATTCTATAAATTTAAAGTGATGTTTCGAATTATATGATACATCATTCAATTTTGTAGATTCATTTATGTGATTGGCTACTTTAAAGCTATATGCTATTGCTAAGATACCATCTTCTTCTACATGGCACACAGCCATTTGTGGGTTAAAATAACGTGCCGCTTCATATGTTATATATAACGTGACATAACGACCTTGTTGTTGTTGTAATTCTGCAAAACGTATAACACGCCCCACTTCATCTATATGTTTAGCTATCTTCTTTTCAATCAATTGATCCAATTCAATATGATAGGTTTCGAATTGATTGTCGTCTATGTAATAGCGATAGTTAAATTTGATAGTCATTATTTTCACCTACAATGTCGATAAAGTTTTGAATCTGGTTTTGGCCTTGTTCGCTTAAAATGGATTCTGGGTGATACTGTAAACCATAAATAGGATATTTATCATGCTCTATCCCCATAATGACATCATCTTCTCCCTTAGCCGTAATTTTCAAATCGCTTGGAATGCTACTTTCATCTGCTTGTAAAGAATGATATAACATTACATTAAATTTTTCTGGCAATCCTTGAAACATACCTTCACCATAGTGGCTTAATAATGTCGTATGACCATGTATAGGTCTATCTCTATGTATAATTTTTCCTCCAAAATATTGGTAAATCATTTGAAATCCTAAACAGACCCCAAAAATAGGTATGTGCTGATAAAAGTCATCCATCACCTTAAATAAAATAGAATAATCACTAGGTCTCCCGGGACCAGGAGAGATAACGATAGCTTTAGGCTTTAGCGCCTTTAATTCCTCGATATTAATCTCCTCTACATCAATAACATTCACTATATCTTGTGTAGCCATTTTAAAATAATTAATTAAATTATAAGTAAATGAATCTTTATTATCTATCACTACTAACATGATTACGCTCCATTACATTAATATTCGTTATTCGATACGTCTTTAACACTATTATCACAAAAATTCACTTGATTTTACATATGAATTGGTTTATTCTATGTTGCGTACAAAATATATAGTTATCAGAGGTTCCTAGCCGAAACCCTCTATAAAAAACTAGACACTGAATTTAATTTCTGTTTGCAAATAGACATATCATTTTAATGCTTTCTTTAAAATTATATGTGTATTCACAATCTGTCGTCTATCTTTTTTATAGAGATAGGCTTTTTTTATGCCTTAATTTTCGGTTTTAGTGACTAATGATTTATAGGAGGAAAAAATCATGGTACAACACACTCTAGATCCAAACAAAGCCATAGTCGTCTTTAGCGGAGGTCAAGACAGTACAACATGTTTGTTTTATGCTAAAAAGCATTTTAAAGATGTTATTCTCGTTACTTTTAATTATGGACAAAGACATGATACTGAAATTGAAGTAGCTAAAAAAATTGCTCAAGAACAAAACGTAGAACACCACATATTAGATATGTCGTTGTTATCCCAACTGACACCTAATGCATTAACACAACATGACTTAAAAATTGAAGATACAGAAGATGGTATTCCAAATACATTCGTACCTGCTCGTAATCTACTGTTCTTATCATTCGCTGGTGCATTAGCTTACCAAATTAAAGCTAAACATATCATTACTGGTGTTTGTGAAACTGACTTTTCAGGTTATCCTGACTGTCGTGATAGTTTCATTAAATCAATGAACGTAACATTAAATCTGTCTATGGATCGAGATTTTGTGATTCACACGCCATTAATGTGGTTAGATAAAGCACAAACATGGGAACTTGCTGACGATCTTGGGGTATTAAACTATATTCGTGAAAATACGCTAACTTGTTATAACGGTATTATTGGAGATGGTTGTGGTGAATGCCCTGCTTGCCAATTAAGATCACGCGGACTCGACCGATATCTTGCGAAGAAAGGAGTACAATAAGATGATTCAACAAATCTATCCTAGTGTCAATCATCCCTATCAATTCGAACTTAATAAAGACTTTAACTTTTCAGCAGCACATTATATTCCAAGTGAAGACGCTGGAAAATGTATGCGTACTCACGGACATACTTATTTCGTAAATATTACCATAGCTGGAGATGAATTAGATCACAATGGTTTTTTAGTGAATTTTAGTGATTTAAAAAAATTAATTCATGACCAATTCGATCATTATTTATTAAATGATTTAGTTCAATTCAAAGGTAAAAGCCCTTCTACAGAAATTGTTGCTCAAACTATATATCAAATGGTGCAATCATATCTTAAAGATCAAAAGAATCAACCAAAATGTGTCCAAGTTTATTTACGTGAAACACCTACAAGCTATGTCGTTTATCGTCCTAAGGGTGATCAATAATGGCTAAAATACCTGTATTAGAAGTGTTTGGTCCAACAATTCAAGGAGAAGGACGCGTCATTGGTAGAAAAACAATGTTTGTTAGAACTGCAGGTTGTGATTATCGCTGTAGTTGGTGTGATTCTGCCTTTACATGGGATGGTAGTGCTAAAGAGGATATTCAATTAATGTCTGCAGAAGAAATATATGACAAATTGCGTGAAGTAGGTGGCGACAATTTTAATCACGTCACAATTTCTGGTGGAAATCCGGCACTTATTAAAGGTATCCAAGATTTAGTAAATTTATTTGAAGAACATCATATTCAAACTGCCCTTGAAACACAAGGCAGTAAATTTCAACCATGGATGACTCAAATCGATGACTTAACAATTAGTCCCAAACCGCCAAGCTCAAATATGAAACCTAATTTGGAAATTTTAGATAGTGTTATTGAACAGTGTGTACCTGAATCACTAAATTTAAAAGTCGTCATTTTTGATGAGGGTGACTTCGAATTTGCTAAAATGATTCATCATCGTTATCCAACAATTCCATTTTATTTACAAGTGGGTAATCCTTATTTAGATGATGAGGTCGACAACCATACTGCTAAACTATTACAACGTTATGAACAATTAGTCGAACGTGTCATGACTAGTAGCGATATGAATAATGTATATGTATTGCCCCAATTACACACATTGTTATGGAGTAATATGAAGGGTGTTTAAACTCATTTAATATAACTTTAACAATTTCGAGTGTTATATAATGATTAAGTTTATGTTAATTGATATAATAATTGAATGAAGTATTACGGATAGGAGTACACCATGATTCTATATATATTAATTAATATTGCCGTAGTATTGCTCATTATAGGAATAGATTTATATTTGCACCAATTTGAACAACTTCGGTTTAGTTCAATACTAATAGCTATTTCATTAAATGCTATTATCGATTTAATCGTAGTCTCAAAATATAATTTTATTTCAATCTATACGATGATTTTATTCATTGTATGGGCATTATTACAACTCTATTTAAATAAAAAAATTAATCCTTTCATGATAAAAGACCAAAAGTTCATTGCAGTGATATTTGCCATTGTCATAAGTTTAGCGCAATTTATAACAGATATTTCCAGTGAACAATCTGTCTATATGTCGTTACCATACTTAGCTCCAGCTATTTTCATTATCGGTGCAGTATTATTATTTATAGGTACATTTAATTTGTCAGAACTTAATCGTCTACCTATTTTAAAAACAATCAAACACCCTATGATGATTGGTACGATATTAATTATCATCTCATTTATAGCTATGATGATACTCACACCTTTTTGGTACGTGTTTGCTATCATATATGTACTATTCATATTATTTATCATATGGCAACGTATATTTAAGGGAGAGGGACAGAAATAATAAAGAACCACTAATCATTTATGATGTAGTGGTTCTTACGCATTAGCCACAGCTAATGTGTACTTTAAAATAGGAATTCATGAGTGAAACTCATGCATAAGAAATACTAATTTCTAAAGAAAAAGTATTTCTTTATCGTTGTCAAAAAATCAATTTATAAAAAGCTTACAGGTTATGGAAAAATATATAATCTGTAAGCTTTTTGTTTAATGAACACGTTCTTTATATTCATCACTATTTTGTGTTGCTTGATATGTCGGTTGATGTCTATGTGCATCAAATCTTCTAATTTGATGATAGTGTTCAGATTGATTTTTTCTAGATTGTGCCTTGTCTGAGTCTTTTGACTCCTGTGATCTTTCAGATGTTTGTTCAGGTTCAATATTCGTGGCCTGAACAATATATTTAGGTCGCTTTTTCACTTCATAATAGATACGACCAATATACTCACCAATGACTCCTATAGACATTAACTGAATACCACCTAAAAGTGTGATCGCAGCTATTGTTGTGAAGTAACCGGGAATGTTCACACCTGAAATCATGATATTAATTAAAAGATATACGAGATATAGTACACTAAGTGAAAATGTAATCATACCTAGATAAATCATCATTCTTAATGGTTTATTATTAAACGAAATTAAGCCATCAATACCATAATTTAATAATTTGGCAAATGACCATTTCGATTCTCCTGCTTCACGTTCTACATTTTCATAGGTGAATACTTTCGTATTATAACCTATCCATTCAAATAATCCTTTTGAAAATCGGTTATATTCATCCATAGATGTCAGTGCTTGTACTGCACGTTTGCTTAGTAATCTAAAATCACCTACGCCATCTTCAAACTGCACATCTTCTACAAAGGCATTAATCAATTTATAATAAGCACGTGTCATCGATTTTCTAGCGACATTTTCTCCTTTACGATCACGTTTTGCTATAACTTGATCATAACCTTCATTATACCCTTCAACCATTTGCGGAATAAATTCTGGCGGATGTTGTAGATCAGCATCTATCATAACTACAGCGTCACAATGTTCACTATGTTGATAGCCTGCCACCATAGCAGCCTCTTTACCAAAATTTCTACTAAATGAAATATATTTTACGTGGTGGTCAGCTAATGCTAAATTTTGTAGATGATCAATAGTTGAATCTTTACTGCCATCATCTATGAATAGTAAATCGTATTCATATTGTTTATTGATGCTATCTTGCTTTAATATCTCAGTCAGCTTTTCATATGTTTTTAATACGACTTCTCCTTCATTATAACAAGGAATGATGACTCTTATATTCATTCAATGACATCCTTTTCTAGTAATTGATTTAATATTATTTTATCAATTACTTAATAGTGTATTCTACTTAGAGCCTTTGTATTTACAAAATCTTAATATTCCATTAATGTTTATCGCAATATTTATTGAAAATCACTACTTTTGTAAATTTAAATGAACTCAAAAGTAATATAAATGGAATCTTTCATTCATACGATGATTAATATTACGTCGCATTACTTCAACTCATTTATTTTAAATCACCTATCGCTACTTCATCTGGATCTTTACCTTGTCTATCATTTCGATTTAAACTATCAATTTGTGCTACATCTGTAAGTTCAAGATTGAAATCTAAAATATTATAGTTTTCGTAAATTCGACTAGGTGTTTTAGATTTAGGAATAATAATACGATTATGAGCTAAATGCCAACGTAAAACAATTTGTGCTGGTGTTTTATGATATCGTTTAGCCATGTCCGTAATAACCGGGTCATCTAATAACCCCTTATTTCTCATTAATGGCATCCATGCAGTGACTTTAATATCATGATGATCACAATAATCTTGTAATTCTTGTTGATTAAAGTATGGATGTAACTCTATTTGATTGATTTGAGGAACGATTTCTGTTTCTTGCATTAGTTTCTCTAGATGATGTTGTTTAAAATTACAAACGCCTATGGCTTTGACTTTACCTTCGTGATAAAGCGTTTCTAATGCCTTATAACTTTCTATAAATAAGCCATTTTCTTCACAAGGCCAATGAATTAAAAACAAGTCTAGATACTCAAGACCTAAATTTTCTAAAGATTGATTGAAATATTGAATCGTGCTGTCATATCCTTGATAATCATTCCATAATTTGGATGTAATAAATAAGTCTTCTCTATCAACGTTTGTTTGCTTTAACGCTTGTCCTAGTGACTGTTCATTACCATAAAAATATGCCGTATCAAATGCACGATAACCTGCTTCAATAGCGGTATTAATCACTTCATTCATTTCATCATCTGTTATTTTATAAACACCTAAGCCAATAGATGGCATAGGATAACCATTATTCAAATATTGTGTATCATTAATATTCATTCCTACCACTCTCCTTCATATGTCTTAGTTGTTGAAATACGTAAGCCAATGTATACCATACTATAATACACGTAAATAAAGACACTTAAACATAATAGCTTAAGCGTCTTTTCATCATAGATATCATCGTTAATCCGTTTGTTCCTCATCTGAATTAACTTCATATGTTGGGCGTTCTTGATTAAACTCATAATTTAAAGTGACCCAAATAATTTGGTGATTTTCAATTTCTGATATAATCCAACGATCGTAATCTGTATCAACAAAATCGTCTTTTTGAAGATTTGTATTTTCAGATTGTAACCATCCACCGATTGTATCAATATCTTCAGAGTCTTCGAATTCAATACCAAATTGTTCATTTAAGTCGTCTAATAACACTCGACCATTAATTTGATATTTGTTGTCCTCTAATTTAATGATGTCGTTCACTTCGTCATCGTCAAATTCATCTCTGATTTCACCGACAATTTCTTCTAAAATATCTTCCATTGTTAAAATACCTGCTGTACCACCATATTCATCAATAATCAAACTGATATGAACATGTTCACGTTGCATTCTAACAAGCGCATCACTAATACGTGTTGTCTCTGAAATCATCGGCAACTCATGTATATAGTTAGCAATTTTGATTGTTTTACCAGATGCATACTCAGTTAAGAATTCTTTAACATTTATAAATCCTTTAACGTGGTCCTTGTCACCATCTTCAGTGATAGGATATCGAGTGAATTGGTATTCTTTAATCGTTTCTAATAGTTCATCAACATTAAAAGGCTCGTTCAACGTAATCATTTGAGTTCGGGGAACCATAATATCTTTAGCTTGTCTTTCATCAAAAGAAAAGATATTTTGCATATATGCAAGTTCAGTTTGGTTGATTTCGCCACCATTATAACTATTATTAATAATGATTTTGATTTCTTCTTCTGACATTGCATCCGAATGTGCATCTGGATCTACACCAAACACTCTAATAATTACACGAGCCGAACCGTTCATTAACCAAATTAAAGGTTTCATGACATTACCAAAGTAATATAACGGTCTAGCATATAGTAACGCCATTTTCTCTGTATGTTGAATAGCGAATGATTTAGGTGCAAGTTCACCTAATACGACATGTAAATATGTTACTACAATAAACGCAATGACAAATGAAACTGTTGTCGTTAATGCACTTGGTAAATGCATTAGTTCGAATAAAGGATGTAGTAATTTATCAAATGTCGGTTCACCTAACCAACCTAAACCTAATGAAGTTACTGTTATACCTAGTTGGCATGCAGATAAGTAGTAATCCAGGTTGGCAATCATTTTCT
Organism: Staphylococcus sp. HL28; assembly: GCF_021117155.1. NCBI lineage: Bacteria > Bacillati > Bacillota > Bacilli > Caryophanales > Staphylococcaceae > Staphylococcus > Staphylococcus sp. HL28. The sequence continues at coordinate 2,101,041 of NZ_CP088218.1, forward strand.
TAACGATTTTAGCACCACTGTTTCCTTCATCTGCTAATTGTTCGATACGTGTAGATCTTACTTTGACAAGCGCAAATTCAGATCCGACAAATACTGTTGTTAATGCAATTAAAAGAAAAAATACAATTAAACTAATTATGGTCGAAGTTTCCAATTAATTCCCTATTTCTAGGGATTCACCTCCATATTATCTGTGTCACACATGGTTAACACGTAATTAAAATTTTCGAATTGGCTTAAATGATATTTACATGCTAAGACCTTCCCATTGCGACACCCCCTAAAAAAATGTAATTGATTTTATTCTATCATAAAAATATTTCATTGGGTTAATTTATGTTTATAGAATTACAACATAACATTTAAAACTAATACCCCTATTTAGTCAAATTATTCCTCAAATCTAAAATGTATGAACATAACCATTTTTAATGGTTTTGTGGACAGAAATCGTATCATCTACAATTACTAAATCAGCATCTTTCCCTACCTTAATACTACCTTTTGTTTGATCGATACCTAACGCTTTCGCTTGGTTCCAACTTGTCACACGCCACAAGTCTTTAATTGAAGCGCCTGTATAAGTGATTAAATTACGCAATCCATCATTCATTTTTAAGATACTACCTGCTAATGCACCTGAATCTAACCGTGCTTCTTCATTCTTAACAATAACGTTTTGCCCACCTAGATCATATTCACCTTCTGGCATTCCTTTTGCACGCATGGCATCTGTAATGAGATACATATGTTCATTGCCTTTATTTTGGTAAGCCATTGCTACGGCCGCTGGGTGCGAATGCACACCATCAACTATAATTTCTGTATTGAGGTTTTGATTTAACCATGCCGCTCCAAAAACCCCTGGTTCTCGATGTCCAAAACCTGTTGCCGCATTATATAAGTGCGTAATATGTTTGGCTCCATTATCAACAGCTGCATTTGCTTCATCAAATGTAGCTACTGTATGTCCCATTGAAAATATGATGTCGTTATTTAAAGCTTTTAATGTATCAGTTGCACCTTCAACTTCAGGTGCAAAAGTAATAATTTTAATCAATTGATTGGCAGTCTGTTGAAATGTCTTAATCTTTTCAATAGACGGTCTTTGAACATATTTAGGATGTTGCGCCCCCACTTTATGCTCTGAAATAAATGGACCTTCGAGATGAATACCTACAATTTCTGCAGCATCAAGCTTATTTTGAATTTGATAATAGTTTGCAATATTTTGGAGTGCTCGATTAATACTATCATCTGATTGCGTCATCGTTGTTGCTAAAAATGATGTTGTTCCTTCAGATAATAGTTGTTCAGATAAATGTTTAAGACCATCCTTAGAGGCATCCATCGCATCTTCGCCGTAACCACCGTGGATATGTATATCTATAAATCCGGGAATAACATGATGCCCTTGTGCATTTACCGTGGGATACGATTTACTTAAAGTATTCAATCTATCTTTATCAGAACCTATTTCCATTATTTTGCTATCTTTAATATGTATAAAACCATGTTCTATTTTTTGACTTTCTGTATAAATCTGACCGTTTATAAGTAAATATTCCTTCAATATCAATACCTTCTTTTCTAATTCTAATGATTCGATTGTTATTTTACTACAACCTTTCATTTTATTCATATCATACAATTCAACATTTAATTTTGTAAAAATAAAAATACCCTTGTCGTTTAAACGACAAGGGCTAAAAATCTATTATTCATCCATTGCTTTAGATGCTTCAATTTCATTTTCAGTTAATTTTGGTTTTAAGAAACCATATATTAAGGCAGAAACTAAAGTACCTACAACTAAAGCTAATAATGTTTGTAAAATGTGACTAAAGTCAGTTGATGCGATAACAAAGATACCACCGTGTGGCGCATGGATTCTTGAACCTAATGCCAATGCAATCGCACCACCAACACCTGAACCAACCATCATTGATGGAATCACACGAATTGGATCAGCTGCAGCAAACGGAATCGCACCTTCAGTAATGAATGATGCCCCCATAACATAGTTAGGTACAATTGAACCTCTTTGTTCTTTTGTGAATTTCTTTCTGAAGATAAGCATTGCTGTTGCAATTGCTAATGGTGGAATCATACCTCCAACCATTGCGGCAGTGATTGGTGCTGCATTACCTTCTGTAAGTGCTGCTGTAGCAAAAACGTATGCAGCTTTGTTAAATGGTCCACCCATATCGATTGCCATCATTGCACCAATAACTAAACCAAGTAACATAATATTTGAACCTGAAAGTCCATTTAATCCATTTAACAATAAGTGATTTAACCATGAAGCAGGTGGGTTAAATACGTAAATCATTAATAAACCTGTAATTGCTACTGATAATAATGGATAGATTAATGTTGGTTTTAAACCTTCTAATGACTGAGGTAACTTACGTGTCATGTATTTAATACCTTGTGTTAAATAACCTGCTAAGAAACCGGCAATAATACCGCCAATAAATCCTGAGTCACCTGAAATGGCTAACATACCGCCAACTAAACCAGCTGCAAATCCTGGTTTATCTGCAATACTACGAGCAATGAAACCTGCTAATACTGGAATGATTAAGGCAAAGGCACTGTTTTTACCTATATTCCATAGTTGCTCCGCGAATGCATTGTGCTCAGCACTCTCTGGTTTGAATGAGTTTGGTCCAATAATAAACACAATTGCCATAATGATACCACCAGCAATGACAAGTGGTAACATATTAGAAACACCATTCATTAAGTGTTTATAAAATGCTTTTCCTGGACTTAATTTTTCTTCATTCTCTTCGTTATTATTACCTGATCGATCGCCTCTAGCGACAAATGGTCTACGACTTGTATCTAAAGCAGTATTAATTAATTCTTCTGGTCGTTTAATACCATCAGCTACTGGTACTTCGACTACATTCTTACCATCAAAACGATCTGTCTCAACATGCACATCTGCTGCTACAATAATACCAGACGCTTTTTCAATATCATGTTCTGTTAAATGATTTTTAATCCCACTTGAACCGTTTGTTTCTACTTTGATTTTGACACCCATTTTTTCAGCTTGCTTTTTCAAAGCATCGCGTGCCATATAAGTATGTGCGATACCTGTAGGACAAGCTGTGACAGCTAAAACGTACGGTTCATTATCTTCAACGCCTGCACCAGTTGAAGCAGCTGCTGCATCCGCTTCATTTTGTTGTGCTTCTGCTTCTTCTTCTTTTGTTGCTTCATCATCTGCTGCATCAATAATTTGTAATACTTCTTCTGGTGATGATGCATTTATTAATTTTTCACGTACATTTTCATCCATTAAAATGCCTGATAACTTTGCTAATGCATCTAAATGCGTTTGAGCGCCACCTTCCGGTGCAGCAATCATAAAGAATAAATGTGCTGGTTGCATATCTAAACTTTGATAATCTACTCCAGCTTTTGATTTACCAAATGCAATCGCTGGAGATTTAACAGCACTCACTTTCGCATGTGGAATGGCAATACCTTCACCGATACCTGTTGTACTTTGTGATTCTCGGTTATGAATTGCTTCTTTAAACGATGGTACATCACTTAATTTACCTGCTTTGTCAAGTTGATGCACTAACTCATCGATAACACCATTTTTGTCTGATGAAGATAAATCCATTGCTATCGTGTCTTTTGTTAATAATTCTGTTATTCTCATATTATTCACTCCCCATCAAGTACAGAAATCGTAACTTGTGATTTGATATTTTCTATTGCATCTTTTGTTGCTAAATCTGCATCAAAAGCAGTAGCAGTTCCCGAAGCTACTGCTTGCTTAAATGCATCTTTCACAGATAAACCAGTAGCTAACCCAGCTACCATACCTGCTACCGTACTATCGCCTGATCCAACTGTATTAATCACTTTACCTTTTGGATTCACAGCTTTGATACTTTGTTGACGATCCACATAAATGGCGCCATCTCCACCTAATGACACAATGACTGATTGTGCACCATTGTCTAAGATTTGTTTAGCATATTTAATAACATCTTCATCACTTTTAACAGATGCATTAAACATAACTTCTAATTCTTCTTTATTAGGTTTAATAAATAATGGCTGATATTCTAACACTGTTTCAACTAAATCTTTTTCAGCATCAACAACTAATTGCGCACCTGTTTGTTGTGTAATCTTAGCAATCTGCGCATAAGCATCACTCGGAATGCTCTTTGGTACACTACCAGCAACAATAACAGTATCCTTGTCTGTCGTTTCTTTAATCTGATTTAATAATGATTGAAATTGTGCATCTGTCACATTAGGACCTTGTGCATTCACTTCAGTTTCTTGACCTGTTTTCAATTTAACATTGATACGCGTATCTTCATCTACTTGCACAAAATCTGTGTGAATATCACTATCTTTTAATGTTTGAGCTATAAAATCTCCTGGAAAGCCACCAGCAAATCCTAATGCTGTAGAATCAACTTCCAAAGTCTTTAGCACCCTTGAAACATTAATACCTTTACCACCGGCAAATTTATTTGTATCTTGAGCGCGATTTAAACCATCTATCTTAAAATCTTCTACAAACATGACATAGTCAATGGATGGATTAAAAGTAACTGTATATATCATATTGTCCCTCCTAAAAATTCATATTGTGCCGCAAACGCTTCATTCACATGTTGTAATCCTTGTTTAGAGGTAATGATTCGAGTATTATCTTGCACAGGTACTCTAGCAAAGTACACTTGATTAAATTTCGTTTCATCTACAACAACAAAGCTTTCATTAGAAAGTCGCATTGCATTATCTTTAATTAACGCCTCTTGTTCATCAGGTGTGGTTAAACCATACTTTACGTCTATACCGTTCATTCCAATAAATGATTTATCAAAACAATATCGTCTCAATGTTTCTAAAGCACTCGAACCCACTGTAGCGAATGTATTTTCTTTAACTTGACCACCTAACATTAAGGTCTTAATCCCTTTTTTAAGTAGTTGTTCAACATGAGTCAAACCATTAGTTACAACAATAATATCTTTTGCATCTATGTAAGGTATCATCTCTAACGTTGTTGACCCAGCATCTAAAAAAACACATTCATTATCTCTAATTTGTCGAGCAGCTTGTTTGGCAATTTCTTTCTTTTCGCGTGAATTTTGCGTTAATTTCTCTGTTAATCTCGGTTCTACCATTCGATTATGGTTAAGTGTGGCACCACCATGAATACGTTGTAATTTACCAGCTAATTGCAACTTCGATAAATCACGTCGGATGGTAGAAGCACTACAACCAGTTCTATCCATTAATTCCTGGAGTGTCAGAAAATCCTTTTTTATAAGTTCTTGTAAAATCAAATCGTGTCGTTTTTCAGATATCAATATAACCACCCCATCTCAATTACCATTATAATGAGCGCGCTTACAAAATTCAATCAAAAATTGTCAAAAACAATCAAAAACATTCATTTTGTGACAAAAATAACACGAAAATACATTCACTATCTTGTAGACTAGTTGTGTCCATGTATTTCCGTGTTTGATTAATTATTATTTTATTGCTAGTGCTTTAGTCATGAATGACTGAAGCCACTTTAGCGTTTGTCATTGCTACCAAATCTTTGACTGTGATAATGATTTGCATACCTCTTTGGCCACCACTGATATATATTTTTTCTCGTTGTAGCGCAGACTGGTCAATAACAGTCGGGAATAAATGCTTCATACCAATAGGTGAACATCCACCTCTAATATATCCTGTGACCTGTTTAAGCTGATCTAAAGGCATTAAATTTAATTTTTTCTCGCCTACTTCATGAGCAGCTTTTTTCATATCTAACGTTGCGTTAACTGGTATAACAAATACGAAATGATCATGGTTGGCATTTTCTAATACAAGCGTTTTATAAACATCTTCAACATTGGCATTCACAAGTGCTGCTATTTGTTCGCCCGTTTGGTGTTCTTCAGTTACTTCAAATATGTTAGTTTGATAATCGACCTTTGCTCTATCTAACATGCGCATTGCATTTGTTTTTTTGGTTTTACCCATATTCTCACCTCTGGTATTACTTAACTTAATCCTCTATATTTTAACACTAGTTCTTCATATAGTAATCACAAAAAAGCACATGCTCCCATTAGTAAGCATGTGCTATCTCATATGTGAATGATTTTCCCCAACTTGACCGCTGTCATTCACTACTATATTGGATTGTTGTTGATTTTGTTGATTCACATATTGATAATTTGATGATTGATTTTGATAATCAACTTGTTTTAAATCATAATTTTCATTTAAATGATTGTTCGCATAATTTAATGCAATCACTTTACATTCTCTTGGCGTAAAATGATTTTCTGATGATCTATGATTGTCTTTTTTTAAATATGTAGTCTTTTGTTGCTTGTCATTATTATTGTCTTCACTTTTTTCTGAAGCATTCGCTGTTTTAAAATCAGTAAAATTAATTGTTTTCTCTAATGCAGATACTTTATTTGCTTTTGAAAATGTACAAATAGTCTGATGTACTTTAGCTAATGCATTTTGATTAGTAGCTAAAAATATTAGACCTATTAAACATATTGTCAAAATAACTGCAAAGATACTTAATAATAAGTTTTTCAAATTCATCTCCTTACCCACATTTCTCATTCGATTTTTGTCTATCTTAACATAATAATTTTTAATTTTAGATATGTGGGTCACAATTTAAATAGATTGTAATATTTGTAACAGTAATATTACTGAAGTTGTTATTTTTGTTACATAAAAACATTAAAAAACGAAGTAATTATCTTCAATTAATACATTAAAGTGATTTTTTAAATAAAAAAGTGTCACAAGCATTCAAAATCGTTCGAAAACAATATTAAAAAATTAAAGGGTTTTGTCACGTTATATTAGTACTTTTTCAAGGTATACATGTTTAAAATAAATAAAAACCATTCAACGTTTTCGCTGAATGGCGTCTATTATCATTTTGAATTTCGATTTAATTGCGTTCTTATCATTTTTTCAATAAAAATAATGACAATACCACTTAATGATACCGCTATAGCCATATATAATGGAAACTCGATATTCACATCAAAAAGTGTACCTGCAACTAGAGGGCCGATAAAATTACCCATACTTGTGAATGTTGAGTTTAGTCCTCCTGCAAAACCTTGTCGATTACCTGCAATATTAGAAAAGTAGTTAGTAATCGCAGGTCTAATCATGTCGAAACCAATAAAGACGATAAAGCTAATAAGCATAATAGTCCAATAACCTTGCGCGATAATCAACATCACTAAAACAATTGCTGAATATAATAATGACCATGCAATAAAATTCAATTCAGTTGTAAATTTCATGAATTTATCGAAGAAAAATACTTGGAATAAGGCACCAAAAATGCCCCCACCTGTGATAGCAATTGAAATATCTTTAGGCGTATAGCCAGCTTTATCAGATGTATATAATGAAAATAGTGTTTCAAATGCAGACAAACCGAATGCTAATACTAGAGTCAAAATAACCGGTGTTAAGAATACCTTCCAATTAATTTTAGTTAAGAGCTCTGGATCATATTGTGGGAAACCTGCTGTTGTCATTTTCTTAGGATTGTGAATCACAATTAATGACATAATAAAAGCAACAATCCCCAATCCTCCTGCAAAATAGAAAGGTAATCTATGCGAAACTTCTGCTAAAAATCCGCCAAAACCAGGTCCTAAAATAAAACCAGAATTAATGATTGCTGACATGTAACCAAAGTTCTTCGCTTTATCTTGTGACGGAGAAATATCAGCAATTAGTCCTGTTACGCCTGGCATAACCATCCCAGCACTAAAGCCACCTAACACACGCGAAATAACCAAAATTGTAAATGAGTGGCCAACCGCAAACATAAACTCAGATATTGAAAATAAAACAAGACCGATACATATAATTAATTTTTTACCCAGTTTATCAGCTAGCCCACCACCAAATGGTGAAATAATCATTTGCGCTAATGCAAATGAAGCGACGAGTATACCTAAATCACTACCTTTTAAACCCAAATCTTTAAGATAAACCGGTAGCACAGGTATAACGAGTCCTATCCCTAAAAATATTAGGAAAATATTAAAGTAGAGTGTAAATAATTGTTTTCTCATAACGGTGTCCCCCTCTCTCATATTTTACATATCTTTATTCATAATATGCCGGTATTGATATAATCATACCTTTTCATCATATCAATACGTTAAAAGTCAATACATTGTAATATATTTCACAACAAATTAACAGCCAGACGTCTTAATATTTCTTCTATATAATATGAAGGTTATTTAAAACGATTATTCTTACCGCTTTTACTTTTTTGGTTGATTACTATAGCTTAGAACGATATTATTAAAATTCAGTTGTTCAATTTTATTTTAACGGGTGAAAGTGTTAAATCAAATGACAACCAAAGTATGTTATGAAAGTAGTGTTAATCATGCAACCTCGTTATATAGCAAGAATATATTTCATTATTCTGTTTATGATATCTTTATTTGAAACCAGGATTTTCAATTTTATGACGTTAAATTTATTTTTAGCTTATATTCCATTCGAACTATGCTTATTATTAAAATTATTCAAACCTATCAAGAAATTCGAATGGCCTTTATTTATTGTATTTGGCATGATCTTTTTATTACTTGTACCTAATACCTTCTATATGATTACTGATTTGATTCATTTAAATCAGTTTCAATTCAACTTCTTAATAGGATTAAATTTAAAGGAATGGATATTCTTTACTTATTTAATGTTAGGCGTCTTTTTAGCCATGTATGTCATGATCTTAATTTTTATGGAAATTCTACATTTTACCAAATATGTCTGGCTCAATCGCCTATTAGTTATTATTCTTATGTTTTTAAACGGTTTAGGTATCTACATGGGCCGCTTCTTACGACTTCATACGGTATATTTAATTAATGAACCATTAAAGATATTCTATGAAGTCTTAGGTGTATTTAACCTAAAAACATTTATCTTTGTATTATTAATGGTAATTATGCAGTCAGCAATCATTTTATTTGTAAAAGGAGTTCGATTACAAAAATGATGTTAAATGTGATCATTTTATTAGCAATTATTATTATTCTACAACTTATTGTAGGTCATTTTATACATGATATCGGTTTTAGCTATGCTAAAAGTATCGGTCTTATGTTTTTACCACTAGGTATCGGGTTGTTTATTTTGCAAGCTTTTTATTTCGAAAGAAAATATCCAAATTGGGACGTCCCACTTGGTGTTAAGTTACGATTAAAATATATGTATATTTTAACCTTTTTTGAATATGTTGCTGTATATGTTTGCATGTTTTGGCTCAAATAATTAATATGTCTTTCGTATTGAACCAACTCAATTCAAATAACCTCCAAATAGAAAAACACATTTATGATAACGATTTAAACAATGACATCACACGTTGACGACTGTCTTGGTGGTTAACCATTGGTTCAGGATAATCAATACCTAATTCAATACCTTGTTGTTTCAATAATTGCATGTGCTTTTTAGTATCGTGTAATAGATGGCTATCTACATGATTAAGTGTGGGTAGCCATTGTTTTATATATAATGCGTCGGGATCGAATCGCTCACTTTGTTTTATAGGGTTAAACATTCTAAAATATGGAACAGCATCTGTCCCAGTCGAAGCCGACCACTGCCATCCATGCACATTTGACGCATTATCATAATCAATCAATTTATCTTTGAAATAAGTTTCTCCCCATGTCCAGTCTATCAATAAATCTTTCGTTAAGAATTGGGATGTCACCATTCTCATTCGATTATGCATATATCCAGTTTGATTTAGCTCTTGCATAGCTGCATCTACAATAGGATATCCAGTTTCACCATTTTTCCATTGATCAAATTGTTGCTTGTCATTGACCCATTCAATGTTTCGATATTTCTCTTTAAATGATTGATGGGCTGTTTCTGGATATTGCGCCATCAGTACATAATAGAACTCTCTAAAAATTAATTCTCTTATAAATGCTTCATAATTAGATTCGTCACTTTCGTAACCATGTAATAAATCATTAAATACTTGTAATATATCAATCAATCCGTAAGCTAGTGCAATACTGAGTTGACTCGTTAATACTTCAGGTAGATATTCTCTATTTGAATGATAATTTTGAATATCATTATTCAAAAAACTATGCCATTGTTGTTGTACTTCTTTTTCAGTTAACCCATTTTGACTTTCATAGATTGTTATTGAATTTTGTGCAGGCTCGACTAATTTTGAAATATCACTTAATTCATAATGTGTTCTATGTCTTTGCATTACATATGGTCGCCATTTTTTATAAAAACTTGTAAATACTTTATATGGTTCCCCTTGATTGTTAAACGTTTTACGAGGTTTAAAATAATGTTGTACACGAAGCGCTTCAACTTTGATTCCAGCATCTTGAAATCTTTGCTTTTGATGAGGAAAGTCATATGATTCATGATGATAACTCATGATGTCACTTGCCATTACTACTTTATCTAATTGTTGATTTTTACAAAACGCTATTAAATGATCATAATCTATTACATTGGGTTGAATTTGATAATGATTTAATGTGTTGATAAAAGCGTTGAGTGTACCATGGTAAAATGATGCTTTTAATTTTGCCTCATCACCAAACTTTTCTTTAGGTATAATTAATACACATGTATCAGTACTATCTAAATGATTACTAATATAAGCTAGTAACGGATTATGATGAATTCTAAATACTCTATTTAATATAACGCCAACTTTCATTACTCAATCACCTAACATTCACTGTTTTTTTGAATTATACCCTTATCCTAAAAAAATAAATATCTAACTTAGAATCATACATAATCCTCTTTTTAAAACGTCTATTTCATTCGTAAAAAAAGCTTGGCGATCTCTTTCGACCGCCAAGCTATTCATCTTTCATTATTTATACTAAACCTAACCATTTCCAATACGTTAAACTGAATATAATGACTAATATATAGCCAACTATCGTTAATGGTATACCAGATTTCAAGAAATCTTTAACTGTAAATGTGTCTGTACCATACGCTAACATGTTTTGTGGTGCACTTACTGGCAATAAGAATCCAAAGCTAATTACAAATTGTTGGATTAAAACAAATCCGATAGATTGATCGCCAAGATGTAATGTTGATGTTAATGAAATAAATACAGGAATAAGTGCAGATGATAAACTTGTAGCACTTGCAAATCCTAGATGAATTAAAATATTAAATAAAGTAATAAGTGCTATGGTTGCAATAATCGGCAATCCTTTAAGGCCCATTAAACCAAATGTTTGATCACTCAACCATTGTGCTGCTCCTGTTTTTAATAATACATTTCCTAGTGAAATACCAACACCAAATACGATGATTGTGCCCCAAGGAATTTTATTTTCTACACCTTTCCAGGTAATAACGCCAATTTTAGGTAAGAGCATAATACCTAAAGCAATTAATGTAATTGATGCAGAATCAATTGGATGTAACACTTTTTCAGTTGACCAAAATACCAATAATAAAATAGATATAACGATTAAACGCCATTCACTCGGTTTCACTGGCCCTAAATCGTTTAACTCTTTTTTAATTAATGCTTTTCCGCCTTCAATAGATTCACGTTCGGGTGGCATCACTTTGATCATAATAAAATAAAGTGCGATAGACATTAAAACTGACCAGGGCGCTGCGTACATGAACCATTCACCCCATGATACATCATGGCCTAAATTCTGATTGATAAAATTAATCGCAACGATATTTTGTGCTGCCGCTGTCTTAATACCAATATTCCAAATAGAAACTGCTTGTACAGAGGTAATAATTAATAATGATGCTAACTTACTCTCTTTAGAAACTTTAAATGCAGCAATCATACCTAATAATATCGGTACAACCGCACCCGCTCTAGCTGTAGAAGAAGGTACAAAAAATGCAAGCACAATTGAAACGAGTATTGCGCCTATGACAATATTTTTAGTTTTATTTCCTACGACAGATAACACTAATAATGCTAATCGTTTGTGTAAGTTAGTCTCTTGCATAGCTGCTGCTAAAAATAATGCAGCTGCAACTAAAGCTACCGCTGAAGTAGAAAAACCACTAAACGCAAGTGTTAAAGCATTATTTGTTCCTAATATTTCACTGCCTTTAATAATGGCATCTCCATTTTTAGGATTACCAAGTTGCTCAGATAAATTTTGAACTGGACTGAATCCTAATAATAAAATAATCAGTCCTAAAATCAATGTTGCTGAAACAGGGTATGACACTGCTTCAGTCACCCACATTATGACAGCAAATGCTAGTATCGCTAGAGTCATTTTAGCCATCACTGGTAAGCCTGTGGGTGTAGGTAAAAGCAATATGGCTATCAATACGATAAAACTAATGATAATCCACAGTGGTTTATACCCCTTTTTCTCTTTTTTGGTAGTTTGGTTATTGACCACCTGTGAAGTTTGATTCCCTTTAGACATAGACACCGACTCCTTTTTATCTTGACCTTACACCCTAATTATATCAAGAAAGCGCTTTATCTATGCGATTTACTTACAAAATTCATATAATTCTCACTTTTAAAATATTAAATTATTTAAAATAGATATACTTATTTTATTGTAAACGATAGGATTTAATTTTTGACTTAAACGCTTTATTTAAAACTATATTTAAGTGCTTCTTTTACACTTTTGACTGATAATGCTGAAGTATCTAATTGCTTTTGCTCTTCTTGGCTTATATTCAATTCTAATATCTCTTCTACACCATTTTGCCCTAGTTTAATTGGTACCCCTAAGCAGATATTTCGATAGCCATACTCGCCTTCAAGGTAAGTAATTACTGCCAATACACGACACTTGTCTTTTAAAATGGCATCAATCATCTCATATATCGCAGCGGCAGGTGCGTAATATGCTGAACCATTGCCTAACAATTGAACGATTTCAGCACCACCTTTACGTGTTCTATCAATAATTTGATCAATGACTTGCTGATCAAGTAGTTCATTTAAAGGAATACCATTAACTTGAGTTGAGTTGACTAATGGCACCATTGTATCTCCATGACCACCTAATACTAAACCTTGTACATCTTCAACAGAAATTCCTAGCTCTTGTGCAATAAATGTTTTATATCTGGCACTATCTAATACACCTGATTGCCCCAATACTCTATGTTTAGGGAAGCCAGATGCGACTAATGCTGAATAAGTCATCGCATCAACGGGATTAGTTAATACAATAATGATGGCATTGGGTGCATATTTTGCGATTTGTTGTGAACTATAATGAACAATTTCTTCGTTTGTTTGTATTAAATCATCTCTACTCATACCTGGTTTTCTAGCAATTCCTGCTGTTATCACTACTATATCTGAGTCTTTCGTTTCTGAATAATCGGCAGTACCTTTAATTTCAACGTTAAAGTTGAATATAGGTCCACTTTCTTGAATATCTAACGCTTTACCTTTTACTGTACTTTCAGATTGTGGACGATCTACAACAACTATGTCAGCGCTTTCATTTTTCGCTAAAATAAAAGCTAATGTTGCACCTGTTTGTCCAGCACCGATAATAGAAATCTTTTTACGTTTATTCATCAAATACACTCCCCATTTATAAATTGATAAAAATCAAAAACTCCGCTATTTCAAATTAATTATAACATTGAAATAACAGAGTTTTTCATTAAATACTGGTATTTTACTTTTTAATTTGTCCAAAAATTTCATGGTTTATACCAAACACATATAATAGTGTAAAGAATGCAGCACCGCTTAATATTGTTAATACTAAAGTTAAAATAAGCGTACGTTTAAAATGACGAATGAATGCGATAAATAGTAAGCCTAAATTATAGGCGAAGAGTAAACCAAATAATGTCATTGTTACTTTTATCTCAGGATAAAAAATGTTACATAAGAGTACGATAATCGCAAAGATTAAATAAGGAATCATAATCAAATTGCGTTCAAATTTAATTTGTTTTTGATGTTTATCTTCATTATTCATTTAATAAAATCCTTTCTAACATTTTTATAAAATGTCATGCCCCATTGCGGCAGTGTATATATCAAACCATTCTTGGTCAGTTAAATTAATAGATAAGCCAGGTAAAGCTGCATCAATTCTTTCAATTTTACGCGTACCTAACACCGGCATGATATCATTGGGATGTTTATTCAACCAAGCTATCATAATAGCCGTGTCATCAACCTCATATTTTTGTGATAAAGGATCAATAATGGCACGCACACGGCTCGCTTTGTCATCGGATTGATCAAACAATTTACCGCCAGCAAATGGGCTCCAAGCCATTACTTTTACTTGATTTTCATACATTTTGTCCATCACACCATTATTTAAAATGTCTGTATGATATGGCGAAACTTCTAGTTGATTAATGCTAATATGCAATTTATCATGATTCAAGCTATGTTTTAATAGATCATACTGTGTTTCATTAAAATTGGATACACCAAATGATTTGATTTTACCTTCATCAACAAGTTCCTTTACAGCATCCGTTATTTCATCAGGATTCATTAATGGTGAAGGTCTATGAATTAATAAGCTATCTAAATAATCCACATTCAAACGTTGTAATGAATGATTGACTGATTGAATAATATGTTGACGACTATGGTCATAACGATGACCATCAGTAAACGTTTGAGTTTCAGAAGGTAAGACAATGCCACATTTGGATACCACTTGAATTTGATCACGTAAGTTAGGTGATAACTGTAATGCGCTACCAAATATAGACTCACATTGATAATCACCATAAATATCGGCATGATCCATCGTAGTGATACCACGTTCAACAAGTTGATTTATAAAACGATTTAATTCTTGATCAGAATATTGCCATTCATTTGCTCTCCAAAAACCTTGAATCATTTTTGAAAAATCAACATACTGGTTAATCTTTATTCTATCCATTATCATCACGACCTTATTATTTAGAATTTCATCCTATATATTTAGAAGAAGTTGAATTTAAAATCAAGTAAATTGTAACATATCTAATTTATTTCTGAGTTGATTAATATCGATATGCTCTCCGATAATGACCATTATTAAAGGCAATTCTTGATTGATTGGACCGAAATCAGGCAAACCATAAGCCAATTGAAATTCAATGGTTTCATTGGGTTGATCTCTAAATTGCACATAACCTTTAAGTCTCATCACGTTTTTCGGTAATTGCATTATAAATTGATAAAATAACTGGCGATCAATGGGACCTGTAAATGTATATTTCATGCTTTTAATACCATGGTGATGGTGGAGTTTATGATTTACAGTTTTATCGATGGTTGGATTAGTTAATAACTTGATATCAAATTGTCCATATGTTGTTAAAACATATGGCGCATGCGGATTAATTTGAACCAACTCTTCTTCAATTTTATGTAACTTCTCAGAATCAACACAGTCTGTTTTATTAACGACTAATAAATCACTTATTTCAAGTTGTTCTTCCATGAGTGTTTGAGTAGATGTAGTGTAATCATTCCTATTTAAAAATCGTTCAGCATCCACTAAACTAATGATTTGAGGCATATTTATACATTCGATAATACTCGGATCTTGACATGCGGCAATCATTTCTATAGGATTAGCAATTCCTGTTGCCTCAATAATGATATGATTACAATCACCCTGTTGTATTAATGATTGAATTTGAGTGATTAAATCTGTCTTTAAGTCGCAGCAAACACAACCATTGATGATTGATCGCACTTCGATATTTGCGTCTATATTTTGACTATCAATATCAAATGAACCAAATTCGTTCATAATCACCTTGATTTTCTCATCAATTTTTAATAATTCGCTAATATAATGTGTCAGTAGCGTGGTTTTCCCACTACCTAGGAAACCACTAATGATAGAAATTGATATTTTTCTAAAATTATTATTTTTCATTGTAAAATTCCTTTTCTATTACAAGTATTTTTAAAAATGATAACATAAATATTAAATTATCTTTTTGCTTGATTTAACGATAGATATCTTCTAAACTTTAAACATACTTTAATTTTAGCATGACATTGAATCACAGTGTGTTGTGAATTATATTCCGCACAACATAGACGGATTCCAATCCGAATAGAGAGAAAAAAACGGATAGAATGTCTGGAGGAGAACTTTAATGTCTGATCAACATAATTTAAAAGAGCAACTATGCTTTAGTTTGTACAATGCTCAAAGACAAGTAAATCGCTACTACTCAAACAAAGTCTTTAAAAAGTACAATCTAACTTATCCACAATTCCTTGTATTAACTATTTTATGGGATGAGTCACCTGTAAACGTTAAGAAGGTTGTGACTGAACTAGCACTTGATACTGGTACAGTATCCCCACTATTAAAAAGAATGGAACAAGTTGATTTAATCAAACGTGAACGTTCCGAAGTCGATCAACGTGAAGTATTTATTCACTTGACTGATAAAAGCGAAAAAATTAGACCCGAACTTAGCACTGCTTCTGAAAAAGTTGCAACTGCATCATCATTATCACTTGAAGAAGTGGATGAACTTAACCGATTATTAGGTAAAGTCATTGATGCATTTAATGAAGCTAAAGATAATTAATTAAGCTTTTGTCATGGTAATTTAAAGTTAAAGTTTAGAATTTAACACTTTTAAAGTATAAAAATGCTCTAAAGTACTTCTCAGTATTTTAGAGCATTTTTGTATTGTAATACTCTATTGTCATGCCTATGTTACTGATTCAACTGTTCCATTTGATATAAATAACCTCTATTTTGAATTAACGTTTCATAGCTACCTTGTTCTCTGATTTCTCCATCGATCATGACAATAATTCTGTCAAAATCTGGTAATAGACGTAAATCATGTGTAGATACAATCATTGTTTCAACTTGTTTAAGTAGTAAATGCATCATTTGCACTGTATGTTCAATATCTAGACCGGTAGTTGGCTCGTCTAACATCCAAATCTTAGCCTTAGTATTTAGCAATAAGCGAGCCATACTTAATCGTTGAATTTCCCCGCCTGATAACGTCTCTCCATCCATCGTTATATAATCTTCCAACGATAAATGAGATAAGTCTAACGAATTGAGTACATGTTGTATCTTATCCTCATTACAATCTGTTAGTAAATTATCCTTTACAGTCCCATCAAATAATTGTTGGGACTGTAACAATGCATTAATATCACTGTATTTAGATTCATCTTCTATTCGAAAGATATCAGACTGCTTATAAATAACGCTCCCTTCTTGAACTTGATATAACCCTAACATGACTTGTAGCAGTGTACTCTTGCCACTTCCTGATGGACCTATAATGGCTATTCTCTCACCTTGATACACATTGAATGATATTCGATTTAATACAGGTGTTTCTTGATTTTCATACTTAAATGTGACATTGTTCAATTCAAATAAAGGTGCTGATTCGTCCTTTACATGACTATTTTTTACTTTTTTTACATCGTCGTATTGAATCACTTCATTAATATCATATAATGATTGGTCTGTATCTGCTTTATAATATGCAACATTACTCATAGGAACAGCTTGTTCAAATAAAGTAAGTACCATTAGTACGATACTTGTTAAATAAACCACATCTAATGTTTGTGATTGTATTTGTATCGCACCTAAGTATAACGTGCTAAATATCGACACCATTGCAATGATATTAAGAATATAATCATATATAGTTAAAAATCGTTGTTCCTTATTTTGTAAATGATCAAATGCTTGTAATTGTTCTAATACATCATTTTTAAATGAAGTTTCTTTATTAAATCGTTGTAATTCTTGATAACCTTGGCGATAATCGTAAAATCGAGTTAAAAATTGGCTTTGTTGAATTTTAACAATTTGTTTTAATTTTCGTGCTCTTTTACTACTTAATAAAGGAACGACCCATAATGTCATTATCATACTCATAGCAATTAACGCTGCATGCGCAGGTGATAGAAAGATGTAAACACACATTGTTATTATTGCTGTCATCCCTATTACTATCGGTGGATAATACACTCGTAAATAAATATTTTGTAATGCTTCTACTCTACTTACCATTCGTGAAATTAAATCACTCGAGTTAAACTTACGATATACGTCTGGTATTACTTTAACTAGACCTTGAAAAAATTGTACTCTTACGTTTCTCAACATAGTGAATGTCGTTCGATGAGAATATAGTCTTTCATAATATCTAGCAATGGCACGTAAAAAACCAAATAATTTAACAGAAACGACTAATACCATCAACGCATATAATGGAGCGCCCAACGCACTTTGTGTCACCATATAACCACTTAAAAAGAACATCGCTAAGGCGACTAAACTTCCTATGATACCTATTATAATTGCAATCACTAAATCTTTATCTATTGTAAATCGTATTTGTGATTTCATGATTCGTCACCATTTTCTTCTTTATTCACTGAAATCAATTGATCATCTTTAATAATGCAACCATCTTGCATATATAATCGTCGCGTTGCCTTTCTAATTGTTGCATCTCGATGGGCTATAATTAATTGAGTTGTGTCTTTGAAATAATCATCAAGCACACTTTGGATGACTTGTTCTGTTTCAATATCTAATCCAGTGGCCGGCTCATCAAGTACAACTAAATCTGGTTGCATCACAAGCAAGCGACATAATTCTATCCTTCTCATCTGTCCACCAGAGAATGTTTCTCCTCCATCACCAATCAATGTATGGATACCATTACGTAATGACATCACTTTTTCTTTTAACTGTACTTTTTCTAATACATCAACGATCATTTCATCATTAACATCATTAAACATAGCAATATTATCTTTAATTGATGCAGTAAAAATATATGGATGTTGACTTAATATCCCCATACGCATATGTTGATGTTTAAATGTTATTTTCCCTTCCGTAGGTACTAATGTACGTGTGATGATATTAGATAATGTTGTTTTACCTGCGCCACTTGGTCCTACTAAAGCGATATGTTCACGTTCGTAAATATCTAAATTAGTTGGTTTCATAGCAAATCCATGATCCATTTCATTATTATATTTAAACGAAATGTTATCTAATCGAATAAAAGGTATTTGATCTTCTTGATAGTTATAATTAGAGGGCTTATTCTTTGATGGATGATCTAAAAATTCAAATATCACATCACTTGCACCTTCACTTTGTTTACCAGTATGGAAGGCTTGCCCCAAGTCTTTAATCGCATTATAAAATTCTGGTGCTAAAATAATGGCGATAGCCGCGGTTTTAAAATCTATTGTATGAAATACAACAAGGCTTAATGCTGCTTCTAATGCAACAAGACCTACACCTAACAAACTAATAAACTCTAGCATTAGTCCCGATAAAAATGCGCTTCTTAATATTTTCATCGTCAAATCTCTAAAATGAGTGCTATCTTCATAGATTTGTTTTTCCGTATGCTTTGTACGATTAAATAACTTCAACGTAATTAAACCTTGTGTCAGATTAAGGAATCGTTGTCCAAACTGATTTAAGTAAGTCATTTGATCCTTAGATTCATCACGTGTTTTCAAACCGAAAATGATATAGAACAATGGAATGAATGGTGCTGTTACCAACATAATTAGCGCTGTATTCAGATGAACCCAAAACATAGCAATGATAATTGCCATAGGAATCATGATGGATTTAAAAACTTGCGGTAAATAGCTTTTATAAAATGGAGAAATTCCATCGATTGTTTCTGTTATTAACGTCATCTGCTCACCCACTGGACGCTCTGACTCTATATGAACCATATGTCGACGCAAATCATGTTTAACATGATTTGAGAGATGATCACCTAATAATTGATTGCTAAAATTTAAAGTCGCACGTAACATAAGTACGATTATAATCATAGTAAGAATAAAACCAATCGATTGCTTAGTTTTAAATAACATAATATTTAAGAATTCTGCTATTGCTACATTTTGTACGACCACAGTTACAGCTAATGTAGCACATACTAAAAGCATTAATACTGGATATCTTTTATATTTATATACTAGTTGCATTAATTTTTTCACAATTTAATCACCTAAATTTCGTTATAGACTCAATAATAAAGTCTAGTAGTTATATGCACAATGATAGTGCATTTGACAATATTATGACGTTTGATTTTCTCATACTTTGGTCTAGTGTTGTCACTAACAGTAGCATGGTTTGAAATGAGTGTGCTATGATAATATGGTGAATTTATAGTAATCAAAAAAACATTTATAAATGAAAGTAGGTACATTATGTTATTACTTGAATTGATCAAGGGTCTTATTTTAGGTATTGTTGAAGGCCTTACTGAATTTGCTCCTGTTTCTTCTACAGGTCATATGATTCTTGTCGACAATATGTGGTTAAAATCCACAGAGTTCTTAGGTGAGCAATCAGCATTTACTTTTAAAGTCGTGATTCAATTAGGTTCAGTTTTCGCAGCAGCATGGGTATTTAGAGAACGTTTCTTTGAATTATTACATATTGGTAAACATAAACCAGAACAACATGCTACAGCAGGACGTCGCTCTAAACCTCAACGTCTAAACTTATTACACGTATTAGTTGGTATGATTCCTGCAGGTATTTTAGGTTTCTTATTTGACGATGTGATAGAAAAATATTTATTCAGTGTACCAACAGTTATGATTGGCCTTTTCTTAGGTGCTATTTATATGATTATCGCTGATAAATATTCTGAAAAAGTTACTAATCCTCAAACAGTGGATCAAATTAACTATTTCCAAGCATTCGTCATTGGTATTTCACAAGCCATTGCTATGTGGCCTGGTTTTAGTCGTTCTGGATCAACGATTTCAACAGGTGTCTTAATGAAAATGAATCACAAAGCAGCATCTGATTTTACATTTATTATGTCTGTTCCTATTATGCTTGCAGCAAGTGGTTTATCATTATTAAAACATTACGAATATATTCACTTAGCGCATATTCCTTTCTATCTATTAGGATTCTTAGCAGCATTTATCGTAGGACTAATCGCTATCAAGACTTTCTTACACTTAATTAATAAAGTAAAATTAGTACCATTCGCCATTTATCGAATCATTTTAGTAGTTATTATTGCAATTCTTTACTTCGGTTTCGGAATTGGTAAAGGTATTTAAAATCAAACATTTAGCCATTGAGTGATAACAATATCACTTGATGGCTTTTTTTAATACTACTTGATAATAATGAAATTATCATTTCATAAAACTACAAAATATTCTCCTTTAATTTCACTCTATATTGTTAGCATCTCTAGTTTATTATCATGTATCATAGGGTATGGATAAAAATAGTAAATTTAATGGAGGCAACGAGTATGGACAAAAAGAAACTCATCAAAACAGCAATTAATGTGTTACCAATTATTATCGTTCCTTTAGTCGTAGAACGTAAAAAGATAAAAGAACATCCCGATGTTAAAAAAGCGACTGATGCAACTTCAAGAGCTGCATCTAAAACAACATCAGCTATTTCTAATAAGTCATCAGACGTAAAAGCCTATGTTGGAGACAAAAAACAAGAATTCGATAATAAACGCGAATTGAAAAAATTCGCAAAAGAAAATGATCCTGCTTACATTGAGAAAAAAGGCGAAAAACTAGCTAAGCAAAACCGTAAAGAAGCTGAAAAAATGGATAAAAAGCTTCAAAAAAATATCGAAAAACGTCATAAAGAAGAAGACAAACTACGTGAAGAAAACCAAAAACAGCGTATTAAAGATATGAAAAAAACTCAGAAATACGAAGAAAAAGTTGGCTTAACACCTGGTAAACTCGATGAAAAAACTGAGAAAAAAGGTGAAAAGCTAGAAAAAGAAAATCGTAAAGAAGCAAAAAAAATGGACAAAAAGCTTCAAAAAAATATTGAGAAACGTCATAAAGAAGAAGACAAACTACGTGATGAAGCCGAAAAAGCTAGAAAAAAAGAATTCAAAAAATATAAAGATTACACAGCTAAAAGTGTTGTTAAACAAAACAAAGAAGCCGACCAAGAGGCTTAATCATTAATGACACAAATTATTATTGACGGAGATGCTTGTCCTGTTGTTAGTTCAGTTATTGAATTAACACAAGAGACAGGCATTTTTGTTACAATTATACGTAGTTTTAGTCACTTCTCAACACAAATCGACCCTGAACATGTTCGAACTGTTTATGTCGATGATGGGCCAGAATCTGTAGATTATAAAATTGTCCAACTTGCCTCTTCTAAAGATATTGTAATTACTCAAGATTACGGTTTAGCAAGTTTATTACTAAATAAAGTTAAATTTGTTATGCATCACAAAGGATTCTTGTTTAATGATGATAATATCCAACAGTTGTTAGATCAACGTTATATCAATGCTCAAATCCGAAAGCAAGGCGGAAGACATAAAGGCCCTCCTCCTTTTACAAGGCAAGACAGACAACATTTCGAACATCAATTTAAATTACTTATACAACAATAATAATAGTGGAGGATTATGATGAAGAAAATTGCAGTTTATTGTGGTGCAAGTAAAGGTAACAATGATATATACGTTAAAGAAGCGTATGAATTAGGAAAGTATATGGCAGAAAAAGGCTATGAATTGGTCTTTGGTGCTGGCTCTGTAGGCATTATGGGGGCAATTCAGGATGGTGTATTAGACCATGGTGGTAAAGCTATTGGTGTTATACCAAAAATGCTTGATGAAAAAGAAATAACGAGTCAAAAAGTCAGTGAACTCATTCTTGTAGATTCGATGCACGAACGTAAAAATAAAATGACAGAACTTGCAGATGCATTTGTTATGGCGCCAGGTGGTGCCGGTTCATTAGAAGAATTCTTTGAAATGTATAGTTGGGCACAAATCGGTATTCATCAAAAACCAATCGGTGTATATAACATTAATGGTTTCTTCGAACCGTTACAATCCCTTATCAATCATATGATTGCAGAAGGGTTTATTGATGAAAAATATCGCGAATTAGCGCCACTATTTGATACTAAAGAATCGTTACTTGAAGGTTTACTTAACTATCAACCTTTAGGTGTTCGTACATATGATTAATCTCTTAACTATAAAAAAGCCAGAAAATGTAATAATTAAATTACATTTTCTGGCTTTATTTATATTTCTAATTCATTATATTGATAATTCATCGATGGTTACATTCGGATCATGATTTGCATAAATACCTAAACAGTGTCTATCTTTTTCAATATTTTGTACCCATTGTAGTGAACGCTTTTCTTGTTTTTTACTACTTAAAATGCCAGGCAATCTAAGTTCTCTCCAATTTCCTGGGTAATATCCTACATCTGAAGCTAATAAAATATAATCATCATTTCGCAATGATTTAATTATGAAACTCGTTAACCCTACTGAATGGCCAGGTGTATGAACTAAGGTAATGGTACCGTCACCAAATAAATCAAACGATTTTTTTTGAGGGCCAATATGTGTATCTTTGAAATAGAATGGTTGTAAAGATGTCCCTTGCCATAAAGCTGTATTATATCTAATAGAATGCTGTTGATTTGCCTTTTGATACTCTTCATTACTTATCATCATAGTCTTTGCTTCTTTTAATAATTGAAGACCTCCAGCATGGTCGCCATCTAAATGGCTTAAGATGACATAATCAATATCTGACACATTAAATCCTAATTCTTTAATTTGGTCATCTATCAGTTCCCCTACTTTCACATTCGGTATTGCCACTTTGTTCTTTCTAACTAAACCAGGTAATGGCGTTACTTTACCTTCAGCTTCTTTACCCATGCCCGTATCAATCAGAATCAGTCCTTTAGGGTGTTCTATTAAATAACAACTTACTGGAACTTCTACTCGATGGTTACTAGATCTAAATAACCCTGTAAATGCAATAGGATTTCTAGAATCACCTTGGCCTGTTAATGTTTCATCAACCAACACTGAACCAGTTCTGATGAAATGTACTTTAATTTGATTGATATTATTGTTCTGTACGATCATTATCATTCCAATCTACAAGTTTATGTTTAAAATATTCATCTTCTAATAATTCCACGAGAGGCAATTCATTTAATTTTTCTTTAAATGCTTGAATAGCGTAATTAAGTTGTTGTTTCACTTTCATCTCACTATCTTTTATATGCTGATCATTAAAAAATATCCTTCTTGATAAATGAGAAATTTCATATTCAATGACATCTCCATTACTTATAGCCTCTATGACATCTTTTAAAGTAATATCTTCAATTGATCGATTAAGTTGAAATCCACCATCTTTACTAGCATTTGATGTGATTAAATCTGCAACAACTAATTTTCTCAAAATCTTCTTCAATGAAGAATCTGATACTTCCAATTTTTCACTTAATGTTTGACTCTTAACGGCGCCTTGACCTTCTTGAGTTGCCAAAATAAGTAACACATAAATGCCTTGTTCAAAATGTTTACTTATTTTCATGTTGATTCCTCCTATTTCATAAGTTGTTTTAACAATGCTAGCGCTACATCAGTCACATGTACAGGTTTCATATTTTTAGATACTTTACCTAAAACTTTAAATAACGGTATTAATTTACCAAGTGTATCCTGTCTTTCGCCTCCATAAATAATTGTAGGACTTACGACACTAACCTTTTTATTGGTTGCTTTTAATTTTGAGATAATGTCCTTTTTAATATTAATGAAATCTTTAGGACCTAATGACGCTCCTAAAAAACCAATATGCTCAGCGTGTAGATCATCGGCAAGTTGTATTGTTACTTCTGCTGGTACTAAGTTCAAGGCTTTTAATTTTTGTTCATCTTTTTCTGGTCCACCAATCAAATCAACTACATAGTCAACTTGATTAGGTAACTGTGATTTAATTTGTTCAACATGTTGTATATCACCTTTAATATTATGCACATTTTTATGAGAAATAACATTATTTCCACTTCTTGATACAACATATATTTCGATGTCTTGATCTCTTTTTAACCATTGTCTTGTGAGTTCTCTACCAACTAATCCATTACCACCTAAAATAATTGCTTTCATCACTTTATCCTTCTTTCTTTTTTTCGTAGAATTTTAATATCTATGGATATTTTATATCTATAGAAGAATAATTGCAATACCTTTGCTTAAGTTAATGCTAAATTTCACATTTTTCCAACTGAAAAACGCCAAGAAGTAGAATGTTAGTCATATATTTAACCATTCTACTTCTTGACGTTTTGTTTTATATTTTATAAATCAATCTCATATCTCACATGTCTTTTCAAAGGATGATATTTACTTAGATTTGGGAATTCAAAATGGTCTAAGAATGTCATACCTATTTTTTCCATTACTTTTCTTGATGGTAAATTAGTTTCAGCGGTAAAACTATAAACTTTAGATATACCTTTTTTTTTAGCAAATCGGAGCACCGCTTCGGCACCTTCTGTCGCAATACCATTTCCCCAAACTTCAGGAATCAGGCGCCAACCTATTTCATATAGTGGTAGTTCTTTAAATGGATACTCGTTATCCTCTGGAATATAATTTAATCCTATAAATCCAAGCCATTCATTTGTTTCTTTAAGTTCCACTGAAAATAAACCGATACCATAATCTTTAATAATTTGATCCATTTTCTTCAAATCAAGTTCTGAACGACGATAACTTAGTAAACTTGGAAAATATCTTCGTACCTGTGGATTGGCATTCATCTTTTGAAAAGGTAGTAAATCACTTTCTTCCCAATCTCGTAGCTTTAAACGCTCCGTCTCAATATAAATAACCATTTTTTAACACTCCATTACTCCATAAATACATCTTCACATTTATTTTAATATAAAATTAACGCGCTATGAAACGTTTATGATTCATATCGCGCTATTATATTAGATAGTATATTTTAAATATTAACTTTTAGTGATATAACTAATTAATTCAATATTCACAGGAATTTCTTTTAAATGATCGCGTTGATTTTTAGGTGCAGTAAATGTTGCATCAATAAAATCATTTTGATGATTTAAACGATAAGTTGCTACAAATGTATCTGTATCAGATTCAAAGTTTGGTAAGTGTGCAATCACGCGTTTAATTTCACCTGTAGAATCAATTAACTGTCTACCTGTAATATTTTCTAGTTCTCTACCTAATTCAGGTAATGTTAATGCTTTACCTTCTAAAATACTAAAATCTTGTTCATGCATGGCGCTTCTCTCCTCTTTACATCATTGTTCTAAATGACAAATATTATATTACTGACATTGATTGGTTCTATAGTATATACATTTATCAACTAAAATACCCTAAATTTTTATCAATCAAACCTGATAATATCGCCCAATGATATGATAGTAATTTCATCATATCATATTCTGTTGCTTAGAAGATGATTGGTCTTAATTAGACTAATCTGTACCAGCTTTATTATTCCCTTTTTGCTGAGAAGTTTGATTAGATTGATTTTGGTTATTCTTAGACTGAGTTGATGAGTGAGACTGGTTTTGAGTTTGTTTACTTGTATCTTTTCTTTCAGTTGATTGTTGACCATTCTGTTGTGAATTTGATTGAGATGATGATTTGTCTTCATTACTTTGCTTATCACTATCTTTATCACTTGAATCTTTACGACTTGCTTCGCTTGAGGCTGTGCTATCTACCTCTTTTTGTAATTTATCTTGTTGGTCTTTTAAATCATCTTTTTGTTTATTTAATTTTTTCTTTTGAGCTTTCAATGATTTATTTTCTTTTTCTAGTTTGTCTACACTCTTTTCTAAAGAAGCTTTTTCCTCACTTTTACCACATGCAGACAACATTAATGTTGCAGATAAAAACAATATAATCCACTTTTTCATGTTAAACTCCTTTAAAAACAGTAATAAATATAATTCATTTTATCATGAAATAATAAATTATTCATTTTTCTACATTAAATCTTTTCTCATCCTAATATGTGTATCATCATAACCTAACTGACGATTCAAATTAAGTATCGCTTCATTATTGATATGAATTGTACTCTGAATCGATGTAGCCCCAATGTCTTCAGCCCATTGTTCTATTGCCATTTTGAGCTGTTTGGCGAGTCCTTGACGACGATAATGTGGATATACATATAATAATTCAATGATGACAGTTTTAGCTTGTGACTCATAGTGCCCCCAAATAAATCCCTTTATCTCCTGATAATTCTCTAGAAGTAAGATAATGTCATTTGCGTGACGCAACCTTGCATTAATCATTTCATATCTTAATGCGATAGATGTCTGAGTAGCTTTGTAATTAAATTCTTGATTTTCTAATAAATGTTCATGTATGGTTGCTACTTCATTAATCGTTGTTTGATGATTTAATGTTAACTTTCTCATATTTAACTCCTAAACTTGATATGATAATCAACCGATTTCTATGGTATGATTAAGCGTAATATAATACTGACATACCCTTGCATCTCTGTGAATTAACAACTATATTGGTAATAACTGACTCACCATGGCACACAATTCTCTTAGTTTATACGGCTAAGCAATGGTTAAAATATGTACATTAGTTATATTTAATGTTTAAAAACAATGTAGTACATTTCTGACACTAATGAGAGTTTTATCTCATTTTTATACTACTTAAACTATTTTAAAGGAGCGCTTAAGCACTCATGAAGTCTACTGCTCAATTAGCTAAAGAAAATAATGTAAAATCATTACGTTTAAATAATACAGATAGAGAAATATTTGAAAATTATATGACCTATATTCGTTCTGATTTAAGTGTGAATCCTCATGATTCAGAAGTTATGTTGAATCGCATATTGAAACACTTAATTAGCGCAGAAGATAAAGGTATGTTGGCTATGGAATTCTTTAACCATAACCCTAAAATGCACGCCAAAAAACAATTAAAAGAGCTTCCAAATGAAACAGTTAAAAATATATTTAAATATATCTATCAACATTTCGTATTATTAATAGGTATCTTTTGTTTTTTAAAAGGATTTATCGGATTCTTTATTGGTGGAGATAGTAACTATCTTTATCTTTACACTTTTCCAATCACTGTCGTTATTGGCTTGTTTATTATCTTCTTGTTTATTTGGATGATATTTAAGACGATTCAATTACAGTGCTTTAACAACTCAAATTGGGTTTGGCTCTTAACCTATGCAGTGATTGCATTGTTAATCGTTGCATTGTTTTATGTCTTTTTTATACCACAATCTTTTTTAGCATTTGGTCCATATATAAATGTAAGTAATTGGTCATTTATTATAATTTCTATCATTATTACTCCGATATCATTTTATATTGATCATCATTATTTCAATAAAGATGCAAATACAATCATGTAGATATTCAAATCATCTCATTATGTATACTAATCAAATCGTATACACAATCTAATAAAGACTTGATAAACCAGCATATAAACAAATCCCTAAATGAAGTTATGCATTCATTTAGGGATTTTTCAATTTCCTATTCGTATCTAATTAAGTAAAAAAATGTCTAGCATAAACCAAATAACCATAATAATCATAATCATACCTTGTGCAATAGTGCTTGCTAAAAATGCAACAATAGATGCACACCCCACTTTAATAGCTCGTTTAATATCATAACCTTGTATTAATTCGATAACTAGAACAAGTATGAAAGGTATTACAACAATTCCAAACGGAGGTAATACAAAACAACCTATAATCACACCTATAATCGCACCATACTCTCCGAATTTAGAACCACCATATTTCCCTACGAAATATTTATTCATAAGAAAATCAGCTAAAAAGATTAATATAGTTAAAGCAATCATTGAGATATAGAATATCCAAGATAATTTCCCATTATGAAATCCAAATTGATAGATTAGAAATCCTACCCACATCACTAAAACGGAAGGAATCACAGGTTTAACTAATCCTACAAATGCTAATATGAACATTAATATAATTAAACACCATAATATCACTGTCATTATAAACTACTCCACATCTAATTTTGTAATTTTTTGATCCTTGGTTAAGAAAATTAATATAATTCCTAAGAATAATGAGCCAGCCGAAACATAGAATACATTTTCCAAACCAACCCATCCACTCATCATACCACCCAATAAATTACCACAAAGTTGACCTATTACCATTGCATTGGCAAATAGTGTTGATGCATAACCTGGGAAATCAGGTAATATATCTTGGAAATAACTAATACCTATACCTAATAATATTGCTAAGAAAAAGGCTAAAAATAATTGACCGAGTAACATCATATAGAAATTTTTAAATAAGCTAATACTAAAGTAAAATGCCCCGCCAAATATACCACCGTAGATAAGTAAAGTTCGTGTTGGTAATTTCCTAGATAAGATACCTAAAATCACCATGAATGGTACTTCTAATCCAGCACATAAACTTGCTAAATAGCCTACATGGCCTTCCTTTTCATGAAGATAATCTGTAACAAATAATGGCATATTCATTGTGTACATCCATTGTCCAATATGTAATAAGATAAACGCTAAAAATGGGATGAGTAACGTCTTATCCTTAAACATATTAGGCGCTACCTTTTCAACATGTTGTTGTTGTGAAATGGGTTGCTTCACATTTAAATTTTTATAGAAGAAGACTTGCAATAAAAGTGTAAATAAAATAATTGAAACCGTTCCACCAAATAATCCTGAATAACCATTCAGTTCGATCAATTGTGAACCGATAAATGGTCCAAATAAAAAACCTAGCGAGAACATTGATCGTAATACTGTATTGGCAAATTTGGCGTTTTCACGAGAGCTTGAAACATTAATCGATTCTCTAGCGGATGCATAAAGTTGAGGCATTGCAGGTGCAAACAATCCTTGAAAAAGGGCGTAAAGAATAATAAATAATAGAATATCTTTCACAAAAAAGTAAATAGAAAAACTAATCGCACCCATAAACAATGCCGTTATAATTAAGAACTTCCTATTAATATTATGTGTATCTGAAAATCTAGCAATAATTGAATTAACTGTGAATTGACTGATAGCTGCTAAAGCTAATAATAGGCCATATTGTTTCGTCGTCATGCCTAAATCTTTCGTTGCAAATAAAACAAGGTAGGGTACTGTTACTGCGATACCCATACCTAATAGCAACATATTTACAACAAATAACTTGTAATTTTTGATATATAACAATTCTTTAAACATAAGAATAACCTCTATTCATTAAGCGAATCTGTCTACTGTATCTAACGAATAAAATTCAACATTAAATTAACAAATGAGTCTACTTGAGGTAGTTGTAACATACTTTGATCATAGCTCATATAAGTTGAACGAATAAGCGGATCATTATCTATAGTCACTTTTTCAAATTCAAACATATTCTTATCTATATTTTTCATCATAATTTCAGGTAAAATCGTTACACCTACACCACTAATCAACATTTCTTTACATGTAGCAACTTGGTCAACAGTTATCGTCGCATGATAATCTTGTTCTAAATTATCGTTATACCATTGCTTAATTTGATTAATATAAATGGGATCCGCTTGGAATTCAATAAATGGTAATTTTGTAACTTCATTACGTCTATCTTTAGGATAGATAAAGTAGTGATCGTCATTAAACAAATGCGTGTTAGATAAATTCATGACCTTATTTCCTCTAGTAATCATGACATGATAATCTCTATGATTTGCCTTAATCTGTTCTGTAGAACCTACTTGTACTTGAATTTCAACATTAGGAAATTGAGTATTATATAAACTTAATACTTCAGGTAGTAGTGTTTGGCCTATCAAAGAAGAACAACCAATAGAGATTGTTCCATTGACCTCTCCTATATGCGCTTGCATTTTATCAAAAAACAAACGCTCTCTTTTCAACATATCACGTGCATGTTCGATAATCATTGCACCTTCAGTCGTTGTGATAAGTTGCTTTTTTGTTCTTATAAAAACATCTACTCCAAAAGCACTTTCAATAGCTTTTAAACGTTGTGTGACAGCAGGTTGTGAAATATATAATATTTCTGCTGCCTTTCTTAATGTTTTCGTTTCGTCTAATGTAATTAATAAACGATAATCATCTATTTTCATAGTGTCCCCCTAGAATGTAACGTTTCTTTTAAATGCCTCTATATATTGTTATTTCTATTTATTATACAAGTGTACTACGCATTATTTTTTATCAGACGATTTTACTCGTTTTACTTTTTTACTTTTAAATGGATGATTGTGTTTATTTTTCTTATATTTTTGATTGATTTTATGATAACATTTCATCACTTTGCCCTGTATATCATCAAAATTTTCTACAATTTCAATCATTAATTGATGCGCAATAATATATGCCTCGTGATATTGCTTTTGGCTAATTTGCTCATTTTGTAATGCGAATAACAAATCATCTTCATCAACTAATTCGTACGATCCGTCTGGCAATACTAAAACGTCTAAACATAAATCTAAAGTACGTGCATTTCCTTTTTGAGTGATATTTTTAATATTAATATCAAAATAATATTCTAGTGGATTCCCCTTATCATCAAACATAACGGTCAAACTATATCTCTTTTTTTCAGGTAATATTTGTAACCATTTATAATTATCATCTGCGACTATAATATTTTGACCAACTACCGTCACCTCTAAAGGTTCACGTACTTTCTTCATCGTGACCAAGCCTATAATACCTTTAAATTTATTATTATTAACTTTAACCTCTGTATATTCTCTTTCAATCAGGCGACGCCAGTGACGTTTGTCTATATATTTTACTTTCACAGTCACCAACTCCTTGTTCTCATTATATAAAAATGGTTCTGTAATGTCATCATATGCCGAACCTGGTTATATTTAGTCGTAAAATTGATTTATCTATATTCTACTACATATCAAGACATTTTACTGTAAAACGACTAAATTACTATGAATTTATTTAATTTAAATTCTAATCATTTTAAAACATTAATAGACACTACGATATATATTAAAACTCATTTAAACATTAACATAAAAAAGCATACCTACGAGTTAGTTTGCTCTCATAGGTATGCTAAATTCATCTATTTATCTTTTAAAGCATATTTATCTATCAACGTTTGATGTTGTGGATATAATGCTAATAATTCATGTGCTTTAAATAATTCAAAATGCTTATATTCAAAGGCAGGTTGACACATACAACCTACTAAACAAAACCCTTCATTATGTTCAAAAGAAGATGCGAAAACGGTACCTTTTG
The DNA here is from genome assembly GCF_021117155.1 of Staphylococcus sp. HL28. Lineage (NCBI taxonomy): Bacteria > Bacillati > Bacillota > Bacilli > Caryophanales > Staphylococcaceae > Staphylococcus > Staphylococcus sp. HL28. The sequence continues at coordinate 2,133,252 of NZ_CP088218.1, forward strand.
GCACAACATACTGCAGAACTTCTCCCGCTTCAATATTCGTACCTAATTGTACTGCTTCGTATTTACCGTCAGGCATAATCATATGAATAGTTAGGGATTGGCCAGCATGATAGTACCATACTTCATCAGCATCAATTCGATGAAAATGCGAAATATCATTTGGTGTTAATAAAAAATATATACTACTGAATGCAGCTCTTGTTGAATTCGTAGAACCATGACGTATACTTTCCTTAAAATAACCGCCTTCTGGATGAGGTGTCATTTGTAGTTGATCAATCCAATATTGAGCGTTAGTCATTATTTTAAATCCACATTATGGAATACATTTTGAACATCTTCTAAATCTTCTAATGCATCTACTAATTTTTCAAAAGTCTCTTGATCTTCAGGTGATAACTCAATATCTGTTTGAGGTAACATTTCAAACTCTGCTACTTTGAAGTCTTCAACACCTGTTTGTCTTAGTGCGTCTTGAACTTGTGCAAATTGATCTGGTTCTGCATAAACAATTGTTAAGCCGTCAGCATCAATCACATCTCTAACATCTACATCTTGTTCCATTAATTCTTCTAATACATCATCTGCAGACTTACCTTCAATACCAAAAGTAGCCGTATGATCAAACATGTAAGCTACTGAACCTGAAACGCCCATATTACCACCATTTTTACCGAAAGCAGCACGAACATCAGATGCTGTTCTATTCACATTATTTGTAAGTGCATCAACGATTAACATTGAACCACTAGGACCAAAACCTTCATATCTTAAGTGGTCATAGTTTTCTTCTCCAGCACCTTTAGCTTTATCGATTGCTTTATCAATAATATGGTTTGGTACGGAATATGTTTTTGCACGTTCTAATACTAATCGTAAGGCTTGGTTAGATTCAGGATTGGGTTCACCTGATTTTGCTGCTACGTATATTTCTTTACCAAATTTAGCATAAATTCTACTTGTATTTTTATCTTTTTGAGCCTTTTTCTCTTTAATATTATTCCACTTACGTCCCATTATGGTCATCTCGCTTTCATTCTCTATAATTAACATTCTATATTATACATGATTTTGCATCGTTTATATACCACTAGTAACCTATCTATTTCATAACGTTTGAACTCACTATTGTAAACATTTAGATGATGTATCATTAAACATAAAAAAATTAGCTCCTAAAATTAGGAACTAACTTATATGTAGATATTTAAATATTTAAATATTCTTCAACATCATTGAATAAAGCATTAAATTCTTTCATGTTGTCTTGATTCATATATAGATAAATTTTTCTTTCGTCTTCTTTAGATCTTACTTTACTTAATTTATCTTTTTCAATCAGTCTACGAATAGAAACTAATAATTTAGTTCTGCTCAATTCTAATTCTGAAATAGCAATTTTTAAAAATGTTTGCATTAACATTTGTTCTTCTTGACAATTTTTCTCGGCCAAGTCTAAAACAGCTAAATCATTTAATGTTAACTTATATTTTTGATCTATATATTCAGATAATGCTTTATATTGTTTATAAAATTCTAATAACTTATCTAACTTCTCTTTGTTCAAAAGACTTGCACCCCCAAATATCAACAGACAACGTATAATAACATTATCCTAAATATCTGAAAATTTGTCTTTCCTGTTTGTTTTTAATCTATTGTCAAAATTACCGATAAATTTAAATTGAGTTGTGCCACGCTCTTTTAATTTTAGATTCATTTTTAAATATAGTAATCATATAAAAGGAATTATAACTGAGATTTATGTCTAGCGATTTTTCTGTAAAATCATGTTCAATCTCTTCTACCATTGGTTTAAAGTAATAATCTATAGTATCTAGAAATGCACTCGTCCAGTCATATTTATTCCTTAAATCTTTAGCTATTAAATGATTTAGGTTACCACTATACCTATTTATTTTCCCTATAAATATAAAGTAGCTCTTATTAGGTGGTGTTTGATCGAAACTTACATACACATGACTATCTTCATAGTTCTCATTTGTAGCTTCGTTTTCAATGATTCTCCAATCATATAAACATAAAACGTATCTATCTTCGAGCTCTACTTTTTTGTAGTAACTTGCATCAACATATTCTTGATTAAACAACCAAGTTAACTCATTAAATATTAAGCCAAATGTTGTTTTAAAACCATTTTTATCAAATAAATGTAATGTATTAAAAAGCTGTGTATGATCATATAAATTAAAACCTAATCCAGCAAATGTTTCTCTTAACGTTGATATCGTTTCAATGATAAGTGGTGCGCTATTGCTCAAATCATTATCTTTATCATTGATGAGTTGATGGTTTTCTACATTTAGTAAAATCATCTTTTCTTTCACAAAGTCAATTTCATTCAGAATCGCTTTTAAATTCTTTAATTGAATCTCATTTTTTAATAATAGACGTTCATTTTCATCTATTAAATAGGATGTTTTTAATTTAGCATTATCGATGAATAAATATTCGAATTTCAACCGCTTAATTTGTGATTCTATAGATTTCAACAGTACAGGATCATCTAATAAACAAGTCATATCCAAGGCAATGACATGATTAATATGCAAATCTTGAAACTTAATAATATCTCTATAAACTTCACGTATTTCCTTCTCATCTAAGTTGAATACTGAAATCACTTCATATTCATGAGTAATCGTCTTCTTAGCATTTTTCAACTTTAATACTGCATCATTAAAACAAATTCCTAAATGATCAATAACTCTATAATTATCAATATTAAATGCAACCCTTAGTCCTTTTTCAATAATAAGTTCTGCAATTTTTCGCTTATCATCATAAGTCATGACATCACAAATTTCTGTGAGTGTTGGCACAATATAGAAAATAACATCGTTACGTGAAAAGTCATATTTTTCAAACTTGTCATATAAAAATAGAAATCGAATTTCTTCTATCGACTGAATTTGAATAATGCTATGAAATGGTTTAATTTTATTAGGTTTTCCAACATCTAATTGGATATCTTCATATTTTTCAATGTTATGTTGTTCTACTAAATCTTCAACATATGTTTTGAAAGTTTCAATATCTTCGTCAGTTTCAATATTCACTTTAAACATCACATTCTTATCGTATTTTGACAGTTTACGATAATCATTGGGTGTCACACCCAAATAGCCCTTGAACATTTTAGAAAATGTAGACATATTACTAAAACCTAAGGTATCACTAATATGACTAATTGTGGCACTAGTTGTCAGCAACATTTCTATTGATTTACTAATTTTTAAAGTATCTACGTATCTCTTAAACCCCATACCTATTAATTGATGGAATTGGGAAGAAATATTTGATTTTGAAATAAAAAGGTCCGTTGATATATCTTTTAATGTCAATCTCGTTTCAATATGATTGTCGATATAATCTAACTCCTCTTTTAAATCATCATAATATGTATAGTTATATTGATTAACTGCAATATCTTTATCTACAACTGCTTCTGTACCTATGATTTGAACAATTTCCCTTGTAAGTTGATCAAGCATCTCTTGATTATCGTAGTTAATTCTTTTAAGTGCTAACTGTAAAATCAAGTCTTTAAGTAAATTAGAAGATTTAATTAAATTGGATGTATATTGGAATTCAAAAAATGAAAAACCTTGCTCAGTAAACCAATCACTTGTTAGATAAAGCATGATCATTCTACCTTTTGTGTTTACGCTAAATACATCAGCATTATTGATGATATAGATGTCGTTATTAATCGTCATTTGTTTACGAAATTTTTGAACATGCATGTCACTCTCTAATGGCCAAAATAAGATGATACCATCTTGGCACCTAGTAGTTGGATATTCAACATTAGAAAGTATACGCAAATATGAATTCGGCATATTTCTCCCTCTCTTTTCTAATAAACCCCATATAACTTCTAACTTAATTATCATTCTAAATACTTATTCGAAATAATTTAACACAATTATAACATGTATTAAAAAAATATACTTGTTTATATTTCTGGAAAAAATTAAGTTATAAAACAACATAAATATATCGAATAAAAAAGATGTGGCGTTAACTTCTTAATGTTTTAGCAATAAACATTAAGAAAATATTTTACATCAAATAGTTAATTTCACGCCAACATCTTTGTATTTTAACAATCGTTATTTTGTTTATCTAAATCGATTAGCCAATCGAAGAATATCTTTAATGATGTTTAACAGATTGATAAATAAATTAAAACCCATTTCTCTTGGAGAAAATTGTCCCCGTTTCATCCTGTTAAAATCATATAGGGTATATAATAAGAATAATAATAAGCTTACGACTGTAATAATAGTATGGAAAATAGGATTATGGATAAATATTCCAATAATACTTGCAATAATTAATGCTAATAAAGTAACGAATAAATATCTTCCCATACTTGATGCATCGTTGATTAAAAAGAAACCTACAATACCAAAAGCAATAAAAGCACCAATGGCTAATATAATATTTTTATAAAAAACTTCGGGACCTAAATTTTGCAAATAACTAGTAAACATAGCATATGATAAAAGCCCCAATATGATGGCATATATATGTGAAATAACTAAGCCATACTTACGTGCACGTTGAAATACTAGGGTGATTAATACTAAGACCATTAATGCAAGAGATAGAGGTCTTCTCCATTCCATTGGTAGAAATTGACCGAAGTAACAACCAATCCCAAAAATAATCCAATAATACATGAAGAATAGCCAAACTTTAGCATAAGCATGTGAACGATGCTTATCTTTTGTTTCATTTGTATGTTGTGCAGTCTGTGACATATATTCTGCTCCTTCATTCATGATTTGTTAATCTAATGGTACGATTTTACAATAATATATTAATTAAAAAAAGTAATAATAATAAAAAGTGATATACTTAGTCGGTATTCACATATATACTATACACTTTGTTACAATTTATAAAACTTTATTATTGAATTTTTTAATCAAAATCACACTTCACAACTGTCATATCAACATTTTTACAAGTGAAATATTTCTATTCCCAATTGTTAACAATATTACAAGATAATAACAAACCACACAGAGTGCTTTATTTTTGTTAGTATGGATAGCGTAGTAAAAAACGAAAACGCGATGATACATCGTTAATTATATTTTTTATAAAAACTATTAAAGTAAATTTAAGGAGGAGTCACTTTGAAAAAGTTAGCCTTTGCAGTAACTGCCGCTTCAGGCGCAGCCGCAGCACTTTCTCATCACGATGCCGAAGCTTCTACTCAACATAAAGTTCAGTCAGGTGAATCATTATGGACTATCGCTCAGAAATATAATACGTCCGTAGAAAGTATTAAACAAAACAATAATTTAGATAATAATATGGTGTTCCCTGGACAAGTCATCACAGTAGGTGGAAGTGCTTCTCAAAGCTCAAATTCAAACACTTCTTCACAATCAGGATCACCTTCAACGCACACTGTACAATCAGGTGAGTCATTAAACATTATTGCAAATAAATACGGTGTATCAGTTAACGAATTAATGTCAGCCAATAATTTAAACGGTTATTTAATTTCACCAAACCAAACTTTAAAAATTCCTAATGGCGGTTCTGGTGCAGGCGCTGGCGCTGGCGCTGGTGGTGCAACAGCTACACAAGGTAATACAAGCACACAATCACCATCATTTAACCACCAAAACTTATATACTGAAGGACAATGTACATGGTACGTATTTGATCGTCGTGCTCAAGCAGGTAAACCTATTAGCACATATTGGTCAGATGCTAAATATTGGGCTACTGGTGCTGCTAATGACGGTTACCAAGTCGACCATTCACCTGAAGTAGGTGCAGTTATGCAAAGTGTACCAGGCCCTTATGGTCACGTAGCATACGTTGAACGTGTTAACGGTGATGGAAGCATCTTAATTTCAGAAATGAACTATACTAACGGACCATACAACACAGACTACAGAACAATTCCAGCTTCTGAAGTTTCAAGTTACGCATTCATCCACTAAAAAAGTGAGATACTATAAAAATAATTATACTTTTCATCAAAATATATAAACACCAACAAAGCCCATCACTTTGTTGGTGTTTTTTTATTATCTTAACTGATGATCTCTATTTAAATGGAACTTTCCCCATTATTTATCATCGTAATTAATCTAATACTAAGACAACCATTCTGGCATAAGTGCTTCGATTTCTTTGACGAGACGCTTCCCTTGTTCATATCCAGCATTACCGACCTCAATAATAACACTCGCATCATAAATATTATCACCTATTATGCTTTTGCTGAATTCATCTGGAGTGATAGTATAGACATCACTTGTGTTGGATAAAGTTATTTCATCATCAAACACATTAGGTAATTTCCCTATTTTCTGTGTTAACGGGGCGATAATCAAAATTTGCTTAAAATCTTTAGCTAAACAAGCATTTGTTGACGAAACCATTCCCCCATCAATATAATCTTTTCCATTCATCGTCACATGAGGCCATAATCCTGGAACTGCTTCACTTGCTGCTACAGAATCGATTAAATCCATTCCAATTTGTTGATTAATCGTTTCCAATTGTCCAGTCCGCGCATTTATAGCCGTTATCACTAATTGCGACGTCCATTTTGAATCGTTTAATCTTTTAGCTATCGCCTTTTTTCTTTCCTTCATTGAGATAACAGGTTGAACTTGGTCGATCATCTCTCCAAGTAATCGTCCAATACTTTCTTGGTTATTTCCACCCTGAATATAAGCCTGTCTCCACATCTCATAAACTTCTTTTTTTAGCTTAGTCTGCTCATTAGGGTCCTTATTTTCATTCAGATAGTGGTAATATGATTTCATGTCTTGATTATTTGATAATACTGCGCCAACAAAGGCTCCTGCAGAAGTCCCAAAAATTTTGTCAATTTGACTTATCTTCATGCCATTTTCAATAAGTGCTGCTAATACACCTGACTCCCATGCGATGCCTGTTATTCCGCCACCACCTAAAACAAGTGCGCGTTCATTCTTCATTTCTCTTCCCCCTATTATACTCTCTTAATTTGTAACATTTAATGTATAAAAAAGGTTGAGCGAGTTCTTAACCGCTCAACCTGACTATTTAAATCGCTATGTTATATATATTATTTTAAAAAGAAATGCATGATAAAGTATACAAGTGCTGCTAATACTGCTGAAATAGGTAATGTAATTACCCAAGTAATTAACATACGTTGTGCGGTACTCCATCTAACACCTTTCGCACGGTTAGAAGCACCAACACCTAAAATTGATGAAGATACAACGTGTGTTGTTGAAAGAGGGAAATGTAATGATGATGCTACGAAAATAGTTAACGCAGATGACAAGTCAGCTGCAGCACCATTTGCTGGTCTTATTTTCATAATGTTACCACCAACAGTTTTGATGATTTTCCAACCACCGACTGCAGTACCAAGACCCATAGCTGTAGCACATGCAATTTTAACCCATAATGCTGGTTCTACGTTTGAACCATTTTGAATATTAGCAACGATTAAAGCTAAAGTAATGATCCCCATTGATTTTTGCGCATCATTAGTACCATGTGAGAATGATTGTAACGCTGCTGTGAAGATTTGCAGGAATCTAAAGTTACGATTAGCACGTGTTAAGTTAGCATTTTTAAATACGACTTTAACAATTGAATACATAATAAAACCAACACAGAAAGCAACAATTGGAGATACAATTAACACGATAATAATTTTAGTGAAACCTTGATAATGTAATACTCCAAATGATCCTTCTGAAGCAATAGCTGCACCTGCGATTGAACCAATTAAAGCATGTGATGATGAACTTGGAATACCATATAACCAAGTAATTAAGTTCCATGCAATCGCAGCGATAATTGCTGCTAAAACTACAACCAATCCATGTTGTAATTTAAACGGATCTACAATGTCTTTTGTTATCGTACCAGCAACTCCAGTAAATGCTAAAGCACCAATAAAGTTCATAACTGCTGCTAATAAAATGGCTGTTCTTGGAGTTAATGCTCTCGTAGATACGGCAGTAGCTACAGCATTGGCTGTATCATGGAAACCATTGATAAAGTCAAATATTAATGAAAATATAACTATAGCTATCGTGACGATTAAAATATATTCCATAAGTGAGGACTCCCTTTAGCTATTTTTCATGATTATAGTTTCAAAATTATTTGCGACTGTTTGGCATTTATCTGCAATTTCTTCCATGCTTTGATAAATATCTTTTATTTTAATTAATGTGATTGGATCTGTTTCACTGTTGAAGATATGTTTCATAGATTGTCTTAAAATACCGTCACAGTTCGTTTCAAACTCTTTAATATTAATTGAATGAATACGCATGTGAGATAATTTTTTATCTACTAATAAACCTACAGCTAGTTTCATTTCTGCAACTGCCTTTTGAATATTTTCAACAAATTCAGCCATATATTCGTCTGTATATTCGATAGAATACATTTCAAACATTGCTGACGTTTCTTCCATAGCATCTAATACATCATCAATTGCATTACATAAAGATAAGATATCTTCACGTTCAATTGGTGTGATAAAAGTCTGATTTAAATCAGTAATCACTTGATGCATTAATTCGTCACCATGAGATTCATAAGTTTTGATATTATCAGAATATGCTTTTAAATCTAAGTGTGTATTGAAATCCATTTTACCGAACTCAATTGCTGCACGATCAAGATTGAAAACCATTTCTTCTAACTGAACCATGAACTTATCTTTTTTCTTACTAAACATTCAAAATCCTCCATTTGAGCGATTGTTGCCAATCACATTCATAAATTTTTACTCCATAAAACCTATTATAAGGAACACATTTACAATTTTCAGAAAAAAGGAGATTCACTTTTTCATTTTGTAAATATTATGTAAATCATAGTTATAAGTAATGATGATTGCATTCATATAAATTGCGATTTGTTCCTACTTGAAAATATCACAAAATTTACATAACTACAATTCAATTTACAAATTCTTAACAAATACGCAATTAAAAATTTACATAACCTTTCCTATTATGCACAAAAGGAGTATAATGACCAATTCACTTTATAATTTAACGTTTTAAATGATGTCTTTCAATCAATTTCCCATGTAGTAAGTACAAAACATAAATTTTGCTATCTTGCCTGTTCCACCTTATACTAGCATTACTATATTAAAGGAGATAACTATGGAATTTACATTAAAATCGATCCAAGATGCACATGAAAAATATACTGGTCCTGATTTTCCAAAACTGTTTAAAGCATTTAAAGACATGGGAATGATCAGTAATGAAGTAAATATTCAACATGGTACATCTGTTTATACAAATACTAACGATCAAACGATTACCGCTGAAGGTGTTAAAGTATCACATCCTATCGCGGATACTTCAAATACAGATGAAGTAAAAGACATACTTAAACGTCATCAAGCAGGACAGACTGAATTTCCTACATTTTGTGAAGAAATGGCTCAAGCTGGTATCTATAAATGGTATATAGATATCAATGCTGGTACTTGTTCATATATTGATTTGAAACAACAAACTATTGTAAGTGAGCAAATCCCGCAATAATCATTCAAATCATAAACTTAAAGGATTTCATTGTACATTTTATGATTACAATGAAATCCTTTTTTATTGATATTATATTGAATGTCTAATTGTTCTTTTAGAGTGGTTATACGCTGTTAGAGCAAACACAGCATAGATGGCTGTGTATACTGCCATAACAATAAATATAGGAATTTGATTGGTCGCACCTAATAATGACATAAATGCTAATGAAGCAAAATAAGCATGTAATAAAGCAATCATTAATGGTAATGCAAAATTAAATAGAACCTTTAATTTCAAACCTTTGGCCATATCTCGATGTGTAAATCCTAATTTACGCAATATAGAATAATTTTCTATTTCATCTTCTGTTTCATCGATTTGCTTAATATAAATGATACAGCCTGCCGCAATTAAAAATGTAATCCCTAAAAATGATGTAACAAATAATAATACACCCGTTAAACTAGAAATTTCACTTGCCGCTTCACTTCTTGTTTCAATATTTTTATCTACATTTTTTACCGCGCTTTGCAATTCTGGCATATCCTTTTTATGCTTAATATCAAATCCATATTGAGACACAATGTTTTTAGCCTTAGTATGATTTCTCAAGTATTGGTAATCTTTGTCATTTAATACTAAAGTAGGTCCCCATAAATCAACATCGCTCATAAAGTAAACTTGGTTTATTTCTTTATTTAATTTAACCTTGATGTCATGTTGATGTGTACCTAATTGTGTTACCCCGTGTTTCTTATACTTCATGACATCACTCACTTTACCTTCAGGTACAATAATATCTGTGTAACCCTTCGACACTTCAACATTAGGGATATACTTGTCACTCGTTACAGAAACTTCATATGGTTTAGCAATGCCCTTTTCAAACAATTTATCTTTAAACAGTTTGCTATAAACAACTTCTTTATAGTTGTAAAAATGCTCAATATTTTTATTGTTTAATTCGTATGCTAATTCATTTGCCTTTTCTTTATCTTTTAACGTCACATCATGTGGCGAATTCAATAGAACTTCATTGGTTAACGTCCCACGACTAATCGCTGCGAAACACAATACTGATACAGTAATAGCAGAAATAATTGTCATTACAGTTAAAGAAAATGCATTTTTCTTTATACGATACATAATTGGTGCTATAAACATCACATCGTTGACGCTTACTGTATCTTGTCTCACTTTCTTAATTGCTTTAAAGATTAACGAAACAGTGCTTCTAAAAAAGAAATATGCCCCAATCACAGTACATATTAAAATGACAAATGGTTGAAATATACTATTAAAATGTTGGACAAGTGTAGTCGATAAATAGTAGCCTGTCAGAATCATAAGAACGCCTAATACACCTAAAATTAATTCACCAATTGTAAAACGATTATGGTTGATTTCTCTCTTAGTCATATTAGAGGCTAATTCTATAATAGAACGTCTTCTAATATAAAAATAGCTTTGACCTATAGTTAAAATATATGCCACAACAATTAATAAAATTGCTTGTAAAATAGCAGACACACTAAAAATGATTGAAACAGTAATGTTAATACCGAGTAATCTTAGAACAATCATTAATAGTATCTTAGATCCAAAAATACCGATGATAATTCCTAAAATAGAAGTCGCTATAAAAATAAATAATTGTTCAATCATAATCATTTGTAAAATATTGAATCTTGAAAGACCGATTGTTTGCAACAAGGCAAATTCACGACCGCGCCGCTTTAAAAATAATAAATTCGCGTACAAAATAAATACAATAATAATGATAAATAGAAAATAACTACCTATTTGAGAGCCTTCTTTAATGATTGGATAATTCTGGTTGCCATGTAAATGATGTGCATATTTTAAAGTAATAAAACTAAAATACAGTACTACACTAATCACTAATGAAAATAAATATATGGCATAATGCGAAAACTTTTGTTGAAAGTTTTTAAAAATAATTTCTTTAAAGGTCATAATTCACGCCACCAAGTACACTTTGTGTTCTAATAATTTCATTATAAAAGGTTTGTTTATCGTCTTCACCTTGGAAAATTTCAGTAAATATTCTTCCATCTTTTAACATAACTACTCGATTTGAATAACTGGCAGCTACTGGATCATGTGTAACCATTATAATTGTAGTATCAAATTTCTCATTCATTTTGCACAGTCGTTTTAGTAAGTCTTGTGTACTTTTAGAGTCTAATGCGCCTGTTGGTTCATCTGCAAATATAATTGATGGGTTAGTAATAAAGGCGCGAGCGGCAGACGTTCTTTGGATTTGTCCTCCTGACAATTCAGATGGATACTTATCACTGATGTCACTAATATTTAATGCCTCAACAATGCTATTATAGCGCTGTTTCATTTCTTGTTTATCTATTCTCTTTACCGATAATGGTAGCATAATATTTTCTTTTACAGTTAAGGTATGCAAGACATTATAATCTTGGAAAATAAACCCAATGTCTTTTTTACGAATATTGGATAACGCTTTGTTTGATAATTTATCTAATGGTTGACCATTTAATATAATCGATCCTTGCGTTGCATAATCTATAGAACTCAGTACATTCAATAAGGTTGTTTTTCCTGAACCAGATGGCCCCATAATCGAGATAAATTCACCTTTTTCAACTGATAAATTAATATCGTGTAACACTTCTTGCGGTGAATATTGATTCCCATATATTTTTGTTAATTGTTTTACTTCTAATATTGCCACTTTAACACTCCTATGATTATCAACTGTTTATCGTTGATGTCACATCATTTGTAGATATAATGAAACACATAACTATTCAATATTATTATAACGGTTGGATATAACAAATGCGCTAATTCTTTGTAACAAAACGCATGTTTAAAATGACAATGTTGTCACTTCAGACATGCGTTCAATCACTTCATTTTGTTGTGGGAATATGAGGCTAAAAGTAGTTCCTTTTCCTACGCTTGATTCTACTTTAATTTCAATTCCTAATTGTGATTTAACACTATCAACCAAATACAGTCCCATGCCAGAAGACGTCGTTTCATTTCTATTAGCTGTTGACGTATAACCTCTTTCAAAAATCCTTGGCATGTCTTTCTTACTAATACCACGTCCATAGTCTTTTATTTCTAATACGATATGCTGATCTTTGCATTTACCGTTCATTTCAATCATATTATCTTCACTATATTTCAATGAATTAGATAATATTTGTCTAATCATCATACGGCACCATTTTAAATCTGTGTAAACTTTAAAATCATCCGTAAAGTTCAATTCAAATCCAATACCTTTAGCCTGACTAATATGACGCGTCAACTGAATTTCATCTATAACCATTCGTTTTAAAGACACATAGTCAAAATACATATCTTTATTTTGAGTTTCTAATCTTGTTAAATATAATTGTTTATCTAACATTTCATTGATACGCGACCATTCATATAATAAAGCTTGTTTACGTTTAGAATCTTGCTCTTGATCAATTAATAACTTCATTGCTGTTACTGGTGTTTTAATATCGTGAACAAATTCTGTAATACTTTGTTCATGGTTTTTAATTTGTACTTGTTGTGCTAATACCTTATCTTTTTGAGAAGTGATATTTCGATATAAATAGTCTACAATTTGTTGTTGAAATGGTGTCTCAGCTAAATCTTTATGTTTAATTTCTTCAATTTCTTTATTTTTATAAAAGTGCTTAGACAACCTAGATTCTTTGAAAAATGTAAAAATAATGAATAATACACTCATGCCTAAATTTAAAACAACGATATACCATACGCTATCTGCTGCAATATCATAATCAATATAAGAAATCCCAATCATAACTAGATTGATAAATACAATCCATAATATCCAATTTAAGCGCGATTTAACGAATAACCAAAACCATTTTAAATTATTCATGCGCCATGTACCCTTTGCCAACTTTAGTTTCTATCGCACTGTCCATACCTATTTCAGATAGTTTCTTTCTCAAGCGATTTACATTGACAGTCAATGTGTTATCACTTACAAAAGCTTCATCGTCCCATAATGCGGTGATTAACGTATCACGTGAGACAATTTGATTTCTTTTATTGACTAACATTTCTAAAATGATCATTTCTGTTTTAGATAAAAAGATAGCTTGATCACCTTTTTGAATACTATCTTTTGATAAATCTACTACAGCATCTTGCCAGTTCAATGTACGTTTCTCTTCAACACCAAATTCGTATACTCTGCGATAAACCGCCTGAAGTTTAGCTATTAAAACATTGGTATAAAATGGTTTTTGAATATAATCATCCGCACCTAACTCCATGCTCATGACTTGATCCATTGGATTATCCCGTGATGATAAGAATAAAATAGGTACATTAGACACTTGTCTCATTTTTCTACACCAATAAAAGCCATCATACTTGGGCAATTGCACGTCTAAAATAACAATTTCTGGATTAAATGTTTCAAATGTATCCATAACATTTCCAAAATCATCTATACCAACTACATTAAAATCCCATTGTTCTAATTCTTTTTTTAGTTCTTGGAACAATGTATTATCATCTTCTACTAACAATATTTGCATTCATATCACCTTATTATTTTGTATATTTAATTTTTTCTCCAGATTGAATACGTCCTTGAAAATGTTTTATACGACAATCCACTTCAAAACCACGCATCATGATGCCTTGTAGTGGTGCTTGAACAAAATAATATACAGGCCAAAACATTTTAGGAATGTAATCATATAGATGAACTATAACGATTGCGTTATTTTTTAACAGTCGAAACTCTAATTTACCTTGCTTTTTCGCATTGGATTTTACTAACTTACCTCCAACTAAATATAAGGTAATGAGGTTTTCCTCTGTTAACACTTTCTTAAAAATAGCCAATGGTTTGCTTTTACTTTTTAAATATATATAATAATGGTCATCACGATGATACGTCTTAACAATCGTTCCTTTGGTTTTATCTAACCAACTAAAAAAGTATTCTACAACTTGGTTAAGTGTCCATTTTTTAGGCAAAACCATTTTCATAGCAGTTCTAACATCATCGTACTTAGACACTTGCAATTCTACATTGATATGTGGACGTTTAATTTCCAATTTCGTACGCTCTACAGGCACACCATAAGCTCCTAAACGTTCCATCGTTTGATTATCATTTCGACTCCCCGGAATATATACTAACTTTTTAACATGATTCACTGCCGCTGCTCTACCAAAGTTGTCAGCAGCAATTAAATTAAGATCTCGCGCTGTCGCTTGTGTTAATTTCGCTGAATTTTTTGTTGGATCTAAATAAAAAATAGCTATATCTATCTCTTTCATCGCTTCAACTACATCTTGATAATTAAAGATATCACTTTGTAACCATGTCATTTCAGTTGCATTAACATGTTCTGGTTTAGGATACTTGGACAATACATATAAATCAGCATCATTTTCAATAACAGAACTTAAATGTTTTCCAATATAGCCTGTACCGCCTGCTAAAAGTACTTTTGGTTTCATATTTTAAACTCCCTTGTGTATAATGAACACTCCATCGTGTGCAATTACACGATTCAAAGCAAACTTAACTTATTTATATTATAATATAGAAGTAGCAGAAACTTAAATGAATATAGGAGTGTTTTCATGCCTCACGCTATTCGTGAAATTAGTATAAAAGACGTAGACAATTTTATAGACTTACTTACTAAAATTTATGATGAATCAGAATTCACATTTTACAATCCTGGTGAATATGCCCCTAGCACGAACGAAGTGATTAAACGCCTAGAAGATTATATTACCTCTTCTTCTAAAGCTATTTTCGTTGTCGAAAGTAATGATCAACTAGTAGGATATGGTTTTGTAGGTACTGAAACATATGAACGTACACGCCATGAAGCGATTGTTTACCTTGGTGTTAAAAAGCTATACCAAAAAGATGGTGTTGGACAAACTTTGATTAATGCAATAGAAGCCTGGGCCCTCAATCATAATATCCGTCGTATTGAAGCAACAGTGGTACCCGAAAATGATGGTGCTGTCAACTTATTTAAGAGCGCTGGATTCCAAATTGAAGGTGAATTAAAAGATAAGTTGTATATTAACAACAAATATTTTAATGAATACGTGATGGCTAAAATTTTAAATTAATTTTTTATGGTAATTACATATTGAATTTTATCATATAATTAGATGAAATAAGTTGATAAAGATATATCATGTATAAAAAACACCGTAATGCGACTATAGTGGTCGATTTACGGTGTTTTGCTTTATTTATTCACTAAATGGATCTAATTGTACATCTTGATTCATATTATTGTTTTCATTGTTATTAGATTGATTATTACGTTCAACACCTGAAGAAGATGTGTTTCTACTTAAGAATAAGAGTACCCGTTTAATATTTTCTTTGGATTCTGGTTTATTTAAATGAAATTGATATTGATGGTGTAAGTGATGTGAACCATCATAAAATAATGTTTCAGCTGGCACATCTTTTTCTTTTAATTTTTTATAAAAATCTATATTCTGACTATAAAATGGATCCGCATCACCCACTGATAAAAATGTAGGTGGATAATCTTTAGTTACTTGATTGATCGTAGACATTTGAGATAAGTTTTTAAAATTACTCTCCCAATTTGTTGTACCTGTATAACTTCTCATAAATAATTGAATCCTAGGAAACTCTGTAGCTTTAACTGTTTTCATGTCATAGAAACCACCAAAGAATATCGCTGCTTTAATTTGAGAAGGTTTAAATTCGGGTTCAAATTTCATTTCATCACGTAATGATTGATTGGTTTGCATAGCAACATATTGACTGGTTAATTGTGCGCCAGCAGAATCACCACCTATAATGACTTGATCAAAATCAATAGGCAAATCATGTTCATTCGTCTTAATAAATTTAACTGCTTTATTCATTTGTTCAATAGGTGTTGGATACTTGTATTGTGGCGCTAACGCATAGTTGACGTTTACCACAATGTAACCCTGCTCAGCTATTTTAGATAGTAATGGATTTTTATACTGCTTATCGCCAGCAATAAAACCACCACCATGCATCCAAAAGATGACTGGTAACTTACTATCTTTATTCATATCAGATGGCATAATAATATCCAATTTACTATTAGGTATACCTTGACCATAAGAAATATTCTGTAAGACTTTCACATTTTTATTGTTTATTTGGACTTTTTCTTTATTTTGTTGTTGTCGATTTTCATGATCATAATGTTTTTTCAATAGTAGACCAGTGCTAGTACCTACTATTAAAATAACAGCGACTGTTATTAACAACCATTTATGTTTTGCTTTCATGACGGATAATCCTCTCATCAATGCTCACTTATATCGTTAATTGGCATATTAATTACATTAAAAAAGCAATTCATCTTCTATTTAAAAAGATGAATTGCTTTTAAGATTAAATCAATCGCATTTAATTGTAAAGTACATCAATTTACATATTATTATGCAATATGTTTTTTGTCATCACTCTTACGTTTATAATATTTGATTAGTACGGCAACAACTATAAATAAACCGACTACACCCATAATATTATATAAATAGTTAATTAAATCAGCAAATCCTACGAAACTTAAAATGTAGGCCGCAATCATCATAATAATGATGAAAATATGATACTTTTTACTATATGGTTCAGTAAATCGTGCTGCAAATGAGTAACATAACCCTAGTATAGTATTATACATTACTGCCAACATAATAATTGTTAAAACTAATCCAATCCATGGATTGATTTCATTTGCTAAATTAAGTGTAGGAATAGCCGCATCTTTAATTTGTGGGTATTCTGCCTGTAATGCAAAGTTAATTAGCGCTAATAGAATAGTATAAACAATACCACCAAATAACGCACCTGCACCTGAAACTTTTCGCTTAGATGCATCCCCACCAATTGCCACGACTGTACTAAAACCTACTGCAAATGCCAGACCGCCATATTGAATACCTTTAAGAATACCTAAAATGATGCTTGGCTTATCTACGGTATCATTAACTTTATTCAATGGTATAGATCCATTAAACAAATAGTACACGGCAATTAATACAACCATTACGATTAAGAATGGTGTCACAATACCTAAAGCTCTTACAATTTTATTAAAGTCTAATAGTAATGTGCCATAAATAACTACAGTCATAATTAGAGCACCTAACCAAATGGGTACATTAAAGCTTTCTTGAAATGCTGATCCAGCACCCGCAATCATCGTAACGGCGATACCAAATAAAAAGAATACAAGAATGTAATCGAAAACCTTACTAAATTTATCACCGAAGACATATTGTAATGTAGATTCGTGATTAGTTGCTTCAAAAGCTGTTCCTATTTTTGCTACTTGTCTACCTATAAAGCCTAAAATCAAACCTGATAAGAGTACACCTATGTATGACCATAAACCATAAGGTGTAAAGAATTGCATCACTTCTTGCCCGGTTGAAAAACCTGCACCGACAACGATGCCAACATAGGCGAAACCAATTTTTATAGCTTCTTTATTGAGCCCCATGAAAAGTTTACCTCCTTCGTTTCGCATATTTTGAATTATAACGTACTGTTATTTAATTTCAACCCAACTCAAAGCATATCAAAAAAGCCTAAATCCGTGATTTAGACTTATATATCAACTGTTTTCACTAATCTACAGAATATAAAATTCATACTTTTCTTACAATTCTATAATAATTTATTTATTGAAAAAATATTCATTTTAATACAAAATCATTTATAATTTCACAATAAAAAGTCATTGAAACGATAAGACTCATTTCAATGACCTTTATTTAAAAATAATATTCCTAATTTTAACGTGCATTACGCTGTTGATTGAGTTCATTAATATCAACAACTACATTATCCATACGTTTCGCTGTATCTTTCAATACATTTCGAGCCACGTTGTTATTAGGATCTAATTTAAGAATACGTTTTGCAATATCAAAGGCCTTCTTATCAGAGATAACAGGCTCTGGAATTGCATGTAGTAATAGCATTTGTAATAAGCTTTTAACTTCATTTCCGTCAGTAAGTTTTATGGATGAATCTGCATGATAATACGCAGAATGTAAAGCACCTTCATAGTCACTTAGTGGATAAACAAGTAATAAGAATGCCAAATCATGCAATTCTGCTGTCTCTTCCACTTTCATCATGTCTAAAATACAAGTATAAAACATCATACTTTCTACTTCATGAGCACTTGAAATATATGCTTCTTCAAATTCCATAAAATCTGTTTCGGACATCAATTGTCTTACTAAATCAAACTCGCCATTCAATACATGTTTCTTTATAAGATGTTGCATGGCAATGTCCTCCTATTAGCCAGATTTTATCGTACATTTAATATTAATCATATCACAGATATCCTTAACTTTCATTTCAAAAAATCAATTTAAGCTTAATTAATCATTTATTATTAAAAGTTGTTTGTTTAACTTCTTCTAAAGCGTCCGACAAATTGCCACCTATTGATAATTTAACTGCGGCTGTAAAACTACCTTCTACAATAGGCGCATCCACTTTAACGATTTTATAATTCCCATCATACATATCAATAGCCATATCAATATTCATTTCGGATGAACCGATATCATAAAAACACATGGCATCGTCTTCTAAACCATTGATTAACTGTTGAACTGTCTCAAACGATGTTCCAATATCGCCATTAACACCACCGTTAGCAACGACATTAACCTCCGGTGCCATTTGCTGTAATAATGCTTTCGTACCATTTGCTATTTGTTCACTATGACTGATAATTACAAGTGTTGTCATTAAGCGTCATCTCCTATCAGTGCATGTAATACATAAACCATACTTTGTGCGCCTGGATCCATATAACCTTTAGACGCTTCTTTAAAGTATGATGCACGACCTTTCGTTGCTACCATATCTATAGTTTCTTCTGCAAAGCTTTGTAGACGATTTAAATCAACTTGTTCACCTTTTTTGACCGCTTCATAAGCACGTGCAACAACATCATACATGGTTTTTTCATTAAGTTCTACCTTACCACGTTTGGCAATTGCCTCTGCAAATGTTTCTAGTAGCGCTACTAAATTATTATGATCAATATCATCTTTAACAACTTCAGCCATTTTCACAAAGCTAAAACCATATAATGGTCCTGACGCACCTCCAATATTTGACATCAGACACATACCTGTCGATTTAAACACATTTTGCATGGTACTATCATCTATTTTATCTTTTAAACTCTCAAAACCTCTTAACATATTAACCCCATGATCGCCATCACCGATTGCTCTATCAAGTTCAGTTAATGAATCTTCTTGCTCTCTAAATGTAGTTTCTAAATTCAATAATTGTTGTTTCATCTTTAGGATATCCATTATGATTCTCCTTCTCATGTATATTTATTCATTAAATATTAAAATATCTACTCGTCGTTGGTGCTAGTAATGCTGTTAGAAGTATTTCTGAATACGGTACCACTGTAATCGAAAATCCTTGCATGTCTAATGACGTCATATAATCACCTACATACCAATGTTTGACAGTGATATCGTGGGCATCAAAATATTGTTTGATATAAGACGTGGCAATTGTTAGCTCTGATAAAGGTGTACCACCCATACCATTTACCATCACGAGTATTTCTTTACTATTAACTTCTTGTAATAATGTGTCACCTAATCGTGTCACTATCTGATCTATAGGTTCCATATGTTGGCGCTGTAATCCTTTTTCACCATGAATACCAATACCAATTTCAATATCATTTTCATCTATATCAAAACCATACTTTCCAGTTGTTGGTACCATAGGTGGTGTTAATGCCATACCAATACTTTTAATTGTTGGTAATATCTCTTCTACTTTAGATTGAATTTCTGTTAAAGATAGACCTTTATCTGCTAAAAAACCGGCAAACTTATGAACGAAAACTGTTCCGGCAACACCACGTCTTTGTTCAACATCAGAAACGGCAATATCATCTTTCACTACTACCATAGCTACATCGATACCTTCCATTTCTGCCATTTCTTGTGCCATTTCAAAATTCATGACGTCTCCAGCATAATTTTTAACGATGAGTAGTACGCCCTCACCATTGTCTACAGCTTTAATGGCCTCTAAATTTTTATCAGGAGTTGGTGAGGTAAATACTTCACCACAAACTGCGGCATCTAACATACCCTGAGCAACATAGCCTGCATGAGCTGGTTCATGACCACTCCCACCACCTGATACTAAAGCTACACCAGTTGTTTTTTTATCTTTTTTTACAACGACAGTGTCATTGATAACTTCTAATTCCGGATGAGCAATTTTTATACCTTCGAGCATATCGTTTAAAAATTGTTGTTTATCTTTAATTAGTTTTTTCATAGTTAGCCCTCCTTATTTATCCACTTTCATTATAATGCATCAACTTAAGAAAGCGCTAACAATTGCATGTAAAATTAAAGTGACATGTAACGCACATGCCACTTTAATTACATATTTTATACATTTTTGGTTTTATACATGAGATATAGGAAGTAAGGTGCACCAATTATAGCAACGATAATACCTGCTGGTACGCCTGCAGGTTCTAAAATAACCTTGCCTAAGGTATCTGAGAACACTAATAAGAAGGCACCAACAAGCACTGCTATTGGTAAAAACAACTGATGGCGTGGACCCACAATACGTTTAGCAATATGTGGCCCCATCAATCCTATAAAGGAAATTGAACCTGCTACAGCAACTGCTACTGACGATAGCACTACTGCTACAAAGAATAATACCATGCGTTCTTTACCGACCTTAACACCTAAACCTTTAGCTACATGCTCATGCGTATTGATGATGTTCAATTCATTAGATTTATAAAATAGATATGGCAGTATAATTATAATCCATGGTAAAAATGCAATCACAAATATCCATTCATCTCCCCAGATATTGCCTGCAAACCATGTTGCTATAAATTCTGATTGATCTTTGTCGAATTTAGACATTAGTGTTATTGAACCACCATATAAAGCAGTCTGCATACCTACACCTATTAAAACCATACTAGAAGGTGTAACGCCATGTCTTTGATTGACACTAAACATAAAAATAATTAAAGCTGTCGCTACACCACCTATGACACTAATGATTGGTAAAACATAAACAAAATTATCTGGTTTAATATGACCAATTGTGATAAATAATGCTATTGCGAAACCACCACCAGCATTAATACCTAAAATACCCGGTTCAGCAATTGGGTTTTTAGTAACACTTTGTACAATTGCACCACTCATACTTAATGCTGCACCAGCAAGAATAGTGATTAGCATACGTGGTAGCCTAAAATCGACTAAAATTAATGTGTCTGTATAATCACCTTGACCAGTCAATATTTGAAAAAATCGACTTACAGGGATGTTGTATTCACCAGAAGCAATACTCCATGTACATGCTAAGAAGACAAGCACTGCAAATATCACAAATGTAATAATTTGTTTACGTCGTAATTTATGATCTATCATATTGAGCGTCCTCCTTTTTTAACTAAGTATAAAAAGTAAGGAACGCCAATAAATGAAATAATCGCACCCACTGGAGCATCTCCTAAATATCTAGCTAACATATCAGCTACTAACATTAATATTCCACCTAAAATGGCTGTTAGAGGTAACACTTTAGAATAATCAGTTCCTATGATAAATCGAACAATATGTGGCACCATTAATCCGACGAATGCAATTTGACCTACCATCGATACGGCTACACCAGCTAATACCATTGCTAAGACTAATATGACAACTCGAATCATGGTAACATTCTGTCCTAGCCCTTTGGCTAAAGATTCACCTAAATTTAATATGGTTAATTGTCTACTCATTGTGAGAATAATCAATAATACCACAATAATGATTGGTCCTGTCCAAATAATTTGAGACCAAGTTGTTCCTGATACACCACCGGCACTCCAAAATGTTAAAGATTGATTTAATCTAAAGATAAGCGCAACGCCTTGGCTCAATGCCGTTAACATGGCACTAACGGCCGCACCTGCTAAAATAATGCGCATTGGATTAAAACCATCTTTTCGTGAACGACCTATCATTAACACAATCGAACCGCCTAATAATGCACCGAGAAATCCAGCAACCATAAGTAATGTAAAAGGTGCCTCTGGATAAAAAGCATAGGTTATGGCTAAACCAAATGACGCACCAGAATTGAGTCCAATTAAACTTGGATCCGCCAAACTATTTTTCGTTACACCTTGAATAACCGCACCAGCAACTGATAATGCCATACCTACTAAAATAGCACCTAAATCTCTAGGAATTCTGATTTCACTAATCACATTATGTTGTTGATTTTTTGAATTATAATTGAAAATTGCATCTATAATAGTGGGGATATCTATTTTTGCATCTCCAAATAAAATAGATAAAAATAGTGCGATTGCTAGCACTATTATTCCACCTATCAAATAAGACACAAACTTCATATAACCACTTTGCCTTGGTTTTGACATGATATCTTTACCTTTTCTATATATTTTAAATAATCACATTGTTTATGAAGAATATGCCTTTTGACATAAATCATAAGTCACTAATAAAGGTTTGCCAGTTCTAGGATCCTCACTTAAAACAACATCTATATTAAATACACGTTCTAAAATGTCCTGAGTCAACACTTCATTTGTTTCACCATTTGCTACAATGTCACCGTCTTTCATAGCAATAAGATGATCTGAGAATCGAATAGCTTGATTGATATCATGTAGTACCATAATAATCGTACAACCTTGTTCTTGATTTAATTTTTGTACTAATTCTAAAATTTCTAATTGATGGCATATATCCAAATATGTTGTTGGTTCATCTAAAAAGATAATATCTGTACGTTGAGCCAATGCCATAGCAATCCAGACACGTTGTCTTTGACCACCACTTAAATCGTTGATTGAACGGTGTCTAAATTCTGACGTACCTGTCACTTCTAGCGCCCAATTAATTTCTTTTTTATCTTCATCTGATAAACGTCCAAATCCTTTTTGATGAGGAAATCGACCATAAGATACTAATTCGCCAACAGTTAAACCATCAGCCACTTCTGGAGACTGTGGTAAAATCGCAATTTTCTTAGCAATTTCTTTGGTAGATTGTGTGTGAATACTCTCTCCATCTAAATTAATCGTGCCATCTTTTACAGATAACAAACGAGACAATGCTTTAAGTAAAGTAGACTTACCACACCCATTGGGTCCAATGATTGAAGTTACTTTACCGTCTGGAATTTCCACATCTAAATGATTAATAATCGTCGTATCTCCATAACCTATTGTTACTTGTTCACCGTTTAAACGACTCATAATTCCCCTACTTTCTAAATTACTATATCTATATCGAAAACAAAACTGTAATTAAATATGTTAAATTTTAATTTATCATTGTAATTGATAATCATTATCACAGAAGTCATTATAACATCTTTCACATATATTGACTAATAAAATTTCATCAATTCTCTCTTTTTTACGGTATCAAAAAACCGTTCTAAGTTAACAGGTTTGCTACTTAAAACGGTATATGGATAACATCAATTATTCATCTATAAGGAAGCCATTTCCATAAACATCTCTCACATCATGAATGACTAAAAATGCTTGGTTATCAATATTTCTAATAATCTTTTTAGCTCGTGAGACTTGCGTTTTCGTAATAACGACATAAAGGACGTCTTTTTCTTCTCTAGTATAATAGCCATGTCCATTCAATATGGTTAATCCACGACCTACTTGTTCGTCTATGGCTTTAGCCACTTCATCTGGTTTACTTGAAATAATTGTCATCGCTTTCTTTGTATTTAAACCTTCTATTACAAATTCCATCACTTTCGTACCGATATATAATGAAATTACGGTAACTAACGCACGATCGAGTGAAATCACAGTTAAAGAGATAACTACTACAATTAAATCAAAGAAAAGAAGTGCATAAGGTGTACTCACATCTAAATACTTATGTGCAATCCTAGCTAAAATGATAGTTCCTGCAGTAGTACCACCTGCTAAGACAATAACACCAATACCTAATCCGACACTAGTTCCACCAAATACAGCATTGACAATCACATTTCCTGTTTCAACATGCCAAGATTCTGTTAAACTTAAAAATACTGAAATAAGGACAGTTGCTACAATAGTTAAATACATACTACGCTTACTTAAAAATTTATATCCTACTGCAATTAAAATAGCATTGACTACAAAGTTAGTGATAGCTGGTGATAAGTGAAAGGCATAGTATAAAACAATAGCTAGACCTGTAACCCCACCTTCACCTAAATTACCTGAAATAATGAATGCATTAACACCAGCTGAAAAAATAAACGAACCAACAACGACTAATATTAAATCTCGTATTAATCTGTTCAAGCAACCACATCCCTTTATTTATTTTTTATATGATTAACAAAATGTTAGCATACGCATGTAGCCCCCCACAACACCGCTTGAGTAAATTATTCATATTTTTGATATATTTTGAGTTCTATTCGTACAACTAATCAATGAATCGTCTCTAATAAAATAGTATGGTGTAACTTGAAAAGGATAAAATAATTTTAAATTTTCAGAATTTTTAATTTACTTATTGCTTGTGGTTTGCTATAATAATGTTAACTTCTTAACAAAAGAAGTTATCTCCTTTGTGTTGTTTATAGTAACAAAACAAATTTTGCTCGAAGTACTGTAACTGTACCTAGTCCTTACCGTTACAAGTACATTAATATTCATTTCCCATAAAAGCCAAGTATAACAAGTGTCTCCTCACTTACTATACTTGGCTTTTATTATGTACAATTTTTCATCATTAAAAACACCTCCGATTACTAGAAAAAGAGTCTAGCAATAGAAGGTGTAACATCAATTTTTAAATTACCATGCGAATAAGCCTACAAATGCAGCTGTTAATAATGAAACTAAAATCCCTGCTAACAGCATCATTGGCACATATTTAGAAACAAAATCTGCTGTTTTCTTATCTACGATACCTTTTAATGTACCGATAATCATACCAATAGTAGAGAAATTAGCAAAAGATACTAAGAATGTTGAAATTACTGCCTTATGGTGAGGTGAAAGTGTGTTGATCGTCTTCGATACTTCACCCATTACGACAAATTCGTTGGTAACGATTTTTTTCGCCATTTGTTGTGCAACTAACCAAGCTTCATCCCAAGGCAGACCAAGTAATAATGCAAATGGATACATAAACACACCTAAAATTTGGTCTAATCCAAAGCTACCTTTAAGACCCATCAGGTGACCAATACCACCTGTAATTAAGTTGATCAAACGATCCGCTAAATCTGCTAACGCTACGAAACTAATCACAAATGCTATGATAATTAAAACTAATTTACCTGCAGCTAATACAGAATCACCTAAGAAAGAAAAGAATGGCTGACGCTCTATATCTTGATCTTTAATACTATAAATAATGTCTTCTTTATCTTCTACTCTAACTGGATTCAAAATTGACGCAACAATAATAGCATTCACGATATTTAAAGGGATCGCAGTTAGCACTAATTCACCTGGAATCATTTGAACATAGGCACCAACAATCGCACCTGACACAGAACTCATAGACATCATTGCTACGGTTAACACACGCATTTCGTTCATACGCTTCAATTGTTCGTTAGAAACAGCGAGTGCTTCTGTGTTACCTAAAAACATCATTTCAATGCCAAAGAATGACTCAAATTTAGGTTGGCGTGTAATTTTTGCTAAAACCCAACCAATCGCACCAATTAATTTCGGTAGGATATTAAAGTACATTAAAATATCAAATAATGGTACTACTAATAAAATTGGAAATAGTGCGCTAACAGCCATATCCATCTGCTTATTAGAAACAAAACTATTAAACGCAAATCCTGTACCTGCATTTGCCGATTCAATTACCCAAGAAATACCATTTGCGGCTGCTTTAATTCCTGATTTCCCCCATGGGAAGTAAATAAAGAACCACGCTAAAAATAAGTTTAAAACGACTAAAATAATAATCGATTTCCATTGTATATCTTTTCGTGCTCTCGAGAATAACACTGCAATACCTAGGAAAACAATTAACCCAATGATATTAATCAATAAAAACATTTGGCACCCACCTATTTATTTAATTTTCTAACAACGCGTTGTACAAAAGTAACTTATGTATAGATATAAGACTCTATATCATGGATAAAATCCATCCCCAAAAGCAGAGCCCATCTAATTGGCTTAATTATACCATTTGTAAAAATGACTTAAAATAACGTTTTTCATTAAATTTTTAAATTATACAAAAAAGCACATACACTCATCCGAGCGTATGTGCTTTATAATATAAAATTTTAGTCAGCAAGCTTTTGGGACGTTACAAAGTGTTTATATTTCTCATGTGTTGTCATTAACTCACTATGTGTACCTTTACCAGTTACTTGTCCTTTATCTATAAAGATAATTTGACCTGCTTTTTTAATAGTAGAAAGTCTATGTGCAATAACAATCGTTGTTCGACCTTCCATTAATGTTTCTAAGGCTTCTTGAATTTTCAATTCACTTTCACTATCTAAATTAGCGGTAGCTTCATCTAATAGTAGAATATCTGGATTTTTAACAAAACTACGTGCAATATCTATTCGTTGTCTTTGACCACCAGAAAGTTTCAGACCACGTTCACCAACTAATGTATCGTAACCCTCATCAAATTGCATAATAAAATCATGGCAATTAGCCAATTTAGCATATTTGATAAGTTCTTCATCCGATACTGAACGATTAACTCCGTACAAGATATTATCTCTAATCGTACCACTCATCATTGAGTTTGATTGCATCACATAACCGATTTTAGTACGCCATTTAGATAATGGAATATCAAAAATACTTGTACCATTATACGTAATGTCGCCACTTTCAATATCATACATGCGTTCAATTAAATTGAATATCGTACTCTTACCAGAACCAGAAGGACCGACAAATGCACTAACCTGACCTTGAGGAATATTAAATGACACATCATTTAATATAGACTTAACATCATATTTGAAGTTCACATGATCAAATACAAGTTCACCATCTTGTACCTCAATACCTTTTGAATCTTCAAGTGCTTCTGTAGGTTCTATAGGTTCTTGCATGATTTCATAAATTCGATGACTTGCCCCAACAGCTTTTTTATAATCTGTTATTAATGTTGATAGATTAATCAACGGCATAGACATTTGAATCACATAGAAAATCATTGCGATCAATGTACCTGCAGTAATAGCGCCTGTTGCGATTTCTAAAGCACCGAAACCTAGGATGATAGCGATAGTTAGTAACATCACTACACCCGAAATAGGTTGTACTACTGCTGAAATTTTAGCTTGTTTTAAACCTAAGCGATAAATTTCTTTTAAATTAGTATGTGCATTATCAAGTTCTAATCTTTCTGTATTAGATACTTTAACCAATCTCATTTCTGTCAGTACACGCCCAAGTAATCCACTAAAATTAGCAATTTCTGTTTGTGTACTGGTTGAGATCTTTTGCATCACGCGACCTAATGGAATCATGATAAGTACAAAAATAGGAATGGTAATAAACGTCAATAACGTCATTTTCCAATCCATGATAAATAGCATAACGAGCGATCCAACTAACGTTAATGCTGAAGGTAATAAATTAGGTAATTTTTGAGAAATAAATTCATTGATTACCTTTGTGTCGTCTGTTAAACGACTCATCAATTGACCACTTTCGTTTTTATCAAAGAACGGCATTTTTAATTGAATGATATGTTCCCATAATAATGAACGGATATCATAAATCATTTTTTCACCAATTTTACTTAGTAAATATAATCCAATACCACTTAAAATAGCATTAAGAAGGAATATACCACCAAATATGGCTACAAGATTCCAGTTCATAGTACTTACTGAGAATTTATCTACTAATCTCCCAGTAAATAGAGGTACTAATAATCCACTCAAACTTCCTAAAGAAGTAATAATGACCGCAGCAATGATTAACCCAATTGGCCAAGTGAGCCTTTTAAATAAAAAGAATAAAGGGTTAGTTTGTTTCATAATAATACCTCTTCTATTAATATTCATATTTTAAATTTTGCTCAATCTTACTATAAAAGGTTCGTGCATCCCAAATATTTAAGCCTTTCCCAACTATAATAAAATTTCAAAAATTCAACATCTTACATATATGTATCAAATAATGTATATGATAAAATATATTAGTTGGAAATTATAGTTAAAGGAAAGAAATAATGAAAAGAATCTTTATACTCATCATAACGATGTTCTTCGTATTAAATATTATAACACCTTTTGCTAATGCAGAGAATGGTGATGTTACCCCAGTTCAAGTTGCTATCGATAATGGTTATAGCAAAGTAACTGAAGCGTATCAACCTGAAAGTGCCATTAACGTGAGTCAAGACGGCCAAATACTCTATGAATACAATAAAGATAAGGTATGGTATCCGGCATCAATGACCAAACTCATGACAATGTATCTTACATTAGAAGCTGTCAAAGATAAAAAGCTATCATTAAATGATAAAGTCAAAATGACTAATCGTGAATATCAAATGTCTACACTTCCTGAATTGAGTAATACTAAACTTTATCCTGGACAGAAGTGGACCATCTCAGATTTACTTCAAATTACCGTTTCTAATTCTAGTAATGCCGCTGCACTCATATTGGGCGAGCAAGTAGCTGGTAATGTCAATGACTTCACAGATTTAATGAATAAAAAGGCCAAAGAACTCGGTATGAAAGATACACATTATGTGAATCCATCAGGTGCTGAAAACACTCGTCTCAAGCGCTTTGCTCCTTCTAAATATAAAAAGACTGAAAACACAACAACTTCAGCACGTGACTATGCCATTTTAGACCAACATGTGATTAATGAAACGCCTAAAATATTAGATTTTACCAAACAACTCGCACCAACAACACATGGTGTAACGTATTATACATTTAACCATTCACTAGATGGTGCCGACATGAGCTTACCGGGTACAGATGGTTTAAAAACTGGTTCTAGTGACACTGCAGATTACAACCATACGATTACTACAAAACGAAACGGATTTAGAATCAACCAAGTCATATTAGGTGCTGGAGATTACAAACATATCGGCGGAGAAAAACAACGCAACATGATGGGCAATGCGCTAATGGAACGTTCATTTAGTCAATATAAATATGAAAAAATCCTATCAAAAGGAAAACATCAAATTAATGGTAAAACATATTATGTAGAACAAGATTTATACGACGTCCTACCTAAAGATTTCACTAAAAAGGACTATCAATTAGTCATTGATAAAGGCAAAGTACATGCAGATTACAAACGTGAATTCATCACTAAACAAGATGGACCACCTTCGGTTACAGTACATAAACCCATATTCCATCATGCGACAACTGTTGCTAAAAATATATGGCAAACTCATCCTACTATAGCTATTATCTTTGCTATAGGTTTAGTTATCGTATTATCTATTATAATTCATCTATTCATTCAAGCTTTTCGCAGAAAATAGACTATATGCATTCAAGACAATAAAAGGACAAAGCATAGACATCTCGTCTTGGCTTTGTCCTTTATTATAAATACGCTATTATTTAGCGTCTTTCCCGTATAATTCTTGTTTGATTTTCGTAGTAGAAATACCTTCTGTACGGTTAAGATAAATCACTTCACATTTATCTTTTAAGAAATCAAATTCGCCTTCCCAGTCGTGCCCCATAACGAAAACATCGACATCGAAACGTTCAACATCTAATTCTTTTTGACCCCAACCATCTTCAGGGATTACTAAGTCTACATAACGAATTGATTCTAACATCATTTTACGTTGATTATAGTCATAATATGATTTTTTATTTTTCACTTGGTTGAATTCATCAGTAGATAACGCAACGATGAGATAATCTCCCATTTCACGTGCTCTTCTTAATAATTCAATGTGTCCATAATGTAATAAATCATATGTACCATAAGTAATTACTCGTTTCATGATACGTGATTCTCCTTAACTAAATATTTAATAAAAATTTATATTCTTAATGTAGCATAAATTGTATAGGCTTACCATTAATTCATTAAAACATCATGTTATTCATTAAAATTCAAACGATGATTGACCATTATTTCTTTAATACTTTTTTTAACTTTTGCTTTCCAGAAAATGCTGATTTTTTAGGAAAAGTCTGTGCTAAAAATCGAACATATCCTGGTCTTCCAATACCTACATTTGCCAATGTACGTCTCCAAGGCTGATAAAGATCTTTAGTCCATTGTGTTCCACCCTGTTCAACCGCTTCTACAATTCTAAACATTGCGTCACCAGAATAATTTGTCTCTTGCATCAAATGAATATACTGTGTCACACTATTTATAAATGACGGCGTAATCGTACTATTTTTTAATAAATGCGCTTGAATTAAATAACTTACAATAAGATTATCCATACGATAGCTGTAATAAATTTTTTCATTCATTAATAGTAATAATTCCATAACGCGTTGTCGCACTTTCATTGCATCTTCCATATATGGTAAGAACGTATCTGCACGTCTATCTGTCACCGAGCCTTCTCGCTCATTATAGCCATATGCAATGATTGACATAAGATTAATATCTCGCGCTTTAGAAAAAGCACGTACCATAAATGTATGCTCTTCACAAAACACTACATCTTCATCAAACCTTAAAGAAGCAAATTTTGCACTAAACAACTTGCCACCAGGACCTATAGATTGAAGTATTTCTGGGTTTCTTTCGAGTGTTACAACTTCATCTCTCTTAATTTCCTCATGTGTAGGAAATACTTTCCATTCGCCATGAACATCGCGACCAATTTGACCTATCACAATGTCAGTTTCTTCGTGATTCTCATATGTTTGTATCATCGCATCTATACGACTTGGTAAATATTGATCATCTGCATCTAAAAACATAAATGCATCCGTATCATCATCCATAGCTGCTAATCCGACATTACGACTTCTAGCAGCACCTTGATTCTCTTGATGAATGACTTTAATATTAGGAAATTCTTTTTGTAATTCGGTTAATTCATGTTTTGTATTATCTGTCGAACCATCATTTATACAAATGATTTCAAATTCTGCTTTAGTATCGATTGACGTGACCGCTCTTCGTACTGTATCTTGCCCATTATATACAGGCATTATAATCGCTAATTTCATGATTTCACCAACTTATCTATATAGTTTGTTACTTGATTCAATGTTTCTTGTGTAGTGTATTTATGCCAGTGATTAAATAATGACTTGAATTGCTTATCGTCTTGTTTAATTTTGTCAATAAGTGCTTCTTCCGTCGTTACTTTATACGTATTAGGAATATCATAATAATATTGGTTAAGTCCTCTTATCTTTTCATATTCTTTTTCGTCATACACATAAAAGAGCGTTGGTTTATTAAGCAAACTTGCTTCTATTGGTATTGAACTATAATCACTAATAATTAAATCTGCCATGATAAGTAACGTTGTTGAGTCTAAGTCATGCTCTCCTTTATCTTTTTTGATAGACGGATGTAAATGACTGAGCAATGTGTATTCAGGCAATGCCTTTTCAAATCGAGACGTATTAATTTGTCTGTTAGCTTGATGATTTTCCCTATAGGTCGGCATATAGACTGCTAATTTACCTTGGATGCCATATTGTTCTTTTAATCGTTGTTGTTCTTCTTTGATATCTATGTTTAAATATTCAACTAATC
The DNA here is from genome assembly GCF_021117155.1 of Staphylococcus sp. HL28. Lineage (NCBI taxonomy): Bacteria > Bacillati > Bacillota > Bacilli > Caryophanales > Staphylococcaceae > Staphylococcus > Staphylococcus sp. HL28. The sequence continues at coordinate 2,165,641 of NZ_CP088218.1, forward strand.
TAGGAAGACCAGAACGTAACATTTGTGAAGGTTGCGCATCAAATGATTCATTAAAACAATGCCCCATTTCATCTCCACCTACTAAATATAGATCTGTAGCCGAATATACTCGTTGATATTGATTAACCATTGCTTGATTATTCAAATCCACTTGATGATCGGTTAACCCAAAATCTTTTAAAGCACCAGCAGCATGCCATGTCTGAATAACAGTTTGTGGCGCTTTTTTATCGTATGCACCCATAATTAAATAATACGTATCTATGAGAATAACTTTTGCCGTGCTTAATGCTTTAATATGTTTAATAACATTTTTATTTCCTGCTTTAACATATGTCACATTTGATAAATGTTGAATATGATGTGCATGTTTATCTGTCGTGATAACCGTTAATTTGTATCCTTTATTTCTTAATTGGTCTATTATCGGCAATACATCTTTAGGAAATGTCATCATGACAACAATATTGTTATTTTTAACCTTTAGTCCTCTAAAAATGACATTAAATATCGCAATGACGATCATATATATTTTTTTGATTAAAACTCTCATTTCATTCACCGTCTTTATTTCGTTTTATCTTTATTCATAAATTATATACGATTCCAAGATTGATAGAAAATAATTCTCCCTCTTCTTATTGTCCATAAAATAAAAAAGTAGACCAACATTACATCGTTGGTCTACTAGAATGCGTCTTTTGTCGCACTTTATTCTTATAAGAAATCAGCAAAATGATCTCTATATTTTTTATGAAGTATAGAACCTAAAACAAAGAAAATGATAATAATCATGACATTATATAAGGCTAATTTCCAGTGATCAATGAAGTACCATTGATGGAATAATATTGCTGCACGATAAGATTCAGCAATAAAGTATACTGGATTAAATAACATAATATGGTGCACAATGCCACTAACACCATGGTTTTTAGGTATCCATAAAATAGGTGACATATAGAATAATATTCTCATTAATGCTTGCATCGCCATCTGAGTATCTCTTACTAAGATACCTAATGTTGATGTAAATAATGCTACAGACGCCGTTAATAAAAAGGCAAACGGCACATAGATCAATAACTGTATGATATGAATAGATGGGTAAATACCTCTAAACATACACGCTATAATAATGATGGCGAGTAAACCAATATGTCCATAAAATCTACTTGTTACAATATATGTTGGAATAATAGACAATGGAAAATTCATCTTAGCAACTTGATTAAATTTTTGGGAAATAGATTTTGTACCCTCGAGTACACCTTGGTTAATAAAGAACCACATACTGATACCTACGAGTAACCAAAATACAAATGGAATACCATGTACCGGATGGTTACTTCTGATTCCTAGACCAAACACTAACCAATAAACCATAATTTGTAGCGCCGGGTTCAAAAGTTCCCAAGCCATACCTAAATAGTTACTATGGTTCGAAATTTTAATTTGGAATTGTGCCAGTCTTTGAATTAAATAAAAGTTTTTGATGTGTTCTTTAAATACAGTAACTACTGCTGACATTGAATTAAACCACACTTTCAAACATTTAATGTATATACAATTGTTAATTAAGATACAATTTGTCATTTGGCGTACTACGTTTCTTTCAATCCACACTATTCATGATATAAGCGGTGTAAATTAAGCCAAACAAATACTTCAGAAATGATGATAATCATATCTCAAACTCATTGTTTTTTAATATGTAAATTTGTTTTAATTGAATAAAATATACCAAACTATATAACATAGTAAAAGATATTAGTTTATTAAATTCTCATCTTATTATACAATCATTTAAGTTATTAAACATAATAAAGTACCTTAAAAAGACAATAATGTCATTGATTGTCTATAATTAGACATAGTCTATCGTGTTAAATTAACTTTTACTCAATTTTAAACAAAATCTTCTACTCACTTTACACTAGGTTAATAAATTTAACAACTGATGAGTAGTATATTATAATCTATATAAATGTAATTAAGGAAGGACTAATTATGAGCGTATCGGTAAATATAGAACATGTAACTAAAGAATATCGTATATATAGAACGAATAAAGACCGTATTAAAGATGCCTTAATACCTAAAAATAAAAACAAAACATTCTTCGCATTAGATGATGTTTCTCTTCAAGCGCATGAAGGAGATGTGATTGGTCTTGTTGGTATTAACGGATCAGGGAAATCTACATTAAGTAATATGATTGGCGGCTCTCTGTCTCCTACATCAGGTAAAATCGACCGCAAAGGTGACGTTAGTGTTATTGCAATCAATGCTGGATTAAATGGTCAATTAACAGGCGTTGAAAATATTGAATTCAAAATGTTGTGTATGGGGTTCAAACGTAAAGAAATTAAAGAATTAATGCCTCAAGTAATCGAATTTAGTGAATTAGGTGAATTTATATATCAACCTGTAAAAAAATACTCTAGTGGTATGCGTGCAAAACTTGGTTTCTCTATTAATATAACAGTTAACCCTGATATTTTAGTTATTGACGAAGCATTATCAGTTGGTGACCAAACCTTCACTCAGAAATGTTTAGATAAAATTTATGAATTTAAAGAGGCGAATAAAACCATCTTTTTCGTAAGTCATAACATCCGTCAAGTTAAAGAATTCTGTACGAAAATCGCATGGATTGAAGGCGGTAAACTTAAAGAGTTTGGCGAATTAGATGATGTTTTACCAAACTATGAAAAGTTCTTGAAAGAATTTAAGAAAAAATCTAAAAATGATCAAAAGGCGTTTAGAAGAGATTTAGATGCGTCTCGCTTTGTCGTTAAATAATCAATTTAAAACAACCCATAAAAAGGCAATCACTGTGTTAATTACATAACACATGATTGCCTTTTCTTATGTTCATATTTTTAACGTTGTCTTTTTTGTTTGGCAATTTTAAACATAAATTTAGGGATACTCTTCAATCTTCCTAAACGTTTCCAATCAATTAACAAGCGATAAACCCATTCAATATTTAATTTTCTAAAGAATTTGGGCGCTCTTTTTTTAGCACCACTAAACACTTCAAATGAACCACCGACACCCATCATCACTGTATGTTGAAAAGCTTTACTATGACGTGCAATCCACTTTTCTTGTTTAGGGTAACCCATACCAACGAATATATAATCTGGATTAAATGTCTCTATACGCTTAATCACTGTTTCATCTTTTAAATTAATGTAACCATGGTGATGTGCAAATGTCACTCGTGGATATTTAGCTTTTAATTGTTGCTCTGCCTTTTCAATAATTTCATTTTTTGAACCTAAAATAAAGACTTTTTGTTGATTCACATGTGCAATTTTTAGACATTCTTCTAATAATTCTATCCCTGGAATTCTTTGTGGTAACGGTTGTTTCAATCGTTTCGATGCTTTCACGATACCTGTACCATCAGCAATGACATAATCAGCACTATTGATGAGTTGTTGATAGTCATGATTTTCTGATGCATAGTCTACAATTTCAGGATTAGCTGTAACTATGAATAGATTATCTGTCGTAGATGACATAAAAAATGTTTTAATATTTTCAACCATTTGTAACATTGTAGTGTGGTCAAAATTCACGCCTAATATATCAACTTTATTATTATTATGCTGACCTTTTAATGTCATAAAATAAATCTCCTATCCTACTTGATCAGTCATTTCAACTGATATATCAAGTTATATCATATATTGTCATTGTTTTAATTTTAACCAAAATGTACGCTTATTTTAACACATCAATAATCATCTAGATATTATTATTCGCAAAACCTTCATCTCTCATACAATTTACGCCTTAAGTCTAAAAGATAATTTCTAGATATTAACGTATAATAGATGATAACTTACAAAATCAGTGTGACTGTGCGTCAATTGATTAATTCTAATTACGGAGCTTTAATATGACACAATTTGAATCATTCTTAACTACACATATCCAATTAAATATTTATATCATATTAATCATAGGTATCATCTACATTATCGTCCATCAAAATCGCTATAAATCTTACTATCGATACTTTGCAATTATACTTAACTATATCCCAGTGTTAACTCATGAATTTGGACATGTCCTTTTTAATAAATTATCCGGTGGCCATGCTAAAGATTTAGTTATTGTGACACGGCCGTCTGAAAGAGAAGCTACCTTACAACAGGGTTATGCAATTACGCAATCTAAGAGTTATCTTGGACAATGGTTCACTACATTAGGTGGCTATATCATGCCCCCAATTATGTTATGGATAGGTATCATTACAGACTTTTATAATCATCCAAGTTTTTTCATTCTCCTTTACTTAGGGATTTTTATTTACTTTCTAATTTTAACATCACGTAAATTATCACCTATACTCATTATTATCGCTATGTCTTTACTCTTGTATCTCCTATTCCAAAGTGATGATTTACTCGTTATTCATCAAATTGTAAGTTTTAGTTACCATTTTATTTTAGGCGTATTACTTGGTGAAGTGCTTCAGTCGTCTTGGACAATTTTTAGACTGACATTCCAAAGACCTAAACAAAGTTGGGATGGTAGTACCTTAACTGATATTAGTAAAGTACCAACAGTTATCTATAGCTCTATTTGGATTGCGATCAATCTATATACTGTGTATATATTAATCAAATTATTATTGTTCTAAAATTAAAATGGTTAACCTATTTTCATAAAAGATAATAAAAAAACAAAAAAACTTGAGCCCTTCTGATCAATATGATGTTAAGACATTTTATCTTTACCAACACACGATTCAGTTTAGGGCTCAAGTTGATGTAATATTATTTTTCGGCAAAAATATTCATAGCATTTTCATAACTTAAAATGGTAATCACGTCTTTGCGCTTAATAATGACAACTTTATTAGTGTCATCTTTGGAAACAATTTCAACCTCATTACCAATAGATATATCCTTACTTGAAAGATAAACTAACAACTCTGTCTTGTCTCTAACACGTTTAATTGTGACAACATCAGCAGGTTCAAATTCTAGTATTGTCTTTGTATATTTTTCCTTGTAACGATGATCTCTAGGAATCACTCCACCATGTGGACACGTCTCCGGGTAATTTAAAATATTATCTAGGCGTTCGACAAATAAATCTGAAATTCTATGCTCCAAAATTTCAGCTTCTTGATGCACTTCTTCCCAATTATATTTCAAAATTTCTATTAAAAATAATTCGAGTAAACGATGCCTCTTAATGATATCTAAAGTGTGATTTAAACCTTCTTCTGTTAATTTAACACCTTTATATGGCTTTGTTTCTACATAGCCCGATTTTTCTAATCTCCCAACCATTTCACTAACTGATGGTGGTTTTATATTTAAAAATTGAGATAATTTTTTATTTGATACGAAGGATACATCGCCGTCATTCGTTAATATTGCTTTGAGATAATCCTCTTTTTCTTCAGTTAACATCATTTCACCTCACACATATTCACTTTATTGTATCACGAATCTACTTGACATGTTAAAACTTCTCGGTTTATTATAAAATAAATTAGGTTAACCTAAACTTTTAATTAGGATGTATTAATATTTGCTAGAAGTTAGTAATTTAAATCTTTTTTTAGGTAATAAGCATATTTTAAAAGATATCGATTTTAAAATTCCTATTGCCGGTGAAATGATAGGTATTATGGGTCCGAATGGTGCTGGAAAGTCATCTTTACTGAAGTCATTGATAGGAGATTTCCAAGCAACTGGCACTCAATTACTTTATCAACGTCCGATACATACTCAATTGAAATACATGACATACATACCTCAAAAATCAAATATTGATTTGGATTTTCCGATAAATGTGGAAAAAGTGATTCTCTCAGGATGTTATGGTGACATCGGTTGGTTTAGCCAACCTAAACATGAGACTAAAATACAATTGAATCAATTATTAGATGACTTAGACTTAAAATCATTAAAACGAAAACAAATTTCTGCCTTAAGTGGTGGTCAACTACAACGTGTACTTGTTGCCCGCGCACTCATGTCTAAAAGTGAACTTTATTTATTCGACGAACCTTTTGTCGGTATTGATTTTAAAAGTGAGCAGCTCATAATGAATAAAATTAGAGAACTAAAAGCACAGGGCAAGTTGATACTTATTGTTCATCATGACTTATCTAAGGCTTCCCAGTACTTTGATCGTATTATGTTGCTCAATCAAACATTACGCTATTTTGGCAATGCAGAAGATGCAATAAATAGTGACACATTGTTAAACGACACCTTTATGACTCAGAACAGTCAAGTCGATGTTTCATCGAAAGGAAGTGCCTAAATATGAATGACTTTTTCACGCATCTTTTCAATTATCAATTTTTAAATAGAGCACTGATTATTTCAATGATTGTTGGTGTTGTTTGTGGCACTGTCGGAAGTTTAATTGTATTAAGAGGATTATCACTAATGGGTGATGCGATGAGTCATGCTGTATTACCTGGTGTGGCATTATCATTCTTATTCGGTATACCTATGTTTGTTGGTGCGTTAATAACTGGAATGATTGCAAGTATGTTAATCGGATTTATTACTTCTAAGAGTAAAACAAAACCAGATGCAGCTATAGGCATTAGTTTCACAGCATTCCTCGCATTAGGCGTCATATTAATTAGTGTTATCAATAGTACGACGGACTTATACCATATTTTATTTGGTAATTTACTCGCCATTACGCATACAACGTTTTGGACTACCGTAATCATCGGACTATTTGTATTAAGTCTCATCATAATATTCTATCGACCGTTAATGATATCTACGTTTGATAACACATTTAGTAGAATGAATGGTTTAAATACTAAGCTAATACATTATTTTGTCATGCTACTCCTTGCATTAGTAACTGTTGCTAGTATCCAAACCGTAGGCATTATTTTAGTCGTCGCACTATTAGTCACACCCGCTTCAACTGCTTTTCTTATATGCAAGAATTTATATGGCATGATGGCAGTCGCAAGCTTAATTGGTGTAATCAGTTCAATTATAGGACTTTATTTTAGTTACATATATAACGTACCTAGTGGCGCAGCTATTGTACTATGTACATTTGCGATTTACGTTGTCACTTTAGGTATCACAACATTAAAAAATAAACAGAAAAGAGGCGTAATTTAAATGAAGAAAATCATTCCCTTATTGCTAGCTATTTTTATCGTCTTGGTTGGCTGCAGTCAATCTAATGGAGACAAACAACATGCTGACAGTCATAAATTAAAGGTTGTCACAACTAACTCTATTCTTTATGACATGGTAAAAAATGTAGGTGGCGATCATGTTGACGTCCATAGTATTGTTCCAGTTGGACAAGACCCACATGAATATGAAGTCAAACCTAAGGATATTAAAAAGTTAACCGATGCAGATGTTATTTTCTATAATGGTTTAAATTTAGAAACTGGTAATGGTTGGTTCAAGAAAGCGTTAGATCAAGCTGGTAAATCAATGGATGATAAAAAAGTTATCGCTGTTTCTAAAGATGTTAAACCTATCTATCTAAATGGAGAAGAAGGTAATAAAGATAAATTAGATCCTCATGCATGGTTAAGTATTGAAAATGGCATTAAGTATGTCAAAACGATTCAAGATAGTTTAATCAAATATGATTCATCAAATCAAAAAGATTATAAACATCAAGGCAATCAATACCTATCTAAATTAGAAAAACTTAATAAAGAAAGTAAAGACAAATTTAATGACATTCCAAAAGAACGTCGAGCAATGATTACAAGTGAAGGTGCATTTAAATACTTTGCTAAGCAATATGATGTGAAACCTGGTTATATTTGGGAAATCAACACAGAAAAACAAGTTACGCCTTCACAAATGCGACATGCTATTCAATTTGTAAAAGACAATCACATTAAGCATCTATTAGTCGAAACAAGTGTAGATAAAAAAGCAATGGAAAGCTTATCCGAAGAAACACATAAAAATATATACGGAGAGGTGTTTACTGATTCAATTGGTAAAAAAGGCTCAAAAGGTGATTCTTATTATAAAATGATGAAATCAAATATCGATACAATACATGGTAGTATGAAATAATGCTCATCGTACAACTGACAACATAACTTAATAGAACCATTGGCTGAGTGATTAAGATATAACTTAAATCACACTCAGCCTCCCTATTAAGTCTTTATGATATAGCTAATAGTCTCATATCGTGCGTGAATTTTTATATTATCCTCCTAAAATATAAAATCGTTCTCTCACGCACGGTATGGTGGTGTTAGTCTATCTCATCTCATTTATGTAGTGGGCTTATACATTATCTTAACTCCCCAGTGGTAAAGGTATCATTTCATCCCCCTTTACCAAATCGTTTCAAACTGACAGAATATAATAAAAATGGCATGAATTACGTTTCCTTTTCATCCATTTATATATCTGTCAAAGTTATAAAATCATCCCTATAACATTGAGATTGAATTGGATTTCACTATAGGACGCTGTTGAACAGGTTGTATAGAATCCATGCACTGATGGTTCAATCTCAAATGATTCAACATTTATGGCCTATTCTCTCCATAAATGTAGGTCGTAGAACTTATATTTCACCCGATGAGTTTTACGAGTGTCTGCTTTATATACAGGAAAAAGCTCGTGAGGTCTTACCTCACGAGCTTTCCTATTGTTTAATATGATTATGTCATACTATCTACTATAACCATTTCATCATAATTAATTGATTCTCTAAGTTTTAAAGCTGTACCTTCTGTAATTTCTTCATCTTCAATTAACTCTCTTAAAATACGACGTTGTTCACGTAGTGCGTTTAGTTTAATACGAGTCAATGTATCTTCACTAGGAGAATTAAAGAAGTTATTTGGCGTTAAGTTATCTATACGCATAAGATAACCATCGCAAATCATACCTACCTCTAACTTATTATCATTGTTAGCTTCTTGTCCTAATCGTTTTACTACATTATAGTGAACAATTTTATTGATTTTAACTAATTCTAACAAGTTATCTGTCACACTTAAAGATGAGGCAGAGTTAATAGTTGTCTTCACACGTCGTTTTAATAGTGCACCTCTAAATAATACAATCAAACGACGAATTAATGATGCTTGTTTATATATCTGTGTACGTTCAGCATATCGCATATAGTTCTCAAGTATGCTATTTGTGATACTACCGTCATCTACTAACTGTTCAAGCGTTTTTGTTTCCACATTAAACGCAATCTTTTGAAGTCTTTCAAGTTCTTTAGAGTTTTCATCATCTTTCTCTACCGTTTTCAAGAATGTCAATTTGTCATGATATTCTTTAATAACATTGCCATAACGATAACTGGTTTCGAACGTTGATTTCTGATTTAAATAATCAATGACATGTTCCAAAATGTAAATTCTAGCTTCTTTGAAGTTCATGCTACCTACTTTTACTTCAGGCGCATTCGCAGTAACAAATGGTAGTAATAATTGTGCCGCAACTAAACTGATTATCACCATGCCTGATGCAATAAATAACAAGTCATTTCGATAAACAAATGCATGATGATCAGCTAAATAATAAGGCAACGTTAATGCGATAGCTAACGAAATAGTTCCGTGAACACCACATAACGTCATAATGAGTGCATACAGACTTCGTTTAGGTGGTTTCTCTGTTGTATTATTGCCGTCGTCATCTTGGCTAATCATTTTCTGGAATGGACTGACAGCTAAATAGAAATAAGGATATAATACGTAAACCCATAAGAATCTAAATAGATACACGGCTAATGCTACTAGTACAGTAATCACAACTAAAAACAGTAAATTATGTGGTTCAGTTTTGATGATGTTAATCACAACTTCAGGTACTAAAAATCCTAATATAGAAAAAACAAATCCATTTAACACATAACCTAATATATTCCATGTATGGTTATAACTCATTTGCAATCTAGTACGTGTCTGTGCGATTCTATCACGTTCAAATCCATGAACAAGTCCAGCCACTACTGCTGCAATAATACCTGATGCATGAAATAACTCTGCAACTAAGTATGTAACAAATGGTGTTAACAATTGTATAAACGTAAACATATTAATGTTTTCAATGCCTCGGCGCATTAACGTTAATCTAAATCGAACTAAAGCCATTCCAATGAGCAACCCAACGATGGCCCCACCTAATGAAGCAACTAAAAACTGTTCGACGGATTCCATAATAGAAAATGTGCCAGTTACTAATGCACCAACCGCTATTTTAAATGAAATGATACCTGCCGCATCATTTAACAATGACTCGCCCTCTAAAATAGTCATTGCACCTTTTGGTAATACTTTACCATTCGTAATTGCTTGTACTGCTACTGCATCGGTTGGACATAGTATAGCAGCAATCGCAAAAGCTGCACCCGTAGGTAGTTCAGGCCAAATCCAATGAATGAAAAAGCCTACACCAATGACAGTTGTAATGACTAGACCTAATGCCATCATCATCACAGGTTTAATATATTTTCTTAAGTGCACTCGTGAGACATTAACGCCTTCTACAAATAGAAGTGGTGCGATTAAGGCAACCATAAATAACTCGGAATCAAAATTAAACTCAACAGGAATAGGAGTAATAAATAACAGCATACCTAAAGCGATTTGAATAAACGCTAGCGGTACTTTCGGCATAAACGTGTGAACGAATGAACTAATAATAACGACGCCGATAAATATGAGTAATGTTTCAAATATTTCCAAACTTTCACCTCTTTAATGAATTGTTTTGGAATGAAAATTAAGTAACACGTATTGGAATTGATGTACTTTAGAGGTTAATTAATATAGAAGCAATCATTAAATAATAAGCTTTATCAAATTGTTAAATGACAATTGAATTTATTAATATAGATGTTATAAGGAGGGCTCAACTCAGTTATCATAATGTTAGGTTATCCATACATCAATCATTTGAACATGAATTGAAAAGTTACCTAGTACCATCACATTTTATGGTTTTGGAATGTTAAAGTAACGCAATACGTTATTAACTACGTAGTACTCATTATCCCAAAGTTATACTTTAAAGTTCCAAACACATAAAATATCTTTTTATCCCTTTTCAATAAATTTACTACTTAAATTCATAATTTTCCTTATACAATATTTTATCATTATTTTGAGTATTACTTAAATAAATCGCACCTTAAACCAACAACTTTTTCTAATATAAATTAAAAGCTACCGCACACCCATTTTTATGGATACACGATAGCTTTATTCTAATCTAAAGTGTTATTTATTTAGCTTTTGATTCTCTTTATAATACAATTTTTCTCTTCGTTGTTCACGTAGTTTGGCACGTGTTTTTAATTCTTCAGGTGAATTAAATTCATTTTGACTTAACAATATAGAAGACTGTCTTGGTACATCATCTTTTCTATACATGTATGCACCATTTCGATATGCTGCACGTGCAACTAAATGCATGCCTACTGGTGATGTCAAATTAATAAAGATCAGTGATAATAATAATCTAACACTGAAAAAACCTGTATTCACAACAAAATAGATTAATACACCAACAATCGTTAGTAATACTGATAACGTGGCACTTTTCGTGGAAGCATGACTTCTCAAAAAGACATCTTGGAATTTCACGATGCCGATCGCACTGATTAATGCAATCACACTACCTAGAAAGATGAATATTGCAGAGATGAGACTAACGATTTCTTTTACTACTTCCATTGAAAACGCGCCCCCCTCCAATAAATCTAGAAATAGACACCGAACTTACAAATGAGATGATGGCTATTAACATGATTGAATCTAGAAATGAAACGGTGCCCATAATCACGCTCATGACACCAACAATACACATGACAACAGCACTCGTTGCATCAAATGACACGACTCTGTCAGCAGTAGTAGGTCCTTTAATTAATCTCAAAAGACATACTAATAAAGCTATACCAAAAATAACCAAAGCTGCAATAATAAAAAATTGTGTCATAGCTTGTATCATCGTGTCACCTCCAAGATTAAATCTTCATACTGTTTAATATTTCGCAATAAATTTTTCTTATCCTTATCTGTTACATCAATACTATGAATTAAAAATTTATTTGTTCCTTTAGATATACGAATCACGGTTGAACCTGGCGTTATGATAATTAATATCGTTAAAAAGGTAATTGCCCAATCATTAGTTAAATTGGTCTCATACGTTAACAATCCAGGATTCATGTCTTTCGTTTTAAACAAAATATAATTGATTGTACTAATACTAGATGTAATTAATTGATATAAGTAAACACATAAAAACTTAACGGCAACCCATATTTTTCTCAAATAAAACTCTTGTCCAAAGAAACGATGTAAAATATAGATGACGATTACACCAATTAAATACCCAGAGAAGAAGGTCGTGAATTTAAACTCGTCCTCATCTTGAAATAAAACCCATAAAAACGCGATGACAATATTCAGAACGACTTGATTCATCTAATTATCTCCCTCCTTCAAATGCGTATTCACAATTTGATGGAACTGATGCTCATCCATATTCATTTTAGTCGCATTTTCAGTCACATTTAATACTACTGGTGCACCGATTCCCATTAATAATATGACAGCTACAAGAATACCTAAAATGCCTTTACGATGTTTAGGTATTTTCTTAAATTCAACATCTTCACCGTCTTGGTCACCAAAGTACATTAAAAATAGTATTCTAAATAAGCTATACATCGCAATAAGACTCGTTACAATCATTAATCCTAGACCAATATAGTTTTCATTTTCAATGGCACCTTTAAAAATCAATACTTTACCTGGGAATCCACTAAATGGTGGTACACCACCAATCGCAAAAATCATAATAATAAATGCTATACCGAAGAATGGTTCGCGCTTGGCTAGCCCGCTTAAATAATGGTACTGACGATAACCCGAAATATACACTAAGCTACCTACAATAAAGAATAATAATGTTTTAACAACAATATCGTTAGCTAGATAGAAAATCGCACCATTAACACCTGAAAATGTGTGTGTACCTAAACCAAGAATGACAAAACCAATCGATAATATCACTTGATAGGCAGCAATTTTCTTTATATCTTTGTATGCTAGAACACCAAAAGCACCAATAATCATTGTTAGACATGACATAAAAACAAGCAATGGATGTGTGACGCCTTCATGAGAGTCAAATAATAAAGTGAAGAAGCGGATTAATGCATATGCACCGACCTTCGTCATTAATGCTGCAAAAAGTGCGGCTAACTCTGTATTTAAAACTGCATATGCTTTAGGTAGCCACATAAAGATGACTAACGCTGCTTTCGAACTAAATGCCACCAAGAATATAAGTGAAATCATCGTCACAGTTTGATTATCTTCCATGTTATTTAATCTTAAAGCAATATGAGAAAAATTAAGTGTCCCTACCGATTTATATAATAAACCAATTGCGAAAAGTAAAAACCATGATCCGATGATGTTCAATACGACATAAATAATTGCTGCACGTAATTGTTCAACAGATTGTCCTAATGTCACTAGCACAAACGAAGCAAGTAGCATAATTTCAAACATAACATATAAATTAAACAAATCTGAGGTTAGAAACGAACCAATGACACCTACAGATAAAAATAGAATGAATGATGGAAGATGGAAACGATTGACACGTTGCTCTCCACGACCAAATCCATAAGCCATAATCAACGTAATGACAAATGATGAAACAGTTACCATTAGTAAACTCAATGAATCTCCTAAAAATTGAATACCAAATGGTGCCTTCCATCCACCGAAATCTAATGTAATTGGTTTTTCATTCATAACATAAATTAATAATGATAACGATATCAGTGTTGTTACCAACATTGTGCCAATACATAAGAATTTAGACACTTTACTTTTATCTTTGATAAAGACAAGTATTAAAGCGCAAAGAAATGGAAGTAACATAGGTAGAATCAATAAATTACTCATCATCATCTTCACCCCTTAATACGTTAATTTCATCTTCTTTAGTTACTCGATATGTTCTATAAATTAATACAAGTAAGAAGGCAGTCATACCAAAACCAATAACAATAGCTGTTAAAACTATGGCTTGTAATAAAGGATCAACAAAGTAAGCCTTACTTCCTGTAATTAATGGCTCTGTCATATGTCCACCATAATGACCCATACTCATGATGATAAGATTACCTGCATGAGTATAAATCGAGATACCAATGACAATACGAATTAAATTAACAGATAGAATCATATACGTGCCAATAAATACTAAAAAGCCAATCACTAGTAATAATATAAGATTCATGATTTACCCCCACTTATCGACAACATCACTGTAACGATCACACCCACAACTGCTAATAACACACCTAATTCAAAGAGTGTAACCGTTGTGACATGTACATGACCTAATAAGGGCAACGCGATATTGGCTTCAGTTTGATATAAAAACGGTTTACCAAAAAATATAGGGACGATAGCTGTGGCTAATGAAATCAAAGAACCTATAATCATTAACTTTTTAAAATCAATCGGCAAACTGATAAGCACTTGCTTAACATCAAATGCAAGGAACATCAGAATAAAAGCAGAACTAAAAATCAAACCACCGATAAAGCCGCCGCCCGGATTATTATGTCCTGCAAAGAAAACATAGAACCCGAACGTTAACAGTATAAACACAACGACTTTAGTTACAGTTCGTAATACAACATCATTCTCTTTCATCTTGTCCCCTCCGATCTTTATAAGTTAATAATGTATAAATACCAAGACCTGCAATAATGAGTACAAGTCCTTCAAACAACGTATCTAAAGCTCTAAAGTCACCTAAAATGGCATTAACGATATTCTTACCGCCTGTTAATTTATCCGCATTCTCATAGAATTTAGAAATCGTTGGCATACCGTCTGCTTGTTGGGTAATAAATATCAGTGAGACCACTGTAATTGCAGTAATCAGTGACACAACAATTTTCACAACTTCTTTTTTCATATTTGGCTTAGTTCTTGGAACGTTAGGTAGTCTAGAGAAACTTACAATAAATAAAATGGTCGTTATCGTTTCAACCACAAGTTGTGTTAATGCTAAATCGGGCGCTTTCATTGCAATAAAGAATAATGTTACTGCAAAGCCAATCACACCATTAAGCACTACCATTGTAAGACGTTGACGGATAAAGATGAGTACGATTCCGATAATTAAAGTCACTATAGATAAAATAACTTCTAAAGGTCCAAATTGAGACACATGCAATTGA
Source organism: Staphylococcus sp. HL28 (assembly GCF_021117155.1). Classification (NCBI taxonomy): domain Bacteria; kingdom Bacillati; phylum Bacillota; class Bacilli; order Caryophanales; family Staphylococcaceae; genus Staphylococcus; species Staphylococcus sp. HL28. Next base: position 2,180,890 of record NZ_CP088218.1, read on the forward strand.
TGTACATGTGGAAATCCGACACTAATGTAACCATAGACAATGATGGCTACAAAGATCAGCAATGTAATGATGATATAGTGATTGAGTTTATTTTTCATCAACATTCTAATACTATAACCAGAATATGACTCAAACTGTCGATAAACTTGTTGATACGAATTCGTTATCGAAGCATGCTTGATAATACGATGCGTCAATGACTTCCAATCTATTGATAAGGCCAACACAATGCCTACAACAATGACGATCACGCTTAAAATAAGCGGTAAATTAACCCCGTGCCATTGCGAAATATGTGGTGCTATCGTATCTATTTTCGAACCTGCGTCTGTAACTGATCTAAGAGCTGGTAAAATCATATTTTGACCGAAAAGATTCGGAATAACGAATATGATTGGTATCAGTATCATTAATATTAATGAAGGTATACTAAACAACCAAGGTTCATGAATATCTTTTTTCGTAAAATAAGAGGTATTAAATCTACCCCAAAATGTTTCTTTTACCATGTAAAGTGCATACGTAAAGGTAAAGATACTGGCAATTACGCCTATTGCGACCACAATTACTGTAAGCGTGATGCCAAATTGCTCTAAATGAGTCGCCTTCACTAATGAGTCGAAGAACATTTCTTTACTTAGAAATCCATTTAAAAATGGCACACCTGCCATAGATAAAGCTGCGATCAACATAGCTATATGCATTTTAGGGAAAAGCTTGCGCATTCCATTTAAATAACGAATATCTCTTGTTCCCGCTTCATGGTCGATAATACCTACACCCATAAATAAAGCACATTTAAAAATGGCATGATTCATTAAATGAAATAAACCAGCGAATAAAACTAAAACATAAAACTCTGATAATGAATCAGATGGATGTTGTGCATAACCGCCACCAATACCTACCATTGACATCATCATACCTAATTGACTGATAGTAGAATAAGCTAAAATACCTTTTAAATCGTATTGTCTTAATGCGGTTAATGAGCCAAATAGCATTGTAATTAATCCTACAAAAGTGACGATATAAATATAAGCATCACTTAAACCTAAGACTGGTGTGAAGCGGAATAATAAGAAAATACCTGCTTTAACCATCGTAGCTGAATGTAAATATGCACTAACTGGCGTCGGTGCAGCCATCGCTTTAGGCAACCATACATGAAATGGAAATTGCGCCGATTTCGTAAAAGCACCTAATAAAATCATCAACATCATTGGTATGAATAAAGGATGGTTAACCAAATGATGACGTTGATCTATTATATCCGTTATCGTGTTTGTACCTGTCATCAAATACAACATAATAAATCCTGTTAGTAATGCTAATCCACCAAATACCGTTATCATGAACGATTGAATAGCACCTAATTGACTATTACCGTTATCGTACCAATATGAAATAAGTAAAAATGATGACACACTTGTTAATTCCCAAAAGACATACATTAAAATTGTATTATTGGAAAGAACAATACCTAACATACTGAACATGAATAATAGTAAATAGAAGAAGAATCTAGGTAGGTTATCCGTTTGAGGTGATAAGTATTGTGTAGCATAGAAAAATACTGCTACACCAATTAGTGAAATAATTAAAGCAAACATTAAACTAAGTCCGTCTAGCCTCAAGTCAACATTAATATCTAGCGAAGTCATCCAAGGTATTTGAACTGATATAAATTGTTGTTGCACAATTTGTGGAATCTTCGAGATAAAATAAATTGATGTAATTATGGGGGCACTTAGTGCAACATAACTAGACCATGCATTTAATTTGCGATGTGACATGGTTACTAGCACCAAGCCCATAATGGCTAACAGTATAACCATTAGGTATATCAAGCCCATCAAAAGCCTCCTTTTACATATTTTATAGATTTAACGCAATGACCGTACGATTGTGCATTTTATCTTTAATACCAATAAATTTCATTGTTTCATGCGTTGTTTGATGCCCTAAATACTTCTGGATTATTGAAATTGATATTCCCGATTGATATGCATGATATGCAAAGGTTTTTCTCAATGTAGTTAACCCGATATGTGGTATCTCTAACTCTTCAGCTGCCTTGTTGATAATACGGTAAGCTTGTTGTCGTGATAGTCCTTTACCTGTCCGTATTGACTGAAATAAAAGATCATTATCCTTTATCTGATAATAGTCAATATAGTCTTGCAGCTCATTTCTTAAATCTGGTGGTAATAAAATTTGAATCGTTGGCTCTCCGTCATCAATCCAAGTTGTTTTTATATTCCCGTTTTCAATTGATTTCAGTCGTTGAACACTCATATTCAACAATTCTGATAACTTAATGCCTGTATGTATTGCAAATTTAAATAATAAATAATCTCTTTGAGAACGGGATCGCAACACACTATACATTTTTTGTATATCTTCTGTTCTTCTTATCGGCTCTACTTGGTTCATACGTCCTCCTTATTAAGTTTCTTATTTAATGATAAATCATGTTTAAGTAACATTAAAGCAATCTGCTTAAATTTATTTATTAAATTGTGACCCTTTTTAATTTTTATTTCGATATATATAGTGAAAGGAGGTTATAACAATGAATGAAGTAAATCAACTTGTGGTTGTTTTAACTCGTATTACTTATGATTCAGAAGGTAAAGCAATCCAACATAAACGTCGTTTTTCAAATTTAAAACCCACTACAACTGACGAACAAATCAAAACATTTTCAACTATTATTGAACGCTTGACTGGCGAATCATTTGATAAAGTTGAAGCCATTAGAACACAATCTTTAGTTTAGGAGAATGCATATGAAAACTACATTAGACCTTGTTTTTAAAAGTAACTTAGACAAACCAATAAAGTTACAAATACCCGAAAATGATAGCGCACTAACCGAACAAGTTGTAAAAGAATGTATGGATCAATTATTAAAATTAGATATTTTAAAATCAACCGTTGGTTCAATCAACAAAGTCTACGCTGCCTATATTATATCCAAAAATACACAAATCCTTTTTGAAAATAAATAATTGATTGACGCCCTATACCCTTTGATATTCATCATATTGGGTATGGGGTATTTTTACTTGAATAAATATATTTAATATATTTTATTCATGTCTAATCTACTATTTTATAATTGTGTCATTTTCGATATAATTGATTCACTATGACGAGAAAAGAGTGACATTAATTATGGCTTTACTTTATTTTTTAGGTATCTTTGTCGGTATGTTAATTCCTATACAGACATCCGTAAACTCAAGACTAAGTCAATATACTCGATCATCTTTTTATGCTTCAACAGTATCTTTTGGTGTGGGAACCGTATGTTTAATCATCCTGAATTTAATAATCAACCCTCATATGCTCACTCCTCATTTTTTTACAGAACAAACCTTTAATTATCACTGGTTTGTAGGTGGCTTATTAGGTGTATGTTTCTTAACAGGCAACTTATTATTACTACCTAGATTAGGTGCAGCACTTACCGTTGTCATTACAGTAGCTGGTCAAATTATGATGGGTGTTGTCATTGATACATTAGGCTTGTTTGGTGCAAGTCAACAACCGTTCACTTTTTTCAAAGCAGTGGGCATTGTTCTTTTACTTATAGGTATTTTACTGATGAATCAAATTCCTAAAGACAAACTTTTACATCAATCTCATTCGAATTTATATATATGGTTAATCATTGGATTTATTTTCGGATGTGCACCCCCTATCCAAACGACAATCAATAGTGCATTGGCAAAAGATGTCCATTCATCATTCTTCGCATCATTAGTGTCGTTTACGATAGGTACAATCGCTTTATTCATTTTGACATTAATCTTTCATCGAAGCTTAAAAATTCACCGAACACATCCAGATTTTGGTCCTATCAAACCAATATACTTTGTGGGTGGTATCTTAGGTATGGCTTTTGTTACTTCTAATGTAATACTAATGCCATTTCTAGGTGCTGCTTTAACTACGATTGTAGGTATGCTCGGTCAAATGTTAATGGGCGTTATCATCGATCACTTTGGTTTACTAGGTACACCTAAAAATAGAATTACACTTCGAAAATGTATTGGTTTGAGTTGTATTGCTATAGGCATTATATTATTACGTTTATTTTAACGTTTAAATTGCTACTGAGTTCTTATTTTAGGAACTCAGTTTTTTATCATTCTTATTGTGTATGTTTCATATTCTGCAACGTTAACAAAAAAGTTGCCATATCGTTTTCAATAATATTTTGTTTTAATATTTTTATCATTCTTATTGTGTAGTATAATAATGCCATATTATCCCCAGAGGTGAACATATTGAGCTTTAACAAAACGATTTTATTTCCCTTAATACTCCTATTCATAATCATTTCCTCAGGATTCGGTTTTTACCTTTATCGTTCTTCTCATTCTCCCAATCAACTTAACCATGTTAAAACGATTAAGACAAAACATGAAACCTTACTTTCCACTATCGGCACACAAGAAGCTGTCGAAAATTTCACTCTTTATTACGACAAACAGTATGGCTACATTCATCGACTCTTCGTTAAACCTCTTACTTACGTTAAAAAGAATTCCCCACTTTTAGAATATTTCAATCCATCGAAGGCAACACAACTTGATGATCAGCAACAACTGACGCTCAAACAAATGCAACAAAGCTTCCCTAAATTGTCATCTTCACATCAACAACAACTCACTGATAGAACACTTCATCAATCACAATTCTTTAAAGATAAATCAGAAATTTATACACAAACATACGCCCCTATTAGCGGTTATGTACATATGCTAAACAAATCTCCCTCTAAAAATAATCAACCCATAATGCAAATCAATAGCAAAGAACGTATCATTCGTGCTACTATATCAGAATCCGAAAAGGATTTATTAAAAATAAATCAAAATATTTCAATCTATTCTAATGATAAAAATCGTTTTATTGGAAAAATAAAATATATTTCAAATATCCCAAAACATATTAATAAGCAAACATCTATGTATCAAATTGAAATATCGACTCAACCACATTATGATATCGGCACCCACTTCAAAATTAAACTTTTTTCAAATGATATACGTATCCCTAAAAGCACATTAATAGATAACAAATATCTCCTCGTTAAACTCAAAAACAAAATAGTTAAACGTGAGATTAAATACAATATAGCCAAACAAAATGGGTATATAAATGTTACACAAGGGTTAATGTTAAATGAAGACGTTGTTGTCGCACCTTCGATGACGTTAAAAAAGTCTTTCAAATAAGTTGTTTGTAATAATCATTTCAAAAACTTTACTTTTTAGTTGTTTTTTTATTAAATTACAGAAAATTTGAATTTGTTATGATAAATTTGAATTAGAAAAATGCTATTTTAAAGAAAAAAAGATATATCACAATCAATAATTTGTTTTATAAACACTTATTTGTTTACTTCTTAATTTTATTTAGTTATAATTAACTAAATAATATAGCATTAAATATAATTCTTTAAATTAATTTAATACTAAATTATGACAGACACTTCGTATTTTTCAAAAAAAAGATATAAATAGATAAAATCGGGTAAAAGCACTTATAGAAGTATATGTAAGTGTATATATTAGGGAGGTTTCAGTAATGGCTATTTCAAAAATAAATGATTGCTTCGAATTACTAGCAATGGTCACTTATGCTGACAAATTAAAAAGTATTATTAAAAAAGAATTCTCAATTAGTTTCGAAGAATTCGCAGTTTTAACTTATATTAGTGAACACAAAGAAGAGGAATACTATCTTAAAGATATTATCAACCACTTAAACTACAAACAACCACAAGTTGTAAAAGCTGTTAAAAACTTATCACAAGAAGATTATTTCGATAAAAAACGTAATGAACATGACGAAAGAACAGTATTAATTTTAGTTAATACTAAACAACGTAAAAAAATCGATGAATTATTAAAACGTGTTAACAAACGAATCACTGAAGCTAACGACGAAAACGAAGTATAAGCATTAAAGTAAGTGAGGATGTTTCAAACGAGATAGATAGATATAAACAGTTAAGCTAACAACTTAATAGATTTGAATGTAAATATCTACCCATCTCATACCTATCTTTTATAAGATAGGTATTTTTTAATGATGAATAGATTTTAAAAAAATATAACGTGTCTGAAATCAAAAGGGATTTTATCCTCGTGTAATTAACACGTGTGATAAAATCCCTTTTTTAATAAGTCGTTATCTTTCAATCCAATGTTCAATTGAACTAATAAAGTCCGTATATACTTTTACAAATTTTTCTGGTTCTTCGATGTGTGGAGCATGACCTGAATCATTAAATACCATTTTAGTAATATTTTCAAAATGATCGTCTACACAATAATTATTTTTATCCTTAATTAAAGGATCATAAAATCCATTAATGATTAAAGTTGGTACATTAACCAAAGGACGTTCTTCTTGTTCCTGTGCATTATAAGAGATTAGTGCTCTTATAGCGATAGCACTTTCTTCTGATGATTGCCTATAATACATTCTTTGATCTTGAAACCATCTCATAGTATTGTCTTGCTCTTTAAATAAAATAGGAAAAAGTAAAAGAACTGCCTCGGATTTGTTAAATCCTGCAACTAAATCTTGGTGTTCTACCATTAATTTAGTGAATCCGTGAGTAATATCTTCTCTTTTTGAAGCGACTGCAGTTAGTGAAATGGTCTTAAATGGATATTTTTCAGTAAATCTTTTACCGATCAATCCACCCATATCATGTCCTAAAATATGTGCAGAACTTATATTTAATCTCTCCATTAATATATATAAATCTTCGATATGATCTTCTAAATCAAAAGCCTCACATCTCGATGATTTCCCATGACCACGTACATCATAAGTTATGACTCTATAGCGATCACTTAACTGTTGTGATAATTGTTTAAATGCTGCTAAGTTGCCATCTAATCCATGAATTAATACGATGGGAATGCCTTGCCCTACATCACGATAAGCAATTTCAATACCATTGCCTAATTGAATTTTGTCCATAGTGGCACCTCCCTTTAGTATGTACTATACCCACTTGAAAATATCTTTACGCCAATATTTAGAAGTTCTTAGCAAGAAATTGCTTAGAACTTCTTAGGGCGTAATTCTGAAATTTTTAATTTCTTAGTGTTACCCCCGCAAGTATGACTAGATATCAATTAGTGTAACGTCCATTGATATCAGTCATCTACTGCGTGTCATGAGCTTCAGCTCAGGCGTTCCTACCTTTTTGCAAGAAATTGCTTAGAACTTCTTAGGGCGTAATTCTGAAATTTTTAATTTCTTAGTGTTACCCCCGCAAGTATGACTAGATATCAATTAGTGTAACGTCCATTGATATCAGTCATCTACTGCGTGTCATGAGCTTCAGCTGAGGCGTTCCTACCTTTTTGCAAGAAATTGCTTAGAACTTCTTAGGGTGTAACTCTGAAATTTCTAATTTCTTAGTGTTACCCCCGCAAGGATGACTAAAATAGTGTTATTTCGTTGATAAAAGAATATTTAGTATATGTGTAAGTCATTCTAATTTCTAAAGAAAAAGAATGATTTTACAATATAAAAAGTCTCCATTTGAAAATCAAATGAAGACCTACTTTCAACACTATTAACTTTTTGTTCGCTCTGATAATTTAATTGTACAGTAAATAATTAATATCACTAATAAAATCCAAATAACTAATGAGAATATTTGAGCAATATCTGGATTGGCTACCATTGCATCAATCGTTTTTTGACAAACTAACAATCCTAATCCAGTAAACTCTAATTTTTTTAAATAGATTCCTGCAATACATAAAATAATACCAACAAAGAAAACAAATTGATGACCATACATGGATATAGGTATAATCGACCAATTAAAATGGAATCCTTGCATAATAATAAGTACCAACGCTATTGCAGCGATTACAAAACCGCCTATCATTTCGTATCGGTTACTGTACAGATAATTCTTTTTATTGATTCGATGATAAATCAATATGGATATTGGAAAAATCACTATGCAATAAAACAAACTAATACCTGTAATCGCTTGAAATTGCACATATTGCTTGTCATATAAATATGAAATCAAAATAAAATTAATAATAAAAAAGATGATAGGATTTAGTTCGAGTGCAAATAGATTCCGTTGTATAATTAAAATAATTTGTGCTGGCGATTTTTCTCTATACTCTATGTAATCTTGATCTTTTGCTTCAGACTTTTGAATATCTATACGAAACTTTTCTTTAATATCATCTATAAGGTTTGGCGACATTCCCTTATGACTAAAGTAGTCATTAATATTTTCGAGTAGTACTTTATCATTTGTCCTCATGTTAAGCTCCTTTAATTACGCTTTCTAGATGCTTTGTTAATCGTAACTTCAACTACGGCGTTCATTTTCTATCCGTATTTTACTTTCGAAATTCATCATAATTACTTTTTTCTATCTATCAATATAGCATTGTAACATAATTGAATTGCCATTTCTTCAACCTTCATTTTATTTTATATCAAAAATAAATCTTTATCCTATAAAATGATTCAATCTTGAAATCAATCATTTACACACAAAATAACCGACAAACATTTTGAGAGACTTAAAAAAGTAACTCAACATCAGTTTGTCGGCTATTCATATTTAAAATTATTGATGACTTATTATTGACCTAAATCTACTCTATAAAGTTTAACATTTTTATCTTTAGGTGAATTTGAACTAAATTGATAGCTAGCATTTTTATCTTTGATATATCCAAAGTTACCAGTGACATGATTATAGTGGACACGACTTGAAGCATTTGGACTTACACTACGTTTAACTGCATTATATGTAGGTCCATTTGCTTTATTATAAGTCATAGATACACGTGTCACATGACCTCTATCTTTTTTCCCATCTGCTGTTACTAATAATACACCTTTATTTGTTCTAAATTCATAGTAATGTTCAGAACCATTTTCATTATAAGAATAAATAGGATTGCTATATTTACCTAAGACGCTTTGCATTGATTCGCCTAATTTTACATTTTCTAATGATTGATCACCTTGTGTGATTTGTTGAACTGTTTGAATTGAATTACCAGTTGCTGCTTCAACGTGATTAACGTTTACTCCTGTGACAACTAGACCTGAAACAAGTAATGATGCCATTAACTTTTTCATAAGCACTCTCTCCTTTATATCAATATCTCTTTCTTGTGCTTAATCATAGTATACTACAAATATTACTAATATGACAACATCATTACAAAAATGTTACAAATTTTAATACTTAAGTCGTAGTTATCTATCAAACCTCAATCATTAATTATGATTTTTTCTAATTGGGCAATGGTCAGTAATAAATTGCGTCACATCCTCAATAAATCGTTGTTCTTCTTCTACAAATGGATATAAACTTGAAGTATTATATACTAAAAAGTCACCATGTTCGATTAAATCTACAACTTCTTTAGCTTCAAGTGTTGTCGTTCTTTCGCCATATTCTCCTGCAATAATTAATGTAGGCGCTGCTACTTTGGAAAATACATCGGAGATACCTGTTGCTTTAAATACATCTTCTATTGCTTGAATTTCTTCTTTAGTTGAAATCGAATTTGTATCTTCAACATGTTTTAAAAACTTGTTCATTTTACGTGGTTTGTAATATTTTTTATCATTTAAGAATTTCGATTGTTTTTCATCATCCCAGTTACGAATGGTATGGGCATATTTTCTAAACAAACGCTCTTCTGGTAGCTCTCCTTCAACTGACGTTGGATTAACAAATGTTAATGAAGATACATAGTCAGGATATCTTACAGATAAATCTGCAATAATCATGGCAGCCATTTCATGTCCAATAAATGCGGCTTGATCGATATATATAAAGTCTAGTAATGCGATAATATCATCTGCAAATTCTTGGAATGCAATATGTCTCGGTTTGTCAGAATAGCCATGTCCTCTTAAATCAATGAGTACTACTTGGAATGACTTCGCTAACTTTTTAGCTACGTCATTAAATACCGTATAATTATCGTAAGCCGTGTGAATCAATACAACTGGGTATCCTTCACCTAATGTATTGTAATGTAGTGATGTACCATCATTTCTAGTAAATAAATCCATTAGATCGTTCTCCTTCTAAATTAAAATTCTTCGGCAAAATATCCAGTAATTCTTCGATCGTTGTAATGGTAAAATCAACTTCCTCTTCGAGCGGTTCTATTTCTGCATCTTCTTGTTTGAACCAAACACTTACCATTCCCATTGCACGTGCTGGTGCAACATCGTTTAAAGCATCGTCTCCAACGTACATAATTTCATCTGCTTTGACATCTAATTGATCAATCATATCCTCAAATATCTTTGGATGTGGTTTACGAAAACCTACAGTTTCAGATGTTGATAAGTAATTAATGACATGCATGATACCTAATGAGTGTAGTCTAAATTGTTTGATTTTAGATTTACCATTAGCAATGACCCCAATAAGATAATCTGCTTTAGATAATCGTTCTAGTGTATATAACGTGTCATAATATGGAAATACATAACGATAAAAATGCATTTCAAAATCATTAAATAGATCTTTCCAGGTTAAGCGATCGATGTGAAATTGTTTAATAATAGCTTTATATAAATCTGGCTTGTCATTGTCTTCATCGTCATCTAACTCAATGAACTTATTCTTAAAATCAGCTAATTGTACATGTACAAAATAATCATGAAATCTTTCATATTGTTCTTCAATAAATTTCTCGCGTGATTTCACTCTATCCAGCAATGTGCCTTCTAAATCAAATACAATTGCTTTTATATGACTCAAATCCATCTTTTTAACCTCTTCATCGTTTATTAATTCTTATTTTAGCAAATGAATGACATTAGCGTAATATTTTAGATTGTGATAATAGAATATAACATAATACCGGAATACCTAATAATGACATAATAATACTAGCCGGTACTTGTATTGGATGTATCACAACACTACCTATAAAATCAGCTAACGCCATCACTATTGCACCAATGATGATATTTAAAACCATTTGCATTCCTAGCTCAAAACGCCAATAATAACGTCGAATCAATTGAGGGACAATCATGCCAATAAAGCCGATAATGCCTACATAAGCTACTACAACGGCTGTCATAATAGAGGCTATGGTAAGTACCATAAAGGTCATACGTTGTACATTTAAACCTAATGATTGCCCTTTCAACTCACCTAGTTGCAATAATTTAATTGGACGTAATAATAGTCCTAGACCCATAACTGCAAATGCCAATACAATGGCTATCATGATAACATTTTCAACTTCTGCAGAAGCAAAGCCGCCAAATAAATAATTCGCCACAGTATTTAACTTCTGTGGTTTTATCAATATCAATATATATAATAAAGCATTAAATAATGCCCCTATCATTAACCCAAGTAGAATCAATACACGGACAGGATAACCCGTGGATAACGCCATCGTTAAACTTAATACAATAATTAGCGTTATAAGGCTAAACCCTATTGAAAAGAATGGGATCCATAAAAAACTCAACCCTAAAAATAAAGCTAATCCTGAGCCAAAGGTAGCACCACTCGCTAAACCCAATGTAAAACTATCTGCAAGCGGATTATTGAGTACCTTCTGAAACATTTGTCCAGCTAATGTTAATGTCGCCCCGGCAAGCAGAGCTTCTAACAACCTAGGTAGTCTTACTTTCAATAAAATCGTTTGGTTAAATGGATCAGACAGATCACCAATTTGCCACATCAAACTCATTAAAATGGTAACAATTAAAATCAATGTCCAAATTAAAATAACCTTTATCTTTTTCATAATACGCTCTTTTCTAATTACATTTTCATTATTGTGCCCATCATAACAAAATTTAAATCAAAAAAGTACTAGACTCACATTGAACATAGCTAACTGATATCGTTCATTTTAGATCTGTATCATGTGTACTAGTACTTTTAGAAATCGTTATTTTTTATAAATAGCATCTCTTAGTTCTTTTAAACCGTCGTCTATTCTTGGACCTGGACGTGAGATTTCATCACCATTAACTGTTGCAATACGATGATGTTTCACAGCATTCGTTTTATCAAAGCCACCACGTTTTCCAATGATTTTTTCATATTCAGTCTGTGACTTTCCTTCCGTAGATATCAAAATATCTGGATTGTGTTTGACGATGCTTTCTTTACTGACTGATTTCCAACCATCAATATCTTCAAAGCTATTTTTAGCATCTAATTGTTTTAACATATCATCAAAGAATGTATGTTTACCGGCAGTATATATCTCTGGTTGAGATGATACTTCCATAAATACTTTTGGTGACTTTTGATGTTTCGGAATTGATTGAACCACTTTGTCGACATTATCTTTAGTTTCTTTTACTAATTGATTTGCCTGTTTTTCACGATGCGTTAACTTCCCGATTGATTTAAACGTTTCATATGTTTCTTTAAGTGATTGTGCATCTTTAACGTAAACGACTTTAACACCCTCTTTTTTCAGAGCATCTAAAACCTTTCCAGAAGATGATTTTTGAGATTCATGCGCTAATATTAAATCAGGTTTTGCCTTTAATAAGGCTTCTTTATTCAAATTCATCGCATCAAATTGCTTTTTCCCTTTTTTAACATTTTTAGGATAGTCATCGACAGTAGAAACACCCACAATACGATTTCCAAGTCCAAGTTCATATAAAATTTCAGTGTTACTTGGCATCAATGAAACAATGCGGTGATACGGCGTTTTACCTGTATTAGCTTGATCTTTAGAATCTTTGTCTGATTGATGTTGATCATTTTGGCTGCATCCTACAAGAATGATTACTAATGACATAATCAATAACCAGAAATTACGTTTCATGTTTGCTCATTCCATTCATTTTTATTTTAATATGTATATTACTTCATTTTATCATATCAAATTCCACATATTTTTCATTAGCTTTTTTGATCATTTTAAATTTTTTAATAAAAATATCCCATCACTATGCTTTATAGTAATAGGATATTCACAGTATGCAAATTGATCTTTTCATGTTATTCTTTTAAATTTTTCTAATCATTATCTTCAAGTATAACTTTTTGGTCCCATTTCCCAAATTGATAATAGGCAAATGCAAATAAACTACTTATGATAAAACCTATACCCATGCCCATACCAATACCTGTTTGTCCAAACATTTTTGAGAATACCTCTGTTAATGGAAAACGTAGTATCCAAAATGAAATAATATTTAACACTAACACTTGGTACATTGCTCCAGACGCCCTTACGATACCATTTAATACAAAATTCAATCCTAAAAATGGATAGCAAAGCGCTACAATACGTAAATAGTGACTACCAAAATCTACAGCTTGTTTATCCTGAATAAAGAATTTAATAGCAAATTCTGCTACTATCATTACGACTAAAGCAATGGTAATCATAATAGCAAAATTATATAATGCTGATACTTTCGCTATTTGACGTACTCTCTTCCAATTACCGACACCAATGTTCTGACCTGCCATACTATTCACTGCAGTTCCGAGCGCCATTGCCGGTAACATAATTAAACTGTCTAATCTTTGAGAAGCACTAAATCCTGCTACAGTATCACCACCAAATTGGGTAACCACACTAAGGATAGCGGCATTGCCACCTTGAATGACTGCCATCTGTAAGCCTGCGGGTATACCTAATTTCAAAATTAAGATGACTTCATCTTTTTGAGGCAGTTTAGGGACTGTAAAAGGAATAAGTTGATGCTTAAGTGAATGATATAAACTGTACAGAAAAGCTAGGCCTTGTGATACGACCGTCGATAATGCGGCACCAACCATACCTAATTGAAAAACACCAATAAATAATGGTGCTAAAATTGCATTAAGTACGACTGCTAAAAATACAATACGCATAGGTGTCTTACTATCTCCAAGTGCACGAGATACCGTATTTACAAAGTTATAACCAAATAAGAATAAAATACCTAAAAAACTAATTTGTAAATATGTCGTTGCTTGTCCTAATAAAGTAGTTGGCGTACCGATTAATAATAGTAAGTGTTTTGAAAATATGAATCCAATCACACCAAATAACAATGCCATCGACGTCATTACAACAACAAATGCATTTAAATATTGCTTAAGACCTTTATAATCCTTTTTACCGTAATATTGAGATAATATCGTTAAAACTGCATTATTTAAACCTAAAATAAATGAAAGTATCGTTATTAAAATAGTAGTAGAAATCGCCACAGCGCCTAGTGCGTGAGCCCCTAATAAATTCCCAACCCATAAACTATCTATAATTTGAAACGACGTTTGAAGTAGATTGGTTAACATGATGGGACCTGAAAATAAAACCAATCCTTTGAATATATTGCCATGCGTAAAATCACGTTGTTTACTCGGCACTCAGACATCCCCTTTGTATTTGCGACTTTTCATGTATTAATTCATTTATCATATCTATTCCCATATATCATGTCAATTTAACCCATTTGCGTCATTAAGCCTTACAAAATAAAAACTGCACTACAAGTAGACAAGCTTGTAATGCAGTAGATTGAATTTAATATTATAACTTTTATACTTCATTCATGTGTTCTTTAGGATTTAGTCCGTATTGGTTCGTGCCTTTTTCACTGTCTTGAACACAATAAGCTAAACAAATTAAACATAATGCTATGTAAAAAATACCGAATATAATTGCAATGATTTCCATAGCACCAACTAAAATATTATTATTAATAGCAATTATGCTATCAAAGTTAAACATTTCAAAAATAGAATTAACTATAGATAATAGTGATATCACAAGCATAATCATAGGTATCGTCTTACTTCTACCTACATCATGAAATCGTCTCACTGATAATGAGAACAGGGCAATATTAATAACAATAGCAATGATGCACTCTATTAATCCAAAAACGATACCAAAATGCCCGGTTACTTTAGATAAATAATCAAATACCCCTTCTACAATCGATAATAAAATCATATTGATAAGTAAAGGCCACCAAAAGTCTTTTCTTCGTGTTCTACCTTCTAATACCAATGCATTTTGCCAAAACTTTTTATAAGCTTCTACCATTTTATGACCCCTTTTCTAAATTGTCATGTTCTTTAGGATTTGGTCCATATTGGTTCGTGTCTTTTTCACTGTCTTGAACACAATACACTAATGCCATAATTGAAATAACAATACTTCCAATGGCAAATATAATTGCCATAATTGCTAATACAATGATGACAACAATATTTAAATGCTCTAGTTGAGAAAACCATCCATAGTCATTTGCCATTTGATTTATCGGATTTAAAAGGGTTAATACTAAATAGATGACGGGTATCGTTTTACCTTTTCCAATATCGTGAAATCGTCTTACAGAAATTGTAAACATCGGTACTGTAAAAATGAGATACACGATATAAAAGACAATGTCATAAATGATTTTCCCATGCTGAAGTGGTACTAATATTAACGATGCAATAATCGCAATCAATAATAAACAAATCATGTTAATTAAAACCGGCCACCAAAAATCTTTTCTTCGTGTTCGGCCCTCTAATATCATTGCCTTTTGCCAAAACGTTTTATAAGACCTTAACATTTTATACCCCCTGTCACAAAAAATTATTTCAATATCTATTATATAATTTATCAATTATCATTCAATATGACTACAATTTTTCAATTAATTTAAAAATATAATTACTATAAAAGAACTAATACATTTTGGTCATCTAATCATTGACAGATGATTCAAAATAAGAATCTAAAAATGTATAATGTGTACCATTCTTAATATTAAAGTAATTTTTACCGAAGTTATCTAACAATGCGTGGAATTCATTCGCATCTTGATTGTTAAATGTTGAAGGTAATTGTATTTCTTTTTTAAATTTATCGTAACTATCTGTATTCGCATAACCGAGTTTGGCATATAATCGTCTCGTGTAACTATCCGGAATAAACTCTACCCCACCAAAAATATAAACGATCAATACATCCGCTGTTTCACTGCCAATGCCACGTATACTTAATAATTCTTTTCTAAGATCATCCCTGTATTGTGTAACAATACCATTATAATCAAAATGATGTTGATCTAACCATGAGAACAATGCATGAATCGCTTTAGCCTTATTTTTATAGAAACCACTAGATTTAATCACCATTTGTAAGTCTTCTAATGGCATATTTAATATATATTTCGGGTTAAAATCCGTTGCTGCTTTTAATGATTGTAAAGCTAAATCGGCATTTCTCCAATTGGTGTTTTGAACAAGTATCGCTCCTAACATCATTTCAATGTTACTGTCTGCAGGCCACCAATGTTGAGGTCCCATGTTTTGATATAAAATGTTATATAATTCTTCTGTTTGTAACAAAATATTCCCCTTTTACATAGTCATAAAAACACCCTTATAACCGTAGTAGCTATAAGGGTTTAATCACATTTTAAATTACATTGACTCTGGTGCAGATACGCCAACTAATGCTAATGCATTGTTTAAAGTAATTCTTACTGCTTCTACAAGCGCAATGTGAGCTTTTGTTTTTTCAATATCATCTGTTAATACTTTTTCAGCGTTATAGAATTTATGGAAGTGTGACGCTAAATCTTGAATATAATTTGTCATACGATGTGGTGCTCTTGAGTCTGCTGCACTTTCAATTGTTGGTTCAAACTCTGCCACTTTTTTCAATAATTCAATTGCTTTTTCATTAGTGATTTTTGAAAAATCAACGTCCGTACTAATGTCTATACCTTGTTCTTTAGCTTGTTTTAAGATAGAACAAATACGTGCATGACCATATTGTGCATAATAAACTGGGTTATCTTGCGATTGTTCTTTCGCTAATTCCATATCAAAATCAAAATGTGTATCAGGACTACGCATTGTTAAGAAATAACGTGCCGCATCGACACCGACTTCATCCATAATTTCACGTAATGTAATGGCATTACCTGTACGTTTACTCATTTTTACTTCTTCGCCATTTTGCATTAGACGTACCATTTGCATAATTTGAATTTCTAAACGATCACTATCTACTCCAAATGTTTCAAGAGACGCTTTCAAACGGTTGATATAACCGTGATGGTCAGCACCCATTAAATCAATTAAAATATCATTACCACGTTGTACTTTATCAAAATGATAAGCGATGTCTGGTAAGAAATAAGTGTAATTGCCATCTTTTTTGATTAATACTCTGTCTTTGTCATCTTTAAAATCTGATGTACGCAACCAAGTTGCACCATCCGCTTCATATGTGTAACCTAATTCATTCATTTTAGCTAATACTTCTTTAATTTCGCCTTTTTCATATAGAGACGTTTCACTAAACCAATTATCAAAATGTGTATTGAAGTCTGATAAATCTTTCTTCAATTTAGACATTTCATAATCAACACCAAGTTGTCTAAATGTCTTCAGACGTTCGTCATCACTATAGTCTTTAATTTCCGGGTGTTTATCCGCTAAATCTTTACCGATTTCAACGATATCTTTACCATTATAACCATCTTCTGGCATTTCATGACTGTCATCACCTAATGACTCAAAGAAACGCGTTTCAATTGAACGTGCAAGATTTGAAATTTGATTACCGGCATCATTAATATAATATTCACGCGTTACATGATAGCCTGCTGCTATTAAAATGTTAGCTAATGTATCACCAACTGCCGCATTACGCGCATGGCCAATATGCAAGTCTCCTGTTGGATTAGCTGATACATATTCAAGTAAAATATTTTTATTTTTAGATTCTTCAGCTTTACCGAACTGATCGCCTTTTTGAATAGCCTCTGGAATAATATCTGTTAAATATTGGTTATCTAAATAAAAATTGATAAATCCTGGCCCAGCGATATCTACATTTTTAACATGCGCTTTACTAGCATCTAAATGATCCACGATGGCTTGTGCAATTTCACGTGGATTACGTTTAGCTATTTTAGTAAGTACCATTGCAATATTCGTTGAATAGTCCCCATTTTTTACATCTTTAGGAATCTCTATTTTAATTTCTGGAATGTCATCTGCTAATTCAGCTTTTTTAATACTTGCTTCAATTTCTTCAACTAGCGTCTGTTTGACTTGTTCTATTATGTTCATTAGCCTAACTCCTTGTAATTTATTTTGTATTGGTATGAACCCATTTTCTCTTCATTTTGAAATAATTCGTAATGTACTTTCAGTTTACCACCATCTGGGGTAACAAAATGTAGAATACTTAACGTTTTAACATTTAACGGAATACGGCCTGCAGGTATATCATAAAATGTAGTTGTTTCAGCACCTTCTACAAAATGAAAGTTCATATTAATATCGCCTTTTCGAATCAATTTCACGCCATCTTCTTCTATTTTAATGGTTACGTTAACGTTGGCATCATCTATATGTTCAGTATATCTAATGATGTGAGATTGACGTTTGTGCCATGATCCTTCAGTAGTAAAATCAAACTTCTCTTTTTCGCCATTTTGTTTAATTATCTGTTTCGTTTGGATTTTAACATTATTTTCCAATTTACTACTCCCTTATCCTACACAATAATACATGATATTATAGCATAATTGCCCTATTGCTTGTAGTATTGGACGATTGAATTTATTAATAAATATAAAAAGGTGGATAAGCCAAAAATAGCTTATCCACTCATTTTATCCTGTCTAAACTCAACAACATCTTCTAATGATTCTATGTCAACAATATGTCTTTGATATTTACATTTTTCAAGTTGATACTTATAGAAATATACGATGCCGAAAATCAGTGCTGTCATGAATATTAATTTATTCATTTTTTTACCTCATATTCTATAATGATATTTATTTCTTTTTTTATATTATCATTATCACAACTATGAGTAAATACGATTTATCCTCGTTTATTAATTATTGAAAGGCACCATCTTTATAAATCACTTTTTCCTTACTACCACCAATAAATTGATTGTAATTGTCATTTTGGAAGTCAGTTAATAACGCTTTAGACGTACCATATTTTAATGTGCCACCTTCAGTAATGATTTGCATTTTTCTAAATAGCAAACCATCTTTAAGACGAATTTCCTTTAATGGCTCATAATCTAAAATATCAGCATCTTTAATTTCAAATGTTTTAAATGCAATGGTTAAACACGCTAACGTCTCTTCCCCTAAATAATAGACATGCAAATCTTCTTGTTTATGTTGTCCCACTAAAAGTCTACCTTTAACAAAGCTATGTTCTGGAAATTTCAACTCTAAAAAATCAATCAGTTCTTCTTCTTTTAATTTGAATTGCATAAACCCATCCCCTATTCTCTTTTTAATTGAATATCGATAATACAATTGCATATATAATAATATTATATTGTATATAAAATTCAATGTTTATTTTTATGTTAATTGAACAATTTATCAATCAATGTTCACGATATATATTTTCATAAATTAAAATATTGTAAATCCTATGATATAATTTCACTATAATAACTAATATAAAAGCACGAAAATCCAAGAGCTATTGTTCTTCAATGGAGGGGAATAATTTGATAACAAACGTATTATATGGGAAATCTGAAATAGAAGTTGAGGTTCCAAGTGATAGTACAGTTATAGAACCACAAAATATTGAACCTGTAAAAAATGTAGAGGAAACTATCAAACATGTTTTAAAACATCCTACTAATTCAGAACCACTGAAAGATATGGTTAAAAGTACAGATACAGTTTCAATTGTGATTAGTGATATAACAAGGCCTACACCTAATCACATTTTAGTACCATTGTTAATAGATGAACTCAATCACGTTCCACTTGAAAACTTCGTTATCATTAATGGTACTGGTACACATAGAGATCAAACTCGCGAAGAACTAATAAGTATGTTAGGTCAAGACATTGTTGATACCGTTAAAATCGTTCATAATCACTGCAATGAGAAAGAAAGCTTAAGAAAAGTTGGCGAAAGTCAGTATGGTTGTGATGTTTATTTAAATAAAGAGTATGTAGATTCTGATTTTAAAATAGTGACTGGATTTATCGAACCTCACTTTTTTGCAGGTTTTTCTGGTGGGCCTAAGGGTATTATGCCTGGTATTGCCGGAATCGAAACCATACAAACATTCCATAATGCACAGATGATTGGAGACCCACGTTCAACATGGGGTAATTTAGAAGATAATCCTGTACAAAATATGGCTCGTGAAGTTAATAAAATGTGCAAACCTCATTTTATGCTCAACGTAGCACTAAATAAAAATAAAGAAATTACTGCTGCATTTGGGGGAGAGGTATTTGAGGCACATAAATTAGGTTGTGCATATGTAAAAGAGCATGCCATGTTTAAGTGCGATGATAGATTTGATGTTGTTATCGCCTCTAATTCAGGCTATCCATTAGATCAAAACCTATATCAAACAGTTAAAGGTATGAGTGCTGCTAGCAAAGTTGTTAAAAAAGACGGAAATATCATCATGGTATCTGAGTGTGCAGATGGCTTTCCTGATCATGGTCAATTTGCAGAAATTTTCAAACTAGCTGATACGCCACAAGGCATATTAGATTTAATTCATGATCCTAACTTTGCAGAAGTTGATCAATGGCAAGTTCAAAAACAAGCAAGCATTCAAACATTTGCTAATGTATATGTATATTCAAAGTTAACTGATCAACAACTAACCGATTCAATGCTCATTCCTACAGGAAATATTGAAAAAACATTACAAGATTTAGAAGCGACCTATGGACGTCCATTAACTATCGGCGTTATGCCTCAAGGCCCTTTAACGATTCCATACGTTGAAAATGAATAATACAAATTAAATTAAGGAGGAGTACCCTATGACTAATGTAGAAAACAAAGAACAAAAGTTAGATCAATTATTGAAAGATATGAAAAATGTTGTGATTGCCTTTTCTGGTGGCGTGGATAGTAGTCTCGTACTCAAAAAAGCAATTGATATTTTAGGAAAAAACAATGTTATCCCAGTAGTAGTGAAATCTGAACTTTTTAGAAACGAAGAATTTAATCAAGCCATTGAATTAGGTGAAAGTTTAGGTTTACGTGTGTTAGAAACTGAAATCTCTGAATTAAAAGATACTAATATCGTTAAAAACACGCCAGAGAGTTGGTATTATAGCAAACGCTTAATGTATAGCAAATTAGAAGATATTAGAAAGAATGAAGGTTTTAATTATGTGCTTGACGGCATGATTATGGATGATTTAGAAGACTTTCGTCCAGGTTTAAAAGCTAGAGACGAGTTTCATGTGAGAAGTGTATTACAAGAAGCACATTTATATAAAGCTGAAGTACGTGAATTAAGTCAACAACATCACTTGCCTGTTTGGAATAAACCTGCTTTGTGTAGCTTAGCTTCAAGAATTCCATATGGTGAATCATTAAGTTTTTCAAAAGTAAATAAAGTGAATGAAGCAGAAAAATATATTCTTAATCTTGGCATTAATAATGTACGTGTTCGTTATCATCAAAATATAGCTCGAATAGAAGTTGAAGATAATGACTTATTAACTGTTATACAAAATAAAACAAACATTACGTTAAGACTTAAAGAGCTAGGATTCGATTATGTCACTATCGATTTAGAAGGTTATCGTACTGGTAGTATGAATGAAGTCATCAATACATCATCTTTAAATATTTAATTAAGCATTTCATATTTATAACCGTAAGGACGACAATTTATGAGTAATGATAAAAAGCTAGAACAAATATTAGAAAAAGTTCAATCTAACGATATAACAATTGAAGAAGCTAAAATACAACTACGTCACTATGATGAATTGGGCTTTGCTAAAATAGATTTACATCGTGCTCAAAGACAAGGCTTTCCAGAAGTTATCTTTGGTCAAGGTAAAACGAAAGAACAAATTCATGAAATAATCATAAGTTTACTTCATGATAAACAAACTATACTTGTAACACGTATAAATAATGAAAAAGCACAATATATTATAAATAAGCATCCTTATTTACAATATCACGAAACAGCAAACATGATTAGTTCCCCTGTTGAAGATATTTCCAAATCCTCATCTTATGTTTCAGTATTATGTGCTGGTACATCGGATTTACCAATTGCCGAAGAAGCAGCCATAACTGCCGAAGTGATGGGGGTACAAGTCAAACGATTTTATGATGTAGGCGTATCAGGTATACATCGCCTATTAGAGTATATGCAAGAAATTCGTAGCGGACGTGTTTCTATAGTTATCGCAGGTATGGAAGGCGCTCTAGCAAGCGTTGTGGGCGGTTTAGTCGATCATCCAGTTTATGCTGTTCCTACTAGCATTGGTTATGGAGCTAATCTAAACGGCGTTTCTACACTTCTCGCCATGATTAATTCTTGTTCACCAGGGACGAGTGTCTTAAATATTGATAACGGTTTTGGTGCTGGTTATAATGCTTCAATGATTATTAATATGTTAGAAAATAGTTAGAAACGAGGATAAAGATATGAGTAATGCTTTGTATTTAGATTGCCATGCTGGTATAGCTGGAGATATGTTATTATCAGCGCTTGTAGATATAGGTGCGAATCCTAAAGAGATAGAAAATGAATTAAAAAAATTACCTCTTGAACATTTCTCATTACACTTTAATAAAGTATTAAAACAAGGTATTAATGCTATGACGCTTAAAATTGATTTCGATGAATCTCATCATCACCGTAAGGCAAGCGATATATTTGAGATGATTGAGTGTAGTAATTTAGCACCTAGAGTAAAATCTCGTAGCAAAGCTATCTTTACTACCATTGGCCAAGCAGAAGCAAAAATACACGGTATGTCATTCGAAGACGTCCATTTTCATGAAGTTGGTGCTATAGATTCTATTATCGATATTATCGGTGGATGCATCGCTTTAGAACAATTAGATATTGATGTCGTATATTGTTCTCCTATACCTACGGGTAATGGAAAAATTCAAATCGCACATGGACTCTATCCTATTCCTGCACCAGCCACTGCTGAAATTCTAAAAGGTATACCACTTGCAAATTTAGATGTTCAAAGCGAATTAACCACTCCTACCGGCGCTGCTTTTGCTAAATGCTTAGCTACATCATTTGGTGCTTTTCCAACCAATACAATGTTAAATATTGGTTATGGAGCAGGTAACAAAGACTTTGATTTTCCAAACATATTGCGTGTTATTCAATTTGAAATAACCAACCAACAATTGGTTTCGGATCAAGTTCAAATCATAGAATGTCAAATTGATGATATGACACCAGAAATGTTAGGAGATTTTATGGAAGGCGCATTAGAACAAGGTGTATTAGATATATTCTATACACCAATTACAATGAAAAAACATCGTCCTGCCACTCAAATTACAGTTATTTGTAATATTAATGACAAGACACGTATTGAAGATTACTTACTCACTCATACCACTTCATTAGGAGTTAGAAGCTATTCAGTTAATCGTCGTATATTGCATAGAGAAAACAGGAATATTAAAACGGTATATGGCAATATATCTGTGAAATTAGCATTTAAAAATAATAAACTAATTAAAATCAAACCTGAATTTGATCAAATAAAACAAATAGCTAAGGAAAACAATATAACTACACAGGTCGTCTATCAACAAGTGACTAAATCCATAGTCGAACAATTCAATATATAATAAACTAAAACTAACCTCACGATAATATACTAATATCGCGAGGTTAGCTTTTTTTGTGGTTTATCCCAAAGCCTTAAACAATTCTTCGGTAGAGTTATTCCACATTTCTTCATTGTGATTTTGTAAAAATGTTTTTAATACTTTTTTATTGTCTTCACCAATATGGTCGATAATAATTTGATGTTTCATTGATTTGTCCATCATATTAACGTGTTCTGGCATACTCTTATACCCACGTCTTATACTTTTGTTTACTAATAAGTAACATGCTGTTACACCGGCATAGTAAGGGCCATTTTCGCCTCTTTCAGTTGTAACCCAACATAGCCAGTATTCTTTAGCTTCTTCGCCTTCTACTTCTGATTTATCTGTTATCCATTTTACACCTTTTTCAACTTTAGCACGGGCATGCATACCACCTATATCAACAAAGGCTTCTTGATTCGCAACATCTATAAAGACAGGCGCAATATTATCTAAACTAATTGAACCAATATTTGTACCTTTATGACCATCTAATGGGTCATTTTTTATGATGTTAAAATTAAATCCTTTTTTCTCAGTCACCATCGGTACCTCCTCATACAATTTTCAACTGATTACTATATTAAATGAGCGATCACATTCTATCAAATCATTAATTTAATTCATTTAATAGATTAATAATAGAGCCTTTAATCATGTCATCTTCAATATTTAAAACCAATTCTTTTGGATAGTACAATTTATAGTCTTCTCTATTAATACCTGTAATACTATTTATCACTAGTGATTGATTACTAATTTCTCTTATCGTACCATCTCGTCTCAATAAATGAATCGGTTTACGATTGGAACCCGGTCTATCATAATCATAAGGTAAGTCTGAAAATGACTCACTTACGAAATAGTAATCTGGATTAATGCCTCCCGCTTCAAATAGTTCTTGAAGTTCAGAAATGGTAATAATCGAACCATCAAATGGAATATATTTAAATAAATCACGGTTAATAAAACGACGTGATAAATCACTTAAAATCTCGTCATCTTCATCAATCCACTTTTTCAAATAATATAAGACAACCGCTTCGTCTAAATCTACATATTGTTGAATCGTCATTGTACCTTCAAAGAAAGGAATAAAATCTTCAGGTGACTTTTTAAATTGATAGCCTTCATTATATAATTGCTTTGCTCTTTTTAAACAATTATTAAGCAATACTTCTCCACCACGACTAACAGGATGGAAATAAATTTGCCAATACATTTGATAACGACTCATGATAAAATTTTCAACGGCATGCATGCCGCTTTCTTTAATTAACACTTCGTCTTTTGATGGGCGCATTAATCGTAATATACGTTCCATATCAAACGCACCATAAGACACGCCTGTAAAATACGCATCTCGTTGTAAATAGTCCATTCTATCAGCATCAATTTGAGACGATATCATAGAAATAACTAGTTTATTGTGGTGTGTTTTATTAATCACATCTGCCACTTCTTGAGGAAATGTATCTGACACACGACTTAGCACTTCATTTACTTCAGTGTCCCCTGTAATAATCGCCTGAGTAAATGCTTCGTGATCCGTATTGAAAATCTTTTCAAAACTATGTGAAAAGGGGCCATGACCTAAATCGTGTAACAATGCAGCACATAAAGCAAGAGGACGATCATTGTTATCCCATGCGTCACGACCTTCAAACGTTTCATCTATCATGCGACGAACAATTTCATATACGCCTAAAGAGTGACCAAAACGACTATGTTCAGCTGTATGAAAGGAAAGATATAATGTACCAAGTTGCTTAATTCTACGTAATCGTTGAAATTCTTTCGTCTTAACTAAATCCCAAATCAATTGGTCTTTAACATGGATATACCTATGTATAGGATCTTTAAATACCTTTTCCTCTGCTAATTTACTCGTTGTATACGATGATTGTGTCATGTAATACCTCCTTTTTATGTGAGACTTTCATCAATGTCTCTGTCTTTGATATATATTTATGACATACGTCTTAGAACATCTTTTTCATTAAAGCCAAATTCATAACTTCACCGTACATTTCAGGCTGATATGAGCGAATCGTTTCAAACCCTTGTTCTTTATAGAAATGAATACCTTCATCATTTTGATTATCTACTTCTAAATAAACCGTATCATATTGACCTTTAAATGCCTCTAAACCTTTTTCTAATAAATGTGTACCATATCCTTTATGTTGTGATTCAGGATGTACGTAATGTGCTGATAAATATAATTCTTCTCCATAAATAAAATTGGCAAAGCCAACAATTTCTTCATCTTCTTCGGCAACTAAAAATAGTTGTTCTTGCATGCGTTTTTTCAAATGTTCTTCATTATATGAAGCTGCTAATAATTCATTTATTGTACTTGCAGCATAAATATTTAAATACGTATTGTACCAAGCCTTTGTTGCGACATCTCTAATTGCTACCGCATCGGCACTTGTTGCTTCTCTAACTCTATACATGTATGTCTCCCCTAACAATTCCAAGTTATTAATAAATGTATTATATCACATATATATCCTATTCATTTAATAGAGCGAATTAAACGTTTTATACTTATATATTTTTTAAAAGTATTTATGAAAGCACGTATTATTTTTAAAAATCTGTTTTATTAAATGATGCCTCTACTGTTGAAACGACTCATAAAATATTAAGACCCCCAATACATTAAGTTATAGTAAAGGGGATATCTTAATTCATTATCTATTTAAGCAATCTTAAGAATTGCTTTGACTAAATTTGTTATTCCATTCTTTAGCTCTCTCTAAAGCATAGTTGTCTTTCATAATGTCTCCAGGTCTCTCGGCCGTGCCAACGATATAGCCTGCTAATTCGCCACCAATAAATTCTAATGTATACTTCATTTGAGCAATACATGGTTTAGCTTTTACTTTCGGACAATCGCCACCTACTAAAATTAATCTAAGTTCTTTTTTAGACATCACTTCTTTAAAATCTGAATACCTTGGATCTACTATCGATTCAGACCAATGATCAATAAAAGCTTTCATTGAAGCTGATACACTGTACCAATAAACCGGTGACGCAAAGATAACGACATCACTATCTAATACAGTTTGTATGAGTTGTTCATAGTCATCAGAATATGACTCAATATTTTTATTATCATGACGCACATCTCTTACTGGATTCAATTGATATTTTGTTAAATCTAACCACTGATGTTCAATATTTTCTAGAGCATATTGCGTGAGTTGTGCAGTATTGCCTTCTGGACGACTCCCACCAAATAATACCGTAATCATTCATTGTTCCTCCTAAATCATTTCGATTTGAAACGCTTTCATTTATTCAATATCTTTCCTTACCCGTTTATAAAAATTTCATGTATGTATTGAGTGAAATATTTTTATTATTCAAAGATAATTATTTCTATTATAAAATATACCCGTAAAAAACTATGCGTTAGTTTCTTTACGGGCAATTTTCTAAAAAGGTTAGTGACTCAAATAATTTCATCACTTTCAATATTATTTATTAATCGGGAATAATGAATCAATTTGATTAATTTCATCTTGAGATAATTCGACATTAGCTGCATCAATATTTTCAATTACTTGTTCTGCACGTTTAGCTCCAGGAATAACAACGTCTAATGCAGGACGAGTTAAATAAAATGCTAAAACGATATTAGCAATCGAAGTTTGATGCGCTTCGGCAATATCTTTAAGTTGATTAACACGACGCACGTTATCTTTGAACACTTCTGGTTTAAAGTCTCTTCTTGTCGCACGGTGGTCATCAAATGTAGTATTTTCATCATACTTACCAGCAAGAATACCAGAAGCTAATGGGAAGTATGGTACAAATGTAATTTGATTTTCTGCTGCATATTGCATCACTTCTTCATTTTCTCTATGCAATAAATTATACTCTAACTGTACTACATCTACATAGCCATCTTTATTGGCCTCTTTCAATTGGTCTAATGTAAAGTTGGATACACCAATGGCTTTGATTTTCCCTTCTTCTTTTAACTCTTGTAAAGCAGCGACAGCTTTATCTTTTGGCGTATTATCGTCAGGAAAATGAATATAATACAAGTCAATATAATCAGTTTGTAAACGTTTTAAACTGTTTTCAACTTGTTGCTTAATAAATTCAGGGGCATTATTTTGTTGTACATTATCTTCTTCATCGAAATAATGAGATCCTTTTGTAGCAATTTTAACCTGTTCTCTTGGGTATTCTTTTACTACTTCTCCAACTAATTCTTCAGAACGTTCTGGCCCATATATATAGGCTGTATCAAGTAAAGTAATACCATGATCAATTGCTTTTCTTACCACTTCTTTACCTTGTTCCTCATCTAAATTTGGATATAAGTTGTGTCCACCAACTGCATTTGTACCTAATGCAATTGGGAAAACCTTAACATCTGATTTACCTAAAGTGACTTCTTTAGCCATACTAGACATCTCTCCTTTAGTGATTATATATATAATGTTTACCCTAAATTAAATATAATCATTCATAAGGAACTCGCTTTTATAACAATAACAAAAAAGAGATCTGACAAAAGTTTTGTGCATTTGAACCACCTTTAATGACGTTCCAATAGCAGGATTTTGTCCGACCTCTTCTTATATTATTTAATTGCTTTTTTCTTAGCTAGTTTTTCTTTTAATTTACGATCTTGTTCTTCTTTACGACGTTTACGTTCTTCATTTCTCTTTCTTAGTCGCTCTTCTTCTTCAGGATCTCTAGGTTTTTTAAGTTGTTTCGTAACCTTTTCTATTAATTCTTCTTCAGTCAAAGCAGCAAGCGGACGATTATTCACAAATGCAAATGTTTTTCGTCTACCAGGACCACAATATGACTGACAACCAATTTCTATTTCTGCTTCAGGATCAAGTTTCTCTAATTTCTTTTTTAATGTTTTAATATTTACAGCCTGACATTCATCACAAATTAAAAATTTATTCTTCATATTGCTTCCCACCTTTCTGCTCCTTTGATTTATTACCGCACTACTTTTGAACGTTCAATTATATTATCTGGGAGTGGGACAGAAATAATAAAGAACCTCTAACCATTTATTATGTAGTGGTTCTTACACATTAGCCTCAGCTAATGTGTACTTTAAAATAGGAATACATGAGTGAAACTCATGCATAAGAAATACTAATTTCTAAAGAAAAAGTATTTCTTTATCGTTGTCCATCCCCAACTTGCATTGCCTGTAGATTTTCTTTTCGAAATTCTCTATGTTTGGGGCCCGTCCCTCCCGGCAAGGTTAACTAGAAATGAAAAAGCTTGGTACATTAGACCGTCTTTGTATTTGATTACTTACTTATACATGCACATTACTCATAGATTCCTTATTAAGAACACATACGCTAATGACAAACATTCTTCGATTACTTCTGTCTCGCTCGTTTCTATTAATTATCAACTCTAATTATTTTACTCTTTTTATTTAAAATTTCAAGGTCATTTTTATTCAATACGATTTTATAACACAAAAAACAACCTTTTAGAATGAAAACCTCAATGACCATCTGAACGATAAGATAGATGATCATTAGTATTCATTGTTAAGGTTGTCTGTTTATTGTCCATGATAGATTTTAAATTGTAATGGTTTGATATCATTCTCTATCCATTCATCGTAAATCTTTTGTTTATCTACATTTTGATGAATAATCGTTATACCGCAATCACCACCACCAGCACCTGAGGTTTTAGCAGCGCCGCCATGCTTTTCAGCAATATCACATAATGATTTTAATTTATCTGTCTCAATATCAACTGATGCTTGATCATCCATCTTGCGAATAATAGCACGATTTTGGCGAATCATTTTTTGAACACCTTTAATATTATTGGTCTTAAATGCATGAATTAAATATTCAACACATTGATGAGAATGATCTAAGAACTCACCATAAAAAGCCGGATCTGATTTGAGTCGTTTGACTTCGCTTACTAAATGCGGAGACGATGCAGGTGACCCAGTCCATCCAATCAGAACTTCCATGTTTTCTGGTGCTTGCAATGGCTCTATATGTAAACCAGGCCAGTTTTTCTCTAAAACTGTATTAACTGATGTCGTTTCTATTTGTTGTTTCACCCAATCATGATCAAACGTACTATACGCTAGCCAACCACTATAAACACTGACTGCAATATCGCCACAAGAACTTAAACTTTGTAATTTCATATTAGAAATAACAGCTAGTTTATAAATATAAAGATTAGATAGTTCTAGTTCATAAAATTCATTCAATACTTTAACTACTGAAACTAAAACTGCTGCACTCGATCCAAGTCCATATTTGTTACCATTCACATCATCTAAGTTACTATCTATCGTTAAATGAAAGTGTTTTAACGGAATGTCACAACTTTTGGCATATTGTTCAAATACTTCTATTGCTGTAACTACATAGTTAAGTTGTTTGGCTGCTTGAGGATCAGAAATGACAATACTGTCCTCATCTCTATAAAAAGTGACCGGTTCATGATGTAATGTTTTTGAGTGTATCGTACCTTCAACTTGTGTAGAAGGTTCAATAGTAGCTGTAACAAAGCGGTTTAGTGCAATTAAGACAGACTTATACCCTGGTTCTGTAACTGCATATTCACCAGCTATATAAAGTTTACCGGGTGCTTTGACCTGAATCATTCTATCATTTCCTTACTTAATTATTTCAACGCCTGTAGCGATAATATCACTCGCAATAATTTGTGATGCTTCAAAATGTTTTAAAAATTGATCGATGACTAATTGTTTATTTTTCTTTTCAACAAGGACTTTTACATTAGGTCCTGCATCCATAGTGAAATAGCAAGGCACTCCCATCTCACGACATTCATGTACAATAGCCATCGCATCGTAACTTTCTTGAACCAAATATGTAAACGGTGGTTGAGAACCTAGGTTCGTTGCATGCATACGTAGACCATTAGCTTCTATCACTTCACCTAGTTGTTTAAAGTCTTTAGCTTCAATTGCTTGTTTAGCCTCTTTAATGTCTTCATCGACATGATCTAACCAATATTGATAAAAACGTGACGTATCACGTGTCAATGACATCCCAGATCGACTTGATACTTTTTTCGATTGATTATTAATGACCACAAAAATCATTGAAAGTTCATCTTCCCAGTGATCCGCATCTATAGGATGTGCATATGAGGTTTCATCATCATGACCTTTTTCCCATTCCGCAAATCCACCAAAAATACTGCGTGAAGCTGAGCCAGAACCACGTCGTGCTAAACGCGATAAATCTTTATCTGATAGATTAAGTTGTAACGCTTCATTACATGCAGTCGCTAATGCTGCATAAGCACTTGCAGATGACGCTAGGCCAGCTGCTGTTGGTACAAAGTTTTGGCTATCGATTCGTGCATGTAAATCTGTACCAGCGATTTCTCTAACAATATCCATATATGATTGAATCTTTTTAGTTTCTTTCTCATTGGCTACTTTACCATTTAAAATCAATTGATCAGCAGGGTAATCACTATCGAATGTGACTTCCGTTTCGGTATAAAACTTATCTAATGACACTGATAAACTATTATTCATAGGTATTATCAATTTTTCATCAGCTTTACCCCAATATTTAATCAATGCGATATTTGTATGTGCGCGTGCTTTACCACTCTTTGCCAATGGGTTAACCTCCTAAATTCTCAATCCATGTGTGTGCTGCTCCAGCCTTTTCAACTGCAGCTACAATGTTTTTAGCTGTTTTTAAGTCTTCAGTGAGCAATAACATACTGCCACCTCGGCCTCCACCAGTTAATTTACCTGCAGTGGCACCGTGTGCTTTACCGATTTCTAACAACTCTTCTATTTTATCATGACTCACTGTTAAATTTCTTAAATCTTGCTGGCATTCATTGAAAATACGGGCAATCTGATTAAAATCGTGATGTTCAATTGCCTGGCTTGCTTGATAAACTAAATCCCCAATATGTTCAATATGTTTCATATATTCTGGTGATTCGCATAATTGGTGAACGTCTTCAACTGCTTGTTTTGTAGAACCTTTTACACCTGTATCAATGACAACCATATAACCATTTAATTGTAATGTTTTTAACGTTTCTGCATGTCCTTTTTGGAACCAAACAGGTTTGTTAGAGACAATGGTTTGTGTATCAATACCACTTGGTTTACCATGAGCAATTTTCTCAGCCCAATTGGCCTCTTCAATTAATTCTGCGTCACTTAACGATTTGCCTAAGAAATCAAAACTCGCTCTCGTAAATGCTACTGCTATAGCAGCGCTTGAGCCTAAACCTCTAGAAGGCGGCAAATTCGTTTGTATTTTAACTAATAATGGCTCTTCTACACCTGTATTATCAATAAAGCGCGTTACCATAGACTTTAAATGCTCTGGTGCATCATACAATAGTCCATCATAAACATCACTTTCAATAGCTGAATAATTCCCTTTTTCAAGACTTTCAATTAAAACCTTAATCTTACCGGAATTAAATGGAATAGCTATAGCAGGTTGACCAAAAGTTACTGCGTGTTCACCTATCAAAATAATTTTACCGGTAGACTCCCCGTATCCTTTTTTCGTCATGTTATTATCACCTTTTAATATACCTTCACTAATCTATTTCGTAATATTAATGCCCGTGCTTTTATTAGTACTATTAAGATTATCATTAATAGCCAACGTATTATTTTAAAATTTTGTTCAAAATCATGCATATATTTACCTTTAAATAAGATTTTGTAAACATTTTTCAAATAATATATAAAACGTTTGCTATATATTCTTAAATTTTTCCACCTCAACTATAATACTACAAATATTTCTTGGAATACACAGATTTATATATAATATAGCAAGTTTAATCCATAAAATTTGGGTTTCGTGAGTAATTAACGCGTAAAAAACCGTCTTATTCAAAATGCATCATAAGCTAAGACTAAGCGGTTAGTCTCAAGCACATAGTTATGATGACAAAAGATGTCTGAATAAGACGGTCATTCATATTTTGTTGTCTTTAATATCTAATTTATACTACTTTTCATTCATTTTTGTAATCATTTTCGCATTACGATCAATCATCTTATCGAAATAGCCTTCATAGCGTTGCCATTCTTCATCAGTGATTGGATCCATATTTAAACGTCCACCTAAATCTTTGATAGCATACAATAGTAAAAACATGACATCTTGTACTGTGATTTTTCGATTTAGTAGCGTCTCAAGTGAAGCCATACAATTGGGTTCTATGTCTGGGTATGTGAATTTTGTTGTTTCACCTTTAAGTGCATGCTCATAAAAATCTTTCATCATTAAAGCACGCTCAGAACCAGAACCTTCTACACACAGATATACTTGTACAGCAATTCCACCACGCACGCGTCGTTGAGAAATACCGGCAAATTTCTTACCATCAATACTCAAATCGAATTTACCAGGGCAGTACGAACGTTCAATTTCATGTGTATCGATGTCCACATCTTCATCTTCAAACATTTTAGCAATCAGTAAGTACATGACTGTAAATGCCTCATCTATTGTTGTCTCTGTCTGTCCTTTGAACATCAATGAAATATTGAGTACACCTTGGTCTAAGACAACCCCTAGACCTCCCGAATTACGGACTATAGCATTATAACCTTTTTCATCTGTTAAAAAGGCAATACCATCCTTTAAAAACGGCAAGCGTGAATCATGAATGCCTAGAATCACTGTATGTTGGTGAACCCATGTTCTCACTACATTAGGTGACATATCTTTGCCTACACTTTCGCAAAACGTATCATCAAAAGCAAATGATTGCATAGGTTCTAAGCCACTAGAATGATCTACATAGCGCCATTCAATATCATTAAAATATTTGTTACCTAAATCCATTATTGTAATGACTGTGCAGCAGTAATAATTGATAAATTATAGACATCTTCGATAGAGCATCCACGTGATAAATCATTTACAGGAGAATTAAGTCCTTGAAGAACCGGACCAACAGCGTCATAGCCGCCTAATCTTTGTGCAATTTTATAGCCAATATTACCCGCTTCTAAACTTGGGAAAATAAATACATTTGCATCGCCTTGTATTTTTGCACCTGGTGCTTTTTTCTCAGCTACACTTGGTACAATTGCCGCATCAAATTGGAATTCACCGTCAATAACAACATTATCTAATTGTTCTTCAGATACTTTATCTTGTGCTAACTTCAATGCATCTTGAACCTTAGTTACATCGTCTGATTTCGCAGAACCTTTAGTTGAAAAGCTTAACATAGCAACTTTGGGTTCCATGCCGAAACTTTGTGCAGATTTTGCACTTTCTACTGCAATTTCAGCTAGGCCTTGTGCATCTAATTCTGGATTAATTGCGCAATCACCAAAGATATATTGTTCTTCACCTTTCATCATAAAGAAAATCCCTGATGTTTTAGAAACACCTGGTTTAGTCTTGATAACTTGTAATGCTGGACGTACTGTATCACCAGTAGAATGTGCTGCACCACTTACTAATCCTGCTGCTTTACCAGTGTATACAAGCATAGTTCCAAAGTAATTAACATTGTCTAATAATTCTTCAGCTTGCTCTTTTGTCGCTTTACCGTTACGACGTTCAACAAATGCGTCTACCAACTCTGATTTCAATTCACTTGTTGAAGGATCGATGACTTCTATATTGGCAAGGTCTAATCCTTTGTCTTTTGCTAAAGATTGAATCTTATCTTTATTACCTAAAACGATTGGTGTTACGTAGTCTGTCGCTTGTAATTGCGTTGCTGCAGTTAACACACGTTCGTCTTCCCCTTCAGGTAATACAATATTTACATTTTTCCCTGCTAATTTGTCTTCTAATACGTTTAATAGATTAGCCATAATGTCCTCCTTGAATTTCTTTTCATAATAACGTTTACAAAACTAATTATACGTCATTTTAAATTAGAATGCCATTTCACTCTTTTGTAATCATTTACTTAGTAGTTAGCTATTTGTTTATGATAAAATTTAGTATGAATTGAACATATAGTTTTAAAGGAGCGATAAACATGAGTGAAGCAGCCGAAACACTAGACGGTTGGTACAGTTTACATTTATTTTATGCAATTGATTGGGCGACATTCAGATTAGTGCCAGAAGAAGAACGCGAAACTATGATTACTGAATTTGAAAATTTCGTGAACACTAAATCTGAGGCAAGAACAACACATACTGGCGATCAAGCAGTTTATAATATTACTGGTCAAAAAGCAGATTTATTATTATGGTTCTTACGTCCTGAAATGAAAGAACTTAATACTATCGAAAACGAGCTTAATAAACTACGTATTGCAGATTTCTTTATTCCAACATACTCATATGTATCTGTAGTCGAATTAAGTAATTATTTAGCAGGTAAATCTGATGAGGATCCTTATGAAAACCCTCATGTAAAAGCTAGATTATATCCTGAACTACCTCATGCTGAATATATTTGTTTCTATCCAATGGATAAACGTAGAAATGAAACATATAACTGGTATATGTTACCAATGGAAGAAAGAAAATCATTGATGTATAACCATGGAATGATTGGCCGTAAATATGCTGGTAAAATCAAACAATTTATTACAGGTTCTGTCGGTTTTGATGATTTTGAATGGGGTGTTACATTATTCTCTGATGACATTCTTCAATTCAAAAAAATCGTTTATGAAATGCGTTTTGATGAAACGACTGCACGTTACGGAGAATTTGGAAGTTTCTACGTAGGCCATATCTTAAAATCAGAAGACTTTAATCAATTTTTCAAATTTTAAATATATGTCTTATCGATGAATCCTTATTTAATAAGGATTCATCGTTTTTTAATTGCAATAAAGAAGTACACTTTGCATGCAAAGTGTACTTCTGACGAGTAGTATCCTTGGGAGAACTTTAATCACTACTACGTATAAGTTAACTACAAAAAATATATTGTCGCTACCCAATATATTCTGTAATATTTAACTAATATTATTTTAACCATTTTGAAATATTTGAAACATAACTTTAGTGTTTTTTTTATATAAAAGATGTAATAAGTTTATATAAGTTGACAATTAAACCTATAAAACCTACATTTTCTAAAAATTATCAAATACCGTTCAACATAAAATCGATATACATTATATATTTAGACAATCATAATGTATCCGCTTATTTATATCGCATTTCAACTTTTATTAACATATCATTAACTTTATATAATGGTTTTTTCTCAATACATCCTCTATAATAAATCTAAATTCAAAAATTTAAAAAATTGGTGATTAGATGACAAAAGTAGTGAATGAAAACGATCATGAACGTCTTATTAAAGATGTTGTCATGTTGGCAGCGCGCATTTTACTAGAATCTGGTGCTGAAGGTACAAGAGTCGAAGATACAATGAATCGCATCGCCAAAAAATTAGGCTATCAAGAGAGCAATAGCTTTGTTACAAATACAGTAATTCAATTCCATTTACATAACGAATCAACACCTCGCATGTTCAGAATTAATGCGAGAGATACAAATTTAATTAAGATTTCCCAAGCAAATGAAATTTCTCGTTTGATCACTAAAGGCGCTATCACGTTAGAAGAAGCTAAAGAAAAATTAGAGAAAATATATGTTGCTAAACGAGATAGTAGTCTCCCCTTCAAAGGATTTGCAGCAGCAATGATTGCTATTAGCTTTTTATATTTACAAGGCGGTTCGCTTATAGATATTTTGACAGCCTTACTTGCAGGAAGTCTTGGTTATCTAGTTGTGGAAATACTAGATAGAAAGTTACATGCACAATTTATCCCTGAATTTATAGGATCTGTCGTAATAGCCATTATAGCTGTTGCTGGCCATACGTTCATACCTCATGGTGATCTTGCAACAATTATTATTGCTTCAGTCATGCCTATTGTACCTGGGGTATTAATCACAAATGCCATTCAAGATTTATTTGGTGGTCATATGCTCATGTTTACCACTAAATCATTAGAAGCACTTGTCACAGCCTTTGGTATCGGTGCTGGTGTAAGTTCAATTTTAATCTTAGTCTAGGAGAGCTGTTATATGTTTTGGATATTAAATTTTATATTTAGTTTTTTAGCATCGCTGTTCTTCTGCGTGATATTTGATGCTCCTAGAAAATTATATCTTTCTTGTGGTGTTGTAGGTGCTTGTGGATGGATGATCTATATTCTCTTCTATAATGGCTTACAAGTACATACCATATATTCAAGTTTCTTTGGAAGTCTTGCGTTAGGATTATTGAGTCACTATATGGCGCGTTATAAGAAAGAACCAGCGATTATCTTTATGGTCACTGGCATTATTCCATTAGTACCTGGAGGCCTTGCCTATGATGCTACAAAGAGTTTAGTCCTTTTACATTTCAATAAAGCTATTAATACGATGCTAGAGGTAACATTAATCGCAGGTGCAATTGCCCTTGGATTACTTTTCGCAGATCAAATCTCAAAAATTATTATCTCTGGCTTCGATAGAACGAGAAAAAAATTATAAACCTTATATAAATAAAAAAGTCATGATGAGTATAAAGAGATTCTCTCTTCACTCACCATGACTATATTTTTATGATTTATGATTTGCTGGTTCTTCAACCATATTTTCTACTTCGTCTTCACTTCTATTTAAAATTAATCTACTTAATTCATCATTGTCCATTTTTTTAAGTTTAGGATAGCGAATCGCAAAGAAGATTAATCCTAATACTAACCATACGCCTAATGCAATGTATGATGGTAATGATAATGAAGCCGGTGTTCCTGGTATTAATAATAAACATAAGAAGATGAATGATACCACTGAACCAATAATACCGAATGTTTTGTATATAGGTGCGTACGTATTACTTTGTTTATTATAACTAAATAATTTACTAGCTGATAAACATGTTACAAAGTAAGCAACAGAAACACCTGTTGATGACATATCAACTATCCATGTTAACGCTGTACGTCCTAACCATGGTGCAATTAATGATACACCTACTAAGAAAATAATTGCTACATATGGTGTTTTGTATTTACTATGAATACGACTGAATACGCGTGGCATAATGCCTGAACGACCCATTGAGAAGAGCAGTCTACTAGCACTCATTAAGAAACCATTTAATCCAGTAAAGATACCCATCATAATGGCGATGGCTAAAACGGCTAATCCTACATAACCAAATGCTGTTTGTGTTTCAGCACCAGTTAACCATAGTTGGCCATTTAAACTTTTCTGGTTCGTACTTAACCATCCTGTATATAACAACATCACTACATAAGTCATTGATGCTGCAAGTAAACTATAAACGATTAATTTAAATGTCTTATTTGGCGCAAAGTTAAATTCTTCAGCTGTTTGTGGAATATTATCAAATCCTACATAAGCCCATGGTGCAATCGATACAATCGTAATAATTGAGATAAACCAACCTTGGTCCGAATTAGCCAACGGTTGTAAATTATCTAAAGCAAAATTATTACCAAAGAATGAACCAAAGAACATAAGTAGTACGACTACAACCATCGCTACACAGAAATAATATTGTAATGATCCAGATACACTTGCACCTCTAATAGCTACAAACATAAATACAAGTAACAATACTGTGGCAATAATGATTTCTGTTATGTAGACATCCCAACCTGCGACAGTATATAATTTCCCATTATTCAATACATTGGGCAATAGGAATTTAATCAATAGACTAAATGCGGTAGCATTTAATGCTACTACACAGACATACCCGAAGGTTAAGAACCATGAAGAAAAGAAACTCACATATCTACCAAAACTTAAAAAACTAAATGCAAACGCCCCACCTGATACAGGGAATTTTTCTACTAAAGCACCGTAACTTACCGCTATTAAAATCATAAGTAAGGCACCAATTACTATACCGATGGATGCTGCAATGGGACCTGATTGCCCTATCCAGTCACCTGGAAGAATAAATGCGCCCCAACCTATACACGAACCATATGCAATCGCCCAAACAAACTTCTCTGATAAGTTTTGTTTGAGGTCGCCTCTATCTACCTGTTTATTTTTATCATTTTCCATAATTAAAAACTCACCTCGAGATATTCATATACCCGAAAAGGTGAGTCATGTAACTTAATTATTAAATTATTGTTATCAAATTTGCATGTAAATTGTAAAATTATCACACCTTATGCTGAGAATTTAAATGTAGCAATAATGAGCATTAACCATCCTACGATAAACAAGACGCCCCCAATTGGTGTAATGGCACCTAAAATACGAATTTGAGTCAACGCTAAAACATATAATGATCCACTAAAGAATACAATACCGAAGAAAATGAGCCAACCTGCCCAATTCACATTGATAGATGTTGTACCACTAATCACACCAATGACAAGTAATGCTAAACCATGATACATTTGATACATTGTTGCTTTTTCCCAAACAGACATATATTTGTCTGACAGTTTACCTTCTAAACCGTGTGCCCCAAATGCACCAGTACCTACTGCCATCATAGTATTTAAGGCACCTAAAATAATAAATAATTTCATCATAATTTATGTTCTCCTTTTTTTATTAAAAATCAAATATTGATTCACCGTTACCAATTTCATCATCTGTTGTCATTAAATTAGAATTAGATAACGTTGAGGATGATTGTATTTTATTTGAATCATTTGTATGCGTCACTTTTCCACCCATTGCTTGAATTTCTTCTAGTGTTACATCATCATACGACTTGTGCTGATTTGACGCTTTAATAGACTTATTCTGTGTATCAATATCTGTATGTGTAAAATCATTATGTTGTAAACTTTGCGCATTCATGTTGCTTTGCGTAGATGACGTGTACAGTGATGTAATCGTATGTATGGCATACATATGTTTCTCAAATTCATGTTGTGATGATGATTCATCAGCTTGAACTAACTCACGCTCAATTAATTGAATAATTTTATCTTTATCCATGTGTTGCATCCTCTCTTTCACACCATTGAATCGGTGTTCGACCTTTGGATTCTAAATAGGCGTTTGCTTTAGAATAAGGTTTCGAGCCAAAGAAACCTCTATAGGCTGATAATGGACTTGGATGTGGTGATTTTATAATAAAATGTTTAGACGTATCAATTAACTTTATTTTTTGTTGGGCTGGTTTTCCCCATAAAATAAAGACGACGTCTTCTCGCTCTTCTGAAATTGTACGAATCACTTCATCTGTAAATACTTCCCATCCAATGTCTTTATGAGAATGTGCCTCTCCTTGTCTTACAGTTAAGACCGTATTTAAAAGTAAGACACCTTCTCTTGCCCAATCTTGTAGATGAGGTGATTGACGTCGACAACCGATATCGTCTTCCAATTCTTGATACATATTTCTTAATGAAGGTGGGAATTTCGCGTTTGGTTGAACTGAAAAAGCTAAACCATGCGCTTGATTAGGACCGTGATAAGGATCTTGTCCTAATATCACTACCTTGATATCTTCAAATGGTGTTAAATCAAAAGCTTGATAGATATTTTCTCTATCTGGATATACGACTTGTGTTGTATATTCCTTTTCAAGAAAGTCATGCATTGCTTTAAAATCATGTTTTGTTGTTATATTGTGAAATACTTCAGACCATTCCATCCTATTCACCTCAATGGTATTTTAACACAACTATCTCTATAAATTATATCGTCTCAACAATGTAAACCATATAAAAAATTAAGTTTACAAATATATTTATTTTGTATATAGTGCATATTAAGATGAATTAAGTTTGGAGCGACGAATATGTGTACAGGATTTTCATTTTTCACTCAGCAACAACATCATTATTTAGCTAGAACGATGGACTTTGCCTTTGAATTTAACGGCATACCAACTGTCGTACCTAGACACTTTGAGTATCAATTTGATTTAGAGCCTTCAATGAAATTGACCTATGGTTTTGTAGGAACCAATTTAAAGGTAGGCCGCTATCGATTTGGAGATGGCATTAATGAATGTGGCGTAGCTATTTCAAATCATTATTTCACAGGTGAAGCATCCTACAGTAAACATAAAAGGTATGGCTATTTCAATATGGCTCCCGAAGAATTTATTATTTGGGTTCTAGGTTTCACTAAAAACATCCAAGACTTAAAGCAAAAAGTTAAAAAAGTTAATATTATGAACGAAAAAAACGAAACGCTAAATATTGTACCTCCCCTTCATTTTATTATTACTGACCGTGAAGGACATACCGTATCAGTCGAACCACATAACGGCCTGCTTATTGTTAAAGATAATCATGTAAAGGTACTTACCAACGCCCCGAAATTAGAATGGCATGTTGAAAATTTAAGAAATTATGCCTTTTTATCACCTGAGAAGTCTACAAATCAATTAGTTGGTAAAGTCCTTGTGCGTTCTATGGGGTGCGAAGCAGGTACTAACGGTTTACCAGGCGGCTATACATCTACTGAGCGCTTTGTTAGAGCTACTTATTTAAGACATCATTTGCCTCAATCAAATGATGAAAGTGTAAATTTAATGAATTGCTTTAAAGTGTTAGACTCAGTGAGTATTCCTCAAGGTGCAGTCGTTGATGCAGGAGAAACGCATTATACACAATATCAACTAGTAATGGATAGTAAAGACTGTGCGTATTACATCAAACCCCATTTCACCAACCAAATATTTAAAATACACCTAGACGAACATTTTCTTACTAAAGAAGACATGACTTTTATAGATGTTAATGATCAGTTGACCATTACACAATTGAATTAAAACAATTAACCAAGCCAACCATGGCACAATTTTATTTTTCTCATACTTGAATCGTGATATGATGGTACGTGTATTAGAAAACATTGGGAGTGAATACAAAATGGCATTAAAAAAAGTATTAACAATAGCTGGTTCAGATACTAGCGCAGGTGCAGGAATGCAAGCAGATTTAAAAACATTTCAAGAGTTAGATGTCTATGGTATGGTCGCATTAACAGCTATCGTTACAATGGATAAAGCAACATGGTCTCATGATGTGACACCATTACCTATGGATGTATTTGAAAAACAACTTGAAACTGCAATTTCAATTGGTCCAGATGCAATTAAAACAGGAATGTTAGGTACTGAAGAAATTATCAAACGTGCTGGCGAGGTTTACGAACAATCTGGTGCAGACTATTTCGTTGTAGATCCTGTCATGGTATGTAAAGGGGAAGATGAAGTACTTAACCCAGGAAATACTGAAGCAATGATTCAATATTTATTACCTAAAGCAACGGTCGTGACACCTAACTTATTTGAAGCTGGACAATTATCCGGCCTAGGTAAACTGACTTCTATCGAGGATATGAAAAAAGCAGCTCAAATCATTTTTGATAAAGGTGCTAAACATGTCATTATTAAAGGTGGTAAAGCATTAGACCAAGATAAATCATACGATTTATACTACGATGGTCAAACATTCTATCAATTAACAACTGATATGTTCCAACAAAGTTACAATCATGGTGCTGGTTGTACATTTGCAGCAGCTACTACAGCTTATCTTGCAAACGGTAAATCCCCAAAAGAAGCTGTCATTGCAGCTAAAGCTTTCGTTGCTTCAGCTATTAAAAATGGTTGGAAAATGAACGATTTTGTAGGACCCGTTGATCACGGTGCTAATCGTCGCGTTGAACAAATCGACGTACAAGTCACTGAAGTATAGAAAATATTATTGCTTTTAAGCTCAAAATGAACATTAACGTTCATTTTGGGCTTTTTATATCGACATATATTATGAAAAATGACTACGCTTAAAGTCGTAGTTTTGACTCCAATGTTCGACCGATACAAAGTTGATACTAGAGCCTCATGTTTTATATCTAAAAGAGATGTACTATATAAAGTGTAGAGAGACAAAGGAGGCAATACAACATGATTATTCATAAACAAGATATACAAAACGGTGTCCCTATGTATGAAATCATCACGAAAAAGTTCAAGACAATCACAGTTAAATTTGATGAAACTTTAAATGACAATGATATCTATCGCTTGCTCTCTCTACTAGAAAATGACATAGACACTATGCAATTTAGACAAGCATGAGTGTTATTTTCAACACCAAGAAGAGATTCATCATTTGCGTTTGAACATTAAGACATTAAGCATTCCATATTGTATAACTGTCCCAAAATGATGGTATTAAAGTTGCTTGTCCCCTAACCAATGCATACTTTAAATGCCTCACCCCTAAAATACTCATCTTAATATTGATAGAAAGCACTATTGTTAGCCAAAGTTGTCCCCTTTGGCGCTCAGAGAGAAACTTTGAGCTATGCTAACAATAGTGCTTTTCTTTGTTGACCCATTTTACATATAAGCATAAAAATTCATGATTCAAGCAAAGCAATCTATAATTCCATTAATTTAATTAACGATTTTGTATATATTTATATCACTTTAGATTTTTATGAATTAAATATAAAATATAATGTTATATTAATTTATGAAAGAGTTACCTTTAAATAAATAGAAAAGGAGTGTTTATATGATAACCAAATGTCGCAATGTCATAACTTTGATACTACTGTTTTTAATGGGATTGAGTATCTTTAGTTTTCTCAATCAAGCACACGCAAACTCAAACGTAAATCAAGCAACTGCACAATCTAATAGTACTCAAGTTAAAGTAGAAAATAAGGACGTACCTAAAGCCGTTGACCGTTTAGCGAAGAAAAATTTCCTGTCTCATGTTAGTTTGCTAGATCAAGCATCCCACACTTCAAAAAGTGCCTATACTTTGGGTGAGCCATTCAAAATTTACAAACTCGATAAACAAAGTGATGGCAACTTCTATTATCCTGTCATTAATAAAAGTGGCGATGTAAAATATATCGTTACCATTTCTCCTAATCCTTCTAATAAAGCAAAATATTCAATTAACGTTTCCCCTTTCATTTCAAAAGCATTAAATAACTATAAAAATCAAAAGGTTACAATCTTCACTAGTAAAAAAGGTTACTTTATAATGGGTGAAGATAAAGCGCCTCACTTAGTTTTAAAAACACCTCGACAAGATGCTAAATCAGATAGAAATCTGACAAAAGAATCAGCCGTTAGATATAGTAAAGCATTTAATCAAACAAGCCATATCGCAAATCCAATCACTAAGTATCAAACAGCTATTAATCAACAACCCCAATATGTTAATACCCTTAAAAATATGCAAATTAGAGAAACTCAAGGACAAAATGGATGGTGTGCAGGTTACACTATGGCATTTTTATTAAATGCTACGTATAATACTGGACATTATAATGCTGAAATGATTATGAGAGCATTGCATCCAAATCTAAGTGGCCAAGCCTTCCAATTCACAGGGTTAACACCTCAAGAAATGATGAGATATGGGCAATCTCAAGGTAGAAATGTCAATTATT
Organism: Staphylococcus sp. HL28; assembly: GCF_021117155.1. NCBI lineage: Bacteria > Bacillati > Bacillota > Bacilli > Caryophanales > Staphylococcaceae > Staphylococcus > Staphylococcus sp. HL28. The sequence continues at coordinate 2,224,956 of NZ_CP088218.1, forward strand.
TAAATAGAATGCCTCAGTTTAATGAAGTCGATAGATTAACTAAACAAAATAAAGGTATTGCTTTAATCAGTTCTAGTGTAGAACCTAGAAACGGTATTCATGCAGGTCATGCTATGGCCGTTGCTGGTAATGCTGTATTAAATAATAACCAACGTGTTATTCTCATTTGGAATCCATGGGATAATGGTTTAACTACGCAATCAGCTGACAGTAATGTGATACCTGTTTCTGATGGTACCCATTTTAGATGGAATGCTTCCATTTATGGTTACTAATAAAGTGAAAGTTAGTGGGAATATATGACTCAATTCGAAATAATTAATATTATAGATGTAAATCCCTACTCTCCAAATAGTTCATTCCTTAACATGTTAGAGGGTAATTGGTTTCCTAAAAATTTTGATACAGCACCTCTTAAATTCGTATTTAATGAAACAATGCAACCCAGTTATTACTGTACCAAATTAGATACTAATCAACGGACCATTGTATTAACTGAAAAATCCACTTTATCTATTGTGATTGAAATATGCATCATCAATCCAAATAAAATCATCTTCAATTTAATTAATATCAATGCTATTGGCGCTTCACCTAAAATGATATTCGAAAGATAATCAATTTAAGGTAACTCTTTCATAGCAACATAAAAAGGCTAAAAGATGAAATTCAAATTTCACCTTTTAGCCTTTCTTTAATAAGTATGACTACTCTATTTTACTTAAAAATGGAATTAGCAATGACGAGCTAAAATAGTCATCATTTTAAATTAAAAGTTTTCTTTATCTTGTCTTTCTTTAACCCACCATAGAGCTTCTTTAGGGTGTGTTTCATAATATGCTCTATCTTCTTCGTTATCTACGTTTGGATAAGACCCTTTAAGTGACTTACCAGCTGTAGTGACATGAAGTAATAAAATTACTAAGAAACCTATCACACTAATAGTTGTTAAATAATACGCTGGTGCTAATACATTACCAGTAGATTCAACTAACCATGATGCGATTAATGGTGTAGTACCACCAAAAATTGATACTGAAATGTTGAATGTGATTGATAATGTACGATATCTAATGTGTGTATAGAAAATTGTCGGTAATGATCCAGGCATTGTTGCTTCGTAAGTTGATAAGAAGAAACCTAGGATAAGCACACCAATAATAATAAACGGTAAAGATTTAGTTGCTAATAATGAAAATGCAACGATACTTAATAATGTAAGTCCACCTGTACCGATTAAGAATACTTTTTTCTCTCCAATTTTGTCGGCCATTTTACCAAATCCTAATGCTAATGGAATCATAATAGCCATCACACAAGTAATAATAACACTTGTCGTTGTTTCATCTACTTTCGCTACTTGACCTAGGTAAGTTGGTAAGTAAGCTGTTACCATATAGTTTGTAACGTTAAAGAATACTACAGCAACAAAACAAACTAAGATATCTTTATAATAATAGCGAATAATACCAAAGAAACCGATTGTATCACGTTTCGGTGTTGTTGCTACATCATTTTCATAAACTGGTGATTCTTCCAATTTACGACGTAAGTATAATCCAAATAATCCTAAGAATAATCCTAAAACAAATGGAATTCTCCAACCCCAAGATTGCATTTGATCATGTGTTAAAAAGAAACTTAATAACGCAATCATAATTGACGCTGCAATGTAACCTGATAACGTACCAATTTCAAGTCCGCTACCTAAACTGTTACGTTTTTTATCCGGAGATGATTCAGCCACATAAGTCATAGCACCTGCATATTCTCCACCAGTTGAGAAACCTTGCAAGATACGTGCCAATAGCAAGAGGATAGGTGCCCATATACCAATCGTATCGTAGTTCGGTAGTACTCCGATTGTTAATGTTGAAAGCGCCATTAAAATAATAGTCGTTGTTAATACAACTTTACGTCCGTATTTATCTCCAATAATACCAAACACTATTCCACCAATAGGTCTAAGTAAAAATGCAATAGCTAGTGCAGCAAATGTAAAGATTTGTTGTATTTGAGGATTTTGCACTGGAGAAAAGAAATTTGCTCCTATGTATGCAGTTGTATAAGCATAAACACCAAAGTCAAACCATTCCATGGCATTACCAATACCGGTTGCGACAACGGTTTTTTTCGCTTTTTGAGCGTTGACCATGTTAATATTTTCTTTTTCGAAATCCATGAATTTAAACACTCCCTTTTATATGTTACATAATTATACTCAGTTAAATATCAATGTCAAATTAATTCAAAATAAATTCTTTTCAAAAATACTAGTTTATTCAATTTACAGAATATTTTATTTAACATTTGAACCCAATAGGATTAACTAAGCGCTATGCAAATAATATTTTGAAATGATTATTTTTTTATCTATTTTTAAATATAGATAGTTTTACCCTCTCTTTCTCGATTCAAACCGTGTAAAACAAACATATTTGTCAATCATTAATGATATCAATGGTTTTAAGGCAACAAACTTGTACTATCTTCACTAAATAGCGCCATCATTCACTTTATCTTACTAAAATCTCTTTTAATTTTATATCATATCATTACATAATGATGTTTTTGATTTCACCATATCTACTCATTTATTATCAATTTGATTAAAAAAGACTAAGTTAAATATATATATACCTTAAGTTATTTTTATTAATTTAGAATTCTCGTTAAAATTCGATGTTTTTTTATCTCTCATTTTTACAAAATTTCCCGTAAATTAGCATTTCTAATATTCGATGTAACAAATTTATTATTATAGATATATTAATGTTATTTTCTTAAAATAATGATTTAGTCGTTATTGAAACAAAGTAAATATTGTTCCATTTTCTAATTCACTTATAACTTCAAACTCACATTTGATATTTAAAATGCCAACAAAGTATAACGCTTCGCTGACATAAAAATTATCTATTTATAATATTGTATTGATTTCATCCGCTTCATTTAAAATATAATCTGGATTCTCTCTTAATAATGCCTTTGCGTCAAAAGCGCCCCATGTCACGCCACAAGACTTAATACCAGCTGCTTTAGCCATTTGAATATCATGAATAGCATCACCAATATATATACTACGTGCTGGATTAAGGTGATGATTCTGAATAATATAGTTGATACCCTCTGGATCCGGTTTATACCGCCTTACTTTATCAGAACCAATAGCTTCTTGAATAAATCTACTGAGCCCTAAATGATCTAAATTTCTCAATAACACATCGGTCTTTTTACTAGAAACCACAAACATCTGCTTCTTTTTTCTCAGTAATTGTTCTAATGTTTCAGATATACCGATGACTGAACATAAATATGTCGTTTCTAATTGACGATACTGTTCTCTAAATAATTCTAACAATTGATTTAATGCATCTTCTGTTAAAAAAAGGTCACTCATTTCTATAAATGACTTTTCAATAGGAATCCCCATATAATGTACAATATCTGCATCACTTGGTTCAGATAACCCAAATTGTGCAAAAGCTTCTTTAGTTGCTTCAATTGAACACTGCTTAGAATTCGCTAATGTCCCATCAAAGTCAAAAATATAGTTGTCAAAATTCATGATAATCACCTCTAAAGTACATATAACATATTTTCATTATATAGTAATTTCATTAATTTTTTCTATAAAAAAAGCAACTCTCATTTCATGAGAGTTACTTTATATGATTTATTCTAAATTAGCATGATTATTTTGCATTGTTGTTTCATCGACGTCTAATTGTGTCATTAATCCAATAACTATACTATCTAAAAAGATTTGTGATGATTGTTCAAACAAACTACCTAACGGTTGTTCAGATCCAGTGGCATCATGTTTTGTACCTGCTGGTAATTCAACTACTGTGTCTGCAATTTCACCAATTACAGAATCTAGTTTAGTTGTTAGTAATACCACTTCTGCTTCAACTGATTTCGCTTTATCTGCTAATAAGCGAAGGTGTTCTGTTGAACCTGAACCAGAAATCACAATGAATAAATCACCTTTTTGAATTGATGGTGTTGTTGATTCGCCAATAACAAATGCTTGTTTACCTAATTGATTGAGTCTCATTGCAAAACTATTTGCAACGAATCCAGAACGACCCTTTCCTGCAACAAATATACGTGATGCTTCAGTTACTTCTGATGCAAATCCATCAAATTCTTCATCTTTAACATGAGATAAAGTACCCTTTAACTCATCTATAATTAATTGATAATGATTAAAAGTTGTCATCATTATTTACCTTCAATAGCGTCACGACATTGTTTAGCTGCTTCTACAGGGTCATCAGCATTTGCGATACCGCCACCAACAATAACTAAGTCTGGTTCTTCTGCAACAATTTCTTTAATTGTATCTGGTTTAATACCACCAGCAACTGCAACTTTAGAATTTTTAATCACTGATTTAACTTTACGTAAGCTATCTAATGGAGATTGTCCTTCAGCTTGTAAATCGTAACCAGTGTGTACTGCAATATAGTCAGCACCCATTTCATCTAATTCTTTCGCACGTTTTTCTAAATCTTGAACAGCAATCATATCTACTAATAATTGTTTGTCATTTTTATGTGCTTCTTCAACTGCTGCTTTAATTGATGCATCTTCAGCTACGCCTAAAATTGTTACAACGTCTGCGCCGAATTTAACAGCTTGACTTACTTCATAGTCTGCTGCATCCATGATTTTTAAGTCTGCTAATACTTTAGCATTGCTAATATTTTCATTTAAATGTTGAACGGCAGGTAAACCTTCATTAATCACAATTGGTGTACCAATTTCTACAATATCAACATATTCTTCTACTTTTTTCGCAAGTTCTGCTGCTTCTTCTTTATTTAATAAATCAATAGCTAATTGTAATTCCACTATAATTCATCCTTTCAAATTTATCTGTTTTTTATCTATCTCATTGAATGAATTACCCTGTAAACTTTTATTTTAAACGAAATTTATTTTTCAAAATAGCTTAGCTGTTCTTTAAGTCTGGTGCAGCCGCATCATCTACATAGATTTCTACATTTGGATGTGTCTTTAATATTGTAGACGGGATATCTTTGCTTACCGGTTGATTCAATAAGTCATTTATCGCTTGTTTCTTTTTCTCTCCAAACGCTAATAAAATGATTCTTTTAGCTTTAATAATTGACTGAAGACCCATTGATATGGCTTGCTTAGGTACTTCAGACTCATCGTTAAAGTATCTACTATTTGCTTTAATTGTACTTTCTGTTAAATCCACGACATGCGTTTCACTTTCCAAAGATGTTCCTGGCTCATTAAATCCGATATGTCCATTTTCGCCAATACCTAACAATTGAATATCGATTGGCCCTTCTGATTCAATTAATTGATTATAGCGTCTTGCTTCTTGTTCAAAATCAACCGCGTCTCCATTAGGGATATGAATCCGTTGGCGATTAAAATATGGATATTGATTAAATAATATGTCATCCATATAATAATGATAACTTTGTTCATGCTCAGGTTCTAAACCGACATATTCATCTAAATTGAACGTAGTCACTTGTGAGACATCTATTTGATTTTTCTTTAATAGTGTAACTAGACTCTGATAAACATCTGTCATAGTACCTCCTGTAGCTAAACCTAGTTTACTATCTGGGCTATAGTCCATTTGTTTAAATAACTCACAGGCAACATAAAATGATGCTAATTCTTTAGAACCTAAATTAATAATTTTCATAATTAATCACCTCAAAAATTTGCTATCAACCAACATAAAAACAAACCCCTTAATTACATTTGGATTATAACACGATACAACATTTTTTTAGTACTAAAGTGATATGCCAACTTTAAAACACTGATATATATGAATAATTTTAAATTTCATAAAAGAAATTGAGCAGAGATGTACATTTATTGCGTTGTTTTTAGTAAAATAGACTGATAAACACATTGAATGGTGTAAGGAGTGAACGTGTTGGAACCTATCAAATATGAAGAAGTGATGAAATTACTCACCTCTTATGAAAATAAACCCGTTTACCTACATGTTGAGACGACAAATGGTGCATATGCCAACCATTTTGATGAACGTGTATTTAATGCAGGTACTTTTTTAAGAAATATACAAGTGACTTATGAACACGCACAACTAAAAGACGGAGATAAAGATCCATACCGTATCGGTTTAAAACTTCGCGATGGCGGTTGGGTTTATGTTCAGGGACTAACACATTACGAAGTCAACCAAGATAACGAATGTCTCATAGCAGGATTTAATTATGAAGGGCAATTGGCTGCTACATTAGAAATTAGCGAAAAGCCATTTACTATATAGAGGAGGTCAAAATCATGACAGATGAAAGACATGTACTCGTGATATTCCCTCATCCAGATGATGAAACCTTCTCATCTGCGGGAACCATTGCAAGCTATATTGAAGCAGGCATTCCTGTAACTTACGCTTGTTTAACACTCGGTCAAATGGGCAGAAATTTAGGTAACCCCCCATTTGCCACAAGAGAATCATTACCTGATTTTCGCGAAAAAGAATTAGAAAATGCTACTAAAGCTATTGGAATTACAGATTTACGTAAAATGGGATTACGAGATAAAACAGTAGAATTTGAACCACATGATCAAATGGATGATATGATTAAAAATTTAATTGATGAAACTAATCCTTCATTAATTATTTCATTCTATCCTAAATTCGCTGTTCACCCTGATCACGAAGCAACTGGTGAAGCTGTAGTAAGAACCGTTGGACGCATGCCTGAAAATGATCGTCCAAGATTGACTTTAGTTGCGTTCAGTAATGATGCCCCAGATATTTTAGGCGAACCAGACATCCAAAACGATATTTCTAAATATAAAGATATAAAAATCAAAGCTTTTGAAGCACATGCATCACAAACTGGGCCTTTCTTAAAAGAATTAGCAAGTCCACAAGTGGATGGACAAGTTCATAGCTTTTTAGAAATCGAACCATTTTGGACATATCATTTCGAATCTTAATGGAGGTTAACAATGACAGAATTTGATTTATCTACAAGAGAAGGCCGATGGAAACATTTTGGTTCTGTTGACCCTATCGAAGGTACGAAACCAACTACCAAAAATGAAATGACTGATCTACAAAGCACACACAAAAACTTCTTATTTGAAATAGAAGAAGTAGGTATTAAAAATTTAACCTATCCTGTATTGATTGATCAATTTCAAACAGCAGGTACATTTAGCTTTTCAACAAGTTTAAATAAAGATGAAAAAGGTATTAATATGAGCCGTATCTTAGAAAGTGTTGAAAAGCACTATAATAATGGTATTGAATTAGAATTTAATACACTCTATCAAGTATTGAGAACATTACAAGAAAAGATGAACCAAAACGCAGCAGGTGTAGATGTTAGTGGCAAATGGTTCTTTGACCGTTTTAGTCCTGTAACTCAAATTAAAGCCATTGGAAATGCTGATGTCACTTATGGTTTAGCAATTGAAGGTACTAACGTAACGCGTAAAGAATTAACGATTCAAGCCGCTGTCACTACGTTATGTCCATGTTCAAAAGAAATCAGTGAATACTCAGCACATAATCAACGTGGTATCGTTACAGTGAAAACTTATTTAAATAAAGATGACATTGTCATTGATGATTATAAAGATAAAATTTTAGATGCGATGGAAGCAAATGCAAGCTCCGTACTTTACCCAATTTTAAAACGACCTGACGAAAAACGTGTCACGGAACGTGCTTATGAAAATCCACGTTTTGTTGAAGACTTAATCCGATTAATAGCAGCTGATTTAGTTGAATTTGATTGGATTGAAGGCTTTGATATCGAATGTCGTAACGAAGAATCCATACATCAACATGATGCTTTTGCACGTTTAAAATATAGAAAATAATAAAAGAAATGCAGTACTTCCAAAATTGATATATTTGGAAGCACTGCATTTTTTATTTTGTCATATGCATTTTCTTTTCACCTGGTCTAACAAAGCACATTGCAATGATACTAATTAACGATGCTACCACTGCAGATACAAACATTGAAGAATAACCATAAGATGCTACTAAATAGCCTGTTAATGTTGGCGCAATCACTGTTGCAGTATTAACAAAGAAATGTGTAATACCACCATATGTACCTGTATTGTTAGGTGTTGTATCAATAATTACAGCCCAATAAACGGCATTAGGTAAGAAAATGAATGCGTTTCCAATCATCATTAAAATCATGACCGCTACAATACTATGTGTAAATGGAATAATTAAAAAGCATGTAGCAGCGCAAATCATACCTACTATTGAAAGTCCAGATCTCGCAATACGTAGACTTCCTGTCTTTTTTCTAAGCCAATCTGATAATTGACCACCGAAGTACGCTGTGAAAACTGCCCCAATCCATGGAATCATACCTAAATACCATAATGAATGGATTTCAAAATGATATTCATCCTGTAAATATTTAGGCGTCCAAGTTAAAATAAGAAAGTTAACATATTGGAAACCAAAGTAACCTAACATATTACAGATTAATGTTGTACTTGTAAAAAAATGATACCATTTTTCTTTAGATTGTTCTGTATCAACTGTCTTTTCGACATTTAAACTATCTTCTGTAGAACGAATAGATTGTAATTCTTCTTCAGAAATTCTTTTATTATCTTCAGGATAATCTGTAAATACCATAGACCAAACAACTACCCAAATCAGGCCTAATATACCTAGCAAGATAAATAGTAATCGCCAATTAGAAATTGTTAAAAAACCTGAAACAATGGGTGCTGTAATTAATGCACCTAATGGTACGCCGATTAATCCTAATGCCGATAATAAACCTCTTTCTTTAGGTGCAGCCCAATTGGCATTGGTTTTACTTATTGTAGAAAAAATTGGCCCCTCAGCCACACCAAACATGACACGCAACATACCGAATCCTGCTAAAGCAGAACCTCCAAATACTGCTATACCTAGTTCACCGGCAAATGCCATAGCAATTTCTACTAATGACCAAGCAGTTCCTGCTACAATCCATACAAATTTCGGTCCTTTTTTATCCGCTGTAATACCCCCTAGCAGCGAACCAAACATATAACCATAACCAAAATACCCTAGAATAGAGCCCCAAGCAATCGTATCAAAGCCAAATTCTTTGATAATATCCTCTTGAGCGTATGAAATAGCACCCCTATCAATATAATTAATCATTGTCATGATGACAATCATCGTAATAATAAAATAGCGATAACGCTTCATTATGTCCCACCCCTTCATGAACTTTTACACTCGTTAGTAGTGTAGCATAGTTATATTTGGAAGCGCTACCATAAATAGTTAGAATTTTAGAATAATTAGAAAAAAAGCGAAATGTTGTATACATTAATATATTTATATGCAATAAACATGTTATAATTAATGAAAAATATACTAAATATGAGGTAATTATATGAATTATTTTGTAGGTTTTAATTTAGGAAGTACATTGACAGGTATTGAAAAAGCCATGATAAATCGTACTAATCTTTTTAAAAAAGCAGGATTGCCAGCTAAATGTGTTTTTATTAAATGGAATCGTTTTTTAAATAATTATTATAAAAAATTTATAAATAAAGACGATATTATCAATATGTATGACTTTTTTCAAGAAGTTGAGAATTTAAATGATACTTATCACTTTGATTGGATTAGTTATTGGGAAGATCAATGTAATTATGATATAGAATATGTTCCAAATACGAACGATGTAAGGGTCTATAATAATGGTATTTTTATTATATATGCTCATTTTTTCAATTCTAGTCATAAAAACATTGATTACATTAATTATTTTGATAAAAATAGAAGAAAAGTTAAAAGAGAATTATTTGATGTTAGAGGCTTTTTAAGTTGTACTAAATTATTGACTGGAAAACAAAATACGGTATATGAATCATATCATAATGCAAATGGTGAAATTGTAATTGAAAAATATTATCATGCTCAATCAGACAAAGATATGTTAGATTTGATTGTATTGAATTTTGATAATAAAAATCATTATTTTTATCAAGAAGAAGAGTTAGTAGCTTATTTTATCGAAACTCTATTCCAAGAAAATGATTTATTCTTTAGTGATAAAAACCTATACACTGCACCTGCCTTTAACTTAACTTCAACAAATATTCCAGTAGTTGCTGTTTTACACAGTACACACGTAAAAGATTCAAATAATGTTTCTACATCTAATTACAAAAATGTTTATAAAGAAATTTTCAACAATTTATCTAGATACCAAGCTATAATTACATCGACAAATGAACAAAAGTTAGATGTATCTGATCGTGTTAATTCAGAAATCCCTGTTCACAATATACCTGTAGGTTTTACAAATCCTATTAAATTAGTAAATAATAATATCAATCATAACAAAATAATTTCTGTAGCTAGATATTCACCAGAAAAGCAACTTGATCACCAACTCAGATTAATTAAAAAGTTAAAAAATAGTTTTCCTAATATAGAATTACATATGTATGGTTCGGGAATGGAAAAAGTTAAATTACAAAATCTTATAAAAGAGCAAAATTTAGGAAAACATGTATTTTTACGTGGCTTTTTACCAGATTTAGAAAACGAATTTAATGATGCCTATCTGTCAATTATAACAAGTAATATGGAGGGCTTTTCTTTAGCACTGCTTGAATCATTAGCACATGGAGTTCCAACGATAAGTTACAATATCAAGTATGGTCCTAAAGAAATGATTAATAATGGTGAAAATGGCTATTTAATTGAAAAAGATGATGAAGATGCATTATACGAAAAAGTAAAATATCTATTAGATCATCCTGAACTACAACACGAATTTTCACTAAATAGTATAAAAGTTGCCAATCAATTTTCTGAAGATCATTTAATTAAACAATGGCAATCCTTCCTTAAAACGATATAATCTCTAGTAATCATAAAAATTCCCAAGATACATTTTGTACCTTGGGAATTTTATTACCCTTTAATCTTTAAACGCTTTTTGATATTGTACATATCCCGAAAGGAAGTGCTCAATATCATCTATTCTGACTCTATATCCTTGGTCTTTAACAAAAAATGATCCCAAAATTCTTTGAGGATTTTTAAAGTACATTGCTAGTTCAGGGTAAAAATAGCCAATTCTCTGATAGTCTGCTCTCAAATGAATGGTGTCTATAAATTTGTCTTCATCAATATTATCATTAATTATATTTTGTTTACCGATAGATTTGGCTTTTTGAATCAAACGATAAGTAGCCATCAGTAATTCTAAAAATGTAGCAAATGCTAATTTATTTCTTCTTATAAAAGCAAGATTTTCATTTACATTTTTAATACCGAAAATAATATATTTATCCTCTGGTTTTATTTGTACTAACTCATTTGTACAATAACCTAACCAATGATCATGATATTGCCAATACTCATTTTTAATGAAGAATTCAAATAAATTTTCAACTGTTTCTAACCATAAATTATTTTTATCATGTTGATATAATCTTAATAGTGCTAACGCTGCCTCACCATCATAATAAACAATTCTAAACTTCTCTTTAACAGATAAATCAGGATAGTTTAATACATGAGTAGTTTCAAAGGTATCTTTGTTAATCATTGTTAATATACCATTAGCTACTTTTTGGGCCACTTTTAAATAGCGTTCATTATTTTTCACCTTAAGATATTCACAAATCGCAAAAATAAATGAGGCATTTTGGCCTAATTTTATTTCATTACTATTCTCTGTATCATCAAAAACATAACAATTGCCATCTTTTTCTAAAATATAGTTATCAATAATGAAATCAATTGCCTTTTCTACTGGTTCGACTGATTGATCTAAATAAGTTAATCCTTCTATTAAAGCATAGGTAGATGAAGAATGTCGTAAAATATTATAAAAATTAATTTTTTTATCAAAGTGTGGGAAATAACCATAATTATACTTACCGTTTTCCCCTAACATATTTAATAAATAAGGCACACTGCTATTGATTAGTTTATCTATTTCATCTGATAAGTTATCAACTTTACGTAATCCTTTTCTATTACCTTCAGGCCATAATTCAAAAACTTCCTCTTCATCTAATATAAAACTTTGAGTGAAAAATTTAATCACATTTTTATCATTAAAAAATTCATGGGTAAATCCTTTTTTATGGTTGGTATATTTTCTCAAATAATTATTAATATTATCTTCTGATAACTCTAAATTTCCCGTTTCTTTATTTGGTTTTACAAAAGCGTTAATATTAATTTCTTCAGGTAAAAATGCTAAGTTCCAATATTGGTCAAAAGCAATACCAAATTGTACATAATTACGACGCGTTTCTTCCAATTCTTCTTTAATTTGTTTAAATGATATATTTTCTTCACCAGTAACAAAATCAAGTTTTATCCATTGAGGATACTCACCAGATTGTTTTTTAAACTTTAAGCATAGCTTATTAATATCTCTCTCTATATAGTTAGTCTTTTTTAATAATTTAATAGTCGCTTTAACATTTGGTTTTCCTAAACTTACAAATACATAGGCGTCTTTATAATCCTCTGTTTTTATAAAACTTAATAATTTGTTTATTTTTTCTTCAATTCTCATGATTACCTCCATTTACATAACATATATTAATTATAACATTTTCCTCAATTATGTAACTTATAAAAACAATAAAAGCCAGGTTTTTTAAACCTGGCTTTTACCATTAATAAATATTGTATTTTTATTTGATATTATTTGTTATCTGCATCTTTTTTACGGCGTCTACCGAATAAGAATAAAGATCCTAAGCCAGCAAATAATGATCCGAATAAAGTCGCATTATTTGAATTTGATTGTTCACCAGTTTCTGGTAATGCTTCTTTGTCGGAATGATCTTTATCAGCATCTTTGTCTGAATCGGAGTCGCTATCTGAATCAGAATCGCTATCTGAATCTGAGTCGCTATCTGAGTCAGAGTCGCTGTCTGAATCAGAATCGCTGTCTGAATCTGAGTCGCTATCTGAGTCGGAATCGCTGTCTGAATCAGAATCGCTGTCTGAATCTGAGTCGCTATCTGAGTCTGAATCGCTGTCTGAATCTGAGTCGCTATCTGAGTCAGAGTCGCTATCTGAGTCTGAATCGCTGTCTGAATCTGAGTCGCTATCTGAGTCTGAATCGCTGTCTGAATCTGAGTCGCTATCTGAGTCAGAGTCGCTATCTGAGTCTGAATCGCTGTCTGAATCTGAGTCGCTATCTGAGTCTGAGTCGCTATCTGAATCAGAATCGCTGTCTGAATCTGAGTCGCTATCTGAGTCAGAATCGCTATCTGAGTCGGAATCGCTATCTGAGTCGGAATCGCTGTCTGAATCAGAATCGCTATCTGAGTCACTGTCTGAGTCTGAGTCACTATCTGAGTCTGAGTCACTGTCTGAATCTGAGTCGCTGTCTGAGTCAGAATCACTGTCGGAATCTGAGTCACTGTCTGAATCCGCATCGCTATCTGAGTCTTCTTCGAAGTAACCATTATCTATTGTGAAATCATCATGATCTTTAATAGTTACATGTACATCTTCTCCATCAGCATCTTTATCATCATCACTAGAATCTACTTTAGTTTGTGTTAAGTTTGCTGGTTTATCAAAATGAACAATGTAATCACCATTATCTAAATTATCAAAACGATATTTACCATTTTCATCTGTTGTTGTTGTTTGAAGCACGTTACCATCTTTATCTTTTAATGTAACAGTTACACCAGGAATTCCTTTTTCAGTATCATCTTGTTTACCGTCTTTGTTGGTATCTAACCAAACATAATCACCTAATGAATATTTCTTTAAATCTCCATTAGCAGTAGAAGAACCTGCAGCAGTCGAATAAGAGTTAGACCAAGTGTAGATTTTTTCATTAGTGTCTAAACGGTAATCAATTTTACCATTCGTATCATTTGCTGTATCTAGAGGATAGGCAACTTGTTCTATAATATATTGTTTATTACTACTTTTCGCACCATTTAATAAATCAACTGTAGCAGTTTGATTGTTATTACTGTAATTAATTTTAAAGTTACTAGTTACGTCCTTAAGATTAGATGTGTCTGGTGTGAAACTATCTACAAATTGGTTTTGATTTGTTACTTCATAGATTTTGAAGTTATTTTTAGTTGGATCGAATTTAAATCCAGTTAGGTTTGTAGTAAATGTTTCTTTCGTAAATGTTGATTTAGGTTGATTGATATAAGCTGTCATATGACGTGCTAATGTCCCATTTTCAATATAATTTGTACTTGTAATAATAGGCGCATTCTTTTTATTACCATAATCCACAGTAATGTCTTTTGAATATGATTGATTACCTAAAGTGACTTGCATTGGATAAGCTGTTTTATCAGTTGTTGCATTTTCACGTTTAGCAAATGTAATCTGTTCAAAACTACCTTTAATATTATTATATTGATCAACGTAGTTAGTAAATGTATAAGTAGTTGAATTAGTATTACTATCGTAGATACCTTTAGCAACTAATCCACCGTTTGCATCATATAAGTTCTGTTGTGTAGAAGGTAAACTTACCGAACCAGGACGGAAGTATTTTCCATATTGGAACGTCATTTTATCTCCTTCATGTACGTCATCATCAATAGTGTAATCCGCTTTTAATTTTAAAACGTCACTTGATGTAGCCCAGAACTCTTTTTGACCTGTTTGTGGATTTGTATGTCCTTTATCAATAGCTATATCGATATTAGAAAAGTGAACTTTATCATTTACATTTGTACCTTGTGTTACTGCTGCTAATTTTTTAACACCTAAACGATTAACAGGTTTTGGTGTTGATGTAGTTGAACGTGGTGTAGCATATGTTGTTGTTGAATCTTTTTTATTTGAATAATCTTGTGCTAATGCACTTAATAATGTTGTTTCATCAAGATGATTATAATCTAAGTCTAAGTTTTCAACTTGAGCTTTTGCATCCTCTTTACTTGTGTTATTTGTATCAGCAATATAGTTAGTTAAAGCTTCTCGTTTATCTTGAGTTGTTTTAGCATTTTCGACATTATTAACTACTGTATTAACATCTTGTGTTTTAGTTGATTGGGCTGATTTTTGAGATTGAGTTGTAGGTTGAGATACTTGTTTTGTAGTTGTTTCTTGAGAATCAATTTGGTTTGATTCTGGAGCTTGGTCTGTAGTTGTTTTAGATGTTGGTATTTCTTTTGTTGTATCAATTTTTGGCGCTTCTTCTGTTGTCGCTTCTTCTTTAGTCGTGTCAGTTTCTGGTTTTTCCGCAGTTACTGGCGCTTCTTTTGTTGTATCAGCTTTTGGTTCTTCTGCTGTTGTTGGTGCTTCTTTTGTTGTTGCTTTTTCTTTAGTCGTGTCCGCTTTTGGTTCTTCCGCTGTTGGCGCTTCTTTTGTTGTGTCAGCTTTTGGTGTTTCTTCTGTTGTTGACTCTTCTGAAGTATTTGCTTCATTTGTTACATCAACTTGTTCAGGGTTGACATTATTGTTAGTTGCTTGTTCATTTGTTTGAACATCACCTTTTTGTTTAACACTATCTTGAGAGGCTGTATCTTCATTAGATTGAGTAGATTCTTCAGTACTTGTCTTTTCAGAAGCATGCGCTTCGTTATTACCAATACCGAATACTAATGTGGCGCCGACTAAAATTGATGCCGTCCCTACTGTAAAACGTCTAATTGAATATTTGTTTAGTTTGTTTGGTAAAAAATCCATTCTTTTCTTCATTTACTTCCTCCTTGAAAAAATTTTCAAAATTCTATGTAACAACCATATATATTCTTTTAGTTGCTACCACAAATATAATACAAGCAATATTATTTTACAACACTTAATATTTTAATAATAAAGTTAATGTACTTAGTATTCTTAAATGATTAAATAAACATTTAATATAAACCTAAAATTAATTTTGATAAACTATGTAGTTTGAAATTTTTTCATAAAAATAATCCTTTTGATAGATACATGTCATATAGTTACGCTTAAAATAATGATTAATCGATTCGCACTATATTTTTAATGACAAATATAACAATCAAAAGGACTATTATTTATATTCTAAACTTATTACCAAAATGTTTTTATTTCTTAAACTTTATTCAATGGTTATATATCAGAAGGTATTATTACAAAACGCTTAATTACCTTCAATGATTTATGAAAGTTATTGTATAATCTTTTTAAATAAATTACAACAATAATATCATTAACAAATTAAATACTTTAATTCTAAAATGAATATAAATCAAACCTTATTTATTTATCAACAACAAAAAACTCAAACAAGTTTAATATAATGTAGATATTTAGAAATCAGTATATTTTCCAACTAATCTTTAATATCTATTTAATACTTGTTTGAGTTGATTTTAATCATTTTCTATTTTAGTTGTGCTTTTATTTTAAATGGTCATATGGACTATTATTTACGAAAGATACAATTTGATCTACAAATAATCTGGCACGTAACTGGAATTCATCGTCTTCTAAATATAATGTGCCATCATCTAATTTAGCGTAATCACTATCATGTGTAGCAATTTGTGTGGGTACAGCTATGCCTAATAAACTTCTCACGATAATTCTTAAATGTGATAGTGGTTCAGAACTTACAATACCACCACTATTTCCAATTAATCCAACAGGTTTCATTTTAAAGTAATCCATATTCAAGTGGTCTAATGCATTTTTTAAAATACCTGAAAATGAACCATGATAATTAGGTGTACCTAATATGAAGAAATCCGCTTCCATAGCTTTACTTTGTAGTGAATCAACATTATTTTTAATCTCTTCAGTCGCTTGTGTTGTCCCCGCAAAATCAAGTTGATGTATCGGATTTTTCGCTAATTCAAAAATTTCCAACTCTACACCATGTTCTTCGAATTGACCTTGTAAATATTGGGACAATGCGTGTGTATGAGATCCTAATTGTGCACTGCCGATAATTGCTAGTCCTTTCATTATCTATATCTCCTTTGTCGATTGTATTATTTTTTCTGATCAATCAATTTCATTATAGCTTTACCAACACCGCTATTTTCATTAGTGTCAGTAGTATATGTTGCAATTGCTTTCACTTCCGATGCAGCATTTTCCATTGCAACAGGATAGCCAACACGTTCTAACATGGACATATCATTCAAATTGTCACCGAGCGCCATCACATTTTCCATTTTCACACCTAAACGTTCTGCGATTGTTTCTAACGCAATACCTTTTTGGGCATCTGAGTGGGTAATCTCCAAATTACCTCTTGAAGAAGACGATATGGCTAAGTTAGGTGAGGTTGCAAGTTCTTGTCCAACACGATCCATTTTTCCTAAATCAGGATTAAAGGCTAACACTTTCATTATTAATTCACCAGGAATGTCCTCTATCGCATCATAGCTTTCAACAACTTTCAAAGTTCCATTATTAATACGTTTTTGAATACCATTTTTAATTTTTTCTACATCCGCTTTTTGACCTGCTCTCTCAGCAATATCAATATAAATATCCAAATCACGTTGTGGGTCTTCAGTATAAATACCTCTATTGGTATAGATTTGGTAATAAATACCTTCTTCTTTTAATTTCGAAGTAACTTTATGTACTAATTCATGATTCAAATGAGAGGTACTCATTATATTGAATGTTTCATCTCGAACCTCTGCCCCATTCAAGCAAATGTAAGGCACTTTCAAATCTGTTTCAGCTACTGGCGTGTTAGCTTCATAAAATGCTCTTCCTGTTGCTATAACTACAGTAATACCTTGTTCTTGGGCAAATCGAATTGCTTGCTGATTTTCTTCTGAAATTTCGTGTGCCGCGTTTAATAACGTACCATCCATGTCTGTTGCTATTAACTTAATCATTCGTTAACCTCGTTTCATACTATATAGTATTCATTATATTAAAGATTCGTGGATTGACAATAACTTGCCTTACTACTCTATTCTAACAAATCCGATTCATGATTTAGTATAGCCCATTTGTCGGATTTTTTCTTTTCTCTTAATTTTCTAAAGAAGCTTCTTAGTAAATCACCACATTGTTCTTCTAACAATCCACTTTCCACTTGTGCTCTATGATTAAAATCAGGTTGATTCAATAAATTCATCAAACTTCCCGAACATCCCCCTTTAGGATCTGCTGCGCCATATTTAATATATGGAATTCTACTCATCACAATAGTGCCTGCACACATCACACAGGGTTCTAGCGTGACATATAAAGTACAATCTTCAAGACGCCAACTGCCTAATACCTTTGCGGCACGTTCAATAGCTAAATGTTCAGCATGGGCTGTAGGTTGTTGCAACGTTTCTCTCATATTATGCGCTCTTGCTATAACATGATTACTTTTAACAATAATTGCACCAATTGGAACTTCTCCCAGTAGTTGAGCCTTTTTAGCTTCTTCGATTGCAATTTTCATATAATATTCATCAGTTTTCATTCGTGTCCAGACACCTCACTTGTGTTACAATACTCACTGTCTATCTTAACATTTGGAGAAGTGAATATGAATAAACCATTTATCGCAATTGAAGGTCCAATCGGTGTTGGAAAATCTTCTCTTGCTCACAAATTAAGTCAATCCTTAGATTTTTATGAAGAAAAAGAAATTGTCGATGAAAATCCATTTTTATCTGACTTTTATGATGACATTTCAAAATGGAGTTTCCAAACAGAAATGTTCTTTTTATGTAATAGATATAAACAGTTTAAAGATATCGAGTCACTTCACAAAGGTATAGTAAGTGATTATCACATTTATAAAAATAAAATCTTTGCTAGAAATACATTAGACCGTCATGAGTTCAATAAATTCTCACGTATATATGACATTTTAACCGAAGATTTAACAATGCCAAATACAATAATCTTTTTAGATGCAGAATTAGATGTATTAAAACACAGAATCGCTAAAAGAAATCGTAGTTTCGAACATCAAATCGAAGATGATTATTTACTTGCTTTGAAACGTGACTATCACACATTTTATAATTCTTTAAAAGATAGTGATGTTCAAGTATTACACATCAACACGTCAAATATGGATTTTGTCAATAATGACAAAGATTATCAAAAGATACTTGCTCAGGTAAAATCAATGATTGGAGATAAATAAAATGAATTCATTTAACATACCACAAGACGCCATAATCACAATTGCAGGTACAGTTGGTGTCGGTAAGTCTACCCTCACTCAAGCTTTAGCAGATAAGTTAAATTTTAAAACCTCATTTGAAAACGTAGATCATAATCCATATTTGGATAAATTCTATCAAGATTTTGAGCGTTGGAGCTTTCATTTACAAATCTACTTTTTAGCAGAACGTTTTAAAGAACAGAAACGTATGTTTGAGTATGGCGGTGGATTTGTACAAGACCGTTCTATATATGAAGATGTAGATATCTTTGCCAAAATGCATGAAGAACAAGGAACTATGAGTAAAGACGATTTCAGAACTTATTCAGAACTATTTAATGCCATGGTTCTGACACCTTATTTTCCAAAACCAGATGTTCTTATTTATTTGGAATGTGATTATGATGAAGTCATTGAACGTATCAAACAACGTGGTCGTGAAATAGAAATTGATACCAACCCTGAATATTGGCAAAAATTATTTGAACGTTATGATCAATGGATTAATAACTTTAATGCTTGTCCAGTCGTTCGCGTGAATATCAATGA
This sequence comes from Staphylococcus sp. HL28, assembly GCF_021117155.1. NCBI lineage: Bacteria > Bacillati > Bacillota > Bacilli > Caryophanales > Staphylococcaceae > Staphylococcus > Staphylococcus sp. HL28. Next base: position 2,244,617 of record NZ_CP088218.1, read on the forward strand.
ATATGATATTCATAACGACCCTGACACACTAAATCCTATTATCGATAAAATTGCACATGTTATCGATACATATCGTCAAGTTGACCCAAGATAATCAAAAACCAAATATATAAGCTCCCAACATTAGTAACCACATCTATAGTGGCCACAAAGTCGGGAGCTTTTTTATTTAATAAATACTAATATTATTGTTTATCAAGCACTTGTTTAACTTCTTTAGCACTTTCAATGATGACATCCGCTTCGTGAAGTTCTTCTCTTTTAGCGATACCCGATAACACACCAATACTCAATCCTAATTGTGCATTAATTGCAGTCTTCATATCATTTGCGGTATCCCCTACAATCACTACTTGTTCTGGTTTAACATCATAAGCTTCGAATAATGGGTCTAATACTTTGGGACTCGGTTTTTCTTCAGCATGTGTTTCTGTTGAAATAACTAAATCGAATAAATCTTTTGATTGGGTTGCTTCTAAAAATTGAGTAACTCCTTTGTTGGTATCACTTGTTACAATACCTATTTTATAGCCATCTTGACGTAAGGCTACAATCGTATCATAAACACCATCTATCCAATGATTTTCTGGCTCTCTTGAGTCTACTAACTCTTGGCTCGTATTTCTTGTCCATTCAGATGTGTCTTGACCAGTAACATCGTCAAAGGATTTAATCATTTCACCTAAAGATCCTGAGCCCATCACAGAATCTGGAACAATCTTATCATCTAGTATGCCTAATTGTCTGTGCGCTACTTCTTTATCATGAACAGGAAATGTATCTAACAATTTATCAACCAGACGTATACCAATTTTTTCCCAACTCTTATCAAACTCTATTAACGTGCCATCTTTATCAAACAGTATCCATTCCATTGATATCACTACACTCCATGTTTTATTTTTGTTTCAATACGTATTATTGTAGTACAACCATAGTTAAAAATGTAGGAAAATTACTTTTAAATAAATTCTTGGATCAAAAATAATCATCTTAACTATCAGAATAATTATTGTAACTTTAGCGCATACAATCGTTGCATTATTTGCTTATTAAAAAAAGCTAGAAACCTTTAATAAAGGCTCCTAGCATTAATTTAAAATTTTAGTATCTAGGCACTACAAAACGCCAACCATGACGATCTTCTAGCGAACCATTTTGAATACCTGTATATTCATTATAAAGTTTTGTCGTAATTTCACCTGGTTCATTGTTGTTAATGACAATTTCTCTATCTTCATAACGTAAAGTACCTACTGGTGAAATTACTGCTGCTGTACCAGTACCAAATACTTCTGTTAACTCACCTTTGTCGTAGGCTTCAAATAATTCGTCAATAGAAACTCGACGTTCTTCAACTTCATATCCTAAATCTTGCGCTAACTCGATAATAGATTTACGTGTAATACCTGGTAAAATACTACCATTTAATGCAGGTGTAACAATTTTTCCATTTTCAACAAAGAAGATGTTCATACTACCTACTTCTTCTACATATTTTTGTTCAACACCATCTAACCAAAGCACTTGGTCGTAACCTAATTTGTTAGCGTTCGTCTGTGCTAATAAGCTCGCAGCATAGTTACCTGCTACTTTAGCAAATCCTACACCGCCACGTACTGCACGTACATATTCGTCTTCAACATAAATTTTAGTGGATTTTAATGTGTCACCACCATAATAAGCACCTGATGGCGATAAGATAATTAATAATTTATACGAATGAGATGCTCTTACGCCAAGAATACCTTCCGTCGCAAATACAAAAGGACGGATATATAATGATTGACCTTCGCCTTCTGGGATCCAATCACGTTCAACATCTACTAATTGTTTCAAACCTTCCAACAACACGTCTTCATCCACTTCTGGCATTTCCAAACGTGCTAAAGAATTATTAATTCGTTTAAAGTTTTCATCTGGACGGAATAAAACAACTTCATCATTATATTTATATGCTTTCAAACCTTCAAATACAGCTTGACCATAATGTAAACCTTGAGCAGCTGGTGAAATTTCAAATGGTGCATAAGGCACTATTTTTAAATCATGCCAACCTTTATCAGCATCATAATCATAACTCAACATATAATCTGTAAAGTATTGACCAAATCCTAAATTCGAATTATCTGGTTTTTCTTTTAAAGTATCTCGTTTCTCAAATTTAACTTGTTCTGTCATGATAACGGCCTCCTAATATTGCTACCAATATAAATAGTTATACTAGATTATAGCAATCGTATATATACTATTCAATAAGTTTTCCGAAAATTCAAACTAAATACTAATATGTATAATATATCTTAAGTAAAACACTATCGCCTTTATCTTACAAGTCAAGTAACTGTTCGAAGATAAAAAATCACTCCTTCTAATGTAAAAATAATTAGAAGGAGTAAAACTAACATTTATTACGTTATATTTAATAAGCAGATTATTTTGTTGCTTTTTCTTTAGCTTCAATTGCATCTAACATTAATTTAGTCATACTTTCTAAATCATATTTAGGATTGAAGCCCCATTCCCCACGTGCACAACTTGTATCGATACTATCTGGCCAACTTTTAGCAATACCTTCTCGAACAGGATCCACATCATAGTCTAACGTAAAGTCTGGATAGTGTTCTTGAATAGCTTCTTTAACCATTTCTGGATCAATACTCATAGCACTTAAATTATAACCATTTCTAGTTTCTAATTTAGCACCATCAGCTTCCATTAATTGAATAATAGCTTCAATTGCATCGTCCATGTACATCATATCCATAAATGTACCTTTATCGATATAGCTTGTATAATGATTTTCTCTAACTGCTTTAAAGTATATTTCTACAGCATAGTCTGTAGTACCGCCGCCTGGTTCTTTAACATGTGAAATTAATCCTGGGAATCTTACACTACGTGTGTCTACACCAAATTTAGTAAAGTAGTATTGGCATAATAATTCCCCAGCAACTTTATTGACACCATACATTGTTGTAGGTTGTTGAATCGTGACTTGTGGCGTATTCACTTTAGGTGTTGAATCACCAAATGCACCGATTGAACTTGGTGTGAAGAAATGTAAATCATATGTACGTGCTGCTTCTAAAGCATTCATTAATCCACCCATATTTAAATCCCAAGCAAACATAGGGTTCTTCTCTGCTGTAGCTGATAATAAAGCAGCCATATGCATTAACGTATCAGCTTCAAAATTTTTAACTAATTCAAACATTTTGTCACGATCTGTTACATCTAAAATTTCAAAAGGTCCATCATTGACTGGTGAATCAGCTTCTGGTTCTCTAATATCCGTAGCTAGTACATTATCTGTACCATAAATTTCTCTACATTTAACTACTAATTCTGTACCTATTTGTCCTAAAGCACCTGTTATCATAATTTTTTTCATTATAAATCTCCCCTTGTGTTTATAGAAAATTCGTTGTCTTTCTCGTGTGAACAAATTCTCGATTTACATCTATATTATAATATAAAAGCGTTTTCTTGTATATATAGTGAGTACAAAGTTAGAATTTATAATTTTTGGTATTAATCCAATATCTAGATAAAAATTTAATTTTAAAAAGTACAACGACAGATACGTTAATCAAATATTAATAAACCTTAAAATTACAGTAAATTATGTTTATGCAATATTTTTATTTAAATTTTATATGCTAAAATTGACTTGTTATATTTTTGATTATTAAGGAGGCCAATATGAAGCGACTATTTTTTTCATTCATATTAATCATGTGGATTTGTTTAGGAGTTATAAATCATCCTGTACAAGCAGCTGAAAATCAAAGTGACAATCAAAAGAGTAATACCACAACAACTCACCAAATAAATACAAGTAGCCAAGAATCAACGTCAAAAGCCACCATAGAACAGCAACCTTCAAAAGATGATGCTACGACATCGTTACCGGAAGATAAAACTAATAATATGCCTTCTAATAGTAACAATGATAATTCGCAAAATATTTCTGTACATAAAGAGGAACTAGCGAAATATCAAAACAAAGCAATTGATATAAATACTCAAAGTAATTACAACAGTGCAACAGATATAAGAAATAAAAATGCTACGAACACAACTTCTCACCATTCAAATACACAACACGAACAATCAAATTCAAATAAAAATGATCAAATCGTTAAATATAACAAAAGCTCAAATGCACCAACGCAAAAGTTAAAAGAACAGCAATCTTCAACTAAACATCAAAGTGACAATGATAAAAATCATCAACAACAGGCTAATCAGAACAAGCAACTATATGTAGCTTCTGCACAAACGCAAGAAAAAGCTAAAAATAAAGATAGTTCAAAAGCAGAAAGTACTAATAAAAATGAACATACAATTTTACATACTAATGATATTCATGGCCGATTTGTTGAAGATGACGGAAAAGTCATTGGCATGCCTAAAGTTAAAGGCCTTAAAAATAAAGAAAAGCCCGATTTGTTATTAGATTCTGGTGATGCTTTCCAAGGTTTACCTGTCTCTAATAACTCTAAAGGCGAAGAAATGGCAAAGGCTATGAATAGTGCCGGTTATGATGCTATGACTCTAGGCAATCATGAATTTGATTTTGGTTATGACCAACTACTTAAATTAAAAAAGCAACTTAACTTTCCAATGATTACTTCAAATGTTTATAAAAATGGTAAGAGTGACTTCAAGCCATCAACAATTGTCAAAAAAAATGGCGTCCGTTATGGCATTGTTGGGGTGACAACGCCAGAGACTAAAACTAAAACTTCACCATCGGCTGTTAAAGGTGTTGAATTTAAAGATCCACTTACAAGTGTAAAACGTGCTATGAATGGCATTAAGGATCAAGTAGATGTTTTTGTCATTTTATCTCATTTAGGTGTAGATCCTAATACTAAAAAAGAATGGCGTGGCGACTATTTAACAGATCAATTATCGAAAGATAAATCATTTAATCAATCTATCATTGTATTAGATGGACACTCACATACTGTGATTGAAAACGGTAAATCTTACGGTAAAAATGTATTAGCTCAAACTGGAACTGCTTTAGAAAATGTCGGACGTATCCGATTCAATAGAGAGAATAATCAAACCAAAAATCTTAAAGCTGATTTAATCAACGTCGCTGATACAAAAAATATTAAGCCTGACACTAAAATTGAAAAACAAGTAAACAAAGCGAATGATGATTTCTTAAAAGCGACATCAACTGTCATTATTCCTAATAACAAAGTGAAACTTAATGGTGAACGGAATGTTGCCCGTACACAAGAAACGAATTTAGGTAATTTAATTACCGATGCAATGGAGGATTATGCTTCTAAGAAATTTAGCCATCAACCTGATTTTGCTATTACAAATGGTGGTGGCATTAGAGCATCTATCGACAAAGGTAAAGTAACCCAAAATGATATTATTACTGTTTTACCTTTCGGAAATTTAATATCTCAAATTAAAGTAAAAGGTTCCGATGTTAAAAAAGCTTTTGAACATAGTCTAAGTGCACCTACAGAATCAAAAGATGGCAAATCACAATTAACGGCAAATGGCGGTTTCTTACAAGTATCTAAGTCTATTCGTATCGGATTCGATATTAATAAAAAATCAGGCAATAGAGTTACAGATATTCAAATTCTTAATCATGATACTGGAAAATTCGAAAAGTTAGACCCAAATAAAACATATTATGTAGCAACAAATGATTTCACCGCTAATAAAGGTGATGGCTATGATAAGTTTGGAGGCAAACGAGAAGAAGGTATTTCTTTAGATGAAGTAGTTGCTCAATACATTAAAAAAACTGATTTATCTAAATATAATACCAATAAACCCGGAAGAATCATCAATGGTCAACTGTCTAAACATAATGACAAAGTCGTTCAACTTCCAAAAACAAAAGACAGTAAACCGACTTATTACCCTGGAAATAATTTAAAGACAATATCTTCACATCAAAGAATGCACTCAGATAACTCTTCACGTGCAATGGTTAGTCATATCGTTACCTACCAACCTAGTAGCAGAATAACAACAGCAACTCAAATCAATACGCATCAGAATGATAAGGCATTAAATAAAAAGCGCAGTGAAGCAACAAATCAAAACTATGAACAATATAAGACTAATATGTTTAATACAAATTCAACTTATCTGAGAAACGCAACATCATACACTCAATCAAATAGAAATGTCATAAAAGCTAATTCTAACTGTGATCAAATTATCGATAATCGAGAGGGTTCTCAACAATCAAATCATGCAATTTCAGCTGTTCTTCCTAATACAGGAGATAGCAATTATTCTGATGTTATCGCGCTATTCGTAGCGATAACTGGTATCACTTTATTATATGCAAGAAAAAAATCTGCATAATATTAAGAGGTCGGGACAAATGCGTTTAGGATTTGAGCAGAACCGAACGATAATAAAGAACTACTTCCTTATTCATAGGTTAGTAGTTCTTACAAACTCAATAGTTGAGTTTGTTCATTTGAATTGTTTTCCAAATTTTGTCGAATCGTGAGCGTATGCCCAACTTGCATTGTTTGCAGAAATTGGAATACCAATTTCTCTATGTTGGGTCCCTTCTGCCGATAATCCTGCTTTTGGGACGCCGTTAATCGGTTTCCCAGAAGCACAAAAACTTAATGTCTCAACCTCTTCTTATTACAATCTTTATTCCATTAAAAAGTCTTTAAATGTTTGTGGTTTATCACTAACTAAGTTTTCAAAATCATTAGATTGTTGATCCAGTAATCCCCTTGCACCCGCTTCATACATGGATGCTAGAAGTGCTCCAAATCCTTTTGGTTCATCATACATATTTGCAAACGTCTCTAATGAGACAGGTTCATATTTAATTTCTGTCTTCGATACATCTGATAAAATATCTCCAAGCTCATACATATCATAACTATATCCTGATAATAAGTAACGCTCTCCCCATGTATCAGTATTTTCTAAGATGGCAATGATACCTCTTGCAATATCATGTCTAGTTATATAATTAATTCGACCTTCACCTACTGGATATATCAACTTATGCATATCCATTAATTTTGGAAGATACGGCTTCAATGGGTCCATATACATTGCCATTCTGACATATGTATAATCAAGACCACTTGAAGCAAGAAGACGTTCAGCATATCCAAAGTAAGGACTCATATGGAAAGGATTATTATGTTGATCAGCATAATATCCAATATAAATAATATGACTAACACCGCTTTGCTTTGCTGCACTAATTAGATTCTCTACTTCTGGAATTCTTTTAATAGATGGATGTATGATACTTGGTATAAAAATGACCGTATCAATCTCTTGAAATGCTGTAACCATACTTTTTTCATCAAAATAATCCAATTGCCTTACAGAAACATTATCTCTCCATTGTTCTGGAACTTTCTCTAAATTTCTTACCCCTATATAAAATCTGCCAATACCATGTTCGATGGCTTGACTAGTAATGTGATGACCTAAATTTCCTGTAGCACCTGTTAACATTATATTCATATCAGTCAGCTCCTTTGCTTAACCCTAATACTTCTAACCACATAAATAAACTAATTGATACAAAAAACACTTAGTGAATTCAACATCTTCAACTCACTAAGTGCTAAAATTTAATATTATGCTTCCATTAATTTACCCACATTACGCATGATTCTCGCTTTTTTATAACCATGAATATCATGTAATTCTTTATAAGCGCTAAATAGTTTCTTATAACGTTTCACTTTTTCAGGATCTGGCGTTACTTCATATAAAACAGGTTCTTTCATAGATTCAATTGCTTTATTTAACGTTTGATGTGCGCCTCCACAAACTGAACCAAGGATTGCTGCCCCAATGGCAGGTGCATATTCACTATCTATTATGGTTACTTTTTTATTTAGTACATTTGCATAAATGTCCATCATTAGTGGATTTTTCTTAGGAATACCACCACAAGCAAAGACATCTTCAACATCCATATTCCAACTTTGGTATTGTTGCATAATCATTTTAGTACCAAATGCTGTAGCTTCTAAGTATGCACGGTAAAGTTCTTCATGTGTCGTTTGTAACGACATACCAAATACACAACCTTTTAAGTTACTATCACTTAACACGCTTCGGTTACCGTTATGCCAATCTAATACAATTAGACCACTTTCTCCAGGCTTTTGGTCTTTTACTTTCTCATTTAATAATTCAAAAATTGAAATATCTCTTTCATTCGCTTCATCGACGTATGCTTTCGGTGATTGATTTGCAATATATTCAAAAAGATCACCTACTGCTGATTGTCCCGCTTCATAAGCATATAATTCTGGAATGATTGCACCCTTAACAGAACCTGAAATACCAGGTACTTGATGTTGTTGTTCATTTAACATAAGGTGACATGTACTTGTACCAATTACCATTGTCATTTGCTTATCTTGTTGTGAACCAATTCCTAATAAACTAGAATGTGCATCTATGATAAACGGACTTACTTTTGTTTTAGTAGAAAGACCTAATTTCTCTGCCATCTCTTCAGAAATTTGGCCAACTGTTTCGCCTATTTTTACAATTGGTGCATCCACTTTTTCACGTACAACATCTGATAATTGATCATCTACTTTATCAAACAAATCATAGTGGAACCCTTCATTTTCTTCCCAAAATGATTTAAAGCCTAAACCACAATTAGAGCGAACATTTTGTCCTGTTAGTTTATTAACAATCCAATCTCCAGCTTCCATGATATTAGCTGTTTTTTCTAAAACTTCTGGTGCCTTGTTCATTACTTCCATAATTTTAGGAATCATCCATTCACTACTAACATTAAATCCATAGTAGCCTAGCCATCTACTCTTATTATCTAATGCCGTTTGGAAAAGTTGATCCGCTTCAGCTTGAGCACCATGATGCTTCCATAATTTTACATATGCATGAGGATTATTTTCAAATCCTGGTAAATTATGAATAGGTTCTAAATTTTCATCTGTAAACATAACTGTAGAAGAAGTAAAATCAATACCAATACCTACAATTTCTTCTGGTTTTACTCCCGAAGATTCAATTAAATATGGCACACCCTCTTCTAAAACTTCCATATAATCATTTCCATTTTGAAGTGAGAAGCTATGTGGTAACTTAACTCCATTTAAATTCTTTTCTATTGTGCCATGTGTATATGGCTTTATATATTTATCTATTATTTTTCCATTTGTTGTATCAACTAAAAAAGCTCTTCCTGAGCCTGTTCCGTAATCTACTCCAATGCTATAACTCATAGTTATACCCCCATACTTTATCTACATCTCTTTAAGTAAGCGTTTTCCTAAATAATACGCATAAATGAACAATAAATCAATCATAAAAGTTCAAAAAGAGCTAAAATGAACATTTTTATATAGAAAATCATTGACACATGCAACTGTAAGCGTTTACTATTGTTTACATAAATAAAAGTGAACAAGTATTAAAGGGAGATGAACAAAAATGAGCATTGAGTCAAAAGCTTATCGCCTAATTCAACCAGGCGAATTTGAATATACAACAATTAATCATGAGTTTAGAGATGGTGATGTTATTGTTAATCCTTCAAAAGCAAGTGTTTGTCACGCTGACCTAAGATATTACACAGGTAATAGACGTAAAGAAGCATTAGACAAAAAATTACCTATGGCTTTATTCCATGAAGGTATCGGTACTATTGAAGATTCTAAACATCCTGATTATCAAAAAGGCGATAAAGTAGTTATCGTTCCGAATATCCCTTCTCGCTTAAGAGCTGGTGAATTCGAAGAAACAGATTTATTAGATAATTATGATGAAAATGCCGTATTTATGGGTAGCGGCTATGATGGTATTTGCCAAGATAGAATGGTTGTACCTGGAGATAACATCGTAAAAATTCCAGACACATTAGATGAAGACGTCGCTTTATTAGCTGAATTATGTTCAGTGTCATTATTCCCAATCAATCAACTTAAAGAGATCACTACTAAATCTTCTCCACAAGTTGCAGTATTCGGCGATGGTCCAGTTGGTTATTTAGCAGCAACTGCACTTCATTATATATATGGTATTGAAAAAGAAAATTTAATTGTTTTCGGTGCTATCGAAGAAAAACTTCAATCATTCGAAAACTTTGCTACAACACATCTTGTATTTGATTATGACTTCAACAGTCATAAAGGTGTTCATACTGTATTTGAATGTTGTGGTGGTAAATTCTCTGAATCTGCAATTAACCAAGCGATTGATTTAATCGATAGACAAGGTCAAATTGTTTTAATGGGTGTTACTGAAGACCTAGTTGGTATTAATACACGTGACGTATTAGAAAAAGGTTTAACACTTTCAGGTAGTTCAAGAAGTACGAAACACGAATTTGAACAACTCATTGCATCATTCGAAAACGAAGATTATCAACAAGCACTTAAAAAATTAATCCCTGATGATTACTATGATATCTATAGTACTGAGGATCTTAAAAAGGCGATGGATGATACTGCAGCACATAAAGGTTGGAAAAAAACATATTTAAGATATCACTGGTCATAAATCTTGATATCTAAGGGGAGATAACATAATGATGAACAAGACAACGTTTTTAGGTATGCCGAAACAAATCGTATGGGGTTACATTGGGATATTAATATTTATGATGGGAGACGGCCTAGAAATTGGTTGGCTAAGTCCCTATTTACAACATAACGGTTTTAGCTCAAATGAAGTTAGTTGGTTATTTGGGTGCTATGGTATTACAGTTGCAATTGCAAGTTGGTTCAGTGGTGTATTAGCTGAGGCATTAGGCGGTAAACGTACGATGTTTATCGGTTTAGTATTATACATTATTGGAACAATTTGTTTTGTTGGTATCGCATTACCTTCAGAGAATTTAGCAATCATGTATCCTGCATATGCATTAAGAGGTTTAGGTTATCCTTTATTCGCTTATTCATTCTTAGTTTGGATTTCATATCGTTCTGAACAACGTACGTTAGGTGCAGCTGTAGGATGGTTCTGGCTTGTATTTACTGGTGGATTAAATGTATTAGGTGCATTTTACTCTATCTTTGCTATTAAATACTTAGGTCATATTGGGACATTATGGAGTTCATTATTCTGGGTAGTTTTAGGTGGATTCTTAGCTATCGTCCTGAATAAAGATAAATTACCTACTGATAAAAGCAATGCAAAAGCAAAATTAGCTGAAATGTTAAAAGGATTCACAATCGTTGTTGAAGAACCAAAAGTATTATTAGGTGGTATTGTACGTGTTATTAATACTACTGCACAATTCGCTTTCCCAATCTTCTTACCGCTTTACTTAGAATCTTACGGCATCCCAACTTCTAAATGGTTAGCTGTTTGGTCAGCGATTTTCTTTGGAAATATCGTCTTTAACCTTATTTGGGGTATTGTCGGTGATAAAATTGGTTGGCGTAATACTGTTATGATTTTCGGTGGTATCGGTAGTGGTATCTCATGTCTATTAATGGGCTATGTGCCTATCTGGTCACACGGAAATATTATTTTACTTACAATTGTAGGTGTTGCTTGGGGTATCTTTATCGCAGCATATGTACCTTTAACTGCTTTAATTCCTTCATTAGTGAAGAAAGATAAAGGTGCTACCCTTTCAATTTTAAACTTAGGTGCTGGTTTACCAGTATTCGTAGGACCAATGATTGTAAGAATTTTCTTAGAACCGTTTGGTGACTTAGGTGTTATTTGGATTTTAGGCGTATTATACTTCATTAGTACAATATTAACTTACTTCATTAAAATGCCGAAAAGCCAACAATACGGCGAAACAGAATAAAACTTAATATTATAAAGGCTGTAGGCTAAGTATAAGATGGTCATTTCATTGTCATACTTTCAACTACAGCCTTTATTATGTATTTGATATACTATACTAAACATACATAAATCATGGATTATTTATATAATTTGAACAAAACTACTAGATGGAGACGGTGAATATGTTACCTGCCGAAAGAGAACAAAAAATTATATCCTATTTAACTAAATACAAAACTGCCTCAGTTCACACGTTAGCAAAGCAATTTAATGTACATGATGCCACAATTCGTCGTGATCTTGTTAAACTCGAGCAATATAACCAAATTAGACGTACACATGGTGGTGTGGTGTTAAATAATGAAAATGTATATAGTGAGCTAAATTTCGATGAAAGACAGACAGAATATTATTACGAAAAGCTAGGTATTGGATACAAAGCTGCTGAATTCGTTGAAGATGGAGATACACTTATTATCGACTCAGGTTCAACTACATTACTATTTGCTAAAGCTTTACTTCATAAGCAACATTTAACCATCATTACAAATGATATTCATATCGCTTCGATACTTCGTTCTTCTAACCATAAAGTCATCGTGACTGGCGGTACTCTATATCATAATAACTATGTACTAAATGGTTTAATTACGACACAAACACTACAATCATTTAACTCAATGAAAGCATTTTTAGCTACTCCTGCTATAGATGCGATCAAAGGTGTAACTCACTATAGTGAAGAATTTGTGGACGCTAAACGTCAAATGGTAAATCAATCAAAAGAAGTGTATATGCTTACAGACAGTTCTAAATTGAATAAAATTGCTTTTTACCAAGTATGTCCTATTCATAAAATTACTGCTTTAATCACAGATCATCACGAAGACTTAAACGAGTATAAGAAGACAATTCCAAATGTGATTGCTATCGATCCTAAAGATTATGAATAAATGAGTGTTTCTTCATATTGAAAGTACTATTAATCAATGTTATAAAGAAAGTAAGCACTTTCATTTTTATCTATTTTAAATGGTAAGTCTGCTGTTTGTCTGCGTGGATACTGCAGATAGTCTTACTTAGTCATATTTTTATTGAATGAGGATGATACTATGAATAATCAAAAGCCGTTGCAAACATACAAATCAAAGCAAACTACTGTAATAATTACTAGTATAATATTTATGTTATTTATCATTTCAGACATACGTACGATATTAAATAAAGATGAATGGCTACCATTGGCATTAGCCGGCGGATCTTTAATTATATTTATTGTCTTTTTAATGATTAATATAAAGTCATTTATCCATAATTATAAACGTAGACCTTATTAAATCGAAAATAATGATAAAGATCATGGGAGTGGGAGAGAAATAATAAAGAACCACTAATCATTTATGATGTAGTGGTTCTTACGCATTAGCCATAGCTAATGTGTACTTTAAAATAGAAATACATGAGTGAGACTCATGCATAATAAATACTAATTTCTAAAGAAAAAGTATTTCTTTATCGTTGTCCATCCCCAACTTGCATTGTCTGTAGAATTTCTTTTCGAAATGCTCTATGTTTGGGGCCCGTCCCACCGGGCAAGGTTGAGTAGAAATGAAATAGCTTGCTACATTAGACCGTCTTTGTAATTGATTACTTAGACGGTTTTATGCATGAACTTTAGTTCATGCATACCTCTTAAAGCTTAATTTGAACACATGAGTCAATACGCATGTGTAAGTCATTCTAATTGCTCTAAGAAAAAGAATGAATTTACAGTCAACGACTGCCTATATATGAATGTAACTTGAAATATATATTTATGTCCCAACCTGATTTCTTTTATTTCTGTGCTTTTTTATAAAAATAATTAGCTACGACAATATCTACAATTGCTAGTCCCACTGATTTAAATAGCGTGACTTCTTTCTCATCTGTTCTACCTTGTTTACGACCTGCCACAATATCCCCGAGCTCTGCGTGTAACATATCTTGTGTTAAAAAGCCTTCTTGTTCAGGAATTTTTAAATCTCCTGTTTCTTCCATTGCTGCTTCTGTTGATTCTACGACAATTTTATTCGCAACCATCATAGATTCTGTTGGTAACTCTTGCATGTCAGGTTTAAAAGAACCTACCGCATTTAAATGAACACCTGGGTCTAATGTTCTATCGAAAACCGGAGTTGATGAATTAGTAGCAGTGACAACAATATCTGTACCTTCAATAGCCTGATTTGCATCTTCAAATACTTCAACATTAACATCATATAAATCTTTTGTTTGTTTTGCTAATCTTTCTGCTTTCTCCGTCGTTCTACTAGCAAAATGAATCGTATGAATGTCTCTGACGGCTAAAACAGCCGCAATTAAACCTTCAGCTTGTTCTCCGGCACCAATTACACATAAAGTACTTGCATCTTCTCTAGATAAATATTTTGTTGCAACACCCGATATGGCACCCGTTCTAATTTTAGTTAAATATCCACCATCTAATACTGACAGCGTTTCCCCTGTTTCATAATCACTCAAAATAACTGAGCCACTAATGGTAGATTTACCTTTTTCCGGATTTTTAGGTGCAAAGGTCACTGTCTTTAATCCGACAATTTTTAACGCATCAGATAGTGCAGGCATAACTAAATATCTATTATCTGCATTAAAAGGAATAGAATACCGTAAAGGGGTTTCAGTTTTACCTTCAGAAAAGGCTTTGAGTGATTCTGCTACTTCATCTATAACTTCACGCATATTGAGTAATTGTTGTTGATCATTTTCAGTTAAATATAACATATTCATGTCCTCCATCTTATATTATTATCGTATCTTCATACATTTATACTCATCTTTACCCGATATTTTAATGAAAAATGTCGGCAATTTAAAGTTTATATTGTTCTGCACACATATTCATGCTATTCTTAAAAATATAAATAAAGAGATAGTTAGACAAACGTCTTTACCATCTCTGCGATTTTGTTTATTTAAACAAAACTATTTAATTTAACTTTTGACGACACACATTCTCCTAATTAGGGGAATGCTTTTTTATGCATATGATTAATTGATTGGAATATGGTACCGTTTAACAGGTGCGCCATTCTTTTTGATATAAGGTTCTATTTCATAGCCGCCATAATACACGATCACTTTTTGAGAGCTAAAATTCTTAGGATTACATGTCATTAATACATATTTAACTTGTTTTGTTTTCAATATATCTAAGGCATGACCTAACATTTCTTTTGCATAGCCTTTACCACGTTGTGATGGTGCTACACCATACCCTACATGACCACCTATCCGCGTTAACGATTCATTCAGTTGATAGCGAATATTAACCGCGCCTACAATCGCTTTATCTTTAAAGTAAAACATTGTAATTGTTTCCACCCAATCTTCTCTAGGCTTAGGCTTATTAATATGATCTATCATTTCTTTAAAGGATTTATATTTATTTAAATCTGTATTACCAGGAACAATTTTTTCTTCTTTTTCGTACCATTCATTAATATATTTTAGAAATTGTGTTTCATCATCATTTGTAAGTTGTCGAATTTCATCCATTTTTTCCACTCCAATAAATTTAAAAAGCACCCGCAGTATACGAGTGCTTTATTTGTTGAATAAATCTATTAAATAATGTTAAGTTCTTTACCAACTTTTTCATATGCTTCTATAGCTTTATCTAACATTTCTTTTGTATGTGCTGCAGTAGGCATATTTCTAACTCTACCCGTACCTTTTGGCACTGTAGGGAATACGATAGACTTAACATAAATACCTTCTTCTTTAAGGCGTTTACTGAATGCTTGAGTATCTTTTTCATCACCAATAATCACAGGCGTAATTGGTGTTTCAGACTCACCAGTGTTAAATCCTAACTTAGCTAGGCCATCTTTAAGATATTGCGCATTTTCCCATAATTGATCATGTAACTCAGTAGAAGCCATTAATTTTTTAACTGCTTCTGTAATTGCTTTAGTATCTCCAGGAGCTAATGAAGTTGAGAATAAGAATGGACGAGATTGAGCTTTTAACCAATCAATAAGTTCTTTAGTACCCGCTACATAACCCCCTACAACACCAATTGCTTTAGATAATGTACCAATTTGGAAATCGATTTTATCTTGTAAACCAAAGTGTTTAACTGTACCAGCACCTTTGCCCATTACACCAGAACCATGTGCATCATCAACATAAGTTAATAAACCAAATTCTTCTGCGATTTTAACAATTTCTGGTAGTTTGGCAACATCACCATCCATACTAAATACGCCATCAGTAATATACATTACTTTATTATATTGACCTGATTCTACTGCTTCTTTAGCTTTAGCTCTTAAATCATCCATATCTGAGTGGTTAACACGAATGATTTTAGCTTTCGATAAACGACAACCATCTATAATAGAAGCATGATTTAGTTCATCAGAAAGAATAGCATCGTTTTTATTCATTACTGCTGAAATCGCAGCCATATTACAATTGAAACCAGATTGATAAGCAATTGCTGCTTCTGTACCTTTAAATTTTGCTAATGTTTCTTCTAATTCATCATGTAAATCTAATGTCCCATTAATTGAACGAACAGCCCCTGCACCAACACCATGTGAATCGATAGCAGCTTTAGCAGCTTCTTTTAAATCTTCATTCGTTGCTAACCCCAAATAGTTATTTGATGACAAGTTAACGTAAGTTTTACCATCAATTTTAATTTCTGGACCATTTGCACCTTCTATTGAATCGATTTCATTGTACAATCCATTCTCTTTCAAGTAGTTAATATTTTCATTTAAAAAATCATGTAATGATTGAACCACAACCATATCCCCCTTGTATCTCTATTTACCTTTATAATACCTTAATTTCGCCTTTCATGAAAGCCTTATCACTTATTGTATTTTTAATACTAAATATTCATTTTGAACTATTTTGTCTTATTAGATAATGATATACTAATTATCATAATAATACGGAAGAAGTGATAGTTTTGTTTGATTGGTTTCAATTGGCTAGTAAAAAAGAAAAGAGAATGATTCAATTAAGACGTTATTTACATCAATATCCTGAACTTTCTTTTGAAGAAAAGCAAACACATGACTATATAGTTAACCAACTTAGCCAATTGTCATGTGACATTCAAACGCCAGTAGGTAGAAATGGTATTAAAGCTACTTTTAAAGGAAAAGGTGAAGGGCCAACCATCGCTTTTAGAGCAGACTTTGATGCTCTACCTGTTCAAGAATTAAACGATGTACCGTACAAATCTAAAAATGATGGGTGCATGCATGCGTGCGGTCACGACGGACATACAGCTATATTATTAGGCGTTGCAGAAATCGTAAATGAACATCGTCACCTTTTAAAAGGTAATGTTGTATTCATATTCCAATACGGTGAAGAAATTATGCCCGGTGGTTCACAAGAAATGATTAATGATGGATGTTTACAAGACGTCGATAAGATTTATGGCACACATCTATGGAGTGGTTATCCAACAGGGACTATTTATTCTCGGCCTGGACCAATCATGGCATCACCTGACGAATTTAGTATCACGATACAAGGGAGAGGTGGTCATGGTGCTAAACCTCAAGAAACCATTGATCCTATTGTCATCATGGCTGAATTTATTTTAAGTGCTCAGAAGATAGTATCTCGTACCATCGACCCAGTAAAACAAGCGGTATTAACGTTTGGTATGGTTCAAGCAGGCTCTTCAGATAGTGTGATACCTGATAGTGCGTTTTGCAAAGGAACAGTACGTACCTTTGACACTAATTTACAAAACCATATCAAAACTAAGATGGAAAAATTATTGCAAGGTTTAGCGGTAGCTAACGATATCACTTATGATTTTAATTACATTAAAGGTTATTTACCACTTCATAATCATCAACAAGCTTATGAAGTTGTTAAACAAGCAGCCAATGATATGCATTTACGCTTTAATGAATCTGATTTGATGATGATTGGAGAAGACTTCTCTCACTATTTAAAAGTCAGACCAGGCGCATTTTTCTTAACAGGATGTGGTAATCAAGATAAAAATATTACTGCACCTCATCATAATCCTTATTTCGATATCGATGAATCATCATTTAAATATGCTGCCAGTGAATTTTTAAAAATTTTAGAATTAGAAAATGTATTTTAAAAATATATACTTGTAATTATTCAACATTTATCACACAAGCCATCCACTTATTAACCTAAATAAAAGGTAATAAGTGGATTTTTCAATTGATAAACAAATCGTCGGTAAGATTATGTATTTATAGAAATAAAAAAAGACCCCGTTATGGGGTCTTTGATATATCGAATAATAAAATTATTCGTGGATTTCAGTTACAACGCCTGATCCTACAGTACGTCCACCTTCACGGATTGAGAAACGAGTACCGTCTTCAATCGCGATAGGAGCGATTAATTCTACTGTCATTTCAACGTTGTCACCAGGCATAACCATTTCAGTACCTTCTGGTAATTGAACAACGCCAGTTACGTCAGTAGTACGGAAATAGAATTGTGGGCGGTAGTTACTGAAGAATGGAGTGTGACGTCCACCTTCGTCTTTAGATAAAACGTAAACTTCCGCTTTGAATTTTGTATGTGGTGTAATTGAACCAGGAGCAGCTAATACTTGACCACGTTGTACGTCTTCACGAGCAACACCACGTAATAAAGCACCGATGTTGTCACCAGCTTCAGCGTAGTCTAATAACTTACGGAACATTTCTACACCAGTAACAGTTGTTTTAGAAGTGTCATGTAAACCAATGATTTCAACTTCTTCACCAACTTTGATTTGACCACGTTCAACACGGCCTGTAGCAACAGTACCACGACCAGTGATTGAGAATACGTCCTCAACTGGCATCATGAATGGTTTGTCAGAATCACGTTCTGGAGTTGGAATGTAGTCATCAACTGCTTGCATTAATTCTAAGATTTTTTCTTCGTATTTTTCGTCGCCTTCTAAAGCTTTTAATGCTGAACCAGCGATTACAGGTACGTCGTCACCTGGGAAGTCATATTCAGATAATAAGTCACGAACTTCCATTTCTACTAATTCTAATAATTCTTCGTCGTCTACCATATCAACTTTGTTTAAGAATACAACTAAAGCTGGTACACCAACGTTACGTGATAAAAGAATGTGTTCACGAGTTTGTGGCATTGGACCATCAGCTGCAGATACAACTAAGATACCGCCGTCCATTTGCGCAGCACCAGTGATCATGTTTTTAACATAGTCAGCGTGTCCTGGGCAGTCAACGTGAGCATAGTGACGTTTGTCAGTTTGATATTCGATGTGTGCAGTATTGATTGTAATACCACGTTCTTTTTCTTCTGGTGCGTTGTCAATCATGTCGTATGATTGTGCAACAGTGTCACCATTTTTAGCTAATACAGTTGCGATAGCAGCTGTTAAAGTTGTTTTACCATGGTCAACGTGACCGATAGTACCAATATTGGCATGTTCTTTTGAGCGATCAAATTTTTCTTTTGCCATTATTAAATCTCTCCTATTCTTAATAAAAGTTATTTTCAAATTTATCTCTCATGATAGTTTCTCACCATCATGAGAAGATGTTTGATTAAGTTGAGTCTAAAAGAAATACTACTTAATTCATATTTCCTTTATAATGCATTTACCCACAAAAATCAATTCATAAAAACGATTAGCCTATAACTAAGCTCAACCTGTATTTTAACCTAGCATAGCTAGTAAAGACAAGTTATATTATTCGCCTTTATTTTTCTTAATGATTTCTTCAGAAATTGATTTTGGAACTTCTGCATAGTGGTCAAAGTACATAGTGTAAGTACCGCGACCTTGAGTGTTTGAACGTAATGATGTAGCATAACCGAACATTTCTGAAAGTGGTACATAAGCATTTACAACTTGTGCATTACCACGAGGTTCCATACCGTCTACACGTCCACGACGAGCAGTTACGTCACCCATGATATCACCCATGTATTCTTCAGGCATTTCGATTGTTACTTTCATCATTGGTTCTAAGATAACTGGATCACATTTTTTAGCAGCTTCTTTAAGTGCTAATGATGCAGCAATTTTGAAGGCCATTTCAGATGAATCGACATCATGGTATGAACCATCAAATAATTTAGCTTTAACATCGATTAATGGATAACCAGCTAATACACCATTTTCCATTGCATCTTTAAGACCAGCTTCAACTGATGGAATGTATTCACGAGGAACTACACCACCGACGATAGCGTTTTCGAATTCGAAACCGCCACCTGTTTCGTTAGGTGTGAATTCAATGTGAACATCACCGTATTGACCACGACCACCAGATTGACGAGAGAATTTACCTTGAACTTGTGCTGATTGTTTAAATGTTTCACGATATGAAACCATTGGTGCACCAACATTACATTCAACGTTGAATTCTTTCTTCATACGGTCAACTAAGATGTCTAAGTGTAACTCACCCATACCACCGATGATAACTTGTCCAGTTTCTTCGTCAGTATGTGCATGGAAAGTTGGGTCTTCTTCTTGTAATTTAACTAAAGCTTGAGTCATTTTATCTTGGTCAGCTTTAGATTTTGGTTCAACTGATAAGTGGATAACTGGCTCTGGGAATTCCATTGATTCCAAGATAATGTCATTTTTCTCTCCACATAAAGTATCACCAGTACCTGTTTCTTTAAGACCTACCGCAGCAGCGATATCGCCTGAGTAAACAGTGTCAATCTCTTGACGTGAGTTAGCGTGCATTTGTAATAAACGACCTACACGTTCACGTTTGTCTTTAGATGAGTTCTTCACGTAAGAACCTGAGCTTAAAGTACCTGAGTAAACACGGAAGAAAGTTAATTTACCAACATAAGGGTCAGTCATAACTTTGAATGCTAATGCAGCGAATTCAGCTGAATCGTCTGGTTTAGCAATCACTTCTTCTTCAGGATCATTAGCACGGTGACCAACGATTGGTTTAACATCTAAAGGAGATGGTAGGTAATCAATTACAGCGTTAAGCATTAATTGAACACCTTTGTTTTTGAATGCAGTACCGCAAAGAACTGGGTAGAATTCTACGTCAGTTGTTGCTTGACGAATTGCATCTTTTAGTTCTGCTACTGAAATTTCTTCATCACCAAGATATTTTTCCATTAATTCATCATTAGTTTCAGCTACTGCTTCAATTAATGTTGAACGAGCTTCTTCAGCTCTTTCTTTGTGATCTTCAGGAATTTCAATTTCATCAATTTCTGTACCTAAGTCATTAGTGTATTTGAAGCATTTCATTTCAACTAAGTCAATGATAGCTTCGAATTCATCTTCAGCACCGATAGGTAATTGGATAGGTGCAGCATTAGCTTGTAAACGATCATGTAATGTGCTTACAGAGTAATCAAAGTTTGCACCTAATTTATCCATTTTGTTGATGAAAACGATACGAGGTACACCGTATGTTGTAGCCTGACGCCAAACTGTTTCAGTTTGTGGTTCAACACCTGATTGCGCATCAAGTACTGTAACCGCACCGTCAAGTACACGTAATGAACGTTCAACCTCAACTGTGAAGTCTACGTGTCCTGGTGTATCGATGATATTTACACGGTGGCCATCCCAAGCTGCAGTTGTTGCTGCTGAAGTGATAGTAATACCACGGTCTTGCTCTTGTTCCATCCAGTCCATTTGTGAAGCACCTTCGTGTGTTTCACCAATCTTGTGGATACGACCTGTGTAATAAAGAATACGTTCTGTCGTAGTAGTTTTACCAGCATCAATGTGAGCCATGATACCGATATTACGAGTATTTTTCAAAGAAAATTCTCTTGCCATGTATTTTTTCTCCTTCCAGTTATTACTGAATAAGTACTTTAGATATGGCGATGCCCTAAGCATGAGCCATTATTGGTAAACCAATGTTACGGAACATACTCAGGGTAAAAGCTTTAATCTTACCAACGGTAGTGAGCAAATGCTTTGTTAGCTTCAGCCATTTTGTGAGTGTCCTCACGTTTCTTAACTGCACCACCTGTATTATTTGCTGCATCTAAGATTTCGTTAGCTAAACGTTCTTCCATAGTTTTTTCACCACGAAGACGCGCATAGTTAACTAACCAACGTAATCCTAAAGTAGAACGACGTTCTGGGCGTACCTCAACAGGTACTTGGTAGTTTGAACCACCCACACGACGAGCTTTAACTTCTAATACTGGCATAATGTTTTCAATTGCTTCTTCGAATACTTCAATAGCTTGACGACCACTACGTTCTTCAACTAGGTCGAATGCTGAATAAAGAATTCTTTGAGCTGTTCCGCGTTTACCATCTAACATAATTTTGTTAATTAATTTTGTAACTAATTTTGAGTTATGAATTGGATCTGGTAATACGTCTCTTTTAGGTACTGATCCTTTACGAGGCATAATGTAAATCCTCCCTTCCTATTATAGTATATTGTGATTAATTATTTTTAAAATTTACGTAATCTTAAAAATTAATTTTTAGGTTTTTTAGTTCCGTATAATGAACGACCTTGTCTACGTCCGTCTACACCTGAAGTATCAAGTGCACCACGTACAATATGGTAACGCACACCAGGTAAGTCTTTTACACGTCCACCACGTACAAGTACAACACTGTGTTCTTGTAAGTTATGGCCGATACCAGGAATGTATGCGTTGATTTCAATATTGTTTGATAAACGCACACGTGCATATTTACGTAACGCTGAGTTAGGTTTTTTAGGTGTCATAGTACCCACACGAGTACATACGCCACGTTTTTGTGGAGAATTCAATTCAGTGAATTGTTTCTTCTTACTGTTGAAACCTCTGTTTAAAGCTGGTGAATCAGATTTTTTTGATTTGCTTTGTCTTGGTTTACGTACTAATTGGTTAATAGTTGGCATTGAATATGTCCTCCTCTCTTCATTTTTTAATCCCACACATCCAGGTGGTTCATTTTAAGGTTAAATAAAATTTAGTAAGCAGACACTTACTAATTCTCATTCAATATAGCAACGATTGTTGCATTTACATTGATACCTACATATTCTCCTAATTCTTTCTTAGATGAGAAAAGTGTATATGGTATATTTTTTTGATTGATTTGGCTTAACACGCGAGTCATTAGATAAACTTCTACGTCTCGAGCAATAATCAATGATGTAACTTGATCTTTATTCAACGCTTTAAGCGTTTCCTTTAGACCAACTACATATTGTTGTTTGTTAAAGCGTGCAACTTTTTCATTAGACATGTTCAATATCCTCCAAAGTTCTGCTTGCATCAACCTATAATATATTAACATTGTTAGAGTACAATAGTCAATATTTATTCGTGTTTTTATGAAATAAATAAGAATCAAGAGGTTAGAACTAAGTCTAACCTCTTGATCATTATATCAATTATTCAGTAACTTCTACTTCTTCTTCAGAACTAGCAACTGGCGCTACATTTTTATCGTATTGAACGTCACTATAACGTCTCATACCTGTACCAGCTGGGATAAGTTTACCAATAATAACATTTTCTTTAAGACCAAGTAAGTCATCGCGTTTACCTTTAATAGCTGCATCAGTAAGAACACGAGTTGTTTCTTGGAACGAAGCTGCAGATAAGAAGCTTTCTGTTTCAAGAGAAGCTTTTGTAATACCAAGCAATACTGGCTTAGCAGTTGCAGGGCGTTTACGTTCTTTAAATGCATCTCTGTTAGCGTCAGTAAAGTTGTGAATATCAACTAATGAACCAGGTAATAACTTAGTATCTCCTGCTTCGATGATACGCACTTTACGTAACATTTGTCTAACCATAACCTCAACGTGTTTATCATCAATTTCAACACCTTGCATACGGTAAACTTTTTGTACTTCTTTTAATAAGTAGCTTTCTGTAGCATTTAAACCAGCAACTGATAAGTAGTTTTTCGGCTCGATAGAACCTTCTGTTAATACTTCACCACGTTCAACTGATTGTCCTACTTCCACTTTAAGTCTAGAAGTACCTGAAGCTAGATATGATCTAGTTTCATTTTCACCTTTAACAACAATTTCTTGTTGACGGTCTTTCGCTAATTTAATATCTTCTACTACACCTTCGATTTCAGTGATTACCGCTTGACCTTTAGGGTTACGGGCTTCAAAGATCTCTTGGATACGTGGAAGGCCTTGAGTGATATCGCTTCCGGCTACCCCACCTGTATGGAAGGTACGCATTGTAAGCTGTGTACCTGGTTCACCGATTGATTGGGCAGCAATTGTACCAACTGCTTCACCAACTTCAACTTTTTCACCTGTTGCAAGGTTTTTACCATAACATTTTTCACATACACCATGACGTGTATTACAAGTGAATGCTGAGCGGATATACATTTGTTCGATACCAGCATCAGTAATTTTCTTAGCGATTTCCGCAGTAATTAATTCGTCTGGACGAATAATAATTTCATCTGTTTCAGGGTGACGAATTGTTTCTTTTGAATAACGTCCTTCGATACGTTCAATGAATGGTTCAATCATTTCTGTACCTTCTTTGATGTCAGAAACAAGTAAGCCACGGTCAGTACCACAATCTTCTTCACGTACAATAACATCTTGCGCAACGTCAACAAGACGACGAGTAAGGTAACCTGAGTCAGCTGTTTTAAGTGCTGTATCGGCAAGACCTTTACGCGCACCGTGAGTAGAAATGAAGTACTCTAACACTGTTAAACCTTCACGGAATGATGAAGTGATTGGTAATTCAATGATTTTTCCTGATGGTGCAGCCATTAATCCACGCATACCAGCTAACTGAGTAAAGTTAGATGCGTTACCACGGGCACCAGAGTCACTCATCATGAAGATTGGGTTTGTTTTTTCAAGTGATTGCATTAATTCACCTTGAATTTGATCTTTAGCATCTGTCCAAATTTCAACGACAGCATTGTATCTTTCTTCTTCAGTGATTAAACCACGATTGAATTGTTTAGTCACACGTTCAACTAATTTTTCATGTTCATCTAGGATATCTTTTTTATCTGGTAATACCACGATATCAGAAACACCTACAGTAATACCTGCTTTAGATGAGAATTTGAATCCTAAGTCTTTCATACGGTCAAGCATCATAGATGTATCAGTAATACTGAATCTGTTGAAAACTTCAGCAATGATATTACCTAAGAATTTTTTATTGAATGGTTCAATTAATTCTTTAGTTTCAAAGAATTCTTTTAATCCGCCTTCACCTAACTCTGTTGGATCAACAAAGTATTTATCTGGTGTTGTACCCTCAAGGTTAGTTTGAGTTGGCTCATTAATATAAGCAAATGAATCAGGAATGATTTCATTAAAGATAATTTTACCTACTGATGTAGCTAAGATTTTCTTATTTTGCTCCTCAGTGAATGTCGGATTATTGAATGAGCTTGCATGAACACCAATTCTAGTGTGTAAGTGAACATACCCATTTGCATAAGCTTTTAATACTTCGTTTGTATCATTATAGATCGTACCAGTATTAACTGCGTCTTTACGTTCAAGTGTTAAGTAGTAGTTACCTAATACCATATCCTGAGATGGTGTAACAACTGGTTTACCATCTTTAGGGTTTAAGATATTTTGAGCAGCTAACATTAACATACGTGCTTCAGCTTGCGCTTCTTTAGATAATGGAACGTGAACCGCCATTTGGTCACCATCAAAGTCAGCGTTATATGCTGTAGTAACAAGTGGGTGTAGACGGATTGCACGACCTTCTACTAATGTTGGTTCAAATGCTTGGATACCTAATCTGTGAAGCGTAGGCGCACGGTTAAGTAGTACTGGATGTTCTACGATAACTTCTTCTAAAACGTCCCAAACTTCATCATCCATGCGTTCAATTTTACTTTTAGCATTTTTGATATTTGTTGCAATTTCACGTTGAACTAACTCTTTCATAACGAAAGGTTTAAATAATTCAAGCGCCATTTCTTTAGGTAGTCCACATTGATACATTTTCAGACTTGGACCTACTGCGATAACGGAACGACCTGAATAGTCAACACGTTTACCAAGTAAGTTTTGACGGAAACGACCTTGTTTACCTTTTAACATATGTGACAATGATTTTAATGGGCGGTTACCTGGTCCAGTTACAGGACGGCCACGACGACCATTATCGATTAAAGCATCTACAGCTTCTTGTAACATACGTTTTTCGTTTTGAACAATGATACCTGGTGCACCAAGATCTAATAAACGTTTCAAACGGTTATTACGGTTAATAACACGTCTATATAAATCGTTTAAGTCACTTGTAGCAAAACGTCCACCATCTAATTGAACCATTGGACGAATTTCAGGTGGAATGATAGGAAGTACATCTAAAATCATCCATGCTGGATCATTACCAGAGTTACGGAATGATTCAACAACTTCTAAACGTTTAATAGCACGAGTAAGTCTTTGTCCTGTTGCAGATTCTAATTCATCACGTAAGATTTTTAGTTCTTCATCTAAGTCAATTTCAGATAATAAGTCTCTGATACCTTCAGCACCCATTTTAGCTACGAATTGACCTGGATATTTATCATAATAATCTCTGAATTCTGCTTCAGATAATAAAGTTTTCTTTTCTAAACCTGTTGGGCCTGGATCAACAACAACATAAGAAGCAAAGTAAATAACCTCTTCTAATGCTCTTGGAGACATATCTAATAAAAGTCCCATACGACTTGGAATACCTTTGAAGTACCAAATGTGTGATACTGGTGCTGCTAATTCGATGTGTCCCATTCTTTCACGACGAACTTTAGACTTCGTTACTTCAACACCACATCTATCACAAACCATACCTTTATAGCGTACACGTTTGTATTTACCGCAACTACATTCCCAGTCTTTAGTTGGTCCAAATATTCTTTCACAGAAAAGACCGTCTTTTTCAGGTTTTAACGTACGATAGTTAATTGTTTCAGGCTTCTTAACTTCACCATAAGACCATGAACGAATCTTTTCGGGTGAAGCTAATCCTATTTTCATATAATGGAAATTATTTACATCAATCAAGGAGCCTACCTCCTTCAATTTAGATTAGCTGTGCTATTTGATTGATTTACATTTATAGTATATAGAATTTTAGAAAGGTAGGAGCGACATTTAAAAATCGCTCCGCCTCTATCATTCTAATTATCTTAAGTGCATATTAATCAGTAGTTTCTTTTTGTGATTCTGGCGCATCTTTTTGTTGTAAATCTACTTTGCGTTCTGTTACATCTTCATCTTCAATGTCTGCCATTTCGATTTCGTTATCTTGCTCATCCATCACTTTAACGTCTAATCCTAAACTTTGTAATTCTTTCATCAATACTCGGAATGATTCAGGAACACTTGGTCTAGAGATATTTTCGCCTTTAACAATAGATTCGTAAGTTTTAACACGACCTACTGTATCATCTGATTTATAAGTCAAGATTTCTTGTAATGTGTATGCAGCACCATATGCTTCAAGTGCCCATACCTCCATCTCACCGAAACGTTGTCCACCAAATTGTGCTTTACCACCTAGTGGTTGTTGCGTTACTAATGAGTATGGACCAGTTGAACGCGCATGTAATTTATCGTCAACCATGTGTGCAAGTTTAAGCATGTACATAACACCAACTGAAATACGGTTGTCGAATGGTTCACCCGTACGACCATCGTATAATACAGTTTTACCGTCACGTGCCATACCAGCTTCTTCGATAGTTGACCATACGTCATCATCGTTGGCACCATCAAATACTGGAGATGCAACATGGATGCCTAAGTTTTTAGCAGCCATACCTAAATGTAATTCAAGAACTTGTCCGATGTTCATACGTGATGGTACACCTAATGGGTTTAACATGATGTCAATTGGACGTCCGTCTGGTAAATATGGCATATCTTCTTCTGGAACGATTTTTGAGATGACACCTTTGTTACCATGACGACCACACATTTTATCTCCGACGTGAATTTTACGTTTTTGAACGATATAAACACGTACTAGTTGGTTAACACCTGGTGATAATGTGTCGTCTCCTTCTTCACGATTGAAGACTTTAACATCTAGAACGATACCGCCAGCACCATGTGGTACACGTAATGATGTATCACGTACTTCACGTGCTTTTTCACCAAAGATAGCATGTAATAATCTTTCTTCAGCTGTAAGCTCTGTAACACCTTTAGGCGTTACTTTACCTACTAAGATATCTCCGTCTTTAACTTCAGCACCAACATACACAATACCACGTTCGTCTAAGTTTTTAAGTGCACTTTCAGAAACGTTAGGAATGTCACGAGTGATTTCTTCAGGTCCTAGTTTAGTATCACGTGCTTCTGATTCATATTCTTCAATATGGATAGAAGTGTATACGTCATCTTTAACTAGACGCTCACTCATGATAACAGCATCCTCGTAGTTATAACCATCCCATGTCATGAATCCTACAACTACGTTACGACCTAAAGCCATTTCACCTAATTCCATTGAAGGACCATCGGCTAAGATTTCGTTGTATTCAACAATGTCACCTGTAGCAACAATTGGACGTTGGTTGTAACAAGTACCTGAGTTTGAACGTTTGAATTTTGCTAATGGATAGCGATCTAATTCACCTTCATACTCTTGACCGTCTTGCTCTACTAATCGACGTACTAAAATTTCATTAGATTCAACATGTTCAACACGACCTCTGTGGTTAGCTGTAATAGCAGCACCTGAGTCACGCGCAGCAACATGTTCCATACCTGTACCAACGAATGGTGCTTCAGGATTCATCAATGGTACTGCTTGACGTTGCATGTTTGCACCCATTAACGCACGGTTAGAGTCATCGTTTTCTAAGAATGGAATACAAGCTGTAGCGGCTGAAACAACCTGCTTAGGTGAAACGTCCATGTAATCCATTTTCTCTTTAGCCATTACTGTGTTATTACCACGGAAACGACATACTACTTCATCGTCTAAGAAACGTCCGTTTTCATCTAAACGTGAGTTCGCTTGGGCAACAACATAACTATCTTCTTCGTCAGCAGTTAAATAATCGATTTGGTCTGTAATCGCATTAGTGTCTAAATCTACTTTACGATATGGTGTTTCAATGAAACCAAATTCATTTACACGAGCATAACTAGATAATGAGTTGATTAATCCAATGTTTGGACCCTCTGGCGTTTCAATTGGGCACATACGGCCATAGTGAGAATAGTGTACGTCACGTACTTCCATTTGAGCACGTTCACGTGTTAAACCACCAGGTCCTAAAGCAGATAGACGACGTTTATGTGTCAACTCTGCTAATGGGTTAGCTTGGTCCATGAATTGTGATAATTGAGAACTACCAAAGAATTCTTTGATTGATGCAATAACTGGACGGATATTGATTAATTGTTGTGGTGTGATTGAATCAGTGTCTTGAATAGACATTCTTTCACGTACCACACGTTCCATTCTTGATAAACCAATTCGGAATTGGTTTTGTAATAGTTCGCCTACTGAACGTAAACGACGATTACCTAAATGGTCAATATCGTCTGTATAACCAATACCACTTAATAAGTTAAAGAAGTAACTCATTGAAGCAATAATATCAGCTGGTGTAATACATTTAACTTCAGAATCTGGTAACGCGTTACCGATCACTGTAGTTGTACGACCTTCATCATCATTAGGAACATATACTTTAATTGATTGAATTTCAACTGGTTCATCAATAACTGTTCCTTCTAGTTCGAACACTTCACTATTAGCATTTGCCTCTAATACATCCATGATTTCGTCTAACTTACGACGATCAAGAACTGTACCTTCTTCAACAACAATTTCACCCGTTTCACTATTAACAATTGGTTCTGCTAATTTTTGATTGAATAAACGGTGTTTTAAGTGAAGTTTTTTATTCGCTTTATAACGACCAACGCTTGCTAAGTCATAACGTTTTGGATCGAAGAAACGTGAGTATAATAAACTTTTAGCATTTTCAACTGTTGGTGGTTCGCCAGGGCGTAAACGCTCATAAATTTCTAATAATGCTTGTTCAGTATTTTCAGTACCATCTTTTTCAAGCGTATTGCGTAGGTACTCACTGTCGCCAAGTAAATCAACGATTTCTTGGTCACTAGAGAAACCTAATGCTCTTAATAATACAGTTAATGGTAATTTACGAGTTCTATCAATACGTACATAAACTACGTCTTTAGCATCAGTTTCATATTCTAACCATGCACCACGGTTAGGAATGATTGTTGCATCGTAGTTTTCACGTCCGTTTTTATCAAGTTTTTCATTGAAATATACGGATGGTGAACGTACTAATTGTGATACAATAACACGTTCTGCACCATTAATTACAAATGTACCTGTATCAGTCATTAATGGGAAATCACCCATAAATACTTCTTGCTCTTTCACTTCGCCAGTTTCTTTAATAATAAGACGTACTTTTACACGAAGAGGTGCAGCATAAGTAGCGTCACGGTTTTTTGATTCTTCTAAGTCGTATTTTGGTTCACCTAATCTATAATCTACAAATTCTAAAGATAGGTTTCCTGTGAAATCTTCAATCGGAGAAATATCTCTAAACATTTCTAATAAACCTTCTTTAAGGAACCAATCGTAAGATTTTGTTTGAATTTCTATTAAGTTCGGTAATTCTAATACTTCTGAAATTCTCGCGTAGTTTCTACGTTTACGATGTCTTCCATATTGGACAACTTGACCTGCCAAACAGATTCACCCCTCAAAAATTGTGTGGGTTGCTTTTACTAATAAAACAAAGAGTGTCACAAGATTTAAAGACAAAAAGAAAACGGCAACACTTCAGATGACACCATTTTCTATTCTATATTTATCTTGATTTACTTATTTGTTTTTGCGTAAAAGTACACACTTATTGAACATAAATTTTTACATTTTATAACTATATCAGAATAATACTTTTAAATCAAGCTTTTACGCTTTTCAATATATAGTATCCTTTGCTTTTATTCACAACTTCCACATTGTTAAATAATTCATCCATTTTCTTTTTAGCTGAAGGCATACCTTGCTTTTTTTGAATAACAACAAATAATTCGCCATTACTTTTCAGTTTTTGATATGCTTCTTCAAAAATACGATGAACGACAGTTTTACCCGCTCTGATTGGCGGATTTGTTAACACAAAATCAAATTGGTTATCATCAACCTGAGTCATACCATCACTTTCGAAAATATCCGCATTTTCAATATGATTTTTCTTTTTATTCTTTTTAGCTAATTCTAATGCTCTACGATTGACGTCTAACATTGTAATATGGTGGTGTGGTGAAACTTTAGCAATCATCAGTCCGATTGGCCCATATCCACACCCTACATCAGCAATTGTTTTACTCGGTCCAGGAGGATTTGCTTTCAAGAATGTTTGGATTAATAAATCAGATCCAAAATCCACTTTATCTCTAGAAAACACACCATTATCTGTTATTAAATTAATAGAATGTTGATAACATTCATAAGTAATATGTTTTTCATCACTTTTTACATCCGGATTTTCGTCGTAGTAATGACTCATGTCTTCACCTCTATCAGTCTTTTGCATTCCTGTTATTCTAAATTTAGCTATAAATGAATTAAAAACCCCGTTATCGCGATAACGGGGTTTTTAACTTCTCAAAGAATGTGATTACGATTTAAAAATCAATAACCATATTATTTAGTTAGGAAACTAGAACTATTTTAATTCTACTGTAGCTCCAACTTCTTCTAATTGTTCTTTAAGTTTTTCAGCGTCTTCTTTAGGCATAGCTTCTTTGATTACTTTAGGAGCTCCGTCTACTAATTCTTTAGCATCTTTTAATCCTAAGCCAGTTGCTTCTTTAACAGCTTTAACAACTTTGATTTTTGAAGATCCAGCTGAAGTTAATTCAACATCAAATTCAGTTTTTTCAGCTGCTGCTTCTCCGCCGCCAGCTGCACCTGCTGCTGCTACTGGAGCTGCTGCAGTTACACCAAATTCTTCTTCAATTGCTTTTACTAAATCGTTTAATTCTAAAACTGACATTTCTTTAATTGCTTCAATGATTTGTTCTTGATTAGCCATTTTATAATTCCTCCGTTATTTTTAATTTTTTATGCGCAATTATTCAGCGCTTTCTTCTTTTTGTTCTCCAACAGCTTTAACCGCATAAGCGAAGTTGCGTACTGGAGCTTGTAATACAGATAAAAGCATAGATACAAGACCGTCGTGTGAAGGTAATGAACCAACAGTTTTAACTTCTTCTGCTGAAATAACATTTCCTTCCATAACGCCTGATTTAACTTCTAAAGCTTCATGTTCTTTAGCAAATCCTGCAATAACTTTTGCTGGAGCTACAACATCTTCTGTTGAAGTTGCAATAGCAGTTGGACCTGTTAAGAATTCATCTAAGCCTTCGATTCCAGCTTTTTCAGCTGCGCGACGTACCATTGTGTTTTTGTATACTTTATACTCAACACCAGCTTCACGTAATTGTTTACGTAATTCAGTAACTTCAGCTACTGTTAATCCACGGTAGTCAACGATCACTGTTGAAACTGAGTTTTTAAGTTGATCAGCAATAGTATCAACTAATTGTTTTTTAGCTTCAATGATAGCAGACATTCAGACACCTCCATTTAGTATTTTTCGGTGCTTTTTTTAAGATTAATAAAAAAAGCACTTTCTACCCACGGCAAAAAGTGCTTGAAAGTTTAATAGTCACGTTCAAGTCAATTTTAGCCTCGGCAGGATCGGTTTTTAAGTTATCAAATAACTCCTACTGTCTTAGGTAAAATAATCACAATAATTAATATAACCGTTTAATTGTAATATGTCAATATATTTTTAGAAACTCTTAGCATTTTAATGCTTAGAGTTTCTTATGCATGAGCTTTGCTCAG
Source organism: Staphylococcus sp. HL28 (assembly GCF_021117155.1). Taxonomy (NCBI): domain Bacteria; kingdom Bacillati; phylum Bacillota; class Bacilli; order Caryophanales; family Staphylococcaceae; genus Staphylococcus; species Staphylococcus sp. HL28. The sequence goes on from NZ_CP088218.1 coordinate 2,277,272, forward strand.
GCGTTCTTTAATCTAATGCATTTTAATGCTTAGAGTTTCTTATGCATGAGCCTTGCTCAGGTGTTCCTTAATCTAATGCATTTTAATGCTTAGAGTTTCTAAAATAATTTCAGAATCTTTGATTCCTGAGTATATCCATGTAAAGGTTACTAGAATACGAGAACGTTTTGAATCCGAAACATTCTAGCATCTCCTACATATCAATAAATCGAATCTAATGATATTACAACGCTTATAAAAATCATCAATTATCTTTTCAAAAATCAAGGCTAGAACATAAATTATTCTAGGCTTGATGTAATTTAAATATATTTAAATTATAGTTTGAATGAAGCAGTATCAACTTTAACTCCAGGACCCATTGTTGTTGTAACAGCAACAGATTTGAAGTAAGTACCTTTAGATGAAGATGGTTTAGCTTTAGCTAATACATCTTGTAAGGCTTTGAAGTTTTCAACTAATTTTTCATCGCTAAATGAAACTTTACCGATAGAAGCATGTACGATACCAGCTTTTTCAGCACGATATTCAACTTTACCAGCTTTGATTTCTTCAACAGCTTTTTTAACATCCATAGTTACAGTACCAGTTTTAGGGTTTGGCATTAAACCTTTAGGTCCTAATACACGACCAAGTTTACCAACTTCGCCCATCATATCTGGAGTAGCAACTACTACGTCAAAGTCGAACCAACCTTGTTGGATTTTTTGTACGTAATCAGATTCACCTACGTAATCTGCGCCTGCTTCTTCAGCTTCAGTGATTTTGTCACCTTTTGCAAATACTAATACACGTTGTGATTTACCAGTTCCGTTTGGTAGTACAACTGCACCACGGATTTGTTGGTCATTTTTACGTGTATCAATTCCTAAACGGAATGCAACTTCAACTGATGCGTCAAAGTTAGCAATGCTTGTTTCTTTAGCTAATTTGATTGCTTCTTCAACACTATAGTATTGAGTACGGTCAACTTTATTAGCTGCTTCTTGATACTTTTTACCTTTTTTAGCCATTTATTGTTCCTCCTTTAGTGGTTTTAGCGGAATTTCCTCCCACATTTACTTGTGTTAGCCACAAGTTAAGAGCAGATAACAGATAGTTTCTTATTCAAATCAGTCATAGAGACTAAAGTGCAATAAGATGTCATAGACAATATGGATTGTTTACCTATTCTGTTACCTGCTTTTATCGTCTAAATCAGTTCATTTCAAATTAAATTTGATTGCTTATTATTCTACAGTGATTCCCATACTACGAGCAGTACCTTCGATAATACGCATAGCTGCTTCTTCGTCAGCAGCATTTAAGTCTTGCATTTTGCTGTTAGCAATTTCACGTACTTGATCTTTAGTTACTGAAGCAACTTTGTTTTTGTTAGGTTCGCCTGAACCTTTTTCAACGCCAGCTGCTTTTTTAAGTAGTACTGGAGCCGGTGGAGTTTTTGTAATGAATGTAAATGAACGGTCTTCATATACACTAATTTCTACCGGAATGATTAAACCTGCTTGTTCTTGAGTACGTGCATTGAACTCTTTACAGAATCCCATAATATTCACACCTGCTTGACCTAATGCTGGACCAACTGGTGGTGCTGGGTTTGCTTTACCTGCAGGAATTTGTAATTTAACTACTTTTTCTACTTTTTTAGCCACGATGTGCACCTCCTTGATATCGTGATGTGGTCACAGGGCTCAGTTTTGCCCTCCCACTCTTAACATTTCGTGACGAAATGAACGCTCTAAAAGCGCGACCACATTATTTTAACACTTTTTTATTTCAAAAAGCAATAGTAAAATTTCAACTTTTGCATTTAAAAACGTTAATTAATCTCACTATAATTTTTCGATTTGATCAAATTCTACTTCTACTGGTGTTTCACGTCCAAACATGTCAACTAATACTGTCAATTTGAATTTTTCCGCTTCAATCTCTTGAACTTCTCCAACTTGGTTTGCGAAAGGTCCAGATTTAATACGTACTTGTTCACCAACATCTAACTCGACATCGATTGTTTTTTCTTTTAATCCCATTTGTTTAAGAATAAAGCGAACTTCTTCTGGAAGTAATGGGTTAGGTTTTGAACCAGCTCCAGCTGAACCGACAAATCCAGTCACACCCGGTGTGTTTCTTACTACGTACCATGACTCATCTGTCATTACAAGTTCGACTAGTACATAACCAGGGAATGTTTTCTTCACAAGTTTTTTTGCTTTTCCATCTTTAACTTGTGTTTCTTCTTCTTCAGGTATGACAACTCTAAAGATTTGTTCTGTCATATTCATTGATTCCACTCTTTTTTCAAGATTCTTTTTAACTTTATTTTCATATCCTGAGTATGTATGCACTGCATACCAACGCTTTGCGCCTACTTCTTCAGACATGTCGCCACTCCTAACCTAATAATAAATTTTTCAATGCTGTAATTCCTAAATCTAAGGCATAGAAAAAGACTAAGAAGAATATTACTGTTGATACTACTATAACAGTATATTTAAACAATTCTTCTTTAGTTGGCCAACTCGTCTTTTCCATTTCTGATTTTACACCTTGAAAAAAGCTTTCTTTTTTAGCCACTAATAAAACCTCCAAATCTTTCAACAATAGCCAGTAAACTTTGAATATCGTTTATTTTGATTCTTTATGTACTGTATGAGCATTGCATCTTGAACAGTATTTCTTAAGGGTCAATCGTACTGCTGAACCTTCTTTTTTGGGTACATGATAATTTCTATTGCCACACTCTTCACAATTCAAGGGTACTTTTTTCACTTTCATTCACCTTTACTCATTAATATACCAGTCTACTATACATAAATCTAAATATGAATGTCAAACTGATATATGACTATCACAGTAAGTATTTGCGAGTATAGACTGTTGTCGCACTACACTATTATTTTAATCTATATTCTAAATGATGTCTTATTTTCATTTTACAACGTTGTATCGCATTGTAAACTACTTTGTCTTTTATACTTAGTAAATGTGCAATTTCTTTTGGTTTATAACCTTTACTATAAAACTCAAATACTTCTCGTTCTTGTTTAGTTAATTTCTCACACGCCGCGTTCAATAGTTTGATTGCTTCACATGTTAATATTTCTCTTTCAACTCGATCTCGATTAAGCAGGTTCGTTTGATATTCAACGACAGCATCATTAACTACATTCGTATATCTCTTCTGTTGAGTGTAATGCCGTCGATAGTAATCACATTTAACTGATTTGATGAGTCGCGATATATATTTTATAAACGAATCATCATATTGAAAATGATGGCGCTCAAGCGCTAGATATATTTTGATGAGCACTTCTTGATAAAGGTCGTCTTTTTCAAAATCATTTTGAGAAATATAATTAATTCTCCTCATAATAAAAGAATCGAATTGTTGAAGGATAGCTTTTAATTCTAAATCTAATTGTTGTGACTTTGACAATAATAATTGCTGTTTCAAGTTGTTATTTTTATGTGTCATATCTTAGTTGCCTTTCAAAATTTTAAGGCTATTCTATATGAAACACTATCTAAATAACAACATTGCAAAATCAGTCTTTTTTATGGTTTCCTCTTCGTATTTTTTCAAATTCTGCAAGTATGTCTTCTGATAGCGGAATTCGAGTTCTTGGTTTAGTTTCTGTAATATCTTCGAGGGATTTACTCACCGTTATTTGATTTTCTCTCAAATCTCTCCACATTTCTCTTGAAGATACGCGATAAGCACCTGAACCAAAAATAGCATGTTGTTCACTCATATCACTCGTCACAACTGTAATATGCGTTGTATGTTTATCGTATAATTCATATACATATCGTTCAATAAAACTATCTGCTGTTTCCTTTTCTTTAGTAAATACAGTTTTCACGCCATGATACATGTATTCTCTTTCTATGCCAGATTGTTCATAAGCATCAAATACACAAACAATTTCATCGGCAATAACAGCATTATAGTTGGCTATTGCATCAATGAGTTGTTCTCTCGCCTCTTCTAAATTTTCTTTGGCGATTTTACTTAATGTTGGTGATTGGCCAATCATGTTATACCCATCAATTATTAAATAACGTTCTTTCATTATTTATCTCCGTTCGAGTGTCTTTTACGGAATACCTCATACATCATTAAACTAGCAGCAACAGACGCATTTAAACTATTCACATGACCGACCATAGGAATTTTAATATAAAAATCACATTTATCACTGACTAATCTACTCATACCTTGCCCTTCACTACCAATTACTATTGCTAATGACATATCAGCTTCTAAATCTCTATAATCTGTTGCATTATTCGCTTCTGTACCAGCAACCCAAAAGCCATTGTTTTTTAATTCATCAATCGTTTTGGCTAAGTTTGTCACTCTAATCACTGGCACATGTTGAATAGCACCTGTAGATGCTTTGGCAACAGTTTGAGTTAATGAAACAGAACGACGTTTAGGGATAATCACGCCATCCACACCTGATGCGTCAGCCGTTCTTAATATTGACCCAAGATTATGCGGATCTTCTAACCCATCTAAAATGATAACGGTAGATAAACCATCTTTTTCTTGTTGTTGCTTCAAAAACTGATCAAAATCTGCATATTCATATGGTGCTACTAATGCTGCTACGCCCTGATGAGGTGCAGTTGATAAAAAATCTAATTTGGATTTTGGTACTGTTTGTACAATTAGTTTCTGATCTTTTGCATTTTTTAAAATGTCGTTAATTTGTTGTTTTTTTATACCGTCTTGAATCAAAATCTTATTTATAGAATGACCTGAAATAATAGCTTCCTTTACTGCATGTCTACCAACGATCACTATATCTTCCACGTACTCACGACCTCTCGTTAACTATTTCTATGATTTTATCTAGTAATACCTTCAATCGTTCTTCTCTATGTTCTAGATACAAAAAGCCAATTACCGCTTCTAATGCAGAACTTTTACGATACGTTTGAACGTCTGTGTTTTTAGCTTTAGTATAACTTTTAGCATTGCGCCCTCTCTTTAATATATCCATTTCTTCTTCAGTAAACCATGCTTCCTCAATAAGTGTTTCAAGTGTCTGTGCTTGGCTTTTAGCTGAGACATATAACTTAGACATTTGATGTAATCGATTGGGTTTACTTCGCAATTTGAGTACGATATATTGTCGAACATGCTGATCTAAAACGGCATCTCCCATATAAGCTAATGTTAACGGGTTCAGTAATTTAATATTCATATTATCCACGTTTAAATCTAACACCTTGAGGGGTATCTTCTAAAATAATATTTTGCTCTTTTAAATGGTCTCTAATTTCATCAGCACGTGCGAAGTCTTTATTTTTGCGGGCTTCATTTCGCTCTTCTATCAATTTCTCAATATCTTCATCCAATAAATCATCTTGTTGGTTGCCTTTTAGTGGAACACCTAAGACGTCACTGAATATTTGATATACTTCTTTGAATTTGGCAATTACTTTAGTAGATGTTACATTTTCTAAAACATATCTATTCGCTAATTTGGCTAAATCATACCAAGCTGTTACCGCATTAGCGGTATTAAAATCATCATCCATTACTGTTTCAAAGTTCTCTAATATTTGATCAATTTGATTGATATATTCTTCTTGATTATCAATATTTGTCGCAATAGCTTCTCTTTCTTCGATAAGTTGATAGCTATTTCTAATACGTTCAAGTCCGCTTTTAGCAGCACTCACTAGTTCTAAATTATAGTTGATTGGGCTACGATAATGAACACTAATCATAAAGAATCGTAATACGTCTGGGTCAATTTCTTTGATAATATCATGTACTAAAATAAAGTTGCCTAATGACTTACTCATTTTTTCATTATCAATATTGATAAAGCCATTGTGCATCCAATAGTTGGCAAATGGGGCATGGTTATGTGCTTCAGATTGTGCAATTTCATTTTCGTGATGAGGGAATTGTAAATCTGATCCACCTGCATGAATATCAATAGTTGGCCCAAGTTCATGAAACGCCATTACTGAACATTCTATATGCCAACCTGGACGACCTTCTCCAAATGGACTTTCCCAACTAATTTCACCTGGCTTAGCCTTTTTCCATAAAGTGAAATCAAGTGCATCTTCCTTCTGATCGCCAGCTTCGATACGTGCACCTACTTTTAAATCATCAATTGATTGATGACTTAACTTACCATAGTCTTTAAATTGACGTGTTCTAAAATAGACATCCCCATTACTTTCATATGCATATCCTTCATCTACTAATTTTTTGATAAAATCAATAATCTCATCCATATGATTCATAACTCTCGGATTTGATGTTGCTTTTTTAACATTTAGTGCACCTACATCTTCATAGAATGCCTTAATATATTTATCTGCAATTTCAGGCACACTTTCGTTTAATTCTTTTGAACGTTTGATTAATTTATCGTCGACATCTGTAAAGTTAGATACATATGTCACTTCATAACCTTTATATTCAAAATATCTACGTACAACGTCATAATTTATCGCCGGTCTGGCATTACCAATATGGATATAGTTATAAACGGTTGGACCACAAACGTACATTTTCACCTTACCTGGTTCTATTGGTTCAAATGTTTCTTTTTGACGTGTTAACGTATTATATAATGTAATCATCTTGAATCTCTCCGTTTCTTGTTTTTTCAAGTTGTCTTTCTAAGTGTTTAATTTGTTCATACAATGGATCAGGTAAATTACGATGATCGAATGTTTTACCAATACGTTTACCATCTTGTTTTACAATATGGCCTGGTATACCTACAACTGTAGAATAACTTGGCACTGATTGTAGCACTACTGAATTCGCACCTATATTTACGTTAGAACTAATTTGAATATTACCTAAAACCTTTGACCCAGCTGCGATAAGGACATTATCACCGATATCTGGATGCCTTTTACCTTTTTCTTTACCAGTCCCACCTAAAGTTACACCTTGATATATCGTTACGTTATCTCCAATCGTGCATGTTTCACCAATAACTACGCCCATACCATGGTCAATAAATAAACGCTTACCAATTTTAGCCCCAGGATGAATTTCAATACCTGTAAAAAATCTAGATATTTGTGAAATAGCTCTAGCAGCTACATAACGTTGATTATTATATAATTTATGTGCGATCAAATGACTCCATACAGCATGTAATCCTGCATATGTTGTAACAACTTCAATAGTTGAGCGCGCCGCTGGATCCTGTTCAAACACCATTTTTATATCGTCTCTCATTCTTCTTAACAAAACATTCTCCCCCTTAGCTTTACAACTAATATTATTTCTTTAATTTTTATATTTGAATAAAAATAAAAATGCACCTCTAACATCTATTGTTAGAGGCGCATAAGCACGGTTCCACTCTTCGTTCAGTAAATTATTGTAAATAAATCATTTCACAGGTTTATATCACATAGATTTACTCTCATTTAATCCATATATAATTTAACAATCAAAGGTGCATTCATTAATTTCCATGTTGTGCTCGCAGCTACCGCACACTCTCTGCATCATGTACTATTTAATTACTAATCCTTTGTTTTAATTCATTTATTACTTTCAATATTATGTGTTAAATTGTAATTTTTCAAGTGTGAATTTCAACTTTTTGATTTTCTCTATATACTTAAATATATTTTTTCAATCGTGATAATACTTTGTCTTTACCAAGCACTTCAATTGTATTTGGTAATTCAGGACCATGCATTTGTCCTGTAACTGCAACACGAATTGGCATAAATAATTGTTTACCTTTAATGCCAGTTTCTTTTTGTACTTCTTTAATTGATTTTTTAATTTCCGCTGCTTCGAAAGGTTCAAGTGCTTCTAATTTGCCGTATAAATGTGTCATTAGTTCTGGCACTTGTTCACCATTGATTACTTCTTTTTCTTCTTCTCCAAATTCAGGCATATCATTAAAGAACATTTCTGAAAGTGGTACGATTTCTCCAGCATAACTCATTTCTTTTTGGTATAAAGCTACAAGTTTACGTCCCCAATCTAAATCTTCTTCAGAAGGTTTTTCTGGGATTAAGTTAGCTTTAATTAAATGTGGTAGTGCTAATTCAAATACTGTTTCAGTATCTTTTTGTTTCATATATTGGTTATTAACCCATGCTAATTTTTGTTTATCAAAGAATGCAGGTGATTTAGATAAACGTTTTTCATCAAAGATTTTAATAAATTCTTCTTTAGAATAAATTTCTTCTTTGCCTTCAGGTGACCAACCTAATAATGTAATAAAGTTAAATAACGCTTCTGGTAAATAACCTAAATCACGATATTGCTCGATGAATTGTAAAATTTGACCATCACGTTTACTTAGTTTCTTGCGTTCTTCATTAACAATAAGTGACATATGAGCAAATCTAGGTGCTTCCCATCCAAATGCTTCATAAATCATTAATTGTTTTGGCGTATTTGAAACATGGTCATCACCGCGAATAACATCACTGATTTCCATGTAATGGTCATCAATAGCTACTGCAAAGTTATATGTTGGCACACCATCTTTTTTCACGATAACCCAGTCGCCCATATTATTTGAATCAAATGAAATTTCACCTTTAACCATATCGTTAAAAGTATATGTTTTATCTTTAGGTACACGGAATCTAATGGATGGTTGACGACCTTCCGCTTCGAATTGTTGACGTTGCTCTTCTGTTAAATGAGCGTGTTGACCACCGTATCTTGGCATTTCTCCACGCGCTATTTGAGCTTCACGTTCTGCTTCTAATTCTTCTTCAGTCATATAACATTTATAAGCTTTATCTTCTTCTAATAATTGCTTAATCAATGGGTTATAGATATCTGCACGTTCAGATTGACGATATGGTCCATAGCCTTTATCTTTATCAACTGATTCGTCCCATTCTAGTCCTAACCATTTTAAGTTATCGAATTGTGAAGATTCGCCATCTTCTAAATTACGTTTGCTATCAGTATCTTCAATACGTACTACAAAATCGCCACCATAGTGTTTAGCAAATAAATAGTTAAACAAAGCTGTACGTGCATTACCGATATGCAAGTATCCTGTTGGACTTGGTGCGTATCTTACTCTTACGCGTTCACTCATTTTATCCACTCCTGTAGTTTTTAATTATTGATATTTTTAATTTGTAACAATATCTATTCAACTTTCCTTATTGAATATGTAACGAAAGATTATCTATGATTAAGTCTCTATGATAAAATTTATTTCTATCTACCGAAAATGAATCATTGATAATACAAATTGTGTCAGAAACAATTGTAGCACTTCTACGCTACTTTGATAAGTTACTAGCATTCATTTTTCGTGTATTCATACCACTAAGTTTTCAACTCGTTTCACATGAAACTGGTTTGCTATATTCAATAATCATTCTTCTGTTATTTCATTTAAGTTTTTAGCAAAGACAATACGTCCTGATGACGTTTGCAATAAACTAATAACTTCTAAATCGACATGCTGTCCTATCAATTTCTTAGCATTATCAACAACAACCATAGTACCATCGTCTAAATAACCGACACCTTGTCCTGGCTCTTTTCCCATTTTAGTCAATAAGATATTTAAATGGTCTCCTTGGTGAACATTAGGTTTAATAGCTTCTGATAGATCATTAACGTTTAACGCACTTATTCCATGTACATGACAAACTTTATTAAGATTAAAATCTGTTGTAATAATGTGTGCGTGGTACTGTTTTGCTAATTTAATCAACAAAGTATCTATATCACTATGCGATTTTGTTGGGTGAATAACACGTGTTGGATAATCTAAATCATATATTTGATTAAGTTTATCTAAACCTCTTTGTCCTTTTTCACGTTTAACACTATCATTAGCATCAGCAATTACTTGTAATTCATTAATCACACCTTGTGGAATAAGCACTTCTCCGTCCATAAATCCACATTTCATAATATCTATAACTCTTCCGTCAATGATGGCACTTGTATCGATGATTTTAGGGATTGCCTTAAACGAATGTTGTGACATTGAACGTGAGATGTTTTCTGGCAAAAACATTAACATCTCGTCTCTCTTTTTCAGGCCAAATTGGAAACCAAAATAACATAAAATCATTGTAATAATAATCGGAATAAAATGATTTAAAACTGAATTTCCTATCAATTCTAAAATAAATGAAATCATTACAGAGATGAGTAGTCCAATAATTAAGCCAATTGTAGCAAATAATATTTCTACAGCGCTACGTTTCATAATTGTATGTTCTAGCTCTTTAAAAGCAAATGTAATTTGTTTGATAAAGAAACCAAAAATAATAAAAAATACAATAATACCAATGAGTCCATCTATATAGTAATTCGTCAAAATAGGATATTGACTAAACCCTAAATCATTTACAACTTCAGGAATAATAATAATTCCTAAAGTAGCACCTATAATCATATAAATGTCTACAACCATTAATCTTAATGGATTCATTTTTTACCCCCTCTCCTTCAAATCACTTATGAATTAAATGCGTATTTTAATGCTTCATGTACTGATGAAACACCTACTACTTTTATATCTTCCGGGAAAGTCCAACCACCTATATTAGTTTGAGGAATAATAACTCTCTTAAACCCTAACTTTGCTGCTTCTTGAACACGTTGTTCTATTCTAGCTACACGTCTTACTTCTCCTGTTAGACCAACCTCGCCAATAAAGCAGTCTAATCCGTCTACAGCTTTGTCTTTAAAGCTTGAAGCTGTAGCTACAATGATACTTAAATCAACTGCAGGTTCAGTTAATTTCACGCCACCAGCAACCTTAATATAAGCATCTTGTTGTTGTAATAGATAATTTTCTTTTTTCTCTAAAACAGCCATTAATAAGCTTAAACGATTATGATCGATACCGGTAGCCATACGACGCGGATTATTAAATGTTGTCGGTGTTACAAGCGCCTGCACTTCAATAAGTAGTGGTCTTGTACCTTCCATAGTTGAAACAATTGTTGAACCTGGCACATTAGTTGAACGTTCTTCTAAAAACATCTCTGAAGGATTTAGCACACCTTTAAGACCACTTTGTTTCATTTCAAATATTCCCATCTCATTAGTCGAACCAAAACGGTTTTTTACTGCTCGTAGTATTCGATAAGCATGGTGTTCATCGCCTTCAAAGTACAATACAGTATCTACCATGTGTTCAAGTAATCTAGGTCCTGCAATTTGTCCTTCTTTTGTCACATGCCCGACAATAAATGTAGCTATGTTCATTTGTTTAGCTATATTCATTAAGCTTTGCGTGCTTTCTCTAACCTGTGACACAGATCCTGGTGCAGAGCTAATTTCTGGATGATATATTGTTTGAATAGAGTCAACTACTAGTAAGTCCGGATTAATGTCTTTAACTGTTTGATAGATGACTTCTAAATCCGTTTCAGCTAATACTTGTAATTTACTCGAGTCTTCTTCCAAACGATCTGCACGTAATTTTGTTTGATTAATTGATTCCTCACCTGTTATATATAAGACATTTTTAGATTGTGAGAGTGAGGCACAAATTTGTAATAGTAACGTGGATTTACCAATACCTGGATCCCCGCCTATTAATACTAATGATCCATTAACTATTCCTCCACCAAGTACACGGTTAAATTCTTTAGATTCCGTAAGAACACGTGGTGTAGATTCATTTTTGATACTATCTAATGTTTGTACTTTCCCTGCTGTTTCTTTAGATTTAACACCATGTTTAGGATTGGCGGCTTTTTCTACTATTTCTTCCATCTGGTTCCATGCACCACAATTAGGACACTTCCCCATCCATTTTGGAGATTGATAGCCACATGCCATACATTCAAATATTATCTTTTTCTTGGCCAATTTCGCACCTCCGTTATATTTAAGAACAAATCTATTTTAAACTGACAATTTCATAATGACAAATTAAATGTTAATGCTTTAATTAATTTTTTAAAAGTATTCATAATTCAATACGATAAAGTCATTTTTTCGTCTTAATATGTAAATTTTATTTTTTATTAATTAATGCTTTTCTTTAATTATCGGATATTAATAATAATTCAACAACGTTATATTCTATTATGTCACAACTCAATTTAGGAATCATTGGAACTATTAGAATAATGGTTATTGAAATATAAATAAAGAGGTAGGAACATTTCGGTTCCCACCTCTTATTGTATGATTAACTTTATAATCATTTACGCTTCAGTAGATGCTTTATCTTCTTTTCTATCTTGAATGTCATATTTAAATTCTTCGCCATCATGGTCTACTGTTACTTCTTTACCTTCCAATTGATTTCCGTCTAAGATTAACTCACTTAGATTGTCTTCAACTGTTTTTTGAATTGCACGAATCAATGGTCTTGCACCATATTCTGGATCATATCCTTCTTCCGCAATTTTTTCTTTGGCTTTTTCAGTAACTTTGATATTAATATTTTGTTCTGATAAACGCAATGTTAATTTATTCACCATCATAGTGACGATTTCTTTAAGTTCTTCTTTTGATAATTTATGGAAGACAATAATATCATCCACACGGTTTAAGAACTCAGGACGGAAAGCATTTTTAAGTTCTTTCATCATTGTTTTACGTATAGATTCATAGTCTTGACCATCATCGGCACCACCAAAACCAGCAAAACGTTGATCTTGTAATTCTTGGGCACCAACATTTGATGTCATAATGATAACTGTATTTCGGAAATCAACTTGACGTCCTTTTGTATCTGTTAAATGACCATCATCTAAAACTTGTAAAAGTATATTAAATACATCTGGATGTGCTTTTTCGATTTCATCAAATAAGATGACTGAATATGGTTTACGTCTTACTTTTTCAGTTAATTGACCGCCATCATCGTGTCCAACATAGCCTGGAGGGGCACCGACTAAACGACTGACAGCATGTTTTTCCATAAACTCACTCATATCAACCCTAATCATAGCATCGTCCTCGCCAAACATTGATTCTGCTAAAGCACGAGCTAATTCCGTTTTACCTACACCTGTAGGTCCTAAGAATATAAAGCTACCAATTGGACGTTTAGGATCTTTTAAGCCTGCTCTTGCACGTCTAACAGCTTTACTGATAGATGTAACGGCATCTTTTTGACCAATAACTCTATCATGTAGTGTATCTTCAAGATTTAGTAAACGATCTGATTCTGTTTCATTAATTCTAGTTAATGGGATACCTGTCCAACCTGCAATAACCTCAGCAATATCTTCTTCTGATAATGATGTACTTACACCATCTTGTGAGTTTTTCCATTCATTTTTGGCTTCTTCGTATTGCTTTTCTAATTTCGTTTGTTTATCTCTTAGATTAGCAGCATTTTCAAATTCCTGTGCATGGACAGCTGCATCTTTTTCATTTTTCACTTTTTCAATTTGTTGTTCAATTTCTTTTAAATTATTAGGTGTTGTATGGCTTTTCAATCTTACTTTTGAACTTGCTTCATCGATAAGGTCAATAGCTTTGTCTGGTAAGAATCGATCTGACACATAGCGATGACTTAATTTAGCAGCCGCTTCTAAAGCTTCATCTGAAATATTGATACGATGATGGGCTTCATAGCGATCACGAAGTCCTTTTAAAATTGATACAGTGTCTTCAACTGTAGGCTCATCAACTTGAATAGGTTGGAAACGACGCTCTAACGCAGCATCTTTTTCAATGTTTTTACGATATTCGTCTAACGTTGTTGCACCAATACATTGTAATTCGCCACGAGCTAATGCTGGTTTTAAGATATTTGAAGCATCTATCGCACCTTCTGCACCACCTGCACCTACTAATGTATGCAATTCATCAATAAATAGAATCACATTACCAGCTTGATGAATTTCTTCCATTACTTTTTTCAATCGTTCTTCAAACTCACCACGGTATTTCGTACCAGCTACAACAGTACCCATATCTAGTGACATAACACGCTTGTTTTTTAGTGTTTCTGGTACTTCATTATTTACTATTGCTTGAGCTAAGCCTTCTGCAATGGCTGTTTTACCTACACCTGGCTCACCAATTAATACAGGATTATTTTTAGTACGACGACTTAATACTTCTATAACTCGTGTAATTTCTTTGTCTCGACCCACAACTGGATCTAGTGTGCCATCTTTAGCAATAATTGTTAAATCACGTGCTAAACTATCTAATGTTGGTGTGTTATTAGATTTATTTGCTTGAGCATTTTTATTACTCATTTCTGGACTACCTAATGCTTTAACTACTTGTGCACGTGCTTTTGTAATATTTAAATCAAGGTTAGCAAATACACGCGCCGCTACACCTTCATTTTCACGGATTAAACCAAGTAAAATATGTTCTGTTCCTACAAAATTATGATGTAGTTTACGTGCTTCGTCCATTGATAATTCAATCACTTTTTTAGCTCTAGGTGTATAGTGTAATGTTGCCATAGGTGCTTGACCATGACCGATAAGTTTTTCAACTTCTTCAATAACTTTATCCTCTGTAATATTAAAACTTTCTAATACTTTTGCTGCGATGCCTTCAGGTTCTTTCATTAGACCTAATAAAAGATGTTCTGTTCCAATATTTGAATGGTTCAATCGAATTGCTTCTTCTTGTGCATGAGCTAATACTCTTTGCGCACGTTCAGTTAATCTACCAAATAGCATATGATTTGTTACCTCCTATTTTATATGTTCTCTTAAAACATTCGCTCTCTTTTCATTGACTGGTGTTTCATCTTCTTCATCAAATAAAAATGGTGTTTGAATACCAACCATCAGTTCATTGAATTTAAAATTATCAAGTTCGATATAATTTAAATCTATGCCTAATTTAACTTCACTCAATCGATAAGATGCTTCTTCCATAGAGATAAGTCTGCTATTTTGCAATATTCCTAATGAACGATAGACTCTATCTAATGTTTCTAAATGTTTATGTTTATCTAATCTTGATCGGATTTGAAGTTCTTCATTTATAATTTGATTGATTACTTCTGTTAAATTCTCTATGATTTCTTCTTCTGTTTTCCCCAATGTTAATTGGTTTGAAACCTGGTAAATGTGGCCATAGACTTGTGACCCTTCACCATATATTCCTCGAATGGTAAAACCAAATCGGTTAATAGTCTGTGCTATACCTGACATTCTTTTCATGATAGAAAGACCTGGTAAATGCAACATCACACTTGCTCTCATACCAGTTCCGATATTAGTCGGACATGTAGTTAAATACCCTAAATGTTCATCATAACTAATATCAAGTTGTTGGTCGATTTCATCATCTAGCGCCGACGCTTCTTTATACAATCTTTCTAATGATAAATCTGTACCAAGCGCTTGAATTCTAATATGATCTTCTTCATTAATCATGACGCTGATAGATTCATCATCATTTAATAGAACGGCCGATGCTGGTTGTTTGATCAACTCTGGACTTACCAAATGTTTAGCTACCAATTTCATTTTATTTTGTTGGTCCATCATATCTAGTCTTTTTAAAGTCATGTTAGGCAATGCATCTTGCACTTCATTTATTACTCTAAATCCATCTTGTTCTGTAGGAAACATGAGTGGGTGAACATGATTTTCAAGGTTTCTTGCTAGGCGAATTCTTGAAGAAATGACCACTGGTGCTTCTTTAGTCGTTTTCATCCACTCACTAATGTTAGGTTCTAAGTCACTCATCATGTTTCACCTCGCCCTCTTCACGTAGCGATTTGATTTCGTCTCGAACAATAGCTGCCTGTTCGAAATCTTGTTCATCTATTAATTGTTGTAAATATTGCTTTTTCTCTTCGATTTTCTTTTTAAGTGCAAGCTTATGATAAGAAGATTGAGGTACCTTTCCAACATGTTCATATTGACCGCCTTGCACACGTCTTACTATGTCTAAGATGTCATCCTTAAATGTGGCATAGCAATTGGAACAACCAAATTTGCCTACATGTGCAATGTCTTTTAACGTCATATGACAAGTTGGACATCTTTTTTCTTCCTGAAATGCCATTTCTTGAAAATTAATACCATGTTTAGTTGCTAAATGTTGTAATATTTGTTTTACAACAAACGCTTCTTCTATATCATCTTGATGATGATAGGATGATTGCTCTTGGTGTGTCCATGGGTTATCACCTTGCGCACAAGTACTACAAACCCATTTTTCTTGCATACCATCTTTACTTTTAACAGTTAATTTAACTTCAGCTTCATTTAAATGGCAATTTTCACAAAGCAAAAAGCAACACCTCAATTCTTCTAATAATAATTTATAACAGGTAAAATTCTTTTAAGAATATTTGCTCTAATAATATCTCGAGATACTATATCCATTTTTAACGTTTCTCGATCAATAGCAGCAATAATCATTTTTGCTTCTCTTTCATTCACAAGCCCTTTATCTAACAAGCCATCTATTAAATAAAGTGCTTGTTGTTGGGATATTGAAGGACCTATTAATTGAAGTAAATGATTAATATAACCTGTTTCATCTTTGTTTTCAATTTTCGTGATTCGGATGTATCCACCACCACCACGTTTACTTTCTATTTCGTAACCATGCTCATTTGTAAATCTAGTTTTAATCACATAGTTTAATTGAGAAGGGACGCAGTCAAAACGTTGAGCAATATTTGCTCTTTGAATTTCCACCACATCTTCATTGGTTTCTTCAAATAAATGTTTAATGTACTGTTCTATGATGTCGGACATATTATGCATGATTATCACCTCTTTTTGACCTTCTTTGACTATATTATATGACCAACTTTGACCATTTTCAATTAATTTGATTTTAAATTTTTAAAATTTATGATGTTAGCGCTTATTTTTTATTGTATGATAGACAATAGAATAAATTAAAGGAATGAAAAAACATGCACATTCTCATTGGGATTATTGGAATTATTTTCTTCTTAGCACTCGCGTACTTATTTAGTTCAGATAGAAAGAATATTCGTTGGCAATATGTTGGATTATTATTAGTCATCCAATTAATTTTCGCCTTCATTTTATTAAAAACAAACATTGGTATTACAGTCATTGGTGGTATTGCTAATGGTTTTGGTTATTTGCTATCTAAAGCAGCAGAAGGCGTTAACTTCGTTTTCGGTGGTTTTAAATACGTAGATCCTAAAAATCCACCATTTTTCTTTAACGTTTTATTACCAATTGTATTTATTTCAGCATTAATTGGGATTCTACAATACACTAAAATTTTACCATTTATAATTAACGTATTAGGTTTCCTTATTTCAAAAATCAATGGTATGGGCCGTTTGGAATCATACAATGCAGTAGCTGCAGCAATTTTAGGTCAATCTGAAGTGTTTATTTCTTTAAAACAACAACTTCCTTATATACCTAAACAACGTTTGTATACTTTAACAGCATCTGCAATGTCTACTGTATCTGCTTCAATTATAGGTGCTTATTTCACATTAATTGAACCGAAATACGTTGTTACAGCTGTCGTATTAAACTTATTTGGTGGTTTCATTATCGCTTCAATCATTAACCCTTATAAAGTTAATGAAGAAGATGATAAATTATTAGTTGCCGAAAGTGAAACGAAAAATCAATCTTTCTTTGAAATGCTTGGGGAGTATATTTTAGATGGATTTAAAGTGGCAGTAATCGTAGGTGCGATGCTTATTGGATACATCGCAATCATCGCGTTACTAAATGGCTTAGTAAGCGGTACTTTCAGTTTGCTTTCACATGGCGCAATCAAATGGGACTTCCAAACTTTAATTGGATTTGTATTTGCTCCATTTGCATTCTTAGCAGGTGTTCCATGGAACGACGCAGTACAATCAGGTTCTGTTATGGCAACTAAATTATTATCAAATGAATTCGTTGCAATGCAGGCACTAGGTAAGTTAAATGGCATTTCAGAACACGCTAAAGGTGTTACTTCAGTATTCTTAGTATCATTTGCTAACTTTAGTTCTATTGGTATTATTTCTGGCGCTATTAAATCATTAAATGATAAAAAAGGTGACGTTGTTGCAAGATTCGGATTAAAATTATTATTCGGTGCGACATTAGTATCATTTATTTCAGCAGCAATTGCTGGATTCTTTATCTAATGAACAAAGGCAATGTATGAACGAGTATTTAAACTCAATCATACATTGCCTTATTTTTATTTTTGAATCATATGGTTAATAAAATAGTCAGTTACACGATAATCATCTGTTAATTCTGGATGAAATGATACACCTAAATATTTACCTTGTTTAACAGCAACGATTTTATCGCCAACTTTACTTAATGTTTCAACATTATCAGCTACTTTCGCAATATGAGGTGCTCTAATAAAAACACCTTCTATATCCTTAGCTATACCTTTGATATCTAATTCAGATTCAAAGCTATCGACTTGCCTACCAAACGAATTACGTTCAACTGTAATATCTAATTTATTTAAATAGCCTTCTTCACCTTCAACATCACTAGCTAATACGATTAAACCTGCACAAGTACCAAACATAGGTAAATCTGATTGCTGTAGCTTTTCTTTAAAACCATATAAATCCATTAACCTTCTTAATGTTGTTGATTCGCCACCAGGTAAGATTAAACCATCGATATCATCTAATTGTTCTACTTTTTTAATTGGGATACCTTCATGGCCACTTAATTCTATATGACGAATATGTTCACGAACTGCACCTTGAAGCGCTAATACACCTATTTTCATATATTACCAACCACGCTCTTGCATACGTTCTTCTAATGAAATTTGATTAATATCTAACCCTTTCATAGCAGTTCCTAATTCTGCAGCTAATTTACCAATTAGTTCATAATCTTGATAGTGTGTTGTAGCTTGCACAATAGCTTTAGCAAATTTTTCTGGATCTTCAGATTTGAAAATACCTGATCCAACAAATACACCATCTGCACCTAATTCCATCATTAAAGCAGCATCTTGAGGTGTTGCAACGCCACCTGCCGCAAAGTTAACAACTGGTAATCTACCATTATCTTTAATTTGTTTTAAAACTTCATATGGCGCTCCAATATCTTTAGCGAAAGTCATAATTTCATCATCATTCATTACAGTCAAACGACTAACTTCAGCATTAACTCTTCTCATATGTCTTACAGCTTCGACAATGTTACCTGTTCCTGGTTCGCCTTTAGTTCTTAACATAGCAGCACCTTCGCCAATACGACGAGCAGCTTCACCTAAATTACGACAACCACATACAAAAGGTACGGTGAATTGATCTTTACGTAAATGATACTCTTCATCAGCAGGCGTTAATACTTCTGATTCATCAATATAATCCACACCCATTGCTTCTAATACACGAGCTTCTGTAATATGACCAATTCTTGCTTTAGCCATTACTGGAATAGATACAGCATTCATTACCTCTTCAACAATTTTAGGATTAGCACTACGTGCAACGCCACCAGCTGCTCTGATATCAGAAGGTACTCTTTCTAATGCCATAACTGCAACAGCACCAGCTTCTTCCGCAATTTTAGCTTGTTCTGCATTAACAACGTCCATAATAACGCCGCCTTTTTGCATTTCAGCCATTCCTCGTTTAACTCTTTCAGATCCAACTATTTTAGACATAAATTCTACCCCTTTACTTCTTGATTAAATTTATTGTAAAGGATAAACTGATATTTAAAAAGGTTCAATTTATTCATTATAAAAGAGGTCAGATGAATGAGAGATACACAATCACTGTACATTGATTTGTACGAAAAATTAAAAAAGCAAATTATAGAAGGTCAATATCAGTCAAACGACAGATTCCCTTCAAAACGTCAATTAAGTGAACATTTATCTTTAAGTCAAACAACTATTGAACATGCATATCAATTGTTATTGGATGAAGGCTTCATATACTCTAAACCAAGATCGGGCTATTACGTATCCGATATCGAATCATTACCTGTACTTCCCAAGCAATATGTTATGCCAACAATTAAATACATCAATAATGATGACAATACAGATGAAGAGAAAACAAATTACACTTATTCTTTCAACTTATCAGAAATCGATGCAGAACATTTTCCCTCACATTTATTTAGAAAATATGCAAAAGAAGTTTTTGAAGATAATCAGTTTGAACTGTTACAAAGAGGAGATAACCAAGGGGAATTTGAATTAAGACAACAAATTGCACACTACTTATTCAATAGTAGAGGAGTAACCTCTCATCCAGATCAAATCATAATAGGTTCTTCAACAGAACAATTATTAAATATGTTGACTGACATACTTGAAGATGCATCATTTGCTATAGAAAAACCTAGTTATCCTCCGATTAAACAAGTATTAGATAAAAAGAAATTCAACTATGTACAAGTCCCAGTGGAGAAAAATGGAATACAAACTCATCCTATTTTATCATCAAAACATAATATTATTTATATCACACCTTCACACCAGTTTCCTACTGGCCATGTCATGAATCTAAAAAAAAGAACCCAACTCATCAATTGGGCTCAACAGCAAGATAATAGATACATTATCGAAGATGATTATGATTCAGAATTTAGATATTTTGGTAAACCTATCCCTGCATTGCAAAATCTCGATTCTCAAGATAAAGTCATTTATTTAAGTACCTTTTCTAAATCCATTTATCCGAGTTGCAGAATTGCATATATTGTATTACCACCAAAATTGCTCGAACAATATCATCATTATCATTATAAAGAAGGCAATACAGCTCCAGTTCATATCCAAAGAATGATTGCACAATTTATGAGTAGTGGTAGTTTTGAGCGTCATTTAAATAAAATGAGAAAAATTTACAAAGAAAAATTGCAATTTATTTTAAATGCTTTGTCACCATACGAAAATCAATTGAAAGTTGACGGTGCACTCACAGGCATGCATTTTACTCTAACTGTTTTAAACGGATTAAATATGGAAGAATGCTTACAACGCGCTAAAGAACATTCACTGAAATTATATCCATATGAATTTGAAGAAAACACAAGTTCGACTCCTCCAAAATTCATTATAGGTTTCGGTGGTATTCCTAAAAACCTATTAACTTCTCATACAGAAGCACTCATCAATTCGTTAATTATAAAGTAACACTTCTTTTTATTTTTAAAAAGTTAGTGTTACTTATGCAATTGACGCTAGTCTATTGTATTCATAATTAACTTGAGAAATATAATTAAAGATAAATGGAAAAACTGACTTTTTTATTTTTAGGAATAAAAAAAGAGACCTTGCGGTCTCAATGCGGCTCATCGCATCCTTTTATTTGCCTGGCAACGTCCTACTCTAGCGGAACGTTAGTCTGCTACCTTCGGCGCTAAGGACCTTTTTCAACTTGAGAGAAATGCGCTTATACTTCTTCATTTTCATCTCTCACTTACTCACTTAGCTCGACTAAGCTCGTTGCGCTCATTCTTCAATTCATCGTCTAAACGCATTTGCTCTGCGTTGACTTTCTTATTTTTAAGCATAAAAAAAGAGACCTTGCGGTCTCAATGCGGCTCATCGCATCCTTTTATTTGCCTGGCAACGTCCTACTCTAGCGGAACGTTAGTCCGACTACCA
Source organism: Staphylococcus sp. HL28 (assembly GCF_021117155.1). Lineage (NCBI taxonomy): Bacteria > Bacillati > Bacillota > Bacilli > Caryophanales > Staphylococcaceae > Staphylococcus > Staphylococcus sp. HL28. Next base: position 2,298,777 of record NZ_CP088218.1, read on the forward strand.
TCGGCGCTAAGGAGCTTAACTTCTGTGTTCGGCATGGGAACAGGTGTGACCTCCTTGCCATTGTCACCAGACAAATGGAATGTATTATACATTCAAAACTAGATAGTAAGTAAAATGATTTTGCGTCGCAAAACATAAATTTTGATTAAGTCTTCGATCGATTAGTATTCGTCAGCTCCACGTGTCACCACGCTTCCACCTCGAACCTATTAACCTCATCATCTTTGAGGGATCTTATAACCGAAGTTGGGAAATCTCATCTTGAGGGGGGCTTCATGCTTAGATGCTTTCAGCACTTATCCCGTCCATACATAGCTACCCAGCTATGCCGTTGGCACGACAACTGGTACACCAGAGGTATGTCCATCCCGGTCCTCTCGTACTAAGGACAGCTCCTCTCAAATTTCCTACGCCCACGACGGATAGGGACCGAACTGTCTCACGACGTTCTGAACCCAGCTCGCGTACCGCTTTAATGGGCGAACAGCCCAACCCTTGGGACCGACTACAGCCCCAGGATGCGATGAGCCGACATCGAGGTGCCAAACCTCCCCGTCGATGTGAACTCTTGGGGGAGATAAGCCTGTTATCCCCGGGGTAGCTTTTATCCGTTGAGCGATGGCCCTTCCATGCGGAACCACCGGATCACTAAGTCCGTCTTTCGACCCTGCTCGACTTGTAAGTCTCGCAGTCAAGCTCCCTTATGCCTTTACACTCTATGAATGATTTCCAACCATTCTGAGGGAACCTTTGAGCGCCTCCGTTACCTTTTAGGAGGCGACCGCCCCAGTCAAACTGCCCACCTGACACTGTCTCCCACCACGATAAGTGGTGCGGGTTAGAAAGCCAACACAGCTAGGGTAGTATCCCACCAATGCCTCCACGTAAGCTAGCGCTCACGTTTCAAAGGCTCCTACCTATCCTGTACAAGCTGTGCCGAATTTCAATATCAGGCTACAGTAAAGCTCCACGGGGTCTTTCCGTCCTGTCGCGGGTAACCTGCATCTTCACAGGTACTATGATTTCACCGAGTCTCTCGTTGAGACAGTGCCCAAATCGTTACGCCTTTCGTGCGGGTCGGAACTTACCCGACAAGGAATTTCGCTACCTTAGGACCGTTATAGTTACGGCCGCCGTTTACTGGGGCTTCGATTCGTAGCTTCGCAGAAGCTAACTACTCCTCTTAACCTTCCAGCACCGGGCAGGCGTCAGCCCCTATACATCACCTTACGGTTTAGCAGAGACCTGTGTTTTTGATAAACAGTCGCTTGGGCCTATTCACTGCGGCTCTTCTGGGCGTTAACCCTAAAGAGCACCCCTTCTCCCGAAGTTACGGGGTCATTTTGCCGAGTTCCTTAACGAGAGTTCGCTCGCTCACCTTAGAATTCTCATCTTGACTACCTGTGTCGGTTTGCGGTACGGGCACCTGTTATCTATCTAGAGGCTTTTCTTGGCAGTGTGAAATCAACGACTCGAGGAAACAATTTCCTCTCCCCATCACAGCTTGACCTTATGAGTGCCGGATTTGCCTAACACTCAGTCTTACTGCTTGGACGTGCAATCCAATAGCACGCTTCGCCTATCCTACTGCGTCCCCCCATCGATTAAAACGATACTAGGTGGTACAGGAATATCAACCTGTTATCCATCGCCTACGCCTGTCGGCCTCAGCTTAGGACCCGACTAACCCAGAGCGGACGAGCCTTCCTCTGGAAACCTTAGTCAATCGGTGGACGGGATTCTCACCCGTCTTTCGCTACTCACACCGGCATTCTCACTTCTAAGCGCTCCACATGTCCTTGCGATCATGCTTCGACGCCCTTAGAACGCTCTCCTACCATTGTCCTACGGACAATCCACAGCTTCGGTAATATGTTTAGCCCCGGTACATTTTCGGCGCAGTGTCACTCGACTAGTGAGCTATTACGCACTCTTTAAATGATGGCTGCTTCTAAGCCAACATCCTAGTTGTCTGGGCAACGCCACATCCTTTTCCACTTAACATATATTTTGGGACCTTAGCTGGTGGTCTGGGCTGTTTCCCTTTCGAACACGGACCTTATCACCCATGTTCTGACTCCCAAGTTAAATTGATTGGCATTCGGAGTTTGTCTGAATTCGGTAACCCGAGAAGGGCCCCTCGTCCAAACAGTGCTCTACCTCCAATAATCATCACTTGAGGCTAGCCCTAAAGCTATTTCGGAGAGAACCAGCTATCTCCAAGTTCGATTGGAATTTCTCCGCTACCCTCAGTTCATCCGCTCACTTTTCAACGTAAGTCGGTTCGGTCCTCCATTCAGTGTTACCTGAACTTCAACCTGACCAAGGGTAGATCACCTGGTTTCGGGTCTACGACCAAATACTAAACGCCCTATTCAGACTCGCTTTCGCTACGGCTCCACATTAGCTGCTTAACCTTGCATCAAATCGTAACTCGCCGGTTCATTCTACAAAAGGCACGCCATCACCCATTAACGGGCTCTGACTACTTGTAAGCACACGGTTTCAAGTTCTCTTTCACTCCCCTTCCGGGGTACTTTTCACCTTTCCCTCACGGTACTGGTTCACTATCGGTCACTAGAGAGTATTTAGCCTTAGGAGATGGTCCTCCCAGATTCCGACGGAATTTCACGTGCTCCGTCGTACTCAGGATCCACTCAAGAGAGTATATATTTTCGACTACAGGATTATTACCTTCTTTGATTCAACTTTCCAGATGATTCGTCTAATATATACTTTTGTAACTCCGTATAGAGTGTCCTACAACCCCAACAAGCAAGCTTGTTGGTTTGGGCTCTTCCCGTTTCGCTCGCCGCTACTCAGGGAATCGATTTTTCTTTCTCTTCCTCCGGGTACTAAGATGTTTCAGTTCTCCGGGTCTGCCTTCTGATATGCTATGTATTCACATATCGATAACATGACATAACTCATGCTGGGTTTCCCCATTCGGAAATCTCTGGATCAACGCTTACTTACAGCTCCCCAAAGCATATCGTCGTTAGTAACGTCCTTCATCGGCTTCTAGTGCCAAGGCATCCACCGTGCGCCCTTAATAACTTAATCTATGTTTCCATCCTACAGGAAACGCGTTATTAATCTTGTGAGTGTTCTTTCGAACACTAGCGATTATTTCTTATGAATTCAAGCTTTAAAACTCTAATTCACTCGGTTTTGCTTGGTAAAATCTATTTTACTTACTTATCTAGTTTTCAATGTACAAATAAATGAATGGTGGGCCTAAGTGGACTCGAACCACCGACCTCACGCTTATCAGGCGTGCGCTCTAACCAGCTGAGCTATAGGCCCATCACGTTGAATGTTATATAAACATTCAAAACTGAATACAATATGTCAATGTTATTCCTTCATCTTCTACGAAGATGTTCCGAATATATCCTTAGAAAGGAGGTGATCCAGCCGCACCTTCCGATACGGCTACCTTGTTACGACTTCACCCCAATCATTTGTCCCACCTTCGACGGCTAGCTCCATAAATGGTTACTCCACCGGCTTCGGGTGTTACAAACTCTCGTGGTGTGACGGGCGGTGTGTACAAGACCCGGGAACGTATTCACCGTAGCATGCTGATCTACGATTACTAGCGATTCCAGCTTCATGTAGTCGAGTTGCAGACTACAATCCGAACTGAGAACAACTTTATGGGATTTGCTTGACCTCGCGGTTTAGCTGCCCTTTGTATTGTCCATTGTAGCACGTGTGTAGCCCAAATCATAAGGGGCATGATGATTTGACGTCATCCCCACCTTCCTCCGGTTTGTCACCGGCAGTCAACTTAGAGTGCCCAACTTAATGATGGCAACTAAGCTTAAGGGTTGCGCTCGTTGCGGGACTTAACCCAACATCTCACGACACGAGCTGACGACAACCATGCACCACCTGTCACTTTGTCCCCCGAAGGGGAAGACTCTATCTCTAGAGCGGTCAAAGGATGTCAAGATTTGGTAAGGTTCTTCGCGTTGCTTCGAATTAAACCACATGCTCCACCGCTTGTGCGGGTCCCCGTCAATTCCTTTGAGTTTCAACCTTGCGGTCGTACTCCCCAGGCGGAGTGCTTAATGCGTTAGCTGCAGCACTAAGGGGCGGAAACCCCCTAACACTTAGCACTCATCGTTTACGGCGTGGACTACCAGGGTATCTAATCCTGTTTGATCCCCACGCTTTCGCACATCAGCGTCAGTTACAGACCAGAAAGTCGCCTTCGCCACTGGTGTTCCTCCATATCTCTGCGCATTTCACCGCTACACATGGAATTCCACTTTCCTCTTCTGCACTCAAGTTTTCCAGTTTCCAATGACCCTCCACGGTTGAGCCGTGGGCTTTCACATCAGACTTAAAAAACCGCCTACGCGCGCTTTACGCCCAATAATTCCGGATAACGCTTGCCACCTACGTATTACCGCGGCTGCTGGCACGTAGTTAGCCGTGGCTTTCTGATCAGGTACCGTCAAGATGTGCACAGTTACTTACACATTTGTTCTTCCCTGATAACAGAGTTTTACGATCCGAAGACCTTCATCACTCACGCGGCGTTGCTCCGTCAGGCTTTCGCCCATTGCGGAAGATTCCCTACTGCTGCCTCCCGTAGGAGTCTGGACCGTGTCTCAGTTCCAGTGTGGCCGATCACCCTCTCAGGTCGGCTACGTATCGTTGCCTTGGTAAGCCGTCACCTTACCAACTAGCTAATACGGCGCGGATCCATCTATAAGTGACAGCAAAGCCGCCTTTCACTATTGAACCATGCGGTTCAATATGTTATCCGGTATTAGCTCCGGTTTCCCGAAGTTATCCCAGTCTTATAGGTAGGTTATCCACGTGTTACTCACCCGTCCGCCGCTAACGTCAAAGGAGCAAGCTCCTTATCTGTTCGCTCGACTTGCATGTATTAGGCACGCCGCCAGCGTTCATCCTGAGCCAGGATCAAACTCTCCATAAAAAATTATGATGTTTGATTAGCTCATAAAACTAAATTAATTGTTGTAACTTTCGTTACATTATTGGAATTAACGTTGACATATTGTCATTCAGTTTTCAATGTTCATTTCTTTTACCGACAATAATTAATTATACGCCTTATCAACTCGAAAGTCAATAACTTTTTATAAATAATTTTTACCGTATATACCTCACAAAAAAATGACCTCACGGCCAAATTATAGGTATTGCCTGGCAACGTCCTACTCTAGCGGAACGTTAGTCCGACTACCATCGGCGCTAAGGAGCTTAACTTCTGTGTTCGGCATGGGAACAGGTGTGACCTCCTTGCCATTGTCACCAGACAAATGGAATGTATTATACATTCAAAACTAGATAGTAAGTAAAATGATTTTGCGTCGCAAAACATAAATTTTGATTAAGTCTTCGATCGATTAGTATTCGTCAGCTCCACGTGTCACCACGCTTCCACCTCGAACCTATTAACCTCATCATCTTTGAGAGATCTTATAACCGAAGTTGGGAAATCTCATCTTGAGGGGGGCTTCATGCTTAGATGCTTTCAGCACTTATCCCGTCCATACATAGCTACCCAGCTATGCCGTTGGCACGACAACTGGTACACCAGAGGTATGTCCATCCCGGTCCTCTCGTACTAAGGACAGCTCCTCTCAAATTTCCTACGCCCACGACGGATAGGGACCGAACTGTCTCACGACGTTCTGAACCCAGCTCGCGTACCGCTTTAATGGGCGAACAGCCCAACCCTTGGGACCGACTACAGCCCCAGGATGCGATGAGCCGACATCGAGGTGCCAAACCTCCCCGTCGATGTGAACTCTTGGGGGAGATAAGCCTGTTATCCCCGGGGTAGCTTTTATCCGTTGAGCGATGGCCCTTCCATGCGGAACCACCGGATCACTAAGTCCGTCTTTCGACCCTGCTCGACTTGTAAGTCTCGCAGTCAAGCTCCCTTATGCCTTTACACTCTATGAATGATTTCCAACCATTCTGAGGGAACCTTTGAGCGCCTCCGTTACCTTTTAGGAGGCGACCGCCCCAGTCAAACTGCCCACCTGACACTGTCTCCCACCACGATAAGTGGTGCGGGTTAGAAAGCCAACACAGCTAGGGTAGTATCCCACCAATGCCTCCACGTAAGCTAGCGCTCACGTTTCAAAGGCTCCTACCTATCCTGTACAAGCTGTGCCGAATTTCAATATCAGGCTACAGTAAAGCTCCACGGGGTCTTTCCGTCCTGTCGCGGGTAACCTGCATCTTCACAGGTACTATGATTTCACCGAGTCTCTCGTTGAGACAGTGCCCAAATCGTTACGCCTTTCGTGCGGGTCGGAACTTACCCGACAAGGAATTTCGCTACCTTAGGACCGTTATAGTTACGGCCGCCGTTTACTGGGGCTTCGATTCGTAGCTTCGCAGAAGCTAACTACTCCTCTTAACCTTCCAGCACCGGGCAGGCGTCAGCCCCTATACATCACCTTACGGTTTAGCAGAGACCTGTGTTTTTGATAAACAGTCGCTTGGGCCTATTCACTGCGGCTCTTCTGGGCGTTAACCCTAAAGAGCACCCCTTCTCCCGAAGTTACGGGGTCATTTTGCCGAGTTCCTTAACGAGAGTTCGCTCGCTCACCTTAGAATTCTCATCTTGACTACCTGTGTCGGTTTGCGGTACGGGCACCTGTTATCTATCTAGAGGCTTTTCTTGGCAGTGTGAAATCAACGACTCGAGGAAACAATTTCCTCTCCCCATCACAGCTTGACCTTATGAGTGCCGGATTTGCCTAACACTCAGTCTTACTGCTTGGACGTGCAATCCAATAGCACGCTTCGCCTATCCTACTGCGTCCCCCCATCGATTAAAACGATACTAGGTGGTACAGGAATATCAACCTGTTATCCATCGCCTACGCCTGTCGGCCTCAGCTTAGGACCCGACTAACCCAGAGCGGACGAGCCTTCCTCTGGAAACCTTAGTCAATCGGTGGACGGGATTCTCACCCGTCTTTCGCTACTCACACCGGCATTCTCACTTCTAAGCGCTCCACATGTCCTTGCGATCATGCTTCGACGCCCTTAGAACGCTCTCCTACCATTGTCCTACGGACAATCCACAGCTTCGGTAATATGTTTAGCCCCGGTACATTTTCGGCGCAGTGTCACTCGACTAGTGAGCTATTACGCACTCTTTAAATGATGGCTGCTTCTAAGCCAACATCCTAGTTGTCTGGGCAACGCCACATCCTTTTCCACTTAACATATATTTTGGGACCTTAGCTGGTGGTCTGGGCTGTTTCCCTTTCGAACACGGACCTTATCACCCATGTTCTGACTCCCAAGTTAAATTGATTGGCATTCGGAGTTTGTCTGAATTCGGTAACCCGAGAAGGGCCCCTCGTCCAAACAGTGCTCTACCTCCAATAATCATCACTTGAGGCTAGCCCTAAAGCTATTTCGGAGAGAACCAGCTATCTCCAAGTTCGATTGGAATTTCTCCGCTACCCTCAGTTCATCCGCTCACTTTTCAACGTAAGTCGGTTCGGTCCTCCATTCAGTGTTACCTGAACTTCAACCTGACCAAGGGTAGATCACCTGGTTTCGGGTCTACGACCAAATACTAAACGCCCTATTCAGACTCGCTTTCGCTACGGCTCCACATTAGCTGCTTAACCTTGCATCAAATCGTAACTCGCCGGTTCATTCTACAAAAGGCACGCCATCACCCATTAACGGGCTCTGACTACTTGTAAGCACACGGTTTCAAGTTCTCTTTCACTCCCCTTCCGGGGTACTTTTCACCTTTCCCTCACGGTACTGGTTCACTATCGGTCACTAGAGAGTATTTAGCCTTAGGAGATGGTCCTCCCAGATTCCGACGGAATTTCACGTGCTCCGTCGTACTCAGGATCCACTCAAGAGAGTATATATTTTCGACTACAGGATTATTACCTTCTTTGATTCAACTTTCCAGATGATTCGTCTAATATATACTTTTGTAACTCCGTATAGAGTGTCCTACAACCCCAACAAGCAAGCTTGTTGGTTTGGGCTCTTCCCGTTTCGCTCGCCGCTACTCAGGGAATCGATTTTTCTTTCTCTTCCTCCGGGTACTAAGATGTTTCAGTTCTCCGGGTCTGCCTTCTGATATGCTATGTATTCACATATCGATAACATGACATAACTCATGCTGGGTTTCCCCATTCGGAAATCTCTGGATCAACGCTTACTTACAGCTCCCCAAAGCATATCGTCGTTAGTAACGTCCTTCATCGGCTTCTAGTGCCAAGGCATCCACCGTGCGCCCTTAATAACTTAATCTATGTTTCCATCCTACAGGAAACGCGTTATTAATCTTGTGAGTGTTCTTTCGAACACTAGCGATTATTTCTTATGAATTCAAGCTTTAAAACTCTAATTCACTCGGTTTTGCTTGGTAAAATCTATTTTACTTACTTATCTAGTTTTCAATGTACAAGTTCTATTTCCAGTCAAGCGTTTGCATACTGCTTTGTTATCATTACTTTAAATACTCATTTACTCTAGTAAACTCCGCTTTAAAGTAACTCAACGCATTGTCTGCGAATCGCTTTCTTTGAAAAAGAAGATATGTTGAATGTTATATAAACATTCAAAACTGAATACAATATGTCAATGTTATTCCTTCATCTTCTACGAAGATGTTCCGAATATATCCTTAGAAAGGAGGTGATCCAGCCGCACCTTCCGATACGGCTACCTTGTTACGACTTCACCCCAATCATTTGTCCCACCTTCGACGGCTAGCTCCATAAATGGTTACTCCACCGGCTTCGGGTGTTACAAACTCTCGTGGTGTGACGGGCGGTGTGTACAAGACCCGGGAACGTATTCACCGTAGCATGCTGATCTACGATTACTAGCGATTCCAGCTTCATGTAGTCGAGTTGCAGACTACAATCCGAACTGAGAACAACTTTATGGGATTTGCTTGACCTCGCGGTTTAGCTGCCCTTTGTATTGTCCATTGTAGCACGTGTGTAGCCCAAATCATAAGGGGCATGATGATTTGACGTCATCCCCACCTTCCTCCGGTTTGTCACCGGCAGTCAACTTAGAGTGCCCAACTTAATGATGGCAACTAAGCTTAAGGGTTGCGCTCGTTGCGGGACTTAACCCAACATCTCACGACACGAGCTGACGACAACCATGCACCACCTGTCACTTTGTCCCCCGAAGGGGAAGACTCTATCTCTAGAGCGGTCAAAGGATGTCAAGATTTGGTAAGGTTCTTCGCGTTGCTTCGAATTAAACCACATGCTCCACCGCTTGTGCGGGTCCCCGTCAATTCCTTTGAGTTTCAACCTTGCGGTCGTACTCCCCAGGCGGAGTGCTTAATGCGTTAGCTGCAGCACTAAGGGGCGGAAACCCCCTAACACTTAGCACTCATCGTTTACGGCGTGGACTACCAGGGTATCTAATCCTGTTTGATCCCCACGCTTTCGCACATCAGCGTCAGTTACAGACCAGAAAGTCGCCTTCGCCACTGGTGTTCCTCCATATCTCTGCGCATTTCACCGCTACACATGGAATTCCACTTTCCTCTTCTGCACTCAAGTTTTCCAGTTTCCAATGACCCTCCACGGTTGAGCCGTGGGCTTTCACATCAGACTTAAAAAACCGCCTACGCGCGCTTTACGCCCAATAATTCCGGATAACGCTTGCCACCTACGTATTACCGCGGCTGCTGGCACGTAGTTAGCCGTGGCTTTCTGATCAGGTACCGTCAAGATGTGCACAGTTACTTACACATTTGTTCTTCCCTGATAACAGAGTTTTACGATCCGAAGACCTTCATCACTCACGCGGCGTTGCTCCGTCAGGCTTTCGCCCATTGCGGAAGATTCCCTACTGCTGCCTCCCGTAGGAGTCTGGACCGTGTCTCAGTTCCAGTGTGGCCGATCACCCTCTCAGGTCGGCTACGTATCGTTGCCTTGGTAAGCCGTCACCTTACCAACTAGCTAATACGGCGCGGATCCATCTATAAGTGACAGCAAAGCCGCCTTTCACTATTGAACCATGCGGTTCAATATGTTATCCGGTATTAGCTCCGGTTTCCCGAAGTTATCCCAGTCTTATAGGTAGGTTATCCACGTGTTACTCACCCGTCCGCCGCTAACGTCAAAGGAGCAAGCTCCTTATCTGTTCGCTCGACTTGCATGTATTAGGCACGCCGCCAGCGTTCATCCTGAGCCAGGATCAAACTCTCCATAAAAAATTATGATGTTTGATTAGCTCATAAAACTAAATTAATTGTTGTAACTTTCGTTACATTATTGGAATTAACGTTGACATATTGTCATTCAGTTTTCAATGTTCATTTAATGAAATAAATAATGGTGGAGACTAGCGGGATCGAACCGCTGACCTCCTGCGTGCAAAGCAGGCGCTCTCCCAGCTGAGCTAAGCCCCCATTTTTAAGAAGTCGGGAAGACAGGATTCGAACCTGCGACCCCTTGGTCCCAAACCAAGTGCTCTACCAAGCTGAGCTACTTCCCGTATGTAGTTATATTCTTTAAAATGGCGCGCCCGATAGGAGTCGAACCCATAACCTCTTGATCCGTAGTCAAACGCTCTATCCAGTTGAGCTACGGGCGCTTATTAAAGATGGTGCCGAGGACCGGAATCGAACCGGTACGGTGATCTCTCACCGCAGGATTTTAAGTCCTGTGCGTCTGCCAGTTCCGCCACCCCGGCAAAATAATGGAGCAGAAGACGGGATTCGAACCCGCGACCCCGACCTTGGCAAGGTCGTATTCTACCGCTGAACTACTTCTGCATTATTTCGCTTAAAAAGTATAAATAAAATCGTAATGAGCCATAGAGGATTCGAACCTCTGACCCTCTGATTAAAAGTCAGATGCTCTACCAACTGAGCTAATGGCTCAAAAGATGGTGCCGGCCAGAGGACTTGAACCCCCAACCTACTGATTACAAGTCAGTTGCTCTACCAATTGAGCTAGGCCGGCTATTAAATGGTGGAGAATGACGGGTTCGAACCGCCGACCCTCTGCTTGTAAGGCAGATGCTCTCCCAGCTGAGCTAATTCTCCTGTTATTTATTGCCTGGCAACGTCCTACTCTAGCGGAACGTTAGTCCGACTACCATCGGCGCTAAAGAGCTTAACTTCTGTGTTCGGCATGGGAACAGGTGTGACCTCTTTGCTATTGCCACCAGACAAATTAACTTACTTTATTAATAATACACGTTTGTTAAGACCATTTCAATAGTTAATTTTACACTTTATTAAAATTAATTTTACATTTCGTTAACTACGCTACGTGTTTTTGACGACTTTTATATATTACTTCATTCACTTAAGAAAGTCAATAGATTATTTATATTTTTTTCGAAAGACTGAAGTGCAATTCCTTCGCCTTTTCCACTTGATCTATTCTACCACAGATCATCCTTCTAAACTATAGGTATTATTACTTTCTATCAGTAAATAAGTAACTTTTATTTATCAAACGTAACCTTTATTTTAATAGAATAATTAATTTCATCTCCTTTTTTTCTATTACATTACATAAAAACACCAACCACTATTGTGATTGGTGTTTTCCACTATATTATTTTTGTCTCATATAAGGGAATAATAATACATCTCTAATTGATGGTGAATCAGTTAATAACATAACTAATCTATCAATACCTATTCCTAAACCACCAGTAGGAGGCATACCGTATTCTAATGCTTCGATATAATCTTCGTCCATTTCATGCGCTTCATCATTACCTTGCTCTTTTTCAACTAATTGAGCTTCAAAACGTTCTTTTTGATCGATAGGATCATTAAGCTCAGTAAAGGCATTAGCATGTTCTCTTCCTACGATAAACAATTCAAATCTATCTGTAAATCTAGGATCTTCCGGATTTTTCTTAGCTAATGGAGATATATCAATTGGATGACCGTATATGAATGTTGGTTGGATTAATGTCTCTTCTACTTTTTGCTCAAAGAATTCATTTAAAATATGACCATATTTCATATTATCAGTAATTTCAATACCATGTTCTTTTGCTAGTGCTTTGGCTTCTTCATCAGATTTCACATTATAGAAATCTACACCTGTAGCTTCTTTCACAGCATCAACAATGTGTAATCTTTTCCATGAAGATTCTAAATCAATTTCAGTTCCATTATATTGAACCTTAGCTGATCCAAGTACTTCTTGAGCAATATGTCTAACCATTGATTCTGTTAAGTCCATAATATCATGGTAATCTGCATAAGCTTCATACAATTCAATCATTGTAAATTCAGGGTTATGTCGTGTAGATACACCTTCATTACGGAATACGCGACCAATTTCGTATACTTTTTCTAATCCGCCTACGATTAAACGTTTTAAATGCAATTCGATAGCTATACGCATATACAAAGTAGCGTCTAATGCATTATGGTGTGTCACAAAAGGTCTAGCAGCAGCACCTCCAGCGATTTGATGCATCATTGGTGTCTCCACTTCTAAGAAACCTTTTTGGTTTAGATAATTACGCATTTCTTGAATGATTTTACTACGATTAATAAATGTTCGTGTACTATCTTGATTTGTGATTAAGTCTAAATAACGTTGACGATAACGTTGTTCTATATCTTGTAATCCGTGGAATTTATCTGGTAATGGTCGTAAAGCTTTAGTTAATAGCGTGAATGATTTTGCTTTAACTGATAATTCACCAGTATTAGTTTTAAACATTACACCTTCAACACCGACAATATCGCCTAGATCGGCATGTTTCCATAAATCAAATTGTTCTTCTCCAATTTGATCTTTTCTAATATAAATTTGAATTTGTCCTGAAAGATCTTGCACATGTGCAAATCCTGCTTTACCTTTTCCGCGTTTAGTCATAATACGACCTGCTATCGCAACATGACTCTCTTCTTCTTTTTCATGTAATTCTTCTTTTGAGAATTCGTCCCAAGCCGCTTTTAATTCAGCTGCTGAAGCAGAACGATCGTATCGTTGACCAAATGGATCAATTCCTAAATCTCTTAATTCTTGTAGTTTTTGTCGGCGTACCTGCATTTGGTCGTTCATTTCTTCTGACATAACTTTCTCTCCTTTTGCTTCTTGTTTTCCAATTATTTATTTTATACATTTTGTTAGAAATATTTAGGTATTTCAATCATTCCTCTTTGTTATCTTAGAGTCACTTTTATCCACTCTAAATATAGCGATGCCAAGAAGCGTGCTAAATCTTTTCATAACATCTATCTTCTCACCATATCATTTTACTAAACGGCAATGTTCTAATAAAGTATTTACTACTTTATCTTTAACTGTTAAACCTCAATATATTTTCACAAACAACTAGAATTAAATAATTTAAGTCACTATGTAGTGTCTCACATCATCAATCTCTTCGTTACCCATTAAGACACATATCTTTTAACTGTACTATCTGCTATTACTAAGTTTTCAATCAATTTTTGGGAACGGGGTTCAATGTGTTTCGATGCGATATCATTCAATGGAATAAGCACAAAAGCGCGTTCCGCCATTCTCGGGTGAGGAATGATTAAATTATCTTCTTCAATGATTTCATTTCCATACAGTAAAATATCTACATCTAGCGTTCTAGGCCCCCATCGAATCTTCCTTACACGGTGAAGTGCTTCTTCCGTTTCTAAACATCTCTTTAATAATTCCTGAGGATCTAATGTTGTCTCTATTTCTATACATAAATTAAGAAACTGTGGTTGATCAGTGTAACCAACTGGCTCTGTTTCATAGATAGGAGATATAGAGGTAACATCAATGTATTGGTATTGGTCGATAATTCGGATGGCTTGTTGTAATTGATGTGCTCTATCACCTATATTACTTCCTAATCCTAAATATGCTTTAACCATTTAATTACGCTCCCTCACTATTTCTATACCTACCCCATCGTAATGTCCTGGTATTGGAGGATTTTCTTTAGTTATTCTAACTTTCGTTTCCATTACACGATTATAGTGTGAATTTATACGTTTGGCAATACGTTCTGCTAGATGTTCTAGTAAATTAGAAGGTTCTCCTTCAACAATCTCTTTAACATCTTCAAAGACTTCTCCATAATGGACCGTATCTTTCACATCATCTGATTGACCAGCATCATGTAAATCTACTTTCAAAGTAATATCTACTATGAATATTTGACCTATTTCATTTTCTGCCGGCAATGCACCGTGATAACCATAAAATCGCATTCCATTAAGAAATATGATGTCGTTCATTTTCATTCTCCTTTAGAAAATCCATGCTTTGTGCAATACGTGAATTAAGTTTAACATTGTGTACTCTCACAGCTTGAACGCCCTTCATTATACCATAAGCAGTTGTTGCTGCTGTAGCTTCGTCTCTTTCAAGGGCTTTTGATTCTCCACCTATCATTTCTTTAATGAATCTTTTACGACTAGTAGCCAATAAAATCGGATAATCTGTTGCAACTAACTCATCAAGTCGTGCCATCACTTCATTTTCTTCATCTCTAGTTTTAGCAAACCCTATCCCAGGATCTAGCCAAATTTTTGAATGTGGGATACCTGCCATTTCAGCTTTATTGGCTTGTGCTAATAAGGTAACAAGCATTTCATCTACAACTGGCTTATCTCTTTTACCATCCCCATTATGCATTAGAACAATTTCTGCATCATATTGAGCAACAACATTCAATATTTTAGGATCATACAAACCAGCCCATTGATCATTAATCATTGTAGCGCCTAACTTCAAACAAGCTTCTGCTACTTCACTTCTATATGTATCAATTGATATTTGTACATTAAGCCCTATCAATGCTTCAACAACTGGTATAACTCTATTCAACTCTTCTTCTAGAGTAACTTCTTGATACCCAGGTCGAGTTGAAACACCACCTACATCAACTATATCAACACCTTCATCAATCATTTCTTTCGTTCGCGAAACTGCTTTTTCAACAGAATTATATTTCCCACCATCTGAAAATGAATCTGGCGTTACGTTAAGTATGCCCATAATTTTAGTTTTTGACATTTAATCACCTTTTCTTTTTTGAAATATTTCATGCTTTTTCATATCACTTATAATGATATCACTACTTTCAACATAATTTCAGTGGTAAAAATTAAATAAACTACTCTAAATAAAAGTAAAAATGAATTGAATATACTCATACGCATATAACCAAATAAAAAAAGCGAAGTCGATCTATCCCGACTTCGCTTTGGTAACTTATATAATTAGTCATCAAATGAGTATAAAGGTGTAGATAAGTAACGTTCACCATTACTTGGTAATACTGTTACTACTGTTTTACCTTTACCTAATTCTTTAGCTTTTTGAATAGCAGCGTGAATAGCGGCACCAGAAGAAATTCCTGATAAAATACCTTCTTCTTTTGCAACACGACGTGCCATTTCCATAGCAGTTTCATTGCCTACTTTAATAATACTATCGTAAATGTCTGTATTTAACGTATCCGGAACAAATCCAGCACCTAAACCTTGTAATTTATGTGGTCCTGGTTCTCCACCACTTAGAACTGGTGAAGCTTCTGGTTCGATAGCAACTATTTCAATATCAGGGTATTGTTGTCTTAAAACTTTACCTACACCAGATAATGTACCACCAGTACCTACGCCAGCTAAGAAAGCATCGATTGTTTTACCTTCAAACTGTTCAACTAATTCTGGACCAGTTGTAAGTTCATGAACTTCAGGGTTTGCTGGGTTTTCGAATTGTTGAGGTTCAAAGTAACCATGCTCTTCTTTAAGTTCTTTGGCTTTTTTAATTGCACCCTTCATCGCTTCTGATCCAGGTGTTAATACTAATTCTGCACCATATGCTTTTAATAAGTTACGACGTTCTTGACTCATTGTTTCAGGCATTGTGAACACTGCTTTGTATCCTTTAGCTGCACATA
Source organism: Staphylococcus sp. HL28 (assembly GCF_021117155.1). Classification (NCBI taxonomy): domain Bacteria; kingdom Bacillati; phylum Bacillota; class Bacilli; order Caryophanales; family Staphylococcaceae; genus Staphylococcus; species Staphylococcus sp. HL28. The sequence goes on from NZ_CP088218.1 coordinate 2,314,683, forward strand.
CAAATGCTAAACCAATACCTGTGTTTCCACTTGTTGGCTCCACAATAGTATCTCCAGGTTTAATTTTACCTTCTTTTTCAGCTTTTTCAATCATAGCTAAAGCTATACGGTCTTTAACTGAACCACCTGGATTTTGATATTCTAATTTAACGTAAATATCTGCCGCATCTTCATCAACAACGTTTCTCAATTTAACTACTGGTGTGTTTCCAATAATTTGCGTAATGTTTTCTACTGGTTTTTGTGCCATTCCAAACACTCCTTATAGATAGAATTAATAAAACTTAGTCATTTTATCGGATATTTATATTCTATCAGAATTTTCTAAAAAAAACAAATATATCCTACAAAGTCTTATGCATATTTATCGACATACATTTAGTAAATTCCCTAATTTAATTTGTAATAAACTTCTGTTGAATTTATGCCATTGATTCTAATAATTGGTTAAGCTCTGCTTCACTATAATTATATTTATTTCCACAGAAGTGACAAACTGCTTCCGCACCATGATCTTCTTTAATCATATCTGTAATTTCTGCTTCCCCTAATCCTTTAATAGCATTCAAGAATTTTTCATGGCTACAATTACATTCAAATTGTGCAGGTGATGTTTCTAAAATTTGGACATGTTCTTCTCCAAGAATTTCATTTAAAATTCCTTCAGGTGTCAATCCTTGCTCAATTAGTTTAGATACTGGTGTCATTTGATTAATTGCTTCTTCTAATTTACTGATTGTTTCTTCTTTAGCACCAGGCATCACTTGGATAATGAATCCGCCTGCTGCTTTAATCGTATTATCTGGATTAACAAGTACCCCTAAACCAACAGAAGATGGTGTTTGTTCACTTGTCGCATAATAGTACGTAAAATCTTCTCCTAGTTCACCAGATACTATTGGACTTGAACCGGAAAAATAATCTTTCATTCCTACATCCTTAACCACTTGAATAGAACCTTCTGTCCCTACAGCTCTTCTAACATCTAATTTTCCTTGTTCGTTTAATGGGAAATGTGTTTGTGGATGATCCACATAAGCGCGTACATTACCTTTAGCATCTGCATCTGCAATAATTCTACCAATAGGGCCACGACCGTCAACCGTTACAGTTAATTTCTGATCTCCTTTTAGCATTGCTCCCATCATTACAGTAGCAGTCATCGTTCTTCCCATTGCAGCTGAAGCTGTTGGCCACGTATAGTGTCTTGTTTGAGCTTCCTGTACTGATTCTGTTGTTAATGTTGCATATGCTCTAATTTCACCATCAAACGCTAGTGCTTTAACAATATAGTCATGTGTCATTATTTATTTACTCCTTTTATATATCTTTACGATGCTTCGTTTCTTTTAATAAATATTATTTTCGAATAACTATTATACATCTGTTGTTTACTTTCATGAAATGATTTGTTTCAAGATAAATTTGGTTGTTTGTTTATACAAACATTATTTATAAAAATATACATTGCTTTATTTATATAAAAATATCTCCCTACTATATGGGTGATAGTAGGGAGATTAACTATGTGCTTCTTTACTCTCTATGGTTTGGATCGTTAGGATTATATGGTTTGTCTATATTTGGTGATTGTTCATGACCAGTTGGTTCATCTTCTGACTCATCTTCATCATGATTGTCTTCACCTTTATGATCTAAAGATTGCTCTTTACGAACATCTTCGTATGATTTGCCATATTTACCTTCATCAAATTCTGAATTAGTTTCTTTAACAACTTCAGCTGAATCGTAGTCAACCTCAGGTAATTTACCTTCATGGAATAATGATTGGATTTGTTCAGCAACCAATGTTTCTTCTGTAAGTAAAGTTTTAGCAATAAGTTTTAATTGTTCTTGATGCTCTAATAAGATTTCTTTACAACGCTCATATTGTTCTTTAACAATACGTTGTACTTCTTTATCAATTTCGTAAGCGATTTGACCTGAATAATTAGGTTCACCTTGCATGTCTTTACCTAAGAATACTTGACCGCCACCGCTACTAGAGAATTGTAATGGCCCAAGTTTTTTACTCATACCATATTCAGTAACCATAGAACGAGCAATTTGAGTTGCTCTTTCAAAGTCGTTAGATGCTCCAGTTGATACTTCTCCAAAGTTAATATCTTCTGAAACTCGACCGCCTAATAAACCACAGATTTTGTCTAATAGTTCTGGTTCAGTCATTAAGAAACGATCTTGTTTAGGTAACATCATTGCATAACCGCCAGCTTGTCCTCTTGGAACAATTGTTACTTTGTGTACAACTTCTGCTTCATCAAGCACCATGCCGATAATTGTATGACCTGCTTCATGGTGTGCAACAATGTTTCTTTCTTTATCAGAGATAACACGTGATTTTTTAGCAGGACCAGCAATAACTCGGTCTGTTGCTTCCTCAATATCACGCATATCAATTTTGTTCTTACCTTCACGAGCAGCGATTAACGACGCTTCATTTAATAAGTTTTCTAAATCCGCACCAGAGAATCCTGGTGTTCTTTGAGAAATAGCTTTTAAATCAACAGTTTCATCAAGCGGTTTGTTTTTAGCATGAACATGTAAAATAGCTTCACGACCTTTAACATCTGGACGACCTACTTGAATTTGTCTATCGAAACGACCTGGACGTAATAACGCTGGGTCTAAAATGTCAGGACGGTTTGTTGCAGCAATCATAATGATACCTTCATTTTCACCAAATCCATCCATCTCAACTAATAATTGGTTCAATGTTTGTTCACGTTCATCGTGTCCACCACCGACACCAGCACCACGTTGACGACCTACTGCGTCAATCTCATCAATGAAAATAATACATGGTGCATTTTTCTTCGCATTTTCAAATAAATCACGCACACGGCTAGCACCAACACCAACAAACATCTCAACAAAGTCTGAACCACTAATTGAGAAGAATGGCGCACCAGCTTCACCTGCAACTGCACGTGCAAGTAATGTTTTACCAGTACCTGGAGGACCTACAAGTAAAACACCTTTCGGAATTCTAGATCCCATTTGCTTGAATTTCTTGTTATCTTTTAAGAAATCTACTATTTCAACAAGTTCTTGTTTCTCTTCATCTGCGCCTGCAACATCTGAGAAACGAACACGGCGTTTACTACTATCGTACATTTTAGCTTTGGATTTACCAAAGTTCATCATACGACCACCGCCGCCCCCACCTTGGGCTTGGCTAAGGAAGAAAATAAATAATAAAGCAATGATTAAAACAGGAATCAATGTTGTTAAGATACTAACAAATACACTTTGTTCTTCTTCTTCTTTAACTGTAAATTTCAATCCATCTTGTTTCTTCGCTGTATCAGTAATTTTTTGTAAATCTTTTTCATTATTAAATAATATTGTTGATGAATAATCTTCACCATTTTTTGTTTTACCACTTACCATGTATACATTTTGCTCAGGTTGGATTTCTAATGATTTTAAATCGCCTTTATCCAATTTATTAACAAACTGCGTATATGTAAGCTGTTTTGGCATATTTCCATTACCATTTAAGAAAGAAAACAGGCCAAATATGATAACGCCTATAATTGCGATAACTAGCACATTGCGAAACGCTTTCTGCATGTGACATTTCCTCCTACTTCCAATAATAAAACTAACAAAAATTGTAACACAATACATCTTTAGCAGGCTACTATTTCAACTTTAGTATTGGTTTATCAATTTTAGTCAATTTCCACTATAGAGATTTTTATTTTTCATAATATCGTGATTGCAAAATATCTAATTTAATTAAATTTTTACGATTTAAATCGAGTCTACACTATATTGATGTTGATTCATAGCAAAAAAACATCGTGTCCAACGTACCGATTTAATCTAATCTATATCTTATGAATAAACTTCAGGTTTTAAAGTACCAATATAAGGTAAGTTTCTGTAATGCTCACCATAATCTAATCCATATCCGACTACGAATTCATCTGGAATTTTTTTGCCGACGTATTTAGCTTCAATATCAGCTTTTCTACGATTTGGTTTATCTAGTAGAGTAACAATTTCTAATGAATTGACTTTACGTGATTCTAATAATTCAGTGATGGATTTTAATGTAGTACCAGTTTCTAAAATATCTTCGATAATGAGTACATCTTTATTTTCAATTGATGAACCTAAATCTTTGATAATTTGAACTTCACCAGTAGATTCAGTACCCCCGTGGTAACTTGAAACATCCATAAAGTCTATTGATAAGTGTGTATCAATTCGCTTAATTAAGTCTGCCATAAACATAACTGAACCTTTTAAGATACCCACACAAACAAGTGGCTTATCTTGGTAATCTTTAGTTAACTGTTGTCCTAAATCCTTGCAAATATTTTGAATATCTTCTTCACTTAATACAATACTTTTTATATCCTCGTGCATTTGTTATTCATCTCCAATATTTCTAATATTTATATAATGTTTATAGTCTTTGTTCATAAACAATTTACCTACAGCAATTATTTTACCTTCTGCATCGATAACAACTGGTAAACGATTTCGTTCAATAGCATCGATTTTTTTATCTATTAACAATCGACTTACTTTTTTATGTTTGCCAGCATATCCATTTAATAAAAAACGATCGCCATTTTGACGTTGTCTTATTGTTAATGGGAACTGATTTAATGGAAAGTCAGGTTGTATTTCAATCTCATAATCACCAAAACGATATGTATGAGGTACTTCGATGACTTGTGTTGAATTCACGTCGTTCATTTCTGTATTAGCCATTATTATTAATGTATCATATGCAATTTGAATTATCCATTTATCTGTTATATCAATTGTGAATTGTGATTTTTGATTTGAAATTTGATTAAACCATGTTTGATACATTTTATCAGATATCGTTTTAGACAGTGTTGTCTTTTCAAATAATTGATCAAGCACATGTACTTTCAAATTATCTGTCAATCGATTAAATCGTCCTCTAGGAATCACTATTTTATCTTGATTCTCAGATACTTGTACTGCTTCATTGATAAAGTGATGTGCCGATTTTCTAAGTGTAGCTAATTCTTGGTCATGCCAAGATTTTAATTTTAATAAGTGCGCTACGTCTAGTTGTTGATTATCCATTACTGCTGGTATGATACGATTTCTTATATCATTTCTGACGTATACATTTTTATGATTAGAGGCATCCTCAAAAAACGGAACGTTATATTGATTTTGATAAGATTTGATCGTCGCTTTTGAGATGTCTAGCATCGGACGAATTAGTTGGTAACTACTGCGTTGAGAAGTATAAGCAATACCTAAATGACTACGTGTGAATCTACCTGTGAACAATCTATAAAAGATAGTTTCGATTTGATCGTCTTGATGATGTGCAGTTAGCAACACATTGGCCCCAAGTTGTTTCATAATACAATCAAACCACTCATATCTGTATTGGCGTGATACATTTTGAATACTGTTCCCAGCTTCAACCGTTGATGATAAATCTAGTTTTTTAATATAATACTCGATTTGATGTTCTTCACAATACGTTTTAAAAAATGTCTCTTCTTCTGTGGATGCTTGTCTTAACCCGTGATTAACATGAATGCATGTCAACTTTCTATATGTATGTTGATATTCATTTAATAAAAGATGCAGTAAACACATACTATCTATACCTGTTGATACGGCTAATACAATATGATCCTGTTCCGACCATCCTGTAGCATCAAGTTCCATCTTACCTTTCACCTCCAAGCATTTAAATAGCTATCATCAGTACATTGTTACAATAAAAATAGACTGCTCCTTCATCAAGAAACAGTCTTAGATTGTCTGTTATTCAAAGTAATTAGCAATACAAAAGCTATGTTAAGTTATTACAACAGACTTGGTTTATGAAATTAACGTCTTGAACCTTTACCACCACGTCTAGATTCAGTTTGACGTTTAATAGAAGTTAATTTATCTTCACTATCTTTTAAGAAGTTACTTAATTTCTTTTCAAAGTCTTCACCTTTTGGAGCTGGTTTACTTTGATGTGATTTATTATTGTGCTGTGGTTTACGTTGTGGACGATCTTTCGCTTTTTTAATTGAAAGACTAATTTTGCCATCATCCGCGATTGAAAGTACTTTAACTTCTACTTCATCACCTAAAGATAAATGATCTTCCACATTTTCAACATAGTTGTCAGCCACTTCACTAATATGGACTAAGCCACTTTTTCCTTCAGGTAACTCAACGAATGCACCGAATTTTTTAATACCAGTGACTTTACCTTTAAGCTTATTTCCTACTTCGATTGACATATTCTAAATAAATCCTCCCGATTTCATTCGATTTTAACTTTATTATATTCCTGTTGAAGCAATTTCACAATGCTATAATGCGATTATTTTATTTCTCTTTAATTAATTATTCTCATCTGAAGATTTAGCCTTAGAGGATTTATTATCATTTGGCAATCTAAAAATCACTTCGCCTTTATTACTTAAATAATAATCATCACGCGCCACTTTTTCGATATAATCTTTATCATTCAAATTATTTAGCTTTTCTTTCAATGCGATTTCTTCGTCTTGTTGTTTTTGAAATTGCTCTTCTTTATGTTTTCTTTCCACTGCATCTTTTTCGTTACTGTGTTTTTGGAAGACAAGCATAATGCATAATAAAATGATAATCGCTAGCATGATACCACCAAACAATGCGATTCTTCGACGCACAACACGCATCTTTTTACGTTGTCGTTGCTTTTTTTGATTCTCTTTTGATGTATATTGATTACCGATATTTTCAACTTTATTATTCATAGCTTGTCACCTCACTTTGTCTATTCAAATTCATTAATACGTTCTTCTTTGACTAATTCATACATACCTTTAGCATTTTCTTTAGATGCATGTTCATTTAATCCTGTTACATTAACAGTTACAAGTTTTTGGCCGAAACGAATAACGAGTTCATCTCCAACTTTAACATCTGTACCTGCTTTTGCTACATTACCATTAATAGTAATACGTCCTTGGTCACTAATTTCCTTAGCTAATGTTCGACGTTTAATTAATCTAGACACTTTTAAAAATTTATCTAATCTCATTGATGAGTCTCTCCTTGCTCTAAAAATTGTTTAAGAGCCACTTCGTCAAAATCTTTATTTTTTGTTTTATCATACAATGACATGAAATGGTCTGCAAATACTTTCTCGAATTTCACTCGTGGTTTTTTACCTTCATTAGATTTAGCAGTTGCCCATATCGTTTTTAAATCCTCTATAGATTCAGCAGATTCATCACTAAATATATGTGGGTGACGACGAATCATTTTATCATTTAAACTTGCGACTACTTCTTTTAAATCAAAATAGCCTTCTTTTTTACCGATACTTGTATGCAATAACACCTGTAATAGTATGTCTCCTAATTCTTCCACCATATGCCAATCGTCTTCATTATCAATTGCCTCAAATAATTCAAACGTTTCTTCTAACAGGTAGCGTTTTAATGTTTGATGTGTTTGAACTTTATCCCAAGGGCAACCTTTTTCATCATCAACAAGTAAATCAATCGTTTGTTCAGCAAAGCTAAAGTCATTATATAGTGATTCATCTGCTACAATTTTAGGCACAAAGACACTTGTTAAATTATTGAAAGCAGTGTCAAAATGATCTAGCTCGAATAAAGCACATTCAGTTACTTGTGCATCACCACTACGCGCACCTGTAACAATTTTTACAATATGCTCATCTGGATAACGTTCCATCAACGTCAACTTGATATCTGCTGCTACCATTGCGCTATATACTTGAGTTATCAAAGTATTAGTGCGAACATTTAGTTTCGCTTCTTCTAACGCGGTTCCATCTAATAATGTAAAACCATCATTAGGTTCAACTGCAACCGCTTCGAATACATCATCAATAAAACTTTTTCCACCTAATACTTTCACTTCTATATCATCATTCTGATTATGATACGCCATTAATTTAGCTGTTGTCGTTTCGGCAACACGGGGATGCCCTGGCACAGCGTATACAATATCCGACTGGTGTGCTTTATTAATCAACTGTTCAACAATTTGATTGTAAACAGCATCAAACTGTTCATTCGCTTCGTATATATCATCAAAGCCCTCAAAATCAATTTCACTTTTTAATGATTCAATTACAGGGTGTTCAAGAGTGCGTGCATATATTTTATCTTGCTTTTGAATAAATCGATATATACCTAAAGGCAAATCATCGATATCATAGTTTCCTAAACCAATAATCGTAATCGTATGCGTCATGAACGTCTTCCTTTCTTAAAGTGATATAACTTGTCCCCTAAAGGTAAAAATTTCAATTCCCTATAACTTAAAACATTAAAAATACCGACGTATATAATAAATACCCCTACACCAACTACGGCACTGATTAATAAAGATATTAATCCAATTAAACGTCCGCTAGACGGTAAGATAGTCATCATCAGTTGGACAATAACTGACATTATAAACAACCCGCCTACTAATTTTATAATAAATTTATTCATTTGATTAAAATGATAAGATTTCAATACGGCACGGTGAAGTATACTCGCAAAAATAATTAACGATAACACTGTACTTATACTAGCACCTAAAATATGAAGTTGATAAATGAAAACTATATTGAATATAGCTTTAGATAATAATCCTACTATAAAACCAATCACTATCGGTTTGATTTGATTAAGTACTTGCAATAATGCAATATCCATCATAATCAATGATACACCAATAACCGTCAACATATAAACGCATAACGTTACTGTCTCGCTATCTGTCTTGAAAAACACTTTATTCATAAGTGGTAAGACATTCATCAAACCTATACCTGCTGCCGAACTAATCAATATAGTAATTTTTAGTGAGGCGTTAGCATATCTATACATTTGAATCGATTGCTTATATTGAATGGCTTCGGTTAATAATGGAATTAAGACAAAACTAAACGTTGTTGTTACAATTAATCCCATTTGAATAAAAGAAGCTCCTCTATCATATATACCTTTTTGTTTAATCGCCTCTTCAAATGGCAGTCCTGTCATTTTCAAAGTATGGATGACAGTAAAACTATCTGCGACTTGCCACAAAATAACAATTAACTGACTCAAAGCAAAAATAAGAATAGCAATAAGTAACTGGGTCCATTGAATTTTCGTTCCTTTAGAAGCTAATTTCAACTTAAACGGTCGTTTAGATACTAGATAAAGTGTTGAACCTAAAAAGCCGATTGAAGAAGCAATGATTGATAACGAGCCAGCTTGGTAAATAGTCCAATGTTGTGTCAAAAATAGGAAAATAGCTATCATAATAAATCCTACTCGAATGAATTGTTCTATAACCTGGGAAATAGCTGGCACATTCATGTCTTGTCTGGATTGAAAATATCCTCTTAATACTCCTAACACACCAACAAATACAAAACTAAAACTAGCCATTCTAATCATAGGTGCTAAATGTCCATCGCCCATTAAACGTGAAACAATGCCTGCGCTCCCAAATACAACGAAACATATACCTATACCTACACTTTGTATAATAAGCAGCACTTTAGAATAATATTGTGAACGGTGATCCATACCTAAGTTTTGCGTCACTGCACTTGGAATAGCATTCATAGATAAAATCATACCTAAAGCAACAATAGGATAAACTTGTTGATAAGCATACAATCCCTCATCTCCAAGTATATTTTGATAAGGCACTCTATATATCGCACTTAATACTTTAACAATGACTAACGCAAGCGTTAATATCACTACACCATTAAATGCCGACTTATGCTTCATCTTTAATGCTCATACTTTCTTCAATACATTTCACTAAGAATTTTAAGTTGTCTAGCCATTGTTTAGATTTAGTGAGTGTCACTTTCATTGCACTATTCTCTACGCCGACTTTCATCGTTCTTCCAAGTGGTTGTGTATTTTTAAATAATGACTCTCCGTCAATATCAGCAGTTGATTTCTCAGATAAGAATATTTGAATTTGTTTACCCGTATCTTTAATTTTTGTAATACTCGCATGAAGTGCATGCATTTTGATTTCTACAATATCTAATAAACGTTCAACTTCTGTTGGATATTCGTTAAAGCGATCGATGAGTTCATCTTTAATATCCATGAGTTGATCTTCTGTTTCAACTTTGCGTAATTTTTTATAAATTTCAATTTTAGCTTGTTCATTTTGAATATATTCCGCCGGTAAATAGGCGTCTAAATTCAGTTCGACTTCTACGTCTGGTACATCTGGCGTTTCCTCTTTGATACCTCGTTTTTCATTAACTGCTTCTTCAAGCATTTGAGAATATAAATCGAAACCAACTGAATCTATAAATCCATGTTGTTGTTTCCCGAGTAAATTACCTGCACCTCTAATATTCAAGTCGCGCATCGCTATTTTAAATCCAGAACCTAATTCGGTAAATTCTTTAATGGCTTGTAGTCTTTCCTCAGCTGTTTCGTTTAACACCTTATTTGCAGGATGAAGGAAATAAGCATACCCTATTCTACTTGAACGACCTACACGTCCACGTAATTGGTACAATTGACTTAAACCGAAGCGATCCGCTTCTTCAATAATCAATGTATTCGCATTTGGTACATCGACACCAGTTTCAATGATTGTCGTAGTCACTAAGATATCGTATTCATGATTGATGAAGCTGAGCATTGTTTCCTCTAAATCTCGTTCAGTCATTTGCCCATGCGCTACCGCAATGTTGGCATCTGGCATTAACATTTGCAGTTGCTCTCTCTTTTCATAAATGGACTGAACTTTATTATATAAATAGAAGACTTGACCATCACGAGATAGTTCACGTTCTAATGCTTCTTTAATAAAGTTAGTATTTTGCTCTAAAACATAAGTTTGCACTGGGAAACGATTTTCAGGTGGCGTTTCGATGACCGATAAATCACGTACACCAAGCATACTCATATGCAGTGTTCTTGGTATCGGCGTAGCTGTTAACGTTAACACATCTACATTATTTTTTAGCGTCTTAATTCTTTCTTTATGACGCACACCAAAACGTTGTTCTTCATCGACAATAAGTAAACCTAAATCTTTGTAATGAATATCTTTGCCTAATAACTTATGTGTACCTACAACAATATCTACATAACCAGATTTAAGTCCTTCTTTAGTTTCTTTCACTTCTTTAGTTGAGCGGAATCTACTAATCAATTGAATTTCAACTGGAAAATCTTGCATACGTTCAATTAATGTTTCGTAATGTTGTTGAGCTAATATCGTCGTAGGTACAAGGAATGCGACTTGTTTACCTTCCATGACAGCTTTGAAAGCGGCACGAACAGCAACCTCAGTCTTACCATATCCTACATCACCACATAATAAGCGATCCATTGGACGTTCACGTTCCATGTCACCTTTTATTTCTTCAATAGATTTACTTTGGTCTGGTGTTAGCTCATATGGGAAATCTAATTCAAACGTAGACTGTTCTTCAGTGTCTGGACCAAATTGATAGCCAACTGACATTTCTCTTTGTTTATATAAATCGATTAATTCATCTGCTATGTCTTCAACACTTTGTTGAACTTTAGCTTTCGTCTTTTTCCATTCAGTGCCACCTAATTTATTTAAACGAGGTGATTTGTCTTCGGAAGCAACATATTTTTGAACTTGATCCATTTGATCAACCGGAACGAACAATTGGTCTGTACCTTTGTACTGTAACTTAATATAGTCCCTATGTTGTTCTCCAACTTCTAAAGTTTCTACACCTAAATATCGTCCTACACCGTGATGAACATGAACAACATAATCTCCAACATTTAAATCTTGGTATGACTTAATTTTTTCTGCATTCGACATGGTTTTAGTACGTTTACGTTGCTTTTTCTGCTTGGTCTTGAATAATTCTCTTTCTGTAATAACCACTAATTGCATATAAGGTAATTCAAAACCTTCAGAAAGACTGCCTTCGACAACAATTGCTTGACCACTTGTTGAGGCCTGATCAATATGTGTTACGACAGGTATATGCATTTCATTAAGCATAGATTGTATACGCTCAACCTTCGTCTCTGTTTCGACTAAGACTACAATCGCATAGTCATTATGGATAAATCTTTGGAACTCTGAACGCATAATGTCGTATTGACCATAGAACTGCTGTACAGGTTTACATGAGAATTTAATAATATGATCTAATTCCACAGGCATAGAAGAAGTGAAAAGCGTAAAATAAGCCACAGGTCGTTCTTCTAATAAAGTTTCAAAGCCATCATATTGCATAAAGCTTTGACCAATAAATCCATTACCACTTTCAATTAAGTTATTAATAAAATCATCAACTTCAGTCGTTAACGTTTCTTCTGTTTCTTTAATACGATTATATTCATCAACAGCTATCACAACATCATTCGCAAAATAATCAATAATCGTTGATGGTTGGTCATACATAAATGCAACTAATCGTCGTAATAATTGATGATCAAAGAACGTAGATTCAAAAAGTTTGAAACTTTCATATGTCTCTTTTAAGTCATTTCTCACAGATTTTTCAATTTTTGGTCTTGTATCTTCATATGCGGCCTTTAATTGTGTTTGTAGATGATTAATCACTTCATCAGTAATAATATAGTCACTTGCTGTAGTTATTTCTACTGATTCCAAGTTATCGTTAGAACGTTGTGTTTCCACATCGAAATCACGAATTGAATCTATTTCTGTATCAAATAATTCAATTCTAACAGGTGCTCCAATTAAAGGATAAATATCTATAATGCCACCTCTTAGTGAGAATTCACCAATGTGAGAAACAACACTTTCTCTACGATATCCCATATTGACTAATTTATTTAGAAAATCGTCAACATCTATATCATCACCAACATTTAACGTCATTTGATGATTGCGCCACATTTCTACTGGTGTTAAACACTTTTTCAATCCATTTAACGGAACAATAAATAACCCTTTTTCTCCATGAGCAAGAGCGGTTAGCGTTCTAACACGCTCACTCATAAGTTGAGGGCTTTGTGTAGAAAATTCTTCGGTCATGATATCTTGAACTGGGTATTTATAAACTTCTTCGCCACTGACATATTGTAATATATCCGCTTCAATTTTATCCGCTTGATACAGATTATTAGTTACTAACAACATTTGCTTTTGATCGGCTAAATATTTTTCAGCAATAATGGTAGCTTTTGCTGAAGGTGATAGACCCGTAACTAAAATATTATCTTGGCCAAAAACCTGGTCTAATTCCTGAAAACGTTTATCTTCTTTTACATAGTTAGAAATAACTTGTCTCAATTCACTTCACCATTATATTCATTCATCACATTGTCAAATCGAGATGTTTCAATGAATGCTTCTACAGCATTAGCTGAATGTTCAATAACTTTCTCCATTGTAGTCATTTCTTCTTTAGAAAAACGTTGAAGTACATAATCAGGAACAGACATACCATTCGTTGGTCGACCAACACCAATACGAATTCTCTTAAATTGGTCAGTGCCAAGCATTTTGATAATTGATTTCATACCATTATGACCACCTGCGCTACCTTTTTGACGTAAACGTACTTGTCCTTGTTCTAAGTCTAAATCGTCATATAACACAATTAAATCGTCTACGTCAATATTGTAGTAATCCATCAATGGCGCGACAGCTTCACCAGACAAGTTCATCATTGTCATAGGTTCAATAAGCAGAACTTTATCACCATTCATTCTTTCAATTGTATATGCACCTTTGAATTTTTGTTTGTCCAAGGTGAAACTATGTCGTTCTAGTATATAATCAATGACTTCGAAGCCAATATTGTGTCTTGTTAATTCAAATCGTTTACCAATATTCCCAAGACCTACAATACATTTCATATGTCGTTACCTCCATGTTAATTCTTTATTTATTAAGTGACTTTTTTAATTTACATACTCAATCATTTGATTTAACTGTCATTTTACGTATGTTTTATAATCTAATTTCTTAGCCACAAATTTATAATCATTCCCTATAATAACACAAAAAGCACTATGCTTATTAGTATAAGCATAGTGCCCGTTAAGAAAGTTAAGAAACTTTATAAGACCTTATTCATTAAAATAAAAATCTTATTCTTCTTCTTTATTTTCTTCTTCTTCGTCGTCGTTTTCTTCACCAACACGTTCAGGTTCTTCAGTAGCTGCTTCGCCTTCCATAGCTTCTACTTCTTCTTCAGTAGGCTCATCTGTTGGAGGTACTACAGTTACGATAGAATCTTCTGGTTCGTTTTCAATAGTGAAGTCACCAGATACTTTAATATCAGCAACTGAATAGCTGTCGTTGATATTTAATTCAGTGATATCAACTTCAATTACTTCAGGGATATTATCTGGAGTTGCAGTAACTTCTAAGTTGAATAATGGTTGTTCAACTACGCCGCCTTCTTTAGCGCCTACTGCTTCACCAACTAATTGAACTGGTACTTCTACAGTACGTTCTTCAGTCATGTTGATAGCTAAGAAATCGATATGAGTGATTTGGTTTTTCAATGGATCATATTGGTAATCTGATACCATAACTTTGATTGATTTAGAACCAACACCTAATTCGATAACACCGTTACGTCCTACTTCACGGATAACTTTGATAAATTCAACTTCATCAACTTTAACTGAAGTATTTTTTGTTCCGTAACCATATACAACTGCAGGTACTTTACCAGCATTTCTTAATTGTTTAAGGTCAGAACGTGTTTGTTTACCTTGACGGATGATTGACTTTAATGAAGTCATTCTATTTCCACCTTTCATTTTTCGCTCTTTTACGAGCTCCTCACTTACCCATCAACATCATTCGTTGCTTGCAAGTGTTTATTTATTCGTATAATCACGAACGAATGTATTATACACGCTTATATCGCTTTCGTCAAACTCATTTAACAATTTTAGTCGAATAATACACTTACTGACTCTCTTTCGTATACTCGGATAATGGCTTTACCAATTAAACCAGCAACTGAAAGTTCTTTAGTATTTGTAGGTTTACGACTTTCTTCTAATTGAATTGAATTTGTTACAATAAGTTCTTTAATTGCTGAATTCTCAATACGTTCTTTAGCTGGGCCTGATAATACAGGGTGTGTACAACATGCATATACTTCTTTAGCACCCTTATCTTTTAATGCTTGTGCTGCTAACGTAATAGTACCAGCTGTATCAATAATATCATCAATAATGATAGCTGTTCTGCCCTCAATATCGCCCACAATATTCATTACTTCAGCTACGTTTGGCTTAGGACGACGTTTATCAATAATTGCAATTGGAGTTTTTAAAATGTCTGCCAATTTACGTGCTCTTGTTACACCACCATGGTCAGGAGAAACAACAACACATTCTTCTGGGTTAATGGCAGGATCATTTTGGAAATGTTGCGCTAAAATAGGTACGCCCATTAAATGATCAATTGGAATATCAAAGAAACCTTGGATTTGAGGTGCATGTAAATCTAAAGCAATCATGCGATTAGCCCCTGCAGTTTCAATTAAATTAGCTACTAACTTAGCAGTAATCGGTTCACGACTACGTGCTTTTCTGTCTTGACGAGCATACCCATAATAAGGTACTACGATGTTAATATTTGCCGCTGATGCACGTTTACAAGCGTCAATCATAATAAGTAATTCCATTAGATGTAGATTAACTGGGTATGAAGTAGGTTGGATAATAAAGACATCGCAACCACGAATACTTTCTTCGATATTGATTTGAATTTCTCCATCACTGAAACGCTTAACAGAACACTTACCTAATTCAATCCCTACATGATCTGCAACTTCCTGTGCTAAAGGTTCATTACCTTTGAGTGAAAAGATCTTTAGCGATGAATTCTTATATTCATTATTTAACATTTATAGTCCTCCAATTATTTACTTACACAACTACTATTATATAGAAAATTAAACTTGATTACTATGCCAAAGTCTAAATACTAATTTTACATATTCATTTCAGCTATTTATTTTTGCTGCTTAAATAACCATCTTTATTAACTTGTCTTACTCGTGCCAATGCCAAACTTTCATTTGGGATATCATCAGTGATTGTTGATCCTGCTGCTATAAGCGAATGATCTCCAACTGTTACTGGTGCAATTAAGTTTGTATTACATCCAATAAACGCATCTTTACCAATCACAGTTTTGAACTTATTCACACCATCATAGTTAACAGTAATAGAGCCACATCCAATATTTGTACGTTCACCAATTACCGCATCACCAATATAACTTAAATGTGATACTTTAGCTCCGTCTTTAAGTTCAGCTTTCTTCACTTCTACAAAGTTACCTACTTTAACCTCTGCACCTAATTGAGACCCTGGTCTTAACTGTGCAAATGGACCAACATTCGTGTATTCGCCCACTTCTGAATCGTTGATTACTGATTGTTTAATATGTGCATGAGATGCAATCACACTATTATTAATTTCTGAATATTGTCCAACTGTAACTTCTTCTCCAATTACAGTTGAACCATTAATTCTTACGCCAGGTTCAATGATTGTGTCCATACCAATTTTTACATCTGGTCCAATAAATGTATTATTGGGATCAATAATTGTCACACCATTTCTCATATGAAATAGATTGATACGTTTCTGTATTGCCTTTTCAGCTTGGCTTAACATTACTCTATCATTCACACCCATAATCTCTTCGAAATCATCAGTGTGATATGTACTTGCTTTACCATTTTCATTAATAATTAAAGAAATCACATCTGGTAAATAATATTCTCCTTGTGCATTATCATTCTTAACTTGTTCTAACTTTTCAAATAAAGTTTTGTTATCGAACGCAAAGATTCCAGAACTTATTTCAGTTATTGCCTTTTCTTCTATGTTAGCATCTTTTTCTTCTACAATTCGTAATAAATGTCCTTCGCTATCTTTGACAATTCTGCCATAACCTGTTGGATTGATTGCTGTGGCAGTTAGAACTGTTGCTTGAGACTGAGATGCTTCATGTCTCTCGATTAAAGATGTAAGTGTTTCTGATGTAATAAGTGGTGTATCACCACATACAACTAGTGTTGTCCCCTCATTATTTATCAAATGAGGTTGTGCCATTTTTACTGCATGTGCCGTCCCAAGTTGTTCTTCTTGAAAACTATAAAGTGATTGATCACCCAATGTTTCTTTTACACTTTCAGCACCGTGACCAACAATTGTAATTAATTGGTTCACACCTGATTGTTGAACATTTTCAACCACATGTTCTATCATAGTTTTGCCAGCGATTTCATGTAGCACTTTATATTTATTCGATTTCATCCTAGTGCCTTTACCTGCTGCCAATATTATTGCATGTCTTTGCATGAATGCTAACCCTCCATTAAATATACACTTCGTTATTATTATAATTTAACCGCTATCACTCTTTCAACATATAACCTACCAAGTCATAATCACTTAATCATACGCCTGTTTTAAATTTTTAATATATGCATGATGACTCGATTTATTTAGATTCACATTTATTACTTTTGACAAATCAGTTTCAAAATTTGAGAAATCAATTCAACTTAATGAGAAAAAAAGGGGGGTAGGGGCTCATTTAAAAGATGACGAAAATGTAAAAACAGAGTCAACACATTCTGTTATGTCGACTCTGCAATGTAATTTTTATATTTAAGCTTCGTTAGATTCGTCAGACTCGCCTGATGTAGCATTTTTATCTGGAATCACTTCATCAGTTTCATCATATACTTTCATCACCGCATCTTGAATCTCTTGTCTCATTTCTGAGTTGATTGGATGCGCGATATCGCGGAATTCACCATCTGGTGTACGTTTACTTGGCATTGCGACGAATAGACCTGAATTTCCTTCAATCACACGTAAATCGTGGATTACGAATGCCTCGTCTAGCGTGATAGAAACAAGTGCTTTCATTCTACCATCTGTATCTATTTTTCTAAGTCTTACATCTGTCACTTTCATGTAGTGAGCCCCCCTAGTATATCTTTGTTTTATTAGAAGCTTGACAATTGCTTAAAAGAAAAATTATATCCTTTATTTAACTTTACTAATCAATTCAATTTCTACTTTAACATCTTTAGGTAGTCGCGCTACTTCGACACAACTACGTGCTGGTTGATGTTTATCAAAATAATTTCCATATACCTCATTTATATATTGAAAATCATTCATATCAGAAATAAAAATAGTTGCTTTAACAACGTTTTCTAAATCTGAACCTGCTTCTTTAAGTACCACAGATAAGTTTTCTAAAACTTGTTTAGTTTGATCTTTTACATCATCGCTTACAATTTCCCCTTCTAAATTAAGTGGAATTTGACCTGATGTGTATACTAGACCATTTACTACTGTAGCATGTGAATAAGGTCCTAATGCTTCCGGTGCTTTGTTTGTGTTAATAATTTTCATGATGTGATTCGCTCCTTTAAGAAAATTTAGACAAGCTGTTGCCTGGCTCTACTTTAAATTCCTGATTATATTCATCGACATCTGATAGTCTTACCAAGGAAGTATAATCTTCTATTAATCTTTGCTTTACTTCTTTCGATTCTACAAGTACTGATACCCCTTTTACGTGTGCTTTAAACTCATTCATTAAATTCATAACACCGTTGATTGAGCCACCTGCTCTCATAAAATCATCAACAACAAGAACATTAGAATTCTCAGCTAATGTGCGCTTGGATAATACCATCGTTTCTATTTTTCGAGATGAACCTGAAACATAATTAATAGAAACCGTAGATCCTTCAGTTACTTTATTGTCTTTTCTAATAACCACTACAGGTAAATTTAATACGTTTGCAACTGCATTGGCAAGCGATATACCTTTAGTAGCAATCGTTACAACTGCATCTAATTGTTCATCCATATATATACTTGCTATCATCTTACCTACTTTGTTTAATAATGTAGGATTACCAACTAAGTCAGATAAGAATAAGTAGCCACCAGGCAGAAGTCTATCCTTTTCATCTAATAGCGAGATAACTTCGTTAACCACTTCTGTTGCTTCTTCTTTACTCATCATCGGTTTGTACGTTACACCACCGCTTGCACCAGCAGTAGTAATGACCGTACCTAATGCTTCTTTTTGGAAAGTACTTTTTATAATTTGAACATCTTCGCTGATTGACGATTTCGCTTGTTGAAATTTATCTACAAAGAATGTTAAAGGAATCAGTTTGTTTGGGTGATTCATCAAATACTGTGTCATAAACACAATCCGTTCACTTCTTTTATACCTCATTATTTCCAACCCTTCTATCCTAATAATCTAACTAAATATACTTCATTGCAACAACCATTCACTGCATTATAAATATTTTTAGCCTGACTTTCTTTTTGTGCTAATCCATAAACTGTTGGACCACTACCACTCATTAATGCACCATCTGCACCACATTGGATCATATTTTCCTTGATCTTTTTGATTTCTGGATGCATCTCCATAGAAATCGGTTCTAATCTGTTAGATAAACTTGTACATAACTTCTTATAATCTGATTTTTTTAAAGCTTCTATACAGTTTTGAGTAAATACTTTATGCGTGAAATTTAAATCCAAAGCTTTAAATACGTCCGGTGATGAGATACCTAAATTAGGCTTAGCTAAAACAACCCAAGCAGAAGGAGGTTTGTTCAAAAACTTCACTTTTTCACCACGTCCTGTACAATAGGCAGTCTTATTGTATATACAAAATGAAACATCTGTCCCAATTTGACTACCAAGTGCACATAACTCATCTAAAGATAAATTTAAATTAAATAAGCGATTCATACCTCTCATCGTAGCTGCCGCATCTGCTGAGCCCCCTGCTAAACCAGCCGATACTGGAATATCTTTATCAATTGTAATCGTTACACCTTGTTTCAAATCATATGTTTTCGTCATTAATTCAGCAGCTTTATATGCTAAATTTTTATGATCGTCAGTTACAAAGTTGTGTTCGATTTCAACAACGATCTTCCTATCATCTCTTTTCTGAAAAGATAATCGATCGTTTAAATCTACGGTAGTCATTATCATTTCAATCTCGTGATATCCATCGTCTCTTTTAAAAAGTGTATCGAGCGTAAAATTTATTTTGGCAGGTGCCGTTTCATATATCATTTTTCCGCCCTCTCTTCGTAATCTTAATAAGATGATTTTAACATAAAGGGATAAAAGATTTGATAGATAATGTTCATTTTTTTCACAAATAATTATATCATTCATTATTGAAATATAATAAAAAACTATTAAATTACAGTATGTTAGTTATTAATGTATTTTTTCTATAGCGCTAAAATGTATTTTCACTTAAAAGTACAAAAAAAGAGTATTGAACATGTTGCTCAATACTCACCTTAATATGATATAAAACTTAAATTGATAGAGTAGATATATCTACATCTATGTCATATGTCTTATTAGTGTGCAATTGCTTCTTGATGATTATCTTCTTCAAATGAAACTTGTACGTTCTCAGTTAACACATCAGTGTATGTATAAGATACTCTTTCGAAGTTATGCTTGTCTTGGTCAAGTTCAACGACAAATACTGATGGGTATGTTTCTTTTAAAACACCAGAACGTTCGATTGTTTTCTTACGACCACCATTGGCTTTAAGTACAATACGATTTCCTAAATGACAATCAATAGAATTTTTGATGTCCAAAATTGATTTTGGCATATTGCTCCACCTCGCTACAAGTGTTATATTACCATGTTTATAGCGATTTTGTCAAATAAAACTAAAATTTTATCAAGGTAATCGGGGTTTGTCAACAATTTAATTTATTAATTCAGGGAAATTGTTTAATTCTTTGTAAAGTTGAGCAAAATCCTGAATTGACAATGTTTCGCCTCTTCGTCTAGGGTCAATATTTGCTTTTTCTAACCAACTTAATATACTCTCTTTATGTTGTTTTCCTTCTTTAAAGAAATTTTGATAATTGTTATTAATCGTCTTGCGTCGTTGTGCAAATGCAGCTTTTGCTAATTTAAAGAATGCTTCTTCATCATCGATATCTACTAACGGTGTTGATCTTTGCATTAATTTAACCACTATGGAATCCACATTAGGTGGTGGCATAAATACAGTTTTAGGCACTGTTAGGACTTTACTGGTTTCAGTATAATACTGCGTCACAATCGATAACGAGCCATAAGCTTTCGTACCCACCTCTGCATTTAAACGCTCTCCAACTTCTTTTTGCATCATCACAACATAACCATCTATTGGTATATCTTGCTGCATTAAATTAAGTAATATAGGTGTAGTTATATAATATGGTAAATTAGCCACAACCATTATTTTATCGCAGTCTTTTAAATGTTCAGTTACTGCTGTAGCGATATCCGCTTTTAAAATATCTTCGTTGATAATTGTGACATTATCGTATGGTGCCAAGGTATCTTTCAATACAGGTATTAATCGATGATCAATTTCAAATGACATTACTTTTTTAGCATGTTTTGCTAATTGTTCAGTTAATGAACCCATACCTGGTCCTACTTCTATTATGCCTGTATTTTCATCAATATCACTAGCATCGATGATCTTATTAATAATGTTAACGTCTACTAGGAAGTTTTGTCCCAAACTTTTTTTGAAATCAAATCCATATTGGTCTAATAATGCTCTTGTACGCGATGGTGTAGCTATATCTTTATGTTCCATATCTTTACTCACTTCCCTTATCTTCGTTTAATGCACGTCGTACATCTTCTTCTGTATATCCAAAGGCATTCAATTTTTTCAACAGTTGTTTACCATTAGAATGCCCAATATGTAATTTTCGACCTAGAATTTCTCGTCGTCTACGGGCATCATGTCCTATAATGAGCCCTAATTCGATTAATACATTTTTATCAATGGATTCTTCTGCTTCTTCAAAAGGGGAACTAACATGCATGAGTGCTTCTTTTATATCATCTACGTGTGCATGCTCAACACCTATTTTCCCTCTTTTGTTTTTAGCTTTTTCCCTGTCTATATATGCGTGTTTTACACCAGGTACACGGTCTTTTATCGTATTTCTTATTTTGTCACCAGGAAAATCTGGGTCGGTTAAGATAATAACGCCACGTGTTTCTTGTGCCTGTTTAATAACAGCTATCACATCATCATCAACAGCACTACCATTCGTTTCAATTGTATCGCATTCCACCGCAGATTTAACTCTTTGTGTATCATCTCTGCCTTCTACAACTATAAATTCATTTATTTTCATGTTCTTAATTCCTTCTTCATTTTAATGAAAATCTTGATTCATCTTATTCTAACAAAATATCATTAATAACACTGCCTTCAGTCTTAATTTAATAAAAAATGAGAAAGATATCCAATAAATGATACCTTTCTCAATCTAGTAATTATGCTTGATTTAAATTAAATAGTCTCTCTGCATTTTCCGTTGTCTGACGACATACCTCTTCATAGCTCATATCACGTAATTCAGCGATTTGTTGTGCTACTAATGTTACACGTTGTGGTTCATTACGCTTTCCTCTAAATGGGTGTGGTGATAGATAAGGCGCATCTGTTTCGACTAATAATCGATCCATCGGTACATGTTTGGCAACCTCTTTGGGTTGTTTCGCATTTTTAAATGTGACTGGGCCACCTAAGGAAACGTAAAAGTTTAGCTTGTTGATGACAACGTCAGCGATTTCTGGAGATGCACTAAAGCTATGCATAATGCCACCAATTTCTTCAGCATGCTCTTCCATCAGAATATCTATACAGTCTTGTGTTGCTTCACGATTGTGAATAATAATTGGTAATTGTACACGTTTAGCTAAAGCAATTTGCTTTCTAAAGACTTCTTTTTGAACATCGGCAGGCGACTTATCCCAGTGATAATCTAATCCCATTTCACCGATGCCAATAATTTTTGGATGTTTTGATAAGTTTTCTATCCATTCTAATCTTTCTTCAGTACAATCGATGGCATCTACAGGGTGCCAACCGATGATACCATAAACAAAATCATATTTATCAATTAATTCCATTGTACGTTCAATTGTTGGTGTATCAAAACCAACTACAAACATACGATCAACACCATCTTCTCTTGCACGAGTGATGACATCATTTAAATCTTCATCATATTGCTCATCGTTTAAATGTACATGTGTATCAATTAACATGATTATCCTCCTAATTTAAAGCATGATTACTTAATGATTGCGCCATTTGGAATAGCATTTGGCAAGCTAATCAATGTTAACACACCATCTTTTTCTGCTGATAAAATCATACCTTCAGATTTTTGTCCCATTAATTTCGCAGGTTTTAAGTTAGTTACTACAGCAACTTTTTTACCAATGATATCTTCAGGACGATAGAATTTCGCAATACCAGAAACAATTTGTCGTTGTTCATTGTCTAAATCCACTTGAATTTTTAATAGTTTATCTGATTTCTTAACATTTTCAGCATCAATCACTGTTGCAGCTTTAATTTCCACTTTATCAAAGTCTTTAATATCAATGATGTCTTTACTTGGAATATCTTCTTTTTCCTCAGATTTTGGTGGTTGCATTGATTCTTTAATATAAGCAATTTCCGCTTCAGTATCCAATCTAGGGAATATTGGTGTTGGTTTAGCTATTACAGTGATAGGTTCTGTTAAGGCACCATAAGTCTCTAAACTTGAGAATTCCATTAACTCTGGATTATTAATATTTAATTGTTTAAATATTTCTTTTGGTGCATGTGTAATAAATGGTCGTAATAATACAGTTGCAAAGCGGATGTTTTCAACAAGATGTGCCATCACATTGCCCAACATATCTTTTTGACTTTCATCTTTCGCTAAAACCCATGGTGTCGTCTCATCAATATATTTATTAGTACGGCTAATAAATTTCCAAACTGTTGATAAAGCTACAGAGAATTGTAAACTCTCCATATTTTCATGGAACTCTTTAACTGTATCTAGCGCCATAGCTTCCATGTCTTCGTCTAATTCATGTTTAGGACCTTGATATGCAGGAAGTTCACCTTGGAAATATTTATTAATCATTGAAATGGTACGATTTACTAAGTTACCTAAATCATTAGCTAAATCATAGTTAGTACGTTCAACAAACGCTTCTGGTGTAAACACACCGTCTGAACCAAATGGTAATTCTCGCATTAAATAATAACGCGTAGCATCTAAGCCATAACGATCAATTAATACATTAGGGTCAACAACATTGCCTTTTGATTTACTCATTTTACCGTCTTTCATTAGTATCCAACCATGTGCAAAGACTTTCTTAGGTAATGGTAAATCTAATGCCATTAATAAAATTGGCCAAATAATTGAATGGAATCGTACGATTTCTTTGGCCATCAAGTGGATATCTGCTGGCCAATATTTGTTAAATAACGTTTCGTCATCTGATAAATAACCTAGAGAAGAAATATAATTTACTAACGCGTCTATCCATACATAAACAACATGTTTAGGATTTGAAGGCACACTAACGCCCCAGTTAAATGACGTACGTGAAACAGCTAAATCTTCTAAACCTGGTTTAATAAAGTTATTAATCATTTCATTTTTTCTTGAAGGCGGTTGAATAAAGTCAGGATTTTGATCATAGAATTCAAGTAAACGATCAGTATATTTTTTAATATTAAAGAAATAACTTTCTTCTTTTACTAATTCTACTTCATGGCCTGAATCAGGACTTTTCCCTCCAACAATCTTGCCATTTTCATAAACAGGTTCAACTAATTGTGACTCTGTGTAATATGTTTCGTCTGGTACAGAATACCATCCCTCATACTCACCAAGGTAAATGTCACCTTGTTTTAATAAACGTTCGAATACTTTTTCAACGACTTGCTTATGTCGTTCTTCAGTAGTTCGAATGAAATCATCATTTGAGATTTCTAATTTATCCCATAAACTTTTAATTCCAGCAATCATCTCATCTAAATATTCTAATTCAGTTTTACCAGCTTTTTGTGCTTTTTCTTGAATTTTTTGACCATGCTCATCTGTTCCTGTTAAATAACGAACGTCATATCCTTGCATTCGTTTATATCTAGCAATCACATCACCTGCTACAGTTGAGTATGCATGCCCAATATGCAAGTTACCACTTGGATAATAAATTGGGGTTGTTATATAAAATGTATCTTTAGCCATCAAAGGTCCTCCTCATTTCTTACATGTTAAATGATATCTAAATTTATTTTGCTTTTCAATTGTGTACCGTTCTTACTGTACCTTACTTATTACAATACATTATTACTATGAGTTGCTTGTAATATTATCTTTACTACAATACCATAATTTAAGACGTTATGGGGTTGAAAGACTGCATTAATTCACTTGATGCACATAACATTGTTCAAGTTTTAATCTTATACAACTTTAATCAACTTGATGATAAATATTATATATTTCACTAGTTCTGCTTTGGCGATCTTCTGCAACCATTTTAATCGCTGCTTTAGGTTTGATATTCTTTTCTTTGATATAGTAGTCGACATGTTCTTCAATTGACATATCGTCAAACCATATAGTAGAAATTTCAGCTTCAGCACCTTCAATTAATATGACAAATTCTCCCTTTAATGGAATCTCATTATTTTGCAACATAGTTAATAATGTATTTACATCTGCAGTTACAATTTGCTCAAATTTCTTTGTTAATTCTCGTCCCAATGATACTTGTCTTTGAGGGTCTACTTTACCAATCACTTTTAGCGTATCGGTCACTCTATGAGGCGACTCATATATAATAAGTGTACTACTTTGATACATTCGTTCTGATAACACATTAAATTTTTCTTTATCTTTTCTAGGTAAAAATCCTAAAAATGTATACGTATATGAAGGTAACCCACTTGCCATTAATGCTGTCAAACCTGCATTAGGTCCAGGTATTGTTTCAACTTTGATATCATGTTGTCGTGCCTCTACTACTAATTCATATCCCGGATCACTTATCAGTGGTAAGCCTGCATCTGAAACTAATGCAATATCTAAACCAGACAATAACTGTTCAATCATATAGTCTGTCTGTTGATCTTTATTATGTTCATGATAGGATTTTAGTGGCGTCTTAATCTCATAATGATTACATAATTTACGTGTGACACGTGTATCTTCACATGCGATTAAATCTACTTGTTGAAGTGTATCTATAGCACGATATGTAATATCAGCTAAATTGCCGATCGGCGTTCCTACTAAAAATAATGTAGTCATACTATCCCTCTTTAATCAATTTTAATTTTTTTTGCCGTGTGAAGGTCTTAATTTCATACTCTCGTTTCAATGCTTCTGACTTAGTAGAATACGTTTCTTGATAAACTAACTCTACCGGACGTCTTATTTTTGTATATTTGGCACCTTTTCCTTCATTATGTTTCGCCACACGTGCTTTTATATCTTTGGCATAACCTGTATAAAGACTTCCATCTTTACATTTTACGATATATACAAAATGTTTATCCATAATATATACCCTTCATTTCCTTTGAGTACGTGCCATCTTCTTGATAAATATAAAATGGCTTTGTAATATCTAAGCCTTGATTTCCTGACTTTCTGCCTTCAATTAATATCGTTTGTGCATCTCTATCATGCTTACTATAAACAAACGTTAGCCGCTTCGGTTCAATATTAACTCGTCTCATTTCAGTTAGTACATCCATCATTCTTTCAGCTCTATGTACCATATATACTCTTCCACCTTGCTTTAATAAATGCCTAGCAGCCATTAAGCAATCTTCTAAATTACATAAGATTTCATGTCTAGCAATTTTATGTGCTTCTTTTTGATGTTGATGCAACTGATTATCTTTGAAATATGGTGGATTACATGTAACAACCGTATATTGTGAGGGTTTGAAATAATGATATACATTTTTGACATCCATATGATGCATAATTAATCGGTCATCTAATTGATTATACTTAAAACTTCTCTGTGCCATATCCACAAGTTGTTGTTGAATTTCAATCCCTTCAATAGTCTGGCTACCTTTATGGGAAAGGAGCAATGGTATAACGCCGTTGCCAGAACAGATATCGATAATTTTGTCTTTTTTTCTAATTTCGGTAAAATTCCCTAACAACAAAGCGTCAGTTGAAAATGAAAATACATCATCATTTTGAATAATTTTCAAATCTTCTTTGATTAGTAAGTCTAACCTCTCATTATCCTTTAACATTTATCTTTCTCCTAAAAAAGGGACGCTGTTATAACGTAGTCTCTATCATCGTCTACTCATAACACATCCCTATCTTCTTTCTTATATCAACATAGTTCAATCACTTAATACATTTAAACAAAGTAAACAATCTTCACCTTGTCTATGTTTGCCAAATAACTCACCTTTGCAAATATGAAATCCTTCTTTATATAACATTGCTAAGTTATCTTTACTAGGCAGTGGCTTCTTCACATGTTTCATATGGTGTGGGTTTACAGTTTCAGAATTTGAACTTTCGCTCTTATCCATTAATTGTTTTAAATTATCATTTTCTACTTGAAGCGCTACATTTTCTTCAACCAATGCTACAGCTAAATCTTTTAAATCTAACATATCTTGATTAAGCTGGTTCATGTTTGTTTCTAAGCGCATTAATTTTTCAAATAATTCATTACGATTCAAAGGTGGTTAAACCTCCTTAATTAAATGCTTCAATTTCTTCCATTTTATATTCTAATGGTTGTTCCATACCATCTATTTTAACTTGCATAGATATATCTAAGATATTTAATCCGACTACTTGGCCATTACCATCAGGCGTTTCAATTGAGTCACCTACGTCTGGTAATTGAGCACGTGCTTCTTCATAATAATCGTTTTCATATTTTAAGCAACACATCAAGCGTCCACATGCGCCTGAAATTTTAGCAGGGTTGAGTGACAAATTTTGGTCTTTAGCCATTTTAATAGACACCGGTTCGAAATCGCCTAAAAAAGTTGAACAGCATAAAGAGCGTCCACATGGTCCTATACCACCTAATAATTTAGCTTCATCTCGCACACCAATCTGTCTTAATTCTATTCTCGTTTTCAAGTTTTGTGCTAATACTTTTACTAACTTTCTAAAATCAATACGATCGTCAGCAGTAAAATTGAAAATGACTTTTGATTTGTCTAATGTATATTCACAATTAACTAATCTCATATCCAATTCCTGTTGTGCTACAACCTCTTTACATAGTGCAAGTGCCATCTCAGCATCCATTGCATTATTATTGTAGGTATCAATATCTTGTTGTGTCGCTTTTCTCATTACTTCTTTTAATGGAAGGGAAACATCCCCATCATCTACAGCTCTCATAGGCATTTTTACTAACCCTATTTCTATGCCTCGCTTAGATTCCACTACTACCCAATCGTCCATTTCAATTTGTAAATCTTTAGGTGCATAATATTCTAACTTTCCAGCTTTTTGAAACTGGACACCTATTACATCTGGCATCTATCTCACACCTTTAATCACTATTTGTTCGAATACAAGTGTTGGGTTTACATTTTGATTTAACTTTTTATGTGCCTCTGTCAATTGATCGTACATCAATATAAGTTGGTTATATGTTAAATGCTTTGCATACTTTTCTATCTCAACACTCAAATCACTATATATATATTCACTATTTGCTTCTACTTTTGCGTGCATGATATCCTCAAAAAATCCATTCACGGCCGATAATGTTAACAACTGTAATTTACGATTTTTCGCCTGTTTTAACAAATCGATAATCCCAATTAATGCCATCGAACGATTCGTTAATAACAACTCACACCATCTTATAATTGTCTTTCTCAAACTAGTAAGATCATATTCTTCATTTAATGATAATGCAGTCTCTGCTTGCGTTGTATATGTACTTAACATCTCAGCCACAGGACGTGTCAATGACTCATCAACTAAATGATTGATGAACTGACCTTTATCTATAGGTTTAAAATAGACATGTTGACATCTTGAATGTATGGTGTCTAAAATCTGTTCTGGTTTAGTTGATAATAAAATTGCTATCGTATTTTGAGGTGGTTCCTCTAAGAATTTTAATATACTATTTTCACCTTGAACAGTTAATTTTTCAAAATCTTCTACAATATAAACCTTATAATTACCTTCTATCGGTAGTTGATTCATATGATGAACGAGTTGTTCAATCTTTTCTTTTTTTATCGTACTTTCTTCACTAGAGACATACATAAAATCAGGATGATTCAACGTACTTACTTTAACTTCACATTGTTCATCATTGTTACATAAGATGAGTTTAGCAAAATTAATAGCGACCTTTCGCATTGACTGTGCATCGTCGCCCTCAAAAAGATAAGCATGTGACAATTTATTTGACGCATAAGCATTAGCTAATTGTTGTTGTTCATCCATCTGGATATCTCTCCTATATCTACTTATATAAAAAGACTGCTAAAAGAGCAGTCTCAAATTGTTAAATACTGTATATTACAATTCATCAATAAACGAATGTCTCGTGCAAAAAACATTAGTTATATTTAAAATTGATGGAAGGCTTCAATAGGCATTACGAATACCGTTGCGCCGCCAACTTCTACTTCTACTGGATATGGTATGTAAGAATCTGCACTACCACCCATTGGTGTAATAGGAGACACAAGTTGTTCTCTATTACCACAAGTATTGTTTATGACTGATAATAAATCGTCTACACGGTCATCATTAACACCACATAAGAACGTTGTGTTACCAGCTTTTAAGAAACCACCTGTTGTTGCTAATTTTGTTGCTCTAAAATCATTTTTGACAAGTTGGTCTGAAAGTTCTTGGCTGTCTTGGTCTTGGACGATTGCTATAATCATCTTCATTTCTATAACACCTCTTTCATCTATTATATCACATTTATTTTAAATATTTGATGATAGATTGATATGTAGCTAATACAACTTCTTCAATTGATTGATCTGCATCTATCTGAACAAAACGTTCTGGTTCATTATGTATCACTTGATGATATCCCTCAATGACTTTTTCATGAAAATCAATATCTTCTTGATCTAATCGATTCTGATTTCTTTGATTACTGAGGATTCTCTCACGTCCTATCTCAGCAGA
Source organism: Staphylococcus sp. HL28 (assembly GCF_021117155.1). NCBI lineage: Bacteria > Bacillati > Bacillota > Bacilli > Caryophanales > Staphylococcaceae > Staphylococcus > Staphylococcus sp. HL28. The sequence goes on from NZ_CP088218.1 coordinate 2,344,733, forward strand.
TACATCTAAATAAATCGTTAAATCTGGATATAGTCCATCAATTGCAAATTCGTTTAAAGCTTTCACTTCTTCAATTCCGATGCCTCTCGCGTACCCTTGATATGCTAATGAACTATCAATATATCTATCACAAAGAACAATTTGATTGTTTTTCAAAGCAGGTATCACTTTTTCTACTAAATGTTCTCGTCTCGATGCCGCAAAAAGCATTGCTTCAGTTCTAATATCCATTTGATTGCCTTCTAGTACGACTTTTCTGATCTCTTCGCCTGTTGGAACACCGCCAGGTTCACGGGTCGATATAACATCATAGTGCTGAGCTAACTTTTCAGCTACAGCTTTTAAAACGGTTGTTTTCCCTGAACCTTCTGGCCCTTCAAATGTTATAAATGCTGACATTTTTATTCATCCTTAATTAATATTTGATTATCTTTTACTCCTTCAACTTTCATATTTGAATGTTGATATTGATTTATTAATTTTATCATATTTGAGGTGATTTTTTCTCCTTTAAAGAGAATAGGTACACCAGGTGGATAAGGTACTACGTGTTGGGCTAACAATTTACCTTCTGAATGACTAATATCAATCCATTTAACTTTGTTATATACCATAGGTGCAAATGTACCACTTTCTGTCATAAGCTGTGGGTATATCAACACATCTTTCTTTACTTTCGGTAAGACCATACTTTTAATTTTGTCTCTTAATATCTCAAAAGGATATTTATCATCTTTATGCCATAGCGGTAATACAAATAAGATTTGATATTCGTCTGCTAACTCTACAAATATATGTTCCTTCTCAAACCATTTTTGAATTTCATATCCAGAATAACCTGGGTAAGAAATCAACATTTTTAATGGGTCATCAACCTCTTTAACAATAAATCCTTTACTATTTAAAACATTAGAAAGGGTATGTCTTTTTTCAAAAAATAAGTCACTATTATAATTTTGATAAAATGTTTGTGCTAACTCCAAACTTGCCATGACTAAGTATGATGGGCTAGACGTTTGAAAATAAGATAAATATTGTTTGATGCTTTCTTTATAAGGGGCATCTTTATGTATAAATAACACCGATCCCATTGTAAGTGCAGGTAATGTTTTATGATAAGACTGAACTACATAATCAGCACCATAATTTAATGTAGAATTAGGAAATCCATCTAAACCGAAATGTGCACCGTGTGCCTCATCAACGAGTACTGGAACATTATTAGAATGCAATAAGTCTATATCAGTTTGAATTGAGTAAGTTTCTCCATAATAATTGGGATAAGTCATAATCGCTAATTTATGTTGACTCAAATCTAAACCTTTCAAGTTAGGTGCTATATAGTGATAGGATGTTGAACTTACCTTCATGTTTGTTAAAGTCGCTTTTTGATTCGCTAATTCCAATCCATGAAAAACTGATTTATGTACATTTCTAGGTATCAAATAGTTTCCTGACTCATAAGCCAAAGCTTGAATTACAGATAAAATCCCAGAAGTAGTACCATTGACTAATAGATAAGCATCGTAATCTCGATGTTTATTAAACTTTGTCATGCTTTCTAAAATAATATCTTCTGGATGATGTAAATCGTCCAATCCAGTAATTTCAGTCATATCCATTTTCAAATCCAATGATTCCAGCTGACCTATAGTCATATTTTTGTGACCAGGCACATGCATGGAAATACTTTGTTGTGATATTAATTCATGTAATTTTTTTTGTATTGGTAAAGTCAAATCATCACTCTTTTCACTTAAATGTACATATTTACTAATCCAGACTATCTTATGTGAGATAAATCATCATCTTGTTGATTAACCCAATTTCGTTTTAATAGCCCCATGACATAGCAATCTCTGTATTCTCCTCTTGTATAGAAATGTTCTTTTAATTTTCCTTCAATTTCAAAGTTATTACTTTTATAAATATGTACTGCCTTCTCATTATTTACATCTACATATAAATATACTTTATGCATGTTAAGCACTAAAAACGCATAATCTACTGCCATCTTGAACGCTTTTTTCGCATAACCCCTATTCGCAAATTGTGGGTCAACTATTATCAATACTTCACAAGTTCTATGTATAAAATTAATTTCTAATAACTCAACAACACCAATGGATTGTTGATCCTCTTCAATAACAAATCGTCTTTCCGATTCATCTAAAATATGCTTTTGGTATAGCGATTCTAATTCACTCAATGATTGATAAGGCTCTTCAAACCAATAAGACATAATTGAATATTCATTATTCAAATTATGCAAATACTGTAAATCTGTTTTTTCTAAAGCTCTAATGATCATTTTAAAGCACTCCTTTAAATACGATAGTATTGAATTTTGTTTTAAATGTAAATCATTTCAAGGTTTTTCCATTAAATTTAATCGATAAGTTAAGTGTTAGAACATAAAAAAGAGGCCATTAAGGCCTTTGGGTATTTGTCAATATTCAAAAATTTAAAAATCCCTCACTGTTTTGCTTTAGAACGTTAGTCTGCTACCTTCGGCGCTAAGGACCTTTTTCAACTTGAGAGAAATACGCTTATACTTCTTCATTTTCATCTCTCACGTACTCACTTAGCTCGACTAAGCTCGCTGCGCTCATTCTTCAATTCATCGTCTAAACGCATTTGCTCTGCGTTGACTTTCTTATTTTTAGGCATAAAAAAAGAGACCTTGCGGTCTCAATGCGGCTCATCGCATCCTTTTATTTGCCTGGCAACGTCCTACTCTAGCGGAACGTTAGTCCGACTACCATCGGCGCTAAGGAGCTTAACTTCTGTGTTCGGCATGGGAACAGGTGTGACCTCCTTGCCATTGTCACCAGACAAATGGAATGTATTATACATTCAAAACTAGATAGTAAGTAAAATGATTTTGCGTCGCAAAACATAAATTTTGATTAAGTCTTCGATCGATTAGTATTCGTCAGCTCCACGTGTCACCACGCTTCCACCTCGAACCTATTAACCTCATCATCTTTGAGGGATCTTATAACCGAAGTTGGGAAATCTCATCTTGAGGGGGGCTTCATGCTTAGATGCTTTCAGCACTTATCCCGTCCATACATAGCTACCCAGCTATGCCGTTGGCACGACAACTGGTACACCAGAGGTATGTCCATCCCGGTCCTCTCGTACTAAGGACAGCTCCTCTCAAATTTCCTACGCCCACGACGGATAGGGACCGAACTGTCTCACGACGTTCTGAACCCAGCTCGCGTACCGCTTTAATGGGCGAACAGCCCAACCCTTGGGACCGACTACAGCCCCAGGATGCGATGAGCCGACATCGAGGTGCCAAACCTCCCCGTCGATGTGAACTCTTGGGGGAGATAAGCCTGTTATCCCCGGGGTAGCTTTTATCCGTTGAGCGATGGCCCTTCCATGCGGAACCACCGGATCACTAAGTCCGTCTTTCGACCCTGCTCGACTTGTAAGTCTCGCAGTCAAGCTCCCTTATGCCTTTACACTCTATGAATGATTTCCAACCATTCTGAGGGAACCTTTGAGCGCCTCCGTTACCTTTTAGGAGGCGACCGCCCCAGTCAAACTGCCCACCTGACACTGTCTCCCACCACGATAAGTGGTGCGGGTTAGAAAGCCAACACAGCTAGGGTAGTATCCCACCAATGCCTCCACGTAAGCTAGCGCTCACGTTTCAAAGGCTCCTACCTATCCTGTACAAGCTGTGCCGAATTTCAATATCAGGCTACAGTAAAGCTCCACGGGGTCTTTCCGTCCTGTCGCGGGTAACCTGCATCTTCACAGGTACTATGATTTCACCGAGTCTCTCGTTGAGACAGTGCCCAAATCGTTACGCCTTTCGTGCGGGTCGGAACTTACCCGACAAGGAATTTCGCTACCTTAGGACCGTTATAGTTACGGCCGCCGTTTACTGGGGCTTCGATTCGTAGCTTCGCAGAAGCTAACTACTCCTCTTAACCTTCCAGCACCGGGCAGGCGTCAGCCCCTATACATCACCTTACGGTTTAGCAGAGACCTGTGTTTTTGATAAACAGTCGCTTGGGCCTATTCACTGCGGCTCTTCTGGGCGTTAACCCTAAAGAGCACCCCTTCTCCCGAAGTTACGGGGTCATTTTGCCGAGTTCCTTAACGAGAGTTCGCTCGCTCACCTTAGAATTCTCATCTTGACTACCTGTGTCGGTTTGCGGTACGGGCACCTGTTATCTATCTAGAGGCTTTTCTTGGCAGTGTGAAATCAACGACTCGAGGAAACAATTTCCTCTCCCCATCACAGCTTGACCTTATGAGTGCCGGATTTGCCTAACACTCAGTCTTACTGCTTGGACGTGCAATCCAATAGCACGCTTCGCCTATCCTACTGCGTCCCCCCATCGATTAAAACGATACTAGGTGGTACAGGAATATCAACCTGTTATCCATCGCCTACGCCTGTCGGCCTCAGCTTAGGACCCGACTAACCCAGAGCGGACGAGCCTTCCTCTGGAAACCTTAGTCAATCGGTGGACGGGATTCTCACCCGTCTTTCGCTACTCACACCGGCATTCTCACTTCTAAGCGCTCCACATGTCCTTGCGATCATGCTTCGACGCCCTTAGAACGCTCTCCTACCATTGTCCTACGGACAATCCACAGCTTCGGTAATATGTTTAGCCCCGGTACATTTTCGGCGCAGTGTCACTCGACTAGTGAGCTATTACGCACTCTTTAAATGATGGCTGCTTCTAAGCCAACATCCTAGTTGTCTGGGCAACGCCACATCCTTTTCCACTTAACATATATTTTGGGACCTTAGCTGGTGGTCTGGGCTGTTTCCCTTTCGAACACGGACCTTATCACCCATGTTCTGACTCCCAAGTTAAATTGATTGGCATTCGGAGTTTGTCTGAATTCGGTAACCCGAGAAGGGCCCCTCGTCCAAACAGTGCTCTACCTCCAATAATCATCACTTGAGGCTAGCCCTAAAGCTATTTCGGAGAGAACCAGCTATCTCCAAGTTCGATTGGAATTTCTCCGCTACCCTCAGTTCATCCGCTCACTTTTCAACGTAAGTCGGTTCGGTCCTCCATTCAGTGTTACCTGAACTTCAACCTGACCAAGGGTAGATCACCTGGTTTCGGGTCTACGACCAAATACTAAACGCCCTATTCAGACTCGCTTTCGCTACGGCTCCACATTAGCTGCTTAACCTTGCATCAAATCGTAACTCGCCGGTTCATTCTACAAAAGGCACGCCATCACCCATTAACGGGCTCTGACTACTTGTAAGCACACGGTTTCAAGTTCTCTTTCACTCCCCTTCCGGGGTACTTTTCACCTTTCCCTCACGGTACTGGTTCACTATCGGTCACTAGAGAGTATTTAGCCTTAGGAGATGGTCCTCCCAGATTCCGACGGAATTTCACGTGCTCCGTCGTACTCAGGATCCACTCAAGAGAGTATATATTTTCGACTACAGGATTATTACCTTCTTTGATTCAACTTTCCAGATGATTCGTCTAATATATACTTTTGTAACTCCGTATAGAGTGTCCTACAACCCCAACAAGCAAGCTTGTTGGTTTGGGCTCTTCCCGTTTCGCTCGCCGCTACTCAGGGAATCGATTTTTCTTTCTCTTCCTCCGGGTACTAAGATGTTTCAGTTCTCCGGGTCTGCCTTCTGATATGCTATGTATTCACATATCGATAACATGACATAACTCATGCTGGGTTTCCCCATTCGGAAATCTCTGGATCAACGCTTACTTACAGCTCCCCAAAGCATATCGTCGTTAGTAACGTCCTTCATCGGCTTCTAGTGCCAAGGCATCCACCGTGCGCCCTTAATAACTTAATCTATGTTTCCATCCTACAGGAAACGCGTTATTAATCTTGTGAGTGTTCTTTCGAACACTAGCGATTATTTCTTATGAATTCAAGCTTTAAAACTCTAATTCACTCGGTTTTGCTTGGTAAAATCTATTTTACTTACTTATCTAGTTTTCAATGTACAAGTTCTATTTCCAGTCAAGCGTTTGCATACTGCTTTGTTATCATTACTTTAAATACTCATTTACTCTAGTAAACTCCGCTTTAAAGTAACTCAACGCATTGTCTGCGAATCGCTTTCTTTGAAAAAGAAGATATGTTGAATGTTATATAAACATTCAAAACTGAATACAATATGTCAATGTTATTCCTTCATCTTCTACGAAGATGTTCCGAATATATCCTTAGAAAGGAGGTGATCCAGCCGCACCTTCCGATACGGCTACCTTGTTACGACTTCACCCCAATCATTTGTCCCACCTTCGACGGCTAGCTCCATAAATGGTTACTCCACCGGCTTCGGGTGTTACAAACTCTCGTGGTGTGACGGGCGGTGTGTACAAGACCCGGGAACGTATTCACCGTAGCATGCTGATCTACGATTACTAGCGATTCCAGCTTCATGTAGTCGAGTTGCAGACTACAATCCGAACTGAGAACAACTTTATGGGATTTGCTTGACCTCGCGGTTTAGCTGCCCTTTGTATTGTCCATTGTAGCACGTGTGTAGCCCAAATCATAAGGGGCATGATGATTTGACGTCATCCCCACCTTCCTCCGGTTTGTCACCGGCAGTCAACTTAGAGTGCCCAACTTAATGATGGCAACTAAGCTTAAGGGTTGCGCTCGTTGCGGGACTTAACCCAACATCTCACGACACGAGCTGACGACAACCATGCACCACCTGTCACTTTGTCCCCCGAAGGGGAAGACTCTATCTCTAGAGCGGTCAAAGGATGTCAAGATTTGGTAAGGTTCTTCGCGTTGCTTCGAATTAAACCACATGCTCCACCGCTTGTGCGGGTCCCCGTCAATTCCTTTGAGTTTCAACCTTGCGGTCGTACTCCCCAGGCGGAGTGCTTAATGCGTTAGCTGCAGCACTAAGGGGCGGAAACCCCCTAACACTTAGCACTCATCGTTTACGGCGTGGACTACCAGGGTATCTAATCCTGTTTGATCCCCACGCTTTCGCACATCAGCGTCAGTTACAGACCAGAAAGTCGCCTTCGCCACTGGTGTTCCTCCATATCTCTGCGCATTTCACCGCTACACATGGAATTCCACTTTCCTCTTCTGCACTCAAGTTTTCCAGTTTCCAATGACCCTCCACGGTTGAGCCGTGGGCTTTCACATCAGACTTAAAAAACCGCCTACGCGCGCTTTACGCCCAATAATTCCGGATAACGCTTGCCACCTACGTATTACCGCGGCTGCTGGCACGTAGTTAGCCGTGGCTTTCTGATCAGGTACCGTCAAGATGTGCACAGTTACTTACACATTTGTTCTTCCCTGATAACAGAGTTTTACGATCCGAAGACCTTCATCACTCACGCGGCGTTGCTCCGTCAGGCTTTCGCCCATTGCGGAAGATTCCCTACTGCTGCCTCCCGTAGGAGTCTGGACCGTGTCTCAGTTCCAGTGTGGCCGATCACCCTCTCAGGTCGGCTACGTATCGTTGCCTTGGTAAGCCGTTACCTTACCAACTAGCTAATACGGCGCGGATCCATCTATAAGTGACAGCAAAGCCGCCTTTCACTATTGAACCATGCGGTTCAATATGTTATCCGGTATTAGCTCCGGTTTCCCGAAGTTATCCCAGTCTTATAGGTAGGTTATCCACGTGTTACTCACCCGTCCGCCGCTAACGTCAAAGGAGCAAGCTCCTTATCTGTTCGCTCGACTTGCATGTATTAGGCACGCCGCCAGCGTTCATCCTGAGCCAGGATCAAACTCTCCATAAAAAATTATGATGTTTGATTAGCTCATAAAACTAAATTAATTGTTGTAACTTTCGTTACATTATTGGAATTAACGTTGACATATTGTCATTCAGTTTTCAATGTTCATTTCTTTTACCGACAAGAATTAATTATACGCCTTATAAACTCGAAAGTCAATAACTTTTTATAAATAATTTTTGAAGTGATTTGTGTTGTTTGCGTTTTGTTTCGCTCAACAAATATATACTATACAGACATTCAAAACTTTTAACAACAGTAAAATTTACACTTTCTTAACCGTCTAAATCTCTTGGCATCACTAATTTCGTATAATATAATGATGTCTATTATAAAAGTTCGGTTTTGAAATAACAACCCTTTGATTTTCATCGTAATATACTTCTTCTTCTCACCTATAACCAAACTTTAACTTTTTGACATTTTATTAAAGAAAATAAAAAGCACTGACACATTATGTATCAGTGCTCATTGCTACATTTCGGTTCTACCTGCTATCGCTTTAGATAACGTTACTTCATCTGCATATTCTAAATCTCCACCAACAGATAATCCTTGTGCTAAACGAGTTACTTTAATGCCTATTGGTTTGACGAGACGAGAAATATACATTGCTGTTGATTCACCTTCAAGATTTGGGTTCATAGCGAGTATTAACTCTTTAACTTCATCATTTTTCAAGCGTTCAACCAATGCTGGTATATTAATGTCCTCAGGGCCTATACCATCCATAGGTGATATCGAGCCATGTAGAACATGGTATAAACCTTTAAACTCTCTCATTTTTTCCATTGCAATAACATCTTTATCATCTTCAACGACGCAAATCACCGAGCGATCTCTTTGTTTATCTTCGCAAATATAACAAGGATCTTTTTCAGTTATATGTCCGCACACACTACAATAGGTAAGTTCACGCTTTACATCTACGAGTGCTTTCGCAAATTGAACTACGTCATCTTCTTTCATATCTAATGTGTGAAATGCCAGACGTTGAGCGGTCTTAGGACCAATGCCTGGCAATTTCATAAAACTATCTATAAGTTTGGATATAGGTTCTGGATAATGCATGTTATCACATTCCAGGGATATTTAAGCCTTGAGTATGTTTACCTAAACGTTCTTGTGTTAACTTGTCAGCTTTGTTCATCGCTTCATTAGTAGCTGCTAATACTAAATCTTGTAACATTTCAACGTCATCTGGATCTACTGCATCTTCTTTGATTTGTACATCTACTACTTCTTTATGTCCAGTAACAGTTACAGTAACCATACCGCCACCAGCTGTACCTTCTACACGTTCTTCTTTTAATTTTTCCTGTTCTTGTTCCATTTTCTTTTGCATTTTTTGCATTTGTTTCATCATTTGTTGCATATTTCCGCCACCGCGCATAATCTATTTCCTCCTTGTAATTCCTTTAATTCTTTAAATAATAACTTTGTTTATATTATACATACGAATATTAGCCTTGTCATGTGTAGCTAATCATCTATCATATGTACTGTTTCTTCTCCGAATAAATCTTTTGCCTTTTGTGCCACATCTTCTTGTTCTGGCTCAGTTTCTATTTTTTCCGCTTCATTATGTTGATCATGTTTTCTGTTTTGAAGATATTCTGCTCTTACACGTAACCATTGATCTGAAGGAACACCTACTACTTTGACTGTTTTATTAACGATATTGCAAACTACACTTTCTATATTATTACGTTTTTCATCGTCTTTATTAACGATTTCACAGTGTATCTCTTCTTCAAATTTCACTAACACATGGTCTTCGCTTGCCGCTACTGGTTCTGAATTTTGAAGTAAGCTTACTAAAGACTTTTTATCATTGTTTTTAGCATGATCAATGACTTCTTGCCAATGATCTTTGAGTAGTTTGATATCATCTTTATTAGCTTTATCTAGAACTTTAGCAATTTGTTGCATAGAAAATGCATTTTTTGAGCGTTGCTGACTTCTGACTGGTTTTTTCGGTGATTGTGTTTGTCCTGACGTAGCTATACCTTGAGATTTTAGTACTTTCAATTCCTGCTCTAATTGTTCCATACGTTGTAATAAAACATCATTGTTAGGTTCTGTAGCAACTTGCGTCGTAGCAACATTTTGCACTGTTTCTGGTTTAGCTTTAATCATTTCAGCTAATTTTACCAACAACACTTCGAAATGAACGCTTTGATTCACACTAAAGCGTATAGATACTAATGTGTCATTGATAATATCGATCATGCGATATAGGGTGTCCAAGTCAAAATGAAGAAGTGCGTCATATTCAACGTCTTGATTAGATGTTTTATTCATAATTGTATCTCTGACGAAATAAATCATATCATTTATTAAACGATTGACTTCTTTTCCTTCAGTAACAAACTGATGATATCTCGTAAATGATGCCTTGACATCTCCTTTAACTACATCTTTAAACAATTCATTTAAAGACGCTTCATCCACGCTACCCGTAACATTTAACGCATCTTGCAATGTTAAATGTTCATCTCCAAAAGCAATAGCTTGGTCCATAATACTCAGCGCATCTCGCATACCACCTTCAGAGGCCTTAGCAATAAATTCTAGCGCCTCATCATCGTAAGGTAATGACTGTGAATCAGCTACGTATTTCAAACGTTCGACAATTTGTTCTAAACTGATAGCTTTAAAATCAAATCTTTGCGTTCTTGAAATAATAGTTGGTGGAATTTTATGCGGTTCAGTCGTAGCTAATATGAAAATTGCGTGTGCTGGTGGTTCTTCTAATGTTTTTAATAACGCGTTAAAAGCACCTGTCGTTAACATATGAACTTCATCAATAATATAAACCTTATATTCAGATTCACTTGGTGCGTATTTAACTTTATCTCTAATATTTCTGATCTCGTCAACACCGTTGTTACTCGCAGCATCTATTTCAATCACATCAGAATTAGTTCCTTGAGTGATACCTTTACAAATCGCACACTCGTTACATGGTTCTCCATCTGTACTATTTGTACAATTAATAGCTTTAGCAAACACCTTAGCAATACTTGTTTTTCCTGTTCCTCTAGGGCCACTAAATATATAGGCATGGGATTGTTTCCCTTTAGATATCGCATTTCGCAAAGTTTTAGTTACATGTTCTTGTCCAACGACATCATCAAAACTTTGAGGACGATACATACGATATAACGCTTGATAATTCACCTTAGCACCTCCGTTTGCAATTACTCTCTATTATATCATTTGTGCTAGCCTGTTCATCAATAAAAATTCTTTAACGCATAATACTTGGATATTTTACTTGTCCACTTGGTTGATCTGTTAAATTATCCCATAGAAACTTCACTAATAAAGGCTGTGTGACATCTTCATCCTTAGAATATAAATCATATTCATTTGCTACTTGATATCCTAATTGAGTAAAGTACGATGTTTCTCGATCAACTATAATTGTAGTATACCCTTCTGACTTCGCACGTTCTTCAACAGCTTGGACTAGTGCTTTACCTAACCCTTGATTTCTTAATTCCTTTTTTACTGATAATGAAGCAACTGTCAAAGCGGTATATGTTTTCTCTTCTGAAATCACACTGACTTCGACAAGCATGATATGTCCAATCACTTCATTTTGCTCGTTCTTCGCTATAACCTCTAGCTCATAATTATAGTCATCTGACTTTCTTAATGTTTTAACAAGCGCTTTTTCCTGCCAACTTGCTTCCGGCTGTTCATCGTAATTTGCTTCAATACTATTTAACGATTCTTCATAGTCCACTTCTGTTAAGGTACTCAAATAGATTTGCATCTTTACACCACCATATATGTCATTAACTATTTCGTTTGTTTTATCGTTATAACTTTATCAAATTATGTCACATTTATCTATTTATAAAAAAAGAGAGCGACTCATCACATAAGTCGCTCAAATCTATATTCGATATTATTATTTATCAATTTAAAAACCGTGCACCTTTGTATCGAACGTATATCACAAACGTTACCGAAGTCGTTAGCTAAATCTCGGCTACCCTACGGCACATATGAGAGTCCACTTAATGCTGCTTCCGTCAGGACCTGACATGATTCATGGGTTCATATTGCATAGGACCGAAATCTTCAAACACTACGTGCTTCGGGCAGACTTCACAAAAATACGCCCTCAACAAAGGAATTAAGTCTCGCATAAAGCGGATTTCGAGTACAGGGAACCGCTACCTCCCCACCTAGCACGGTAAGATTTATAATACTATAATTCCTATTATGTTTGCAAGCTTAAAATCTTACAACTATGAATATCTATCCTAAATTCGTTCCGCTTCGCCTCTATTGTAATAAATTCTCTCGGCGTCTTGAAAACTCCTTAAATTTAAATTCAGTCGCAAGATGTTTAGATATATTATACTGAAACTGCGTCGTATCCTTTAAATATACTGTACTTCGCACTGTCGCCGTATAAGGAGGTTTTATATCACCAAACATCTCATAGTCTAATTTTGAAAATGGTTCAAAGGTAATAGATTTACTTGAATAACTAATATCTAACGCTAAATCATTTTCTAAGTAGTCATATATAGATTGCTTGGCAACGCTAGCAGTAATAGATTTAACTACAGATTTCAAGAAAAAATCTTCATCTAATATTTTCACCTTGCCTTGAATAGAACGCGTACGAATAACATGAATCAATCTTTCATCAGCTTTTAATCCTAATGCTAACCTCACTCTTTCATAATCGCCCGCTCTAACTTCTTCATTAACAATAAGTTCGGTTTGGTGTTTCAAACCTAATTGATTTTGTACCTCTTTGAAACTAATCAACTCTGAAAACGGAAATTCAGTGATACCTTGGTATATAACAACAGACCCTTTTCCTCTAATCTTTTGAATCATGCCATCATTCGCTAACAACTCAAGTGCCTTACGAACCGTTTCTCTAGATGTTCCATAAGTAGTTACCAATTCATTCTCTGACGGTATTTGATCACCATATTGGTATTGTTCTGATAAAATTTGATTTTTTAACTGTTCATAAATGGAAATGAATTTCTTTTGAGCCATGTTGAGATCCTCTTTTTACATAAAATTACTTCGCAGTTTCAACTACAATTGCACCAAATCCTGACATTTGACGTTGTTCTAATGTACCATTTTGAATAATCACATTACCTGAGACATTTAAATCTTCAGGTAGCGTTACAGTTTCTTTAGAAAAATTAGCTATAATCAGCCAAATTTGGTTGTGATAATGACGACGATATACAAATAATTGTTCGTGTTCCATATACATTGGTTCAATATTACCATAAGTTATTATATCGTGATGATGTCTTAACGAAATCAATGTTTTATATGTGTGTAAAATAGACTCAGAATCTTTCATTGCTTGTTCCACATTAATATATTGATAGTTCTGAGGAATATCGATCCAAGGTTCACCAGTTGTAAAACCTGCATGATTCGATGCATTCCATTGCATTGGTGTACGGGAATTATCACGTGATTTTTGATCTAATATTTCTAGAATTTCTTGCTCTTTATATCCTTGATTTTTCAAATAATCATATGCATTTAATGATTCTACATCTCTATATGCGTCTATCGAATTGAAATGAGGGTTAGTCATACCAATTTCTTCCCCTTGATAGATATATGGCGTTCCTTGTAACATGTGTAGCGCAATGGCTAATGTCTTAGCACTTGCTTGACGTAAAGATTCCGTATTATCATCCCCGAATCGTGAAACTACACGTGGTTGATCGTGATTGCACCAGAATATCGCATTCCAACCACCACCTTCATATATGCCTAATTGCCAATCCATCAATATCTTTTTAAGTTGTTGGAAATCCATACTACCTTTAGCCCATTTTTCACCGTTAGGATAATCTACCTTTAAGTGATGGAAATTAAATACACTGCTCAATTCTTTTCTTTCTGGATTAGAATATTTAATACAGTGATCAATGGTAGTAGATGACATTTCACCGACTGTCATCATATGCTTATCACCAAATGTATGTTGGTTCAATTCATGTAGATACTCGTGCACTTTTGGTCCATCCGTATAAAACTCTTTTCCGATTTTGTCGGAGTCTTTAAATTCACCTTTGGAAATAAGATTAATTACATCAAATCGGAAACCGTCCACACCGAAATCAATCCAATAATTGACAATCTGATATAAGGCTTGTCTAACGTCTGGATTATCCCAATTTAAATCTGCTTGAGTAACATCAAATAAGTGCAAATAATATTCATCACTCTTTTCATCATATTGCCATGCATTTCCTCCGAATTTGGATTCCCAATTTGTGGGTGGCCCATCTTCAGAATGTCTAAAGAAATAATAATCTCGATAAGGACTATCTTTTGATTGAATGGCTTCCTTAAACCATTGATGTTCTGTTGATGTATGGTTAATCACAATATCCATCATCACTTTAATATCTCGTTGATGTGCTTCTTTCACTAAAATTTTAAAATCTTCTAAAGTACCAAATCGTTCATTAATAGTTAGATAATCACTAATGTCATAACCATTATCGTTCATAGGTGATTCATAAATAGGCGTTAACCATATATAATCTACACCTAAAAATTGCAAATAATCTAGTTTCTCAATAATACCTCTTAAATCACCTTCACCATTGCCCGTCGTATCATTAAATGATTTGGGATATATTTGATAAACAACTGATTTTCTCCAGTCTTGTTCACTCATTGTTAAACCACCTTTATGTATTGTATGAAAATAAAAAGCGCTCAGAGGTTTATCAACTTGAACGCTTTACTTTTTTATGAATTAGATGTGTCGACCATCTTTTTAGCTTTTTGATTACTAAATCTTGAAAATACTATTGTTAATACAGCTGGGACAACTGTCGCTATTAATGTAGCTGGAAGATAAATCCACCAAAATTCACTTTTGATTGAGATAAATGCAGGCCAACCACCTACACCAACACTACCTAATACTTTGTGAGCACCGATGAAAGCACCTAGTACACTTGAAGTCAGAATAGCTGCAACAAATGGATATTTCAATGGCAAGTTCACACCGAATAAAGCTGGTTCAGTTACACCTAACACACCTGAAATGCCTGAAGTAAATGCAAGGCCCTCTTCTTTAACCATTTTCTTACGTTTATAGACAATCCATGCACCAAATGCCGCTGAACCTTGACAAATATTTGAAATCGCTAGAATTGGCCATAAATATGTACCGCCTAAACTACTACCCATTAATTGGAAATCAACAGCTAAGAACATGTGATGTAAACCTGTAATTACCAGTGGTGCATATAATAAACCATATAACGCGCCACCTAACCAGCCTGCATGTTCAAATACATAAGTCACACCATTTGTAATACCTGTACCTAATATTAAAGCAATAGGTCCTATAACTATAAATGCTAGGAAACCAGTAATCAATAATGCTACTGGACCAACGACGAGCATCTTAATAGAATCATGTACCACTTTGTTTAGTGCTTTCTCTAATTGAGCTAATACATATGTTGCTAATAGGACTGGTAAAACTTGTCCTTGATAATTAAGTTGCTTAATTTCTAAGCCGAATAAATTCCAAGTTGGTATATGGCCTTTACCTATATCATATTGTGATACAAGTTGTGGATGCATCAAGATAAGCCCTAATACCAATCCTAAAATTGGACTTCCTCCAAATACACGCATACTACTCCAACCAATTAATGCAGGTAAGAAAATGAAAGCAGTACTTGCGATGACATTAATAATATTTGAAATATCCGCAATTTGTGGGTACATTTCTATTAATTTTTTAGGTCCAAATAGACCTTCCATAGTTAAAATGTTATTAATCCCCATTAATAACCCAGCTGTTACAATCGCTGGTAAGATTGGTATAAATATATCCCCCAATAATTTAATCAATCTTTGAATTGGATTCCCTTTTTTAGCTGCAGCTTGTTTAGCGTCGTCTTTAGAAGCTTCTTCTGTCCCTGTCTCTGTTACAAATTGTTTATAAACTTCATCTACCGTTCCCGGACCAATAACAATTTGATACTGATGATCTGCTTTAAATTGTCCTTTTACTAATGGATTATCGCTTAGCGCATCTTTGTCTACTTTATTATCATCTTTTAATACTAACCGTAATCTTGTTACACAGTGTGTTGCCGTATCAAGGTTATCTTTTCCCCCAATTGCATCTACAATGGCTTTTACATCTTGTTTTTTTACAGCCATAGCCTTCACTCCTTTGTTTTCTTACTCAGAGTATAACTTGTCTAGACAAGTTATGTAAAGGCTTTCAAGTAAATTGCTTTAATATTTCAGTTAAAAGACACAAATGAGTCACTTTTCAATTTGGGACTACTGCTTCATTAAGCTTATAGAACTATCAATATGACAGTGTTCAGCTCCGTCTTAACGTAGTAATATAAAGAGAGGCATTTTCAAAAGGCAAATAAAAAAGGCAAATACTCATCATATAATGAATACTTGCCTTTTATATCTATTAGTC
The DNA here is from genome assembly GCF_021117155.1 of Staphylococcus sp. HL28. Taxonomy (NCBI): domain Bacteria; kingdom Bacillati; phylum Bacillota; class Bacilli; order Caryophanales; family Staphylococcaceae; genus Staphylococcus; species Staphylococcus sp. HL28. The sequence goes on from NZ_CP088218.1 coordinate 2,360,978, forward strand.
TTGGATTTAAAATTCTAATGGCGGAGGAAGAGGGATTCGAACCCCCGCGGCCCGTTAAGGCCCTGTCGGTTTTCAAGACCGATCCCTTCAGCCGGACTTGGGTATTCCTCCATTGAACACAATAATAATCATATAATAGTGTTCATTAAAAGTCAATTCTTTTTTTACACTAGAATTTCTTGGTTTAAATACGTTTCAACTGCGTCAGCTACGGCTCTTCCTTCTTTAATAGCCCATACAACAAGACTAGGTCCTCTGCGTGCATCTCCAGCAGCAAAAATCTTCGAATGATTCGTTCTAAAGTCTTTGTCATTTGCCACAATTTTATTTCGTTCCGTTTTAATACCAAATGATTGTGGAATGGTGATTTCCGTTCCTACAAAGCCAATGGAAAGTATAACTAAATCCGCTGGCCAAAATCGCTCTGGTCCATCTTCCATCACCGTACCGTCTTCAGTCTCTCTTAATATTTGTGTATAAAGTCCCCTCACTTTTCCAGAATCGTCCACATCATACCTCATTGTTTGAACACCGTATGCGCGTGGCTCTTTACCAAATTTCACTTCACATTCTTTATGTGCATAATCCATTTTGAATACTGGTAAGGCAAGTGGCCATGACGTATTAGTTTCAAAAGTGATTTCTTCAGGAAGTTTCGTAAACTTATTGAACTGTACAATGGATTTACAATTTTCACGCAATGCTGTTGCCACACAATCTGCACCAGTATCACCTGCACCAATGATAATGACATTCTTATCTTTAGCTGTAATCGTTACTTCATCAATTTCACCAGTTAGAAACCGTGTTTGCTCTGTTAAATAATCCATTGCAAAATGAATGCCATAACCCATACGTCCTTCTAATGGTAAGTCTCTAGCATTTTGTGAACCGGTGCATAAAATAATAGCATCATAGGCTGCTTCTAAGTCTTCACGACTGATATCGACGCCAATTTCAATGCCAGTTTTAAACTGAACACCCGCTTCCTTCATTAATTTAATACGCCGTCTTACCACATCTTTATCTAATTTCATGTTAGGAATACCATACATCAATAAGCCACCAGGTTCTTTAGCTCGTTCATATACCGTGACTTTATAGCCTCTATGATTAAGTTCATCAGCTGCTGTCAACCCAGCTGGTCCACTTCCTACGATGGCAACGCTTTTCCCTTTATCCGCTTCAGGATATTTTGGCTTAACCCATCCATTTTCATATGCTTCATCAATAATCGTACGCTCAATACCTTTAATCGCTACAGAATTTCGATTAATTTTCATTACACATGATTGTTCACATGGTGCTGGACATACACGTCCCGTAAATTCTGGAAAGTTGTTTGTTTCACTCAGTCTATCGTAGGCTGCTTTAAAATCGCCTCGATAAACTAAATCATTCCATTCTGGAATATAGTTACCTATGGGGCATCCTATCGTTTCAAAACCATAGGATAATCCACTTTGACAAAAAGGTGTGCCGCAGTCCATACATCTTGCCCCTTGAGTAGATGCATCTTCCTTAGTAAAGCGTTGTTGAAATGCGTGATGATTTGAAAGACGATCAATCAAAGACAATTCCGATAATGCTTGCTTTTCATATTTCATAAACCCTTTAAATTCGCCCATGATAATCCCTCTTTCTTAATAAACCACAGCTGGTTTTAATGTCTCGTCAACACTTAAACTGTTATCATAAAATGCCGCTAACATAGCATCGTCTTTTTTATTGTGTTGACGTAATTGAATATCAATTTTTTGCATCATTAATTTATAATCTTTCGGTATCACTTTGACAACTAGATTTTCAATTTCATCGAAATGTTGCAATATATCTTGTGCTTTTGAGCTATGTGTATATTTCACATGACTTTCAAGCATCTTTTTAATAAATTGCTTTTCTTCGTCATACATAACTTCACTAAATTCCAAAGTATTAAGTGCATGTTGTGTCTTAAATTGATTGATATCACTTGGAAATACATAACTTACGCCACCACTCATACCTTGACCGAAGTTCTTTCCTACATCGCCAAGTATTAATACATGACCACCTGTCATATATTCAAGTCCATGATCACCAATACCTTCAACTACAACATCTGCACCACTATTTCTAATACAGAAACGTTCTCCTGCTTTACCATTAATAAAAGCTTTACCTTTTGATGCACCATAGAAGCATACATTTCCTGCTATGATTTCATTTTCGCGTAATGTATTAGGTGCCTGTACAATGACTGTGCCCCCTGACAAACCTTTACCGACATAGTCATTGGCGTCCCCATTATGATGTATCGTTAATCCTTTTGGCGCAAAAGCAGCCAAACTTTGACCAGCATGTCCATCCGTATGAACATAAATAGTATCTTCTGGCAATCCTTTTTCCCCATATTGTTTAGCAATCGCACTACCAGTAATCACGCCAACATCACGTTGAACGTTCTTAATGGTATAACTTCCCGAAAATGCATGACCTGCCGCTATACTTTGTTTGGCATCTGGATATAGATAATTCAAATCAAATCCTTCATCTAAATGATGGTTCTGTGCTATTTCTTTAGTATTAACACCCTCCGCTTTATTGATTAATCGTTCGATTTCAACAGAAGCTGCTTTTGTTCCTGGCTTAATATGAGAGGAACGTTGTAATAAGTCTGTTCGTCCTACTAATTCTTCAACTGTTCTCAATCCTAATGATGCAAGTATTTCACGTAATTCTTCTGCAATAAAATACATAAAATGTACAACATGTTGTGCTTTTCCTTTAAATAAAGCACGTAAATCTTTGTTTTGAGTTGCAACGCCTACTGGACATGTATCATTATGACAAACTCGCATCATGACACATCCCAACACCACTAAAGGTGCTGTTGCAAATCCAAATTCTTCCGCTCCAAGCGCACATGCGTACGCTACATCTTTACCAGTGAGCAATTTACCATCTGTTTCTAACTTTACTCGACTTCGTAAATCGTTTAATTTCAAAGTTTGATGCGTTTCTGCCAAACCTATTTCCCAAGGCACACCCGCATGTTGAATACTAGTTTTAGGCGAAGCACCTGTTCCGCCGTCATAGCCACTAATGACAATTTTATCTGCAAACGCTTTTGCTACCCCTGATGCAATGGTTCCCACACCTGTTTTTGACACTAATTTAACAGCAATGTCCGCTTCTTTATTCGCATTTTTCAAATCATGAATCAATTGTGCTAAGTCTTCAATAGAATATATATCATGATGTGGTGGTGGTGAAATGAGACCAATACCTGGCGTAGAACCTCTTGTTTCGGCAATCCATGGATATACTTTAGAACCAGGTAATTGACCACCCTCGCCAGGCTTAGCACCTTGTGCTACTTTAATTTGTATTTCCTTTGCATGTTGTAAATAGTCACTCGTTACACCAAATCTTCCAGAGGCAACTTGTTTAATTGCACTAATTTTATTACTACCGTCTTTCTGAGGTTGATAGCGCAAAGGATCTTCTCCTCCTTCACCGCTATTACTTTTACCTCCTAGACTGTTCATTGCTTGCGCCAATGTTTCATGTGCTTCAGCTGATATAGATCCATAACTCATTGCACCTGTGTTAAAACGTTTAACGATTTCAGAAGCAGGCTCAACTTTTGATATATCAATAGGTTTACAAGTCTTGAATTCTAATAAATGACGAATAAAATCTTGTCGCTGTTGATTAACCGTATTGGAATATTGTTTGAATAAATCATAGTCATTGTCGCGACAAGCATGCTGTAATAAGAAAATAGTTTTAGGATTATAAGCGTGATGTTGTCCTTGTTGTCTCCATTGGAAAGTACTACCAGACGCTAAATAATCTGAATGCGATTCTTGTCTTGCTTTATTTTCTTCATCAATTTGTTGAATGCTAATACCAGAAATTTTAGATTGTGTTCCTGTAAAATATTGATCAATAACAGTCTGTGATATTCCAACAGCTTCAAATATTTGTGCGCCTTGATAACTTTGAACTGTTGAAATTCCCATTTTAGCCATTACTTTAATAACACCTTCTGATAACACATTTGTATACGTTTCGACATTAGATGTTACTGTGCCATGTAATTTGCCATCATTTGTGAGTTGTTCAACCGTTCGTTGAGCTAAATATGGAACGATAGCATTTGCCCCATAACCTAATAAACATGCTACATGATGTACTTCACGTGTCTCGCCAGATTTTGCCACTAAACTTGTTTCCATACGCAAACCTTCCCGTATTAAACATTGATGAACATGACTCATTGCTAATAGTATTGGCATGGCGAATCCTGATTCAGTCGCTAATAAACTATCGTCTAATACAATAATTTCCGAACCATTTTTGACATGCTGTATCACTTTATCAGATAAACGATTCAAGCTAGCTTCTAAATCATCATGATATATAGTTGAAACATAAGTCGTTTTAAACATCTCTGTATCAATAGCTTCTAATTGGGCTTCTGTTAATACAGGCCTTTTAAGTTGAACACGATGCAGTACTGTTTTATCAGGTTTCAAAAGATTACCTTCGCCACCTAAATAAGACATTTCACTTGTGACAATTTTTTCTCTGTAAGCATCAATAGGTGGATTAGTAACTTGTGCAAATAACTGCTTAAAATAATTAAATAAGCTTTCAGGTCTTTCATTTAAAACTGCAATAGGCGCGTCGTATCCCATAGCACCAATAGGATCTTTCTTCTGCAAAACTAAATCAACGATATACTTATTCATTTCTTCTTTTGTATACGCAAATTGACGTTGTAGTTTAAATAGAGCCTTAGCATCATATTCATTTGGGCAGTATGTCACACTATCAATATTAGCTTCATATTTTTCTGTTTTTAGCCACTCTGCATACGGATGTTCACTAGCAATTTCATATTTCAATTCATTATTTTCAACGACCTTATTCTTATTAAAATCGACTAATAATAATTTTCCAGGATTTAGTTGCCCTTTAAACGCAACCTCTGATTCATCAACATCTATTACGCCGACTTCAGAAGAGAAGACAATAAAATTATCTTTCGTAATAGTATATCTACCTGGACGTAAACCATTACGGTCTGTTAATGCACCAATCTTATCCCCATTACAAAATGAAATCATTGTAGGCCCATCCCAAGGTTCCATTAAGTAACTATAGAATTCATAAAACGAACGTACATCTTTGTTATTCGATTTGTTATAAAGCCATGGCTCTGGTATTAATAGCATTGCAGCTTTTTCCGGTTCCATTGCCAAAGATAAAAACTCTAATGCATTATCAACGATAGATGAATCACTACCATCTTCATCGACAATACGATGTATCTTATGTTGATCTTCACCAAAAAGTGTATGAACTAATTTATTTTGACGTGCACGCATCCAATTAACATTACCTTTAATTGTATTAATCTCACCATTATGCATAAGTAGACGATTAGGGTGCGCACGTTTCCAACTTGGAAATGTATTAGTACTAAATCTTGAATGTACTAGACCAAGTTTTGATTGATAGGCTTCGTGTGTTAAATCTAAATATAACCCTTTAATTTGATCAGAACGTAGCCATCCTTTATAGACAATGGTCTTGTGAGATAAGCTTGTAAAATATAATTCCATCCCTTTTTGTTCAGCGTAATATTCTATTTGTTTTCTAGCTAAATAAAGTTGTTTATTTATATCTTTAGCTTGACGAATATCGATAAACACTTGTTGAATAAAAGGCATAGTATCAGCTACATGTTGTGCTACTGCCTCTTTATTGACAGGTACATCTCGATAACCTATGACACTAAGGCCTTCACTTTCAAAATATTGATTCAACACCGCTTCATGTTTACTTCCAATCACACGTGCTTTAGAGAAAAATAGTCCTACTGCATATTCACCTTCATTAGGTAGTGGTAAATCATGCAACTGTTCAAAGAATTTAAAGGGAATTTCAGTCATGATACCTGCACCATCACCAGTCATTCCATCAGCACCGATACCACCTCTATGATCTAATCTACATAACATTTCTAATGATTTTTCAATGACGTCGTGTGATCTAATGTTATCCATATTAGCGTAAAAACCAATACCACAAGCATCATGTTCCTCACGATAATCGTATAATCCCTTTTTTAGCATCTCATTGTACATGAGGCACACTCCCTTTTAGAATTTTCTGACAATTAATATATAGTAATCATTAATATAATGTAATTGTTTCATCTGTTCAATATATAAATTAGATGATATTTATCTAAAAATTAGAACAATTAATGACTAAACTGTTATAATAAGTGTTAAAAGTAATGCTTGACGGACATAGAAGTAGCTAAAAGCGAGGATTGAAATGATGGAGATTAAACAACTTAAATATTTTGTAGAAGTAGCAAAACGAGAGCATATTTCTGAAGCTGCATTAGAATTAAATATTGCCCAATCCGCCATAAGTCGTCAAATGACTCAATTAGAAAAAGAATTAAATGTGACCTTGTTTAAAAGACAAGGTCGAAATATCTTATTAACATCTGAAGGCAAACAACTATTAACTGAAGCCACTAAAATATTGGATCAATTAGAGCAAACGGTACAATTATTTCAACATCAACAGACATTAAGTAATCAGAATATCTTTTTATCCTATAGTGATAACGAAGCCTCTCATAAATTAGGCCGTCTCATTCAAATCTTTGAAGAACAGTCAGAGAGTCAAGTTGTTCCTAATTTGAGTCAAGACAATGAAATATTGGATGATGTATTAAAAGGAGAAATAGATATAGGTATCATTGAACTAACTGATGAAATTAAGCAACACTCTGAATTAAATATGACACCCTTATTCGAGGAACATTATCATTTATATACGAACAAGAGAGACCCTATCGCCTTAACACTGCAACCCCAGTTATCTCAACTACATTTGCAAAATGTCTTTTGTTTAACGGTTTTACCAAACTCAATTAAAGAAAAATTGCCTGCCGACATACGTACGATATCAGATAAACAATTAGCTCAATATCTTTTAAAAAAGGAAAGAGGTGTCTTGATTACACCTCAAAATATTTCGTTAGATAGTCATTCACATGAGTGGATTAAAATACCTCTTAGCCATACTGAAATAAAACGTACAATTTGTGTAATTTCTAAAAAGGGAAATCATAAACCTGATTTACCTGTCGCTTTACATACAATTCAAGTATTGTTTAATAAAACATCTACGTACCATTAAATATAAATTCAGTGGTAAGCAATTAGGTCAATGATTGGAATAACGGTAATCAAAAGGACCACTTCTGTTTATTTTTGAAATCTAAATTAATTAAGCGTATAATCATTCTATTATTTCACAGAGAATTGAGGTTTATTGAATGCAATTCAATACTTTTTTCAAAAATAAATTTTATTGGATCATTATGGTATTTATCGTCATATTTTTAGGTTTATTTATATTCACTTTTTTTAATGAAAAATATTATCAAATGCCTATAGGTAAAATAACAGATGTTCAAAGATTGAGCACACAACATGTGACTGACGATCAACATAATAAGGATATCAAATATAAAGACCGACTTACCGTTAAGATTTTAAACGGTAAATTTGAAGGTAAATCAACAACAATCACGAACGAGTTTGTTAAATCACAAGCTGATTCAGAACGTTTTACTAAAAACGATAAAGTTTTATTACATATTTCTAAAAAGCCGAGCGACGCCGATATCATTGAGAAAAAGCGCGATGGTTTAGTCGTTCTTATTACAGGCGTTTTCTTCATCACGATATTAATTGTAGGTAGACAAGTAGGCTTACAATCTATACTTTCACTCGTCTTGAATTCAATCGCAGTTATAGGCGCTATTTATATTCATAATCAAATGACAAATACAAGTTTATTTGCATTGATGGTTATGGCAATGGTTGTTTCAACGACATTGACCCTATTACTTGTGACAGGTTGGCGAATGAGAACATTGATTACTATTGTTGCCACACTTGTAGGTACGTTCCTTTGTATAGGTATCGCTGAGTTAGTTATACGCTTCACTCATGGCAATGGTATTAAATATGAAACAATGAGTTTTTTAACCCTACCTCCAAAAGATGTGTTTTTAGCTTCGGTATTGATTGGGTCACTTGGTGCTGTTATGGATGTAGCCATCACTATCGCAAGTGGGATGAACGAAATATTGCAACGAGCACCTCAAATCAGCATGAGAAGATGGGCATTAGCAGGTAGACATATTGGCCAAGATATAATGGGAACAATGACAAACATCTTATTATTCTCATATTTATCTGGTAGCTTACCTATGTTTCTCATATATTTAAAAAATGCTAACACCATCACGTATACCATTTCCATGAATTGGTCATTAGAAGTTGCTCGAGCATTGATAGGTGGTATCGGAATTGTTTTAACGATCCCTATCACTATCGGTTTAATGGAATTATGGCTTAAAATGCGAGGTGAAAATCGATGAGTGCAATAACAATATTAGGCATGATATTACTAGTGCTAATGATTATTTTCGGAGGTAAAAAAGGGCTCGTGTCATTTGCGACATTATTTTTAAACTTCATCATTTTAGTCATTAGTATTTTAATGATTATTTTTGGTGTACCGATATATATTACAACTATTATATTCTGTATTGTTGTCGCAGCTTGTAATCTTTTCGTATTAAATGGGTATGATGTTAAAACACAAGCCGCATTTATAGGAACAGTTATAACAACACTTATATTAATTCTAGCTATATATATTTCGGTGAACGTGGGTCATTTACAAGGCTTCGCGACAGAACAACAAGATGAAACATATGTATACTCAATGAATATCGGTATCGATATGGTTCAATTCATGATATTTACTATTGTTCTTTCTGTTATCGCTGCTGTTATTGACTTAGCTATCACCATCAGTTCACCAATGTATGAATTAAATGATACCAACCCAAATTTAAGTCAACATCAATTATTTCAATCAGGTATGCGAGTAGGTAGAGAAATTCTTGCAACATCTGCAAATACTATATATTTAGCTTATTTCGGTGGGCAATTGACATTATTCTTTTGGTTCTTCAAATTAAATTATTCATTTGGTCATATTATCAACTCGAAAATCTTTGCCCAAGAATTTATTTCAATTCTATTTGGAGGTATTGCGGTTGCTATTAGCATCCCAATCACAGCTTGGGTAACTGCGTTTTTAATCAAAAGAAAATCAACTGTTCTCAAATAAAATGAAGCAGCATATAGGAAGCATATTACCAACTTCCTACGTGCTGCTTTTTATAATGGATATGACATTACATACACAGGCTTCCCTATCATCGTAGACTTACCTATATGATGATATCCAGCTTGTTCATATAAATGGATAGCTCTTGGATTATCGATGTTAACGGTCAGTACAATTTCATTAATATGTGGATAAGCATCCTTTATATAAGTATTCAGTTGATGGATGACACGTTTTCCTACACCTTTACCTCTGTAACGTGCATCAACAGTAAATGATCTAAAGAAAATCGCTTTTGGATTAGTAGAATATGGCGCTGGTCCATCTCCTTCATGTAAAGTGAAAAACGCGACACACTCTTCCCCTTCCATAACTAATGTTGGATGTCTATTTTCATTCGCTTTTGCGGATTCCAAGTTTTCCAACGGTGTTTTTGTAAAGCATGCATCTTCTTCAGAGAGTTGTATTGATTGAATAGCTTCCAAAAATTGTGGTTGATATATTTTAATTTCCATATTATCTCCTTTGATTAACCTGATATTTCTTTTATCCAAGTTAAAACAGCAGGTGCAATATGTTCTGAATCATTTTTGTCAAACCACTTAATATCAGTAATTTCATTATCCGTATGTATATTATCCCAATTAATTGGTACGGTTGCTCGATAGCCATTTAACTCTGTTAACATATTTTCTTGAGGATATGCTTTTCCAACGACTGTACCTATATAAGACAATTCTTCATCTGAAAGTTCTAACTTTAATTCTTCTTTTAGCTCTCTTTTTAAAGCTTGTAATTGTGTTTCTCCTTCATCAATTTTACCACCCGGGAAATAATACTTTTCACGATGACGTACTTGTACAAGTAATATTTGGTCTTCTGTTTCTTCTACTAAGCAAACACATTTAATCATAACTTAACTCCTTTCGGCAGATACTTCTATAATCAAAATATATTTAGTTTTATGTTATCATAATTTCGCAAAATCTTTATCCACATTATTTTATCTATTTTAGTGTATAATCAATAAAATATGGGTAATCAATATTAATAACTACGTTTGCATTGGGATAAAAATAATACCCAAACGCATTGGAGGTGAAAACATGGCAAAAAAATCAAGCGCAACACGCTTATCAAATTTATTCGGAATCGCAGGATTTATTGTTGATGGCTATAATGGTATTAAATATGATGCTAAAAATAAACAACTCGTATACCTATCATTGGGCCTAAGTACATTAGGAACATTATTAGATTTTTATGTATCTATTAAATCTCCTTATAAATTCCGTAAATTAGGTGCATTAGTATCATTCGCTATTAATGGTGCACGTTTATTTACAAGCTTTAGAAAAGTAAAAAATGAATACTAAACACATGCTTTTTATATAAATAAGATCGTTTTAGTCTGAGTTCTCATATGAGGATTCAGACTTTTATTATAGCCTTAACTTTACGATGCTAAAAATCACTGATTATTTCATATAGTGTTTTATTTAAAAATATAAACACTTCCGTTCTCCATAATTTTATATATCAAAATATTTGTAATTCTTATTTATAGACATTAACATGACAATAATTCAAAGTTATTATGTTTCATTTTTCACAAAGTTTAAAATAACGAATCACTTCGGTATTACTGAAAGGAGTTTACCAAATGATTTACACGATTACATCTACCTTACCTCCCTCACATGGCGGTAGAACCCAAGCTTTATTAAGAAGAATTAAATTGATAGATGAAGAATTTAATATACCCACTAAAATTTTAACGACAAATTATAATAGAAACTACCCAAATATTTATAAAACATTTTTAGAAGACCATAAAGTCACTAAAAACATAGAATTCGAAAATATCTATGAATGGTTAACAAATTATAAAATTTATGACGTTCCCAAAACAAAATTCTTTAATAAACCAAAATACAATAAAATACCAAAACGTATTTCTGGGCTTAAATCTAAAAAGAATACTCAAAATCATGACATACATTATTATCAAAATAATCAATTAGTGCGTTATAGAAAATATTTCAATAATAATTCAATCTTACATTACGAAGATGTCATTTCGCCTGAAACTGGTTTGAAGACAAAACGAAGTGAATTTAATTCATATGGCTATTTGCATAGAATTATTTATTATTTTGAAAATTCTACAAAGAAAAGCCATGAAATGATGTATTATCCAAATGGTGAAATGTACTGCGAACGTCATTTTAAAGACAATAAAAAAAATAGCGTCAATTTAGTTAAACTTTTAAAAGATGGCAATGTATATCAAACTTTCTCCAATGATAAAGCATTCGCACAATATTATTTCGAACATAAATTCAAAGATGGAGACATTGTTTTCAGTGATGCAAGACTTTTAGACGATCCATTACTGGCACAATCACATCAGACTCGCAATATACTAGTATTGCATAGTTCTCATTTATCCGGAACTCAAATAAAAAAATCTTTCAAATATGCATTTGAACATAAAGAAAATGTTGAAAAGTTTATAGTCTTAACTCAACAACAAAAAGTGGATATTCAAGACATGTATCCTATTCCAGATAAGCAATTTGCAGTTATTCCTCACTTTATTGAAACAAACAAATCTGTTGATAATAAAAATGTTGAAGATCGTTTTGTATTTATAGGTAGATTCAGCAAAGAAAAACAATTAGATCATCTATTAAAAGCGTATATAGAATTTCTAAAAAGTGGTCATCAGACAAAATTGGCATTATATGGCAGAGATGAAGATAATCAAAAAGCTATGATGCAAGACATTATCGACGCAAATCATTTAAATAATCAAGTTAGCATTCATAAATATACTTCTAGTCCATTAGCCGAATTTAAAAAATCAAAAGCATCATTATTAACAAGTAGCTATGAAGGATTTGGACTCACAATTATGGAAAGTATTTCTATGGGATGTCCTGTTATTTCATATGACGTTAGATATGGCCCTAATGAAATTATCGATCATGCTAAAAATGGTTACTTAGTTGAAGCGAATAATATTAATCAATTAGCCAACTATATGACTCAAATCATCGAACAACCCCTCACTAATGTTGAAAATAATGAAAAACTATATTACTCATCAGCTGTTAAACATTATAAGCAATTACTCGAAGCGTTAAAGGCAATTTAAAAATATCCTCCTCACTTTGTTATTAATGCAAAGTAAGGAGGATATTTTATGACTGATATTCTAAATAAGATTGGATTCCTTTTTCAACAGAATATTGAGGGTTAAATCCTAAACTTTGAATTGGTGAAATATCTGCATATGAATGTTTAATATCTCCAACTCTTTCCTCATCATAAACGTATGGAATACTATAATTAAAATGCTGTTCAAATATATTTACCATCTGCTTTAAAGTCGTTTGTTTCCCCGTTCCTAAATTATAAACATTGCCATTAACGTTATCATTGTTCAATACTAACCAACATGCTTCAACTAAATCATCAATATAAATAAAATCGCGCGTTTGCAAACCATCTCCATAAAACGTGAATGTTTCTTTATGCTTAAATTTGTGATGAAGAATTGAAATGACCCCTGAATAATCAGAATATGGATTTTGTCTAGGACCATATACATTGAAGAATCGTAACGAAACGGTAGGTAAATGGTACAATTGATGATAAATTTTAGCGTAACTTTCTCCAGCATATTTTTGTACTGCATATGGAGACCTTGGATCAATACGTGAATGAATTGCTTTAGGCAGCCCTTCTAATTGTCCATAAACGGCTGCAGATGATGCAAACAAGAATCTTTTAACATTAGAATGCTGTAACCTGAGTGTTTCTAAAATATTCAACGTAGCATCGATATTCACTTGGTTAGATTGTCTCGGTTGTTGAACTGTTTCCACGACGCTCACCATTGCTGCTAGATGAATGACATAATCAAATTTTTCTTTTTTAATTAAATCTGAGACAAATTTCAAATTATTGATATCTTCTTGATAGAAATACTCTTTATTAACAAACGGTATATTTTCTATACGACCAGTTGATAAATTATCAATTACATGTACTTCAATATTATTTTGAATACATTTTTGCGCTATGTGTGAACCGATAAAACCAGCTCCACCCGTAATTAGTGCTTTCATGTTGTTGTCCTCCTAGGTGCCTGCACGGTATAAACCTTGTAATTACTGTGTGATTATCTTTTAAAATATAATAATGATTGCTTGATCAAAAAAACTACCGAAAAAGTAATTAAACTTAATCAGTAGTTCTATGTTCATATAAGATGATATTAATGAATATATCTATATGTATTCACTTGATATGAAGGAATTGTTCTATATGTCACAATACCTGGTGACGCTGCCCAGTTCATTTCTGAAACTAAAATACTACCATCACTATTAACTCGCTCTACAAAAGCGACATGACCATAGTATCCTGAATCACTTTGAGCGATTGAACCTACTGTTGGTTTGCCATCAATTGTGTATCCATCAGCTGCTGCTGCGTTATCCCAATTGTTTGCATTCCACCAATATGTGCTAATGCCTTTTCCAATTTGAGCACGACGGTTGAATACATGATATGTACATTGTCCCCATGTATATAAGTTTTGATGATTAAATACTGGTGTATTGTAACCATTATTACTTGAGTTAGCTGTATTTGAACTACTGTTTGATGTAGAAGCAGTACCTGATACCTTTAATTTTTGGCCTGGATAAATAAAGAAATTAGATAATCCATTTAGGCTCATAATTTTTTGATAAGTTGTACCATATTTAGCAGCTATTGATGATAGAGAGTCTCCCGCTTGTACAGTATATGTTGATGAGCTGCCTGTAGTTGAAGCCGAACTACTTGGTTTACTAGTACTAACTGTACCTGATACTTTTAATTTTTGGCCTGGATGAATTAAAAAGCTATTTAAACCATTTAATTTCATTAATTTTTGATAACTCATGCCATATTTAGCGGCTATTGATGATACTGAGTCCCCTGCTATTACTGTATATGTAGACGAACTTGCCCCTGTAGATGATGAACTACTCGGTTTACTAGTACTAGTTGAACCTGATACCTTTAATACTTGGTTTGGAAATATTATATTAGAAGATAAATTATTCAAAGATTTTAATTTCGAAATAGATATTCCATATTTACTAGATATAGACCAAAGAGATTCGCCACTTTTTACTGTGTGTGTCGTTGCTGCGTCTGCTTGTGTTGCTGCAATAGCACTCACTGCACTTGTCCCAATGATTGCAGCAATAATTTTTTTATTCAATTACTTATTCCTCCTCAAATACTTCTATTTGTTTCTCGGATTTTTTATACAATATGTATTATACGCTCCTAATATGTATATGGTGTTTGTATTTCATGACATTATGATTACAAATATAATATTTTTATCGAATTGATTCATATATAAAACTCATCTCTACTATATATATGCGCAATTTTCTTTTCATCTTGAATCTTTACAAATAGCATCAATTTATAAAGATTTTTAAGTTCTATATTAATTTACAAATACTAACCTTTATACTTCTAAAGCTTCACTCTTGATTCATCGCACATTATTTGGGAGTAAATCTATAACCTTCATTAAACCATTGAACATTGAAATTTAATTTATAAAATGAATGTTTAAAGTGCGATTAACAATCATATAGACTATTCCAAATCTTTTAGCAGCTATGTTTTAACAAGTTAATACTACTAAAACCAAAATTTATTTTATGCTATTATTGAATGTCTAAAACTTTAAAATACTCTGTCATAACAGTCTCTATAGCTATTTTCAAATATTACATTATATAAACATTTACATAATCATGATTATTCTTCCTTTACTTATTGTGTTTTAGGGTGTATAGTTAATCTAACGTAATAAAAGGTCGTGAATTTGATTGAAGTTTATTTGTTTAGAATATACTCTTTTGATTTAATGAAATTTGTTACAAATATTTAGTGCAAAAGCACGCGGAGGTATTCTATATGAATAACGGTACAGTTAAATGGTTTAATTCAGAAAAAGGTTTTGGTTTCATCGAAAGAGAAGATGGAAGCGACGTATTCGTACATTTCTCAGCAATCGCTGAAGAAGGATACAAATCATTAGAAGAAGGACAAAAAGTTGAATTCGACATCGTTGAAGGCGATCGTGGAGAACAAGCAGCTAATGTCGTAAAAATGTAATAACATTTTCAAAGCAACCGTCATGGTTGCTTTTTTTATGCCTAAAATTATTTTTATTTATCTAATTATATTTTATTGTAATGAATATGTATTTATACTACTATTTGATTATTAATATAAAGAGAAAAGGAATGATTTAAATTGAGTATACTCACTTCTATTTTAATAATACTTGTGGCAATAGAATTCTTATTAATAATGGTGTTACAAACATTACTAACCACATCTAACAAAACGAGTCAAACTTTTAAAATGAGCACTTCTGCATTAAAAGATATAAATCTAAATACTTTAATGAAGAATCAAGGGCTTTACAACGGTTTACTTGGTATCTTCATTCTCTATGCCTATTTTTTGAGTAATCATCCTAAAGAAATGACTACATGTCTTCTTATATATATGATTATTGTTGCTATATATGGTGCGCTTACAAGTCAAAAAGCCATCATCGTTAAACAAGGGCTTTTACCAATACTTGCACTTCTATCATTATTATTTTAATCCATTCCGTTAAGTCGATATTCGATTTAACGGTTTTTTATAAAAAATGACCCATTCCAGTATATTGGAATGGGTCTTTATTATAACTATATTTGTTCTTTTGAGTTACTCTTTATTTTTCCTCTTCCTCTTCATCTTCTCTACGACGTTTGAAGAATAAGAATAACGCTCCTAATCCAGCTAATAATGTACCGAATAATGTACCTTTATTTACACCATCTTGTCCAGTTTCAGGTAATTCACTTTGATCTTTTTCATGATTATTACCTTTATTTGTTGATGATGTCTCATGGTTACTTTGTTGTACAGTGTCATTTGAAGTTACATTATTTCCAGATACATGACCTTGTGTTGGTTGTTCTGTTGGTTGACCTGGTTCTGTTACTTCACCTGGATTTGTTGGCTCTGCCGGTTGACCTGGTTCCGTTGGTTCATCTGGATTTGTTGGGTCTGTCGGTTGACTTGGATCTGTTGGTTCACCTGGGTTTGTTGGGTCTGTTGGGTGACTTGGATCTACAGGTTTACCTGGATCTGTTGGGTCTGTTGGGTGACTTGGATCTACAGGTTTACCTGGGTCTGTTGGGTCTGTTGGGTGACTTGGATCTACAGGTTTACCATCATCAATCACTGTTCCATCAGTAGATGGAGACGTATTTCCATTAGCATCTGTTGCTGTAACGCCAATATGATCTCCACCTTTTAGATTTTCTCCAACTGGGATGTCAATCACGTAGTTACCGTTCTCATCTGTTTTACCTGTTGCTGTTGTACCATCTGGGAATGTAATTGTCACTGTTGAATTTGGTTCTGCTTTTCCTGTGATTGTTTTGTCTCCCTTATGAACTGGATTAACAGTTGGCGCTTCTGGTGCTGTTGTATCTGTTACTACTGTTGTTGCTGGTTCTGATTCATTACCATCTTTGTCTGTAGCTGTTACTGGTAATGTTTCTCCGCCTTTTAAGTCTTCGTTAGATGGAATATCAATCACATAATTACCGTTTTCATCTGTTTTACCTGTTGCTGTTGTGCCATCTGGGAATGTTACTGTCACGGTTGAACCTGGTTCCGCTTTACCTGTGATTGTTTTATCTTCACTTGTTACCGGATTGATTGTCGGTACAGATGGTGCTGTTGTGTCTGTCACTACTGTTTTTGCTGGTTCTGACGTATTGCCATCTTTGTCAGTAGCTGTCACTGGTAATGTTTCTCCGCCTTTTAGATCTTCGTTAGATGGAATATCAATCACATAGTTACCATTATCATCTGTTTTACCTGTTGCTGTTGTGCCATCTGGGAATGTTACTGTCACAGTTGAGTTTGGCTCTGCTTTTCCTGTGATTTGTGTATCATCACTTGTTACTGGGTTGATTGTCGGTACAGATGGTGCTGTTGTGTCTGTTACTACTGTTGATGCTGGTTCTGACGTATTACCGTCTTTATCTGTAGACGTCACTGGTAATGTTTCTCCACCTTTTAAGTCTTCATTAGCTGGAATATTGATGACATAGTTACCATTTTTATCTGTTGTACCAGTTGCCGTTGTGCCATCTGGGAATGTTACTGTCACGGTTGAATTTGGCTCTGCTTTTCCTGTGATTGTTTTATCTTCACTTGTCACTGGGTTGATGGTTGGTACTGTTGGTGCTGTTGTATCTGTTACCACTGTTGTTGCTGGTTTTGACGTATTGCCATCTTTATCTGTTGCAGTAACTGGTAATGTTTCTCCACCTTTTAAGTCTTCGTTAGATGGAATATCAATCACATAGTTACCGTTCTCATCTGTTTTGCCTGTTGCTGTTGTGCCATCTGGGAATGTTACTGTCACGGTTGAATTTGGCTCTGCTTTACCTGTGATTTGTGTATCATCACTTGTTACTGGGTTAACTGTTGGCGCTTCTGGAGCTGTTGTGTCTGTTACTACTGTTGTTGTTGGTTGTGATTCATTACCGTCTTTATCTGTAGCTGTTACTGGTAATGTTTCTCCACCTTTTAGATCTTCGTTTGACGGAACATCGATGACATAATTGCCGTTATCATCTGTTTTACCTGTTGCTTTCGTGCCATCTGGGAATGTTACTGTCACTGTTGAGCCTGGTTCCGCTTTACCTGTGATTGTTTTATCTTCACTTGTTACTGGATTGATTGTCGGTACAGATGGTGCTGTTGTGTCTGTTACTACTGTTGTTGTCTTATCTGATGTGTTGCCATCTTTATCTGTTGCAGTAACTGGTAATGTTTCTCCACCTTTTAGATCTTCATTAGCTGGGATGTCAATCACATAATTGCCATCTGCATCTGTTGTGCCACTAGCTGTTGTGCCATCTGGGAATGTTACTGTCACTGTTGAGTTTGGCTCTGCTTTTCCTGTGATTTGTGTATCATCACTTGTTACTGGGTTAACTGTTGGCGCTTCTGGTGCCGTTTTGTCAGAAACTGTTGTTGTTGCCGGTTCTGACGTATTACCGTCTTTATCTGTAGACGTCACTGGTAATGTTTCTCCACCTTTTAGATCTTCATTAGCTGGAATATCAATTACATAGTTGCCATCTTGATCAGCTTTGCCAGTTGAAGTGCTTCCATCTGGGAACGTCACTGTTACTGTTGAGCCTGGTTCTGCTTTACCTGTAATCGTCTTATCGTTGCTTGTTACTGGATTAACAGTCGGTACAGATGGCGCTGTTGTATCTGTCACTACTGTTGTTGCTGGTTCTGATTCGTTACCATCTTTATCTGTAGACGTCACTGGTAATGTTTCTCCACCTTTTAAGTCTTCATTAGCTGGGATATCAATCACGTAATTGCCATCTTGATCAGCTGAACCAGTTGCTTTTGTGCCATCTGGGAATGTTACTGTCACGGTTGAATTTGGCTCTGCTTTTCCTGTGATTGTTTTATCTTCACTTGTCACTGGGTTGATGGTTGGTACTGTTGGTGCTGTTGTATCTGTTACTACTGTTGTTGCTGGTTCTGATTCGTTACCATCTTTATCTGTAGACGTCACTGGTAATGTTTCTCCGCCTTTTAAGTCTTCGTTGGCAGGAATATTAATAACATAATTGCCATCTGCATCTGTTTTACCAGTTGCTTTTGTGCCATCTGGGAATGTCACTGTTACTGTTTAGCCTGGCTCTGCTTTTCCTGTGATTTGTGTATCATCGCTTGTTACCGGATTAATTGTCGGTACAGATGGTGCTGTTGTGTCTGTCACTACTGTTGTTGCTGGTTCTGATTCGTTACCATCTTTATCTGTTGCAGTAACTGGTAATGTTTCGCCACCTTTTAGATCTTCGTTGGCAGGAATATTAATAACATAGTTACCGTCCGCATCTGTTGTGCCACTAGCTTTCGTGCCATCTGGGAATGTTACTGTCACGGTTGAACCTGGTTCCGCTTTACCTGTGATTGTTTTATCTTCACTTGTTACCGGATTGATGGTCGGTACAGATGGTGCTGTTGTGTCTGTCACTACTGTTGTTGCTGGTTGTGATTCATTTCCATCTTTGTCTGTAGCTGTTACTGGTAGTGTTTCGCCACCCTTTAGATCTTCATTAGTTGGGATTTCAATCACATAATTACCATCTGCATCTGTTGTGCCACTAGCTTTCGTACCATCTGGGAACGTCACTGTTACCGTTGAACCTGGTTCCGCTTTACCTTTGATCTGAGTATCGTCACTTGTCACTGGGTTGATGGTTGGTACTGTTGGTGCTGTTGTATCTGTTACCACTGTTGTTGCTTTATCAGACGTATTACCAGCTTTATCTGTTGCTGTTACTGGTAACTCTTCTCCACCTTTTAAGTCTTCACTTGAAGGAATATTGATGACATAGTTACCATCTGCGTCTGTTGTACTACTTGCAGTTTTACCATCTGGGAACGTTACTGTTACTGTCGAATTTGGCTCTGCTTTACCTGTGATTTGTGTATCGTCACTTGTTACTGGGTTAACAGTCGGTGTTGATGGTGCTGTTGTATCTGTCACTACTGTTGTTGCTGGTTCTGATTTATTACCATCTTTGTCAGTTGCTGTAACCGGTAATGTTTCTCCACCTTTTAAGTCTTCGCTAGATGGAATATTGATAACATAATTGCCATCCGCATCTGTTGTTCCTGTCGCTGTGTTTCCATCTGGGAACGTTACTGTCACTGTTGAGCCTGGTTCCGCTTTACCTTTGATCTGAGTATCGTCACTTGTCACTGGGTTGATGGTTGGTACTGTTGGTGCTGTTGTATCTGTTACCACTGTTGTTGCTTTATCAGACGTATTACCAGCTTTATCTGTTGCAGTAACCGGCAATGTTTCTCCACCTTTTAAGTCTTCGTTAGATGGAATGTCAATCACATAATTACCATTATCATCTGTTGTACCAGTAGCTGTTGTACCATCTGGGAACGTTACTGTTACCGTTGAGCCTGGTTCTGCTTTACCTGTGATTTGCGTGTCATCACTTGTTACTGGGTTGACAGAAGGTACAGTTGGCGCTGTTGTATCTGTTACTACTGTTGATGTAGGCTCTGATTTATTACCAGCTTTATCTGTTGCAGTAACTGGTAATGTTTCTCCACCTTTTAGATCTTCGTTAGCTGGAATGTCAATCACATAATTACCATCTTGATCAGCTGTACCAGTAGCTGTTGTACCATCTGGGAACGTTACTGTCACTGTTGAGCCTGGTTCTGCTTTACCTGTAATTTGCGTATCATCACTTGTTACTGGATTTACAGAAGGTACTGTTGGTGCTGTTGTATCTGTTACTGTCGTTGTAGTTTCTCCAGATTGGTTTCCAGCTTTATCTGTAGCTGTTACTGGTAATGTTTCTCCACCTTTTAGATCTTCGTTAGCTGGAATATCGATAACATAATTGCCATCTGCATCTGTTGTACCACTAGCTTTTGTACCATCTGGGAACGTTACTGTTACTGTTGAGCCTGGTTCTGCTTTACCTGTAATTTGCGTATCATCACTTGTTACTGGGTTGACAGACGGTGCTGATGGTGCTGTTGTATCTGTTACTGTTGTTGTTGCCGGTGCTGATGTGTTGCCAGCTTTATCTGTTGATGTAACTGGTAATGTTTCTCCACCTTTTAAATCTTCATTAGTTGGGATAGTAATTGTGTAATTTCCATCCTCATCTGTTGTACCGCTAGCTGTATTTCCATCTGGGAATGTTACTGTCACTGTTGAGCCTGGTTCCGCTTTACCTGTGATTGTCTTATCATCGCTTGTTACCGGATTAACAGTCGGTACTGTTGGTGCTGTTGTATCTGTTACTACTGTTGTTGCTGGTTCTGATTTATTGCCATCTTTGTCTGTTGCAGTAACCGGTAGAGTCTCTCCACCTTTTAAGTCTTCACCACTCGGAATATTAATCACGTAATTGCCATCTGCATCTGTTGTACCAGTAGCTGTATTTCCATCTGGGAATGTTACTGTCACTGTTGAGCCTGGCTCTGCTTTACCTGTAATTTGTGTATCATCGCTTGTCACTGGATTCACTGATGGTACTGTTGGTGCTGTTGTATCTGTTACTACTGTTGTTGCTGGCTCTGATTTATTACCATCTTTGTCTGTAGCTGTTACTGGTAATGTTTCGCCGCCTTTTAGATCTTCATTCGCTGGAATATCTATTGTGTAGTTGCCATCTGCGTCCGTCGTTCCAGTAGCAGTCGTACCATCTGGGAATGTTACTGTCACTGTTGATCCTGGTTCTGCTTTACCTGTGATTGTCTTATCATCACTTGTTACTGGGTTGACTGATGGTACTGTTGGTGCTGTTGTATCTGTTACCACTGTTGATGCTTGTTCAGATGTGTTTCCAGCTTTGTCTGTTGCTGTAACTGGTAATGTTTCGCCACCTTTTAAGTCTTCGCTTGAAGGGATATTGATAACATAGTTGCCATCTGCATCTGTTGTGCCACTAGCTGTATGACCATCCGGGAATGTTACCGTTACTGTTGAGTTTGGCTCCGCTTTACCTGTGATTTGTGTATCATCACTTGTTACTGGATTCACTGTTGGCGCTTCTGGTGCCGTTTTGTCAGAAACTGTTGTTGTTGCTTCTTCTGATTTATTGCCGTCTTTGTCTGTCGCTGTTACTGGTAATGTTTCGCCGCCTTTTAAGTCTTCATTCGCTGGAATATCTATTGTATAGTTGCCATCTGCGTCTGTCGTACCATCTGGGAATGTTACCGTTACTGTTGAACCTGGTTCTGCTTTACCTGTAACTGTTTTATCTTCACTAGATACTGGATTCACTGATGGTACTGTTGGTGCTGTTGTATCTGTTACCACTGTTGACGCAGGTTGAGATGTATTGCCAGCTTTATCTGTAGATGTAACTGGTAATGTTTCGCCACCTTTTAGATCTTCGTTAGCTGGAATATCAATCACATAATTACCATCTGCATCTGTATTGCCTGTTGCTGTTGTGCCATCCGGGAATGTCACTGTTACTGTTGAGTTTGGCTCTGCTTTACCTGTGATTGTTGTATCTTCACTTGTTACTGGATTGACTGTTGGTGCTTCTGGTGCTGTTGTATCTGTTACTTCAGTTGTCGCAACATCAGATTTATTACCAGCTTTATCTGTAGAAGTCACTGGTAACTCTTCTCCACCTTTTAAGTCCTCATCTGTAGGAATATTGATAACATAATTGCCATCTGCATCCGTTGTACCAGTAGCTGTATTTCCATCTGGGAATGTTACTGTTACTGTTGAACCTGGTTCCGCATGACCTGTAATTGTTGTATCTTCACTTGTTACCGGATTAATTGTTGGTACTGTCGGTGCCGTTGTATCTGTTACTGTCGTAGTCGCTGCGCCAGATTGGTTACCTGCTCCATCTGTTGATGTCACTGGTAATGCTTCTCCACCTTTTAAATCTTCATTGGCAGGGATATCAATTGTATAATTACCGTCGCCATCTGTTGTCGCATTCGCTGTTGTACCATCTGGGAATGTTACTGTTACTGTTGAATTTGGCTCTGCTTTACCTGTGATTGTTTTGTCTTCACTTGTTACTGGATTAATTGTTGGTACTTCAGGCGGTGTTTTATCTAATACTGTTGTACCAGCATCGACTGACACATTACCCGCTGCATCTGTTGCAGTTGCACTTAATTCTTCATCACCTTTTAAGTCTTCAGAATCTGGAATACCAATTGTGTAATTGCCTGCTGCATCAGCTGTTGTTGAAGCTTTAGTACCATCTGGGAATGTTACTGTTACTGTTGAGTTTGGTTCTGCAGTACCAGTAATTGTTTTATCTTCACTTGTTACATCATTAATTACAGGTTCTTTTGGTGCTGTAACATCTACAACCGTTGTATTAGCAGCAGTTGATGTGTTTCCAGCTTTATCTGTTGAAGTAACGCCTAATGTTTCGCCACCTACTAAATCAATATTGGTAGGTACAGCCACTCGATAACTACCATCTGTTGCTGTAATTGCTTGAACCTTAGTACCATCTGGGAATGTTACTGTTACTGTTGAGTTTGGTTCTGCTTTACCTGTGATTGTTTTATCTTCACTTGTTACTTGATTGACTGTTGGTTGATTTGGTGCTGTTGTGTCTGTAACAGTCACGTTTGAATCAACTGATTTATTACCTGCAGCATCTTTAGCTGAAGCTTTAATTGTTTCTCCACCAGTAAAGTCTTCATTAGCTGGAATATTAACAGTATAATTACCTGATGCATCCGCAGTTGTAACTTGCGTAGTACCGTCTGGGAATGTAACTGTTACTGTTGAGTTCGGTTCTGCTTTACCTGTAACTGTTGTATCATCACTAGTTACCGGGTTAATCACTGGCGCATCTGGTGCTGTTGCATCTGTCACTGTTACTGTTGGTGAAACCGCACTTGTTTTACCATTTTTAGTTGCAGTTGATGTTAATTGAGTTCCAGCAGCTAAAGGTTTTGATAATGTTAACGTACCAGTTGTACTGTTTGCACCTAATGTAACTGTACCAATGACATTATTATTACTATCTTTTACTGTTACTGTTGAACCAGCAGTACCATGAACGCCAATAGTCGTATCGTTATCATCGACAGGATCCACTAATGGTGCTGGAACAATAGTATTATCTACAATATTAAATGTATTTGTTTCATCATTATCATAATTTGGTGCATCAATAGCAATTGTGTATTGACCAGCAGCTGATTTTGGAATCGTTACAGCAAATGTGCCATCACTGTTAACAGTAGACGTACCAATGACTTGACCTGCTGAATTAATGACTTTGGCAGTTTGTGTACCTGCATTTGGTTTTAACGTTACTGAACCACTAACTTTAGTGTCATTTATCGTAATATCTGCAACATTAGGCTGACCTACTAATGGTGACGTATGATATGTTTTCACTTCGTCTCCATCGTTTTTAGTATCGCCATCTGTGTCTGCATTATTTGGATCAGTTAATGATACTTCTCTTTCATAACTATCTAATAAGCCATCTTTATCATAGTCTTGTAATTCTAATGAAGATGTACCTAATGTGTTATTAATTAATTTACCAGCATTATCAGTAAGGTATCCTGCAAATGTAAAGTCTTCAACTTGGTCAGTTGTAGAACTAATTAAGTTACCTTTGGCATCGTATTGTGCATCTTTAGTTAAAATATTATTTGGACTTTGGTTTAATTTAATAACAATTCTCATACCTACTGTTTCAGGTAAACCATTATTAAATTCAATTAATTTATTTAAATCACTAGCTGTAATCGTACCATTACCATTGGCATCGATAGATAAATCAGCTACTTTGTTAGCAGCATTATATGTTTTATCAAAACCTTTTAATCCATCATAATCATATTTATCTAATTCAACACTTTGAATAAATGGAATTAAATCTTTATCAATTTGGTAATTATAACTCCATTGTTTATTTTGAGCGCCACCATATCCGAAGATACCATTTTTGATAACTTGTTGGTCAACGATAATCGCGCCATTGTCACCTACTTTAGTGTCTAAACTAGCCGTACCACTACTTGCTTTAAAATCATTTGAATTAGCTGTTGATGTATTGTTATTTAAAGAAACTAAATCTTTATCCGTATCTGTAAGGAAGTAACCACTACTTTCAGACGTACGAATAATTGTATTATTAGAAGAATCTCGAACATAAATTTGATAATTTAATTTATTATTAGATAAATCTCCAGCATTATTTAAAATATTACCCACAGTATCATCTAATTCAATTTTACCGCCTGATGCTGTTTTAGATGCTAAAATTTCCGCTCCACCAAATAATCAACCGCTAGCTCGAATATAATTAACTTCCCAAATATTAGAAGGTGTACCGTCATCGTTTTTTAATCTTGTAAATTGAACCGGCGTATTACTTCCAGCTGGGTTAACTGATATTCTCGTTACATGATCAGCAATTTTAGAGTCTAAGTTTAAGTCGATTTTATATCTTGTTCCTGAGTTAGCGCCTGACATATAAGCATCAATATTAAATGGAATTGATGTACTATTTTTAACTGCATCTGAATCTAATGCATCCGGGTCAAAAATTAATGACGCAAATGTATAGTTATCTGATTTAGCTAATGATTTTTGAGTTTTTTGATCTGTGTTTGTTACAGCTGCTGCCAACATTCTAGGTGTAGCCATTGCACGCATAAACGTTCTAGTTCTAGGTGGTGTAGCTAATGTTTCTGTACTCTTCTGTTTGTTTGCCATTTCAATTAACGCTGCTTGTAAAACGGCTTGATTAATTTCTTCATCAGTTGCTTTATTGAAATCAACATCTGTATGATTTAAAATTTCTTTCGCTTCTGTTTTAGACACTTGATCATTTAAGAATGATTGAACAGCTTGTTCTTTATTTTTAGATTGAGCTAATTTTTTAGATAGTTCTGTTGTTTCAGCTTTAGTTGATTTCTTAGTTGTTGCTTTTGGTTGAGCCGTCGTCTTTTTGTTAGAAACCGCTTTCTTATTAGTCACTGCTTTATCTGTTGATTTTGTTGTCGCTTTGTCTGTCGATGTTTTGTCAGTTGCTTTTTGAGCAGTCGCTTTATCTGATTTTTTGTCAGTTACTTTTTTCGTAGTGGTTTTATCAGTTGATGGTGTTGTTTTGTTAGAAGTTGCTGTTACTGGGGTTTTATCTGTAGAAGTTTTATCTGAAGTTTGTTTATCTTGAGAAACTGAATTAGTTTGATTCTCTTTAGTATTGACTGTCTTATTATTAGTTTGTTGTTTATCTTGAGTCGTTGCTGTCTTATCAGTTGTTGGTTTATTAGTTGTTGATGTTTTGTCATTTGTTTTATTAATTGTGTCTTGTTCTATATTAGAGGAGTCTTTTGTTGTTTGATTTGAAGAAGCTTTTTCTGTGTTTGCTTGTTCGGTACTTTGTGTCTCTTCCGCATTAGATTTTTCTGTTTGACTAGTATCTTGAGTCGTTGCTGTCGTTTGATCAGCATTATTAGCTTCTTCTGACGCATTTGTAGTTGCTTTGTCAGTTGCTTGATCCTCTGTACTAGCTGTTTCGTTAGTATTAGTCAGTTCGGTTATATCGACAGGTTCACTTTTATCCTTGTTTCCGTCGTTATTTTGTGACGATGCATTATCTAATTCATCTGCTCTCGCTACATTTCCTACGCCAAATACTAATGTCGCACCTATTAATAACGATGCAGTACCTACCGTAAATTTTCTAATTGCATATTTGTTTAATTTGTTTGGTAAAAAGCCTTGTTTATTCTTCATTCATGAATCACCTCATATATTTTGCACAACTTTAACATTGTATATACATATATTACTTAATTGATTGAAATTTTACAAATGTTGCAAAGCCATATATAACCACACTTTATATTCAAAGATGAATAAAATTATTTTCTCTTAAAAACAAAAAAACATTTATTATTTATCTTAAATAAAATTGCAAATTCCATCAAATTGATGTAAATAAAATATCTATCCATAAATTCTTTGGAGCTCAACTCAATTCGCTCATTCATTTAATAAATGATATATATTTTAAAATATTTAATTTTATTATGTTACATGTATAAAATAATAAAGTTGTGCTTTCGTATATTTCTATTAACCGAATTCATTAATGATAAACCCGAATATTCATATTTATTTTTTAATATCATTATTCGTTAATATAATATGCCATAATTTTTTTGTTTGTACACTTTGCCGATCAACTCACAATTAAAAAACCCAGGACATTAATCCTGGGTTTCTGTATTAGTATTTTCAGTCATTTTATTTTCTAATATCTTGAATATGAGACATTTGTTTCAATCGAGTTTCTGCAAAATGTTGTGACGCTTCTAATGGGGTTTTATGTTGTTCTTTGGCGATATCAAAGATATGTTTCACAATTTTATCTATACCTTCAATACTTTCCTTAGCACGCGTTTCATTATATCCATTCAACTCATCAGCAGTGTTGATTACGCCACCACTATTCACAATATAATCTGGTGCATATAATATGCCTTTTTCTTCTAACATTTGACTATGTTTGTTTTCATCTTTTAATTGGTTATTTGCTGAACCACAAATCGCTTTGACTTTTAACTGAGGGATTGTATCGTCATTTAATATACCACCGAGTGCACATGGCGCGAAAATATCCGCCTCTACTGAAAAGATGTCATCTGGTTCAACAAATGTGGCGTTAAACTCATCTACTGCACGTTGTGCATTATCTTTATTAATATCCGTAACAATCAACTTAACACCATCTTCATGTAATAGTCGACAAAGTTCATATGATACGTGTCCCACACCTTGAACTGCAACTGTCTTACCTTCAAGAGATTCACCGTTAAATTGTTCTAAAGCCGTACGCTTCATAGCAATATATATACCATAAGCTGTCATAGGACTTGGATTACCTGCTGAACCAAATGACTTACTTGTACCACAAACATAAGGCGTTTCTTTATGGATAAGGTTCATTTCATGTTCTGATGTACCTACATCTTCAGCTGTATAATAACGTCCATTTAATGTATGAACATAACGTCCTAATGCTCTATAGAATGCTTCTTCATCTTGTTTATTAGGTGAGCCCATCACTACTGTCTTACCTCCACCAAGGTCTAAGCCAGCTGCAGCATTTTTATACGTCATTCCACGTGCTAAATTCATCGCATCCTCAATTGCTTCTTCTTCTGATGCATAATCATTTCGCACACGACAACCACCTAATGCTGGTCCAAGCGTTGTATCATGAATACAAATGATTGCTTTTAGACCTGTTGATTGATCTTGGCAAAATACCATTTGTTCATAATCTTCTTGTTCCATTGTTTCAAAAATCATTAACATAACTCCTCTCTTAAAATTAATCTACCTTATTCGCATACCCTGACAATATGGGAATAATCTCGATTTAAAACACGCACAATATTAGCTAAATTATGAATTATAAGAAAATTTTCCGTCTATATTTTTACATAAAAAAACTGAGACAATTCAACATGTCTCAGTTACTATCTATATTTTAAGTCTTCAAAATGCCAGTATTTTAAATTCTATTTATTGTAGTCTTCGAAATATGAGTGTACGTATGTTTCCGTTTTTTCTTGTACTTCACAATAAACTTCTACTGTAAAATTACCTGGTGCCTTAAAGTAAAAAGTATATGTTGCATGTGCCATTTCAGGATCCCATACTTCATATCCGTCATTTTTTAAGATTTGGTGTATACGATCCACTTCTTCTTTACTTTCTTGCGGGAAACCAATATGGAATGTATCTGGGTAATTAATATTTTCCCCTTCTATTAAATTAAATAGAAATCCATCTTCGTCATTCATAGCTGCAAACATATTGCCAGCGCTACCAATACAAACTAAATCGAAATACTTTTCAAAAAATGCTCTCGTTGTTTTTACGTCATTGACTGTTATATTAATATGATTAATTTTCATAATAAGACCTTCTTTTTCTTTATTTCTTATTTTCAATTTCATTATCTAAAATAGCTGTTGTTGCTTTTAGAAACGACTGAATGGTTTCCATTTGTTCTGCCGTATATTGATTTGTCAGTTCATTCATATGTTGATTCAATGTTTCATAAGCGTGTTGTACTTCTGATTTATCTTCATACTGTGGAACAATCATAATGCTTCTGCGATCTTTAGGATGACGCTCACGTTTAACATAGCCTGCACTTTCTAATCGATCGACCAATGCTGTAACACTTCCTGTTGTAAGTCCAACCCTTCTACCTAATTCACCAGCAGTGATTGGCCCCGTCTCACTTAACATATCAATCGTAGTCCAATCATGGTTATACACATCTAATTGTTCTGCAATTTTATGTTGGTATAAAACAACTCGCCGTCCTAAATCTCTAAATGAAGTCACAATGTCCTCACGACTAACATCATTTAGAATGTTATCATCATTCATTTTAAAACCACCTCAATTTATCTTGATAATCAAGATATTTGATTGTCTAACTACTTTAACACAATTCACATCCTAATGAAAGATAATTATCTTTATAAATGTATTTGCTCATAAAAAAAGGCCTAGGGACAACTCCCTAGACCTTAAAAATAATGATATCCTTAGTTCAATGTATCAAGTGCTTGTTTTAAATCATTGACTAAATCATCTGTATCTTCAATACCAATTGATAAACGGATTAATCCATCTGTGATACCCTCTTTAGCTCGTACATCTGCTGGGATAGATGCATGCGTCATTAATGCAGGAACTGAGATTAAACTTTCTACTGCCCCTAAACTTTCAGCTAACGTAAAGTATTGCGTAGCATGAATCACTTGTTTCGCAGCTTCTGTGTCTTTCACTTCAAATGCAATAACGCCTGTATGTCCATCTGCTTGTGCAGCATGAACATCATAGTTTAAGTGACTTTTAATACTTGGATGGAATACTTTTTGTACGCTATCGTGAGCCTGTAACATATCAATGACTGCCTCTACGTTACGATTAATTTGTTCCATACGTAAGCCTAACGTCTTGATGCCTCTTACTAATAAGTAGCTATCTTGTGGTCCAAGCACACCACCTGTTGAATTAGAGATAAAGCTTATACGTTCGCCTAATTCATCATCTGCAGTCACTACTAATCCCGCAACTACATCACTATGTCCACCAATATATTTAGTAGCAGAATGTAAAACTATATCAATACCAAAATCTAATGGATTCTGGTAATAAGGTGTCATAAATGTATTATCTACTACAGAAATAAGGTTATGCTTTTTAGCAATCTCTACGGCACCTTTAATATCTGTCACACGTAATAATGGATTAGAAGGCGTTTCGATATATAACATTTTTGTTTCTGGTTTAATATATTTCTCAACATTTTCAATATTGGTTGTATCTACAAAATCTACGTCTAAACCGAAGCGTGTAAATACTTTTGTTAAAGCGCGGTACGTACCACCGTATACATCTGAATTTAAAATAAGGTGGTCTCCTTTATCTAATAACATAATCACTGCACTAATAGCTGCCATACCTGAACCAAAAGCGAAACCATGTTTACCATGTTCTAAGTCTGCAATTACACTTTCTAAAGATGCACGTGTTGGATTTGCAGTACGTGAATACTCATAGCCTTGGCGTAAATCTCCGATATCGTCTTGTAAATAAGTACTTGTTTGGTAAATTGGAGTCGTTACAGCACCTGTATAATCATCTGTTGTATGTCCACCATGTATCATTTGTGTTTTTTTATTCATTATTCTCATTCTCCTTATAATTAAATATTTGTTTTGACATGTATCGGTCGCTACCATCAGGGAATATCGTCACGATAATACCCTTACCTATTTGTTTTTTTAATTCAAGTGCACCTTGAAGTGCCGCACCGGATGAGCTACCTACTAGTAATCCTTCTTGTTTCGCGATCGCTTTTACATTGTCAAAGGCATGTTGATCACTAATTGTAAAAATGCCTTCTACTAATGATTTCTCTAGAAAGCCTGGCCATTTTTCCGAGCCAATACCTTCTGTGGCATGCGCATGACTTGGACCACCATTTAATATCGATCCATCTGGTTCGACTATATAATTTTTAACACCCAATGGTTGTAAGTGTCTCGCGACACCTGTAAATGTACCACCTGAACCAGCACCAGCAACAAAGTAATCAATATGATTCAATTCATCTGTTAACTCTTTACCTAATGTATTAGTATAGGCATCTGGATTATGTGCTGTTTCAAATTGATTCATATAAATTGATTGTGTGTCTTCAGCATATTGTCGAGCAACTTGTTGTGCGCCTATCATACCTTCAGCTTTGACAGTTCTTTTAACATCAGCACCTAAAGCACGCATAATTGATATTTTTTCTTCGGAAAAGCCTTCTGGTGCAAATATCACGCAATTAAGTTGGTAACGATTGGCAGCTATTGCTAAACCAATCCCTGTATTACCAGCTGTAGCTTCTACAATGGTATCACCACGATGTAGACGTCCCTCTTCAATTGCTTGTTCAACTAAATACTTTCCGAGTCGATCTTTTACACTTCCACCCGGATTAAATTGTTCGAGCTTAGCATAAATTTTTACATCTTCATCACTAAAGCTTTCTAACAACACGAGAGGTGTCTCTCCTATTAAGTCATATGCAATCATATTTTATATATTCAATCATCCTTAGTTTAGTCGATAATTGAACATTCCCTTCTTTCTCAAATGTAGTCATTAATTCTTATTTAACAGGTATGAATTATAAAGGATTGTGCTCAAATTTGCAATTTCATAGTTTATAACTTTTTATATTTTTTACATCACTATTTTCAAATTCAATCAAATGTGTCATCGACTTTATTCTGTTATGATAATGATAATACCGTTCAAACATTTTCACGGATAATACAAGTAAAGGAGTTCGCAATAAGATGTCAAACAAAGACTTATCATTATCTGTATTTACTAAAGAAAACTATAAAAACTTAAACCATACAGCAACTAATTTTAGAAATTCTATGTACGATGAATTAGAAGTTAATAAAGGTCGTTTTAAAAATTGTAATTTTAACGAAGGGATTTTCAAAAATATTAATGCTATTTCTAACAGTAAAGTAGTTAATAGTAGTATGAATGATTGTATTTTTGAACAAGTGAATTTTTATAAAAACCTCTTCAAAAAAATTTCTTTTGAAAATACAACTTTTGATGAAACAACGATCAATAATACGACATTCCAAGATGTTGTATTCGACGGAAATACTTTTAGCGAAGTCAAAATTACAGATACTGTATTTAAAAATGTTGTTTTTAAAAAGACAGAAATTAGCAATTCAACATTTGAAAATATCAAATTAAAACATTGCGTCTTTGATCATGTAACATTTAAAAATTGTAGCCTTCCTAAAAACATTGAAGAAGAATTAAAAAAACAAAATGTTGTTTTCGAAAATATTCAATAAATCATTAAACCTGTGTACTTTGACTCAACTATGATGTCTAAGTACACATTTTTATTGAAGATTCAATTTGATTAATGCGTTATTGAATGTTTAAGAAGCTATTTTCGTGGATATAAACATACAAAATTAGGAAAGAAGGAATATAAATGACTCAAGATTCTAGTCAATTAAGTAAAGCACCAACTCCTGACAAAGCGGAGGATAATGCATTTTTCCCTTCACCATATTCATTAAGTCAATATACAGCGCCTAAAACAGACTTTAATGGCGTTAATCATAAAAATGCTTATACTGGTGGCAAATGGAAAGTATTAATGATTGCCGCTGAAGAACGATATGTATTATTAGAGAACGGTAAAATGTTCTCAACAGGAAATCATCCCGTTGAAATGCTATTACCGTTACATCATTTAATGGAAGCAGGCTTCGATGTAGATGTCGCTACATTAACTGGTTACCCTGTCAAACTAGAGCACTGGGCAATGCCTACGGAAGATGAAGCTGTACAAGAAACATATAACAAGCTAAAAGAAAAATTAAAACAACCTAAAGTATTATCTGAAGTCATCAAAAATGAACTTGGTCCTGATTCAGATTATATTTCACTCTTTATTCCTGGCGGACATGCCGCTGTTGTTGGTATTTCCGAAAGCGAAGATGTTCAACAAGCTTTAGATTGGGCATTAGATTATGATAAATTTGTTATTACTTTATGTCACGGCCCTGCGGCATTATTATCTGCTGGGTTAAATAGAGATAAATCTCCATTTGAAGGATATTCTGTATGTGTCTTCCCAGATGCATTAGATGAAGGTGCAAATATCGACATCGGTTATTTACCTGGCAAACTCAAATGGTTAGTCGCTGACTTATTAACTAAACAAGGACTTAATGTTGTAAATAAAGAAATGAGTGGCCAAACTCACCAAGATCGTAAATTAATAACTGGTGATAGCCCACTGGCTTCTAATAAACTTGGACTCCTTGCAGCAGATGCTTTAGTAGAAGCCGTCCAACAATCATAAGTAATTGATTTATTTTCATGCCCTGGTTACATTCGTAATGATGTACCTAGGGCTTTTTTATGCCTAAACTATTCAATGTTGAAAACGATATATTGTTTTTGTATAATATTTTTAAATATTC
The DNA here is from genome assembly GCF_021117155.1 of Staphylococcus sp. HL28. Lineage (NCBI taxonomy): Bacteria > Bacillati > Bacillota > Bacilli > Caryophanales > Staphylococcaceae > Staphylococcus > Staphylococcus sp. HL28. Next base: position 2,394,461 of record NZ_CP088218.1, read on the forward strand.
TGATATTTTTTCTTTTACATAACTTCAAGTCAAAAGTGAGAGAGGTATTTTTTATGCAATCGATCATTCACGGTTTCTTATTAGCACTAGGTCTGATTCTACCTTTAGGTGCTCAAAATGTATTTGTATTTAACCAAGGTGCAAATCAAAAGAAACTAACTAAAGCATTACCAGTGATTGTAACAGCTGGCTTATGTGATACTACTTTAATAGTGTTAGCTATTTTAGGCGTATCCTTAATCTTAATGTCTCTACCAATTTTACAGTTAGTCATTTATATCATTGGTCTCGCCTTTCTATTATATATGGCATGGTCATTATGGAATGAAAAACCTAGTCATTTAGAACAAATGGAACCCATGAGCGCAAAAAAGCAAATAGGATTCGCGTTATCCGTATCATTACTTAATCCTCACGCGATAATGGATACAATTGGTGTCATTGGAACAAGTGCTTCTATGTATCATGGTACAGAAAAGATATTATTTGCTGGCGCTACTATTTTAGTCTCTTGGATTTGGTTTATCTTATTAGCGATACTCGGTAAAATGTTAGGTTCAGTCGATAAAACAGGTAAATATATTATTATTCTAAATAAAGTTTCAAGTGTTATCGTACTCATCGTGAGTTGTATTATTATCAAAAATATCTGGCACATTTTGGCCAATTAATACAAGCAGGGCTTATCGAAATATAAATTTCGATAAGCCCTGCTTCATTTAATTACGTTGGAGTCATAGTAAATGATTAAAATAATTGAACAATAAACACTAAAATAATGATTACTGGCATTACAAATTTAATTAAATAATACCAAGGTAAAAATAATTTGAATTTGTCTTTTCCAAAGTTTTCTTGTAGTAACTTTTTATCTAATAATTGTCCTACAACTAATGTTGTGCCAAGTGCACCTAATGGCATTAATATATTCGAAACGACAAAATCCATATTATCGAATATTGTTCCTGCACCAAATTTAACGCCACTCAAGCTTCCAAATGATAGTGTAGCCGGAATGCTAATTAAAAAGACAAGTATACTTGCAATCAATGCGACTGGTTGACGTTTTGCATTATCATTTTTCGTAAAATTAGAAACGTTTAATTCTAACAATGAAATCGATGAAGTTAATGCTGCAAACAAGAATAAAATTAAAAAGATTAGATAAAAGGCAATACCAAAGTGCATTTTATCAAATACAAGCGGTAGTACTTTGAATAATAGTCCAGGACCTTCTTGTGGTTGATAACCAAATGTTTTCAATGCAGGAAAAATAGCTAATCCCGCTAAAACTGAAACTAAAATATTCATCAATACAATGGAAATCGCTGATGATTTAATGGTCATTGTCTTTGGTGCATAACTTGCGTAAGTAATCATTCCAGTTGTTCCTAGTGATAATGTAAAGAATGATTGCCCTAACGCAAACAAGATGCCTTCCATAGAAATATCTTCAACTCTAGGTTGTAACAGGTATCGTACACCCTCTATCGAACCGTCTAAAGTTAATGATTTCACCACTACAATAATTAAAAAGATAAATAATAGGGGCATCATGATTTTGGATGCTTTTTCCAAACCCTTTTCTACACCTAACATAACAATAATCATCGTTAAGAAAATAAAAATACCCTGTCCTAAAACAGTAAGCCATGGATTACTTATCATTGCTTCAAAATTGAGTTGTGTCAGATGAGAAGTATTCAAACTTAATATTTGCCAAATGACATTCCCCATATAAATAATAATCCATCCGCCAATGACACTATAGAAACCAAATAATATAAAAACTGCTAAATTCCCGTTCCACCCGATCACATTGAGCCATTTTTTACCTGTGAGTTTACTATAGATTTGAGTTGTATACGTTCTCCCCATTTTTCCTACTGTAAATTCCATAATTAATAATGGTAGTCCTACAAAAATAGTAAAAATTAAAAACATTAATAAAAAAGCGCCACCACCATATATACCAGCCATATAAGGAAACTTCCACATTGCCCCTAATCCAATTGCGGAACCAGCACTTGCTAATATAAACCCCGTAGAGGTTTTCCATTCTGATTGCTTACTCATATTCACTCACTTCCTTTAATGCGTTAAAGCGTTTATGTACTTAAGTAACACTTTATCATTAGTTAGTGATATGTGCAATATTCATGCAAATTATCAGAATAATAAAAAAAGAATAGTCCATACCATCACCTTTCAATTAATACATTGATTAGTATCAGTTATGACTATTCTTTATATTTTTAATCTTCGCTACTATAAGTAATCGTTTGGCCACCATTTACTTCTTCAATTTCTAAACTTTCAATATGATCGACATTAATATAATGTATTGAATCACCTTTTTCTAGATAAAGATAAGGTAATTCATCAAACTCATCTATAATTCTTCTAACACATTTGTCCTTATCGATGCCCTTATCAAAAGTCTTAAATTCTGTATATCTTTGGCCCGAAATCGTTACATAGGTTAATAAAAATGTTCTCGTCACAGTTGAACACCACCTTATTGCTAGTATTTATTTTTGAGTGAAAAACTCAACGATATCTTGTTCTAATTCATCTCTTCCTTCACCGTGGGTCATTAAATGTTGATTTAGTGGAAAATCTTGAATTGATTTATTATCACTACTAATTTGATTAAAAATATAGTGAGCACTTTCTTCATAAGCCGCTTCATCTTGCCCACCATATAAAATTCTAGCGGTCGATTTAATATCATGTAGATGTGTCATAATATCATTAATGACACCTTGAAATACTTTAATTTCATCTTGATATTGATCGATTTGTGCTAATGATTCAACACTCTCATCCTCAGATAATCTCATAATCTGATTCATGCGTTTGCCATATTTTTCTAAGCGCCAAGCAATACCAGCTTCTGTTTTCTCGCTAGGCGCAGACATCACTACGATACGATTTAATTCAACATTTTCAGCTAATCGTAATGTAAATAATCCGCCTAACGATACACCGGCTGCATTAATGACTTCGTACCCTTCTTCCTTTAAAAACTGGTACGCTTCTTGCACACATGCCCACCAATCATTGACATCATACTTAATAAACTGTGTAACCGGTAATCCATGACCAGGATAGTTAGGTACATAACACGTGAAGCCTTGTTCATTCAGCGTCGTAGCAAGGTGCTTCACGTCTTTAACAGTACCTGTGAATGAATGTAATAATAGTATAGCTTGTTGACTTGTCCCTTTTAAATAAAGTGGACTTGGTGATTTAATATTCATCATAAAATAACTCCCCTAGTTTTAATTATCGTATAGACAACAAAACGTGTCTTTATATCAATTCTCATTTTAAAATTATCAATGTTTAACATCTTTGTTCTTTTTAAACTTGATTCGCTCAAACAGTGGGTAAACCATTAACCATAAAGCTATCCAGGTTAAACCTAATGTCACGCCACCAACCACATCTGACAGATAATGCGCGTGGAAATATAATCGACAAATCAAAACGCTTATCCATAATATTAATGCAAGACTGCTCAAAATAACTTTCAAACCCACTCTTTTGATTAATGGTATCACCACAATCAATAAAGTCATAAAAAATAATGTACTCGCATTAGAGTGGCCACTTGGAAACGAAAACCCTGAATCAATGGGTAAATGATTATACGGTCTCATTCGTTCAATCGTCATTTTAATCAAAATATTAATCAATGTTCCACTCAATATTGTGCAAATAAACCATATAGCTAAACGTGGATATTTAAATAATAATAACATTGTAATGATTAATGACATCACAATGACACCACTAACATCTCCGATTGTGGCACAAAATGTCATATAGTAGTTCAACATGTCTCCTGCAAATTGACGTTGTGGCGTACCAAATGTAGTAGTAAACCAATCTAATGAATGGCTATCTAAAAATTTTAAAAAAGGTACATCCTGTATAACGCCGACAGCCATTAAAATAAATATCATAATACTTATGATAAATAAAGGAATAGTAAACATACCTGTTGTTGTTCGTCTATTTTTCATACTTTCTCCTTTATCTCTTTCTCTTATTCAATCATTCTTTCTCTCTATTTTATAGAAAATAAAAGGAAATTCGCTCAGTCTCGTGCCCTATTTATATCTTGTATTCGAATACGTTGTTGACCGTTTTCATCAAAATTATTCGGATTTAACCATTGTTCGAAACGTTCATTTAATACCGGCCATTCCTTATCAATCATTGAGTACCATGTTGTATCCCGATTACGCCTCTTATATATTACCGCCTGTCTAAACATACCTTCGTATGTAAATCCTAACCTCAATGCTGCCTTTCTAGAAGGTTCATTTAAACTATCACACTTCCATTCATATCTACGGTAACCTAATTGTTCAAATACATATTTAGCTAATAAATATTGAACTTCGGTGGCGACTTTCGTCTTTTTTAACCGATTTGAATAATGTACATTTCCAACCTCTATCTTGCCATTAATCGAATCGATATTCATTAGTGATAAGTAACCTAATGCTTTTTCACACTTATGATCAATAATTGCAAAATAATACGAGTTTACATTAGACATTAAACCTTTAATATAATCTGCAAAAACATCGTAATCATGTAATGGTTCGCTAAACAAATAAGTCCAATTCGCATCATTATCTTCATTACATAATACGTTAAATAAATCATTAATGTGTGTTTCACTTAATTTAACTAATGAACTATACCGTCCGTCTAATTGTTTAATATCTGGGAAATTTAGCGGTTCATAATTTGTTACGGACTCACCTATTGGTTGATGATGTATATTCCTGTTCATAAACAACCATCCCTTCTTTTTTGAAATCTTAATATGTATTATAACTGATTCCATTCTATTACATGCTTTATAATAATTGATTATATAATATGAAATGAAATACTATAGTATCGTTTATTTCTAATACCTTTTGCATATAAAATATTGTATAATTGAAATAATTATAAATTTCAAATATATGACTATCACACATTAAACCTTGTACCACATACAATAATCCATTGTGCTTGATAGTAGGGAAGGCATTCGTTATGAGCAAAATAATTATGATTTATCTCGCATTATTAATTACATTATTTCGCTTTTTCTTACCTATCCATCCGTCATTCGAAACACTATTGTATTGGCTATTTATCCTTTATATGATCCCTATCATTTTATGTGTCATTGGTTTCAAAGGTGACAAACTAATTGCCACTATGGTTATGATTCCAAATTTATTAGGTATTATTTATCGACTGTATGTCTATGTTATGTATTTAATATATTTGAAATAAAAAACAGTATGACCTCTTTCATTCTCGTAAGATCATACTGCTCTATCAAAATTAACCTTGGTTAATCAATTTCTCAAAATTATCTTCTAATTTAAATACAATTACTCTCTCCCCAGTCACTGTACTCAAATCACTATGAAAGCTACTTACTTTAACACCAGTAATTTCAAATATAAGGTCATTGAGATCATCTTGCCCTGACTCCACTAATTCAGATCTTGTGCGTTTGATATTCAATAATCCTTCACTTGTTTTACACACACGATATTCTGCAGGTGTTAATATACCTTGTAAATTGATAATAACCATATCTCTTAATATATCTGTCTTAACCGATAATGAACCTCTACCTAAAAAATCTTTTTCCCATTGCGTGATGGCTTTACTGATTTCAGCTTCATATACACCTTTAGATTTTTTCATATAGACGACTCCTAAACATTGATTAATTATAGTTTAACATCTTATCTTTGATTCGGAAATAACATGATTATCACTATAATCAACAATGACTATGTAATGTATATCGTCTATATTTACCAATCTTTCCAACTATTATGTTCATCAATGCTTGCTAGTCTCACCCATCCATGGTCCACTTTTTGTGCAAACTTCTGATTTTCAGTAAGTAATCTTTGAATATGTGTGTCTGGTGCTTGAATAACAACTAATAGACGTATGGGTGAATGATAAATCTCATTATCTTGTGCCATCACTGATTGCCATGGTAAACCATACATCAAATCACTAGAGTTACCTTGCATGACACCAAGTCCAGATGTTACAGATTGTGTTCTTTTATTACCACTGCCATAAAAATGAGGTGCTACAGTAGACGCGTAATATTGTAAGTTAATCCATTGTGCAACAAGCGCCGGCCCTGAAATAATTGTATTTAGAATATGACCATCTTCATCTTGTGTCCAATCATAATTATGCAAGAATGCACGTGCTTCTAAATTACTATTTTCAGTAATCGAACGTTTTCCAATAATAAATTCTGCGTTTTTAGCTAAGCCCCATTCAGGTCTGATTTCACTCCAATCACTTGCATATTGATAGGCTTCAGCAACTGGATCTTTATGCACTTTATCTAAGTTAGGTAAATGTGCCAAGCGCTCTAAATTAGACTTATAACTCACTTGAGGCATAACCGATTCTAATAAATCAAATGCCTGTTGTGCACTTTGCGTTAATTCTGGTACATAAATCCATTCTAATCTATCTACAGAGGTTTTATGTTCGGCTGCCACAAATACAGTTTCATCTGGAATGATGATACCGTCTTCTTTAAGTGCTATTCTGACTGATGTTTGATTACATAATATCGCTAATAACTTAGCATTGAATCCGCTAGACGCACCACCACATGCACCACATTCTAAAGAAGAATGATATGGGTTATTATGCGATTCACTACCATGTCCACCTAACACAACAAGTGGGGCAAACGCTTTAGTTAAGTCCATTAATTGTAATGCTTGCTTACTAAATTGAATTTGTTCTTCTTCTGTTAATCCAATTGGTAATTCCGAATATACATGATGTTCACGATCAATTGATAATTTTGTCTCAGGCTTTTGAAGCCATTTCTTTTTAAATCGATGAACAAACTGCCTAGCTTGAGTAGGTATGAGTGTATTAGCAATTGTATTAATACTTAAGAACGGACCGCTTAATTCTGGTAATAATAAACTAGGCAACACGTTATGTTTCATTAATTTAAATGTATAAAACATTGAAGTGATCGTATGTTGTTGTTGCTGATAACGTTCTAGTTGATGTCGTTCTGCATATTCTTGAATTTTATATGCTGGCGGCACCATCACCGGTAAAGATTCATGCTCAAATTGTGCATCAATCACTTCTTTTTTTATAGGTAAACCAAAGAATCCTGCAATACCAATTGTTTCAAATGGTCCTTCACCTTCAAGATGACGACGAAATGGTTCAGAACGGACATCGATACAAAATGCCAACTGTGCTTGTATCTTTTGAGACTCATTATCTGATTGCGACTCATAAATCGTATTGACTAAGTCACGTTCATGTGTTTCTTCCCAAGCGTTAAGCCATAAATTTTGAAAATATTGGCGTTGAAATTGACGTGCAAAGTTTAAATATCTTAACTTTAATTCATCTGGCAAATCAATCCATTCTTCTAACGATAATTCTGCATAAAACATAAATGCACTCACTAATTCAATTTCTTTATGATGATGTAGCTCTGATAATTGAAATTGGTCTTTGGTAGTGGTTAATAATATCAATTCAGTAGCTAATCTGATTGCTACATAATCTGTTAACAATTGACGTTCTGATTCATTTTCTTCCGCTCTGTAATACATCATCCCTGCCCATCCAGGCAAAGCTAGTAACTGACCTTCTATATATGATTGCCAATGATTTTTAGAAATATCTAACTTTGATAATACATGATTAATTAATTCATGTGACTTTGATGGCAAATGACGAATCAATTGTCTAGCTTCCTTAGTTAAAGCAGGGTCATGTTGTGCTAAATGTAACCATGCTGTATAAAAGCCTTCTTCTCGTTTAGGCATCGTCCAACTTGATTGAAATTGATCTAAGTACAATTTAGACCACTTGATGATATGTACATCTACTTCATCAATTAACTTTTCATTTTTATGATTAACACGGTCCGCACTCTTAGGTCTATGTAAATCCGTTGGCTTATTCTTTTTAATTTGATTAGGTAATGAATTCAAAATATCTTGGCGTATTTGGTTTCCTAAAAAGCGATCTGGCACTCGCTTAATATATTGAATGTTTTTGATATAGCGTTTTTCAAGGTCTGTTTCAATGTTAATTTCCGACGTTTGAAGCGCATCATTTAATAAAGATTCAAAAATATCTACATCTATTTCTCCATGTGTTTTAGCATCTTCGATAGCATTGTAATTAGGATAAATATCAACATCTCTAATATCCTTCAACCATGTTGCCACTTCGTTAAAAGTTTGATTTTCTAAACCTTCCCAAGGATTTCTTGCGGCGAAAATTGAAATCGGAGATAACGGTGTAATGACTCGTTTTGCTTCTGAGACAATCATTTCTATATCATTCTGTTGTTGTGAATTAACCATAGTTTTCACCCTTTTATAAATACTTTTTCAAATAATTCGGATGGCTTTCAATGGATGCAGATTTTGCTTCACCCAATTTAACTAGCCATAAATACAACACTGCAAAGGTATGTGAATTTCGATGACGTGCTACCCAAATACTTAGAATGCTTCCAAATACAATGATACCAATGCTTAATATACTACTTAGTAATGGTGGATGTGTCACACTAATATAAACTGTGTTTAATAAATAATTAAAGAAATGATGTGTCACGATATATACCAAAGCAACAATAACAATCATGCCGATACCAATCACTTTGCCCATTGCAGATTTACTAAATGCAACGAGTTGATTCCATGACACCATTAATGACCATGCTAAAATTAATGCACTAATCAATTCATATGCACTGTGATCACTATTAAACCAAAAGACAAATGCAATCACTATCGCTAACAATCTGCCAAGTACAATCCAACTATATGATTGCTTAGCTGTAAGTGGTGTAGGAATATTAAATCTACCTACAACTGAACCAGATTGTAAAAATAATGTAGCTTTAAATACACCGTGCAACACTAGATGTATAATAGCTGCTGAATAAGCACCTAATGCACATTGCACTAGCATAAAGCCCATTTGACTCATTGTCGATCCAACAAGTTGTCGTTTATAGTCAACATGAACTAGACTTATCCCTGAGCCTAACAATACAGACACGCTCGCGATTAATAACAACACTGTAATAGCGATTGGGTTGTCAAATACTGGGGAGAATCGCGTTAATATGATGCCACCAGCATTTACTATGCCTGCATGCATAATTGCTGATACAGGTGTAGGAGCTGCAACAGATTCTATCAACCAACTTTGGAAAGGAAATTGAGCCGCTGGGATAATCACTGCAAGCACAATAAATAAATCAATAATCAATTTCATACCAAAAGACAGATGACTATAATCAACAGCTACTGTGTTGATATACCAATGACCAGTTGAAATAAATAACAATAAGACGGCAATTAATAATGATAACCATCCAACGAAAAACAATTTAGCTGAAATTTTCGCTGCCTCATGTGGCACTTTCCAGAATCGATTGACTCTAATTAATAAAGTCAGACACAACAACGTTGCGCCCCAACTTAAAACCATTAGTCTTAAATCCCCACTTAACCAAGCTACAGACGCAAATACAGTAATGAGTGTAAACAGTGGAAAATATTGTCGATAGTTTTTATCACCAAGCAAATAACGTACACAAAACTTTTGAATAATAAAACCTAATATTAAAATAAAACTTCCCATTAACCACGCTAATTTATCCAACGTAAAAGGTCCGATGATCACTGGATTATTTACAGTAAATAATCCAATAAGGCCTACAATGATTGGTAAAACAATCATATACATATGTATCTTGATATATTGCGTAGGAACTGAAGCAGATAAAAATATTAATCCACTTAACATCGCTAGCAACAGTGTGATAAGAAACAAAATTAAGAGTACACTCATACTTACTCTAGATACCTCCTTTATAAAAATTCGAGCATTTATATTTATGTATAATAAAAAGCCTACAATAGTCATTTCCCCAACTTTTACAAATGGGAAACTTGCTACTGTAGGCTTCATTTTAACTTGAAATATTATCATTAAGGTTTCAACATTGAACATTAAGGCATACTTTCTAGCTAAAAAGTTTGCGTATTAATGTACTTTCTATACATGTTAAACTCTTTCATTTATTAGATTGATTATATTTCCATTTAAAAAGCTACCTGTTTATCAACATATCCGTTCAAACGTCAATTACTCCTTTTCTTTCGATATATACTTAAAAATCATTAGCATATATCGCTAGCTAAGGCTTAATTCTACTTTTGAGCATAACAATATAAATATAGTTGATTATATTTATTATGTCAAATCTCATACAAATCAATTCTCTTTTTTCTAAAAAGCCATTATATTACAACTGTAAAACAGCTTTGTAAAGCTTGTGTAAACGATTCCAAAAACAGGGCACACTTAGGCATGAAAGACTGTGCTGTTTTCCTATAAATGGACCACTTATGACCTCTAACATACGAGTTAGGGAATTTCATCATATCTACTAAACATCCTCGTTACAATGTAATTAACAAATCAATCGAGGGAGGTAATTATCATGGGAATCATTTCAGGTATTATTTCTTTAGTTAAAACAATCATCGACCTTGTTAAAGGCAACAAATAATTCACATTATTACTTGCTATACAAACTTAGATATCACTAAAAATTTGAATTGGAGGGATATAATCATGAGTATCATTTCAGGTATCATTTCTTTAGTTAAAACAATCATCGACCTTGTTAAAGGCAACAAATAATATGATTATTTCAAAACTTGTACAACCCCAAAATAAACAAAAATTAATAGAAACGGAGGACTAAATTATGGAAATCGTAACAAGCATCATTTCAATTATCAAAACAATCCTTGGCTTCTTCAAATAATAAATAATAATACATAAAAGAGGTGGGACCTATCGTTCTACCTCTTTTAGTTTGACCATTAACATCTTTTCATAGTTAAAATATAAAATCAAACAATGTCGTTATCGTATCATTTTCGATAATGATAAATATACCTAGACCTATATAAACAATTGCCATAATCCAACGATTAAATTTTTCAACGATTTCCCCAATATCTTTAATATTCGCTAACCGTTGCGCTGTATAAATAAGTACAAAAATAAGAATCACGAATACAATTAGCGTCACAATAAGCTGACTTAAATTTAAAGATACAAAATAAGGTACAAACAAACCTATGTTATCTGCACCACAACTTGCTATCGTTACCAGAGCAACAATTCCCACTAATTTTGACAAACCCTTATCATTTAAAGCATCTTTGGCTCTTTTTTCTCCTTCACAATCATCAAAAATAGCAACTTTAACGCCTAAATAAATGGGTATTAAACCTAATAATCCTAGCATCCATTTTTCAGGGACATAGTGTAATACAAATGCGAAAAATAAACTAATGATAATTAACGTCATCGATCCTAAAAATTGTCCTATATAAATGTCTCTATATTCCTTTTTAGTATGTGCTCTAGCGAAATAAATCAGTAAAATGACTAATAAATCAATGGCAGTTGCCGTGTATAAAACTATCGCTGTAAATATAATTGAAAGCATTGATATCACACTCCATCTATACATATCTATTGTACATCATCTAACTTCATTTCTTAACATCGATGATAGATGACATAAAAAAAGAGATTAGAACATCATTGAGCCGCCACACTTTAAAAGCAAAATGTGACATCACGATATCGGGATCTCTCAGATTAAGTTACAATACGTCAAAATTTAAGAAGCATCTAATTTAAATTTTGACGTATCGATTAGATCCTGAAGGACTTTGTTCTAATCTCTTATTGGATAAAATGATTTTTCTTTATAATAAAAATTATCATATCTATATAAGAAAAGATATAGATATTTCGTGAAATTATTTGGCAATACCATATTTTTAATATATAAACATGTTGATGATCACTATAGATGAAAGGATTAATGTTTAAACCTTTATACTAAAATTAACAAATAATCATTTTGTAAATATCATTAAATCATTATAAAAAGATTTGCATTTTCTATTGTAATACAACTTATTTCGCATATAATTGGGAGTAACAAAGCTTAAAATTTAATGAACGTACATTTTAAAGAATTTAATACTAAATAAACACAAAGGGGATTTATATTTTGTCATATTTCAGACCAATTAAAACAATGATTTGTAGCACATTAATCGCTTCACTTGCAATGTCTGCAACAGCCACAATGTCACATCAAGCACATGCAGATACCGATTATTACTATCGTGATGGATTAAATTATCCTTCAGATCAACAAGCCTATCAAAAAGCTAAAAAAATCAATAAAAGTTCGATTAGCATTCAACATTATACGAAAGCGAATCAAAATAATTTAAAAGCCATTGGTCGAGTATCGAACATGAACGGTCATAAAGGGAAAGGGAAAGATTCGATGGGCACAGGCACTGTTATTGGTGATCATACTCTAATTACAAATGCACATGTCATTGATGATAAAAATGGAAAAGCCGCTTCCGCTAAATATATTACTTTCGCAATGAATCGTGATGGCAAACATATTCCATATAAGTTCCATGCATCTGATGTTAAAAAATTACCGCATTATGACATTGCTATTGTACACACTAAAGAAAAAATGTCTAAATATGCTAAACCTATTCGTATTGCCTCAGATAAAGAAATCAATAGTTTGAAATTTAATACACCACTATATTCATTAGGCTACCCTTGGCAAAATGGTGATAATACGAAAGCCTATTACAGTGAATTAAGATTTACACAATTTTCAGCCAATGGTACTGAAATTATGACTAAAGATATCTTTAGAGCAGGTGCCTCAGGTTCTCCAATGTTAGATAGCAAATATTCTAAAATTTATGGTCTGCGTACTTATGGTTATAATCTATGGAATAATTCTACTGACAAATACGCTAAACAAGAAATGGCAGGCGGTGAATCATTTAAAGGTAAAGCTGGTCAATTTGTAAAAAATAATATTAAATAAAACCAAAAGGTACGCAAATCACTACAATTATCATCTAAAGTAGTGTCACTGCGTACCTTTATTTTTATATGTTTTTTTCACGTGAAACTTTTTTATTCATCAATTGTAATTATTGTTGTGTGATAGTCCAATGATATGGGTCTAAAAATTGTGACCAGTCTGCATCAATTTCACTACTATCTAATAAACACTGATCTAGTGATTTAACTATCTCTTCTTTCTCTAAATCTGTGCCAATAATTACAAATTGTGTATGTCTATCTCCATATTCAATATCCCATTCTTCAGCAACGTCTGGACGTTCTTCCAAAATACTTTCCTGTTGTGTTCTAGACATACTAGCTACCCAGTACGTCACTGGATGAATGGAGCATGATGACCCTGCTTGTGATAACAGGCAAGCAACTTGATTATATTGTGCTAACCAAACAATACCTTTAGCCCTTACAATGTTATCTGGCATTTGTTCTAACCATGTATTAAATCTTTCAGCATGAAATGGAAGTCGACGGCGATACACAAATGAAGAAATCCCATACTCTTCTGTTTCAGGTGTATGTTCATCATGACCGCCTTCAGTTAATTCTTTAATCCATCCTGCAGACTCACTCGCCTTTTCAAAATCAAACCGTTGTGTATTCAATACTTCTTTTAAATCTACTTCTGAATTAACTGTTTTAATCATTTTAGCATCTGGTTGCAATGTAGTTAAGATTTGTTCTAAACGTCCTAATTCTTTTTCGGAAACTAAATCCGTTTTATTGATAATCATTACATCACAAAATTCTACTTGGTCAATCAATAAATTAGCAATTGTTCTTTCATCTTCGTCACTTACACTTTGATCACGATCCATTAATAAATCTTCTGAATTAATATCATTGATAAATCGATTTGCATCGACGACTGTAACCATTGTATCTAACCTACAAATCGCTGTTAAATCAATACCTAATTCTTCATCTATATATGAAAATGTCTGAGCGACTGGTACAGGTTCAGAAATACCTGTAGATTCTATGACAATTTGATCGATACCGCCTTTTTTCACAATACGTTCAACTTCTTTGAGTAAGTCATCTCTTAATGTACAACAGATGCATCCATTTGATAGCTCTACTAATTTTTCATCCGTACGTGACAAGCCCCCGCCTTCTGCCACTAAGTCTTTATCAATATTAACTTCGCTCATATCATTTACAATAACTGCGATACGTCGTCCTTCTCTGTTTTGTAAAATATGATTTAATAATGTCGTCTTACCAGAACCTAAATACCCACTTAATACAGTTACTGGAATTTTAGCCATAATATACGCCCTCTCTTATTTGTAAACAGTAATTATTACGTTTTACATTCTATAGGATTAATTCCGATTTATCAATAACGATTTTTATCTTAATAGGGCCATTCATCATATTATTTTTACAAATATAAAAAGGCATAGTCTTAAGCATCTAGGATTTTCAACTTCCCTAAATACTTTTAACTATACCTTTCAATACAAAGAATACTATATTAAATCAATTCATCTATGCGTTTAAAAAAGTTTTTAATTGTTCATAATCTGCTGCACCTTGTTTAATGGCTGCTTGTGCTATTTCTTCTCTCATATCTGCATTCACAGTATTATATTGATATGCTTGTAAAATTGACACCACTTCGTCACTAGGTTTTACAACATAAACATCTTTCCCGTCAGCTTTCATTTGTTCTACGAGCTGATCAAGTGCGTACGGTGTTTCAATTGGTAAGTTAGTAGTTAATACAATCACTTTATCTGCATCATCAACGACATCAGGATTTTCCATTGAATAAGACCCACCATCATAATAGTGATATCCATTAATTGGAATCGGTTGCCATACACCTTGTAACGCAGAACTTGCAGCTAGTGCATCTATTAATGCTACATCAGATTGTGCATTAAATACTTTACGTTCAGATGTCTCTAGTTCTGTTGCTACAATATTTAATTTGTCATTCCATTCTAACGGCACACTACCTAAGCGATTTCTAATCATATCACGACGTATGTCTAGTGATACATGTGGTTGAGTATTTTTAGAGATTTTACCCATACCATCAACCCAATCCTTAGTTGATTTACTTTCTTTCGCTAATTGATCAAATGCTTGGAATAATTCTCCCATTTCTTTATCAGAAATAGGTGTTGTTTCATTAACCTTTTCAATAATTTGCTCCTGCCAAATTGTATCCCAATCAATCATTGACGATACAGTTGTACTTACTTGAGACCCTGCAGATGTACCAATGATATAATCTACAGTTCTTAAATCGAGCCCTTTATCAAACAATCCTTTTAAATATCCAATGTGAAATGCGATACCATAATGGCCGCCACCACTTAATGCTAATGCTACTTTTGAATTCATATGAAATAACCTCTTTATCTTTTATATTCATTTACAATTGTAACTGGTAATTACATGCAGGTAAATTTTTAAGCATTTTAGTATAAAAAAGTCCTCTAACCTAAACGGTTGAGGACTATATCATAGTATCTTATTCCCACTCTATTGTGCTAGGTGGCTTAGATGTAATGTCATAGACAACACGGTTAACATGATCCACTTCATTAACGATTCGACTTGAAATCTTCTGTAAGACTTCCCAATCGATACGCGCAAAGTCACTTGTCATACCATCAATTGATGTTACAGCACGGATACCGACAGTGTGATCATATGTACGGTAATCTCCCATAACACCTACAGATTGAATGCCTGGTAACACAGTGAAATATTGCCAGATGTCTCTTTCAAGACCTTCTTCTCGCACTACTTCTCTTAAAATTGCATCTGATTCTCGTACGATTTCTAATTTATCTTCCGTAATTTCACCAAGCACTCGGATACCTAAACCAGGGCCTGGGAATGGTTGTCTCCATACTAAATGCTCAGGAATACCTAATTCGATACCTAATGCACGTACTTCATCTTTGAATAACGTATTAATCGGTTCGATAAGTTCAAATTCCATATCTTCTGGTAAACCACCCACATTGTGGTGAGATTTAATTGTTTGAGCTGTTTTTGTACCTGATTCAATCACATCTGTATAAAGCGTACCTTGTGCTAAGAAATCTACACCCTTTAACTTAGATGCTTCGTCATCAAATACATAAACGAATTCATTACCAATAATTTTACGTTTCTGTTCTGGATCTGATACACCAGCTAATTTATTCATGAAACGATCTTGTGCATTTACACGAATAATATTCATGTTGAAACCTTCACCGAATTGTTCCATAACCATGTCGCCTTCACCTTTACGAAGTAAACCATGGTCAACAAAAATACAAGTCAATTGATCACCAATTGCTTTGTGTAAAAGTACCGCTACTACAGATGAGTCAACGCCACCACTCATTGCACATAATACTTTACGGTTTCCTACACGTTCACGAATTTTTTCGATTTCAATTTCGATAAAGTTTTCCATTGTCCATTCGCCTGTACAATTACAAACACGACGAACAAAATTTCTTAAAAGGTCATTACCGTATTCCGTATGACGTACTTCTGGATGGAATTGTACGCCATAGATACGGCGTGATTTATCTTCAATTGCAGCATAATTTGTGCTTGGACTATCTGCAATCACTTCAAAGCCTTCTGGAATTTCAATGACTTTATCTGAGTGACTCATCCATACAGTTTGTTCTGATGGTAAACCGAAGAATAACTCGTCAGATTTTGCATTTATAATTGCTTTACCATACTCACGCTCATTAGCACGTTCCACTTTTCCGCCTAATAATTTAGTCGTTAGTTGCATACCGTAACAAATACCTAATACAGGGATACCTAAATTATAAATTTCTGGATCAATAGTGAATGAACCTTCTTCATAAACTGAATTAGGACCCCCAGATAATATAATACCTTTAGGGTTCATTCGTTTAATTTCTTCAATAGAAATTTCATGGTCATGCAATTCGCTATATACACCCATTTCACGTATACGTCTTGTGATTAATTGGTTGTATTGGCTACCAAAGTCTAGGACAAGAATTAACTCTTGCTCTTTCGCCATTTCCATAATTGTCGTTCTCCTTTAAATCTATAGTTAGAATGAATAGTTTGGTGATTCTTTAGTAATTTGAACATTATGTGGGTGACTTTCTGCTAAACCAGCAGGTCCCATACGTGTAAATTGCGCTTCTTCACGTAACGTTTCTAAATCTTTAGAACCAGTGTAACCCATACCTGATCTTACACCGCCCATAAGCTGATAAATTGTATCTTGTAAAGGACCTTTGTAAGCTGTACGTCCTTCAATACCTTCTGGTACAAATTTCTTAGGTGTTTTGTCTTCTTGGAAGTAACGGTCATTTGAACCTCTTTCCATTGCACCTAATGAGCCCATACCACGGTATACTTTGTATTGTCTACCTTGGAATACTTCAGTTGCACCTGGGCTTTCTTCAGTACCTGCTAATAGGCTACCTAACATAACAGCATGTCCACCCGCTGCTAATGCTTTAATAATGTCACCTGAGAATTTAATACCGCCATCAGCAATAATTGCTTTACCATGTTTACGTGCTTCAGTTGCACAATCGTAAACAGCTGTAATTTGAGGTACACCCACACCTGCAACAACACGTGTTGTACAAATTGAACCTGGACCGATACCAACTTTAACAACATCTGCACCCGCTTCAAATAAATCTTTCGTCGCTTCTGCAGTCGCAACATTACCAGCTACTAATGTAATTTCAGGGAATTTATTTTTAATATGTTTAACTTGTTCAATAACACCTTTTGAGTGACCATGTGCTGTATCGATAACAAGTGCGTCTACACCTGCTTCAACTAATTTTTCTGCTCTAATGTCAGTATCTTTAGAAATACCGATTGCTGCCGCTGCTAATAATCGGCCATTAGCATCTTTAGCTGCATATGGGAATTCAAGCACTTTTTCAATGTCTTTAATAGTAATTAATCCTTCTAAACGACCATTTTCTACTAGAGGAAGTTTTTCAATTTTATGTTCTTGCAAAATTGCTTCTGCTTCGTCTAAAGTCGTACCTACTGGAGCTGTGATTAAATCTTCTTTTGTCATAACATCTGAGATTTTAATAGAAAAATCTTCAATAAAACGTAAGTCACGGTTAGTTAAAATACCTACTAACTCTCTGTCATCTAAATTATTTACGATTGGCACACCTGAAATACGATATTTACCCATTAAAGCTTCTGCTTCATATACACTTTCGTCAGGTGTTAAATAAAATGGATTACTAATAACACCATTCTCTGAACGTTTTACTTTTTGTACTTCGTCAGCTTGTTCTTCGATACCCATGTTTTTATGGATAACGCCTAGTCCACCTTGTCTTGCCATCGCAATAGCCATTTTAGATTCTGTAACTGTATCCATACCCGCAGAAATGACCGGGATGTTTAATTTAATTTTATCTGATAAGCGAACACTCAAATCAACATCGCTTGGTAATACGTCTGATTGAGCTGGAATTAATAATACATCATCGAATGTTAATGACTCTTTAGCAAACTTATTTTCCCACATTTAAAAACAGCCTCCAATATTATATAGTTTGTTCTATTATTTCACATTTTCTTCACTTTGTTTATAGTTTATACCATTAAAAAAGAAATTTAAGATAATTGCAGAGATGGCACCTAACACGATACCGTTTTGTGTTAACCAAGCAAATTGCTCTCCTAAACCTTTAAACGCTTGAGGTACAGCACTAATACCGGTACCTAAACCTACAGACACTGCAATAATTAATAAGTTATTTTGGTTAGCAAAATTAATATTACCTAAAATACTAACACCGTATGCCATTACCATACCAAACATCGCTATCATCGCACCACCTAAAACTGGTAATGGAATAATGTTAGCTAAGGCACCAAGTTTAGGAATGCAACCACATATAAGTAATAAAATAACCATGCCATAGATAACTTTATTTTTCTTAGCACCTGATAAAGATACTAAACCAACATTCTGTGAATATGCTGTATAAGGGAAGGCATTAAATAATGACCCAATCACAATTGCAAGACCTTCCGCAGTGTAACCCTTACGAAAATCTTTTCGTTCTAATTTCTTCCCAGTAATCTCACTTAATGCGTGATAGACACCCGTCGATTCAATCAAACTCACCATAGCAACAATAAAGAACACTAAAGTTGCGCCTAAATCAAAGCCAAAGCCTGAAAAGCGGAATGGCATAGGAATACCTACCCAATGGGCTTCACCTACTTGCTTAACATCTACAAGGCCAAAGATTGCTGCTAACACTGTTCCAATGATTAATCCAATTAAAATTGCGATTGATTTTAAAAATCCAGTCGTAAATCGTTGCAAAATCAGTATCACAATGAGTGTAATCCCACCTAATACTAAATTCTTTGGATCACCATAGTTTTTAGCACCTTCTCCACCAGCTAAATAATTCATTGCCACTGGCATTAAATTGATACCAATGATTGTCACAACACTTCCTGTCACGACTGGTGGGAAGAACTTAACTAAATGAGAGAAGAATGGTGCGATGATAATCACTAAAATACCTGATAAAAATAGTGAACCATATAATACGCCTAGTCCTTTTGTCTGTCCAATTAAAATCATCGGTGCTACTGCTGTAAATGTACACCCTAATACTATTGGCAATCCAGTACCTGTTACTTTGTTCACTTGTAAGAATGTCGCTATACCACACATAAAAATATCCACTGTTACTAAATATGCAATCTCTTCTGGTGTGAATTTCAAACTTGTTCCTACAATAATAGGAACTAAAATCGCGCCGGCATACATCGCTAATAAATGTTGAATACTAAGAATGAAATTTTTCATTAATTTTCACCCAATAACGTCACTTTATTACCTTTTAATGATGCTACTTTACATAAAGATGATACGTTTAGACCTTCTGCTTCAAGTCTTTGTCGACCGTTTTGGAAACTTTTCTCAACAACGATACCAACACCTGCTGTTTTAGCGTTAGCTTGTTTAACAATATCGTTTAATCCAAGAGAAGCATCACCATTTGCTAAGAAATCATCAATAATTAAAACAGTATCGTTTTCCCCAAGGAATTCTTCAGAAACAATAACCGTACTTGTTTTATTTTTAGTAAAGGAATGAATATCTGTTTGATAAAATCCATCCTTTAAAGTACTTGGCTTAGCTTTTTTAGCAAATAAGCAAGGTACATCAAAATGGAATGCTGCCATTATTGCTGGCGCAATACCTGATGCTTCAATAGTTAATATCTTTGTAATTCCTTCATTCTTGAATTGTTCAAAGAATGTTTGCCCTACTTCATTCATTAACTTTGCATCAATTTGATGATTTAAAAAACCATCTACCTTAAGTATCTTTTCATCGATGACTACACCATCTTCTTTTACTTTACGTCCTAACGACTCCACCCAGAAAACCTCCTCAAAATTATGTAATCCATAGACTTGTTGATACAAAAAAATCCCCAAACTTTCAATAAGTTTCAGGATCTATGAGGGAACGTGCAATACATTGCGTATAATTGCAAATAAAGAAGTAGATACGCCAAATTAATCGATAATTAAAAATGTATACAATTAGATACAGAGGTTCCTTTGTAAGCTATTTAAAGAAACTTATAACGATGACACATTACACTAGTCCTTCGTGTTGTTTGAACGATTTAAACTGCTCCTAAGTATTGAATTGTTACCCATAGTCATGTCGTTCAAGGCGACATGGTAGAAACTTCTAAAGCCATATTCTTCAGATTATATGAGTCATATAAATTATTTAATGATGATAGCAAATTTTAGCTACTTTTTCAATAACTATTAAATACGATCATCGTTGAATTAACAGTATTTTATACTGAAAGCGTTTGATATATAATTCAAAATTAAATTTGGTAGATAAAGTAGTAAAATTATATATTTATATAAACAAAAGTTTTATAATTGAATGGTAAGGGTATAGATTTTGAAAGTAGAGAAAATATAAGGGGCGATAATCATGGCAGAAATTACAGTAGTAAAAGACAAATCAGAATTATACAACGTGATTAACCAAAAGAAATCTGAAGGCTATTTAGAAAGTGAATTAGCGGTTATTAGTCGTTCAAAATTACATTTAGATGATTTACACGACTCTCAAATTAGTTTAATTGCTACAAGTGGCTCATTCAGTGATCGTATGTCTAGATTACTTATCGGTGAAGATGGTGAACAAGCTGTTCTTACAAGATACGATTTAACTGATGAAGAAATCGAAAATCATAAACAAGATATTCTAGACAACAAGATTTTAGTTGTTGCAAGACGCGACCATTCTTCTCATAACGAAGTAGAAGAAAATAATACAGCTTACGAAGAACTTGATATCACGCATTATGCTGCTGAATCTAAAGGCCCAAAAGCTTAAGACAAATTCGTGAAAATGAAATGGATATAAAAAGGACACCATAACTTGTACGCTAAGCCGTTTAAGTTGTGGTGTTTTACTTTATTAAAACAAATCAAACTTTATTAATTTATCCATTAATAGAAATAAACATATGCTATAATTTAAAAAATATATTTTGGGGGTGCCATGAATGGAATTTAAAGCGATAACGTCTGTTCAAGATCCATATTTCAGAGAAGCATTACAAATTTACGACTCAAAGTTAGATATTAGCCTTACCGAAGACAGCCATATTTTCAAACAATCATTAGAAAACAATAAAACCGACAAGGATTATGCCTTTATCGTTGGCATTGAAAACAATGAAGTAATAAGCATGGCAACAGCACATTATGAAGCGACTACTAATTCCGCCTTTCTTATATATCTTATTACTAAAAATAAAGATAATCATGATGAAGTAATGTCTATGACCTTAGACAAAATCGAGGAACAGCTCAATGTCTACGCTAATGAAATTCATGATAGAAATATTAACTTTATAATGATGGAAGTACCTAAAGAACCACTAACAACTGATGAAGAAACAAACAAGGTGCTTGAGCGTCGTCGACAGTTTCTCTATGAACATCAATTTGAAAAACAAAGTGAAATTGATTATATTCATCCCAACTATACAACCGACGAAAATCCGAAAGACATCGACTTATTTATCAAAGCCAATATTGTCTTATCTAAAGACATTTATGGCACAAGTGTGAAGTCTAATTATATTTTAAAATATGTCTTTGCTAATGGTATTTCAAGAGAGATTATATATCCTCTATTAGAACAAATGAATTTAAGAAGCCCACTGTAACATTACTTGAAATCAACTATAATTAACGGTAAACTATCATATGAGGTAAGACTGACGTTTCACTAACCGAAGACAAACGTCAGTATACATAAACCATATATGAAAGGACTTTATTAATGTTAACTAAAGAATTCGCACAACGCGTCGAGCTAAGTGAAAAACAAGTCCGTAAAATCGTCCAACATTTAGAAGAACGTGGCTATCAACTTAGTAAGACAGAGTACCGTGGACGTGAAGCTACTGATTTTAAAGAAGAAGATATCGAATTATTTAAAGATATCGCAGATAAAGTGAAGCAAACGAATAGCTATGACTTAGCATTTGAAGAACTTGAAAAAGAAAAAGACTTCCTTCAAGTATTAGTAAAAGAAGATAATAGCCAATTACCTACTGATCAAAATATTTCTCAACTAGTGGAAGACTTACGAAGCGAAATACAAAAAATGCGTGAAGAGCGTCAAATGTTAGGACAAATGATTAGTCAAGTTCACCATCAACAACAGGAACTTAAAGAGTTACAAAATCAAATCACATCTAAGATTGATGCAAATACTGAATCATTAAAAGCGATTCAAACAACTCAAGATGCAATCCAGTCGACGCAGCAGTCTCATACTAAAAAGTTAGATGAACAACAAGCTATCACTTCTGAATCAATTGCAAGTCATCAATCAAGCCAAAGTCATCAACCTAAACAATCTATGTCACTTACATCAAGTGAAAGTAATTCAGTAGCATCAACTTCCACTTCAACATCCCATCATTCAAATAGTTTAAGTAACGATGACGAAGTGGTTAAAAGTGAGAGCACCTCATTAAGTACATCTGAGCAACAATCAACATCTCAATCAGAATCAACATCATACACTACTTCAGAGTCTCAAGTTTCAAATACAAATAATAATACTGAGTCACAATCATCTCCTCTAGGTCATCCAGAACCTAAAGAAGAGAAAAAAGGCTTTTTCGCAAGATTATTTAACTTATAGTAAATATAAGGTGAAGATAAGTTAAGACAAAAGTGTGTCACTTTAAGTCTCAACCGATGCTTCACCTCTTTTTTATGTCAATATCTTACTTCTATTCTTATATTGCTGTTATAATATATTATACTAAATATATATAAATCATGTTTTACGCTATATCACAACAAAGGACTGACACACTATGAGAAAAGCGACACAATCATTAATCAAAAATCAGTTTAAAAGAAAAACCTCCTTTTTAACTAAACCAATTAAAACGTTTAATAAATCCCCCTATTTCAAAAAAGTGATGACATATGCTCATTACTATGAAAAGAATAACGTTAATCCTTCCCACATACTTTATCAAGTGACCGATGGCAAAAGCATGACTGATAGTCCTTACGCCATTTTTTTATATTTAACGCGTCATAAAGCCTATCAACACTTACATCATACTTGGGTTGTGGATTCTGAAAGTACGGCTCAATATTACCGTAATCAATTTCAACATTTATCACACGTATCATTTGTTATTAAAGAATCAAAATCATATCTAAAAGCATTAACCACTTGTAAATATCTTATTAATAATGCTACATTTCCAGCCTATTTTACAAAAAAAGAAAACCAAGTCTATATCAACACATGGCACGGCACACCATTAAAACATATGGGATTAGATATTCCTCATTCCTTAATCAAAACGCAAAATACTATGCGTAATTTTTTAATTTCTGATTACATCATATCGCCAAATAAACACACAACTACTATATTAGATCAAGCTTTCAAGTTGTCACCAATTTATCAGGGTAATTTTTTAGAAATAGGTTATCCACGTCTTGATTTAACAATTAATTCCACAACAGCAGATATTAGAAAAGCATTAAGCTCATTTGTACATTTAAATCAGGAAAAAATAATATTATATTGCCCTACATGGCAAGGTACAGATGTAAATAAACCTATCATTGAAGAAGACAATATCTATAATGAAGTCAAAGCATTAGAATCTCTAACAGGTTATCAGGTGTTATTAAAAGTACATCCTTTTGTATATAAAAAAATAGCTCATTCAGATAATTTAAAACCGTACCTTATACCTAACACCTTTGATACTAATCAATTATTATCAGTCGTTGATTTAATGATTACAGATTACTCTAGTATTTTCTTCGACTTTTTAGTCACTGATAAACCTATTATTTTTTATACAACAAATCATGATGAATACGCACGCACTCGCGGATTGTATATTGATGCAGAGCAACTTCCTGGTCCAGTTTATACAAATATTAATGATGTCGTTCAAGGTATTCAAAACGAAAACTATAAGCAATACGATAAAAATTATCAACAATTTAAAGCTCAATTCTGTTCAAATGATGACGGTAACGCCTGTCAAAGATTAATTAAAGCAATCTTTAGTACATCATTAAAAACAATACCTTCACATGCAAATATTGAAAAGCAAAAGACGAAATTACTATTTTATCCTGGCGGTTTAAAGAACAACGGTATTACTACTTCGATGTTGAACTTACTTGAAAATATTGATTATGAAAAATATGACGTCACATTAATGGTGACAAATAGCAAAAACATTGAATTTAAAAATAACCTCAATCAAATAAACGCTAATGTCAGAGTATTGTTCAGAAGTAGTCCTTTCCTTACTTCATTTAAAGAATTATATCGAGTAGAATTTATTAGACAACGCGGTGTATATCATCACTTTGAAGAGGTTATTCATCCAAAGCATCTCTATCGTCGTGAAATGAGAAAAGTATTCGGAGATATACAATTTGATTATGCTATTGATTTTAGTGGATATGCATTTTTCTGGGGAAATTTGGTATTAGCTGCTAATGCGAAGAAAAAATATATTTATATGCATAGTGACATGCAAGATGATCAAAACAGAACAGTCAATGGAAAACGACCTCACTATCAAAATTTAAAAACATTGTTTAGTATTTATAAACGTTTTGATAAACTCATTAGCGTATCTGAAGCAACAATGAAAGTGAATCAACGCAAATTTTCATCAACAGTACCCAAAAATAAATTCAATGTTTGTCGAAATACAATCAATTACTCAAAAATCAAACGTCTAATGAATGATGATAGTGAAATTTATAATAAAGATGGCAAACAAGTTATCGTCTCTTATTCCGATGGAAACTTGTTTAATACGCCATTTGATCAGAGTCACTTTAATATCGTTTTTATTGGTAGATTATCACCGGAAAAAGGTATTGATTTACTCATTAAAGCAGTTCATGAATTAAAAACGAAACACCCACACATTCGCCTTTATATTTTAGGTGATGGACCATTAAAAGCAACATTTGTAAACATGATTAATCATTTAAATCTAGAACACAATGTGTTTTTATTAGGCCATCAACGTAATCCATTTTATTTATTAAAACGTGCTAATTTATTTGCTTTAACTTCACATTATGAAGGACAATCAATGGTTATATTGGAAGCTTTATCTACTGGAACACCAGTATTAGCATCTGACATTATTGCAAATCGTTACGTTTTAGAAGATGGAAAATACGGTATGCTAGTTAAAAATGAGGTTCAACATATAGCCAATGGTATTGAAACATTCATTAAAGGTTCACAACCTAGCTATAGTAGATTTGATGTAGAATCTTATAACAAATCAGTTATGGATGAATTTTATAGTTTATTAGATTAACTTAAATCATTACTTACCGTCTTATTACTCCGTTACATACAAGTGTTACATTCTAATTCTTTTATTTGGAATGTGACACTTATTTTTTATATCTGTCTTCTGATATCCCACAAATAAAATTATTTATTCAATCAATTTAATACTTTACACATTTTTAATTATAAAAAATATACCTTTTAAGTTTATAACCTTGAATTATAAAAATATGAGTAATATTCTTAATACATAAATTTAGAACATAATAATTAAAAAGGAGTGTTATTCATTGGACTCATTTTTAACTGTGATTAATGTTATTGTGCTCATTGCCTTCATTATTATGCTAAATGTCATGGCTAAAAGACACATTTCATTTCCTAAACGTGTGTTTACTGCCTTAGCTATAGGCATTATTCTAGGCATCGCAATGCATTTAATCTACGGAGTCGACTCAAAAGTAATCAAAACAACAAGTGATTGGTTTAGTATCGTAGGCGATGGTTATGTCGCACTATTACAAATGATTGTAATGCCGTTAATTTTTATTTCTATCGTTTCTGCATTCAGTAAAATACAAATTGGGGACAAATTTGCTAAAATCGGTAGTTATATCTTCATGTTTTTAATTGGGACTGTAGCTATAGCTGCCTTGGTTGGTATTGGATATGCATTACTCTTCGGTTTAGATGCATCTTCTATTGATTTAGGTAGCGCTGAACATTCACGCGGTAGTGAAATCACTAAAGAGGCTAAAAATTTAACAGCGCATACGTTACCACAACAAATCTTAGAATTATTACCTAGCAATCCGTTCTTAGACTTTACAGGTGAAAGAACCACATCTACGATTGCGGTCGTTATCTTCGCGTCATTTGTTGGATTTGCATATTTACGCGTTGCACGTAAAGAACCTGAACATGGTGACACACTTAAACGTGGTATTGAAGCGATTTATTCTATTGTCATGGCTATCGTAACCTTCGTATTACGATTAACACCTTATGGTATCTTAGCTATTATGGCTTCAACGATTGCTACCAGTGACTTTGCTGCTATCTGGACTCTAGGTAAATTTATGATAGCGTCTTATGCAGCATTAATCACAATGTATATTATTCATCTAGTCATTTTAACTATCCTTGGTATCAACCCAGTCAAATATATGAAGAAAACATTTGAAGTATTGGCTTTTGCCTTTACATCACGTTCAAGTGCTGGTTCTTTACCGTTAAATATTCAAACACAAACAACACGTCTTGGTGTACCTGAAGGTATCGCTAACTTTTCCGCAACATTCGGTTTATCTATTGGACAAAATGGTTGTGCAGGTATCTACCCTGCGATGCTTGCGATCATGGTTGCACCGGTTGCACATGTAAATATCGATTTACAATTTATCGTGACATTAGTAGCCGTGGTCATTATCAGTTCCTTTGGTGTTGCTGGTGTAGGTGGCGGTGCTACATTCGCATCTATATTAGTCTTATCAACACTAAATTTACCGGTTGCATTAGCCGGCGTATTAATTTCTATCGAACCTCTTATTGACATGGGTCGTACTGCTCTTAATGTTAATGACTCTATGTTAGCAGGCACAGGTACTGCCAAACTCACTAAAAATTGGGACAAAAAAGCATTCGAATCTAATGAATATGGTGAGCTTACTACTGATTAAATATTTTGAAATAAAAGGGATGAGGCAATTAAATTACCTCATCCCTTTTTTAATACTATTTTATTAAATCTACAATTAACATTATGCTATATCTGACACCAACAATTCATCCTGAACTTATAACATCACTTTTGATTAAATAGCGCTATTACCTTTTGATTAATCCTGCATCATTAAGTTGATTTAGCATGTCTAATCTTGTTTTATTTCCTAGGAATGACTCGATTTGTTCTGACCAAGTTTCAGTTCTCTCTCCATTGGTACGCGCTTTATAATAATCACTTACTGTTTGATCATAGGATTGTAATTCGCTGATTTGCTTTTCTTTATCTGAATTATATTGGTTTCTATGGAAAATATGTTCTAATGGTAAACGGGGTTTTGCAGAACCATTTTCATTCTCTGCTGGTTCACCAATAGCCATACCAAATAATGGGAAAGTATACTCAGGTAAGTCTAAAATCTCACGTACACGACCAACATCATTACGTAATGAGCCTAAGTATACAATACCGTACCCCATATCCTCAGCTGCAACAGCCATATTTTCAGCAACAAGAGCTACATCAATCGATCCCACTAATAGACCTTCAGCAGATTCAAAAGAAACTTCCATGTTTGATTCTACATTCTCATTAATTAAATTATGTCGATAATAATCTAAAACAAAAACAAATAAGTAACCATTCTCAACAACATATGGTTGCCCAGAAACTTCCTTTAAATCTTCTTTAATTTCAGGGTCATCAATACCAATAATTGAATAAGTTTGTAAATAACTAGATGTAGAAGCACTTTGACCTGCTTCCACTAATTTTTCCACTGTATCTTCACTTAAAGGTGTTGATTTAAAACGGCGCACCGAGTGATGTTTTTTCATTAATTCATATACATAATCTGACACTATTCCCACTCCTACTCTCGAAAAGTAATATTTTCATTAATAATCTTTAAATATTGTATACCCTTTTCAACTGGAAATTAAATTAATTGGATTAACAGGTGAATGATTAATCATATTTTATTTATAATAATTTTGACTTCCCCCTATAACAAACCTTCTTTTATGAAAGTTTTGATACAACATGTTACTATCAGGGTATAGTGGAATGTAATAAAATTACACTATATTATCAATAACAAGTGTTTAGTTGAGAATGTAATTGATTATTTGAAGTGTGATAATAGTAAATCACTTCATCAATATCACTTATTTCAATTAAAAAATCAATTTCATTTATAGGCTTATAATACTTGTATCATCAATTTCGCAACGTGTTATTAATTATATAAGTTGATGAAGTTGACTATTTAAATCCTAAATGTAATAATAATTAGTAAGAGATTAGAATTATTATAAACAAACAATGATTGTTATCTAATTCTAATAAAACATTTCAATTATCAGGAGGAATTTACCTATGTCTTTAATTAATAAAGAAATCTTACCATTCACAGCACAAGCTTACGATCCAAAGAAAGATGAATTCAAAGAAGTATCTCAAGAAGATTTAAAAGGTTCTTGGAGCGTAGTTTGCTTCTACCCAGCTGACTTCTCATTCGTTTGCCCAACTGAATTAGAAGATTTACAAAACCAATATGATAAATTACAAGAATTAGGCGTAAATGTATTCTCAGTTTCAACTGATACTCATTTCGTACACAAAGCTTGGCATGATCATTCAGATGCTATTAGCAAAATCCAATACAATATGATTGGTGACCCTTCACAAACTATTACTCGTAACTTCGACGTATTAGATGAAGAACTTGGTTTAGCTCAACGTGGTACTTTCATTATCGATCCTGATGGTGTTGTTCAAGCAGCTGAAATCAATGCTGACGGTATCGGCCGTGACGCAAGCACATTAGTTCACAAAATCAAAGCTGCTCAATATGTACGTCAACATCCAGGTGAAGTTTGCCCTGCAAAATGGGAAGAAGGTTCTGAAACTTTACAACCAGGATTAGACTTAGTAGGTAAAATTTAAGGAGGCATTAATTAAAAATGCTTAATGCTGATTTAAAACAACAATTAAAACAATTACTTGAGCTTATGGAAGGCGACGTTGAATTCGTCGCTAGCCTTGGCTCTGACGATAAATCTAAAGAATTAAAAGAGTTATTAGATGAAGTAGCTGACATGTCTGCACACATTACAGTTACTGAAAAATCTTTAAAACGTACACCTAGTTTCTCAGTGAATCGCCCAGGTGAAGAAACAGGTATTACCTTCGCAGGTATTCCATTAGGTCATGAGTTCAACTCTCTTGTATTAGCTATTTTACAAGTAAGTGGACGTGCACCTAAAGAACAACAATCCGTAATTGATCAAATTAAAGGATTAGAAGGTTCTTTCAATTTCGAAACTTATGTAAGTTTAACTTGTCAAAAATGTCCAGATGTCGTTCAAGCATTGAACTTAATGAGTGTAATTAACCCTAACATTACACATACAATGATTGACGGTGCTGTCTTCCGTGAAGAATCTGAAAATATCATGGCTGTACCAGCTGTTTTCCTAGATGGAGAAGAATTTGGTAATGGTCGTATGACAATTCAAGATATCCTTAACCAATTGGGAAGTACTGCAGATGCATCTGAATTCGAAGGCAAAGATCCTTACGACGTATTAGTTATCGGTGGTGGCCCTGCAAGTGGTAGTGCTGCAATCTACACTGCACGTAAAGGCTTACGCACTGGTATTGTTGCAGACCGTATCGGTGGTCAAGTTAATGATACTGCTGGCATTGAAAACTTCATCACTGTTAAAGAAACAACAGGTACTGAGTTTTCTTCTAATTTAGCAGATCATATCGCTCAATACGATATCGATACAATGACTGGTATTCGTGCAACAAATATTGAAAAAACAGATAGCGCTATTCGCGTTACTTTAGAAAATGACGCTGTATTGGAAACTAAAACAGCCATCATTTCAACAGGTGCAAGTTGGCGTAAACTTAACATTCCTGGTGAAGATCGTTTAATCAACAAGGGTGTTGCTTTCTGCCCACACTGTGACGGCCCTCTATTCGAAAATAAAGACGTTGCAGTTATTGGTGGCGGAAACTCAGGTGTTGAAGCTGCAATCGACTTAGCTGGAATTGTTAAACATGTTACTGTATTTGAATATTCAGATGAGTTGAAAGCAGATAGTGTTCTACAAGATCGTTTACGTTCATTATCAAATGTTGACATTAAAACTAAAGCTAGAAGTACTGAAGTCATTGGTGAAGATCATGTCACTGGTATTAAATACGAAGATATGAACACTGGCGAAGAACAAGTCGTTAATTTAGACGGTATCTTTGTACAAATCGGTTTAGTACCTAACACTTCATGGATTTCTGATGCAGTTGAACTTAATGGACGTGGTGAAGTTGTTATTGATCGCAATAATAGCACTAATGTTCCTGGTATCTTCGCTGCTGGTGATGTAACTGATCAGAAAAACAAACAAATCATTATCTCTATGGGTGCTGGCGCAAATGCCGCATTGAATGCTTTCGATTATATTATTAGAAACTAATTAAATGGATTCAACATTTCATTAATATATCTTCAAAACAGAATTCCCCTACGGAATTCTGTTTTTTTATTATTTAATTCTTTAAACATGTTATGATGGAATTAATGAAAAGTTTTAATCTTTAACATCGTTGGGTTTTTACATTATCACGAAACTGTTTTCTAGTCTAAATCCATCACATATCATAAATTTTAAAGGAGCTATTATGAACACCTTAAATCATATTACCAAAGTAAAAATCTATGAAATCCAATCATTTTTAGACATCCCTAGAAAACTTTCACCACTTGAGACATTACATATTGCTTTTAAATCGCATCACATTAACTTCATTTATAACCAAATGAATAAAACCGAACAAGACTGTATTAAATCCTTGCTAGACAGTAACGATACTCCCGTCATTGTTAATAAAGAAATTAAACATAAATGTCAATTATCACAACGTTTAGGCTTTATTTATAAGACATCTACAAATACATTTATGATAGATACGCACTTTTTAAATCAAATTAACACACATGTTTTCGCTAATCATTACCAGAATAAAGTCCAAGACGAAGATGGACAACTACTTATTCAACAATTAAATCAATTAGATAAAGAACTTTTCAATGCAATTCAACATACATCTTTGAAAGATTATTTATCAACTTTGAAATCGAAAAGCTTACAAGATATTTTGAAATTTTATCAAATTAAAAGTCCGTCAAAAATTAAAAAATCAGACGCCGTCAATTTAATTAATGATACCTTTTTCAAAGATTATACATTGTTAGAAAATGTCTTTGATCATTTTAAACCGTCATCTTTGTTCATGTTACATCAAATTATTAAAAGTCATACCAATTACGATAACAGCATTGATTTGGCAGCCATAGTAGCTGAACAACCAAAATTACATACTGCATCAGATGTGTTAGATCACTTATTTTTATTTAATTATAATGAGCGCTATAATATCCTATCTATTCCTTATGACGCTTTAGATTTCATCCAAAATTACATTAATGATAATGGTGGCGTTGAGACATTCATTAGCCACCAAGAGCACCATATAGCTCCTGAGGATAATCAAGTACTCGAAGGTCTACGTCTAAATACTAA
This sequence comes from Staphylococcus sp. HL28, assembly GCF_021117155.1. Lineage (NCBI taxonomy): Bacteria > Bacillati > Bacillota > Bacilli > Caryophanales > Staphylococcaceae > Staphylococcus > Staphylococcus sp. HL28. The sequence goes on from NZ_CP088218.1 coordinate 2,426,748, forward strand.
AAATACTGCGAGTAATGATGATATCTCTAGTGATTCTGTTAAAGAAGAACTTCAAGATCTAGAAGCTGAAGTGCCAGAACTTGAAATCTATATGGATCCCGAAATCCGTCAAAATTTAGCTGAAGAACAACTAAACCAATTTAAAAATAATAAGAAGATGCAACAGTATGTAACACCCTTCAATATCTATTTTGCAATAACGAATTTATATGGATATGCATCATTAGAACGTGTGGTTCATTTAATGAAACACTTATACGACAGAGATATGACAAAAAAGGATATTATAGATGAAATAGAAGCTATGAATATCAATCAATTAGTCATCGTCCAAAATGATATGTTATTACACCCAGTAATTCCTATGCTCGCAAATAGTGATGAGATAGACGATCCACTAAAAGGATTTTATGAACCTAGCCATCTCGATGAATTATTAATATATGCAAATAATGAATTTTATACACGTAATACCAAGTTGAAACAATTCATCAAGTTTCTTAGAAATAATATAAAAGAAGATGACGATATTAAAAAGGAAAAAACTGTAAGATATATCTTATTCCACCTAAGAATAGCACCAGATGAAGCTCATGCCGTTGAGATGATGAAAAACTTGATTAAACAAAATAAACTTTTACCAATACCAGATAAAAAGTTATCTAAACAAATTGAAAAAGGTTGGACACATCTACGTTTATGGAGTTTGCGCGGTTATACTGTTAATGAAACAAAATCACTTTAATTATTTATACACAAAATGTTCATAGTTGATAAATAACTAAGTGCTTAAACATTCAAATCATTTTTGATAAGTGATACGCTATAATATGTAAGATTTTAAAATAATGAATATTGTATGAATAAAAGGAGTTCCAAACCTGATGAAAAAAAGAGTTCTACTCACGTTAATTTTATCTTTAGCACTTATCTTATCAGCCTGTGCAAATAAAAGTGAAGATGATAATGATCATGATTCACATAGTAGTGCCCATGCACCTAAAAATGCTAAGCAATTAAAGGAAAAAGATATTTTCACATCTAATAAAAACAATGCCACTATCAGTGAAGATGAAATGAACAAAGCATTAAAAAAATATCTACAAGTTAACAGTGATATTTTAGATAATAAGTACGTGATGCAACATAAATTAGACAGACAGAGTGATAGCAGCACTAAGATTACTAAAAAGCAATCTAAACAATTAAGTGAATTGTCTAATCTTGCAGTAAAAAACGACTTACACTTTAAAAAGTTTGTGAATAATAACAAGATTCCAAGTGAATATAAAGATCCCACTAATCGTATTATCAAATATTTTAAAGCACTTAATAGTACCATCGCTAATGTTGATGAAGACATTGAGCAATTGAATTATCAACCACAAAATTCAATCAATGTCGTAGACGTACCAACCAACTATGCAGGCGATGTGAACAAAAAGCAACAAGATAAAATCAAATCTTTCTTAGACAAGAAAAATATTAAAACTGATGTATTTGATAAATAAACTAAAAAGCTTCTAACCGTTATAAAATTTGCGGGTTAGAAGCTTTTATTTATAGCTTAAGCCAAATTGACATCCCCCGACGTCTAAGTCACACTATAGATAGTTAAACTTTTTATTTACTCATTTAAAAATATTTTGGAGAGTGACAAGATGAAGTTACGTGTATCTTTTGTAGTGCTCGCGATTTTATCAACAGTGTTAACTATTTTAATGTGTGCTAAATATCCCACTGGACCTAATACAATCAGTTTGGATAAGCCTGTAGAACTTTGGTCTGCAATAGGTACTGTGGTAGCAATGGCATTACCTGCACTCATATTATGTGTTTTCAACTATATGACAACTAGAATTATTTCGAGCATTCTTCAAATTATTGCGGTTCCAGTATGGGCATTATTGGCACTTATCGCATTCTTTATGGAAAACTATTGGATTGGCGTTACCGCTACTATATCTTCAATTTTAATTATAATAAGTGTTTTTGTAACGCTCATAGTGGATTCATCGAAACAAAAGACAACGTCCACAAATTAAAATGTATCTATTTAGACTACTGGATGTCTTAAATTTAAAAAGAGTGAAATGCACCTATCATATAGGGGCATTTCACTCTTTTTTACATTTCAATAAGATAAGGTTTACAGTTCTCAATTTTAGCAGTTAACGCTTCATCTTTCGTTATTTGTTCTAAATACACAAAGATACATCTAATGACAACCTGATGGGCAATTATGACAATTTGATCTGCATTAGGATCAACAATAGAATTGAAAAACGTTGCTACTCTATCAAATACATCTTGATAGCTTTCACCTTCTGGTGCTTTTTGAGTAAAGCTATGACGGAAATCTTTAAAATTATCATCATTAAAATATTTATAATAGGTTTCGTCCTGTGACACTTCTTTTTTATATTTCCCCTCAAAGACACCTAGCGATCTTTCTTTTAATAAATCACTAAATGTTGTCGGTATATTATAAGGAAATATTGCTTCATACGTTTGTTGCGTTCTTAATAAGCTCGAAACGTATACATGATCAATGTTTTTATTCGTAAAATAATTCACCAATGCTTGTGCACTCTCCGTACCTTGTTCCGTTAATGGCACATTAAGTTGACCACAAAAATAAGGCTCCCCATACTTATTATCATAATTGGATTTAGATTCACCATGTCTTACTAAATATACTTTCATTTTGAATCTCCTCGCTAATATTAACTTGTTTTACTTAATAATAAATTAATTGATAAACCAATTAAAATAATTCCTACCGCATAATCAAAAATAGCTTTAATTTTAGGATTACTGAACAGTAATTTAATATATTGAAATATAAAGACGCAAAATAGAAACCAACAACATGTTACTAGTACCACCGATAACGCTAAAACGGCAACTTGAGAAGTCATATGTATATTCCCTTGTGATAAGAATTGAGGTAATATACTCATGTAATAAAGTAATGCTTTAGGATTTAATATCGTACTTAAGAAACCTTGTCTATATGATGATAGATATGATGCTTGATTTAAGTCTTGTTTTTTATCATTAAAGGACATCGATTGACGCGCTGATAAAATAGAGCGTACACCTAAATAGATTAAATAACATGCACCGAGTACTTTAATCAAAACAAAGACATAATATAAACTTGTTAATATGTATATAATTCCAAAAATAGCTAAACTAGCATAAACAATATGCCCCGTGGTAATACCTAAGGCTGACATCATACCATTTCTTTTTCCTGAATGGACCGTATTTTTCATTACAATTAGAAAATCGGGTCCAGGTACAATTATGATTAAGAGTGAAATCAATATAAATGTTAAAATACCTTCCAAAATGAATCCCTCCATAAAGCTATCGTATCAATCCGTGCATAAATATACAACACTTCGAAAAATATTGAGAATTGACTAACTATTCATGCATATTTGATAAATAAAATTAAAAAATGAATGATATGATTGCATATTTAAAATTAAATGTACACAACGAAAAATTTATTTTAGAATTAAGTTGTTTTAATTGGTAATTTAATATAATTCATGATACTATATACATGTAGTTAATAAGTAACTACAAAGTCTTTTATATTCATGAACATAATACTCCTGGATGGCGTTACCCAGCGTCATCCTCTTTTTTGTCTAAATTTAAATGATATATTTTTATAATCACTTTTATCAATATAGCTCTTCAATTATGATCGATCGATTAGGGTATGTCATCAATGAGGAGGTATATATGTTATGAAAATAGTGATTATTATTTTAGGTATACTCGTCATTTTGTCATGGTTTTATTTATTTTATATATACAGACAAAATGGTGATAAAAGTAATTCAATCAAAGTACAAAATATCATCCTTTTAGCATGTTTACTAACACTTCTAATGACCATTTTAGGCAGTATTTACATCGAGTAATTCGTCTACTATTAAATAATAAAAAAATAGAGATGTCCTTATCATTTAAGGTCATCTCTATTGCTATGATACAATTATTTTTTTCGTAAAGCTTTTAAAGCTAAAGAAACTAAGAAAATTAAAATAATTGAACCTAATAATGCTGGGAAGATATGAATTTTACCTAGTTCTGGGCCCCAATGTCCAAAGATCATTGAACCAACCCATGCACCTACGATACCAGCAATAATATTACCTAAAATACCGCCTGGGATATCTTTACCAAGAATTGCACCTGCAATCCAACCGATAAGACCACCTACGATGATCATTCCTATTAATCCGAACATGTGTCTTCACTCCTTTCATTGCTTAATTATCATTATGTCTACCTATGGTGTATACCCCATAATCACATCCCGAAACCATTTTAGTTAAAAATTTATTAAAACTAGTAAAAAAATAGATATTTATATATTGATAATTATTAACCATTCGTTTAAAATTTCTAATTGCAATTCATTCAATAAGGAATGCACAATAAACAAATGGGATGGTACCGACTTATTATTTTCTAAGAATATGAAAGGTTGTATCATCTTGAACGCAAATAAAAATAAATTTTTCATTTTTAAAATAGGTTTCGATTTATTAAGTGCGATATCTATTATTTTAATTCTGACCATTATTACACTCAATTTTTATATTAATGGTCATTTACATGGTCAATTTGAGATGGGCTTTCATGTCGAAAGCAATCAAATTTATCTACTTTCTTTTCTTATTATATTAATTATTTTAAGTAGTATAACTTCATTTTTATTAGGCCGTATTAATAACAACAATTAAGAAAAGCTATGGCTCTGACATTCAATCAGTTTCAGCCATAGCTTTTCTTTTTATTCGTGATTTATTTTTTGTTTATAGATTGCTCTGTTTCATCCTCTTCATCATCCTCTAAAAATAATGTATCAATGACTTCATATGCTGTTAACAATAGTCCTAACGTCACTGCAGTATTCGCAGAATGATTGTCAAAGAACTTTACAACGCTAATTTTTTCTAAAAAATGAAAAAAGGCATTATCAATACCGTAATCAAAGTTAAAATAAGTAATTGCTATACCAATTGCAAATGTAATCATTAAATTAATACATACACCTTTAATTGCTTCATTCACCTTAGAATTGATTACCCATCACCCCGTAAATATCAATAAATTATTATGTATACTCTAAGGTTAACAAAAATGACTAAGCAACACCACACATGGAAAAATTTCAAAGCCTTCAGATTCACATTATTTATATACTGTATATCCCCCATGAAGTTTTTGAAAACAAAAAAGAACCTCATAGGTTGAGCCTACAAGGTTCCGACAATAAACTATATATTATTGTTCTTCTTTTATATATCTACATTTTATAACATTTCACCCACTATCAAAACGCCTATAAATCAGTATATATAGCTATGCCATCATTAAATTAAAGTTCATACTCTTGCTCTTTGTTTCAAAATTATGCCCTTTTTTTGCCCTTAAAATTGTTTGATTCCACGTGGAATCATCAGAAAGTTCTTCACTAACTTTTATAAATTTAGTTACTTGAGTTCTGTTTAAATTTACTGACTTTAATCAATTTGATCACTCACCATGCCAAGATCATTTTCTTTAACTTGCTTTAATCTTCTGCTATTTCATAATTAAATTTACTAATTATACTGATCTTGCATTTCATGACGCCAAATTCATTTACCATTAACACACATAGTATAGTTACGAAATAATATTTGCCACTGTAACACAGGACGTTTCTCAGAACATAAAAAATACCATACCTATTTAAATAGATATGGTATTCTTTAAAGATTGAAAAAAATATTGAAGATCTTAAAAACGAGTGACCAGCTCTACAGATATTATAACCGATTTCTAATAATTTAAACATAAAAAACACCTCTAATTAAAGTGGCGTTAGGGTTTTCATGAATATTATACAAAGGGATAGAGCCAACTGGCTCCATTGACTCTACCATTGTCTAACCGATTTCTTATATTTTAAACATATTTAGTCATACGAACTCGTTCCTCCATTGCAACACAATAGATTTCTCACATTAAAAAGCACTACACCTATAAGATGTAGCGCAAAAAACATAAATAAAAAAAGTTGGACGATTATATAATACCTAGAAATTTATATTTTAAACATAGTATTCACTAAATAAATTAAAATATCTGTTAAACTAAAAATATATGAATTTTTAGTGAGGTGATGGTGCATTGACCTTTGTCATAGTATGCCTATATGTACTCTGTTTTATTTGTCTTTTGCTGTTCTCTTATTATCTATACATGTTACTTAATTTAACAGACCACCATCATAAGATAATTTACACATTATGGACTATTTTATATGCAATATGTACGACGGTTATTATTGTACTATTATTTAAATTCAGTTGATTCAATCATTACAATTCTTATTCAATACAGAAAACCACACTCAATATAGAGTGTGGCGAAAAGATATTTAAATGCGTAAGCAATAATGGAGTTGGGGAACTCCGTAACTAATCATAACATTTCTACTAATAAAAAACCACGATCATAATGAACGTGGTTGTAAGTATATAAAAGATATTTAATGAGTGCTCATTTCATGTGATAGTTAAAATATAACATATTATCATACATAAACACAAATTTTAATATACTGTTTAAATAAATAAAGGCAATCATAGTGATTGCCTTTTATACAAATAGAAACAAGAGGGAATAATTCAAAGCAAAACCACTACAGTTTTTTGTAGTATTTATATTCCTAATTTCAATGTATCATTTTTTTACTAACGACGGAACCAAATTAATTTACATTTTTTTGACAATCATTTCATAAAAAAACCGTATCATAACTGATACGGTCAATGACTCTTAGTTAAAAAGTATGTCAAATTTACCCAGTGACATGCATAAGTAAATTAGTCAGGGATTTTTTATAGCTTTCTACAAAGGGTTGCATGTATTGTATATAATACCATAAAAATAAGAACAGTTAAATAAACTGTTCTTAAATAGTAACGAATATATGAGGTTATCAATTACTAATATATATAATATAATATAATATTGAACTCTAAAATGCAAAAATTTACTATTTTATTTACGTAACTTTAGTTTGAAACTAAAGTACTCAATTTTGAGTACTTTAGATGTAAAAAGTTTTGATTTTAGACATAGATTGTAACACACTTACAAAGATTTTCACAATACAAAAAGATAGCCACTAGGACTATCTTTCGAAAGAAAACTAATAATGATGATAGAATGCCTCGTGAGAACGTAATTAATATCTCACTAATATTAATCTAACATTAACTTCTTATAAATATAACCCCAAATGAAGCATTTTACAAAAATAAAAAACTACCTTATTAAGATATGGTTAACGAAAGCTTTTCTAATAACAAGAGATTGGGTGAAAATCTAAAGGAAAATAATTATTTAATAAATAGAAGATAAATACCATATCTTAAATAAGTGTAGTAAAAACTATAGTTTTTTGAGTGTTTCAAGTTATACAAATGCATAACTCTTACATTAATATAGCCATTTTTTTAAGTATTAAACATAGATAAGTAGATATATCCCTTCTTAAATCTCACTATTTAGATATTATTTTCCAATTCTTTTAAATCTCGCTCATTCTCTTCATCGTCTTGACCGATACTATCTATAAATATTGGTGTCGCCACATTCATATCTACTTTATCAGTAAATATACTGTGATACCTACCGAGCAAATCACGAGCTTTCAAACGATCACTTGGCTTAATTGGTACTTCTACTGTTTCCACATGCTCATTGTATACAAGATTCATACGTCCTGTATCTGGGTTGCGCTCAAATGAGCTTTTCTTAACCACAACTTCCTTAGTTTCAGTTTCATCACCAACAGCTGATTTCGTAAGTAGGTACAACGTTTCTTTTGCTGTTAAAATTGTATCGTCTATAATCTCATCTTTCTTGCTTTGAATATAGTCTTTTACTTTCTCATTGCGCAATAGTCTGCTACCTGTTACGTGTGCGCTATTTGAGCTATAACCAGCATTTATAGCACTTTGAGTAACGTTAAGTGTCTTCATATATTCATTTGCAAAACGCTCTTGTTTAGGCGTTAGTTTGTCCATTGAATCACTCCTTATTTTCTATAATTTCATCTAATAAATTATCAAACCATTTTCTTATTGATTCTATTGAACATTTCAACACTTGGCTTATCTCTTTATAACTACGTCCACTTAATAACATGTCGAAAATAAAATACTCTTTATCAGTAGCTATTTGGTCAACTAATGAATATAGCTCATTCATAAATATATGTTCATCTGCATTAATTGTTTGATATGAATATTCCTCTACATCATCATTTAACGTAAAGAATTCATTAGCTGATACATCCTTATAATCATCATTCAAATTATTATGGTAGTTTAATATAAAGTCTTTCAGTGTCTCCTTATCACCAACAAACATAATCACACCACCATTGTATGTTGTGGCTCACTAGCCTTTGTTAAAGGCTTATCATGACTAATGTTGTATAAATCTACCTGCAAACGTTCAATGAGCTTGTGTTCTTTGATACGACCATGTGATTGCATGTATTTAACCACCTGCTGTTGTTCTTCTTTCGTATAAGTATTAAGCACCTGCTTTAATAAATATAATCGGATTGCTGAATCATCTTTAAAGCGTTTCAAATTACCTTTTGTTTCACTAATCCATATCACGAGCTTATCAACTGGATAAGATACAGAAATAACTCCCATAATATCATCGCATGTAGTTATTGAGGTACTTAAATGATACATCTCATCTATATGTGACTGTGCCGTTTTAATTTTAGAATTAATGTATTTAGGATTATATTTTGTTAATAATTCATATTCAGATATCTTTGATTGTTGATATGATTCATTAGTATGTTCCTGCACGATAATACCCCCAATAATATAGAATGAGCCTACCCAATTAAGGATAGGCGCTAGTTGGTTTTATTTGTTATAAACGTATTGTTTTTTATATTGAGCTTGTTGTCTTGCACCATCTTTTTTAGCTTTAGCATATTTCAATTGGTCATTGTATCTATCTGCTAAAGGCTTAATGACCACGTAACCCTCATCATCTTTTGTGATAACTGAACCATTATTTGCCATGCCAATTTGTCTCAACACATTAAACTGGTAAGCTAGATTGTCATGTTCTTCATTGTTCTCAAACGGATATAACACGGCTTGTTTTAATGCTGTTAAGGAGAATGACACTTGACTTTGTTCGCTTTCAGATAAACGTTGGTCAAATGCTTTTTGTAGCAAACTTAATTCAAATACATCTGTTTTTTCTGCGTCTGCCCCTCTAATGTAATCCATAATTTCTGAATTACTGTAGAATGATAATCTCGCTTCTAAATTTTGACGTCTAATTAATTCAGATTGTGGGTCTGCCACATCATCTTTTGTTAACTCTTCTTCGATTTCATCCATACGTGCTTCAATACGTTTTAATTTGTCACTAGCAAACTGTTTAAACTCATTTTCAATTTGAGTTACTTTCGGTTTTTGTTGTTCATCAATGATATCCATTCTATAGCCACGTTGGTACATAATAAACGTTTCTTCTAAAAATTGATCTACTTTATCTAATAAATCCTTATATTTTCTATCGTTAAATAATACATCATATGCACTTCCAGTTTTCATTGTCATATACTTATACCTCTTTCGTTTTAATTTTGTATTTCTATTTCTTCTAACGCTTTTAAACGCGTCTGCGCACCTAATACTTGGCGTTTAACACTATAAATTGCTTGTTGTTTATCTTCTTTACTTCTAATGATGTAATAGCCCCTAGCATCTTTCTTATAGCTATAACCTACTGGATATTGATAGTTAATAATTAAACTAGTAATAACTTGTGTAAGCCATCTATCATTAACTTTATTTAGGGTGTAACCTAGTTGATTCAATATCTTAGTCTTAGTTACATACTTTTCATTTGAGTTTTGAATAATATCATAAACTCTTAAATATTCGGTTGGTGGTTGAGCCACCTGTTTTTCTATCGTTTTTATCATGTCAAAACCTCTTATATATTAGTATTTGTTGTCCCCTAATTTTTAATGATTCTTACACATGATTTCTTTTGTTCTGCAACTTTTCTCCTTAACTCTATTATACTAAATTTACACTCAAAGCGCAAACTTATGTTCTTGTTTTCGTTAATTTCAATAATTTCTTATCATTCAATACAAACGTTGATAATACAACTATTTCAGATGATATTCACACACTTTCACAAACTCCCTAATAAGAACAAACGTTCTATTCAAGAGTGTAGTTTTGCCCCTTATGAAATTTTGAATACTTAGCTTTTTTTAGTTTTTTATCAAAGCCCAAATTTGAACTCTGCTATTTTTTCATACCTTCATAAAACCTTTCCTATTTTTATATAGGAGCCACACAACATATGTGACCCCTCTTAACACTACTTATTCAAACTATAATAAGTTGCTTTCAATTCACTTAACTTACGTTCTAACGCCTTGTAATCGTCTTGTGTAGCGTTCTCGTCTTGCACAAACTCAGTTACCAACTTCAATCCCTCGATTAATTCTGTTGCTGGTTCATTAATCCCTGTCGCTAACTGGTACATTAATTCAATGTTACCAATCACATCTGCATTACTAGACTGAACGCCCTCAACTGAACCTGCGTCAAAACCCTTTTCCATATACTCGAACACATCACTGTTATTTGATTCTGCGAATGTCTGCAGTCCATATAAGAAATACTCATCTTCAAACAGTCTAGACGCCATCATATCGCTAATAGAGATGTGTCTATCATCATCTACGTCATAACCTGCATAATGCCCCTCAATACTTCTTATAAGCCCTTCAGTGTGCTTAGGAGACGCTAATTCAAACGCTTTTCTAACATTACAATCTTTGATGTAGATATGACCGTACAAATTACCTTCCATGACCACATACACCATATCAAACGGATCGTTATATATTTTGAATCCAAACGGTGTCTTTTTGCTACTTTCTAATAAACCTGTGTAATATCTTAATAACGTGCCTGCTCTTGTTTCAAATTGATTTGCGATTATTTCTATGTTCATATTAGACGCACCCCATTTCTTTCTTACAAATATTAAATGCAACAGGCAACCAATGATCTGTTTTAATATATTTAGACTTCACTATCGGTAAGTCCAACCCTTTACCATCAACTAGATAAATAATTGGTGGACAAATATCCATCTCAATTAATCCATCTCGTTTAAGTTCGGCAATTATATTAAACGCTTCTTGGTTCCATCCAATCCAAAACACTATATTTGGATGTTGGCCACTTGTATATGCTCCATCACCTTTATAATTAAAGTTATTTTCTTCAAATACACTTTCTATTTCTACAAAAGTAGTTCCATCGTGTGATTTTATATATTCTAAAATTTCTGATTTTAAATGATTTTTATTCATTTTCTTCCTCCTAAATTTCGTATAGGTGTTCCAGTGTTCCATTTATAATGTGTTATGGGACAATATCAGAACGTCCCATAATCATTACTCTCCCAAAGGATTAAAGCTATCTGTTCTGGTGTTCCACTGTTTATAGGCAACACTTATATATTTTTGTGAATGTATAGATTACTCTTCTAAAATATATACATAAATTTCTATAAGTTTAGGTAAAAGTTTATGGAACACAGGAACAATTGCAGCATGTAACTTACTGCCACAAGGGATTTAAGGTGTTCCAAAAGTGTTCCAAAGGTGTTCCATCGTTCCATTACTCAATCGTTTTGGTTTTTAATTCTTTATAATAAGAATCCATTTCGATATCAAAACCATATTGTAACCCTATACTCTCACCGAATCTTGATCGTCTTTTTGTTTGCCCACAATAACGTGTGTTTCTTAATGCTTTATCAATCTTTCTTAAATGATGTTGTTGTGGTTGGTCATCTCGTTTCATCATCACTTTCCAAATTTCCATACTACATACTTTGTCACGCCATACATAAGCACCTGGTTTTGCGTTTGGTAACTCAATTAATTTTCCATCACCATATAATTTAATATAATCTTGGTTTATAACATCGTGAGCAGATATTCTTTTTTCTTCCAATGTTCTATACCAATAGTCAGACGGAATAGGACGCTCAAGAAATTCTTCAATTTCGCCGACTAAAACGTCTTTTTCAGAATGCTCTTCTTGGACTTTCAAAGCTGTTTCACTAGCTTCTTTATCTAGTAACAATGCCTTATCTGTTGGATCTTCGTCAAAATATACTTTAGCTTCAGCGAACATTTGTTGAACAATGTCTTGTGTAAGATCGTCAAAAGGACTTTTAGTTGCTTTATTTTTATCTGTCGTAATAGGAAAGAAACGACGATTACCTGTTTGGTCTTTTAGAAATTCGTAATTATTTGTCGTACCTATAAAAATGCATTGGCGTGGATGTCGTTCAATACGTTTACCATATGAAGCCCTATAAATATCTACAATCGCACTAATGAAACTTTTAATATCTTCAATAGTAGATTTTTGAAATGCTGCAAGCTCTTCTATCTCACACAACCAAGAGCCTTGTATTTTTTTATAGGATTCATCACCTTTAAACGTTTTTAAACTTTGGTTATACCAATGACCACCTAACTTACTTACTGTCGTTAATTTACCGTCACCTTGCCCACCATATAAAATAATCATGGAATCATATTTGATACCAGGATGATAAATTCTAGCAACCGCACCCATCATCCATTTTTTAGTCACTTCACGATTATAGTGATTATCTTCTGCACCTAAATAATCAATAAATAATGTTTCGATTCGCTTATTGCCGTCCCATGTTTTAGATTCAATCATGGACTTAATAGGATGAAATTTATTATGATAAGCTTCTTTTTCAATGACACTATCCATAATGTCACGACTAAATTGCACATTATAATATCTATCTATATGAGAAATGACATGAGTTGTATCAATATCAGCCCAATAGTAATTATTATCATCATTGGTACGCCAATATGGTAAACGCTTCAGTTTCGTAATTTTTTCAAAGGAATCGTACTGTACTAACCCTTTTAAACTTTCATCATTTTCCATAATTAATTCTGCGTTTGAAGTTGTCTTTTTAAGGGCTTGTGTTGTGGCTGATCGTCTTAATTTACTACGCCAATCATCACTATTGGCCAAAAAATTATTTTCATCAATCAACTCAAATACTTCTTCTTTGGTTACATCTTCCAAATAAAAACCTCCTTACTTATTCTTACTATCTTTCTTCAAAATGCTTTTGAATGTACGATTAACTTCCTTTTGTTCAATTGGTGGCCTGCAGGTCATCGCCCATGCACTTACCAATCCGTAAACAAGATTAGCGTCCACATAACGACGTAATAGGTACCCTGTTAAAGAAGCCAATGTTTGGTTACGTTCACCTTCACCTACACCAAATGCAATTTCGCGCCAATATGAACTATTGTGTTTATGAAAATGATTTGAATAATCCACAGTTATTGGCGCATTTTTAACAACCATCTTGTTTAATTCTTCAGTGGTAATTGCTGGTGCGTCATTATATTTAAAAATGTAAATTGAATCCTTTGATTTTTTAACTGGTAAGGCCATAGCTTGTGATGGTACAAAACTAGCTTCATCTACTGGATAACCAATATAACGTGCTAATCCATTTGAATACTTCCGATAGTCTGATGCACTCACTGGCTCATTTAAAGGTACTATAAGACGAATGCGAGGCTTTTCAGCAGTATATGAATACGTTGTATGAAATGCCCAAGATACATGTTCCAATTTAGCTTTCAGCACTTCATATAGACCTCTAAAATCTTTGATTTCATCATAATCTAATGTGATTGCACTTCGGTTAATTAAAGTAGCATCACTACGATATTTACTAATGTTTTGATTGTCTTTTTCTATATCTTCAAAATCACCGTATACGCATAGACCACGTTTATATTTATTTTCATTAATCATTGGTATTTGAAGCTTATTCAACCAATCTGACCAATTATATAAATCAGAACCATTACACGAATTTGAATACAAGTTTTTATATTGAACAATATGAATATTAAAATTATTGTTTAACTTAACTTTTTGAAAATCCAATTTTTGACCTCCATTTAATACAAACAAAAGGACAAAGATGTTATAATAAATATGCGCAATTTCTTAATTGCCCTGTTATTTGTTTAGTTAACTTGTATATTATGCGTTATCAGTTCCGTTTGCCGACTTCACTGATGACGCTTTTTCTATTTGTTCCATCGCACTGCTAAATTCATTCTTAATCTCTTCTTCAATTGCATCAATATCTTTTAATATTGAGTTTAATACTGCCATTAATACATAATTGTGATTGATATGTTCCTTAACGATATATGATTCCATTGGTTTGTTTTGTTTATCAAGTAATGATTTATATTCTTCGCCACGAGCCATCTCTTCACCAATAAGCGTAATTACTGTATTAAGTTTTGAATTTAACTCAGCATCTACAAAACTATTTTTTAATTCTGATACATGAAATTTTAAATCTTTCATTCTAGTATTCCTCCAACTTCCCAATAAAACTTGTCATTTCTTCGATTGCCCATTTTAATTCTTCAACATCATCTTTAGTAATGAATTTATGAATATTAGAATCTTCATAATTAATAGGAAAGTCGATCAAAATATTTGAAGATTTTACAAACTCTTTATAATTTCTGTAATCATCTAATACTTTTGTAATTTCACTTTTACTTAAATTAGGATATTCATTTTTTATAATTGAAATATCTCTGTTACGACGTTTTCGTAATAATTTAGATATTTTTCTATTTTGCTTTTTATTATTCACTATGTGCTCATAATTCAATTTACCATCAATATTTTTGTAATCTTCTCTAGTTAATTTATTCATTTGTTCATTTTCCTCTCTGAATTTATTATTTTTATTTAAGTTTTGTTTGTTTTTCACCTTATTCCACCTCCAAATTTAATCCGTATGCCGACGCTAAAATAAATATTGCTGATGCTACAAAAACATCGAGTAATAGAGCGCTTGCTAATGTTATAAACGAAATCGTACCTATGTACGTTAGATAATTTTTCATTTTTTCTCATTCCTTTCTACATCCATTTTTTATGACGTTTCTTCATGTACTCTTCAAAACGGGGAATACTAATGACCGTCATTGTTGATGACAATGAGTAATACAAGTCATCAATGCCTTTAGAATCTTTCTCCCATTCTTTCAATATACGGTTTACTGAACTGTACGAAATTCCGAATATACAAGCTAGCGTATTGGGTTTAGCAAACATAGGCTTTACCACTACTTGCTTTGGTTCAGTGATCGTATTTTCCTTTGTTGGTATATCTTGCAACTTTGTTCTAGACATTATTTAACCTCCTTAACTTCAAATTCAAAAATATCTTGAATTTCAACACCTAATGCATTAGATACATCTTTTGCTTTTTGAGGACTTAAACCTTTCTTTCTAGTTACTACTGAACTCATATAAGTTCTAGAAATATTAACCTTATCTGAAAATTCTTTTATGGAATATCCGTTTAAGAATATTTCATTTTTTAACAAATTTTCCTTAGCTTTCACTAAATCATCTCTTAATCAAATTTAAATATTAAACTTAATTGAAGACCATATATATTAGTCATAAAGCCTTTTAATTAAGTTGTATTTATAATTTAACTTAAGTTAAGTCTAAAGTCAATAATTATTTAACTTGAGAATTTAAAAATGCTATAATCTATGTATAAATTAAAAAGAAAGGTGTTTTTTACTTAATGTATGATTTAGGGACGTTTTTGAAGAATGAACGCTTAAACAAAAAGAAATCTGTAAAAGAAACAGCAGAAGAACTTAAAGTTAGTAGTTCTTATATATCAATGGTCGAAAACAACAAAACCTTTCCAAATAGCGATTACTTATATAACCTATCTTCTTATCTTTATGGTGGAGAAGAAACATATGACATATTAGTAGCAGAAAAATACATAATGTATTGTTTGGTAGGCGGAATAAAAGTACAACCTTATCCATTCGTTAAATTTTTATTAACAGAGCGAGGTATGTTTGAAAATAATTCAATGGTGGCAAAACCGTACTATTCATTGAACTGGCTATTAAATCAGCATAACTCACCTATTACTTTTGGATTTAAAAATGATAACCATTTTTCATTTGACCTCGAAGAAATAGAGCCGATATCTGACTTCAATTTTTTTAACGGAGAACCTAAAGCTTTCATACAATTAGATTCAAAAGACAAAAAATTTATATATGAACTTATAGAAAGTTACCTTAAAACTAAATATTCAAGTCTTATTGAGAATAGATTAAACCCAATTAAAAATGATGTTGATCTTATAATTGAAAAACTATTTGAAGATACTGATAATTCAAATATAGCTACACCTATTTTTACAATAGATGAATTAACTAAAACCAATAAACAAATTAATGTATTACACATAAGAAAAAATTGGAAAGTAGTTAATTACACTGATTTAGATTTCTTAATAACAAAAAAATCATTATTAGGAATCAAACCACAAAGTAATACAAGCAAGGAATTTGTAAAAATTGGTGAAATAGAATTTGATGAGACAAAAAACAACCTAACTAACTTTTCAATAAAATTTCCGGATAACTATCAAATAGATATAAAAAAAGAGGATAAAGAAATAATTTTTGAATATAAAAAGTAGGGATAAAAATGTGGCATGAGAAATTTACTAACAAACATGGTGATGTACAATTTCGCTATTACGAGAAGTACAAAGATCCTCTCACAAACAAATGGCGACGTGTTAGCGTGGTACTTAATAAGAATGGTAAGCAGTCACAAAAAGAGGCTCAGAAGCGCTTAAATGAGCGTATAGAGGCTAAGCTAAATGACAAGACATCTACTACACTTAAGTCACTAACTTTCCATGCTGCATGTGATGAGTGGTTAGAGTACTATAAAAATCATTCTGGTTCAAAGGCTACAACCATTAAAGAAAAATTAAGTAATACAAACACAGTTAAAAATGCTATTGATAAAGAAGTGCTGATAAACAACATCACACATACATACCTACAAGATATTATTAATGAGTGGGCTAGTATACATAGTAAAGGACATGTTCAGTCTCTTGTTATTATCATTCGTTCTGTTTTCAAATATACGTTTAAATATTACGATCTACAAGATATAAGTGTACTAGATAAAATAGATATTCCTAAAAAGGCTAAAACTAGGGACGAACTACAAGCCAAACGTAATAACTATTTAGAAGATAGTGAAGTTAAAGAGTTACTTAATTGCTTTGATTACCTAATTAAGCACAAAAAACATTCAACGAGAAAACGTAATTATAAAATGGTAAAGGCTATAGTACAGTTTCAAATTGCTAATGGCATGCGTATCGGTGAGCTACTTGCAATAAAGAGAGAAAATATAAACTATGAAGATAAAACGCTAGAGATCGACGGTACAATTAATTGGGTAACTGATAAAGAAACGGGAGCATTCGGAGTAAAAGAAACTACTAAAACAAGTAAAAGTTATAGAACCATCGGACTCACTACCCAAAGTATCAACTTACTTAAAACACTTATTTTGGATAATAAGAAAGAAAACCAGTGGAATGAAGATTTTATTGATAGAGGGTACATATTTACAAATACAGCTGGTAGCCCTATAGACTTAAACAAAGTAAATAGCATTATTAAAGAAGCTACTGAGATTAGTTCAATAAAGAAACGTGTTACAACGCACACATTACGTCACACGCATATATCCACACTTGCACAATTAGGGATTAACCTAAAAGCTATACAAGAGCGTGTAGGACACTCAGACTATAAAACTACCCTAGAGATATACACACACGTAACTGATCGGATGGCAAAAGATATGATGAATAAATTAAATAAAGTAAATTTTAAAAATTAGTAGGAACGACTTCCTTTTCCAATGAAAATGTATTATAATTTATTTCGAGGTAAAGATGGTTATTCGCTTTAGAATAACTTTTCGATTTTTAAACATTATCAGTAGAGTGGCTCAATATCTTATAGGTATTGAGCTATTCTTATATAAAAAGAAGGTATATATATGAAACCGTTCAAAACTCACAGACAACAACTAAGAATTTTGAGAGATCGTGGATTGACTATTTCCAAAGATGGCGAAGGCTCGAAAGTCATGAGAGTACTAGAGAAAGAAAATTATTATAATGTGATAAATGGATATAAAGATCCTTTTTTTAAAAAAACACCAAATAAACTCAATAAAATCCCAGAAGAATTTGAAGATAATAAATCTTTCGATGAAATATATTCTTTATATGTGATGGATAGACGATTACGTTCACTAATTCTTGAATACTTATTATTGTTAGAAACTCATTTAAAATCTGCTATATCTTATAAGTTTTGCGAAAAATTTCCAGAACAAAATTCCTATTTAGATATCCAAAATTATTCTTCTGATAATGAAAAAATCATCGATAAAGTTTCAGTTATTGCTAATTTGAGTGGAGTTATAAAAAGAAATATCAAAAAAGAATCTTTTTCAAACAATCAAACATTAAATTCTATTGAACATTATTTAAAAAATCATCAAGGAGTTCCTTTATGGGTGTTAGTCAATTATTTAACTATAGGAAATATTTATTACTTCTACAAAGCTCTAGACAATGATTTAGCTGATGATATTGCTAAGGTTTTTAAAGATAGGTATAAACGTAGTAGAAATAGACACATTTCATTAAATAAAAAAGATTTAACTACTTTAATACATTTTATAAAGACATATAGAAATGTATGTGCACATGAAGAAAGATTATTTGATTTACAAATTGGACCTCCTAATATTTCGAAATATATAAATGCTTATAATAGAGAAAATAGAATTAATGTTACTAGTGATGAACTCTCTAAAGGAGATATGTTTTGTTTATTATTTGTTTTGAGATTTTATTTAAGTAAAGAGGAATATTTAAATTTAATTCGTGATACAGAGGAAATAATTAAAGAGCATAAACCAGACTTTTCAGAAGAAAATTATAGGTATATATATATAAAAACCGGTTTACATAAAATAAAATTTAATAAATTATATTTATAAAAGTTAAAAATCAAGCTCTTTTTATGCTTAAATTTTAAAACTTTTCACATCATGCCCTTTTTCTGCCCTTTTCAAATATTTCAAAACACAAAAACAACCCCGTAAGCCTATACTTACGGGGTTTTACAATAAATAATCTATTATTGTTCTTCTTTAACATATGGTAATAAAGCCATATGACGTGCACGTTTGATAGCAGCTGTCAACATACGTTGATATTTAGCTGAAGTACCAGTTACACGACGTGGTAAAATTTTACCGCGTTCTGAGATAAAACGTTTTAATAATTCAGTGTCTTTATAATCGATATGTGTAATACCATTTGCTGTGAAATAGCATACTTTTTTACGACGACGTCCGCCTCTTCTTGGTCCACCTGCCATGATTAACTGCCTCCTTTTAATTTTATTTTTTAATTAGTTATTTTTAGAATGGTAAATCATCATCACTAATATCAATAGGTCCGTTCGCATTCGCAAATGGATTATCTGATTGATTTGAATTAGGTTTTGATGAATTGTTGTTATACGAAGTATTTTGTCCTGATTGTTGACCACCGAATCCTTGACCGTAGTCTTGGAATTCGTTGTTTTGTGAACGTTGGCCACCGCCATTTTGTGAATTCTTAGGTTCAAGGAATTGAACACTGTCACAAACGACTTCAGTAACAAAGATACGACGACCTTCTTGATTTTCATAACTACGTGACTGTATGCGACCATCAACGCCAGCTAAACTACCTTTAGATAAGTAGTTATTTACATTTTCTGCTTGTCTTCTGAAAACAACACAGTTAATGAAATCTGCTTCGCGTTCCCCTTGAGCATTCGTGAAAGTACGATTAACTGCTAGAGTAAATGTCGCTACACTTACGCCTGAGGGAGTGGTTCTGTATTCTGGATCTTTCGTTAAACGACCTACTAATACAACTCTATTTAACATTTAAACGCCCCCGTCAAATTATTACTTATCTTGGTCTTCACGGATAACGATGTAACGAATGATATCGTCATTGATTTTAGCTAAACGTTGGAATTCGTCAGTAGCTTTGTTGTTATCTGATTTGATACGTACGATGTTATAGAAACCTTCTTTGAAATCATTGATTTCATAAGCTAGGCGACGTTTACCCCAGTCTTTTTCTTCTAAAACTTCTGATCCTTCTGAAGCTAAGATACCATTAAAGCGTTCAACAACTGCTTTTTTCGCATCTTCTTCAATGTTTGGACGTACGATGTACATAATTTCATATGTTCTCATTGTATATTTGCACCTCCTTGTGGTCTATACGGCTTATCATCATTTTGTGATAAGCAAGGAATAATTTTCATTACTCACAATCAAGAATTATAGCACAGAGTATTACTTTTTACAATCATATTTGAAATTATAATAAACCAAATAACAAACATATAGGCACTATATCCTCTTTTTGATGTTTACTCGATAGAGTAACTGATATTAATATAATTTTTTCAACCATTTTTTATAAAAATCAATATGAATATACATAATAAAATCATTCTTTATATTGTGTAAGTCGTATCATTGTAAATAAAAATTAATTGTAATAACATCATCATTGCGTTTTCAATTCAATTGCATTTAATTTTTTATAAATAAAGGAGAACTTTTATGTTAAAGAAACTATCTTACTCGATGTTTGCTGCAACAATGTTAACTACAATTTCAGGCATTAATTTATCATATGCAGATGAAAATTCAAATAATACAAACGATACTCAAAGTAAAAAAGGTACAATGGGCTACGGCTATCAACAATATATGAAAAAGCACCCAGAAAAAGCTAAAAACGATACACAAAACCGATCTACTTTTTCAACTAAATCAAGCGCTGCAACAACTAATAGTGGTGAACGTGTACTTGATATTTCCGAATGGCAAGGTAACTTAACCGATGCTCAAGTAAAACAACTTAAGAAAAATTATGATTTTATCATTATTCGTGGACAATATGGTTCTGAATATGTCGATAAATGTTTAGAACACAATTCTGCCTTATTAGATAAAAACAATATGAAATTCGGTGTTTATTCATATAGTATGTACGAAAATGCTGACGATGCTCGTTATGAAGCAAGAATGTTATACAATCGTGCACCAAAAGCAGAATTTTATATCAACGACTATGAACAACAAACGGTTACTTCTGGCGATGCGAACACTGCTACAGTAGCTTGGGCTGATCAAATGAAAAAACTAGCTGGTAATAAGAAAGTATTATTCTATTCATACGAAAACTTTATGGTTAATAATGTCGCTAATGCAGTGAGTTCATATGACGGTTATTGGTTAGCTTCATATCAGTCTCAAGAGCCAACTCGAGAAAAAGTGTTATGGCAATATACAGATAGTTTCTATTCATCAGAACTAAATCAAAATGTAGATGCTAACTATGTTGATTCAAATGTAAGCACAAACTGGTTTACATCATAAATGTGTAAAAACACTTCACAAACGCGAACATTTGTTCTATAATGGGTGTGAGGTGTTTAACATGAACTTAAATTTAGATTGGAATAAAGACTTTCAAGAATTTCAAGATATTTTAAATTGTGGTTTGCACCCTGAATGGTTATACAATGCCAAAGCTAATATGATTTTAGTACCTGCTTATACTGGTGAAGGCAAACAATTTTTTAGAACTACAGATATTCTTAAAGCAAGTGAGGTTATTCCTTTCTTTTAATATAATAATGTTGTATTTAAGCAATGTAGTCTTGTCACTTAGTAACTCCGACCATGTACTACATTGCTTTTTTCTAACTAATCGACAATTTCCCTCATAAAAAAACTACCCTAGTTACTATAGGGTAGTTAAAATCTAATCAATTAATTAATAATGGTAATTATAATTAAACATTAAATCTGAAATGAACAATATCTCCATCTTGCATGATGTAATCTTTACCTTCTAAACGTTGTCTACCTGCTTCTTTAGCACCATTTTCGCCACCATGTTCAACATAATCACTATAACTTGTAACCTCTGCACGGATAAAACCACGTTCAAAATCTGTGTGGATAATTCCAGCACATTGTGGTGCTGTCATACCTTGTACGAATGTCCAAGCACGGACCTCTTGTACACCAGCAGTGAAGTATGTTGATAAACCTAGCAAGTCATATGTGGTACGAATTAAGCGATCTAAACCTGGTTCTTCAATTCCCAAGTCTTCTAGGAACATCTCTTTATCTTCATCATCTAATGTTGCAATTTCTTCTTCAATTTTTGCACTGATGACAATTACTTCAGAGTCTTCTTGAGCAGCATAATCACGAATTGCTTTCACTTTATCGTTTTCTTCATCACCAATTTCGTCTTCACCAACATTAGCAATATATAACATTTTTTTAGATGTTAATAATTGTGCTTGGTTAACCCATTTTTGATCTTCATCATTAAATTCGATACTACGTACTGGTTTACCTTCTTCTAATGTTTCTTTAATTTTAGATAAAATACGTAATTCCATTTCAGCAGTTTTATCTTTTTGGCGAGCCATTTTTTCAATCTTAGGCAAACGTTTTTCTACTGATTCTAAATCGGCTAGTACTAATTCCATATTGATAACTTCAATATCATCTAGAGGATTAACTCGACCAGACACATGTGTGACATTTTCATCGTCAAATGCACGGACAACTTGGCAAATAGCATCAACTTCTCGAATATGTGATAAGAATTTATTACCTAAACCTTCACCTTTTGATGCACCTTTAACAATACCTGCAATATCAGTAAATTCGAATGTTGTTGGAATCGTCTTTTTTGGTTGAACCATTTCTTCTAGTTTTAACAAACGTGAATCCGGTACTTCTACGATTCCTACGTTTGGATCGATTGTTGCGAATGGGTAGTTAGCTGCTAAAGCCCCCGCTTTAGTAATTGCATTAAAAAGTGTAGACTTCCCTACGTTTGGTAAACCTACAATACCTGCTGTTAAAGCCATTAATCATTCTCCTAACTTTCTGTATCTTCATTGGATACTAAAATTTTCTTTAATTTTTTATTAAACGTCTGACGTGGAATCATAATACTACGTTGACAATTTTCACATTTAATCCTAATGTCAGCGCCCATTCTTATGATTTTAAAACGATTTGTTCCACATGCATGTTGTTTTTTCATTTCTACTATATCATTTATTCCGTAATTTGACGTCATGAAATTACCTCCAATGATAATTAGCCACGTTTTTGCTCGTCATATGGAGCAAAAATGGGTTTAGGCATTTTAATATTTTCTCTAACAAATAATCGCTGTACTTCTTTTCTAATAATTCTACCACCAGCTGCACCTTCTCCAGGTATTGTTTCTGCAGAGATTCTGATAGTCACCTTATTATTATCAATAGAATCAATACCTTCTACAACAGGGTCACTCACAAATAAGTAGTATTTACTTCTAAGTGATGTGAATAATTTATTCAATTCTTTCTCAACATGATCTAAATTCTCTTCTATTGAGACCGGTATCGCTACAATCGAAGTTCCGTTAGTAATTGAGAAGTTAGTAATTTCACCCATACTACCGTTTGGAAGAATCGTTAATTCCCCTGAGATAGTATTAATACGTGTTGATCTAAGTCCAATTGATTTAACTGTTCCTTCAGCAACCGTCGTACCACCGCTATTGATTTTAACATAGTCGCCTACATCAAATTGATTTTCAAATATGATAAAGAAGCCCGTAATGATATCTTTAACAATTGTTTGTGCACCGAAACCTACGGCTAAACCAACTACGCCGGCACTCGCAATAATGCCTTCTACGCTAATTCCAAATTTACTTAAGATGGTCGTGATAACGATAAACCAGACAATATATTTAACTACATTTTGTACAAGTGAAATTAATGTTTTTGAACGTTTTTTATTACCTTTTCTGCTCTTGTTTTGAATTTTAAATGCTTGTTCAATCACTTTGTTTAAAATACTTATTACTATAATTGCTGCAATAATATAAATCAAAATCATGATAATCTTGATAGCCAACGTTTCGTACGTTTCAACTTTAGTAAGTGGCTCTATTAACGAAGAAAGGATATGTTTGACTTGATTCATTATGCATTTACCTCCTCACTTTTAACTTTTCATAATTAAATCATTATATCTTAAAACTGCTCATATTAAATCAGTCTTCAGTTTTAAAAACTGCTTAATATAGCAAACAACACTTATTTTCAATATATTTCTATATACCTTATACACTTACATATCATAATTTTGATTTAGTTTTTTTATTAATGACTTAAATTCTTCTTCTGATTTGAATTCAAAAGCAATTTTACCAATATTTTTATGTGTTGATATATCAACTTTAGAACCATATTGTTCTTTAAGCTGTCTTTCTTGCTTTTGAATAAATTTGGGTTTATTGAATGTTTGTTCATCAACCGAAGTCTTTGTTGGAGAAGTTTTTTCTAAATAATCATTGATATAGTTCTCTAAATATCTTACACTCCATGATTCTTTTACAGCTTTTTTCGCTATTGATTTCATTTTCTGTGGAGATTTTAAACCTAGTAATGTGCGACCATGTGCACCTGAAAGCTCACCACCACGCACCATTTTAGCAACGTCTGAAGGTAATTTTAATAAACGTAACATATTAGCAATATAAGGACGTGATTTAGAAAGTCTTTCAGCAACTTCTTGTTGTGTTATATTTAAATCTTCCATTAGCTTTTTATAGCTTTCTGCTTCTTCTATAGCATTCAAATCTTCACGTTGTAAATTCTCTATAATGGCTAATTCCATCATATCTTCATCAGACAGTTCTTTGATAATTGCAGGAATTTCGGTTAAACCTGCTTTTTTGGATGCTCTAAAACGTCGCTCTCCTACAACAATATAGTAACCTTGAACAGTTTTTCTTACTACAATCGGTTGCAATATGCCGTGTTGTTTAATTGATTGTGCCAAATCATTTAGTCTATATTCATCAAATGTTTTTCTCGGTTGATAAGGATTAGCTTTAATTAAGTCTAACGAAACGGAATGTACTTGTTCATCTTTGTTTAATTGCAATCTTTGATCTTCTCGATGAGCCATTTTTTCACATCTTTCTCTAAAAATTAATACCGTGATATTAATATAATTTGTATCTCTATTTTATTTTAAAAATTTGCCCCTTTTTTCACAAGTAGAAATCACAAGTTACGACAATTTCTTCAAAAAATATTATTTTATAATAACGCTATGATATCAACGATTCTATAAATCTGAATTGCAAGTTTAATCTAAATTTTCAGAAAAGTTATTGACAAATGATTCTTCTATCTGTAAGCTATGTATTAACAATTACAAAACGAAACATTTTACACACTGTAAAAAGGAAAGTAAAACTTACACTGCTTATACAGAGAATCTTCGTAGCTGAGAGAAGATATTGTAAGAAAGTTTGAAAATGGCCTTGGAGTGTTGATGCCAATATGAGGTGTCAACGGGTTCGCCCGTTATAGCGATACAGTATTAACATTTTGTTAAATGGCGTACTGGAATTAAAGACGCACATTTTATCGTTAATACTCATTTCTTCAATCTCTGAATGAATGAGTTTTTTTATGAACGATATTTTTGTGATTTCTTCATTTTTATCAGTGCCTATTATCAAAATGGTGTACTGATAGAGGTTACTTTAGTAATAAAGTAACAAACAAAGGTGGTACCACGAAATCAAAGCTTTCGTCCTTTACATCCGAAAGAATCGGGTTTAAAGGACGGAAGCTTTTTTTAATTTTAAGGAGGGTCTAGTAATGAAGGATACAGAATTAGCACAAATTTCTTTGACTAAAGATCATACAGGAGCTATTGCCAATCCAATATATTTATCAACTGCATATCAACATCCTCAACTAGGTCAGTCAACAGGTTATGACTATACAAGAACGAAGAATCCAACAAGGACAGCTTTTGAAGAATCATTCGCCAAACTAGAGAAAGGTGTAGCATCATTTGCAACTTCAAGTGGCATGGCCGCAATTCAACTTGTATGTAACCTTTTTAAACCTGGTGATGAAGTACTAGTTGCATTTGATTTATATGGTGGCACATTTAGACTATTTGATTTTTACGAACAGCAATACGGTGTGAAATTTAAGTATGTAGATTTCCTAAACTATGAAGAAGTTGAAAATCAAATTACATCACAAACAAAAGCACTATTCATTGAACCAATTTCTAATCCGCAAATGATTGATATCGATGTGACACCTTATTACGTGCTCAGTAAAAAACATAATTTATTAACAATTATTGATAACACCTTTTTAACACCATATCTTTCAACACCATTAGAAGAAGGTGCCGATATTGTTTTACATTCGGCTACAAAATATATCGGTGGACATAATGATGTGCTAGCAGGTGTTGTTACAGTAAAAGACAACAATTTAGCTGAACAATTGGGACAATTCCACAATATGATAGGCGCTACGCTATCACCATTGGATAGTTATTTACTACAAAGAGGTCTTAAAACTTTGCATTTACGAATCGATCGTTCACAAGAAAACGCTCAAAAGTTAGCAGTTAAATGCCAAGATTTAGATGCAATTGACGAGGTTTTATATAGCGGTAGAACTGGCATGTTAAGTTTACGACTTAACAAAGCATATAGCGTCCCGAAATTTTTGGAAAATTTAGAAACTTGTATATTTGCAGAAAGTTTAGGTGGTACAGAAACGTTTATTACATTTCCTTACACACAGACTCATGTGGATATGCCCGATGAAGAGAAAGATAAACGAGGTATCGATGAGTTTTTAATACGCTTATCAATCGGAATCGAAAACTATTCTGATATTGAAGCAGACATTATTAAAGCATTAACGCATTCAAAAGTAGGAGTGATTTCATGAATTTATCAATAGATACTGAAGTAATTTTCGATGAACGTCGAGGAAAGGATTATATCTCAGCCAATCCACCGTTTTATGATTCATCAACATTTCATCAAGACCAACTTGGCGGTAGTCCACTTTACGATTATGCACGTAGTGGTAATCCAAACAGAGCAATTTTAGAAGAAAAATTAGCGCATCTAGAGAAAGGTAAATATGGTTTTGCATTTGCATCAGGGATTGCAGCCATTTCTGCAGTT
This sequence comes from Staphylococcus sp. HL28, assembly GCF_021117155.1. Taxonomy (NCBI): domain Bacteria; kingdom Bacillati; phylum Bacillota; class Bacilli; order Caryophanales; family Staphylococcaceae; genus Staphylococcus; species Staphylococcus sp. HL28. Next base: position 2,454,033 of record NZ_CP088218.1, read on the forward strand.
TTACTTACATTGAAATCTGGCGATCATGTCATATTACCTGATGATGTTTATGGTGGCACATTCCGATTAACTGAAGATATTTTAAAAAGATTCAACATTGAATTTACTACTGTAGACGCGACTAACGCAGATAATATAAAAAATGCAATTCAATCTAATACGAAACTAATATATGTAGAAACACCTTCTAATCCTTGTTTTAAAGTGACAGATATTCAAGCAGTTGCAAAGATTGCTCAAGCTAACCAATTGTTATTAGCTGTAGATAATACTTTTATGACACCTTTAGGGCAATCACCGTTAGCACTTGGTGCAGATATTGTTATTCACAGTGCCACTAAATTTTTAGGTGGACATAGTGACCTACTAGCAGGTGCAGTTATTACAAATCGTGAAGATGTGGCAGATGCATTATATCTAATTCAAAACGGCACTGGCAACGCCCTATCTACCTATGATAGTTGGGCATTAGCTAAACATCTTAAGACGTTCCCTATTAGATTCAAACAATCTGTAGCGAATGCTGAAAAACTTGTATCATTCTTAAGTCAAAGAGATGAAATCGCAGAAGTGTATTACCCAGGAAATAACAAAACACACCTTAAACAAGCTAAAACAGGTGGTGCTGTCATTGGTTTCAGACTAAAAGATGAAACAAAGGCACAAGCGTTTGTAGATGCGTTAACTATTCCGTTGGTTTCAGTAAGTTTAGGTGGTGTAGAGACAATTTTATCTCATCCGGCAACGATGTCACATGCAGCTATACCAGAAGACATTAGAAATGCACGTGGTATTACCTTTGGATTATTCCGATTAAGTGTGGGATTAGAAAATCCAGACGAACTTATTGCAGACATCAACTATGCTTTAAAGGAGGCATTTAATGAGTCAATTCCTGAACAAATTACAGAACAACGTTTTAGTAGCTGATGGCGCAATTGGAACCATTTTTTATTCAGAAGGCTTAGATACATGCCCAGAAGCTTATAACTTAACCCATCCGGAAAAGGTAGAAGATATTCATCGTTCATACATTGATGCCGGTGCTGATGTTATACAAACAAATACGTACGGTGCCAATTTTGAAAAGTTAAAAGCCTTTGGTCTAGAACATAAAGTCAAAGAAATTCATAAAGCAGCTGTTCAAATTGCGAAAAAAGCTGCCAATGAAGATACTTTTATTTTAGGAACGGTTGGCGGTTTTAGAGGTGTTAAACAAGATGATTTAAGCCTTTCAACTATCCAATATCATACCGAACACCAAATAGATACTTTAGTTGATGAAGGTGTAGATGCTTTATTGTTTGAAACCTATTATGACTTAGAAGAATTAAAAGGTATCGTCATTTCAACTAAAAGGAAACATCACATTCCAATAATCGCTCAGTTAACCGCTTCTAACACAAATTATCTCGTAGACGGAACACCAATTAACGATGCATTAAAACAATTAGTTGAATGTGGAGCAGATATTGTAGGACTTAATTGTCATCATGGTCCACATCATATGCAACGCTCATTTTCACATATCGAGTTACCAGATAAAGCATTTCTATCCTGTTATCCGAATGCAAGTTTGTTAGATATTGAAAATAGCGAATTCAAATATAGTGATAACGCACAATATTTTGGTGATGTGGCGCAAGAGTTAATCAATGAAGGTGTGAGACTAATTGGTGGTTGTTGTGGTACTACACCTGAACATATTCGATACATTAAAACTTCTGTAGAGAATTTGAGACCTGTTACCCATAAAAACGTCATACCAATTAATAAAAAAGTAAATCGCAAAAAAGACATAAATTTCAAACAATCACTGACTTCCAAAGTCAAACAAGGCCCTACTGTCATTGTAGAACTAGATACGCCTAAACATTTAGATACCGATCAGTTCTTCAACAATATTGGCAAGCTTGATGATGCAGATATCGATGCAGTGACATTAGCAGATAATTCCTTAGCAACTGTTCGCGTAAGTAACATTGCTGCAGCAAGTATTATTAAACAACGATTTAATATTGAACCCCTCGTTCATATTACATGTCGTGATAGAAATCTCATAGGTCTACAATCTCACCTATTAGGTCTCTCACTCATTGGTGTTAATGAAATTTTAGCCATTACAGGTGATCCCTCAAAAGTAGGTCATTTACCTGGTGCTACCAATGTTTATGATGTTAATTCTAAAGGATTAACCGAAATCGCACTTCGCTTTAATCAAGGTATCAACACAGACGGTGATGCGCTGAAGAAACATACGAACTTTAACATCGCTGGTGCATTTGACCCTAATGTAAGAAAACTCGATGGTGCAGTTAAACGTCTTGAGAAGAAAGTAGCAAGTGGCATGAGTTATTTCATCACTCAACCTGTGTATAGCAAAGAAAAAATTAAACAAGTGTATGAAGCGACAAAGCACTTAAACACACCTTTCTTCATAGGTATTATGCCCATCGCAAGTTATAACAATGCACTATTTTTACACAATGAAGTACCTGGCATCAAAATGTCTGAAGAGGTACTCAATCAATTCAAAGCAGTAAAAGATGATAAAGAAAAAACTAAAGAACTTAGTCTTAGACTTTCAAAGGAACTCATCGATACGGTGCATGAATACTTTAATGGACTATACATTATTACACCTTTCCAAAAAGTCGATTATTCATTAGAACTTGCAGCGTATTCAAAATCTATTACCACTCATAAGGAGGCAATATTATGACAACAATTAAAACTTCAAACTTAGGATTCCCAAGATTAGGTAGAAAAAGAGAATGGAAAAAGGCTATCGAAAGCTATTGGGCTAAAAAAATTGATAAAAATGAACTAGATCAAACACTTACTGACTTACACAAAGAAAACCTATTACTACAAAAGAATTATAATCTAGACAGCGTTCCTGTAGGTGACTTCTCTTTATACGACCATATCTTAGATACATCACTACTATTCAATATTATTCCTGAACGTTTCCAAGGACGAGAAGTGAATGATGACTTGTTATTTGATATTGCACGTGGTAATAAGCAACACGTCGCAAGTGCATTAATCAAATGGTTTAATACAAATTATCACTATATCGTGCCAGAATGGGATAATGTAGACCCCAAACTAAATCGAAATGTGTTATTAGACCGCTTTAAGTATGCACAATCTATTAATGTCAATGCACACCCAGTCATTGTAGGTCCAATTACCTTTGTTAAATTATCAAAAGGTGGTAGCCAATCTTTCGAAGAAAAAGTAAAAACATTACTACCACTTTATAAAGAAGTATTACAATCACTTGTTGATGCAGGTGCAGAATATATTCAAATTGACGAACCGGTATTAGTTACTGATGAAAGCGAAAGTTATGAAAATATCACTAAAGAAGCTTATGAAGAATTAACTAATACAGGATTAGGTAAACATTTAGTGATTCAAACTTATTTTGAACGTGTAAATCTTAAATTCTTAAGCTCATTACCAGTAGGTGGATTAGGATTAGACTTCGTTCATGATCATGGCTACAACTTAGAGCAAGTTAAAGCTGGTGATTTTGATTCAAGTAAAACATTATACGCAGGTATTATCGATGGACGTAATGTGTGGGCTGCTGATATTGAAGCTAAAAAGTCATTGATTGAAACATTACAACAATATGCTCAAGATATTGTCATTCAACCTTCTTCATCTTTACTACACGTGCCTGTATCATTAGATGATGAAACGTTAGATGAATCTATCGCTGAAGGTTTAAGCTTTGCCACTGAAAAATTAGACGAATTAGATGCTTTACGCCGTCTTTTCAATGATAACGATAGTGCGAAATATGACGAGTTAAAATCTCGCTATGAACGATTCCAAAGTCAATCATTCAAAAACTTAGACTATGATTTCGATAGTGTCCGTACACAACGTCAATCACCATTCTCTGAGCGCAAACAATCACAATATCAAAGATTAAATTTACCGGATTTACCAACGACAACGATTGGCTCATTCCCTCAAACTAGAGAAGTTAGAAAATATCGTGCAGATTGGAAGAACCAACGTATTTCTGATGAAGCTTATAAAGAATTCTTAGAAAACGAAATTGCACGTTGGATTAAAATTCAAGAAGAAATTGGACTTGATGTGCTCGTACATGGTGAATTCGAACGAAATGACATGGTTGAATTCTTTGGAGAAAAACTACAAGGATTCTTAGTTACTAAGTTTGGTTGGGTTCAATCATATGGCTCTCGTGCGGTAAAACCACCAGTTATTTATGGGGATGTTAAATGGACTGAACCATTAACAGTCAAAGAAACTGTCTACGCACAAAGTTTAACTGACAAACCAGTTAAAGGTATGCTCACTGGTCCAGTCACAATTCTTAACTGGTCATTTGAACGCGTTGATATTCCACGTACAACTGTACAAGATCAAATCGCGTTAGCAATTAATGCAGAAGTGTTAGCATTAGAAGAAAATGGTATTAAAGTCATTCAAGTAGATGAACCAGCACTTCGTGAAGGATTACCACTACGTTCTGAGTACCATGAACAATATCTAAAAGATGCTGTTCATTCATTTAAACTAGCAACATCATCAGTCAAAGATGAAACACAAATTCATACGCATATGTGTTATTCTCAATTTGGTCAAATCATTCATGCGATTCATGATTTAGATGCAGATGTTATTTCAATAGAAACATCTCGTAGCCATGGTGACTTGATTAAAGACTTTGAAGATATTAACTATGACTTAGGTATCGGATTAGGGGTATATGATATCCATAGCCCTCGTATCCCTACAGAAGATGAAATTACTACTGCAATTAATCGGTCTTTACAACAAATTGACCGTTCATTATTCTGGGTAAATCCGGACTGTGGATTAAAAACACGTAAAGAAGATGAAGTTAAAGAAGCATTAACTGTATTAGTTAACGCTGTTAGAAAGAAACGCGAAGAAAATAATGCTACAACAGCATAAAATAAATTGAGGATGATGCTTATGTCAAACTATCCTTTATGGGATCAATTAAATCAGTTAAAAGAGTCTAAATGGGTCGACTTAACACACACTTTCGACCCTGATATTCCAAGATTCAGTGATTTTGAAAAAGGTGAAGTTTCTACATTATTCACAGTTCAAGAACATGGTTTTTATGTTCAACGATGGAATATCGTCACACAATATGGTACACATATCGATGCACCTATTCATTTCGTTGAAAATCAGAGATACCTTGAAGAATTAGATTTAAAGGAATTAGTATTACCACTGATTGTTTTAGACTTTTCACAAGAAGTTGCTCAAAACGCTGACTTTATTGTGACACGTGAGCACCTAGAACAATGGGAATCTAATAATGGAACTATCGAACCTGGTACATTTGTAGCTTTACGTACAGATTGGTCAAAACGTTGGCCGGACATTGAATCATTTGAAAACAAAGACGCTAAAGGTCAACAACACCTACCTGGTTGGGGATTAGATGCATTGAAGTTTTTAATTGAAGAACGTCATATCAAATCTATCGGTCATGAAACATTTGATACAGATGCATCGGTAGATATTGCCAAAAATGGTGATATCGTAGGTGAGCGTTATGTCTTAGGTCAAGATACATTCCAAGTCGAACTGTTAACGAACCTAGATCAATTACCTACCCGAGGTGCGGTTATTTATGCGATAAGTCCTAAGCCTAAAGATGCACCTGGTTTCCCAGTTCGAGCATTTGCAATTAAACCATAATTTGTTGAATGGACATATGCATAGTGTTGATATTGAAATAAATATGACATGACTTATTCATCTTAATATAGACAAAAGCATTCTAATATATAAATAACTGCAACGGCAGCAACTTGTTTTGAATTACAAGCTTGCCGTTGCAGTTTTTATTTCTCATTTTCTTTTAAAAATGGTCGTATGTTTTTAACGGTTGGTGAATTTAATTCACTAGACGTTATTTTCATTTAGATACAAAAAAGCACAAATATCTCTATAATTATAAGTGCCTAAACAAATAACTAAGGAGAGACATTGTGCCTATGTTTAATGATATATTAAAAATCATTGGAATTAAAGTAGAAAACTTAAAGTGGTATTGGAAGCTGTTACTTAAGCTACCACACGATTTGAATCGAATGCATTATCATCAATTTAGGCTTTTTAGTACATGGCAAAGTCAGTGTCTTGTCCAATATTTATTAAGTTTAGATGATCAACTTAAAGCAACATATGAAATGGGGCATTTAATTTTAGACGTCTTAAAATCTAATAATATTAAACCATTAACCTATAGTTTATATACTTCAAAAACCATAACCTATCCAAAGGTTTAAAGCGAGTAATTAAAACGTTGATAAAGTATTTACCTTATATTACAAATACAATTCGATATCCACATCTAACAAATGGCCCTATTGAGGGAATAAATAATAAAATTAAGCTTATTAAACGAGTTTCTTATGGTTATAGAAATTTTTATAATTTTAGAAATCGAATATTGATTATTTCTAGGATATTTGTAAGTGAATATAAAAAAAATACTAAGCAACTGAATAGAGTTGCTTAGTACTGAATTACATTACCAACCGACATTGACATAAAACCAATTAGGCTTTTTATATTAGATAGTTTCTTTTAAATCTATTAATTTCTCTTAGTTTCTTGCTACAAGTACAAGATAGTTTTTCCGTTCAGAAAACTTTAGTGCGGTTTCATAGATAATATCTGAACTTGCACCTGTAATCATTGTATATTTTCCATTTTTAGTTTTTTCTCTAATTATTTATTTTGTATAATGAATCCAAACAATGTCGTCTTTAAGTTGCTCTATATGAGATATTTTAAATCCTTGAGGCTTTATCTCAGCCAGGCTATTACTATTATCGAATAGTTGTGGACGTCCATAATGATTGTCTACGGCCGGTACCATTACAATACTTACTTCATCAATTAAACCCTGTTCGAAAAATGACCAGTTAACATTTCCGCCACCTGATAAAATGACAGTTTCCAGTCCGAAATAGTCGTGCAATTTATCTAAAACTACAGACAGGTCTAATTTTCTATCTTCTCCACCAAATATATATGAAACATTTATATTTCTTAAGTGTTCTAAATAAGCATCTGAAACATTTTTTGAAACCACTTCGATGACATGCATTTCTGGTCTATCGCGAAATGTTGTATGATTTGTTGTCCATGCTGCTTTACCAGTAGGATCTAATGAAATTAGGAAATTATCGTATGGCGTCTCAGCGATAAAGTCTTCTTCTCTTGAATATTGTTTAGGATTACTAGGGAGTTGTGGCATCGCTTCTGTAGCAAACGCTTCTTCTATCGTTTTTCGTCCTAAAAGCATTGCGTTAGATGCAAAACTTTCATGTTTTTCTTCATATGCTTTACTTAACGCATCTCCTTCTATAACACTTCCATACGGTCCCGTTATATTACCGTTAATTGATACTGACATATGCACAATTACTTTAGGTCTAGCCAAAACAATCACTCCTTATTATAGTTTTTCTTTATAAAATGGAATTAATCCAGATAGCGCTTCATCTACTGGTTTTGGTTGATCATATAGATCATAGTGAGACGCACCTTCTACAATGTGCAACTTTTTATCTTTAGTATAAGCTTTATCGAATAGTTCATAAGCAAAGCGATATGAACCAAATGTGCCCGGTATATTACCCGCCACAATATATAATGGTTGATCTAACAATTTATCAGCTAAGTGATACGCATCAAACCCTGCAATCTCACCAGTGCTTATAACTCGAAATCTGTTGATAGCATTTGGATGATTACCGCGCTCTGTTTGGTAATAGTCTACAGCTTGTTTAATATCTATATCATTAGCATTAGCTTGTTGGCGTTGCTCCTCAGAATCAGGAATATACTGTGTATAAGCAGGGTCAGCGCCAGTTGCTTCAGCTTCACGTTGTTGTGCAATTGAATGAAGAGTATCTAATGCTGCATTTGGAGATAAATCTCCTTCTCTTGTTAAAGTACCAAAATCGGCTCCAACAACTGATCCCACAGCTTTTATACGCTTATCTGTTAGACTAGCATTAACAGCATAACCACCGCCACCACAGATTCCTAATATACCAATACGCGAATTATCTACCACGTCTAGTGTGTTTAAATAATCAATCGCAAATTTTACATCTTCAACTCTATAATAAGGGTTTTCTAAATATCCTGGACTTTCTGCTAGTTCACCTTGATGACCTGCATCAAAAGCGAAAGTTACAAATCCTTCCTCAGTTAAACGCTCAGCGTAAATACTTGCCGTTTGTTCTTTTACACTACTAATAGGGTGCATAACAACAATCGTTGGAAGTGACTCATTGCCTACATTATCTGGTGTTCTCAAAATACCTGTCGTATATATATTTCTTGTTTTAAACTTTAGATTTTGTTCTTTCATTATAAATAACCCCTTTCCCTTTTAAAACTCTCTAGATACTTAATACTCTTGTGTGTATAATGGTATAATAACAAATACCAATAATAATACAATTCATAGATAGTCATATATGTGAAATAATACTCATTTTTAAAAAGATGGGTTATAAGAAAGGTGAGTTAGACAATGGACTTACGTGTCGTAAAAACGAAGAAATTAATTCATGAAAGCTTTCTTAAGTTGTTTAATACCCAGGGTTTTGAAAAAACAACAATTAAGGATATTACTGAACACGCTCAAATAGGACGTAAAACTTTTTATTTACATTATTTAGATAAATATGATTTGTTAGACTCGATTGTAAATAAAAAGTTCGAAGACCTCGCAATAATTTGCGAATATAAAAAGGATCTAGGCTTAAAAGAAGGAACAAAAATTTGGTTTGACTATTTTGAAGATAATAAATCATTTTTTAATCAATTATTTAATATCCAAAATGCTAACAAATATAAAAATCAATTACAAAATTTTATTGTAACTGAACTTGATCAAAAAATTGATAAAGAGTACATATTGAGAAGAAATCTAGATTACACTCTATTCCTTCAATTCTTAGCGAGTGGCATTATTGAATTGATAAGTATTTACTTAACTGAAAAAAATTGCCAAAAAGAAAACATAGAAGAACAAGTTGTATATTTGATAAAAATGTTTTCTAGTAAGTTAAGTTAATATGCTTTAAGTGATAAAGGAAGGGAGTGGGACAGAAATAATATTTTCTTATAATTTATTTCGTTGTCCCACCCCGGCATGGTTGACTAGAAAGGAAAAAGCTTGGTACATTAGACCGTCTTTGTAATTCATTACTTAGACGGTTTTATGCATGAACTTTTAAGTTCATGTATACCTCTTAAACTTAATCTGAACACATGAGTTAATACTCATGTGTAAGTCATTCTAATTTCTTTAAGAAAAAGAATGACTTTACAGTCAACGACTGCCTAAATATAAATGTAACTTGAAAAATATATTAATGTCCCAGCCTGTCGCTTTTTATGTTTAAGTAAATATGTCATTTCACTTGATATATGAGAATGGTTTTACCTAGTAAATGAGAAAACAATGCATTTATTTAGCTATACTATTTTTTAATATTATTCCCAATATTTAGGGTCATCTCTTATTCATCTTAATATAGACGAAAACACTCTAATATATAAATAACTGCAACGGCAGCAACTTGTTTTGAATTACAAGCTTGCCGTTGCAGTTTTTATTTCTCATTTTCTTTAAAAAATTTACTTATACTAAGTAGAATAAAAATGGTTACAAGACTGCTGATAACCATGAGTACCAAAGTAATACCTCCTATAAAAAATTAATCATTTTTCAACGAAGTAGTATCCACTTTGGTTATATTTCCATTTTCATCTAATAATGGTGTAATACCACCACCTGTACTCACCCAAGTAGCAAGATATTGGATGCCTGTTTCTTTATCAGTTAATACATAACAACGCATAGTAGAATCTTTTGAGACCTTTTCTACATCAAAGCGATCATCTGCTTTCTTGTTATTAAACATATGCAAAGCCCTCCTCAATCATTCTCTAATTATATATTTCACTTAACTATTATCTGAAACATCTTATTACTCAATCATCATTTTCAAATTATTTTATTGTGAATATTAATAATGATAGAGTAGTAAATTTATTGTATAGGGGTGGAGGATATGAGTTCTAAAAATATCAATGACAAAAAGACAAATAGTACAAAAATATCTCATTACTTAAAATTGGTTAGTATAGCACTAATCATAATTGGCGTGCTCATTTTTATTCTTCGTATTATATTAGATAGTATTTATGGAGGAGTCCACTTAAAATCAGTAGATAATATTTTTATCATTATTGGTCTATTACTCTCCGTGGTGGCATATACCATTGAGAAAAATTGGAAAGAAGTTACTTTCACTAGCATTTTTTTCATCATCTTCATACTACTCACATTCTTTTAAATTAAACGGCACTCTTTGATGAGTGCTTTTTTTTACTTTTCAAATCAGAATATCGGCTCATTATAGTGGTTTTATAATAAATCGTCCTCCTACATTTATTACAATCATTTGTAACGTTCAAGCTAATTCAATAATTACAAAACATAAAATTAACATAGCAAACATCACTACTTCACGTTTTATTACACTAAGTAATATTGTCAACTCTATTATTACGGTGTTGTTCAGGTGAATTGAATTTCAATTACGAAATCGTAACATTGACCAAAATTATCAATTGTTCTGTTAGAGTGTAGCTTATCGTTGTTCGCAACGAAATTTTTAAATAAAAAACGGTAATGTATGCTGCCTTTCGCTACTTCAATCTATGGTAGACATACAACTTTTGGGAGGACGTTTTATTATGAAAAAAATCGCTACAATTTCAACTCTAACTGCTGGTATTGGTATGTCATTATTTGGGATAAATGACAATCATGCAGATGCTGCAGAATATAATCATCATCAAGCACCTCAACAACAAGGGCAATTTCACCAACAAAGCCCCAGAGGATTTAATGGACAATTTAGCCATCAAGACAACCAAAATTATAATCAAATGAATGGGCAATGGCATCCACAGTTTAATCATCAATCTAGTGGTTATAAACAGCCACAATTTAAACAACAATCATTCAAACAAAATAACAATACAACTACAAGCAATAGTTCAAGTAGTTCAAATTCTTCAAGTTCATCATCAAGTCATTCATCTACTACGCAATCCACGTCTAAAAAAACGACATCATCTACATCTGGTAACTTATACACTGCTGGGCAATGTACATGGTACGTTTACGATAGAGTCGGAGGCAAAATCAGCACTACTTGGGGCAATGCAAACAATTGGGCAAGTGCAGCACAAGCAGATGGCTATACTGTAAATCACACACCTGAAAAAGGCGCTATTTTACAATCATCAGCGGGTAGTTATGGCCATGTTGCTTATGTAGAAAGCGTCAGTAGTGATGGTTCAGTAACCGTTTCAGAAATGAACTATTCGGGAGGACCATTTGTAACAGACACTCGTACCATTTCAGCAAGCCAAGCTAAACCTTATAACTATATTCATTTATCATAATTGAGAGATTAAATATATGGAAACAGCACCTATTAAAAAATTGTTAAAAAGAAGAAATAATTAACATTAATTAATACACAAAATGCCCTTACTTTACGAAATAGTAAGGGCATTTTTATAGGGATATAATTAGTAACTCTTATTAAGTAATCATATTTAATTGTGTTTTAAAAGATTCTTCCCCTTTTCTCGTTACTTTAAGACATCTATTTACTTCCGTTACTTGTAACCAAGACAATTCAATTAACATTTTAGTTATTTTCAAAGAAATAGGACCTGCTATATGATATTTTCTTTCAGTCCAATCTAAATGTTTTGGAATAGGCTTAGTATATAAATTCCTTTCTGTTTCAAGACCTAATTGTCCTAACCATATCTTTCCGTTTTCAGTTAATTTATAATAACCTTCACACTCCTCAAGATAATCATTACGTAGCAATGAATCAGTAAATTCAACTCCTACTTTACCAGCAATATGACCATAACAAGTACGACAATAAGATAACTTTTCTTTTTTTGTCGTTTCTTTTAACGACTTGCTATTCATAGGTGGAGATATCACAGCTAAAGCATTGATAGCATCCACGACTTTATCATTATCAATTTTATAATACCGATGTCGTCCCCACGTATTTACTGAAATTAAATTAGCTTCTACTAATTTTGAAAGATGTTCACTGGCTGTTTGAGGTTTTACACCCGCTAATTTAGCTAATTCTCCAGCCGGAAGTGCTTTACCACTTGATAATTCAATCAGCATAGTTAAACGTGTCTTATGTCCAATAAGGAGAATATTATCAGCAAAATTTTCATACATATAATACACCCTTTCTATTAGTACAACTCAATCATACCCATATAATATTTCGGTGTTCAACGAAATATTATATGGGTATGATTAAATTAGTTAAATAAGGAGGTATGACAGATGTATTCTTCTAAGTATTTCGATCATTTAGTTGTTTTCACAGCAGGAATAGGAATGTTTTTATCTACTCTTGATAGTGGAATTATCAATGTCGCATTACCGACTTTATCAAAATCTTTTAATGTTACTCCTTCTTTTATTACTTGGAGCGTTACACTGTACACTTTATTGTTAACAGGTACAATTATAATATTTGGTAGATTAAGTGATAAATACAGTCGCTTAAATATATATAGTTTGGGATTAACTGTTTTTTTAATCGCTTCTATTCTCTGCGGATTTTCAAATAGTATTATGCAATTAATCGTGTTTCGTGGTTTACAAGGTATAGGCGCTGCTATGCTACAAGGAACTGCTACAGCGATTATTACTACAACTATTCCTGAAGATAGACAAGGGCCAGCATTAGGGACTCTAAGTATTCTATTAGGTATAGGTCCTGTTTTAGGACCAAGTATCGGAGGTCTTTTAATATCTATAGGTAATTGGCGATGGATATTTTGGATCAATATCCCCTTTATCTTTATAGGATTAATAGGATCTTTGCTCTTAAAAAAATATATTCAAGGGCAAAAAAGTACATCTATTCATTTAGATATACGAGGGAACTTTTTACTATTTCTATCTATATTTTGTTTATTAATAAGTTTAACGTCTTGGTCTTCCCACTCTATTTTTTATGTATCAGTATATGGGAATTTTTTATTATTTATGATTGTTTTTTGTTTATTTATTGTATGGGAGCTAAAAACGAATCATCCTATTATCAATTTACGTTTATTTAAAAACTTATCATTTTCAGCTCCTATATTTGCAATATTTGTTTTTGGAGGTACAACATCTTTAGGATTTATCATTCCTCCCTATGTTTTAGAAAAAGTTAATCATCTTTCATCTTGGCAAATAGGCTTAGTGAATTTGACATCTCCTTTAGGATTAGTAATTATTTCAAAAGTAACTGGTAAATTAATTTCTCGTATTGGCAATATTATCTTAATGACTATAGGGTTACTTATTATGATTGTTTCATATACCAACTTAGGATTATTACAATATATGTTAAACCCTATAACAATAAGTCTATTGCTATTACTATATGGTATAGGTGGAGGGTTTTTCTTACCATCTAATACATCAGCAATCATGAAAACTGTGTCACAAGACATTCAAGGTACTGTTGGAGCTACGCAAAGAATGGTTCAAAATATAGGTATTGCTTTTTATACAGCAGTTACTTCGCTATTTATTAGTAATTCTTCAAATTCAGACAAACTCATAAGTGGAGCAAGTCATGCTTGGTTATTTGCATCATTATCACTTTTTTTAGCACTAATCCCCTTTTTATTGAGAATATTAAAAAATAAATGAAGTATATTAATTATACATTTGAAAATTACGTGTCTCATTTAAATATAATATAAATGTTATTGTAAAAATAAAAGGAAAAAATTAGATGAATATATCGTGGATATTTTGATGAATTGTAATCTTATTCTGGCTATTATCAATACTAAATTTAGTTGTATATTCTATATTTAATGAATTAATTAGTGAAACATTAAAACAAACTATAGTATTGATATGGTTATTGATTGATCAGTTTGCCATACCAGTTTCGATACAACTAATTTGGTTAATTATTAACTTTTTAATTCAGTAAAATAAGTAGTATTATTCATAAGGTTCGTCTATCTCTCAGAAGACAATTTAAGTGTAATCAGACTGGGACATAAATATATATCTAAGTATTAAAATATGTATTAGCAGTAGTTGACTGAATTAAAAATGCGCTTTTTACAAGCTTTTTTAATTCTAGTCAACCTTGCCGGGGTGGGACAACGATATAAATTTTATTTCTGTCCCACTCCCATCTTCTAATTCACTATCCTGAAAAATCTCCATAACTTTTTATTCATTAAACTAAATGTTATACATCTGCATACACTATTTCTTTAAAGTTCTCTACGCTATTCAATGCCTTTTCAAGTAAATCTCTTCGAACTAAGGATACGTATATAGAGCAAGCTTCAGCTTGGCAATTATATGAACGTTTCGGATTAAATTCTATATCAGTAAACGCGTCAAATTTTAATACTTCTTTAGCAAGTTGCTCATTTCGATTTAATACATTAATGTATAGCCAATTGTAAAAGAGTGTCCTAGGTTCTAAAGGAAAATCTTGATTAAAACATGAATATCTAATCATCTCATCATTTTCATTTATCTCTCTCAATTTACGTTTGATTTCACGAATATCAACATTATCTTTAAGCAAATGGGATTGATCGCCATTTTTTTTATATACTTTGCTTGTCTGAAATAGTTCTTCTACTGAAAATGTATTTCCTTTCTTTGTTTCAATAGTTAAATTAAATGCACTTGCTTTCACACCAACATCAACTTTTGATTTTGTAGATACTTCTAATATTTTATAGTTAGAAAATCGCTCTAAAAAAGTTTGATGTAAAGATATCATATTTTTTTGTTTTTGTTCTTTCGAAAATCCTGAATGCCACGTAAATTCAACTTTAATTTTTTTATTCTTTTTAGTTTCTTGATCAACAATATATACATATCTATAAGCCATAATCTTCTTTATTTAAAATCCTTTCCTTAGGCGTTTCGCCATTATTTAATAAATCTAGCATACGTTTTTTATCAAATAGGTCTTGAGATACTTTAATAGTTAATTCATTTAAGTCGATATTGCATAATTCTAATCTCAAACATTCTTTTTGGGCTATATTTTTGGTTGGAAAAATCAGTCCTTTGATATCAGATTTATCTATCATTTTGTATATTAACACTTCAGCTTGTATATTAGTTGGTGTATTATCCGGATAAAATATATTACGTTTGATTTCTTTTTTGCCTGACACCACTGAATCAAATAGCCCCTCAAAAGAATTAACACCTGAATTTATTAAACTACCATTTTTTGTAGCAGCATTAACAGGACAAAACTTACTATTATCATTAATTATGCTCGGATCTATTTCGAGAATTACCCATTCATTAAATATATTTTCTTCGTTTTTAGAAATTGCTGTTGAAAAATATAGACAATTCGGATATTGAACGGATGTACATATAAAATCCTCATGATTATCAAATCTATTCTGGTCTATTTTTTCAAGAAAAGATAAATCAGTTATATATTGATTAGCAACTATTCCATTATTGCTATCTTCTCCGTTCCCTAAAATAAACGGCAAATTTTTAGTTTTAGTAAAGTGACAAAGTCTAGTAATATGACGGTTAGATATAATACTTTGATACATATTCAATTAGTTACTCCCCTCAAAAATATATTGTTTAAATGTTTCCGATGGTAATAACGGAGTCAGTTCACCAGTTGTAGTTATAAACAATTCGTTTCTAGCTCTAGTGACACCTACATATAACTGAGCTAACTCTATTTCCAAAATATCTGCGTCTATATCTTCTAAACCGATATCATCATCAATATCTAACTCTTCATTATAAGATCTCGCTTGACTTAAAAAATTCTCTCTATTCATAAACGGCATTAATACAACATCAAACTCTAGTCCTTTAACTTGCTTATAAGTGCCAAAATACACTTCATTTTTCTGTTTATCATTTGATATTTCATTAAAATTGTTTACTTTAATTTGACGACTCTCTAAATATGTTTTTGTATTATTGAATTTTGATGTTGGAACAATAATACCAACACTAACTGATTCATAATGCTTATTTAAATAATCTTTAATATATCTAACTATTGCAGCTAGTTCAGCATTTTCATCTTTATATTTATAAATTTTAGGCACTCGGCCCTTTCTTGCACCTTTAATCGTTTTAGAATACAGTTCATTTGTTTTATCAAAATACTCAGAGTTTACTATTATTTCAGCTAAATCACTAATTTCTTTAGTATTTCTATAATTAAATTCTAATTCAAAATTTTTATATTTATTTAATTCTATTCCTAGAGACTTAAATGAAATTCTTTTTCCAAATACTCCTTGTTTAATATCGCCTAATAGCGTTAACGTGCCTTTTTCCTTCAACAATTTATTCATGGTCATTAACATACCAGAGGAAAAATCTTGAAATTCATCAATAACAATATGGTTTAACTTTAGAACATTTTCGATGAATTGATTATCTGGGCAGTTATCAAGTAGATTTCTTATAATGGTACCTATATCATCAAAGTCACAAAAAGCTAAATATTCATCTGATTCTCTTTTTTCTATATATAGTTTATAAACCTCATAAAAATAATGCCTTTTAGCCCTTTCTATTCTAGTTCCTTGTCTACCAATTCTATCTGCTTCATAGTACTCTTCTTCATCTTTAATAGCCATCCGTTGTATCCAAGATATTTCATCAAAAAAAACAGTAACCGGTCTTTGTAAAGTTACTTCTTCTGGGTACTTTTCCCTAGTTTCTTCAAGTGCCTTTTCAACAACTTCTGTTTTTAATTTCGAAGAATTATAAAGTCGTACTTTTGTAGTACCATTATCATCTTTAATATACTTAGATAAACCCTCAAGACTGCTACCAAAGTGATTCCATAATTTTTTAAGAACCTTTCTCATAAATTGATGGTATGTATAAACTAATAAATTATTTGGAACTTCTTCATTTCTACTAACAGCAATTTGTTTTAACTTATTTTGCATATCTACGTTTACAGCTTTATTAAACGTTAATAGTAATGTATTTTCATTTGGATGAACTTTCGCAAGCCAATAAACTCTATATAACGCTAATAAAGATTTACCGCTTCCTGCACTACCTTTGATAAAAAGACTTTGATTATCAGACATATATAGAACTTGAGTTTGAAGTCCTATTAAGTTAGGTAAGGTCATAAACTACATCCCCCTTGTTTCAAATTAATAATTATATAATAAAATGATATAATACATTATGAGTATAACATTTATTTAATTACTATGAATTATTAAGGTGGGATAACATGGAAAATTCATCTAATATAAATTTAATTAATAAATTAAGATCAGAAAATGAAAATCTAAAGAAAGAAAATAATCAATTAAAGAAGAGAATAAATGCCCCTACTAATAGAGGTGAACAAATAACCTCTCAACAGTTAAAAGAGATAATGACCACATTAAAAAAAGATTCAATTATTTCTATGTATAGTTTATATGATGATTTAGTTATTTATGATTTAAAATGTAACAAAAATCGTCAAATAGATCATTTGGCTATTACTAATAAAGGTATGTTTATGGTAGAAAGTAAATATTGGAAAGGCGATATTTATTATAACTTTAGCGGAGATGACTTGAAGAAATTTAATATGTCAGGACTGGAAAAGTATATATACGATGCTGAAAATAAGTCCTATAAAACATTTATTTTAGATAGCGATAATGATGTTCTTCATTTTAATACATATGGTCATCCTTATATCCAGGCAATGACTAGCGCATCATTTCTTCAAAAAACACTTAATTTACCATTCATTAATCCAATAGTTTATTTCAACTATCAATGTGATTATAATGTATATATTGGTAATGAAGATAAATATGTTGGATGTGTCTACAATAAAGAAATGTTACTAGATTTTATAAAAAGTAAAATAACTTCTCCAAAAAACAAGAAAAATATGAATGAAACAATCTTTAATAAATACTGCAATATCATCGAAAATCATATAAAATAATTATTTTGGATTTTAAGAAAACACTTAATTTGAATGACCGATTTTTATGTCCTTTCAAATTAAGTGTAATATCTTATCTTCTAAGAACTCAACCGATGTCTTCCAATTGAGTTGTTTACGAGTATTCGACTTATAAACTTAAAAATCTAGTTCTAAATATTTTTCTGAATGTTCAGAAAAATATTTGCATCTGTCTCTTGTAATAGATACTCGTTTACCATTGGGTAATTTACAAGTAAATCTACAGTTTTCTGCTTAACAAAGCCAGGTTTCTTTTAGGCCATGCCACAAAGTAAAAAACATTTTTCCGATTTACTAATCTAATGAGACAAAATTTACCAATTCTTCCAATGACAGAAATAGCTTCTCAATCACCCGAGCTGTATCTCTTTCATAATTACTTGAGGTCGTTCGCGTATTGAATATCTTTTTCTAATTCCCCACTATTTCTAGATGATTTTTAATATGCCTAACCTTGTCTCTATGTCTTAGCAATCTGATACACCTACGATTACCATGACTTACTTAAACGGGTTAATCATCTTAAATGAATAGCGTGATAAATCATATTATAACTAATAGATAAGTGAAAACTATATCATTAAGAAATAATATTCTTTCATACTCTTCTATAGTTATATGTTTATATGAGTTCATAATCATCATCTCCAGTAAGATTTTGTTTTCGCAAAGCTTATTTACTAAATTAGTGATTTTAGGACTCATTTTTTGTAATGGTACTTAAATTGTAAATTCATTCCATAAAAAAACCTATGTATACTGAACAGGTATACATAGGCTAAAAAAACAAGATTTTTTACCAAACAAACTATGGTGAGTATAACATTAAAATTATAAAATGTATATACAAATTCATTTTATTCTTAAAATAATTTCAATTTTGAATTTAGTGTTCTAAAATTGAAATTTTGCAAACAATATTGTAAAAGTATAACTTACTGAACAATGATTGTCCAATTTCTGACTTGATATTCATTTTTTATGAGTACTAATTTCAATATATGTATCTATATATTTTTATTTAAACTTGATTTTAAACATTATGTTCATATCATTACTTTCATATTTTATTATTTACTTCTACCTTCCAAAAGATGTATGATTTCAAAAAAACAACGTACAATTTGAAATTGTACGTTGTGATGCATATAAAAAATAATACTTTAATGATTTGCTATGATGCAATTCTAAAAACAATATTCATAATTAGTAACCTCAATCTATTGTTTATTCTTTTTTACTAGAATACATAGCATGAACTTCTATTCTCATTGGCATATCCGCTAACAATTCGATGACTTTGTCATGTCCTTCGTCTATAACTGGATTATCAAAATGACGTTTAAATGAAGCATCATCTTTATAAAATTCAAATGCCCATAATACATCTGGGTCATCAACGGCTCTACACAATACCCAATCTATTGGGCCGTCTGGATCTCCATTGTAGTGCATCTTATTTGTTAAATTAAATAACTCTTCACCTTTTCCTTCTTTGGCTGTCATCTTTAAAACTGTTCCAGGTTGTTGAGAATCAATCAATAAATCTGAATTTTTTTCGCTTTGCTTACCTGAATATTCTGGATATACTACAACTCTTGTTGGCACATCATCTAATAGCTCAATAACTTTATCATGACCTTCATCTATAACTGGATTATCGAAATGACGTTTGAATGAGGCATCGTCTCTATAAAATTCGAATGCCCACAAAATATTGGGGTTATGATCATCTTTACACAATATCCAATCTATTGGGCCATCTGGATCTCCGTTGTAGTGCATCTTATTTGTTAGATTAAATAACTCTTCACCTTTTCCTTCTTTGGCTGTCATCTTTAAAACTGTTCCAGGTTGTTGAGAATCGATTAATTTATTTATTTGTGTCATCTTATATCCTTCACTATTCGTTTTATTAATTGACAATATCTAGGTCTCTTTTTCCCCTTACTCTTGATAACGTGTCACCGCTGTCGCAATACCTTGTCCGCCACCAATACATAATGATGCAATACCTGATTGCTTTTCTTCGTTTAATTGATGTAAAAGTGTCACTAATATACGTGCACCTGAGGCACCTATAGGATGACCTAAAGCAATGGCACCACCTTTAGTATTAACCTTTTCAGCAGGTAATTGTAATTCTTGATTTACTGCTAAAGCCTGTGATGCAAATGCTTCATTAAGTTCGAAAACATCGATATCTTCAATAGATTGGTTTGTACGTTGTAGTGCTTTTTTCACTGCGTCAACTGGACCAATTCCCATAATAGAAGGATCCACACCGCTAGTACCAAAGCCGTCTAAAATAGCGGTAGGTTTAATATTTAATTCTTTTGCCTTTTCTTCAGTCATTACTAACATCATTGATGCACCGTCATTAATACCTGACGCATTACCAGCTGTTACTGATCCGTCCTTTTTAAAGGCAGGTCTCAAGTGACTCAATTTATCAGCTGTTGTACCTTTTCTAATGCCTTCGTCTTCTGATACGACAATAGGCTCGCCTTTACGTTGTGGTACCTCGACTGGAACGATTTCCGCATCAAAAGCACCACTATTTTGAGCGGCTTCTGCTTTTTGTTGTGATTGTGCAGCAAATTCATCTTGCGCTTCACGGCTAATACTATATTTTTCAACTAAGTTTTCAGCCGTAATGCCCATATGATAATCATTAAATACGTCTGTTAATCCATCTGCTACCATACTATCAACTAACGCTTGGTTACCCATTTTAAACCCGAATCGTGCATTTTTCATAAGCATCGGTGATTGGGACATACTTTCCATACCGCCTGCTAATACGACATCATTGTCCCCTGCTAAAATGGATTGATATGCTAATTGAATAGATTTTAACCCTGAACCACAAACTTTATTTACTGTAAACGCTGGAACGGATTCAGGTAAACCGCCCTTAATTGCTGCTATGCGAGCTGGATTTTGTCCTTGACCTGCTTGTAAAACGTTACCTAATATCACTTCATTAATTTCATTTGGATCAATTTGAGTTGTCTTTAAAATGTGTTTAATTAAAGTGGCACCTAAATCATAGGCAGGAATATCTTTAAAAGCACCTCCAAACACGCCAATTGGTGTACGATATGCTTCAGCTAATACGATACGAGACATAAGTTAGCTCATCTCCTTTTAATTTATATAAAGATATATTATGTCAGTTTCATTAATGAATAACGCAACTTTTCTCATCACAAACATGCTTATATGATCAATACATGATAATAAATGGTGATGAAAAATAGTTATTAACACGCTTGTTCACTCATTATTCATATTTTACCAAAATTCTATTCAAATTTACCACAAAGACCATAACGAGAAACAGTCATAACTAAAAAACCATATAGCACATGGTGATAATAGCTCAGTTATCTTCATGTCTATATGGGGATTTATACTTTAATGACCTACTTCAACGTTGTTACTATTACATAATTGACGATAATCGTTATATTGTATGTTTTTTCCAATTAACACGAGATAGTTGGGGACTTCTTTCTCAAATGCTACTGGTGTTAATTCAAACTGACCTTGCATATATTGAACTAAATAAGTATGCGGTTGGTCTATAAATTGAATAAATCCTTTCATACGATAAATATTTGACGGTAAGGCGTCTAAATAATCTATAAACTGTAGTTGGTTACATTTGACTGGTGTCTCGATGTATTGATGATGAATACCTTGATGTAGCGATTGATGATCTATTTTAGTCTTTGTCATCTGTAGATTGTTATCGGTAGTTTTTGTATATTTAGGCAAAGTGATTCGACCGTACATACCTACTTGAATATCCGCTTCTGGATTGATGATTTCTAATTCCTTTAATAATTGGCTGGTAACATCCACATGCGTTAAATCTATTTTATTCACAAACAAGTGAGAACAGTGACTCAATTGTTCATAAAACAAACCTTGGATATCTTTTGGATAAGATTTTAACGATTGATACATATGTACATCTACAATACCAACCATGTATTTAATCCTAGTAAATGGTGCTAAGATGGGTGTTAAACATGCATCTACAACTGCCAATGGTTCTGCTATCCCACTGCATTCAATAAAGACAATATCAGGTTGATAATCTAAATAGAGTTGATGCAATTGATCCGAAACATCTGCTTTCATTGCACAACA
This sequence comes from Staphylococcus sp. HL28, assembly GCF_021117155.1. Classification (NCBI taxonomy): domain Bacteria; kingdom Bacillati; phylum Bacillota; class Bacilli; order Caryophanales; family Staphylococcaceae; genus Staphylococcus; species Staphylococcus sp. HL28. The sequence goes on from NZ_CP088218.1 coordinate 2,476,358, forward strand.
AATACAGCCCTCAGTAAGCTCATTTAAAGGGATCTCTTGATCAATTAATTGACCATCCACACTTCGCTTACCAAACTCATTCATAATCACTGCTGGTTGTAGCCCTTGTGTCACCGCTTCGGACATGAGATGGTTCAATAATGTAGTTTTACCACCACCTAAAAATCCTCCTATGATTACAATATCCATCCTAGCCACTCCTTTTAATTCATAACTGTTATAAGCTTAGCAATCGTTGCAATAGTGATAACCACACTTAGTGATGTCACCATTTGTTTTGCTATTATTTTAAATCCTTCATTCAATCCAAGTTGTTTAAATACCATGGTCATCGTGACAGAGCATGCTGTAAATGTGGAACTCAAAAATACTAATAACAATAGTTGTATGATAGATAATTGTTGAATGTAAGCACCTTGATGCATATTAAATAGCAACATGCCATCTTTTCTAATCATGGAAAATAAGATACCTGGAGATAATTCGTTGGGAATACCTAAATACATCAATATTGGCATGAACACATGTGAAATGAGCGATAGAACGGGTGTTAAAGAAATAATACTAACAATAAAACAGATTGTGATAAAAATAGGCATAGCTTGAATGACAAACATGCAAATATTATCCCAAATTTGTTGAATCAATTGTCGCACTGAAGGTAAGTGAATGGTGGACCTTTTAACAGTTTGAATTGCAAATGGGTGATGATTTGTCCTCATCCATAATCGATTAAGTATGATGCCGCCCACCAATACTAATATTAAATAAGGTATAAAAAGCCAGGAATGCCCTGCTACGCTAAATATAGATAGTGTCGCTCCTATTTGGTAACTGCATGAACTTCCAAAACTAATCAAACTCATGCACTGTGTTTTGGTACAAGCATGACATTGATGACCTGCTTGTGTAATAGCTGCAGCATTACATCCGAATCCTTCTAATAAAGGAATGATATCTTCTCCATTTAATCCAATGCGTATCATCGTCGGTTCAATTGCCCAAGTAATCCAATCCTTTAAATGGCTTTGTTCAACGATTGCCGAAGACAAACTAATTAGTACTACTACAGGTAATGCCCATACAAATGAATATGTCCCTAGCGATAACACACCATAATCTCCGAAAAAAATGTGCTGCATGATACCATTTTGGAAATAAGTGAATGAGGCTAAAAAAGTAATCCAATGTTCAACATAATGACCTTGTAGCCAATCTGAAAAGTGATATGCCATGCCAATAGGCAATGCGAACATGAGTAATATAATCACCCAGCCAAGTACCATTTGTAAGATATTAGGTGTTTGATTTTTGCGCTCTTTCTGAAATTGCTCAAGTTGTTGAATAACATAGTGACTATGTTGAGAAGTAGACACTACACTTTCCATTAAAGATATATCCAATTTATTCCTAATAATCGTTGATTTCAATAATGCCTTTTCTGCAGATGTCAGTCTTGATATATGCTGAAGTGTTAAAAGATGTGTGTCTTCTGGAATTGCATCATAATAACCCCGTTTCAAATCATATTTCACTTCTAACATGAACATGCCACATCGCAACAAGTATAGTCATCTAAGTACATTTGATTCTTTTGATATGATTCTATCATTTGATGATTCACCGGTAAGCCTTCCCTCTGTGCAAGTTCATGTGCTAATACAGCAAATCGTGCTCTGAATTTATAGATATAACATAACTTGGCATGATCATTTTCAACTGTAGCACCTATTAAGAAAATATTAGGATAGCGTGTCGACTCATCTTGAAGCGTTAATTTCACATCTTGCTTTGTCGTTTCGAATAGTTGCTGAACGATAGGGTTTTGCGTTACATCAAATCCGGTAGCGAGAATAGGTTCATTCACAGTTTGTACTTCATGACCATTTTCAAAATAAATAATGTACCTACCATCTTTAAAGTTAATTTCTGAAACACTATAATGCTCATTCATTTCTATCAACGCACCTTGTTGAATTGCTTGGCTTAGGCGTTGGTGTGTATAAGGTGACAATCTTACACTAGGATCAGCGTCCTCATCATTTAGACCGGTCGTACGTGTATACAACGAAATCGTCGACTGATTTTTAGCTAATTGAATCGCAGCATCAAAACCACTTTCATTACCACCAATCACAACATAGTCTCCTTTATCGAATGCGTTGAAGTCGGTCACCTCACTATAATGAATGCCATACTTAAATGGTTTGTTAAGAAATTGAAAATCACCAGTCGCTACAAATATATAATCTGCTGTGTAATCACCTTGAGTTGTCTTGATGAAATATAGACCTTCTTCCATAGAGACATGCGTTACAGCAGTGTTAGTTTGAATACTGATACCATAGTGATAAGCCACAACTTCTAAATATTTCGCATACGTTTCCCCAGATACATGTTCCTGATTAAATGTGAACGCGGGTGACGTCTCTTTAGAAATAGCATTCATATCTGGCATACCAAATCCATTAGATGTAAACGATGGCGTAATTGTACGAGTTGACTTAGGCCATTGTTTAAATGATGAACCTATCACTTCTTTTTCTAATATTAAACAATCATCTATACCAAAATCTTTCAATGTGATAGCCATACCGATGCCCGCAGCACCCGCGCCAATAATGACTACCTTTCGATGTTTTTGCATCACTAAACACTTCCTTGAGATATTTGTCTTTTGGTTCCAAATCGAAATAATTACGATTTATAAATTATAGTCCTATCTTATTAAAATTTCAATACGTATCTCACGTCTTTTGTTAATAATGACATAAATAACCCAATACTAAATCCACTAATAAAGTAAATTTAATATTGGGCGTTATTATTTTTAGACGTCTTTTCAGTTATTTAATTCAAATGAATCAGCGTATTAATTTGAGATAATTGATTCTCCCTGTCACTATGACTTAAATTGATAAAATACATTTGTTGCCATTGTTGTGTTTTTATTGCAGTTACATTTAAATCCACTTCCCAATCTGGATAAACACGAAATGCCATTTTCCCTTTGTGATGATTATCAGTTAAAATGCCATGATTGAATAGCGTTTCTTTATCAAAAATAAATATACCTTTACGTGCTTGATCGTTTATATAAATCATTAAATAATCACTCATTTTGTCAAAATGTAATGGGATATTTTGGTGATTAGCATCTTTTTCCCATAAAGTGACAAAGTAACCCTTTTTCTTTGGGGTCTTTTTAGCCAAGCGACTCTTGAAACGATATTCAAATAATTTAAATTCCAACGCTTCATATTCATGGTTCCACGGTTCTCGTTCAACTGTATCCAAAATGGCGGTTTGATATATTCGTTCTAATTCATTTAATACCACTATAGATTGAAGTGACTTAAGATTTTTCACCATGTGATTGGCCCTCATTCTGTTTATTCATTTCATTACTTTTATAAATTAAATACCCTGCATTTATAACCATATACATGAAAAATGATATTGATTAGATTAAAAATCATAAATCCTTTATTTTCCATTTTTAAAACCCCTTTGTTCTATTAATCATTCATAAATAATAATGCCCTTGTCAGTAGTTTCAATTTCTGAGTTTTTTGGAGTTTGAATCATTTTAAGAACCCAATAAAAGTCTCCAACACAACTACCAGCATGTAACGTTGCAAAAATAAGAAAGAAAAATTTTGGTAATACACCTAAATAAAGCGTAATAATTAATATCATTGTTATAATTATAAATGGTGCGATAGCACTAATTAGAAAAGTCATAGGTGTAAATTGTCCACCAGGTATAGCACAATAAATCATACCACTAGAGTATCCAAAATGTACTTTGTGTCTAGGTGAAAATATTTTGAAAAAAATACCGTGAATACATTCATGTATTGTAAAAATTAAGAAATATAAAATAAGAAAAAGTACAATATTTCCTATAAATGAATGGTATATATATGCAGTATTAGTACTTCTTTCCATAATCCAAAAAATAATACCAAACCCAGTAAACAATAAAATCATGTATCGAGAGAACTGTTTCATTAATTTAGGATTATCTAAAATATCAATGCGTTGCATGAAACCACCTCTTTTGAATATATTTATATTCTGTTGATATATGCAATATACAATACATACGTCATTTTGACAAATATACTTGTCAAAATGACGTTTATCATATACATTAACATTAAGGAGTTGATCAACTTGAGAAATCGACTTAAAGAGTTACGAGCAAGAGATGGATATAATCAAACTCAATTAGCTAAGAAAGCTGGTATATCAAGACAAACTGTCTCTTTGATAGAACGTAATGACTTCACACCTTCTATACTTACAGCTGTGAAAATCGCTCGTATATTTAATGAACCCGTAGAAAGTATCTTTATCATCGAGGAGGAAGATTTATGAAAGTAGGACGCTATCTATTACTTATGATTATAGGTGGTATTGCTGGTTTATTAATACCAACACTTCATAACCTTGGTATATTTGATAAAACTCATTTTACCAGTCAGAATTTTATTATCATATCTTGTATTATTGCGACATTAATTAACATTATATTAACGATATTTCTGTATATTGAATTAAAACATTCCGTTGACTTAAAAATTAAAATAGATGGACCAAATAGCAATGTAGATGAAGATATTTTTGAAGAAAAGTCTAGTCTAAAGTTTATAAATGCTAGTTTTATATACTACTTGCAAATTTTAATTAGTTTACTATTTTTATTCACACTTGTAATTGGTAATGTTAGCGATATCTATACACTTTATTCTATAGTTCCATATATGATTACAATGATACCCTCAATAATGATAGGACTATACGCACGTAAAATAGATAATCGCTATCCTAAATTAGGCGAAGCTAATTACACTGAGAAAACACTATCACTAATGGATGAAGGTGAACGATATATAACGCTAACATCAATGTTTAAGACTTACCATATCAATTTAGTATTAATTATAATTTTTGCAGTATTTTTATCTATCCACTCAATCAATACTGGCATAAACCAAACATTGGGTGTGTTATTTCTTATCATTTTATTTATCTATAATGCTTTTGGTTATCTATCAAAAGTTCGTAAATTTTATAAATCTTAAATCCATAATTTTATACCTATCATATATAGAAAGAGAGGATGTAAAATGACTTCACTTTTAAATGTTCAATCACTTAATAAATCTTATAAAGACTCAAATTTTCATCTACACGATATTAACTTTTCAATTTATTCTAATGAGGTAGTGGGCTTAATCGGAAAAAATGGGTCTGGAAAATCTACACTGATTAACACCTTAGTAGGTAACCGTCATTTAAACTCTGGAGAAGTAACATTCTTCAATAAAGCTAGTTCAAATGAAGAAGAATACAAAGAACATATTGGCGTAGTCTTTGATGATTTACGTGTACCTAATAAATTATCTTTAAAAGAAATTGATAAAATATTTTCAAATATCTATCAATCTTGGGATAGTAAGACATTTCATTCAATCATAAATTATTTTGAATTACCTTTTACTAATGCAATTAAAACATTTTCAAGAGGTATGAGAATGAAAACTGCATTATCTATTGCATTAGCTCATGACACTCGATTATTAATTCTGGATGAAGCTACAGCAGGTATGGATGCATCAGGACGTGAAGAAGTGATAGAGTTACTTGAAGATTTTACAGCTAAAGGGAATGCTATTTTACTAGCCTCACATATATCTGATGATATGGAAAAGCTTGCTTCAAAGCTTATATTTATGAAAGATGGCAGAATTATACTAGAAGAAAACAAAGATAATTTACTTAATAATTATGGCATTGTTGAAGCTCCTCAAGTTGATTTTAATGTTCCAAAAGAGATGATTGTAGCTTCACGTGTTCGTCAAAATAAAATCATTGCTCTAATCAATAATTATCATCAAGTTAAAGACGCTCACCCCTTAACAAATATAGACGATGCAACAAAAATTATTATGCGAGGTGAACAGTAATGAAGGGATTTTTATTAAGTATATTTTATACTTCAAAAAAGACACTTATTAGCTATTTTATAGTATCTATTGTAGTAACTGTCATTTTTTCATTTCTTAATCCTTTAATGACTTGTTTTATGCCAATGGTATTTTTGCTTTCTCCAATCACTGACAATATTAAACACGAAAAAGATTCTAAATGGATGTACTATGTTTCTGTTTTCCCAAAAGGAAGAAATATATATGTTAATAGCTACTATGTTGCTTTCTTATCTTTAATACTTACCGGATTATTGGTAGGCCTTATATTTACAGCAATTTTCACACAAAATATAAGTATGATGTTATTATCTGCCTGTATAGGCATAGGCGCAGTAGGAACCTATTCCATTGTTTTTCCACTAACATTTAAATTTGGATCTGAAAATTCTAATGTCATTTTAACAACATCATCAATTATATTAATTTTAAGCTTTTTTGTTGTATTGTATGGCCTTTTAATGCCAAACATGACGGATTCTGACTCATTCGCAACTGCCATTGCAACTTTTCATAACGTGATAGTTGGCGTTGGTTATGCGCTATTTGGATTAATTATTCTGGCTATAACCTACTTTCTTTCTATGAAAACATTTAAAAAACAAGATTTATAATTCATATTATTTCCCCGGTGATTAATTTAAAATTGCCGGGATTTTTATTTTCATAATATCGTCTATCATTTGATAATCAAGGTGATTTATCCCTCTTATTATTAATACTTTTTAGATTGTTTATACCTGTAGATTCATTAGTCAAATAATTTTATATTTAATGAAATAACTTTTAATTGTTAAAACTTAAATATTTTTGAAAACGCAGAATAATTTTAAGGAAAGTAATTATTTTTTTATTAAGTATGGTGTATAATGGAATTGTACATGTAAAATAACTATTATATAAGAATAATAAAATTTGGGGGCTTCAAATGAAAAATCATTTATTTAAGGTAAATCAACGTCAGCGTTATGCTATTCGAAAATTCTCTGTAGGAATTGGGTCAACACTTATTGGTGTCACTCTATTTTTAGGTATGCAAAATCACGCGCATGCTGCTGAAAATTCGGAATCAAAAACACAACAAAATACTGAAGAAAACAATGCATCTTCTACACCTAATCAACAAGCAACATCGCCCGATGCTAAATTAAACACAAACAACACTTCAACGGCATTGAAACACGACCAAAATCAAAGCCAGACTAAACCTGCTCAAACTAATGATTCACATATCACATCTGATGTGCAAAACCAACAAACAAGTCAGATGACTAAATCAACACAACAGTTGAATTCAACTCAAGATCAAAATCAAAACAACCAAACAATTAATAAAAAGCAAACACAAAATGAAGCTAAATTTAACGCCACAGATGCACTTTCAAAACAAACTTCACAACAATCCAACAATCATGTAGAACCATCACAAGCTCAAACTTCTATACCTCAATCAAAAACATTCAATACTCAATCAACACAATCGCAAACACAACGACATATCGTTCAACGTCAATTTGTTAAACCTGTTTCTAGAGCTTATGTAGCAAATAATGGCATTGTAAATGTTGATGATGACTCATTTACATTTACTGATTTAAAAAATGCTTTTAATGATGCCAATGTGAGCCAAATTAATTTTAATTCTGATCATCAATTTGAGTTTACTGAAGGTTTAAAATTGAATCGCGGACTCATCATTAATGTCGCAAACGGTAAAAAAGTAGATTTTAATGCTGCACCTGGACAAGCACAGAAACTTATCGGTATTGATGCATCTCTTGGTAATGGTCAAGCGCTAACAATTAACAACGATGGTCAGTTAAATTTCAATAACTTCAACAAAGGCATAGCTGTTCATGGCGGAGATTCAACTACTCAATTTAACATTAACGGTGGCGAAACAAACTTTAATAACTTTAATCAGTCTGGTATTGATGCTAGTAAGAAATTTGCTGGTGAGATTTCAATCCAAGATGCTCATATTAATACCAATTCCACAAGAGATTCTACGGGATCAACTTTACTTTTAGGAGATAGTTTTGATTCAAAATTAAATGTAAATCATTCAACTCTAAATTTGATTAACAATGGCGATAGCCCGACAAGTAATGCGATTGAATCTAATGCTGGTATAGTGAATTTTAATGATAGTAACATTCACTCTTCTTCTAGAGCACATTACAATTTCAATATTTTTAATCCAGATCATCGACGTGGGGATCAACAAGTTAATTTCTCAAATACTGACTTAAAAGTGAATACACCTACCGATGCTAATCCATACAAATCTATTTGGATATTCAAAGTGCCAGTAGATGCAGTAGGTATTAACTCTGAATTTACACATTTTAATGTAACGAATAATAGTACCATTTCACAAAATATAAATGGATTCACAGGTGATGAAAAAGGTATCGAATTAGAACATTCAACGTTAACTGTTGAAAACGGTACACTTGATTTACGTAGCGTTGGATTTGATAAAGGATCATCATTAAATAGCAGTCTAGCATGGCCTTCATTAATCGATATCAAAGATGATTCCAAAGTCACAATTGATAAATTTCATGATTTACCAAGTAATTCAAATGTTTCTACTGATTTCCCTAAAATGATAATTAGCGGTGGATCTGTTAGCCTACCTTTAGATGAAAAAGGTAATGCTAAAGTTCCTACTGGGACTCAAATTGTTAATGAAAATGGCGAAGTTTTAACTCATTTCGCAATTGATAAATCGAATTTAGACAAAAATGTAAACAATAAATATGATTTAACCATTACGAGTGACCCTAATGATCCAATCAATCACCCTGAATATAACTATGGATTAAATGAAAATAAATTACATGATCAAACGGCACATGTATGGGCACCTGCCGTGACAGTTGATTTCTTTAAAGATAAAAATGATGCACAAAATAATCAAAATAGTATAACTGAAGACCACGTCATTACACCTAGAGGGAATACAATTGGTTTAGTAGGTAAATCAGCTCCAACTACATTGGATGGTAATCCGGTCAAATGGTTCTATTCAGATAATGATCAACCATATAACGATGGTGATAAAATTTTAAAAGATACAAAATTATATCCAATCATTCAAATGATGCCATTAAACGAGGCTCCAATCATTACAACATCTCCACAAGTCATTCATGAAGGTGATCATAATTTTGAAGTGATAAAAGTAGTTACAAGTGCTACTGATAAAGAAGACGGAGATTTAACTAACAAGGTTGAAATTATTGATAATGGTGGTTTTAATGCTGATGTACCAGGTCAATATACGATCACAGTTAAAGTAACAGATAGCGAAGGCGCTTCATATATTACTACTGAAACAGTAACCGTGATTCCAGTCGATAGTGACTCAGACTCTGACAGCGATTCAGACAGTGACTCTGATTCTGACAGCGATTCAGACTCTGATAGCGACTCGGACTCTGACAGTGACTCTGATTCTGATAGTGATTCAGACTCTGATAGTGATTCAGACTCTGATAGTGATTCTGATTCCGACAGTGATTCTGATTCCGACAGTGACTCGGATTCTGATAGTGACTCAGACTCTGATAGTGACTCAGACTCTGACAGCGATTCAGACTCTGATAGCGACTCTGATTCCGACAGTGATTCAGATTCTGATAGTGATTCTGATTCCGACAGTGACTCTGATTCCGACAGTGACTCTGATTCCGACAGTGACTCAGACTCTGACAGTGATTCCGATTCGGACAGCGATTCTGATTCTGACAGTGACTCAGACTCTGACAGTGATTCCGATTCTGACAGCGATTCTGATTCTGACAGTGACTCAGACTCTGACAGCGATTCTGATTCCGACAGTGACTCAGATTCCGACAGTGACTCCGACTCTGACAGCGATTCTGATTCCGACAGTGACTCAGATTCCGACAGTGACTCCGACTCTGACAGTGATTCCGATTCTGACAGCGATTCTGATTCTGACAGCGATTCCGATTCGGACTCTGATAGCGACTCCGAAACTCATAAGGATGTAGAACATCATTCTGCATTACATGCCGATTCACATCATCACACAGATAAACTACCTGAAACTGGTCAACAAAATGAAGCTTCAAATACGACTTTGTTGGGAAGTATCTTGGCAGGTATTGCAAGTTTACTCTTATTAGGTAGAAGACGAAAAAATCAAAAATAGTCATCGCGTACTAATTAAATAAAAATAAGACTAGGTAATTATTTATGGCTTATGCATATATATTCACAAACTAACACTGAATATATATTGTATAACCAATAATTATCTAGTCTTTTTCTATTTATAATTGCCATTCTGATTTTAATAAACTATAAACAAAACTATCTTTAAATTGACCTTGTACTTTTTCTTCGCTTCTCAGTCGACCTTCTCTTGTAAAACCTAATCGTTCTGGTATCGCTTGGCTTTTTTTATTTTCAACTGATGCTCTAATTTCCACACGATTTAACTTTAATTCATTGAACGCATAATCAATCAATGCTTTAGTACACTGTGTCATGATTCCTTTTTTCTGATGATTTTCACCTAAATAATACCCAATTGATGTTTTCTTGTTTACATTGTCAATATAGTGTAATCCAATCACACCAACCAATTGGTCTTCTATCCATATGCCGCAATGAAAACCATTACCGGAGGCAAATTGGCGTAACGCTGCTTGAATAAATTTTCGACTATCTTCAACTTGGTTAGTATAAGCTACAAATGGTAACCATTCTGCTAAATATGACCTCGATTGATCAACAAGATTAAATAACTTATCCGCTTCTCTCTCTTCTAATATCTTTAAAGTTACGTCTTCATTTACTTTAAATCCAAACATGCTTTACACCCCATTTACATTATTGTCACACAATTCTGTTAATTATCAACATAATAACACACGTTGTGGATAACTTACAATCAATCCCCAACCCTTGATATACATCGTTTTATCAAATTGTTAATTCAAAATTATCCACAATATCTAAACTTATCCACGAAAAAAGTCCCTATCATTGACTCACCTTTTTTACAAAGTTTTAATCAACGATAGAGACCCTTTATTGATACTTAATTGGGAAATGTCCCTGGATTAAATCCACTTTCCCATTTATCGAAAGGCCAATACCTAAACATCACTTTACCGACAATTTGCTTTTTATCGATCAGACCAACATCTTTATATCGGCTATCATTACTATTTTGTCTATTATCACCTAAAACTAGATATTTATCTTCAGGTATTTTAGCCTTCCCATTCGCACCATTAAGTGTTTTGGAATTAAAATCTTCTGTTAAATACTTACCATTTTTATACTTTTTATTTTCACTCAAATAGGGTTCTTTAACTTTTTTATCATTAATATACAATTGATCTTTCTTATATTTAACCGTATCTCCTGGTTTACCAATCAATCGTTTAATATAATCGCTTTTAGAATTAGCATGAAAAATAATGACATCACCGGAATCAATATGATTCAATGTCTTAGATATTTTACTAACTATCACTTTATCTTTATCTTCAAAAGTAGGATGCATCGATTCTCCTGAAACAGTATAAGAGGTACCGATAAATACTTTGAGAATAATAGCGATAATAATACCTATTGCTAATGCAACAATCCACTCGATCATTTCTTTTCCCATAGAAACTCCTTAACTATAATTGATTATTTATTGAACAACACCATTTTTAATTTTGACGTGTTGCCCTTTTTGAATTTTGTCGTATTGCTTTTTGGGTACAACTACTACACGTTTACCTTGTTTCGTATCAACGGTTACTGTATATAATTTTTCATGGTCTTTCATTTGATGTTTCAACATGTTCATTTGATATTGAACATTATTTTTCTTTTCCTGACTGGCTTGAGATGCCGAAGAAAAGAGATACAAATATAACCAATTATTATAAAATGACGTCGACATAAATTGAGTTTGATATGCTGCACTTGAACTATAAGGACGTCTTGGACTTACCAATGATTTGGTACTCGAATTATTTTTATATTGTTTGCTTTGCGCTGACTTAGATTGGCTTGATTTAGCTGCTTGTTGAGATGCTCTTTGACTTGATTGTTGAGCTGCTCGTGACGCATTAGCTGCACTTGAACGGCTCATAGATGAACTTGATGATGTGGATGAAACACCTCTTGATGAAGCTGATGACGAACTTGACGATGAGCTACTAGAGCTACTAGAGCTAGAACCACCTGAAGTACTTGCCGCATCTAATTGAGTAGACAAAGCAACTGTCATGATCGTTACAAACGTAATGGTTATTAAACTAAATTTACATAATAAGCGCTTCATAAACTCACCTCTACTTATTTAGATACTTCATCTTTAGACACTGCTTTGCCTTCTGTTTCATCATCGCCGTACATCATATATGGTGGACGATAAACATGTATTTTTTTACCATCTTTAATAATATATGGTTTCTTATTGCCGTCACTTAAGATATGTTCGTAAACATGATCTAAAGTTGTTTTTTCTAAATGGGATTTCCCTTTACTATCTTTATATTTAATTTCAACATTTGGCGTATCTTCATCACCATCATTTAATACTTCGTAGTATTCATATTCATATTTATCAGATTTTTTACTTTCTTTGGAAGGCTCTTTTTGTTCACCATTACCTCCACACGCAGCTAAAGTTAAACATAATAAACATGTGCTCACTAATAACAAAATCTTTTTCATGAACAGATACTCCTTTCAAATTATAAATATGTAAAACCAATTAATTATATGATTACATAACTTAATTAATTATTTCAATTACATTTACAAAAATTAAACGATTAATTCTAATTTTTTATACGTATTTTTAAATATCACAAATTATTCCCTCACAACCTCCTCAACCTTTCAAAGCTGTAAGTTTAGGGCGATGATTTGTAAGATTAGATAAAGGCTAGAATGACAGATCACTTCTAAAATAAAGGTATAAGCAAATAAGGAGTGATAACATGTCAATCTTACAGGTCAATCAATTATCAAAAATTTATGGCAAGAAGAAGCAATATCAAGCACTTAAAGATATTAATTTTTCAGTTGAAAAGGGTGAATTTGTTGCCATTATGGGACCATCAGGATCCGGTAAAACAACTCTTCTAAATGTCTTAAGTTCAATTGATACTATTTCGAGTGGTTCTGTGATTGTTGACGGTCACAATATAACTCAATTAAAAAATAAACAACTTGCACAATTTCGCAAGACGTCATTAGGCTTTATCTTTCAAGATTATAGTGTTCTACCAACGTTAACAGTTAAGGAAAATGTTATGTTGCCCTTATCTGTTCAACAACATAGTAAGAAGGAAATGGAGCAACATTATAAAGAGGTTACTGATGCATTAGGTATTTATGATTTAAGCCAAAAATATCCAAATGAAATATCTGGTGGTCAACAACAACGTACTGCAGCTGCACGTGCATTCGTACATCAACCTAAAATCATTTTCGCCGATGAACCTACTGGTGCGCTAGACTCTAAAAGTGCACAAGATTTATTAAATCGTCTTGAAGAAATGAATCGAAAATTTCAATCCACTATCATAATGGTCACACATGATCCAGTCGCAGCTAGCTTTGCAAAGCGTGTCATTATGTTAAAAGATGGCAATATTCATTCTGAAATTAACCAAGGAGAAGATAGTAAACAAGCCTTTTATGAAAATATTATTCAACTTCAATCTTCTTTAGGTGGTGTGACTCATGTCATTTAACCAAATCACACTTAAAAATTTACGAATGAATATCAAACATTATGGTATTTATTTATTTTCATTGCTTTTAAGTATCATCTTGTATTTTAGCTTTACCACTTTGCAATTCACACACAGTATTAATAATAACAACGCTTTGGCAATTATTAAAAAAGGCGCCTCTGTGGGATCAGTATTTCTATTTATCATTATCGTGATTTTCTTGATGTACGCGAATCATTTATTTATTAAAAGGCGCACACAAGAGTTTGCCTTATTTCAACTTATAGGCTTAACACGTAATAATATTTTAAGAATGCTATGTATTGAACAACTAACAATATTTCTAATCACTGGTGTACTAGGTGTGATGATAGGCATATTTGGTTCTCAACTTTTATTGTATATCGCATCAAAATTAATGCATTTAACAATCAAATTGACTATTGGTTTCGAACCTATGGCTTTATCTTTAACATTATTTCTATTAATCATTGCTTTTACACTTATCTTATTCCAAAGCTATATATTCTTAAAAAAGCGTAGTATTTTAGCTTTAATGAAAGACCGCCGTCAGACTGAGGCCACTAAAGTTAAAATTACCTTTTTAGAAGTAATTAGCGGATTATTAGGTATTGCGATGATTGTTTTAGGTTATTACATGGCTACAGAAATGTTCGGTACTTTTAAACAATTAACATTATCTATGACATCACCGTTTATTATATTATTTCTAACTGTCGTAGGCGCTTATTTATTTTTCCGAAGTACTGTATCACTGATTTTTAAATCAATTAAACACTTTAAACATGGCCATGTCACTATTACAGATGTCGTATTCACCGCTTCAATTATGCATAGAATGAAGAAAAATGCGATGTCTCTAACTATTATTGCAGTTATTTCTGCTGTTACCGTTTCTGTACTTTGTTTCGCTACAATTACACAAGAAAATAGTAACAATACTTTTAAATCTATAGCACCTCAAGATTTTAACTTATCAACTGAAAAACAAGCTCAATTATTTAAAAAACAATTGGAGAAAAATCATATCAACTATCATACCAAAACGTATGAATCTATATCTCCTAAATCAGTAAAAGATAAGGTTTTGACATTAAAAAATGATAGTAAAAGTATGGCAATACACAACGTACTTGTACCAAACGACAATCTGAAGGGTACTGACGCAATTATTACAAATACGAAAAATACACCTGGTATTATGGAGATTCATATTAATCAAACGGTAACTGTAAAAGGTAAGCAACAACAAACTTTTAAAGTGACTAAAGAGGATAAAAATAAAATACTGCCACTTGATCTCACATCTAATATGCCAGCCATTGAAGTCAGTCGTGACGAATTTAATAAATTAAAGACAGCTGATATCACACACAATATATACGGTATTAGTCTTGACAATCATCAAGATATGAAACAAGCCACACACATTGCAAGATCAATTGATCCTAATATTCAATCACAAAATGAAATTAAAAAGGACTTAGATGCGACAAATGGTATTTTAGTATTTGTTACATCATTCCTCGGTTTATCATTTTTAATTGCTGCGGGTTGTATTATTTATATTAAACAGATAGATGAAACTGAAGATGAAATTGATAATTTCCGTATATTAAATCGCATAGGCTTTACTCATCGTGACATGTTAAAAGGGCTAACTTTAAAAATCATTTTCAACTTTGGCCTACCACTCATTATCGCATTATTGCATGCTTTATTTGCTGCAATTGCTTTTATGAAATTAATGGGAAATGTGTCATACACTACCATCATTATCGTGATGATTGTGTACACGATTGTCTACTTTGCATTCGCACTAATAGGATTCTTACATTCTAGTCGAGTTATTAAAAAAGCAATTTAGTCATTATTTAAATAAAAAACATAAGGAGAGATTTATAATGAAATTTAAAGATTTAATTAAACAATCATACGAGGATTTGAAAAATTTAAACGTCAATGTATTCAACGTTATTATATTAACGTTAATCGTTATTGTATTAAGTAGCGCTTTAACACCGATAGCCGGTATCCCAATTGGATTACTAGGTGGCGCCTATGTCTTAAAACGTCGTGATGAAAAACAATAAATAAAGTAGAACAGTGTGTGCCCAATATTGAGCACACACTGTTTTTTTAATGTTTTATACCATCTATGTCTTCAATTCTAATTAAATTATTGATAATTCCTAAATAAAATTGACTTAATTCTTCACCTATACGTTTATAATCTGTTGCATCTAATCCCACAAAATCTAAATGATCCCAACCATTCATCACTGGTTTGACCTGCCAAATACCTTTATCTGTAGTTGGGGAAGTCATCCCTACCGTCTTAGCGGCTTGATTTGTAGGGAATAATGAAGATGACACTGGCACAATACCGTCATTTTTTCTTACATTTACATTATCATCTCTACCAATTAACCTACTTGTTAAATCAAATAAGAAAAATTGTCTAATATTAGGATTTTCATTACCTAATGGTCCCGTATGTGTATCTAATCCCGTATAAGATGTATATACAATATTAGGATTAAGTGACGTCATCTGATTTAGCTTCTCTGAACCTTCAGTCGTTAAATCATAGACTGCACTATCTTGAGTCTTCCAAATCTTACTATTCGCAACGCGTTTCACATAATCAATGTAACTTTCATCTGGACGTTGTTTGAATCCCCATTGTGAAAATCCGAGATCAATATGAGAATATTTATTTCCACTTAAGCGACCTATTCTATTAAATACACCTTTTACAAAATCAGTATTACCAAGTTTATCTGCAGCTGGTGTGCCATTATGTGGTGTCGCTAAAGTTGTGATTGATGAAATCATATTATCTTTCCCACCTGTAAATAATGGAGAAATTTCACCACCATGTGCTTTTTGATAATCTATTTCTTCTTGATTACCATGTCTTAAAAAATGCTCAAGCAGACGTATCGTTTGACCTCCCATACTATGACCTATTAAATGAATCTTTTTACCTGGCTCCCAATCTGGCATAATCCCTTGATAAACTTTACCATATCTATCATGACCCGTTTTAGCAGCATGTGCTGCACCATAATCAACTTTTCCACCCTTAATATAATGATACAGTTCTACAGCGCGGTCATAGTTACTACTAAAAGCACCGACACTCGCTTCATGCACATCATAACCTAATTTTTCTAATCGTTTCTTAACTGGGAATTTCGTACCGCCCCAATAATTAGGATACAAAGCTGGTGCATTGTCACCCACTAAACCTAAAAATCCATGTACTAGCACTACCGGATATTTGTTTTTATATTGATTACTTTTGATAGTAGCTTCATCTGTATTTTTAGGTTTAATATTCTGATTTGTAGTTTGCTGTTGTGTTGGGTTAGTAGATGTATTTGTGTTAACTTTTTGATCTGGAGTTGAATGGGATTGGATCTTTAATGAATGCGGTTTATGTTGTTGGCTATGTGACTTTCCCGAAGTTGTGTTGTCTTTGCTTTTATTGTTACTTTGCTGCTTGGTATCTTTCTGCTCAATTGGTTGGTTATCTAATTTTTCTTTTACGCCATTTCGAGATTGTATTTGTTGGTTATCGTTTTGTGGTTTAACGTCTAGACGTTGCTTTTGTGGTTTATTATTTGATGAATCAGGATGTTCTTTTTGGTTTAATTGCGAATTATTAAATTGTTTATTATCAATCTGCTTGTTTTTATCTTGATATTGATCTTGAATACGCTCATGATTATCTACTTTTTCAATCTTTTCTGGTTTGATATTAGGCGTTTTGTCATCACTAGGTTGCTGTTGGTTATGACTTTTCTGATTATTAATGGAGGGCTCTTTTGAAGACTGATTAGGCGTCTGATTAGAATCGGGTTGTTCCTGTTTTTCAACTTGTTCTGCATGTGTTGATTTCTGTATATCCTTACTTTCAGCTTTTGAGGATTGTTGCTCATTTTGTTGAGAATAAAACTGCGCGTCGTCTACTTTATTAATATTTTTATCGGTTTCCGATTCTTTTGAGGACACATTAGCATCTTGGTCGGAAGGTTTTGAGTGAGAAAGAACGGATTCTTGTGATAAGTGGGAGGATTGTTGCTCAGCAGCTTGAACGTCATGTTCTGAAACAAAAAATGTAATACCAGCTACAATTGATACAACACCTATTGTAAATTTTCGAATACTAAACTGTCTTTTCGGATTATTATTTTTCAAAAAAATAACCTCTATAAGTATTTCCCTCACTTATAGATTCAAAAAAATAACTGTCAATTAATTTTATCATATAACTATTAAACATTTTTAATTTTTTATTTACATTTTAGTAAAGTTTTTTATTGATTTTATACTATATAGATTGATAAATTAGATAACTAATGGTTATGTTTGTTATATTGAAAATATCTTTCTAATTTAAGGAGTTCCTTTCATGGATCAATATCAAGCGTTATTCAATAATCCAAGTGGCTTTATATTTATACTTTTTATCTTCTATTTAATAGCAAGTTTATTCTTCTTTACCTTAACTGTATTTATCGGATTGAAACCTGTATCGTTTAAAGAAAAAATCTTAACAATCGTTATTTTAACTACTGTATTAACCCTTACTTTAACAGGGCTTTCATATGTCATTATTAGCTAATAAAAAGAGGCACCATATGATGGTGTCCCTTTATTTGAATATTTTAAATGGCATCAGTCGCAATAAAATTTTACCATTATGATTATGATTGTCTGTTAATACTTTCACTATGGATTGTGCGCCTTCATTTACTGAACGCATTAAAAATCCTTTTTGATAATTATTCAATTCAGTTTGGATACCTCCAGGCATTACACCAAATATTTCAACTGGTATTTTATTTTTCTTAAAATGTCTACCGAATAATTTAATCATCGAATTTAATGAAGATTTAGTTGCAATATAACTAAATGGATGGAAATAGCCACTAGGTTTAGACGGTATTGTTAAATTTAATATTCTTCCGTGATTTTTAGCTAAAATAGGTGTAAAGGTCTTAATCATTTCAAAATTACCAAAGACATTAACTTCTGCTAGTTCTCTTAATTCTTCAAGGTCAACATCCAGTGGTGATGCTTTCATATTGCCTGAAATACCTGCATTATTAATCAATGCTTTTAAATCAGAATGTTGTTTTGCTATATAATCAGCGGCTGCATGTATGGTATCAATATCATTTAAATCAATTTGTATCCATTCAGCTGTTATACCTTTATTTTCGAGTGTCTTAACGGCAGCACGACCTCTTGCTTCATTACGTGCACCTAATAATATCGTCCAACCTTTGTCACCTAGTTGTTTTGCCGTTTCAAAACCAATCCCCTTATTTGCGCCAGTTATTAATACTTTTTCTGTCATATATATACTCCTATAAATGTGTCTTATTGTAAATCCCACTATACAGTATTAATATGCTTAAATCACGTTACCAAGTTTTCATTTTTATTTAGGTTTGAAATAAATTTATACCTGAATTTCTATGAAAATACACCAAATAATTATCATATGTTCTATACGAAAAAGTGAAGTTATTAATTTCATTTTTATTCACTTATTTTGACTATTTCCGAAAACACTCTATCATCGACATCATTGTTTCTCGTAAACTATCGATCCTTTACAACGTCATATTCTGTCAGTATATCTATTGATATCAATTTCTTTAAAAAAGGTTTGAACATTGTTAATACAACGATTAAATCATACTTAAAAAATAATTCTAACGACATATATACGTACATTCTTTATTTATACTCTAAATGTAATTATAAAATTAAGGAGTGGGATTAATGAAAAAATTAAGTATTTTAGCAACAACTACACTAGCAGGCACTTTATTATTTGCGGGAGCGGGTTCAGCAAATGCAGCAGAAAATAATTCATCAAACTCACAGTTACAAAATACAGCTAAAGACTATCTAAATTCTCATCATGTACAAATTAATAAAAATTCAGAGTTAGTGGTTGAAGATAATGATAGAGTTAGTGGGAACGTGCCAAAGGGATATAAACCAGTCATGTTTGGAGAGCAAGGAAACAACGGACCATCTTATATTTTAGTAAATGCTAATGGTGATGTTATTGATCCACAACACCGTGAAGCGACGCCAGACCAAAATCAAACAAGTCATCAACCAACACAGAATACATCAAATCAACAACAAGCTAACGCTAATCAAACAAAAGAAACACCAACTAATGCAAATACACAATACAAAGCGGCATCATTACCAGCTACAGGACAAGAAACTAACACAACATTGATCTCTTCTGTAGCAACTATATTATTAGGACTAGGATCAATATTAACGTTCAAACGTTTTACAAAAGAAAAATAATAACTTCACTAAGTTGTTCAATTATAATGTGAACCAATCCCTCCACTCTTGAAAATAGTGAAGGGATTTTTAAATAACGACAAATATCTACATGATTTTCTTCTTATTATATGTTTGTCCCCTTTAGATAACACAAATGTAAAAACCCCCACTATTCATTAAATTTCCAATACTTATTTATCCTAGTTGAAACAGTAAGTGCGCTGCGTTTTTCAAACGCAGCGCACTTACTGTTCTTATTAAACTACTTGCTTTATAGACATCTTATATATGGTTTTTCACCTCTAACAATAGTTTTCATCAACCTTAAATTCAAAGGCAAAAGAAACAATTTTCAATTGTTTCTTAGGTCAAAACTTGAATAAAAAGAAGGAGGTAAGAATCATGTTTGATAACAAAAGTAATGAACTATTTTCAAAAGTTAATTACACACATATAAATGAAATGGCCATGTATCGACATTTCATTTTATTGAAGTATTTTGTCCTGCACTTATGGAAGAATCACCGACATTTTTTGTCAGTGATTCTTCTTTTTTAATATTTATAAAAACCAACGTAATCACTGTTAAAACTATATTTAAAGCCAAATAGACAAAATGAAACGAACGACATTTTTATACAAATCATTTCCATATAATGTATTTGGGAGGGCGCAATACAATGGGGCACAAAACAAAAAGAATTCTGTATATTTATAAAAAATTATTATCAAATCATCATGTCAACGTGAAACATATGGCGCAATTTTTCAATACAAATACTCGGACGATACAACGAGATATTCAAGATATTAAATCATTCTTAAACGAACAAAATCAGACTATTTTATATGAAAAAACAACATGTAACTATTACATTGCTTATAAAAATGCATTCGATGATGACTATATACAGACCAATGTCACTTATGAAATGACTTATCAAGTATATCGTCAAATAAACAAACAGTATGATACTTATATCATTCAAAAAAATCGTCAGACCATCAAAGTTGTGCTTGCTATCCCTAGAGCTGATGCAATTAATCTCTGTTTTATGTATCGTAAATCGCTACGTATGATTTCACCTGAAATATTAGTTAAAAACTTCAGTCAAGAACTATCTCAATTACAAAATAACTATATATTAAAAACTATATAAAGGAGCATATTGAAATGAAGAAAATTTTAATTTTACTGTCTATATTACTTGTTGTCGGAACCGCTTGTTCAAGCGGTCCGACTAAACAAGCACAAGGTAAATGGCAAAACGATAATGGGGATATTATCAATGTCAAAGGAGAGAAGTTTAAAGTCACGATGAAAGGCTCTACCATCGAAGGTGATATTAAAGATGATAAAGATCATAAAGAATTATCGAAAGTAAAATTTGTTGGTGAAACAGCTTATATCAAAGTCGCTGATGATACATTATCAATTATCGAATCACCTGGAGATACACCTAACGACGAAGCACAATTTAAAAAAGTAAAATAATCAATAAAGGACTGTTGAAAGATGCAAAAAATCATCGTTGGTTTATTAGGTACAACACTACTCTTAACAGCTTGTAGCTCCAAAGACAATCATCACGAATCAAATAAGGAACATAAAACGAATACAACTCAACAAGAAACAAAGCGTGATGATCATGCAACACATAAGTTACCTTTACATCAATTATTAAATGACCATAATGCCAGATTAGTAATCACTCTTAAAAAAGGCGTCACCGCTAGCGAAGTATCAAATACGGACTTAATCAAAAACTCCAAAGAGAGTTTAAAAAAATTCGAGATTTCAAATATTGGTTATATCAAAAATGGCAAAGGTTATAACTACAATAACAAAATGAATAATAAAGTCACTTTTGATCAATTAATTGAAACCCCTGTTCCAGATGTTGATCGTAAACTAACAAAGTTAACAGAACATGAAATGAATTCAGGGATTAATGACTCACAAAACAAAGTTGATATTAACTATCAACCTTCTCCAATAAAAACAATTCTTTACACAAAAGACCATGCGCAAATGAAAGAAGAGGTACAACTCGCTGATTTCCAACGAGAAATGGATATGAGTGGTGATATTGGTGAAGAAAAAACAAATTGGATATCGAATCACAATAAAATCAATAACGATGACTTAGCCAACAATTTCCCAAAAGTTAAATCCTTCGATATTGAACCTTTTGAATATAAAGGAAAAACGTTTGCGGGATTCGCGACACCAGATGGTGATGCGCAAAGTTCAGATAACAATGTTGAAGATCAAAATATTTTAGAATTAACTTTATTTGAAGTGCCTAAAGATACCAAAATTATTAAAGATAAAAAGAATGATGCTGATCATATCATAGACTATCAAAATACTAATGATGGCAAACAAGAAAAAGATCAAAAAGACCATTCATTCGATAATTTATAAACATCAATAAGGAGACAGTATATGGAAACCAAACAGTATCACGTTGTTTATCATTATATCGACTTTTGGACTAATACATTTAATTATCAAAAAGAAACCAGTCGACAAGGTTTTTGGATACCTACTATTATCAATACACTCATATTGATTCTTGAATACACTTTTGTAACAATATCGTATGACAATTTCGGTTTATTAGAAGACTTTAGTGTATTCACTAAAATCATATTGATGTTAATCCCGTTGATCATGGGTATTGCTCAAACTGCCTTAACACAACGACGATTTAATAATCTCAATAGCAACAATGTCTGTCCTAAAATATGTGGTATTGCATTTGTCATCACATTTTTAGCCTTTGTCATTGATATC
This sequence comes from Staphylococcus sp. HL28, assembly GCF_021117155.1. Taxonomy (NCBI): domain Bacteria; kingdom Bacillati; phylum Bacillota; class Bacilli; order Caryophanales; family Staphylococcaceae; genus Staphylococcus; species Staphylococcus sp. HL28. Next base: position 2,499,238 of record NZ_CP088218.1, read on the forward strand.
AAAATCATTGCGATATTCACACTCTTAATATATTTCATAACTGCACTAATCAACGTAATTATTGCCGCTCGACCTACAAAATAAATAACAATAAAGTGCCGTATAATCTGAGTTAATTCATTTTATACGGCACTATTTATATTAATAATAAAATTTATTATCTAGCCTTGTATTTATATATTTTTTCTCATAATCAAAGTTTCCAACATCTATATTAGGATTATAATTATAATTTTTTGTTAATTAAAATCTCAATATATAAAGAAAATGTAAATTTTAGAATTTTATTTATAAAATCACTAGATATTATTATTACATTTATGTTACGTTAAGATTACGAAATAAAAACAACCAAAAAAGGAGATGGATTTATATGAAACGTAAAGTCTTAACAAGTTTATCAATTTTAGCTTTAACTGGATCTATTGTATCATTTGCACCTGCTCATGCTTCAACAACACAAACTCAAGAAAAAGCATCGACAACACAGAAAGCACAATCAAAAGATGCTAAAAAACTAATAAATGATGCTTATAATATTGCCGCTAAAAAATTTGACTTCGATACAAAACGTTTAAAAACAACTGGTCATATTACTGATAAAGGATCTTATTATGAAATTCCTTATTATAACACTGATGGCGTAGGTGGTCTAAACACCATTGCTGTATATAAAAATAGTAATAAAGTGACAGTTTTCGAAAACAACACACCTCAAAACCAAGAATATGTCGGTAAAATTGACCTAAGCAAATACGATCTTAAAGATGTGCCTAAAGAATAAGAAAATTTATAAAAATGGTGAATCATTTAATCTATGATTCACCATTTTTATAGATAATCAGCAAACTTTTCTCTATATTTAATATGTAAATAAGCTCCTATTATATAAATTACTAACAATAATGCCAAATTATATATTAGCAACTTCCAATGATCAGAAAAAAACCACTTATGATATAAAATTGAATATCTATAACCTTCAACAATAAAGTATATAGGATTCAATTTGATTACATTTAATACAATTTGGTTTGTAGGCAAATATAATATTGATGAAACAAAAAATATTATTCTCATAGATGCTTGAATAACCATCTGTGTATCTCTAATAATAATCCCTAAAGTAGATGTTAATAATGAAATAACCATTGTAAAAATCAACGTATACGGTACAAAAATTAAAAGTTGAATAGTATACATAGTTGGTAGATATCCACCTATTGCACACAATAACATAATTATAAATAGTAGCATTAAGTGAGCATAGAATTTACTTACCACTAAGTAACTAGGTAAAATGGATAGCGGAAAATTCATTTTCGCAACTTGATTATACTTAGTAGTAATTGCTTTTGTTCCTTCTAAAATACCTTGATTAATAAAAAACCACATACAAATACCAACAATTAACCAATAAATGAATGGTGTGCCTTCTATTATCCTATTACTTCTAAATCCTAATCCAAAAACAAACCAATAAATCATGATTTGTATTGTTGGATTAATCAATTCCCATGCTACTCCTAAATAATTATTCTTATTTGTAATCTTAATTTGAAATTCAGCCAATCTTCTTATTAGATATATATTTATAATGTGCTCTTTTAATATAATCCATGGTGCATTCATTCAATAAACTTACCTTTCTATTTATACAATAATTCTAAAAAATAACTTGAGATAGTTTAAAACTACCTCAAGTTAAAATTCAATTTATATAAATTACAATTCACTAAAAGAAATTCTAACATATTTATATAAAATATCAAAACAATATATAATTAATTATAATAAAATCAATACACTCGATACGTTTGCCCTTTTTGTGCACCTTCTACACTTTTAACAAATGCATTAGCTACTTTATCGACAGGTACTGCTGTGAAACCTTTAAAGAATTCTCCATACTTATCTAATGCTTCTTCAACTACATTAGGACTAACATTATTAATTCTTAATCCATGATTTAATTCTAAAGCAGCTGAAGTCACAAAACCTGCGATACCGCCATTAGCCATTGCCGCTGAAGATCCTAGTTTTATAGGATCGTCCATCATAATACCTGATGTTAACGTAAAACTGCCATTTTCATTTAAATAGTGTTGACCAATTAATACTAAATTGATTTGGCCCAATAACTTACTTTGAATCGCTACATTATTTTCTTCTAAGCTCATCTCAGACAACGCTTTGAATGTAGCACCGCCTGTTGCACTGACAACTGCATCAATATTATCAATATCTTTATACATTTTTTCAATTTGTTCTGGAGAGGTTATATCCACTTGATGGCCTATATCATTCAAATTTATATTTTTTTTATCATTTATGATTTAAAATCCAATACCACTATGCGTAATATTTATATTTGTCACTTTATTATTTTTTATACTAAATATCACGCCGGGTCCTTGATTTGTTGATTTATAACTATATACTAATAACTCATTTGCTGAATTTTTCTGAGACTCCATTCTTTTTTAATTCATTACTCTTTTTTTAATATCATTTGAACATTATATATAAATACCCTACTAAAATGGCTATTCCAATAATACTATTATGAATCATATGAACCATCATGCTATCTTTGATATTACCTCTACGTGAGTAGGCAAGATAAAATACCATACCCATTGATGTATACATAATAAATGAAATGATATTATTAATACCATGTTGTGAACCAAAAACGATTGAAGAAATAATGAACGGTAACCAAAATGAAGTCTTTTTAAATAAAGTCTCTTTGAATATACCTCGATATATTAGTTCCTCAAGATATGGTGCAATAAAACTGATAGTAATTACAAAAACGATAAAAGGAAATACCTGTGCAAGCTGGCTTGCATCGGTCGCTTGTTGATTCATGTCACCAAACAATAGCTTATCGTTACTTGTTTGAGCAGACCCTGTGACTTTGTATAAAAGGAACAAAAATGCATAGACAATAATACGAAGTAAGACTGCCCACCCTATATTAATACCAATGTCTTTCGTCGTAAATTTGCCCGTATGTTCATAAGTATGCCGTCTATAGTACCGTCTAATTAACCAAACCACTACTGATACAACAATGAGATATAAGACGGTGGACATTGTAGCTTTCAAAGTGTCCATTTTAACCGATAAATTTGTAATCGTAAGTATGATAATAATAGGTAATTGTGCTAGAATCATCCAACCTATCAAAATGAGGATATTTAATGCTATATTTCCTTTCGGTGAAACGTCATTTTGATCTTTTGACAAATCTTCATTCTGATTTTCCTGATGTTGTTCCTTCATTTCATCATGATTAGTCATATTGAATACCACCTTTTTTTCATCATATTATTCATTTAACAATCGGAAAACTTTATACAATAATGGGTGGATAGGCTTAATGAAATCTCCAATTAATTCTTCAATGTGAGTTCCGAATCCTTTTTTAAACTGTTGTACGCCTAAATCATCTGCTGTCTTGCTAAAATCTCCAGTAATACCATAAAAATTATATTTAGGAATCTCATGTTTTAAAGCAAACTTAATCATATGCCATTGCAAAGCATACGCACCTTTATATTGATAGTAATGTGGATTTGAACCACTGGATAAATAATAAACTTCATCTTTTGTAGCTATATATAAGGCTGCTGCTAAATCAATAACATGCCCATCTGTTTGAATGATGTCTTGTGTTTCTGTAATTTTCTTTTCGTTACTATTCCATTGCTGTTCTAACTGTTTTAACTTGTTCTTACTCTTTTTAGAATTAGGATGCTCATTTAACTTATCTTTTGTGTTTTCTATATCTTTAGCTATTTCAGATGACTTTTTAATTAATTGATTTTTATAATCATCTAAATTAATATATGAAAGCTTAATCATTGCCTCATTCGGATACATTAACAGTACTTCTTTAAAAAATTGATATGGATTTGCCCTATATTTAAAATGATGTCGTTCTTCAGCCATTTTAAATAATTGATAAAAGCGCTCAATTTCTGATATGTCTAACGTTATTGTCTTAACACCCATTTCAATCGCATGTTGAACGTGACGCCTGGTCTTATATTCCATATTTTTTATGACATCTTCTTCTTTTTGCCCTTCCATATCTAGTACAGATAGCCATCTAATTTGACTCTTTTGAGAATAGCCAATCGTTAAACCTTGGTGCTGATAACCTAATTGATGTAATGTATGAATTAATTCTTTATTATTAATCGGTGTCACAATATCTCCAGCGGTATTTCGAACATTTTCTAAAATATACGGATCTATAGAAGCAAATAGTGCACGTCTTTTTTGTAGATATGTTGTTAAGCCTTTAAAAAAGCATTTTACTAATTCGAGATGATTAAAATCTAATACCGGCCCCTTTTGAGAGTAAAAATACTTAAATATTTTTAATGCTCTAGCTTCCGTTAGTAAACAGGCTGCGACAACCTCATTGTTATTGTTTTTAACACCGACTAGGTGGACTTGATCATTTTTTGCTTTTCTATATTTATATTGATCAATAGATTGTGTAAAATGGACCATATTATTTTGAATAAAATTGTAATATTCTGTCTCTGTTAGTTGCGTAAAATACATATTTTAATCCCCTTATTTACTTTATATAAAATAAACGGCTGATGACCTGTCTCACCAACCGTTTGCGATTACTCAATTTTTCTCAACTTTGCTATAACTAGGCTAGTAAAATTGTAAAAAATGAATTCCATATAAAATTTTTATTTTATCACTTAACTTTTTCCGTTATGGATACCGACTTCAGTAATATAACCATTATTCTCTAAAAAGCGTAATTGTTTTTCATTAAATTGATATAAATATTCATTTCCATGGGCTGTTCCAGATGGCTTATTTAAGGGCTTACCATAAGTTTTCACTAATTCAGCTTTAGAAACTACGCCTGGTTTTAATTGGAACCACACACCATCCGCTTTGCCTTTGCTAGGTAAATAAAATTGTTGATCAAATTTTTCAATTGTATCATTATCATTGCCTTTACTATTTTCAGTAATTTTATATCCATTAATGGTGAAATTGTCATTTTTAATGGCATTAATAAAATTTTTATCTAAAATAAAATCACTTTGTGATGATGTATAACCATGATAATTATAATATGGTTGCGTAGCCGCATGAGCTTCATGATGTGAAAGATCCTCAACGCCAACACCCAAAGCCACTCCAACTGCTAAAGTACCTGTTAACAAACGCTTCGATAAAGTATTCATTATTAACACTCCTTTAATAGTTAAATGTCTTTCTAAAGTAATATTACAATATATTACAGAATATTACAATATATTACAAATTTTATTATTTGTATAATCTTGTTTATTGTAAAGTCGGTTTAAATCTCGTTATTATAAACAGAGTAATGACATTTTATTCATAACAGTAAATAATCATGAATCGAAAGTATTTAAGTTAGTTATTTATATAATTACATATTAATTTTAAAGATGTTTCAAAAAATGATATGGAAGAGCCCTATCATAACCTACAACCGTTGATTTACACCTCTACATTAATATTTATTCAATTAACAAACATAATATTTAATAATAAAAAATGATATAGGTAAAACTAATAATTACAAAAAAACTAGTAGAAGGAGAATCTCTAATTTGAAGATTCTCCTTCTACTAGTTTTATAGTCTATATTATAATTTAACTAAAATTTTTGCTTGAGATTTATCATTTACAAGTTGTTCAAATCCTGATTCTACGATATTTTCTAACTCAATTTCATCAGTAACTACATCTTTAACGTTTAAATTACCTTCGTTGATTAAGTCAATTGTTTGTTGGAATGTAGTAGGTGTGTATGCAATTGTAGAAGTAAGTTTTACTCCTGTATTAGTTAATTGCATTGGATGCCACTCGATAGGATGACCAAAAATAGAAACGATAACAACTGTACCTCTTGCTTTTGTAACATCTATAGAAGATTTAAGTGTTGGTGCTACACCAGCCACTTCAAAAGATACATCTACACCATTTTCTGTATACTTATTAATAACATCAACTGGATCTGTCTTACCAGAGTTTATAGCATGAGTTGCGCCTAGTGCTTTAGCTTTACTTAGTCTTTCTTCTGATAAATCGAAAACAAATATTTTACTTGCACCAGCTGCTTTGGCTGCTACGACTGTTAATAATCCAATTGGTCCTGCACCAAAAATAGCTACAGTATCACCAAATAGAACTTCACCTTCTTTAATTGCTTGAACTGCAACGGCTGTTGGTTCGACAAGCGCACCTTCTTTATCAGAAACATTATCTGGTAGTTTATAAACATTTTCTTCCGGCGCATTTGTAAACTCTGCAAATCCACCATCAGAACCTAAGCCTATAAATGAATAACCATCATAAAGGTCAATATTTTCTTCTTTTTCACGTTTTGAAACTGTAGGGTTAACTACAACTCGATCGCCTTTATTAAATTTTGTAACTTGGGAACCAGTTTCTTCTACCACACCTGCAAATTCATGACCCAATGTAACTGGCGATTTTTGACCTAAGAATGGATCTGGCTTTTCTGTTGAAATAAATATAGGGCCTTCTAAGTATTCATGTAAATCTGTACCACAAATGCCAGCCCAAGATACTTTAACCTTAACTTCATTGTCCTGTAATTCTTTAGGTTCACGTTCTTCAACTCTTACATCTTTTTGACCATACCAAACTGCTGCTTTCATAGATAACACCCCTTAGTTTAGTTACTTTAAATCAACTAACCTTTTAATACAATGTTTCTAAATTACTTTATGATTAGAGTTTACTCTAAAAGTTCATTTATTAACAGTCTTTCAAATTAAAAAACTAATATTTGTAATTTTTCACTATATGTTTCTTCTAAATACAAAACTATTTCATTAGTCTATATATATTCCTTGCCCAAATCTTGTTAATTATGTAGCAAATAAAGATGGTTTAAAATTAGAAAGGGGGACAGTGTAAATGGAATATACACAATATGGTATTTATACCAATAGTATCAAGCTCTAGTAACAGAACATACACGTAAAATTTTTCTAATCCAGCTACACAAGCTAAAACTTTAAACATGAATCTAGCAAGAGCAATCGTAAACACTGAGCAATTTTCAGTATCAAAAGCTTTCGCGCTTTTTATTTTAAATATAAAGTAAAAAATATAATTTAAATTGCAAAAATGCAAAGTAACTGTTCTTCATAAAAAATAATAAATAATGTGGTTTATGATTAAATACTAGTGTTTTTTTAAGTTAACTTTATGACTATCTAACACATGACTAATTTTATACATATCAAAACCTTCATATTTAAAGTGGTTTGTTTGGGTTGTTTTTGTCACAATATTTATTGAAAAAATGAGGATTTTCTCTGTTTATTGTATTTTTATTAAAACTTACTATCATTTTTAATTCTATAAATAGTTTGTCTTGTAATATTCCTTTTTCTTTCGCAACTTGTATCCCTTGCGCTTGTCTACGTTTACTTTCATTTCTTTCTTGTTCTGAAACCATTGCTAGTATTTGAATGATTAAATCTTTCATAAATTTATCTAATAAAGGATTACCAATGATTTCATTCATCATAAGTAAACTGGTAATCATTAACTGTACATCTTTTTCTTTTAAATAATTCACAGTTTCAATAATTTCATCATAATTACGACCTAAACGATCAATCGATTCCACTACAAACCGATCTTCCATTCTCACAAAATTAAGTGCTTCTTGAAATACAGGTCTATTTTATACTGACTTTCCCGATTATTTCTCTGTAAAGATTTTCTCTACTCCAAATGTTTTTAAATTTTCTAGTTGTCTTTCTAAATTTTGATCTATCGAAGATACTCTCGCATAACCTACGATCATTGACTTTCACCTCATAATTAATATACACCCTAATCGGACGTATTATATACTATTTTCATTAATAAATACTTATACGGTTAAACAAATATATTAATTTATTTGTTTACCTTAAGCATCTAATTTTTAAATGATTGTAAACTAAATAAAAATATAAAGTTTTTCTTGGTAAAAATGCGTAAAAATAGTGTGATGATGGGTAAATATAAAATAGACATAATTGATAATCCGAATTCAAAGGGACAAACAACGCTAAATCATTGTTTGTCCCTTTGATATTGATTGATAATTGATACTTATTTCAAAGTCACTATATATTTGCTACTTACAGTATTTTTTTAATCACTAAGACATTTCACTTACATCCAACTAGGCTTATCACCGTCTGTATTAGGTTTATTTAATCCAATATTTTCTTTTGAATGAAGTTTAGGATCCTGAGAAATTTTGACTGCTAAATCTGCCACACTTTTACGAGACACTTCAGTCCCTTTAAAAGGTTCATCTCGTTGTGTTACTTCATAATCAATCTCATCGTAATTCGTTAACCAAGCCGGTCTAAATATTGTGTAGTCTAAATCTGAACTTTCAATTGCTTCAGTAGCTTCTCTAAATGGTGCAAGATAAGATCCAATATTTTCATCGTTCCATTTACCAAATTGACCTGGCACTTCATGAAGTGTATTAAGAGAAGTAACAAAAATTAAGCGTTCCGTACCATTATCATTCATTGCTTCTATAACTGTCTTAGCTTGTTCTCCTAAATTTTCACCTGTAGAACTAACAAACACAGTATCAATATTTTTCATGGCATTGGCAACAGCATTTCTATCTGTCGCATCACCTTCAATAATTGTAACTCGATTGGAATCATATTCAGGTAATTTCGCTTTATTTCTTGCTAATAGTGTTAAATCCAAATCCGTGTTCTGTAAATATAAATCAATTGCTTCTTGTGAAATTTGACCACTAGCACCAACAATTAAAATACGAGTCATTTTTATACCACCTTATGAAATTTATAGTGTTTCTTTATAGAATGATTCAAGTTTTGGTAATACTTGATTAACATATTCTGGAATATCGTATAAATCAACGTGTGATGCGCCTTCAATTTTATATAATTCGTTATTGTTACCTGCTGCCTTTTCAACAGCATCAACGCTATACTCTAAAGTGTCTGCTTCAGTACCCGCAATTGATAAGAATGGTTGTGTTAACAATTCATCAATATATGTGAATGGTGCAAATGTTAATACTTCAGAAAAGCTTCTTAATAAGATTTTATTAGGTGCATTTTTATGTTGACCACGTTCAGTTAAATAATAATAGTGTCCTTGTACCATTGTTGAATTTTCAGGCATAGAATCATCAATTTCTTCAGGCACATAACCTGTCACACCATAATCAGCACCGTTTGCTTCAGCTGTACGTTGGTCAGCAACTTGATTCATAAATGCAAGTTGATCATCAATAGATACAACATCACCAGGTCCTTTACGGAATAGTGCACCAATATCAACCATACTTACAGTAGCTAATGTTTTGATACGACGTTCTGTTCTTGCCGCACTGACTGTATAACCACCACCTGCACAAACACCAAGTGCACCGATTCTATCATTATCTACAAAGTCCAAAGTTGTAAGATAATCCACTGAAGCTCTCACATCTTCTGTTCTAGCAAATGGATCTTCTAAATATTTAGGTGAGCCTTCACTTTCACCTTGGTGTGATGCATCATAGACAACTGTTACATAACCAAATTCTGCTAATTTCTCTGCGTACATACCTGCAGTCTGTTCTTTAACGCCTCCGCCTGGATGACATACTGTAATTGCTGGATATTTTTTACTTTTATCAAAGTTTTCAGGTGTATATAAATTTGCTGCTAATAAATTTGTTTTACTTTTAAAATTAACTGCTTGTTTCATAAATTTTATTCCTCCATAAAAAATTAATTCGCTGTAGAATTTTATTACTCTCGTGTGTATAATGCCATCATAGAGTGTTTAGATAAGATATTCAATTATCAACTAGTAACATATGTGGTTTAATACACATATTTTGAATAATGGGTTAAAAATGGAGGTGACTTATAATGAATATCAAAGATTTACGTGTTATTAAGACCAGAGCAAGTATCAATAACGCCTTTATGACATTATTTTTCGAAAAGGATTTTGATTCAATTTCTATTAAAGAAATTACAGAATACGCTCAAGTAGGGAGAAAGACATTTTATTTACACTATATTGATAAATATGATTTATTAGACCAAATCGTATCTGAAAAGATTACAGAACTCGAACAAATTGGCGAAACTAAAAAAAGCCTAGGTGTACGAGAAGGCACACAATTATGGTTTGAATTTTTCGAAAATAATAAAGCTTTTTTCATGATACTTTTCAATATTAATAATGCTTCAAGTTTTAAAAAAAGATTGCTTAAATTTATCGAATCAGAATTTAAGAAAAAATTACCAGTAACAGTCGCCACTAATAAAGGATTAGATTATCATTTATATATTAATTTTATTAGTAGTGGAATTATTGGCTTACTAGATATCTATTTAAATAGTAATGACCGCGAACAAGAAAAAGAAAAAATCACTTTACAGGTATCACGATTACTATCTTTATACGATTTAACATAAATAACTGTGCACAACTATCAATGTAAATGGAGGACAAGCATGTCAACAATGTCTCAAAATCGACACTTAGAATTTAAAAAGGCCGGCTTTCACTAGTTATTCTTTGATTTAAAATTTGTATATGCAATTCAAAAAATTGCACACGTTATCTTGCATGCACATCATGGTACAATATCGTTTGAATTATTCTTCAAATATGTCATGATGAGTTTAATTTTGTGGATATTATGGTCACATCAAACATTTTTTACTAATCGTTTTGGTGATGAGGTAACAAAAGATATTATTTTTATGATGGTAAATATGTTTATATTGATCTTCCTTTCGAACAGTCTCTATCCTGATTTTGAAAAAACATTTAAACCTTTTTTCTTTTGTGTTGCACTTCTGTATTTAAGTATTGGATTGCAGTATACCCTACACACGAGCCGAAAACTAAGCCATGCCGATAAGCGTACATGTCAGTCATTTGCTACCGTAGCTTTAACTGTATCTACATTATCATTTCTAGCATTATTATTACCGTCTAGTGTTCATTATGTTCCTGCATTCTTAGGCGTGTTTATTGCTGGTACTGGTTTGATTCCTTTTAGAAAATATTTAGAAGACTCACCGGTCAATATGATGCATTTAGTCGAACGTTTTTCTTTACTAACAATTATTATTTTTGGTGAAGTTATAGTAGGTCTTGCTTCAATATTTAGTATTACTAATTTTAGCTATATTTATATCTTCCAATTTTTAATTTTAGTATGTATGTTTGGTACATATTGGTTAATCACTGAAAACTATATCAATCATAAACAACGATCTATCGGTTTCCGATTAGTATATACACACCTATTAATTAACATTGCCTTAGGGACACTTAATGCAGCTTTAGTTTTTAGCGATAACACTAAACTAAATTCATATTTTGAAGTTAATTTGATGTACTTAAGTATTTTAGCCTTTTTCATTGGTATTTGGTTAAATGCACCCTATTTCCATGCAGAATTCCGTTATATTAAGCATATTATTTATGCATTAGCTCTATTACTTCTTTCATATCTCGTGAGCATTATCTTTATAGAGAATAAACATGTCATGATTATCTCTATAGCTATCACAGTAGCGATAATTATGTTGATGCATTATAGATATAATAAAATCATTAAAATATAATGCTTTATCAATAACTTTTAAATAAGGTGGTAAAATGAACTTTATTATTAGAGAAGAGAAAAAAGAAGATTATAAATTTACAGAAGACGTTATAAAAAAAGCTTTTGCTAATGAACCTTATAGTAACCATGATGAACATAGATTAGTCTCTAATTTAAGAAACTCAGATGCTTTTATCCCAAGCCTCTCATTAGTTACTTTACACAAAAATAAAATTATAGGTCACATATTATTATCTAGAGTTTTTATAATTAATAATGAAAAAATGATAGCCTCGTTAGCTTTAGCGCCTGTTTCCGTCTTACCTGATTATCAAAATCAAGGTATAGGTCAAAGTTTAATACAAAAAGCTTTAAATATAGCGACGGAATTAAATTTTGAATCAGTTATCGTAATGGGACATTCAGAATATTATGCTAAATTTGGATTTAAAAAGGCTTCTGAATGGGGGATTAAATCACCGTTTGAGGTCCCAGATGAATTAGTAATGGCTATTGAATTAAAGAAGAATGCTTTAAATGGTAATGAAGGTATTATTCAATACTCGAGTCCTTTTTTTAATGATTTAAAAACATTATTCAAAGCAGAATGAATATATTATATGAGTATCTTTATTATTTTGCATTCCTCTACTAACCAGTGTTATAATCTAGGTAACGAAAATGATTAGCAATTAATGCACCAATCCCCACACTATTGCAGTAGTGTGGGGATTTTTTCGATGCTGGCTTATAAAGTCGCCTATTAATTATTTGTTGCGTTTACTAAGCCAATAAGTATAATACGCAACAGCACAGCCACTGATGACTGGTGCTAGGATGTGAACGAAAATGTTTAGCAAAATAATGCACCTCCTCTCTGCGTCTGAATTGACGCCTGAGAGATAGGCGACTTATATATTATATCATCTACAAATATTCGATGATAGACAACTTCCGATTAATAAATCAGAGTAAATATCTTAATAATAATGATAAAAAGCACTCGTACTTCAATAGGTACGAGTGCCTTATGATGTTAACTATTTAATAATATCAATCAATTCTTTTTTAGAGGCTGCTCGAGCTGGGATCCAACCGAAGACAATACCAATTAATGTGGATACGCCTACCGCTAGGATGACTGACCCGAGACTGACGGAACTCTTAACCATATCTGGTGTTGCTAAGTCGACAATGGTAGCGATGATAATACCTAGGATTAAACCGATAATACCACCGAGTAGACATAACACAACACTTTCGACTAAAAATTGCATTTCAATGTCTCGACCTTTGGCACCAAAGGCACGTCGTATCGCGATTTCTTCGGTACGTTCGGTTACAGAAATATACATCACATTCATAACACCAATTCCTGCGATAAATAGCGAAATACCTGCCACAGCTGCCACAAAGTAAGTAATCATATCAACAATTTGTTGAGTATTTTTCATTAATTCTTCATTATCCGCGAAGCTATATTGGCCATCAGATACGCCTGTCCCTTTTTTATTCAATTCTTTTTCAACTTTTTTACCTACATCTTTCTTATTTTCACCATCATTCACAGTCACTTGCAGTTGTGGTGTCCCTTGAGATAAGTTGCTCATATAGTGATTCGCTGTTTTAGTTGGCATTTGGACCACGGATTCAAGTGGCATACCACTCGCGTCTTGGCCACTTGCATCGCCAACACCAACCACTTTAAATCCTTCGCCATTAATATAAATGGATTTGCCAACAGCTGCTTTCGCATTGTGAAATACCTTTTTCGCCACTTTACTATCAATCACAACGACTTTCTCCTGTGTATCGTTATCATCTTTCGTAAAACCATGGCCTTCATCGACCCCTGACATATGAGAAGCCTTTTTTAAACTGATTTCACCACTGCCATGTGTATTCGTTACTTTGGCAGAGTATGTACTATCTTCGCTTTCTTTAATTTTTGCACTTTTGACACCCTTAACTTGTTCTACAACACTAATATCTTCTTGTTTAAATGGATTATCTTTTGGTGCGCTCATGTCTTGTGTCATATATGAAATAGACGCTTGATTTTTCCCTGCACCGGCATCATCAAACTGTTCGTTGGTTGTTTTTTTAAACCCATTTCCCAGAGACATAATCGTAATCACGGCCGCTATACCGATAATAATACCAATCATCGTAAAGATATTACGACGCTTATTTTTTAAAATAGAGCGAAAGGCGACGGATAAAATATTAGAAAAGTTATTCATGCGTCAGCACCTCTTCCTCTTTCACACGACCATCTAAAATATGAATAATACGATCAGCTTTATTCGCTACCTCACGATCGTGCGTTACCATAATCATGGTTGTTCCTTTTTCTTTGTTTAACGACACAAACAAATCCATAATATCTTTTGATGTCTTAGAATCTAATGCCCCTGTTGGCTCATCGGCAATGATAAATTTAGGTTCGTTAATAATCGCTCTCGCAATCGCGACACGTTGTTGTTGTCCACCTGATAATTTATTAGGAAGTAAGTCTTCCTTCTGATGTAGACCAACATCTTCCAATCCTTTTAACACTTTGGCTTTACGGTCTTTACTACTCATTCCATTATAAATAAGTGGAATACTGACATTTTCAAGAATGGTATTATTTTGAATTAATTTAAAGTTTTGAAACACAAATCCTACCGTATGATTTCGTATCGTTGCGAGACGATTATCTGATGCTTTTTTATAATTGTCACCGTTAAAAAGGTAATCGCCTTCATAACCACGGTCGATAAATCCTAGAATATTAATTAATGTACTTTTACCCGACCCTGATGGTCCCATAATGGCGATAAATTCACCTTCATCAATATGAATATCAATATCTTTTAAAATATGATTCGTTTCGTCTCCATTTTTGAAATGTCGATTGATCTTTTTCAATTCAATCATGATGACACCTCAACTTTTTCTCCATCATTTAAATTACCTTTAGGATTTTTGATGACTTTATCACCAGCTTTAAGTCCTTTTTTCACAATAATTTGGCCATTGTTGCGGTCGATTTTAATATCACGTTTGTGAACTTTATTATTTTTATCTAATACAAAGACATCGTTATCTTTTGTTAAAACATCGTTAGGTAGTTTTAAAGATTTTAATGGAATTTTCGCATCCATTGAGAATCCTGATCGTACTGGAATATCTAAATCACCAATAATGACATTGTATTTAGATGTATCGCCTTCTTTACCACCAGATGGATTATTTACCGTTGGATTTGAAGCTTGTGCGGCACTACCACCATCTTGACCTTCGTCACCTTGGCTACCTGCACTTGCTTGTGCGCCACTTGCTTCACCACTAGCGCTATCATCATAACTGGTTGGTAATTCATCTATTTTAAGGATCTTACCTTTACCTTTTTTACCATTACTATTTACTGTGACATCAACTTTGTCACCTTCTTTGATTTTCTCAACATCAAACTCCGTGACAGTTGATTTAATTTGTGGATTGTCTGAAATAAGCTGTAAGACAGGTTGACCGTCGCCAGCATCTTCGCCATTTTTAATATTGACCTTACCATCAAATGCCGCATAAATACTATCGTTCATTTGTTTGTCATGTTGTGCCAATTGTTGTTGTGCTTCGTTAAGTGAACTTTGATCTTGTGTCAGTTTAGATTGAAGCTCATTATTGTTAGGACTTTGATTGATTTTTTGATAATCATCATTCACTTGGTTTTGTGCTTGATCTACTTTGTTTGCCAGTTGTTGACGCTTACTATTGTTCGTATCATAACTTAGGAGACGATCCCCTTGTTTGACCTTTTGCCCGTCATCAACTGCTGGACTCTGGAATGTGCCAATTTGACTATTGTTATTATATGTTTTGACCGATTTCGGAGATGCCTTACCCTCTAGACTAATCGGTGTTTCTTTCTTAACTGTATATGTATCGTAACCATTACTATCTTTATTACCAGAGCCTGTTGTCTGTTTCACGATGAACGCTGCAATAACTAGAAGTAGAATGATTGCCACGCCGATAATACTCCATAATATGTTTTTCTTCATGTCCTATACTCCTTAAAATGTATTATATTTTGCATGATAACATACTTTAATTATTATATATATTTAATTTAAGGAGATTTAAGCTTATTTTAAGTTTGATAATAATGAAAAAGTTTTTGTATTTCTTTTACTTACTCTATTTTTTATACTTATTTAAAATAAAAATTGATATTTTAAAAATTATTTAACAATGTTATTCTGTTATTAAAATAACAATAAGGGGAGATACATATATGGAACAAACGAATACAACACAACCTGAAGCATCACAATCTAACTTACCTTTTGTAGACCATTTTAGAAAGATACGACAAAATCCAAAATGGCTTGTAAAGTTAATCATATTTATTGTTTTAACTTTTGTATCTATGGCATTAGCATTAAATATTACAGATAATACCAAAGCCTTGAAGCAAGCAGGTTTAAGTCAATCTGAAATTGATAAGCAAAACCAATTTAATGTAGCAACGTTCATCGGGCAATCTATTGGAGCAATTATTTTTGGTATACTAATAACTTTTGTTATCTTCTTAGTTATTTCAAAAATTATGAAATCTGATGCAAGTGCTATTCAGATTTTTTCCGCTACAATTTCATATTCAATAATTACAGTAGTTTTTACAATTATCGTATATGGTATTCAAGCCTTGTTTGGTTTAACTATTCCAGAAACACATTTAGATAGTCTCAATGTATTTGATAAAGGAAATAATTACTTAGTACCATTTAGTTTATCTAACTTATTATCAGCTTATTTAATATTTGCAGTTTATTTTGGTACTAGTAAATTATCTAAAAAAGCATCTATTATTTGGGCAGTAGTTGCCTTAGTATTAACTATTGGCTTTGGCTTAATTGGTGCAGGTATGCAGGATTCTATGCAAAGTTTATCTGGCATGTAATCAATATTAAAAATTCCCAGAACCGCTTCGGAACTGGGAATTTTATTGGTTATATTGAATTACTTTTCAAATGCTTTTGTTTCAATATCTTTATCTTTTAAGAACTTCTCTACTTTCTTCTGTTGTTTACCATTCACTTTATCTTTATATTTTGAATTTAATTTATCGATTTCTTTTGTATCTTTTTTATCTAACTTTTGTAATTTTGAAGTTAATTGATTTAAATAGTCATTGGTTTCTTTAGTATATTTTCCTGCTAATTCCGTGCCCTTTTTATATCCTTTTGGTAACTCATTTTTTCTAATATAATCTTCAAAGTTTTGGTCATTTTCTTTAGACATATGTTGTAATTTATTTAGTTTCTTTTTATCTTTTTTATTGAGTTTAGTTTCCGAGCCTAAATCAGTAATATTATCTGCTAAATCCTTATTCGTATTTAAGTATGTCTTAATACTATTCTTTAATTCCTTTTCAGATAATTGCTTATTTGATTGTTGATCTACAAACACTTTCTTAGGAATAGGTGGTAACTTTTCATCGTCATTTTTATTTATCTTTTCATGATCATCATGTCCGGAACATGCTCCTAATATCAATGATGACGTAAGTAATATCCCTGTTAGCTTTTTATAACGCATGCAACCATCCTTTAAATTATATTTATTATTAAAATACATGCTATCAAAGGGTATTTAAAATGTAAAAATATTTTCTATTTCACTTATAAAAATTTAAAAGCTAAATAAATACTTAGCATTCCTATTACTCCATAGCCACCACTTACTAAAATAAAGATGAAAATATCAATTATGACTGCTCTTCGTTTACTAACATTTACTTCATTAGGATCTTTTCCATTCATAAAAGCAACAATTCTATCATAATTATCCATGCCATTTTTATATTTAATTTTATCAACATTTCCACCTGCAAATATCCCGACCATATACAATAGTAAAAATATAGCAAAGCCCCACCAACTTAAATACACAATTAAGGGCCCTAATAATATAAGTGAACCTATCAGAAGTATTAACATTATATACGTCCAAAAATCAAACTTCTTTTTTACTAACTCTCTTTGCTCCATATGAATTTCTCCTTGAACTAGATCATCTAGTGACACATTGAATAACTCACACATCATTATTAAATTATGGACATCAGGATAACTACGTTCATTTTCCCAATTCGAAATAGTTTGTCTAGATACATATAGTTTCTCAGCTAAATATTCTTGAGAATATCCTTTATTTTCACGGCATAATTTAATTTGATGGCTTATATTCATGCTTCTGTCTCCTTAATTTTCTAGTTAAAAAGTATTTCACTTTTCTTTAAAGTGATACTCATATAGAAACGTTTTCTTTAAAATAAAACTACCAAATTTGATTTACATTTTCATTAATTGTTCTGTCAAAATGTTTTTACATCTTGTTATAACAGTATTTGAAAGACTTACCTTAGACTACCTTTATATATTATTTCAAAATAAAAACGCTCCTTTTTCAGGAACGCTATCGAACTATAACTATACATCATATGCTTTTAGTATCATTTTTAACATTTTCTCAATATATGCTTCTGTGAGAGACTGTGGTTTGATTAATATATTGAAGTAGATAGGAGAGAATATGATATCGATGAATAAATCTTGATTGTCTTCTTCGATATGTTGACTAATAATGGATTTTAAAATCGTTCTATTGTGTTCAAAGTAATCTCTCATAAATTTTTCTCGTGCTTCTGTCTGTTGATTACTTATTAATATTTCAATAACAGCACTACCTAATGGTGTCTTATAGATTTTCATAACTTTAATTAGAAAATCATATAGATTATCAAACAGATTGTCATATTCTGGTTCAATGATTCGCGATTGATCTACAAACATATCTACAATCATTGACTCTTTGTCTTTCCAACGCCGATATATCGTTGCCTTAGAGACACTCGTATTCTCTGCAATTTGATCTATCGTCATATGTTTAAAATGTGTTGTTTCTAACAAACGGTTAATTTCTTCATAAATTTTTTTATTTACTGTTGGGTCTTTCGGTCTTCCAGCCATATTTTTCCCTTCTTTTACGTGCTACGTACTCCACGATTTCAAATATAATAAATGCACTTACAAACCATACTATAAATCCAACAATAATGCTAAGCAACCACATATGTGTTAGGTTGAGCATTGCCCATGTCGCTAATATACTAAACAGAACGCCAGTCATACCAAAGACTGCTCCTCGACTCACATGCATTGCCACTTTGTTACCATATTGCATTCCAGAAATACACATAGATACTAAAAATACTGCCGGGAAAGTAGCAAATATTCCTCCGAATTCTTTCCAAGGAAGTACCATTGACACGATATAACTAATTAATACTGCTAATCCACCAACTAAAAATTTAATAATTGTTAATTTCATTAAAATGTACCTCCTTTTATATATGTCTAACTACAAAAATCGCCACAGAAATTACAAGCCAACACAACATGGCAAATACTGTACCGCTTTTATAGTCTTTCTTATAAATAAAAATTGAGGTAAAAAATACAGTTAAAATACACGATATAATGCCTACTATCGCGCCTGTACTTAAATGCATAGACATTTTAATGAGTTCATCGCCCTTATGATCTATGGCTAATGCTATCACTGCTGCTAAGTAAACTGCGGGCATTGTAGCTATAATACCACCTAGTTTACCGCCAACTTTTTCTGCTATAATTGATGCTAAAGCAACCGCAAATCCACCGATTACAAAATGAAGTATCGCACTTGATATAGATATTCCGAACACAATAATCCTTCTTTGCTAATTATTAAACGAAACGTTTCGTTTACTTTTAGTGTAAAACGCACTTTATCAATTGTAAACAATAAAATCAATAGACCTAATTTTCTAATTATTACTTAACTAGTTTGAACTTTCTATTAATATTAAATCATAATAAAAACTCCTTTCATCTCAATGACAAAAGGAGTTCTACTTACTTCTTATAAATTCTGATTTTAATTTCATAATAATCATCGTGATCTCTATCTTTTTGTTCAACATGTAAACCAGATTGTTGTATTGCTTCGATACTTTTACCTACTTCATCTCTTGCTTGTGTTACATCTTGTGAAAATTGGAATGACTGTGCTTTAATCTTTTCAGGTCCTGTCTTTTGACGTACTTTATCTTCAGTTTGTTTCACATTAAGCTTTTGAGCTATGACCTGTTCAATCAACGCTTCTTGATCTTCCTCAGATAATACGAGTACAGCACGTGCATGTCGCTCAGTTATCTTACCTTCTCTTAATCTTGTAATGACTTTAGGTGCTAATTTTAGTAAGCGTAGCTTGTTAGCAATGAAACTTTGACTTTTACCTAAACTTTTCGCCAACTCACTCTGTGTCACATCACCAAGTTCAAGTAGCTTTTTATATGCTTCTGCTTCTTCTACTACAGATAAGTTTTCACGTTGAATATTTTCAATTAATGCAACCACTGCAGTTTCTTCATCATCCATATCTCGGATAATGACATCTGCTTGAGACATATTTAAAGATTGCATTGCTCTAAATCTGCGTTCACCTGCAATGATTTCGAACATATCTTCTTCAATAGGTCTTACTACAATAGGTTGTAATAATCCATGCTCTTTAATTGATTCTGCAAGTTCATGTATTTTACTTGGTTCAAATACTTGTCTAGGTTGATAACGATTAGGTACGATACGTTCAATATGAATGGACTCAACATTATTATTTCGGTCTTCTTCAATAGAACCCATGATGTCATCTTTGTTTTTTAAACCAAATAATTTTGAAAAAGGTTTCTTCATAATCCATTCGCTCCCTCTCATTCATTTCTATATCATCATATCTTACTTTTCAAGTAAAGGAGATTTATTGGGTGTACCTGGTTTTCTTGGGTATTTCTTAGATGTTTGTCGTCGTTTATCAATGACAATCATTTGTCTTTCTCCCGCTTCTTCTGGCAATTCAAAATTAAAGGTTTCTTTAACATTACCACCTAATACATTTATTGCAAATTGGGCTTCGTCTAATTCTTCTTCACCTTTAGATGATTTTAAAGCAATGAATTGGCCACCTTTTCTAACTAAAGGTAGACACAATTCGCTTAGTACAGTTAGACGCGCAACAGCACGGGCAGTAACGATATCGTAAGACTCCCTGTAGTCTCCCTTGCCAAAGGTTTCAGCACGATCATGCACAAAACTCACATCTTGGAGACCTAAATCGTCCGCTAAATGATTTAAAAATTGTATACGCTTATTTAATGAATCGACTATTGTCACTTTCAACTCAGGGAAGATGATTTTCAATGGAATACTTGGGAAACCTGCACCTGCACCCACATCACATATTGATAATGAACCCTTAAAGTCATAATAGAAACTTGGTGTGATTGAATCATAAAAATGCTTTAAATACACTTCATGTTCATCTGTAATACTTGTCAAATTCATCTTTTCATTCCATTCAACAAGTAGCTGATAGTATGTTTGAAATTGTTCTTTTTGAGTGTTCGATAATTCGATGTTGTGTTCTTTTAATTTCTCAGATAGCCATTCTATACTCATTATTGATTCACCCTTTGAAGTTTTCCTTGTTCTAAATATACAAGTAAAATTGAAATATCGGCTGGGTTAACACCAGAAATTCTTGAAGCTTGCGCAATATTAAGTGGCTTAACTTCTGCAAGTTTTTCTCTAGCTTCTGAAGCTAAACTATCAACTTTACTATAATCTAAGTCTTCAGGAATTTTCTTTTGTTCCATACGTTTTACTTTTTCAACTTGTTGTAATGATTTATTGATATAACCTTCATATTTTGTTTGAATTTCAACTTGTTCTTCAACTTCTGAAGGTAATTGATGATCTTCTTCCAAGATTTCTAAAATCGTATCATATGTCATTTCAGGTCTACGTAATAAATCAATAGCTAATATACCATCTTTAAGTTTAGAACCACCATTTGCTTCAATCACTGATTGAGTATGGTCATTTGGTTTGATACGAATATCTGTTAATCTTTGGATTTCATCTTTAATTTGTTGACGCTTATGATTAAACTGCGCATAACGTTCATCCGAAATTAAACCTAGCTCATGTCCTAAATCTGTAAGACGTAAGTCAGCATTATCATGACGTAATAATAAACGGTATTCTGCACGTGATGTTAATAAACGATATGGTTCATTTGTGCCTTTTGTTACTAAATCATCGATTAGTACGCCAATATATGCATCGGAACGACTTAAGATTTTCTCTTCTTTACCTAATACTTTACCTGCTGCATTAATACCAGCCATAATACCTTGGCCAGCCGCTTCTTCATAACCTGATGTACCGTTAATTTGGCCAGCAGTATATAAATTCTTAATCATTTTAGTTTCTAGCGTCGGCCATAATTGAGTTGGAACAATTGCATCATATTCAATCGCATAACCTGCACGCATCATGTCCGCTTTTTCTAACCCAGGTATCGTCTCTAACATTTGTCTTTGAACGTGTTCAGGTAGACTTGTTGATAATCCTTGTACGTATACTTCATTAGTATTACGTCCTTCTGGTTCTAAGAATAATTGATGACGTGGTTTATCGTTGAAACGTACAAATTTGTCTTCAATTGATGGACAATATCTTGGCCCTGTACCTTTAATCATTCCTGAGTACATTGCAGATAAATGTAAGTTGTCGTCAATCACTTGATGTGTTTTGTCGTTAGTATAAGTTAACCAACATGGTAATTGGTCTAAAATATATTCTGTTGTTTCATAACTGAAAGCACGTCCTACATCATCGCCAGGTTGGATTTCAGTTTTTGAGTAATCGATTGTTTTAGAGTTAACACGTGGTGGTGTTCCTGTTTTAAAACGTACAACCTCGAAACCTAATCCTCTTAAATTATCTGCTAATGTGACAGATGGTAATTGGTGGTTTGGACCACTTGAGTACTTCATGTTACCTAAGATGATTTCACCACGTAAAAATGTACCAGTCGTAATAACCACTGCTTTAGAGCGATATTCTGTACCGATATTTGTACGTACGCCTTTAACTTCGTCATCTTCAATAATTAATTCATCTACCATACCTTGCATAATATCTAAGTTATCTTCATCCTCGATAACATTCTTCATCTCTTGTTGGTATAGCACTTTATCAGCTTGTGCACGTAATGCTCTAACAGCTGGTCCTTTACCTGTATTTAACATACGCATTTGGATATGCGTTTTATCTATTGTCTTAGCCATTTGGCCACCTAATGCATCAATTTCACGTACAACAATCCCTTTAGCCGGGCCACCTACTGATGGATTACATGGCATAAAGGCAATATTATCTAAATTGATTGTTAACATTAATGTTTTAGCGCCACGTCTTGCTGATGCTAAACCTGCTTCAATTCCAGCATGGCCTGCACCAATTACAATTACATCATATTCTTGAACCAATTGTTGAACCTCCTTATTAAACATTCATCTATTTGTCTGAGAAATATACCCCTACTGGATTAACTTCCCTATTTATATTCGCTATTTACCTAAACAGAATTGACTAAATAACTGATCAATTAATTCATCACTTGCTGATTCGCCAATAATTTCACCTAAAATCTCCCAAGTGCGTGTTAAATCGATTTGTACCATATCCATTGGTATACCTGATTCGGCTGCATCAATCGCATCTTGGATTGATTGTCTTGCTTGTTTAAGTAATGAAATATGGCGTGAGTTAGATACATAAGTCATGTCTTGGTTTTGTACATCTCCACCAAAGAATAAATCTCTGATTTGTATTTCTAATTCATCAATACCTTCTTGTTTTAACATAGAAGTTTGGATTAGTGGTGTGTCACCAATCATTTCTTTAACTTCATTAATGTCTAGATGTGTTTCTAAATCCGTTTTATTGATAATTACAATTACATCTTCATTTTTAACAACATCATATAACGTTTGGTCATCTTCCGTTAATGCTTCATTATTATTCAACACAAATAAGATTAAGTCAGCTTGACTCAGTGCTTTACGTGAACGTTCAACACCTATTTTCTCTACTATGTCTTCAGTATCTCGAATACCTGCTGTATCTACTAAACGAAGTGGTACACCTCTGACATTAACATATTCTTCTAATACATCTCTTGTAGTACCGGCTACTTCCGTTACAATCGCTTTATTATCTTGAATAAGGTTATTTAGCATCGAAGACTTACCTACGTTTGGGCGACCTACAATAACAGTGGAGAGACCTTCTCTCATTATTTTACCCTGTGCACCTGTTTCTAATAGTTGATTAATTTCTTGTTTGATATTTTTAGATTGTTGTAATAAGAACTCTGTTGTCGCATCTTCTACGTCGTCATACTCTGGATAATCGATATTCACCTCAACCTGAGCAAGTATCTCCAATATTGATTGACGTTGACGTTTAATTAAATCACTTAAACGCCCCTCTATTTGATTCATCGCTACTTTTGAAGCACGATCTGTCTTAGAACGAATAAAGTCCATTACTGCTTCTGCTTGAGATAAATCAATTCTTCCATTTAAGAATGCACGTTTTGTATATTCACCTGGTTCAGCCATTCGAGCGCCATGGGTCATTGTTAATTCTAATATGTGATTAATAGTTAAAATACCGCCATGACAATTGATTTCAATGATATCTTCTCTAGTAAATGTTTTAGGTGCTCTTAAGACGGAAATCATGACCTCTTCAACTATCTCATTTGTTTCTGGGTCAATAATATGACCGTAATTTATTGTATGTGAATCAACTTCTGCTAATGGTTTTTTACCTTTATATAGTTTATCTCCAATTTCAACTGCTTGTGGACCAGAAAGTCTCACAATACCAATCGCACCTTCGCCCATTGGCGTTGAAATACTAGTAATTGTATCAAAGTCCATTGTTAGGCTGGCCTCCTTATTCAAGTAAATTTTCAATATTATATTGTAAATTGTTTCATTTCAAAAAGCTATTATCTTGTTCGAAATGCATGGGTTAGACTACGGGTTGTCTGAAGTTAGACTTACGTTTGTCTAAAAACCAGCTCCCCTACCCTAGTGAATTTTCTTATTAAATACTTTAGCTATTTTAAGTACATGTTCTAAACTACCTTGAATTTCTAAAGTGGACATTTTTTTAGCTGGTTGTCTTGCAATCACAATAATATCTTTCGTTATAATATCTTGTTTATGAACTTTAAAGTTTTCTCTTATCGCTCTCTTAATTTTATTTCTAGTAACAGCGTTACCTAATTTTTTTGAAACGCTAATCCCTAAGCGAAAATGTTCTTGTTCTTTATTATCATAGGTATATACTACGAATTGTCTATTTGCGACAGACTTTCCACTTTTATATATTTTTTGAAAATCTGCATTCTTCTTTATACGGTACGCTTTTTCCACCAAACATCACTCGCTTATCAAATTCTCTTACCTTAGTATTATAAACCATCAAAAATTTAACTAAAAATAAACCAGCATTTATATTGAAAACGCTGATTTCAGTCAAAAGTTTTTCTCTATCATCTATTAATTAACACAAACAATACTACATTTGATTGTTAATGTTTGAATAAATTACTGTATTCAAAACGAAAAAAAAGACCACTGATGAGTCAGTGATCTTATGCAGATAAAACTTTACGGCCTTTACGACGACGGCGCGCTAAGACTTTACGGCCATTTTTAGTGCTCATGCGTTTTCTGAAACCATGAACTTTACTATGTTTACGTTTATTTGGTTGATAAGTACGTTTTACCATGTAAAAACACCTCCATCTTTATTAAGTTATCTAACATCTCCAGGATCAAAACCCTGTTAAATTTATAGATAGATAATTGTTAAAGTGAGTAACTATTAATATAATAGCAACAAACTTATACATAAGAGATTCCTCTTATTAACTGACTGCTATAAGAAATTCTTGGTTTAATATACTTATTATCTAGTCATATTTCAAGCAACTACTACAATATAACAAATTACCACTTATAAAGCAAGCTCATTTTAAATTGATTCTTCTATATTAATTATCAAACTAACCACTCCCAAATTTATTTAGCTTTTAATGGATATTCATTTTTCATACAGCTTTATAAATTATTTCCCAAACTGTTATAATCTCTATTTTTTAACGATTATGAATATTGTGCGAAGTTATCCACTTATCAACATGACATTACTTTTAATTTGTGGACAATCAGGTTGATGTTCACAAGTTTTCACATCTTTTACGAACATATTCACAGTCATTTGACATCTATATTACTGAAAAAGTATAATTGTGTGGATAAGTCGTTTAATCATTGATTTTATAAGGATTTATTTATTAGATTTATATACAAATTAGCTGTGCATAAATCATAGTGTGCTTTAAGTTATCCACTGTCTGTGATTAACTTGTGGATAATTATTAACATGCTGTGATTATTTTTATCCACGGGTGTTATTTTTGTGTATAACTTAAAAATTTTGAGAAAGATGGAGTTATTT